>CAWITM010000001.1:0-3780704 GCA_963839115.1 uncultured Actinomycetes bacterium
GGTGCTCCCTCTCGCTCAACTTTTTCGTGTATCGCCGCTGGCAGTCCTAGGGAGCCGCTCGCGAAAAAGTACAAGCCGCTCGAGGGAGCACCAGGCCCCCTCCAGTAAGGGCTCCCTTAGCGAGGGCCCGATTCTCGCGGGCTCTTCGTTTCGAGCGTTTCAGTTCTCACCGGGAGCGTTCGCAGTTCTCCGCGTATAGGCCGGGATAAGTGCGAACGCCGGCGGCTTGGACGGCTGGCTGGGCGGCCAGTAAAGTGCGCGGGATGAAGGCTTGCGTGATCGGGGCGGGGAGTTCGGGGATTGCCGCCTGCCAGGTCCTGGCGGCGCGGGGGATTCCGTTCGACTGCTTCGAGAAGGGGTCGCAGATCGGCGGCAACTGGCGCTACGAAAACGACAACGGCATGTCGTCGGCGTACAGGTCGCTGCACATCAACACTTCGCGGCGGGTGATGGCGTTCAAAACGCTGCCGATGCCGGAGAGCTATCCGGACTATCCCGACCACTTCCAGATGGCCGCCTACTTCGACGAATTCGCTGATCGGTTCGGGCTGCGGGGGAAGATCAGCTTCCGCACCGAGGTCGTGCGGGTCGAGCCGGCCGGGGAGGAGTGGGACGTCACCGTCCGCGGCGAGGACGGGGTGGAGGAGGCCGATCGTTATGGAGCGGTGCTCGTCGCCAACGGGCATCACTGGGACCCGCGCTGGCCCGAACCGGCCTTCCCCGGCGCCGATGAGTTCGAGGGCGAGCAGATCCACGCCCACCACTACCGCGAGCCCGACACGCTGCGCGACAAACGGGTGCTGGTGCTGGGGATCGGCAACTCGGCCGTCGACATCGCCGTCGAGTCCTCGCGGATCGGCGAGGAGACCTTCGTCGCGACCCGCCGCGGTGCCTGGGTCCTGCCCAAGTACCTGAACGGCAAGCCGATCGACGAGATCGCCAACTCGTTAACCGGCATCGCGCCGATCCCGGTGATGCGCGCGGTGATGAAGCGCTCGCTGAAGGTCGCCGTCGGGGACCCGACCGACTACGGGCTGCCGAAGCCCGACCACAAGCTGCTCGAGGCGCACCCGACCGTCAGCTCAGAGTTCCTGCCGCGCCTCGGCCACGGTGACATCACCCCGAAGCCGAACATCGAGCGCTACACCGGCGGCCGCGGCGTGCGCTTCGTCGACGGCAGCGAAGAGGAGGTCGACCTCGTCGTCTATTGCACCGGCTACAAGATCACCTTCCCGTTCTTCGACCCGGAGGTCCTCGCGGCGCCGGAGAACCGGCTGCCGCTCTACCGCCGCGTCGTCTCGGTCGAGCGCCCCGGCCTCTATTTCGTCGGCTTCCTGCAGCCGCTCGGGCCGATCATGCCGCTGGCCGAGGCCCAATCCGAGTGGATCGCCGACCTGCTGGGCGGGCGGGCCGAGCTACCGCCGGCGGCGGAGATGCGCGCCGAGATCGCCAGCGAGGAAGAGGCCCAGCGCAAGCGCTTCGTCGCCTCTAAGCGTCATACCGTCGAGGTCGACTTCTATCCCTATCTGCGCGCGATCCGGCGCGAGCGAAAGCGGGTTGCGCAGCCGGCTTGACGACCCGGGTGCGGCCGCCCGGCGGGCAGGCCGGCTGGGGCACGGCAGCGCCGCCGCCATGGGGACCGCGACGCGGACCGCGGGGCAGCTTCGGCGGCATCTTGCGGCGCTTGTTGCCACCGTCGTCGTCGGTGGCCTCGGGTTCCTCGTCGTATTGACGACTCGCCCACCAGACGATCCAGATCGATCCCAGAACCGGGATCTTGAGGACGACCATGAGAAAGAAGATCGGCCAGAATCCGGTCACCCAACGGAAGTCTAGACAGTCTGTCCAGCCGCGCCGAAACGAGTGCGGCGGGCGCTACGGGGCTTCGGCGGCGAGGCCGCGGGCCCAGGCCAGCAGTGCTTCGGTTTCGGCCTCGCCGAGCCCTCGCGCCGGTTCGGTCGGGACCAGCAGCGTCGACTCCTCGCGACCCCGCGCCCACTCGTAACAGCTGTCGTCGAAGTTGTCGTCGATCCAGGCCAGGGCTCGCCCGCGCCCGTACTCCCCCAGCGGCCCGAGCTTCCAGTGAGCCGAGCCGAAGCGGGCGGCGCCGTCGAAGGTGAGGTGCGGCAGCTCGGCCAACCCCAGCATCTGCGGCAGGTAGTAGTTGGCTTTCTCCTCCCAGCCGGTCGCCCAGACCAGTTCGAAATGCTCGGCCAGGCGCTGCAGCCGCTCGCCGGCACGCAACGAGATGCAGTGGAGCATGCCGTCGACCAGCTCGAAGCGCGCCTCGGTGGGCGGCGGCGGATCGTCGTAGCCGAACAGCGATATGACTCCGTCGACGTCGACCGCGAGAATCGGCCGGCTCACGGCGAGGCCCTACTTACCAGCGGTAGTGGGCGAACGCCTTGTTCGCCTGCGCCATGCGGTAGATGTCGTCCTTCCGCTTCCAGGCGCTGCCCTGCTGGGAGTTGGCGTCGAGGATCTCGGAGGCGAGACGCTCAGCCATCGAGTACTCGCGGCGAGCCCGGGCGTACTGGACGAGCCAGCGGACGGCGAGGGTGCGAGCGCGCCGCGCGGGCACCTCGACCGGCACCTGGTAGGTGGCGCCGCCGACCCGGCGCGAGCGAACCTCGAGCACCGGGGTAAGGGATTTGATCGCCGACTCGAGCACCTCGACCGGGTCCTCGCCGCTGCGCTCGCCGACGATGGCGAGGGCGTCGTAGACGACCCGCTCGGAGAGCGACTTCTTGCCGTCGCTCATCACCTTGTTGATGATCTGCTGGACGAGGCGGTTGCGGTGCCGGGCGTCGGGCTCGATCGGCCGGATCGTGGCTGCGGAGCGGCGCGGCATTAGGAAGCTTTGACCCCGTAGCGCGAGCGCGCCTGCTTGCGGTCGGAGACGCCGGCAGCGTCGAGGGTGCCGCGGACGACCTTGTAGCGGACGCCCGGCAGGTCCTTGACTCGACCACCGCGGATCAGCACGACCGAGTGCTCCTGGAGGTTGTGACCCTCGCCGGGGATGTAGGTGGTGACCTCCATGCCGTTGGTGAGACGGACACGGGCGATCTTGCGAAGCGCCGAGTTCGGCTTCTTCGGCGTGACCGTCGCGACACGGGTGCAGACGCCGCGCCGCTGCGGGGCAGCTACGCGCTTCTTGCGACCCTGGCCGGACTTGAGCCCGGGCGTCGTGGTCTTCTTCTTCGGCCGCTTGCGGCCCTTCCTGACGAGTTGATTCGTATTAGGCACGGCCGCGCAATATAGAGCAGTCCGGACATCAGCATCGCCCCGGCGCTCGCGAGCTCGGCGTAGAAGCCCTGTTCGAGCACCGCCGAGGCGCCGGCGAAGCGGCTGGTCTGGGCGCCGGTGTCGAGACCGTGGGGGAGGTCGACGAGCAGCACGATCGCCAGTGAGACGGCGCCGGCGAGCACCGCACCGAGGGCGGCGCGGCGGCCGCGCCTGCTCATCGCCGCGAGCCCGCAGGCGATCCCGATCGCGCCGAGCGGGACCAGCAGCCAGGAGTGGGCGGTGCCGGCGCGCTGCAGGTCGATGGTCGGTGGCGCCGCGACGACCGGGGGAAGGCCGGCGTATCCCGCCCGCCCGATCTGGACGCCGTGGTAGTCGAGGAACTGCGAGGCGATGACGGCGGCACCGGTGGCGGCGATCGTCAGCCCGAGGGCGCGCCGCGGCGTCAGCACCCGGCTGCCCGCGCTCGCCGCCCGTGCCGCGACCGCGCCGGCCCGGCGCAGGCCGGCCTCGGCGATCGCCAGAGCGCGGAAGAGGAAGGCGAGCGCCGGGCGCAGCAGCCGCCACAGGAGGGAGGACGCCGCCACCAGCAGGGGATGGGCGCGCTCGAGGCCGCGGTTGGCGGCCCGATCGATCCGCCGGCTAGCCGTCATCAGGCCCGCCGAGCGAGGCTTTCGCGACCCGCCTGCAGGCCCTTTCGGACGCCCGCCTGCACGCCGCCGATCCGCTGCTATCATCGCCGGTCGCTCAGGCAGTACTTTTTTTGCAGCATGCTTCGCCGGGCCCTCTTGGGCCTTTTTTTTGGGCTCATTGCGCCGCTTGCGCTGCTTCGGATCGACCCCCGAGCGGCGCCGTTTCATCCCGCACTCACCTCGTAAGGAACTAGAGACACAAGACTCATGGCACGCAGCTTTCCACTAGAGAAGACCCGCAACATCGGGATCATGGCGCACATCGACGCCGGTAAGACGACGACGACCGAGCGCATCCTCTACTACACCGGCCGCACCCACAAAATCGGCGAGGTCCACGAGGGCGCCGCCGTCATGGACTGGATGGAGCAGGAGCAGGAGCGCGGGATCACGATCACCTCCGCCGCCACCGCCTGCGAGTGGAAGGGTCACCGGGTCAACATCATCGACACCCCCGGCCACGTCGACTTCACCGTCGAGGTCGAGCGCAGCCTGCGCGTCCTCGACGGCGCGATCGCCGTCTTCGACGCCGTCGCCGGCGTCGAGCCGCAGTCCGAGACGGTCTGGCGCCAGGCCGACAAGTACCGGGTCCCGCGCTTCGCCTACATCAACAAGATGGACCGCACCGGCGCCGACTTCTACAACGCGGTCGAGACGATGAAGGACCGCCTCGGCGCCAACCCGGTGCCGATCCAGCTGCCGATCGGCTCCGAGGGCGACTTCCTCGGCGTCGTCGACCTCGTCGCGATGAAAGCGCTGGTCTGGAAGGACGAACTCGGCACCGAGTTCGAGACCACCGACATTCCCGAGAACCTCGCCGACAAAGCCGAGGAATACCGCAGCGCCCTCGTCGAAGCCGCCGCCGACTACGACGAAGAGATCATGGAAGCCTTCCTCGCCGAAGAGGAGATCCCCGCCGCGAAGCTGAAGAACGCGATTCGCCAGGCGACGCTGGAGACCAAGATCACCCCGGTCCTGGCCGGCTCCTCGTTCAAGAACAAGGGCGTCCAGCCGCTGCTCGACGCGGTCATCGAGCTGCTGCCCTCGCCGCTCGAGGTTCCGGCGGTCACCGGCGAGATCCCCGCCGCCAAAGGCGAGACCGAGCCGACCGAGGGAACCCGCCCGGCCGACGACAGCGGCCCCTTCGCGGCGCTCGCCTTCAAGATCATGTCCGACCCCTACGTCGGCAAACTCACCTACTTCCGCGTCTACTCCGGCAAACTCAGCGCCGGCGGCCGCGTGCTCAACGTCAAAACCGGGCGCACTGAGCGGATCGGTCGCCTGCTGATGATGCACGCGAACTCTCGCGAGGAGATCGAGGAGGCCTACTCGGGGGATATCTGCGCCGGCGTCGGCCTCAAGGAAACCGCGACCGGCGACACCCTCGCCGCTCCCGACGCCCCGATCGCGCTCGAGTCGATCGAATTCCCGGAGACGGTGATCGCGGTCGCGATCGAGCCGAAGACCAAAGCCGACCAGGAGAAGATGGGCAACGCCCTCCAGCGCCTCGGCGAGGAGGACCCGACCTTTCGCGTCGAATCCGACGAGGAAACCGGCCAGACCCTGATCCACGGCATGGGCGAGCTCCACCTCGAGGTCATCGTCGACCGCATGCTGCGCGAGTTCAAAGTCGACGCCAACGTCGGCAAACCGCAGGTCGCCTACCGCGAGACGGTCCGCAAGCGGGTTGAGAAGGTCGTCGCCCGCTTCGTCCGCCAGACCGGCGGCCGCGGCCAGTTCGGCCACGTCGTCATCAACCTCGAGCCGGCGCCCGGCGAGGGCTTCGTCTTCGAGAACAAAATCCGTGGCGGCACCATCCCCGGCGAATACATCGGCCCGGCCGAACAGGGGATGAAAGAGGCGCTCGAGAACGGCGTCAAGGCCGGCTACCCGATGGTCGACGTCAAAGCTGAACTCGTCGACGGCTCCTACCACGATGTCGACTCCTCGGAGATGGCCTTCAAAATCGCCGGCTCGATGGCGATCCAGGAAGGAGCGCGCAAGGCGAACCCGGTCCTGCTCGAGCCGGTCATGGCGGTCGAGGTCGTGACCCCGGAGGACTTCCTCGGCGACGTCATCGGCGACCTCTCGCGACGCCGCGGACGGGTCCAGGGACAGGATCAGCGCGGTAACGCGCTGGCGGTCCAGGCCTTCGTCCCGCTCGGTGAGATGTTCGGCTACGCCACCGATCTGCGATCCTCGACCCAGGGGCGCGCGACCTACACGATGCAGTTCGAGCGCTACGAGGAGGTCCCCTCGAACATTGCCGAGGAGATCGTCGAGAACCGCTCTGGAGGGTCATCCTGACCCACCGCCGAGGCTGAGACGCGAGCGAGGGGAAGAATTGGCTATCTTTCCCAGGTTCGCCCGCAGGCAGGGTAAAACGCCCTGCCGGTCAGCTGCCCCAAGAACTCAAGCACTTACCCCAGACAGAAACACGACTTCAGAAACACGACTTTCGAAAGGCAGAACGGAAAGAGATGGCAAAGGAGAAGTTCGAGCGCGATAAGCCGCATGTCAATGTCGGAACGATTGGTCACATCGACCACGGGAAGACGACGCTGACGGCCGCGATCACCAAAACCCTCTCGACCGTGGGCGGCGCCGAGGCGCAGAGCTTCGAGGAGATCGACAACGCTCCCGAGGAGAAGGAGCGCGGGATCACCATCGCGACCTCCCATGTCGAGTACCAGACCGAGAACCGGCACTACGCCCACGTCGATTGCCCGGGCCACGCCGACTACGTCAAGAACATGATCACCGGTGCCGCCCAGATGGACGGCGCGATCCTGGTGGTCTCGGCGGCCGACGGCGTCATGCCGCAGACCCGCGAGCACATCCTCTTGGCGCGCCAGGTCAACGTCCCGCACGTGGTCGTCTTCCTCAACAAGATCGACCAGGTCGACGACGACGAACTCGTCGAGCTCGTCGAAGAGGAGGTCAAAGACCTGCTCAACGAATACGACTTCCCGGGCGAAGAGACGCCGATCATCAAAGGCTCGGCGCTGAAGGCGCTGGAAGGCGACGAGGACGCGCAGAAAGCCGTCTTCGAGCTGGCCGCGGCGCTCGATTCCTACATCCCGGAGCCGGTCCGCGAGCTCGACAAGCCCTTCCTGATGCCGGTCGAGGACATCTTCTCGATCACCGGCCGCGGCACCGTCGCGACCGGCCGCGTCGAGCAAGGCATCGTCAACACCGGCGACGAGGTCGAGATCGTCGGCATCACCGACACGACCAAAACCACCGTCACCGGGGTCGAGATGTTCCGCAAGATCCTCGACCAAGGTCAGGCCGGCGACAACATCGGCGCCCTGCTCCGCGGCACCAAACGCGAGGCGATCGAGCGCGGCCAGGTTCTCTGCAAGCCGGGTTCGATCACGCCGCACACCAAGTTCAAAGCCGAGGTCTACTGCCTCAAGAAGGAGGAGGGTGGTCGCCACACCCCGTTCTTCTCGGGCTACCGTCCTCAGTTCTACTTCCGCACCACCGACGTGACCGGGATCGCCAATCTCCCCGAGGGGACGGAGATGGTCATGCCGGGTGACAACGTCGAGATGACGATCGAGCTGATCCAGCCGATCGCCATGGATCAGGGTCTGCGGTTCGCCATCCGCGAGGGTGGCCGCACCGTCGGCTCGGGAGTCGTCGCCGAGGTCATCGAGTAACGACTCCCACCATCACGGAGGCGGGCCCGATGCCCGCCTCCGGCCCCTCCGGGGGCGGCAAAACTGCAAGTACATACGACCGGGGCGGCGCCCCAAAGCAAAAGGGGCCCCGCCCTCTTTGCGCGATAAGACCGAGACGAGAGAGACGAGAAAGCAGCGACCGTGGCAGCCATAGCAGCACAGAAAATTCGCATCAGACTCAAGGCGTATGACCATGACGCCATAGATCGGGCTGCCCGCGAGATCGTCGAGACCGCCGAGCGCACCGGCGCCACGGTCTCCGGTCCGGTGCCGCTGCCGACCGAGAAAAACGTCTACTGCGTGATCCGCTCGCCGTTCAAGGACAAGGACTCGCGTGAGCACTTCGAGATCCGCACCCACAAGCGGCTCATCGACATCCTCCAGCCTTCCCCGAAAACCGTCGACTCGCTGCAGCGCCTGGACTCGCTCCCGGCCGGCGTCGACATCGAGATTCGCCTCTAGACCATGGCGGCGATTCTCGGCAAGAAGCTCGGCATGACCCAGGTCTTCCGCGAGGACGGCTCGCTCGTCCCAGTGACGGTGGTCGAAGCCGGCCCCTGCAAGGTCACCGCGGTCCGCAGTGAGGAGCGCGACGGCTACGTCGCCGTCCAGCTGGCCTTCGACGAGGTCAAGCAGGGCAAGCTCTCCAAGCCCGAGGAAGGCCACCTCAAAAAGGCCGGCGCGCCGCCCTTCCGCCACCTGGTCGAGTTCCGCGACGAGACGCTCGACTCCGAGGAGGGTCCCAAGCTCGGCGACGACGTGACCGTCTCCGGCTTCGAGGCCGGTCAGAAAGTCAAGGTCGCCGGGATCTCGATCGGCAAGGGCTTCCAGGGCGGGATCAAGAAACACAACTTCAGCCGCGGGCCGGTCAGCCACGGCTCCCACAACGTCCGCGCTCCGGGCTCGATCGGCGCCAGCGCCTTCCCCGCCCGCGTCTTCAAAGGGATGCGGATGCCGGGACAGATGGGCAACAAACGCCGGACCCAGAAGGGGCTCGAAATCGCCGACGTCGACGTCGAGCGCAACCTGCTCCTGATCAAAGGCTCGGTCCCGGGCTCCAAGAACTCGATCGTCGAGGTCCGCACCGATGCCTAAAGCGGCCGTGCTCGGCAAAACCACCAAAGCCGACCTCTCCGACGAGGTCTTCGGCGAGAGCTTCCACCAGTCCCTGGTCTACGAGGCCGCGCGCGCCGACATGGCCTCGCGCCGCCGTGGCACCGCCTCGACCCTGACCCGCGGCGAGGTCGCCTTCACGACCGCCAAGGCCTGGCGCCAGAAGGGAACCGGCCGCGCTCGCGTCGGCGCCCTCGGTGTCTCCAGCCGCTTCGGCGGCGGTGTCACCTTCGGCCCCAAGCCGCGCCACTACACCGTCAAGGTCAACCGCAAAGCCCGCCGCCGCGCGATGCGCTCGGCGCTCTCGGTCCACGCCGAGCGCGGCTCGGTCGCCGTCCTCGACGCCGCAGCCTTCGACACCCCTTCGACCAAGGGCGCCGCCGGCGCGCTTGCCAAATGGGGCGCCAAGAACCCGGTCCTGATCGTGCTCACCGCCGAGGAGACCGGGGCGATGAAGAGCTTCCGCAACATCCCGCGCACCACCGTGCTCGAGGTCAACGCGACCGGCGTCGCCGACGTGATCGGCGCCGCCGCGATCGTGCTCTCCGAGAACGCGCTGAGCGCACTCCAGGAGAGGCTCGGCTGATGGACGCGCGCACCGTACTCATCCGCCCGGTGATCTCGGAGAAGAGCTACGCCCTGATCGCCGAGGGCAAGTACACCTTCCGGGTCAACGACCGTGCCCACAAGACCCAGATCGCCCAGGCGGTCGAAGAGGTCTTCGGGGTCAACGTTGCCCAGGTCCGGACCGCCCAGGTCCGCTCCAAGCCCAAGCGCCGTGGCCTCTCGAAAGGTCGCACCCGCGCCTGGAAGAAGGCCATCGTCCAGCTCGCCCCCGGCGAGCGGATCGAGCTGTTCGAAGGCGGACAGACCGCCTAGGAGACTGAAAGATGCCGAACCGCAAAACCAAACCGACCAGCCCGGGCCGCCGCTTCGCGACCTACCCGCTCCGCGAGCAGGTGACCGCCGACTCTCCCGAGCGCAAGCTGACCGAGGGCCTGCGCAAGTCCGGCGGCCGCAACGTCAACGGTCGCGTCACCGCCCGCCACCGCGGCGGCGGTGCCAAGCGCCGCTACCGCAAAATCGACTTCAAGCGACTGAAGGACGGCGTCCCCGCCAAGGTCGCGACGATCGAGTACGACCCCAACCGGTCGTGCTACATCGCTCTGCTCAACTACGCCGACGGCGCCAAGGCCTACATCCTCGCCCCGGCGGCGCTGAAAGTCGGCGACACGGTCAAATCGGGCCCTGAGGCCGACGTCAAACCGGGCCACGCGATGGCACTGGGTCAGATGCCGACCGGCACGATCGTCCACAACGTCGAGATGATCCCCGGCCAGGGCGGCAAGATGGGCCGCGCCGCCGGCACCGCGATCCAGCTGGTCGCCAAGGAGCGCGACATGGTCACGCTGCGGCTGCCGAGCTCGGAGATGCGCATGGTCCGCGCCGACTGCCGCGCCTCGATCGGCGTGCTCTCCAACGCCGAGCACCAGAACATGAAGGTCGGCAAGGCCGGCCGCAGCCGCCACAAGGGCAAGCGCCCGCAGAGCCGCGGCGTCGCGATGAACCCGGTCGACCATCCGCACGGCGGCGGCGAGGCCCACCACACTCCCGGCGGCCATCCGGTCACCCCGTGGGGCAAGCCGACGCTCGGCTACCGCACCCGCAAGAAGGGCAAGACCTCGAATCGCTACATCGTCCGCGGCCGACGCCGCGGCAAGAAGAAGGGCGGGCGGTAAGCCATGGGTCGATCGACGAAAAAGGGCCCGTGGGTTCAGGAGCGCCTGATGGGGCGTGTCGAAGCCCTCAACGAGGCCGGCAAAAAACAGATGCTCAAAACCTGGTCGCGGACCTCGACCGTCTTCCCCGAGATGGTCGGTCACACGATCGCCGTCCACGACGGCAAAAAACACGTGCCGGTCTTCATCTCCGAGTCGATGGTCGGCCACAAGCTCGGCGAGTTCGCCCCGACCCGCACCTTCCGCTCCCACACCTCCGGCCGCGACTAGAGCCAGCGACGATGCCCGACGACGAAAAAAAAGAGAAAAAAGCTTCGGCGCCGAAAAAAGCGGCTGCCAAAAAAGAGCCGAAAGCGGCCGCGAAAAAAGACGCCGACAAACCGGCGGCGAAAAAAGCTGCTGCCAAAAAAGACTCGGGCGCCAAAGAGCCGAAAGCGGAGAAAGCCGCCGACAAAGCGGCGGCGAAAAAACCGCGCCGCAAACTCTCGAAAAAAGCCGCCGCCAAAAAAGAGCCGGCGAAAAAGGTCGTCCGCAAACCGGAGGAGCTGCCGGTCGTGCGCGCCAGCGCCCGCTACGTCCGCATCGCCCCGCGCAAGGCGCGGCTGATCGCCGACCAGGTGCGCGGCATGCACATCGAGCAGGCCCGAGCCCTGCTCGAGTTCTCACCCCGCAGTGCCGCCCAGGACATCCACAAGCTGATCAACTCGGCGGCGGCCAACGCGGAGAACAACCACGATCTGGTCGGCGACGAGATGCGCATCACCTCGATCACCGTCGACGAGGGGCCGACCCTGCGCCGTTTCCGGCCGCGGGCGCTCGGGCGCGCGACCCCGATCAACAAGCGAACCAGCCACATCGCCGTGGCGCTCACCCCCGTCGAAGACTGAGGCTTAGCTAATGGGACAGAAGATCCACCCCGAGGGTTTCCGAGTCGGCTACATCCACGACTGGAAGTCGACCTGGTTCGAGGAGAAGAACTTCGCCGACGTTCTGCAGGAAGACCTTCAGATCCGCGACCACATCGAAAAAAAGCTCTCGCACGCGGGCCTCTCGAGCATTACGATCGAGCGCCGCGGCGAGGTCGCCGTCGACATCCACACTGCCCGCCCCGGCATCGTGATCGGAAAATCGGGCTCGGAAGTCGACGCCCTGCGCAAAGAGCTCCACAAGCTCACCGGCAGCCCGGTGAAAGTCAACATCCGCGAGGTCAAACGGCCCGAGCTCGACGCCAAACTGGTCGCCCAGTCGATCGCCGAGCAGCTGCAGAACCGGGTCGCCTTCCGGCGCGCGATGAAACGCGCGCTGACTTCGGCGATGCGCTCCGGCGCCAAAGGCGTGAAGGTCCAGGTCTCCGGCCGCCTCGGCGGTGCCGAGATGGCGCGGACCGAAAGCTACTCGGACGGCCGCGTGCCGCTCCACACCCTGCGCGCCGACATCGATTACGGCTTCTTCGAGGCCCGCACGACTACCGGTCGCATCGGCGTCAAATGCTGGATCAACAAGGGCGAAGTCATGCCCGAGGGCTTCCGTTCCGACCTCGCCTCGACCGACGAGCCGCCGGCTGGCCGCAGTGGCGGTCGTGACCGCGGCGGTCCCGGCGGCGACCGCGGACGCGGTGGTCGCGGGCCCGGCGGCGGAGGCCGTGGACCCGGTGGTGGCGGTCGTGGACCTGGCGGCGGCGGGCGTGGGCCCGGCGGCGGCGGTGGACGCGGCCCCGGCGGCGATCGCGGTGGACGCGGAGGTGGTCGCTGATGTTGATGCCGAAACGGGTCAAGCACCGCAAACAGATGCGCGGCCGCCGGCGCGGCAACACCAAGGGCGGCAGCACCGTCGCCTTCGGCGAGTACGGGCTGAAGTCGCTCGACCGCGCCTGGATCACCAACCGCCAGATCGAGGCCGCCCGCGTGGCGATGACCCGCAAGATCAAACGTGGCGGCAAGGTTTGGGTCAACGTCTTCCC
This sequence comes from uncultured Actinomycetes bacterium, assembly GCA_963839115.1. Lineage (GTDB taxonomy): Bacteria > Actinomycetota > Thermoleophilia > Solirubrobacterales > 70-9 > VAYN01. The sequence continues at coordinate 12,434 of CAWITM010000001.1, forward strand.
CGACAAGCCCTACACCAAGAAGCCCGCCGAGACGCGGATGGGCTCGGGCAAGGGCAACCCGGAGGGCTGGGTCGCCGTGGTCAAGCCCGGCAAAGTCATGTTCGAGCTGGCCGGCGTCCCCGAGGAGCTGGCGCGCGAAGCGCTGCGCCTCGCGGGTCACAAGCTTCCCGTGCGCACGAAATTCGTCAAACGCGAGGGGGCCGAGAACCAGTGAAAGCGGCCGAGGCGCATAACCTTAAAGACGACGAGCTGGTGGCGAAATTGATCGACGCCAAGGAGGAGGCCTTCAACCTCCGCTTCCGCCACGCCACCGGCGAGCTCGAGAACACCGCCCGGCTGGGCAGCGCCAAGCGCGACGTCGCGCGGCTGATGACCATTGCCAGGGCCCGAGGTATCGATGTGGAGAAAGAGACGCGACGGATATGAGCGACGACGAGACGAAAAACGAAGAGACGACGACGGACGAGGCCTCTCAGGCCGCGGGTCCTGCCGGCGAGGGCGACTCTCCGGCTCACCCGCCGGAGAGCTCGCCCTCCCCGTCACCCACGGCAGAAGAGCCGGAGGCCGACGCCGCCGACACGGACGCATCGTCTGACGACGCCCCCGTCGCGGAGGTTGCACCGGAGCCCGCGGCTCCAGCCGAGCCCGATCCGCTCGACGACCTTCCCTGGAAGGAGCGCCGCCGCCTGCTGCGCTCGCGCGAGCCGCACAATGCGGGTCCCCAGGCGACGATCGAGGAGCGGGCGGCAGCCCGCGCCGCCGAGCGCCAGTCGAAGGCCAACGAACGGCGCAAAGAACGCGCCGCGACCAGGGCCGACCGCAAGCCCGGCACCGGCACGCCGCCGGCCGAGCGCGAGACCGTCGCCGCCAAGGTCCGCCAGGGCACCGTCGTCTCCAGCAAAGCCGACAAGTCGATCACCGTCCGCATCGACATCGCTCGCCGCCACCCCACTTACGAGAAGATCGTCCGCCGCTCGCGCACGCTGCACGCGCACGACGAGCGCAACGAGGCCGGCGAGGGCGACGTCGTTCGCGTCGTCGAGACCCGCCCCCTGTCCAAGACCAAGCGCTGGCGTCTCGTCGACGTCGTCGAGAAGGCCCGCTAGGAGCGACCATGATTCAGCAGGAGTCAAGACTCAAAGTCGCGGACAACTCGGGCGCCCGGGAGCTTCTCTGCATCCGCGTCAAAGGCGGTTCGCACCGGCGCTACGCGTCGGTCGGCGACGTCATCACCGCGACCGTGAAATCGGCCAGCCCGCAGGGCGGCGTCCGCAAGGGCGAGGTCGTGCAGGCGGTCGTCGTCCGCACCCGCAAGCCGCTCGGCCGCCCCGACGGCACCTACATCGCCTTCGACGAGAACGCCGCGGTGCTGATCGACCCGGCCAACAACAACCCGCGCGGGACCCGCATCTTCGGCCCCGTCGCCCGCGAACTCCGCGACCGCAACTTCATGAAAATCATCTCGCTCGCGCCCGAGGTCCTCTGATGAAGCGGATGCGGATCAGGACCGACGACCAGGTCATCGTCATCAGCGGCAAGGACGCCGGCAAGACCGGCCGCGTGGTCCGAACGCAGCCCAAGCGCCGCCGCGTCTTCGTCGAGGGCCTGAACATCATCAAACGTCACGAACGCGCCCGCTCGTCCGGCGACATGGCGACCGCCAACCCCGGCGGCATCGTCGAAAAGGAGGGCCCGATCGACGTCTCCAACGTCATGCTGCTCGATCCCAAAGGCAACAAGGGCACCCGCGTCGGCGCCCGTCGCACCGACGACGGCAAACGCGTCCGGGTCGCCAAGCGCAGTGGGGCGGAGGTCGACTGATGGAGGCTGGAACCGTGACCCCCACCCAGCAGGCCTCGCCGCCGCCGCGACTGCGCGAGAAATACGAGAACGAGGTTCTCCCGGCGCTGACCAAGAAATTCGGCTACTCGACGCCGATGGAGGCCCCGCACCTGCAGAAGATCACCCTGAACATGGGCCTCGGCACCGAGAAACAGGACGCCCGCTCCTTTGAGCTCGCCCAGGGCCAGCTGTCGCTGATCGCCGGCCAGCACCCGAACGTGCGCCGCGCCCGCAAGTCGATCGCCTCCTTCAAAGTCCGCGAGGGCATGCCGGTCGGCGTCTCGGTGACGCTGCGCCGCGCCCGCATGTGGGAGTTCCTCGATCGCCTCACCTCGATTGCGGTGCCGCGCATCCGTGACTTCCGCGGCCTCAACCCGCGCAGCTTCGACGGCCGTGGCAACTACTCGATGGGCATCAAAGAGCAGCTGATCTTCCCTGAAATCGACTACGACACGGTCGACGTGGTTCGCGGCCTCGACGTCACGATGACGACGACCGCGAAGACCGACCTCGAGGCGTTCGAGCTGCTGCTCGCCCTCGGCATGCCCTTCTCCCAGGAGGGCCGCCCCGGCCAGGCCGAGCGCGAAGCCGAAGAAGCCGCCGCCGAGGAGGAGCAGCGCAAGGAGGAGGCGCGTCTCAAGGCCGAAACCGAGCAGGCGGCGCTGGAAGAACTGAAAGAGGAGAACCCCGAGGCCTACGCCAAGCCCGAAGCCGAGGACGAGGGCGAGGGCGCCGAGGGCGCCGACAACGAGGCCGGCGAGAGCCCGGCCGAGGAGAGCTAGAGACAAGATGGCCAAGACTTCCCAGAAGGTCCGACAGGGCCGCAAAGCAAAGTTCCAGAGCCGCGAATACAACCGCTGCCGTCGCTGCGGACGGCCCCGCGCCTACTACCGCAAGTTCGGCCTCTGCCGGATCTGCCTGCGCGACGCCGCCCACGAGGGCTACATCCCCGGCATGACGAAGTCGAGCTGGTAGCGCGATGCATTCCGACCCGATAGCCGATTACCTGACCCGGATCCGCAACGCGATCCGCGCCGGTCACGACGACGTCGAAATCCCCGCTTCGAAGCTGAAGATGGAGGTCTCGCGGATCCTCAAGGAGCAGGGCTACATCACCGACTTCCACAAGAAGCCGGCGACCGTCGGCGAGGCGATCGAGGTGAGCCTGAAGTACACCGAGGACCGCCGGCCTGTCATCCTCGGGATCGAACGGGTCTCGCGTCCCGGACGCCGCCGCTACGTCGACCACAAATCGGTGCCGCGGGTCCAGGGCGGAACCGGGACCGCGATCGTCAGCACCTCGGTCGGCGTGATGACCGGCCACGATGCCCGCAAGAAAGGCGTCGGCGGCGAGGTAGTCGCTTACGTCTGGTGACCACCAGCCTGAGTAGAGAGTCTTGAGATGAGCCGAATCGGAAGAAAACCTGTCGCAGTTCCCGACGCCGTCACGGTCGACATTGCCCCTGGCAACATCGCCGTGAAGGGCCCGAAAGGGGAGCTGTCCCAGTTCTACTCGCAGGACATGGCGGTCACCCAGGAGGACGGCACGATCGTCGTCACCCGGCCGACCGACCGCGGCGAGCACCGCGCCCTGCACGGCCTGACCCGCAGCCTGATCGCGAACATGGTCGAGGGCGTCACCACCGGCTTCGAGAAGCGCCTCGAGATCCAGGGCGTCGGTTACCGCGCCGCGCTCAAAGGCAAGAATCTGGAGCTGGCGCTCGGCTACTCGCACCCGGTCTCGATCGCGGCGCCGGAGGGGATCGAGTTCGAGGTCCCGCAGCCGACCGAGATCATCGTCCGCGGCATCGACAAGCAGCTCGTCGGTCAGGTCGCCGCCGACATCCGCAAGCGCCGCAAGCCCGAGCCCTACAAGGGCAAGGGAATCCGCTATCGCGACGAGCAGGTCCTTCGGAAGGTTGGTAAGCGCGCATGACCGTTCAGACCTCGAACCAGCGCCGCCTGCGCCGCCGCCGCCGGGTTCGCGCCCGTGTCACCGGCACGGCCAAGCGCCCGCGCCTCTCCGTCTTCCGCTCCAACAAGGGTGTCTTCGCCCAGCTCATCGACGACCGCCAGGGCCACACCGTGGCGGCGGTCAACTGGATCGAGCCCGATCTGCGCAAACTCACCGCTACCGACCAGGCCAAGAAGGCCGGCGAACTGCTGGCCGAGCGGGCCAAGGCGGCCGGTATCGAGACCTGTGTCTTCGACCGCGGCGGCTACCAGTACCACGGACGCGTCAAGGCTCTTGCCGAAGGCGCCCGAGAGGGGGGTCTGGCTTTCTAAGCCGTTTCGCTACGGTTGGCCGCTGTCATGAAGGGAATGGACACTAAAAACGTAGAGACGGTCAGCCCGCGTGGGCTCGACCTCCAGGAGCGCGTGATCGAGATCAATCGCGTCGCCAAGGTCGTCAAGGGCGGCCGCCGCTTCTCCTTCACCGCGCTGGTCGCCGTCGGCGACGAAGAGGGTGTCGTCGGGATCGGTTACGGCAAGGCGCGCGAGGTCCCGCTGGCGATCCAGAAGGGCGTCGAGGACGCCCGCAAGAACTTGATCCGGGTGCCGAAATACGGCCAGACGATCACCCACCGCATCATCGGGCGCTTCGGCGCCGGGCACGTCGTCCTGCGCCCGGCCAGTCCCGGTACCGGCGTCATCGCCGGCGGTGGCGTCCGCGCCGTGCTCGAGCTCGGCGGGGTCCGCGACGTCCTCACCAAGAGCATCGGCACCCAGAACCCGATCAACCTCGTCAAGGCGACGATGGACGGCCTGATCCGGCTGCGCCGCCCCGAGGAGGTCGCCGAGCTGCGTGGCCTGACGGTCTCCCAGGTGCTTGGCCTCGACAACGACGCCCCGGTCGACGGCGAGCACCTTGCCGCCAATGGGGATGCCTCGGCCAGCGAGGAGGCGGCTCCGGCCGCCGCCGCGACGGCGACCGCGGTTGCCGATCCGCCGGCCGCTGAGGCGACCGAGACTTCCGAGCCAGCCGAGCCCGCGGCTCCCGCCGCCACCGAGGAGTCCTCCTCGTGAGCGCCGTCAAGATCTCCCAGACCCGCTCCGCCAACGGCACCGATCCGAAGCAGAAAGCCACCCTGGCCGCACTCGGCCTCGGTCGCATCGGCAAATCCGTCGAGCGCAAGGACAGCCCGCAGCTGCAGGGCCAGCTGAAGGTCGTCTCGCACCTCGTGAAGGTCGGCGACTGATGGCCGACGAGACGCCGCGCGTCGAGGAGATCGGTCTCCACAACCTGAAGCCGAAGCCGGGCTCGACCAAGCGCCGCAAGCGCATCGGTCGCGGCGAGGGCTCCGGCCTGGGCAAGACCTCGGGCCGCGGCCACAAGGGCGCCGGCTCGCGCGCCGGGGCCAAGAAGAAGGCCGGCTACGAGGGTGGGCAGAACCCGATCCACATGCGGATGCGAAAGCTCCGCGGCCCGCACATGAAGAAGTCGATGCCGTTCGAGAACTTCCGCACCAAGACGCAGCCGATCAACCTCTCCGACCTCGAGGAGCGCTTCGAGGCCGGCGCCGAAGTAACCCCGGCGTCGCTCAAGGAGAAGGGTCTGGCGAAGCGCAAGGACCCGGTCAAGATCCTCGCCCGCGGCGAGATCAAGACCAAGCTCGAGGTCCACGCGCACGCCTTCAGCGCGACCGCCAAGGAGAAGATTGAGGCGGCCGGCGGTTCCTGTCACACTCTGGAGCCCTAATGCTCAGGACTATTCTCAACGCGTTCAGCGTTGCCGACATTCGCAAGAAACTTGCGTTCACGGCAGCGATGCTCGCGCTGTATCGCCTCGGCGCCTACATCCCGGCCCCGGGCGTGAACCTCGACGCCGTCAAGGAAATCCAGAACAACTTCGGCGGCTCCAACATCCTCGGCTTCCTCAACCTCTTCTCGGGTGGGAGCCTCTCGCGCCTGTCGCTGTTCGCGCTGGGGATCATGCCCTACATCACGGCCTCGATCATCCTGCAGCTGCTGACCGTCGTCGTCCCCTCGCTGGAGCGCCTGCAGAAAGAGGGTGAGGTCGGCCAGCAGAAGATCACCCAGTACACGCGCTACCTCACCGTCGGCCTCGCCTTCGCCCAGTCGCTGGGCTACGTCTTCCTCTTCCGCTCCTTCGGCAAGGAATCGGGCGCCGAAGTCGTCGGCAAGCTGACCGCGCCAAAGGTCTTCCTGATCGTCATCTGCCTGACCGCCGGCTGCACGCTGCTGATGTGGCTGGGCGAGCTGATCACCCAGCGCGGCATCGGCAACGGGATCTCGCTGATGATCTTCGCCTCGATCGCCTCCTCGATCCCGACCGGCATCACCAAGTGGTGGGACAACCCGGACCAGGTCTTCGTCGTGATGATGCCGTTCATCGCGCTCGCCGTGATCGTCGCGATCGTCTTCGTCCAGGAGGGCCAGCGGCGGATCCCGGTCCAGTACGCCAAACGCGTGGTCGGTCGCAAAATGACCTCCGGCGGGTCCACCTACCTGCCGCTGCGGGTCAACATGGCCGGCGTCATCCCGGTCATCTTCGCGGCCTCGATCATGGCCTTCCCGCCGACGATCGGCCAGCTCCTCAACACCCCCGCGGCGCTCAGCTTCGCCAGCTTCTTCAGCCCCAACAGCTGGCCCTACGTGCTCGGCGAGATCTTCTTCATCATCGTCTTCACCTACTTCTACACCGCGGTCACCTTCAATCCGGTCGACCAGGCGGACAACCTCAAAAAATACGGCGGCTTCATCCCCGGGGTGCGCCCCGGCCGGCCGACCGCCGAGTACCTCGACCGGATCCTGTCGCGGCTGACCTTCCCCGGCGCCCTCTACCTCGGTGCCGTCGCGGCCCTGCCGACGATCCTGATCAGCCAGACCTCCGCCAACTTCTACTTCGGCGGAACCTCGATCTTGATCGTCATCGGCGTCGCCCTCGACACCGTCAAGCAGCTCGAGGCGCAGCTGATGATGCGCAACTACGAGGGCTTCCTTAAATAGACTCTCTGGATGGCTGAGCTGAATCTTGTCCTGCTGGGACCCCCGGGGTCCGGCAAGGGCACCCAGGGTGAGCGGTTGAACGTCGACCTGCGCCTGCCCTATTACGCCACCGGCGACATCCTGCGCGCCGCGGTCAAGGACGAAACCGAGATCGGCCTCAACGCCAAGGCCTTCATGGACCGCGGCGACCTGGTGCCCGACGACGTCATCGTCGGCGTGATCGCCGAGCGGATCGACTCCGAGGAGGCGCTCGACGGCTTCATCCTCGATGGCTTCCCGCGCACCACACCGCAGGCCGAGGCGCTCGACGCCAAGCTCACCGAGCTCGGCCGCGCCGTCACCGCGGTGGTGCTGATCGACGTCAGCGACGACGAGGTCGTGCGCCGGCTCGGCGGCCGCCGCACCTGCGAGGAGAACGGCCACGTCTTCCACGTCGATTTCAACCCGCCGAAGGAGGACGGCGTCTGCGATATCGACGGCAGTCCGCTGCTCGTCCGCGACGACGACAAGCCCGACGTGATCCGCAAGCGCCTGGCCACCTACCACGAGAAGACCGAGCCGCTGGTGTCCTACTACGACGACCGCGGCGTCCTCCGACGGGTCCCCGGCGAGCGCGACCCCGACGAGGTCACCGAGGACATCCGCCGCACCCTCGCGACGATGCGCCTGGAGACCGACGAGGCTGTCTAACGTGTACCGGATGATCATTCGCAAGACCCCGGAGCAGGTCGACAAGATGGCGGCCGCCGGCGACATTCTCGTCCGCTGCCTCTTGATGCTGAAGACGAAGGCGCGGGCCGGAGTCACGACGCTGGAGCTCGACGAAGCGGCGGAGAAGTTCATCCGCTCGCAGGGCGCGGTCCCCTCGTTCAAGGGCTACCGCGGCTTCCCCGGCTCGATCTGCGTCTCGCCCAACTCGATGGTCGTCCACGGCATCCCCGATGGCCGGGCGCTGAAACGCGGCGACGTGCTGGCGATCGACTGCGGTGTGACCAAGGACGGCTGGGTCGCCGACGCCGCCGTGACGGTCCCGATCGGGCCGATCTCGGTCGAGGCCAAGAACCTGCTCGAGGTGACCAGGAACGCGCTCTTCGCCGGGGTCGAGCAGATGCGCGCCGGAAACCACCTCGGCGACGTCAGCTCGGCGATCCAGGCCTCGGTCGAGGCCGAGGGGCTCTCGGTGATCCGCACCCTGGTCGGCCACGGGATCGGCCGCGAGATGCACGAGGAGCCGCAGGTCCCGAACTTCGGCGAGCCCGGCAAGGGCCCGGAGCTGGAGGAGGGGACGGTGCTGGCGATCGAGCCGATGGTCAACGCCGGCGGCCCGCTGGTGCGGATGGGCGACGACGGCTGGGCGGTGTACTCCGAAGACGACAGCCTCGCCGCCCACTTCGAGTTCACCGTCGCGGTGACCCCCGACGGTCCCCGCATCCTCACTCCCTGGCACGAAGCCAAGTAGCGCCGGCGCGGAGCGCCGCCCCCGCCGCGGGATTCGCAACGCCGCCGGAAGGCATATGCTGGCTTGGCGGCTCGGGAGGCTGCCTGGAACCCTTTGGAGGAGGATTCGTGAATAGGTGGCGTTCGTTGCGTGCGGTTCTTTCGTTCTGCCTTGCCGCGGTTGCGGCGGGCGCGATCTTCGCCGGCAGCGCCGGTGCGGCGGTCCAGCCCTACGGCACCAATGACGCCGGCGGCTTCCGCAACGTCCTGCCTCCTGGCGAGAACGGCCTCGACAACCTCCAGCAGCTCTTCCAGTTCCGCGGGCTCGGCGCGATCCCGCCGCACTTCAACGACCAGCAGCCGCTCTATGAAAACCTCCTCTACGGAGCGCCGACGCTGACCGACGAACAGATCCCGAACTACTACAAGGACGCCACCTTCGGGGTGCCGCCGGGACAGCTCGAATCGACGATCGAACCGAAAGCCGGCGTGGTCATCCAGCGCGACTCGGCCTACGGCATCCCCCACATCTACGGCGAAACCCGTGCCGACACGATGTTCGGCGCCGGCTACGCGGGCGCCAACGACCGCCTCTTCCTGATGGACGTGCTGCGCCACACCGGCCGCGCCGAACTCGCCTCCTTCCTCGGTGGCTCCAACGCCGGCGCCGACGCCGCCCAGTGGAGCTTCGCCCCCTACACCGAAGCCGACCTCGAAAAGCAGCTGGCGATGGCGCCCAAGGAATACGGCCAGAAAGGCCAGCAGGCAATCGAAGACGTCACCGCCTACTGCGAAGGCATCAATGCCTACATCGCCGCCGCCAACCTCAATCCGGCGCTGAAGCCGTCGGAGTACTCGGTGCTCAACAGGACCATCGAACCGTTCAAACCGACCGACATCGTCGCGATCGCCTCACTGGTCGGCGGCATCTTCGGCAAGGGCGGTGGCAACGAGCTGAACTCGGCGCTGACCATGGAGGCCTTCGTCGAACACATGGGCAAGGCCAAGGGCCGCAAGGCGTGGGAAGACTTCCGCTCCAAGAACGATCCGGAAGCGCCGACGACGATCGCCAAGAAGTTCCCCTACGAGACCCGCAGCGCCTTTGCCAAGTCCGGGCTGGCGCTGCCGGAAAAGAACAGCGTGCGCGAAACGAAGACCGCGTCGGCTTCCTCGGGGACGTCGCCGGCGACCGGCCTCGGCACCATCGGCGGTCGCCTGCAGGCGGCGCTCGAATCGGCCGGCCACGCCTCCAACTGGGAGCTCGTCTCGGCAAAGCACTCGGCCGACGGCCACCCGATCGCGGTGATGGGCCCGCAGGTCGGCTACTACATCCCGCAGATCCTGATGGAGGAGGACCTGCACGGACCGGGCATCGACGCCCGCGGGGCCGCCTTCGCCGGCGTCAACCTCTTCGTCGAGCTCGGCCATGGTCGCGACTACGCCTGGAGTGCGACGACGGCGACCTCCGACAACGTCGACACCTTCGCCGAGGTCCTCTGCAAGGACAATTTCCACTACCTCTACAAGGGCAAGTGCCTGGCGATGGAAAAGCTCTCCAAGAGCGAGACCTGGACGCCCAACGCGATCGACGAAACCGCCGCCGGCGCCCAGACCCTGACCGCCTACCGGACGGTGCACGGCATCGTCTTCGCCCGCGGCAGGGTCAAGGGCCAGAAGGTCGCCTTCGTCCACCAGCGCTCGACCTACTTCCACGAGGCCGATTCGATCATCGGCTTCGCCGAGCTGAACGAACCGGGCGTGGTGACCGGGGTCAAGGGCTTCAAAAAAGCGATCTCCGACATCAACTTCCTGTTCAACTGGAGCTACATCGACTCCGAACACATCGCCTACGCGCTGTCGGGAGCGATGCCGCAGCGGGCCAAGGGCACCTCGCCTGACTTCCCGATCCTCGGCACCGGCAAGTACGACTGGAAAGGCTTCAACCCGAAGACCCAGACGGCCGAATGGCTGCCCTTCTCCAAACACCCGCAGGCGGTCGACCCGAACTTCCTCGTCTCCTGGAACAACAAGCAGGCGCCGGAATGGGCGGCGGCCGACGACAAGTACGACTACGGCCCCGTCTTCCGCTCGCAGCTGATCGCCGACAAGGTGCGCGCGGCGACGGCGGGCAAGAAGCGGATGACGATCGCCGAACTGGTGCGGGCGATGGAGGAACCGGCGAGCCAGGACCTGCGCGGGGTGAAGATCCTGCCGCTTCTGTTCAAGGCGATCGGTAAACCGGACTCGCCGAAGCTCGGCAAGGCGATCACGACCCTGCGCGCCTGGCAGAAGAACGGCTCGCACCGCCGCGACCTCGATCGCAACGGCGAAGACGAGGAAACGCCGGCGATCGAGCTGATGGACGCCTGGTGGCCGAAGCTGCTCGAAGCCGAGTTCAAGCCGGCGCTGGGCTCAAAGGTCATGGGCAAGCTCGAAGGGATGCTGGAAACCGGCAGCTACACCGGTGGCTCGCCGACCGAACCGAGCTTCGACGACGGCTGGTTCAGCTACGTAGACAAGGATCTGCGCGATCTCTTCGGCGACACCAAGGCGCCGTGGAGCCGCGTCTACTGCGGCGAAGGCTCGGCCAAGAAGTGCAAGGCGGTGCTCGAAAAGAGCCTCACCGAAGCGTTGAAGACGACGCCGGCCGAGCTCTACGGTGGCGGCAATCACGAATGCGCCGCGACCCCCGGGCCGGCCTGCTTCGACGCCAACCGGCCGACCGAAACCGCCGGCGTCACCCTCGGCGCCTTCCCCTACCAGAACCGGCCCACGTTCCAGCAGGTCGTGACGCCGACCCAGCGATTGCCGCGCTGAGGCGAGGGGCGGGCTGCCGGTTGGCGGCCCGCCGGCGTTCGAGGTGGGCCGCGACCCGCGCCATGACCGCCGCCGGTTCGCGTTCGAGCCGCAGGTCGGTGACCCTCGCGATCTCGACGCCGATCGCTAGAAGGTCGTCCGTCCGTTCCCGGTCGCGCTCGAAGGAGAGCGGCGAGCCATGGGTGGCGTAGACGTCGAGTTCGACGCCGAAGCGCTCGTCGAGCCAGTAGCAGTCGAGCTCGTAGGCGCCGACGATGTAGTTGGTCGCCGGGGCCGGCAGGCGGGCGGCTTCGAGGTGAGCGAGGAAACAGCGCTCGAGCTCGGAGCGGGTCACCCGGGTACGCGGCTGGTAGAGCCGCAGCGCCTCGCGTAGGCGGGGATGTCCGGGGTGCCCCGTCGTTCGCGCCAGCAGCTCTTCGAGCGCCCGCCGGTCGAGGAGCCCGAGCTCCGCCGCTCGGTGCAGCAGCCGGTCGATCGTCGGCAACTGGCGGGGACGGCCCGCCAGGTCGAGCAGGGTGCGCGGCGCCGAGGTGACGGGGATCCCCCGGCGGTGTGCGATGTCGGCGCCTTTGAGCACCCCGGCGTGGAAGCGGATGCCGGGGGTGGAACGACGGCGATGGGCGGCGGTGAACTCGTAGGTGCTCGGCCGCGAATCGAGCAGTTCCCACAGCCAGCCGGCGCTGGTGTGGCTGGCGAGCGCCGGTTCGTGGGCAAGGACCGCCGCAAGGCAGTGCCCCTCCCAGGTCAGCTGCTCGTGCCCGACCGCGTAAACGCCCCGGTGGATCCGATGCATCCGCCCGCTCTTCGCCGCCTTCGCCACCGCTTTGCGGGAGTGACCGAGCAACGCCAGCTGACGCACGCTCACCACGCCATGCTGCTCAGCCGCCAACCTAGCCACCGGTCCGTATCGACCTCCGGGTCGCTCGTCTCCCATACGGCGACAAGTGACCTGGGGGTCGAAGTTCTCCCCTGCGTTTGGGCGGGAGCGGGGAGAAGGCCGGCTAATTCGGAACTTTGGGTTAGGCCAGCTAGCCCTCGACGAGGGCGAGGGTGAAGCCGTCATATCCCTTCGAGCCGACGGTCTGGATCGTCGTCGCGGTGACCCGCGGCTCGTTGGCCAGCATCTCGTGGAGATGGCGCTGGGCCTGGGTGGAGGCGTCGCCGTCGGGGTCGGCCAGGGTGCCGTCGCGGACGACGTTGTCGGCGATGATCAGGCTCCCGGGCCGCGAGTGGTCGAGCGACCAGGCGAAGTAGTTGGGCGTGTTGATCTTGTCGGCGTCGATGAAGACGAGGTCGAACGGGGCCTCGTCCTCGAGCTCGGGCAGCGCGTCGAGCGCCGCGCCGACGCGCAGGTCGATCCGGTCGGCGACGCCGGCGCGCTCGAAGTTGGCCTGGGCGACCGCGGCGTGGGCGGGGTCGTACTCGAGCGTGATCAGCCTGCCGCCCGCCGGCAGCACCCGCGCCAGCAGGATCGCGCTGTAGCCGCCAAGCGTCCCGAACTCGAGGATCTTGCGGGCGCCCTGCAGGCGGGCGAGGATCTGGAGCATCCGGCCCTGCGGCGGAGAGACCTGGATCGGCGGCAATCCGGCCTCCGTGGCCGCCCGCTGGACCGCCGCCAAATCACCGTCCTCGCCGAGCAGGTTGCCGGCGACGAAGGCGTCGACGGCGTCGAAAGTCGCCTGGTTCACGCTGGGGAGTCTGCCATCCTTTACGGCTGGCGGTGCCCCCGACGGCGCCCGTCCTCGGCTGTGGCCGCCTGCTATCTTTCTTCGTCGGCCCTAGTGCCGACGTGTCACCCTGCGGTCCAATTCATGGGACCGGCGGGAGTCCTGTAGTCCACGAGAGAATCCGGAGCGATGAAGGTTCGAGCTTCCGTCAAGCCGATGTGCGAGAAGTGCAAGGTGATCCGCCGAAATGGCGCGGTCCTGGTGATCTGCCAGAACCCGCGACATAAGCAGAGGCAGGGTTAGCCATGGCACGGATCGCGGGGGTCAACATCCCCGACAACAAACGGATCGAGATCGGGCTCACCTACATCTTCGGCATCGGCCATTCGACGGCGTTGAAAATCCTCGGGGAGACCGGGATCGACCCCGGCATGAACGGCAAGGACCTCACCGAGGAAGAGGTCATCCGCCTTCGCGACGCGGTCGAGAACCACGAGGTCGAGGGTGACCTGCGGCGCGAGCGGTCCCAGAACGTGAAACGGCTGATGGAGATCGGCTCCTACCGAGGCCTGCGCCACCGGCGCGGCCTGCCGGTCCGGGGTCAGCGGACCAAGACCAATGCCCGCGGTCGCAAGGGGCCACGCCGCCTCAGCATCGCCGGCAAGAAGAAACCCAGGTAGGAGCAGACGATGGCCGAGAAAAAAGCCTCCAAAGGGCGTACGCGTCGCCGCGTCAAAAAGAACGTCACCTACGGGCAGGCGCACATCAAGACTTCCTTCAACAACACGATCGTCACCCTCACCGACACCGACGGCAACGTGATCGCCTGGGAGTCGGCTGGTTCCGCCGGCTTCAAAGGCTCCCGCAAGTCGACTCCGTTCGCCGCCCAGGTGACCGCCGACGCGGCCGCCAAAAAAGGCATGGAACACGGCCTCGAGCGCGTCGAAGTCTTCGCCAAGGGCGCGGGTTCGGGCCGTGAGACGGCGATTCGCTCGCTGCAGGCCGCCGGCCTCGACGTCACCACCGTCAAGGACGTCAGCCCGCAGGCCCACAACGGCTGCCGGCCGAAGAAGCGGAGGCGCGTCTAATGGCTCGCGATACCTCCCCGCAGTGCAAGCAGTGCCGGCGCGAGGGCCAGAAACTCTTCCTCAAGGGCGAGCGCTGCTTCACCGACAAGTGCGGTGTCGAGCGCCGTTCCTACCCGCCCGGCGATCACGGCCGCGGCCGCCTGCGCCAGAGCGAGTACCGCCTGCAGCTGCGCGAGAAGCAGAAGACCCGCCGCTACTACCAGGTGCTGGAGAAACAGTTCCGCGCCTACTACGAACAGGCCTCGCGGCAGGACGGCGTCACCGGCGAGAACCTGCTGCGCCTGCTCGAGTCGCGGCTGGACAACGTTCTCGTGCGGCTCGGCTTCGCCGCCTCGCGGCGCCAGGCCCGCCAGCTGATCAACCACGGCCACTGGCAGGTCAACGGCCGCCGCGTCGACATTCCTTCCTACCAGGTGCGTCCCGAGGACATCATCTCGATCAAGGCCGGCTCCAACGCAGCCGACACCGTGCGGCGAGCGACGGAGCTCGTCTCCACCGTCCCCGCGTGGCTGCAGGCCGACCACGACGCCCTCACCGCCAAAGTCCTGCGCTTCCCGGAGCGCTCCGAGATTTCGGCGCCGGTTCAGGAGCAGCTCATCGTCGAGCTCTACTCCAAGTAGCCCGGACCCCAATTCAGAAATACGCAACGCAAGGAACTCATGCCCACTGATTTCCAGGTCCCCCGCATCATCTCCGACAAAGCCGACGACCGTCGCGGCACGTTCACGATCGAGCCGCTCGACAAGGGCTTCGGCTACACCTTCGGCAACAGCCTTCGCCGCGTCCTGCTCTCCTCGCTCGCCGGCGCCGCGATCACCAGCGTCCGCATCGAGGGTGTCGCGCACGAGTTCTCCACCGTGCCGGGCGTCAAGGAGGACGTCACCGACATCGTCCTGAACCTGAAGGACCTCGTCGTCCGCATGCACACCGACGCCGACGAGGTCGAGGCGCCGCTGGTGGCGACCGGCCCCGGCGAGATCAAGGCCAAGGACATCGACCTGCCCTCGGGTGTCGAGATCCTCAATCCCGAGGCGCCGATCGCGACGCTCGAGAAAAAAACCAAACTCGAGGTCTACCTGACGATCGGCCGCGGCCGCGGTTACTCGCCGGCCGAAGAGAACAAGAACGACGAGCAGCCGATCGGCGTCATCCCGATCGACTCGATCTTCTCGCCGATCCGCCGCGCCTCCTACGCCGTCTCGGCGGCCCGCGTCGGCCAGCGCACCGACTTCGACAAACTCGAGCTCGATCTCGAGACCGACGGCTCGATCGAGCCCGCGGCGGCGCTGCGCGAGGCCTCCGAGATCCTGATCAAGAGCCTGGCGATCTTCACCGACGCCGACCGCGTCGAGGAGCTGACCGCGCGTGAACCGGCTCCGCAGATCGCCGCCGACGCGCTTGCCGCGGCCGGCAACGGCGACGGTGGTGCCAGCGCCAACGGCCTCGACGAGATCCTGATCGAGGAGCTCGAACTCGGCGTCCGCTCCTACAACTGCCTGAAGCGGGCCGGCGTGCAGACGGTGGGCGACCTCGTCCGCAAGTCGCGCGCCGAATTGAACGCGATCCCGAACTTCGGCTCGAAGTCGATCGAGGAAGTTATCGAGACCCTGCACGCCCGCGGCCTCGATCTCCAGCAGGATTAACCGGACCCGGTCGAGAGCAGCAGCGGAGGAGAACAGTGCGTCACCGCAAGAAGCGCAACAAGCTGAGTCGTGATTCCGCCCACCGCGAGGCGCTGCTCTCGAACCTCTCCAAGCAGCTGATCGAGCACGAGCGGATCGAGACCAGCCAGGCCAAGGCCAAGGCGGTCAAGCCCGAGGTCGAGAAACTGATCACGCTGGCCAAACGCGGCGACCTCCACGCCCGCCGCCAGGCGCTCGCCTCGCTGCACAACGACAAGTTCATCGTCCACAAGCTCTTCGACGAGGTCGCCCCGCGCTATGCCGAGCGGCCCGGGGGATACACCCGCATCGTCAAGCTCGGTCCGCGTCGCAGCGACTCGACCGAGATGGTCTACCTCGAGCTCGTCTAGCTCGAGGTAGCCATCTGATTCGCGCTACGGGCAGCCCGGAGCGACCGTCGTCGGGCAACAGTCCCCGTGGCAGTCTTTCGGCGCGTACACGCAGCAGACGTAGCCGATTTCTTCCACGGCACAGGGGTTGCAGTGGAATTCCCCGACGCAGTTCTCGCAGGGTCCACCCGAGGCGAAGGGGTCGAACCCGGAGCAGCCGGGCTTGAAGCAGCCCGATACGCTCGAGCGGTGGGAGGCGACCCCTTCGTCGGTAATCCGGACCTGCTGCTTTGAGACGAACAGTTGGTAGATGAACGCAGCAGGCCCTAACGGACCGGTGAGGATCGCTGACGAGCTGGTGTTAAACAAGCCGTACCCGGTCGCGAGCGTTCGCGAGCGTTCCGCGTACTGCTGGTTGGCCACATAGACGCAGCCCTTGCGACAATCGTTGGCGTCCGCGGACGCGGTCGGCAGAGAGCGGGCGAACGGGAGGCCGGCGCCGACCGCCGCCGCCGTTCCCAGTGCTGCGGCCTTTATCCCTTGACGCCGAGTGTGTGGCTTCGCGGCCAGGCGATCGAACCAGCTCTCCGAAGGCGGGGTCATGATTCGCCTTCTTCTTCTGATGCGTCGGGAAAGTACTTTTCCAGGATTTTGCGGGCCGCCGCCGCGTCCCCTTCGTCTTCATGTGCCTTCTTGAATGCAGCTGCCGCCTTGACCGGGTCCGTCGCTTCGACGGCTTGAGCTCGGAAGTCCCATGCGCTTGCGAGGTGAAACAAGCCGGTGACCAGGATCCGCTTGTCCTTCTGGTCGATGTCGATATTGAAGACTGCGTTGCGGACCTTGCGGATGTCGTCGGCGACCCGGCCGATGAAGTCGGCGGCCCGTGCGGCCGAAGGAGTCCCGGGCAGCGGCGGCCCTTGTTCCACCGGCGCGTTCGGGTTGCTCGGGTCGGTGTGGAGCAGCACGTCGACCGAGGAGAGGTCGTCTTCCAGCTTGCGGTGCTGGGTCCCCAGGGCCGTTTTCAGCGCCCTGACGTCGGCCGGCGGAATCCGGTTGCCGCCGTCGCGTCGTCGCCGCTGGGCGGCGCCTTCGGCGCGTTCGTCGAAAAGACTCATCGCACTCCTCCCACACTTTCGATGACATTCAGCTCAGTTACCGCTTTCATTCCCAGCAAAAGCTCTTCCACCGCGTCGGGACCCATCGCGGTCGCGCTCGCAATCCTGCCCTCGCGGTCGACGATCACCGCCGCCGGGACCGCCCCGACGGCGAAGGCGAAGATCGCCTCGCGGTCCTCCTGGACGAGGACGGAGAGACCCCGGGCCGCCGCGGCGGCGACATGAGGGCCGTGTCCGTTGACGAGGAGCACCGGCTCGAGCGCGCCGCCGAGCTGGTCCCGCAGCGCCGGCATGCGGTCGGTCAGCTGATCGCAGCCCGTGCAGCCCGGACTGGTGAAGACGAGGGCGACGGGCGTCGCGGCGCTCCTCGCCAGCTCACGCACCGAGCGGATGCCGCCGTCCGGCGTCGCCAGGGCCAGATCGGGGACGAGGTCACCCACGGCAAGCCCGCCGATTTTGTCGGGAGGGCCAGGGAGGGTGAACGTCGGCGGCGCGCCGGACATCTCCTCGAGCGCCCGGACCCGGGTCAGGAGGCGGCCGTTCTGCTTGAAGAGCTCCCAAGTGAACCAGGTCAGCCCGAGCAGGAGGACGCCACCGAGGGCAGCGGCCACAGCGACGACGGTGCCGCCGTCGAGCGAGCCAAGGCTCGCTCCGGGGGCGGTGGCGATGAGTGCCGCCGCGACGGCGCCGAGGCCGAGGTTGCGGACGAGGGTCCAGCGGCTGATCGGTTCGGAGTGGATCGCGCCGAAGCAGTTGCAGTCGGGCTGCTCACCGCGGGCCAGGGAGCGGGCGACGACGGCGATGAAGACCGCGATCAGAAGCAGGGCGAGGACGGCGCCGGCCCGAGCGGTCGGGCTCGGGATCAGAAGCGCGGCAGCGGCCAGCTCCACCGCTGGCAGCGCGAGAGCCGCGCCGGGCGTGAGCTTGGGGGGAACCCCGAACTCGGCGAGCATGCGCCGCGTCCCTTTCAGGTCGAGCAGCTTCGCGGCCCCAGCGAAAATAAAAATCGTCGCCATACCGAGCCGAGCAATCAGGACGAGAGCACCGAGCACGGCGCGATCGTACGTTCAGCAGCTCCACCAGTCAACGGGGGTCTGGCGGATCAGCCTCTTTTAGTACGAGCCCTCGGAACGCCCGCTTCCGTAGCTGACCGACTCCAGGCAGAGCCCGTGGGGGGGAGCGGTTTCGCCGGCGGCGGACCTCGGGGCGCCTTCGAGGAGCGCCGTGAAGCTCTCGATGGTGCGGCGCGATGAGGCGACTTCGAGCATCGTGCCGACCAGAACCCGCACCATGTTGCGCATGAAGGCATCGGCGGCGATGCGGAAGGTCAGGATGTCCTCGGCCTGGGTCCAGGCCGCCGCGAGGATGTCGCGGTCGAAGCGGACGTGGTCGGTCTGGGTCGGGGTGAAGGCGGTGAAGTCGTGGCTTCCCAGCAGGGCGGCGGCGCAGGCTTCGAGGGCCGGGAGGTCGACCTGGTGGGGCCAGTGGAGGGAGCGATCGCGCTCGAACGGGCTGGGAGTCCGCCGGGTGAGCAGGCGGTAGACGTAGGAGCGCGACCGGGCGTCGCCGCGGGCGTCGAAGGAGTCGGGGACGACGGTGGCGGCGGTGACGGCGATGTCGCGGGGGCTGACGCCGTCGAGGCTGCGGCGCAGGTCCGGCGGCAGCGCCGCGGCGGTGGTGAAGCTCGCTACCTGGCCGCGGGCGTGGACGCCGGTGTCGGTGCGGCCGGCCACTACAAGCGTCACCTCCTCGCGGAGGATCTGGGCGAGGGCGGCCTCGAGCTCGCCCTGCACGGTGCGCAGGCCGGGCTGGCGGGCCCAGCCGCGGAAGCCGGAGCCGTCGTATTCGATGTCCAGCCGCAACGTCGGCACGGCGGCCAGTATCCAGCAGACCAGCCAGTCGGACCCGACACCTAGAATCGGGAGCCGAACGTGCGAGTACTGATCACCAATGACGACGGCATCATGGCGCCTGGCCTGCAGGCGCTGCGGCGAGCGCTGCGCGAGGTCGAGGGTCTCGAGATCGAGGCCGTCGCCCCCGACACCAACCGCAGCGCCACCGCTCGCAGCATCACCACGCGGGCGCCGCTTTCGGTCGAAGAGATCGAGTTCGACGACGGCGACAAGGGCTATGGGATCGACGGCACGCCGGTCGACTGCGTGCGGATCGCCGAGCTCGGGCTGGTCGGCGGCCGTCCCGATCTGATCGTCTCCGGGATCAACCACGGCGCCAACCTCGGCGACGACATCACCTACTCGGGCACGGTCGCGGCGGCGCTCGAGGGGATCATCCTCGGCATCCCCGCAGTCGCCTTCTCCCAGCAGTCCTCGAGCGGCGGCATGGGCTACGTCAGCGGCAACTTCGAGTTCGAGCACGCTGCTGCCTTCGCCGCCCAGCTGGTCGGCCGCCTGCGCGAGCAGGCGATGCCGGAGGCGACCCTGATCAACGTCAACTGCCCCGCCGGCGAGCCGCGCGGGATCGAGGTGACGAGGCTCGGCAAACGGATCTACAACGACGAGCTGCGGCTGCTCGACGAGCGCGGGGAGGGCGGTCGCAAGCGCTATGAGATCTACGGCTGGAAACCGGGCTACGAGGAGATCGGCGGGACCGACCTCTTCGCGGTCGCCGAGGGGCGGATCGCGGTTACGCCGATCCATTTCGACCTCACCGATCACGGCGGCATCGATCGACTCCGCGGCTGGGGGTTCGAGGAGATGCTCGCGGCCTGCGCGACGGCGTGACCGACTCGCCCGAGCAGCGCGCGGCCGAGCTTCGCGAGGAGCTCGATCGCCACAACCGGCTCTACTACGTCCACGACGAACCCGAGGTCGGCGACGACGTCTACGACGCGCTGCTGAACGAGCTGCGCGAGATCGAGACGGAGCATCCGGACCTGCGCACCGCCGATTCGCCGACCCAGCGCGTCGGCGCACCGCCGCTCGAGCGTTTCGCGCCGGTCTCCCACCACGAGGCGATGCTCTCGCTGGCCAACGCCCGCAGCGAGGAGGAGCTGCGCGCCTGGGAGACCCGGCTCGCCAACTACCTGAAGCGCCTCGACATCGCCGCCTCGGAGTTCAGCTACACGACCGAGCCGAAGATCGACGGCCTCGCGATCACCCTCACCTACGAGGACGGGGTGCTGGTCCGCGGCGCCACCCGCGGCGACGGGCGGGTCGGCGAGGACGTCACCCAGAACCTCCGCACGATCGGCTCGGTGCCACTGAAGATCGCCGGCGCGCCGGAGCTGATCGAAGTCCGCGGCGAGGCCTACCTGCCGATCGCCGCCTTCCGCGCGCTGAACGAGCGCCGCGCCGAAAGGGAGGAACCGACCTTCGCCAACCCGCGCAACTCGGCCGCCGGCTCGATCCGCCAGCTCGACCCGGCGCTGGCCGCCGAACGGCCGCTCTCGACCTGGATCTACGGGATCGGCGCCGTGCGCGGCCTCGATCTCCCCACCCACATGGACGAGGTCGAATGGCTGCGCGAGCGCGGCTTCAAGGTCAATCCCGACACCGAGCACCACCGCGGCGTCGAGGGCGTCGTCAAGGCCTGTCACCGCTGGGAGGAGCGGCGCGAGACCCTCGACTACGAGATCGACGGCGTCGTCGTCAAGGTCGACGAGAAGGCGCTCTGGCGAGAGCTCGGCGTGGTCGGCCGCGAGCCGCGCTGGGCGATCGCCTGGAAGTTCCCGCCGACGACGGCGGTCACGCGGATGGAGCGGGTTGTCTGGAACGTCGGGCGGACCGGCCACCTGGTGCCGTTCGCGATGCTCGACCCGGTTCACGTCGGCGGCGTCACCGTCTCCACCGCGACCCTCCACAACGAGGAGGACCTGGCCCGCAAGGACGTGCGCAACGGCGACCAGGTCGTCGTGATGCGGGCCGGAGACGTCATCCCCCAGGTCGTCTCGCCGAAACTGCCGCGGGAGAACAAGAGCGCCCGCAAACCGAAGCCGCCGAAGAAATGCCCGTCCTGCGGGACCGAGACGATCAAGCCTGAGGGCTCCGTCTTCACGATCTGCCCCAATCGCACCGGCTGCCCCGGCCAGTCCTGGCAGCACGTCAAACACTTCGTCTCCAAGGGGGCGATGGACATCGACGGGCTCGGCGAAAAGCAGGCCTCGGTCTTCCTCGAGAAGGGCCTGATCGCCGACGTCGCCGACATCTACGACCTGACCGAGGAGCGGCTGGTCGAGCTGGATCGCTTCGGCGAGACCTCGGCGCGCAACCTCGTCGCCTCGATCGAGAACTCGCGCGGGCGCCCCTTCAAACGCGTTCTCTACGCGCTCGGCCTGCCCGGCGTCGGCTACGTCACCGCCGAGGCGCTGGCCGACCACTTCGGCTCGATCGACGCCCTCCACGAGGCCGATCCGGAGCGAATCGAGGAGGTCGAGGGGGTGGGTCCGATCATGGCCGAGCAGATCGCCGAGTCGATCCGCGACGAGCCGACCTGGGCCTTGGTCGAGCGGCTGAAGTCGAAAGGCCTTCGGCTCGAGGCCGACCCCTCAGAACGCCGCGCCACCGGGGGACCGCTGGAAGGCCGCACCGTCGTCCTCACCGGCACCCTGCCGGAGCTGACCCGCGAGGAGGCGGCGGCACTGGTCAAGGGCGCCGGCGGCAAGGTCGTCAACTCGGTATCGAAGAAAACTGACTACCTCGTCGCCGGCGACAACCCCGGCTCGAAGCTCGCCAAAGCCGAGAAATACGAGACCCCCGTCCTCGACGAAGACGGTCTGCGAAAGATCCTGGCCGAGGATCAGTAGGACGCGACGGCGCCGGCGATGCGGTCCTGGTCGAGGTGGGCGAGGCCGATGTCGGTGACGCTGCCCATCAGCACCGAGAAGATCATCTGCTTGCCGCTGGTGTTGAAGCAGTAGCCGGAGAGGTTGCTGACCCCGGTCAGGGTCCCGGTCTTGGTCCGGCAGCGGCCGTAGGCGGCGGTGCCCTTCATGCGGCCGTCGACGGTGCCTTCCTTGCCGGCCAGCGCCAGGTCCTGGACGAATTCTTCGTAGAACGGCTCTTCCCGCAACCCAAGCAGCAGGTGGGCGACCTGTTCGGCGGAGGCGTGGTTGGTGCGGGTGAGGCCGGAGCCGTCGACCGAATGGATGCCGGAACCGACCGAGCGGGCGAATTCCTCGACCACGCGGGCGCCGTTGGCGGTCGTGCCGAGGCCGCCGAAGCGCGCCCCGAGCAGCTTGATCAGCATCTCGGCGAGGAAGTTGTCGGAGTCGACGTCGGTCGTGTTGACGATTTCGGTCAGCTGCGGCGAGCGGATCAGGCCGACGCGCTTGGCCCCCGCCGGCGTTTTGGCCAGGGCGACGGTCGGCGAGATCTGGATGCCGGCGGTGATCAGGCTGCGGTCGAGCTTTGCGGCCGCCAGTTTGGCGGGGTCGGATGAAAAGCCGCTGGTGCTGGTGGAGCCGGCGAAACCGGAGTTGAAGTCGAGGCCGGAGAGCGGGCCGATGTAGGAGCTGGTCGCGTAGCCGGAGTCGGCGACGCCGCGTTTGCGGTCGAAGATCGTGTCGTCGGCGAAGAGGCGTCCGGTTACCCGGTTGATCCCGGCGGCGGCGATCTGCGGCGCCAGCGCGTAGATGTTGGTGCCGAGGCCGGCGAGGTAGCCGTTGTAGAAGGCGGGCGTGCCGAGCACCGGATCGCCGCCGCCCTGCAGGTAGAGGCTGCCGTGGAGGACGCCGTCTTCGATCGGTCCCTGGGCGAAGACCTTGGTCGGGATCCGGGTCGTCGGGCCGAGTTTGGCGAGCACCGTTGAGGTGGTGAAGAGCTTCGTGTTGGAGGCCAGGGGCAGCTGCCGGGTGGCGCCGCTGGCGCAGACCGTTTCGCCGCTTTCGGCGTCGACGACAACTAGGCCGCTGGTGGCGCCGCCGCCTTCCTTCAGCCAGGACTGCATCTGGGCGCAGGGGCTCGCCGCCGCGGCGCTGCCGGCGGCCAGGAGCAGCGCGCAAGACGCCGCCGCGACCGCGATCGAAATTCGTCTCATCTCCCCCCTCAACACGGCTGGCGGGGAAGGTAGCGGGCGGAGCGGCCGCCGACCCTGGGATACTTCCTGTTTACCGATGGGAAAAGTCGTCGACATCGAATCCAAACCGCGTCGTAAAGCGAAACGGCGCAAAAAGCCGTCGAAGACCGCACTGGTCCTCGGCGGCGGCGGCTTCACCGGTGGCGTCTATGAGATCGGCGCTCTGCGCGCGCTCGACCTGCTCGCCGTCAACAGCACGGTCAACAACTTCGACGTCTACGTCGGCACCAGCGCCGGCTCCTTCGTCGCCTCGATGCTGGCCAACGGGATCACCCCCGACGAGATGATGCAGGTGATCAACACCGACGTCCCCTCCGAGCTCGAGGACCTGCAGCTCAACCGGGTGCTGAAACCGAACTACCTCGGCTTCCTGCAGAAAACGGCGCTGATGCCGCTGCGCACGATGGAGGCGATCCGGGCGCTGATCCGCATCCGCGAGCTCTCGGTCCTCGACCTTGGCGTGGCGATGGCGGAGAACCTGCCGACCGGGCTCTACTCGGGCGCCGGCCTCAGCACCTACATCGCCGAAGCCCTGACCGAAGGCGGCCGCACCAACGACTTCCGGGTCCTCGATCCCGAGCTCTACCTCACCGCGACCGACCTCGACACCTGCGAGCGAATCGTCTTCGGCGAGCCGGAGTGGAACGACGTGCCGATCTCGAAAGCGGTCGAGTGCTCGACGGCGCTGCCGATCGTCTACAAACCCGTCGATCTCAAGGGCCGCCAGCTGATCGACGGTGGCATCCGCTCGACCACCAACGTCGACATCGCGGTCGAAAAGGGCGCCAAGTTCATCGTCGTCGTCAACCCGCTCGTCCCCTACATCAACGACTTCGAGAAGACGATCCCAACGATCTTCGGCACCCGCGTGCGCCGCGTCTCCGACATGGGCCTGCCGGCGATCGGCAACCAGACCTTCCGCCTGATCGCCCACGCCCGCCTCCACCAGGCGGTCGAACAGTGGCAGGAGAAGTACCCCGGCGTCGACATCATCCTGCTCGAGCCCGACTTCAACGACGAGCTGATGTTCGGCACGCCGGTGATGGATTACGGCCACCGCCTGGAGATCGCCCGCCACGGGTTCGAATCGGTGACCGAGCGCCTCGCCGGCGATTTCGAGCACTTCCACGAGATCGCCGCCAAACACGGCCTCGAGATCTCCGAGCGCCGTCTGCGACGGGTGGTCGAGAAATCCGAAGAGGACGAGGCCGGGCACGAGTCCGCCTGGCGGCGCGTGTTGACGCAGACGACCTCGGTTCTCCTGCGGCAATCCGGCCAAGCTTCTTAGGTCGGCGGACCGGGGGAGGGGGCTCCCGGTAGGTCCTCCTCTCTCGCCTGACTAGCGGGATCGCTTGCGGCGCCAAGCGCGCTGCTTATCGGGCTAGCGGCGCAAAACGTTCGGAGGACCTACCGAGATCCCCCTCCGAGGAGGGGTCCCTTTGAATCTTCGCCAGAGGAGCCTGAAGCCCCACGCTCAGGCGATCCGATCATCGCGGCGGGGCTCGGACCCTTCGTTAGAGCTTCCTGTGGGACGGGACGTCGGTGGTCCCTCCGAACGTTTTGCGACTCTCGCCCGAAGAGCACCTCGCTCGGCGCCGTAAGCGATCCAGCGAGCAGTCGAGAGAGGAGGGACCACCGACGGCGCGGCCCCCCGGAACGCCCACCGAACCGCCTACGCCGCGTAAAGCTCCTCGATCTCCCGCTCGTGCTTCGACGTGACGACGGCGCGCTTGACCTTCAGCGTCGGCGTCAGCTCGCCGGTCTCCTGGGTGAGGTCGTGGGGGAGGATCGAGATCTTCTTGACCTGCTCGACGCGGGCGAAGTTCTTGTTGATCTCCTCGACGTGGGCTTCGATCGCGGCGCGCACGTCTTTGTTGGTGGCGAGGGCGGCGGGGTCCTCGGGCAGGTCGCGCTCCTTGGCCCATTTGACCGCCTCCTCGGGATCGAGGGTGACAAGCGCAACCAGGTAGGGACGGCGGTCGCCGACGACGACGCACTGGGAGACCAGCGGGTGCTGGCGGATCTCGGCCTCGAGGTTGGCCGGGGTGATGTTCTTGCCGCCCGCGGTGATGATGATGTCCTTTTTGCGGCCGGTGATCTTGATGAAGCCTTCGGAGTCGATCTTGCCGATGTCGCCGGTGTGGAGCCAGCCGTCGACGATCGTCTCGGCCGTCGCCTCCGGGTTCTTGTGGTAGCCCTGGAAGACGTTGGGGCCCTTGACGAGGATCTCGCCGTCCTCGGCGATTTTCACCTCGCAGCCGGGGAAGGGCTTACCGATCGTCCCGAACTTGAACTCGTCGGCGGTGGCGACGGTGGCCGCGGTCGAGGTCTCGGTCATACCCCAGCCCTCGACGACGAAGACACCGGCGGCGTCGAAGAAGCGCAGGATGTCGGGGTTGATCGGCGCCGCGCCGGAGACCGCCAGGCGGATGTTGCCGCCGAACAGGCCGCGGATTTTGGAGAGGACTTTCCGGTCGGCGAAGTCGTATTGACGCTGCTGGAGCCAGCCCGGTTTGCGGCCGGCGCGCTCGGTGGCACGCATCTTTTCGCCGGTCTTGATCGACCAGTCGAAGATCGCTTTTTTCGCCCCGCCCTCTTTTTCCATGCCGCTGGTGGCGGCGGTGTAGATCTTCTCGAAGATGCGCGGGACGGAGGGGAAGTAGGTCGGTTTCAGTTCGACCAGGTTGGGGACGATCTTGTTCGGATCGCACTCCCAGTAGGCGATCGTGGCGCCGAGGTCGAAGCTGCCGAGCTGGATCAGCAGGGCGAACGAGTGGGCCAGCGGCAGGTAGAGGTAGGTGAGGTCTTCGTCCTCGATGACGCTGGTCTGGTTGACCATGTCGAGCATCGAGCGGTAGTTGCCGTGGCTGATGATGCAGCCCTTCGGCGGGCCGGTCGTGCCGGAGGTGTAGATGAAGGTGCAGATGTCGGCCGAGGTGACCGAGTCGATCCGCCCCTGCAGCGTGGCGGCGTCGACGTCGGCGCCCTTGGCGGCGAGCTCGGCGGAGGAGAGCGCGTCGTCGGCGTCGCCGGTCATCAACACGATCTGCTCGAGCGCCGGCAGGCGGTCGCGGACCTCGCGGACCTTGCCCAGCTGTTCGTCGTCCTCGACGACGACGACCTTGGCGTCGGAGTTCTCGAGCACGTAGCGGCACTCCTCCGGCGAGTTGGTCTGGTAGATCGGCACGACCGTGGCACCGACCATCAACGCCGCGAAGTCGAAGTAGGTCCACTCGGGGCGGGTGTTGCCGAGGATCGAGACGCGGTCGCCCTTCTCGACCCCGAGCGCGATCAGGCCCAGGGCCAGCGGCCGAACGATCTCCAGGACCTCGTCGAAGCTGCGGTCGACCCAGCCGGTGGGCTCCTTGAAGCGCACAGCCGGACGACTGCCGTAGAGCTCGGCAGAGCGCGGCAACAAGTCCGCAATCGTCTTGGAGTGCGACCCCCTCCCCTCCATGTGCGGCAGTCTATGTCAGGGACGGCTTGGCGCGGCGACGGGTGGCGCCGGGCTCGGTTTGAGCCCGCGCAGCGAGGTTTCGAAGAGGGTCCTGTCGATCCGGCCGTGGAAGATCGGGATGCCCATCTCCACGCATCTGCCGATCACCTCCTGCTGGTTCATGTGCAGCTGGTCGGCGAGCTCATCCGGCGTCAGGTGGTTGGCCATCCAGGACCCTCCCGAGGTAGGTGAAAGTAGGTAGTCCATATTTATCCCTGGGGACGGACGTGTCAATCGCCGCGTCCGCACATTGCGGTCGGCCGAGGTGGCCGGTCGGGATAATGGGGCGGATGGCCGAGATCGACGGAACCGTGCAGCCGACGCCGGTGCGGGCGATGCCCCGCCGCGGACGCGTCTGGGTGCTGATCATCGGCGCCCTGGCGCTGATCGCGCTGGGCTACTCGCTGGTCAACATCTCGACCCAGAAGGCCGACAAGAACGTCATCAAGATCGCCGGGATCGGCGAAGCCCAGGAGCTCTTCGGCGGCGTCCCCCAGGAAGGCAGCCGGCTCGGCTCCTCCGACGCGCCGGTGACGATCCAGCTCTTCAACGACGTCCAGTGCTCCGACTGCCGCGAAGCCTTCCTCGAAACGGTCCCCGAGCTGGCCGAAAAGTACGCCCGCCCCGGCTCGGTCAAGCTGCTCTACCGCCACTACTCGAACAGCGAAAACGCGATCGAGGAAGGCTTCTACGGAGTCGAAGCGGCGGCCGAACAGGGCTACGGCTGGCAGTACGCCTACCTCTTCTTCCGCAACCAGGAAGAGGCCGAAAAGTTCGGCGTCACCAAGGAAGAAAACAACCGCAACGGCCTCAAGACCGACTTCCTCACCTCGATCGCCGGCGGTGTCGAGGAACTCAACGGGCCCGAATGGGAAGAAGCGATGGCGACCGCCCGCGACTCGTCCAGCCCGATCACCAAACGCCTCCTGGCCGACGAAGAACTCGGCTCCAAGCTCGGCATCCGCTACGGCCAGGCGATGATCGTCACCGGCCCCCACGGCACCGAAACGCTGCAGGAAAACGCCAAGCTGGGCGAAGTCGAAGCGGCGATCTCGAGAGTCGAATAGCGGGGGAGAGCCGGGCCTTCCGGGACCTCCTCCTGCCGGTCACCGGCCGCCGCTGGCTCAGGCCCGGTCGGCGCGGGCGTTGATCGCCTCGCCCCAGCCGGCCTCGTCGACCTGAAGCGGCGCGGTCGTCGCCAGGAAGTCCAGCAGAGCCGCGGCGAGGCCCTCGGGGTCTTCGAGGTTGGGGAAATGGGCGACGCCGGGGAGGGAGACGAAGCGGCAGTTGGGGATCGCGGCGGCGGCGGCGCGGCCGTGCTCGATCGGGATCGTGCGGTCGCGCTCACCCCAGACGATCAGGGTCGCCATCTTACCGAGCAGGTAGAGGCGGTCGACGGCGCTGACCCGCTGGCCGTGGACGTCGATCACCGCCCGCAGCGTCTCGAGGAAGGCGCGCCGCGAGCCGGGATCCTGCAGCGGCGCGAGGGCGCGGGCGACCGACTGGAGGTAGACGCCGTTGCGGTTGCCCCGGGCGCGCAGTCGACGGCCCGCGGTGGCGAGTCCGCCAACCAGTCGCGGCCGCGAGGCCAGCCGCAGCAGCTCGGCCGAGCCGGGCAGGGCGGCGGCGCGCAGAAGCGGACTGACGTCGTCGCCGAGGCCGCCGCTGGAGATCAGCACCAGGCGCTCGGTCAGCTGCGGGAACTGGTAGTAGAACTGCATCGCGACGCCGCCGCCGAGGCTGTGGCCGACGATCGTCGCGCGCTCGACGCCGAGGGTCGCGAGGAGGTCGCGGATGCTGGAGGCGTGGGCGCCGAGCGAGTAATCGCCGCGCGGCGTAGCGGCGTCGCCGTGGCCGATCAGGTCGGGGGCGATGACGCGGTGAGAGCCGGCGAGGTCCCTCGCCACCGCCTCCCAATGGCGCGAAGAGTTGATCATCCCGTGAATCAGGACGATCGTGTCGGGACCCTCGCCAAGTGTCCGGTAGACCGCGCGGTGCCCGTGCAGATCGACCTCGTGGGCCTCGAAGCCGCCTGCCGTCGCCATCGCCGGGACCCTAGCGGGACCGCGCCGATCGGCGGCGCTGGCGACTCCGCGCCGCTGACGCCGCCGGCCGTAGAAGAATCGCCGGCGTGCCGACCGCGACCGACTGGCTCGAAATCCTGGTGCCGCCGGTCTGGAGCGCGGTGCTGCTGGTCCTGCTCCTGTTCTTCTCCTGGCTGTTGCGCAAGCCGCTGGCGCGAATCGTCGCGAGGATGGGCGTCTCGCGCTTCAGCGTCTTCGGCGTCGATGTCGACTGGATCGCCGACCGCGCCGGTGAGGCCTACACGGCGCGGGACCAGGACGCGCCGGGACGGGAGGAGCTCCGCGCCTTCGCCCTGCTCAGCATCCGCCTGGCACCGCTGGTCGATCGCCGCCGGATTCTCTGGGTCGACGACGAACCGGCCAGCAACAAGACCGAGGCGATGCTGCTGCGCCGGCTCGGCGTCGATGTCGAGAACGCCCTCGGGACCGCCGCGGCACTCGAGCAGATCTCGCTCAACCCGACCCGCTTCGACCTCGTGATCAGCGATTGGACCCGCGACGGCACCGAGGCCGGGCCGGAGCTGCTGAGCGAGCTGGGCCGCCTCGCTCCCGAGCTGCCGGTCCTCATGTACGTGGCGGACGCCTCCGGCGAGCGCCGCGCGGTGGCGGCCGAGCTGGGCGCCAAGGGCCTGACCGCCGAGCCCGACGAGCTGCTCAAGCAGGCCCTTGTCGAACTCGCCACCGCCGACGGCGGCTGAAGGTCTCGGCGTCGCCTCGGGACGCCTCGGATCGATTCAGCTCTCCTGGCGGGCGAGGGTCTCGGCGTAGGCGCCGGCCATTCGCTCCGAGGCGGGCGGACCACCGCCCGGCGGCGGGGGCGCCCCGAGGTGCACGGTGCGCAGCTCGGCCATGAAGTCCTCCCAGAGGGCGGGGCCGCCGGCGACCAGTACTTCGGATCGCGCGCGGTGCGTCGGGCTCGTGGCTCGGTTGCGCAGGCCCCACTCGCCGAGTGCGGCCATCAGCGGCACCAGCTCGATCGCCGCCTCGGTGAGGCTGTAGGTCACGCGGCGACCGCGTCCCGCATCCGCTCGCGTGAGCATCCCGGCCGCGACCAGCCGTCGGAGGCGGTCGGCGAGGATGTTCGAGGCGATTCCCTCCTCGAATGACTCCTGCAGAACTCGGAAGTTCCGCCGGTTGGCGAACATGATGTCTCGCAGAACGAGCAGTGACCAGTGGTCGCCGACCACCTCCACCGCCGCGTTTATCGGGCAGCCGGAGCGAGGTTCGCTGGCCGGACGCGTTGCCATGAAGTAGATAGTACTTGCAGCCTGCCACCGCTTTTCCGGTTGCGGTACAGTCCCGGCGCTTGCAATCCGCAATTACTTGGAGGACCCGATGTCGGACACCACCTGCCACATGTCGATGTCGCTCGACGGCTTCGTCGCCGGACCGGACCAGAGCCGCGAGACCCCGATGGGGTCGAAGCGGGCCATGGAGAACCATGCCTGGCACCTCGGCGACGAGCGCGCGAACGAGGCTGACGCGACGGCACAGGGGTGGCTCATGCGACCGCGCGGGGCCTACGTCATGGGTCGCAACATGTTCGGGCCGATCCGCGGCGAGTGGGATGAGGATTGGGACGGATGGTGGGGTCCCGAGCCGCCCTACCACGCGCCGGTCTTCGTGCTCACCCACTACGCCCACGAGCCGATCGAGATGGAGGGCGGCACGAGCTTCCACTTCGTCACCGAGGGCTTCGACGCCGCTTACGCGCAGGCGCAGGAGGTGGCAGGCGATAAGGGCATTGACATCGCCGGCGGCGCCTCGACCGTCCGCCAGGCACTCGCGGCCGGAGTGATCGACGAACTCGCGCTCGACATCGCCCCGATCCTGCTCGGGTCCGGCGAGTCGCTGTTCGACGGCACCGACTCCTTCCCCTTCGAGCCGGTCGAGGTGCTCCACTCGCCGCTCGCCACCCACATCCGCTACCGGCGCGCGTAGCCGGAGAGCCGATCGTCGGCACCACCCCGCACGGCTTCCGCAGACCGACGCTTTAAGTCGCCACGCGGGGCCGTGCGGACCCTGATCCAATCGGGGCGAACGGTTCAAGTCTGCATGAGAAGTGGGGTTGCGGGCGGCCGCGCCTTTTCCACGCCTTTCTCCGAGGCTGATCCGGGGACGATCCGACCCGACTCCGCTGCGACTCAGTTGCAAGGGTCCATTCCATATTCCAAATTATGGAATTTGGAATGAGCAGGCTTTAGACTTACGACATGTTGGGTCCGTCAGACATTTTGGTGCTACTGAAGCTTGCGCGAATCGGCGACTTGCCCTGGACGTACGACTCCGTTGCTCACGAACTCGGATTGAGCAACTCAGCGGTTCACCGCAGTGTCGAACGCGCGACTGAGAGCAAGCTCTTCAACCGCAACCGTCGTGAGGTCGAGCGCGCTTCTCTCCAGGAGCTCTTGGTGCATGGGGTGCGCTACTTCTTCCCGCCCGAGTGGGGAGGAGAGGCACGGGGACTTCCGACCGCGTGGGCCGCTCCGCCGTTGTCGGAACAGCTTGCTCAGTCCGATGGTAATCCACCCGTCTGGCCGCTTCCCGGCGGGAAGGTCCGAGGGATAGCGCTGAAACCCTTGGACCCGAGAGTGCCGGATGCCGTCCTTCACGACCCCCCGCTGCACGAATTGCTGGCTCTGGTCGACGCGATCCGTATCGGCGCCGCTCGGGAAAGAAATCTGGCCGCGAAGGAGCTCGGCGCACGTCTCAAGGACCGAGCTGCATGAGTGCGGCGACGATTGAGATGCTGGAGTCCGCGGCATCGGCGCTAGGACCTCTTGTCGGCGGAGATGTCGTCTTCGTCGGTGGCGCGACCGTCGCTCTGTGGACCACCGACCAGGCGGCCTCCGACTTTCGACCGACTGATGACGTCGATGTGATCGTCGAGGTCGCTTCTCGGTCCGAGTACTACCAGTTCGAAGATCGCCTTCGCGAACTTGGCTTCGTGAACGACCAGGGTGGCGTCATCTGCCGCTTCCGCCATCCGGCCGAGGATCTGATCCTCGACGTGATGCCAACGGAGGCGACGATCCTCGGCTTCGAGAATCACTGGCAGAAGAAGTCGTTCCCGCACGCGTTTGCGGTCGAGCTCCCCTCCGGCAGAACCATCCGCGCCGTCCCTCCGCCTTATCTGTTGGCCACGAAGCTCGAGGCGTTCAGGGCCCGGGGCGAAGGGGACTTGTTCCGGAGCCACGATTTCGAGGATCTGATCACGCTGATCGATCGTCGTGAGGAGCTGGTCGAGGAGGTCCGTGCGGCTTCGGTGGAGCTACGGGAACTCGTCGCAACCGAATTCGCAGATCTGCTCCGCCATGGTGACTTCGATCCGGCAGGTGAGGGAGCGTTGGCTGGCGGTTCGGAGGCGCAGGCGCGTTTCGAACGGATCGTCAAGCCCCGGATCGAGGCGATCATCGACGGCCAATCGAACCTGGCATCACACGACTGAAATGGCGGTGTCGCGGGCTCGAATCCCGCCCCGCTAAGAGCTCGCCGCCCGGGCGAGCCGATTCACATCGAGGTCAAGAAATTCGGCCGGATCGGTCCCATGGGGCCGCCCACGGCATCAAGGTGGAGCAGGTGATGACCGACGGATGAAGGTCGGCCCGGATACATCTCTCGTCGACCCCTAACCACCCGACCGATCTCGGATCGAGGGGGGCAGCTCGCAATTCGACGTCTCTACGCCTTCTGTACGCCTTTTTCGCCGGCCCCACGTCTTTTCCACGCCTTTTCGACCGCCGAACGTCCCCCGAACACCCTCGAAACCTGAACTCGCAAGACCCTCGGACTTCGGCCCTGTTCGTTCCTGTTCGATCTAGTTCGGTGCTTTTGAACCTCATCGGGGCGCCCGGATTTGAACCGGGGACCTCACCGACCCGAACGGTGCGCGCTACCAGGCTGCGCCACGCCCCGAGAGACGAGGATTATCCCAGAGGCGGGGGGCTCGGCGTCGCGATCCTCCCGACGCGGCCGCTACCGTGCTTTGTGGAGACGCCGCTACCTTGCCTGAATCGGCGGGTTTCCCGACTGCAGGGATGAAAGGAAAGCTGGCGATCCTGGTCGTGCTGGCGGCACTCTTGACGGTGCCGGCGGCCGCGCGCGCCGGGTTGCCCCCGGGGTTCGTCGGGGTCTCACCGCAGAGCCCCAACAACGCCCGCGACTTCGAACTGATGCGCGAGGCCGGCGTCAACAGCGTGCGGCTGCCGATGAACTGGGCCAGCATCGAGCCGAAGAGCCCGCTGACCAGCGAACCCAACTGGGCGGACTGGGACCGGCAGGTCGAAATGGCCGCCGAAGCGGGACTGCGGGTGATGCCGTTCATCGCCAACACGCCGGAATGGGTCGCACCGGAACAATTCGACCTGCCGGTACGGACCGCCTTCCAGCGCAACTCGTGGGCGCGCTTCCTGCGCGAAGTCGCCGACCGCTACGGGCCGGAAGGGGTCTTCTGGAGCCAGCACCGCAAGCTCGACTACCTGCCGGTGGACCTCTGGGAGGTCTGGAACGAGGAGAACATCGTCAGCTACGTAAACGAACCGGACCCGGTGGAATACGCGAAGCTGATCCGCATCGCCGGGCGGGTCCTGCACCAGGCGGCGCCCGGCACCAGGGTGATCCTCGGCGGCCTGTTCGGGCGGCCGCTGCAGGTGCCGCCCAACGTCGCCTCCGGCGACTTCCTCAACCGCGTCTACGCCGCCGGCAACGTCAAGCCCTTCTTCGACGGCGTCGGCCTGCACCCCTACGTCGCCGACGCCAAGGCGATGGGCGCGCAGCTGCGCAACCTGCGGCGGATCATGCGCGCCCACCACGACGGCCACACGCCGATCTACATCACCGAGCTCGGCTGGGGCTCGGCCAGCGGGCCGACCCGCTGGCAGCGCGGCCTCTACGGGCAGGCCGCCGAGCTCTCGAAGTCCTTCGAAATGATCTCGGTCAACCGCCAGCGCTGGAACATCGCCGGCGCCTGGTGGTTCACCTGGTCAGACGAAGGCGGCACCTGCGTCTTTTGCGGCTCGGCGGGCTTGCTGACCGAAGATCGCAAGGCCAAGCCCGCCTGGTATCGCTTCAACGCCTGGACCGGGGGCGACCCCGACACCGTCCCGAAACTGGGCGGCCGCGAGGAACGCGAAGAAGAGGAAGACGAAGAAGGCAGTGCCGAACCGGAAACCGAAATCCGGCCGTAGTTTCCCGGCGGCCCGGTCCGGTTAGGCTCCAAGGGACCCCAGTTCTTAGATCAGGAGGAGTCCCAATGGCATTCGAGGTACCCGACCTTCCGTACGCGTACGACGCGCTCGAGCCCCACATCGACGAGGCGACGATGCGCGTGCACCACGACAAACACCACCAGGCCTACGTCGACAAAGCCAACGCCGCGCTCGAGGGCACCGAGTGGGCCGATCGCTCGGTCGAGGACGTGCTGACCAACCTGTCGAGCCTGCCGGGCGACAAGCAGGGCCCGGTCCGCAACAACGCCGGTGGCCACTACAACCACTCGCTCTTCTGGAAGATGATGAGCCCCGACGGGGGCGGCGAGCCGAGCGGCGACGTCGGCTCGGCGATCACCGACACCTTCGGCTCCTTCGATTCCTTCAAGGACGAGTTCAAAGCCGCCGGCATCGCCCGCTTCGGCTCCGGCTGGGCCTGGCTGGTCAAGGACAGCTCCGGGCTCGCGGTCGTCTCGACCCCGAACCAGGACACGCCGCTCGCCGACGGCTCAGTGCCGCTGCTGGGCGCCGACGTCTGGGAGCACGCCTACTACCTGAAGTACCAGAACAAACGCCCCGACTACCTCGACGCCTTCTGGAACGTCGTCAACTGGGACTACGTCAACGAGCTCTACGCGGCGGCGTAGGGATCAGGCCGGTCGCGCCGCCTCCTCGGGGCGGCGCGGCGCGGTCTCACCGGCTGGCGGGATCTGCCCCATGGCGTGCTCGGCGAGGGCGGTGATCGTGAGGCTCGGGTTGACGCCGACGTTCGCCGGCACCGCCGAGCCGTCGCAGACCAGCAGGTTCTCGTAGCCGAAGACCCGCTGGCCGGTGTCGACGACGCCGTCCTCGGGGCCGTGGCCGATCACCGCGCCGCCGAGGATGTGGGCGGTGCTGGGGACGTTGAAGAGCGCCTCCGAGAAGGAGCTCTGGGCGATCCCGCCGGTCCGCTGGGCCAGCCATTCGGCGGCCTCGTTGGCGACCGGGATGAAGGTCGGGTTCGGTTTCTCGGGATCCTGTTCGGTGGTCAGCCGCACGTCGCCGTTGCGCTTGACCTTCGGCCGCAGGGCGATCGCGTTGTCGAGCGTCTGCATGACGAGGATGATGATCGTCCGCTTCGACCATCCCTTCGGCCGCATCAGCTTGGCGAAGTTGACCGGATGGCGGGCGATCTGGCCGAGCAGCTTCAGCGGCCGCGTCGCTTTCGTGCCGTCGCCGACCAGCAGCGTGTAGAGGGCGTTCATCGAGTCGCCGTCGTGGCCGTAGGTGACGGTCTCGATGTGGGTGTGGGGGTCCGGGTAGATCGAGGAGGTGATCGCTACCCGCCGGGTCAGGTCGTCGGGGTAGTCCTCGGGGACGGTGACGGCGAGGATCGACTCGCTGTTGGTCCGCACCAGCTCGCCGAGCCGGGCGGAGATTCGCGGCAGCGCCCCGGAGAGCCGGCAGCGCTGCATCAGCTTGTTGGTGCCGAGCGGGCCGGCGGCGAAGATCACCCCGCGGGCGGTCATCGTGCGGCGGCCACGGCCGGGCAGCAGGCCGGAGCGCTCGCTGATGACGGCGTAGCCCTCGGAGCCGTCGGCGGCGCCTAGCGGGCGGACGTCGGTGACCGTGCGCAGGTCGTGGACACGGGCGCCGCGTCGCTCGGCCAGCCAGAGGTAGTTCTTGACCAGCGTGTTCTTGGCACCGTGCGGGCAGCCGACCATGCAGCGGCCGCAGCGCATGCAGCCGGTGCGGTCGGGTCCCTCGCCGCCGAAGTAGGGATCGGGGACGGTCTCGCCGGGGTTGTCGAGGTAGACGCCGACGGGAGTCTTGCGGTAGGTCTCGCCGACGCCGAGGTGCTCGCCGAGCTCCTTGAGCAGCTGGTCGGCGGGATCGTCATCGTCGTGGACGGTGACGCCGAGCATCCGCTGGGCCTCGGCGTAGTGCGGCGCCAGCTCGGCCTCCCAGTCGGCGAGGTCGCCCCACTGCGGGTCGCCGAAGAAGTCGGAGCCGGGGACGTAGAGCGTGTTGGCGTAGCCGAGGCTGCCGCCGCCGACGCCGCAGCCGCTGACCACGGCGACGTCTTTGAACTGGGTCAGGCGGAAGATCCCCCGCATCCCCATTCGCGGCGCCCAGAAGTAGCGGCGGACGTCCCAGGTCGACTTCGGGAAGTCGTCGTCGCCGAAGCGCTTGCCGCACTCCAGCACGGCGACCGAGTAGCCCTTCTCGGCCAGGCGCAGGGCCGAGACCGACCCGCCGAAGCCGCTCCCAACGACTATCCAGTCGACGTCAAACTGGCTCACCGGCCAAACCCTATTGGTTCGGCCGGGAGTGGGGGCGGAATCGAACCGGGCTCAGGCCTCGCCGGGCTCGAGCGGGCGGAAGTCGCTCGTCCGCGCCCCGCAGACCGGGCAGAACCAATCCTTGGGGATGTCCTCGAAGGCGGTTCCGGGCGGGATGCCGCCGTCGGGGTCGCCGATCGCCGGGTCGTAGATGAACCCGCAGCTCTCGCAGATCCAGAGCGTCGCGTCTTTGGTCGCCGAAGCCTCCAACTTTTTCTACTTTCCCTTTTTCTTTTTCGCTTGTTGCTGTTGCTTATTTGGTGGTGTCGAAGCTGACCGCGACCGGTTCGCGATCGGATTTGTCTTCGATTTCGAAGTACTGGCGCGGCTTGAAGTCGCCCTGGTTGGCGATGATCGAGCCCGGGAACTGCTGGATGTCGGTGTTGTAGGACTGGACGTTGGAGTTGTAGATCCGGCGCGAGGCCTGGATTTCGTCCTCGAGCTCCGACAGGTTGCGGCTCAGCTGCTGGAAGTTTTCGGTCGCTTTGAGATTTGGGTAGTTCTCGGCGACGGCGCGCAGGTCGGTCAGGGCGCCGGTCAATTTGGTCTCCGCCGTTGCCGTGTCTTTGACGCTCTGCGCCGACATCGACTCGGCCCGCGCCTGGGTGACTTTTTCGAAGACCTTGCTCTCGTGCGAGGCGTAGCCTTTGACCGTCTCGACCAGGTTGGGCACGAGGTCGTGGCGTCGTTTGAGCTGGACGTCGATCCCGCTCCAGGACTCGTCGACGCGGTTGCGGGAGGCGATGATCCCGTTGCGCTTCGCGATGTAATAGAAGACCGCGAGCAGGATGATTACTACGACGACGATGATGACGATGGTCATTGAGGCTCCTGTGTCCCTTTAGCTCCTGTGGCCGGAACGGCTAGGGCCGAACCTTAGCGCCGATAGAGGGCGCCGCGGTTGCTCTGGGCGCTTGGATCGTCACTAGGATCGGGTGCGATGGGTGCCAAGCAGGAAGCTCAGGAATGGCCGGCGGCGGTTCGCAGGTACGCCGAGCGCAATGGCGTCACCTACGAGGAGATTGGCGGGATCAATCCCAAAGACGCCCCGGTGGCGCTCTGCGTCGGCGGCTCCAACCGCCTGACCGGGCAGCTCGTCGAGGGCTTCTGGGGAGCCTCCTGCGACGCCGACGAACGCGAGGTCGGCGGCTTCCTCAACAAGGCGGTGCTGCCGACGGCGCTGCTCGCCAAGGCCCACATGCCCGACCTGGCGCAGGTGGTGCCGGCCTTCAACGTCGAGTCGATCGAGGGGCACGAGGTCGTCGCCCAGCGGTTCTCGCGCAAGGTCGAATTCGAGTCGCTGGACTTCAACAAGCGCTACTGGACGACGGTGCCGAGCGAGTACGACCCGGTGGCGCTGCGCGAGCTCTTCGGGCCCGGCTTCCTGTCTTGGGTGACGACGATGACCGGCGAGATCGACTTCGGCGTCAACGACCGCCAGCTCTGGTTCATGTGGCGGCTGCGCGAGCGCACCGAAGGGGAGCTGAAAGAGGCCCTGAAGAACGTCGGCCAGCTGTTTCGGCGCCTGCAGTCGGAGATGGAGGAGAGCGGGATCCACACCTACCGGCCGGGCCCCTGGCACGCCGGATTGGCGCCGTTTCCGGACGCGCCGGCGAGCGACGGCAAACCGCTCGTCCCCAGCGACTAGGGGCGGGCGGCCGGGCCTAGCCCGGGCGTCCCGGGGTGTCCGGGAGCACGTCGTCGTAGCCGGGCTGGCCGGGGAGGAGGATCAGGCGCTCGTCGCCCTCGCCGGCGATGCGCGGCTCGATCGGCTCCAGCGGACGGTCGCGGTAGGCGGCGATCGCCGCGTCGGAGGTCGGGTGCTCGGCCAGCCAGGACAGCTGGATCCGGGTGGGGAAGGCGAGCGCGACCTCGCCGCCACCCTCGCTGGCGGCCAGTGCCGCGGCGGGCTCGAACCAGCGCGCCTCGGTCACCTCTTCGAGGTCGGGCTTCGGCGGGCTGTGGGCGGGCGCGAGCGCCAGGAAGAACCAGGCGTCGAAACGGCGCGAGATCACCGCCGGGGTGATCCAGCGGCAGAAGGGAACGAGCTCCTCCTCGGCCGGCAGGTCGATCCCGGCCTCCTCGCCGAGCTCGCGGCGGGCGGCGGCTTTACGGCCGGCGACACCCTCGCCGTCGGAGACCTCGACCGAGCCGCCGGGGAAGACCCAGACGCCGGGCATGAACTTGGCCTTCTCGGTCCGCTTGAGGAGCAGGACCTCGAGCGCGCGCTGGGCATGCTTGCCGCCGCGGCGCAGGAGCACGATCGAGGCGGCCGGTCGCGGCGTCGCCGGGGCTCCGAAGTTCGGCTGCTGCGCGGGCCCGGGCATCGGCTCGACCATCCGCGCACCCTACCGCCGTGCGTCTGAGCTAAGCCGCCGTATGTGGCGGCTTAGCTCAGACGCAGGTGGACGAGGGTTAGCCGAGGGCGCGCTCGCGCAGGCGGCGGAGGCGGAAGCGGTTGAGGAGCCAGGCGGCGAGGAGGACCAGGGCGATCGGGCCGAGGACGGCGAGGCCGATGATCGCGACGCCGCCTGCGACGGCGAGGATGTGGCCGGCGTCGTGGAGCGCGTCGCCGACGCCCCAGCTGCCGGAGCCGCCGCTGGGCACGACCCCGGCGCCGTGGCCGCTGACGATCCGCAGCGACACCCGCGACATGCTGGTCCGGTCTTCGAGGCGTTCGAGCGAGGCCCGCAGCTGCGCGTGGTGGTCGCGCTCGCCGCGCAGCTCGCCTTCGACCGCTTCCCGCTCGGCTTCCGATTCGGCTTCGCCGAGCTGACCGATAAGGCTTTCGATGCGGGCGTTGGAGTCCTGCAGCTCTTCGGAGGCCGAGACCGTCGGGGCGGTGATGTCGGTCGTCGCGTCATGGCGCGAGCGCACTTCGGCGATCCCGGAGAAGGCGGCCAGGGTCGAGTTGAGCTTGCCGCTCGGGATCAGCAGGTCGAAGCTGGCTTCGCCGCCGTGGCGCGAGCTGTGGGTCGCCGAGTGCAGGACGATCCCGTTGGCTTGGTGGACCGCCTCGTAGACCCGGGCCGAGGCTTCGGCGAGCTTGTCCGGCATGGTGCCGAGGACGATCGAGTCCGAGCGTTCGACGTCGCGGTTGCGGGGGGAGAAGGAGGTGCCGGCGGTTCCGGCGGTCCCGGCATTCGCGCCACCGCCCGCGGCTATTGCCGGGCCGCTCTCGGCCCCCAACTTCGACGGCACCGGTGGTGGTTCGAATTTGGTCCCGGGTGGAAACACGACCGATCCTGATTCTTCGGCCCCTTCTACTTCCTTCGGGGCGGCGGACTTGGCGGTGCCCGCCGCTTGCGGGGCCGCCTCGATGCCCGCACTTGCTTCTTCGCCAGCTTCGCTCGATTCGACGCCGCCGCCGCTCCGCGATTGCGGGCTCGTCACCGCGACATCGCCGGACCCGCCGCCCGAGTTCGAGATTGCGACGACCGCCGTCGCGATCACCACGGCGACCAAGGCGAAGGCGCCGCCGGGAACCAGGGCGCGGCGGGGGGTCAGGCCGGCGAACCAGGCGCGCAGGCGCTCCCACCACGACTTGCCGCCGCCATCGTCGGGGCGGCGGGGGAAGCCGGCGGCGGCTCGCTCGTCGAGTTCGGCCGTGAACTCCGGGCGCGGGGTCGGGCGGAGGGCGCGCAGCTCGGCCGCGAAGGTGTCGTCAAAGCTCGCCATCGAAGGCCTCCCTCAGCTTGGTCACGGCGCGGTGCAGCTTGGTGCCGGCGTTCGACTCGCTGATGCCGATCACGGCGGCGATCTCGGCGTTGGCGAGGCCGGCGAAGAACTTGAGGGCGATCAGCTCGCGCTCGCGGGGCGCCAGCGTCGCCAGCGCCGCGCTCAGCGCCAGGCGGCGCTCGCTGCTCTCGGCACCGGCCTCGACCGCGGCTCCCTCGAGGTCGGCCGGCTCGGCGGCGAGCTCGGCCTGGCGGCCGCGCCGGCGCAGCTCGTCGAGGGCGGCGTTGCGGGCGATCCCGAAGAGCCAGGCGCGCGGTTCGCCGCGCCGCGGGTCGAAGCGCGAGCGCTTGCGGTAGGCGCGCTCGAAGGCGGTCGCCGTCACTTCTTCGGCCGCCGGCCCGTCGCGCATCATCCCGGCGACGTAGGCGTAGACGTCGTCGCGCGAGGAGCGGTAGAGGCGGTCGAAAGCGAGGTCGGCATCGGCCGCCTCGCTCCGGGCCCCGGGTGCTGCGCCGGCGACGAGCGTCTGACTCATGCGACTACTACGGCGCCAGGGACGATCCATCACGGCGAGTCTGGCGGACCGCCACGGAGTTGGGGTGAGGCTCACGCGGGCAACCATTGCGGGGTTGAAAACATTGTTCTTCTAAAATAGTTGCGCACATGCAATCATTGTCCCCATGCAAGCGAGCCACGCCAAGACCATCGCCACCGCCAACGAGGCGCCCGAGGAGATCGGGCCCGAGGCCAGGGAGACCGCAGCACGCCTCGTCGCCCTGCAGCGCCACCTCTTCCTCTACGACCGCGGCAACCAGCTGCGGGTGATCGAGGACAGCGGCCTTTCGATGACCCAGTGCAAGGCACTGCTGGAGCTCGGCGGCCTCGGCAACTGCCCGGCGACCTGGCAGGTCAGCGATCTCGCTGACGTCTTCGGCGCCTCGCTGCCGTCGATGAGCCGGGCGGTCGAGGGCCTGGTCAAGAAGGGCCTCGCCACCCGGGTCGAGGACCCGACCGACCGCCGCGTGCGGCTGGTCCGGCTGACCGGCGACGGCAAGGCCCTGGTCGACGAGCTGACCACGATGCGCCGCAACGGGACCGAGGCCTTCGCTGCGACCCTCAGCGCCGCCCAGCGCCGCAAGCTCGACTCCGCGGTGGACTCGCTGATGGACCGCGAGGACATCGCCAAGACCTACCAGCACCTGAAGGGAAGTGAAGAAGCATGAGCACCTACTTCGACCAGACCGTCGTGACCGAGCCGGATGTGGCCGGTCGCGTAATCTCGCCGCGCGATGCTGATCCTGCTGCCGCCCTCCGAGGGCAAGGCCGCCCCGGCGACGGGGGCGCCCGTCGATCTCGAAGCGCTCGCCTTCGCCGCCGAGCTGACGGAGTCGAGGCGGAAGTTGCTTGGGGCGCTCGCAGCGCTCGCGGGCGTGTCGCTGCCCCGCGCCGTCTCGATGCTCGGCCTGTCGAAGGGGCAGGCGGGCGAGGTCGCTGTCGACTCTGAGCTTGCGAGCGCGCCGGCGGCGCCGGCGTCCTCGGTCTACACCGGTGTCCTCTACGACCGCCTGCGCCTGCCGGAGCTGGGGAAGCGGGCGCAGAGCCGGGTCCTGATCGCCAGCGCTCTCTGGGGCGTCGTGCGACCGGGCGACCGGATCCCGTACTACCGGCTCTCGGCCAAAGCGAAGCTGAAGGGGGTTGGGCCGCTGGCGGCGTTCTGGCGCCCGCAGCTGGCGGCGGCGCTGCCGGACCGCACCGGCGACCTCGTCGTCGACATGCGCTCCGGCGCTTACGCGGCGGCCTGGAAGCCGCGGCAGGCTGACCTCGTGGCGGTGCGGGCCTTCAGCGAGAGCCGCGGTAAGCGCAAGCCGGTCAGCCACATGGCGAAGGCGGTGCGCGGCGAGGTCGCGCGGGCGCTGCTGGAGGCCAAGCGGGCGCCTAAGGACGCCGCCGGCGCGGCGGCGCTTGTCGAGGCGGCGGGCTTCGCGGTCGAGCTGAGCCCCGGCTATCTCGACGTGATCGTCAGCGGCTGAGTCGTCCCTGCCTGAGCTTCAAAGAGGAAGGTCGAGCCGCGGCCAGGAGTCGAGGTCGGCGAGGTCGAGGTGGGGGAGGGCCAGGACGGGGACCTCGCCGAGCGCTTCGATCGTCGCGCGGTTGGAGCGCTCCATCGCACTTGGCTCGGCTGGCCAGGGATTGAGGACGACGGCGGCGACGGCCAGGCCGGCGGCGCGGGCAGCCTCGACCGTGAGCAGGGTGTGGTTGATCGTCCCCAATCCCGGCGGGGCGACGACGACGAGCGGGTGGCCGAGGGCGACGGCGAGGTCGCGAACCAGGTAGGTCGGGGTGAGCGGGACGAGCAGGCCGCCGACTCCCTCGCAGACCAGCGAGTCGGCGCCGGCCGCCGCGGCGGCGGCGGCCGCGAGCAGCCGTTCCGGGTCGATCGCTTCGCCCGCCAGCTCGGCCGCCAGGTGCGGCGACACCGGCGGCCCGTAGCGGTAGGGCGCGATCTCGTCGTCGCTTTGGTCGGACCCCGCCGCGAGTCGCAGCAGCTCGTGGTCGGGGAGGCCCGGCGGATAGTCGTCGAGGCCGCTGACCGCGGGCTTGAACACCGCCACGGTTCGTCCCTCGGCGGCGAAGGTGCGGGCGATCGCGGCGGCGACGACGGTCTTGCCGACCTCGGTGCCGGTTCCGGTTACGAACGCGGCGCGTCCGCGCGGCGGGCCGGCGCTCATCGCGTCATCGGGCTCAGGCGGCAGCGCCTGCAGGCACCAGGCCGAGCTCGCGGGCGGCGGCGGCAACCTCGTGGGCGGCGCGCTCGAGCTCGGCCGGCTCGTGGGTCGCCATCACCGTGAAACGCAGGCGCGAGGAGCCCTCGGGGACGGTCGGCGGCCGGATCCCCTGGGCGAAGACGCCGCGCTCCAGCGCCCGCTCGCAGAGCGCCATCGTCGGCGCTGCGTCGCCGATCTCGAGCGGCACGATCTGGGTGGTCGAGGCGGTCGGCTCGAGCCCCTCGGCCGCCAGCGCCGCGCGCAGCGTCGCGCCGTTTCGCTGCAGGCGCTCGACCCGCTCGGGCTCGGCCTCGAGGATCGTGAGCGCGGTAG
This sequence comes from uncultured Actinomycetes bacterium, assembly GCA_963839115.1. Taxonomy (GTDB): domain Bacteria; phylum Actinomycetota; class Thermoleophilia; order Solirubrobacterales; family 70-9; genus VAYN01. The sequence continues at coordinate 55,299 of CAWITM010000001.1, forward strand.
CGGCGGCGCCCAGCGCCGGCGGCGGCAGGGCGGTCGAGAAGACGAACGGGCGAGCCCGGTTCAGCAGGTAGGCGACGACCTCCTCGCTCGCACAGGCGTAGGCGCCGTAGGAGCCGAGCGCCTTGCCGAGGGTGCCGACGACGACGTCGACCTCGCCGCTCAGCCCCGCCGCCGCGACCGAGCCGCGGCCGCCGGGGCCGAGGGCGCCGGTCGCGTGGGCCTCGTCGACCATCAGCCGGGCGCCGTGGCGGCGCGCCAGGGCCAGCAGCTCGGGCAGCGGCGCGACGTCGCCGTCCATCGAGAAGACCCCGTCGGTGACGATCAGCGCCGGCGTCCCGGCCGCCCGCTTCAGCCCCCACTCGAGGTGGTCGAGGTCGCGGTGGCGGTAGACCACCGTCTCGGCCCGCGAGAGCCGGCAGCCGTCGATGATCGAAGCGTGGTTCAGCTGGTCGGAGAAGACCGCCTCGCCCGGTCCGGCGAGCGCCGCGATGACGCCGGTGTTGGCGAGGTAGCCGGAGCCGAACAGCAGCGCCCGCGCGTAGCCCTTGAAGCCGGCCAGGCGCTGCTCGAGCTCGCGGTGGGGCTCCATGTTGCCGGAGATCAGCCGCGCCGCCCCGGCCCCGGCGCCCCAGCGCAGCGCCGCTTCGGCCGCGGCCTCGCGCACGCGGGAGTCGTCGGCCAGGCCGAGGTAGTTGTTGGAGCAGAGCAGCAGCACCTCGCGGCCGTCGAGGGTGACCCGCGGGCCCTGCGCTCCCTCGACCAGCCGCAGGCGCCGCTCGAGCCCGGCCTCGCGCAACTCGGCCAGCCGCGCGGCGACGTCGGTCACGCGGAGGCGGGCCCCGCCACCGTCAGGCCGCACTCGGATACGACGGCGAGCGATCGGTCTTCTTGACCACCCGAAGCTGCGTCGAAGGATCCCAGAAGTTGGCGTCGCCCTGGCTGTCGACGAGCTCCTCCATCGGCGTTGCCGGGGCCTCGCCCTCGAGCCAGCCGGAGCGGTTGTCGGGGCGCGGGTTGGAGCCGTTGTCGGGCTGGCGGGCGACGTTCAGTCCCAGCTCCTCGAACATCGCCCGGTCCTCGGCCGGCTCGGCTCCCAGGGTGGTCAGGAAGTTGCCCATCATCACGCCGTTCAGGCCCGCCTTGACGGCGAGGCCGTGGAGGTCGCCGAGGTTCTCGACCCGCCCGCCGCAGAGGCGGAAGAGCGCGCCGGGGATGATCAGGCGGAAGATCGCGATCCACTTGACGACTTCCCAGGGCTCCATCACTTCGCGGTCGCCGAATTTGGTGCCGGCCTTGGGGATCAGCAGGTTGATCGGCACCGAGGTCGGGTTGATGGCGGCGAGCTCGAAGGCCATCTCGACCCGCTGCTCGGGAGTCTCGCCGAGGTTCAGGATGCCACCGACGCAGGTCTCGAGGCCGGCCTCCTTGACCGCCTGGATCGTCCGCAGGCGGCCCTCGTAGCGGACCGTGGTCGAGACCTCCGGGTAGTAGGACTCGGCCGACTCGACGTTGTGGTGGACGCGCTGGATGCCGGCGTCCTTGAGCGACTTGGCGCGCTCGGCCGACATGTGGCCGATCGAGGCGCAGCGCTTGAGGTTGGTCTTCTCGGCGACCAGTTCAGCGCCTTCGAGAATCTTCTGGAAGTCGCGTTTGGAGAGGCCCTGGCCCTGGGTGACCATGCAGAAGCGGTGGGCGCCGGCGGCCTCGGCGGCCTTTGCGTGCTCGAGGATCTGCTCCGGCTCCATCATCGCGTGCATCACCGTGTCGGCGTCGGCGTAGCGCGACTGGGCGCAGAAGCCGCAGTCCTCGGCGCAGCCGCCGGACTTGGCGTTGACCAGCGAGCACATGTCGGTCGAGTCGCCGAAGTTCTCCTGGCGCAGGGCCCAGGCGCGCTCGATCAGCGGCTCGATCTCCTCGCGGCTGGCCAGGGCCCCATAGGCCAGCGCTTCCTCGGGGGTGATGAGCGGATCCATCGGGGTGGACCGTACCATCGGCGCATGGAGGGAACCATGGCGCGCGGGCGCGAGCGAGCGAGGAGGCGCCGCCGCCGGACCGCACTCGGCATCGTGAGCGGGATCGCGGCCACTGCGCTCGTTGTGGGATGCAACATAGGGGCCCAGACGGGTGGGGGATCGGGGCCGGCGCCGACGGTCGTCGAAACGCTGCCGGCGCGGCTGCTGGCCGGCGAGCGGGTGGTGGTCGGGCTCGACGAATCGGGGCTCTCGCCGAAGCTGGAAGCGGCGATCCGCGGCGGCGACATCGCCGGGGTCGTCCTCTCCGCCTCCAACTTCCCCAGCCGCGAAGCCGGCCGGCGGCTGATCGCGCGCCTGCAGGCGGTCCCGCGACCCCGCAAGCTGCGGGCGCCCCTGCTGGTGATGACCGATCAGGAGGGCGGCGAAGTGGTGCGGGTCGAAGGACCGCCGGAAGCCTCGGCGCGCGAGATCGGCGAAGGCGGTCCGGGCTACGCCCGGGCCCAGGGCCGGGCGACGGCGGCGAGCCTGCGCGAACTCGGCGTCAACGTCGACCTGGCGCCGGTGCTCGACGTCGCCCGCTCCGGCGGCGTCATCGCCGCCACCGACCGCGGCTTCGGCGAAGACCCGGCGGCGGTGGCGCGGACCGCGATCCCGTTCGCCGAAGGACTGCAGGACGGAGGCGTGGCGGCGACCGGCAAGCACTTCCCGGGCCTCGGGGCGGCTACCGAAAACACCGACTTCGAACCGCAGCGAATCGAGCTCTCCAGGGAGGACCTGCGCGGCGACGACGAGGCGCCCTACCGCGCCTACGTCCGGGCCGGCGGCAAGCTGGTGATGCTGAGCACGGCGACCTACCCGGCGCTCTCCGAACGGCCCGCCGCCTTCACCCGGGCGATCGCCACCGGCGAGCTGCGCGACCGGCTCGGCTTCGCTGGGGTCTCGATCACCGACTCGCTCGGCGGTGCCGCCGTCGCCGCCTTCGGCGGCCAGCGCGAAGCGGCGGTCGCGGCGGCGGCGGCCGGGGTCGACCTGATGCTCTTCGACGATCTGTCGAGCGCGCTCGCCGGCCACGGCGCCCTGGTCGCGCAGCTGCGCCGCGGCAAGCTCCGGCGCCGGCCCTTCGAGACCTCGGCCCAGCGGGTGCTGCGGCTGCGCGCTTCGCTCCCCGGCTAGATGCGCCCGCGGGCGTCTTCGCGGATCGCCGCCGGGGCGAAGACACGGAAGCCGTCGCCACCGGCGTCCTTGGCGGCGTACATCGCCGTGTCGGACTCGGAGAGCAGGGTCGGGTAGCTCATCAGCGGGTCCTCGCCGAAGATCGCGACGCCGACCGAGCAGGTGATCGGCTCGAAATCCTCCTCCTCGGTGCGGTAGTCGCGGACCGCGGCGACGATGACTTCGGCGACGAGGTTCGCCTCGGCCGGGCGCGAGGTCGGCAGCAGCACCGCGAACTCATCGCCGCCGAGCCGGGCCAGCATGTCGCTCTCGCGGGTCCGCCGCCGCAGCACCTCGGCGATGCCCTCGATCAGGCGGTCGCCGGCGGGGTGGCCGCGGGTGTCGTTGACCTGCTTGAAGTGGTCGAGGTCGAGCATCAGCAGCGCCCCGGTGGTGCCGTCGCGGCGGCTGCGCGCCATCGCCGCCTGCACCTCCTCTTCGAAGCGGCGGCGGTTCTTGAGCCCGGTCAGGGCGTCCTCGTCGGCCTCGCGCTGGAGCACCCGGATCCGCTCCTCGCGGCTCCAGACGAAATTCAGCGCGCCCAGCACCGCGGCCAGAGCCAGACCGACGACGCCGAGCAGGATCGGCAGGCTGACGTCGGGACGGTTGGGGTCGCGGACGACCAGCAGCCAGGTGCGGTCGGCGACATTGATCGCCGCCGTCGCCGGGTCTTCGAGGTTGCCCCTGGGGCCGACCACGGTCTTGTTGCCGACGTCGAGCTGGACCGAGACCTGGCTCGGCAACGAGCCGATCGCCGCCGCCGCGAGGTCTTTGATCTCGAAGCTGCCGGCGGCGAAGCCGACCAGGGCCCGGCGGCGCTCGGCCGGGGTCGAGGTCGGCGCGCCGTCGCGGTAGACGGCGCGGTAGACGTTGATCCCGGTCCCGCCGAAGATGAGCTTGATGACCGGCGTCGCCGTCGCGCGACCGTCGTCGGCGGCGCGGAGGAGATAGGGCCGGCGGTTGGGGTCGCTGCCGAGGTCGAGGCCGCGCCCCTGTTCGGCCCCGTCGCTGGAGGCGATGTAGGTGACCGGGTAGTAGATCGATCGTTCCTTGGCCCGGACCTGGGTGCCGCCGGGCCCGGGTTCGAGGATCGGGAAGCCCTGTTCGCGTTCGTACCGCGCCCGTTCGTCGCCGTGGACGACGTCGATGAAGGCGGCGGCGTGGAGGACGTGTTCGTTGACCAGCGCGTGGCCGATCACCGCGAACTCGTGTTTGGTGAGACTGCCGTCGGCCCTGATGAAGGCGGCGGCGCTGGCGAGCTCGCCGACCGAGACTTCCGAGATCGTCTCGGCCTGGTGGGCGGCGCGGATCGCCTCTTCGCGCTGGCGCAGGTGGAATTCGTCCTGGTCGTGGTTGTAGACCAGGAAGGCGGCGACGACGGAGCCGGCGCCGATCACCAGGACGGCGAGCAGCCCGATCCAGAACCTCGTGTTCATAGCGTCACCATCGACTGAACAAGGACCGTTGTTGAAACCGGGAAGGCTGTTGCGCTCACTGCGGCACGGCCGCCAACGACTCCCATAGATACAGGGAGGCGAGGCTGCGGTAGGGGCTCCATTTCGCGCCGATCTCGCCGACCTGCTCGGGCGTCGGCATCTCCTCGAGGCCGTACTCGACCTGGATCGCCTTGCGCAGGCCGAGGTCGCCGCCGGAGAGGACGTCGGGGCGGCCGAGGTGGAACATCAGGAAGATCTCGGCGGTCCAGCGGCCGAGACCGCGGACGGCGGAGATCTCCTCGATCACCTCCTCGTCGGGGAGCTCGGCGATGCGCTCGAGCTCGAGCTCGCCGTCGACGACGTGCTGGGCGAGGTCGCGGATGTAGGTGACCTTGCGGCCGGAGAGGCCGACGCCGCGGAGGTCCTCGACGCCGAGCGCGAGCAGCTGCTCGGGGCTCGGGGTCTTTCCGCCGAAGAGGTCGAGAACGCGCAGGTAGACGGTCCGCGCCGCTTTGGTGGAGACCTGCTGGCCGATGATCGAACGCAGCAGCGCCCCGTAGGCGTCGGCGGGGCGCTCTTCGTTGCGGCGGGCGAGCCGCAGCGACAGGTCGATCGGCCCGATCCGCTCGATCAGCGCCGCCATCACCGGGTCGCGGCGGGCGAGCGCGGCGCGCTGCGGGGCGCCGCTCGCGAGCTGCTGGCGTCCCGCCGTCATCGTCCGCGCCACTCCGGGCGGCGCTTCTCGGCGAAGGCGCGGATACCCTCACGGAAGTCCTCGGAGGCGAAGCAGCTCTCGCGCAGGGCGACGAGGCCGGCCTCCTGGCTCTCGCTCAGGACCGGGTTGTCGACGAGCACGTCGATCGCCCGTTTGTTGCCGCGCAGCGAGAGCGGCGCGTTGGCGGCGATCGCCGCCGCCAGAGCGACCGAGGCGTCCTCGAGCCGCTCGTCGGCGACCACCTCGTTGACCAGGCCGATCCGCTCGGCGCGGGCGGCGTCGAGGTTGCGACCGGTGAGGAAGAGCTCCTTGGTTCGCGACTGGCCGATCACCTCGAGGAACCGGCGCAGGCCGGTGTGGCCGTAAATCAGGCCGAGCTTGGCCGGCGGCATCCCCAGCTCGGCGCCGGCGCCGCAGATCCGCAGGTCGCAGGTGATCGCCAGCTCCAGCCCGCCACCGAGGCAGAGGCCGCCGATCGCCGCGACGACCGGCCAGGGGTGGTCGGCGATCGCCTCCATCGCGCCGTGGAAGGGATGGGCGACGAGCGCCTCGGCGTCGCGCTCGAAGGTCTCCTCGGAGATCGTCGCGATGTCATAGCCGGCCGAGAACACGTGCGGCGCACCGGTGATCAGCACGCAGCGGGTGGCGATGCCGTCGTCGAGCTCGGCCAGCGTCGCGGCGATCGCTTCGAGGATGTCGTGGTCGAGCGCGTTGCGGCGCTCGGGGTTGGCGATCCGCAGGCGGGCCACGGCCTCGGCCGGGCGGTCGAGGACGAGCTTGCCGCCGGCGAGCTGCCGGTCCAAGGCGCTTACTCGAGGACCACGAGAACGTCGCCTTCGCTGACCGACTGGCCCTCCTGGCAGCGAATCTCCGTCACGGTCCCGTCGTCTTCGGCCTCGACCGGAATCTCCATCTTCATCGACTCGAGGATGACGACGGTGTCGCCGTCGGCGATCTTGTCGCCGACCGCCACCTCGATTTTCCAGATGTTGCCGGTGATGTGGGCCTCGATGTTCGGCATGTGGCGGACAATAGCCGCCGGGCGGGGGTCGAGAATGCCGGCGTGACGGATGCGGACGACGACGAGTGGGCGGCGGGCCGGGACGACGGGCCCGCCGCGCCGCGCCTGGCGGCGGTGATCGCCGCCCGCGAAGAGGCCGACCGGGTCGGGGCGACGGTCACGGCGGTGCGCGAGGCCTTTCCGGCGGCGGCGATCTGGGTCGCCGACGACGCCTCGCGCGACGCCACCCAGGCGGTGGCCTTGGCGGCCGGTGCGCAGGTGGTGAGCCGGCGGCGGCCGCACGGCAAGGGCGCCAACGTCGGCGCCGCCGTGCACGCGGCGCTGAGCGTCGAGCCGCCGCCCGAGCTGGTGCTGCTCTGCGACGGCGACCTCGGCGAGAGCGCCGCGCGCCTCGGGCCGCTGGTCGCGGCGGTCGAAGCGGGGGAGTGCGACCTCGCGGTGGCGGTCTTCGCGCGGCGGGTCGGCGGCGGCTTCGGCCTCGCCCTCGGCTTCGCCCGCCGGGCGATCCGGGGGCTGTGCGGGCTGGAGACGCGGGCGCCGATCTCGGGTCAGCGGGCGCTGCGGGTCGAGGCGCTCGAGGCGACGCTGCCGTTCGCCCGCGGCTTCGGGATGGAGATCGGGATGACCGTCGACGCGGTCCGCGCCGGCTATGCGGTCGGCGAATACGAGATCGACCTCGAGCACCGCGCCACCGGCCGCGACGCTGCCGGCTTCCTCCACCGCGCCGTCCAGCTGCGCGACTTCGCGCTCGCCACCGCGGCGCGCCTGCGCCGCTGACACCCCCGAACGGCGGGTGACCCGCGGCGCGCGTAACCGTCCCAAAGCGATTGAGTAGGCAATTGCGCGGCGCCGCCCCCCGTCGCCCCCCCGCGATGCCCGATATGAAGCCACAGAACTACCTCGACGACCGCCCGGCGGAGTACTTCGACCAGTTCCACGAGCGAGCCCGCCGCGGCGCCGGCTGGACCTACACGTTGGCCCGCATCATCCTCACGGTGCCGTTCATGGCGCTCTACCGGGTCCGCCCCTTCGGGCTCGGCAACGTTCCCAAGCACGGTGCCGCCGTGCTTGCCCCAAACCACTTCAGCCAGGCCGACCACTTCTTCGCCGGCATCTACCTCTTCCGACGCAAGATCCGCTACATGGCCAAGTCCCAGCTCTTCGGCTTCCCGGTCCTGACCTACATCGTCAGCCACGGCGGCGTCTTCCCGGTGCGCCGCGGCCGGCGCGACGAAGAGGCGATGAAGACGGCCTTCGACCTGATCGACCAGGGCGAGCTGCTGCTGGTCTACGCCGAGGGCGGGCGGCAGCGCTCCGGCGAGCTCGGCGAGCCGAAACCGGGGATCGGCCGGATCGCGCTCGAAAGCGGCGCCCCGATCATCCCGGTGGCGATCCACGGCTCCGAGCGCGCCCGCGGCTGGAAGCGGCTGAGATTCCCGAAGGTGACGATCGCCTACGGCGAGCCGATCGTCTTCGCGGTCGAGCCCGAGGCGAGCCGCGAGCGCCAGCTCGAGGCGGCGCAGCAGATCTTCGCCGAGGTCAAGCGGATGTACGGCGAGCTGGCTACTCGAAGCGCGGCGCGAGGCCGGAGTAGAACTCCGGATCGTGCCCGGGCGTGATCGTCGCCGCCGGGAACTGAGAGTGGAAGAGGCGCAGCTCCTGCAGTGAGCGGCGCAGGTTGTGGGCGTCGAAGGGGCGCGGCGGCAGCGGCACGCCGCCGTCGAGCTGTCCGGCCATGTACATCGCGTCGCCGCCGATCACGAACTCGTTCTCGGCGAGGCGGCAGACCACCGACATGTGGCCGGCCGAGTGCCCGGGCGTGAACGCGAGCCGGACCGAGCCGTCGCCGAAGAGGTCGAAGGTGCGCCCGAAGCTGGCGTAGGAGCCGATCCCGTCGCCGTCGAAGTCGACGGTGCGGTAGTCGAAGGCGTAGTCGAAGTGCTCGCGGCGGTAGCCGTTCAGCGACGGTTTCGAGCCGTGGGCGGCGTCCTGCCACTCGGCGGCGCTGACGACGAAGGTCGACCCCGGGAACTCCGAGATCGCCGAGGAGTGGTCGAGGTGGAGGTGGGTCATGACGACGACCGGGATCTCGCCGGGGTCGAGGCCGCGGTCGCGCAGCTGCGCCGGCACCGCTTCGCCGGGCTCGAGGCTGGGCTTGCCGAAGCGCGCCGCCATGGCGCCGAAGTTGGCGCGCGGGTCGGTGGCGATCGAGGGATGCAGGCCGGTGTCGACGAGGATCGCGCCGGCGCTCGGGTGGCGGATCAGGAAGGCGGGGACGGGGACCTCGTAGGAGCCCGACCCGGTCAGCGCCCGCATCATCCGCAGCGACTTCATGCGGCCGCCGGGGTCGACCATCATCTCCCGCGGGAAGTCGACGTGGCCGGCGACCATCGGTTCGACCGCGACGCGGGCGCCGGGCGTCCCGCCGGCGAGCGGCATCGGCAGGGGCTGAGGTTCGATCTGGACCGCCATCGCCGCCAGCGTACGCCCGCGCGGCCGTCGGTAGGGTTGGTCGGGGATGTCTGAAAGGTCTCCTTCGCAGCTGTTCAGGGACGGTTTGCTGGCGGGCCAGAGGATCGTCGTCTCCGGAGCGGGGAGCGGCCTCGGCCGCGAGACCGCGCTGGAGCTGGCGCGCCTTGGCGCCACCGTGATCGGCTGCGGCCGGCGCGAGGAGCCGCTCGCCGAGACCGCGGCGTTGGCCGCCGAGCTGCCCGGGGCCTTCGAGCACGAGTCCCTCGACATCCGCGACGAGGAGGCTGTCGATGCCTTCTTCGCAGGCGTCGTCGAGCGCCACGGCGGCCTCGACGTGCTCGTCAACAACGCCGGCGGTCAGTTCCTGGCACCGGCCGAGTCGATCACGCCGAAGGGCTTTCGCACCGTGGTTGAGCTGAACGTGACCGGGACCTGGTTGATGAGCCATGCCGCTGCCACCAAGGCCTTCATCCCGCAGCGGAGCGGCAAGATCCTCAGCGTCACCCTCTCGCCCCACAACGGGATGCCGGGGATGGTCCACTCGGGGGCGGCGCGGGCGGCGGTCGAGAACATGATGCGGACGCTGGCGGTCGAGTGGGCGCGCTTCGGCATCACCACCTGCGCGCTCGCCGCCGGGCACTTCGCGACCGAGACGCTGCTGACCAAGTACCCGCAGGCGATCGTCGACAACGTCGCCCGCTCGATCCCCCTGGGGCGGACCGGGCGCGCCGAGGAGATGGCCTGGCTGGTCGCCTACCTGGCCTCGCCGGCCGGCGACTTCTACTCGGGGACGACGATCACGATCGACGGGGCCCGCGACAACTGGGCCGGGCCCTGGCCGCCGGACACGATCGCCGACCCCGGCGGCGAGCCACCCGCGGAGGAGCGCCGGTCGGAGTAGGGCTCCCTCTAGGCGACTCTCGGCTCGAGGAGGACCAGCGGGATCTCGCGGTCGGTCCGGGCCCGGTAGTCGGCGTAGCCGGAGTAGGCGGCGTCGGCCAGCTTCCAGAGTCGCTCGCGCTCCTCGGGGTGGGCCACCCGCGCGTGCACGGCGCGGCGCTCGGTCCCGACCTGGACGAAGGTGTCCGGGTGGGCGAGGAGGTTGTGGAACCAGCCCGGGTGCTTCGGGTTGCCGCCTTTGGAGGCGATCACGAGCAGGTCGTCGCCGTCGGGCACGTAGAGCAGTGGCGAGGTCCGCAGCTTGCCGCTCTTGGCGCCGACGTGGTCGAGCAGCAGCATCTTCCCCTCGACCCCGGGGACCGAATGGCCGAGGCGCCCACCCGATGCCTTGTAGAGCAGCGTGTGGGCGCCCATCGCCCGCCACATGGCAGGCCAGATCCGCTCGAGGACGTCGAGGTGGCGCGGCGGGCGGCGCTCGCTTGTGGCCGTGTCGCTCAGGTGTACATCCCCCCGAACATGCCGCCGGTGACGTTCAGCACCTGGCCGTGGACGTAGTTGGCGAGCGGCGAGGCGAGGAACAGGACCGGCCCCGAGGCCTCCTCCGGGGAGGCGGGCCGGCCGACCGGGATGATCGCCGAGGCCATCGCCCGCATCTGCTCGGGGATGCCGAGCTCGATTTTCTCGCCGCCGGGAGCGGTCATCTCGCCGCCCTCCTCTTTGGCGGCGGTGAGGCGGGTGTCGACGAAGCCGAAGGCGACCGCGTTGACATTGATCTTGAACTGGCCCCACTCCTTGGCCAGCGTTTTGGTGACGCCGACGACGCCCATCTTGCCGGCCGAGTAGTTCACCTGGCCGGCGTTGCCCATCGTCCCCGAGGTCGAGGAGATGTTGATCAGCTTGCGGAACACCTCCTTGCCCTCGGCGCGCTCGGCCTTGGCCGCCTCGCGCCAGTGCGGGGCGAGCGCGCGGGCCACCCGGAAGGGCACGACGGTGTGGATTTCCAGCATCGCCTGGAACTGCTCGTCGGGCATCTTGTGGGCGACGCCGTCCCAGGTGTAGCCGGCGTTGTTGACGACGATGTCGACGCTGCCGAAGGCGTCGACCGCGGCGGCGACGAGGGCGTCGGCGGCGCCGGTCTGGGTGAGGTCGCCGGCGTGGACGGCAGTCTCGCCGCTGATCTCGGTGGCGGTCTGCTCGGCGACGTCGGCGTCGAGGTCGTTGATCAGCACCTTGGCGCCCTCGGCCGCGAACAACTCCGCCGTGGCCCGTCCGATGCCGCGGGCCGAGCCGGTGACGATCGCGCTCTTGCCGTCCAGAAGTCCCATCAGTTCCCTTTCCCTCGCTGGTGAAGTCGGTGGCGGAGGCTACACGGATCCGACCGGCCCTGGCCAGATGGCCAGGGCGGCCGGGAAGCGCGTAAGAATGCGGGCGTGGGCGACGTCCTCAGCATCTTCGGGCTCTCGCTCTTCGCGATGTTCAACCCGACCCTGCTGGCGGCGGTGACGATCATGATGCTGTTGCCGGGGACGAAGCGGCTGATGTTCGGCTACCTGCTGGGCGCCTACCTGACCAGCATCGGCGCCGGGCTCGTCATCGTCTACACCCTGCACGGCCGCGGCAGCGTCGAAACGGCGAAGCAGACGCTGAGCCCGGTCGAGGACCTGGTCTTCGGGGCGATCGCGCTGATCGTGGCCTGGGCGCTGCTGTCGGGGCGGGCCGAGGCGGCGCGCGAGCGCCGGACCGAGCGCAAGGCGGCGAAGCGGACCAGCGAGCCGAAGGAGTCGCTGCCGGAACGGCTGCTCGGGCGCGGCTCGGCCCGGATCTCCTTCGCGGTCGGGGCGGTGTTGAGCTTCCCCGGCGTCTCCTACATCGCGGCGCTGGACAAGATGTCGAAGCTCGGCTGGTCCTCGGCCGGTGTGGCGGCGGCAGTGGTCGTCTTCTGCCTGATCCAGCAGCTGCTGCTGGAGGTGCCGCTGCTCGGCTACACGCTGGCGCCGGAGCGCACCCAGGTCGGGGTCGAACGCTTCCGCGAGTGGATCGCCGCCAACGGGCGGCGGGCCGGCGGTCGGGTGCTGCTGGTGATCGGGGTGCTGCTGGTGGTGCGCGGCGTCGTCGAGCTGATCGTCACCTAGACAGCTGGTGCTAACGACCCCCGGGTCGCTACTCACCTATAGGGCTGGTTTTGACCCGAGGGTCGAAATCTACGGCGAAGCTGCCTTCTCCTTGCCGGTGCGCTGGAGCCAGGCGTCGAGCTCCCTGCTGGCGACGGTGTCCTCGTAGACCTCGTACTCGCGCAGTTTCCCCCAGGCGATATGGCCCCAGATGACGTAGCGGTTGGCGTAGACGCGGCCGTCGTCGGGGTCGTCGAGGTGGATGTTGCCGCGGACGCAGATCGTCTGGCGCCAGGGAAAGCCCTTCAGCACCACCTCTTCGGGGTAGATCTGCAGGCCGAGCCGGGCGAAGCGCTCCAGCCAGGCCTGCAGCTCGCGCTTGTTGCTCGCGCCCGGGGCGAAGGAGCTGTCGCCCGGGAAGGTGAACTTGACGTCGTCGGCGTCCATCGCCAGCGTCGGCCCCGGGTCACCGGCCCGCATCGCCCTCATGTTGCGGTCGATCATCTTGCCTGCCAGCCAGGAGAACATCGTCCCTCCCTCCGCTCGTTGTCCTGGTTGAGGTTAGGGCGAATTCGGGGCGATGCGCTCGAGGTCGGCGGGGCGGAGCAGGGCGTGGAGGGTCGAGCCCTCGACGATCGCGATCCCGCCCTTGCGCAGCTTCGCATTGGCGCCGGTGAGGCGAGCGACGGCGGCCGAGAAGTCGGGCCTCGTGGCCGACCAGGAGGACGCTGCCGCGGCCGGCGGCGAGGGCAAGCGGGTCGAAGTCGCCGCCGCGCAGTGCCTCGGTCGGCTCCGGTTCGAGGCCGAGCGCCGCGCAGGTCAGGCGTGCCGTCTCGGCGGCTCGGACCTTGGGGCTGGTGAGGCAGGCGTCGATTTCCTGGCCGAGCGCCGCCAGCGCTCGTCCCGCCGCCCGCGCCTGCTTCTCGCCCTTGGGAGTGAGACGACGAGCGGCGTCGCCGGCGGTTTCAGCTTCGGCGTCGCCGTGTCGAAGAAGGAAGATCACGCGCACTTTTATGAGGAACTTACAAGTGGATCATTTGCGTTTGCTAACAATGCTCGATCCGCTCCCGACCTCTTCCCCGCGAGGCCCACTCCTGATGATGAGCCGTACCCGCTACCTAATGCTTGCAAGCCTCGCCCTGGCCGCAATATTGATCGCTCCGGCGGTCGCTTCGACCGCGGGCGCGATCGTCATCTACGGAAACGCCTCGGGGACCCACCTCGACCTGACCGAAGAAGGCGGCCGCCTCGTCGTCCAGGGTCACATGGGCAGCGCCGCTCCGCAGGGCTGCTCCGAGAACCCCAGCCACGACCGCGCCGTCTGCCCGCTCGCCGGCGCCGACACGATCGAGGTCCAGATGGGCGAAGGCAACGACTTCGTCCAGGTCGACAACGCGCTGCCGATCCCCCTCACCGTCTACCTCGGCGGCGGCTCCGACAAGTTCATCGGCAACGCCGAGAGCGACACCTGTTACGGCGGCGGCGCCCGCCGCAACCGCTGCGTCGGCGGTCCCGGCAACGACGTCTGCATCTCCGGCCAGCAGAACAGCGACTGCGTCGGCGGCCCCGGCAACGACTACTGCCACACCGGCGCCGGCAGCGACGGCTGCTGGGGCGGCCCCGGCAACGACGTCTGCCTGATGGGCCCCGGCGAAGATGGCTGCCACGGCGAAGGTGGCGACGACCGCCTCTACGGCGGCCCCGGCGCCGACCAGCTCTACGGCGGCCCCGGCCTCAACTTCTGCGACGGCCTCCCCGGCATCGGCAAGTCCCACGAATGCGTCGCCGGGCCGCAGCACTGAGCGACAGAGCGCCAAGGCCGCCGGCGTTCGCACTTATCCGCGCTCACAACGGATAACTGCGAACGCTGCTGCACGAACGGTTGGCCCTTCAGGTCGTTGCCACGGCTCAGATCCCCATCGTCTTGCCGATGATCTCTTTCATGATCTCGTCGGTGCCGCCACCGATCGGGCCGAGGCGGGCGTCGCGGACGGCGCGCTCGATGCCGTACTCGCGGGTGTAGCCGTAGCCGCCGTGGATCTGGATGGACTGGTCGGCGATCTCGAGAACGGCGCGCTGGGTGAGGAGCTTGGCCATCGAGACCTGCTGGATGCAGTCGCGGCCTTCGTGGAAGAGGCGGAGGGCGTCGTAGGTGAGGGCGCGGGAGGCTTCGGCCTTGGTCGCCATCTCGGCGACGTGGTGGCGGATCGCCTGGAACTTGCCGATCGGGCGGCCGAAGGCTTCGCGGTCGTTGGCGTAGGCGACGGTGGTGTCGATCAGGCGCCCCATCGCGCCGACGGCGCCGATCGCCATCAGCAGCCGCTCCCAGGCGAAGTTGGCCATGATCAGCTTGAAGCCGCCGTCGTGCTCGCCGAGCAGGTTGGCGTCCGGGACCTCGACGTCGGTGAAGGACAGCTCGCCGGTGTCTGACGAGTGCCAGCCCATCTTCTCCAGCTTCGCGGCGACCTCATAACCGGGCATCTCGCGCTCGAGGACGAGGAAGCTGATGCCGCCGTGGCCGCCCTCGGCGCTGGTCTTGCAGGCGCAGACGAGGAAGTCGGCGCGAACGCCGTTGGTGATGAAGGTCTTGGCGCCGTTGACGACGTAGCCGCCGTCGACCTTGCGGGCGGTGGTGGAGATGCCGGCGACGTCGGAGCCGGCGCCGGGCTCGGTGATGCCGAGGGCGCCGATCTTCTCGCCGGCGATCCCTGGCACCAGCCAACGCTGCTTCTGCTCCTCGGTGCCGAAGTTGAAGATCGGCGGCATCGCGATCGAGGCGTGGGCGTTGAGCCCGGCGGCGACGCCGCCCGAGCCGCCTGAGCGGGCCAGCTCCTCGACCCAGATCGCGTCGTGGAGGTGGTCCCCGCCCTGGCCGCCATAGGTCTCGGGGAACTTGAGGCCGAGGAAGCCGAGCTCGGCGCAGCGGGCGTAGAGCTCCCGGGGGAACTCGCGCGCCGCCTCCCACTCGTCGACGTGCGGGGCGACCTCGGCGGCGACGAAGCGCTCGACCGTCGCCCGCAGCTCCTCGTGCTCGGGGCCGAACGGCGGCAGCGTGGCGCGGGCGCCGCTGTCCTTGACGACGGTCATGGTTGGCGACTTCCTCCCGGTATGCGAGAGGAAGTCGCCAAGCGAGCCGGCGGCACCCGCCTGTCAGCATCCGTCCCATGCCGGTGAGCGCCGCACCCGAGTCGGTCTGGGACTACCCGCGGCCTCCGCGGGTCGAGCGCTCGCCGAAGCTGGTGCGCGTCGTGCTCGGCGGTGGCATTATCGCCGCGAGCGAGCGAACGCACCGGGTGCTCGAGACCAGCCACCCGCCGGTCTACTACGTGCCGCTCGAGGACATCGCCGACGGGGCGATCGCGCCGAGCGGCGGGCGGAGCACCTTCTGCGAGTTCAAGGGCAACGCGGGGTACGTCGACGCGATCGGCGCAGACGGTACCCGGGTCGCTCGGGCGGGCTGGTTCTACCCCGATCCCTCGCCCGGCTTCGAGGCGATCCGCGACGCGGTCGCCTTCTATCCCGCCCTGATGGACGAGTGCACCGTCGACGGCGAGGTCGTCGAAGCCCAGGAGGGCGACTTCTACGGCGGCTGGATCACCAGCGAGGTCGCCGGACCCTTCAAGGGCGGACCCGGCACCCTCGGCTGGTAGCGCGCTTCTAGTGCTGCCGCCTTCTGGCGACCAACCCGGAGAGGACGGATACCTCACGATCTTCACCAAGCCGCTTGTCGGTCAATAATCCGCCCGACGATTGACCCCAACAGCCTATCCGTCCGGTCACTGAAGGTCTTTATCGCGATCTCATAGTTGATGATGTCGGTACTCGTAGCCTCAGTGGTCAAATCGCCATGGGCGATGTTATTTCGCTTACCCACTAGCTCATCAATCCGTAGCCATAGTTCGCTCTTGGTATGGGGTGCTCTCGTAATAGCGGAGAAAATGTCTTCGACACCCCAATATTTGAAATAGCGCGAGAGGTTCAAAGGCGATGGCGACTTCATCCACGCGAGAAGACGTTTGTGAAACAGCTGACCGGAACTCTCGAGACCCCATAGCCACGCCTCTTCCTCAACAAAGGCGGCGAGTGCCTCCGCTCTGTGATCCCATTGAGTGGAAAATAGTCCGTCGACGACCACTTGACTATGGAGAAGTCGAAGAAGCTCCGGTAGGTCAGACCCCGGTACTTCATGCGAATTCAAAAATTCAGATGCCTCCTCATTGATCGCATAGATGTAGCGCTCGAAGTGGCTCGACAGCAGGACAACACTCGCGCGACCTACAGCCCGAGATATCTCCGGATCGCTAGGCGCTTGTCCAATTGGCGTGGGGTCTGCTCGTTGGAGCTCGGCGACCTCCAAAAGACCACGGCGGAGAGCGATTAGCGACGCTGATGGCACGGGCATTCAGCGTTTCGGAATACTGGTCCGAACTGAAACGCCAGCGTTCTTCAGAGCATCAGCGGATCTGCGGACCCGCGACAAGATTCGGCTCCGATCTCCGGTTGCGAGACTGATCGTGTCCAAGAAGTCATCACTCTTGTACAGCTTGTAAAACTCCGCCAGGATTTCTTTCCGGGAGCTGGCAAAATCGGTTTTTGCCGAGGTCCAGGAAAATGCCAGCATTTGGGCGTCGAAAAGGGCTCGGTTTGGAGTTCTCTCCACAGTTTTGCCGGAGCGGCTCGTCAATTTGAAGGCGCTACTTCCGAAAGTAGCCTCGACCCTGTCAATGGTTCGTCGAAAGAGCTGGCGATGACGCTCCAAAGTCTTCTGAGACTCATTTTGCTGAGACGCCATATACTCATTTAGGAATTTTTTGAGCGGAGGCCTGTATTTCTTTAGATCGCTGTGTAGGGCGAAGAAGCGGAGGAGAAATTCCTCGTCCGCCATCCTCCGCCGCGGACTTTTAGTCCCAATGCAGTGACGGTATGCTTCATCCTCAACGAGCTCATGGAGTAGGTCATTGAACGGCCCACGGTAGAGGGAGTTTCGAAGCTCTTGGGCATTAAGAACAATTGCTCCGGTGTTAAGCCGCTCGAAGATCTCAAACTTCATACTTGGGGCTGAATCCGCAGATATCACGACCGCGCGCATAATCCGCGTCTGGAGAAACCGTTGCTCTCGTGGGGGAAGCTGGTGGAACCGGCGCCCGTTCAACTCGCCGAGGACCGCCAAGCGACTGAGGCGAAACTCGTTGTCGAGGAACCTTACTACGGAGAGAACCCTTTGATGACCGTCGAAGATCTCCCATTTTGCATCTTCCGTCTCAGCAAAGTAGAGAACGGGTATCGGAATATTTAGCAGCAGGGACTCGACCAGTTTGCTGGCCCGAGGATTATCCCAGACGTATTCACGCTGGATGTCCGGGAGCAGTAATGAGCCATCGGACCACTTTTCGGCCAGGGTTTGGACGGAAAGATCGTAACTTTGAGTTACTACCTTTCGCTCCTCTGGCGGAAAGCCGTCTCCGAATGCTGCGTCATCCTCCTCCGCCGTCATATCTATGGTGTCATCGGTGCTCACAGGCCAATCCTGACTAGTCGAAGTTCAGTGCCTTGAGACCTTACAACCCGTAGCTCCGCCCGATCACGTCGAGCATGACCTCGTCGGTCCCGGCGCCGATCCGGTTGAGGCGGACGTCGCGGTAGGCGCGCTCGATCTCGTACTCCTTCATGTAGCCGTAGCCGCCGAGGATCTGGACGCACTCGTCGGCGACCTCGCAGGCGGTTCGCGAGGCGAAGAGCTTGGCCATCGTGATCTCGCGCACCGGGTACTCGCCGTTGGCGAAGCGCCAGGCGGTCGCGTAAGTGAACTGCTTGGCGGCCTCAGCCTTGGTCGCCATCTCGGCGAACTTGTGGCGGATCGCCTGGAACTTGCCGATCGGGCGGCCGAAGGCTTCGCGCTCCTTGGCGTACTCGAGGGTCTTCTCGATCATCCGCTCGGCCCCGGCGTGGCAGCCGGCGGCGGCGACCAGGCGCTCGCCCTGGAGCTCCCAAGCGATGTGGTAGAAGCCCTTGCCGACCTCGCCGAGGACGGCGTCGGCGGGGACGCGGACGTCGTCGAAGGCCAGTTCGCCGGTGTCGGAGGCGTGCATCCCCATCTTCTCCAGCTCGGCCGAGACGGTGAAGCCGGGGACGGGATTGCCGTCGTCGTCCTTGAGGTCGACGAGGAAGAGGGTGATGCCGCCGTGGCGCTGCTCCGGATCGGTCTTGGCGACGAGGACGATGAAGTCGGCGCGCGGGCCGTTGGTGATGAAGGTCTTGGAGCCGTTGATGACGTATTCGTCACCGTCGCGTAGCGCCGTCGTGCGGATGCCGGCGACGTCGGAGCCGGCGCCCGGCTCGGTGATCCCCAGGCAGGCGACCTTTTCGCCCTTCAGCCCCGGTTCGAGGTAGCGGCGCTTCTGCTCCTCGGTGCCGAGCAGATGCACGGGGGGGAGGGTCATGTCGCTCTGGACCGCGAAGGCCATGTTGGTCCCCCCCGAGCCCGAGTAGCTCATGCACTCGGCCCGCACCAGCGAGTAGAAATAATCGCCGCCCTGGCCGCCGTACTCCTCCGGGAAGCAGAGGCCGAGGAAGCCGAGCTCGCCGGCGCGCTGCATCGCCGAGGTCGGCCAGTAGGTGTCCTCCCACTCGTTGCGGTGCGGCCACAGCTCCTTCTGGACCCAGGCCCGCATCGACTCGCGCAGGTCTTCGTGCTCCTGGCTGAAGATGAAGCTCTTGCGGCCCGCCTCGTGGTCGGGCTTGATGACACCGGAGCCGTCGCTGGTCGCGGTAGCCACTTGGTCGCTCTCCTCGCTGGTCGTTGACGAGGGCGCCCCTTGGCCCACCCCCGAAGGCGAGTAGACAGTAGCACTTCCCACTTTCAGGGCGGACCGGTTATGGTCCCGACCGTGATGAGCTATGAGAAGGTCACCTACGGGGTCGCGGGCGGCGTCGCCACGGTGACGCTGAACGACCCCGACAAGCGCAACATGCTCTCCGGCCAGATGCTCGGCGAGCTGGTCGCGGCGATGGAGGAGGCGCGCGACTCCGAGGAGGTGCGGGCGGTCGTCCTGACCGGGGCGGGGGACCGGGTCTTCTGCGCCGGCGCCGACCTCGGCGGATTCGCCGCCGACGCCTCGCTGGTCGAGAAGCACTTCGCCTCCGACCGCTTCCTCGAATTCTTCCGGTTGATGCCGCGGCTGGGCAAGCCCTCGATCGCCGCCGTCAACGGCCACGTCCTCGCCGGCGGCCTCGGCCTCGCCCTCTCCTGCGACCTCGTGATCGCCAAGGAGGGCGCCACCTTCTCGACGCCGGAGATCAACATCGGCGCCTACCCGTACATGATCATGGCGTTGATCTACCGCGACGTCCCGCGCAAGAAGGTCAACGAGATGATGCTGCTGGGCGAGCGCTTCAGTGCCGAGCAGGCGGTCGAGATGGGGATGGCCAACAAGGTCGTCGCGGCCGCGGAGTTCGACGCTGCGGTCGCCGACTGGGCCGGCCGCCTCGCCGCCAAGAGCCCGGTCCTGATGCGGCTCGGCCACGACGCGATGTACCGCCAGGCCGACATGCCGGTCGACGACGCGCTCGAGTACCTGCGCTCGCAGCTCTCGCTCACCTTCACCACCGAGGACATCGTCGAGGGCGTCACCGCCTTCTTCGAGAAGCGCGACCCCGAATGGAAAGGGCGCTGATGGCGACCGAGGAGCAGCCGAAGAACCTCCTCCCCGGCACCGCGCCGCTGACCGAGCTCACCGAGCAGCTGCACGAGCGCCGCGCCAAGGCGCTGCTCGGCGGCGGCGAGGCGAAGATCGCCAAGCAGCACGAGCGCGGCAAGCTGACCGCCCGCGAGCGGATCGACCTGCTGGTCGACGAGGGCACTTTCGTCGAGCTCGGCCTCCACGGCCGCCCGCACTTCGCCCAGCGGGCGATGGACGGGGTCGACGCGCCGGCCGACGGCGTCGTCACGGGCTGGGGCGACATCGACGGCCGCTCCTGCTGCATCGCCGCCTACGACTTCACCGTGATGGCCGGCTCGATGGGGATGACCGGCGAGCTCAAGGTCGGCCGCCTGCGCGAGATGGCCCTGGGAAAACGGATGCCGTTCGTCTGGCTGCTCGACTCGGCCGGCGCCCGCATCCAGGAGGCGACCGGGTCGCTCTTCGCCGGCTCCGGCCAGCTCTTCCGCGAGGAGGTCGAAATGAGCGGCGTCGTGCCGATGGTGGCGGCGATGATGGGGCCCTGCGCCGCCGGCACCGCCTACATCCCGGCGCTCGCCGACTTCGTGCCGATGGTCGCCGGTCAGGGCGCGATGGCGCTCGCCGGCCCGCACCTGGTCAAAGCGGTGACCGGCGAGGACATCTCGATGGAGGAACTCGGCGGCGCCAAGGTTCACACCCGGATCTCCGGCGTCGGCGACCTCGAAGTCAAGGACGACGAGGAGTGCATCGCGGCAATCAAGTCCTACCTCTCCTTCTTCCCCTCGAACTGGGAAGGGCAGCCGCCGCTGCGCGAGGCCGACGACCCGGCCGAGCGCATGTCGGAGCGCCTGCTGGAGATCGTCCCCGATTCGTCGCGCAAGCCCTACGACATGTACGACGTGATCGCCGAGATCGTCGACGACGGCGAGTGGTTCGACCTCAAACCGCGCTTCGCCCGCAGCGTCATCACCTGCTTCGCCCGCTTCGGCGGCCAGCCGGCCGGGATCGTCGCCAACCAGCCCAAACACCTCGCCGGCGTCCTCGACAACGACTCCGCCGACAAGGCCGCCCGCTTCATCAATCTCTGCGACGCCTTCAACATCCCGCTCGTCTTCCTGCAGGACGTGCCCGGCTTCATGGTCGGCTCGAAGGTCGAGCACGCCGGGATCATCCGCCACGGCGCCAAGATGCTCTACGCGGTCAGCCGGGCGACGGTGCCGAAGGTGACCGTCGTCGTCCGCAAGGCCTACGGCGCCGGCTACTACGTGATGTGCGGGAAGGCTTACGAGCCGGACCTGATCGTCGCCTGGCCGGGGGCCGAGATCTCGGTGATGGGCGCCGAGGGCGCGGTCAACATCATCGGCCGCTCGGCGATCGAGGCCAGCGAGGATCCGGAGGCGACCCGCGAGGCGATGCTCGTCGCGGTCCGTCAGAACATCGACCCCTACATCGCCGCCGGCAACGCGGTGATCGACGACGTAATCGACCCGCGCGAGACCCGCCCGACGATCGTCAAGGCGCTGCGGATGGCCCGTGGCAAGCGGGTCTCCAAGCCACGCAAACGGCACGGCGTGATGCCGGTATGAGGAGGTCGCGATGAGCAGGTTCGACGACGCGGTGATCATCAGCTGCTCGATCAGCGGCGTGATCGCCAACCGCGACCAGAGCCCGGCGATCCCATACACGCCCGAGGAGTACGCGGCCGAGGCGCGCCGCGCGGTCGACGAGGGCGCCTCGCAGATCCACATCCACGCTCGGACCCCGGACGGCGCGCCCTCCTACGAGGTCGAGGACTTCCAGGCGATCACCGAGGCGATCCGCGGCGCCGTCGACGACGTGATCATCAATTACTCGACCGGGGCGATCGGCATCACGATCGAGAAGCGGCTGGAGTACCTGCGGGCGCTGCGCCCCGAAGTCGCGGCGCTGAACATGAGCTCGATGAACTACGCGAAGTACTCGCGCCGCCGCCACGACTTCGTCTTCAAAACCGTCTTCGAGAACAGCTTCGACACGATCGTCGAGTTCCTCACCGCGATGCGCGAGCTCGACGTCAAGCCCGAGCACGAGTGCTTCGACGCCGGCCACGTCGCCAACCTCGACCCGCTCGTCGACATGGGCCTGCTCGAGCCGCCGCTGCAGATCTCGCTGGTGATGGGCGTGGTCGGCGGCATCCGCCCGACGCCGCGCAACGTGACCGCGATGTCGGACCAGATCCCCGGCGGCCCCGAGGGCCCGAACCAGTGGCAGGTGATCGGGATCTCGCGCGACCAGTGGAAGCTGCTGGCCGCGGCGCTCGTCCTCGGCGGCAACGTCCGCGCCGGGGTCGAGGACAACCTCTACCTGCCGAACGGCGAGATGGCGCAGTCCAACGGCGAGCTGATCGCCAAGGCGCGGGGGATGGCCGAAGACATCGGCCGCCGTCCCGCCAGCGTCGCCGAGGCGCGCGAGATGCTCGGGGTGCCGCGCCGGGTCGAGGCGTAGGTGGCCTCCCAGGAGTCCGCACGCCCGGACGGTGCCGCCGCGCCCGCCGAGCTGCCGCTCTCCGACGTCCGCGTCCTCGACCTCACCCGCCTGCTGCCGGGCGGGTTCTGCTCGATGCTCCTGGCCGACCTCGGCGCCGAGGTCGTCAAGGTCGAGGACACCGGCATGGGCGACTACATCCGCTGGTCGCCGCCCTACTACGGCACCGAGGAGCAGGACCGGCTCGGGACCCGCTCCTCGCTCTACCTCTCGCTGAACCGCGGCAAGCGCTCGATCCGCCTCGACCTCAAGAGCGAGGAGGGACGGGCAGCACTGCTGCGGCTGGTCTCCTCCTACGACGTCGTCCTCGACGGCTTCCGGCCCGGCGTCCTCGACCGCCTCGGGGTCGGCTACGAGGCCCTGCGCGAGGCCAACCCGGGGATCGTCGTCTGCGCGATCACCGGCTACGGCCAGGACGGCCCCTACGCCCAGCGCGCCGGCCACGACATGAACTACCTCGGCCTGGTCGGGCTGCTCGGCCTGACCGGAGCAGCCGGCGGGCCGCCGGTGCAGGCCGGCGGCCAGATCGCCGACCTCGGCGGTGGCGCGCTGATGGCGGCGGTCGGGGTGCTGGCGGCGCTGCACGAGCGGCGGCGCTCCGGACTCGGCCAGATGGTCGACGTCTCGATGGCCGACGGCGCTCTCTCATGGCTGGCGATGGTCGCCGGCCGTTACTTCTGCGATGGGGAGGTGCCGCGGCGCGGCGATCAGGTCCTGGCCGGCGGGGTCATCTGTTACCTGCCCTACGAGGCCGCCGACGGCTGGGTCAGCTGCGGCGCCCTGGAGCCGAAGTTCTGGGCCAAGCTCTGTAACGGCAGCGGCCGTCCCGACCTGATCGAGCGCCAGTTCGAGGCGCCGGGGGGAGAGGGATGGCGGGAGATGGCGGCGGTCTTCCGGACGCGCACTCGGGTCGAATGGAAGGCCTTCAACGACGAGCACGACTGCTGCGTTGAGCCGATCCTCGACCTCGACGAAGCGCTCGACTCCGAGCTGGTACGGGCGCGCGAGATGGTCGTCGAGATGGAGCAGCCGGAGCTGGGGACGGTGCGGCAGCTCGGCGTCCCGGTCAAGCTCGGCCGCACCCCCGGCGACCCGACCCGGCCGGCGCCGGCGCTGGGCGAGCACACCGAAGCGATCCTCGCCGAGGCCGGCTACTCGCCCGAGCAGATCGCCGCGATGTTGGCGGCCGGCGCCGCGGCGGGCGTCGGCGGTGCCGAGCCGACCGCGTTCTCGGCATGAGCGCCACCGGCACCGACCTGCTGCGGATGGGCGAGCTGGCCGAGGCCTCGGGCGTGCCGGCGCCGACGATCAAGCACTACCTGCGCGAGGGCCTCCTGCCGGAGCCGGTCAAGACCAGCCGCAACATGGCCTATTACCCGCCCGACTTCGTCGACCGGATCCGCCTGATCAAGCGCCTGCAGGAGGAGCGCTTCATGCCGCTCAAGGCGATCAAGGCGCTGCTCGACGAGGGGCCGGAGCGCGCCTCGGCGATGCTCGAGCTCGAGGACCAGATCCTCGACCGCGCCCTCGCCGGCGAGCGCTCCCGGACCAGCGCCACCGAGGTCCGCAAGCGCTACGGCGTCCCCAGGGAGGTGCTCGACCGGCTCGCCGAGCTCGCCGTCCTCACCCCCAACACCCGCGGCTACTCGCCTTCGGACGTGACGATCATCGAGGCGATCAGCCGCTTCCGCGCCGGCGGCTACGACGAGCAGATCGGCTTCACCGTCTACGACACCCTGCGCTACAAGACGGCCCTCGAAGCCCTGGTCGCCGAGGAGGTCGACGTGGTGATGAACCGCCTCGCCGGCGAGGTCCCGCCCGACCGCGTCGTCGAGATGCTCGAAGCCGGTGCTCAGCCGCTCAAGGACCTGATCGCGGCCCTCCACACCAAGCTGATGGTCGCCGAGCTCGAGCGCCGCCGCGGCTAGGCGCGGTGAGTTCGCGATAGGTGGCGCTATGCGCGTACAAACGCGAACTCACGTGGTGGCGGTCCGCGGCTAGGCGACGACCTTTTCGGCGCGGGTCGCTTCGATCCGGCGCACGGTCAGCTCGTGGCCGAGCTGCCGCGCCAGCTCCTCGGCTTCGTCGAGCGCCTCGCGGGCGCCCTCGCCGCCCTCGCCGGCCCGCGCCATCGCCAACACGTGCAGCGCCGCCGGCAGCTGCCAGCGCATTTCCCGGCGCCGCGCGGTCGCGACGGCCCATTCGGCGGTCTCGCGAGCGGCCTCGAAGTGGCCGGCGCCGAGCAGGGCGCGAGCGGCGATCGTCCCTCGCCAGGCTTCGGTCTCGCCGCCGACTCCCATCGCCGCGCGGTACTCGCCGTCGGCCTGTTTGACGTCGGCGAGCGCGGTGTCGAAGTCGCCGACCTCGGTCCGCACGTAGGCCAGGGCGGTCAGCGCGATCGTCCGCGAGAAGACGTCGCCGAGCCGGTCGGCGAGCTCGCGGTTGCGCAGCGCCAGGGCGAGCGCCGCCTCGCCGTCGCCGAGGTCGGCGACGACCTGCGCCTTCGAGGCCAGCGCCCAGGTCTCGATCTCGAGGTCTTCGCGCGCCGCCGCTTCGGCCAGCGCTTCGTCGAGCAGCCTCCCGGCCTCCGCGGAGCGCCCGCGCTCGCGCAGCGCCATCGCCCGCGAGGTCAGCGCCCAGGCGCGCGGGCTGGCGACGACGACGCCGGCGCCGAGGTCGGGGTCGTCGCGCACCAGGTCGAGCAGCTCGAGCGCCGTCGCTTCGACCCTGTCGAGGTCGCCGGCGCACATGTGGGCGTACACGCCCGCCGCCCGCACCGAGACCTGCAGCGCCCGCTCGCCCGACCGCGCCGCCAGCTCGCTCGCCTCGGCGACCGCCTCGACCCATTCGCCCGAGCGTTCTGCGGCGCCGGGCCGGGCGGTGGTCAGCAGCTTCAGGAGAGTCAGCGAGTTGACGTCGTCGTCCCGCTCCGCGATCGCCGTCGCCTCGGCGACGAGGGCGTCGAAGGTCTCGCGGTCGATGCCGAGCCGCCAGGCGTATTCGAGCTGCAGCATCCGCGAGTAGAGGCCGAGCTCGGTCGCCTCGCGGTCGGGCTCGACGGCGTCGGTCAGCTCGGTCACCCTTTGCCATAGACGCATTGCCTCGCCCGGCTGGCTGTGGCCGGCTTTGTGGGCTGCGCGGGCGTACCAGCGGGCCGCCTCGCGGTCCTCGCCACCTTCGGCGAGGTGGTGGGCGACGAGGCCGGCGAGCTCGTCGAGGCGCTCGGCCTCGAGCTCGATCGTCGCCCGCGCGGCGGCGGCATGGGTGGCGCGCCGGCGCTCGGCGAGCTGGCTGCCGTAGGCGACCTCGCGGGTCAGCGGGTGGCGGAAGGCGAGCACCCGCTCCGGATAGATCGCCGCCTCGTAGAGGTAGCCGCCCTCGATCAGCGCCGCCACGGTCGCCTCGCTCGCCGCCTCCTCGGTGCCGGCGGTCAGGGCCAGGGCCCGCGCGCCGACCTCCTTGCCGAGCACCGAGGCAACCTGCAGCAGCGCCTTGGCCTCGGGGTCGAGGCGGTCGATGCGGGCGGCGAGGATCGCCTGGACGCTGGCCGGGACGCCGGCGTCCTCGATCGGGCGGGCGAGCCGGTAGGCACCGGGCGCGCCCTCCAGGTAGCCGCGCTCGGCGAGGTCGCGGACGATCTCCTCGATGAAGAACGGGTTGCCGGCGGTGCGCTCGTGGATCGGCTCCTCGATGCCGTCGAGCGACGGGTCCTCGCCGGCGATCCCGCGCAGCAGCTCGCCGGTGTCCTCGCGGGTCAGCGGTGCCAGGGCGAGCTTGCGGTAGGCGGGGTTGGCGGCGAAGGGCGGCGTGTACTCGGGTCGGTAGTTGACGACGAGGAGCGTCCGCGTCGCCGCCACCGTCGTCGCCAGCATCGTCAGCATCCCCTCGCTGGCGGGGTCGATCCAGTGCAGGTCCTCGACCGCGATCACCAGCGTCTTGCGCCGGTTCGCCGGATTGACGAGCCGGCAGAGGATGTTGCCGAGCGCCCGCTGGCGCGCCTCGGGGCTCATCTGCGGCACCGGCCGCTCGGGGTCGGGGACGCCGAGGAAGTCGAACATCAGCGGCAGGTCGGCGGCGAAGTCGGGATCGAGCAGGAGGGTGCGCCCGGCGATCTTCTCGCGGGCGATCTGGTCGGGCTCGCGGTCGCCGATTCCGAAGAAGGAGCGCAGCATCTGCAGGATCGGCAGGTATGGGATCGCCTGGCCGTGGGCCTGCGCCTGGGCCTCGAAGACCTCGAC
This sequence comes from uncultured Actinomycetes bacterium, assembly GCA_963839115.1. Lineage (GTDB taxonomy): Bacteria > Actinomycetota > Thermoleophilia > Solirubrobacterales > 70-9 > VAYN01. Next base: position 81,579 of record CAWITM010000001.1, read on the forward strand.
CCCGGCGACGCCGGCCTGGCGGCGGACGAGCTCGTGGACGAGGCGGCTCTTGCCGACGCCGGGGTCGGCGACGAGGCCGACGACGCCGCCCTCACCGGACTGCGCCCGCTCGACCGCGGCGTCGAGCTCGGCCAGCTCGGCGCGCCGGCCGACCAGCTCGGAGAGGCCGCGGGCGCGAGCGAGGTCGAGGCGCGAGCGCGCCGCCCCGATCCCGGCCAGCTCGAAGACGCCGACCGGCCGGCTCGAGCCCTTGACCCGGAACTCGCCGAGGTCCTCGAGGGCGAGGAAGCCGCGGGCCAGCGCCGCGGTCGACTCGGTGAGGTAGGCGCGCCCGGGCTCGGCCAGCGCCTCCATCCGCTGGGCGAGTCCGACGGTGTGGCCGATCGCCGTCCAGGCGCCGCCGTCGCCGCTGCCGATCCCGCCGGCGACGACCTCGCCGGAGTTGATTCCGATCCGGGTCGAGAAGTTGAGGCCGGGATCGCGGCGCAGCTCGGCGGCGTAGGCGGCGACGTCGTCGAGCATCCGCAGCGCCGCGTAACAGGCGCGCTGGGCGTGGTCCTCGTGGGCGACCGGGGCGCCGAAGACGGCCATGATCCCGTCGCCGGTGAACTTGTCGACGGTGCCCTCGAAGCTCTCGACGGCGCCGGCCAGCAGGGCGAAGAAGCGCTGCATTATCTTGCGCCACTGCTCCGGGTCCTGGCCCTCGGCGAGGTCCATCGAGCCGCTCACGTCGGCGAAGAGAACGGTCACGAGCTTGCGCTCGCCGTCGTCGTTCAGTGGCTCGGTCACGACCACCAAAGCCTACGCCCCCGCCTATACTCGAACCCCTGATTGACTGGTCAGTCAGGGATCGGCACGGCTCCGCCGGGCACGAGCACGGGGGTCCGGACGAGAAAGGCGAGGCATGAGAGCAGCGGCGGTACAGCTCAATTCAAGCAGCGACAAGGCTCGCAACCTCGGCGCCGCCGAGGCGCTGGTGCGTGCCGCCGCCGCCGACGGCGCCGAGCTGGTGGCGCTGCCGGAGAAGTGGAACCTGCTGGCGTCGGGGGAGGAGATCGCCGCCGGGGCCGAGGCCCTCGACGGTCCCAGCCTCACCGCCGCCCGCGGCTGGGCGCGGACGCTCGGCATCAACCTGCTGGCCGGCTCGATCTCCGAGCGCACCGGCGAGGGCGAGCGCGCCTTCAACACCTCGGTCCTGATCGGCCGCGACGGCGAGGACCTCGCCGTCTACCGCAAGGTCCACATGTTCGACGTCGACGCCGGCGGCGTCTCCTACCGCGAGTCGGCCCACGAGCAGCCGGGCACCGAGCTGGCCACCGCCGAGGTCGGCGAGCTCACCGCCGGGCTGACGGTCTGTTACGACCTGCGCTTCCCCGAGCTCTTCCGCATCCTCGCCCTGCGCGGCGCCCGTCTCATCACCGTCCCCGCCGCCTTCACCACGGCCACCGGGCGCGACCACTGGGAGGTGCTGCTGCGGGCGCGGGCGATCGAGAACGCGGTCTTCCTCCTCGCCCCGAACCAGGTCGGCACCGCGCCGCCCCACTACGACTCCTACGGGCGCTCGGCGATCGTCGACCCCTGGGGCGTGGTGCTGGCGACCGCGCCCGACGGCGAGGGCTTCGCCGCCGCCGAGCTCGACCTCGCCGCCCAGGACCGCGTCCGCGAGTCGCTTCCGGCGCTCGCCAACCGTCGGCCCGAGGCCTACGCCTGGCCCGAGCCGGCGCGGGAGCGTGCCTGATGGCCCGGCTCGAGCAGAGCGCGCCGGCGGTCGACAAACGCCGCCTGATCCTCGACGCCGCCGTCCGCGTCTTCGCCCGCCAGGGCTTCCACCAGACGCGGGTCGCCGACATCGCCGACGAGGCCGGGGTCGCATACGGGCTCGTCTACCACTACTTCCGCTCCAAGGACGAGGTCCTCGACGAGCTCTTCGTCGAGCGCTGGTCGCTGCTGCTGGCGGCGATCGAAGATGCCGACCGGACCAGCGAGAGCCAGCGCGACAAGCTCGCCGCGGTCGCCGCCTTCATCATCGAGTCCTACCGTCACGACCCCGAGCTGATGAAGGTGATCATCGTCGAGGTCACGCGGGCGGCGAACTCCTTCGGCCAGACCCACCTGACCGAGATCCGGCGGGCCTACGACTCGATCGCCAAGATCGTCGCCGACGGCCAGGCGGCCGGCGAGTTCCGCTCCGACGTCGCCCCGCGGTTTGCCTCGATGGCCTTCTACGGCGCCGTCGAGCAGCTGCTCACCGGCTGGATCTTCGACACGATCCCGCCTGCCGAGGCGACCTTCGCCGAGTCGAAGGACCTGCTCGTTACGACCATCTGCGACGGCCTCGCTGCCCGCTGACTCTGGTTTACTGGCACCTCAGCGAGGGAAAGGCTTAACGCAGTGGACAACGACCTGGTCAAACGACTCGTATACAGCGGCCTGCTGGCCGCGACCGGCGCGCTTGCGAGCATCGTCGCCGCGCGCGCCTCGGCGATCCTCTTCCGCCGCATCTTCGACGAAGACCCACCGGACTGAGCCGCCCAGAATGCCCGACGAGAAACAGACGCCGCCGCCCGTCCCACCGACGCCACCAACTCCACCGGTCCCACCGCCGCCCGCGGTGCCGCCGGTCGATCCGCCGCCGCCCAAGGACCCGCGCACCGTCGGCGAGCTCGTCTTCGACGTCACCGAAGGCGTCTCCGGCCTGGTTCGCGAGGAGATCCAGCTCGCCAAGGCCGAGGTCGGCGAAAAAGTCGGCTCGCTCGCCCGCGGCGCCGCGGTCGGCATCGCCGCCGGAATCTTCGCCTTCCTGGCCCTGATCCTGGTGATGGACGGCATCGCCTGGCTCCTCAACGAAGAGGTCTTCAACGGCAAGACCTGGCCCGGCTTCTTCATCGAGGCGGCGGTCTTCCTGCTGATCGCCGCGGTCGCCGCGCTGCTCGCCTACAAAGCAGTCAAGAAAGGCGCGCCGCCGACGCCCGACCAGGCGATCGAAGAGGCCAAGCTGACCAAAGAGATGCTGTCCAAGGAGGGCAAATGAGCGTCGATCCGAAACCGGGCAAACCGGCGACGGCGGGACAGCCCGGTCGCTCGGCGGCGGAGATCCGCCGCGACATCGACCTCCAGCGCCTGGCGCTCGGCACCAACGTTGAAGCGCTGCGCGGCCGCGTCACCGAGCTGACCGACTGGCGGCGTCAGGTCGAGGAGCACAAGCAGCAGCTGATCATCGGGGCGGCTGCTGTCGGCTTTGTCATTGGCATCAATTTGATGCGCCGCCGCCGCAAGCGCTAGCGCGCGTCTCTCAGCCGGCCGCGTCGGAAAGCGCCTGAACAGAACGGGCAATCCTCGCGCGTGCCTCGTCCGGCTCGATCAGCCCGTCCTCGCCGACGTCGTCGCGGGAGAGTGGCAGGCGCAGGCAGGCCGGCTCGACGATGTCGGCGCCGGTGAAGCCGAGGACCTTGCGGAGGCTGTCGTGGGCGTCGGCACCGCCGCTCGGCGCGGCGACGCCGGAGACGTTCAGCCAGGCGACCGGCATGCCGTAGGTCTGACCGCCGCCGACGGTCCAGTCGAGCAGGTTCTTGAACGAGCCGGGAAGGGCGCCCACGTACTCGGGCGTCGAGACCAGCCAGGCGTCGCTCGCTGCCAGCGCCGCGCGGAGCGACGCGACCTCGCGGTCGAGTCCGGCCCCGTCGACCGGATCGTCGTCGGGATTGAAGTGCGGGAGGCGGCCCATGCCGTCGTAGACCGTCGCCTCGATCCCGTCCGGCGCCAGCGCCGCCGCCGTGCGCAGCGTCGCCGAGTTGGTCGAGCCCTCGCGCAGGCTGCCCGAGACCAGCAGCAGTCGCTTCGCCGCCACGAGCGTCGACTCAGTCGGTCGCGAGGATCGACTCGGGGATCGCCCCGACGCCGATCAGGCCGGGCCCGACGTGGGCGCCGATCACCGGTCCGATTTCCGAGGTGAAGGCCGGCTCGCGGCCGAAGATCTCGCGGCAGTCGTCGGCCAGCGCGGCGGCCGTCCCGTCGTCCTGGATGTACTGGACGACCCAGGCATTGGCGCCGGATTCGTGCAGCTGCCGCGCGTATCCCCGCAGCCGCTCAAGCGACCTGGCGCGCGTCCGCACCCTTTCGACCGGCGCGATTTCGCGGTCGATGGTGAGGATCGGCTTGATCTTCAGCGCGCTGCCGATCCAGGCGCTGGCGCCGCCGATCCGCCCGCCCTTGCGCAGGTACTCGAGGGTGTCGATCGCGAACCACATCTTCAGCGTCTCGTGCACCTCCTTCGCCCGCCCGAGCGCCTCCTCGGCGCCGCCGCCTGCTTCGATCGCCGCCGCCGCGGCGAGCACGCACAGACCGGTCGCCCCGCAGGCCATTTCGGAGTCGTACAGATGGACCCGCTCGCCGCCCTTGCCCTCGTCGATCAGCCGCTGGCGCGCCTGGTTGGCCGCCTCGAAGGTCCCTGAGATCGCCGCCGAGAGGTGGATCGAGACGATCTCCTTGCCGGCCTCCAGCAGCGGCTCCCACGTGCCGATGAAGTCGCCGAGCGAAGGCTGCGAGGTCGTCGCGCCGCCGCTCGACTGACGCAGCCGGTCGTAGAAGCCGGCGTAGTCGGTGACGTCGACCTCGCGCTGCTGCTCGCCGTCGACCGAGACGTAGAGGCTGATCACCTCGATCCCTCTGGCGGCGATCAGCTCCGCCGGGAGGTATTGGGTGCTGTCGCAGACGACTGCGGTATCGGCCCGGGTGGTCACCGCGGGCGATTCTGGCAAATGCCGGGTCTGCGAGCGGAACGGCCGGCGGCCTCGAGCCTCCGCGTCCCATCCCGCTACACTTTGTGAAGTGACTGACACGCCCGACCAAGCGATCACCCTCAGCGATGTCGCCGTGACCAAGATCGGCGAGCTACTCGCCGGCCAGGAGGACGCCGGACAGGCGCTCCGGGTTGCGGTGCGCGGCGGTGGTTGTTCTGGCTTCCAGTACGCGCTCGCCTTCGACAAGCCGAAAGACGATGATCACGTCTTCGAAGTCGATGGTGTCGCGGTTGTCGTCGACAAGGTCTCGATGCAGTTCGTCTTCGGGTCCGAGGTCGACTATGTAGAAGGTCTGCAGGGCGCCGGGTTCCAGGTCAACAACCCGAATGTCGTCGCTGCCTGCGGCTGTGGCTCCTCTTTCCAAGTGAAAGACGACGCCCCGGCCGCCACCGCCGCTGTCTGACCAGGCGGCAATAGTCTTCAACGAAGAAGAGCGCCTCGGGGGGCGCTCTTTTAGTTCTGCCTGTATGGCGCGCGGGGCGCTATTCGATCTGCAGCGGCGGCGACTGTGCGGGGAGGTCATTGGCCGGAGGGGTCGCGCCGTTGCCCGCGACGGCTGCCTTCTCCGGCTGCTCGACCCCGAGCGCCTCGGCGAGCTCGCCGGACTCGTACATCTCGCCGACGATGTCGGCGCCGCCGAGCAGCTCGCCGTTGACGTAGAGCTGCGGGAACGTCTGCCAGTCGGCGATCTCGGTCGTCACTTCGCGCAGCGGCTGCAGCGCGGGGAGGACGTCGATCGCTCCGTACTCGACGTCGACGTCGTCGAGCATCTGAACGACGCGCATCGAGAACCCGCAGCGCGGCGCGTCCGGAGTGCCTTTCATGAACAGCAGCACCGGGTTGGCGGCGATTAGCTCTTCTACTTTGGACTTCAGCTCTGGGTCGGCCATGGCCACAGAGTACCGAGCCCGAGTCGTCGGCTCAGGAGTGGGCGGCGAAGATGCCGATCAGGGCGATCACCAGGGCGACGATCGTGCCGGCCAGGCCGACGAGCACGTGCAGAACGGTGTGGTTCAGCTTGTCGATCCGGGCGTCGAGGCGGCCGAAGCCGCTGTCGAGCCGCTCGTTCATGCGTTCACCCAGCTTGTCGACCTTGGCATCGAGCCGGTCGACCTTGCTGTCGATCACCGTGACCTGGTCCTTCAAGTCGTCGAGGCGGGAATCGGTCCAGGTCGAACGCATCAGCTCCATGCTCCAAATCGTAGGGAGCGAAGTGTCACACGTGGGTGACCTGGATGCAACTTTTTGTCAGCGTGGCTGCGTTTTCACGGAAAGCGCGTGAACTGAGCCGTCGTCGAAGCGCGGTTTGATCGCCGCCTTGACGAGGCGGTGCTGGTCGATCCGCGAGAGGCCGTCGAACTGCGGGGCGGCGACGACGGCGAGGAGGTGCTGGCCGCTGCCGTCTTCGTCGGAGACCTCGGCGCTGGCGCCGGGCAGAGCCGCCTCGATCATCGTCTTCAGCTCCGCCAGGTCCGCCACCGGTCAGCCGACCCCGTTGCCGACCGTGTCGAGCATCTCCTCGACGCGGACGAACTTGACACGCGGGCGGCCGTGGGGCTCGCCGCGGCCGATCTCGGCCTGGTCGATCGCCTGCCAGTCCTCGAAGGTGATGAAGCGAACGCCCCGGTCGGCGAGCAGCTGCTCGACCGCCGCCGGGTCCGGGCTCGCCGGCGCCAGCAGCGTGCCAGAGGCGACGTCGTCGAGCAGGTGGCGGACCGTCTCCAGGGCGTCTTTCTTGTTGGTCCCGATCACGCCCGAGGGGCCGCGCTTGATCCAGCCGGCGGTGTAGTGGCCGACCCTGGGCCCGGAGTCGTGGGAGTCGAGGACGCGCCCGCCCTCGTTGAGGATCAGGCCGCGCTTCTCGTCGAAGGGCACACCCTCGATCGGGATGCCGGTGTAGCCCACCGAGCGCAGGATCAGCCCGCACTCGAGCTCCTCGCGCTCGCCGGTGTCCTTGGCGCGCAGCGTGCCGCCCTCCTCGACCAGAACGTTCCGGCCGATCACGATCGATTCGACCTTGCCGTCGCCCTTGATCTCGACCGGCGAGGCGAGGAAGCGCAGGACGATCCGCTGCTTCTTGCCCTCCGGCTCGCGAGTCGAGAACTCGCGCAGCGTCTCGACGTTGACGCGGGTCGTCTTGTCGGCCTCCTCGGACTCCAGGAACGCGGCGCTGGCCGGATCGAGCTCGACCTCGGCCGGATCCACGACGACGTCGGCGTCCTCCATGATCCCCAGCTCTTTGATCTCCGGGTTGGTGAAGGCGGCCTGGACCGGCCCGCGGCGCCCGAGCACGACGATCTCGCGGATCTTCTTCTGATCGAGCAGCTCGATCGCGTGGTCGGCGGTGTCGGTCTGGCGCAGCTCGTGATCGGTCAGCGCCAGCATCCGCGCCACGTCCATGGCGACGTTGCCGTTGCCGATCACGACGGCGCGCTCGGAGGAGAGGTCGAAGTCCTCGTTGGCGTAGTCGGGGTGGGCGTTGTACCAGCCAACGAAGGCGGTGGCGGCGTGGCTGCCGGGCAGGTGCTCGCCGGGGATGCCGAGCTGGCGGTCGGTCTCGCAGCCGACCGTGAAGACGATTGCGTGGTAGAGCCCTTCGAGCTCGGAGACCTCGATGTCGTGGCCGATCTTGACGTTGCCGAAGAAGCGGAAGCCGTCGCGGGCCGCGGTTTTCTCGTAGACGCGGATGACCGACTTGATCTTCGGGTGGTCCGGCGCGACGCCGCCGCGGACGAGGCCGAAGGGCGTCGGGAGGCGGTCGAAGAGGTCGACCTGGGCGTGGACGTCGCCGTCTTTGAGGATGTGCTCGGCGGCGTAGAAGCCGGACGGGCCGGCGCCGACGATGGCGACGCGCAGCGGGTTCTCAGTGGTTCCGATCTCTGCCATGGGGCGCGAAAGGATAGAGATCAGGCGAGCGAGGAGGGCGCTGCGACCGCGCTGGGCACGCCGTCGAGGGCGTCGAGCGCCTTGCGCACCGACATCGAGACGCAGGTGAAGATCGGGGTCTCCGACTCGGTGTACTCGCTCGACTCGGTCGGGCGCAGCTCGTTGACGAGGTCGAGGAACTGGCCGGGATCGTCGCCCTCGAAGCAGACGACGAACTCCTGGTCGTCGATCCCGTAGGAGTAGGTCGTGTTGATCGTGATCTCGGGATAGCGCCGGCCGACCTCGATGTGACTTTTCATGATCCGCCCGCGCTCGGCCGGCGGCAGCCCGTACCAGCGGCGCTGCTTGACCATCGGATAGAGGAAGAGATACTTGCGCTCGCTGGTGCAGATCTCCGGCCGCGCCTGCTCCTCGGAGTAGGGCGAGCGTTTGGTCATCGAGAGGTAGGAGTAGGGCGTCTCGGTCCATTTCGCCAGGCCGCTCTGGCCGAGGACGACGTGGAAGGTGTGGATGTCGTCGAGGTTGGCGCTCTGGCTCAGCAGCACCAGGTCGACATCGCCACGCGTACCTATGGTTGAGTAGGCGCGCAGCGACCGGTCGAGGCCGAAGTCCTCGCAGGCGGCCAGGAACTCCCGCTTGTCTTCGGCGCGGAGCTCGGGGTCGCGACGGCGCCAGGCGGGATCGATCTTGAAGAAGCTGAATTTGGCGAAAGTGCGGTCGGCTGCCATTGGGCTCACGATAGCGCTCGCCCTTGGCCTACTGGCGGCGCCGGGGGCCTCGGCAAAGAACCAATACCGCGAGGCGTTGCTGCTGTGGCTGCCATCAGCGACGACGGTCGCTGAACTGGCCGAAGCGGGCTTCTCGCCCGGCCTGATGAGCGCCGGCCTCGGCACCGTGTCGCCGGGCCAGACCTACCTCGATGTCGGCCAGGGCAACCGCGTCTTCGACTCGCTCTATGACGGCTCGCTGCCACCGGCGCCATCGGGCGAAGAACGGAACCGCTGCGATCGCTGGTTCCGGGCGGCCCTCGCTCGGGCCTCGACCGCTCCCGCCGAAATCGAACCCGACCTCCTCGGGCGCGAAGTCCTCCGCCACGGGACCGCCGTCTACAAGTCGGGTGCCTCGGCCTGCGCCTTCGGCGGTCATCGGGGCTATCTCGGGAAGACCCAAAGCCATCGCTACGGGCTGTTGGAGATCCGCAACTCGTCGCTCGAATCGGCGCAGCTCTCGATCAAGGGCATCGAAGCGGGCACCCTCGCGATCGCGATCGCTCGGCCGCTCGGCGAATCCGAGGCGCCGGTGGCGATCGGGATCGCCGGGCGCGGCTTCGACGGCAACCTCACCTCCGACACGACCCGCACCGACGGCTACGTCCTCTCGACCGACGTCGCGCCGACGATCCTCGATCACTTCGGGATCGCGGTGCCGGACGCGGTGTCGGGCCAGCCGATCACCAGCGAGGGCTCCGTCGACGTGGCGGCGATCGAATCGCTGGGCGCCCGGATGGCGGTGATCTCGCACCGGCGCGGGCCGGTGATCGGGCTGCCGGCGATCGCCTGGATCCTGCTCACCCTGCTGGTGGCGGTGGTGAGCCGCGGTGCCCTGGCCCGCCCGGCGACGCGACTGCTTGGCCTCAGCGTCGTCTACCTGCCGCTGGTCCTGCTCGCCGGCGCCGCGATCGAAGCGGGGCAGAGCGCCGAAGCGGCGATCGTCTTCCTCGGCTGCCCGCTGCTCGGCGCGGTGACGCTGGCGCTCCTGCGCGGCTACCGGGCGCTGGCGGTGGCGGCGGGACTGACGATCCTCGCCTATGCGGTCGACATGATCGCCGGCTCGCCGCTGACCTCGCTCTCCCTGCTCGGTCCGAACCCCGGCCTCGGCGTGCGCTTCTACGGGATCGGCAACGAGCTCGAGGCGCTGCTCGGGGTGCTCGTGGTCGCCGGCACCGGCGCCGGCCTCGCCGGCTTCCGGCCGCGGATCTCCCCCGAGCGCGCCGCCGCCGTCTTCCTCGCCGTCGGCCTCGCCTGCGCGGTCGTCTTCGCCGCCGGCGCCTTCGGCGCCGATGTCGGCGCCGCGATTGTCTTCCCGATCGGCGCCGCGGCCGCCGCCGCGGTGATCGCCGCCCGCGGCCGGCGCTGGGTCTTCGCGGTGATCGCCGTGCCCTGCGCGGTGGTCGGGCTGCTGGCGTTGATCGACCTCGTCACCGGAGCCAACTCGCACTTCACCCGCTCGGTGCTGGACGCCGGCGGCCTGCATTCGCTGGGCGACGTCGCCCAGCGGCGCCTCCAGCTCTCGGCCCACAGCTTCGCCCGCCCGATCCTGCTCCTGCTGCTGCCGATCGTCGCCGCCCTCGCCGCCCTCGCCTGGTTCCGCCGCGCCCAGCTCGGCGAGTGGCTGCGCGATGCGCCGGCGATGCGCGCCGGCCTGATCGGCGCCGTCACCGCGACCGTCGTCGGCACCCTCGCCAACGACTCCGGGGCTCTCCTGCTCGAGATCGGCTCCGCCTATCTGCTCGTCTTCGTCGGCTTCGCCTGGACCGAGGCGGGGGCAGGGGAGACGGGGACCGGGACGGCGGCGCCGGACGGGGCGCCCCAGAACGCGTAGAGAAAGCCGATTGCTCGGCGGTGGGTGCCGCCCGATGCCCTACCCTTGCTAGTTCGTGCGTATAGGTCTCGTCTCGCCATATTCCTGGTCTTACCAAGGGGGCGTGAACCGGCACGTCGAGGCACTGGCGGAGGAGTTCCTCGGCCGCGGCCACGATGTCCGGGTGCTCGCCCCGGTCGATCCCCCCGGCCGGCTCAGCCGTGTCACGCACCGGGCGGGCGCCGAATCGCGTGAGCTGCCGGACTACCTGACGCCGCTGGGGCGCACCTTCGGCTTCGGCGCCAACGGCTCGGTGTCGAACCTGGCGCCGTGGCCGGTCGGCGGCTTCGTGCTGCCGCGGCGGGCGGTCCGCGCGGGCGGCTTCGACGTCATCCACGTCCACGAGCCGCTGGCTCCTCTGGTCGGCTGGAACGCGACGCTCGGCGCCCGCACGCCGGTCGTCGGCACCTTCCACGCCTACTCGACCAAGCCGTTCCCCAACCACCTCGCCAACGCCGTCGGTGCCCGCCGCATGTTCAACCGGCTCTCGGCCCGGATCGCCGTCTCCGAGGCGGCCGCCTGGACCGGACGCCGCTGGTTCGGCGGCGAGTACACGATCATCCCCAACGGCGTCGACGTCGAGGCCGCCGCGGCCGGGCCCTCGGTCGCCGGCAAGGAGCTGCGGATTCTCTTCGTCGGCCGGCCCGAGGAGCGCAAGGGGCTGCCGATCCTGCTGACCGCCTTCAACGCCCTGGTCGAGCACGTGCCGACCCGGCTGACCGTGATCGGCGCCGAACGCGACGACGTCCTGCGCTACCTCGCCGATCCCGAGCTGATGAGCTCGATCGACATCCGCGGTCGCGTCTCCCAGGAGGAGCTCTGGCAGGAGCTGCACGCCGCCGACGTCCTCTGCGCGCCCTCGCTCTCGGGCGAGAGCTTCGGCATGGTGCTGACCGAGGCGTTCGCCGCCGGCACGCCGGTGATCGCCTCGGCGATCGCCGGCTACAGCGATGTCGTGACCGACGGCGTCGACGGCCTGCTGGTGCCGCCGGGCGATCCCCAGCGCCTCGCCGAGGAGCTGCAGCGCGTCCACCACGAGCCCGAGCGCCTCGCCGAGATGGGCCTCGCCGCCCGTCGCAGCGCCCAGCGCTACGCCTGGCCACGGGTCGCCGACCAGGTGACGACGGTCTACGAACGGGCGATGGCGGTGGCGCCGCCGGAGACCAGCGGCGAACGCTTCGCCCAGTGGGCCGGCTTCCGTCCCGCCGACGGCGAGCCGCCGGTCCCCGCCCGGCGCCTGCCCTCGCTCGACCCGCCGCCGGCCCAGCAGGGCAATCGCGGCCGGCGCATCGCCCGCCGCGTCGGGCTCGGCGTCGCCGGGATTCTCGGCGTCGGCCTGACCCTGCTGGCGGCGCAGAAGATCGGCGTCGACAAGGTCGTCGAAAGCATCGTCGAATCGAACCTCAGCTGGGTGATCGTCGCCGTCGCCCTGATGGGCAGCTCGCTCTTCGTCCGCGCCGCCTCCTGGTACTGGATCGTCCGCTCGGCGCTGCCCAACCGGCCGGTCCGCCGCCGCGACGTCACCTCGGCGACGATGATCGGAGTGCTGATGTCGGCGACGTTGCCGGCGCGCTTAGGGGAGCCGGCGCGCGCGCTGACGCTCGCCCGCCGCACCGGTCGCATGCGCGAGACGTTCCCGGTCCTGCTCGGCACGCTGGTCTCGCAGACCTTCATCAACGTCGTCGCCCTCGGCCTTCTCGGCGTGATCATCGTCTCGACGACGCCGCTCTTCCACTCCGGGACCAAGCATCTCTTCCTCTTCAGCCTGGTGCCGCTGCTGCTCCTGATTGTCGTCCTCGTCGCCCCGTTCCTGATGAAACGGGGCGGCAACGGCCGCTTCGCCCGCATCGCCGAGGCCGCCCACCGGGCCCTGACCCAGGTGCGCGCCGGGCTCGCCGTGTTCCGCGATCCCCGCTACGGGCCGATCGCCGCGGGCGCGCAGCTGGCCGCCTGGGCGATCCAGCTGGGCGCCTGCTACGCGCTGCTCTTCGCCCTCGGGCTCAACGACCAGGCCGGGGTCGGCGCCGCCGCGGCCGTCCTCTTCGCCGTCAACGTCACCGCGGTGGTGCCGGCGACGCCGTCCAACATCGGCGTCTTCCAGCTCGCCGTGATCAGCGTGCTCCACTCCGGCTTCGGCATCAGCACCGCCGACGCGCTCGCCTACGGCGTGATCCTGCAGGGCGTCGAGATCGCGACCGCCGTCGCCCTCGGCCTGCCGGCCCTGGTCCGTGAGGGCCTGACCTGGAGCGACCTCCGCGTTCAGGCCCTCTCGACCGCGCCGGTCCGCCTTGATCCAAAGCCGCGGCCGCGCCAGCACGGCCAGCACGAGCGCGGCAGCGGCGTCATCCACTCCTAGCCGCGCGCGGCTAGGAGTGGATGACCAACCGCGCGCCTGCCGGCGCGCCCGGCGGCGCACTTGCCGCACGCTGCTGGGGAAAAGTCGGCTGAACTATAAAAAACTCTCGTGTAATGGTTTAAGATCGCGGTCGAGAGGGGGGCTGCCACCAATCCCAGGCCGGCTCTCCCTTGGCCGCGGGGAGGAGCGTGGCCGGGCGTCGGGCCACCCGACCGGCGACCGGCCCCCTCCCCCGCTGAATCCGTCGCGCGGCGTTCGCACTTATCCGCCGATAGGACGGATCTCTGCGAACGCCGAAGTCAGCTGCTGACGGGGGCGACCTCTGGTGGGGCGGGCTCGGGGTCCTCGTCGTCCGGGTCGGACTCGGGCGGCAGGTCGCCGCCGCGCTCGGTGCCGGCGATCAGTTCGTCGGACACCTTGCTCTCGGGGATGAACCCGGACTTCATGCCGAAGTAGACCGCCTGCGGGTGGTGGGCGACGATCGCGACCGTCGACTGCTCGGGCATCACCGCGAAGCCGCCGGAGAGGGTCATGCCGATGTCTTCGAGGCCGAGCAGGCGCCAGACCTTCTCGTGCTCGGACTGGTCCGGGCAGGCCGGGTAGCCCCACGAGTAGCGGCGGCCCTGGTCGGGCTCGATGCCGAGCTGGCGGCGGACGTCGGAGTGGAGCCACTCGGCCAGCCCCTCGGCCGACTGCACGCCGAGGCCGTGGACGTAGTACTGCTCGGTCACCTCGCCTTCGGCCCCGAGCCGGTCCATCAATTCGGTCACCTCGGCGCCGACGGTCACGCCCTGGAGGGCGACGACGTCGCGTTCGCCGGAGGAGAGCGGCCGGTAGAAGTCGGCCAGGCAGATCCGGTCGTGCTTGGGCTGGCGCGGGAAGACCAGGCGCTCGAGCTCGCGGTCGGGGTCCTCGGGATCGAAGACGATCAGCTCGTTGCCCTCGGAGTTGCAGGGGAAGTAGCCGAGCTTGGCCTTGGGGCGCAGGTAGTCCTGCTCGCGCCACATCCGCTCGAGCCGCGGCGCGAAGCCCTCCTCGCCGTCGTGGCCCTCGACCAGCTGCCGCCAGGCCTCGCCCTTGATGCCTTTGCCGCCCCAGTGGAGCTTGTAGAGGACGTGGCGGTCGAGGAAGGGGTAGACGTCGTCGAGGTCGACGGTGACCTCGCGGGCGCCGAGGTAGGGCGCGCTCGGCAGCGGGTTGTCGACGCTGACGTTCGAGCGCACGCTGGCGTCGGTGACCGGCGGCCCGTCGTCGACCTTGGCCGGCTTCTCGCGCAGGGTCCTGGCCTCGCCGCGAATCCGCTCGACCAGCGCGGCGCGCGCGTCGGCGTCGACCAGCGCGTCCATCGTGTCGAGGCCCTGGAAGGCGTCCTTGCAGTAGAAGACGCCGGGCTCGTAGATCTCGTCGGACTCGCGGCCCTTCGGGTAGAGCACGCGGCGGCCGAAGTCGCGGTTGATCGCGGCACCGCCGATCAGTACCGGGAAGCCGAGGTCGCGCTGGTGCAGCTCGGCGATGCAGGTCGGCATCTGCTTGGAGGTCGAGACGAGCAGCGCCGAGAGGCCGATCGCGTCGGCTTCGTTTTCGACCGCGGCCTCGATGATCGCGTCGACCGGGACCTGCTTGCCGAGGTCAATCACCGTGTAGCCGTTGTTGGTCAGGATCGTGTTGACGAGCGACTTGCCGATGTCGTGGACGTCGCCGAAGACGGTCGCGATCACGACCTTGCCCTTGGTGTGGCCCTCGATCCGGTCGAGGTAGTTCTCGAGCCGGGCGACCGCGCGCTTCATCACTTCGGCCGACTGCAGCACGAACGGCAGGATCAGTTCGCCGGCGCCGAATTTGTCGCCGACCTCCTTCATCGCCGGCAGTAGCACTTCGTTCAGCGTCGGGACGGCGCCGATCTTCTCGTTCGATTTGTCGATCCACTCCTCGACGCCGTCCTTCTTGCGGCGCAGGATGTGCCAGTGCAGGGCCTCCTCGGGCTCCATGCCGGCGGTCGGGTCGGCGACCTCGGCCTCGGCCTCCTCGCCCTGGGACTCGAAGTGGGAGATGAAGCGCTCGAGCGCGTCCTCGCGGCGGTTGAAGACGAGGTCGTCGGTCAGCTCCCGCTCCTCGTCACCGATCTCCGAGTAGGGAGTGATGTGGTTCGGGTTGACCATCGCCAGGTCGAGGCCGGCCTCGACGCAGTGGTGCAGGAACACCGAGTTGAGGACCGCGCGCGGCCGCGGGCTGACGCCGAAGGAGACGTTGGAGACGCCGAGCGAGGTCTTGACCTCGGGGATCTCCGCCTTGAGCCGGCGGATGCCCTCGATCGTCTCGACCGCCGAGGGCCGCCACTCCTCGTCGCCGGTGGTTAGCGTGAAGGTGAGCAGGTCGAAGATCAGCGCCTCGGGCTCGAGGCCGTGCTCGCCGCAGGCGATGTCGACGATCCGCTTGGCGATCTCGACCTTGCGGTCGGCCGTCTTCGCCATCCCGACCTCGTCGATCGTCAGCGCGATCAGCGCCGCGCCGTGTTCGACCGCGAGCGGCACGACCACGTCGGCCTTGTCGCGGCCGGCCTCGAGGTTGATCGAGTTGACGATCGCCCGCCCGGGGATCGTCTCGAGCGCCGCGCGGATCACCTCGGGCTCGGTCGAGTCGATCTGGATCGGCGAGGGCTGCGACAGCGAGATCCGCTTGACGACGGCGCTCATCTGCTCGTCCTCGTCCTGGCGCTCGGTCAGCGCGACGCAGACGTCGAGCACGTGGGCGCCGCCTTCGACCTGGTCTTCGGCGACCTGGGTGAGGCCGTCGTAGTCGTCGGCCAGCAGCAGCTCCTTGGCCTTGCGCGAGCCCTGCGAGTTGACGCGCTCGCCGACCAGGGTCGGGCGCGGCTCCTGCACGAGCGGGGCGGAGGTCATCATCGAGGAGACCTCGATCGGGCCCGGCGCCGGGCGCGGCTTGACCTCGCGGCGCTCGCCGACGCGTTCGCGGATCGCCCGGATGTGTTCCGGGTTGGTGCCGCAGCAGCCGCCGACGATGCCGACGCCGTAGCGCTCGACGAACTCGCCGAGGCTGGCGGCCAGCGGCTCGGGCTTCTCCGGGAAGATCGTCTCGCCGTCCTCGCCCTGCAGCGGCAGGCCGGCATTGGGGATGCAGTGGACGGGCAGCGGGCTGGTCTCGCCGAGGAAGCGGATCGCGTCCCGCATGTCCTCGGGCCCGGTCGAGCAGTTGAGGCCGAGGACGTCGACGTCGAGCGCGGTCATCGTCGTCAGCACCGACTGGATGTCGGTGCCGAGCAGCATCTTGCCGCCGTTGGGCAGCAGCGAGACGCTGATCTGGATCGGCAGCCGGCGGCCGGTCGCCTTAAAGGCCTCGCGGGCGCCGAAGACGGCGGCCTTGACCTCGAGGATGTCCTGGGCGGTCTCGATGATGATCAGGTCGGCGCCGCCCTCGACCAGGCCCTCTGCCTGCTGGGCGAAGACGTCGACCAGCGCCCGGAAGCTGATGTTCCCGAGGGTCGGGTCGGTCGAGGCGGGCAGGAATCCGGTCGGGCCGATCGAGCCGGCCACGAAGCGCTCCGGGCCGGCCGCCTTGCGGGCGATTTCGGCCGCCTTCGTGTTGATCTCCAGCGTGTGCTCGCCGAGCCCCCACTCCTCGAGCTTCAGCCGCGAGGCCTGGAAGGTGTCGGTCTCGACCACCTCGGCGCCGGCTTCGAGCATCGAGGTGTGGACGCCCTCGATCACGTCGGGACGGTTCAGTACCAGCGCCTCGTGGCATTTGCCGAGCAGGCCGCCGTAGTCGGCCTGGGTGAGGTCGAACTGCTCCAGCGTGGCGCCCATGCCGCCGTCGAAGACGACGACGCGCTGGTTGACTGCCCTTATGTAGTCGCGCTCCGGCATCTCACAAAGGTTAGAGGTATCGGTACACCCTCCCCCGGAGGCCGTCGCGCAGCTGGTCGCGGTTAAGGGTGCACTTGTGGTTCCGGGAGCCTCCGGGGGAGGGTGTACCGATACCTCCTACGCGATTCGGTTAGCGCCGGAGCCCCAGGCGTCGGCGCCAATCCCGCGCGGAGACAAGCTGGGAAAGCTTTCCGACCAGACCGCGGCGGCTGCGGGTATAGGGGTACCAGGTCGGTTCGCGCTTGCCGCCGAAGCGGGTGATCACGAGCGACTCGGTGCGGCAGAACTTGCGGATGCCGCCGGCGCCGTGGCGGTAGCCGATCCCCGACTCCTTCCAGCCGCCCATCGGCACGTCGGAGGCGAAGTAGTTGACGAGCACGTCGTTGACGTTGACGGCGCCGCACTCGACCCGGCGGGCGACCCGCTCGGCCCGCTCGCGCGAGCCGAATACAGAGCCGGAGAGGCCGTAGCGGCTGTCGTTGGCCAGGCGCAGCGCCTCCTCGGCGTCGCCGACCTTCATCACCCCGACCACCGGGCCGAAGGTCTCGTCGCGCATCACCTTCATCGAGTGGTCGACGTCGACCAGCACCGTCGGCTCGTAGTAGTCGCCGCGGCCGGCGGCGCGCTTGCCGCCGGTGAGCGCCTTGGCGCCGGAGGCGAGCGCCTCGGTGACCTGCTCCTCGATCACGCCGATCTGGTTCGGCGAGGTCATCGCCCCGACGTCCTTGGGATCGCGGGCGTCGTCGGCGCCCTGGCGCAGGCCGGAGACCGCGGCGCTCAGCTTGGCGACGAACTCGTCGTAGACCGGCTCCTCGACGTAGATCCGCTCGACCGAGATGCAGACCTGGCCGGAGTTGAACATCCCGCCCCAGGCGGCGGCGTTGGCGGCGCGGTCGACGTCGGCGTCGGCGAGCACGATCATCGGGTCCTTGCCGCCGAGCTCGAGGCTGACCGGCGTCAGCGTGTCGGCGGCGCGCTTCATCACCTTGCGGCCGGTGCGATCGGAGCCGGTGAACTGGACGAAGTCGGCGGCGTCGACGAGGGCACCGCCGGTGTCGCCGGTGCCCTGGACGACGTCGAGGACATCAGGGGCGCCGATCTCGTGCTTCCAGGCCTCGATGACCTCGGTCAGGCCCAGCGGCGTGAACTCGGAGGGCTTGATGACGACCGCGGCGCCCGCCTGCAGCGCCGGGATCGCGTCACCCAGCGAGAGGATCAGCGGGAAGTTCCAGGGGCTGATGATGCCGACGACCTGGTGGGGTCGGTACTGGACCCGCAGCTTCTTGCTCTGCAGCAGCGGCGAGTGCGGTCGCACGCTCTCCTCGCCGATGAACTCAGCGGCGCGGGAGCCGTAGAAGTTGATCGTGTCGGCGAGGTAGACCGGCTCGTTGGAGGCGTCGGCGCGGACCTTGCCAGTCTCGCGCTGCATCGTGTCGAGGACGCGGTCCTGGTTGTCGAGCAGCCAGTCGCGCAGCTTGCCGAGCCAGTGGTAGCGCCCCTCGATCCCCATCGCCTCCCAGTCGGGCTGGCTGGCGCGGACCCGGGCGACCTTGGCGGCAACCGAGGCGGGCGAGTCGACGGCGATCGTCTCGATCAGCTCGCCGGTGGCCGGCTCGTGGACGCGGATCTCATCCGGCCCGGCGCCGGCGCCATTGCCGCCGCCGGCCTCGACGCCGTTCGTCGACGCGCTTGTCCCGGTAGTCCCCGCGGTCCCACTCTCCACAACTGCTCCCTTCGTCGACCCCTTTGGCTGCTCAGCCAAGAGTAGCCGCCCTTCGCTTCACGCGAGCGAACCTTCTCAGCCGAGGAGATGGGTGACGATCAAGCCGACGACGCCGCTGACGAGGGCACCAATAAGGATGTCGAAGCGGCGCTCGAGGCTGGCGAAGCGGACGTTCATCTCCGCGCGCAGCCCGCCGATCTCCTCGCGGACCCCGCCGATCTCCGTGCGCAGGCCACCGACCTCCGCGCGCACCTCGCCGCGAACCGCTCTGAATTCCCCCCGGACCTCGGCGCGAAAGTCCCTGACCTCGCCGCGGACCTCAGCGAAATTGGCGTCGGTGCGGGCGGCGAAATCGTCCATCCGCTCGTCGGTCCAAGTCTGGCGCTCCGCCTGCATGAAAAGAAGTGTAGACAATAAGTTGCAGGCTGTCGAGAGCCGAAATGTCAAAAAAGCGTCAATCTTCGGCGCAGCGCCCGTGCAGGGCATCCCCGGTCCTTATCCGGTCGGACCGCCCTTGGCGCTCTTGCCGCCTTCCTGGATTTCGACGATTTCGCCGGCCCCGTTGACTTCGGTTTCCGGCAGCGAGGTGCTGATGTCGGTGACAATCGTGCCACCGGGGGCGACGCCGCCCTTGGTGACCGCCTTGGCTTCGCCGCCGTTGCCGGCGTCGATGCCGTAGACGAGCGTGTATTTGCCCGGCCGCACCGCGCTCAGCTTCCAGACCGCGGCGACGCTCTTGCCGGGCTTGAGCGCGCCGAAGCTGTAGGTCTTCGAGGTCGAAGTCGTGGCGCCGCCGGGGTCCGCGGAGCCTTCGAGGCGCGGGTAGGTCGCCGCCAGCACCCAGACCGGCCGGTCGGCGTTGGCTAGCCCCGGCTGGGGGTCGTGGATCGCAAAGGGGATCGCCGAGCCTTCGCCCCCTTTGCCTTTGACGTTGATCGTCATCGTCAGGGCCGGCACCGTGTGCTTGCCGGTGTTGCGGACCGCCAGCTTCAACAGCGAGGTCTGGCCGACGTGCTGTTGGGCCGGAAAGCTCGCGTTCGTCACTTCCACCGGGTAGGAGCCGGCGCGCTCGCCGGAGTCCGAGGAGGATTCACCGCAGGCGCCGAGCAGCACCGCCACGGCCAGGACCGCGGAGGAAACCGCGGTGGCTCGAAGACGGGCACGCCGGCAATGTGTTCCGGTCCCCCGCAAAGCGGCCCGAAGATACCACGGGCTTTCCCCGCAACCGAGCGGGTTTCGCGGCTTCCCGGGCGGTTAGCGCGATCTCAACACGCGGCTAACGGAAGGGGCCGGTCGATCCCATACACTCGGGCCCGTCGAGTGGGGCGCCGCGGCTTGCTGGCGCGGCTCGCTGGAGGAGCAGATGGTCGGATCCGCGGTGAACAGGGCATTCCTGCCGGCTAAGTCGGTGTTCGAACAGGTCGGGGACCTGATGATCCTCACCGGTCGAACGATCGCGTCCGCGATCAGGCCCCCCTATCCCTACGGCGAGGAGTTCATCGGCCAGTTCCTCTTCGCCCTGCAGCTCTGCTGGTTCCCGCTGCTGGTCTCGACGGTGGCGATCAACTTCGGCGCTCCTGGCCTCCAGGCCGCCAACTTCCTCTCGCTGTTCGGCGCCCTCGACCGCCTCGGCGGCTTCTTCGTGCTTGCGGCGATCCGAGAAATCGGGCCCTTCGTGACCGGCGTCGTCGTCGCCGGCGTCGCCGGCACCGCGATCACCGCCGACCTCGGCGCCCGCAAGATCCGCGAGGAGCTCGACGCCCTCCAGGTGCTCGGCGTCGACCCGATCAAGAACCTCGTCGTGCCCCGCTTCCTGGCGCTGATGCTGATCACCGGCCTGCTCGACATCTTCGCGATCATCGCCGGGCTCTCCGGCGGCATCCTCACCGAGCTGCTCTACCACCAGAGCCTCGGCGGATTCTTCGCGACGCTCTTCTCGCAGGCCTCGGTCACCGACCTCTGGGGCTCGGTCCTCAAGTGCACTCTGTTCGGCGCGATCATCGCGATCGTCTGCTGTTACAAAGGCATGACCGCGTCGGGCGGTGCCGCCGGCGTCGGCCGCGCCGTCAACGAGGCGGTCGTCATCTCCTTCCTCGCCTTCTTCGCCTTCAACTACGTCTTCACCCAGACGCTGCTGGCGACCAACCCCGAACTCCAGACGATCCGATGAGCGGCTCGGCGCGACAGAGCGGGGAGGGGCGGTGAACGCCTGGCTCGACGTCCCGCGCTCCTGGCTCGACTCGTTCGGCGAGATCGCCCGCTTCGGCGGCAAAGTCGCCGGCCAGGTCTACAGCGGCCGCGTCCTGCGCTTCTTCGGCGAGAGCCTGCGCCAGGCCGGGATCCTGATCCTCGGCTCGGCCCTCGTCATCTGGGGCCTGGTCTTCGTGCTCGGCCTGCAGTGCGGGATCGAGGGCGCCTATCTGCTGCGCGCCCAGGGCGCCCCCGCCTACGCCGGCGTCTTCTCGGCCTGGTGCGACCTGCGCGAGGTCCTGCCCTACGCCTTTGGCTACATGCTCTCGGCCAAGGTCGGGACCGGGATCGTCGCCGAGCTCGGCGCGATGCGGATCTCCGACGAGATCGACGCCCTCGAGGTCATGGGCGTCCCGCCGGTCACCTTCCTCTGCGCGACCCGCCTGCTGGCCGCCTGGATCACCTTCCCGTTCATGTACCTGGTGGCGATCGGGATCATGTACCTCGCCTCCTACCTGGCGGTCGTCAAGCAGATCGGCGACGTCTCCTCGGGCGGCTACTTCCTGATCTTCTGGCAGTTCCAGAACCCACCGGACCTGATCTTCAGCCTGGTGAAGGGCATGGTGATGGCAACGGCCATAGTCCTTGTCGGTTGCTATTACGGCTACACGGCCTCGGGGGGACCCGTGGGCGTGGGTACGGCAACGGCCAAGTCGATGGTTCTCAACATCGTCTTAGTCCACATCATCGGGATGCTTGGGACCCTTGTCTTCTGGGGGGCCAACCCCCGCGCACCGATAGGAGGGTGAACGTGGCGATCGAGGACGAGAACCGCAGGGAGGAAGAGGAGCTGCAGGACGAGGCCGCCGAGTCGGGCGAAGAGACGCCCGAGATCGCCGTCGTCTCCGAGCCGGCGCCCGACGGCCACCCGGAAAGCGCCACCGCCGAGGGGCCCTACGTCTCCGAGGACGGCGCGGTGATGGGCCGCGACTTCGTGATCCCCGGCGTCGACCCGCGCCAGCACGACCCCTACAAATTCCACACCGGCCGCAAGCGCGACCACGGCTCCGAGGACGCGATCGAGATCGTCGACCTGGTCAAACAGTTCGGCCGCGCCCGCATCCTCAACGGCCTCAACCTCGGCCTGCCCGAGAACCAGGTCTCGATGGTTCTGGGACCGTCGGGCACCGGCAAGAGCGTGCTGATCAAGCACATCGTCGGCCTGCTCTACCCGGACTCCGGCGACGTCCTCGTGCACGGCGAATCGATCCCGAACATGACCGAGGACGAACTCTTCGACGTGCGCAAAAAGTTCGGCCTGCTGTTCCAGGACGGGGCGCTCTTCGGCTCGATGAACATCTACGACAACGTCGCCTTCCCGCTGCGCCAGCACACCGACAAAGGCGAGGAGGAGATCGGCGAGATCACCAACCGCCGGCTCAAGGAGGTCGGCCTCACCGAGGCGACCTTCAAGATGCCGAACGAGCTCTCCGGCGGGATGCGCAAGCGCGCCGGTTTCGCCCGGGCGTTGGTGCTGGAACCGGCGATCGTCATGTTCGACGAGCCCGACTCCGGCCTCGACCCGGTCCGCACGGCGCTGCTCTGCGAGCTGATCCGCGAGATCCACGCCGAGAACGGCGGCTGCTACCTGGTGATCTCCCACGACCTCAACACGGCGCGGCGGATCGCCGACTTCATCGCCGTCCTCTGGAGCGGCAAGATCGTCGAGTCGGGTCCCAAAGAGGAAGTCTTCGACTCCTCCAACCCGTTCGTCAACCAGTTCCTCCACGCGGACATCTCCGGCCCGCTCTCGATGGATTGACGCCCCGGCCGCGGGTGCTCTGAGGTGGCCGCGGGGCGCGCGCTCGGGGCGGTGGCAGCGTGGTCGGTCCGCCACGCCCGGGCGGTGCTGGTGGTCGCGGCACTGGTCGCCGTCGCCGCGGCGGCCGCCGCGACCCAGGTCGAGACCGACGCCGGCGTCGGCACCCTGGTCGACTCCGGCAATGCGACCTACCAGGCGACCCAGCGGGTGCGCGCGGAGTTCGGCGAAGAACCGGTCGTCGTCCTCGTCAAGGGCGACCTGCCGAAGCTGATCCTCGGCCGCAACATCTTCCGGCTGCTGCGGCTCGAGGGCTGCATCTCGGGCAAGATCCCGAAGGGCGCG
Source organism: uncultured Actinomycetes bacterium (assembly GCA_963839115.1). Lineage (GTDB taxonomy): Bacteria > Actinomycetota > Thermoleophilia > Solirubrobacterales > 70-9 > VAYN01. The sequence continues at coordinate 104,218 of CAWITM010000001.1, forward strand.
AAGCCGCTGCCCGGCCCCTGCAAGGAGTTGGCGGAAACGCAGCCGGTCGAGTTCGTCAGCGGCCCGGCGACCTTCCTGAACGAGGCCGTCGTCCAGATCGACAACCAGCTGCGCAAGCTCTCGCGCACGGTGCCGGCGTCCCAGTTCCAGGAATTCCTGCTCGACGTCGCGACCAAGTACGGGATCACCAGCGCCCCCTCGATCGACAACGAAGAATTCGTCGCCACCGTCGTCTTCGACCTCGCCCGCGCCCGCGGCACGCCGAAGGCGCGGCTCTCCTACCTCTTCCCGAACGCCCACTCGGCCCAGATCGTCGTCCGGCTGAAACCGGACCTGAGCGAAGCGCAGCGCCGGCAGGCGATCTCGCTGATCCAGGAAGCGACCGCCGAAACCGTCCCCCGCAGGGCCTGCGCCGAAGGCGGAAAGGCGGCACCCTGCTTCGCGCTGAACGGCGGCGAATACGTCGTCTCGGGGGCGCCGGTCGTCCTCGACGCGGTCTCCCACGCGCTCAAGAACGCGCTGCTGGTGCTCTTCGCCGTCGCCCTCGCGGTGATGGCGCTGGTCCTGGCGCTCGGTTTCCGCTCGCGCCTGCCGCTGCTGCCGCTGGCCCTGGCGCTGGGCGCCGCGGCGGTCGTCTTCGGCGGCCTCGAGCTGGTCGGCGGCTCGCTGACGATGGCCTCGATAGCGGTGCTGCCGATCCTGATCGGCCTCGCCGTCGACTATGCGATCCAGTTCCAGGCGCGGCTCGACGAGGAGCTCGAGACCGGCGGCGCGAGCGGGGGAGGGGCGGACCGCGGCGCCGTTGCCGAGGCGGCACGGCGAGCGGCGATGGCGGGCGGCCCGACGATCGCCGCCGCCTGCCTTGCCACCGCCGCCGGCTTCGGCGTCCTGCTGCTCTCGCCGACGCCGATGGTGCGCGGCTTCGGCCTGCTGCTGGTCGCCGGCGTCCTCATCGCCTTCGGTCTCGCCCTCAGCGCCGGCTTCGCCGCGCTCGCCCTGCGCCGCCGCGGCGGTCCCGGCGCCACCGGTCGCGCCCTCGGTGGGCTGCCGCGACTGCGGGCGCCGCTGCTGGGAGCCTCGCTCTCGCGGCCCGGCCTCGTGCTCGCGGTCGGAGTCGTGCTGGCGATCGCCGGCTGGGCGCTCGGCACCCAGATCGAAACCGTCACCGAAGTGCGCCAGCTGGCGCCGCAGGGACTGCGGGCGATCAAGGACCTCACCGACGTCCAGGAATCGACCGGGGTCGCCGGCCAGCTCGAAGTCAGCGTCGAAGCGCCCGACCTCGCCGATCCGGCGACGATCGAATGGATGGCCGCCTTCAAGCAGCGCGCGCTCGCGGCCAACGGCTTCAAGGGCGAAGACCCGAGCTGCCTCGAAGCCGAAATCTGCCCGGGCCCGGCGCTCTCGGACTTCCTCGTGCGCTCGGGCGGCGAAAAGGTCACGAAGGCCGGGATCGAAGCGACGCTCTCGGCGCTGTCGGCCTACTCGCTGCGCCAGGTCGCGCCGCTCGATCCCCGGACCGGCAAGGTCGGCGAACTGGCGCTGATGAGCTTCGGGCTGCGCTCGCAGTCGCTGGCCGACGAGAAGCGGGTGATCGACCGGGTGCGCGAGGCGATCGGCGAGCCGGGGACGAAGGGCGGCCCGCCGCCGGGGGTCGAGGTCCACCTCGCCGGGCTGCCGACGATCGCCGCCGAAGCCGCCTCCGAGGTCTCCTCGAGCCGCTACTGGCTGGCGCTGGCGGGGCTCGCCGCCGTCGCGCTGGTCCTGCTGCTCGTCTACCGCTCCTTCGTCCGGGCGCTGGTGCCGCTGTTGCCGACGGTGTTGGCGACCGGCTGGGCCTCGCTGCTGATCTGGCTGACCGGGATTCCGCTCAACCCGATGTCGGCAGCGTTGGGGGCGCTGACGATCGCGATCGCCACCGAGTTCGCGGTGATCCTCGCCGGGCGCTTCCGCGAGGAGCGCGCCCGCGGCGGGTTGGGGGGCGAGGCGGGCGCCACCTCGGTCGAGGCGGCGCTGCGGCGCGCCTACTCGCGCACCGGCGCCGCCGTCGCGGCCTCGGCAGCCACCGCGGTCGCCGGCTTCGCCGTCCTGATCGCCTCCGACGTCCGCATGCTGCGTGACTTCGGCGCCGTCACCGTGATCGACCTGGTGGCCGCGCTGCTGGGCGTGATCGTGATCCTGCCGGCGACCCTGGTGCTGCTCGAGCGCCGCCGTGGGCACCGGGAGGGAGCCGCAGCCCCGGCGCCGCAGCCGGCGGAGGCGCTGCGGTGAGGGACCGCTACTCGCTCGCCGTCGGCGTCATCTTCCTGATCCTGATCGGGGTCGCGACGATCCACACCCTCGCCGGCGGCGGCGGCGAAGACACCCTCGGCCTCGACAAGCAGCCGGCGCACTGGCCGCTGCCGGAGTTCGCGGTGCCGGAAGCCGCCGCGGCGCTCGAAGGCGACGCCAACATCGCCCAGGACGATTGCGAAAGCTCCTCGCTGCCCTGCCCGAGCGGCTCGAAGCGCTCGCCGGCCTGCCGGATCCCGACCGCCGGGGCGATCCGCGTCTGCGAACTCTTCGATCGGCCGCTGGTGATCTCGTTCTGGTTCGACCACGAAGAATGCGCGAGCCAGCAGGACGCTGTCAGCGCCGCCTTCGAGCGCTACCGTGGTCGGGTGAACTTTCTCTCGCTGGACGTGAGGGACGGCCGCGAAACGGTGCGCGAACTGGTGCGCGAGCGCGGCTGGAAGATGCCGGTCGGCTACGACCGTGACGGCGCCGTCGCCAGCCTCTACCGGATCGGGGGCTGCCCGACCTTCGCCTACGCCTATCCCGGCGGGACGCTCGAGAGCGCCGACGTCGGCATCCTCACGACCGCCGAGCTCGACCGCCGCGTCAACGCCCTGCTGGCGGCGACCCACGCAGCGGAAGCCGGTAGGAGCTGACGATGGCGGCGACGCCCGAACCGCGGATCGGCTGGCAGCCGGCGCCGCAGCCGGGCTGGGTCGCGCCGCACGTCGCCGCCGAGTTCCCCGGCCTCGGGATCGCCACGGTCGAGGTCGACGCCCGGCCCGGCCGCAGCCCCGAGCCCGTCCGCCGCCGCCTCCGCGACCTCTCCGACCGCCTCTTCGGGGCCGAGGCGATCCGGCTGCGCTCGCGGCCGATCCCCTGGGCCTACCGCGTCTTCTTCCGCCAGATCGGCCTCGATCCCGACCGCACCCGGACGCCGGTCGAGCAGCTCGTCCTCGACCGCCTCCAGCACGGCTGCTTCCGCAGCCGTGGCCTGCCCGCCGACGCGTTGACGATCGCCACGGTCGAGACCGGCGTCGCCCTGCGCGCCTTCGACGCCGACCGCCTCGACGGCGGTCTCTGCATCCGCGACTCGGCTCCGGGCGAGGGCCTCGCCGGCGCCCCCGCCGAGCTCGCCGCCGGCACCCTGACGATCGCCGACGAGCGCGAGCCGGTCGGCCTGCTCTTCGGCCCGACCGCCGCCGCCTGCGAGGTCGAGCGCTCCTCCTGCCGGATCGCGATCGCCGCCGTCGCCGTCGGAGCGGTGCCGCGGATCGCCGTCGAGGAGGCGCTCTGGATCGCCGCCGCAACGGTCGAGAGCGCCTGAGGCGACGCTCCGCTGTTCCTTATGCACTCAATGCGAGCAAAAGGAACAGCGGAAGCTCAATATTGGCGCGTGAGAGTGATCTAGACTTGGGACGGGAGATGGCCGATGTAATGGCAAGAGATGTCGCCTCAGCGCCGCGTCGCGCCGGCGCCGCCGAGCGTCCCGCCTGGCCGGAGAAGCGCCTCGCGCCGCCCGACGAGCGCCTCGCCCGCGCCGAGCTGCGCCGCCAGGTCGGCCACCTCGAGCTCGAGCTGTCCCGCCTCACCCTCGACGGCTTCGGCCGCGTCGCCGTCCCCCACGGGGTCCGCGCGACCGCCGCGGCGCCGCGCCTGCTCGACCTCGGCGAGCTCGAGCGCCTGCGCGACTCGCTTGCCGAGCGTGCCGGCGAGGCCCGCGCCGCGCTCGCCGCGAAGGCCGCCGCCGAGGCGGCCAACCGCGAACTGCTGCACGCCCTGATCGAGTCGCCCGGCGACTACCGCTGGGTGCGGATCAGCCGCGCCGACCTCGGCCTGCCCGGCTGCGGGCATTGGCACTCGCGCCCGCGCCTCGGCCCGATCGGGATGCTGATGGGCTGGTGGCGGGTCAAGGTCTCCTCCGGGTGTCCAAGAGCCGCGCGGCTCGCGGCCGCAAGCAGCGCAAGCCGAAACCGAAGCCGGCGTCCGCGGTCGCCAAGCCCGCCGCGTCGCCGCGCTCGGCGCCCCGCGTCTCATCTCCCGACGACCGGCCGCCGGCCCCCTGGGGCAAGCTGCCGCTGGCCGAGCTCTCGATCCTCGGCGGGATCATCTGCCTGCTCATCGGCATCATCGCCGGCAAGACGACGCTGATCGGCGTCGGCGTCGTCCTCGGCGCCTTCGGCGGGCTCGAGGTGGCGATCCGCGAGCACTTCGCCGGCTACCGCTCGCACAGCACCCTGCTGGCCGGCGGCGTCTTCGTGCTCGTCGTCGGCGTCCTCTTCTACGCCGTCAGGCTGGTGCTGGCCGTCGCGCTGCCGATCGGCGCGATCTGCTTCCTCGTCGCCTTCTTCCTCGCCCGCCGCGCATTCCAGCGGGCATCCGGAGGGCTGAGCTTCCGGATCGGTGGAATGCGCGGCTAGGTGGGTGGACGAGGCGGGGTGGCTTAGGAGGACGAGAGTGAGGCTGCGCCGCCGGAGCGGCGCGCTGCCCAAGTATTAGACGAGTGCCTCGCTGCGCGCGCTCGAGCGCTCGGCGAGCTCGGCGGCGAGGATCGCGCGCTGGCGCTCGGTCAGCGTCCCCAGCTGCTTGTTCTCGTTGAGCGAGAGCGGCAGCAGGAACTTGCGGGCCCGGGTCCGGCCCCAACGTCGCTGGCTGGTCAGCAGCTCTGAGATGGTCATGCTCTCGGTCTCCCAGGGACAGTCGCGCACGACCTCGGCGGCATCGAGATCGCCTCGCCCCACCGCTCGCTTGAGCTCTGCCCGGGCGAGCCGGACCCGGTTGGCGCGTTCCAGCGCCCTCATGTGTTGAGGGGCTTCCCCCGGAGATGCGATCGTCGTTGCGGTTGCCGTGGTGGCAGCGTCCACTGGACTCCTCCCTTCAAAAAGGAATCGTTAACTGGTTACCCCGCCACCGGCGCACATTCTTCCCAAGCCTGTCGGCCCGAAATGAGCGATTCTCGGTCCGAGCGCCCCCATCGGGGTGGTCGGCGGCGAGGAGATGAAGCTACGGCTTCCGGGTGGGGGGCGTCAACCCGCGATCGGCGCATCGACGTCCGGGTCGGTCGCTAAGAGCAACAATTTCGGAGACTCCCCTGACGCCCCCGAATCCAGAGAAGTCTGAAACTACCCACGACGGGGGATGTCAACTCCTGGTTAAGGGTTGGGCGGACTTCGGAAAACCCGAAATCAGGTTCGCGGCAGATCCGGGAAGTCCCGAATCGTCCGCTCGATCGTCGCCAGGGCGGCGTCGAGGTGCTCGCGCGTGTGGGTCGCCATCAGGCTCGTCCGCAGCAGCGCGCCGGATGGCGGCACCGCCGGGTGGATCGCGACGTTGGTGTAGACGCCCGCCTCGAACAGGGCCTTCCAGAGCAGCACCGCCTGCCAGTCGTCGCCGACGATGACCGGCACGATCGGCGTCGCCGCGATGGCGCCGCCCGGCAGGGTCCCCGGCTCGACCACCTGGAGGCCGAGGCCGCGCAGGCCCTCGCGCAGGTAGGTGGCGTTGTCGAGCAGGGTGGCGAAGAGCTCGGGGCCGTCGCTGCGGATCACCCGCAGCGCCGCCAGCGCCGCGCCGACCGCCGCCGGCACCGCCGAGGCGCTGAAGATGAAGGCGCGCGAGGAGACCCGCAGGTACTCGACGACGTCGGCCGGGCCGGCGATGAAGCCGCCGCAGGAGGCGAGGCTCTTGGAGAACGTCCCCATCCGCAGGTCGACCTGGTCCTCGAGGCCAAAGAGCTCCGATGCCCCGGCGCCGCGGGCGCCGAGGACGCCAGCGCCGTGGGCCTCGTCGACCATCAGCCGGGCGCCGTGGGCGCGGCAGAGCTCGACGATCCGTGGCAGGTCGGCCACGTCGCCCTCCATCGAGAAGACGCCGTCGACGATCACCAGGACGCCGCCGCCGTCCTCGGCGGCGCGGCCGAGCATCTTCTCCAGTTTGTCCATGCGGTTGTGGCGGAAGGGGCGCAGCTTGGCGCCGGCGATGCGCACGCCGTCGAGGATCGAGGCATGGTCGCCGGAGTCGCAGATCACCGTGTCGGCGGGGCCGAGGATCGTCCCGATCGCGCCGACGTTGGCCTGGTAGCCGGTCGTGAAGACGATCGCGTCCTCGGTCTCCATCCACTCGGCCAGCTCGCGCTCGAGGTCGAGGTGGAGCGGCGTGGTGCCGTTCAGCAGGCGCGAGCCGGTCACTCCGGTGCCGTAGGTCTCGAGCGCCTCGCGGGCGGCGTCCTTGACGCGCGGGTCGCCGGTCAGGCCGAGGTAGTTGTTGGAGCCGAGCATGATCGTCTCGCGCCCCTCCATCTCAACCACCGGGCCGGCCTGCGAGGTCAGCAGCCGGAAGTAGGGGAGGAGGTCGTGCTCCTTGGCCGCTTCGAGCTGCTCGAGGCGATCGTGGCTGCGCGCCTTCTCGAAGACGTCGACGGGGGCCCTGGTGGTCTCGCTCATCGGCGAAAGTCTAGGTCGCGACCCGGCCGCGCGCCGGAAAGCCGCAACTACCGCCGAATCCGGGGGCGCGCCTGGAGTGCCGGCATGGGACCGCCTGACCCCTCGCTAGAGTCGATCCGGTGAGTGAGCTGCCCCTAGACGGCGAGGTCCTGGCCGAGGAAGACGCCGTACCCGGCGACGCGACCGACCCGGTGCGGCCGCTGCCGGTGGCCGCCGCGGGCCCGAGCCTGCCGGTCCTGAGCGCCGACGTCCGCTCCGCCGCGATCGCCGCCGCCGGCGGGGTCCTCGCCGGGGCCGCCGCGGTCGCCGCCGTGCGGGCCGTCTCGGCGGCCGGCTCGCGTGCCTCCGGCGCCCGCGCTCTCGCCCGCCGGCGCCAGCCGCCGGCCAAGGTGATCGCCAGCCGCTCCTTCCTGGTCGACGTCCACCTGCTCGGACGCTAACCGGGGTGGCATTGCCGCCGGCACTCGTCGTCGAGGTGCGGCCGCCGTCCCCCTACCGGCTCGGCCGCGGGTCCTCCGACCGCACCCTGCGAGTCGCCGGCGGCGTCGCCCACCGCCTCCTCCACGTCGAGTGCAGCCCGATCCTGGTGCGGGCCTGGCAGCCGGCCTCCGACCGGGTCATGGTCCGCGCCGACGCTCTCGACCCGGCCGGCGTGCGGGTGCCGATCGAGTGCGAGGAGGTGACCCCGGCGACGCCGGCGAAGCTCGCGACCGCGGTCGAGCGGATGCGCTTCGCGATCGGCGTCGACGAGGACATGGCGCCGTTCCAGCGGCGCTTCCGCAAGGACCCGCTGGTCGGCCCGCTGGTCCACCGCATGCCGGCCTTCCGGCCGCAGCGCAACCTCTGGCCCTGGGAGGCGCTCGTCACGGCGATCTGCAAGCAGCTGATCGAGGCCAGCCGCGCCAGCGTGATCGAACGCCGGATCATCGGTCGCTGGGGGCCGCGGACGGGAGAGGGGCGCAACGCCTTCCGCGACGTCCCCTCGGCGACGACGATCGCCGGCCGCGCGCCGGCCGAACTGCAGGGGATGGACCTCTCCGGGGCCCGCGCGCTCGCCCTGCGCCGGGTCGCCCGGGCGATCGCCGGCGGCAAGCTCGACCCGGGCTCGCCGGAGTCCGACCGGCGCCTCCTCGCGACCCCCGAAATCGGCCCCTGGACGATCCAGTGCCTCGGCCTCTTCGGCCGCGGCGAAATGGACTCGCTGCCGGCCGGCGACCTCGGCTACATCAAGCTGGTCGGCCGGCTCGCCGGCCTCGACCGCCGCGCCACGATCCCCGAGGTCGAAGAGTTCTACGCACCCTTCGCGCCCTATCGGGGGCTCGTCGGCTCGCTCACCCTCGCCGGCCTGCATCACCTCGTCGCCCAGGGTCCGCCGCTGCGGATCGTGCCCGATTTGGCGGCCTGAATTCGGCTCAGGAAGCGGGCTGGCGCTCGAACAGACGGCCGTTGCTGGAAGAAAACCGTTCTAAAAGTCAAGGCCCGCGCCCAGGTGTCGATAGAGGGTCAATGCCTGACTCAGGAGCCGAACACCCACCCGACTCCGACCGGCCCCAGACCGAGGAGGAGCTCTCGCTCCTCGAGCAGATCACGAGCCAGGACTACGGACGCCTGCTCGAGCGCCTGCCGGTAATCGTCTACACCTCCGAGTTAGGTGAGAACGGCCGCTGGCGCTACGTCTCCGCCCAGGTCGAAGAGATCCTCGGCTACACCCCCGAGGACTTCAAACGCGACCCGGGTCTGTGGGCGCGGCTGCTGCACCCCGACGACCGCATGCGCGCGATCGGGGTCGAACACGAGGACAACATCGGCAACCGCGACTCCAAGCCGGTCGAGTATCGGATGTGCACGCGCGACGGCAAGACCGTCTGGATGCTCGACGAGGCGGTGCTCGAACCCGATCCGGGCGGACCTCCGGTCTGGCATGGCGTCCTCTACGACATCTCCGAGCGCAAGAACGCCGAGATCGACCTGCAGCGCTCCCACGCCCAGCAGGCGGTCGTCGCCAAGCTCGGCGAGCGGGCGCTCAAAAACGGCGACCCGGAGGCGCTGATGCGGGCGGCGGTGTCGCTGATCGGCGAGGTCGACGGGGTCCGCAGCGCCTGCATCTGGGAGGTCGGCCGCGATGGCCGCCGCCTCAACCTGCGCGCCGGCCTCGAAGACGAGGTCGGCGGCCGCGGCCGCCGCGTCTCCGCCGCCCGCGGCTCCCACGCCGGTGCCGCGCTCGACAGCGGCGCGCCGGTGATCGTTCCCGACTGGGCGGACGAGGAGCGCTTCTCGATGCCGCCGGTCCTGCGCGTGCTCGGCGCCGCCTCGAGCCTGGCGGTGATGATCGACGGCAAGGACTCGCCGTTCGGCGTCCTCGACGTCCACGCCGCCGAGCCGAACCGCTTCGGGCCCAAGGACGTCCCCTTCCTGCAGGCCGCGGCCAACGTGCTCGCCGACGCCTTCGAGCGCCACGCCGCCGACGAGGCGCTGCGCCACCGCGTCCTCCACGATGCCCTCACCGGGCTGCCCAACCGGCTGAGCTTCGTCGACTCGCTGGACGAGGCGCTGCGGCGCTCGACCAGCTCCGGCTCGCCGGTCGGGATCCTCTTCCTCGACCTCGACCACTTCAAGCTCATCAACGACAGCATGGGCCACCACGCCGGCGACGCCCTGCTGCGGGCGGTGGCGCCGCGCCTGCGCGCCCACCTGCGCCCCGGCGACGTCGTCGCCCGCTTCGGCGGCGACGAGTTCGGGATCCTGATCGACCGGCTCGCCGACGACGAGGAGGCGGTGGCGATCGCCGACCGCGTCAGCGCCGCCTTCGTCCAGCCGTTCTCGATGGAAGGCGTCGACCACTTCGTCAACGCCTCGATCGGGATCGCCGTGGCGCTGCCCGACGACGGCCCCGCCGTCAACGCCGAGCTGCTGATCCGCGACGCCGACGCGGCGATGTACCGGGCCAAGGAAGGCGGCCGCGCCCGCTGCGTCCTCTTCGACGCCGAGATGCGCGCCTCGGCGCTGCACCGGCTCGAGGTCGAACGCGAGCTGCGCGGCGTGATCGACCGCGACGAGATGGAGCTGCGCTACCAGCCGATCGTCAACCTGCGCTCCGGCGAGGTGTCCGGCCTCGAGGCGCTGGTCCGCTGGCGCCACCGCGAGCGCGGCCTGCTCGACCCCGTCGACTTCGTCCCGATCGCCGAGGACAGCGGCATGATCGGGCCGATCGGGCGCTGGGTCCAGGAGCGCGCCTGCGCCCAGGCGCTCGAATGGCACGAGCTGCGTCCCGACGCCCGGCCGCTCGACGTCGCGGTCAACCTCTCCGCCCGCCAGGTCGCCCACCGCGATCTGCCCGAGACCGTCGCCGAGATCGTCGCCCGCACCGGGATCGACCCCGTCCACCTGCGCCTCGAGATCACCGAGTCGGCGCTGGTCGAGGAGTCGGCGACGGCGATCGCCTCGCTCGAGGCGCTCGACGAGCTCGGCGTCCGCCTCGTCCTCGACGACTTCGGCACCGGCTACTCCTCGCTCGCCTACCTCAACCGCTTCCCCTTCCACGCCCTCAAGATCGACCGCTCCTTCGTCGAAGGGCTGGGGATCGAACAGGAGGCGACGGCGATCGTGGAGGCGGTGATCGGGATGGCGCGGGCGCTCTCGCTCGAGGTCATCGCCGAGGGGGTCGAGAACGAGGTCCAGCTCGAAGAGCTGCGCCGGCTCGGCGCCGACTTCGGCCAGGGCCACCTCTTCAGTGCCGCCCTGGAGGCCGCGAAGGTCTCAGAGCTGGTGGCGAAGAACACCCTCGGCTATTCGGGGATCTCGCCGGCCAGGTAGGAGTTGGTCAGCAGGTCCGAGGGTTCCAGCAGTTCGGCGACCAGTTCGTTGTCGCGCATCCAGGCGGCGAAGGATTCCCACGCTTTCGGATCCATGTAGCCGTAGGGCTGGCCGGCGGTCCGTGCCGCCAACAGCGGCAGCGTCGCTTCGACCTGGGCTTCGGTCAGTTTCGGTTCCAGTTCGCTGTTGGCTTCGAGGATCGCCGCGCTCGCCGCTTTCGGGTCGGCGACCGCGGCTTCGGTGCCGCGGGTCAGCGCCGCGATGAAGAGGCGATAGGGGTCCGGGTCTTCTTCGAGCTTCTTCTGGTTGGCGACGAGGACGAGCTCGTCGTAGGTCGGCACGCCGAGTTTGTCGACCGGGGTGATGACCGGTTCTTTGCCGCGTTCGCGCAGGTCGACGCCCTCGACGTTGGAGTAGCCGCCGAGCATCGCCTGGGCCGAGCCGCCGACCAGCGCCGGCAGCAGGCCGAAGCCGACGTTCACTTCCTTGACCGCCGAGGGCTGCAGGTGGACGCGGGCGAGGATCGTCTTCAGGAAGACCTGCTGGTAGGGGATGCCGGCGGTGGCGACGGTTTTGCCGGCCAGCTGGCCGATCCCTTTGATCCCCGATTTCTTCAGCCAGATCATCGAGGTGAGCGGTCGGTTGACGAGCGCCGCGACGGCGACCACCGGCAGGCCCTGTTCGTGGGCCAGCATCACCTCGGGCTCGTAGGAGATCGCCAGGTCGGTCTGCCCGGTCGCGACCTGCTTGATCGGCGCGGCGGGGTCCGAGGGCGAGCTGATCGAGACGTCGAGGCCGGCTTCTTCGAAGAACCCTTCCTTCTGGGCCATGTAGATCCCGGCGTGGTCGGGGTTGGGATAGAAGTCGAGCGCGAGCGAGAGCGCTTCGCGTTCTGAGCCGCCGGACTCGGACTTCGATCCGCAGGCGGCGAGGCCGGCGGCGAGCGCCAGGAGGGCGACGGCGACGGCGATCGCCTGGATTCGGCTGGTCTTCATCCCCTGGTTTCTACCGCCAAGTGACGACGAGGCGCTGCGCGAGGGCGGTCAGGCCGACCAGCAGGACGCCGATCGCCGCGAGGATCGTCGCCGCCGCGAAGACCCGGGCGATCTCCAGCTGGCCGTTGTCCTGGACGATCTCGCGCATCAGGCCGGAGCTCGAGCCGACGAGCTCGGCGAAGAGGGCGACGATCGGCGCGATCGCCACCGCCACCTTGGCGCCGCTGAAGAACGCCGGCAGCGCGGTCGGCGCCTCGACGCGCCGGAAGATCGCCCAGCGCGAGGCGTCGAGCGTGCGCATCATCTTGACCGCCTCGGGGTCGACGGAGCGGAGTCCGTCGAGGGTGTTGACGAGGATCGGGAAAAAGCAGGCGAGGGCGACGATGAAGATCTTCGGCCCGATCCCGTAGCCGAACCAGATCACGAGGATCGGCCCGATCACGACCACCGGCACCGCCTGGATCGCCACCGCCAGCGGGAAGGCGGCGTCGTGCAGGAGGCGCGAGAAGCGCATCGCGGTCGCCAGCGCGACGCCGGCGAGGATCCCGGCGCCGAGGCCGAAGAGGATCTCGCGCAGGGTCACCCAGGTGTTTTCCCAGAGCAGGCCGCGGCTCTCCCAGAGCGCGGTGCCGACTTCGGCCGGGGAGGGGACGAAGATCGGTTCGAGGTTGAGCGCTTCGGCGATCGCGCCGTTCGCGGCGGCGATCTGCCAGGCGCCGATCAGCGCCGCGACGAAGGCCGCCGGCAAGACCCAGCGCAGCAGGGTGTGGCGGCTCACGGGGCGGCGCTCCGGGGCGGGGCCTCGGTGGGGGCCGCGCCGCGGTCGGCGCGCGAGCCCTCGTGCAGCGCCCGCAGCGCCGCCTCGCGGACGCGGGAGAATCCGGAATCGGTGACCGCGGCGTCGCGGTCGGGCGCGCGGGGCGCCGGCGCCCGCAGCTCGGCGACGATCCGCGCCGGGCGCGCCGAGAGCACGGCGACGCGGTCGGAGAGGTAGAGGGCCTCCTCGACGTCGTGGGTGACGAGGATCGCCGTGCGCGGATCGGCGCGCAGCGCACCGGCAAGCCACTCCTGCATCTCGGCGCGGGTGATCGCGTCGAGTGAGGCGAACGGCTCGTCGAGCGCCAGCACCGGCTTGCCGGCGACGAGGGTGCGCAGGAAGGCGACCCGCTGGCGCATCCCGCCGGAGAGCTCGCCCGGGCGCGAGCCCTCGAAGCCGGCGAGGCCGAAGCGCTCGAACAGCGCCGCGGAGCGCTCGCGAGCGTCGGTCCGGCGGACGCCGCGGTTGCGCAGCGCCAGCGCCGCGTTGTCGAGTGCCGAGTACCAGGGCAGCAGCAGGTCGCGCTGGGGCATGAAGGCGCAGCGCGCCAGCCGCTCCGGCGCCGCCGCCTCGCCGCCGACCGCGACGCTGCCGGCGCTCGGATCGCGCAGGCCGCAGACAAGCTCCAGCAGCGTCGACTTGCCGCAGCCCGAGGGTCCGACCAGCCCCAGCACCTCCCCCGGCGCCGCCGCCAGGTCGATGCCGTCGATCGTCCGCAACTCGCCGTAGGCGTGCCGCAGGCCGGCGATCGTCACGCCGGCCGCCGCCGCCGGCCGCAGGCCGGCGTCCGGCGCCATTGCCATGGAGTCTCGAATCTCGGTGCTCATCGCTGTTATCCTGCCGGACTCCGCGCTCCCGACCTTAAAGGTCTGGAAAGTCGATAAGCACCCGGCGCGGAACAAAAAACCATGGACCCGGCAATCGTCCTCTTCGGATTGGGCATCGGCCTGCTCGTCGGCATGACGGGAATGGGCGGTGGCTCGCTGATGACCCCGCTGCTGATCCTGATCTTTGGGATCCAGCCGACGACGGCGATCGGCACCGACATCTTCTACTCGGCGATCACCAAGATCTTCGGCAGCTGGCGGCACCTGCGGATGGGCACGGTCAACATGGAGCTGGTCCGCTGGCTCTCCTTCGGCAGCGTGCCCGCCGCCGTCGCCGGCGTCGCCATCATCTCGGTGGTCGAGAAGCACATCTCCGAGGACCGGCTGAACTCGCTGGTTTACGCGGTCCTCGGCGGCACCCTGCTGATGGTCGGCGTCGTCACCCTCCTGCGCGCCCTGATCCTGCGCGGACTGATCGACGAGCGCGACCGCTTCGAGGTCGAGAAACGCCACAAAGTCGCCGCAGTCGCGATCGGCGCCACGACCGGCTTCGTCATCGGCATCACCTCGGCCGGCTCCGGCACCGTGATCGCGATCCTGCTGATCGCCGTCTACCGGCTCTCGCCCAAGCGCGTCGTCGGCACCGACATCGTCCACGCGGCGATCCTGCTGAGCGCCGCCGCGGTCGCCCACTGGGTCGGCGGCAACATCGATTTCGGCCTCGCCGGCAACATCCTCGTCGGCTCGATCCCCGGCGTCATCATCGGCGCGGCGCTGTCTGACCGAGCGCCCCAGGGTGTGATCCGGGTCGGCCTCGGCCTCGTCCTGATCGGCTCCGGCGTGGTCACGATCCTCAAGGGCGACCCGAACGTCTGGCCGATCGCCGCCGGCGTCGCCGGGGTGCTGCTGAGCGCCGTCATCTACGCCCCACACCACCTCAATCGCCGCCGGCGCCTGCAGCTCGAACGCGAGCAAGAGGCCGCTCAGGCGGCCGCGCTCGGGCGCACCCGCCCCGCGGGTTGATTAACTGAACGCATGCGTGTCTCCGCCAAGGCCGACTACGCGGTTCGCGCCGCGGCCGAGCTTGCTGCCCACGACGAGGGCCCCGTCAAGGGTGAACTGCTCGCCGAGGCGCAGGACATCCCGCTCCAGTTCCTCGAGCACATCCTGCTCGAGCTGAAGCACCACGGCATCGTCCGCGCCCGTCGCGGCGCCAAAGGCGGCTACTGGCTGGCCCGCCCCGCCGACGAGGTGACGATCGCCGACATCGTCCGCGCCGTCGAGGGGCCGATCGCCCACGTCCAGTCGACGCCGCCCGAGGCGATCTCCTACCGCGGCAACGCCGAGCCCCTCCAGGAAGTCTGGATCGCCGTCCGCGCCAGCCTCCGCGCCGTGCTCGAGGAGGTCACTCTCGCCGACCTCGTCAACAACGACCTCCCCGCGATCGTCGGCGAGATGGCCTCCGCCCCCGACGCCTGGGCCGCCCGCTAGCGCCCGAGTCCTTTTCCTCTCGACGACCTTGATGCATTTGACCGCCTATAGGCGGCAAAAGTCATCAAACTTCCGTCTCCCAAGGGAGGGCGGGGACACCCTCGCCCGGGCGGATACTCAAATCGCCGGTCTCATTAGACCGGCGATTGGACGGGCGAGGGTGTCCCCGGCCTCCCGACCGGCGCCTACTGCTTGCCGCTCGGCACCGGGACGAGGTCGAAATGGGTCCCCAGGCGCAGCTCGCTGTAGCGCTTGGTCCAGTCGTCGTTGACCGCGTCTGACTGTTTCTTCATCCGCGGCTCGAAGTCGAAGCCCTCGGGCGGGGAGAGGTCGAGGCGGTTCAGCAGGTTGAGGGTGCTGGCCTCGTAGTCGGCGGCGAAGTTCTCGTAGAGGACGAGGATCGGCTTGATCCCGGAGTGCTCGAAGAAGGCGTCCCAGAAGGCCTCCTCGATCAGCAGCTGCTTGAGCAGGTGGTCGATCGCGCCGTAGTGGAAGCGCAGCTGCGGCCGGTGCTCCTCGATGAAGGAGCGGTAGGGAGGGGAGCCGTCGCTCTCGACCGAGGCGATCGCCCCGGCTGAGGCCTGGTCCTCGCGCCAGGTCGCCGTCTGCACCGCCTTCCACAGCGAGACCGCCTGGCGGACTTTGTTGGCGCGGACGATGCGGACGAAGGTCAGCTCCGGGAAGACGTCGGAGAGCAGCTCGGCCAGCGGCACGTCGCGGTAGGCGGGGATGTTGCGGACGAGGCTGACGAAGTCGCCGAAGTAGCCCCACATCAGCTTGGCGCCGAAGACGCCGTTGGGGGTGGTGCCGGCCTCGAAGGCCCATTCGAGGTAGCGGTCGTAGGCGGCCCGGCTCCAGAGCGGCGAGCGCGGCGGCGGATCGGAGCCGATCCCGCGCTCACCGAGGTGGTCGCGGATCGACTGGTCCTCGACGCCGAGGAAGTATTCCTCGGGCCGGCGCGGGCGGCCGGAGTGGCGGAGCGCCTCGAAATACTCCTCGGGACGGCCGGCGACGCCGGTTTCGGTCAGGGCGTGGCAGACGAGGGTGCTGCCGCTGCGCGGGGTGGCACAGACGATGTAGGAGCGCTCTGGTTTCATTGTCGAGCTAGTTAATCAACAAATACGGCAACAAGGTTTCGCCCTCGCTACCCTGGCTCGAAGACTCTTATTCAAAAGATGAGGCAACATCAACAGCTTGGACCCCGCTCCCAACATTCTCTACATCCACTCGCACGACACCGGCCGGGTCGTGCAGCCATATGGGTTCCAGGTCCCGACCCCGAACATGCAGATGCTGGCCGACCAGGGGGTCCTCTTCCGCGAGGCCTTCTGCACGGCGCCGACCTGCTCGGGCAGCCGCGCCAGCCTGCTGACCGGCTCCTACTGCCACCAGAACGGGATGGAGGGCCTCGCCCACCGCGGCTGGGAGCTCCATGACTACGGTCAGCACTGGGTCCACACCCTGCGCCGCGCCAACTACCGCTCGGTCCTGATCGGCGAGCAGCACATCTCCAAGGACCCGGCGGTGATCGGCTACGACGAGCTGGTCAAGGTCGAGTCCAACAAGGCCGAGGACGTCGCGCCGCTGACGATCGAGGCGCTGCGCGGCCACGCCGGCGACACCGACCCCTGGTTCATGTCGGTCGGCTTCTTCGAGACCCACCGCGACTACGCCGCGCCGACCTCGGTCCGCGACACGCTCTACTCGCTGCCGCCCGACAACATGCCGGCCAACGCCGCCACCCGCCGCGACATGGCCTCGTTCAAGGCCAGCGTGCGCTCACTCGACCAGGGCATCGGCGCCGTCCTCCACGCCCTCCACGACTTCGGCCTGGTCGAGAACACCCTGGTGATCTGCACCACCGACCACGGCATCGCCTTTCCGGGGGCCAAGGGGACGCTGTCGGACCGCGGCACCGGCGTGATGATGATCATGCGCGGGCCGGGCTTCCTCGGCGGCAAGGTGATCGACGCGCCGGTCACCCACCTCGACGTCTACCCGACCCTCTGCGATCTCGCCGAGGTGCCGCCGCCGGAGTGGCTGCAGGGCGCCTCGCTGATGCCGCTGGTGCGCGGCGAGGTCGAGCGCCTCCACGACGCCACCTTCGCCGAGACGACCTACCATGCGGCCTACGAGCCGCAGCGCTCGATCCGCACCGAGCGCTGGAAGTACATCCGCCGCTTCGACGACTACCCCGGCCCGATCCTCGCCAACTGCGACGACTCGGCCGCCAAGCAGGTTTGGGTCGACGCCGGCTGGGCCGACCGGGTGATCGCCCGCGAGCAGCTCTTCGACCTCGTCCTCGACCCCCAGGAAGGGGCCAACCTGGTCGACGATCCGGCCAGCCAGTCGGTGCTGGGGGAGATGCGGGCGCGGCTCGACGAGTGGATGCGCGACACCGCCGACCCGCTGCTCGACGGCCCGGTCGACCCCCCGCCCGGGGCGCTCTACAACGAGCAGTGGCAGGTCTCGCCCGACGACCCGCCGCAGGTCTTCAAGCCGGATCCCACGGCCGCGTCATCCAGGTGAGGCAGGTCCAGCCCTCGGCGGCCGGGGCGCCGCCGGGCTCCCGCACTTCGCCGTGGGCGAACGCGGTCAGGGCGCAGTTGGAGGAGCCGAGGTGCCAGACGCGCTCCAGCACCGCCGGTGTGAAGTGCTCGGCGAGCACCGAGTCGAGCAGGAAGAAGCGGGTGAAGAGGCCGTGGGTCACCAGCAGCGGGAGGTCGTCGGCGGGTGCCGGCTCGAGCGCGGCCTTCAGCATCCGCACCCGGTCCATCGCTTCCTCGAAGGTCTCGCCGTGGTGGTACTCGTGGGCGTAGGGGACCGGCTCGGCATCCATCTCCAGCGCCGCCCCGACCGCCTCGGCGGTTTCAGTCGCGCGCCGCATCGGGCTGGTCAGCAGGCGGGTGATGCCGGCGTCGCGCAGCGCCTCGCCAGCCGCGGCGGCCTGCTCGCGGCCGAGCTCGGTCAGCACGTCGCCGACATCGTCGCTGAGCGGCTCCTCGCCGGTGTGAGCGTTGTGCGCCGACTCTCCGTGGCGCAGGAAGAGCGCCCTCATTCGGCGGCCGGGGCCGCCCCGGCGACGACGTTCACGAAGTTCTCGAGGTGCCGGGTCGTCCAGCACTCGAAGGCGCCGTCGCAGTAGCGCTCGTAGGCGGCCATCACCGAGTCGCCGTAGTTCCAGTAGAGGCGCGGCTCGGGGTTCAGCCAGAAGAGCCGGCCGGCGCGCTCGGAGACCTGGGCGAAGATCTCGGCGTGTGGCTCGCGGCCGTTGGTGCGGGCGTCGCCGAGCACGATCACGGTCGAGCGCGGGTCGAGATCGTCGGAGATCTCGGTCAGGAACTCCTGCCAGACGCGGCCGTAGTCGGTATAGCCGGAGACGTCGGCGACGCCGCCCTCGGATGAAATGCGGCGGGCGACGACGGCGAAATCGCGCTCGTGCTCGAAGACCTCGGTCACCTCCGAGATCCGCTCGATGAAGACGAAGCTGCGCAGTTTGCGGAAGCTGTCGTGGAGGGCGTGGAGGACCGAGAGGAAGAAGACGCTGGCCGAGGTCACTGAGGTCGAGACGTCGCAGAGCACGTAGATCTCCGGCCGGCGCGGGCGCTTGGGCCGGTAGCGCAGGCGCAGCGGCACACCGCCGGTCTCCAGCGAGGCCCGCATCGTCCGTCGCACGTCGACCTGCTGGCCCTTTTTGCGGCCGCGCTGCTCGTGGCCGAGCGTCGCCAGGCGCCGCTTCATCTGCGAGACGGCGCGGTGGACCGAGGCGAGGTCCTGGGTCGGGCTGGTCGGCAGGGCGCGGTCGAGTTCGGCCAGCGGGCGGGCGGGAGGCAGGGTTTCGGTGCGCTCGATCAGGTCGCGCTCGAGCTCGCGGCGCAGGTGGCGCTCGAAGCCGGTCAGCTGGGCGCGGTCGATCGGCGGCCGCTCGGTGCCGTCGGCGGCGGGCGGCTGGTTGCCGGCGCTGAGACCGAGCGTGCGGCGGATCCGCTGGACGTCGACGCCGACCACGCCCGAGCCCTCGGCGCGCCCGAAGGCGGCGATCGCCAGCCGCGCGAGGTCGCGCAGGGCGTCCTCGTCGCCGGCCGCCATCGCCTCGCGGATGCGTTCGCGCAGCAGCTCGACGTCGAGGCGCTCCTCGGCCTCGCCGGCGTGCGGGGCCTCGCCCGGGGCGCCGCCGGCTTCGGCCGACTCGTTGATCCCCTGCTGGACCGCCTCGGCCTCGGCGGCGCGGAAGAAGTAGCGATCGAAGAGCAGCTCGAAGACGCGGCGGTCGTCCTGGGACTTGGCGATCGTCGCCGCCAGCGCCTCGCGGAAGTCGGCCTGATCGGTCCAGCCGATCTCTTCCAGGGCTGAGAACGCGTCGAGGATCTCCGAGGTCCCGACCGCCACTCCCTCGCCGCGCAGCTCCTCGCAGAAGCCCAGCAGCTTGGCGGCGATCCCGGGCGGCCCGGGGTCGGCTTTGGGACCGTAGGGGGACGCGGGGCTCACGCCGCCGATAATAGGTGCGATGAGGACCGGGGCAGAGGCGCTGGCGGAGATGCGGCGCACGCGGCGGCGGCGCTACGTCGGCCAGATCGACGTGATGGAGGTGATCTACCGCGTCTACATCGGCGCGATCTTCGCGGCGATCGCGCTGGCGGCGCTCGCCGGCGCCCTCAACGAAGCCTCGGCGACGCCGTCGGCGGTCGCCTCGATCGCCGCCCACGCACCGGCGATCATCGGCCTCGTCGTCGCCCTCGGCCTGCTCGCCGGGCTGCGCTCGGGCGCCCGCGGCGGCCCGCTGGCGATCGAGGCCGCCGAGGTCCAGTTCGCGCTGCTGGCGCCGATATCGCGGGGCGCCGCGCTGCGGCCGAAGGCACTGGCCCAGGCGCGGATCGCGGCGATCGGCGGCGCGATCGCCGGCGCCGTCGTCGGCAACTTCGTCTTCCGCCGCTTCCCCGGCTCGCCGGTCGAGTGGATCGCCGCCCTTGCCGCCTTCGCGGCGCTGGTGCCGCTGGCGGTGCTGGGCGCGGCGACGCTGGCCTCGGGACGGCGCCTGCGACCGCACTGGGCGACCGGGCTCGGGCTCGTCGTCGTCGCCTGGTCGGTGCTCGACATCACCCAGGGTTGGCGGAGCTCGCCGGCGACGATGCTCGGCGGCCTGGCGACCCTGCCGCTCCAGCACGGCGGCGATGCGGCGCTGAGCGGCCTCGGTGCCGCGGTCGCGCTGGCCCTGCTCGGCGCCGGCCTGCTCGGGGTCGGCGGCCTGCTGCTCGAGGCGGCGCGCCGGCGCGCCCAGCTGACCGCCGAGCTGCGCTTCTCGGCCTCGGTCCAGGACCTCCGCACGGTCGTCCTGCTGCGCCGCCAGCTCGCCTCCGAGCTGCCGCGGCGGCGCCCCTGGCTGCGGCTGCCGGCGGCTCGCGGAACCGCCCGGCCGGTCTGGCGGCGCGGCTGGGAGAGCTTCCTGCGCTGGCCCGGCGCGCGGATCGTCCGCGTCGTCACCCTGGCGATCGCCGCCGGCGCCGTCACCGTCGCCGCCTGGAGCCAGGCGCCGATCCTCTTCGTCCTCCCCGGCCTGCTGCTCTACGTCGCCTCGCTCGACCTGATCGAGCCGCTGGCCCAGGAGTCCGACCACCCGACCCGCCGCGAACTGCTGCCGCTGGGGACGGCGCGGCTGATGCGCGCCCACCTGGCGGCGCCGACGGTGGCACTCGGCCTCGTCGTCGCCCTCGGCGCGATCGCCGCCGCGGCGATCGGCTCGGCGCCGGGGACGGCGCTCGGGGTCGGCGCCGTGATGCTGATCGGGACGCCGTTGACCCTCGCCGGCGCCGCCGCGATCAGCGCCACCAACGACCCCTACGAGTTCATCCTCTCGCCCCAGCTCAGCCTCGCCCAGCAGCTGGCGCCGGTCGGGGTCGCGATCGCCGCGGTGGCGGCGCCGAGCCTGATCGCCTGGTATTCCCAACGCAACGGCGGCAGCCCGGTCTCGGGCGCCCTCGCCGTCGAGATCGGCTTCCTGCTCCTCGCCTGGGGGCTGCGCGCCTTTCTCGAGTGGCGGATGGGAAAGCGCGACGCGGTCAAATCCGACACGGTTGGGGCATGAGCGCGCCCGACGAGGAGATCGAGGACGGCCCGGTCGACGTCGCTGCGCTGGGGGCGCAGGCCGAGGCAGCCGACGCCGGCGCGCCGGCCCCCGGGGCGCCGGGCGCGGAGGCCGACGAGCTCGAGATCGCCTCGCTGGGAGGGGCGAGCGGCCCGGCGCCGGTCCTGCGCGCCCGCGGCCTCGGCCGCTCCTACGACGGCTACATCGCCCTTGGCTCCTTCGCTCTCGAGGTCGGCGCCGGCGAGCTGCTGGCGCTGGTCGGCCCCAACGGCGCCGGCAAGACGACCTTCCTCACCCTCGCCGCCGGCCTGCTCGAGCCGACCTCCGGCGCGGTCGAGATCGCCGGCCACCGCGCCGGCTCGATCGAGGCCCGCCGCGCCCTCTCCTACCTGCCCGACACGCCGGTCTTCTACGAAGACCTGAGCCTCGGCGAGCACCTCACCTACGTCGCCGCCCTGCACGGGGTCGAGGAGCCGGGGCCGCGCACCCGGGAGCTGCTCGAGCGCCTCGGGCTGGCCGAGTGGGAGGACGCCCTCGCCTCCGAATTCAGCAAGGGGATGCGCCAGAAGGCCTCGATCGCGCTGGCCCTGGTGCGGCCCTTCGGGGTCCTGCTGGCCGACGAGCCGTTCGACGGCCTCGACCCGCCGAGCCGCGCCGTCCTCTTCGAGCTGCTCGCCGAGGCCCGCGCCGGCGGCGCCGCGATCGTCGTCTCGACCCACCGCCCCGACGTGATCGCCGCCGCCAGCCGCTGCGTGGCGATCCGCGAAGGCCGCCTCTCCTACGACGGCGCCCCGGATCCCAAGGTCATCACCGAATTCTTCGACGAGGACCACCGCGGCGCCCCGCACCGGGCCGACGCCTAGGCGCGCTCGGGGAGTTTCAGCCCGACCCGCTCGGCGACGAGGTCGATGTCGGTGCGGTGCTTGACGATGATCGACATCGACTCGCGGAAGGTCTGGCGGTCGATGTCGTCGGCCCCCATCAGCACCAGGGTCCGCGCCCAGTCGATCGACTCGGCGATCGAGGGCGGCTTTTTGAGGTCGAGCGCGCGCACCATCTCGATCACCTCGACCAGCCGCCGCGCCAGCGCCTCGGGCATCTCCGGCGCGTGCAGCAGGACGATTTCCATCTCCCGCTCGACCCCTGGGTAGTCGAGCCAGAGGTAGAGGCAGCGGCGCTTCAGCGCCTCGGTCAGCTCGCGCGAGTCGTTCGAGGTGAGGACGACGATCGGCATCGTCGTCGCCGAGACCTGGCCGAGCTCGGGGATCGTGATCTGGAAGTCGGAGAGCAGCTCGAGCAGCATCGCCTCGAACTCCTGGTCGGTCTTGTCGATCTCGTCGATCAGCAGGACGACCGGCTCGGGGCTCGAGATCGCCTGCATCAGCGGCCGGGTCAGCAGGAACTCGTTCGAGAAGATGTCCTCCTGGACGTCCTCCCAGCCGGCCTCGCCGCCGGCCTGGATCCGCAGCAGCTGCTTGCGGTAGTTCCACTCGTACATCGCCTTGGCCTCGTCGAGGCCCTCGTAGCACTGCAGCCGCACCAGCTCGCGGCCGGTCGCCCGCGAGAGCGCCTTGGCCAGCTCGGTCTTGCCGACCCCCGCCGGACCCTCGACCAGGACCGGCTTGCCGAGCTTCTGGGCGAGGAAGGAAACCAGCGCCGCCGGCTCGTCGGCGAGGTACCCGACCTCGGCCAGCGACTGCTTAACCTCCGCTACGGACCCGTCAGCCATGGCGGCGATGATAATCCGGGCCTGTGTTCGACCTCGCCACGCCGCCCGCGGCGCTCCTCGCCCAGAGCCCGGGCCCCTACATCGCGCTGCTGCTGGCGGGGTTCGCGATCGGCATCCTCGGCCACCTCTTCAAAGTGCGCTCGCTGGTCATCGCCGGCATCGCGCTGATCGTGATCGGCGCCCTGCTGCTGCCGATCGCCGCCGGCATCCCCAGCAGCGAAAAGTCACCACCGGCCGAAGAATCGTTGGGTGGGAGCGGCGAATGACCCGAGAAGCTTCTACGATTCCCGGTCCATGCGATTCAAAAGTAAAAGGGAGCGTCATATCTTGAGCCGTATCCGCGTACTCGTACTGCTCGCGGCCCTCTTCGCGCTGGCTTCCCTGGTCGCCGCCTGTGGTGGCGGTGGCAGCAGCTCCGGCGGGAGCGGCGAAGATCCGCAGAAGGTGATCGAAAGCGCCACTCTCGAAGGGGTCAAAAGCGGCAACCTCGATCTGGCGCTCAACATCAACGCCGAAGGCCAGGAAGGCGGCAAGGTCAAGGTCGACGTCTCCGGCCCGTTCGAAGCCGGGGCCAAAGAAGAACTTCCCCAGCTCGACATGGACGTCAAGGCGACGGGCGACGTCGGCGGCAGCAACGTCGACTTCGACGGCAACCTGACGCTGCTCACCGACCGCGCCTTCATCGGCTTCGAAGGCGAAACCTACGAAGTCGACCCGACCACCTTCGGCTTCGTCAAGTCGAGCTTCGAACAGGCCCAGCAGGAAGGCGGCGGCCAGGAAATGGGCACCACCGCCTGCCAGAAAGCGGCCGAGGGGATCGACTTCGGCAAGATCGTCGAAAACCTCTCTAACGACGGCTCGGCCGAAGTCGACGGCACCGAAACGACCAAGCTCAGCGGCGACCTCAACGTCGGTGGCGCGCTCGACGCGGTCGTCAAGCTCAGCGAAGACCCGGCCTGCAGCTCCGAGCTCGAAGCCGCCGGCCCGCTGCCGCTGGGCGAACTCGAAAGCGCCGAGGAAGAACTGAAGACGGCGATCAAGAAAGCCCACGTCGAAGTCTTCGTCGGCGACGACCACATCGTCCGCAAATTCGCCGCCGAACTGGCGATCGAACCGAAAGACGCCAAGGGCGAAAAGGTCGAACTCGAAATCGAACTGAGCCTCGGCGAAGTCAACGAAAAGCAGACGTTCAAGTCGCCCTCGGGCGCCAAGTCGATCCAGGCGCTGTTCGAGAAACTGAACGTCAACCCGATCCAGCTGCTCGAAGGCGGCGGCGCCGGCGGTCTCGGTGGCCTGCTGGAAGGCATCGCCGGCGGGGTCACCGGCAGCGAACCGTCAGGTGGCGAATCCTCCGGTGGGGCGTCGGAAGTCGAAGTCCCGGAAGTCGGCTCAGAAGCGCAGGCGGAATACCTCGAATGCCTCAAAGGCGCGAAGACGCCGAGCGATCTCCAGAAGTGCGCCCAGCTGCTCCAGTAGCGGGCTGAGGCACATCTGATCGTTCGCGGAGGGCGCCGGCGGCAGCGGCGCCCTCCGCGTCTACCCGTACGCTGAGGGCCGCTTGGAGGGCTCCCACAACCAGCCGCGGCTCGACGCCTCGTTCCTGCGCACGCCGCAGGGTTACCCCTACCTGCTGGCGCCGCTGATCCCGATCGCCGTGATCCTCGACGTCGCCGGCGTCTCGGCGATCGTCGTCTTCGCCGCCTCGGCGCTGGGGATCATCCCGACGGCGGCGCTAATGGGCCGCGCCACCGAGGAGCTCGCCTCGCGCTCGGGCCCCGGTATCGGCGGCCTCCTCAACGTCACCTTCGGCAACGCGCCGGAGCTGATCATCGCCCTGTTCGCCCTCGGCAAGGGGCTGCAGGAGGTCGTCAAGGCCTCGATCGTCGGGTCGATCGTCGGCAACATCCTGCTGGTCATGGGGGCGGCGATGCTGGCCGGCGGGATCGGCCGCGAGAAACAGACCTTCAGCCGCACCGGCGCCGGGATCCAGACCTCGATGCTGATGCTGGCGGCGGCGGCGCTCATGATGCCGGCGATCTTCGAGCTGGTCGAGGGCAAGGGCCTGCCGCTGCCGGGCTCGACCGCGACCCACTACGGCGGCACCGTCCAGCACCTCTCGCTGGCGGTAGCGATCGTCCTCATCATCACCTACGCCCTCGGCCTGCTGTTCTCGCTGAAGACCCACCGCGACCTCTTCAACCCCGAGTACGAGGACGAGGACACCTGGGGATGGTCGGTGCGCACCTCGGTGATCGCGCTGGCGATCGCCGGCGTCCTCGTCGGGGTGATGTCGGAGGTGCTGGTCGGCTCGATCACCGAAGCCTCGAAGTCGGTCGGCCTCTCGGAGTTCTTCATCGGCGTCGTCGTCGTCGCGATCGTCGGCAACGCCGCCGAGCACTGGGTCGCGGTGCTGGTGGCGATGAAGGACAAGATGGACCTGGCGGTCAACATCGCCGTCGGCTCGAGCGGCCAGGTGGCGCTCTTCGTCGCCCCGGTCCTCGTCCTCTGCTCGTTCTTCATCGGCCCCTATCCGCTGGCACTGGTCTTCAACGGCTTCGAGCTGGGGGCGATCCTGATCGCAATCCTGATCGCCAACTACGTCACCCAGGACGGCGAGTCGACCTGGTTCGAGGGGGTCCAGCTGCTCGCGGTCTACATCGTCTTCGGGCTGGCGTTCTACTTCGCCTGAGCGCCCCTGGCGGCGTCCTCGGTCGCTCGCGTGCAGCGCACGCCACACTCCCTGCGTCCTTGCCAGGAACGCTCAGGCCCTCCGGATAGGCTGCGGCCTTGGACGAGCTGTTGCTCATCGTCGCCTTCGCGATCGTGCTCGGCGGCGCCCTGCTCTTCACCAACGCGGTCGAGTGGCTGGGCCACCGGCTGGGGCTGGGGGAGGGGGCGGTCGGCTCGATCCTCGCCGCCGTCGGCACGGCGGCGCCGGAGACGTTGATCGCGATCGTCGCGATCCTCGACACCGACCCGGAATCCGAAGCGGTGGCGATCGGCGCGATCGTCGGCGCCCCGTTCCTGCTCGGCACGCTGGCGATGGGCCTGGTCGGCCTCTTCGCCTACCTCTACCGCGAGCGCCGCGCCCAGGGGACCGCGCTCGACGCCCACGGCCCGACCCTGGAGCGCGACCTGCTCTTCTTCCTGGTCTTCTTCGCGCTCGCCGGCCTGCTCGCCTGGGGACCGCCGGCGGCGGTGCGGATCCCGGCCGGGATCGTCTTCCTCGCCGCCTACGTCTTCTACGCCCGCCGGACCCTGGCGGCCGGCGGCGACGTCCAGGGTGAGGAGACGCTGAAGCCGCTGACCTTCGACCGCCGCGCCGGCGCGCGCGCCGAGCCGCCGCTGCCGCTGTGCCTGGCGCAGCTTGCGGTCGGCCTCGGGGCGATGATCTTCGGCGCCCACCTCTTCGTCGAACACCTGCTGGGGATCGCCGACGCCCTCGGCATCGACGCGCTGATCCTCGCCCTGATCCTGGCGCCGCTGGCGACCGAGCTGCCGGAGAAGGTCAACAGCTTCTTCTGGGTGCGCGAGGGCAAGGATGCGCTGGCGCTCGGCAACGTCAGCGGGGCAATGGTCTTCCAGTCGACGATCCCGGTCGGCATCGGCCTGCTCTTCACCCACTGGTCGCTCGATGCCAACGCCGTGCTCTCGATCGTCCTCGGCTTCGCCGGCGGCCTGCTCGCCTACCTCAGCCTGCACCGGGCGAGGCGCTTCGCGCTGCCGGCGGTGCTCGGCTGGTTCGCCCTCTACGTGGCTTTCATAGTCGTCATCGCCGTCTAAGGCCCTGCGTCTGAGTTTCGCCGCCCATATAGGCGGTCAAACTCAGACGCAGGGGTGCGTATGGCAGGATCGCGTCGTGCTGCGCCGCGTCGTTATCGCCCTTGCTGCTCTCGCCGCGCTCGCGCTGGTGCCGGCCGGGGCCGAGGCCTTCGGGCCCCCGCGGACGGTCGAGGCGCTGCTTGCCGGCCATCCCAAGCCTCTCGCCGGCAAGGTGGTCGGCATCGACCCCGGCCACAACGGCGGCAACTTCTCCGCTCCGTCGACGATCAACGCGCCGGTCTGGAACGGGCGCGAAGAGGAGGCCTGCGACACCACCGGCACCGAGACCGACAGCGGCTACACCGAGGCCCGCTTCAACTTCAACGTCGCCTCCTACCTGCGGGCCGACCTGCTGGCGGAGGGCGCCAAGGTCGTGATGACGCGGCGCACCAACGACGGTGTCGGCCCCTGCATCGACCGCCGCGCCCAGATCCTCAACGCGGCCGGATCCGACGTCGCGATCGACATCCACGCCGACGGCGGCCCGCCGGGTGGCCGCGGCTTCGCGATCCTCCTGCCCGTCCCAGACGGGCCCAACGACCACGTCATCGCCCCGTCCCGACACTTCGGCCGCGTCCTCGCCAACGTCTACGAAAGGCGCACCGGCATGCCCCGCAGCGACTACGACGGCAGCGGCGGCTTCGCCCCCCGCGACAACCTCGCCGGCCTCAACCTGGCGACCGAGCCGAAGGTCCTGATCGAGACCGGCAACATGCGCAACGCCACCGACGCCGCCCGCATCGTCAAGCCGGCGTTCCAGAAGGCCGCCGCGCGGTCCTTCGCCGTGGCGATCGTCGCCTACCTCACGCCGTAGGCATCCCGGCCAGGCGCCGGCCGAAACCTAGACCGCGGCGAGCTCGCCGAGCGCCTTGAGCACGAGGGCGTCGTGTTTTTTCGGCTGCACTTTCGGGAAGACCCTGGCGATCCTGCCCTTCGGATCGATGATGAAGGTCGAGCGCAGCATCCCCATGTACTTCTTGCCGTACATCGACTTCTCGCCCCAGGCGCCGTATTTCTCGGCGACCTTGTGATCGACGTCGCCGAGCAGCGTGAACCCAAGCCCGTACTTGTCGTCGAACTTCTTGATCGCCGCCGGCTCGTCGGGTGACACCCCGATCACCTTGGCGCCGAGCTTCGCGTACTCATCGCCTCGGTCCCGCACTCCGCAGGCCTGGGTCGTGCAGCCCGGCGTGTCCGCGCGCGGGTAGAAGTAGAGGACGACGGTCTCGCCCTTGAAGTCGGAGAGCTTCACGCTCTCCCCGTTCTGGTCCTTCAGGGTGAACGCGGGGGCTTTGTCGCCGGGCTCGAGCATCGGCGCCGGAGCCTATCCGAAGGCTTGCCTTCGCAGCCTGAGCGCGCTTATGCTGGCTCGGTGCGATTCGTCTGGGGAGTATGTGTCCTGCTGTTGATCTGCGCCGTCGCGCGGCTTGCGCCTGCTCCGGCGCCCGCGGGGGCCGCCGGCCCGACCACCGTGACCTTCACTGAAACCGGAGCCCACACCTTCACTGTGCCGGCCGGTGTCACCAGCATCCACGTGGTTGCGGTCGGCGCTCCGGGGGGCAACGGCAACGTCGGGTTCGACGGCGGCCGGGGAGGGGTGGCGACCGCCGACGTCCTCGTGACGCCGGGTCGGAGCCTGACCGTCGTCGTCGGCAGCAAGGGCATCGATGGGAGCAAAAAGCTGGAACCCTCGGCGGGAGGGTTCAACGGCGGCGCTCCAGCTGACGGCCCCGACGGTGGTGGCGGCGGCGCCTCCGATATCCGCACCAGCGCCACGGATCTGGAATCTCGCCTCGTGGTCGCGGGTGGCGGCGGCGGTGGTGGTGGGAACGAAGAAAATAGGGTCAGCGCCGGCGGTGACGCCGGACAGGCCGCGCCAAGCATCACGAATTACTGCTCCGGCGGGGGCGGCGGTACCGCCACCGCGCCCGGGGCGGGTGGAAACGCTGGTTTCCCCGGCAAACCGGGCACGCTGGGCAGCGGCGGCGAAGGAAACCTGGGAGGCGGCGGCGGAGGGGGCCTCTTCGGCGGTGGCGGTGGCGGCGGCTTCAACGAAACTTTCAACCAAGCCGCCTGCGGTGGAGGCGGTGGCTCGAGCGGCTTCGGCCCGGGCACTTCCAACACCTCCGTAGCCGTTTCGCAGGTTCGCACCCCGTCGGTGACGATCTCCTACGTCGTCTCGACCGCCGAACCCGGACCCACTCCGCCCGGTTCGGGAGGCCCTTCCGGCGGCGGGCCTTCGGGCGGAGGCGCGTCCGGCGCGAACCTCTCGTTGCCCTCGATCCAGCACGGCAAAGCCGTCGTCGGCACCGTCCGGATCCCGGCCAACCGCACCTCGATGAAGGCGCAGCTCTTCTGGCAGAAGGGCGGGAAGAAGCCGCTCCTCTTCGGCAAGCTCGTCGAGGCCGGGCTCAAGAAAGGCCTCCACAGCTTCACGGTCAACCTCAACGGGGCTGGCAAGCGAAAGCTCAGCCGGCTCGGCAAGCTGCGACTGACGCTCTCGGTGAAGGTGATCCCGCCAACCGGCTCAGTGTTGGCGGCGGCGAAGAAAGTGACGCTGAAGCCCTAGTCCTCGCGGCCGGGGTCCTGGCCGTCCTCGTCCTCGTCGAGCTCGTCGTCGCCCTGTTCGAGGGCGGTCTCGGAGACCGATCCGGTCGAGCCGGGGTGGTAGTGGGTCTGGAAGGTCTCGAGCGCCCGGTCGCGGCCGTCCTCGTCGATCGGCACGTCGTCGGAGATGCGGACCCAGTCGGCGCCCTCGTAGGCCTCCATGTTGAAGACCTCCTGGTCGATCGAGGCGGAGTCGTCGACGACGACCACGACCTCGGTCTGCGGGTTGAAGTAGGTGCCGGGCTGGACCAGCAGGTCCTCGACCTCGTAGAGATTCTGCTCGGGGTCCGGGGGCATCGCGGCGATTTTATCCCCCCGCGTCGCTCCGACGCTTGTATCCCGTACCGGCACAGGCGTCGGGGCGGTGGCGGTCGGGTCAGCCCCCGGCCAGCTCGGCCAGCTGGCGCTCGGTCTCGGCGGCGACGTCGAGCGGCTCGAGACCCTGGCGGGCGCGGCGCTCGTTGCGGGCGACGACCAGCTGGCGGACCTCGGCGCGCAGCTCCTCGTCGGCGCCGGCGGGGGCGCTCGGCGCCGCCAGCAGGCGGGCCGCCTCGGTCTCGACGTCGACCGGCGCCTCGCCGCGCAGGCGCGCCCGTTCGGCCCGCGCCTCGAGCATCTGGCGCACCTCGGCGGCCTGGGCGGCGCGGTCGAGCTCGGCCGGCGAGCCGGCGGTCGCCGCCGGCGGCGCCTGGTCGTCGATCGACAGCGGTCCGCGCCCGATCGATCGCCACGCCGACCCCGAGCGGGCGAAGGCGACGCCGGCGACGAGCACGGTGACGACCACGACCACGAGGATCACGGTGGCGAAGCCGGAGGCGGCCGAGGCGGCCGGGAAGGGCATCGGCAAAGGGTAAACGCGCCCGTACCGGGGTCCCATCCGCTACTCTTCTCCTGGTTGACTGACCAGTCAATCGGTGGAGCGCCCCGTGTGTGCGGCCCCGCCTTCTCGCTTTCGAAAGAACGACAAAAGGAGCACCGACCGGTGGTTGACTTCACGCTGACCGATGAACAGAAGGACCTGCGCGAGCTGGCCCACAGCTTCGCCGAGAAAGAGATGCGCCCGGTTGCCTGGGAGCTGGACAAGGACGGCACCTGGCCCGCCGACGTGCTCAAGAAGGCCTGGGACGTCGGCCTGATGAACACCCACGTGCCCGAGGCCTACGGCGGTCCCGGCCTCGACTACCTCTCCGGCTGCATCATCGAGGAGGAGATCGGCTGGGGCTGCTCCGGCATCGGCACCTCGCTGATGGCCAACGGCCTCGCCGCCGCTCCGGTCGGCCTCGGCGGCTCCGAGGAGACCAAGAAGAAGTACCTCGGCGGCCTCGTCGAAGACTTCAAGCTGGCCTCCTTCTGCCTGACCGAGCCCGACGCCGGCTCCGACGTCAGCGGCATGAAAACCCGCGCCGTCAAGCAGGGCGACAAGTACGTCCTCAACGGCTCCAAGTGCTTCATCACCAACGGCACCTACGCCGACTGGTTCACGGTCTACGCCAAGACCGACCCCGATGCCGGTCACCGCGGCATCTCCGCCTTCGTCGTCGACGCCAATTCGCCCGGCGTCTCGGTCGACAAGAAGGAGGACAAGATGGGTCAGCGGGCCTCCAACACCGCGACGATCTCGTTCAACGACGTCGAGGTCCCGGCCGAGAACCTCCTGGCCGAGGAAAACAAGGGCTTCAAACTGGCGATGATGACGCTCGACCGCACCCGGCCGGGCGTCGCCGCGATGGCAGTCGGGATCGCCCGGGCGGCCTTCGAGTTCGCCTGCGAGTACTCCAAGGAACGGGTTCAGTTCGGGGTGCCGATCGCGATGCACCAGGCGATCCAGTTCATGATCGCCGACATGGCGACCAAGGTCGACGCCGCCCGGCTCCTCACCTGGAACTCGGCGGTCCAGCTCGACCAGGGCCAGCGCAACACGCTGCGCTCCTCCGAGGCCAAGCGCTTCGCCTCGGACTCGGCGATGGAGGTCACCACCGACGCCGTCCAGGTCTACGGCGGCTACGGCTTCATCAAGGAGTACCCGGTCGAGAAACTGATGCGCGACGCCAAGATCATGCAGCTCTACGAGGGGACCAGCCAGATCCAGCGCCTGGTCATCGCCAAAGAGGTGCTGCTGCCGCGCGCGATCGAGGAGCGCACGCCGGAGGCCGAGGAGAAGGCCGCCGACGCCGCCCGCGACTCGCAGGCCGAGCAGGCCGCCGCCACGGTTTAAGGAGTACAGCGGCCTCCGAGCGCGCCGCCCGCGGGCGGCGCGCTCGGAGGGACCTTGGTCGACGGGCCGATCGCTGCCGGTAGGGCGGGGGTCGGCCCGTCGTCGTCAGCCGGCCGTGCGGGACCGGTAGGCGCGCACCGTCAGCGGGACCACCGCGACGAGGATCGCGACGCACCAGATGAGGCTGGCCACGACCGGGTGCTCCAGCGGCCAGGCGGCGTTGCTCGGCAGCGCCGTCGGGTTGCCGAACAGCGTCCGAACCGCCGCCGCCCAACAGCTCACCGGGTTGTATTCGGCGACCTGACGGAGCCCGTCCGGAAGGCCCGACACCGGGACGAAGGTGTTGGCGACGAAGGTCAGCGGAAAGACCGTCACGAAGGCGATCCCCTGGACCGAGTCGGGCGAGCGCGAAAGCACGCCGATCAGGGTCCCCAGCCAGATCATCGCGATCGAGAGAAGGAACAGGAGGCCGAAGCCGGCCACCGCTTCGAGGGCGCTCGAGCCGATGCCCCAGCCGACGATCAGCCCGCTGATCACCATGATCGTGATCGCCAGCAGGCTGGCGGCGAACTCGGCCGAGAGGTGGCCGAGCAGGAAGGCCGGCCGCGACATCGGCAGCGAGCTGAAGCGATCGATGATCCCCTCGCCGAGGTCGGTCGCCATCGAGATCCCCGGCCCCATCAACCCGAAGACGATCGTCTGGACGAGGATCCCGCCGATCAGATATTCCTTGTAATCGCCGCCTCCGGGGACGGCGATCACGCCGCCGAAGACGAAGCTGAACAGCAGCACGAACATGATCGGCTGCAGGGTGACGTCGAAGAGCTTCTCGGGGATCTGGCGGATGTGGGCGAACTGGCGGCGCGCCAGCGCGGCGGAGTCGGAGACGAGCCAGCGCAGGCGGGCCGGCCCCGGAGCGGTCTTGGGCAGGGTGGTGGCGATTGCGTTGGCGTTCATGCGGCCGCCTCCTCGCGGTCGGTGGGTTCGGGCGCGGCGTCGCGGCGCGGCCCGGTCAGGGAGAAGAAGACGTCGTCGAGAGTCGCCTCGCGGCGGCGGACGTCGTGGGCGTCGACCCCGCCCTCCTCGAGGGCGCGGACGACCTCGATCAGGCGCGTGGCTTCGCTCGCCGGCGCCGTCACCAGCAGGCCCTCGCGGTCGATCTCGGCGGCGCCGGCGGCGACTCGCTCGAGGGCGGCCGCAGCGGCCGCCAGCGACTCCGGGTCGACGACGGTGACGGTGACCCGTTCGCCGCCGTGGCGGGCCTTGAGCTGGCCGGGCGAGCCGGTGGCGACGATCGCGCCATGGTCGATCAGGACGACGTCGTCGGCCAGCTGGTCGGCCTCCTCGAGGTACTGGGTGGTGAGGATGACCGTGGTGCCGCCGCCGACCAGCTGGCGCAGCATGTCCCAGAGCTCGTTGCGGCTTTCCGGGTCGAGCCCGGTGGTCGGCTCGTCGAGGAAGAGGACCGGGGGCGAGGCGACCAGGCTGGCGGCGAGGTCGAGCCGGCGCCGCATCCCGCCGCTGTAGTCCCTGACCAGGCGATCGCCGGCGTCCTCGAGACCCAGCTCGGCGAGCAGCTCGCCGGCGCGGGCGCGGGCGACCTTGCGTGGCAGGTGGTAGAGGCGGCCGATCATCTCCAGGTTCGCGGCCCCGGACATCAGGCCGTCGACGGTCGCCGCCTGGCTGGTCAGGCCGATCTGCTCGCGGACCCGGCCGGCGTCGGAGACGACGTTGAAGCCGGCCACCTCGGCGCTGCCGGTGGTCGGGGCGGCGAGGGTGGTGAGGATGCGGATCGCCGTCGTCTTGCCGGCGCCGTTGTGGCCGAGCAGGCCGAGGACCGAGCCTGCCGGGACCTCGAGATCGAAGTCCCGCAGAGCCCACTGGTCGCCGTAACGCTTGCCGAGGCCGCGGGCGGCGACGGCGGTGGCTGCTTGAAGTTTCGAGTTCATTTCGTACCTCGTACGTTGTAGTGGTACAGCGTACGGGCAGGCTAGCAGTACGATGTACGAAATGTCTAGAGATATGGAAGAGAAGGCCCACGCCGAGACGGAAGCCCGCACGCGCGATGCGGCCGACGAGGCCGAGGGCCGCGCCCGCGAGCAGGCCGAGCGGGCAGAGGCGCGGGCCGGCGAGTCGGCGGGGCGGGCCGAAGAGAAGGCCCGGCAGTCGGCCGAGCGGGCCGAAGAGAGGGCGCGCCACGCTGCCGAGCGGGCGGCGGCGGCCGGCGAGCGGGCGCTCGAGAAGACGGCCCGCGCCCAGGATCGCGCCGCCCAGGCCGCGGAGCGGGCGGCCGCGGCCGAAGCCCGCGCCGCCGAGCAGGCCGCTCGCGCCGTCGAGCGTGCCGAACGGGCGGGCCGCGGCAGCAGGACCGCCGCCGACGAGGCGGCTTCGATCTGGCTGCGCCCGGAACCGAGCTCGCGCAAGCCGTCCCACACCCGCGCCGAGATCGCCGCGGCGGCGCTGCAGATCGCCGACGCCGAGGGCTTCGACGCGGTCTCGATGCGCCGCGTCGCCCAGCAGCTCGGTGCCGGGACGATGACGCTCTACCACTACGTCCGCAACAAGGACGAGCTGGTGACGCTGATGTTCGACGCCGTCATGGCCGAGGTCCTGATCCCCGAGGAGGAGCTGACCGGCGGCTGGCGCCGGGCGATCGAGCGCATCGCGGTTCGCAGCCGCGAAGCGTTCGGCCGTCACGGCTGGTCGCTGGAACGGCTCGGCGACGGGCGGCCCGGGCCGAACGGGATGCGCCACTTCGAGCAGTCCCTCGCCGCGATCGCCGACCTCGACCTGCCGCCGTATGAGAAGTTCGAGCTGATCGGCCTGATCGACGACTACGTCTTCGGCTACTCGCTGCGCGAGGCCGAGGAGCTGGTCGAGCACGAGCGCGGCTGGGCGCCGGAGACCCTCGACTTCTTTCAACGCCAGCTCGACAGCGGCGACTTCCCCCTGATCCGCGACTTCCTCGGCGCCGACGTCGACGCCGGCATCAAGCGCGTCGTCGAGTACGTTGGCCGACCCGGCCGCTTCGAGCGAGGCCTCGAGCGCCTCCTCGACGGCATCGAAGCCCACGTGGCCTCCGAGAAGGCCGGGCGAGAGATCAAAAAAAGCGGCAAGTAGGAGGAGGGACGGAGCCCTCCCGCCTCGCCGGGGGGCGAGCTCCTGGTGTGGTTGACATTAGGCCCCTCATGGAGGCCAAAAGTCAACCACGGTGGCTGAAGGTGGGTGATTTGGCGGGTCGGCAGCATGGCGTCGTCTCGATCCGGCAACTGAAGGCCTCGTTTGGAATCTCGAAGGGCGCAGTCGAGAAAGCCGTTTGCACCGGGCATTTGCGGCGGCTCTACTCTGGCGTCTACGCAGTCGGCCACACCGACCTCACCCTTCATGGCCGCTGTTTGGCGGCGGTCCTGGCTTGTGGCCCGGAAGCGGTGCTGAGCCACTGGTCGGCGGCATGGTCGTGGGGACTGGGCGTCAGGAGTCCGGTTCCCGTCCACGGAACCTCGCCCTCGCCGCGACACGGTCGCTCCCACATCCACCTCCACAGGGCGCGCACCCTCGCTGAGGAGGATCGGGAGCTCCGTGAGGGGATACCGGTGACGTCGGTGGCGCGGACCATGCTCGACATGGCGCCTCTGGTCGACGCCACGCGGCTGGCCAGGTTCCTCGAGCGAGCCGAACACGGGAAGCTGCTGGAGCTCGGGGCGATCGACTCGGTGATCGCTCGCAACCGGGGCCACCACGGGCGCTTGCGGCTGGAGCGGGCGGTCGAGATCTACCGGCCGGCGCCTTGGGCGCGGTCGGAGTTCGAGCGGCGGTTCGTCGCCGCGGCGGTGGCCGCCGGTCTGCCGCAGCCGGCGACGGGTTGGAATGAGATCGGGCTCGAGCTCGACGTCTACTGGCCGGAGGCGGCGTTCGGGGTCGAACTCGACTCGTGGGAGACGCATGGGACCCGGGGCGCCTTTGAGCGCGACCACGAACGCGACGAGAAGCTGGCGCTGGCCGGGATCGAAACGATCCGCGTCACCGAAGAGCGCTTCCGCCGGCACCGCGACGAGGTGATGGAGACGGTCGCAACGCTGCTGGGGCGCCGGCCGTGGGTGCCAGCCTGATCCGCGGTCGTCCTTTCCGGCGGTATGGGTGGGACAGGACGACCGCGCTGGGCGGTTAGGCCGGGCGGGGGGCTGCGTCGCGGCGCTTGGCCGCCTTGAGCCGGGCGACTTTCTCGAGCTCGAGCTTGCGCAGGCGCACGAACTCCGGGGTCACTTCGACGCACTCGTCGTCGCGCACGAACTCCAGCGAGGCTTCGAGGCTGAGTCGCGTCGGCGGCGCGATCCGGACCAGCACGTCGGCACTCGCTGCCCGCATGTTGGTCTGCTGCTTCGGTTTGGTCGGGTTGACGTCGAGGTCGTCGGCGCGGGCGTTCTCGCCGACGATCATCCCTTCGTAGACCGCCTCGCCGGAGCCGACGAAGAGGCGGCCGCGGTCCTGCAGGCTCATCAGCGAGTAGCCGGCGGTCTGGCCGCGGCGGTCGGCGACGAGGGAGCCGGTCTGGCGCGTGCGCAGCTCGCCGGCCCAGGGCTCCCAGCGGTCGAAGACGTGGTGGAGGATGCCGCTGCCGCGGGTCTCGGTCAGGAACTCGGTGCGGAAGCCGATCAAGCCGCGCGCCGGCACCAGATAGTCCATCCGCACCCACCCGGTCGAGTGGTTGACCATCTGCTCGAGCCGACCCTTTCGGGCGGCCAGCATCTGCGTGACCGCGCCGACGTGCTCCTCGGGGACGTCGATCGCCAGGCGCTCGACCGGCTCGTGGACCTGGCCTTCGATCTCGCGGGTCACGACCCGCGGCTGCCCGGCGGTCAGCTCGAAGCCCTCGCGCCGCATCATCTCCAGCAGGATCACCAGCTGCAGCTCGCCGCGGCCCTGGACCTCCCAGGCGTCGGGGCGCTCGGTGTCGTGGACGCGGACCGAGACGTTGCCGACCAGCTCGGCGTCGAGGCGCGCTTTGATCTGGCGCGCGGTCAGCTTGTTGCCGCCGTTCTGCCCCGCCAGCGGCGAGGTGTTGATGCCGATGATCATCGACAGCGACGGCTCGTCGACGGTGATGACGGGCAGCGGAACCGGGTTCTCGGGATCGGCCAGCGTCTCGCCGATCGTCACCTCTTCCATACCCGCCACGGCGATGATTTCACCGGGCCCGGCCTCGGTCGCGGCGACCCGGTCAAGGCCTTCGGTGATGTAGAGCTCGGAGACGGCGGCGCGGGTGATGCGGCCGTCGGCGCGACACCAGGCGATCTGCTGGCCGGAGCGGATCGTCCCCTGGCGCACTCGGCAGATCGCCAGGCGGCCGACGTAGGGCGAGGCGTCGAGGTTGGTGACGTGCGCCTGCAGCGGCGCGCCCTCGTCGTAGGTCGGCGCCGGGATCTTCTCCAGCATCAGGTTCAGGAGCGGCTGCAGGTCGGTGCCCTCGACGCCCTCCTCGAGTGCTGCCCAGCCCTCTTTGGCGTTCGTGTAGACGATCGGGAAGTCGATCTGCTCGGAATCGGCGTCGAGGTCGATGAAGAGCTCGTAGACCTCGTCGACGACCTCGGAGATCCGCGCGTCGGGGCGGTCGACCTTGTTGACGACGAGGATGATCGGCAGTCTCGATTCGAGCGCCTTGCGCAGGACGAAGCGCGTCTGCGGCAGCGGGCCCTCGGAGGCGTCGACGAGCAGCAGGGCGCCGTCGACCATCGTCAGCGCCCGCTCGACCTCGCCGCCGAAGTCGGCGTGCCCGGGGGTGTCGACGATGTTGAACTTGACGCCCTCGTGCTGGACCGCGGTGTTCTTGGCGAGGATCGTGATCCCCTTCTCGCGCTCGAGATCCATCGAATCCATGACCCGCTCGTTGACGTCCTGACCGGCCCGGAAGGTCCCGGTCTGCCAGAGCATGGCGTCGACCAGCGTCGTCTTGCCGTGGTCGACGTGGGCGATGATCGCGCAGTTGCGGAGGTCGTCTCGTTTTGTGCTCATCGGGAAGGGTGAGAGTAGGGAACGCGGGCCGGCGGCCGACCCCCGGGGTCGGCAATCGGTCCCAACCAAGACGAAGCCCGCCAGGTGGCGGGCTTCTCAGACTGGTGTTGAGCGCTCGGCTCTAAGAAGTCTGTTGAACGCTTGCGGCGGCCGGGCCCTTGGGGCCTTCTTCGGACTCGTAGCTCACTTTCGAACCCTCGGTCAGGCTCTTGAAGCCCTCGCCGAGAATCGCGCTGTGATGCACGAAAACGTCCTTCGAGCCGTCATCGGGAGTGATGAACCCGTAGCCCTTGTCGTCGCTGAACCACTTGACAGTTCCAGTAGGCATGCATTGCCTCCACATAATGTGCTGCGAACGCGGACAATGCGATGAAGCAACGACCCCGAGCGCTAAACACGAACTTTGCCGACGTATTGTCGGCCCTGACGTCGAGACCGTAGCAGGAAGTTTGGCCGCCGACGTGCTTTTCGAGCGCCGCGGGCGGCGCCGCCGGATCGTCCGCGCCCCGATCTAGCCTCGGCTGGTGCGCTTCCTCGACTCGATCGACCGCGATGCGATCGCCGGGCTGCTGGCCGATGACGAGTACTTCTGGCTCGACCTCGACGGCCCCGCCGACAAGGAAGCCGAGACCCTCGCCGAGGTGTTCAAATTCCACCCGCTCTCGGTCGAGGACATGGTCAAGCGCGGCCAGCGGCCGAAGCTCGAGGACTTCGGCGACTACATGTTCCTCGTCTACTACGGGGCGCGGGTGCCGAGCGAGGAAGCGGCGGCGGGGCACGCCGACGCGCCCGGCCCCGGCGACGAGCCGGAAATCGAGCTCGAAGAGGTCCATGCCTTCATCAGCGGGGGATACCTCGTCACCGTGCACGATGGTGACTGCGGCGCCCTCGACGAAGCCCGCAAGCGGATGGAGGCGCAGAAACCGCGCTCCGAGCAGTTCGTCGTCTACCGGGTCCTCGACGCCCTCACCGACACCTTCTTCCCGCTGCTCGAGCGCCTCGAAGACCGCCTCGAAAAGCTCGATGCCGACATCTTCGAACGGCCCTCCACCGACCAGTACCAGCGACTGACGACGCTGCGCCGTGACCTCGTCCGGATCGGCCGCGTCGCCACCCCGCAGCGCGACATGCTGGCCCGCTCGATCGACTCGATCGCCGAAATCCCCGGCCTCGAAACCGACTCGCGCAACTACTTCCGCGACGTCTACGACCATTCGATCCGGATCGCCGACCAGATCGACTCCTACCGCGACCTGCTGATCGGCAGCCGCGACGCCTACCTCTCGGTCGCCTCCAACCGCCTCAACGAGATCACCAAGCAGCTTACCGTGGTGGCGACGATCTTCCTGCCGCTCTCCTTCGTGGTCGGGTTCTTCGGCCAGAACTTCAAGTGGATGGTCAACGGGATCGGCTCGGAGGTGGACTTCTGGGCGCTCGGCTGCGGCAGCCTGGTGGCTTCGATCATCGTGCTGGTCTTCTGGCTGCGGCGCTCCTCCTACGCCTGATATGCGCGATTCAAGTCGAGCGCGCAGACAGCCGATAGTGGGGCCAGAATGCCCCGATCGCGGTCAAATACCGGCGTAGTCGCGCTGTTCGTCCTCCTCCTCGGCTGCGCCTTCGTCTGGCCGGCGGCGGCAAGCGCCCAGCAGAGCGGCGTCCTCAGCCCGGAACTGGCCAAGCTGGCGACCCCGGCCGTGCGCGGCCAGACCCTTCAGGCCCAGTCCCAGGCGCTCGGACTGCCGGTGCAAGGTGCCGGGAGCCTGCAGCGCGAAGGAGCTGCCGTTCGCGTCGAAATCGCCTTCTCCGGGAGCACGCTCACGTCCCTCCCGGCGCTCGAAGCGGCCGGCGCGACGGTCGAACACTCGAGCGGCATCTATGGACTTGCCTCGGCGACCGTGGCGCCGAAAGACTTAACCGCGCTTGCCGCCGTGCCGGGTGTCACCGCGGTGAACGCCGTGCGCGAGCCGATGCTCTCGGCGCCCGTTCACTCCAACGCTTCCAGTCCGGCGATCTGCGAAGGCGGATCGGTCCTCAGCGAGGGGATCAACCAGCTCGGCGTCGTCGGCGTCGGGCCGGTAGGCGAAGCGATCGGCGCCCGCGAAAAATTCTCGGTGCGCGGGTTGGGCGAGACCGTCGGGGTGCTGTCGGACTCCTTCAACGTCGGCGGCGGAGCCCTGAGCGATGTCGCTTCCGATGACCTTCCCGGGACGGAAACGAGCTGCAGTGGCCAGGCGACGCCGGTCGACGTGCTCGAAGAGGGCCCGGCCGGAAGCCACGACGAGGGACGGGCGATGCTCCAGATCGTCCACGACATCGCCCCGCACGCGAAGCTCGCCTTCGCCACCGGGTTCGGCGGCGAACTGGCGATGGCCCAGAACATCGAACGGCTCGCCGCCCCGGTTTCCGCCGGCGGTGCCGGCGCCGACGTGATCGTCGACGACCTGACCTACTTCGAAGAGCCGATGTTCCAGGACGGCCCGATCGCGGCGGCCGTCAACAAAGTGACGGCCCAGGGGGTCACCTACCTCAGCTCGGCGGGGAACAACAGCAACAACCTCGGCCTACAAGAAGAAAAGGTCATCTCCAAAGAAGGCGAAGTAGGAGAAGGAACCAAAGGGCTGCTGCCGACCACTTCCTGGGAAACGCCCCAGTTCCGCGAAGCCGCGAAAGAGTTCTGCCCGATCCCAGTCGGCGCCGCCGCGCGCCACTGCCTCGACTTCAACCCCGAACCCAGCGTTGAAGACAACAAGTTCGGCTTCAAGATCAACGCCGGGGAGCCGGTCACGGTTGCCCTGGGCTGGGCCGAACCCTGGTACGGCGTGAAAGCCGATCTGGATCTCTACCTGCTCCGCCGGCGGACGCCCCAGTCGACGATCGGGGAAATCGCGGAAGAAGAAGAAGAAATCGTCGAATCGCCGATCTTCGAAGAAGAAAAAGGCGCGATCAAACTGGAAAGGCCCGACGAAGAACTCCAGAACGGCGAAACCGAAGTGGTCGCCGAGGGTCACGTCACCAACGTCGGCGGCAAGCCCGCTGAGTTCGTCACCTGGGCGGGGAACCCGCAGCCGGAAACCAACAAGGAACAGCTCTACCTCGTCGTCAACCGCTGCTACGGCAACGTCTGCGACCCGAGCGCCAGCGCCGCGGCCCTGCCGCGACTCAAGCTGGTATTCCTCGAGAACGGCCTGCCGATCCTCTCGACCGAGTACCGGGAATCGACCGGGGGCGACGTGCTCGGTCCGACGATCTTCGGCCACAACGGCGCCGCCAGTGCGGTGACCGCGGGAGCGAACAGGTTCTACAAATTGCCTTCCGACAACGACCCCGAAGACGAGCCCTCCGAACACCCCGCGATCCCCGAGAAGTACAGCTCGCATGGCCCGGTCACCTACTACTACGGCCCGGTCACGTCGACCACGCCCGCGGCGCCCCTCGCGACCCCGGAAACCGTCGAAAAGCCGGACATCGTCGCCACCGATTGCGTCGCGAACACGTTCTTCGGCCAGTTCTCCCTTGGCTTCATGCGCTTCTGCGGAACCTCCGCGGCCGCGCCAGGCGCCGCCGGCGTCGCTTCGATCATGCACCAGGCGAGCCCGGGGAAGACCCCGGTGCAGATCAAGGGGGCCCTCAAGAACACCGCGGAGTCGGTGCCGGGTTACGGGCCCGGAGTCGTCGGCAAAGGCCTGATTCGCGCCGCGCTGGCGATCGAAGCGCTGGGCGTGTCCGGTCTGGCCAACGATCCGCCGAGCACGCTCATCACCCCGGTCACGCCCGAACCCCCGGTGCCGCCGGGACCCCCGACCCCAACGCCGACCCCCATCCCGACGCCAACTCCGACCCCGACCCCGTCTTCGGAAGGCCCGAAGGAAAAGAAGTCCCCGTCGGGCGGGAAGAGCGCCCCGACCACGCAGATCAAGAAGCACCCGCCGGCTCTGGTCAAGAGCAGGGTCGGGCGCGTCAATCTCAAGTTCTCCTTCGCCTCTGACCAGAGCGGCGCCAAGTTCGAATGCAAGGTCGACAAGGGCAAGTGGAGCAAGTGCGCCTCCAGCTACAAGGCCTTCTTCCTGCTCGGCAAGCACGAACTGAAGGTGCGCGCGGTCAGCGGCGGTAAGCCCGACCCGACCCCGGCCGTCTTCGCCTTCAACGTCAAGCTGGTCGCTTGAGCGTCGCCGCCGTCTGGCGGCGGACGATGAAGTGGCCGATGCCGAGCAGCGCCAGCAGCGCGACGACTGCGCCGATCACCAGCGGGTCGGTTGGCTTGATCCCTTCCAGGCGCGTGCCGAAGTAGACCGACAGTGCGGTCACCGGCATGTAGCCGACGATCGTCGTCCAGAAGTAGCGCCAGAGCGGCACCCGGGCGGCACCGGCGGCGTAGCCGACGAGGCTGAAGGGCATGATCGGGATCAACCGCACGGCGAGCAGGAGGGTCGGGCCGCCGCGCTCGATCGCCGCCTCGACCCGCTCGAAGCGCTCGCGGCCGAAGACCCGGTCGAGCAGCGGGCGGGCGACGTGCAGGCCGACCAGGTAGCAGAGCATCGCCGAGGCCATCCAGCCGACGGTGACGATCGCGATCGCCGGGAAGAAGCCGAAGGCGAAGCCGGCGGCGGCGTTGACGATCTCGGCCGGGTAGAAGGCGACCGAGTGGACCAGCGTCAGCGCGATGATCAGCAGCGGCCCGGTTGCGCCGAGGCTGTTGATCTGGTGGCGGACCTCGCTGGTTTCGCCGTGGATCGCGGCGATCGCCGCGTGGCGGAGCGCCGGGATGCCGAGGACGAGAGCGGCGAGGACGGCGACGCCGAGCAGGGTCAGGGCGATCTCCAGCCAGGGAATGGCCGGACGGCCCCCGGGTGAGCGCTCCGGTGGGGTGGCGGGCGCGCCGCCAGTCGGCGAGCCGGGTGCGTGATCCGGCGGCGAGCCGGGCGCGCGGCCAGGCTCCGCCGGGGAGCCGTCACGCCGCGCTGTCGTCTCGCTCTCCACCGGGCCGAGCCAGGGTCTCACACCTGAGGCGGCCTCAGGCGATGGCCGCCTGGAAGGGATGGCCTAGGGAGCGGCGGCGGAGGCGGCCTGGGCGAAGCCGAGTGCCTTCAGCGATCCCCAGCCGCTCGCCCAGTCATAGCCGACGCGGGCGCTGCAGCAGTGCAGCGAGTGGCCGCCGCCGACGTCGGCTGGCAGCAATGCGCCGATGTCGTCGTTGCCGCGGCTGACGTCGCGGAAGGCCTGGGCGCGGCTGGCGCCGGCGGCGCCGAGCCGGTAGAGCAGCGGGTCGAGGAAGCCGAGGCGCTCCTGGCGGAGGCTTTCGGCGTACTGGTTGGCGAGTGCGACGGTTGCCGCCATCAGCGGCGTCGCGGCGCTGGTGCCGCCGATCGAGGTCCAGCCGTGAACCGCCTGCGGCAGTTCGCCGCAGACGCCGGGCGAGGTGCAGAAGTAGGAGTAGCCGGGAGCGGGGTCGGCGAGGGCGGCGATGTCGGGGACGATCCGGCCGGGCCCGTAGCGGTCGCGCGAGGGCGGCAGCCGCTGCCACCAGGGGCGCCGCGGCGAGAGGATGCTGACGCCGCCCCCGCCGCCGCCGGCACCGAGCGGCCAGTCGTTCCAGACGACCTCGCGTTCGATCGCGTTCTGCTTCGAGAGCTGGAGGTTGGTGCCGCCCACCGCGGTCACATAGGGCGAGCTCGAGGGCAGGCTGACAGCGCGGACCGGCAGCGCCGTCGTCCCTTCCGAGCCGTCGACCCGGCAGCCGCTCGAGCCGGTGTCGCCGGAGGCGACGAGGACCGAGATGCCGGCGCCGGCGGCGGTGGCGAAGATGCTGTCGAGCGCCCGCTTGTAGATCAGCTTGCCGGAGTACTCCGGCTCGCAGATGCCGAGCGAGATCGAGATCACGTCGGGGCGATGGCCGCGGCGGCCGAGCGCGGTCCCGGCGGTGACGACGATCCCGGCTTCGTTGCCGGCGCCCTCGTAGACGTCGATTCCAGCGATCCTTGGGGCGGCCGCCGAAAGCACCTCGAGGTCGAGCGTCGTCTCACCGCCTTCCGGGATCGGCTGCCTATACGGAAAGACCGGGACGACGTGAATCGGCGGCGTCCTGATCCCGAAGCACCGGTCGAAGGTGGCGATGTCCCTGCGGTGGAAGCCGTCGATCTCGACCACGGCGACGTGCTGCCCCTGGCCTTCGAGGCCGCGCTTGTGCAGTTCGGAGATCCCGTAGGCACCGAGGTACTGGTTGGGCGTCAAGGGGGAAGGGGCGACTTCCGGCAGGCCCGGGCCGGCGACTCCGTCGGGGCAGCCTTCGGCGGTGCCGGTGTGGTCCATCAGCGAGCTGAAATTCTTCCTCGGTGGCCTGGTCCTGGCGGTCGGCGCGGCGGTCGGCGGCGCGACGATGTTGGTGAAGGCGCGGTTGCCGGCGCCGAGGACGGTGACGCCGGCGACGGCGCCGCGCAGGCCGGCCGGGACAGCGCGGCCGAGGGGCGCGGTGGGGGAAGCCGCGGAGTCGCCGCGCCGCGGCAGCAGCGTCGCGACCCGCGGGGCCGGGATCGGCGCGGTGACGTAGGTGCCGGTCGGGCCGACCTTCCCGCGGAGGCCGTGGGCCCGCAGCCATGAGAGCGTCTCGCGCTTGGCTTCGGCGGTGGCGCCGAAGCGGGCGACCAGAGCCTCGACCGTCGAGTATTGGCGGTAGGTCGGCGAGGTCGGGTCGGAGATCTGGCGCACGAACCGGTTGAGGCCGCGCGGGTGGCGCAGTTCGATCAGCGCTTCGACGGTCGGGATCGAGGCGCCGGGGCCGGAGCTCGCGGCGGCAGGAGCGACCGCGACCGCGAGGGCGGCCACGACGAGGACGAGGGGGACGAAA
Source organism: uncultured Actinomycetes bacterium (assembly GCA_963839115.1). GTDB lineage: Bacteria > Actinomycetota > Thermoleophilia > Solirubrobacterales > 70-9 > VAYN01. The sequence continues at coordinate 148,179 of CAWITM010000001.1, forward strand.
ACGCGTCGGTGCATGGGGGAGAGGGCGGCCCGGCTAGGCGGTTGCCAGGGCCGACTTATAGAGGGCCCGACGGATGTCAGACGCCGAGCTGAGGGCGGTCGTCGGCGCCGCGCAGCCGCTCGGCAAGGCCGGAGTGGCGGCCGCCGCCGTCGTCACGACCGACCGCCGCCGCCAGCGCGGCGCCGTCGCCGACCAGCACGCAGTTCTGGCGGGCGCGGGTGATCGCGGTGTAGAGCAGCGGCCGGGTCAGCATCCGCGAGTGCGAGCGGTGGCAGACGCCGACGACGACCGGCACCTCGCAGCCCTGTGCCTTGTGGACCGAGATCGCGTAGGCCAGTTTCAGCGTCGCCGTCTCCGAGTAGGGCATCACCAGGGTGCCGCCGTCGTCGGTGTCGACGACGATCGTTTCTTCGCCGGGATCGTCGCTGCGCAGGAAGACGATCGAGCCGTTCATCAGCCCCAGCTCGTGTGAGTTGCGGGTCTGGATCAGCCGATCGCCGAGCCGGAATCGGCCGCCGAGCGCCGGCTCCCCGTCGGCGTTCAGACGCGCCTGCAGGCGCTCGTTGAGGGCGTCGATCCCGACCGGCCCGCGGTACATCGGCGCCAGCACCTGGACTTCGCGCACCGGGTCGACGGCGAAGCTCTCCGGCGCCCGCTCGGCGACCACCTGGACCACGGTGTCGAGGGCGCGCTCGGCGCTCGGGCGCTCGATGAAGAAGAAGTCGCGGTCCTGGTCGGCGCCGGGCTCGAGGTGGGGCGAGCGGCCCTGGTTGATCTCGTGGGCGGCGGTGGTGATCATCGAGCGCGCCGCCTGGCGGAAGATCTGGCTGAGCCGGACGACCGGCGCGGCCTCGGAGAGGATCAGGTCCTCGAAGGGCTTGCCGGCGCCGATCGGCGGCAGCTGGTCGGCGTCGCCGACGAAGACGACGTGGGTCGACTCGGCGAGGCCGCCGAGCAGCACCTCGGCCAGGCGCAGGTTCAGCATCGAGGACTCGTCGACGATCACCAGGTCGGCGGGCAGCGGCCGGCCGGGGTGGAAGGCGGGATCGCGTCCCGGCATCCACTCCAGGAGCCGGTGGATGGTGAGCGCCTCGTGGCCGGTGGCGTCCTCGAGCCGGCGGGCGGCGCGGCCGGTCGGAGCGCAGAGGGCGATCGTCGCGTGCGCCGCTTCGGCCTCGGCGACGATCGCCTTCGTGCAGACGGTCTTGCCGACGCCGGGGCCGCCGGTGAGGATCGAGACCCGCGCCTCGAAGGCGCCGCGCACCGCCGCCCACTGCTCGTCGGTGAGTCCCTCGCCGGGGTTCTCGCCGGGCTCGTGGTCGAGGTGGGGCGGGGCCCCGAGCCGCGCCGCCAGCGTCGCCGCGACCGCCCGCTCGCTGGCGAGCGTCGACTCGCGGTAGACGCAGTCGACCCCGTCGGCGCCCGGTTCGACCGCCACGCCACGCGCCGCCATCAGCACCTCGGGATCGGCGACGAGGCCGGTCAGCTTCGCCGTGCGTCCCGCCAGCTCGGGCGCCGGCAGGTAGCTGTTGCCCTGCTGCTCGGCCTCGCGGAGGGCGTAGGTCGCGGCGGCCTGGGCGCGGCGGTCGGACTCCGGCGGGACGTCGGCGGCGAGGGCGATCTTGTCGGCGCGGGCGAAGCCGACGCCGTCGATCTCGGTCAGCCGGTAGGGGTCCTCGTGGAGGACGGTCGTCGCGCGCTCCCCGTAGCGGGCGTGGATCGGCGCCGCCAGGTGGGCGAGGCCGTGGGGGGCGAGCTGGACGTGCAGCTCGCGCACGGCGCGGCTCTCGTGCCAGGACTGGGTCGCTGCCGCGGCCTGATCGGCGCTGACCCCGCGCAGGGCGGCGAAGGTCCGCTGCGGGTCGGCGGCGATCACCTGCAGCACCGACTCGCCGTGCTCGTCGACCAGTCGCTCGGCGCGCGCCTGACCGATGTGGCGCAGGCTGGTCAGGTAGGCGACCTGGCCCTCGCGGTCGGCGGGGTCGAGCGGCAGCGCCCCGACCGCCCGCAGCTGGCGCCCGTAGCGCGAGTGGGTCTGCCACTCGCCGCTGACTTCGGCGCGGTCGCCGGTGCCGAGGTGGGCGACCGGGCCGATCAGCGCGAAGCCCTCGCCGAAGCCGGCGCCGGTCTCCTGCACCTCGAGCACGGCGTAGCCGTCGTCCTCGGCTTTGAAGATGACGCCGAGCACCTCGATGGTGCCGCTGTAGGAGGCGGCGTCGGCGTCGAAGAGCGTGGCGGTCGTGCTCATTTCTCCACGGTAGCCAGCGTTCAGGCGGGAGGCCGGGTGTAGCGTGCGCGGCCGTGGCCGGCTGGGGCGAGATCGAGAGAGCGGCGCCGCATCTTGCGGGGAAAGCCGTGGAGCGCCACCGGTGCCGATGAGCGACCTTCCCTACGTCGACGAGCACGCCCGGGTGATCGCGGCGGCGCCGGCGGTTGTCTGGGAGGCGCTGGGGCGGACGGTCGAGGCGTCGGTCTCCTCGGGGGCGGCGCCGGTCTACGCGCGGGCGATCGGCTGCGAAGACCGCGAGGCCGGCGGGCCGCGACCGCTGGCAGCCGGCTCCGCCTTCCCCGGCTTCCACGTCGCGGCGGCGACGCCGGGGGAGGAGCTGGCCCTGGGCGGCCGGCACCACTTCTCCCGCTACCGGCTGACCTTCCGGCTCGACGACCTCGGCGGCGGGCGCACCCGCCTGCGCGCCGAGACCCGCGCCGCCTTCCCGGGCCTCCACGGCCGCCTCTACCGCGCCGCGGTGATCGGCACGCGCATGCACGTGCTGGTGACGAGCCGGATCCTCGCCGCGACCGCGCGCCGGGCCGAGCGGTCGGCGCCGCCCGAGCCCGCCGACGCCGCGTAGAGTCGGGGGCGGCGCATGGGAGAGACGCTGAAGATCACGCCGACACTTCGAGGCCCTCTCCGGGTCGCTGGCGGTCAAGGTCGACGGCGCCGAGCGGACCTACGGCGCCGGCGAGGAGATCGAGATCCCGCGCGGCACCGTCCACACCTTCTGGAATTCCGGCACCGGCCGCCGCCGCGGCTCCCGGCCGTGAGTCGGGACGAGGGCACCGCGGCGCGGTCGGTGGGCGGGCGGCGCCGATGACCGGCGGCTCGGTCCGCCCGCCGGCCGGCCTCTGCGACAGCTGCCGCCACCAGCACCTCGTCCCGACCAGCCGCGGGCCGGTCTACTCGCTCTGCGAGCGCTCCCGCACCGAGCCGCAGTACCGGCGCTACCCGCCGCTGCCGGTGCTGCGCTGCCCCGGCTTCGAGCCGCGCGGCGAGGAGAAGAGCCGGGACGTCACCTAGCCGCGCGCCATCGGGTCCGGAGCGCCCAGCTTCGTGACTTCCGGCGCCTCGTAGACCTGGCCGGGGACGCCGCCGAGGGCGAGGACCCGCAGGCCCTCGGGCCCGGAGTAGATCTTGCGCGAGGCGGCCGGGCCGACGCGGGCGATGTGGTCCCCGTCGAGCGGGAAGCGCTCGCCGTCGACCTCGAGCTCGCCGGTCCCGCGCAGGACGACGAAGACCTCCTCCTGGCCGTCGGCGCTGTGGTCGTGGCTGGGGTAGCGGTCGAAGGAGGGCGGCAGGTCGATCACCTGAATCCCGAACGAGGAGACCCCCAATTCCGCCCGCACCCGTTTGAAGGAGCCGAGGAAGGCCCCCTCCATGTCGTCGATCCGCTTCACGTCGCAATCCGCCATCGCTGACCTCCCTCGCTGGTTTCCGGTGCGGCGCAGCCTACCTCAAAAACGAACGTTCGTGCTTTTACGATAGGATGGCGCGATGCCCCCCGCAACCGAGCCTAAGAATCCGACCAAAGGCGGGCGCACCCGCGAGGCGATCCTCGACCGCGCTGTCGACATCGCCTCGGCCGAGGGCCTCGAGGGGCTGACGATCGGCCGCCTCGCCGCCGAGCTGGAGATGAGCAAGAGCGGTCTCTTCGCCCACTTCGGCTCCAAGCGCGACCTCCAGCTGGCGACCGTCGCCGCGGCCCGCGAGCGCTTCCGCCGCGCGGTCGTCGAGCCGGCCCTGGCCGTCCCCGACGGAGCCCCGCGCCTGCGCGCCATGACCGAGGGCTTCATCGACCACCAGAGCACCTACTCCGGCGGCTGCTTCTGGAGCGCCGCGGCGACCGAGTACGACGACCGCCCGGGCCCGGTGCGCGACGCGATCGCCGCCGCCCTCGACGCCTGGGTCGCCGAGCTGAGCCGCCAGGCGGAGATTGCCGGCGCCGCCGATCCCGACCGCTATGCCTTCGAGCTCTACTCGCTCGGCATGGGGGCCAACTCGCGCTTCCGACTCAGCGGCGACGCGCGCGCCATCGACTACGCCCGCGTCGCCATCGCCCGGCTCGAGGCCGAGCTGCCGGGCGGCTGAGCGCCGCCCCGGACACCCGTTACGACGGGTTCTGGTGCGTCACCTTCTCCGGCTCGATCTTGACGATCACCCGCTGTTCGCCCGGTTTGCGCAGCGGATACTCGTCGACTCCCATGTAGCGCTTGGCCAGCGCGTCGATGTTCTCGTCGGCGCCCTCGCTGGTGATGTCGGTGACCTTGCCCTGGATCAGCAGGTGCTCGTAGGGGTTCTCCTGGTTCACGATCGAGATCGCCACCCGCGGGTCGCGCTTCAGGTTGTCGGTCTTCAGTCGCCCCTCGGCGGTGTTGAAGGTGATGAGCCCGCCCTCGTGGTCGATCCAGACCGGCGAGACCTGCGGCGAGCCGTCCTCCTTCAGCGTGGCGATGTGGGCGAAGTGCTGGCCCTCCAGCAGGTGGGTCGCGTCGGCGGGTATCTCGGCCATCTGTTCCTCCCGGGAATCGTTCAGTGTGTGGGCTGCGTGAAGCGCAACCTAACCGTACCCAGGAGCGTGCTCGGCGAAATGGCGGCCGCGTGAGCGCCGCGAAACGACCTGCGGATGACCTGCCGGTCCTGCTCTTCGCCGGGCCGGCCGAGTTCGAGGCCTGGCTGGAGGAGAACGCCGAGGCCGTCGGCGCCGGCCTCTGGCTGAAGATCGCCAAGAAGGGCGCGCCGGAGGCGAGCATCACCTACGCCGAGGCGCTCGAGGTCGCCCTCTGCTTCGGCTGGATCGACAGCCAGAAGCGCGGCCTCGACGCGACCCACTTCCTCCAGCGCTTTACGCCCCGGCGGCCCGGCGGGCGCTGGTCGAAGATCAACCGCGAGAAGGCCGAAGCGCTGATCGCGGCGGGGTCGATGCGCCCGGCGGGCGCTGCCGAGGTCGAGGCGGCGCGGGGCGACGGGCGCTGGGAGGCGGCCTACGCGGGTCAGCGAACGATGGCGGTGCCGGACGATCTCCAGCGCGAGCTCGACGCCAACCCGGCCACCGCCGAGTTCTTCGCCGGCCTCAGCAGCCAGAACCGCTACGCGATCCTCTACCGCCTCGACGAGGCCAAACGCCCCGAGACCCGCGAGCGCCGCCTGCGCAAATTCGTCGGGATGCTGGAGCGCGGCGAGAAGATCCACGAATAGGGCGGATCGCGCTGGCGCGGGTACTCTCCGTCCATGGAAACGCAGCATGAGCAGGGAGACTCATCCGGCGACCGGCGGGATCCCTGGCAGGACAACGATGCATCTCGACGCCGACAGCTCCGCGAAGACGCTGCCCGTCCTCTCGCCGTCAATCTCGCCGAGGGCCTGGCCCTGAGCGAATTCCTCTCGACCTTCACCGGAAGCGCCCGCCGGACGTGACCGCGGAGCCCCTTCGGCTGCGCCGCCTGCTGGAGCGTCTGGTCGAAGCCGAGATCAGCTTCGTCTTAGTCGGTGGCCTGGCCGTCAATGCATGGGGCTATCTGCGGGCTACGCGGGATGTCGATCTCGTCCCCGATCCTGCCACGGAGAATCTCGAGCGGCTGGATGTCCTGCTACGCGACCTGGGAGGGAAGGTGGAGGTGGGCGATCGCCTGCTCGAGGGGTCGGCGATCAGGACTTTTCTGCAGACCGGCGACCGCACTCTCGTTCTGACCGAGCTCGGCCGGATCGACGTTCTCCAGGGTCTCCCGCAGATCCCCACCTACGCGACTCTGGATCACAAAGCCACCTCGCTCGATCTGGACGGGCTCGCCCTCAGGGTCTGCTCCCTCGAGCATCTGCTGGACATGAAGCGAGCCAGTGACCGTCCGCGGGACCGCGAGGATCTCGAGGCGCTCGAAGCGGGTCGCGAGGGCGATCCGCCCGAAACCACCGAAGGCACCTAGCCGAAGCCCGAGGTGCTCTGGCCTCGAGGAGGGCACCGGACCGGCGCCAGTCGGCCGCTACTCTCGCCCGATGGACCGCGACCTCCTCGCCACCACCCTCGTCGACGCCGGCGAGCCCGCCTTCCGCGCCAAGCAGGTGTGGGAATGGGTCGCGCGCGGGGCCCGCTCCTACGAGGAGATGTCGAACCTGCCGGCGGCGCTGCGCGAGCGGCTCGACGCCGAGGTGCCGATCTCGACCCTCAGCGGCCGCACCGAGGCGCACTCCGACGACGGCACCGTCAAGACCCTGTTCGACACCTCTGACGGGCGCCCGCTCGAGGCGGTGCTGATGCGCTACCGCGACGGACGCCGCTCGGTCTGCGTCTCCTCGCAGTCGGGGTGCCCGCTGACCTGCACGTTCTGCGCGACCGGGCAGATGAAGTTCGGTCGCAACCTCACCGCCGACGAGATCCTCGACCAGGCGCTGCACTTCCGACGCGTAGAAGCGATCGACCACGTCGTCTTCATGGGGATGGGGGAGCCGACGATGAACATCGACAACGTCCTCGCCGCCTGCGCGGTGCTGCCCGACCTCGGCGTCACCCACCGCCGCACCGCGATCTCGACGGTCGGCTGGGTGCCGGGGATCGACCGCCTCGCCGAGAACGAGATGCCGATCGCCCTGGCGCTCTCCCTCCATGCCCCCAACGACGGCCTGCGCTCCCAGATCATGGCGGTCAACGACCGCTACCCGCTCGCCGAGGTCCTTGCCGCCTGCGACCGCTACCGAGCCAAGCGCCGCCGCAAGGTCTTCGTCGAGTACGTGATGCTCGACCAGGTCAACGACCACCCGATCCACGCTCGCGAACTCGCCGCCCTGCTGGACCCGCGGATCTACAAGATCAACCTGATCCCCTACAACCCGACCGGCGTCTACAACGGCTCCTCGCCGGAGCGGATCGAGCGCTTCCGCGCGATCCTCGCCGAGCACCGCATGCCGGCCACCGTCCGCCTCACCCGCGGGCGCGACATCGACGCCGCCTGCGGCCAGCTCGCCGCCAACGCCGCCTGAGACTGGCCAGCCAGCCAGTTTCGTAGGATGCGGCGATGGCCACGCTCGAATCAGCCACCCCGGTCGCGCGGCCGCCGCGGATGTCGGGCAACCCGGTGCGCCGGGTGGCGGGCGACCTCGCCGCCGAGTGGCGGGGGAGGGGGAAGTTCCCGCCGGGGCCGGGCGACTTCAGCTTCGCCCGCACCCACCAGATCGCCCACGATCCGCTGCCGCTGTTGCTCGGCGCCTACGAAGAGCACGGGCCGATCTTCTCGATGCGCCTGCTCCACACCCGCGTCATCTTCATGCTCGGCCCGGCCGCCAATCAGTTCATCACCGTCGGCCATCCGGAGAACTTCCACTGGCGCGAGTCGAGCTTCGGCGACTTGATCCCGCTGCTCGGCGACGGCCTGCTGACCGTCGACGACGACTACCACGACCGCGCCCGGGCGATCATGCTGCCGGCCTTCCATCGGCGGCAGGTCGAGGCCTCGACGGCGGCGATGGCGGTCGAGGCCGAGGCGGCGATCGCGGCGCTGCGGCCCGGTGAGGTCGTCGACATCTACGAGTGGATGCGGGGCCTGGCGATGCGGATCGCGATGCGGGCGCTGCTCGGGCTCGATCCCGACGAGGCCGGCAAGGGCGCCCTCGCCGCCGAGCATTTCGAGCGCGCGCTCGGCTTCTTCGGCATCGACTACGGGCTGCGCCTGCTGCGCGGGCCGGGCTCGCCGTGGCGCAAGCTGATCGCCTCGCGCAAGGTCCTCGACCGGATCGTCTTCGCCGAGATCGCCCGCCGGCGCGCCGAACTCGACGGCGGGCGCAGTGACATCCTCAGCCTGCTGGTCGAAGCGCGCGGGGAGGGCGGCGAGGCGTTCACCGACGGCGAGATCCGCGACCAGCTGATGACGCTGATGTTCGCCGGCCACGACACCTCGAGCTCGACCGTCACCTTCATGCTCTACGAGCTGGCCCGCCACCCCGAGGTCGTCGCCCGACTCTGCGCCGAGCAGGACGAGGTGCTCGGTGGGGCGCCGCCGACGATCGACCAGCTCGAGCGCGAGCTGCCCTACCTCGACATGGTCACCGACGAGGTGCTGCGGCTCTACCCGCCAGCCTGGATCGGACCGCGGCGCGCCGTCCGCGACTTCGAGTTCGGCGGCTACAGCGTCCCCCGCGGCGCCTACGTCAACTACTGCTCGTGGGCCAGCCACCGGCTGCCCGAGGTCTTCCCCGAGCCCGAGGCCTTCGTCCCCGAGCGCTTCACCCGGGAGCGCAAGGCGGCGCTGCCGCGCGGCGCCTACGTCCCGTTCGGCGGCGGCCAGCGAGTCTGCATCGGCAAACGCTTCGGCCAGACCGAGGTCAAGTTAGTGACGACGATGCTGCTCGGGCGCCTGCGCCTGGACGCCCTGCCGGGGCGGACGATGACGGTGCGCCAGATGCCGACGCTCTCGCCGAAGGGCGGTCTGCCGATGCGGGTCCTCGACCGCCGATAGATCGGCATCCCTGCTCAAAAACCGAGTTAGGGTCAGCTCGGGGATGGAGGACCGGGGAGCCAAAGCGATGGTGCGAGCCTGCTCGCTGGTCGGCATGCTGGCGCTGCTGATCGCCCTCTGCGGGGTGACCGTCGCGCTCGCCGCCGACCACGGCTTCGACAACCCGGCCTCCGAAGAAACCCAGCAGCAGTTCCTGCCCGCCAACGTCCAGCGGCAGAACACCCCGAACGATCCCTCCTACGACGAAGCCGAGGCCGACGACCAGGACGGCGTCGCCTCGACCAACATCTTCGACGAGCAGTTCGGCCTCTTCGGGTTCCCCTCCGAACACTCCCGCGCAAGCGCCCTCTACACCGAGGGCCCCAACCTCGGCAAGCCGCAGATCTCCGGCATCAACGCCTCGGGCGCCTGGAAGCTCGAGCGCGGGCGCCCCGACGTCGCCGTGGCGATCCTCGACACCGGCATCAAGTGGGACCACGAAGAGCTGCGCACCCAGATCCGGCTGAATCGCGGCGAGCTGCCGACCCCGGCGGCGGCCGGCGCCACCTGCCCGAGCCAGTCCTCGACCGACCCCTACGACTGCAACGGCGACGGCGTCTTCAACGTCCTCGACTACGAAGGCGTCGCCGGCCTCGCCAACCTCGGCCCCCACGGCGTCTCCGGCAAGGTCGACGCCGAGGACCTGATCGTCAAATACAGCGACGGAACCGACGCCGACGGCAATGGCTTCGTCGACGACATCGCCGGCTGGGACTTCTTCGACAACGACAACGACCCCTACGACGCCTCCAGCTACTTCGCCGCCGCCAACCACGGCTCCGGCCGCGCCGACAACGCCGCCGAACGTGGCAACGACGGCGAAGGCGGGATCGGCGTCTGCCCGCACTGCCAGATCTTGCCGATCCGCACCTGGGACACCTTCGTCTCCGACGGCAACACCTTCGCGATGGGGATGCTCTACGCGACCGACAACGGCGCCGCGGTGATCGAGGGGGCCAACGGCAGCCTCTTCCACTCGGCCTTCGCCGAACGCGCCTCCCAGTACGCCTACGAACACGGCGTCGCCCAGACCTTCTCCGGCGATGACCTCAACACCGCCAACCACAACTACGCTGGCAACTACGCGCACGCGATGCTGATCCAGGGGACGGTCCCCGACACGATCGGCCTCGGCGAAAACGCCGGCTCCCAAGCCGCCGAATTCCTCGCCGGGCTCTGCGGGCCGATCAACCGCGGACTGCCGCTGACGATCCCGGTGCCGGTGAGCTCCTTCGTCGGCTGCCCGGGGACCAGCCTGCCGATCAAAACCTACTTCCGCGGCGCCAACACGACCCAGTACGGCGGCAAGAGCTCGATCTCGATGGAGGGGACGACCGGCTCCGAGAACACCGGCAAGGCGGCCGGCGCGGCGGCGCTGGTGATCTCCTCGGCGCTCGACCACGCCCCGCCGATCCGGCTGCGCCCGGACGAGACCCGCGAGATCCTCGAGCAGACCGCCGAGCGGGTGACCGGCAGCGCCACCGGTGTCGCCGGCAACGTCGCCGGGACCGGCTCGCCCGACCGCGCCGCCAACCCGAGTACGCCCTCGATCGATCAGTGGACCTCGCACTTCGGCTGGGGACGGGTGAACCTCGGCGCCGCGGTGTCGCTGGCGCGCTCTGGCCAGATCCCGCCCGAGGCGGCGATCGACTCGCCCGACTGGTACGCGCCGACGACCGGCGCCGCGGTCGAGATCACCGGGCTGGCCCAGGCCCGCTTCGCCACCGGCGGCGCCTTCCACTGGGAACTGCAGTGGGGGGTGGGGCAGGAACCCGGCAGCAAAGGCGAAGCCGAACCGTGGGTGACCGCGAACGAAGGCAACTCGACCGGCACCGTCGAAGACTTCGGCTCGATCGACCTGGCCGTCGTCCGCGCCGCGATCGCCGCCTACGAACCGCCCGTCGATCCCGGCGGCCCGACCTTCTCGGCGGTCTCCCGCAACCCGCTGAAGGACCAGTTCACGGTGCGGGTCGTCGTCAAGGGCCAGGGGGTCGCGACCCCCGGCGTCGACCGCCGCATCCTCGCCTCGGCCGAAGACCCGACTCTGCGACCCGGCTTTCCGAAGCGGCTCGGGACCGGCGGCGAGGCGCCGATCCGCTACGGCGACCTGAACGGCGACGGCGTCCAGGAGCTGATCGTCCCGACCGAGGACGGCACGATCCACGCCTACGAGCCCGACGGCTCCGAGCTGCCGGGGTGGCCCGTCCACACCCAGGGCCAGAAGCAGGCGGCGGGACACCTCGGTGCCCCCGGCTTCGCCGCGGTCGACGCGACCGCGCCGCCGCGCGAGGCGCCGCGCGGCGCGGTGATCGCCGACCTCGACGGCGACGGGCAACCGGAGGTGATCGATGCCGCCGGCACCCACATCTATGCCTGGGAGCCCGACGGCAGCCCCCGGCCCGGCTTCCCGGTCCAGGAGAACCTCGCCAACTGCGGCGCCGGCCTGGAGAGCCAGCCGCTCGACCATCCCAAGTGCGGCTTCCTCGCCAGCCCCGCCGTGGCGCGGCTCGAAGGCGGGCGCAGGCTCGACATCGTCGCGCCATCGCTCGATGGCCACCTCTACGCCTTCGACGGCTCCGGCCAGCCGGTCCCGCACTTCCCGGTTGAACTCGTCGACCCGTCGGTGCCGGCGAACGAACGGATGCACGCCGAGTCGATCAACGAGCCGGCGATCGGCGACCTCAACGGCGACGGCGTCGACGACATCGTCGTCGCCACGAACGAGACCTACGGGGCGGCCTCGCCGAGCGGCGAAGAACTTCCCGGCCTCTTCGCCCAGGGTCTGTCCGACATCCTTGCCGGGGCGGCCGGCGGCTCCTCGCGCGTCTATGCGGTCAACGGCGCCACCGGCGGGTTCCTGCCCGGCTGGCCGATCGATCTGAACGGCGCGATCCAGTCGACGCTGCCGCTGATCGGGCCGGGACAGGACCCCTCGATCGCGAAAATCGGCGGCGTCGAGACGATCGTCGCCTCGACCACCGGTTCGGCTGGGATCGAGGAGCACGGCGTCGACGGTCACCTGATCCGCAGCGTCCAGCAGGCGACCTATGGAGCCGCCTCCGACGCCACCGACCGCACCGGCACGATCAACCTCTTCGAGTCGGCCTCGCTCGGCAAGCTGACCGCTGGCGAAACGAGCCCGGCGATCGTCAAGTACGGGCTCAGCCTCGGCGACGTCGCCAACCTGGCGCTGTCGGGCCAGAACGTCCCCTACAACCACCTCATCGGCGCCTACAATTCCGAAACCGGGTCGGCGCTGCCGGCCTTCCCGCGGGTAACCGACGACTTCCAGTTCCTCTCCAGCTCCGACGTCGCCAAGGTCTTGCCGGGCGAATCGAACCAGGTGGTGGCGGGGACCGGGCTCGGCCTGCTGCACGCCTATGACGGGACCACCGGGCTCGACGTCGCCGGCTTCCCCAAGGTGACGGGCGGTTGGCTCTACGCGCCGGCGGCGCTCTCCGACGACGGCCGGATCGCCGCGATCACCCGCGAGGGCTACCTGTTCGAATGGAACCAGCCGACGTTGCCCGCCTGCCAGACCGAGTGGGCGGCCTTCCGCCACGACGAGCAGGGGAGCGGCAACTACGACCGCGACGGGACGGCGCCCTCGCGGCCGACCGCCGCCGCGGTCAGCGGCGACACGCTGAGCTTCGACGCACCCGGGGACGATGAAAAGTGCGGCACCGCGACCGAATACGAAGTCGTCACCTCCGAATCCCCGATCGACCCCGCCAGCTTCGCCGCGGCGACGCCGGTCTCCGGGCCGCCGGCGCCTGCCGCGGCCGGGACCGCGCAGACGGTGGCCCTGCCGTCGAGTCACGGCCGCTACGTGGCGGTGCGGGCGGTCGATGAGGAAGGCAACGTCGGATATCCCGCGGTCGTCGACACCCGGCCCGGCGAAACGCCGGGGGGCGGGTCTGGCAGTGGTGGCGGAGCCGGAAGCGGCGGCGGCGCGGCCGGTGGGGCCGGCGGCGGCACGCCAGGAAACGGCGGGCCCGGCACCGGCGGCCCGCTACCCGGCGCCTGCGCCAACCTCCAGGTCGGGACGGCCAAGCGCGATGTCCTGCGCGGTACCGCCGCCGGCGACCGCCTGCTCGGCCGCGGTGGCGCCGATCGGCTGCGCGGCGCCGGCGGCTCCGACTGCCTGGGCGGCGGCCGTGGACGCGACCGGCTCTCCGGCGGTCCCGGCGGCGACACCCTGCGCGGCAACGGCGGCGGCGACGTCCTCGCCGGTGGCCCCGGCCGCGACCGCCTGTTCGGCGGCAAGGACAACGACACGATCCACGCCCGCGGCGGTGCGCGGGACCTGGTCGATTGCGGCCCCGGGCGCCACGACGTCGCCTACGTCGACCGGCACGACCGCGTCCGCGGCTGTGAGGTCATCCACCGCCGCTGAGCCGTCTTCAGATACGCTTCAGGCGCCGCCGTAGACTCGGCTGCCGTGCTGGCGCTCCTCATCTCCGCCTCCGACACCGCCGCCGCGGCGCTCCACCTGGTGCGCGCCGAAGAGGCCTGGGAGCCGGTGATCTTCGGCGGCATGATCCCGATCATCGGCGCCGGCGGGATCGCCTTCATCCTCTGGCGCGCGGTCAAGAGCAACCCCGAAAACGACCCGCCCGAGGACGAGCCCAAAGCGGACGACGAGTAGTCGCCGCCCGCTACTTGATGAACAGCATCTCCTCGTACTTCGGCAGCGGCCAGAAGTCGTCGGTGACGACCCTCTCGAGCTTGTCGGCCGCTTCGCGGACCTTCGCCATCGACGCCAGCTGGCTGTCGCGGGCGTAGGTCGCCAGCTCCAGCCCCTCGAGATGGCCGGGAACGCTGTTGGCGGCTTTCAGCTCGCCGAGCGCGCCGACCAGCTCGTCGACGATCTCCCGCACCTCGCCCTCGAGGCTCGACACCCCGGCCTCGGCGATCAGCGCCAGATGGCGCAGCCCGGCCGGCAGCAGCATCGTCTGGGCGATCGAGAACGTCTCCTCGGCCTCGATGTTGGCGCGGATCGAGTACTGCTCGAGCCACACCTCGTAGCGCGACTCGAGCTCGCGCTTGTTCAGCACGTTGTAGTCCTCGAACGCCCTGACGGTCGAGTCGGCGATCACTTCCGGCAGCGCGTCGGGCGTCGTTTTGAGGTTCTTGAGGCCGCGCCGCTCGGCCTCGTCGTGCCAGTCCTCGGAGTAGTTGTCGCCGCCGAAGCAGACGACCTTGTTGGCTGCGTAGCTGTCTTTGACCAGCTCCATCACCGCCTCGGGCATCCCTGAGCCGGCGTCGAGCTTCTCCTTCAGCTGCCCGGCGAGGTCGTCGATCGCCTCGGCGGCGATCGTGTTCAGGACGGTGTTCGGGAAGGCCAGCGACATGCTCGATCCCAGCGCCCGGAACTCGAATTTGTTGCCGGTGAAGGCGAACGGCGAGGTCCGGTTGCGGTCGCCTCCGTCGAGCGGCAGCGGCGGCAGCACGGTGGTTCCGAGGTCGAGGAAGGAGGCCGGCGTGTTGGGGTCGCCCTCGCCGGTCGCGATCGCCTCGAACACTTTTTCGAGTTCGGCGCCGAGGAAGATCGAGATGATCGCCGGCGGCGCCTCGTTGGCACCGAGGCGGTGGTCCTGGCCGATGTTGGCGACCGAGGCCCGCAGCAGCCCCTGATGTTTGTTGACTGCCTGGATCACCGCCGTGCAGAAGAACAGGAAGTGGATGTTGTCCTCCGGCGTGTCACCCGGGTTCAGCAGGTTGGAGCCGGAGTCGGTCCCCATCGACCAGTTGTTGTGCTTGCCGGAGCCGTTGACGCCGGCGAACGGCTTCTCGTGCAGGAGGCAGACGAGGCCGTAGCGGCGGGCGACGTTCTCGAGCGTCTGCATCAGCAGCTGCTGGTGGTCGGAGCCGACGTTGGAGCTCTCGAAGATCGGCGCGATCTCGTACTGCGCCGGCGCGACCTCGTTGTGGCGGGTCTTGACCGGGATGCCGAGTTTGCGCATCTCCAGTTCCGACTCCATCATGAAGGCGAGCACGCGCTCCGGGATCGAGCCGAAGTAGTGGTCGTCGAGCTCATGGCCTTTCGGCGGCTTGGCGCCGAACAGGGTGCGGCCGGTGGCGATCAGGTCGGGCCGCTCGAAGAAGTACTGCTCGTCGATCAGGAAGTACTCCTGCTCGGGGCCGACGGTGGTGAAGACGCGGTCGGTCGCCTCGTCGCCGAGCAGCCGCAGCGCTTTGACGGCGGCGGTCGAGAGCGCGTCCATCGAGCGCAGCAGCGGGATCTTGGCGTCGAGCGCCTCGCCGGTCCACGACGCGAACGCGGTCGGGATCGCCAGCAGCGTCCCGTTCGGGTTCTCGAGGATGAAGGCGGGGCTGGTCGGGTCCCAGGCGGTGTAGCCGCGGGCCTCGAAGGTCGCGCGCAGGCCGCCGGTCGGGAAGGAGGAGGCGTCGGGCTCGCCTTGGATCAGCTCCTTGCCGGAGAAGCCGGCCGCCAGCTTGCCGCCGCCGGCGGGCTCGAAGAAAGAGTCGTGCTTCTCCGCCGTCGAGCCGGTCAGGGGCTGGAACATGTGCGTGTAGTGGGTCGCGCCCTTCTCCAGCGCCCACTCCATCATCGCCTCGGCGACGGCGTCGGCGAGGGTCGGGTCGAGGGCCTCGCCGTGCTCAAGCGTCGCCTGCAGTTTCTCGAAGACGTCGTCCGGCAGCCGTTCCTTCTGGACCTCGACGTCGAAGACGTTGGCGCCAAAGGCGGCGTTCTCGGGCAGGGTCAGGTCGATCGCGCCCAGAGCCTCACCATTGGAGCTCCACTGCGCTGCGGTCACGTTCTGCTGGCGGATACGGGTCATCGCTTGGCTTGTCCCTCACTTGACGGCGCACCCGGTGCCCGAGCGCGTTCGATTGCGGTCAACTCCCTACGTGTGAGCCAAAAAATCCTAATGGCAGCGCATAAACGGGCCGTTTGTACGGACGTACAGTCTTTGCCCGGCGACGGTGTCCGCGGTGGCGCCGGGGCGAGCCTAAAGGCTCATCCGGCGAGCGGGACGGCGGCCAGCAGGCCGAGCGGGTGGCGGACCCGGAAGCCCCCGGTCGGGCGCGACGCTTCGCTCCAGCCGGGGCCAGTGCGGTCGCCGTCTTCGGAGTAGGAGGTGTCCCAGCGCAGCCCGGCGATGATCGCGAAGACGTGTTCGCGGTTGGCGTAGATGCGAACCCAACTGCCGGCCCCACCGCCGCCCCAGCGCATGAACCCGGTCGAGTCGAGCGGTGCTTCGAGCAGCCCGGCGGCGTGCATCACGTAGGAGACCGAGCCCGAGCAGTCATAGCCCGACGCGTTCCACTGCCGGTGCCCGCCGCCCCAGTGGTAGGGACGGTGGCGGATCCGGTTCGCCGCCTCGATCATCGCCTTGACCGCGGGCGGCGCCGAGGGCGGTGCGACGGTTCTGCCGCCGGGGAGGAGGCGAGCGGGTGGTGTGGTTGACATTTGGACTCCTATAGAGGCGAAATGTCAACCACGGTCGCTCGGGTCAGGCGGTCGGGCGGCGGCGGAGGACGTGGAGGTCGCCGACGGGGACGAAGCCGAGCCTTTCGTAGAAGAACTGGGGCCAGTCGGCGGCGTCGGCGGTGAGGAAGGTGGTCGTATCGCCGGCCTGTTGGGAGGCGGCCCGGGCGGCGTCGACGATGGCGGTTGCGAGGCCGTGGCCTCGCGCGGCTTCGAGCGTGGCGACGTCCTCGACCTGCCCGATGCCCTGCCCGTCGCCGAGCAGGCAGCAGGCGGCGGCGCCATCGCCCTCGACAGGGGCGACGAACCAGCGGGCGGCGCCGGCCTCGCCCAGGCGCCGGCCGTACTCGAGGAGCTGCTCGACCGTCGCGTCGTGATCGCCCCCTTCCGGCGTCAGCTCCGCCAGCAGCCGCCGCCGCAGCGGCTCGACGGTCGTGATCGACTCCTCCCGCACCTGGGAGACGGCGTCGGCCTTGCCTCGACCGCCGCGCCAGGCCATGGAGCGGGTGCGCTCGGCCTCCCAGCCGGCCACCGCTTCGGCCTCCGCCGCTAGGCGCTCGCCGTCGGCCTCGTCGACGACGACCACGGTCCGGTGGGCGAAGCCGGCCGCGCCCAGCACCTCGTCGGCCAGCGCCTCGATGCTCGCCATCGCCATCCCGGCGCGCCCCAACGCCAGGTAGCTGGCATCCCAGATCAACGGCAGGGAGGGGGTGAGGAAGGCACGGCCCCAGTCCTCACCGAGCACCTCGTCGGCCGCCGCCGCGTCAAGGGCGATCTCGAACTCGAGCAGAGCGCGGCGCAGCTCCCGGTCGGCCATCACGAGGACGCTAGCCCAGACCGGATAGCCTGATCGCGCGGCCCCTGGCCGCCCAGCCAGAGAAACTCACCGGGAGGATCAAGCCGCAATGTTCGTATCGAAGGCCGCCGTCGTCGGCGGCGGCACGATGGGCGGGGAGATCGCGCAGGCGATCGCCGCCGCCGACATCCCCGTCGTCGTCAAGGACATCGATCAGAAGTTCGTCGACGCCGCGCTCGAGAAGGCCCGCGCCGTCACCGCCGGCCAGCTCGGCAGCCAGGTCAAGAAGGAGCGGATCACCCAGGAGAAGGCCGACGCGCGCCTCGCCGAAGTGATGGACCGGATCGTCGGCACCACCAGCTACGCCGAGTTCGCCGACGTCGACTTCGTGATCGAGGCCGTCCCCGAGAAGATGGCGATCAAGCAGTCGGTCTTCCGCGAGATCGACGCCGCCACCCCCGGCCACGCGATCCTCTCCTCCAACACCTCCTCGCTCTCGATCACCGAGATGGGCGAGTCGACCCTGCGCGCCGACAAGGTCGTCGGCTTCCACTTCTTCTACCCGGCCTCGGTGATGCCGCTGGTCGAGATCATCGTCGGCGAAGACACCTCGCAGGAGACCGCCACCGCCGCCTACAACTTCGCCCAGTCGATCAAGAAGCAGCCGATTGTCTGCGGCGAGGTCCCCGGCTTCGTCGTCAACCGCATCCTGATGGCCACGATGGGGGAGATCTGGCGTGCCCAGGAGGAGGGCGGTCTCTCGCTGAAGGCGATCGACGAGGCCATCGCCGGCGCCAAATTGGCGCCGATGGGGCCCTTCTTCCTGCAGGACCTGCTCGGCCTCGACACGGTCTTCCACGTCGCCGAGCACCTCAACCACTCCTACGGCGAGAGCTTCTACGTCCACGAGGGACTGCGCAAGCTGGTCGGCGAAGGCAAGCTCGGGATGAAGAGCGGTGGCGAGGGCTTCTTCAAGGACGGCGAGCAGAACGTCCCCGGCGACGCCGAGCCCGACGCCCAGGAGCTGATCGACATGTTCTCGGCCCGCGCCCTGATCGAGTCCTGCCTGCTGGTCGAGGAGGGGATCTCTTCGGTCCGCGACATCGACGTCGGCATGATGACCGGCTCCGGCCTCGACCCCCGCAAAGGCCTGCTGCCGCCCTTCTGGAAAGCCGACGTCGAAGGCCTCGACAAGATCCTCGAGAAGATCGAGGGCCTGGAGGAGCGCTACGGCGAGCGCTTCGCCGCGCCGGTCATGCTCAAGCGCCTGGTCGCCCAGGGCCGCCTCGGCTTCACCGCCGGCCAGGGCTTCTACCCCTGGCCGCAGCCCGACGAGGGCGAGCAGGCCGACACGGTCAAGCTCGAGACCCGCGGCGACGTCGCCGTCGCCTGGCTCGCCAACGCGCCGATGAACGCCGTTTCGCCAGACGTCATCCGTGACCTCAAGGCGGTCTGGGAGAGGGTCAAGGCCGACCCCGCGATCCACGCGATGACGATCGTCTCCTCGGTGCCGATCGTCTTCTCGGCCGGCGCCGACATCAAGGCATTCACGACGATGGACGAGGCCGCCGGCGCCGAGCTGCTGGAGACCGCCCACGCGCTCTTCCGCGAGTTCGGCACCGAGCCGATCGCAACGGTCGCCGCCGTCAACTCGATCGCCTTTGGCGGCGGCTGTGAGATGGCGATGGCCTGCGACGTCCGCATCGCCGCCGAGGCCGCCGTCTTCGGCCAGCCCGAGATCAAGCTGGGGATCATCCCCGGCTTCGGCGGCACCCAGCGGCTGCCGCGCTTGGTCGGCGAGAACAAGGCCCTGGAGATGAACCTGGTCGGCGACGCGATCCTCTCCGAGGAGGCGCTCGAACTCGGCCTCGTCAACCGCGTCGTCCCCGATCACGAGCTGTTCGAGACGGCGCTGATGTGGGCCCGCAAGCTGGCCGGCCAGGCGCCGGTCGCGCTCGGCCTGATCAAGCAGATCTCCCACAAGGGCGAAATCGACGAGGGCATCGCCGCCGAGAAGGGCGGTTTCGCCGCCGCCTTCGGCAGCGAGGACGCCAAGGAGGGCGTGTCGGCCTTCCTCGGCAAGCGCACGCCGAAGTGGCAGGGGAAGTAGGGCGCACGCCGCGTTGGCGGGCGAGGTAGAGCGTCTGGCGGAGCTGGTGGCGGCGTCGGCGAGAACGGTCGTGCTCACCGGCGCCGGCGTCTCCGTCCCCTCCGGCATCCCCGACTTCCGAACCCCGGAGACCGGCCTCTGGGCAAACGTCGACCCGATGGAGGTCGCCCACATCGAGGTCTTCGAACGCGACCCCGAGCGCTTCTGGGACTATTACCGGCCGCGCTTCGGGGCCCTCGCCGACAAACGGCCCAACGGCGCCCACGCGGCGATCGCCGAGCTCGAGCGCCGCGGCCTCGTCGCCGCCGTGATCACCCAGAACATCGACCGCCTCCACCGCGCCGCCGGCTCCGCGGACGTGGTCGAGGTCCACGGCTCGATCGCGACCTCGAGCTGCCAGGCCTGCGGCGCCGCCTACGACCTCGAGGCGGTCGAGGACATGTTCGACGAGCGCGGGGTCGCGATCTGCGCCGAGTGCGGCGGCCCGGTCAAGCCCGACGTCGTGCTCTTCGGCGAGCTGTTGCCGGTGGCGGCGATCGAGCGCGCCGGCGACCTCGCCGAAGGGGCCGAGCTGATGATCTGCGTCGGCTCCTCGCTGGTCGTCCACCCGGTCGCCGGCCTGCCCGCCCTGACCCTCGAGCACGGCGGCCGCCTCGCGATCGTCACCAAGGGCGAGACCCCCTATGACGGGATGGCGAGCGTGAAGCTCACCGGTGAGGTCGACGCCGAGCTCGAAGCCCTCCTCGCCGCGCTGGGCTAGGGACTTCGCCCGTCGCAACTGGAGACTTCGCACGCCACCACTCGAGGCCCCGCGCTCAGGCGCTCAGAACCTGATGCCGCGTTCGCTGCATTCGCCGACGATCGTCTCGGCGCGAGCACCGGTGTATTCCGAGGCGTGCGTGCAGGTCTCGATCGCTTCGGACCCACACTGATTGAGCGTTTCGGCGCCGGTGATGCCGGCGACGGTCGGCCTGATGCAGCCCGCCCCGATCGCCGGCGCCTTGTCGCCGACCGTGAACAACACCACCGCGAGGAGCGCGATCAGGGTCACACCGAGCACTCCGAAAGCCGCCTTGAGCTCGCGCGGGGTGAGCTTGCGCAGTGGCGTGGTCTGTCGCTCGTAATGGCCTTCGAGTGGCATCGCGAGGCCACCATACCGCGTCTTTGCGGGCCCGATTGCTCCATTCGGGCGAACCTCGGCCACCGATCTTTGGACAGTTGTACCTATCGACCGCGCGGCGCTGGCGAAAGGGTTACGGCGACGAGCTAGCTGAAAGAAAGGAAGCGCCAGTTCAATGGAATATCTGAGCGAAGGGGCCAACTCATGGCAGCTCACGGCCGCCACCCTGGTGGGGCTGATGAGCATCCCGGGGTTGGTCGTTCTCTACGGCGGCGTCATGCAGAAACGCTGGTCGGTGAACTCGATGATGATGGCGTTCGTCGCCTTCGCGGTCGTACTCATCCTCTGGGTGCTGGTCGGCTTCAAAATGGCGTTCGGCGATCCGATTCACATCTTCGGCGCGACCAGTGGCTTCTTCGGAAACATGTGGGGGAAGCCGGGTTCGATCCTAAGTAGTCACAGCCTGCTCGAACAGGCACGCATCGGGGATCTGCCGGAAGAAGAATTCCTCTTCCCGATGTCGACGCTGGCCTACTTCCAGATCGTCTTCGCGGCAATAACCCCGCTGCTGATGCTGGGTTCGGTGCTCGGGCGCTTCAACTTCAAAGCCTGGATCCCGTTCGTCGCACTGTGGACTCTGCTGATCTACACGATCAACGCGTTCATGATCTGGGGCGGTGGCTTCTTCGCCCAGAAGGGTGCGGTTGACTTCTCGGGCGGGTACGTAATCCACCTCGCCGCCGGTGTCTCGGGGTTCGTCGCCGCGGCGGTGATCGGACCACGGCTCCAGCGCGATCGAGAGGTCGACGCTCCGAACAACCTCGCGATGGTGGCGATCGGGGCCGGCTTACTGTGGATGGGCTGGAACGGGTTCAACGGCGGTGACTGGTACAACGCCGGCGAATTCTCCTCCGCGGCGGTGCTCAACACCAACCTCTGCACCTCGGTCGCGTTCCTGGTCTGGGTGGCGATGGACTACGCCACCGGCCGCAAGCCGAGCCTGATCGGCAGCGTCAACGGCATGATCGTCGGCCTCGTCGCGATCACCCCTGGAGCCGGTTTCGTCAACGGCTGGGGGGCGATCATCATCGGCGTCGTCGCTTCGATCCTCGTCTACTTCGCCCTCAACTACCTCAGCCGGGTGCGGCCGTTCCGCAATGTCGACGACACCCTCGGTGTGGTTTACACCCACGGGTTCGCCGGTCTGCTCGGCGGCCTCCTGGTCGGCATCTTCGCCAACAAGCTGATGGCGGGCGAACACGAAGGCCTGATCTCGGGCGGTGGACTGCACCTCCTCTGGGTCCAGGCGTACACGGGAGCCTGGGTGATCGTGTTCTCGGCGATCGGCACGTTCGTCCTGTTGAAACTGGTCGGCCTGGTCATCCCCCTGCGGATGAG
Source organism: uncultured Actinomycetes bacterium (assembly GCA_963839115.1). Taxonomy (GTDB): domain Bacteria; phylum Actinomycetota; class Thermoleophilia; order Solirubrobacterales; family 70-9; genus VAYN01. The sequence continues at coordinate 169,819 of CAWITM010000001.1, forward strand.
CGAGGCGGACATGGAAGTCGGCGACATCGCCGTCCACGGGCACGAGGTGTACCCGTCGGACGTGCCGTCGCTCGGCTACCCCAATGGAGTTCCGGGGTCCGCGACCCCGGCGGCAGGGAAGGTCTAGACCGCCTCCTGTCAGGAAGCCCGACCAGCTTCGGAGCCGCTCGCTCTCCTCCCGCGGAGCGGCTCCGATCGGGCCTCTGGAACGAGCCCGCCCCTCCGGGGGCGGGCTTTTTTCATGGCGTCGCGGCGCGGAGGACGTCGAGCATCGTCGCCACCGCCGCCGTTGCGGCGGCCCCGCGGGGCGTCGCCGCGAAGACCCGGCGCACCGGGCTGGCCGGCGCCAGCGGCCGCACGACGATGTCGTCGCGGACGGTCGAGAGCGCCAGCTGCGGGATCAGCGCGACGCCGACGCCGGCGGCTACCAGGCCCTGGACGGTCTGATAGTCGTCGCTCTCGAAGGAGACCCGCGGTTCGAAGCCGGCGGCGTGGCAGGAGCGGACGACCTGGCGGGCGCAGGCGCTCGCCGCCGAGGTCTGGACCCAGGACTCCTCGCGCAGGTCCTCGAGCCGCGGCGCTTTCTTGCGCAGCGCCAGCGGGTGGGCGGCGGGGAGGGCGAGGTGGAGCGGGTCGTCGAAGAGGTCGAAGCGGCGCATGCCGGCGGTGAGGCGCTCGCCGACGCCCTCGAATTCGAACAGCAGCACGAGATCGAACTCGCCCGCCCGCAGCCGCGGCGCGATCTCCTCCGACTCGCCCTCGGACAGGGTCACCTCGACGCCGGGGTGGGAGGCGCGGAAGCCGGCGATCGCCTGCGGCATCAGCGTCGCCCCGGCGGTCGGGAAGGAGGCGGTGCGCAGGCGCCCGCCGCGGCCGGCGCCGATCGCCGCGATCTCCTCCTCGGCGGCCTCGATCTGGGCGAGGATCCCGTCGACGTGGCCGGCCAGGGCGGCGCCGGCGGGGGTGGGACGGACGGCGCCGCGGCTGCGCTCGATCAGCGCCGCGCCGGTTTCCGCCTCGAGCGTCGCAATCGCCTGCGACACCGCCGACTGCGAGTAGGAGAGCGCGTCGGCGGCCTCCGAGAAGGAGCCGTGGTCGATGACCTCACGGAAGGTCTTGAGCCGGGACACGTTGAGCATAAGCAAAGCTTATCTCAGTCATGAGCAATAGAAGTTGCACTGATGCTGGGTCGATGCCACCATCGAACTAGACCTTCGAATCCAGACCGCCCAAGGAGAAACCTCATGGCTCTCAAGATCATCGTTTCCTACGACGACACCGACAACGACCGCGACGCCCTGGCCCTCGGCCGGCTGCTTGCCTTCTCCGGTGCCGAGCTCTCGCTCGCCTACGTGCGCCACTCGTTCGGCGAATCGCTCGGCGAACGGCAGGCCGAGGAGCTGCTTTCCCGCGGCGCTGCTTCGGTCGGCACCCCGGAGATGCCCCAGCACGTCGTCGTCAACCCCGGCACCAGCGTTGGCCTGACCGAACTGGCCGAGCGCGAGGGCGCTGACGTCATCGTCTTCGGCTCCGAGTACCGGACCGCCAACGGCACCGTCAAGCCGGGCATCTCGGCCCACAAACTGCTGCTCGGCGGCCCGGCGGCGATCGCCGTCGCCCCGGCCGGCCTGCGCTCCAACCCGGCGCTCGCGGTCAACACCGTCGGCATCATCGACGAGGGCGACGCGGCCGCCCGCGCCACCGCCGAGAGCCTCGCCGCCGCCCTTGGCGCCAACGTCGCCGAGCACGGCTCCGGCCCGCTCGACCTCCTGATCGTCGGCTCGCGCGCCGAGGCCCCGGCCGGCAAGGTCGTCCTCAGCGCCCGCAGCGACTACGCGATCGAGACCGCCAACTACCCGGTCGTGGTCGTCCCGCGCGGCGTCACCCTCGACTTCGGCGGCGCTCCGGCGCCGGCTGCTGCCGAGGCGCCGGGCGCCTAAGCCTCGCGCTGGACCACGAGGATCACGGCCGCGACCGAGGGGTCGCGGCCGTCGATCCGCTCCCGCACCTCCTCGATCGAGGTGCTGCGGGTGTCCTGGCCGGAGACGATGTCGGTCAGCGCCTGCACCGGCGAGTCGCACTCGATCACGATCGTCGCCGGGCCGCGAGAGGCCCGGGCCGCATCGCCGGCCTCACCGACCACCGTCGCGGTCACGTCCTCGCCGCGCCGCTCGGCGTTGGCCCAGCCCTGACCGAAGGAGAGTTCGGGATTGGAGAGCTCGGGCCCCTCGAGGATCCGCAGGGTGCTGTCTTCGCGCTTCCATTTGCGGTCGCCGAGGTCGATCGCCCGGCCGCTGAGCCACGGCGCCAGCACCGTCCGCTGCAACTCCTCGGCGGTCAGGTTGAACGAACGCGCGTGGCGCAGCGACGTCCGAACCTCGATGTGGAAGGGCATGGGCGGCGACGCTATCGCGTTTCCAGCGCCCCGGCGCGAGGCGGGCGGCTGGGTCGCGCGGCGGGTTGCGATGATCCCCCGATGCCCGACCTCCCCGACGCCGTCGTCTTCGACAACGACGGCCTCCTGCTCGACACCGAGTCGGTCTGGACCCGGGCCGAGGAAGATCTCTTCGGGCGGCGGGGCCGCACCTTCACGCCGGCCGACAAGCGCGAGCTGGTCGGCACCTCGGCGGCAATCGCCGGCCGGCTTCTCGAAGAGCGCCTCGGGGTGCCGGCGACCGAGGTGATGGACGAGCTGAACGCGCTGGTGGTCGCCGAGCTCGAGCGCGGGGTCGAGGCGATGGTCGGCGCCCGCGAGCTGCTCGAGCGCCTGCGCGAGCGCGGCACCCCGATCGGCCTGGTCTCCAACTCGCCGCTGCGCTTCGTCCAGCGCTCGCTTGAGATCACCGGCTTCGACGCCATCTTCGACGTCGTCCTCAGCGCTCACGAGGTCGCCAACCCGAAGCCGGCGCCCGACCCCTACCTGGAGGCGTGTCGCCGCCTCGGCGTCGCTGCGGGCCCCGGCGTCGTCGCGCTCGAGGACTCGCCCTCCGGCGTTGCCGCCGCCCGCGCCGCCGGCCTCACCGTGATCGGCGTGCCGTCGATCGAGGGTGTCGCCCTCGAGGAAGCCCACCTGATCGCCCGCGACCTCCTCGACGAGGTCGTCGCCACCACCCTCGTCCTCTAGCCGAGAGCCAAGGTCAATCGCGCAGGACGCGCCGCCGCCGCAGCACCCGCTCGGCGATCGCCAGCAGCTCGCCGACGTGGGCCTCGCCCTCGTCGCTCAGCTCGTCGCGGAGCGCCGCGGCCGCGGCGGACTCGGCCTCGGGCCTCCGCTCGACCAAGTCGTCTAGATCGTGGTCGTGCCCGGGGTCGTCGACGGCGCCGGGCAGCTCGACCAGCAGCGCCTCCAGCCCGATCCGCAGTTGCAGGGCCGCCTCGCGTCGCCGGCCGGCGTCGAGGTCGGCGCGGGCGCGCAGCAGCAGCGTCTCGCAGACGTCGGCGCGCTGGCGGCCGCCGAGCAGGGCGGCGACCCGTTCCTGGGGCCGCAGGTCCTCCTGACGACGCCGACGCCGCGAGGCGCCGGTCGCCCAGACGTCGATCTCACGCGCCTGGGTCCACTCGCCCTCGGCGACCTGCTCGCCGCTGCCGTAGCCGAGCCGGGTGGCGACCGCCCGCTCCGACGTCAGCGCTCCCAGGTGCGGGTCGGCGGCGGCAATCGCGCGGGCGTGGATTGCGGCGTTGAGCAGGACGACGCCCTCGGCGACCAGCTCGTCGGCGGTCTCCTCGGCCTCGCAGGCCTCGTCGAGCCAGCGCGATGCCTCTTCGTCGGCGTCGAACGGGGCGAAGGCCCGCACCGCCGTCGCCCGGGCGAGCGGCAGCGCCGCCGGCGCGGCGCCGGTCTCGACCTCGCGCGGGCGCTTGCGCCGGCGCCCCGGCTGGGCCGCCGCACCGACCGTCGCGATCACCAGTACCCGATCTCCCTCGCCGCTCGCCCGCGAGACATAGCGGCCGTCGGCCAGCGGCAGCGGGCCGGCGAAGTCGAGTTGCGCGAATCCGAAGAGGGGCGACACGGCAGGATTCTCCCGCCGGGATCTAGTCGCCGCTGCCGAGGATGCCGCCGGCCGCTTCGCCGGCCTTCGAGCCGATTTCCTTGGGGTTGTCCGGCAGCGCCGACTTCGAGGGCTTGATCGGCACTTCGGGGTTTTCGATCTGCCCGAGGCGGGTGATCAGGCGTTGCCACTGGCTCGGTTTGAGCAGCTCGGAGAAGGTTTCTTCGGAGGTTTCCGAGGCCAGCGGGTGGTAGCCGATGTGGACGTGGTCGTAGTGGTCGGGCAGCGCGAAGCTGGTTTCCCCGGGCAGGTCCTCGAGCGAGATGACCTGGTGGGGGTGCATCACTCCCTGCAGCTGCAGCACGTCTTTGATCAGTCCGTCGACCAGCGTCCCCGGGCCCTGGTGGCCGGTCACCGGCACGCCGTTGATTTCGGCGATGTCGACGGCGTCGCCGGTCGAATGCTCGGAGACGTTGCCGGAGGTGGTCAGGTAGCTGTGGCCGCACTTGAGGGCGGTGATCGTCAGCGTGAAGCCCTTCGAGCGCAGGTACTCGAGCACCGCCAGCACGCGACGATCGATCTGGCCGGTTTCGATGTCTTCGCGCCCGCAGGGATAGATCGAGAGGCCGTTGTCGGCGAGCACCCGCTGCTCGAGCGAGTCCTTGGAGAGCAGCAGGACGCCGGCTCCGCTCAGCTTCGCGGCGAACGGGTTCTTGCCCTTGGCGCGGTAGATAGCCGTCGCTTCGAGCAGCTTCCAGCCGTCGAGGATCGGCTTCGGGTCGATCCGCGGCGCGCCTTTGCCGGCCGGGCGGATCGAGAAGTTGAGATGGGGATCGGTGCCCTTGCTGCCGGCGCCGACGCGGCCGATCAGCGTCCCGGCAATCACCCTCGACCCTTTCTTGAGGGTTCCGCTGCCGGTCTCGGTTTCGACCCTTTCGGCGGTCGCGGCGATCTTCTTTTCGGCCGCTGCGAGCTTCTTGCCGCTGGCGCCCTTCTTGCGGTCTTCGCGCTCCGGCAGCGCCCGCAGCCGCGGCCGCAGGTCCTGGCTTTCGACCGGCACCCGTTCGGTCTTGCCGTTCGGGGTGACGATCGAGCGGTGGTTGCGCACCAGCTTGCCGAGGTCGGCATAGGTGTAGCGGTTGCCGTAGGTGTCTTCGAGAACGACGAACTTGCCGAGCGCGGCGGAGTGGCCCAGCTTGCGGATGACCCCGTCATTGACGGCTACGACCGGCGCGCCCTTCCTGGCGAAGATGTTGATGCCGCGCCGGGTCGGCGAGGAGGAGATGACTTCGGCGGCATTGCCGCTGACGCGAGTGTCGGTGGTCGAGCGCTTGATCGCCGCTCGTGCCGAGATGTCGTCGGCGTAGCGGGCATTGGCGGCGACCGGGAAGTGCGCGCCCTCGGTCAGCCCCGTCAGCGAGCCGACCAGGTTGGCGGGAAGGCGGCCGTAGGCGCGGGCGTAGAGGAGGACCTCCTGGGCGTACCAGTCGGCGTGGTTGTAGGCGAGGATCGCGTCGTAGAGGTGCTTCTGGCCGCCGGCGACCTTGAGGTAATGAGCGGCGGCGCAGATCGCGTCGACCGGGTTGTAGGGATCTTTGACGCCGTCGCCGTTGGCGTCGAGCCCGTACGTCGCCCAGCTCGAGGGCAGGAACTGCATCCAGCCCTCGGCCCCGGCGCTGGAGACGTTGAGGTTGGTGCCGAAGCCGGTCTCGATTTTGTTGATCGCCGCCAGCACCTCCCACGGGATCCCGTATTCGGTCCCGCAGGCCTGGTAGATCGGCAGCAGGAACGGTGGGATCTCGAAGGAGTCGATGACGAAGTTGGGAACGCCGATCGGCGCCGGGCCGAAGGGCGCGAAGGTCGTCGTCGGGTTGGCCAGGGTCGGGGCGCCGCCGGGAGCGAAGGCGGAGCCGCCGTCGCTTGCTTCCGAGAGCGGCTGGTCGCCGCCGCCGGTCGCGCTCGGCGCCTTGACCGCGCCGCCCTTGCCGCCACCGCTGGCGTCGCCGAGGTTTTCGTTGTGGACGACGCCGCCGCGCTTGTCTTCCGGGGCTGCTTCGGCGCCGTCGATTTCTTCGCCGCGATGGGCTTCTTCGGGGCCGCCCTTTTCACCGGAGCCGCTGTCCTTGCCGTGGCCGGTGCCGCCCTTGCCGCCCTTGCCCGTCGCGCCGCCTTCGGGCTGCGAGGGGGTCGGCAGGACCGGGGACGCCGGGGTCGTCGGTGCCGGGACGGGGGTGCCTTCGCTGGGTGCCGTGGCCGGCGGTTCGGGGCCCTCGGTTTCGTCGGTTGGCGAGGTGCAGTCGGGGTCTTCCATGTCGACGAGGCCGTCGTGGTCGTTGTCGATGCCGTCGGAGCACTGCGGAAGCTGTCCCGCCGGAGTCCCGGTCGCCGGGCTGCTGGGCGTTTCGGAGGGCAGTACGCCTTCGACCGTCGAGCCGACCTTTTCGGTCGCCTTGCCGACGCCGAGCGGATCGGCGCCGGCGCCGCCCGCGCCCATGGCGGCTATCGCCAGGAAACTGGCGAAGACAATGATTAGTGCGAACTTGGTTCTCATCCCTTTGCGCCTCGACCGCTCCTGCTCCGCTGCGCGTTTGCGGCAGGGGTTCCCTCCCGAAGCGGCCACGACATCACGCTATCCATAACCGCCAGGCTAAGCAACGACGCGGCCCGCCCCCAACATTGCCTTAATCGAATTCCGCTTCATGCCTGCAAGTCGCAGCGTTTCAACCGCGCCGGATGCGCTCGTTAAGCTGCCGTCAACGAACGCGAAAGGTGGGGTCGAGACGTGGCGTACCCGGATGAGAACGAGGCAGCCCCGACGAGCGAGGACGACCACGACGGTCTGCGGCGGCGCTCGGAGCAGGCGATCGGCGAGATCGCCCAGGCCCTGGTCGACAACCCGACCCTGCACAGCGCGATTGCCCGCGCCTTCGGCGCCCGCGAGAAGGCGATGGAGGCCCAGCAGGCGGCGATGAGCGCTCTCAACCTGCCTTCGGCCGGCGACGTCGAACGGGTCGAGCGGCGGCTGCGCTCCCTCTCCCAGCGGCTCGAGGACGTCGAGGTGCAGATCGACGACCTCAACCGCGAGATCGGGACGCTGCGGCGAAAAACCGCCAAAACGGCCGATAACTAACCCTCTAGTTGAGGCTTAGAGTCGAGTATTTGAGGGTCGGAGGGCGGCAGCGGCAATCGAGCCGGCGCGCTCGGCCGCGGTGAGCAGCGCCTCGTCGTCGAGCCGCCCGTCTCGGCTCTCGGCGACGACCAGCACGGCGGCGATCGCGACCCCGAGGCGGGGGCCGGCGGCGAGCAGGGCGGCCGTCTGCATGTCGGCGACGTCGGCGGTCGGCGAGAGTTCGGTGTCGGGGGAGACCAGGAAGTCGAGGCTGGCGACCGTCCCCTCGCGTCCGCCGTCGCCGAGCGCCGCGACCAGCGCCGCGCTCAGCTCAGGGTCCGGCGCCGCTCCCGCCCCGACGCTCGCACGCGCATCGATCACGAGCGTCGAGGGGTCGGTCGCGCCCGGCGCGCCGGCGCGGGCCTCGCGCACGACGACGAGCTCGCCGGCGCGCGCCTCCGCTCCCAGGCCCGTCGCCGTCCCGACCCTGATCGCCCGCCGCACCCCGAGCTCGGCAAGGTCGTCCAGGACCAGGGCGGCGCTCGGGCCGCCGATCCCGGTCGATTGCAGGGTCAGCTCGGCGCCGGCGTGGGTCGTCCCCGTGTAGCCCCAGAGCCCGCGCGCGTGGTTCGACATCTTCGGGTCCACCAACAGCGTCTGGGCCAGCGCCAGGGCCCGGCCCGGATCGCCGACGATGATCGCGTCGGCGGCGAGGTCGGCGGTCGGTCGCAGGCGGGCGGGCATCCGGCGGCCGAGCCTAGACGCTCCAACCGTGTAAATCGTCCGGCGCCGGCGCACCTCGTCGCCCGGGCGGGCTAGCCTCGGGCCGATGGCGGCGGAGGAACGGATCTCGCTCAGCGAGGCGGCGCGGCGGTCGGGGGTCCCGGCCAGCACGCTCAAACGCTGGGCCGAGGAGCGGATCATCCCGGTGCGCCGCGGCCGCTGGACGGTGACCGCCGCCGCCCAGGCGCGGGTCGTCGCGCGGATGCGCGAACGCGGCTACTCGCTCGAGGACCTGAAGACCGCCGGCCGCGAGGGTCGGCTCGCCTTTGGCTTCGCCGAAGAGCTGTTCGCCGAGGACGACGGCGAGATGACGGTCGAGATGATCGCCGCCGAAACCCGCCTCGAGCCGGAGCTGGTCGAGCGCATCCTGATGATGCTCGGCACCCCGGTCGCCCGCGAGATGAGCCTGACCGCCGCCGACGCCGTCGCGATCCGCCTCTGCGCTGGCGTCCTCGCCTCGGGCTTCCCACTCGTCGCCTTCCTGCAGCTGGTCCGCGTCTACGTCCAGTCGATCCGCCGGATCGCCGACGCCGAGGTCCGCCTCTTCCACCTCTACGTCCACGAACCGTTGATCCGCGACGGCGTCCCCGAGCTCGAGATGGCCCAGGAGATGGGCGACCTCGCCGCCGACATCCTGCCGCTGGCGGCGCCGCTCACCGAGTACCTCCACAACCGCTACCTGCGCTATTACATCGAGCAGGACGTGGTCGGCCACATGGAGACGGCGCCGGCGGTCGACACCGCCGAAATCGAGCTCGGCCACGTCGCCGTCACGCTCTGCTTCATCGACCTCACCGGCTTCACCCGCTACACCGAGGAGGAGGGAGACATCGAGGCGCTCGACGTCGTCGAGCAGTTCGTCTCCGGGGTCGAAGACACGCTGCCGCGCGAGGCGACGATCGTCAAGACGATCGGCGACGAGGTGATGGTGGTCTCGCCCGACGCCGCCTCGCTGACCGCCTGGGCGGTGGAGTTCCTCGGCCGCTTCTCGGCCCGGCCGCAGCCGCGGGTCGGCATCCACTGGGGCGACGCCGTCTACCGCGACGGCGACTACTTCGGCTCGCAGGTCAACCTCGCCCACCGGGTCGTCAACCGGGCACTGGCCGGCGAGGTCCTGGTGACCGACCGCGTCGCGGCGGCGATCAGCGGCCGCACCGACCTGCGGCTGGAGGAGATCGGCCAGGTGATGCTCAAGGGGTTCCCGGCGCCGACCGAGCTCTTCGTGGTGCGGGCGACGGAGTGATCGCCGCCGAGCTGCCGGAGCGGCTTCGCGAGGGCGGCACCCTGTCGCCGGCCGGGCCGCTGGTGGCGATGCTCTCGGGCGGGCGCGACTCGGTCTGCATGCTCGACCTCGCGGTGCGGCTGCGTGGCGTCGCCGCGGTCACCGCGCTCCACGTCAACTACGGCCTGCGCGAGGCCTCCGACGCCGACGAGCGCCACTGCGCCGAGCTCTGCGAGCGCCTCGGCGCCGAGCTCGTGGTCGAGGCCCCGCGGCGGCCCGAGGGTCCCGGCAACCTCCAGGCCTGGGCTCGCGACGCGCGCTACGCGGCGGCGGCGCGGCTGGCCGTGCCGCGAGCGGCGACGATCGTCACCGGCCACACCGCCGACGACCAGGTCGAGACGATCCTCTACCGGCTCGCCTCCTCGCCGAGCCGGCGGGCGCTGCTGGGGATGCGCCCGCGCGACGGCTCGCTCGCCCGGCCGCTCCTGAGCACCACCCGCGCCGAGACGACCGCCTACTGCGAGGAGCGCGGCCTGGCCTGGCGCGACGACGCCTCCAACGAGGGCACCGCCTTCGCGCGCAACCGCGTCCGCCACGGGCTGCTGCCGGAGCTGGCGGCGATCCACCCGGCCGCCGCCGCCAACGTCCTGCGCACCGCGGCACTGCTGCGCGACGAGGCCGAGGTCCTCGACGCGATCGTCGACGCCGAGGTCGACGGCTCCGCCGGCGAGGGCCGCGGCCGCATCGCCGTCCCCCGCTTCGAGGCGCTGGCGCCGGCGCTGCGCCGGCTCGTCCTCCAGCGCCTCGCCGATGCCGCCGCCGGCCGACCCGTCCCCGGCGCCGCCCGCTTCGCCGAGCAGGTCGCCGGAATGGGCAAGCGCTCGGGCAGCGCCCGGCTCGACCTCGGCGGCGGGGTCCGCGCCGTCGTCGAGGCCGGCGTCCTGCACGCCGAGCGCGACTGAGGGCGCCGGGAGGCCGGTCCCGCCGCAGCCGGGGAGCAGGCGCCCGTGGTGTCCCTATATCTAGACTGCCGCCCGTGGACGACCCGGCGATTGGCGAGATCCTCGTCTCGAGCGAGGACCTGCGGCGGCGGGTGACCGAGCTGGGGGCGGAGATCTCGCGCGACTACGAGGGCCGCGAGCTGATCCTCGTCGGCGTGCTCAAGGGCGCAGTCCTCTTCCTCGCCGACCTGATGCGCCACATCGAGGTCCCCTGCGAGATCGACTTCATGGCGGTCTCCAGCTACGGCTCGCAGACCGACACCTCGGGCGTCGTCCGGATCCTCAAGGACCTCGACGCTTCGGTCCAGGATCGCCATGTCCTCGTCGTCGAGGACATCATCGACTCCGGGCTCACGCTCCAGTACCTGATGCGGAACCTGCGGGCGCGCGACCCCGCCTCGCTCGAGGTCTGCTCACTGCTGACCAAGCCGCAGCGCCTGCGGGTCGACCTCTCGCCGCGCTACGTCGGCTTCGAGATCGCCGACGAGTTCGCGATCGGCTACGGCCTCGACCACGCGCAGCGCTACCGCAATCTCGATTACGTGGCCGCGCTGGTGCAGTAGGGCGCCGAAACCGCCCTGGTACGCTGATTTCTACCCGTGAGGCGGTTCTTCAAAAGCGCGGCGTTTCCGATCCTGCTGGTGGTCATCCTGGCGTTCATCGCCCAGCGCGTGATCACCAACGATCCCGGCACGGAAGCGCCCTCCTACACCCAGCTCGTCAAGCCCAAGGAAGGCCTGATCGCTGAAGGCCGGATCGAAAAGGTCTCGGTCAACACCAAGGACAACACGCTCGACGTTACGAAGAACAACGGCGAAAGCTTCTCCACCGGTTACCCGCCGAACACCGAGCAGAGCCTGATCAACACGCTCGAGGAAAGCGAAGTCGAAACGACGGTCCACGGCACCGGCGGTTCGAGCCTCCTCTCGCTGCTCACCTACATCCTGCCCTTCGTCCTCTTCTTCGGCTTCTGGATCTTCCTGATGAACCAGATGCAGGGCGGCGGCTCGCGGGTGATGAACTTCGGCAAATCGAAAGCCAAACGGATGTCGGTCGACGCCCCCAAGATCACCTTCCGCGACGTCGCCGGCGTCGACGAGGCGGTCCAGGAGCTCGAGGAGATCAAGGAATTCCTCGAGAACCCGAAGAAATTCCAGGCCCTCGGCGCGCGCATCCCCAAGGGCGTCCTCTTATATGGACCTCCCGGAACCGGCAAGACGCTGCTCGCCCGCGCCGTCGCCGGCGAGGCCGGGGTGCCCTTCTTCTCGATTTCCGGCTCGGACTTCGTCGAGATGTTCGTCGGCGTCGGCGCCAGCCGCGTCCGCGACCTCTTCGAGCAGGCGAAACAGAACTCGCCGTGCATCATCTTCATGGACGAGATCGACGCCGTCGGCCGCCACCGCGGCGCTGGCATGGGCGGCGGTCACGACGAGCGCGAGCAGACGCTGAACCAGCTTCTGGTCGAGATGGACGGCTTCGAGATGAAGGACAACATCATCCTCATCGCCGCCACCAACCGGCCCGACGTCCTCGACCCGGCGCTGCTGCGGCCGGGCCGCTTCGATCGCCAGGTCGTCGTCGACCGTCCCGACCGCAAGGGCCGCAAGCAGATCCTCGAAGTGCACACCCGCGGCAAGCCGCTCTCGCGGGTCATCGACCTCGACACCCTGGCCGGCCAGACGCCCGGCTTCACCGGTGCCGACCTCGCCAATCTGATCAACGAGGCCGCCCTGCTGACGGCCCGCACCGGCAACCGCGAGATCTCGATGAAGGAGCTCGAGGAGGGGATCATGCGCGTGATCGCCGGCCCCGAGAAGAAGACCCGGGTGATGAGCGAAAAGGAGCGGCTCATCACCGCCTACCACGAGGTCGGTCACGCGATCGTCGGGCAGCTGCTCGAGAACACCGACCCGGTCCACAAGATCTCGATCATCAGCCGCGGCCAGGCGCTCGGCTACACGATCAGCCTGCCGACCGAGGACAAGTTCCTCACCACGCGGGCCGAGCTGACCGACACGATGGCGATGACGCTGGGCGGTCGCGCCGCCGAGGAGATCGTCTTCGGCGAGATCACCACCGGCGCCTCCAACGACCTCGAAAAGGTGACCGCGACGGCCAAGCAGATGGTGATGCGCTTCGGCATGAGCGAGCGCCTCGGCCCCCGCGTCTTCGGCCACGACCGGGGCCAGCCGTTCCTCGGCCGTGAATTCTCGGCCGAGCCCGACTACTCCGACGAGATCGCCCGCGAGATCGATGACGAGATCCGCCGCATCGTCGAGAGCGCCCACCAGACCGCGAAGAGCCTGCTGAACGAAAAGAGCACCGAGCTCGAGGAGATCTCACAGCTCCTGCTCGAGCGCGAGACGATCGACGCCGAGCAGTTCGTCGCGCTGCTCGAAGGCAAACGCGGCGACGAAGTCTTCCACGACGACGAGGAGTCGACGCCCCCCGCCGAGCCAACGCCCGAGCCGGAGCGCGCGGCTCGCGAGGGCGCTCGTCCGCTGCCGCGCCCGCGGCCCGGCTTCGCCGGCGGCGACGCTTCATAGCTTCTGAGGGAGTCGCCCGCCGATGGCGGTGTCTGAAGTGAAGATCATGGGGGTCGTCAACGTGACCCCGGACTCGTTCTCCGACGGCGGGCTGTACTTAGACCCCGAGCGGGCGGTTGCGCATGGGCGGAGGCTGGTCGCCGACGGCGCCGACATCCTCGACGTCGGCGGCGAATCGACCCGGCCGGGGGCCGAAGCGGTCTCGGTCGACGAGGAGCTGCGGCGGGTGGTCCCGGTGATCGAGGGCCTCGCCGGCGCCGGGGCGGCGATCTCCGTCGACACCTCCAAGGCGGCGGTCGCCGCGGCGGCGCTCGACGCCGGGGCCGTGATCGTCAACGACGTCACCGCCCTGCGCGGCGATCCCGAGATGGCCGCGCTCTGCGCCGAGCGCGGCGCCACCGTCGTCCTCATGCACATGTTGGGCGAGCCGCGGACGATGCAGGACAACCCGACCTACGGCGACGTCGTCGAGGAGGTCGGCGACTTCCTGGCGGTGCGGATTGCGGCCGCGATCGCCGCCGGGGTCGAGGCGGAGCGGATCTGGCTCGACCCCGGGATCGGCTTCGGCAAGACCGCCGCCCACAATATGGAGCTGCTGCGGCGCCTCGGCGAGCTCACCGCCCTCGGCCGGCCGCTGGTGATCGGCACCTCGCGCAAGAGCTTCATCGGCCAGCTCGACGGCTCGCCCGCCGACGCCCGCCTCGGCGGCACGATTGCCTCCTCGGTCCTCGCCGCCGCCGAGGGCGCAACCGTCCTGCGCGTCCACGACGTCGCCGCGATGCGCCAGGCGCTGAGCGTGGCGGCGGCGGTCCTCGGATAAGTTCTCCGACGTGACCGCGAGCGAGGGAGAGCCGATGAATCCGGAAGGCAGCAACAGCGGCATCGAGTCGAGCGCCGAAGTCGAGCTGCACGGGCTCTCGATCTACACCCACCACGGGGTCAGCGACGCCGAGCAGGAGATCGGCCAGCGACTCGAGTTCGACATCTCCTTCGACGTCCCCGACTGCGACGCGATGTTCACCGACCGGATTGAGGACACCGTCGACTATGGCCAGGTCACCGACATCGTCGCCCTCGCCGCCACCGAGCGCTCCTATCGCACCCTCGAGCGCCTCGCCCAGGTCGTCGGCGAGCGGCTGATGGAGCGCTACGGCTGCGAGTCGGTCCGCGTCCGCGCCGCCAAGCCGGAGCCGCCGCTGCCGCTGGCGATCCAGGAGGTCGCGGTCGAGATCACCCAGGAACGCGCCGTCGACGAGGACGGCGACGGCGCCGACTGAGGTGTCCGCGTCCGCCGAGGCCGCGGCGCGGCTCGGCTACCTCGGCCTCGGCTCCAACGTCGGCGATTCCGCCGGCCACCTGCGGTCGGCGGTCGAGCTGCTGCCCGGGCGCGGGGTGGAGGTCGAGGCGGCCTCCTCGGTCTACGCCACCGAGCCGGTCGGCGAGATCCTCGACCAGCCTGACTTCCTCAACGCCGCCCTGCGGATTCGCACGGCGCTCGAGCCCGAGGCCCTGCTCGACGCCTGCAAGTGGGTCGAGGCCGAGCGCGGCCGCCACTTCGACCTGCCCCGCCACAGCCCGCGCCCGCTCGACGTCGACCTGCTGCTGCTCGGCGACCTCGAGCTTGCCACCGATCGCCTGACCCTGCCGCACCGCGAGGTGACAAGCCGCCGCTTCGTCCTCGTCCCCCTGCTCGAGCTCGATCCCGACCTGGCCCTCCCCGACGGCACCGTCCTCGCCGACTGCCTGGCGGCGATGCCGCCCGACGACCAGCGCGTCGAGCCCCGCGGCTCGCTCTAGGCCGGGAGCCAGGACGGCGGGATGATCGGCGGGGTGTGGCCGGGATAGTCGGGGACGATCCGCCGCGCCAGCTGGCCGGCGGGGCAGGGCGCGATCAGCGGTCGCAGGTCGTCGAGGGTCAGCGCCAGGCCGAGGCTGGTGGCGATCTGGAAATCGGCGGCGTTCGGGACCTCGCCGCCGAGGGTGCCGTCGGCGATCCAGGCGTCGATCCGGTCGAGCATCGCCGGCAGGGCCTCGAGGGCGCGGCGGCAGTGGGCTTCGTCGGCTTCGTTGAAGCGGGCCGAGAGGGCGACGATCGGTGCCGCCGTCTTCATCGCCAGCCCCAGCGGCAGGCCGAGGCTGGCGCCCTCGGAGTAGCTGCGCAGCGGCCGCTTGTCCTTCTTGATCGTCCACCAGAGGATCTGGCGGATTGGCGCCTGCAGCTCCTCGTCGCCGAAGCGCTCGGCGGCCTCGACCGCGGCCCGCCGCTCGGGATCGGCGGGGAAGAGGGGCGGCTCGGGGACCAGTCGGTCGAGGGCGCGCGAGATCTCCCGCGAGCCCTGGATCCGCTCTCCCTCGATGCGCAGCGCCGGCACGGTCACGCCCGGGAAGCCGGCGGCGCGCAGGGCGCCCTTGGAGATGACCGGCAGCAGATCGGTGCGCTTGTAGGAGATCCGCTTCTGCTCCAGCATCAGCGCCGCGGCGATGCTCGGGTGCGAAGCGGGGATGACGAAGAGGCGGGCCTGCATGAGACGATCCTAAGCGCATGCTGCTCGCGGTCGACATCGGCAACACCCAGACGCACCTCGGCGCCTTCGAAGGCGAGGAGCTGATCGAGCACTGGCGCTTCCAGACCCGGTCCGGCGCCACCGGCGACGAGCTCGGCGAGCGGATCGCCGGCTTCTTCAACCTCAGCGACATGCATTTCGGCGAGATCGACGCGGTCTGCGTCTCCTCGGTCGTGCCGCCGCTCGGCAACCAGTACGAGCGGATGACCGAGCGCTACCTCGAGGCCGACTGCCTGACGATCGGCCCCGGCGTCAAGAGCGGCATGCCGATTCGGATCGACAACCCGCTCGAGGTCGGCGCCGACCGGCTCGTCAACGCGATCGCCGCCTACGAGCGCTTCGGCGACGCCTGCATCGTCGTCGACTTCGGCACCGGCATCAACATCGACGCCGTCTCCGCCGACGGCGCCTACCTCGGCGGCGCGATCGGGCCGGGGCTGGAGATCTCGCTGACGGCGCTGATCGACCGCGCCGCCCGGATCACCCGCCTCGACCTCGACGAGCCTGAATCGGCGATCGGCCGCTCCAGTCGCGCCGCGATCAACTCCGGCTTCATCTACGGCTTCGCCGGGATGATCGACGGGATCGTGCGCCGGATCGAAGCCGAACTGCCGAATCCGAAGCTGCTCGCGACCGGGGGGCTGGCCTCGGTCATCGTCCCGTACAGCGAGACGATCGAGGCGGTCGACGACCTGCTGACTCTCAAGGGACTGCGGCTGATCCATGCACGCAACGCGGCCTGACGCCGGCGCTCCGCGCCCCGCCCTGACCGACCCTTTCGAGATCGGCGGCGTGCGGCTGGCCAACCGCGTCCTGCTGGCGCCCCTGGCCGGGATCGGCAACTGGTTCGTTCGCCTCCAGGCCAAACGCCACGGCGCCGGGCTGGCGGTCTCGGAGATGGTCTCGAGCTTCGCCCTCCACTACCGCAACGAGCGCACCCTGCGGGAGCTGCTGGTCGTCCATCCCGACGAGCACCCGGTCTCGCTGCAGCTCTTCGGCCACGATGCGGAGGTGATGCGCTCCGGTGCCGCGATCGCCGCCGCGGCCGGCGCCGACCTGATCGACATCAACATGGGCTGCCCGGTGCCGAAGGTCCGGAAGACCGGCGCCGGCGCCCAGCTGCTGCGCGACCCCGAGCTGGCGCTTGCCCTGGCCCGCGCCGCCCGCGAGGGCAGCGGCCTGCCGGTCACGGTCAAGCTGCGCTCGGGGATCGAGGCCGGGGACCGCTCCGGTTTCGACCTCGCGGTGCGCCTGGTCGAGGAGGCCGGCGTCGCGGCGATCGGTTTCCACCCGCGGGTCGCCACCAAGGGCCACAAGGGCCAGCCCGACTACGCGCTGACCCGCGAGCTGGCCGAGCGCCTGCCGGTGCCGGTGATCGTCTCCGGCGGCCTCGCCGACGCCGAGGCGGCGCGGCGCGCCTACGAGGAGTCGGGCGCCGCCGCGGTGATGATCGCCCGCGGCTCGCTCGGCAATCCCTGGCTCTTCGAGGAACTGACCGGCCGGCGCGGGGCCCCGCCGGCCCGGGCCGAGGTCGCCGCCGAGCTGCTGTGGGTGATCGAGCGCGCCGAAGAGCACCTCGGGCCCGAGCGCGCCGAGCGCTACCTGCGCAAGTTCTACCCCTGGTACGTGGAGCGGCTCGGCCTCGCCAAGGAGGAGGCCACCGAGCTGCAGCGCAGCGCCGACCTCGCCCGCGTGCGCGAGCTGATCGGCACGCCGAGCGAAGCGCTCAGCGTCGCCTGACTCACGGTTTGGCGTTGCTTAGCGGTCCTTGATTGCCGGCCAGCGGCCCTCGCTATACTCCCGCGACTCTGAGCCCAGGAAGGCGACCCGCAGGACGGCGCCCCCGGGCGTTTTTTCGGTCTGGGAATGCCTCTGCGGGCTCCCCTACGCAAAGCGAGGTAGTGCAACAGTGAGTCGTCAGGCAGTCATCACCCCGGAGGGGCTCGAGAAACTCAAAGAGGAGATCGAGGACCTCTCGACGACGAAACGCCGTGAGGTCGCGGCGCGGATCAAGGAGGCCCGCGAAGGCGGTGATATCTCCGAGAACGCCGAATACGACGACGCCAAGACCGAACAGGCGATGCTCGAGGGCCGGATCGCCCAGCTCGAAGAGCGCCTGCGCCGTGCCCTGGTCATCGACGAGAAATCGATCAGCACGGACGAGGTCGTCTTCGGCTCGATCGTCCACGTCAAAGACCAGAAAACCGGCGACTCCCAGAAATTCCAGATCGTCGGCTCGACCGAGGCCAACCCGCTCGAGCACAAACTCTCGAACGAGTCGCCGATCGGCAAAGCGCTGCTCGGCAACAAGCGCAACGACGTCGTCACCGTCGAGCCGCCGCGCGGGCCGAAGAAAAAACTCAAAATCACCAAAATCGAGAAAGCCTGAGAGCGCCAGATAGCGGCGCATCTCGGGGTCATCGGTCCTCGCCGCTTCGCTCACGTACTGGAGTACGCTCGCTTGCGGCTCCGGCCTCTTCCCTCGATCTGCTTGCTCTCTGACACTCTCAGAACGTGACCGACAAGAACGACGCCGGCGGCGAGCCCGTCGCTGAGGAGACGAAGCTCTCTGACGTCCTCCGCGACCGCCGCGACAAGCTCGAGCGGATTCGCGAGGGTGGGATCGATCCGTTTCCGCACGAGTTCTCCGGCCGCGAGGAGATCGGCGAGGTCCGGGCCGCTCACGGGGGGTTGGCGCCGGGAGCCGAAACCGAGTCGCGGCACCGGGTCGCCGGGCGGATCACGGCGCGGCGCGGGCATGGCAAGGCCTGCTTCATCGACCTCCGCGACGGCAGCGGCCAGATCCAGCTGCACGCCCGCGAGGATCTGCTCGGGGCCGAGGCCTACGCACTTCTGGTCGACCTCGACATCGGCGACATCGTCGGCGTCGAGGGCACGGCGATGGCGACGCGGCGGGGCGGCGAGCTGTCGCTGGCGATCGATCGCTGGCGCCTGCTCGCCAAGAGCCTGCGACCGCCACCGGACAAATTCCACGGCCTCGAGGACACCGAGACCCGCTTCCGCCGCCGCGAGCTCGACCTGATCGCCAACGAGAGCTCGCGCCGGATCTTCCGCACCCGCGCTCGCACGGTCACCGAGATCCGCCGCTGGCTCGACGAACACGGCTACGTCGAGGTCGAGACGCCGGTGCTGCAGCCGCTCTACGGCGGCGCTCTCGCGCGGCCGTTCACGACCCACCACAACGCCCTCGACCGCGACCTCTACCTGCGGATCGCCACCGAGCTCTACCTCAAGCGCCTGGTCGTCGGCGGCATCGATCGCGTCTACGAGCTCGGCAAGGACTTCCGCAACGAGGGCGTCTCCCACAAGCACAACCCCGAGTTCACGATGCTCGAGTGGTACGAGGCCTACGCCGACTACGAGAAGACCGCCCACGACCTCGAGCTGCTGGTCGCCGAGGTCTGCGAGCGGGTGCTGGGGACGACGGAGGTGCAGCGCGGCGAGGACGTCATCGACTTCGCGCCGCCGTGGCGGCGGATCACGCTGCGCCAGGCGATCCTCGAGCGCTCCGGCATTGACATCGCCGAACACCCGACCCGCGAGGCGCTGGCTCAGGCGATGGGCGGCGAGCCCGATCCCAAAGAGGGCTGGGGCAAGCTGGTCGACGGCCTGCTCTCCCGCGACGTCGAGCCCGGGCTGATCCAACCGACCTTCCTCCTCGACTACCCGACCGAGCTCTCGCCGTTCGCCAAGGCGCACCGCAGCGAGCCCGGCCTGGTCGAGCGCTGGGAGGCCTTCGTCGGCGGCGTCGAGATCGCCAACTCCTTCTCCGAGCTCAACGATCCCGACGAGCAGCGGCGGCGCTTCGAGCAGCAGGCGACCGAGATCGCCCGTGGCGACGACGAGGCCCAGCCCTACGACGAGGCCTTCGTCGAGGCGCTCGAACAGGGCATGCCGCCGACCGGCGGCGTCGGCCTCGGCATCGACCGCCTGGTGATGATGCTGACCGGCGCGGGCTCGCTGCGCGAGGTCCTGCTGTTTCCGGCGATGCGGACCTGATCGCGTCGCCGGCGCGGCAAAACTGGACGGATTGCCGGTAGGCGCTCCGAAACCCCGCTCCTACCGTACGGAGGGGTGCAGAAGCCGGACTGACCGGCCCGGTAGAGTTAGGGAACGAAACGGCGTCATCCGATGAAGGACAAGGCGTCGCCGTCTTCAATCCGGGACATCCCGGGTTCGACCAAGAAGAGGTTTTCATTTGTTCGAGCGATTCACTGAGCGAGCTCGTCAGGTAGTCGTCCTAGCGCAGGAGGAGGCGCGGACGCTCAAGCACAACTACATCGGCACCGAGCACATCCTGCTCGGCCTTCTTCGCGAGGAGGAGGGTCTGGCTGCCCGTGTCCTCGAGTCTCTCGACATCACCGTGGAACGCGTGCGCTCGCAGGTCGTGCGCATCGTCGGCTCCGGCGAGGAGGTCACGTCGGGCCAGATTCCGTTCACCCCGCGGGCCAAGAAGGTCCTCGAGCTGGCGCTGCGCGAGGCGCTTAGCCTGGGCCACAACTACATCGGCACCGAGCACATCCTGCTGGGACTGGTGCGCGAGAACGAGGGTGTCGCCGCTCGCATCCTGCTCGACTTCGACGCCGACTCGGACAAGATCCGCAACGAGGTCATCCGCATGCTGTCCGGTCCCGGTGGACGTCGTCAGGGCAGCGGCTCGGGCGGCGGCTCCGGCGAGGGCAAAAAATCTTCCAAACTGCTGGATCAGTTCGGCCGCAACCTGACCCGCCTCGCCGAGGAGGGCAAGCTCGACCCGGTCATCGGCCGCGAAACCGAGATCGAGCGGATCATGCAGATTCTCTCGCGCCGGACCAAGAACAACCCGGTGCTGCTCGGTGAGCCGGGCGTCGGCAAGACCGCCGTCGTCGAGGGGCTCGCCGCCAAGATCAACTCCGGCGAGGTCCCGGAGCTGCTCAAGAACAAACAGATCTACACGCTCGATCTGGCCGCCCTGGTCGCCGGCTCGAAGTACCGCGGCGAGTTCGAGGAGCGGCTCAAGAAGGTGATGAAAGAGATCACCCAGCGCGGCGACATCATTCTCTTCATCGACGAGCTCCACAACCTGGTCGGCGCCGGCGCCGCCGAGGGCGCGATCGACGCGGCCTCGATTCTCAAGCCGGCCCTGGCCCGCGGTGAGCTGCAGACGATCGGCGCGACCACTCTCGACGAGTACCGCAAGTACCTGGAGCGCGATTCGGCGCTGGAGCGTCGCTTCGCCCAGATCAAGGTCGACCAGCCCTCCCCGGAGGACACGGTCCGCATTCTCGAGGGACTGCGCGAGCGCTACGAACAGCACCACCGCGTCACGATCAACGACGAAGCGCTGGCCGCTGCCGCCGAGCTCGCCGACCGCTACATCTCCGACCGCTTCCTGCCCGATAAGGCGATCGACCTGATCGACGAGGCGGGCTCGCGGATGCGCATCAAGTCGATGTCGACGCCGCCGGTCTACCGCGATCTCGAGGAGGAAATCGAGACCACGCGGCGCGAGAAGGAGGCCGCGATCGAGGCCCAGGAGTTCGAAAAGGCCGCCAACCTGCGCGACACCGAGCGCCAGCTCACGACCCGCAAGCGCACGCTCGAAGACGAGTGGGCCGAAGGCGAGAACGGCGAGCGGCCGGTCGTCGGCGAGGAGGAGATCGCCGACATCGTCTCGATGTGGACCGGCATCCCGGTCTTCAAACTGACCGAGGCCGAGACCAAGAAGCTGATCCGCATGGAGGAGGAACTCCATAAGCGCGTGATCGGCCAGGAGGTCGCGATCACCGCCGTCTCGAAAGCGATCCGCCGCTCCCGCGCCGGGATCAAGGACCCGAAACGGCCGGCCGGCTCGTTCATCTTCCTCGGCCCCTCCGGGGTCGGCAAGACCGAGCTCGCCCGCACCCTCGCCGACTTCCTGTTCGGCGACGAGGAGGCGATGATCCGGATCGACATGTCGGAGTACATGGAGAAGCACGCGGTCAGCCGCCTGGTCGGCTCGCCCCCGGGCTACATCGGCTACGACGAGGGTGGTCAGCTGACCGAGGCCGTGCGCCGCAAGCCCTACTCGGTGCTGCTCCTCGACGAGATCGAGAAGGCCCACCCCGACGTCTTCAACATCCTCTTGCAGATCCTCGAGGACGGGCGCCTCACCGACGCCCAGGGCCGCACGGTCGACTTCCGCAACGCGATCGTGATCATGACCTCGAACATCGGCGCCGCCGAGATCTCGAAGAACACCTCGATCGGCTTCACCGTCGCCGACGAGACCGGGATGTCCTACGGCGACATGAAAAACCGGATCATGGGCGACCTCAAAAAAGTCTTCCGGCCGGAGTTCCTCAACCGGATCGACGAGATCATCGTGTTCCACAAGCTCGCCAAGGACGAGGTCAAGGAGATCATCGACCTGATGATCGCTCGGGTCCGCGTCCAGGTGGCCGAGCACGAACTCCAGCTCGAGCTGACCGACGAGGCCAAGGACATCCTGGTCGACAAAGGCTGGGACCCGTCGATGGGCGCCCGCCCGTTGCGCCGCGCGATCCAGCGCTACATCGAGGATCCGCTCGCCGACGAAGTCCTGCGCCAGGGTCAGATGACCCCGGGCTCGACGGTCATGGTCTCCCGCGACGCCTCCGGCGACGAGGAAGACAAGCCGCTGCGCCTGGAGATCATCGCGCCGAGCAAACCGCCTGCGGCCGCCGAGTCCGAGCGCCCCAAGGTCGGCGTCGGCGCCGGCAAAGAGGGCGGCGAGGACGAGCCGAGCGGCGAGAGCCCCTCCGGCGACTCCGAGTCCTGATCACGGTCCCGCGATGAGCGATCTCGGCCGCACCGCCCTCGGCACCTGGAGCGGCGGCCGCTTCCTGCACTTCGGCGAGGCGATCTCCGAGGATCGCCTCGTCGAGTTGCTGCGCCCCGGCGGCGGCATCGACACCGTGCTGACCGCCGACGCCTACGGCCAGGGCGACGCCGACCGCGTCCTCGGCCGGGCCCTCGAGGACGTGCCGCGCGAGAGCTACGCCCTTGCCGGTGCCGTCGGCCACGACTTCTACGACGGCGAGCGCAACGGTCCCAAAGGCTTCCCGCGCTTCACCGACCCGGCTCTGCGCGGTCCCGAGGACTACGCCTCCTATCTGCGGCGGGCGACCGAGGCCAGCCTCGAGCGAATCGGCGCCGAGCGCTTCGACCTGCTGATGCTCCACAACCCCGACCGCATCGGCTACTCCAGCGAGGCGGTCTGGGACGGGATGGCGGCGCTGCGCGAAGCCGGGCTGGCGGCGCGGATTGGCGTCGCCCCGGGTCCCGCCAACGGCTTCACCCTCGACCTGATCGCCTGCCTCGAGCGCTTCGGCGACCGGATCGACTGGGCGATGATCATCCTCAACCCGCTCGAGCCCTGGCCCGGCGAGCTCGTCCTCGACGCCGCCGAGCGCCACGGCGTCAGCGTCCTCACCCGCGTGGTCGACTACGGCGGCCTCTTCTGGGGCGACGTCAGCGCCGACACCGAGATGGCGCGCTCCGACCACCGCAGCTTCCGGCCCGCCGGCTGGATCGAGGCGGGCCTCGAGAAGCTCGACCAGCTGCGTCCCTTCGCCGAGCGCGCCGACCTGACGACGATGGGGCTCGCCTGCCAATGGAACCTCGCGCACCCCGCGGTCCGCTGCGTGGCCCCGACGCTGATCCAGGAGATCGGCGCCGGCGCCCGGCCGATCGAGGACAAGCGCGCCGAGCTGGCGGCACTGCCGGCCGAGACCCGGCTCGGACCGTCCGACGTCGAGCGGATTCGGGCGATCGGCGACAACACCGGGAGCATGGCGCTGAAGGGCGGCAACCCCGCTCACGAGGGCGCCG
The DNA here is from genome assembly GCA_963839115.1 of uncultured Actinomycetes bacterium. Taxonomy (GTDB): domain Bacteria; phylum Actinomycetota; class Thermoleophilia; order Solirubrobacterales; family 70-9; genus VAYN01. The sequence continues at coordinate 192,884 of CAWITM010000001.1, forward strand.
CCCAGCCCGATCGCTGGGAGCTCGACGCCGACCTCGTCGCCGTCGGCGGCCGCTGGGGCATCGACCCGGAGCGCGACCTCGCCGGCGCTCCTGCGGCGGCTTGACCCGCCACCTTGACAAAACCTAATCCGAGCTATCAAGTCGGATATCCAGCAAACCGCATTCCAGAGCGCTTTCTGGCATACTGAAGGGGATGGCTTCCTTGTCAGGGGATGAGCTCCACGAGCTCTCAGAACGTCAAGATCCCCGCCTCCTACGAGCACTCGACGTGGTCGCCCCCGGCGGTGCGCTGCGCGAGGGAATCGACAACATCGTCCATGCCCGGACCGGCGGTCTGATCGTCGTCGGCGAGCTCGACGAGATCTCGCATCTGCTCTCGGGCGGGATCCGGCTCGACATCGATTACACGCCGGCGATGCTCTACCAGGTGGCGAAGATGGACGGGGCGATCGTCCTCAACGCCGAGTCGACCAAGATCGCCTGGGCCAACGTCCAGCTGATGCCGGACCCGACGATCCTCTCCTCCGAGACCGGGACCCGCCACCGCACCGCCGAGCGCGTCTCCAAACAGACCGACGCGCTGGTGATCGCCGTCTCGCAGCGGCGCGAGGTCGTCTCGCTCTATGTCGAGGGCGCCAAGTACATCCTCCAGGACATCCCCGCGGTGTTGGCCAAGGCCAACCAGGGTCTGGCGACGCTGGAGAAGTATCGCCAGCGCCTCAACGAGATCTCGACCCGGCTGACCGTGCTCGAGTTCGAGAACCGGACCGTCCTCCACGACGCCCTCGCCGTCCTCCAGCGCGCCGAGCTGGTGACCCGGATGGCGGTCGAGGTCGAGCGCTACATCGTCGAGCTCGGCACCGAGGGCCGGCTGATCGAGATGCAGCTCGAGGAGACCATGGTCGGCGTCGCCGCCGACAAGACGGCACTGGTCCGCGACTACTCGGTCGAGGACTCCGAGGGCAGCCTCGCCGCCGTGCTGCAGGCGCTCAGCCGCATGCCCCACCAGGACGTGCTCGACTTCGGTCGTCTCGCCGAGCTGCTCGGCTACGACCGCAAGCTCAACACCCTGGACTTCCCGGTCCGCTCGCGCGGCTACCGGGTGCTGGGCCGGGTGCCGCGCATTCCCAAGCTTGTCGTCCAGAAGATCACCCACGAGCTGGGCGGGTTGGAGGAGGTCCTCGTGGCCCCCGACGCCGACCTCGCCGCCATCGACGGAGTCGGGCCGAGCCGGGCCAAGGACATCCGCGAGGGCCTGCGCCGGCTCCAAGAGGTCGATCTGGTCGACCGGTACTTACAGAGTTGACGGCGAGAAGCGCCGTCGCAAGACGAAAGGAGCCACCGATTTCCGAGCTAGACGAAGCCGCCGTGGACGAGGTCTTCGAGGAGGACGTGATTTACGTCTGTGACTTCGAGGAGGGTGACAAGGTCGTCTACCCACACCACGGAGCGGGTTTGGTGATGACGAAAGAGACCCGTGAGCTGATGGGCAGTGAGCGTGAGTACCTCACGATCAAAATCATCCACAACGAACTCACGGTCATGGTCCCGACCGAAAACGCCGGCAAGGCGGGTCTGCGCCGCGTCATCGACGAGGAAGAAATCAAAAAGGTGACAAGCGTCCTCACCGACGATGTCTCCGAGATGCCGAAGAATTGGAACCGGCGCTTCAAGTACAACCGCGAGAAGATCAAGACCGGCGACGTTTTCGAGCTGGCCGAGGTCGTCCGCAACCTCGCTCTCCGCGAGATGGAGAAGGGACTCTCCACCGGCGAGAAGCAGATGTACACCCGGGCGAAGAAGATCCTCGCTTCTGAGTTCATGTACGCGCTCGACAAGGACGAGGAGGGCGCTGAGGAATACCTGGACGGTCTGCTGGAGGAGCGCTTCGCCGCCACGGCGTCCGCCTAACCGTTCCGCAGTAACCGCAGTCATCGCGGCAGCCGGCTCCGGGGAGCGTCTCGGAGCCGGCGGCCCGAAGGCGTTCGTGCCGTTGGCCGGTCGACCGATGATCGCCTGGTCGCTGGACGCCTGCGCCGGCTCCGATGCCGTGGTGGCGACGATCGTCGCGGCGCCGCCGGGGCTGGAGCACGGCCTCGGCGAGGGCGTCCGCGTCGTCGACGGCGGCGCCACCCGGGCCGAGTCGGTCGCCAATGCCCTGGCGCTCGTCGAGACCGGGATCGTCGCGATTCACGACGCGGCGCGGCCGCTGCTCACAGCGGCGCTGCTCGACGACCTGGTCGCCCTGCTGGACTCCGAGCCCGAGGCCGCCGGCGCGATCGCCGCGGTTCCGGTCACCGACACGGTCAAGAAATCGAGGAGTGCATTGCCCACGGATAGCGTGGTCGATGCACACCTCGAAATCGGCGCCACCTTGGATCGCGACGAGCTGTGGGCGGCGCAGACGCCGCAGGTCTTCCGCACCGACGCGCTGCGCGCCGCGCTCGAGGTCGACGCGGCGACCCGCAACGCCGCCACCGACGAGGCCATGCTGGTCGAGGCGGCGGGAGGGACGGTCCTCATCCACCCGGTCCCGACCGCCAACTTCAAGGTCACGACCCCGCACGACCTCCGCTTCGCCGAAGTCCTGCTCGCCGAGCGTTAGTCGGCGCGTTCGCTGCGGCTCGTCAGCAGCACGTAGACGAGCATCGCCGCGAAGCTGACCTGGCCGACGCCGAGGGCGGTGCCGAGGTTGATCGCGCCGAGCAGCAGGGCGATGAAGACACCGCCGAAGAAAGCGGCGGCAAGGAGAAGCAGCTGACGGCTCATGGCGAGGTCAGTCTAGGCTTTGGCGCGATGCTGACCGACTACCACCTGCATCTGCGCCCCGACGAGGACGGCACCCCCTTCGAGGACTACTTTACCGCCGAGAACGTCGATCGCTACCTCGCCGCCGCGGCGGCCAAGGGGATCGGCGAGCTCGGCGTCTCCGAGCACGTCTACCGCTTCCACCAGGCGCTCGATCTGTGGCAGCACCCGCTCTGGCTCGAAAACGCCCACGACGACCTCGACGAGTACTGCGAGTTCGTCGCTGCCACGCCGTTGCGGCTCGGCATCGAGTGCGACTTCATCCCCGGCGCCGAGGCGCGCACCGCGGCACTGCTGGAGGCGCGGGATTTCGACTACGTCGTCGGCTCGGTCCACTTCGTCGGCGACGGCGACGCCGCGCTCGACCACAAGGGCTTCGACATCTGGAACGGCAGCGAGGCCGAGGAGATCTGGCAGCGCTACTTCGACGCCTTCGGCGAAGCCGCCCGGTCGGGCCTCTTCGACATCCTCGCCCACCCCGACCTGGTCAAGGTCTGGGGACGCGAACGGCCGCTGCCCGAGGGCGATCTGCGGCGCTTCTACGAGCCCGCGGTGGAAGCGATCCTCGAGGGCGGCGCGGCGGTCGAGCTGTCGACGGCGGGGCTGCGCAAGCCGGTCGGCGAGCTCTATCCGGCGCGCCCGTTCGCCGAGCTCTGCGCCGAGGCCGGGGCGCCGTTCGCGCTCTCCTCCGACGCCCACCTGCCCGAGCAGGTCGGCTTCGCCTACGACCCCGCGCTCGACTTCCTCGAAGAGATCGGGGTCGAGGAGATCGCCGTCTTCGAGGGGCGCCGGCGCCGGCTCGAGCCGCTCGGCGCTCGCGTCGCCTGATGTCGATCGACCCCGGAGCGATGCGGTGATCGGCATCGGCTACGACAGCCACCGCTTCGAGGCCGGCCGGCCGCTGATCCTCGGCGGGGTCGAGATCGACCACCCGCTCGGGCTCGCCGGCCACTCCGACGCCGACGTCCTCACCCATGCGGTGATCGACGCGATCCTCGGCGCCGGCGGCGGCGGTGACATCGGCACCCTCTTCCCCGACACCGAGGAGCGCTGGGCCGGCGCCGCCTCGCTGGACCTGCTGGCGACGGCGATCGGGGCGATCGGCGGCGCCGTCGTCAACGTCGACGCGACGGTGATCTGCGAGGAGCCCAAGCTCGGCCCCTACCGGGCCGAGATCGAGATGCGGCTCGGCGAGGCGGTCGCCTCGCGGGTCAGCGTTAAGGCGACGACCAACGAGCAGATGGGCTGGATCGGCCGCGGCGAGGGCATCGCCTGCATCGCCGTCGCCCAGCTCACCGACGACTAGCGCGGCGGGCCCGAACCAGGGCGTTCCCGGCTCGGTCGGCAGCGAATAGTCTTCACGCTTCGATGGCGAACTCGAGCGCAGAGGTGCGAGCGGCGGTCTCCGACCTGGTCTTCGAGGCGAAGGTCCTCCGCGGGGCCGGGATCCTGGCGCCCCTGCGCCCCGACAAGGCGCTCAAGGTCGGCTCGACCTTCCTGCGCTGGGGCGCGTCGCCGGCGACCGGCGTCGCCACCGCGGCGATCGAGCACCCGCACGAGATCGCGATCCTCGACGAACGCGGGGCCCTCTCCTGGGAGCGCCTGCACCGCCGCACCAACGCCCTCGCCCACTCCTTCCGCGCGCTCGGCATCGGCCCCGGCGACGGGATCGGGATCATGGCCCGCAACCACCGGGGCTTCGTCGAGGCGACGCTGGCCTCGGCCAAGCTGGGCGCCTCGGCCCTCTACCTCAACACGATGTTCGCCGGCCCCCAGCTGGCCGAGGTGACCAAGCGCGAGGGACCCAAGGCGTTGGTCTACGACGAGGAGTTCGGCGAGCTGCTGAGCGGCGTCGAGCCCGGCGTCCAGCGCATCGTCGCCTGGCACGACGGCGCCCCGCCGGTCGGCGAGATGACCCTCGACGGCCTGATCGCCGACGGCGAGACCGGCGACCTCACCCCGCCGCCCGACAAACCTCGCTTCGTGATCCTCACCTCGGGCACCACCGGCACCCCGAAGGGCGCCCAGCGCACCAGCCCCGACGGCCTCCTCGTCCTGGCCGCGGTGATCGACAAGATCCCCTTCCGCTCGCGCCAGACGATGATGATCGCGGCGCCGCTCTTCCACTCCTGGGGCTTCTTCCACTTCGTGATGAGCCTGCCGACCGCCTCGACGATGGTGCTGCGGCGCCGCTTCGACCCCGAGGAGACGCTGCGGGCGATCGAACGCACCCGTGCCGAGGTGCTCGGCGCGGTGCCGGTGATGGTCCAGCGGATCATGGCGCTCGACGATGAGATCCTCGATAAGTACGACCTCTCCTCGCTGCGGATCACCTCGCTCTCGGGCTCGGCGCTGCCCGGCGAGCTGGCGATTGGCTGGATGGACCGATTCGGCGACAACGTCTACAACCTCTACGGCTCGACCGAGGTCGCCTACGCGACCGTCGCCACCCCCGAGGACCTGCGCGCCGCCCCCGGCACCGCCGGCAAACCGCCGCGCGGCACCGTCGTCCGGCTCTTCGACGAGCACGGCAAGGAGGTGCCGACCGGCGAGGTCGGGCGGATCTTCGTCGGCAACGAGATGAAGATGGAGGGCTACACCGGCGGCGGCCACAAGGAAGACCTCGAAGGCCTGCTCTCCAGCGGCGACGTCGGCCACTTCGACGCCGACGGGCGCCTCTTCGTCGACGGCCGCGACGACGAGATGATCGTCTCCGGCGGCGAGAACGTCTTCCCGCGCGAGGTCGAGGACCTGCTCGCCGACCTCGACGGCGTCGCCGAGGTGGCGGTGATCGGGGTCGACGACGACCAGTTCGGCCAGCGCCTCAAGGCATTCGTCGTGCTCGAGGCCGGCGCCTCCCTGAGCGAAGCCGAGCTCGGCGCCCACGTCAAGGCCAACCTCGCCGCCTTCAAGACCCCGCGCGAGGTCGAGTTCATGGACGAGCTGCCGCGCAACGCAACCGGCAAGGTGCTGAAGCGCGAGCTCCATTCGCGCCAACAAGCCGACCCCGGCGCATAGTAAGTTTGCCGAGCATGAGCGAACCAGGCAGGCAGCCGCACGATCCGGCCAAGCAGCTGCAGGCCGTCGGCGAGGCGACGCGGGACATGCACGGCGTTGCCGAGCAGGCTCTGGAGTGGGTGCGGGTCTCCGAGCGCCGGGTCGCCGCCGCCGAGGCGCGCGCCGACAAGATCCGCGAGGAGCTGAAGGGCCGGGCGATGGAGACGCTGCGCGGCATCTCCGACGAGGCCAAGAAACGGGTCGAGGCTGAGCGCGCCGGACGGGTCAGGGCGGAGGCTCGCGCCGACGCCGCCGAGAAGGGCCGCGACCGCGCCGAGAGATCCTTCGAGGAGCTGCGCCGCAAATCCGAGTACGACCGCGAGCGGACACTGGCCAGGGCCTCCGAGGCGAGCGCCGACGCCGAGACCGCGGTCGTCCAGGCCCGCGCCAAGGCCGAGCAGGAAATCGAGACCGCCAAGTCCACCGTGCGGACCGAGATCGACCGCCGCGTCGAGCAGGCGCGCGACCGCATCCAGGCCGACGCCGACAAACGCGTCGCCGAAGCCGAGCAACGCGCCGCCGAAGCCGAGGCCGCCGCCAGCGCCAGCCACGAGGCCGCGGTCACGCTCGAGACCGAGATCGAGGCGCGGGTCATGGAAGGGACCGAAGAGGTCCGCCGCGAAGCCGAGGAGAGCGTCCGGCGCCTGGTCGCCAAAGTCGAAGGCGAGGCCGAGGATTCAGCTCGCGCCCGGGCCGAGGAACAGCTTCAGGTCGAGTCCGAGCGGATCCGCCTGCAGGCGCAGAAACGCGAGGAGCGGGCGCGCGCGGCGACCGAGGAAGAGGTGCGGGCGAGCGTCAGCAAGGCCAAGCGCGAGGCGCAGGCGGCGGCCGAAGAGGACGCCCCGAAATGGCTGCGGAGCGAGAGCGCCCCGCAGGCGACCAGCGGCTACCGCACCTACTAGCGGCATCGATCCGCGCCGGGCGCGGGCGGTCGTCTAACCTCGCCCGGCAATGCGCGAGGTGCGGATCAGGGACACGCTGAGCGGCGAGGTGCGCGCGCTCGAGCCCGGGGCGGAGGTGGGGATCTACGCCTGCGGGCCGACCGTCTACAGCCGCATCCACATCGGCAACGCCCGTCCCTTCGTCGTCTTCTCGCTGTTCTCGCGCTTCCTGCGCTCGGAGGGCTACTCGACCAAGCTGGTCATCAACGTCACCGACGTCAACGACAAGATCTACGTGGCGGCGACGCGAGCGGGGGAGGGATCGGCGTCGTTCGCGGCGGCGATGACCGCGGCCTACTTCGCCGACACCGACCGCCTCGTTCTCGGCCGCCCCGACGCCGAGCCGCAGGCGACCGCCGAGGTCGGCGGGATCATCGCCCTGATCGAGGAGCTGATCACCGCCGGACACGCCTACGAGTCGAGCGGCGACGTCTATTTCCGGGTCCGCAGCTTCGCCGACTACGGCAAGCTCTCCAATCGCCGCCCCGAGGACATGGACCAGGGCGAGGAGGCCGGCTCGGCGACCCTCAAGGAGGACCGCCTCGACTTCGCCCTCTGGAAGGCGACCAAGGAGGGCGAGGACACCAGCTGGGACTCCCCCTGGGGCCCTGGCCGCCCGGCCTGGCACATCGAGTGCTCGGTGATGGCCGAGAAGGAGCTCGGCGCCTCCTTTGCGATCCACGGCGGCGGCTCGGACCTCGTCTTCCCCCACCACGAGAACGAGATCGCCCAGTCGGAGTCGGCTGGGCGCCCCTTCGCGCGGGTCTGGATGCACAACGGGATGGTCGACGTCGGGGCCGAGAAGATGTCGAAATCGGAGGGCAACATCTTCCAGCTGTCCGAGGCGCTCGATCGCTACGGGCGCGAGGCGGTCGTGGCGTACCTGATCAGTGGGCACTACAGGCAGCCACTGGCTTTCAGCGATGGGCAGATGCGGGAGGCGGTGGCGCGGGTCGAGCGGATCCGGAACTTCTTCCGCGAGCAGCAGGGGACGGACGGTACGGACGCTGGGCGGGCTCCGGGGGAGACCTCGCCCTCACAACAGCGGGGAGGTTCGGTTGAGGTCTCCCCCGAATCCCGCCTCGAGTCCTTTAAGGACGCCCTCGCGGATGACTTCAACACTCCGAGGGCGGTCGGGCAGATGTTCGAACTCATCGGCGACGCGAATCGGTCTTCGCTCCCTGGCGCTGCAGAGGTAGTAGCTCAGATGCTCGAGCTCGTCGGACTCGGCACTCTTACCCAGCCGGAAGAGAGTGGCGAGTCCGACGGGCGGGCGCGGGAGCTGCTCGAGGAGCGGCAGGAGGCTCGGGGGGCGAAGGATTTTGCTCGGGCGGATCAGATTCGGGACGAGTTGGCCGAGCTTGGGTGGGAGGTGCGGGACTCGGCGGACGGGGCGCGGCTCGTGCCGAAGTCCTAGCTCGTGGCCTCGCAGTTCATCTACGGCGCAAACCCGGTGGCGGAGGCCGAACGGGGGAAGCGGGAGGTGCGGCGGGTCTGGCGGGCTCCGGAGACGCCGGGCCACGAGCTCGAGCGACTGTGCGGGTCGCCTGACCACCAGGGCGTCGTTGCCGAGGTCGATCCGTATCCGTACGCCGATCCGGTCGCGATGCTGCGCAAGGAGGACGCGCTGCTGGTCGCCCTCGATCAGGTCCAGGACACGCGGAACCTCGGGGCCGTCTGCCGCTCGGCCGAGCTGGCCGGGGCCGGTGGGGTCGTGGTGCCGGAGCGGCGGGCGGCGACGGTGACGCCGGCGACCTGCAAGGCCTCGGCGGGAGCTGTCGAGCACCTCGACGTCGCCCACGTCCGGAACCTCGCCGACTGGCTGGCGGCGGCGAAGGAGGCCGGCTTCTGGATCTGGGGGGCCGACGCCGGCGGTGAGCAGGCGCCCTGGAACGTCGACCTGACGGGGCCGACCGTCCTCGTCCTCGGCGGGGAGGGGAAGGGGCTGCGGCCCCGCGTGGCCTCGGCCTGTGACGGGCTGGTCGCGCTTCCGCGTCGCGGTGAGGTCGAATCTCTGAACGTTTCCGCGGCGGCCACGGCGCTGCTCTTCGAGTCGGTCCGTCAGCGCTCCTGAGCCTGCCGCTCAGCGTTCGCAGTGATCCGTGGATATCCCGGAAAAGTGCGAACGCCAGGCTCTTTTTCGGCCCAGCAAATGCAACGGCGGTTGCATTGCCCCGATTTTCGGGTTGACAGAACTCCGCCCGCACGTAAACTAGCGCCGACGTTAAGGGTTAAACCTCAGGTTGAGCTTCTGGAGTTTGCCTAATGAATAGAGGGCGCCTCGGGGGAGGTAAGTGGCGCCACGACCCTTCAGCAAGGAGAAGGATCTGTGGCACTATCGACGCCTATGCAGCAATATCGGCCCACCGTTGGCGGCCGGTCGGGGACGTCTCGTTCTCTAGGTAACTCTCAAGTTGAGCTTGATGATCACTACCTGGTCGCCCGTGCCAAGGAGGGACACACCGAGGCATACGACGCGATCATCAAGCGGTACAGAGGTTTCGTCCGTCTCAAGGCTTCGTCCTACTTCCTCCTCGGTGGGGAGTCCGACGACCTGATCCAGGAGGGCCTCCTCGGCCTCTACAAGGCGATCCGCGACTACCGGACCGATCGCGAGTCGAGCTTCCGCAATTTCGCCGAGCTCTGCATCACCCGCCAGATCATCACCGCGGTCAAGACCGCGACCCGCAACAAGCACACGCCCCTCAACCAGTACGTCTCCTTCAGCCAGACCCCGGCCGCCAGTGGCGACTCGGAAACGACCCTCGACGAGATCCTGCCCGGGCCGACCGTCCACGACCCGGTCAACCAGGTGATCGCGACCGAAGAGCTCGCCAGCCTCGTCTCCTGCCTGTCGGGCGTCTCCGGAGTCCTCTCGGACCTCGAGAGCCGGGTGCTCTCGCTCTACCTCGACGGCCACTCCTACGAGATGATCGCCGAGCGGCTCGAGTGCGACACCAAGACCGTCGACAACGCCCTCCAGCGCGTTAAGCGCAAGGTCGGCGCCCACCTGGCCTCCAGGGAGGTCGCGGCCTAGGCGACCGCGACGGCCGGAAGGTCGGCCAGCACGTAGTCGAGCAGCTCGCGCCCGTGGTCCGAGGCGACGGCAACGTCGTCGGCCTTGACTCGGACCCGGTGCAGCGACTGCATCCGCAGCACGTCGCCGTCGGCGCGGTGGTTGGGGAAGATCCCCGAGTAGGAGACGCCGAGCGCCTCGAGGTCGTCGGCGACCAGTGCGGTCGCCGGCGTGTCGAGCGGCAGGTCGACGTAGACGGCGTCGAGGCACTCGTGGTGGAAGAGGCGGTGGCGCTCGGCCCGCACGACCGCCTCGAGGTCGGCGCCGGGGACGGTGACCGTGACCAGCGCCAGGTTGTGGTCGGCCTCGACGTCGACCCGGTGGCGGGTCCGCTCCGCCAGCGCGAAGTCGGGCGGCGGCTGGGCGAGGCTGCCGCGCAGCTCGCACAGCGCCAGCGTCTGGCCGACGATCTCGTGGTGGCGCTCGGGCGCATAGACCCGCCGCTCCTGGCCGTCGTTCAGCTTGGTGTAGAAGAGCGCTGCCGACTGGCGCCGGCGCGCCGCGGGGGCGGCGGCGTCGTTGGCGACGCTGGCCGGGATCCAGCCCAGCAGGAAGCCGGTCTCGTGTGCCCCGAGCTCGATGTTCGCCTTCTGGCTGTAGGGATGAGCGGCGGTCGCCTCCGAGTACATCCCGCAGAGCCCCGCGTCCCGAGCCCATTCCATCAGGAAGCGCTTGGTCCTCGTGAAGAGGTGCTGGCCGCGTGCCGCCTCGAGCGTCACCGCCTGCCCGGAGTGGGCGACCGAGTCTCCGGCGGCCGCCAGGCTCATCCCCATGTGGCAGAGCAGATCGCCCGCCGGCGTCTCGGCGACGACGGACACGTAGCGCCCGTCGGCGAACCGGGCGCGAACCTCCGCCGCGTCGTAAACCCAGCGAACGTCATAGGTCGTCCCGTAAGCTGCTTCTATCGCCGCGGTGAGGACGCCACCCTCGTCCGAGCCGAGGCGCCTGAAAACGACATCGCTGTTGCCACCCATGTCGGCCATGCCCCCATTGTCGGCATCACGCCCGCCTAGCTCAACCTGGGAGAGCACCTGATTTGTAATCAGGAGGTTGCCGGTTCGATCCCGGCGGCGGGCTCTGCGGGAGCGGAGTTCCGGGAAAGTGCACAATGGTCGCGGAGAGTCTGAGATGAGCGACCGGGAGACCACCAGCGCCGCCGATGCCCCCGAGACGCGGGTCGGAGTGGCCGCGCTGCCGAAAGCAGCACGGGTCGAGATCGTCGCCGTGGTCGCGCTGCCGTGAACAGCGTCGCGTCCCTGCCCCCGGAGCTCGGCCTCGAGCGCCTGCAGCGGGCGCACCAGCTCTCCGCCGGCACCGCTCTCCGGACCCCGCTGCTCTCCGCCAGCAGCCTCGGCCGGGCCCACGGCGGCGCGCTGCTGTTCAAGGCCGAGAGCCTGCAGCGGACCGGCTCTTTCAAGCTGCGCGGCGCCCTCAACAAGCTGCGCCAGCTCGGCGAGGTCGAGGGCGTCGTCTGCGGCAGCGCCGGCAACCACGGCCAGGCGGTTGCCTATGCCGCCCGCATCCTCGGTATCCGCTGCGAGGTCTTCATGCCGCGCGATGCGCCGGTCGGCAAGTGCGAGGCGGTGCGCGCTTTCGGCGCCGAGGTCCACCTGCGCGGCGAGGAGGTCGAAGAGTGCATCGCGCTCGCCCGGCGGCGGGCGGCGGAGGAGCGACTCGAGTTCGTCCATCCCTTCGACGACCTCGACGTCATCGCCGGCCAGGCCGGGGTCGCGATCGAGCTCGCCGAGGAGGCGCCGCGGCTGGCGGCGGTCGTGGTTCCGATCGGCGGCGGTGGCCTGGTGAGCGGCGTCGGCGCCGCGCTGAGGCAGCTGCGCCCGGAGGTGCGGGTGATTGGCGTTCGGGCCGAGCGCGGCGCCGGCGGGACGAGGGAAACCCTGGCCGACGGGATCGCGGTGAAGCACGCGGGCCCGATCACCCGGCCGCTCATCGCGGAGCTGGTCGACGAGACCGTCGTCGTCGCCGAGGCCGAGATCGCCGCGGCGATGGCGCTGTTGCTGGAGCGCTCGAAGCTGGTCGTCGAGGGCGCCGGCGCGGTGGCGCTCGCGGCGGTCACCAGCGGCCAGGTCGAGCTGGGCGAGGCGCCGACGGCGCTCATCCTCTCCGGCGGCAACGTCGACGCCGGTCGCCTCGCCACCGTCGCTGCCCGCCGCGAGGCGCAGGAGGGCCGGCGGTTGCGGCTGACGACGCGGGTCACCGACCGTCCCGGCGGCCTGGCGACGCTGCTGGCCACGGTTGCAGCCGCCAACGCCAACCTGCTCTCGGTCGACCACACCCGCGAGACATCTGGCCTGGAGCCGGGGGAGACCGAGATCGACCTGGTCCTGGAGACCCGCGGCAGCGAGCACGCCGAGGCACTTCGCGCCGCCCTCACCTCGGCCGGGTACGAGGCCGTCGAGCGCTGAGCAACTCGGTCGGCGTACCTAGCTGCTCAATTCGGCCAGCTGGCGCTCGGTCTCGGCGGCGACGTCGAGGGGATCGAGGCCCTGGCGGGCGCGGCGCTCGTTGCCGACGATGAGCAGTTGCCGGACCTCGGCGCGCAGTTCGGCGTCGAGGCGCGCAGGGGCGGGCGGCTCGGGTGTCGAGAGGAGGCGGGTCGCCTCGGCCTCGATGTCGAGCTCGGCGGCGCCGCGGCGCCGCTGGCGCTCGGCTTTGGCGATCAGCATCTGGCGGACCTCGGCCGCCTGCATCGCCGGGTCGAGCTGGTGGGGGGCGCGTCCCCGGCGCGCCGGGGACTGGTCGAGGATCGCGAATGGTCCGGCGCCGTAGGTGCTCCAGTTGTTGATGTAGCGCCGCAGGGCGAAGCCCAGCGCTGGGGCGAGGACGCCGCTGAACAGCAGCGCCGCCGCGGCTTTCTCTTCGACCGAGATCGTCAGGAAGAGGTGCATCGCTCCCGAGCGTAAACGCCAGATAGGCGCTCTGGTGGCCTTGAGCCAATCAGTCAACCTAATCTCAATGTGTGCTAGCCTACGCATCCACCTGGTAGTGCTACTGTGCTGTATTAGTGGCACAGCAAGCCGGACAAGCGACAGCGCCGAATCCCTTCGCGGTCGATCCCAGCGACGAGCTCCCGGTCGGCCTGCAGTTGACCCTGCGCCTCCGGGCGCTGATCGCCACCGGCCAGCTCGGCGCTGGCGAGAAGCTGCCGAGCGTACGCCGGCTCGCCGAGTGGGCCGGGGTCAACCTCAACACCGTCCGCTCCGTCTACGCCGGCCTCGAGCGAGGCGGGCTGGTGGTGAGCCGGCAGGGGCGGGGCACGTTCGTCGCCCCCGGGGTCGCGCCGGCGCCGCAGCTGGAGGAGATCGTCACCGAAGCGCTGTCGAAGGCGCGGGCGGCCGGCCTCGACGCTCGTGACCTCGCCGAGGTGGCGCTCGTCTGCGCGAGCCTCCCCGGCGCGCCTCCGACCCCGCCCGGCCGGCGCGGCGACGAGGCGGGCGCCGCGGAGGCCGAAGCGATCGAGGTGAGGCGCGAGCTGCGCCGCCAGATCGGCCGCCTCGAGGCCGAGCTCGCAGGCTATGCCGGCGACATCCCCGCCGACCTGCCGACGGCCCCGCGGATCAGCGTCGCCCACATCGCCGGCGTCGAGGAGCTCGAGCAGACCCGCGACACGCTCGTCGCACAGCTCTCCGAGGCCCGCCTGGCGGCTGAGCGGCGAGCCCGGACCGAGGCCCGGCGCCGGGTGCACGAGAGCGGCGCGGGCGCAACCGCGGAGGAGAGCGGCCCGCTTACCCGGGCTATGGGCTGGTGGCGGGACCGGCGCTAACCCAACGGCTGGGCCCGTCGGTCAGGCTCCTCGAGCAGGCCGGCGCGATGACCATCCTCACCGCGCGCACCCTGGTCTCGGCGCTGCGCTCACCGCGCCCCTACGGCCTCGAGCTGATCGGCCAGATCTACTTCGCCCTGCGCCTCTGCTGGTTTCCGCTTCTGATCTCGACCTTCGCCCTGAACCTCGGCGCCCCGGGCCTGCAGGCGGCCGGCCCGCTGCAGGTCTTCGGCTCGCTCGATCGCCTCGGCGGCTTCTTCGTGCTGACCGCGATCCGCTGGATCGGCCCGATCGTCACCGCGGTGGTCGTCGGCGGCGTCGCCGGCACGGCGATCACCGCCGACCTCGGCGCCCGCAAGATCCGCGAGGAGCTGGACGCCCTGCAGGTCCTCGGCGTCGATCCGATCAAGAACCTGGTCGTCCCCCGCTTCCTGGCCCTGATGGTGGTGACGGCGCTCCTGGACGCCTTTGCGATCCTCTTCGGCCTGGCCGCCGGGATCGCCGCCGAGCTGATCTACCACCAGTCCCTCGGCGGCTTCTTCGCCACCCTCTTCTCAAACGCCTCGGTCACCGATATCTGGGGATCGGTGGCGATGTGCACGGCGTTCGGGGCGATCATCGCGATCGTCGCCTGCTTCAAGGGGATGACCGCCTCGGGCGGGGCGGCCGGGGTCGGCCGTGCCGTCAACCAGTCGGTGGTGATCTCCCTGGTCGGGGTCTTTGCCTTCAACTACGCCTTCACGGCGCTGCTCCTGGCGACCCATCCCGAACTGCAGACGATCCGCTAGGGATGGAGCCGGCGTGAACGGTTGGCTTGCGGCCCCGCTGGGTTGGCTCGAGAGCTTCGGGGAGATCGTCCGCTTCGGCGCCCGGGTCGCCGCCGAGGTCTACTCGGGCAGGGCCTTCCGCTTCCTCGGTGAGACCCTGCGCCAGGCCGGCATCCTGATCCTGGGCTCGGGGCTGATCATCTGGGCCTTCGTCTTCATCCTGGGCCTGCAGTGCGGGATCCAGGGCGCCTACTTCTTCCGCGCCCAGGGGGTGCCGTCCTACGCCGGCCTCTTTGCCGCCTTCTGCGATCTGCGCGAGGCGCTGCCCTACGCCTTCGGCTACATCCTCTCGGCCAAGGTCGGCACCGGGATCGTCGCCGAGATCGGCGCGATGCGGATCTCGGAGGAGATCGACGCCCTGGAAGTGATGGGGGTGCCGCCAGTGACCTTCCTCTGCGCCTCCAGGCTCCTGGGCGCCTGGATCGCCCTGCCGTTCATCTACCTGGTCGGGATCGGGGTGATGTATCTGGCCTCCTACCTGGCGGTGGTCAAGCAGGTCGCCGACGTCTCCGCGGGGGGCTACACGCTGATCTTCTGGATGTTCCAGGACCCCACCGACCTGCTCTTCAGCCTCGCCAAGGGGATGGCGATGGCGACCGTGATCGTCGCGGTCGGCTGCTACTACGGCTACACCGCCTCGGGCGGGCCGGTCGGGGTCGGCACCGCGACTGCCCGCTCGATGGCCTTCAACATCGTCGCCGTCCACATCATCGGCATGGTCGGCACGATCGTCTTCTGGGGGGCCAACCCGAGGCTGCCGATCGGGGGATGAGGGGTTCGGGGCGGCGCTGCGGGCGCTCAGTCGCGTTCCGGGCGCAGCGGCAACTGGCGGCGGGCGGTCGCGTAGGTGATTCGCAGGTTGCTGCCCGGGTCATCGGCGGGCCAGGCTTCATAGACGCCCGGCTGGTGGTGGAGGGGACGGGCCGCGGCGATCGCGACGATCGCCTGTTCGGCGGTGCCGGCGACGACGTGGCGCAGGTCCCGCTCTCGATGTCTGCTCCGCTTCCAGGCGGCAACTACGAAGTCCCGCATGGGGGAGGGCCTACCCATGGGTAGGAACTCTTAACCAACCGCGCGGACGGAATTCGACCGACTGGGAATCCTTTAGCCGCCACGCGTAGGGTCCCGGCCGTGCTCCTCGCGAACCTAGGCCCGCTCGCCGCCGGCGGGATCGTGCTCGGCCTCGCCCTGCTCTCCTGCGCGGTCATGTTCGTCGCGTTCCGGATCCAGCGGCGCCACGGGCGCTGGACGCAGGACGGCGACGGCAACTCCGACGGCCGCCCTCAGGACTGATCGCCCGGCGAGCGGCTCGGCTTTGGCGCCGTGTCGCGCCTGAAGAGCTTGCGGAGCATCGAGCGGCGCCGCCAGCCGACCCGCGAGCGAGCGTCCTGCTTGACCCAGCCGGTGCTGGCCGGGTCGTAGGGGAAGGTCGGCTCCCAGCGGGCGAGGTCGACGACGCCGATGTTGGTGAAATCGCCGCCGGGGGCGTCGAAGTGAAGCTCGACGACGGCGACGGAGGCATCGCTCAGCTCGCGGGTGAAGGCGTCGTTGTAGGCCTCGCGCAGCGAATCGGGCCAGTCTTCGTCGAGCTGCAGCCACCAGCGGCGCTGGAACCCGGTGAGGTGGGCGTGGCGCTCGGCACCGTCGCCGATCGTCGTCACCGGGTAGGCGTGCTCGGGCTGGCGGGCCAGCTCGATCGCCTCGACCGCGTCCTCGTGGGCGTAGGCGGCGACCTCGCCCGCGGTCGGCGGGGTCACTTCGGCAGATGGTTTCGGGGATTCATGTCGCACGGAGAAGCTATCCGGAGCGAGAGTGCGGCCCTAGGAACCGCTGCTCGCTTCATCGGCGCTAGCCGAGCTTGGCTATCTGGACTACCGGCATGGCCGTGTCGGTGCGACGGATCGTCAAGTTCATCACCCCCCTGCATTCGCGTTCCCAAGTGGAGGCCGAGCCTCCCCACGTGACGGATCACGCGTGCCGTCTTTTTAGTGCAGAAACATCCAGTGCTGGGGGAATAAAAACGTTACTTATCCCACTTTCCTTGTCTTTTACTGAACACCGGAATAACGTTCAATGCTCAGCCAAATACAAGCAACACCAGCACAGGAGGCGGGATGGCAGGCAAAGGCTCGGCACGGGCAACTCCGCGCAGCGAGACAAAAAAGGTCACGGTGCGTCAGGACATCGAGCTGCGGCTCGCGAAGGCGATGGCACACCCGGTCAGGGTGAAAGTCCTCGAGTTGATGAACGAACAGCCGATAGCGCCGGTGGAAGCGAGCGCGAAGATCGGTACGCAGCTTTCCAACGTCGCCTATCACTTCCGCACCCTGCTCGAACTGGAATGCATCGAGGAGGTCGGCAAGGAACAGATTCGCGGCAGCGTGAAAACCACCTACCGCAGCCGGACCAACCTGATGTTCGATGACCTCTGCTTCGCGACGCTCCCTTCGGGAGCGCAAACCGGAATTGGCGTCGCGATCATGAAGGCGCTCTACAGGCGGGCCAGCGACGCGATCGAAGCCGGCAGCTTCGACGCGAAAGACAACCGACATCTCAGCGTCACCACGGCTGAGATGCGCTGGGAGGCATGGGACGAAGTCGCCAATATCCTCGAGGGCGCGCTCGGCCGAATACTCGAGATCAAAGAGGAAGAAGACGCCCGTGAGGACGATGTCAAACGGTTCCCGGCAACGATCGGACTGTTTGCCTTCGAGTCACCAAGGCTGTACGAGTGAAAGTTACGGTGAATACGTAACAGTGAATTTTCTCTTGATGCCGGAAGCTCTGCGGAATGCGTAGCGGGAAAAGAATCGCTTGACCGAATGATCGGGGGGAGCCGGGAGGAGGTGCCGGCATTCGGCCGAATGTCGCACCAGATGATCAAGGGCTTCAAAGAATTCATGCTCAAAGGCGATCTGATCACGGTCGCCGTCGGCCTGGTGATGGCGCTGGCAACCTTTGCCCTCGTCGAGGCGCTCGTCGAAGGCCTGATCACGCCGATCGTCGCCGCGATCTTCGGCGAACCGAACTTCGGCGGACTGGCCTTCACCATCAACGGCAGCGAATTCCACTACGGCGCCGTCATCGACGCGGCACTGACCTTCATGGCCACCGCCACCGCCGTCTATTTCCTGGTGATCGTCCCCTACAAGACCTACCAGGACGCCAGGGGCGTCTCGGCCAAGACCCGGCCCTGTCCGGAATGCACCACCTCGATCTCGGTCGCCGCCAAACGCTGCCCGCACTGCACGGCGACGGTCCTGCCCGACCCGACCGTCTGAGCCGGCGGACTAGGACTCGGGACGGTTGAGCAGCCGGGCCTTCTCGGCCGCGAACTCCTCGTCGGTGAGAACGCCGCGGTCACGCAGGTTGCCGAGCCGCTCGAGCCGTGCCAGGAGGGCGTCCTGGTTGTCGAGAATCTGGGTCGGCGCTTCCTCGGTCGGCGGCGCGCCACCGCCCGTCGAACCGCCCTCGGCGCCACCACCTCCCTGATCGCTCCCACCGCCCTGGCCGCCGCCGCCCGGGCGGCGCACGTCGGGCAGCCGCACTTCGGGCCGTTTGACCTCCGGCAGGCCGTCGCGCAGTTTCGAGGCCCGCTCGCCAAGGTTGGCGCCTTTTACCGCGGCGACGAACCGGTCGCGCGGCGCGCCGAAGGTGTCGTCGAAGCTGGCGCCGGGGAATTCCTCGGCCGTCTGCTTGCTGAGCTCGTGGATGCCGAAGGCCGCCATCCCGGCGATCACCAGCACGGTCAGGAAGGTCCGCAGCCCGACTCCCGTAGCCGAGAGCAGGTAAATGCCGACGATCACCGCGAGGCCGCTGTAGACCCAGGGGAGCCAGTCGCTGAGCGCCGGCGCGATCACCCGGCGCACCGCCCGCGCCGAGCCGCTCGGCGAGGAGAGCCAGCCGGCGGCGGCGAAGAAGACGCCGACGACGATGATCGTCACCGCGATGCTGATCATCAGCGAGGTGCCGATGCCCCAGGCGGCTTCGGCGGCGGGCTTGATGTTGTCCTGTTTGACCAGCTGGTCGACGACGATGCCGCCGGCGATGTGGCGAGCGACGATCACCAGCAGCCCGGCGACGATCAGGCCGGCGCCGCTGAAGAGAACGGTGATCCAGCGTCCGCCGCGGGTCAGGTACATCGCTGCGGCGAAGACCAGGAAGGTGAGGATCGAGAGGATCAGCGCCAGGCCTTTGATCGCGACGACGATGTCCTGCGCGGTCTTCAGCTGGTTGGACTTGAGGATCTTGATCTGACCGGCTTCCGGCGGCAGCTTTTCGGCCAGGGCGCCGCCGAGGCCGACCTGCCCGGCGAGGTTGGTCAGCAGGCTGCCGAGGTTGAGCTTGACTTCGCCGTTGGCGGTGTCGACCGCTTCTTTCTTGTTTTCGAGGACGGCGAGGAGCTGTTCGTGGGCGGTCTGGTTGGCGTCTTCCCAGAGGCCCTGGGCGGTGCCGGTTTCCAGGACCTTTTCGGCGCCGCCGCTGGCCACCTGGCGCAGCCCGCCGGCCGCCGCCCCGGCCAGTTCCTTGGTTTCGCCGGGCAGGATCCCTTCGAGTTCTTCTTCGACGTCGACGTTTTCGTAGATCTGTTCGACCAGGTATTCGCTCAGCGCCGTGCGAATCGTCTGGTTGCGAATCAGGCGACCGCTGGTGTGGACCCAGTCTGCGGTGTTGAGCGCCTGGCGCTCGGTCCAGATCGCGAAGACGCTGAGAAAGGCGAGGAGCGAGCCGAGGATCACCAGCCCTTTGACCACGCGTCGTCGCCAGGGGCTCATCGCCGGGATGGTATAGGTGGGGGATGAAGCTAGAGGGCATCCACCACATCACCGCGATCACCGAGAACGCCCAGCGAAACGTCGATTTCTACGCCGGCGTGATGGGCCTGCGGCTGGTCAAGAAAACCGTCAACCAGGACTCGCCGACCGTCTACCACCTGTTCTTCGCCGACGAGGGGGGCGACCCCGGCGCCGACCTGACCTTCTTCGAGTTCCCGGGCGTCGCACCTGGCCGGCCGGGGGCGGGGATGGTCCATCGGATCGCCTGGCGGGTCGCTTCGCCGGCGGCGCTCGACTTCTGGGGCGGCCGGCTCGGCGCCCTCGACATCGAGACGACGCGCGACGGCGACAGCCTGCGCTTCGCCGATCCCGAGGGGCTCGACCACGAGCTGCTGGTCGCCGACGTCCCCGACACGCCGCTCGTCGCCGAGCATCCGGAGATCCCGGCCGAGCTGGCCCTGCAGGGGTTCCATGCGGTGCGCGCCTACGCGGCGGCGCCGGCCGCGAGCACGGGGTTGCTGGAGGCACTCGAGTTCGAGCCGACCGACGGCGGCTGGGAGGCTCGCGGCGACAGTCGCGGCGGTCTCTACATATATGACCCGCCGCCGGGCGAGCCCGGGATCCAGGGCGCCGGCAGCGTCCACCACGTCGCCTGGGCCTCGACGGTCGAGGAGCACATGCAGTGGCGCGAGAAGGCGGTGGCCGGCGGCGCCCACCCGACCCCTGAGATCGATCGCTTCTACTTCAAGTCGATCTACTTCCGCGAGCCCAGCGGCGTGCTCTTCGAGATCGCGACGATGGGCCCCGGGTTCACCGTTGACGAGCCGCTCGAGCACCTCGGCGAGAAGCTCTCGCTGCCGCCCGACTTCGAGCACCTGCGCGACGAGGTCGAACCGAACCTGCGCCCGGTCGTCAACCCGCGGACGCCGGCGACCTAGATGCCCGACGACTTCGTCTGGCGCGACGCGGGTCGCACCGTCCTCCTGCGCGAGGACGGGCTCGAGCGGGCGGTCGACCTGCTGAGCGAGCAGGGCGTCGAGGGCTTCGAGCTGCTGAGCACGGCGCGGATCCTCGGCGGTGAGGCGAGCGCGCTGACCGAGGCGGCGACGGCCGTCCACGAGGTGCCGGCGGGGAGCGTCACCGATCTCGCCGCGGCGCTGCTCGACCGGGTCGGCGACGGGCCGCTGGTCGCACTCGGCGGCGGTCGCGTGATCGACACCGCCAAGGCCCTGGCGGCGGTCGGCGGCAACGCCGTGACGGCGATTCCCACGACGATGTCGGGCGCCGAGATGACGGCGATCCACCGGCTGCCGGCCGGGGCCGAGGAACGGGCCAGCGGCCTGGTCCGCCCGGCGCTGGTCCTCGCCGACCCGGAGCTGATGACCAGCGCCCCCGAGGACGAGCTGCGGGCCAGCTCGATGAACGCCCTGGCCCACGCCGCCGATTCGCTCTACACGCCCTTCGCCAACCCGGTCGCCACCCTGCTCGCCCTGCGCGGCGCCGGTCTGATCGCTGGCGCCCTGGACCAGGATCCGGGCGTCCGCGATCCGCGGAGCCTCGCCCTCGGCTCGCTGCTCTCCGGCTACGCGATCGACTCGGCGCTTTTCGGCCTCCACCACGTCGTCTGCCAGACCCTGGTCGGCACCTGCGGCACCCCGCACGCGGCCGCCAACGCCGCCGTCCTGCCGCACGCTGTCGCCTTCCTCGCGGCGCGGGCGCCGGAGCTCTACGCGGAGCTGGCCGCTGCCGTCGGCGCCAGCGTCGAGACCTTGCCGGCGCGCCTGCGCGAGCTCGGTGGCGACCCGCCCGGGCTCGGCGCCCTCGGCGCCGCCGAGGACCGCAGAGAGGCCGCGATCGAGGCGATGCTCGAACGCCACGAGCTGAGCTTCGTCCCCGGCACGCCGCTCGGCACCGGCGATCTGCGGCGCCTGCTCGACGCCGCCTGGTAAATCGGTGGGTAACCGCGCCCGCGCCTCCGTGTAGCGCATGAGGTGATCTCGGACGACCGCCACGCGGCCCTCCACGCCTACACGCGCAAGCACAGCGTGAACTGGGCGCTGTACCTGTTCATCCGCGCGATCTTCCTGCCGTTCTTCCTCGTCTACTTCCGGCTCGCCCGCACCGGCCGGCCCTACGCCAAGGTCAAGGGCGGGCTGATCGTCGCCGCCAACCACCGCTCCTTCCTCGACCCCTTCGTCATCGGCGGCTCGCTGCCCTGGTGGCGGCCGATGAACTACGTCGCCAAGCAGGAGCTCTTCAACAACCCCTTCCAGGCCTGGTTCCTGTCGCGCCTCGGGGCCTTCCCGATCCGCCGCGGCTCCTCCGACGAGGAGGCGATGGAGACGGCGCGGCTGATCGTCGAACGCGGCGGCACCGTCTGCATCTTTCCCGAGGGGACCCGGCACCGCACCGGCAGCCTCGCCAACCCGCGGCGCGGGGTCGGGCGGCTGGCGCTGCAGACCGGGGCCCCGGTGCTGCCGGCGGCCGTCCTCGGCACCGAAGAGGTCCGTCGCGGCTGGCGGATCCGGCCGCGCAAGTGCAAGGTCCGGCTCGGCAAGGCGATGACCTTCCCGCAATCCGAGGAGCCCTCGAAGGCGCTGGCCGAAACGGTGACGGCGCGGATCTGGCCCAACGTCCTGCTGCAGTGGGAAGACCTCGGCGGCCTGCCGCCGATGCGCCGCGCCGCCGTGATCGGTGCCGGCAGCTGGGGCACCGCGGTGGCAGTGCTGCTGGCCCGCGGCGGGCTCGAGGTCCAGCTCGGCGCCCGCAACATCGAGCGCGTCGCCGAGCTGGTCGAGAAGGGCGAAAACGAGCGCTACCTGCCCGGCGTGCCGTTGCCGGAGACGATCGACGTGCGCCCGGCCTCGGAGATCGAGCTCGCCGGCCTCGACCTGATCTGCCTGGCGATCCCGTCGAAGTCGCTGCCGGCGGCGGTCGGGGCAATCGCCGACCGGGCCAGCAAGCGCTCGGCGGTGCTGCTGCTGACCAAGGGGCTGATCGCGCCGCAGGGCCAGCTGCCCTCCGAGTACGTCGGCGAGCGGGTGCGGGCGCGCGCGGTTGCCTGCCTCGGCGGCCCGGCCCATGCCCGCGAGGCGGTCTCCGGCTCGGCGGCGCTGGTGCTGGGCTCCGCCGACCCCGACCTGCGCTCGCAGCTCGGCGAGGTCTTCGACAAGGCCGGCCTGGTCTGCGAGCGCTCGCGCGACGTCGTCGGCGTGGAGATGGCGGGCGCCGCCAAGAACGCCGCCGCGCTGGCCGCCGCGGCAGCCGAGCCACACGGCCTGAACGCGGCCGGGATCGCCGTCGCCGAGATCTGGCGCGAGTGCATCGACTACGCGCTCCTCCATGGCGCCGAGCTGGAGACCTTCGCCGGGCTCGCCGGGGTCGGCGACCTGACCGCGACGATGATGGCACCGACCGGCCGCAATCGCCGCGCCGGCGAGCTGCTCGGCACCGGCACCCCGGCGGCCGACATCCCCGGGATCATCGGCCAGGCCTCCGAGGGCCTCGACACGACGCCGCTGCTGGCGGCCACGGTCGCCGCCTCGGGCAGCCCCTCCGACGCGCTCGACGGCCTCGCCAAGCTGATCGGCGGCGAGGTCGGCGCCGACGAATGGGTCGCCGGACTGCGCCGAGCCGAGCGCGAGCGGCGGGCGGCGTGAACGGCGCGGCGCCAACCGATCTAATCTTGGCCGGTGAGCGAGCCCGAGCCGGAGGAGGAGAGGGTGGAGGTCGAACCCTCCGCGCCGGCGGAGCCCGACGACTCCGAGCCGACACCGGCGTCCCGCAACGTCGAGCCGGCCGATCTGGAGCCGGCGGCGAAGGCGGAGCTCGACCGCGCCTTCGAGGACTTCTACCGCGCCCATCTGCGCGACGTCTACTCCTACGCCTACTACCGGGTCGGCAATCACCACGACGCCGAGGACCTCACCGAGCAGGCCTTCCTGCAGGCCTACCGGCACTTCGACCGGGCGCGCCGCGAGTCCGCTGGGCGGCCGCTGCGGCCGTGGCTGATCCGGATCGCCCACAACCTCGCCTCGAATTACTACCGCGATCGCTCGCGACGCCCGCAGACGCCGCTGGAAAACGCCGACCCGATTGCCGCCCGCCACGACACCGAGGAGATCGCCGCCGGCCGCGAGGAGCTGCGCCAGGTGATCGCCAACCTCGATCACCTCTCCGACGACCGCCGCGAGGCGCTGATCATGCGCTTCGCGCTGGGCATGGACAACCGCGAGATCGCACGGGCGCTGGGGCGCTCGGACGGCGCCACCAAGGTGCTGATCCATCGCGCGATCAAGCAGCTGCAGGAGGAGATGGCCGATGACCCCGAGTGAGCCCGCTTCGACCTGGGACGTCGAGGCGCTGCTGATCGACGCGCTGCGGCCGATCGACCCGCCGGACCGGCTCTCGGGACGGATCGAGGACACCTTCTCGGCGATCGGCGCCGCCGCCGCCGAGGAGCTCTCCGACTGGGCCGAGGAGCTCTCCGAGTCCGAGATGCGGGCACTGCGCGACCCGCGCAACTGGGTGCGGCCGGTGGTCGCGGTCGGCGCCGGCGGGGTGGCGACCGGGGCGCTGGTGCTGTTCGAGCTGCGCCGTCGCGGCAAGCAGGGCGGCGAGAGCGGCCTGCGGGCTCTGACCGGCGGCCTGCGCTCGCGGCTCTAGGTCGCTGCGGGCTGGGCCGCTGCGCGCGCTAGGTGGCGGCCCGAGCGTCGCGGGACTCCCGCCGCGAGCCGGCTCCGGCCCGCACCACCCGCCTTGGCGTCGCCGCGGCGGCTCCGAGCCCAAGCAGTCCCAGCACCAGGTGGAGCGCTTCGTCGCCGCCGGCGCAGGGGATGAAGCCGAGGATCGCATCGCCGGCGCCGAGCGCCCATCCCCAGACCGCCATCGCGGTCAGCAACAGGCCGGCGAGCTGGGCGAAGCGGCGGCTGGCGCCGGTCGCGCCGGCGAGCAGGCCGAGGCCGCCGAGGGCGGCATGGAGGACGTTCAGCCAGCCGTTCACCCGCAGGGCGCCGAGGCATGGCACGACTTCGCCCGGCGCACCGAAATCGGAGCCGTAGAAGAAGCCGGCGACGCCGATGCCGACGAGCAGGAACCCGGCCAACGAGGCGTACAACCGGGCGGGGCTGGCGGGCTCCATCGGCGGCGATTGTAGGCTGAACCGTCCCGTGGCCCAGACCTGTTACCGCCATCCCGGTCGCGAGACCGCTGTCTCCTGCTCCTCCTGCGGGCGGCCGATCTGCCCTGATTGCATGACGCCGACCCCGGTCGGCATGCGCTGCCCCGAGTGCATGCGCCAGCGCACCCGCGTCGTTCGCAACCCGACCGGCACCCCCGGCCAGTTCGGCGCCTTCCCGGCGACGATGGTGCTGATCGCGATCAACGTCGTCGTCTACCTGATCGAGATCGCCGGCGGCTCCGGCGGCATCAACAACCCGAGCGGCAAGGTCGTCTTCAACTTCGGCCTCTTCGGGCCCTTCGTCGCCGAAGGCGACTGGTACCGGCTGCTGACCAGCGGCTTCCTGCACGCCAGCCTGATCCACATCGGCTTCAACATGTTCCTGCTCTATTTCATCGGCCGCATCCTCGAGCCGGCGCTGGGGACGCTGCGCTTCACGGTCCTCTACTTCGCGGCGCTGCTGGCCGGGTCGCTGGGGGTGATGGTCCTCGACCCCAACGCCCTGACGCTGGGCGCCTCGGGGGCGATCTTCGGCATCCTCGGCGCCACCTTCGTCCTCGCCCGGGGGCGGGGGATGGACGCGATCGCCGGCGAGATCGGCTTCCTCATCGTCATCAACCTGATCTTCAGCTTCACCGCCGCGAACGTCAGCATCGGCGCCCACCTCGGCGGGCTGATCGCCGGGGTGATCTGCGGCGGCGCGATCGTGCTCGGCGAGCGCGGCCGCTTCGGGCGCAACCGGCTCGCGGTCGAGCTGGCGGCGATGGTGCTGGTCGGCGCGATCTCGGTTGTCGCCGCGATCGCGATCGCCTGACTCAGCTGCCGATCGGCCGCGGCGCGGGCGAGCGCAGCCTGGCGAAGCCGACGGCGCCGGGCGGGCCCATCAGGTCGGGGTGCAGGAGGTGGCCGAGCAGCTCGATGCCGTCGACCAGGCGCGGTCCGGCATCGCTGAAGGCGGCCGGGTCGACCGCGAAGGCGCGGTCGGCGCCGAGGCCCGCCAGCAGCTCCCAGTGCTCCATTGCCTGGGCGCGGGCGCCGTCGAGGTCGCCGTCGGGCATCACCAGGAGGGCGTCCGGGCGCAGGCTCGCCAGCTCTCCCCAGCCGACCGTGGCCGGGTTGATGCCGGGATCGCCGGCGACGTCCTCGCCACCGGCGATCGAGATCATCTCCGGCACCCAGAAGCCGGCGACCCGCGGTGGGTCGAGGCGATCGAGCGCGATCACGCGCGGGACTGTGGCGCCGGTCGTCGCCGCGCGCACCGTCGCCAGGCGCCCCTCGAGTTCGCCGCGCAGCTCGTGGGCGTGCTCTTCCATCCCGGTCGCCTCACCGAGGTGGACGATCTCTTCGAGCATCTCGCTGAGCGTGGCAACGCGGGTCATCCGGCCGCCAATATTGCATCCGGGCGTGGTGCGGCGGAAGGCCTGGGTATATTCAGAAAGCCGAATGGCCGAGGACGTCCCAGCCCGAAGTACCGGGCCGCATAGCCGGATCAGCGCCCTCCTGCGCGCATGACCGCGCTCCTGCTCGTCCTGCTGCTGGCGCTGATCGCGGTCAACGGCTTCTTCGTCGCCGCCGAGTTCGCGGTCGTGCGCTCGCGCCGCGCCCGGCTCGAGCAGATGCGCGACGAGGGCATCCGCGGCGCCGCCCTGGCCCTCGACCAGCTCGACCACGTCGACGAATTCGTCGCCACCAGCCAGGTCGGGATCACGCTCGCCTCGCTCGGCATCGGCTTCCTCGGCGAGCCCGCCCTGGCGACGATCTTCGAGCCGCTGTTCGGCAACGTCGTCGGCCACACGCTGTCGGTGGCGCTGTCGATCGCGATCGCCTTCATCATCGTCACCTTCCTGCACGTGATCCTCGGCGAGCAGTCGCCGAAGATGGTCGCGATCGCCAGCGCCGAGAGCGTGCTGATGAAAGTCTCGCGGCCGCTGGTCTTCTTCCGCCGCGTGCTGCACCCGCTGATCGTCGCCACCAACGTCCCGGCCAACTGGCTGGTCCGCCACGTGTACCGGGTCGACATCGACTCCGACTCCGAGGCGACCTCGCCGGAGGAGCTGCGGCTGATCATCTCCCGCGGCGCCCGTCAGGGCGGCCTCGACCCCGGTGAGGCGGGGATGCTCGGCGGAGTCTTCCACCTCCACGAGCAGGAGGCGCGCGAGGTGATGACGCCGATCCCGGCGGTCGTGACCGTCGATGCCGCCGAGACGGTCGAGGCGGCGCTGCGGCGCTGCGTCACCTCCGGGCACACCCGCCTGGTCGTGATCGAAGACGACAACCCCGACCGGGTCAAGGGCGTCGTCCACAACAACAGCCTGATCCGCCTCTACATGAGCGAGGGGCCGGAGGCGACGATCGAGCCGGTCGTCCGCGACGCCCTGATCGTGCCGGAGACGCGCCCGCTCGACGACCTCCTGCACGACCTCCAGGTCCAGCGCACCTCGCTTTCGGTGGTGGTCGACGAGTATGGCCGCACGGTCGGGATCGTCACCGTCGAGGACATCCTCGAGGAGGTTGTCGGGGAGATCGAGGACGAGACCGACCCGCGCGCGGCGGCACTGCGCAAACTCACCAACGGCGACTGGTTCGTGCGCGGCCACGTCAGCCTCGGCGACCTCGAGGACGCCGGCATCGAGCTGCCCGTCGATACCGACGCCTACAACTCGGTCGGCGGCTACGTCTTCGGCGAGCTCGGCCGGCTGCCCAAGCGCGGCGACACGATCACCGCCAACGGCTACACCCTGCGGGTCGAGGCGGTGCGCGAGAACCGGATCGAGGCGGTGCGGATCAGCGGCACCACCGGCAAGGGCTCAAACGGCGGTTCCGTCCGTTCGCGGTCCTAGCTTCTCCGGGCAACCTGCGTTCTGCTCAAGCTGGAGGTACCCGCATGTGGGTTGTACGCCTGACCGACAAGCAGCTCGAGGTCCTGAGGGCCCTGCTCCGCTCCGAGGAGCACCTCGGGCCGGCGCTCAAGGGCTCGATCGAGGCCCTCGACCTCGCCCGCTGGGACGAGCTCCCCGACGCCGCCCTCCCCTGGGACGAGGTCGAATCCGCCGCTCGCCGCCAAAACATCTCCGAGGCCGACGTGATCTGGGACCGGTCCGGAAAGCGAACCGCCGAACCCGCCGAATAGCCTCGGCCCCTCCGTTCGTCGCTTACGTCTCTATAGGGGACAAGCGACGAACGGAGCCGTCGCTTCCTCAGTCGTAGGAGTAGAAGCCGGCGCCGCTCTTGCGCCCGAGCTTCTGCTCTCCCACCATCTCGACCATCAGCCCCGGCGGCCTGTGGGCGGGGTCGTCGGAGTCGGCGTGGAGGGCGTCGCCGATCGCCTCGGCGACGTCGAGACCGACGAAGTCGAGCAGGGCGAGCGGGCCCATCGGGTGGCCGGCGCCGAGCTTCATGCAGGCGTCGACCTCACCGGCCTCCATGCCGGTCCGCTCCATCAGCCGGACGGCGTCGAAGAGGTAGGGGAAGAGCAGGCGGTTGACGACGAAGCCGGCCTGGTCGGGGACCTCGACGGCGGTCTTGCCGAGCGCCGCGCACCAGGCCATCGCCTTCTCGCGGGCGCCGTTGGCGCCGTCGGGGATGCAGACCTCGACCAGCGCCATCCGCGGCACCGGGTTGAAGACGTGGAGGCCGAAGAGGCGCTCGACTCCGGCGGCGGCGGCGATGTCGGCGATCCCCAGCGACGAGGTCGTGGTCGCGAGGTCCGAGCTCGGGCAGGCGGCGTCGAGGGTGCGGATCAGCTCGGCCTTCTTGTCGAGCTCCTCGACGATCGCCTCGACGACGACGTCGCAGTCGGCGAGATCGGCGGGGTCGGTGGTGACCCGCAGGCGCGAGGGCTCGGCGCCCTCGATCTTGGCGCAGGCGGCGACGACTTTCTCCTCCGCCCGCCAGGCCGAGGCCTCGCTGCGGGCGAGCAGGATCGTCTCCGCGGTAGTGGTCGAGACGGCGGCAATGCCCGTGGCGATGGCTCCACTGCCCGCGATCCCCGGATTCGCGTACCCCTGGTTGGCGCTCATTGGACGGGTTTCCTATCAGCTTCACGTAGAATCGTGACGCGCGCCCAAACACTGGCTGACTGGCCAGTCACCAGGTCCTCACCGGCTCGACGCAGGCGCCCGCCGACCCGGATCACTCTGAATGGGAGAACAGTCGATGGAGAACGGAAGAGGCAAGCTCGGAGGGCGCGAGGTAGTGATCGTCGAGGCGGTTCGCACGCCGGTCGGCCGCGGTCATCCCGAGAAGGGCTACTACAAGGACCTCCATCCTTCGAACCTGCTTGCGAAGACCTACGCGGAGCTGATCTCGCGCTCCGGGATCGATCCGATCGAGGTCGGCGACGTGATCGCCGGCTGCGTCCAGCAGTGGGGCACCCAGTCGCTGAACATCGGCCGCAACGCCTGGCTCGAGGCCGGGCTGCCCGAGGAGGTCCCGGCGACCACCGTCGACCGCCAGTGCGGGTCCGCCCAGCAGGCGGTCAACTTCGCGGCGACGCTGATCGCCTCCGGCGTCCACGACGTCGCGATCGGCGGCGGGGTCGAGCACATGGGCAAGAACAGCTTCGCCGGCGCGGCCGAGATCATGGGCGAGCGCGGGCTCGCCTTCTCGCCCGAGCTGATGGAGCGCTACGACCTGATCCCGCAGGGTCTCTCGGCCGAGATGATCGCCGACAAATGGGAGATCCCGCGCTCCGAGCTCGACGAGTTCGGCGT
This sequence comes from uncultured Actinomycetes bacterium, assembly GCA_963839115.1. Taxonomy (GTDB): domain Bacteria; phylum Actinomycetota; class Thermoleophilia; order Solirubrobacterales; family 70-9; genus VAYN01. The sequence goes on from CAWITM010000001.1 coordinate 222,040, forward strand.
CCGCTCCCAGCAGCTGGCGCGGAAGGCGACCGACGAGGGCCGCTACGAGCGCGAGATGGTGCCGATGCAGGTCAACGGCGACACCTACATGACCGACCAGGGCCTGCGCGATACGACGATCGAGGCGCTCTCGGCGCTGAAGCCGGCGTTCAAGGAGGACGGCAAGATCACCGCCGGCAACTCCTCGCAGGTCTCCGACGGCGCCGCCGCAGTGCTGCTGATGACGCGCGAGAAGGCCGAGGCCCTGGGGCTGAAGCCGCGGGCGCGGATCTACGACATCACCACCGTCGGCGTCGACCCGGTGATCATGCTGACCGGCCCGATCCCGGCGACCCAGAAGCTGCTCGAGCGCAACGGGATGAAGATGGACGACATCGACCTGGTTGAGATCAACGAGGCGTTCGCCTCGGTCGTCGCCGCCTGGCGCCGTGAGCTCGATCCCGACATGGACCGGGTCAACGTCAACGGCGGCGCGATCGCGATCGGCCACCCGCTCGGCTCGACCGGTGCCCGGCTGATCACCAGCCTGCTCCACGAGATGGAGCGCTCCGACAAGGAGATGGGCCTGGTGACGATGTGCTGCGGCGGCGGTCTCGGGACGGGAACGCTGATTCAGCGGGTCTGATCCTGATTTGCCCGCGGGCGGCCGAGCGTCGCCCGCGGGCTGTAGCTTGATCCGCTCCCGAACCACCAAATCGAAGGGGAGCAATTTGAGTAAGGGCAAGCTGGGCCTCGCGGCTCTGTTCGCGGCATTGCTGGTCGCGATCGTTGCCGGCTGCGGCGGCGGTGGCAGCAGCTCGAGCAGCGGCGCAACCTCCGGCGGCGAAGAAGCGGCGCTGACCAAGCAGCAGTTCATCGCCAAAGCCGACGGCATCTGCAAGGCCAAGGACACCGAACTGAACGAAGAAGTCGAAAAGTACGTCGAAGAAGAAGGCCTCTCGGAAACCAAGAAACCGAGCAAGGCCCAGGAAATCGAACTCGTCGAAAACTACGTCGTGCCGAACGTCAAGGCGCAGGGCGAAGAAATCGGCGAACTCGCGGCGCCGGAAGGCGACGAAGAACAGATCGAAAAGATCGTCACCAGCCTCGAAGAAGGGGCGGCCGAAGCCGAAGAAGATCCGGAATCGATCGTCGGCGGCAAGTCGACCAACCCGTTCGAAACCGCCACCAAGGAAGCGCAGGCCTACGGGATGAAGGTCTGCGGCTCCGAATAGAGGCGGACTGACCGGGCGCACTCGTCCCGGCCCCGCCCCGCAGCAGCGTCCCTGGCCACCTGGCCAGGGACGTATATGCTGCGCGGCCGATGGACCTGACGCTGTCGCCATCGGAGGAGGAGTTCCGCGACGAGGTCGCAACCTGGATCGGGGAGAACAACCCCGGTCCCGAACCGGAGGGCTCCCTCGATGAGGTGATGTCCTTCCGCCGCGAGTGGCAGCTGAAGCTCCACGCCGCCGGCTGGGCCGGGATCTCCTGGCCCAAGGAGTACGGCGGCCGCGGCGCGACGATGATCGAGCAGGCCATCTTCGTCGGCGAGGCAGCCGCCCAGGAAGCGCCGAGCCCGGCCAACGTGCTGGGGCTGGCGATGGGCGGGCCAGTCGTCATCGCCCACGGCACCGACGAGCAGAAGCAGCGCTACCTGGAGCCGATCCTGACCGGCGAGGAGATCTGGTGCCAGGGCTTCTCCGAGCCCGAGTCGGGCTCCGACCTCGCCTCGCTGAAGACCCGCGCGGTCAAGGACGGCGACGAATGGGTCGTCACCGGGCAGAAGGTCTGGACGACGTTCGCGCAGTACGCGAAGTGGTGCATGCTGGTCGCCCGCACCGACGCCGACGCTCCCAAGCACCAGGGCCTCACCTACTTCCTGATGGACATGGAGCAGGAGGGCGTCGAAGCCAAGCCGCTGGTTCAGATCACCGGCGAGGGCGAGTTCAACGAGGTCTTCATGCAGGAGGCGAGGATCCCCGAGGCCAACGTCGTCGGCGGCGTCGGCAACGGCTGGGGAGTGGCGATCACGACGCTGATGAACGAGCGCGCCGGGCTCGCCTTCGGGGCGATCTCGCAGATCCACAACAGCCTCGCGAAGCTCGCCAAGCTGGCCGACGAGGTGCGCCTCGGCGGCGGCTCGGCGGCCGATGACTCCTACTTCCGCCAGCGCATCGCCCAGCTCTTCATCGAGGCCGAGACGATGCGCCTGAACGCCTACCGCGGGCTGACCAAGACCATGGAGTCCGGCATCCCCGGCCCGGAGGGGTCGCTCGGCAAGTGGCAGTGGGCCGACATCAACCAGGCCCTGACCGAGCTGGCGCTGGAGATCGAGGGCGCCTACGCGCCGCTTTCGCGGGGCTCCGAGAACGCGGTCGCCAACGGCGCCTGGCAGTACGGGTTCCTGCGCTCGCGGGCCAACTCGATCGAGGGCGGCACCACCGACATCCTCAAGAACATCATCGCCGAGCGCGTGCTCGGCCTGCCGCGGATGCGGTAGCGGAGGGGGCTTCCATGTACTTCGACTTGACGGACGAGCAGGGCGCGATCAGGGAGACCGCCCGCGACTTCCTCGCCAGCCGCTTCAAATCCGAGCGGATGCGGGAGATTGCCGCCTCCCCCGACGGCCGCGACGAGGACGGCTGGCGGCAGATGGCCGAGCTCGGCTGGGCCGGGCTGGCGCTGCCCGAGGAGTGGGGCGGCCAGGGCCTCGGGATCGTCGAGCTGGCGGTGCTCTTCGAGGAGATGGGCTACGCGCTGGCGCCCTCGCCGCTCTTCTCCAACACCGTGGTCGGCCTGGCGCTGGCCGCCTGCGGCTCCGACGAGCAGCGCGAGGCCTATCTGCGGCCGCTGGCCGAGGGGAGCAAGCGCGGCACCCAGGCGCAGTTCGACGCCGGCTCGACCGGCACGCCCGGCGCCTACGGGATGGACGCCCGCGCCGACGGCGACGGCGTCGTCCTCGACGGCGAGAAGATCCTCGTGATGGATGCCGCCGGTGCCGACTTCTTCCTCGTCGCCACCGGCGACGGGCGTCGTCACATCATCGAGCGCGACGCCGAGGGCGTGACGGTCAGCGAAGACACCGCGATCGACTCGACCCGGCGGCTCTCGACGGTCAAGCTGGCGGGCGTCCGCGTGGAGGCCGCGGCGACGCTGCCGGGCGAGGGCTCCGACTTCGAGCCGGTCTTCCTGCAGGCCTGTGTCGCGCTCGCCGCCGAGTCGACCGGGATCGCCCAGCGCACTCTCGAGATGGCGGTTGCCTACGCCAAGGACCGCCAGCAGTTCGGGCGCCCGATCGGCGCCTACCAGGCGGTGTCTCACCGTTGTGCACAGATGCTGCTGGAGACCGAGAACTCGCGCTCGGCGGTCTACGGGGCCGCCTGGGCCGCCGACGCCGACCCCGGCGCGCTGCCGCTCTCGGCCTCGATGGCCAAGGCCTACGCCGGCGACGCCGGCTGGCGCGTCCCCGACGCCTCGATCCAGGTCCACGGCGGAATCGGGTTCACCTGGGAGCACGACCTCCACTTCTTCCTCAAGCGCGGCCGCTCCAACGCCGCCGCCTACGGCGACTCGCACTGGCACCGCGAGGCGGTCGCCAAGCGCGTGCTGGCGCCCAGCGCCGTCGCCGCCGTCTAAGAGCACGGCGATGGCTCCGGGCGCGCTGGAGCGGATCTCGGTCGCGGCGATCGGCACCTCGATCGCCGAGCTGGAGGGCGAAGTCGCGCGCGCCGAGGCCGCCGGGATCGAGTGCGTCTGGGCGCCGGAGCTGTTCCGCGCCGCCGACACCCAGGCCGCCTACCTGGCCGCGGTGACCGAGCGGATCGGGGTCGGGACGGGGATCGTCTGGGCCTTCACCCGCAGCCCGTTCATCCACGCGATCAGCGCCCTCGACATCGACGAGATGTCGGGCGGGCGCTTCCGGCTCGGGATGGGGGCGGGGGTTAAGCGCCTCAACGAGACCTGGCACAACGCCGACTACGGCCGGCCCGCCCCGCACCTGCGCGAGGCGATCGAGGCGACCCGGCTGATCATGCGCCAGGCCGGCGCGGGCGAGCCGATCCGCTACCAGGGCGACTACTACGACATCGACATCAGGGGCTGGGTGCGACCCCATCCGCCGGCCCGTGAGGCCGTGCCGATCTACGCCGCGGCGCTGCAGTCGGGGATGGCGCGGATGGCCGGCGACGTCGCCGACGGGCTGATCGGCCACCCGATCCAGAGCCTGCGCTGGATCGACGAGGTCGTCGTCGAATCCTTCGAGAAGGGGCTGCGGCGCTCCGGCCGGGCCCGCGCCGACTTCGACTACCTGCCGACCGTCTGCTGCGCGATCGACGACGACGAGGGACGGGCGCTGGAGATGGCGCGGCGGACGATCTCCTTCTACGCGACGGTCCGCACCTACGCGCCGCTCTGGGAGCTGCACGGCTTCGGCGAGGAGGCGCTGGAGGCCGGCGCCGCCTTTCGCCGCGGCGACCTCGTCGGCGTGCCGGCGGCGATCAGCGACGCGATGGTCGAGACCTACTGCGCCGCCGGCCCGCTCGACAAGGTCCGGGCGCGGGTCGAGGCGACCGCCGAGCGCGCCGACGGGCTCTTCCTGACCCCGCCGACCTACTTCATCTCGCCCGAGGAGCTGGGCGAGTTCCAGGCCCGCATCGTCGCCGCCTTCGGTCCCTGCGCCTGAGCTGGGCCGCCAAATGCGGCGGCTTAGCTCAGACGCAGGGGCGGCGCTGAGGCTAGGGGCAGACGACGAGCAGGTGGAAGTCGGCGTCGGTCGACTGGCCTTTGTCGTCGTAGGTGTGGACTTCGATCGCGTTCGCGTTGGCGGGGCTGCTGTTGGTCTGCGCGGTGCCGGCGCCGGGAGCGGTGGTGCCGGCGTTGTTGCGGGCGGCGACGTCGGCGCAGGCGCTGACGCTGAACGGGAAGGTCACCGTCACGACGCCGTTGGCCTCGACCGCGGTGGTGCCCGGGTTGCTGCCTCGGGCGAGGGTGGCGTTGGCGACCCCGGCCGGGTTGTTGACGACGGCCCAGAACACGTTGTTGGCCTTTTCGGCGGCCGGCACGATGCCGAGTTTCCTGGTGTTGATCTGGTAGCCGGTCAGCGTCTTGTGCTTGAGCTTGCCGGCGCCGATCGACTGCTTCTGGATCGAGTTGCCGTTGATCTGGCCGGCCGCGTAGGCGGTGCCGCCGAGGGCGGCGACCAGGGCCACCAGCGCGACGACCATCGCCGGCGATGGTCGGAGCTGCTTCAACTTGGAGGACATCTCTTGGGGACTTCCTTTCCATCTGGAGGTAGATGGGGACTACCGGCAGTAAACCGCAGCCGGCGGCGAAGGTGCGCCCCACGGCGCTAGCCGGATCGAGGGCGGCGCTCAGTCGGTGGGGAGGGCGGCGGTGAACTTCGCGAAGGCGGCCATGTCGGTCACGGCGCCGCCGTGGCCGGGGAGGATCAGGCTCGGCTCGAGCGCCGCCAGCTTGCGGATCGAGCGGCGGTTCTCGGCCGGGTCGTAGGTGAAGACGTCGGGCGGCTCCTTGATCCCCGGCAGGCCGGTCGCGTAGCTGAGGTTGCGGATCACGTCGCCGCAGATCGCCACGCGGTCGGAGTCGCGGAAGAAGATCACCTCGCCGCGGGCGTGGCCGGGCGCGTGGACGACGCGGAAGCCGGCGACCTCGTCGCCCTCCTCGAGAACCCGGTCGACCTTGCAGGGCGGGCCCTCCCAGAGCGCCCGGATCGCGCGGTTGACGGGGTTGTCGGCGGCGGCCTCCTGGACCGGCCGCGCGCCTTCCATCGCGGCGACGTCGTCGGCGTGGCAGGCGAGCGGCACGCCGCGCGCCTCGCAGACGTCCTTGGCGACGCCCTGGTGGTCGGGGTGGACGTGGGTCAGGGCGACTTCGGAGATCTCGACCCCCTGCAGCTCGGCGAAGATCCGGCGCCGGTCCCAGCGCCGGCCGGCGTCGATCAGCACGTCCTCGGCGAGGTAGACGTTGACGCCGGGGAGCGGCACCTCCTTGAGCCGCCAGACACCGGGCGCCAGGTACTTCACCTCAGTGCTCGATCCCGAGCGTTCCCCGGGCCTCGCCGCTCTGGTCGGCGATCCCCTCGAGGCGGGCGATCTGCCGTTCGCCTTCGGCCCGCGCCGGGTGGCCGGCCGGCAACGGCTCGATCAGCCGCCGGATCCGGTTGCGGACCTGGAGGGCGAAGTGGGGGGTCACCGGGCCGGCGAGAGCGCGGATGTCCTCGACCGTGACCGCCTGCTCGCCCCCGAGCAGCCGCGGGTTCTCGGACTCGCTCACCCTTCGCTCCCTTCGCCGATCTTCGCCAGCTCCGCCAGTTCGTTGACTTCGGCCTGCTGCTTCACGTCGATCGCCTCCTGGTCGCCGATCACCCAGACGTGGTTGTAGAAGGCCCGGGTGGGGTCGGTGGTGTAGCCGGGCTTGACGTCGAGGAAGTATTCGCGCACTTCGCCGGGGAGCGTATCGGCGCTGTCGGTGAGCAGGAGCGGACCCCAGGTGCCCGACGCCGAGAGCGCCGAGGCGGCGGCCGCGCCCTGCGGTTCTTCGGCGCGGGCGAGGACGAAGCCGTGGCCGGGATCGTTGACGTCCCAGCCGAAGCCGCCGGAGCCGTAGCGGGCGAAGGCGAGGGCGTTCGCGACGGGGTCCTTACCGGCGACGCGCTGGACCGGGTTGCCGATCTTCTTGACTTCCTTGAGGACGGCGTCGGAGATCTGCGAGGTCGGGCCGAGGACGAAGACCGGGATCTTCTTGTGTTCGAGCAGGACGCCGCGCGACGCCGGTCCGAGTTCGACCGAGCCGCTCGTCAGCACCGGGTCGCCGGAGCGAGCCGCCCAGGCGGCGGCGGGGGCGGCGAATTCCGGTTGGAGCGGGACCAGGAGATAGGCGTCGGGTGGGCCGGCCAGCTTTTCCCGCTCCCGGGCGATCTCCCCGATCACCGCCGAGGGTTCCGGCTTCGCGGCGGCCATCGAGACCACCTTCCCGCCGACCGGCAGGCCGCCTTCGATCGCTCCGGTCGTGAAAGCGCTCGCACCCCCGGTTGCCTTGCTCCCCTGCGGGTCGAGCGCTTCGAGCGCCCCCTCGGTTGCCGCCGGGAGACCTTCCTCGCCGGTGAAGAGGAGCGGCGCCCGTACCGGCGGCGCCATCATCACCGCCGCCGCCGCGGCCACCACCGGGGCGGCCTTGCCGTGTTCGGAGACGATCGTCACCGCGGCGGGACGCTGTCGCGGCGTCGTCGACGGGAAGACGGCGAGAGCCGAGGCGGCGGCGATCGTCGCCGGATCGGCGCCGCCGACGCGGGTGGTGTTGTCGGTGGCGAAGCCGGGATAGCCGAGTTCTTCGGCGCTCGTGGTCGGCGCTTCGGCGGTTTCTTCGCCGCCGTCGGATTCGCCGCCACTCAGTTCGGCCGGTTCGCTGGGCGCCGCGATCACAGGCGCGGCGCCGGTCGTCGTCACCGTCTTGGTCGCGCCCTTGTCCCCGGAGCCGCCCGTCCCGGCGACGATGGCGAGGACGATGAAGCCGATCGCCAGCGCCACCAGCGCGGCGATGAGCTTCACCGCGCCCGGGATCCCCCTGCGGCGGCGGCGCGGCGGTGGGGGAGCGGACGGCGTTGGCTCGGCGTCGGACGGTGGCGAGGGGGGCGGCGGTGCCGCCGGCTCGGCTTTCGGCGGCTCGGGCACCCCTGCCGCAGCGTCATCGGCGTCCGGCGCCGACTCCACGTCGGCGTTGATCGGTCGGTCGGCGCTCACCCTGGCCCAACGCTACAGGCGACCTCGCCGCCGAGCGGTTGAGATAAGGTTTCGCGCGACTGGCTGACTGACCAGTCAATCGGTCCGAAAGACAGGAGACGCCAGTGAATTTCGCCCTCACCGACGAGCAGAAGGACTTCAAGGAGCGCAGCCGCAGGTTCGCCCGCGAGGTGATCCGGCCCGCCGCTCCCAAGCACGACCGCGAGGAGTCGACCCCCTGGGAGGTCATCAAGGAGGCGCGCCGGCAGGGCTTCGGCGGGCTCGAGGGGATCCAGCGCTCGGCCGAAGACCCGGAGGGCCAGATGCAGGTCATCTCGGCCGAAGAGATGCACTGGGGCTGCGCCGGCACGGCGCTGGCGATCAACGGCTCCGGCCTCGCCGCCGCCGGCATCGCCGCCTCCGGCACGCCCGAGCAGATCGGCCGCTGGGTGCCCGAGTGCTTCGGCACCGGCGAGGACGACATCAAACTCGGCGCCTACGCGGTGACCGAGCCGCAGGCCGGCTCCGACGTGAAGAGCCTGAAGACGACCGCGGTGCGCGACGGCGACGAGTGGGTCCTCAACGGCACCAAGGTCTTCATCACCAACGGCGGCATCGCCGACGTCCACGTGATCGTCGCCGCGGTCGACCCCGAGCTCGGCACCCGCGGCCAGGCCAGCTTCGTCGTCCCCAAAGGGGTGCCGGGGCTGTCGCAGGGCAAAAAGGAGTCGAAGCTCGGGATCCGCGCCTCGCACACCGCCGAGGTCGTGCTCGACGACTGCCGCATCCCCGGCGACTACCTGCTCGGCGGCGAGGAGAAGCTCCAGCGCAAGCTCGACCGCGCCAAGTCCGGTCAGAAGTCGCGCTCGGCCGACGCTCTGGCGACCTTCGAGATCACCCGGCCGATTGTCGGCGCCTCGGCCCTCGGGATCGCCCAGGCGGCCTATGAGTGGACGCTGGAATGGCTCGACGGCCGCCAGGAAGGCGGCACGCCGATGCTCAAAGCGCAGCGGATCCAGCAGACGCTGGCCGACGTCGCGACCGAGATCGAAGCGGCGCGCCTGCTGGTCCAGCGGGCCAGCTGGATGGGCCGCAACGGCGTGCCGATGACCGGCGGCCAGGGCTCGATGTCGAAGCTCAAGGCCGGCGACGTGACGATGTGGGCGACGACGACGCTGATGGACCTGGTCGGTCCCGACGCCTGGAGCACCGAGCACCCGCTCGAGAAGTGGTTCCGCGACGCCAAGATCTACCAGCTGTTCGAGGGCACGGCGGAGATTCAGCGGATGGTCATCTCGCGGATGCAGGCGCGCGAATACGCCGAGCGCCTCGGCTACGCCGCCGACGTGCTGGCCGCCGCCCAGAGCGGCACGCCGCCGATCGCCGAGCCGGTCGCCGCCTGACCCTCAGGTTGGTTGGCCTCAGATCCTCCGGCAGGCGGATCTGAGGCCCGTCGGCCGTCGTATCCTCGGCGGGTGGCTCACTCTCACGATCACGGCGGCTCGCACGCCGGGCACTCGCACGGCTTCGGCGCCCACGCGCTGCAGGCGCGGCGCGAGGACAGCCGCCGGCGGATGTCGGTCGCGCTGGCGATCAACGTCGCCCTCCTGCTGGTCGAGGCGGTCGGCGGCATCCTCACCGGCTCGCTCGCCGTCCTCGCCGACGCCGGGCACCTGCTCTCCGACGTCGGGTCGATCGTCCTGGCGCTGATCGCGGCGCGGCTCGCCGCCCGCCCGGCGAGCGGCCGGCGCACCTTCGGCTACCAGCGCTCGGAGGTTCTGGCGGCGCTGGTCAACGGGCTGTTGCTGGTCGCGGTCAGCGTCGGCATCGGCGTCGCCGCGGTCGGCCGGCTGTCGAACCCGCCGGGCATCGACGGGGCCGGCGTCCTCGTGCTCGGCGCCCTCGGCCTCGCCGGCAACCTCGCCGCGACCCTGGTGCTAGCCCGCGGCCAGCGCGAGGACGTCAACCTCGAGGGCGTCCTGCGCCACTCTGCCGCCGACGCGCTGGGCTCCTTCGGGGTGCTGATCGCCGGCGCCTTCGTCCTGCTCGGCGGCTCTGACATCGTCGACCCGATCGTCGGCATCCTGATCTCGCTCCTAGTCCTTTTTTCATCCTGGCGCCTCATCAAGGAACCGTTCGACGTCCTGATGGAGTCGGCGCCGGCCGATCTCGACATCGACGCGATGGGGGCCGAGCTGTGCCGTGAGCCGGGCGTGCGCTCGGTCCACGACCTCCACGTCTGGACGGTGACGGCGGGCTTCCCGTCGATCGCCGCCCACGTCGTCGTCGCCCGCGGCATCGACCGCGACCTCGCCCGCCAGCGGCTCGAGCTGATCCTGCGCGAGCGCTTCGGCCTCGAGCACACGACGCTGCAGATGGAGGAGGAGGCCGAGGGCGGCCTGCTGCACGTCGAAAACGCCCGCCAGAGCGTCTAGGTTCGCTCGCAAGCGGGCTTGCAGGAGGCAAGTCGGAGTGCAATCCCTGACCGGCCGCGGATGCCCGAAAACGCTGGTCTAGCCTCGCCCGGGTGTCGCTGACCCGTCCCCTCGCGATCGCGCTCGCCGCCTTCGCCGCCGCCCTCTGCCTGCTCGCCGCCGCTCCGGCGGCGCCCGCCGCCGATCTCCAGTCCGAACTGGAAGCCAAGGAAGGCCGGCTCGAAGAAGCGCACGAGCGCAAGGGGGTGCTGACGACGACGATCAGCGAATACCACGACCAGATCGACGCGCTGATCGGCGAAGTCGCCGACATCCGCAACGCCGAGGCGGCGACGCGGGTGCGACTGGCCGAAAAGCAGCGCCAGCTGGCGGCGGCGAGCGAAGAACTGGAAGGCGCCGAGGTGCGGCTCGACCGGCTGCGCGGCAACCTGCGGCGGGCGCTGATCGGGCTGCGCCAGCGGCTCGTCGCGATCTATGAGTCCGGCAGCCCCGACCTCCTCAACGTGATCGCCGGCTCCGCCGATGTCGGCGACATCGCTGCGCGGACCGAATACCTGGAGCGGATTCACAACGCCGACGAAGCCGCCGTCGGTCGTGTGCGCGATCTGCGCGACGCCCTCGCCGGCCTGGTCGGCCGCCTCGCCGCCGCCCGCCGCACCAAAGTCGAAGCACGCGACGCGATCGCCGCCGAAGAGCAGGGGCTGGCGGAATCGCGCGCAACTCTGCAGAGCCACGAGGTCGAACTCCTCGCCGCCCGCGCCGCCCGCGTCAAGGCCCTCGCCCGGGTGCGCTCCCACGAACACGAGCTCGACGGCGACGTCGAAGCGATCCAGGGCAAGATCGCCGAACAGCTCATCGAAACCGGCTCGGCGCCGCTGCCGCTGGGGCCGATCAAAGGCGGCAGCAGCGGCATGATCTGGCCGGTCGACGGGCCGATCGCCTCCGGCTTCGGGCCCCGCGACATCGGCGCCGGCTATGAGTTCCACCCGGGGATCGACATCGCCGTGCCCGAAGGCACGCCGATCCGCGCCGCCCTCGCCGGCACCGTGATCTTCACCGAGCCCGAGGCCTCCAGCGGCGGCTACGGCAACTACACCTGCATCGACCACGGCGGCGGGCTCTCGACCTGTTACGCCCACCAGTCGCAGTTCGCGGTCACGGCCGGGGAGGCGGTGGCCCAGGGCCAGGTGATCGGTTATTCGGGCTGCACCGGCTACTGCCTGGGCCCGCACGTGCACTTCGAGGTTCGTATAAACGGCGAAGTCACCGATCCCCTTGGTTATCTATGAGCGCTAAGGGGTTACCTTGCACGTAGTGATGCACAGGAATACCCTCGCAAGTGAGAGACCCACGATGATTCGCCAGGCCCAGACCTATTTCGTCGGTGCGATGTCCGGAACCGTGTTGATCGGCGCCGCGATCGCCGTCTTCGTCGTGCTCGTCTCGGCCCAGGTCTTCCACGACTGGCCGGTCGCCTCGCTGGGGTCCAGCGACTCCGGCAAGACCGAAGTCTCCGACGCCAAAACGGTCTCACATGCCCCGCCGGCCCAGCCCGCCGCGAGCTCGATCGCCGCAGCGCGAGCCAACGCCCGCGCCACCGCGACGACGGCCCACGAACCCTCTTCCCAGGCCAGGAACTCCGGCGCGGCGAATGGCACCCACTTGGCCGCCGCCAAGCCCGACACCAGCTCCGGGCCCGAAAATCCGCTCTCGAGCGGCGGCGAACCGACCGGCTCACCCGCCCCCAGCGGTGGCTCCAACGGCGCGTCGCCGTCCAACCCGAGCTCCCCGGCTCCCTCCTCGCCCGCGCCCACCTCCGGCGGCGGGGGCGGCGGTGGTGGTGGCGAATCGCCCTCCGGCGGGGGCGGTGGAGGCGGCGGAACCGAAAAGCCGACCCCGCCGCCCACCTCGACCTCCAAAGCCGTCACCGAAACGGTCAACAAGACGGTCACCGGGGTCGATGAAACCGCCACCGGCGGCGCGCTCGGGGAAACCGGTGTCACCCAGGCGACCGAAGAAGTCGTGAACGGCGTCGCCGGCCCCGAATCGGTGGTCGGGCAGACCGTCGACGAAGTCGGCAACACCGTTGGCGGCCTGCTCGGCGGCGGCAAATAGGCCGTCCGAGCCCGGGTCGCCCTCTAACCGTCACAATGCCGGTCCGATGGTGGCCGTGAGAGGACAGGCTGGGGCTGTTTCGAGCGACGATCCGATCGCCGGCTCGACCGTGCTCCCGCGCGGCAGCGCCGTCAACGCCGAGGGCCACCTCGAGATCGCCGGCTGCGACGTGGTCGAGCTGGCCGAAGCCCACGGAACGCCCGCCTACATCTACGCCGAGGACGACATCCGCTCACGCGCCCGCGAGTTCCGCGCGGCCTTCGAGAGCCGTGGCGTCGACCACGAGATCCTCTTCGCCTCGAAGTCCCTGCCCTGCACCGCGGCGTACCGGCTGGTCGCCGAGGAGGGCCTCTCGGTCGACGTCGCCTCCGGCGGCGAGCTGCATATGGCGCTGGCCGCCGGCTTCGACCCCGCCCGCATCCACATGCACGGCAACAACAAGTCCGAGGAGGAGATCCTGACCGCGGCCCGCGCCGGCGTCGGCCATCTGATCCTCGACTCCTTCGACGAGATCGAGCGCTGCGAGCGCCTGCTCGACGAACCGCAGAAGGTGCTGATCCGGGTCACCCCGGGGATCAAGCCCTCGACCCACGACTTCATCACCACCGGCCAGCTCGACTCGAAGTTCGGCTTCGGGATCGAGGACGGCCTGGCGGCGCGGGCGATCGAGCGCGTGCTCGCCTCGGAAGTGCTCGAGCTGGTCGGCCTGCACGCCCACATTGGCTCGCAGATCTTCGAGCTCGAGCCCTACCGGCTGGCGATCGGCGCGCTCGGCGAGCTGGCCGGCGACTGGTGTCGCCTCGTCAACGTCGGCGGCGGCCTCGGCGTCGCCTACACCGAGGCCGACGCGCCGCCGGCGATCGACGACTACGTCGACGTCAAGGTCCGCGGCGTCGCCGACATCTTCGGGGAAGACGTGCGGATCCTGATCGAGCCGGGGCGCTCGCTGGTCGCCAACGCCGGTGTCACCGCCTACCGCGTCGGCACCGTCAAGGAGATCCCCGGCGTCCGCACCTACGTCGCCGTCGACGGCGGCATGTCCGACAACCTGCGGCCGATGCTCTACGGCTCGCAATACGAGGCGCTGATCGCCGACCGCCCGACCGCGCCGGCGGACGCGCGGGTCACGATTGCCGGCAAGCACTGCGAGTCCGGGGACGTCCTGGTCCGCGACGCCGAGCTGCCCGAGCCGGCCGTGGGCGACGTCCTCGTCACCCCGGCCACCGGAGCCTACGGCTACGCGATGGCCAACAACTACAACGGCGTGCCGCGCCCGCCGGTCCTCTTCTGCCGCGACGGCGAGGCCCGCGTCGTCGTCCGCCGCGAGACCTACGACGACCTCACCGCTCGCGATGCCTGAGGCCGGGGAGGGGTCCAAACCGGTCCGCATCGGGCTGCTCGGCCACGGCAACGTCGGCGCCGCCTTCGCCGAGCTGGTCGCCGAGCGCGCTGAGGCGGTCGAGGCGGCGACCGGGCGCCACCCGGAGATCGCCGGCGTCCTGACCCGGACGGGCGGCGACTTCGAGGAGATCCTCGCCGGCTCCGACGTCGTCGTCGAGCTGATGGGCGGGACCGAGCCGGCGCGCGATTACGTCGCCGCGGCGATGCGGGCCGGCAAGCCGGTCGTCACCGCCAACAAGCAGCTGCTCGCCCAGCACGGCGACGAGCTCTTCGGGGTCGCCCGCGAGGCCGGCGTGCAGCTGCGCTTCGAGGCCGCGGTGGCGGCGGTGATCCCGATCGTCCGCACGATCCAGGAGAGCTTCGGCGTCACCGAGATCGACAAGGTCTACGGGATCGTCAACGGCACCACCAACTTCATCCTCAGCGAGATGGCGGCGACCGGCGCCGACTACGGCGACGTGCTGGCGCGGGCGCAGGAGCTGGGTTACGCCGAGGCCGACCCGACCGACGACGTCTCCGGCGCCGATGCGGCGGCGAAGATGGCGATCCTCGCCCGGCTCGCCTTCCACACTCCGGTGACGCTCTCCGAGGTCAGCTACGAGGGGATCGAGGCGATCAGCCCGCACGACCTCGCCTTCGCCAAGGAGCTCGGCCTCTCGCTGAAGCTGCTGGGCGTGGCCGAGCGCCGCGGCGAGGGGATCAGCGTCCGCGTCTTCCCCTGCTTCCTCTACCGCGGCCACCCGCTGGCGCCGATCGAGGGAGCCTTCAACGCGGTGATGGTCGAGGGCCCGGCGATGGACGAGGTGACGCTCTCGGGACCGGGCGCCGGCGGCCTGCAAACCGCCTCGGCGGTGCTCGGCGACGTCGTCTCGATCCTCGCCGGCGACGCCCCTGTGCACGAGACCCGGACCGTCCTGCCGATCGTCGCCGACGTCACCTCCTCCTTCTACCTGCACCTCGAGGTCGCCGACCAGCCGGGCGTGCTGGCGCGGATCGCGACCGTGCTCGGCGACCACGACGTCTCGGTCAAGAGCGTCGTCCAGCGCGGCTTCGACGACGACGCGCGGCTGGTGATGGTGCTCCACGAGTGCCTCGAGAGCCGCTTCGCCGAAGCGGTCGCGGCGCTCGGCCAGCTCGGTGAGCTGCGCGCGCCGGCGCGCTCGATCCACGTGATCGAGGAGACGCCGTGAGGCGCGAACCGCGAGAACGCACGGCGGGGCGGCGGGCAGCGCGATGATCGGGCTGATCGAGCGCTACCGCGAGCGCCTCTCGTTGGAGCCCGGCGACCCGGTGGTCAGCCTGCAGGAGGGCTCGACCCCGCTGATCCCCGCCGACCGGCTCTCGGAGCGGATCGGCGCCCGCGTCTACCTCAAGTTCGAGGGCGCCAACCCGACCGGGTCATTCAAGGACCGGGGGATGACGGTGGCGGTGTCGCGGGCCAAGGGGCGCGGGGCGGAGGCGGTGATCTGCGCCTCGACCGGCAACACCGCGGCAAGCTGTGCCGCATACGCGGCGCGCGCCGGCCTGCGCGGCGCGGTGATCGTGCCGGAGGGCAAGATCGCGATCGGCAAGCTCGCCCAGGCGCTGATGCACGGCGCCCGCGTGGTCGCCCTGCAGGGCAACTTCGACGACGCCCTGACGATCGTCCGCGAGATCGCCCAGAAGCATCCGGTCGAGCTCGTCAACTCGGTCAACCCGCACCGCGTCGAAGGCCAGAAGACGGCCGCCTTCGAGATCGTCGAGGAGCTCGGCGGGATGCCCGGCGCGCTGGCGATCCCGGTCGGCAACGGCGGCAACGTGACCGCCTACTGGCGCGGCTTCACCGAGCTGGCCGAGCAGCCGCTGCCGGGGCTCGAGGGGGTCGGCGGGCCGCCGGTCGTCTACGGCTTCCAGGCCGAGGGCGCGGCGCCGCTCGTCAACGGCGCCCCGGTTGCCAGCCCGGAGACCGTCGCCTCGGCGATCCGGATCGGCAACCCGGCCCGCTGGGAGGAGGCGATGGCGGCCTTCACCGGCTCGCGCGGCCGCGTCGCCGCCGTCACCGACGCGCAGATCCTCGACACCTACCGCTGGCTGGCCGCCAACGAAGGAGTCTTCTGCGAGCCCGCCTCGGCCGCCTCCGTCGCCGGCCTGCTCGCCCACGGCCTGCCGGTGGTGGAGGGGACGGCGCCGCCGGAGACGGTCGTCTGCGTCCTCACCGGCCATGGCCTCAAGGACCCCGACACGGCGCTCGGCAAAGCCCCGGCGACGATCGCCTGCGAGAACGACCTGGCGGCGGTCGAGCGCGTCGTCTTCGACTCTTGACGGCGCGGCGCCGACTCGTCCGCGTTCCCGCCTCCTCGGCCAATCTCGGGCCGGGCTACGACGCGATGGCGGCGGCGGTGGCGCTGCATCTGGAGCTCGAAGTCGAGGAGACGGGGGAGTACTCCTTCGATCCGGGCGGCCAGGACCTGCCGACCGGCCGCGACAACCTGCTGGTGCGGGCCTTCGAGTCGCTGCATTCGGCCGACGGGATCGCCTTCCGGCTGCGCAGTGAGATCCCGCTGGCGCGCGGGCTGGGGTCGAGCGCGGCGGCGATCGTCGCCGGGCTCTACGCCGCCGATCACCTCTTCGAGCTGGCCCTGGGCAAGGAGGAGATGCTGGCGCGGGCGACCGCGATCGAGGGCCATCCCGACAACGTCGCCGCGGCGATCTACGGCGGGTTCGTGGTCTGCGGGAGCGACTCGTTCGCGGCCCGCTTCGACCCGCCCGACGGGCTCGAGGGGATCGCCGTGATCCCCGCCGAGGAGGTCTCGACCGAGCGGGCGCGCGAGGCGATCCCGGCCACCGTGCCGCTGGCCGACGCGGTCGCCAACGTCTCCTCGGCGGCCCTCCTGGTGCTGGGGCTGCGGAGCGCCGACCTCGACCTCGTCAGCCGCGGCCTCGCCGACCGCCTCCACCAGCCGCACCGGCGCTCGCTCTACCCGCGCTCGATGGAGATCGTCGACGCCGCCGCCGAGCTCGGGGCGCTGGGGGCGACGATCTCCGGCGCCGGACCGACGGTGCTGGTCTGGACGACCTGGCAGGACGCCGGCGGCGTCGCCGCGGCGCTGCGAGAGCGGGCCGCCGGCTGGGCCGAGGTGCGGCGCCTGCCGTTCTCCCCACAAGGTGCCGACGTTCCCGAGCTGTGACGCCGCCCACGGGGGGCGGTTATATTCGCGGCCATGCCTACCAAGACGCTCTCCAAGATCTTCGGCGCGGTGCTCGCGCTCGTCGCCCTCCTCACCCTTCCCGCCGCCGCCAACGCCGAGCTGGCGTTCGTCAAAGGAACCACCAAGCCGGCGGTCTTCCAGGCGAACAACGACGGCTCCGGGATCCACAAAATCGGCTTCGGGCGCGCTCCCAAAGTCTCGCCGAACGGCAAGTTCATCGCCTACGAAGCCGAAACCACGAGCCACAAGCCGCTGCTGGACATCGCCCCGGTGGCCGGCGGCAAGGTCCTCACCCTGACGACTGGGCTGCGCGAAAGCTACGAGATGTCCTGGTCGCCGGACTCGGAAATGTTCGCGGCGATCACCGGCAACGAACTCGGCAAGCGCAAGCTGGTGCTCTTCGACCTCGCCGCCGAAGAAGAACGGGTCATCGCCTCCGGCTACTTCAACGGCGTCACCTTCTCGCCCGACGGCTCCGAGCTCGCCTACGGCATGGCGACCAACGAAACGTTCCCGCAGAAGAGCGATATCTACCGGGTCTCGACCGGCGAAGGCGAACCGAAGGCGATCACCCGCGACCACAACTCCTCCGCGCCGCTGTGGAGCAGCCAGGGCGAAATCGCCTTCGTCAAGGAGCTCGGCGCCAAGACCCGCAAGTACGCGCCGAAGAACGAGATCTACCTGATGGATCGCCAGGGCAAGAACGTCCGCCGCCTGACGCACTCCACGGTCAGCCAGCTGTCGCAGGGTTTGACGCCGACGGCGTGGTCGGCGAACGGCGCCAAGCTGCTGGCCCAGTTCGGCGGCCAGGACATCACCTACGCGGTCACCGTCAACCCGAAAACCGGGGCCCAGAAGCCGCTGGTCGAAGAAACCGAGCAGGGCTTCATCGGCGCGGCGCTGTCGAAAAACGGCCAGGTCGTGCTCGGCACCGAAGGCGGCTTCGAACCCGGCCCGAACAAGTTCGTCGGCACCGTGCCCTACGCCGGCGGCAAGGCGAAGGTCCTGGTCCGCAACGCCTACGAACCAAGCTGGAACCGCTAAAGCGGTTGGCGTTCGCAGTTATCCGCCGATATCCCGGATAACTGCGAACGCCCCGGCCGGTTTCATCTCGCCCTTATAATTCGGCCTGCCCGTCAACCCGTCGCGCGCCCGCTCGAAGAAGGCGCGGAACCCGGGAGGTCCCATATGTCCAGTCAGCCCCTCGACGCCGAGGGTCGAGTCAAGCGCTACTCGCCCGAGCGTCCGTACAAGCCGCTGGTGCGCCCGCAGTCGGTCGAAGAGAACGACGCCTGCGCGATCTACGCCTCGGTCCGCAAGGACGCGACGCCCAGCCACGAGCCGATCGAGCTGGCGATCCCGGCGCTGCAGAAGATGCTCCACCGCGCCGGCAACGTCGACGGCGAGGGCGACGGCTGCGGCCTGATGCTCGACCTGCCGCGCAAGATCTGGGCCGAGGAGGTCCGCAGCGGCGGCCACGACCCCTCGCTGACCCTCGACGACGCCTTCGCCGTCGCCCACGTCTTCATCGAGCGCTCCCAGGACCCGGAGAAGATCATGCACGACGCCCGCGAGCTGCTGGCCGAAGGCGGTTTCCGCATCCTCGCCGAGCGCGTCGGCGTCACCGACTCGACCGCGCTCGGCCCGACCGCGCGCGAGGAGGAGCCGATCTTCTGGCAGATCGCCGGCCTCGTCCCCGATGCCGAGAACCGCGACGCCGTCGTCTTCGAGGCGCTGCTGGAGCTGGAGAAGCGGCTTGGCGTCCACGTCCCCTCGTTCTCGGCGACGACGTGCGTCTACAAGGTGATGGGCTCGCCGAACGTCCTCGGCGCCTACTACCCGGACCTGATCGACCCGCGCTTCGAGACGATCGGGGCCTTCGGCCACAACCGCTATTCGACCAACACCTGGCCTTCGTTCAAGCGCGTGCAGCCGTTCTCGGTGCTCGGCCACAACGGCGAGATCAACACGATCGAACAGCTGCGCCAGGAGGCCAAGATGCTGGCGGTTCAGATCAAACCGGGGGCGTCTGACTCCCAGGATCTGAACCTGACGATCGACACGCTGGTCAGCCGCGAGGGCCTGAGCCTCGCCGAGGCGATGGAGATGGTGGTGCCGCCGATCGTCGCCGAGATCCGCAAATACCCCGAGGAGCTGCAGGGCTTCTACATGTACCTGCACCAGGCGATGGGACCGTTCGCGCAGGGCCCGGTGGCGCTGATCGCCCGCCACGGCGACGAGTGCGTCTTCTCCGCCGACGCGATGGGCCTGCGGCCGCTGTGGCAGGTCGAGACCGAGTCAGACCACGTCTTCAGCTCCGAGCCCGGCGTCGTCTCGGTCCACGCGATGGTCGCCGAGCCCAAGCCGCTGGCGCCGGGCGAGAAGGTGCTCGCCCTGATCGACCGCGGCGCCCGCCGCTCGACCGTCCACTCCCACGCCGAGATGCTGCGGGTCGTGCGCGAGCGCTGGCTGGCCCGCAACGGGGTCGAGACCGTGGCGCCGTACGAGCGCGCGCTGGAGACCGGCGGGCCGCTCGAGGGCCAGGACGTCCCCGGCTACACCGAAGCCGGCCCGGAAGAGCCGGTGCGGGTCGAAGACCGCGTGCTCGCCGGCTTCGGCTGGCAGCGCGACGACGTCAAACTCGTTCAGCAGATGGCCTCCAACGGGGCCGAGCCGGTCGGCTCGCTGGGCTACGACGGGCCGCTGGCGGCGCTTTCGCCGGAGCGCCAGAACCTCGCCGACTACTTCAAGGAGACGGTCGCCGTGGTCACCAACCCGGCGCTCGATCGCGAACGCGAGCTCGAGCACTTCTCGACCCGGACCCTGTTCGGGCGACGCCCCTCGATCGACTCGGCGGCCGAGCACACGGCGACCGTGGAAACGGCCTTCCCGGTGATCCTCGGCGGCCACCACGGACTGGCGCCGCTCTCCGACAAGACCTACCGCAGGATCGCCCGCGACCACCACACCTACCTGCTCGAGGACCTCTGGGAGGAGTTCCGCGGCCGCACCGGCGCCGTCGACATCTCGCTGCTCGAATCGGAGACGACCAGGGGCGCGGTCGAGCGGATCAAGCAGGAAGCGGTGAAGAAGGTCCGCAACGGGGCCGAGCTGCTGGTCCTCACCGACCGCACCGTCTACGACGGCGAGCGCCGCTACCTCGACCCGCACCTGGCGACCTCGGCGGTCGACCAGGCGCTCAAGCAGTTCAAGGTCGCCCGCGGCGAGGTTAACCTGCGGCGCCGCTGCGGGCTGGTGCTGCGCAGCGCGGCGCTGCGCAACGTCCACGACGTGATGCTGGCGCTCGGCCTCGGCGCCAACGGCGTCTGCCCCTACACGATGGTCGAGGTGATCTGCGTCGAGGACTACGAGAACGACGTCGGCAACCTCTGCGACGCGCTGAGGAAGGGGATCGAGAAAGTGATCTCGACGATTGGCATCCACGAGGTCCGCGGCTACGCCCGCCAGTTCTCCTCGATCGGGGTGAAGCCGGAGCTGGCCGAGATCTTCCAGACCAAGCACTTTGCCGCCTCGGCTCGGGCCGGGACCGGCTTCGAGGAGCTCGACGCCGACACCAACGAGCGCGCCAAGGCGCTCTGCGGCCAGGACGAGTCGGCCAAACCGGCGAAGACGTTCCGCTTCTATCCCAAGGTCTACAAGGCGGCGATCGCGACCGCCAACGGCACCGGGACCTACGAGGACTACTCGGCCAAGGTGCGGGATCTGGAGAAGCAGAGCCCGATCTCGATGCGCCACATCATGGGGCTGAAGGGCGACCGGCCGGCGATCGACCCGAGCCAGGTCGACGCGGGCGTCGGCCACCACGATTACCCGATCGTGATCTCCTCGATGAGTTTCGGCTCGCAGTCCGAGCCGGCCTTCCGCGCCTACGCCGAGGCCGCCAAGGCGATCAACGTCCTCTGCATCAACGGCGAGGGCGGCGAGATCAAAGACATGTACGGCCGCTACCGCAACTGGCGCGGCCAGCAGATCGCCTCGGGGCGCTTCGGCGTCTCGGCCGAAATGGTCAACAGCTCCTACGTCGCCGAGATCAAGATCGGCCAGGGCGCCAAGCCCGGCGAGGGGGGCCACCTGCCGGGCAAGAAGGTCTCGACCAAGGTCGCCGCCGCTCGTAACGCGGCGCCGGGGACGGACCTGATCTCACCCTCCAACAACCACGACCTCTACTCGATCGAGGACCTCGCCGAGCTGATCGACGAGCTGAAGACGGTCAACCCCGACGTGCGGGTCTCGGTCAAGGTCCCGGTGGTGCCGAACATTGGCACGATCGGCCTCGGGATCGCCAAGGCCGGCGCCGACATCATCACCCTCTCGGGCTTCGAGGGCGGGACCGGCGCGGCGCGCCAGCACGCCCTGCGCCACGTCGGCCTGCCGTCCGACATCGGCACCCGGGCGGTGCACCAGGCGCTGATGGAGGCCGGGCTTCGCAACCGGGTCGAGATCTGGGCCGACGGCGGCTACCGCACCGGCCACGACATCGTGAAATTGCACTGCCTCGGCGCCAACCGGGTCGGCTTCGGCACGCTGGCGATGGTCTCGATCGGCTGCACGATCTGCCGCGGCTGCCAGCTCGACACCTGCCACGTCGGCATCGCGACCCAGATTGAGACCGAACAGCAGGCCCAGGAGCACGGGCTGAAGAAGTTCACGCCCCAGGAGGTCGACCGCGCCGCCGAGAGCTGCGCCCGTTTCTTCGCGGCGATGGGCGAGGAGGTCAAGGAGGTGGTGGCCTCGCTGGGCTACGACCGCGCCCAGGACCTGGTCGGCCGCTACGACCTGCTCGAGCAGGTCGGGGCCAAGGACCGGATCGACCTGGCGCCGCTGATCACCCCGCTTGAGGAGTACCTCGACCTCGAGCCGCTCGACCTGCCGGTGGCCGCCGGCACGGCCGACACGCGCGCCGAGGCCGGCCTGGTGGTGGCGCGGCCGATCCGGATGGAGGCCAAGCAGGCCTCGGCCCAGATCGCCGCGATGGCGCCGGAAATCTGCGGCGGCCAGACGCTCACCAACGAGTTCCCGCGCGCCACTGACGCCAACGACCGCGTGCTCGGGACCGAGCTCTCGGGGGCGATCGCCCGCTCGCGGATCTTCGATGACGGGCCCGAGTCCTCCGAGGAGGTGCTCGCCAGCCTCGAGTTCAACGGCGGCTCGGTGGCCGGCCAGGGCCTCGGGGCGTTCAACGCCTACGGGGTGCGGCTGCGGATCGAGGGCGGCGCCCAGGACGGCGTCGGCAAGGCGATGCTGGGCGGGTCGATCGCGATCCTCAAGGGCAGGGGCGCCAACGGCACCCGCCTCAACGGCTCGGTCGGCAAGTCCTTCGCCTACGGCGCCCAGCGCGGTGAGCTCTACGTCCAGGGGTCGGCCGACTCGCGCTTCTGCATCCGCCTCTCCGGGGCCGACGTGGTGCTGGGCGGCGAGCCGGCGGAGCGGATCGACGACAGTCGCGGCTGCCTGGTCGACCGCGCCAACGCCAAGGGCTTCGCCTTCGAGTACATGACCTCGGGGAGAGCCGTCGTCCTCGGCGACCTCGGTCCCTGGGCCTGCGCCGGCATGACCGGCGGCCGAGTCTACGTCCGCCAGAACGCCTTCGGCATCGACCGCGAGGCGATCGAACGCCGCCTCGGCGAGGGCGCCAAAGTCGAACTGAAGGACCTCGACTCCGAGGGTCTGATCGACGTCGACGACCTGCTCTCGGGCTACGCCGGCGAGCTTCGGGCAACCGGCCAGGAGGACGAGGCCGAGCGGATGGAGACACTTGCGGCCGACGCCACCAGCAATTTCCTGATGGTCGTCCCGCTCAAGGTCCAGGCCGACCCGAGCATCTCGACCGAGTGATCTGGCAAAGGCTCAGAGGTGGGGGCAGTTTCGGTGAGTTCGCGATTGGTGGCGGTATGCGCCTATAAATGCGAACTCACGCCGGCTGGGCGCCTGGTGCTGCTCAGCGGTCGCCGGTCAGGAGGTCGGCGATGGCGCGGACCTCCTCGAGGAGGCCGTCGAGCATGCGCTCGGTGTCGGTGTGGATCCGCAGCTCGGCGGCGGCGCGATCGGCCTCGACCTCCTCGACCCGCGCTTCGAGGCGCTCGGTGCGCTGCTCGATCGACTCGAGGCGGCGGCTCAGCTTCTTCTCGCTGCGGCGGACGCGCTTCTTGACGTAGAGGCGGGTGTCCTCGCGGAGGGTGTCGAGCTCGCGGCGCAGGGCCTCGTCGTCGCGGCCGCCGGCGGCCTGCTCGGTCAGCATCTCTTCGACTCCGGCGCGGACGCGCTCGATCTCCTCGTGGAGCTGGGCGCGGGCGCGGTCGGCGGCGATCGAGATCGACGGGGTGGCCGGCGGCTGGTGCGGGGGGTCGAGGGGATTGGGCACGGCGTTCACCAGAGGCGATCTTAGGGCCGAAGGGGGCGGCAAGCGGGGAAAACGCGTGCGCGGGGCACGGTGGGGGTGGGGCCGCGGCCCCGGCGCCCGGCGACCAATAGAATCGCGCCGCGATGGGTCCGATCAGTGTCGAAGTCGAAGTCGACGCCCCCCGCGAGGCGGCGTTCGAGCTGATCTCCGACCTCGGCCGGCGCCCGTCGTTCACCGATCACTTCCTCACCGGCTTCCACCTGACCCGGATCGACGCGGTCGGGATCGGCGCCGGGGCGCGCTTCCGGGTCAACGCGCCGCTGCGCTCGCCCTGGATGGACACCGAAATCGTCGAGCTCGACCCGCCGCACCGGATCGTCGAGCGCGGCCACGGCGGCCGCGTCAACCGGATCGCCACCCACACGGTCTGGGAGATGACGACGAGCGGCAGCGGCATGACCGTGGTCAACCTCGCCCACTGGACCGAGCCCCACCACCCGGTCGACCGCACCGTCGAGGTGCTTTCGGCCGGGGCGCTGCTGCAGGCGCGCGGCTGGCGCAAGTGCCTGCGGCGCCTCCGCGACATCCTCGAGGGCGATGACCCGGCGGGCGAGCGGATCGCGATCGCCGGGGGCAACCGCTATGCGACCGGCATCCCCTAATAGACTCCGCCCGCGCATGATCCGGAACCGCCGATTCGCACCCCTGATGCTGGCCGCCGCCGTCCTCGCCCTGATCGTGATGGGCCTGTCGGCCTGCGGCTATTCGGACAACTCGACCAGCGTCAACGAGGGTGAAGTTCTGAAGCTCGGCGAACTCAAGTACACGGTCGCCTTCTCGCGCTACCTGAACCCCAACGACAGCGAGGACTCCGCCTACCTCGCCGGTCAGCCGGAAGCGCCGGACGGGTCGCACTACTTCGGCGTCTTCCTGGAAGTCCTCAACAACACCAGTGAAACCCAGACGCTGGCTTCGACGATGACGATCACCGACGCCACCGGCAAGACCTACCAGCTCAGCCCCAGCGAAAGCGTCTACGCGATGCCGTTCGGCGAAGAACTCGAAGAACACGAACAGATCCCGGTCCTCGACTCGACCGCCCAGCAGGGGCCGCTGCAGAGCACTGTGGCGATCTTCCTGCTGCCCGAAGAAGTCTCCTCGAACCGGCCGC
Source organism: uncultured Actinomycetes bacterium (assembly GCA_963839115.1). GTDB lineage: Bacteria > Actinomycetota > Thermoleophilia > Solirubrobacterales > 70-9 > VAYN01. The sequence continues at coordinate 246,429 of CAWITM010000001.1, forward strand.
TGATCCTCCACATCCCCGGTCCCAACGGCGAAAAGGGCGAAGTCAAACTCGACCTCTAGGTCCGGAGCACCGCCCGCCGGGCGCCCGCCTCGCCGTCGCGCCCGAAGCCTCGCCGCCTACTTGACGCCGACGCTCAGCACCTCGGACGCCACCGGAGCGGCGACTTCGCCGCCCGCCGCTTCGGCTTCGATCAGCAGCACGCCGACCGCCAGCTGCGCCTTTTCGGCCGGCGCGAAGGCCGCGAACCAAGCGTCCTTGCGCTGATCGGGGTGTTCTTCGTTCTCGGTGCCGGGCTTCGGGCCGAGCTCGGCGGTGCCGGTCTTGCCGGCGACCTGCGCCTGTTCGATCGCTCCGGCGTAGCCGGTGCCTTCCTCGACGACGCCGATCATCAGTTCGGTCAGTTCGTCGGCCAGCTTCTTCGACATCACCCGCTCCGGCTTCATCTTCGGTCCCAGCTTCTTCGACTTGACGATCGAGTTCGGCATGCGGACACCGTGATTGGCGATCGTCTGGGCGACGCTCGCCATCTCCAGCGGCGTCGCCAGCACTTCGCCCTGGCCGATCGCCGAGACGCCGAGGTCGACTTCTTCGCCGATTTCCTGCGGGATCGTCGATTCGGCCGGTTCGACTTCGCGGGCGATCTGCGGCGAGTAGAGGGTCGGCGGTGAGTTGAAGCCGAAGGCTTCGGCGGTTTCGACCATCTTGTCGTTGCCGATCTGGGGGCCGAGCGGGACGAAGTCGGCGTTGCACGACTCGGCGAAGGCTTCGCGGAAGGTGCCGCCGCAGATCTCGCCGTTGGCGTTTTCGATGAAGCGGCCGCCGACGTTGACGCCTTCCACCGGTTCGAATTCGTCGGTCAGCTTGACCAGGTGCTTCTGGAGGGCCGCGACGGTGGTGAGGATCTTGAAGGTCGAGCCCGGCGGCTGCGGCGCCGAGTAGGCCTGGCCGGCAAGGGCGCGGACGTCGCCGTTCTTCGCGTCGAGCACGGTGACGCCGCCGGAGCGCCCGGCCAGCGCGGAGACCGCGGCTTCCTGGATTTCCGGGTCGATCGTCGTCTTGACGGCGGTCCCCGGCGTCGGCTTGCCTTCCGCCAGGACGCGCGGCTGCCGGGACTTTGCCGCCGCCAGCAGCTTGCCGCCGGGCTTGCCGGCGAGGCGCGGGTTGAAGGCCTTCTCGAGGCCGCTGATCCCGACCGGCGTTTCCGGCGGGAAGCCGCGCTGGGCGAGCTTCGGCGCTTCTTCTTCGGAGGCTTCGCCGACTTCGCCGGCGACATCGATCGCGCTGCTCCCCAGCGGGTGTTCGCGTTCGCTGGCCGGGCCTTCGGCCAGCGGCGTGCCGTCGTCGGCGAGGATCGCCGCCCGCGGCGCCAGCTCGACTTCGCTTTCGAGGTGCTCGCCGCGGTGCAGGCCGGGGAAGGCGAGGTAGGGCTGCCAGTCGATCCCGCCTTCGTCGTATGGCAGGTCGATCGCTTCTTCGTAGTGGCCGAAGGCGACGGTGGTGATGTGGAGCGGGACCGGAACGACCTCCTGGCCGTCTTCGGTCCGCGGGCTTTCGGCGCCGTCGGCGGCGAGGCCGCGCAGGGTGGCGATGTCGCGATCTTCCCGGTAGGCCGCGGCGAACTGCTTGGCGCTGACGCGGGCGCGCGAGGCGTCGTTCAGTTCCCGGTACATCGCCGCGTAGTTCGAGGTCGTCCAGGCTTCGGCGAAGCGATTGGCGGTCTCCTTGCCGGGCGATCCGGGGGTGCCCAAGGCGGCGCCGACGACGAAAGCGACCAAGGCCAACAGGGCCAGGGGCAGGGCTCGCGTGAGCAGGCGCCGGCGACGCTCGGCCTGGGTTGGCATCCTGCTCACTGGAACAAAGGTAGTGGAGCGGTCCCCGGCATGCTTCTATTTGCAGCGCAATGACCGTCCTTGACTGGGCCATCGTCGCCTTCACGCTGGCCCTGGGGCTGTGGGGCTACCGACAGGGGCTGATCGTCGGGGCGCTGACGCTGACCGGCTTCGCGATCGGCGCCTTCGCCGGCAGCCGGCTCGGGCCCCTGCTCCTCTCGCAGGGGTCGGACTCGCCCTACGCGCCGCTCTGCGGGGCCCTGGGAGCCCTGCTGCTGGGGGCGCTGGCGGCGGTCACGGTCGAGAGCTTCGCGCTCGGGCTGCGCGAGCGCCTCATCCGGCGCCGCTACCTGCACCGCGCCGACGGGGCCGGGGGAGCGGCGCTGATCGCCGCCGTCGCGCTGGGCCTGGCCTGGGTCTTCGGCGCCGTCGCCCTGCACGCGCCGGGGACGACGCAGCTGCGCGTCGACGTCCAGGACTCGGTGATCCTGCGCAGCCTCAATCACGTCCTGCCGCCGACCGGGCCGGTGCTGAACGCGCTCGACCGCGTCGACCCGGCGCCGTCGATCTCGGGACCGGCGACGCCGGCCGATCCGCCGAACCCGAAGATCGCCGAAGACCCCGCCGTCCTCCGTGCCGCCAACTCGGTGGTGCGGGTCCTGAGCACCGCCTGCGGGCTCGGGATCGAGGGCTCGGGCTGGGCGGTGCGGCCGGGCCTGATCGTCACCAACGCCCACGTCATCGCCGGCGCCGACGACACCACGGTGACGACCCAGGACGGCACCGAGCTCGACGCGACCGCCGTCTACTACAGGCCCGAGGAGGACCTGGCGCTGCTGCGGGTCGGCGCCAGCCTGCCGACCCTGCCGATCTCGACCCAGCGCACGGTCGGCGCGTCGGCCGCGGTCCTCGGCTTCCCGGAGAACGGCCCCTACGCGCTGACCCCGGCGCGGCTCGGGGAAACGCGCTCGACGGTCAGCGAGGACTCCTACGGGAACGGGCCGGTCGAGCGCTCGATCACCGCGCTCGGCGGCAACGTCCGCAGCGGCAACTCCGGCGGCCCGCTGGTCGACGCCGACGGGCACGTCGACGGCACCGTCTTCGCGGCGACCACGACCGGTCCGGCGGGCGGGTTCGCGGTGCCGGCGGAGCTCGTCCGCGAAGCGATCCACGACCGTGCCGCCCACGTCGACACCGGCGCCTGCACGCGCTGAAGGGCCCGCAAATCGCGGTGCCGAGCACTTACGTTCAGTAAGGTCGGAAGACATGGAAACGGCTTCCCAGACCCAGACGCGCCCCGCCGGGCCCGCCGAAGCGGCGCCCGCTCCCTGCTCGCCCGAGGACGCCGTCTGCCCGCAGTTCCACGAGGCGATCGAGCTGATCGGCAAGCGCTGGACGGGAGCGATCGTCTGCGCCCTGACCGAGCGGCCGATGCGCTACGGCGAGCTTCGCAAGGCCGTCCCCGGCCTCTCCGACCGGCTGCTCTCGCAGCGGCTGCGCGAGCTCGAGGAAGAGGGCCTGGTGCAGCGCGAGGTCGAAGCCGCGACGCCGGTGCGCGTCACCTACTCGCTGACCGCGGTCGGCGAGGAGCTCGGCCCCTCGATCCGCGAGTTGAAGGCCTGGGCGAAGCGCTGGAAGCAAACGGCGTAGTCCGCGTTCTCCGTCCCAGAGCGGTCGGGGACCCTCAGTAGCCTCCAGTGGGTGGACCCGGAGCCCCAGATAACGCTCGGCGAGGCGGCGGCGCTCTCGCGTCCCGGCCCCGACCTGCCGGGGCCCTTCGCGGTCGGGCGCTACGCCCGGGTGCTGCAGGAGGAGATGCGCAAGCGGGCGCGGGTGCTGCTGATCGGCGAGGTGACCGGGATGGGGCGCTCCAAGGTCCAGGCCTACTTCGAGCTGCGTGACGGCGACGGGGCGGTGCCCTGCGCGATCTGGCTCAACGACCTCGAGCGGGCGGCCCTGCCGGCGGGGGCGCTGCGCGACGGCGCCGAGGTCGTGATCGCCGGCGGTCCCGACTACTACCCCGGCGGCGGGGCCGCCTCGCCGAGCTTCTCCTTCCGCGCCACCCACGTGCGCCTGGCCGGCGAAGGCGACCTGCTGGCGCGACTCGAGGCGCTGCGGACGCAGCTGCGCGCCGAGGGACTCTTCGAGCTGCAGAAGCAGCTGGCGCGGCCGCTGCTGCCGAAGGCGATCGGGGTGGTGACGGCGGAAGCGGGCGCCGCCCGGCGCGACCTCCTGGCCGGCCTGGCGCGGCGCGGCTGGGGCGGGACGGTGGTCTGGGCCTTCGCACCGGTTCAGGACCGCCACGCGGCGCCGGCGATCGCCCGCGCCGTGCAGGACCTGGCGGCGCGGCCGGAGGTCGAGGCGATCGTCGTCACCCGCGGCGGCGGCAGCCTCGCCGACCTCTGGGCCTTCTGTGACGAGACCCTCTGCCGGACCGTGGCGCTGCTGCGGGTGCCGGTGGTGAGCGCGGTCGGCCACGAGCGCGACACGACCCTGATCGACGACGTCGCCGCGGTCGCCTGCTCGACCCCGACCCACGCCGCCGAGGCCGCGGTGCCGCTCGACTGCGGCGCCGCGCGACGCGATCTGCGCCGCGACGCGATCAGCCTGCGGCGCGGCGCCGAGGGCGCGATCGGGGCGCGGGCCCGCCATCTCGGGGCGCTGGCGCGCGGGCCGGCGCGAGCGCTCGGGCGCGAGCGCACGAAGCTCAACCAGATGATCCGCGAGATCCGCGCCGCCTCCGAGCGCGGCCTGGGGGAGCGGCGGACCTTCCAGCGGCGGATCGCCGCGATCGTCCTCGAAAGGGCGCGCCGGCGCGGCGCCGAGCGGGCGGCTCGCGGGGCCGCCGAGGAGCGCGGCCGCGGCGCCACCCTCGAGCGCTCGGCCGAGCGGGCGCTGCGGCGCCGGCGCGAGGCGCTGGCGCAGGCGCTGGTCACCCTGCGCGCCCACGATCCCGAGCGCACCCTCGAACGTGGCTACGCCCTGGCCGAGACCGAGGACGGCGAGCCGCTGACCAGCGCCGCCGCCGCGGCCGCCGCCGAGCGCTTTAGCCTGCGCTTCAGCGATGGACGGATCGACGCAGAGCCCCGCCCCGGGCAGCCAGATCAGCGCCGCCCCGACGGGGAGCCCGGCGGCAGATCAGACGGCGAGTCCCGGGCTCCGGGTGGAGCCGATGCCTGAGGCCCCCGCGAGCTACGAGGCGGCGGTCGAGCGCCTCGAGGAGATCATCGACCGCCTCGACTCCGGCCAGGCCGGCCTGCGCGAGACCCTCGACCTCTGCCGCGAGGGCCGCGAGCTGGTCGGCTACTGCGCCGGCGAGCTCGACGCGGTCGGCGAGGGCCTGAAGGAATTGCGGCTGGACGACCTGGCGGCGAGGCTCGACACCTCCGCCGACCCCCCGGCCTGAGCGGCGCTTCGACCGAGCGACGAGTCTGCCCTGACCCGTCCCCAGGACGGGTAAATGCAGACTCGTGGCCCTGGGGGTCAGGTTGGGACGGCGTCGGGCTCGGGCGCGGCGGGGTCCGGGGGCCCCGAACACAGCCGGCCGAGCGCGGGACATCCCCGGCATAGCGCCCAGTCCCGCCGCTCTTCAGGGGCGACGGGGAAGTCGCCGGCGGCGATGCTGGCGATCGCCGACTCGATCCGCTCCCTGCCAGCGGCCATCGCGGCGGCGCTGAGTACGGTGCGGGCAGGCTCCTCGGCGCGCTCGAGGAAGACGTAGGCGACCTCGACCTCCTCGCAACCGAGGCTCCCGGCCGCCGCCAGGGCGTAGATCGAGCGCTGGATCTCGTATTTGGCGGCGCGGTCGGCTGGGTCCTCGCCGCCGAGCCGGTCGGTCTTGTAGTCGACGACCAGGGGCGGGCGCCCCTCGCGCTCGACCAGCAGGTCGATCGAGCCGCGCAGCACGGTGCCGCCGGCTGCGAGCAGGATCGGCACCTCGGCCCGGACGCGCTCAGCCCCCGCGATCTCGGCCCGGAGCGGCGACCTCAACCAGTCGCTCACCGGCGCCAGCAGGTCGTCCGTCCCTCCGGCCCGACCGGCCCAGCCGCCGCGAGCCCCGGTCCCTCCGGCGCCACCGGACCCCCCGCCGCGAGCCCCGGTCCGCTCGCCTCCGTACCCCGCCCCTTCACCTGCGGCCTCCCGTCCCTCGGGTCCCAGCTCCAGCCCCGCCGCCGCAGCGTGCCGTCGCGCCAGCTCCGGGGTCGGCTCGGCCCAGTCGTTTGCCTGGCTCCACTCCAGCAGCGCGTGGACGGCAGCGCCGCGGGCGCTGCGTTCTTCGCGCTCGCTGGGGCCGCTTGCGGCCTCCTCGGCCGGCGGGATCGCGGCGCTGCCCGGCATCCCCAGCACCCGCTCCATATAGAAGCGATAGCCGCATTCCTCGTAGGCCGCGATCGCGGTGTAGGAGAGCGGGCGGCCGGGGACGGTCGGCGGCCGGCGCTCGATCAGCGGCGGCGTCCCCTCGCCGAGCGGGCGGGCGGCGGCGGGGTCGCGGCGCAGCTCGGTCAGCTCGGCGGAGCGCTCGGGCGAGGGCAGGTTGACGCTGACGGCGATCTCGGAGGCGGGGAAGCTCGCCGCCAGGCCCGGGCGCGGCTCCGGCGGCGGCACGGCGAGCGCGCCGTCGGCGTCGCGCTGGACCCCCAACGACTCGACCAGCCGCTCGATCACCGGCGTCCCCGCCGTCTCCTTGCCGCCCTCAGGCTTCACCACCCCGCTCAGCAGCAGACGCTCGCGTGCCCGGGTCGCGGCGACGTGGAAGAGGCGCAGGCCCTCGGCGGCGTCGCGTTCCTTGGACTCCTCGTAGAGATCGGCCCAGTCGTAGAGGTTGACCGAGGCGGCACCGAGCCGGCGCCACTGCATCCCCACCCGCGGTGGCTGCTCGCGGCCGAGCGGCAGCACCGGCGCCCGCGCCCCGGCGAGCAGGCTGCGCGAGAGGTCGGGCACGGCGACGACGTCGAACTCCAGGCCCTTGGCGTTGTGGACGGTCATGATCCGCACTCCGTCGTGCCCCTCGGCGGCGGTCGCCGCCTGGGCCTCGGCGTCGCTTTCGGCGCGCGCCGCGAGGTAGTCGAGGAGGCCGCGCAGGTCGCGCCCCTCGCGCTCCTCGTAGGCGGCCGCCAGGCGCGCCAGCTTGTGGACGTTGGCGAGCCGCGCCTCCCCGGCGGGGCGCATCAGCACCGCCAGGTCGTAGCCGGACTCGGTCACCGTCGCCTCGACCAGCGCCGCCAGCGAGAGCCGCGGCCCGCGACGGCGCAGCACCACGAGGGTCGCGGCGAAGCGGCGCAGCAGCTCGACCTCCGCCGCCGGGATCTCGGCCAGGCGCTCCGGCGCGGCGATCTCGGCCTCGCCGCGCAGCGCCACCCGCTCCAGGGCCGGCCAGACGTGGCGCCGCCGTCCCGCCGCCGCCCGCAGCAGCCAGAGCGTGTCCGGGGCGGCGCCGCAGGCCGGTGAGGCGAGGGCTCCGAACAGGGCCTGGTCGTCGAGCGGGTTGGCGATCGCCGCCAGCAGCGCGCAGACGTCGGCGACCTGCTGCTGGGACCAGTAGCCGCGCCCGCCGACCACGTAGGGGCGCAGGCCGGCGCGGTCGAGTGAGTCCTCGTAGGCGTCGAGGTGGGTGAAGGCGCGCAGCAGGACGACCATCTCGCCGCGGCCGATCCCTTCGTCGGCGAGGGCCCGCAGGCGCCCGGCGAGGGCGCGCGCCTCGGCCAGGCAGTTGAGCGGGGTGCGGCCGTCGATTGCCGGTTCGAGGTCGATCCCGTCGGCGTCCCAGCCGTCGCGCGCGGTCAGCGCCAGCTCGACCGCCGGCCCGGCCCCCCGCGGCGGTCCCTCCGGCGCTGGCGCGCCGACCCGCAGCGGCCGGTAGCCGGCGCCGATCAGGCGCTCGCCGAAGAGGTTGACGGCGGCGACGACCTCGGGGCGCGAGCGGAAGTTGCCGGACAGCTGCATCAGCTCGGCGTCGGGGCGCGCGTCAATCGCGGCGCGCTGGGCGCGGAAGACGTCGAGGTCGGCGTGGCGGAAGGAGTAGATCGACTGCAGCTCGTCGCCGACCTCGACCAGCTCAGAGCGCGGGCCCCGCAGCGCCTCGATCAGCCGCAGCTGCAGCCGGTTGGTGTCCTGGAACTCGTCGACCAGGAGGTGGGAGAAGCGGCCGCGGTAGGCCGAGCCGATCTCGGCCCGCTCGAGCAGCCGGGCGGCGAGGATCTGCAGATCCTCGAAGTCGATCCCGGCGCGGCGCGCCTTGGCCTCCTCGTAGCCGTTGCCGAACAGCCGCAGCAGCTCCGAGAGGTGCTCGTAGGCGACGCCGCCGGCGCCGGCCTCGGCGGTGCGGGCGATGGCGGCATCGATCGCCTCGCGGAACGGCAGCACGGCTTTGGCTTTGCTGGAGCCGCGGAGGGCCTGCAGCTCGTCGACGCTCGGCGGCGGGCCGGGGTCGCGCAGGCGCGCCAGGGCCGCCTCGATCGGCTCGCGCTTGGCGTCGTCGGGGCCAAGCTCAGCCAGACACTCTTCGGCGGCGCGGGCGGCGGCCGCCAGCGCGGCGCCGGGATCGGCGGGCGGCGGGTCGGGCAGCGCCGGGTCGGCGGCACCGCGGCTGCGCAGCTCGTCGTGGACGCCGGCGACGACCGCCCGCAGCCCTTCCACGTCGTAGGCCGCGACGGTCTCCTCGCGGGCCGGGTCCCCGCCGGCGAGGAAGGCGGCGAGGGCGGCGTCGAAGGCCTCGCGGGCGGCGCGTTCGGACTCGGGGGCGTCGAGGACGCGGAAGCCGGGATCGATCCCGGCGGCGACCGGGTGGGCGGCGAGGATCCGGTTGCAGAAGCCGTGGATCGTCGTGATCCAGGCGCCGCCGATCCCGGCCAGCGCGCTCGCCGCGCGCTCCGAACTCTTGGCGGCGCGCCGGGTCAGCTCGGCGCGGATCCGCGCCCGCAGCCCGGCGGCGGCCTTGTCGGTGAAGGTGAAGGCGAGGATCGCGTCGGGCGAGACGCCCTTGTCGACGACCAGCCGGCAGTAGCGGTCGACCATCACCCCGGTCTTGCCGGTGCCGGCCCCGGCCTCGAGGAGGACGTCGACGCCGGAGATCTCGATCGCGGCCGCCTGCTCGGGCGTAGGAGCGCGATCAGCCATATTGGCCTCGCCCGCTGCAAACCGGCGCATCTCGGCGTCCTCGCTCGGTCATGTGCAGAGCCCGCCTGCGCCAGATCGGCCAGGGCCCTGCAAACCGGCGCATCTCGGCGTCCTCCCTCGGTCATGTGCAGAGCACACTCCCTCGGTCGTCCTGGAGCTGCTTGGTTTTCGGGCCCTCATCGCTCCTCGACCTCTTCGATCTCGACGTAGCGGGGCGCGCGGTCGCGGCGGCAGATCGGGGCGAAGGTGCACCAGGCGGGGCAGACGTCGTGGCCGCGCAGGCCCTGGCGCGGACCGGGATCGCGGCGGATATCGCCGCTGCGAATCCGGGCGACGATCTCGCCAGCTCGCGTTCGCGAGTCCTCGAGCAGCTCGGCCAGCTCCTCGGCCGGCACGACGTCGCGCGAGTAGAGCCCATACCCGCCGAGGTCGCTCGCCGCCTCGGCCTCGACGACGCCGCGCGGGCGCCGTCCCGAGGTCCCTTTGAGCGGGTGGTAGAGGCCGCCGACCGGCTCCGCGCCCCAGTGCTCGGCGACCGCCAACAGGTAGAGCGGCAGCTGCAGCTTGGCTCGTTCCTCGAAGGCGGCGCGCGGCGTGACGGCGCTCGAGAGCTTGTAGTCGAGGACGACGGCGCGGCCGTCGGCGCTGCGGTCGACGCGGTCGATCGCGCCGTGCAGGCCCCAGCCGCCGAGGTCGAGGATCGGCCGCTCGGCATCCTCCTGCTCGCCGAAGCCGGCCTCCAGCAGCCACGGCTCGAAGCCGCCGGTGTCGCGCTCGGCCTCCTCGACGAGGAAGCGTTCGAGCAGCCGCTCGACCCGCCGCACCAGCGCCCGCTCGCTCGGCGTGCCGCCGATCTCGCGCTCGGCGATCTGCTCGGCGAGCACGGTGCGGCCGGCGTCGATCCAGGCGGCGAGCGTGGCGGGGCGGGGGAGGGCGGTGCCGCCGGGCCGGTCGCGGTAGAGGCGCTCCAGCGTCGCGTGGATGAGGCCGCCCTGGACCAGGGGGTCGGGGACCGGCTCGAGGATCTGCGGGTCGAGCTCGTGGCCGGCGAACCAGCGGTAGGAGCAGACGTCGAACTCCTCCAGGGTCGTGCCGCCGTAGGCGGTGACCGAGCGCAGCGCGTCGAGCACGGCCGGATTCGTCATCGGCCCCGGCGCGCGCGCGGCGGCCTCGGCGCGGCGGGCGGCGGCGAGGCGGCGGGTCAGGCGCTCGGCCAGCCCGCCCTCGATTCCGACTCGCGCCAGCAGCGCCGCCGCGTCGGCGCCGGGACCGTGGGCGGCAAGCGCCCGTGCCAGCTCGTCCTCGGAGGGCGCTTCGGCCAGCGGCCGCACCACCGCGGCGAGGTCGCGAACGCGGGTCAGCGCCGCCTCGACCGGGTCGGGGACGGCCCCGTCGGGCGCCGGCGCCAGCAGCGCCCGGACGTCGTCGAGCAGCGGCGAGCGCGACTCGGCGCCGCCGTTCTCGTCGCTGTCGCGGTAGGAGAGGAAGAGCCGGCGGCGCGGCAGCGCCAGGCAGACGCCGAAGAGGTAGCGCTCCTCGGCTTCGCGGTCGCGGCGCGGGTCGAGGCCCAGGCCTTCGCGCTGGGCTTCGGAGAGGAAAGGGTCGCCGCCGCGGTCGCGGCGCGGGAACTCGCCGTCCTGCAGTGAGCCGACGAACACGTGGTCGAAGCGGGCGGCGCGCAGGCGGTAGGGGGAGGCGATCCGGACGCGGCCCTCGACCGGCCCGCTCCAGACGCGGAAGTCGAGGCCGGCGACGGTGGCGGCGAGGCGGCCGGGGGCGGGGGCCATCGTACCGAGCGCGGCGAGGTCCCCGAGGGCGGCGGCGATCGCGCCGGCGGCGCGCAGCTCGAGTCCGTCACCCGGGCCGAGCCCGGGCCCGTCGGTGCCGGTGCGCAGGGGACGCGAGGCCATCGTCGTCGCCAGCGAGCCGACCGTCGCCGCCAGCGCCGCCGGCGACTGCGCCGCGGCGTCGCGCAGGCGGATGAGGTCGTGCGGCTCCTCGCCGCCCTCGCCGCGCCAGAGCGCCAGAGCGGTCTCCGCGTCCTCGACCCGGCCGCGTCGCAGGGCCCGCTCGAGCCAGTCGACGCGGCCGGGAGAGAAGCCGGAGGGGCCGCGCAGGTAGCGCAGGAAGTCGGCCGCGCGGCGCGTCCCGAACTCGGCGTCGAGCAGGGCGAGGAGGGCGCCGCCGACGGCGGTGCCGGCGACCGGGACCTCGGCCTCGAGCGCCGCCGCGACCCCGTTGGCCTCGAGCGCGGCGGCGACCTCGGGTCCGCGGCGGGCGGGATCGCGGAGGGCGATCGCGATCTCGTCGGGGACGGCGCCGCCGTGGATCGAGCGCGAGACCTCGGCGGCGATCGCCTCGGCCTCGCCACGGGCCCCGGCCGAGCGCAGCAGCGTGAGGTCCTCGCCCTCCGGCTGCACTGAATCTGCGTCCGTAAATCCAAAGGCCCGGGAGAGGTGGAACAGCAGCCCGCTCTCGGTGTTGGCCGGATCCGCCTCGGTCGCCACCTCGCCGCCGTCCCCGACGCCGACCCAGTCGCGCAGCCTCCTCAGCAGTTCGGCCCGCGCCTCGAGCGCCGCGTTGCCGGGCTCGTAGGTGAGCGCGATCGTCACCTCGGTCCGCGCCGCCAGCGCCGCCACGAGGTCGAACTGGACCGGGGTCAGGTCGTCGAGCCCGTATAGGAAGACCGGGCGGCCGCCCCAGGGGTCGGGGTCGCGGCGCAGCAGCTCGACCGCCTCGCGGGCGACGCCGTGGGAGTCGACGCGGCCGCTGCGCTCGCGCGCCGCCTCGTAGCCGGCGAAGAGCGCCGCCACGTCGGCCAGGTAGGCCGAGCCCTCGAGCGTCCCGGCGCTGGCCTCGACCGCCCCTGGGTCGACCCCTCCCGCCTGCAGCTCGTCGAGCAGCCGCAGGAACGCCCGCGCGAACCCCGGCCGCGCCGCCGAGCGCCGCAGCGGCCCCAGCCGCGGCAGCAGCTCCTCGACCGCGGCGTCGACGCAGCGCAGCCGCTGGGCGGGTGAGAGGACGGCGCCCGGCGGCGCCCCGGCGGCGGTGGCGATCGAGCGGAAGAGCGCCCAGAAGGTCATCGCCGCGCCGCCCAGCGCGGCGCCACCGCCGGCCAGCTCGCGCTCCCAGGCGAAGACGTCGTCGACGGTCGGCAGGACGAGGACGGGATCGCGCTCCAGCGCCGCCGCGAAGGCGGCGCGGACGAGGCCCGCCCGCCCCGAGTTCGGCGGTCCGTGGATCAGCTTCAGCGGCACCCGCCCAGACTATGTTCGACAGCGGCGCACGACCCCGCAAACTCGGCCTTCCCACCGCCATTTATTCGTCTGCTGCCCCCTCTAACTTTCTTCCCAGCCCATGTCCCTCTGCTTCGTCGACCCAGCTGATGCCATTCGCGCGATCTCCGACTCGATCGGCCGCGAGGCCCGCCGCCAGCTCCTCGGCGAGGCCGTCCGCGCCTGGGTCGACGAGATTCCCGACACCGAGCTCGAGGTCCACTACGCCAAGGCGATCTCCGAGCTCGACGAGCACGACCTCTCGATGCTCGCCGCCTGGCACGGCTCACTCGAAGTCGGCCAGCCGATCCCCAACCGCGACTTCCTCATGGGCGCCTTCTGCTCGCTCGGCGACAACCGCCGCGAGGCCCTCAAGCTCGCCGCCGGATTCCGCGGCGAGGAGGCGGTCGACGCTGGCGTCACCGAGGAAGACGCCTTGGAGCTGGTCCTCGGCCTCCTCTCCCCGCCGCGGCTCATGGAGCTCGCCGTCGAGGCCGTAGAGCTCTACGTCTGGGACCGCGCCGGCTCCGACAACTGAGCGGCCTCCTGTAAATCGGCGGCCAGCAGACCAGGCCGAGGTGGCGGCACCCTCGATCTCCGCCGCACCGACTCTCTACTCTGCGTCACTTGGCCGATACAGACCAGAACGGGACGGTTTCGGAGTGGCGGCGCGACGGTGACGAGATGCGCTCCGCCGAGGCGGTCAAGCCGCTCCCACCGCACGCGATCGTCATCTTCGGCGCCACCGGCGACCTCGCCCGCCGCAAGCTGCTGCCGGGGATGCTGCACCTCTTCCAGTCCCACCTGATGCCGGAGTTCCGGGTGATCGGGCTCTCGCTCGAGGACCGCAGCGACGACGATTTCCGCAAGTTCGCCGAGGAATCGTGCCGGGAGTTCGCCCGCAGTGACTTCTCGAGCGAGGAATGGAACGAGTTCGCCGGCCGCCTGTCATACGTCCCGCACTCCTCGGCGCCCGCCGGGCTGACCGCGGCGGTCGACCGCCGCCGCGAGGAACTCGGCCCCGCAAGCCGCCTGCTGCACTACCTGAGCGTGCCGCCGACCGCCGCCGCCGACGTCGTCCACATGCTCGACGCCGCCGGGCTCACCAACCGCGCCCGGGTGATCATGGAGAAGCCGTTCGGGACCGACCTCGAGAGCGCCCGCAAGCTCAACGACACCGTCCACGCGGTGCTGCGCGAGGAGCAGATCTTCCGCATCGACCACTTCCTCGGCAAGGAGGCGGCCCAGAACATCCTCGCCCTGCGCTTCGCCAACGGCCTCTTCGAGCCGATCTGGAACCGCGACCACATCGACCACATCCAGATCGACGTGCCGGAGACGCTTGGCGTCGGCTCGCGCGCGGCTTTCTACGAGAAGACGGGCGCCTTCCGCGACATGGTCGTCACCCACCTGATGCAGATCCTCGCCTTCGTGGCGATGGAGCCGCCGACGGCGCTGGCCCCCGAACCGATCACCGAGGAGAAGAACAAGGTCTTCCGCAGCCTGCGCCCGCTCGACCCGGAGTGCGTCGTGCGCGGCCAGTACGAAGGCTATCGGGACGAACCGGGGGTCGATCCCAACTCCAGCACCGAGACCTTCATCGCCCTCAAGTGCGAGCTCGACAACTGGCGCTGGAGTGGCGTGCCGTTCTACCTGCGCACCGGCAAGCGCATGGGCGAAGGCGCGCGGATCATCTCGATCGCCTTCCGCGAGCCGCCGCAGAGCATGTTCCCGGCGCACTCGCGGGTCGGCCGCTACGGCCCCGACCACCTCACCTTCGACCTCGACGAGTCCTCGCGGGTCTCGCTCTCCTTCTACGGCAAGCGGCCGGGGATGGGAATGGTGCTCGACAAGGCCTCGATGCAGTTCTCACTCGACGAAACCGATTACCGCGGCGACACCCTGGAGGCCTACGAGCGGCTGATCCGCGACGCGATGGCCGGCGACCACACCCTCTTCACGACCGCCAAGGACATCGAGCGGCTCTGGGAAGTGGCGGCGCCGCTGCTCGAGGACGGCCCGACCGTGAAGCCCTACCCCGTCGGCTCCTGGGGCCCGGCCGAGATCGGCAAACTGATCGCCCCGCACGAGTGGCGCCTGCCGTTCGCGAGGCGCTGGCGCGAGAAACCCGCGCCGGCCTCGCAGGTCACCACCTAACCCAGCGCCGCGCGCACATCGGCGATCGCCTGCGCCGGGTCGCGATAGTGGACCGCGCCCATCCCGAACTCGCGCGCACCCTCGACGTTCGCCTCGATGTCGTCGACCAGCAGGCACTCCGCCGCCGACAGCCCGAGCCGCTCGGCGGTCAGGGCGAAGATCCCCGCTTCCGGCTTGCGCATCCCGACGAAGCCGGAGTCGACGACCAGCTCGAAGATCTCGTCGACCGGCAGCATCGGGCGCCAGTGCGGCTCCCACTCGCGGACGTTGTTGGTCAGCATCGCCATCCGGTAGCCCTCGCTCTTGAGCTCGCGCATCAGCTCGATCATCGGCGGGTTCGGCTGCAGGCCGCCGATGAAGAACTCGCCGAAGCGGTGGAGGTGGGGCCGGCGCCCGAGCGTCTCCTCGAACCCGTCGCCGAGCAGCTCGAGGAACTCCACTTCGGTGATCTCGCCGCGCTCGAGCGGGAACAGCGGCAGCTCGCCACCGTCGGCGGCCGCTCGCATCGCCGCCCCGAACTCCTCGACGCTGATGCCGACGTCGGCCTGCAGCGAGACGAAGGCCTCGGTCAGCGGCGTCGTCAGGACGCCGCCGAAGTCGGAGACGATCGCCCGGATCGGCGAGTTCGGCTCAGCCACCGGTGCTGGCGATCTCGTAGTGGCCGAGGCCCTCGCGGCCCTCGACCGACCAGCGGAAGAAGGCGATCCGCGTCGCCAGACCCGGCTCCTCGACGGCGATCGAGCTGATCAGCGTGCCGGCGCCGCGGACCGGCTGACCGTCGTCGGTGTCGAGCCAGAGCTCGAGGCTGACCCGCCGCTGCACGCCGTCCTCGCCGAACTCGGTCGAGAGCAGCGCCTCGCCGAAGGCGATCGGCGCCGCGTCGGGATCGCAGAGCACGGCGACGATCGTCTCCTCGCCGTGCCCGCCGGTGCTGGCCGGTGCGGTCGAGCTGATCGTCAGCAGCCCGCCGTCGGCGAAGACGATCCCGATCGAGCGGCGCAGCGCCTGGCGCGGTTCCCTGGCCATCGGCGGCAGCCTATTCTGGAGCGCTTCCCAGATGAAGCCACGAGCGAGGACGATCCTCCCCCGATGACCGCGCAGACCACGATCCGCGCCGCCGACCCGGCCCGCGACGCCGGCGCCTGCGCGGCGATCTACGCGCCCAGCGTCGCCGCCTCGCCGACCTCCTTCGAGCTCGAGCCCCCCGACGCCGCCGCCCTCGCCCGCCGCATCGCCGCTTACTCGGCGAGCCACCAGTTCCTCGTCGCCGAGCGCGGTGGAGAGGTTCTCGGCTACGCCTACGCCTGCCCGCACGCCGAGCGCCCGGCCTACCGCTGGTCGGTCGAGACCTCCGTCTACGTCGACGCCGGCCACCACGGCGAGGGCCTCGGCCGCGCCCTCTACACCGAGCTCTTCGAGCGCCTGCGCGGCCAGGGATTCCACGTCGCCATCGCCGGCATCACCCTCCCCAACCCGGCCAGCGTGGGACTGCACGAGTCGATGGGATTCGAGCCGGTCGGGGTGCTGCGCCGGATCGGCTGGAAGCTCGGCGCCTGGCACGACGTCGGCTGGTGGCAGCTGCAGCTGCTGGAGCCGGGGGAGGGGACGCCGCCCGAGCCGCTGGCGCCCGCGACCGCCGGCTGAGGGGCCGGGGCCGCCGGCTGAAGCCGGGCGCCGTCCCGCCGCGCCCATCCGGCTACCATTGGGCGATGCCTGACGAACAGCAGCAGCCGACCGTCGCCACTCCCGCGTCCGACTCCGTGGCGCCCGAGCAGCACTCCGAAACGCTGACCGAGGAGGACGTCTTCGAGGCGCTCGAGGAGGTCATCGACCCCGAGCTCGGACTCGACTTTGTCTCGCTCGGCCTCGTCTACGGCGTCGAGATCGAGAAGGAAGACGTCTACGTCACCTTCACGCTGACGACCCCCGCCTGTCCGATCGGCCCCCAGGTCTCCGAACAGATGAAGGAGTTCGTCGGCGACCTCCCCGGCGTCAGCGCGGTCCACCCGAAGATGGTGTTCGACCCCGCCTGGAGTCCCGAGATGATGACCGAGGACGCCAAGTTCGCCCTCGGCTTCTGAGCGGGCTGGCTGAGCCGGTTCAGTAGCCGCGCTCGGCGACGCGGGCGATGTTGCGGACGATCAGCGCCAGCGCCGGGGTGTAGGCGAGGGCGCCGAGGGACCAGGGCGGGCCGGCGGCGCCCTCGGCGCGCAGGCCGATTCGCGAGGCGGCGCCGTCGGCGCGGACGGTGTGGTCGAGGCGCAGGCCCATGACGCGCCAGCTCCACGCTTCGCCCGGGGTGACGCTGGTGATCGTGGCGGCGACGTGGACGCCGCCACGGATCAGGACGCTGCCGTGGGCTCCCTGCTCCACCTCGGGGGTGCCGAGGCCGCGGGCGCCCTTGACGTAGGGAGACCACTCATGCCAGCGGTCGGGCCGGGCGATCAGATCCCAAACCCGCTCCGGCGGCGCGTTGCAGTTGATCGATTGGGTCGGCACGCCGGTCAGCTACCCGGAAGCGAGCCGCGGGGTCGCGCTCGATGCATTGAGCCGGCTATAGGCGGCAAAAGTCATCGAGGTCGGCCAAAGACGTCCCGTCACTTTTCCTCGTCGGCGCGGGGCAGGCCGTGGCCGGCGCCGTTGCCGTTGGTCGGGACCTCTTCGGCGTCGATGTCGTAGTCGTAGTCGCGGATCGGGCCGGCGCCGCCGTCCGGGCCGCCGCGACTGCCGAAACCGCCGAAACCGCCCGAGCCGCCGCCGAACCCCCCGCTGCCGGGGAAGCCAACACCCATCACGGTGAAGCGGCCGACGGTGAAGCGGCGCAGGATCCGCCGCGCGACCGCCCGGGTCGGCGGCAGCAGGAAGAAGATCCCGACGATGTCGCTGATGAAGCCCGGCGAGACCAGCAGGGTGCCGCCGACGATGATCAGGACGCCGTCGACGACCTCCCTGCCGGGGAAGCGGCGCTCGGCCAGCGCGGCGTTGAAGCGGCGCCAGGCGCTGCGGCCCTGGTGTTTGAGGAGCAGCGAGCCGAGGACGGCATCGAGCAGCAGCAGGGCGAGGGTCGGCAGGACGCCGATCAGTTCACCGACCTGGATGATCACGTAGAGCTCGGCGATCGGGACGACGATGAAGAGCAGGATCAGAAGCGGCATCCACCAAGGGTAGAGGCGGCGCCCGGTGGGCCTCGGCTCGGCGGGGAGTCTCCGCCCGCTGCTGCGGCGCCGTTAGGCCGCGGCGGCGCTGGCGCCGGCGGCGGCCTCGAGCTCGGCCAGCGAGTCGTTGATGCCGCTGGCGAGGAGTTCGATGTCCTCCATCGAGTCGTAATCGCCCAGCAGGCCGAAGCCGACTTTGCCGTTGTAACTCATGATCGCCACCGCGAGCGCGTGGTTCTGAGGCAGGAAGGCGACCGGGAAGACCTCTTCCAGTTCCCGTCCCAGGACGTAAAGGGGGATCTGCGGCCCCGGCACGTTGGTGACGATGAGGTTGAAGAGGCGGGTCGAGAAGTTGATCCGTGAGGCCTGCGCCAAGAGCGTCGGCGGCGCGAAGTCGTTGAAGCGCGAGATCACTTCCGCTCCCAGAGCCTGTTTGGAGTTCTTGAGGTCGGCCATCTCGGCGCTGATCGTCGCCAGGCGCCGCGCCGGGTCCTCGATGTAGACCGGCAGCGGCCCGCGCATCAGCGCGATCCGGTTGCCGAGGTCGCCGCGCTCGTCCTCGGCCCGGATCGAGACCGGCACCAGCGCCCGCAGCTCCAGCCCCTCGGTGCGGATGCCGCGCCCGTGCAGCCAGTTGCGGATCGAGCCGGTCACGGCGGCGAGGACGACGTCGTTGACGGTGCCGCCGAGGCTGTCCTTGATGCGTTTGAAGGTCGCCAGCTCCGAGCGCGCCCAGACGTAGCGGCGGTGCGGCCCGATCTCCTGGTTCAGCGGCACGTCCGGCGCCGGATCGGCGAAGGCGCTGACGATCTCCGAGATCCCCTCCAGCGCCTCGACCGCCCGGCGTGCCGTCGACTCCGGGTGGCGCACCGCCTCGACCGCGCGCTCGGCCAGCTTGATCGGCGCCACCGCCACCTCGCTGATGCCACGGGCGACCAGCTCGGTCGTCCCCGGCTCCGGCTGCGGCACCCAGGGGTCCTCGATCGCCACCGGCGCCGGCACCGGCTCGAGGTCGAAGAGCACGGTGCCGATATCGACGCCGCTGACCCCGTCGACCATCGCGTGGTGGGTCTTCGACAGCAGCGCGAAGCGATCGCGCTCCAGGCCCTGCACCAGCCACAGCTCCCAGAGCGGCTTGGAGCGATCGAGCTGCTGTGAGAAGACCCGCCCGGCCAGCCGTTTCAGCTGCGCCTCGCCGCCCGGCTCGGGCAGCGCGGTGTGGCGGATGTGGTAGCTGAGGTTGAAGTTGACGTCGTCGGCCCAGAGCGGCCGGCCGGCCTCGAGCGGCGGGACCACCAGTTTCTGGCGGTAGCGCGGCACCAGCGCCAGGCGCCCGCGCACGTGCTCGACGAGGTCGGTGTAGCGCGGCGGCGGGCCCTCGAAGATGAGGATCGCGCCGACGTGCATGTGCGCCGATTGTTTCTCGTTGGTGAGAAAAGAGGCGTCGACGGCGCTGAGGCGGTCGAGGTGTCGTCCCTGAGTGCTCATTCCCCGACGCAGCCTAACGGTACCCTGGGGGCATGGCCACCACCGCAACCTCCGCGCCACGTCGCGTGCTCCTCGCCGCCCCCCGTGGCTACTGCGCCGGCGTCGATCGTGCCGTGCAGACGGTCGAGCGCGCGCTCGAGCTCCACGGCGCCCCGGTCTACGTCCGCAAGGAGATCGTCCATAACAAGCACGTCGTCGAGGACCTCGCCGCCGCCGGGGCGATCTTCGTCGAGGAGGAGTCAGAGGTGCCGGAGGGCGCGATCGTCGTCTTCTCCGCCCACGGCGTCGCCCCGGCCGTCCACGCCAACGCCGAGGAGCGCGGCCTGCGCACGATCGACGCCACCTGCCCGCTGGTCACCAAGGTCCACGTCTCGGCCCGCCGCTTCGCCGCCGCCGGCTACACGATCGTGATGATCGGCCACGCCGGCCACGAGGAGGTCGAAGGGACGACCGGCGAGGCGCCGGACTCGATCGTCCTGATCGAAACCGCCGACGAGGTCGCCTCGCTCGAGGTCGCCGATCCCGACAAGGTCGCGTTCATCACCCAGACGACGCTCTCGGTCGACGAGACCGCCGAGGTGATCGCCGCCTTGCGGTCCAAGTTCCCCGGCATCGTCTCCAGCAAGTCCGACGACATCTGTTACGCGACCACCAACCGCCAGATCGCCGTCAAGCAGCTGGCGCGGGAGTGCGACTTGGTGCTGGTGATCGGCTCGACCAACTCCTCGAACTCCAACCGCCTGGTCGAGGTCGCCCGCGAACACGGCGCGGCCTCGCATCTGATCGACAACCACACCCAGGTCGAAGAGGCCTGGCTGGAGGGTGTCGAGACGGTCGGGATCACCTCCGGCGCCAGCGCCCCGGAGGAGCTGGTCACGAGCCTCGTCGCCTTCTTCCGCGACCGCGGCGCCGAGGACGTCTCGGAGCTGCGCACCGTCCACGAGGACGTCCGCTTCATGCTGCCGAAGGAGATCCGCCCGGCCTCGGCGGCCTCGCGGGGCTAGAACAGGCGGTCGCCTACTCCACCGGCGCGTAGCGGTGATGCAGCATCAGGTCGTTGCCGTCGGGGTCGGTGAAGAGCGCCATATGGCAGACGCCGGTGTCGAGCGTGTCGCCGGCGAACTCGACGCCCTTGGCCTCGAGCTCGGCGCGGGCGGCCGCGACGTCGTCGACGTGGAGCGCCGGGTGGGCGTTTTTCTGGGGGGCGAACTCGAACCCCATGCTGGCGGGCTCCCAGATCCCGAAGCAGGTGTCGCCGGCCCAACACTCGAAGCGCCCGTGCTCGTCGGGGCGCAGGCCGAGCGTCTCGACGTAGAAGGCGCGCGAGCGCTCCGCGTCGGTCGACGGGATCCCGACGAAGTCCAGCTTGGTGATCATGGTGTCCTCCTCTGAGTCAGGGAATGCCGGCGGCAAAGCTGATCGACCAGATTCTCACACCCTCGGCCGGCCGCAGGACCAGCTGGTGGGGGCCGTGGTGCGGGTGCTCGGCAAGGGCGTGCAGACGCGCCGCCTCGCTGAGCACGGTCTCCTGGGGGATGCCGTCGACCTCGACCTCGACCGCCCCGGTGCCCTCGATCGTCGCGTAGACCCCGCCCGCCTCGTAGTTGACGACGAGCTCGTCGCCGTCGACGCCGCCGATCCAGGGCCGCTCCCAGGATTCGCCCGGAAAGAGCTCGGCGCTCGGCGCCATCACCCGCGCCCCGGGGGCGTCGGTCGGGCGCAGCGGCGCCAGCGGCTCCGGCAGGTCGCGCAGGGCGTCGATCTCACGCAGCTGCTCCTGGATCGCTTCCTCGGTCCCGCGGTACTCGCCCTCGCCGAAGTGGAACCAGGCGAGGGCGCCGCCGAGGCTCCAGAGGAAGAGGCTCGGCCAGCCCTCGCAGCCGTAGGCCGACCAGAGTTGGCGGTCGGCGTCGATCGCGACCGGGAAGTCGACGCCGAGCTCGGCCAGGCCCGCGGCGACCGCGTCGGGGTCGGCGCCGAAGGGGAAGCGCGGCGTCTGGACTCCGATCACCCGGAGACCATCGCCCCGGTAGCGGTGCCACCACTCGCGCAGGTAGGGGAGCGTCCTTGAGCTGTTCAGCTGGGCGAAGTCGATGAAGTGGACGATCGCCGGCCCGGCCGCGGTCAGCGCCGGCATCGACTCGGGTTCGGCGCCGACCCAGTCGAGGCCGGGTGGGAGGTCGGGAGCCGCGATCGTGTCGTGTCCGGGGCGCATCGCGGCGGACGTTATCCTGGCCCGCGTGACCGGGCTCGCCGCCTTCCTGCTGCCCGCCGTGCCGTTGCTGGCGCTGCTGGCCTTTCTGCTCCTCGGCCGTTATCCCGGCTGCGAGGCGATCGTCCGCCTCTCCGAGCGGCTGGCCGGCCGCCGGGCGCCCTCGCGGGCCGGCTCGCGCAAGCCGCCGCCGTCCTCGTTGCACCGCGTCGCCCCAGGTGGCGGCCTGCTGATCGCCCTCGGCCTCGCTCAGCGGCCACCGCCCGCGCTCGCCTGACCCAAGTCCCGACTGCCGCGCCTCCGGCGCGGCTGAGTTGCGGCGCGCCGGTCAAGGCCGCGCGCCCCGAGCCTAGGAGCGAAAGATGAACTTGAGAACCGCGATCGCGGGAGCGGTCGTCGTGGTCGTCGCCGTGGTCCTGCTGATCGTCCTCAGCAGCAACGGCAGCGATGACAGCGGCAAGAGCGACGCCGGGCAGTTCCCGACGATCGTCGTCAACAAGCAGGGCAAACCGGTCGGCGGCATCACCGACCTCACCTACAGGAAGGGCGACCGGATCCACTTCAAGGTCGAGGTCCCGTTCGCAGAAGAGGTCCACCTGCACGGCTATGACGTGATGAAGGACGTGCCAGCGGGCGGCGGGTCGGTCACCTACGACCTCCCGGCGACGATCGAAGGCGTCTTCGAGGCCGAGCTCGAGGGCCGCAAAGAACAGATCATCCAGATGACGGTGGAACCGTGAGCTTCTCGCTCGCCCTCCCGTTCGCCCATGCGCTGGTGGCCAGGCAGGATCTTCCGATCCCCGCCTGGCTCTTCGCCTGGGCGGCCTCGATCGTCCTGATCGTCTCCTTCTTCGCGCTCTCGGCCGCCTGGCGGGTGCCGCGCTTCGAGGAGCTGCACTGGCGGCCGTTCGGCGCGAGGCTATCCGGCGCGTTCACGAGCATCCCGGTGCAGATCCTCTGCGGGGCGATCGGCGTCTTCCTCGGCGGGGTCGGGGTGTACGCCGGGCTGCGCGGCACCGAAGCGCCGGATCGCAACTTCGCCCTGACCTTCTTCTTCGTCACCTGCTGGCTCGGGTTCCCGTTCTTCTCGGCGATCTTCGGCGACCTCTTCCGGCCGTTCAACCCCTGGCGTGCGATCGGCCGAGCCCTCGGCGCCGGCTTCGCGGCGATCGCCGGGCAGCGCTCCGCGCACCTCGCCTACCCGCGCCGGCTGGGCCGCTGGCCGGCTGCGATCGGGCTGCTGGCGGTGGTCTGGCTGGAGGTCGTCTACGGCGGCAGCGGCGGCGTGGCGGTGGGGCTCGACCCGCACGCGTGCGCCGTCGCCGTCTGCATCTACAGCGCCTACACGCTGGCGATGATGGCCCTCTTCGGGGTCGAGGAGTGGTGTGCGAACGGCGAGGTCTTCTCGGTCTACTTCGGGATGTTCTCCCAGCTCGGCTTCCTCGCCATTACCGACGGACGGCTCGGCCGCCGCCGGCCGCTGTCGGCCGCCGGGCGCTGGGCGGTCGTCCCCGGCTCGGCCGCGGTCGTCGTCGCCTCGATCGCATCGACGAGCTTTGACGGCGGCCAGGAGGGGGCTTTCAAGGAAATCCTCGAATCGGTGACGCGCCGGTTCGTCGACCTCGGCACCAGCATCCTCACCGGCGAGCGCATCACCGACACGATCTTCATGGCGCTCTTCTTCGCCGGCATCGGCCTCGTCTTCTGGCTCGGCCTGCGGGGGATGCGGACCGTCCCCGGCGCCCCGCCGCTGGCCAAGCTGCGAACCGACTTCGCCCACACCCTGATCCCGATCGCGTTGGCCTACCTGATCGCCCACTACTTCAGCCTCTTCGTGTTCCAGGAGCAGGCCCAGTTCACCTACCTGCTGTCCGATCCCCTGGGGACCGCCTCGACCGACCTCTTCGGCACCGCCAACTCGGGCATCGACTTCACCGTCGTCAGCTCCAACGCGATCTGGTACGTCCAGGTCGGTGCCCTCGTCGTCGGCCACGTCCTCGGGCTGATGCTGGCTCACGACCGCGCCCTGGTGATCTGGCCCGACTACCGTCGCGCCACCCGCAGCCAGTACTGGATGCTGGCGGTGATGGTCGCCTTCACCTGCTTCGGCCTCTACCTGCTCTCGGCGGGCAACGGATGAGCGCTCTCGGCGCCATTGCCCCCGTCCTGCCGATGGCCCATCTCGGCCACTGGCTGTGGATCTTCTACGTCCTGCCCGTCCTGATCGTGATCGGCGGGATCATCCGCTCGACCAGGATCGAAAAACGCAGGGAAAAGGATCGTCGTCCGCCTAGAGAATCTCGCTGAGGCGCTGCTCGAGCGCCGCCGAGACCTCGTCGCGAACCGGGCCCTCGGCGAGCCGTTCGACCAGCGCCTCGAGGAAGCCTTCGATGATCAGCGACTTCGCCTCGGCCTCGCCGAGGCCGCGCGAGGTCAGGTAGAAGAGCTGGTCCTTATCGACCTGGGCGACGGCGGCGGCGTGGGTGCAGCGGACGTCGTCGGCGAGGATCTCGAGGCCGGGGATGGCGTCGGCGTGGGCCTCGGTCGAGAGCAGCAGGTTGCGGCACTCCTGGAAGGCGTCGGTCTGCTGGGCGCCGGGATCGACCTTGATCATGCCGCGCCAGACGGCCGTCGCGCCGCCGCCGAGGACGCCGCGGAAGGCGAGGTCGGAGTTGGTGTTGGGGGCCGCGTGCTCCTGGTTGGTGTCGTAGTCGAGGTGCTGGCCGCGGCCGGCGGCGTAGCCGCCGGTGACGCGCGCCTCGGAGCCGGGGCCGGCAAGTTTGGTGTCCATGCGGACCTTGCCGTTGGCCGAGCCGAAGCCCAGAGCGGCCCAGTCGAGGCGGCCGTCGCGCTGCACCTCGGCGCGCTGGGTGGCGAAGATCCACGAGGACTCGGAGATGTCCTGGGTGTTGACGTAGCGCAGGGTCGCGGCCTGGCCGACCGAGAGCTCGACGACCGAGTTCAGCATCGCGTCGACCTCGTCGTCGGGCGAGGACCAGTGCTCCCAGACCTCGGCCTCGGCGCCCTCCTCGAGGACGACCAGAGTGCGCCAGCCGACCATCGTCCCGGCGGCGTCGACCGGGACCTCGATGCGGATCGGCTCGGTGAGGACGACGTTGCGGGGCACGTGGACCAGCACGCCGTCGCGCCAGCCCGCCTCGTTGCGGGCCACGAACGGGTCCTCGACCGGGACCAGCGAGCCCAGCTTCGCCTCGAGCAACTCGGCGTGGGACTCCAGGGCCTCGCTCAGCGGGACCACGTGGGCGCCCTCGGCGCCCGTGATCGTCGCCTCGACCCCGGTCTCGCCGTACACCCCGATGTCGAGCCGCGAGAGGTCGGTGAACTCCCAGCCCTTCGTCTTCGGGCCGGGGAGGGGGAGGCTCTCCGCGAGAGAGGCGCCTCGGCGGCGCCTCTCTTCCAGCCAAGCGGGTTCGGTGGCGAGCTCAGCCAATGGAGCCCTCCATCTGCAGCTCGATCAGCCGGTTGAGCTCGACCGCGTACTCCATCGGCAACTCTTTGGTGACCGGCTCGATGAAGCCGTTGACGATCATCTTCGAGGCCTCCTCCTCGTCGAGCCCGCGGCTCTGGAGGTAGAAGAGCTGCTCGTCGCCGATTTTCGAGACCGTGGCCTCGTGGCCGACGTCGGCGTCGTTCTCGTCGATGCGGATCGTCGGGTAGGTGTCCGAGCGCGAGTCCTCGTCGAGGAGCAGCGCGTCGCAGACGACCTTGGAGCGCGATTCGGTCGCCCCGTCGGCGATTTCCATCAGGCCGCGATAGGTCGCCCGGCCACCGTCCTTGGAGATCGACTTGGAGAAGATCGACGACGAGGTGCGCGGCGCCGCGTGGATGATCTTGCCGCCGGCGTCCTGGTGCTGGCCGGCTCCGGCGAAGGCGATCGAGAGGATCTCGCCGTGGGCTTCGGGCCCGAGCAGGTAGATCGCCGGGTACTTCATCGTCAGTTTCGAGCCGAGGTTGCAGTCGACCCACTCCATCGTCGCCTTTTCGTGCGCGACGGCGCGCTTGGTGACGAGGTTGAAGACGTTCTGCGACCAGTTCTGCACAGTCGTGTAGCGGACCCGCGAGCTCTTCTTGGCGACGATCTCGACGACCGCCGAGTGCAGCGAGTCCGACGAGTAGACCGGAGCGGTGCAGCCCTCGATGTAGTGGACGTCGGCGCCCTCCTCGCAGATGATCAGGGTGCGCTCGAACTGGCCCATGTTCTCGGTGTTGATCCGGAAGTAGGCCTGCAGCGGCATCTCGACCTTGACTCCGGCCGGCACGTAGACGAACGAGCCGCCCGACCAGACGGCCGAGTTCAGCGCCGCCAGTTTGTTGTCGTTCGGCGGGATGATCGTCGCCCAGTACTCGCGCACCAGGTCCTCGTGCTCGCGCAGCGCCGTGTCCATGTCGGTGAAGATCACGCCCTGGGCCTCGAGCTTCTCGTTGACCTGGTGGTAGACGACCTCGGACTCGTACTGGGCGCCGACGCCGGAGAGGAATTTGCGCTCCGCCTCCGGGATGCCGAGGCGGTCGAAGGTGTTTTTGATGTCCTCCGGGACCTCGCTCCAGTCGCGCGAGTTCTTCTCCGAGGCGCGCACGAAGTAGTGGATGTCGTCGAAGTCGATCTGCCCGAGGTTGCCGCCCCAGGTCGGGGTCGGCTTGGCGTAGAAGTTCTCCAAGGCCTTGAGCCGGAACTCGCGCATCCAGGCCGGCTCGTTCTTGTAGTCGGAGATCGATTCGACGACCTCGCGCGACAGCCCCTTCGGCGCTTTGTAGGCGTAGCCGGACTCCGAGTCGTGGAAGCCGAACTTCTCCTCGTAGTCGGAGTTGATGCCGGCGAGCTGCTTCTTCTCGGCGATTACCTCGGGCGTTGCTGCCATGTCTTACGCGACCTCCAGGGTGACGGTGTCGTCCTCGATGGCTATCGGGAACGTCTGCACCGGGGCAAAGGCGGGGAGCGATTTCGGCCTGCCGGTGGTCAGGTCGAAAAGCGAGCCGTGACGGGGGCACTCGACGGTGCAGGAGGAGGGATCGAACTCGCCCTCGGCCAGTGGACCGTTGTCGTGGGAGCAGCGATCCTCGATCGCGTACAGAGCGCCGTCGCAGTTGAAGACGCCGATCCGGCGTCCGTCGTGCTCGATCAGCCGCATCGCGCCGGGCGGAAGCTCGGTCGCGGGGCAGACGGGGATCTTGGTTTCGGCGATGTCGTTCATGAGGAGTGGCGCTGCCGGATGCTTCTACCCACACGGCTAAGTGCGGGATGAGACTTAATCCTACCTCTACGGTCGGATTTTAGCGTTCGGCCGGTACCGGCTTCTTCACGGGTCGGCGATGACTTCGGCGCCGTCCCGTGATCTTATGGAGCCCAGCCCCCAAAACTGCGAGAAAGGGATGCGAGAGATGAGCGAGAGGACCAGCTACGCCCCCGGCACGCCCAGTTGGGTTGACCTGGCGGCGACCGACATCGAGGCCTCGGCGGCCTTCTACAACGCCCTGCTCGGCTGGGACGTGCCCGAGCGCGAGAACTCGGCCGAAATGGGCGGCTACCGGCGGGCCGAAAGCGGCGGTGCCGACGTCGCCGGGATGATGCCGCTGATGGCCGAGGGCCAGCCGCCGGCCTGGACCACCTACGTCGCCGTCGCCGATGCCGACGCGACCGCCGCCCTGGTCACCGAGAACGGCGGCACCGTGATGGCGCCGCCGATGGACGTCATGGACCTCGGCCGGATGGCGATCCTCGCCGACCCGACCGGCGCCGTCTTCGGGGTCTGGCAGGCCGGCACCTTCACCGGCGCCGCCAAGGTCAACGAGCCCGGGGCGTTCGGCTGGAACGAGCTGAACACCCGCGACCCCGAGGCGGCCAAGGCCTTCTACGGCGCCGTCTTCGGCTGGTCCTTCCGCGACCAGGAGATGAAACGCAACGAGGGCGAGCACGGCCCTGAGGTCTACACCGAGTGGCTCCTCAACGAGGGCGACGAGGAATCGATCGGCGGCATGCTCGACGTCACCGGGATGATGCCCGACGCGATGCCCCCCAACTGGCTCACCTATTTCGTCGTCGAAGACACCGACGCCGCCGTCGCCAAGATCGAGGCCGCCGGCGGCCGCGTCGGGTTCGGACCGATCGATATCCCGGCCGGCCGCTTCGCGGTTGCGATGGAACCCGGCAACGGCGCCACCTTCGCCGTGATCGCCCTGCCGAGCTAGGCGGGGCGTCCGAGGACTAGCCGAGGTCGGCGCCCGCTTCGGCGGGGTCGCCGGTCTCGCCCTCGTCCTCCCATTCGGCGGGCTGACCGAGCGAGGCGCTCTTGACGATCTTCAAGCCGAGCATCGCGCACTTCATCCGCGTCGCCGAGATGTCGATGCCGAGCAGCTCGAGCACGTACTCCTTGGGCAGGCGCAGCAGCTCCTCGCGCGATTTGCCGACCAGCTCGTCGGTCAGCAGCGAGGTGGCGGCGGTCGAGATCGCGCAGCCTTTGCCCTCGAAAGCAATCGCGGCGACGCGATCCTCGTCGTCGAGCTGGATCATCACGTGCTGTTCGTCGCCGCAGAACGGATTGGTGTCCTCGAACTCGAGATCGGGCTGGTCGAGCGCGCCGAAGTTGTGCGGGCGCTTGTAGTGCTCGAGGATCTGATCGCGGTAGAGCTCGTCCATGGAAACGAGGCTAGCGGAGGGCCGATCTCGCCCAGCGCTCAAGCCGAACGCCGGACCGGTCGATTCAATGGACGGCGTGCGGACAGTGACGCTCAGATCCGGCATCGCCCTGACCTGCCTCGCAGTGGGCCTTCTGCTGAGCGCCTGCGGGGGTTCTTCGGGGTCCTCCGGCTCGACGCCGACGACGCCCGGCTCGACCGGGACCGAAGGCGGCGAACTGAAATCGGTGATCGCCTCCTTCCCCGGCTACCTCGACCCGGCTCTGGTCAACACCACCGAAGGCCTGACGGCGGTGTATGACACCTACATCCCGCTGCTGACCTATGCCCACAGGAGCGGCAAAGCGGGCAGCAAGCTCATTCCCGGCCTCGCCCGGTCGATGCCGAAGGTCACCGACGGCGGGCGCACCTACACGTTCTTCCTGCGCAACGGCCTCGAATACTCCGACGGCACGCCGGTCCTGGCCTCCGACTTCCCCTCCACGGTCGAACGCGCCTTCCGCCTGAACGCCACCAACTCGGTCTTCTTCGAAGACATCGTCGGCGCCGAAGCCTTCGCCAAGTCCAAGAAGGGTGGGATCTCCGGCATCGAAGCCGACGACAAGACCGGCGAAATCATCATTCACCTGGTCAAGCCGCGCGGCACCTTCGAGAACGAGCTCGGGCTGCCGACCGTCGCCCCCGTCCCGAAGGGCACTCCGGAGGAAGACCTCTCGGCGAACCCGCCGCCGGCCACCGGGCCCTACGTCATCTCCTCCTCGAAGCCCGGCCGCGGTTGGACCTACGAACGCAATCCGCGCTGGGCGCCCAACAACGCGGCGCTGCTGCCGGAAATCCCGAGCGGCCACGTCGACAGGATCTCCGTCGCCGTCGTCCGCAACGGTTCGACCGAGGTCAACGGCGTCGAAAACGGCGAATACGACTGGATGCAGAACCAGCCGCCCAGCGACCGCTACAACGAGGTGCTCGAAAAGTACGAAGGCACGCAGCTGCGGGTCGACCCCTCGGTCAGCACCTACTTCTTCTGGATGAACACGACGGTGGCGCCGTTCAACGACGTCAAGGTGCGCCAGGCGGTCAACTATGCGGTCGACCCGCGGGCGCTGGAACGGATCTACTCCGGCCAGCTCGTCGGCACCCAGCAGATCCTGCCGCCGGGGATGCCGGGCTACGAGAAACTCGACCTCTATCCGCACAGCCTCGCCAAAGCCCGCCAGCTGATCGAAGAAGCGAACCCGAGCGACCGCCAGGTCACCGTCTGGACCGACAGCGAAAGCCCCAACGACGACGCCGGCGCCTACTACCAGGGGGTGCTCGAAAAGATCGGCTTCAAGGTCACCCTGAAGGTCCTCGGCTCCGACAACTACTTCACCGTCGTCGGCAACAAGTCGACTCCCGACCTCGACACCGGCTTCGCCAACTGGTTCGAGGACTACCCGCATCCCAACGACTTCTTCCAACCCCTGCTGGCGGCCGAAAGCGCCAGCCCGACCAACGCCTCGAACCTCTCGCGCTTCGTCGACCCAGCCCTCGACGCGAAGATCGCGAAGCTCGGCGAACAGGCACTGGGGCCGAAGCAGGAAGCCGAATACGCCGCCCTCGACCGCGAATTCATGGAACAGGCGCCGATGGCGCCCTACGGCACCAGCACGGTGGCGACCTTCGTCTCCAGCGCGATCGACCTCGAAGCGATCGTCGTCAACCCGACCTTCGGTCAGGACCTCTCGAGCTTCCAGTTCAAGTAGGGGCTAGAGGCCGAAGACGCGGCGGGCGTCTTCGATGCCCTCGACCAGGCGGTCGATCTCGGCCGGCGAGTTGTAGACGCCGAAGCTGGCGCGCGCGGTGGCGGCGACGCCGAGGCGCTCCATCAGCACCTGGGCGCAGTGGTGTCCGGCCCGCACAGCAACCCCGTGTCGGTCGAGAATCTCGGAGACGTCGTGGGCGTGGATGCCGTCGATCTCGAAGGAGACCGGGCCGAGCCGGCCGGCGCCGCGGGGGGGACCGAAGACGGTCAGGCCCGGCACCTCGGCGAGGCGCTCGAGGGCGTGGTCGGCGATCTCCTCCTCGTGGGCGCGGACCGCCTCCATGCCGAGGCCATCGAGCCACTCGAAGGCGGCGGCCATGCCGATCGCCTGGGCGATCGCCGGGGTGCCGGCCTCGAACCGTGCCGGGACGTCGGCGTAGGTCGTGCCCTCGCGGGTCACCTTGCGGATCATCGAGCCGCCACCGAGGAACGGCGGCATCCCCCGCAGCAGGTCGAGCCGGCCCCAGAGGGCGCCGATCCCGGTCGGCCCGTAGGGCTTGTGGCCGGTGATCGCGTAGAAGTCGGCGCCGAGGGCGGCGACGTCGAGCGGCATCTTCGGCGCCGATTGGGCGCCGTCGACGAGCACCAGGGCGCCCGCCTCGTGGGCCAGCGCGGCGATCTCGGCGATCGGGTTCTCGGTCCCGAGGACGTTGGAGACGTGGGCGACGGCGACGAGCTTGGGACCCCGCGCGACGAGCGCCGCGAAGGCGTCCATGTCGAGCCGGCCCTGGTCGTCGATCGGCGCCCAGTCGACCTCGGCCCCGGCGCGCTCGGCGAGCTGCTGCCAGGGCACGACGTTGGAGTGGTGCTCCATCTCGGTCAGCAGGATGCGGTCGCCGGCGCCGACGTTGGCGTCGCCCCAGGCGCGGGCGACGAGGTTGATCGCCTCGGTCGCGTTGCGGACGAAGATCACCTCGCGGCGATCGGCGGCGCCGAGGTGGTGGGCGACCGTGGCGCGGGCGCCCTCGTAGGCGGCGGTCGCCTCGGCCGAGAGCGTGTGCGAGCCGCGGTGGACGTTGGAGTGGTGGCGGCGCTCGTAGTCGTCGACCGCCTCGATCGAGGCGCCGACCCGCTGCGAGCTGGCGCCGCTGTCGAGGTAGGCGACCGGCTGGCCGTGGATCTCGCGGGCCAGCGCCGGGAACTGGGCCCGGACCTCGGCCAGCGGGAAGCCGGCACCGGCGGCGCGATCGGCGTCGCTCGGGCTCTTGGCGGTCGCCTGCTCCATGGCGGGGGAGGGGCTAGGCGGCGGCGCCCGCCCCGACCTCCTCGCGAATCCAGCCGTAGCCTTTCTCCTCGAGGACGCCGACCAGCTCGGGGCCGCCTTCCTTGACGATCCGGCCCTCGAACATCACGTGGACGAAGTCCGGTTTCACCATGTGCAGGATGCGCTGGTAGTGGGTGATGATGAGGACGCCCATATCGGGCCCGGCGAACTTGTTGACACCCTCGGCGACGGTGCGCAGCGCGTCGATGTCGAGGCCGGAGTCGGTCTCGTCGAGGACGGCGATCTCGGGCCGCAGCAGCGCCAGCTGCAGCAGCTCCATCCGCTTCTTCTCGCCACCGGAGAAGCCGTCGTTGAGATAGCGGCTGCTGAAGTCTTTGGGGATGTTGGCGAGCGCCATCGCCTCCTGGGCGGTCTTGGCGAAGTCTTTGATCTTGATCTGGTCCTCGCCGCGTGCCTCGCGCTGGGCGTTGATGATCATCCGCAGGTACTTGGAGACCGAGACGCCGGGGATCGCGACGGGGTACTGGAAGGCCATGAAGAGGCCGGCCTGCGAGCGGTCCTCGGGGGCGGCGGCGGTGATGTCCTCGCCCTTGAAGGAGATCGAGCCCTCGGTGACCTCGTAGGCGGGGTGTCCCATGATCACGTTGGCGAGCGTCGACTTGCCGGAGCCATTGGGCCCCATCAGCGCGTGGACCTTGCCCTTCTCGACGTCGAGATCGAGGCCCTTGAGGATCTCTTTCTCCTCGATCTTCACGTGCAGGTTTCGTATCTCCAGCTCAGCCATTTCGCTCCAGTTTCGTGGTGGTTCGGTGAAGTTCCGCTAGGCGGCGCTTGCGATCGCTGCCTCGGTGCGCCCGCCGGGCTCCGAGAACTCGACCAGCTCGGCCAGCGTCGTGCCGGCCAGCGCCTTGGTCACGCCGTTCTGGACCCGGGTCCAGAGCAGCTTGGTCGAGCAGGCGCGGTCGCCGTCGAACTCGTGCGAGCAGAGGACTTTGCCCTCGGGGGTCTCGTGGAAGCACTCCATCGGGGCGATCTGCCCTTCCAGGGCCTCGACGACCGCGTCCATCGTGATCTCCTCGGCCGGCTTGGCCAGGCGGTAGCCGCCGTGGGCGCCGCGGGTCGAGGTGACCAGATCGGCCTTGCGCAGTTTCGCGACCAGGTGCTCGAGATAGGAGAGCGGCAGGTGCTCCGCCTCGGCGACCGAGTTCAGCGAGATCGGCGCCGATCCGGGCTGGCGACCCAGCTCGATCATCAGGCGAACTCCGTACTCGGCTTTGGTCGAAAACAGCATCGGCGCCAAATCCTACCGAAGAGGTCGGTTTTGGCGCTCAGGGCTCGATCAGGCCGCGGCGGATCGCGTATCGGACCAGCTCGACGCGGTCGCGCATGCCGAGCTTGCGCATCGCGTTGGCGCGGTGGTTCTCGACCGTCTTCTCGGAGAGGTGGAGGAGCTCGGCGATCTGCTTGGTCGTGTGGGCCTCGGCGACGAGCTTGACGATCTCCTCCTCGCGCGGCGTCAGCTCCTCCTCGCCGGTCGAGCCGCGCGCCAGCACGTCCTTGATCAGCGTCCGCTGCGCCTCCGGGGTGAGGAACGGCTCGCCGCGCTCGACCGCCCGGATCGCCGCCAGCAGGTCGGTGTCGGCCTGGGCCTTCAGCACGTAGCCGGAGGCGCCCGCCTTCAGCGCCTCGAAGAGGTAGCGCTCGTCGTCGTGCATCGAGAGGATCAGGACCGCGACCTCGGGCGCCTGCTGCTTGATCTCGCGGGTCGCCTGCAGTCCGGTCAGCTTCGGCATTTTGACGTCGAGGATCGCCAGGTCGGGGCGCTCGCGGACCGCCAGCTCGCGCGCCTCGAGGCCGTCGCCGGCCTCGGCCACGACCTCGATGTCGGGCTGGCGCTCGAGCAGCAGCCGCAGGCCGGAGCGGACGATCCCGTGGTCATCGGCGATCAATACGCGCACGGCCGCAGTCTCCCAGCTAGTGTCGGAGCCGATGCATGACTACGTCATCGTCGGCGCCGGCTCGGCTGGCTGCGTGCTCGCGAACCGGCTCAGCGAGGACCCCGCCGCCAGCGTCCTGCTGATCGAGGCCGGCGGGCGCGACCGCCACCCCAACATCAAGATCCCGGCCGCCTTTGCCAAGCAGTTCCGCACCGGGATGGACTGGGATTTCGCGACCGAGCCCGAGCCCCACTGCGAAGACCGCTCGCTCTACATCCCGCGCGGCAAGAGCCTCGGCGGGTCGAGCTCGATGAACGCGATGCTCTACGTCCGCGGCCACCCGCTCGACTACGAGGGCTGGGAGCGCGCCGGCGCGGCCGGCTGGGGCTGGGACGACATCCGTCCCTACTTCCTGCGCGCCGAGGACAACGCCCGCGGCCCCTCCGAGCACCACGCCGTCGGCGGGCCGCTGCGGGTCGAGGACGAGCGCTCGCCGCGGCCGCTGACCGGCCGCTTCCTGGCCGCCTGCGAGGAGGCCGGCGTGCCGCGGATCGACGACTACAACGGCCCCGAGCAGGACGGCGCCTCCCTGGCCCAGGTGACGCAGCGAAACGGCCGCCGCTGGAGCGCCGCCGACGCCTACCTGCGCCCGGCGCAGGACCGTCCCAACCTCGACGTCCTGACCGGGGTGCAGGTGCTGGGGATCGAGCTCGCCAGCGGGCGCGCGGTCGGCGTGCGCCATGCGGCCAAGCGGGGGGCGAGCGCCGTCGCCGAGGCCGGGACCGAGGTCATCCTCGCCGCCGGCGCGCTCGGCTCGCCGCAGCTGCTGCTGCTCTCCGGGATCGGCCCGGCGGCGCAGCTCGCCGAGTTCGGGATCGAGGTCGCCGCCGACCTCCCCGGCGTCGGCGAGAACCTCCAGGACCATCCCTACCTCGTCTCCGTCTGGGACGTCCCCGACGGCGGCTCGCTGGCCGACGCCGAGACGCCCAGGCGCCTGCTCGAGTACGCGCTGCGGCGGACCGGCCCGCTGACCTCCTCGGTCGCCGAGGCGCTCGCCTTCGTCCGCAGCCGCCCCGGCCTCGCCCAGCCCGACCTCGAGTACCACTTCGCGCCGGCCTACTTCGTCGACAACGGCTTCCAGGAATACGACGGCCACGCGATCACGATGGGGCCGGTGCTGCTCTCGCCGAAGAGCCGCGGCTGGGTCCGCCTGCGCTCGGCCGACCGGACCGCCAAGCCGCGCATCCTGACCAACTCACTCGCCGAGCCCGAGGACGTCGCCGCGCTGGTCGCCGGGACCAAGCTGGCGCGCGAGATCGCCGCCGCCGGCCCGTTCGCCGAGGTCCTTGGACGCGAGCTCTTCCCCGGTCCCGACGTCGCCACCGACGAGGACCTCGCCGCCGACCTGCGGCGCCGAGTCGAGCTGATCTACCACCCGGTCGGCACCTGCCGGATCGGCACCGACGAGGACGCCGTCGTCGACCCCGAGCTGCGCGTCCGCGGGGTCGATGGGCTGCGGGTCATCGACGCGTCGGTGATGCCGACGGTGCCGAGCGGCAACACCAACGCGCCGACGATCGCCGTCGCCGAGCGCGGCGCCGACCTCGTCAAGGGAGTGCTGGCCGCGGCAGTCTGAGATCGACCGTGGTGCCGTGCCCGGGCCGCGACTCGATCGTCAGCTCGCCGCCGATCAGAAGCGCCCGCTCGCGCATGCCGCCGATCCCGAGGCCGCTCTCGGATTCGGCGAAGGCGAAGCCGCGGCCGTCGTCTTCGACCTCGAGCTCGACCCCGCCATCGTCACGCCGCCGCAGCGCCACGGCGACGCGGCCGGCGCCGGAGTGGCGGCCGGCGTTGGAGAGCGCCTCCTGGGCGACCCGGTAGACGACCAGCTGGGCATCGTCGCCGAGGTCGGAGAAGTCGCCGTCGGTGCTCATCGCGGCGTCGAGGTCGCCGCGGTCGAGCGCCTCGACCAGCCCGCCGATCGCCGCCACCAGGCCGAGGTCGTCCAGCGCCGTTGGGCGCAGCTGACGGGCGAGCGAGAGCAGCTCGCGCATCGCCTGGTTGGCCAGCGTCTTGACCTCGGCCAGTTCGGCCTCGAGCTCGGGCGGCGCCTCGGCCCGCGCCGCCTCGAGCCGCAGCAGCAACCCGGTCAGCGATTGGTTGACCTCGTCGTGGAGGTCGCGCGCGACCCGCGCCCGCTCCTCCTCCTGGGCGGCCAGCGCCGCCGAGCCGGCACGCCGGCGCTCGGCTTCGAGGCGCCGCATCATCCGCAGGAACGCGAGCTCGATCCGCTCGACCTCCTCGGTCTCGCCGACGCCGTCGATCGAGGCGGGGAGGAGGGGGCCGGGGCGGCTCAGGTCGACCTTCTCCATCTCCTCGATCAGGCGCTCGAGCGGCGTGAAGCGGCGCTGCAGCAGGAGGCCGTTGACCAGCAGGGCGCCGGCGGCGGCGAGCACGCCGATCGCGATCGCGACGAGGAAATGAAGTCCACCGATCGCCCCGGCCGCGGTCGCCGCGGCGCCGACCAGGACCGCGTTCAGGGCCAGGGTCTGCGAGAAGAGTGCGCGGCGCCGCATCAGCGAGAGCCTAAGGCGGGGTGCGGGCTACCGAGCTCCCTAGGGACTCGCCGGAGTCGATGCGGGGACTGGCCCCCATAGGCAATTCCCCCGCCCGTCGCAATACTTCGCCGACCCAATCTCTTAATAGGGAGAGCAGAACCGAATGACCACCACCAAGCAATCGACCTTCGGCGCGACGATCCGCACGACGATCCTGCTGGCTTCGCTGACCGGCCTCCTGGTCGTGATCGGCGCCCTGATCGGCGGCCCCCAGACCGCCGGCGTGTTCCTGATCATCGCTCTCGCGATCAACTTCGGCTCCTACTTCTTCAGCGACAAAATGGCGCTGAGCATGAGCCGTGCCAAACCGATCGACGAGTCCGAAGCCCCGCGCCTCTACCAGATCATGCGCGAACTGACGACCCGCGCCGGCCTGCCGATGCCGCGTCTCTACATGATCCCCAACGATCAGCCGAACGCCTTCGCGACCGGCCGCAACGCCAAGCACTCGGCGGTCGCCGTGACCCGCGGGATCACCAAACTGCTCTCCGAGGACGAGCTGCGCGGCGTCCTCGCCCACGAGCTCACCCACATCCGCAACCACGACATCCTGATCCAGTCGGTCGCCTCGGCGATCGGCGCCGCGATCACCTACGTCGCCTACATGCTGATGTGGTTCGGCGACGACGACAACTCGCCGCTCGGCCTGGTCGCCTCGCTCGGCCTGGTCATCCTGGCGCCGATCTCGGCGACGATCATCCAGCTGGCGATCTCACGCCAGCGCGAGTACGCGGCCGACGCGGGCGGCGCCGAAATCTGCGGCAACCCCGAGTCGCTGGCGAGCGCGCTGCTGCGTCTCGAGCAGGGCGCGACGGCGATGCCGATGCAGGTCAACCAGGCGGCCGAGCCCCTCTACATCGTGCGCCCGTTCAAGGGCAAGGGCATCTCCGGCCTCTTCTCGACCCACCCGCCGATCGAAGAGCGCGTCAAAAGGCTGCGCCAGATGCGTCCAAGCATGGCCTAGTTCAGGCCACCCCGAGGGCTAGGTCTCGTCCACCTGTCCCAGCTCCGCAACCGCCGCCTGCCCGGGCGGCGGTTGCATTTGGGGCCTCGGCCCAGGGGCGCTATACTTTTTGAAGTAAAGCTGATCCGAATTAGGGGATTTAGACATGGCGACTGGCGCAGAGACCGAGCGAGCACAGAGGATCGAAGAGATCGAGCCCTTCGAGGCCGCGGCTGAGATCGAGGGCGGCGACGTCGTCCTGATCGACACGCGCGAGCCTCACGAGTACAAGGAGGCCCACCTCGAGGGCGGCGCGCTGGTCCCGCCGGGATTGCTCGGTGACGAGATCGAGAAAGCCGCGCCCGACAAGTCGGCCCGCACGATCCTCTACTGCCGCTCCGGCAACCGCTCCGGCATCGCCGCCGCGCAGCTGGGGGCGATGGGCTACACCGACGTCGCCTCGATGGCCGGCGGCATCCTCGCCTGGCAGGAGCAGGGCCACCCGGTTGTCTCCGCCTCCGGCATGACCGCCGAGCAGCGCGAGCGCTACTCGCGCCACACGCTCCTCCCCGAGGTCGGGGTCGATGGCCAGGTCAAGCTCCTCAATGCCAAGGTGCTGCTGCTCGGCGCCGGCGGCCTCGGCGCGCCGACCGCGCTCTACCTGGCCGCCGCCGGGATCGGCACCCTCGGCCTGGTCGACGACGACGTCGTCGACGCCTCCAACCTGCAGCGCCAGGTCATCCACAACACCGAACGCATCGGGATGCCGAAGACCGAGTCGGCGCGCCTCTTCATCGAAGCGCTGAACCCCGACGTCAACGTCGTCGAGCACCGCACCCGCCTCAACGCCGACAACATCCTCGACATCATCGGCGACTACGACATCGTCGTCGACGGCGCCGACAACTTCCCGACCCGATACCTGTTGAACGACGCCTCGGTGCGCCTGCGCAAGCCGGTCGTCTCGGCCTCGATCCTCAGCTTCGACGGGCAGATCTCGACCTTCGTCCCCTACGAGGGCCCCTGCTACCGCTGCCTTTACCCGACCCCGCCGCCGGCCGACATGGCGCCGAGCTGCTCCGCCAACGGGGTGCTCGGGGTGATGGCCGGGACGATGGGAACGCTGCAGGCCAACGAGGTCATCAAGCTGGTGCTCGGCGTCGGCGATCCGCTGGTCGGTCGCCTCCTCCTCTACGAGGCGCTCGGCACCCGCTTCACCGAGCTCAAGGTCCGCCGCGATCCTCATTGCCTCATATGTGGCGGCGAGCACGCCGAGCAGATCCCCCAGTCGGAGATGGGCCAGTTCCCCGACTACGACCTCTTCTGCGCCGGCTAAGAGCAGCCGGCCCCGAGACGAAATAGGATCGCGCCATGGCGACCGTCCGCATCCCCCCAGTCCTGCGCCCGAAAACGGGCGGTGCCCCCGAGGTCGAGGCCGCCGGCGGCAACGTCGGCGAGGTCCTCCGGACTCTGACCAGCGAGCACCCCGACACCTCGGCCCAGCTCTTCGGCGAGGACGGCGAGCTCAACCGCTACGTCAACGTCTACCTGAACGACGAGGACGTCCGCGTCCTCGACGGGTTGGAGACGGCGGTCAAAGACGGCGACACGGTCGTCATTTTGCCGGCCATGGCCGGCGGCTGAGCCTCAGCGCTCCAGGACCAGGCCGAGGAACTTCTGGGTGCGGGGCTCGCGGGGGTTGTCGAGGACCTGCTTGGGGTCGCCCTGCTCGACGATCACGCCGCCGTCCATGAAGACGACCTGGTCGCCGACCTCCTTGGCGAAGCCCATCTCGTGGGTGACGACGAGCATCGTCATGCCTTCTTCGGCGAGCTCTCGCATCGTGTCGAGGACCTCTTTGACGAGCTCGGGATCGAGCGCTGAGGTGACCTCGTCGAAGAGCATCACGTGCGGTTCCATCGCCAGGGCGCGGGCGATCGCGACGCGCTGCTGCTGGCCGCCCGAGAGCCGTTCCGGGTACTGATTGAGTTTGTCGGCGAGACCGACGCGTTCGAGCAGCGCCGTCGCTTTGGCCTCGCACTCCGACTTCGATTTGCCGAGCACCGTTCGCGGCGCCAGGCTGACGTTGTCGAGCACGCTCATATGGGGAAAGAGGTTGAACTGCTGGAAGACCATGCCGACCCGCTGGCGGACGAAGTCGAGGTTCCAGCTCTCCTCGCCGGTGCCGGAGCCCGGCCCTTTGCAGATGTCCTGGCCCTCGAGGAAGATCTCGCCCTCCTCGGGCGGCTCGAGCAGGTTGCAGCAGCGCAGCAGCGTGCTCTTGCCCGAGCCGCTGGGGCCGAGGATGCAGACGACTTCGCCTTTGGCGACGTCGAGATTGACGCCTTTGAGGACCTCGAGCTGCCCGAAGCGCTTGCGGATTCCCTTGAGGCTGACCATCGCTTCCGGCATGACTAGGCCACCTCGATGTGGGCGCCGCGGGTGATTTTGCCCTGGTTGCGCTTGATCATGTAGTCGACGAGCCGCGCCATCGGCAGGGTGATGATGAGGAAGAAGGCGGCGGTCAGGATCAACGCCGAGCTGTTCAGCTGTTCGGCGAGGATTTCGCGGCTGACCAGGACCGACTCGGCGAAGGCGATGACGCTGACCAGGGTGGTGTCCTTCAGCAGCGAGATCAATTCGTTCAGCATCGGCGCCGGGATCTTGGTCACCGCCTGGGGGACGATGATGTGGCGCATCGCCTGCGGGTAGCTCATCCCCAGCGAGCGAGCCGCCTCCATCTGGCCTTGCGGGACGGCTTCGATGCCGGCTCGGTAGACCTCGGCCATGTAGGCGCCGTAGACGAAGA
Organism: uncultured Actinomycetes bacterium; assembly: GCA_963839115.1. Taxonomy (GTDB): domain Bacteria; phylum Actinomycetota; class Thermoleophilia; order Solirubrobacterales; family 70-9; genus VAYN01. The sequence continues at coordinate 285,651 of CAWITM010000001.1, forward strand.
CCAGAGCGGCCACCCCGTACCAGAACGGGTCGGGCTTACCGAGCCACTCGGGGATGCGGAGGCCCTTCGGCAGGAAGGTCAGGAAGGGGACGCCGCCGGAGATCAGCAGGATGATGATCAGCAGCGGGACCGCCCGCAGGATGTCGATGTAGGCGATCGTCAGGAAGCGGAAGGGCCAGGTTTTCTTCCCCGGCAGCTGCCGTATCAGGGCCAGGACCAGGCCCCAGGCGAGGGCTAGGATCGCCGCGACGAGGAAGATCAGCAGGTTCTGCAGGAAGGCTTCAAAGACTTCCCCGAAGTGTTCTCCCATGATGTGGAAGTCGAAATATTGTTCGAAAAAGACCTTCAAGGCTCGCTCCTGCTTGTTTCCCGTCCCAATCGAGGAGGGGGCACCGTCCCCGGCGCCCCCTCCCTACGTGACTTTGCGGCTACGGCGCGATCGTCATTTCGCTTCGGCTTCTTCGATCGCTTTTTCGAGACCTTCAAGCGGCGGTGCTTCTTTGAACCATTTTTCATAGACCTTGGCGTAGCTGCCGTCTTCGACGGTTTTTTTCAGGCCTTCGTTGATCTGTTCGACCAGTTCGGTGTTGTTTTTTTCGACCGCGATTCCGTAGCTTTCTTCGGTCGGAACTTTTTCGACGATTTCGATGCCGCCGAGTTCTTCGGCCTGCTGCTTGGCGACCGGCGCGTCGATGATCACTGCTTCCACGGTCCCAGCCTTCAGCGCGTTGTCGGCGTCGGGGCCTTCCGGGTAGGGCCGGAGTTCGGAGGCTTCGGCTTTTTCCTTGCCCAGTTCCAGGCCGGTCGTGCCCTGCTGGGCGGCGACGACTTTGCCCTTCAGGTCGGCGAGGCCCGTGATCGAGCTGCCTTCTTTGACGAGGATCGCCTGTTCGGAGAGGTAATAGGGATTCGAGAAGGCGACCACCTTTTCGCGTTCTTCGGTGATCGTCGCCGCCGACATCACTGCTTCGAACTTGCCCTGGGCGACATCGCGGAAGATCGTTTCGAAGGAGGAGTCGATGAATTCCGGTTCGCGCCCGATCTCTTTGCCGATCGCTTCCATCAATTCGACGTCGAAGCCGGTGTAGCCGCCGGACTTGGCTTTCTGCTCGAAGGGGGGGTAGGGGATGTCGGAGCCGACCGTCAGCGGTTCGCCGCCGCCGCTGGCTTCTTCGCCACCGCCGCCAGTGGTTTCTTCGGTCGTTTCGCTGCCGGTGCTGGAGCTGCTGCTGCTGCTGCTGCCGCATCCCGCAGCCACGAGGGCCACCGCGCCGACGAGGAGAACCGCAAAGAACGCGGCCATCCGGGTCTTGCTGATCAAACCTGCCTCCGATCGGAAGTTGCTGGACAAAACGAACATACATCCGATCCGGCCGAGTGGGTTTATCCAGCGGGCCAATCTCCGCCGCTACACTTTCTGAAGTAGGGGCAACCGATGGCACGGGACCAACTTCTCAACCGACCCTGCGGGGGCCGCTTCGGCAACGTGGTCGAGTCGATCGGCAATACGCCGCTGGTCGAGCTGCCGCGGCTGGCGCCGAAGCCCGAGGTTCGCATCTACGCCAAGCTGGAGGGCCACAACCCGACCGGCTCGGTGAAGGACCGGGTCGCCAAGTCGATGATCGAGGCGGCCGAGGCCGAGGGCGCGATCGAACCCGGCCAGACGATCCTCGAACCGACCTCCGGCAACACCGGGATCGCGCTGGCGATGATCTGCCGCCGCAAGGGCTATCCGCTGAAGGTCGTGATGCCCGACAACGTCACCGAGGAGCGGACCCAGCTGCTGCGCATGTACGGCGCCGAGATCGTCTACTCGGAGGGCGCCAAGGGCTCCAACGGCGCGGTCGAGGTGGCGTTGGAGATGAACGAGGCACCGAACTTCTACATGCCCTACCAGTACGGCAACGAGGCCAATCCGCTGGCCCACTACAACGGCACCGCGGTCGAGATCCTCGACGAGCTCGACTCGGTCGCCGCCTTCGTCGGCGGGCTCGGCACCGGCGGCACGCTGATGGGCAACGGCCGCCGCCTCAAGGAGGCCGATCCGGACACGCTGATCGTGGCCGCCGAGCCGATGCAGGGCGAGCTGGTCCAGGGCCTGCGCTCGCTCGACGACGGCTTCATCCCGCCGATCATCGACCTCTCGATCCTCGATCGCAAAATCATGGTCTCCAACCGCGACGCGATCGTCTGGACCAAGAAGCTGCTCGAGGAGGAGGGCGTCTTCGCCGGCGTCTCGGGCGGCGCCGTCGCCCGCGTCGCGGCCCGCATCGGCGGCGAGCTGGAGAGCGGCAACGTCGTCTTCCTGATCCCCGACGACGGCTGGAAGTACCTCTCCTCCGGCGTCTACACGAAGCCGCTCGAGGAGATAGAGAACCTCGACTCCACCGTCTGGTGGTAGGACGTACGTGACGCTGCGCATCTCTGTGTCCTCGGTCGGTCGTGTGCAGAGCACACTTCCCTCCCTGCGTCCTTGACCTGCTTGGTCACGCCCGCCTTATGAAGATCTCGAAACAATTGGTCGACGAGATGGTCGCGCACGCCCGCGAGGACGTGCCGAACGAGTGCTGCGGCATGGTTGGCGGGCGCGACGGCGAGGCGACCAAGGTGATCCGGGTCGTCAACTCGGCTCACAGCCCGCTGCGCTACGAGATGGACCCGCAGGGGCAGTTCGACGCGCTCAAGGAGATCGAAGGCGACGGCGGCGAGCTGCTGGCGATCTACCACTCGCACACGAAGAGCGCCGCCTATCCGTCGCAGACCGACGTCAACCAGGCCCAGAACTGGCCCGAACCGGACTACGTGATCATCTCGCTCGCCGACGCCGCGGCGCCCGACGTCAAGTCCTACCGGCTCGCCGACCTCAAGATCGCCGATGCCCAGCTCGACGTCGACTAAGGACCGCGACGCGCAGGAGCGCGGCGCCCACGGAGGCGGCGGCAACGGCGGCGAGGAGGAGGGCGGCGGCGGTGGCGGAGGCGGCGGCAAGCTCGTCAAGGTCGGCTTCGCCCGCAACCGGGTCGAGGCGGAAATGCTGCAGGGCCTGCTGCTCGACGCCGGGATCCCCAGCATCCTCAAACGCAGTGGCGGTTTCGACAACCCCGACTTCCTAGCCAGCGGGCCGCATGACATCTGGGTCAACATCGGGCAGGCGCGCGAGGCGCGCGAGCTGCTCGAAGAAACGCTGAGCGAGAGCGACGGAGAGGCCGAAGCCGAGGTGCTGGGGAGGAGCTCCGCCGGCGACCCGATGACGCCCGAGCGCCTGGCCGTGTGGGTGATCGGCGCGACCGGCGCCGCCGCGGCGCTGGTCTGGGTGCTCTGGGAACTGACCTGACCTAGCTGACGCCGGCGGGGCGGACGACGTCGCGCAGGTGGTCGCGCCAGGCACCCTCGATGTCGCGGATGCGGGCGTCGAAGGCGTCTTCGAGGGTCACCGCCGGGCCGCCCGGCAGGAGGCCGTCGACGAGGCGGTCGCATGCCTCGGGGCCGCGCTCGTTCTCGAGCAGGTCGAAGATCGTGCCGCCGAGGATCACCGCGTCGCGGCGCGAGGGCGGGAAGGAGACGCGGCCGCTCTCGCGCAGGCGCCGGATCACCGCCGCCCGGTAGAGGCCGACCTGGCGGGCGTAGTACTGGGCGCCGCCTTCGACCAGCCAGGCCCAGTGCAGGTAGCGGGCGAAGCGGCGCGGCGTCCAGGAGGGGGGGAGGGCGGTGTTGTTGGCGGCGATCACCAGCTGGGCGTAGAGCCGCTCGGCGGTGCCGCGCAGCGCTTCCAGTGAGTCATCGCCGGCGGCGCGCTTTTCCATGTGGGTGTCGTTGAGGACGTGGAGCTCGGTCGCCATCGCCCAGCCGGCGAGGTAGCGGCGCCCAGCCGGGGCCGCCGACCAGCGCGCGGCCGGCAGGAAGGGGTGGGCCATCGTCAGCCAGGCCGGGTTGGTGTGGACGACGACGGTGACCTCGTCGGGGACCTTCGGGAAGCGGTCTTCGAGCCGCAGCCGCAGCGTCTCCATCCGGTCCAGCGTGCGGTCGGCGAACGCCGAGTCCTCGGTGTCGTGGCGCGCGGTGAAACTCAGGGACTCGGTCTCGACCCAGGACATGGATCGAGACTAGTCCCTGACGGCGATCGGCTCTGAGAGTTCCGCTGCGCTAGACGAGCGCAGGCTCGGCGTCGCCGCAAACCTCGCGGATCTCGTTGCGCGCGCGGTCGAACTCTTCGTCGGCCATGACCGGGGTGCCCTCGAAGGGCAGGTCGCGGTCGATCTCGACCCAGGAGCGGCAGCCGTGGTACTCGTCGCGGACGCGCACCGTCACCGGGCGCGGAATCCGGTGGACCCGCAGCAGCAGGATGTGCAGCGGATGACGACGCTTCCAGCGCAGGCGCTGCTCGGCGTAGTCGGGAGTCCAGATGTAGTAGGGCGACAGCGAATCCAGGGTGCGGCGATCGTCGATCGTGACGTGGTCGGTGACCTCGGCCCAGGCGCGCAGACGGACGCGGTCGGGCTGGGGGATGCCACCGTCCTGGAGCAGCGCTTTCGGCGGCGGCTCCTCGTCGGGCCAGACACCCTCCTCGAGCGCGCGGCGCAGCTCCGGGTGGTGGGACTGACGCACCAGGTCGTTCCGCTGGTGGTCGAAGGTCGGGTAGAGGAAGAACCGCTCGTGCTCGAGCTCAAAGTTCTTGTTCTCCTCGCGAATTCCACCCTTGCGAAGCGTGAGCAGCTGCTCACCCTCGGCGAGAGCGCGGACGGTTACAGCCCATTCCTTGAGAGCGATCGGCATTTGGATTCAGTACCTGACGAAGGTCGTGTGGGGATCGAATAGGGGCCTGGGCAATAAAAAGCGGCCGTAATGAAGCTGACCTGCCCGGCCCGAGGGCGCGGATTCTAGACGAGGAGTGCCAAATCACCAAATAATTGGTGCCTAATTTCTGACAGCTGGCCATAGACCGCTGCTCGACCGCTACACAGAGCGGTGCAGGCGACCCTGATTCAGTTCGAGTGTGACGAACGACACGCTCCGCTACCCGAAAGCGTGGATCAGCCGTGGCCGCCGCCGCCGGGGGTTTCGATCCTCAACCTATCGCCCGGTTCCAGGGTGCCCTCGGCCTTCGACGGGAGCGGGGCGCCGTTGTGCAGGTTGCGCCCCGGGGCGCCGTCGGCACCGCCGTCGCGGCCGCGCGGGGAGTGGCGGCGGCGCTCGGTTATGAGGGTGAAGCGGACCGGCGCGAGGGGCTCGATTTCGCGCACGAGGCCATCGCCGCCACGGTGGGCGCCGGCGCCGCCGCTGCCGCGGCGAATGGAGAGCTCGCGGACGCGCAGCGGGAACTCGGTCTCCAGTGCCTCGACCGGGGTGTTCAGCGTGTTCGACATCGCGACGTGGATCGCGCTCGGGCCATCGGCCTCGGGGCAGGCGCCCTGGCCGCCGCCGAGCGTCTCGTAATAGGTGAAGTCGTCGTTGGCGAGGGTCAGGTTGTTCATCGTCCCCTGACCATGCGCGGGAACCGGGCGGGCGCCGGCGAGGGCGGCGATGACGAGGTCGGCGACGCGGCTCGAGGTCTCGACGTTGCCGGCGGCGACCGCGGCCGGGTGCTCGGCGTTCAGCAGGCAGCCGGGCGGGGCAATGACCTCGATCGGACGATGGGCGCCGGCGCTCGGCGGCGCCTCGGGGTCGGTGAGGACGCGGACGGAGAAGAACGCCGCCGACCTGGTGACCGAGAGCGGGCAGTTGAGGTTGCCGTCGACCTGGGGGTCGGTGCCGGCGAAGTCGAGGCGGAGGGTGTCGCCGGCGACGGTCGCCTCGACCCGCAGGACGGCGTCGCGCTCGCCGCCGTCGGGCGTGTCGTCCTCGAGCACGTCTTCGGCGCGGTAGGTGCCGTCCGGGAGCTCGGCGAGGGCGGCGCGGGTGCGGCGCTCGGAGTAGTCGAGGATCTCGCCCATCCCGGCTGCCAGCCCGGCAGCGCCGTGGCGCTCGGCGAGCTCGGCGAGGCGCGTCTCGCCGACGCGGTTGGCGGCGCGCTGGGCGCGCAGATCGGCGAGCCGCTGGCGCGGGTTGCGCATCTGGGCGGCGAGCCGCTCGAGCTCCTCGGCGGTGGCACGGGTCGGCGGGATGACGATGCCCTCGTCTTCCAGCGTGCGTGAGAAGGCCGGCATCGACCCTGGCGTCGGGCCGCCGACGTCGGCGTGGTGGGCCCGGCTGGCGGCGAAGCCGAAGAGCTCACCGGCGATGAAGACCGGGGCGACGAGGGTGATGTCGGGCAGGTGGGTGCCGCCGCGGTAGGGGTCGTTGAGGATCCATTCGACGCCGGACCTCTGGGGCTCACCGAGCACGGCGGCGACGGCGTCGGGCATCGAGCCGAGGTGGACCGGGATGTGCTCGGCCTGCATCACCAGCTCGCCGGCGGCGTCGAAGATCGCCGTCGAGCAGTCGTGGCGCTCCTTGATGTTGGCCGAGTAGGCGGAGCGGATCAGGGTCGCGCCCATCTCGTCGCAGGCGGCGCGGAGGGCGCCGACCATCACTTGAAGGGTTATCGGGTCCATGCTCACGGGGGGCCCTCTGAGGGGGGAGGCACAGGTGACCCCTCTCTCACGAACTTGGAGGTTCGTTCGGGGTCACCTGTGCCTCCCCTCGAGCGCTGGGCGTTGATCGACCCGAACTCGTCGACTTCTGCGTTCCAGCTGGGGGGCAGGACGAGGGTTGCTTGGGGGAGCTCGAAGATCACCGGGCCCTCGGCGGTGCGGCCAGCTTGCGGCTCGCCGCGCAGGACGGGGGTGTCGATCCATTCGTCGTCGAAGCGGACGGGGCGGGAAGTTTCCTCGAGGCGGGCGGCGCTCGCGGCTTCGGGGCGGGGCTCGGGGGCGGGGACGACGAGCGCCAGGCGGACGTCGACTAGGACCACCTCGCCGTCGGGATCGCGGTGGCCGTAGCGCTCCTCGTGCAGCGCCTCGAAGCGCTCGGCGAGGTCGGCGGGATCGGGGTCGGGCGGCCCTGGGACCGGCAGCTCGAAGGCCTGGCCGGCGTAGCGCAGCTCGTAGACGATCTCGGCCTCGGCGCCCTCGACGCCGGCGCCGGCCGCCTCGACCAGCTCGGCGACCGCGGCGGCGACGCGCCCCGCGGTGAAGTCGGCGCCGCCCAGCATCACCGTGCGGGCGGTGTCGCGGCGGCGCTCGGAGGCGCAGAGGCCGAAGGCCGAGAGGACGCCGCCGGCGCGCGGGCAGAGGATCCGGCCGATGCCGAGCTCTTCGGCGATCGCCGCCGCGTGCATCGGGCCGGCGCCGCCGAACGGCAACAGGGCGAAGCGGCGCGGGTCGACACCGCGCTCGACGGTGACGACGCGGAGCGCCCGCACCATCTCCTGGTTGGCAACCCGCACGATCCCGGCGGCGGTCGCCAGCGGGTCGAGGTCGAGCTCGGCGGCCAGCGCCGCGACGGCGCGCTCGGCGGCACCGGCGTCGAGGGCGACGCCGCCGGCCAGGGTCGAGTCGGCGGCGAGGTTGCCGAGCACGAGGTCGGCGTCGGTGACCGTCGGCTCGGTGCCGCCGCGCCCGTAGCAGGCGGGTCCCGGTTGGGCGCCGGCCGAGCGCGGGCCGACCCGCAGGGCGCCGCCGGGGTCGCGCCAGCCGACCGAGCCGCCGCCGGCCCCGACGGTGTGGACGTCGACCATCGGCAGCTGGATCGGGCGGCCGTCGATCGTGCGCGAGTCGGTGCGCCGGACGGCGCCGTCCTCGACCACGCAGACGTCGCAGGAGGTCCCGCCCATGTCGAAGCCGAGGGCGTTGCCGTCGCCTGAGAGGCGGGCGAGGAGGCCGGCGCCGACGGCGCCTCCGGCCGGTCCCGAAAGCACGCTCCAGGCGCCCGCGTGGGCCGCCTCGGCCGCTGGCGCGACACCGCCCGAGGACATCATCACCGCCGGCTCCGGCAGTCCCGCCGCCGCCGTCGCCTCGGTCAGGCGGTTGAGGTAGCGGCCGAGCAGGGGGGAGAGGTAGGCGTCGATCGCCGTCGTCGAGGCGCGCTCGTACTCGCGGAAGCGCGGCAGCACCTCGTGGGAGGCGGAGACGTGGACGCCGGGGAGGGCCTCGCGCAGGTGCGCCGCCAGCGCGCGCTCGTGGCTCGGGTCGAGGTAGGAGAAGAGCAGGCAGATCGCAATCGACTCGGCGCCGGAGTCGGCCAGCGCCGCGGCGAGGCGTTCGCGCTCGCCCTCGCCGAGCGGCTCGACGACGCCGTCCGGGCCGGTGCGCTCGGCGGCCTCGAAGCGCAGCTCGGGGGCGACCAGTGGCGCTGGCTTGGCCGCGCAGAGGCTGTAGAGCTGGGGACGGTCCTGGCGGGCGACCTCGAGCAGGTCGGCGAAGCCGCGAGTCGCGATCAGCGCCGTGCGGGCGCCGCGTTCCTCGAGCAGGGCGTTCGTCCCGACCGTCATCCCGTGGGCGAAGGACTCGACCGCGCCGGCCTCGGCGCCCGCCACCTCGAGCACCGCGGCGACCGCCGCCATCACCCCCTCGGACTCCTCGCCGGGAGTCGTCGGCACCTTGGCGGTGTGGACCTCGCCGCCGTCGAGCAGGACCGCGTCGGTGAAGGTACCGCCGACGTCGACTCCCAGCAGCATCGCCGGGACGCTAGCGCCTCTCCGCATGCCTTTTGTCGCCCAGAGGGCGACAAAGTGCGGGGTGGTCCCGTCCTATTTCCAGATCTCCTGGCGGACCGAGCCGTCGGGGGCGCGGACGACGTGGACGCCGTCGAGGGCGGGGTCGGTCTCGGGGCAGTCGCTCCGGACGTGGCCGCCGCGCGACTCGCGGCGCTCCAGCGCGGCGGCGGCGATCGCCTTGGCGAGGGGGTAGGGATCGGGGATCAGCGCCGCCAGGTCGGTCGGGTTGCGCATCGGGCCGGCGCGGCGCCAGACGGCGTCACGGGTGGCGTCGGTGGGCGGCGTGAAGCGCCAGTCGGGCTCGGCGGGATGGTCGGCGCTCGCCGGCTCGGAGACCGCCGCCGCGGCCGCGCGCCCGCCGAAGACGAAGCACTCGCTGAGCGAGTTGGAGGCGAGGCGGTTGGCGCCGTGGAGGCCGGTGCAGGAGCACTCGCCGACCGCGTAGAGGCCGGCCAACGAGGAGCGGCCGTCGAGGTCGACCGCGATCCCGCCCATCGTGTAATGGGCAGCGGGGGCGACCGGGACCGGCTCGCGGCGCGGGTCGAGGCCGGCGGCGGCCAGCGAGGTGAAGACGTTGGGGAAGCGGGCGGGATCGATGCCGCGCAGGTCGAGGGCGACGCTGGCGGTGCCCTGCTCGCGCATCCGCACCAGGATCGCCAGCGTCACCGCGTCGCGCGGGGCGAGCTCGTCGGTGAAGCGCTCGCCGTCGGCGTCGAGCAGCTTGGCGCCCTCGCCGCGGATCGCCTCGGTGATCAGCAGGCCGTCGAACTCGGTGCCGGGCTGGGCGACCGCGGTCGGGTGGAACTGGCAGAACTCGAGGTCGGCGAGGTCGGCGCCGGCGGCCGCTCCCAGCACCGGACCGGCGCCGATCGCCCCGCGCGGGTTGGTCGTCCGCCGCCACAGCGCCGCGGCGCCGCCGGTCGCCATCACGGTGGCGCGGGCGGCGAGGGCGCCGGCGCTGGTGATGACGCCGTGGCAGCGCTCGCCATCGCTCCACAGGGCGCTCGCCGAGGTCATCTCCAGCACCTCGATCTCCTCGTGGTCGGCGACCATCGCGGCCAGCTTGGAGACCAGCTCGCGGCCGGTCTGGCTGCCGCCGGAGTGGACGATGCGGCGGCTGGCGTGGCCGCCCTCGAGCCCGAGCGCCAGCCGGCCTTCGTGGTCGAGGTCGAAGACGACGCCGCGGTCCTGGAGGTCGCGGACGGTGGCCGGGGCCTCCTCGACCAGCACCGCGACGGCGGAGGGACGGCAGAGCCCGCGGCCGGCGGCGATCGTGTCGGCGGCGTGGCGGGCCGGCGAGTCGCCCGGTTCGAGCGCCGCGGCGAGGCCGCCCTGAGCCCAGAAGCTGGCGCTCAGCGAGAGCGGCGTGCGCGAGACGACGCAGACGCGGCCGCCGAGCTCGGCAGCCCGCAGCGCCGTCCACAGCCCTGCGGCGCCGCCGCCGATGACGGCGACGTCGTAGGAGCCGGCGATCTCAGTCCCCTCGGCGGATCTCGTCGATGCGCTCGCGCAGCCAGGCGGCAGCCCCTTCGCGGGCGCGGGCGCCCTCGTCGGCGACGGATCGCTCGGCGGCCTCGGCGCGGCGCTCGGCGGCGGCGATGCGCTCCTCGGCGGCGTCGGCCTGGTGTTCGATCTCGTCGAGCCGTTCCTCGGCCGCGGCGATCGCCTCCTCCTTTGCCTTGCGCTCGCGCTGCAGCTCTTCCTCGTGGCGGAGCTCGAGCGCCTTGCGGGCGCGGTCGGACTCGGTGCGCCAGCGGTCGAGGTCGGCCTCGAGCGCTTTGATCTCGGCGGCGGCGCGGCGTTCGGCGGCGCTCGCGGCCCGGGCGGCGGCGGCCAGCGTCGCCTCGGCCTGGCTCAGCCTGGCGTTGACGGCGCGCTCGGCGGCAGGATCCGGCGCGGTCGCATCGACCTCGCCACTGCCCGCTCCACCGGCCTGCTCAGCGCTCATCGGTGCCCAATCTAAACGCGCTCGGCGTTCATGTGGCGGTAGACCTCAATCAGACGCTCCGCCATGCGACCGGCGGAGAGCGTCGCGGCGCGCGCCGCGCCGGCCACGCGGGGGTCGGCGGCGGCCAGATGCGGGGCCGCCGCGGCGGCCCAGGCCCCGGCCTCGAACGGCGCGCAGAGGCAGCCCGCGATCCCGGCCAGGGCGTAGGGAGCGACACCGACCGGAGTGGCGAGGACGGGCACGTCGCAGGCCAGCGCCTCGACCGCGGCGAGGCCGAAGCCCTCGTAGTCGGAGGTGACGAGGACGGCGTTGGCGGCGTTGATCCAGAGCGGCATCGCGTCGGGGTCGATGGCGCCGCCGGTCAGCAGGTCGGCCCCTAGTCGTGCCGCCAGCTCGGCGGCGCGGTCGTGGCGCTTCTCGGGGCGCGCCGGGTCGGCGGGGAAGAAGAGGAAGCGACCGTCGGGCTCGAGGCCGAGCGCGGCGCGCGCCGCCGCGCGCGGGCGCGGGCCGAAGCGGCCGAGGTCGGGACCGCAGGGGAGGACCGCCGAGCCGGGGACCGCCGGCAGTCCCGGGCGTCCGTCCTCGGCGGCGAAGAGGGCGCGGGAGACGGCGGCGACCCGCTCGACCCGCCAGGCGAGGCGGTGCGAGAGCGGGCCGACGACCGGATGGCGGACGTCGGTGCCGTGGAAGGTCACCAGCAGCGGCGCGGCGCCGGCGGCCTTGGCGACCCAGCCGGCGAGGCCGTAGTGAGCGTGGACGACGTCGAAGCTCTGGCGACCCAGCAGGGCGCGCAGGCGGCGGGTCGCCGGCACGTACTCGGAGCGGCCGGGCGAGAAGCTGAAGAGGTCGACCTCGACGCCGCGCCGCCGGCACTCGTCGACCTGGTCGCGGACCCAGCGGCCGCGCTGCGGGGCACCCTCGTCGGGCTCGAAGTTGGTGACCACGAGGACGCGCATCGGGTCAGGCTATCCGCGCCCGGGGTGGGCGCCGAGCGCGTCTTGGCGAGTTGAGTTCGCGGGGCGCGACCTAACTCGCCAACCGCCGACGTGGGTACGGTGCGACGGTGAGCTTCCGAGCAAAAGCGGGGAAGAGGCGGCGCGCCGCCTCGCTGAGCGCGGCCGCGCTCGCCACCGCGGGGCTGGCGCTGGCGGTCGCCGTGGGCTCGGCGAGCGCCGGTGCTCCTCACGTCACAGGCCCGACGCCCGGAGCGCCGGCGGTGAGCCTGCCGGGCGCTGAAGCCGCGGCGCGCGATTTCTGGACCCCGGCGCGGATGCGCGCGGCGGTTCCGATCGCCGGTCCCGAACCGGTTCCGAGCACGTCGGCGGCGAGCGGGGCGGCATCGGCGGCCAGCGCGCCGGTCCCCGACCCACGCTCGACCTCGGAAACGCTGCCCGACCCGACGGCGCCGGGGCTCGCGGTCAACGGCGCGATCTTCATCCGCGAAGGCGAACCGGGCCGCAGCGGCTTCGGGCGCTGCTCGGGGACCTCGGTCGTCTCGCCCAACATGAGCGTCGTCATCACCGCCGGCCACTGCGTCTACGACGAAGGCGAATGGTCGAAGGACAAGTGGGTTTTCGTCCCCGGCTACAACCACGGCGAACGCCCCTTCGGCACCTTCGCCGCCCACTGGCTGGGGACGACGCCGGCCTGGCTGGCCGGGGAAGACTCGAACTTCGACGTCGGCGCCGCGGTCGTCGGCCGCAACGAAAAGGGCCAGCGCCTGGCCGCCGCGGTCGGCGCCGACCGGATCGGTTTCGGCAAGCCGCCGGGACAGCTCTTCGACGTCTACGGCTATCCGGTCGAAAAGCCGTTCAACGGCGGCACCCTGCAGGTCTGCCGCAGCGCCCCCTATGAGGGACACGACTTCAACTCCTTCCTCGAACCCGGGCCGCTCAACCTGGCGGTGCGCTGCGACGACAGCGCCGGCGGCTCCGGTGGCGGCTGGGTGATCGAAGGCGACGTCCTCAACGGCGTCACGTCCTACGGCTATCCGGAAGACCCGGCGACCAACTTCGGGCCCTATTTCGGCGGCGCGGTGGCGAAGCTCTACCACCGGGCGGGGCGGGTCAAGTGAGGCGCGCGGCGGCGAGCGATTTGCCCGGGACCCGCTCGAGGGCGGCCCGTGCCGCGGTCGCTCTGGCCGCGGTCGCGGCGGCGCTGCTGGCGCCGGCGGCGGCGAGCGCGGCGAACGGCTCGGGCGTGGTCGAACCGCGGTTCGAGCTGCGCGCCTCGGGGGGTTACGAGGTCGTCGTGAGCGGCGAGGGCGACGTCGTGACCGTCGGTGTCAGCCGCGTCCATTCGCCGTCCGGCTCCGGTGCCTTCACGGCCTACCTGGCTCGCGGGCGCGCCACCGCGAACGGCATCGAGGCGGACTTCGGCAAGTACGGCCGGATCTCGGTCCGGTTCAAGGCGGCGCCGGGCCCGGTCCAGGCCGGCGGTCCGCCCGACTGCGCCGGCACGCTGGCGGGGACGACGCGCTACGGCACCTTCACCGGCACGATCCACTTCCGCGGCGAGGGCGGCTACAGCGCGGTGAACGCCACGCGCGCCGAAGGCGAGCTGGTCACGCCGGCGAGCAACGCCTGCGCCCCGGTCGACGGCTCGCTGCTGACCAGCATGCACAACGCCTTCGCCACGATCGGCGTCGAAGCCCCCTTCCGCTCGACCCTCCACGCCACCCACAAGGAAGGCGTCGGCGGCGTCTTCTTCGAAGCCGAGCGCGGTGCCTACGCCGGTTTCGTCGCCATCCAGGAACGCACCGAAGGTCAGATCGGGATCTACAACTACGCCTTCGCGAAAGCGCCCGGGCCGAACTTCTCGACCAGCCCCAAGCTGACCTCGGCCAAGGTCACCGCCCCGGCGCCGTTCCGCGGCCACGCCACCCTCAGCCGCGGCGCCGCCGGCGCTCGCATCTGGTCCGGCGACCTGAGCGTCACCTTCCCCGGCACCGGCCCGGTCGCCCTGACCGGCCCCCAGTTCAAGACCCGCCTCGCCCGCAGCTTCCCGTAGGCGAGAGCGCCTCGAAAATGGCCGGTGTTTCGGCAGATTTGATGGGCAATGGACGCCGCTGGCTAACGTAAGGTCAGTGCCAATACGGCCGAGGAGAAGCTCGATGGCAGTCATTCGATACGTGAAGAAATCAGACGACGGCGGCTGGGACGTGGTCAAGAACGGCCATCGTCGCGCCACCGCGCACGGGCCCACCAAGGACGCCGCTGTCGAGTTGGCGCGTCAGCTGGTCCGAGAGGAAGGCGGCGGCGAGATCGCGGTCATCAATCGGACCGGGAAGGTCGTGGAGGCCGACACCGTCCGCGCTTCTCGCCGCAAAGCGGCTGCGTAGTCGTTCACCGGTTGCCGGGAACGCGCAGTGCCGCGTTCCCGAGTGGGTGCGTCGTGGCATCGAAGAAGATCAGCGGCTTCGCTCTCACCCGCCCGTAGATATCGACCTGCTTCGCCAGTAATTCGTCGCGGGGCCCCGGAAGCATCGAGATCGCAATCGGCCGATCAGGGTGCTCGCTCAATGCCTCAGCGAGGTGAGCGTCCTGCTCGCTAAGGGAGCTGCCAAAGACCACCGTCGGCAGGTCGCGCTCGTGCAGTCGTTCGAGGGCGTGAGACAGGTAGGGGTTCTCTTCGATCACCGTCAGCTTGTCGGCCGCGGATCCCTCGGTGACCAAGAGCGGTCGCGCCTGTGGGTCGCCCTTGATTGGGTCGCCGAACTGGTTGAGCAGGGAGCGCAGGTCTCGGGTCAGCTTCCAAGTTGCTCCATCGGTGCCGACCACGAGATGCAACGCGCCGTGAAGAAAGTAGACGGGTACGACTCCTGAGAAGACCTCGGTCCCCTCGGGGTCGAATTCGCAACGGTTGCCGAAGCGGAGATGGTCCATGAAGGGCGTGAAGCCGCCGCACCCCATCGCCCAGTAGACGAGCAGGTCGTAGCTGGTGGTGAAGACCCACTCGAATTCGCGCATCGTCTTTCGGATCTCCCGCCGAGTCGAAAGTGGGACGCGTTCCCGGTTGATGTGCACCGCTCCGATAGCGGCGGCAAGCGCCTGTTGGATATGCCGATAGTGATCTTCGAGCGGTTTGGCCTCGATGCCGACGGCTCTGTTGACGGTCGTCGCGGTGAGCAGATCGGCAAGGACCCGCTCGAAGTTCTCCGTGTTGGCAAAGAGCCTGCGCTCGGCTGGCGTCAACTCCGTCTCTTTGGCACAGTCGTAGAGGGCTCGGTAGCGGAACGGCTCCCAGATATTGATGCTCATCCCGTTGCCAAGGAGAAGCGTGTCCCACTGATATGAGCCGGCGATCGCTGGCCAGGTCGAGAGTGATCCATCGGGCGTCTCCACAGTGCCTGTCTAGCACTTGGCTAGAACTCAGTCGATCGCTCCGCGAAGTTTGCACAGGGTCGCTACACAGTTGGCACTCGCCGGTCTTGTTCGGTGCGCCCGCGGCCCGCAGCATCGACCTCGTTAATGACGACGAGGGGAGATTCGATGTTCTACACGTTGATGGGGTTCCTGCACGCCGTGGTGTCGCGGCGCGTGCGGGCGATCCAGGGGCTGGCCGGGGAGCGGGGCCAGGGGACGGTCGAGTACGTCGGCCTGATCCTCCTGGTCTCGCTGCTGATGGTCGGCATGGTGGCTGCGATGAAAGGGTTCAACGGCAAACAGGGCACCGAGCTGGCGGATGTGATCGTCAACAAGATCAAGGACGCGGTCGACAAAGTCACCTTCAAATGAGGGTGTGGCGACTTCCTCTCGGTATGCGGGAGGAAGTCGCCATGGCTGCGGCGGCGACGGGATTGCGGCGGTCCGTGATCGGCGCGCGCGTGAAAGACTCGGCCGATGCCAGCTTCTCGCAGTTATGACAGGGCGCCGGCCGACATCCGGCCGGTGACGATCGATCCCGGGTTCGTCGGCAGCGCCGACGGCTCGGCGCTGATCTCGATCGGCAAAACGCGGGTGATCTGCACCGCCTCGGTCTCCGAGCAGGTGCCGCGCTGGATGGTCGGGCGCGGCAAAGGCTGGGTCACCGCCGAGTACTCGATGCTCCCGGCCTCGACCGGGGACCGCAAGCAGCGCGACATCTCGAAGGGCAAACAGGACGGCCGCGGGGTCGAGATCCAGCGGCTGATCGGGCGCAGCCTGCGCGTCGTCGTCGACTTCAAGGCGATGGGCGAACGCAGCGTCTACGTCGACTGCGACGTGCTCGAAGCCGACGGCGGCACCCGCTGCGCGGCGATCACCGGCGGCTACGTCGCCCTGCGCCAGGCCTTCCAGCGCCTGGTCGACAAGAAAGCCCTGGACGCGCTGCCGCTGAATGGGACCGTCGCAGCGGTGTCGGTCGGGATGGTCAACGGGCGCGCGCTCTGCGACCTCGACTACGGCGAGGACTCAAACGCCGACGTCGACGCCAACGTCGTCATGACCGGCGAGGGCGGCCTCGTCGAGGTCCAGGCCACCGCCGAGCGGACGCCCCTCTCGCGCGCCTCGCTCGACGAGCTTCTGGCGCTGGCCGAGAGCGGCATCACCCGCCTGCGGGAGGTGCAGGAGCGGGTGTCGTGAACGAACGGGTGGCGATGATCCTGGCGACCGGCAACCGCCACAAGCTCGCCGAGATGCGGGAACTGCTGCCGGACGCCGAGCTCGAAGCGCTGCCTGAGGGCTTCGAGATGCCGCCTGAGGACGGCGACAGCTTCGCGGCCAACGCACTGATCAAGGCGCGCGCCGTTCACGCCGCGACCGGCCGCCAGGTGGTCGCCGACGACTCCGGGATCGAAGCCGAGGACCTCGGCGGCGCCCCCGGCATCTACTCGGCCCGCTACGCCGGCATCGGCGTCGGCGACGAGGTCAACCTCTCGAAGCTCCTGCGCGAAGTGGACGCCGCCGGGGGCGACCGCCGCGCCGCCTACGTCTGCGCCCTGGCCCTGATCGACGCCGACGGCACCGAGCACGTCTTGGAAGCTCGCTGCGAGGGCCGGCTGCTCGACGAGCGCCGCGGCAGCGGCGGCTTCGGATACGACCCCGCCTTCGTCCCCGACGACACCGACGACGAGCGCACGATGGCCGAGCTGAGCGCCGCCGAGAAGCACGCGATCAGCCATCGCGGCCGCGCCGCCCGCCAGCTCGCGGCGCACCTGGGGCTCGCCGAAGGACCCCCGTGATCCGCAGCAAACGCGGTGCCGCGGCGCTCTCGATCGCCTCCAACGCGTTCCTCATCGCGATCAAGCTGGCGGCGGGGGCCCTCACCGGCTCGATCGCGATCATCACCGAGGCGATCCACTCGCTGATCGACCTCGTCGCCTCGGTCATCGCTTTCTTCTCGGTCCGCAAAGCCGATGAGCCGGCCGACGTCGACCACCCATACGGTCACGAGAAGGTCGAAAACCTGACCGCGGCGATCGAGGGCATGCTGATCCTGCTCGGTGCGGCGGTGATCATCTACGAGGCGACCCACCAGCTGGTCACCGGCCCCAAGGTCGAGCGGTTGGGGATCGGCATCGCGGTGATGGGCTTCGCGGTCGTCGCCAACCTCGCCGTCTCGGCGGTCCTCTACCGCCAGGCCAAGGTCCACGAATCCCAGGCGCTGGAGGGGGACGCCGCTCACCTGCGCACCGACGCCCTGACCTCGTTCGGCGTCCTGGTCGGACTCGCCCTCGCCCAGATCACCGGCAACGCGGCATTCGACCCGATCACCGCCCTGGTCGTCGCCGTGGCGATCGTCTTCGCCGGCTTCCGTCTGCTGCGCAAATCCTCCGGCGCCCTCGTCGACGAAGCGCTGCCGGACACCGAGATGGACCGGATCGAGGTCGCGATCGCGACCGCCCGCACCCCCGAGGTCGCCGGCTACCACCGCCTCCGCGCCCGCCGCGCCGGTGTCCGGCGCCACATCGACATGCACGTCCAGTTCACCAACGGCACCAGCCTCGAGCGCGCCCACGAGGTCGCCCACATCATGCGCGACTCGATCGAGCACGAGATCCCCCAGGCCGACGTGCTCATTCATGTGGAGCCGGAGACTTCGCTGCTCGAGCGGGCGGAGGGTCCGTACAGGTCGGGCTAAGGACGGGTGAGGGACGGCTAGGGACGGGTGGGAGGAGCTGGGTATGCCTGCTCTCTCGACTGCTCGCTGGATCGCCGGTAGACTAACAAGAAGCCTTTCGGGCGAGAGTCGCAAAACGTTCGCAGGCACACCCAGCTCCTCCCACCTGAGGCTTGTGGCGGCTTCGCCCGAACGCGCTTGGGGGGATAAGCAAGGGTTCGGGCGTCTGCGTCTGAGTTTGGGGCCCTATAGGGGACCGTTAGCTCAGACGCACCACAGAGGCTCCAGGTTGCGGGAACCCCTCAGCCCGTCCCACCTAGGACTGCCGCCCCGCTAGGGCGCCGGCAGAAGATTGACCGCCGCGGCCAGTCCCACGGCGACCAGGGTGATCGTGTAGCCGGTGTAGCCGCTGATCGCGAAGAGGACCGCGGCGATGGCGCAGGCGGCGACGACGGTGATCCAGGATGCTCGGGCGAGGGTCACGGTCGGTATCTTCGCCGAGATGGCCGACGCTGCCGCAACAGCCCCCCCAGCCGGCGGCGCCGAGGCCGCCCTGGCCTTCCTGACCGAGATGTCGCCCGACCTGCGCGAGGCCGCGATCCTCGGTGGCGACGGTGCCGTCCTCGCCGCCTCCGGCGAGGCGGAGCGCTGGGGCGAGGACGCCGGGGCACTGCTGAGGCTAGCCGACGCTGCCGGCGCCGAGCCGGTCGAGCAGGTCCACGTCGCCACCGCCGACGGCGAGGTCTTCGCCCTGCGCCACGCGGGGATGGTCGCGGTCGCCGTCACCGAGCGCTTCGCGCTCGCCTCGCTGACCTTCTACGACATGCGCTCGGCGCTGCGCGAGCTGGCCCAGGGCGAGATCCACCTTTTACGGCATATAGACGGAAAAGATGGCGGCCGACCTGACGGCGAGGAGGACTGATGCCGCCGAAGCCCCACCGCGTCCTGCTCGACCGGGTCTCCGGCTACGCCGACGAGGCCGCCGCCTACATGCGCCGCCGCCGGGTGTCCCGCAAGCCATTCGCCCGCCTCTACTACGCCGGCGGGCGCAGCACCGACCTCGCCACAGAAGGCGCCGGGGCCGAGCTCTTCGCCGTGGCCGCCAGTGTGATCGAGCTGGCCGACCCCAAGGCGAAGGCATGAGCGAGCTGATCGACGCCGCGGTCGCCGAGCGCGTCCTCGCCCGCGCGCTCGCCAACGGCGGCCGCTTCGCGGAGGTCTTCAGCGAACGCCGCCACGGGCTCTCGATGACGATCGACGAGGGCCGGATCGAGTCGGTCCAGTCAGGCGCCGAGGAGGGCGCCGGCGTCCGCGTCGTCGACGGCTCGACCACCTACTTCGCCCACGTCGACGGCCTCGACCAGGCCGACCTCGAACGGGCCGCCGACGAGGCCGCCGCGGCGCTGCGCGGCGAGCGCACCGAGCCGCGCCCGCTCACCGCCCGCGCGGTCGACCCGCTGCCGATCGCGACCCGTCCCGAGGACGTCCCGGCCGAGCGCAAGGCCGCCCTGCTGCGTGAGCTCGACGAGCGCGGCCGCGCCACCGGCGCCGACATCGCCCAGTTCACCGCCTCCTACGCCGAGGCCCGGCGCGAGGTCTCGATCGCCAACTCCGATGGCCTGCTGACCGGCGACGATCGCACCCGCACCCGGATCGGCGCCCAGGCGGTCGCCCGCCGCGGCGAGACCGTCGAGACCGGGGCCGAGACGCTCGGCGCCCACCGCGGTTTCGAGCTGCTCGAAGGCGACCCCGGCCGGATCGCCGAGCAAGCCGCCCGCAAGGCGCTGACCCTGCTCGACGCCCGTCCGGCGCCGTCGGGCTCGATGCCGGTCGTGGTCGGCGGCGGCTTCGGCGGCGTCCTCTTCCACGAGATGACCGGCCACGGTCTCGAGGCCGACCACATCCACAAGAACTCCTCGGTCTACGTCGGCAAGCTCGGCGAGCAGGTCGCACAACCTTTGCTGAACGCCTACGACGACGGACGCCTGCCAAACGAGTGGGGCTCCGACGCGATCGACGACGAGGGCCAGCCGACCCAGAAAACCCAGGTGATCGAGGACGGGGTGCTCACCGCCTTCCTCTACGACCACCTCAGCGCCGAGCGCGACGGCGTCGCCTCGACCGGCAACGGCCGTCGCGAGAGCTTCCGCCACCTGCCGCTGCCGCGCATGACCAACACCTACATCTCGCCCGGCGAGGCGACCCCGGTGGGGATGATCGAAGAGGTCGAGAACGGCTTCTACGCCGTCTCCTTCGCCGGCGGCCAGGTCGACCCGGCGACCGGCGACTTCGTCTTCGGCGTCTCCGAGGGCTACCTGATCGAGAACGGGGTGGTGACGGCGCCGTGCCGCGGCGCCACCCTGATCGGCAACTGCCTCGAGGCGCTGGCGGCGATCGACGCGGTCGGGGACGACTTCTGGATGAAGACCGGGATCTGCGGCAAGGGCGGCCAGCGCGTGCCGGTCGGCACCGGCCAGGGCCACGTCCGGGTCGGGGCGATGACGGTGGGAGGGACGGCGCGATGAGCGCGGCGGAGATGAGCCCGGCCGGGATGCTTGGCGAGTTCCTCTCGGATAGCGAGAGCAAGTCGCCAAGGTCGACGGGACGAGCGGCATGAGCGAGCTCGCGGCCACCGCCCAGGAGGCGGTCCGCGCCGCCGTCGACGCCGGGGCCGGCGACGCCGAGGCCTACGTCGTCCGCGACTCCGGCCGCGAGGTGCGCGTCCACGGCGGCGAGGTCGAGAGCCTGACCGCGGCGACCCAGACCGGGGTCGGGATCCGCGCCTGGATCGGCCACCGCGTCGGCTACGCCTACGGCACCGATCTCTCGGCCGGCGGCGTCGCGGCGATCGCCGCACGCGCCGCCGAGGCTGCCCGGATCGCCGACGAGGACGAGTTCGCGGCGCCGCCCGCCCCGGCCGAAATCGAGGCTCTGCCCGGCATCGACGACGCCAGCATCGGCGAATGGGATGGCGGTGAAGTCGCCGACCTCGCGCTGCTGGTCGAGCGCACCGCCCTCGACCACGACGAGCGCGTCGCCGGCGTCGAGACGGCGGTCTACGCCGACTCCGGCGAGCAGGTGGCGATCGCCTCCTCGACCGGCGTCGCGGGGGCCTACGAGGCCTCCAGCTGCTTCGCCTACCTGCAGGCGCTGGCCGAAGGGGACGGGAGTCGCGAGACCGGCCTCGGCTTCGGCCTCGCCCGCGGTCCCGCCGACCTCGACCCCGAGGCGATCGGCCGCGAGGGCGCCGAGCGCGCGGTCGCGATGATCGGCGCCGGCAAGCCCGCCTCGCGCGCCTGTCCGGTCGTCCTCGACCCGACCGTCGCCGCCAGCTTCGCCGGCCTGATCGGCGGCGCCCTCGGCGCCGGCGCCGTCCAGCGCGGCCGTTCGCCGTTCGCCGGGCGGATCGGCGAGGAGCTCGCCAGCGCCGCCTTCGCCCTCCACGACGACGGCCGCGACCCGGCCGGCGCCGCCTCAGCGCCGTTCGATGGCGAGGGCCTGCCGCGCCGCCGCAACGCGCTGATCGAGGGCGGCCGGCTGCGCACCTACCTCTACGACACCTACACGGCGAACCGCGAGGGCAAAGGGACCGGCTCGACCGGCTCGGCCTCGCGCGCCGGCTACCGCTCGCTGCCGTCGGTCTCGGCCTCGAACCTGATCGTCGCCGCCGGTGAGCTCTCGACCGCGGAGCTGCTCGCGCAGGCGGGGGACGGGGTCTTCGTCACCGACGTCGCCGGCCTGCATTCCGGCGTCAATCCGGTCACCGGCGTCTTCTCGGTCGGCGCCTCGGGGCGGGTCATCCGCGCCGGCGCCCTCGCCGAGCCGGTGCGCGAGTTCACGATCGCCGGCGAGCTCGTCGAGATGCTGCGCGCGGTCACCGCGGCGGGCTCGGAGTCGCGCTGGGTGCCGTTCGGCGGCTCGGTCTCGACGCCGCCCCTGCTGATCGGCGAGATGTCGATCAGCGGTACCTGATCAGAGCTCCCTGAGCGCTTGTCGCGTTTTCGTGCGATGGCGGGCTCGCTTACGCCGTGACCCTTGTTAGATTGCGGCCCGTCTTCAATCCCGAGGAGGAGTTTTCGTGACCAAAGCTGAATTTTTGGACCAACTGGCCGGCGACGACCGGCTCGGCAGCAAAAAAGCTGCCAGCGATGCCGTCGACGCTGTTCTCGAGGCGATCACCGGCGCCCTTTCTTCTGGCGACGAGGTCAGCTTCACCGGGTTCGGGAAATTCCACGTAGCCGAGCGCGGCCCCCGTCAGGGCGTAAACCCGCGCACCGGCGAGCGGATCACGATCCCGGGCGGCAAAGTCCCGCGCTTCTCGGCCGGTTCGGCGCTCAAGACCAAAGTCAAGGGCGGCTGAGGCAACCCCGATTCCGGACGCGCCTTTCGCCGATCGGCTCGCGGCGCTCGTCGAAGAGCGCTCGAGCCAGATCTGCCTCGGCCTCGACCCCGATCCGGCCAAGCTGGCCGAGAGTGGGGTCGAGGCCGGCGGAGACGCCTCGGCGGCCGAGCTCGCCGCCGCCGCGGTCACCTCACACTGCCGGTCGCTGATCGAGCGCGCCGGCCCCGCCTGCGTCGCGGTCAAGCCGCAGCTGGCGACCTTCGAGCGCCTCGGCGCCCCCGGTTGGGCGGCGCTGGAAGCGGTCCGGTCCGCCGCTCGCGAGGCCGGCCTCCTCTGCATCGCCGACGGCAAGCGCGGCGACGTGCCGGTCACCGCCAGGGCCTACGCGCAGGCGCTGGTCGGGGAGACGCCGACCCCCTGGGGCGCGGTCGCCGGCCTCGGCGCCGACGCCTTCACCGCCAACCCGCTGCTGGGACGCGACGCGCTGGAGCCGCTCGTCGCCGGCGCCGAGGCGGCAGGGGCGGGGATGTTCGTCCTCGTCCGCACCAGCAATCCCGGCGCCGCCGACCTGATGGACGTCCCGGCGCCGGAGCGACCGCTGCACGAGCGCCTGGCGGCGCTGGTCGAGGAGCTGGCGCCGCGGCTGGCCGGCGCCGGCGGGCTGAGCGGCCTCGGAGCGGTCGTCGGCGCGACCGAGCCCGAGCACATCGCCCGCCTGCGCGAGCTGATGCCGCGGGCGATCTTCCTGTTGCCCGGGGTCGGCGCGCAAGGCGGTCAGCCGGAGCTTCTCGGCGCCGCCTTCGCGCCGGGCCCGGCCGGGGCGATCGTGTCCTCGTCGCGGGGCATCGCCGACGCTCCCGACCCCGCCGCCGCCGCCGAGGCGCTGCGCGAGACCGTCTGGGAGATCTCGGGCGCCGGTGGTTGAGACGGGTTCGGACGCCACCGGCGCCGCTACGATCCCGCTCCATGCTGCCCCTGGCCCGCGCCTGAGCCTCCTCTGATCCCGGTCCGATGACGAGAGCAAAACGCTATTTCGCCCGGCTCCTCGCCGTGCTCGCGATCGCCGCGGTCGCGGTGGCGATCGTCGTGATCGTCTCCAATGCGAACCTCAACAGCAAGGAATCGAACACCCACAAGAAGACCGCGACCCACGCCAAGAAGCACAAGAAGCCGCGGACCAAGGCCAAGACCTACACGGTCAAGAGCGGTGACACCCTGACCTCGATCTCGCAGAAGACCGGCGTCCCGGTCTCCGAAATCCAGGTCCTGAACCCCGAAGTCGACCCGCAGATCCTCGAAGCGGGCGAGACCCTGAAACTCAAGTGAACCGCCGGCCCGCCGGTGTCGCCCTGCTGGCGGCGCTGCTGGGCGCGCTCCTGCTGATCGCCGCCGGCCCGGCGACGGCGGCGCCGAAGCACCACTCCCGGGCCAAGCACGCGAAACCGCCGCCTGGCCCGCACGTCCTGGCCCGCTCGTGGGCGCTGATCGACGCCCGCACCGGTGAAGTCATCACCGCCCACAACGGCCGCAAGCACCTGCTGATCGCCTCGACGACCAAGCTGATGACCGCCTGGGTGACGCTCAAAGAGGAGCCCTCGCTGGGAAAGATCGTCCGAGCCCAGCCCTATGAAGCCGAATTCGGCGAGTCGCTGATGGGCCTGCGGACGGGGCAGAAGATCAGCATCCGCGACCTCCTCTACGGGCTGATCCTGCGCAGCGGCGACGACGCGGCGCACACTCTCGCCGTCGACGTCGGCGGCACCCAGAAGCGCTTCGTCGCCGAGATGAACCGCTACGCCGCGGCCCTCGGCCTCGCCGACACCCACTACGCCAACCCGGTCGGGCTCGACCAGAAGGGCAACTACTCGAGCGCCCGCGACCTGGCGACGCTGACCCAGCACCTGCTGCGGGTCCCCGCCTTCGCCAAGATCGCCGACGCGCGCAGCCACGTGTTGAGGAGCGTGCGGCCGAAACGGCGGATCGACACGATCAACGCGCTGCTGGAAATGGCGCCCTGGGTCACCGGCGTCAAGACCGGCCACACCTGGAAGGCGGCCTACGTCCTGGTCGGCTCGGGGCGCCGCAAGGGGGTCGAGCTGATCGCCGACGCGATCGGCGCCCCGACCGACGAAACGCGCTTCTCCGACGTCTTCGACCTGCTCGAATACGGCTTCTCGACCTACGGCCACGAGCTGGCGATCGAGCGCGGCAAGCAGTTCGCCGAACCGGCGATCCGCTATTCCGGCGGGGCCCTGCCGCTGCGGGCGGCCCGCGCCGTGAAGGTCGGGATCCGCGAAGGCCAGAAGACCACGGTCGAGGTCTCGGCGCCGCATCGGGTGCAGGGGCCGATCCGCCGCGGCGCCCGCCTCGGCCAGGCCGTCGTCTACGTCGACGGCCTGAGGGCCGGCGCCGTCGCCCTCGTCGCCTCCCGCTCCGTTCCGGCGCCGAGCCGGTTCGACCGCCTGCGCGGTTTCCTCGGTGAACATTGGGTACCTATCGCGGTGGCGGTCTTCGTGATACTGATTGTCGCGGTACTTCTCTACCGCCGACTTTTCTCCGCAAATCGACGAAGGGGGCGGAAGCGGGTGAATCGAAAGTGATCCTCACCGTGACGCTTAACGCGGCGATCGACCGCACCGTCGCCGTGCCCAACTTCCGCCTCGGCCGCCGCCACCGCGCGGTCGAGAGCCGCACTGTCGCCGGCGGCAAGGGCATCAACGTCGCGCGAGCGCTGAGCCTGCTGGGGCGGCCGGTGGTCGCGACCGGCTTCGTCGGCGGCCCGACCGGGAACCGGGTGCTGGAAGAGCTGCGCCAGGAGTCGGTGCTCTCCGACTTCACCCGGATCGCCGCCGAGACCCGCATCAACCTCGCCGTCATCGACCCGACCTCGGGGGAGCAGACCGAGATCAACGAGCGCGGCCCGGCGGTCAGCGCCGAGGAGGTCAAGCGGCTGTTCGAGCGGATCGGCTACCTCGCCGGCGGCGCCAAGATCTGCGTGCTGGCCGGCTCGCTGCCGCCGGGGGCCGGGGACGACCTCTACGCGCGGCTGATCGCCGACCTGACGCGACGCGGCGTCGCCGTCGTCCTCGACGCCGAGGGCGAGGCGATGATGGCCGGCGTCCGCGCCGGCGCCTCGATGGTGACGCCGAACGAGCGCGAGGCCGAGGAGATCGTCGGCCAGGAGTTCGCCGATCGCGGCGATCTGGCCCAGGGACTGCTCGAGCTGACCCGGCTGGGCGCCGGGGCGGCGGCGATCACGCGACCGGAAGGCTGCGTCGCGGCGGTCGGCGAGGGCGCCGAGCGGCGCCTGCTGGAGGTCCACACCGAGCCCCTGGAGCCGGTCTCGACGGTCGGCTCCGGCGACGCCTTCCTGGCCGGCTACGTCGCCGCCCGCTACGAGGGCAGGACGCCCGAGGAGTGCCTTGCCTACGGCGTCGCCTGCGGCGCCGAGTCGACCCAGCACTTCGGGGCCGGCACCGTCGACCGCAACCAGGTCGAGCGCCTGCTCGGCGAGGTCGCCGTGCACGATTTGGAGGTCCCGGCCGAAGTGTAGGCTGGGACGTTCAACGCCAGCCCTGGAGGACTAACTTGGAAATCGAAATCGGCCGCGGCAAGAAAGGCCGCCGCGCTTACGGATTCGACGACGTCGCGATCGTTCCTTCCCGACGCACGCGGGACCCTGATGACATCGACATCAGCTGGACCCTCGGCCCCTACCGCTTTGACATCCCCCTGCTCGCTTCGGCGATGGACGGAGTGGTCAGCCCCGAGACCGCGGTGCTCACCAACAAGCTCGGTGGCCTCGGCGTGCTCAACCTCGAGGGCATCTGGACGCGCTTCGAGGACGCCGAAGAGAAGCTCGAGGCGATCGCCGCCGCGCCCAAGCACGAAGCCACCCGGTTGATGCAGGAGGTCTACTCCGAGCCGGTCAAGTCCGAGCTGATCGGCAAGCGCGTCGAGGAAATCAAGGCCTCCGGCGCGGTCGTCTGCGGCTCGCTGACGCCGCAGAAAGTCCGCGACCACTACGAGGTCGCGATCGAGGCCGGCCTCGACATCCTCGTCATCCAGGGCACGGTGATCTCGGCCGAACACGTCTCGACCACGGTCGAGCCGCTGAACCTGAAGGAGTTCATCTCCGACGTCCCGGTGCCGACCGTGGTCGGCGGCTGCGCCTCCTACTCGACCGGGCTGCACCTGATGCGGACCGGAGCGGTCGGCGTCCTCGTCGGCGTCGGTCCCGGCGCCGCCTGCACGACCCGCGGCGTGCTCGGCATCGGCGTCCCGCAGGCGACGGCGATCGCCGACGTCGCGGCGGCCCGCGCCCAGCACATGCTGGAGACCGGCGAGTACGTGAACGTGATCGCCGACGGCGGCATGCGAACCGGCGGCGACGTCTCCAAGGCAATCGCGATGGGCGCCGACGCGGTCATGGTCGGCTCGCCGCTCGCCCGCGCCAAAGAGGCGCCGGGCCGCGGCTTCCACTGGGGGATGGCGACCTTCCATCCCTCGCTGCCGCGCGGCACCCGCGTCTCGACCAAGCAGGACGGCACGATGGAGCAGATCCTGCTCGGCCCGGCCCGCGAGAACGACGGCACCTTCAACCTGATGGGGGCGCTCAAAACCTCGATGGCCACCTGTGGCTACGAGGACATCCGCTCCTTCCAGCGGGCTGAGGTGATGGTCGCGCCGGCGCTGATGAGCGAGGGCAAGAAGCTGCAGAACGAGCAGCACGTCGGGATGGGCTCCAACGGCCGGGCGGCGGTTGCCGCGGGAGTAGCTGTCTCGGATGACTGAGCAGATCGTCGCCGGCATCGATGAGGAGGTCGAGCCGCGCGGCGCTCTGCCCACCGACGAGGTCAAGGCTGTGGAGGAGGTGCTGGTCCTCGACTTCGGGGGCCAGTACTCACAGCTGATCGCCCGGCGGATCCGCGAATGCGGGGTCTTCGCCGAGCTGTTGCCGGCGACCGTCGACGTCGAGAAGATCCGCGAGCGGGCGCCGAAGGCGCTCGTTCTGTCGGGCGGCCCGGCCTCGGTGTACGAGCCGGGCGCGCCGCCGTTCCCGACCCAGCTGCTCGATCTCGACATCCCGATGCTCGGCATTTGTTACGGGATGCAGGCGCTGGTGCTGGCGCTCGGCGGCAAGGTCGAGTCGGCCGAGAAGGGCGAGTTCGGCCGCACCGACCTGGTCCTGCGCGAGGGTGGCGGGCGGCTGCTCGGCGGGCTGCCGGAGGAGCAGAGCTGCTGGATGAGCCACCGCGACGTCGTCCTCGAGGCGCCGGAGGGGTTCACGCCGCTGGCCTCGAGCCCGAGCTCGCCGGTCGCGGCATATGAGTACCCCGACCGCGGCCTCTACGGGATCCAGTTCCACCCCGAGGTCGTCCACACCCCCTACGGGACCGAGATCCTGACCCGCTTCCTGCGCGACGTCGCCGGCTGCGAGGGCCAGTGGAACCCGGAGTCGGTGATCGCCGAACAGGTGGCGAAGATCCGCGCCCAGGTCGGTGAGGGTCGGGTCATCTGCGGGCTGTCGGGCGGCGTCGACTCCTCGGTCGCCGCGATGCTCGTCTACAAAGCGGTCGGGGAGCGGCTGACCTGCATCTTCGTCGACCACGGGATGATGCGCCAGAACGAGGCCGAGCAGGTCGTCGAGACCTTCTCCCAGTTCGACATCCCGCTGATCGCGGTCGACGCCGAAGAGCGCTTCCTCGGCAAGCTCGCCGGGGTCGAGGACCCCGAGCGCAAGCGCAAGATCATCGGCGAGGAGTTCATCCGCGTCTTCGAGGAGGAAGCGGCCAAGCTCGACGACGTCGGCTACCTCGTCCAGGGCACGCTCTACTCGGACGTGATCGAGTCCGGCGCCTCCGACCACGCGGCGACGATCAAGTCCCACCACAACGTCGGCGGTCTGCCCGACGATTTCGACTTCGAGCTGGTCGAGCCGCTGCGGATGCTCTTCAAGGACGAGGTGCGGGCGGTCGGCGCCGAGCTCGGCCTGCCCGAGCGGATGGTCTGGCGCCAGCCCTTCCCGGGGCCCGGCCTGGCGATCCGGATCGTCGGCGGCGAGGTCAACAAAGAGCGCCTCGACATCCTCCGGGACGCCGACGCGATCCTCCAGGAGGAGGTCCGCGCCGCCGAGCTCTACCGCCAGCTCTGGCAGTCCTTCTGCGTGCTGCCGGTGGTGCGATCGGTCGGCGTCCAGGGCGACGGCCGCACCTACGCCTACCCGATCGTGATCCGCGCGGTGACCTCCGACGACGCGATGACCGCCGACTGGGCCCGCCTTCCCTACGACCTGCTCGAGCGCGTCTCCAGCCGCATCATCAACGAGATCCGCGGCGTCAACCGCTGCGCTCTCGACATCTCCTCGAAGCCGCCCGCGACGATCGAGTGGGAGTAGCGCCGGATTCGGAGTAGCGCCGGGGCGTCAGGCGGGGGCGGAGCCGGGCGTTTCGAAGTTGGCGAGGGCGACGACCGCGGAGATCGCCGTGTGTTTGCCGTTGGAGCCGAGGCGGGCGCGGGCGCGAGCCTCGGCGCCGAGGACCCGCTCGGAGGCTTCGCCGAGGATCTCGGCGACCTCGCGCCAGCCCTCGGCGTCGAGGCGGACCGGCATCCAGGTGAGTGTGGAGTCCTCGCGATCGTCGATCTTGCCCGCTTCCAGCGCCGCCACGGCCTTGTCCATGAAGGTCTGCAGCGAGGCGCCGGTGACGCCGGCGCGGACGGCCTTGGGGACCTGGCGCCACTCGCGGCTGCCGATGAACGAGTCGGGCGCGGCCTTGTAGAAATGCTCGGTGGCGCCGCGGCGCTGCTCGGTGCCGACCAGCTGCAGGCAGCCGCAATCGTCGAGCGTACGCGTGTGGTAGGCGACGTGGCTGAGGCTCTTGTCGAGCTCGGCAGCCAGTTCGATCGGGCTGGCGGCGCGGTCGCTGAGGATCTCGAGGATCTGCACGCGGATCGGGTTGGCCAGCGCGTGGACGAGCCGCTGGTCGATCGCTTCCTGGTCGTTCTTCTTCACTTGGGGGGCTCCTTGGGGCGGCATGGGGGACAGTACTTCGGTGTTCGCTGTTCACTCAAATACGATCACGACAAACGACCGGATCACAACCTTCGATGTAAAGGTTGAGACGGGGTTCGCGAGCGAATTGCGGAGGGTGCGGAGTCGCGGCGCCGATCAGGCGGCGGAGCGGGGCCGCGAGACGGCGGCGGGGCGGCGCTGGCTGAACAGGAACAAGGTGGCGCCGGCGAGCGTCAGCAGGCAGGCGACCCAGAAGTTGAGCCGCTGGCCGAGGATGTGGTGGGCCGGGTCGACCCGCAGCGACTCCTCGAAGATGCGGAAGGCCGAGTAGCCGGTGACGTAGAGGGCGAAGAGGCCGGGCGGACGGATCCGCCGGTGGTGGCCGAGCCAGACCAGGAAGGCCGCCAGCGCCAGGTCGAAGATCAGCTCATAGAGGAAGGTGGGGTGGAAGGTCGCGTAGGCGGCGTAGCCGGCGGGCCGGTGTGACGGGGAGATCTGCAGCGCCCAGGGCAGGCTGGTCGGCCCGCCGAAGAGCTCCTGGTTGAAGTAGTTGCCAATCCGCCCGATCGCCTGGGCGACCAGCAGCGCCGGCGCCACCGCGTCCATGAAGAGTGCCTTGGAGACGCCGGCCCGGTGCACGCGCCAGAGCCCGACCAGGGCGCCGCCGAGGATCCCGCCCCAGATCCCGAGGCCGCCGTCCCAGATCGCGAACGGACCCCACCAATGCGGCGGCACCAGTTCCGAGCTGGTCAGGTCGAAGTAGATGCGCCCGCCGATGAGCCCGGCCGGGAAGCCCCAGAGGGCGACGTCGTAGGCGAGGTCGGGGTTGCCGCCGACGGCACGCCAGCGGCGCCGGGTGACGAGGATCGCCGCCGCCACCGCGATCGCGTACATCAGCCCGTAGGCGTGGATCTCGAAGGGGCCGATCGGGATGCCGCTCGAGGAGGGACTCGGGATCGAGGCGGCCGGGGCGGTCACGGCCGGCAATCTATATGAAAAAGAGAATCGTTCTCACTTTGTGTACCCTGCGCCGCATGGCCGCCGTCTCCCGCCCGCTGCCGAGCGCCGAGCGTCCCGCCGCGCGGCGGCGAGGCGTGCCCGCCAAGATCGCCCGCGCCGCCGTCTCGTCGTTGCTCGCAGCCGTGCTCCTCCCGCTGCTCGCCGGCTGCGGAACCTCGGGCGCCGGCGCCGCCGCGGGGGGCAGGCTGAACGTCGTCGCCGCCGAGGATTTCTGGGGTTCGATCGCCGCGGGCCTGGGCGGAGACCGGGTCCAGGTGACCGACATCATCACCGACCCCGCCGCCGATCCCCACGACTACGAACCGACCAGCGAAGACGCCCGCGAGCTGGCCTCGGCGCAGGTGGCGATCGTCAACGGCATCGGCTACGACGAATGGGCCTCGAAGCTGCTCGACGCCAACGCGTCGGGCGCACAGACGGTCCTCGAGGTCGGCGACGTCCTCGGCCTGCAAGCCGGCGACAACCCCCACCAGTGGTACTCGCCGGCCTCGGTCCACCGGGTGATCGCGGCGATCGTCGCGGACTTCGAGGCGGCTGACCCGGGTCACGACTCCTATTACGCGGCGCGCCGCGAATCGTTCGAAACGAAGGCGCTCGGCCGCTACGAGGAACTGATCTCCCAGATCCGCCGGCGCTTCGGCGGCACCGCGGTCGGCGCCTCGGAGAGCATCTTCGAACCGCTGGCGGCGGCGCTCGGGCTGCGGCTGCGGACGCCGCGCGGCTTCCTCGACGCGGTCGCCGAGGGCACCGAACCGACCCCCGCCGACAAGTCCGAGGCCGACCGCCAGATCGCCGACCGGGAGATCGACCTCTGGGTCTACAACAGCCAGAACGCGACCCCCGACGTCAAGCGCTTGAACGAAGCCGCCGAAGCCGCCGGCATCCCGGTCGCCACCGTGACCGAGACCCTGACCCCGGAAGGGGCGAGCTTCGAGGCCTGGATGGTGCGCGAGCTCGAAGAGATCGAGCGGGCGCTCGGGGAAGGCGCGGGAGGATGAGCAGGCCGTCGGTCGTCGGTTCCGATTCCCAGACCAGGGGCGCGTCAGCCGGCGCCCTCGCCGCCGCCAGCGGCGACGCGATCACGCTCGTCGGCGCCACCGCCGCGCGCGGCGGGCGGCCGGTCTGGTCGGGCGTCGACCTGACCGTGGGTCAGGGCGAGTTCGTCGCCGTGCTCGGTCCCAACGGCGCCGGCAAGTCGACCTTCCTCGACGTCGTCCTCGGCCTGCTGCCGCTACAGCGCGGCGAGGTCAGCGTGCTCGGCGGCGCCCCGCGCGCCGCCCGCGCCCGGATCGGCTACCTGCCGCAGCGCCGCGGCTTCGACGCCGCCACGCGGATCCGCGGCATCGACGTGGTCCGCCTCGGCCTCGACGGCGCCCGCTGGGGGCTGCCACTGCCGCCGGCGCTCTCGGCCGGGGCCCGCGCCGCCCGCGCGCGGGTCGAGGAGATCGTCGAGCTGGTCGGCGCCGCGGCCTACGCCGAGCGCCCGATCGGCACCCTCTCCGGCGGTGAGCAGCAGCGCCTGCTGATCGCCCAGGCGCTGGTCCGCGGGCCCGAGCTGCTGCTGCTCGACGAGCCGCTCGACAGCCTCGACCTCTCCAACCAGGGTGCGATCGCCGGGCTCGTCCAGCGGATCTGCCGGACCCAGGGAGTGACCGTCGTCCTCGTCGCCCACGACGTCAACCCGATCCTCGGCTACCTCGACCGCGTCGTCTACTTCGCCGGCGGGCGCGGCGTCGAGGGGCCGCCGCGCGAGGTGATCGACGGGGCGACGCTCTCGCGCCTCTACGGCGCCCCGATCGAGGTCGTCGAGACGCCGAGCGGCCGGCTCGTCGTCGTCGGCACACCGGAGACGCCCTGCGCCGAGCACCATGACCACGCCCCCGGCGGGGCGGGAGAGCCAGCGTGAGCTCGATCGGTGCCGTGACCGCCGCTGCCCCGCCCGTGACCTGGGACCTCCTCGCCGACTGGGAACGGCTGACCGCCTTCCCGTTCATGGTCCAGGCGCTCGAGGCCGGGACGATCGTCGCCGTCACCGCCGGCGCGGTCGGCTGGTTCATGGTCCTGCGGCGCCAGACCTTCGCCGGCCACACGTTGGCGATCATCTCCTTCCCCGGCGCCGCCGCGGCGACCCTGGCGGCGCTGCCGGTCGCCGTCGGATACTTCGGCGCCTGCGGGCTCGGCGCCCTCACGCTGGCCGCCTTCGGGCGCGGCGGACGGGCCGGGCGGGCGGGGGAGTCGGCGGCGATCGGGACGCTGCAGGCGTTTGCGCTCGGGCTCGGCTTCCTCTTCGTCAGCCTCTACGGCGGTCAGCTGGCCGGGCTCGAGGCGCTCCTCTTCGGCACCTTCCTCGGTATCACCGCCGGCCAGGTGACGACGCTGCTCATCGTCGCCGTCGTCGCCTTGGCGGGGCTGGTCGCGCTCGGGCGGCCGCTCCTCTTCGCCTCGGTTGACGGTGCCGTCGCCCGCGCCGCCGGCGTCCCCGCCGGCGCCCTCGACCTCGCCTTCCTGCTGCTGCTCGGCCTGGCGGTGGCGGCGACCGCAGAGATCACCGGCGCGCTGCTCGTCTTCGCCCTGCTGGTGACCCCGGCGGCGACCGCCCAGCGCCTGACCGCCCGCCCGCTGCCCGGTCTGGCGCTGGCGATCGGCCTCGCCCTGCTGGTGACCTGGCTGGGCCTGGGGATCGCCTACTTCTCGCCCTATCCGGTCGGCTTCTGGGTGACGACGCTGTCGTTCGGCCTCTACGTGCTGGTGCGCGGCGCCGCCGCGCTGGCGGAGTGGGTGCGGCGCCCGGCGGGTGGGGGAGCGGCCGCGGTGGGCGCGGCGGGGACCCCGGGGGCGGTCGCCTGATGCCGGGCGGCCGCGCGGGGGCGTCAGCCTGATGCTCTCCCACGAATTCATGCGCAACGCCTATCTGGCGGGGACGTTCGTCGCGATCGCCTGCGGGGCGGTCGGCTGGTTCGTCGTCCTGCGCGCCCAGGTGTTCGCCGGCGACGCGCTCAGCCACGTCGCCTTCGCCGGGGCGCTCGGCGCCGCCGCGGCCGGCGTCGACATCCGCCTCGGCCTGTTCGCGGCGACGATCCTGGTCGGCGCCGGGATCGGCGCGCTCGGCGGCCGCGCCCGTGCCGACGACGTCGTCATCGGCACCGTCTTCGCCTGGATTCTCGGCCTCGGGGCGCTCTTTCTCTCGATCTTCGTCAGTGGCTCGAGCGGCTCCGACGGCACCGCCGCTGTGCGGGTCCTGTTCGGCTCGATCCTCGGCCTCTCGGCCGGCGAGGCGCGCCTCGCCGCCGCCGTCTCGCTGGCCGCCTGCGCGGCATTGGCGGTCCTCGCCCGGCCGCTGCTGCTGAGCTCGATCGACCCGCGCGTCGCCCGCGCACTCGGCGTGCCGGTGCGGGCGCTCGGCATCGCCTTCCTCGTCGTCCTCGGCGCCGTCGCCGCCGAGGCGACCCAGGCGGTCGGGGCGCTCCTGCTCTTGGGACTGCTGGCGGCCCCGGCGGGGGCGGCGCGCCTGCTCTCCGACCGGCCCTGGCGTGGTCTGGCGCTGTCGGTGGCGATCGCCGTCGGCTCGATGTGGGCGGGGCTGGCGCTGGCGTATGAGATCGATTCGCTGCCCGCCGGGACCGCCGTCGTCTCGGTCGCGACCGGCGCCTTCCTGCTCGCCGGGGCGCTGGCCTGGGGGCGCCAGGGCGGCCTCGGACGGTTGCGGAGCGGGCGCCAGTCGGCGCCGGGCGCGTTGGAACCAGCCTCTAGGATCGAAGCGTGAGGGAGACCGCCACAGAGCCGCGCCCCGCGGCCCGCTCGGAGTGGGCCGACCACGCCCTGGAAGCGCTCGCCGAGGCCGGCCTGCGCCGCGGCGGCGCTCGCACCGCGGTGGTCGAGGCGCTCGCCGGCCACGACTGCGCCGTCACCGCCCTCGACCTCGACGACGAGCTGCGCCGGCGCGAGCCGCGGGTCGGCCGGGCCAGTGTCTACCGGGCGCTCGAGCAGCTCGAGGCGCTCGGGCTGGTCCAGCGGATCGAGGTCTGCCGCGGCACCGCCGGCTTCGAGCGCGTCGACCCGACCGGCCACCACCATCACCACGCGATCTGCCGCGACTGCGGCCGCATGGTCCCCTTCGAGGACAAGCGCCTCGAGCAGGCCCTGCACAAGGTCTGCGACGAGATGGGCGGCTTCGACGTCACCGAACACGACGTCGTCCTGCGCGGGCTCTGCGAGCGCTGCGCCGGCTGACCGCCCGGGACCGCGGCGGTGGCGGCACGGCGGCCTGCGGCCCGACCTGGCTATCATCCCCCGGCCGCGTGGTTCGACCGCGCGGTTTTTGCGCGATAGAGAGCGCGATGGAGACCTTGCGATGAAGACGATTGCCCCGAAGACCTATGTGGCCTCGGCCACCGACCGCCAGCGCGACTGGTACGTCGTCGATGCCGAGGGCAAGACCCTGGGCCGGCTGGCGACTCAGATCGCCGACGCCCTGCGCGGCAAGCGCAAGCCCGAGTACACGCCTCACGTCGACACCGGCGACTTCGTCGTCGTCGTCAACGCGGAGAAGATCCACGTGACCGGCAACAAGCGCGAGCAGAAGACCTACTGGCGCCACAGCGGCTATCCGGGGGGGATCAAGTCCCGCACGCTCGAGGAGATGCTCGACCGGCGCCCCGAGGAAGTCATCCGCAAGGCGGTCAAGGGCATGCTGCCGCGCAACCGGCTCGCCCGCCAGCAGCTGACCAAGCTCAAGGTGTACGCCGGGCCCGACCACCCGCACGCCGCCCAGCAGCCGAAACCGATGGAGACCCCGCGATAGATGCCTGACGACGAGACGAACAACGAGACTTCCGAGCCGCGCGACGAGGCCGCCGAGAGCGCCGAGCCGGCCGCCGAGGCCACTGCGCCCGAGGGCGACGCGCCTGCTGAGGCGCCCGCCGCCGAGGCCGAGGAGGCTCCCGCCGCCGAGGAGAACCCCGCCGAGGAGCCGACGGCTGAGGCTGAGGCCGAGGAGGCCCCCGTCGCTGAGGAGTCGCCCGCCGAGGAGCCCACGGCTGAGGCCGAGGAGGCCCCCGTCGCTGAGGAGGAGACTCCGGCCGAGCCCGTCGCCGAGGAGACCACTGACGAGGCCCCTGCCGAGGAGGCAGCCGAGGAGGAGGAGGAGGCTTCCGCGCCTCGCCGCAGCGAGCCCGCGGCGGAGAAAAAAGACGTCATCCCCGGTGCCGACCTCGAGCCGATCGCGGTCGAGCCGACCGGCCCGGCGCTGAGCGCCGAGGAGAAAGCCCGCCTCGAAGCCGAGGAGGAAGAGAAAGCGCGCCGCGAGGCCGCCCGCCTCGCCGCCGAGGAGGACTCCGACACCGCCAGTCGCGCCCCCGCCAAAATGGAGGCCGGCGCGCGCTTCCTCGCCACCGGCAAACGCAAGTGCTCGATCGCCCGCGTCACCCTGTTGCCCGGTGACGGCAAGGTCGAAATCAACAAGCGCAGCCTCGAGGAGTTCTTCCCCCGTCCCCTGCACCAGACGATGGCGGTGCAGCCGCTGACCGTCTCCGGCTACGAGGGCAACGTCGACGTTCGCGTCCGCGTCCACGGCGGCGGCATCTCCGGCCAGGCCGGAGCGGTCCGCCACGGCATCGCCCGGGCGCTGATCGAGATCGACTCCGAGCTGCGCGCCGACCTCAAGCGCCGCGGCTTCCTCACTCGCGACGCTCGCGTCAAGGAGCGTCGCAAGGCGGGCTTCAAGAAGGCCCGCAAGAAGCCCCAGTTCAGCAAGCGCTGAGCTCGGTCTAGGCTTCGCTGGGTGGCTGCCGAGACGAGCAGGAAGCTGTTCGGGACCGATGGCGTCCGCGGCGAGGCGGGGACGTTCGTCACCGCCGAGCTGGCGACCGCGCTGGGGCGCGCCGCGGCGGCCTCGCTCGAGGTCGACCGTCCCCAAGTCCTGATCGTCCGCGACACCCGCGAGTCGGGGCCGATGCTGGAGGCCGCGCTGGCCGCCGGGATCGCCGCCGCCGGTGGCGACGCGCTGCTCGGCGGGGTGCTGCCGACGCCCGCCGCGGCGGTGCTCGTGCGGCGCCTCGGTCTCGACATGGCGGCGGTCGTCTCGGCTTCCCACAACCCCTTCCAGGACAACGGCATCAAGTTCTTCTCAGGTCTGGGGACCAAGCTCGACGACGAGGTCGAGGCGCGGATCGAGGCCCTTATGGAGGCTGGGCCGGAGGGCGAGGCGGCGGCCGAGGTCGGCCGCGTCGAAGAGCTCCACGGCGGCGCCGAGGATTACCTGCGCGAGCTGGGGAGCCATTTCCAGCTCGATCTCAGCGGCCGCCGCGTCGTCCTCGACTGCGCCAACGGCGCCACCCACCGGGTTGGCCCGGCGATCTTCGAGCGCCTCGGCGCCAGCGTCGAGACGATCGGCGTCGAACCCGACGGCCGCAACATCAACGCCGGCGTCGGCTCGACCCACATGGAGGCGCTGGCCGAGCGCGTCACCTCCACCGACGCCGAGATCGGCTTCGCGTTCGACGGTGACGGGGACCGCGTGCTGGCCGTCGACGGCGAGGGGCGGGTCCACGACGGCGACGAGCTGATCGCCCTCGCCGCCCGCGGCATGGCGGCCCGCGGCGAGCTCGGCGGCGGCGTCGTCGTCACGGTGATGACCAACTACGGCTTCCACCGGGCGATGGCCGACGAGGACATCGCCGTCGCCACGACCCAGGTCGGCGACCGCTATGTGATCGAGGAGATGCTGCGCAGCGGCTGGCGCCTCGGCGGCGAGCAGTCCGGCCACATCATCGCCGCCGACTTCGCCACCACCGGCGACGGCATCGCCGCGGCGCTCCTGACGATGCGCGAGCTCGGTGACCGTCCCCTCGCCGAGGCGCTGCCGATGCGCAAGCTGCCCCAGCGCCTGGTCAACGTCCGGGTCGCCGACCGCACAGCGCTGGCCGGCGCCACCGCCGTCCACGCCGCCGCCGAGCGCGAGAACGAGGCGCTGTCGGGCCGCGGCCGCGTCCTCCTGCGCCCCTCCGGCACCGAGCCGCTGGTGCGGGTGATGGTCGAGGCCCCCGAGGCCGACGAGGCCGACGCCGTCTGCGAGCGCCTCGTCGCCCTGGTTCGCGCCGAGCTCGCCTAGCCCGCGCCGCGCCTGAGCGCCAGTCCAGCGCCCGGGCCAGCTCAAGCGCCAACCCGGAGCACGCGCCAATCTAGGCGCCCGAACCCAGTCCGATGGGGGCGAGCCCCCGCTCCGCTGTTCCTTATCCGTGTATAGCCCGGAAAAGGAACAGCGGAAGGGAAGGGTCCGGTGGGGAGGTCGGATGGCACGCGGCGGCGCGGCTGGCGGCGAGGCAGCACGGGGTCGTTTCGCGGGCACAATTGCGACGGCTTCGCCTCAGCGAGGAAGCGATCGACTGGGCCACCGCGACGGGACGTCTCCACCTGCTCTTCCGCGGCACCTACGCCGTCGGCCACGCCGGGGTCGCTCGGCACGGGCGGCTGCTGGCGGCGACGCTGGCTTGCGGGCCCGGCGCCGTCGTCTCGCATGGGACGGCGGCGCAGCTGTTAGGATTCCGGGACTTCGTCCCCGAGGAAGTCGACGTGATCGCGGCGGTCGAAGCGGGGCGCAAGATCCCGGGTATCTGTCGGCGCCACGTCCCGGCGCCGCTGCCGCACGAGGTCCGCGTCCACGCGGGCGTGCCGTGCACGGGGCCGTCGCGGACGATCGTCGATCTCGCCGGCATCCTCCGCGAGCCGGCGCTGCGGGCGGCGATCGAGGGGGCGAAGGTCGAGGGCATGCTGGACGTTCCGGAGATCGACGCGATCCTCGCCTGCTCCAGGCGGCGCGGCAGCCGGACCCTGCGACTCGTCCTCGAGGACTGGCGCCGGTACCCGTCCCAGATCCGCGTGCGCAGCCGCCTCGAGGCGAAGCTGCTGGTGCTGCTGACCCGCTGGGGCCTCCCGATCCCGCGCTGCAACACCAAGCTGCGCCTCGGCGACAGGCGCTATGAGCTCGACTTCCTCTGGCCCGACCACCGACTCGTCGTCGAAACCGACGGCGGCTGCTACCACGGCCATCCCGTCGCCCAGGCCCGCGACAGCGCCCGCAATCGCGCTCTGCGCGCGGCTGGCTACGAGGTCCGCCGCCTCACCTGGGACGACCTCGTCGATCGGCCCGAGGCCTCCCTCGGCGAAATCGCCCGGCTCCTGGTTTGACCCGCCGACCGCCTGCCCGGCCGACCGCCGGATCGCCCAGTGCGCCCGGATTCTCGGCCTCGCCTCGCCCGGCCTCTAACCTGTCCAGCCTCCTATGTGCGGAATCGTCGGATACGTGGGCGCCCGTCCCTGCGAGGAGCTCCTGCTCCAGGGACTCGAAAAGCTCGAATACCGCGGCTATGACTCGGCCGGCATCAGCCTGCTCGACGGCGGCGAGGTCGAGAGCGTGCACGCGGTCGGCAACCTCGCCAACCTCCGCTCCGCGGTCGCCGAGCGCGCCAACGGCAACGGCGCCCTTGTCCCCGCCAATACCGGCATAGCCCACACCCGCTGGGCGACCCACGGGCGGGTCACCGAGGAGAACGCCCACCCCCACGACGACAGCTCCGGCCAGGTCCACATCGTCCTCAACGGGATCGTCGAGAACCACGCCGAGCTGCGCAAGCGCCTGATCGCCGAAGGCGAGGTCTTCACCTCGGAGACGGACGCCGAGGTCGTCGCCCACCTGATCGCCCACCACTACGACGGCGACCTCGCCGCCGCCACGCGCGCCGCCTATGCCGAGCTGCGCGGCCACTACGCCTTCGTCGCGATGCACGCCGACGAGCCGAACCGCCTGCTCGGCGCCCGCAAGGAGTGCCCGCTGGTCGCCGGCGTCGGCGCGGGGGAGACCTTCCTCGCCTCGGCGATCCCCGCCTTCCTCGCCGACACCCGCACCGCGATGCCGATCGAAAACGACGAGATCGTCGAAATCGAAGCCGGCGGGGTGCGGATCACCGACCCGTCCGGGACGCCGATCGAGCGCGCCGTCGAAGAGGTCACCTGGGACGCGGAGGCAGCCGAGAAGGGCGGCTATGAGACCTACATGCTGAAGGAGATCCACGAACAGGCCGACGCGGTCGCCGAGACGATCGTCGACCGGCTGCCCGAGGCCGACGGGGTCGACCTCTCCGACGTCGACCTGTCCGATGAGTATCTGCGCGACGTCGGCCGGATCGTGATCGTCGCCTGCGGCACCAGCTACCACGCCGGGTTGATCGGCCGCTATGCGATCGAGGAATGGGCGCGGGTCCCGGTCGAAATGGACATCGCCTCCGAGTACCGCTACCGCAACCCGGTGGTCGGCGAGGGCGACCTCGTGATCGGCATGACCCAGTCCGGCGAGACCGCCGACACGCTTGCCGCGATGCGACTCGCCAAGGAGGCCGGGGCCAAGGTCCTGGCCGTCACCAACATCATGGGCAGTCAGGCGACCCGCGACGCCGACGCCGTCCTCTACACCCGCGCCGGCCTCGAGATCTGCGTCGCCGCGACCAAGACCTTCCTCGCCCAGGTGGCGGCGATGTACCTGCTGGGACTGCGGATCGCCGAGCTCCGCGGATCGCTGCCGGCGGCGCGGATCGCCGAGCTGGTCGCCGAGCTGAAGGCGCTGCCGGTCAAGATCGACGAAACCCTGGCGGCGACCGAGGAGGCCGTTCGCGGCGTCGCCGAGCGCCACTTCGAGCAGGAGTTCTTCCTCTACCTCGGCCGCCACATCGGCCTGCCGGTCTGCCTCGAGGGGGCGCTGAAGCTCAAGGAGGTCTCCTACATCCCGACCGACGCCTACGCGGCCGGGGAGATGAAGCACGGGCCGATCGCCCTGCTCGACGAGTCGACCCCGGTCGTCTGCATCGCCACCGACAGCCCGGTGCTGGAGAAGGTGCTCTCCAACGTCGAGGAGGTGCGGGCCCGCGGCGCCCAGACGATCGCGATCGCCACCGCCGGCGACGAGCGCGTCCGCGAAGTCGCCGACGAGACGATCGAGGTTGCGCGCACCGACTGGATCCTGCAGCCGATCGTCGCCGTCCTGCCGCTGCAGCTGCTGGCCTACGACATCGCCCGCGCCCGCGGCCTCAACGTCGACCAGCCGCGCAACCTGGCAAAGACGGTTACGGTCGAGTGATCTAAGATGCTTGTCCGATGAAGACCCGTTTCGTACTTCTCGCTCTCACCGCGCTCCTCGTCGCCGCGCTCGCGGTCGCCGGCTGCGGTGGCAGCGGTGACGGCAACGACAGCTCCGGCGCCGACCCGGCCAGCTACGCGCCGAAGACGGCGCCGGTCTACGTCGAAGCGACGCTGCTGCCCTCGGGCGAAACCAAGTCCAACATCGAAGCGCTGGCCAAGAACGTCGCCGGCGTCGATGACCTCGGCGGCCTGATCGTCGAAGAACTCGAAAAGGCCGCCGGCGCCGAAGGCGAAGAATTCGAATACGGGACCGAAATCGAACCGTGGCTGGGCGAAAAGGTCGGCCTCTACATCGCCGGCTACGACGGCGAAAACTTCAAGCAGGCCGGCCTCGCGGTGCAGACCACGAACCCCGACGAAGCCAAGGCGTTCCTCGAAATGCACGCCAAGACAGAATCCGGCGAACCGTACGAAGAAGTCGAAATCGAAGGCGAAGAAGCGTGGCTCAACCCCGAAGAAGGCGAAGTGCTCGGGGTCGTCGGCGAAGCCGTCATCTTTGCCCAGGACGAAGCCACGTTCGCCGAAATGGTCAAGACCTCGGAAGGCGACGAAAGCCTCGCCGAAGCCGAAAAATTCAAGGCCACGGTCGAAAAAGCTCCCGCCGGCAGCTTCGCCGAGGTCTACGTCGACATCGGCGGCCTGATCGAAGAAGCCGGCGGGACGATCGACCAGAACTCCAAGCTCCTCTTCGAAACGACCGGCATCGATCCGACCAAGGCGACTGCCGTCGCCAGCCTGGTCCCGCACACCGAACAGGTCGAGGTCGACTTCTCGAGCAACCTCTCCAACGCCGAAGCGGCGACCGGCGACGCCTCCTCGTTCCTCGAAGAACTGCCGTCCAGCGCGACCTTCGGCTTCGCCGCCGC
Source organism: uncultured Actinomycetes bacterium (assembly GCA_963839115.1). Classification (GTDB taxonomy): domain Bacteria; phylum Actinomycetota; class Thermoleophilia; order Solirubrobacterales; family 70-9; genus VAYN01. Next base: position 326,697 of record CAWITM010000001.1, read on the forward strand.
CGATTTCGGCAAACGGCTCTCGGCAGCGATCGACAGCCTCGACGAACAGGGCATCCCCGGACAGATCCCGCCGCACGAGCTGAAGAAAGGCCTCAAAGAAGCCGGAATCGACCTCGAAGGCATCGCCGGTTCGATCGGCGACCTCGGGTTCTTCGTCGAAGGCACCAGCTCCTCTCGCGTCGGCGGCGCGCTGGTGCTGAGCACCACCGGCAGCGAAGCGCAGAACACGGTCGCCAACCTCGCCCTGCTGCTGCGGGCGACCGGACAACCCGGCGTGACCGCGCTCAAGGGCAACGTCAGCGGTTTCACGATCCCCAACGAAGAACTCGGCGGCGAACCGATCGTGATCGCCGCCTCGGGTTCGAAGCTGGCGATCGCGCTCGGCCTCAAGTCGGCCACGGCGGCACTCAAGGGATCGGGCGAAACGCTCGGGCAGACCGCCGGGTTCAAGGAAGCGAAGTCCGCGCTCGGCGGCACGCCGATCGCCGCCTACGTCGACGCACCCGCGGTGCTGAAGCTGATCGAAGGCGCCTCACCCGCCGACGAACGCGCCGAATTCGAAGAAGCCAAGCCCTACCTGCAGAAACTCGCCTACGCCGCGATCGGGTCCGAAGAATCGGGCGGCTACTCGACGGCGAAGATGATCCTCGGCTTCACCAAGTGACGCCGCGCCGGCGGAGCTAGCCCGGTCGATGGCCGGCGTCGGCATCGACCTGATCGAGATCGAACGGATCGAGCGCGCCCTGGAGCGGCGGCCACGGTTGGCTCAGCGGCTGTTCACGGCCGATGAGCTCTCCTACGCCGATCGACGCTCACGACCGGGGCGCCATCTGGCGGCGCGGTTCGCGGCCAAGGAGGCGGTCGTCAAGGCCCTGGGACTGACCGGCGGATTCGCCCCCACGGACATCGAGATCCTGGCCGGGGAGCCGCCGACGGTGCGGCTGACCGGTGGGGCGGCCGAGGCGGCGGCGGGACGCGGGGTCTCGATCTCGCTGACCCACTCGCGCGAGAGCGCGGCCGCCGTCGCGATCGTCGGAGATTGAGGCTAGGTCAGCGGCTTCGGCTCACTACGCTGCGCTGATGGAGGACTGGCTCGACCCACTCTTCGACGCGGAAGGCATGCGAGCGATCGACGGCTGGGCGATCCAGGAGCAGGGGGTTCCCTCGCTCGATCTGATGGAGACGGCGGGGCGCGCGGTCGCCGAGGCGGTCGCCGAGCTGGCGCCCGAGGGCCCCGTGCGGGTCCTGTGCGGGAAGGGGAACAACGGCGGCGACGGGCTCGTCGCGGCGCGGCTGCTGGGCGAGATGGGGTTCGCGGTCGAGGTGCTGCTGCTCTGGCCCGCCGATGAGATGAGCGACGACGCCGCCGCGAACCTCGGGCGCGTCGAGGCGGGCGTGGTGCGCGAGGCGGGTGGCGGTCCGGCGACGCGGCTCACCGGCTCGGGCGCGGTCGTCGACGCGATCTTCGGGACCGGGTTCACCGGCGCACCGCGCGAACCCGCCTGGACGGCGATCGCGGCGATCAACGCCTGCGAGGCGCCGGTGGTCGCCTGTGACATCGCCTCCGGAGTCGATGCCTCGACCGGCGAGATCGCCGGCACTGCCGTCGACGCCGACGTCACCGTCAGCTTCCACGCCGCCAAGGTGGGGCACCGGATCGCTCCGGGGAAGTGGAGCACGGGGGAGCTGCGGGTGGCGCCGATCGGGGTTCCGCCGGGCGCGCCCTCGCGGCCCGCAGCCGGGACGATCGACGCGGCCGTCCTCGACCTGGCGCCGGTGCGCGGCGCCCAATCGACCAAGTTCTCCTCCGGTCAGGTGACGATCGCCGGCGGCTCGCGCGGACTGACCGGCGCCGTGAAGATGTCCTCGCAGGCGGCGATCCGCGCCGGCGCCGGCTACGCGACCGTCGCCGTCCCCGCCGACCTCGAGCCGATCTTCGAGTCCGGCCAGCCGGAGGTGATGTCGCGCGGCTGTCCGGGCGGCGACGGGCGCCTCGGTCCCGGCTCGGCGGACGCCGTGCTCGGCGCCTTCGAGCGGGCGGCGGCCGGCGTGCTCGGCCCCGGCCTCGGCCGCGCCGACGGCACCTTCGACCTGGTCCGCGCGGTCGCCGCCCAGATCACCGCGCCGCTGGTGATTGACGCCGACGGCCTGAACGCCTTCGCCGGCGACCTCGCCCGGCTCCGCTCCCGCCCCGCCGCCACCGTCCTCACCCCGCACGCCGGCGAGCTCGGGCGCCTGCTCGGGCGCGAGAGCGCGGCGGTCGGCGAACACCGCCTGGCCGCCGCCCGCGAGGCCGCCGCGGCGGCCGGCGCGATCGTCGTTCTCAAGGGCGACGACACGATCGTCACCGACGGCGAGCGCGTCGCCGTCAACGCCATCGCCGCCCCCGGTCTCGCCACCGCCGGCAGCGGCGACGTCCTCTCCGGCGTCGTCGCGGCGCTCCTGGCGCGCGGGCTCGAACCCTTCGATGCCGCCTGCGCCGGTGTCGTCGCCCACGCCCGTGCCGGCCGCGAGGCGGCACACCGGGTCGGCGCCGCCGAGTCGGTGATCGCCACCGACGTGATCGCCGCGCTCCCGGTTGGCCTGCTCCGCGGCCGTCCGGTCGAATAACCTCGGCGCGGTGAAGACCGCTGGCGAGATCATGGACCCGGACGTCCCGTCGGTGACGCCCGGCGATGACGCGCGTACGGCGATCGACCTGCTCGCCAAGACCGACCTGGGCGCGATCCCGGTGGTCGACGAGGACCGCAAGGTCGTCGGCATCGTCAGCGAGTCAGACCTCGTCCTCAGCGAGGAGGAGTCCGACCTCCACCTGCCGCACTACCTCAACATCATGGGCGGGATCGTCTTCGTCGGCTCGATGAAGGGGTTCGAGAAGCGGCTCGAGAAAGCCTTCGCGACCAAAGTCTCGGATCTGATGACGCCCGATCCGATCGTTGCCAGGACCTACGAGGCGGCTGATCGGGTGGCGCGCCAGATCGCCGAGAAGCACCACAACCACCTGCCGGTTGTCGACGAGGACGGGCGCCTGGCCGGGATGGTCACCAGAGCCGACGCCCTCGCCGCCCTCGTCGACGACTCCTAAGCGCATGGAGCGGGCGCTCGCCCGGATCGACTTCGAGGCGATCCGCGCCAACTGCGCGCGGCTGTGCCGCGAGCTGAGCGCCGGGGCGAAGCTCTGTGCCGTCATCAAGGCCGACGGCTACGGCCACGGCGCCGAGGACTGCGCGGCGGCGGCCCGGGCCGGCGGCGCCGAGCGCTTCGCGGTTGCGACGGCGATCGAGGCCGAGGGCATCGGCCGCCGCTTCGGCCACGTCCCGCTGCTGACGATGGGGGCGCTCAGCGCCGAGGAGGTCGAGGTCGTCCTCGCGGCCGGCTCCGAGGTCGGCGTCTGGAGCGAGGGCTTCCGCTCCTTCCTCGCCGATCGGGCGCGGGCGAGCGGCCGCCCGGTCCGCGTCCACGTCAAGCACGACAGCGGCATGGGACGGCTGGGGACCTTCGACGGCCACGAGGTGCTGGCCCTGGCGCGCGCCTGCGACGCCGATCCCGACCTCGAGCTGGCCGGCGTCTGGACCCACTTCGCGACCGCCGACGAACCCGACGACGACGGCTACTTCGACGCCCAGCTGGAGCGCTTCTCCGCCGTCGCCACGGCGGTGCGCGCCGAGTTCCCCGACGTCACCGTCCACGCCGCCAACAGCGCCGCCGTCTTCCGCGAGCCGCGCTCGCACTTCGACATGGCCCGCTGCGGCGTCGCGATCTACGGCCTCGACCCCTTCCAGGGCGACCCCGCCGAGCGCGGCCTGGCGCCGGCGCTCTCGCTGCGCTCCTACGTCGCCGCCGTCAAGCGCTTCCCGGCCGGCCAGAGCGCCGGCTACGGCCGCCGCTGGCGCGCCGCCGAGGACACCTGGGTGGGAGTCGTGCCACTCGGGTACGGCGACGGCGTGCGACGGGCGCTCACCAATAACGCCGACGTCTTGGTCGGCGGGCGCCGTCATCCGCTGGTCGGGACCCTCTCGATGGACAACCTGACGATCGACCTCGGACCCGAGACCGACGTTCGGCCCGGCGACGAGGTGGTCCTGCTCGGGCGACAGGGCGAGGAGCAGGTGAGCGCCGAGGAGCTCGCCGGGCGACTGGGCACGATCAACTACGAGATCACCTGCGCCATCTCGCCGCGGGTCCCGCGGCGGGCGGCGAGGCGCGAGGATCTGCCGTGAGCCTGGCCGACGACCTCCGCGCCCAGCCGCTGCCGGCGGCGGCGGCCCGCGCTCTCGCCGGCACCGCGGCCTGGATCGCCGGCGGCGCCGTCCGCGACGCCGCCCTCGGTCGTCCGGTCGACGATCTCGACCTCGTCGTCGCCGGCGACCCCGCGCCGGCGGCCCGGGCGGTCGCCGGCGAGCTCGGCGAGCACGCCTTCGAGCTCTCGGCCGAGTTCGGGACCTGGCGCGTCGTCGCTCCCGGGCGCGGCTGGCAGGTCGACGTCACGGCGCTGCGCGGCGAGGGGATCGAGGCCGACCTCGCCTCCCGGGACTTCACGATCGGCGCCGCCGCCGTGCCGCTCGGCGGAGGGGAGGTGGTCGATCCCCTCGACGGTCTCGGCGACCTCGAGCGACGCCTCCTGCGTGCGGTCTCCGAGCGCAGCTTCGCCGAGGATCCGCTGCGTCTGCTGCGAGCGGCCCGCCTCACCGCCGGTCTGGGCCTCGAGATCGACTCCGGCACCCTCGCGCTCGCCCGCGCCGCCGCCCCGCGCGCCGCCGAGCCGGCCGGCGAGCGCCAGCTCTCCGAGCTCCGCCAGCTGCTCGGCGGGCCCGATCCGTTGCGCGGCCTGGCGCTGCTCGACGAGTTGGAGCTGACCGCCGCCGTCCTGCCCGAGGTCGAGGCGCTGAAGGGGGTCGGGCAGGGCCCCAACCACCACCTCGACGTCCACGGCCACACCCTCGCCGTGCTCGAGCGCACGCTGGCGATCGAGGCTGACCTGCCCTCCTACACCGGCGAGCGCGCCGCCGAGGTCGACGCCCTTCTCGACGAGCCGCTGGCCGACGAGATGAGCCGCCGCACGGCGCTGCGCTTCGGCGCTCTCTTTCACGACATCGCCAAGCCGGCGACGCGGGCCGAACGCGAGGGCTTCGTCGGCTTCAAAGGCCACGACGTGGTCGGTGCCGACGTCATCGCCGGCATCTGCGAGCGCCTGCGAGCCAGCCGCAAGCTGACCCGCTACCTGCAGGCGCTCACCCTCCAGCACCTGCGGCTCGGCTTCATGATCCACGAGATGCCGCTGCCGGCGCGGCGCATCCACGATTATCTGCGGGCGACCGAGCCGGTCACGGTCGACGTGACGCTGCTGACCGTCGCCGACCGGCTCTCGGCCCGCGGCGCCGGCAAGCTGGCGCGCCCGGAGATGGTCGAAGCCCACCTGCGGTTGGCGTCCCAGATGGTCGCCGCCGGCCTCGATTGGCGCCGCGAAGGGCCGCCGCCGCCGCTCCTGCGCGGCGACGAGATCGCCGCCGAGCTGGGGGTCGGGGAAGGTCCCGAGATCGGCCGCCTGCTGCGCGAGCTCGAGGCGGCCCAGTACGCCGGCGAAGTCGCCGACCGCTCCTCGGCGCTGGCGCTCCTGGCCTCCCAGACGCCCTGAGCCCGGGACTGAGGCCAGGACCCAGACCAGGGAAAAAGCGGCGTTCAGGTACTCTTAGATACATATGGCTGAGGAAAAGATTGAAATGGAGGGCGAGATCACCGAGGCCCTCCCGAACACGATGTTCCGGGTGAAACTCGACAACGACCACGATGTTCTCGGTCACATCTCCGGCAAGATGCGCCGTCACTACATCCGCATCCTGCCCGGCGACCGCGTGAAGATCGAGTTGTCGCCCTACGACCTCGACCGAGGTCGGATCACTTACCGCTACAAATAGCCCAGGCGGCTGCAAACCGGCGCCTGGGGGTGTCCTCGGTCGCTCGACTGCGGGTCACGCACTTGAGTGCGCTCCCCTTGTCTCGCTCCCTGCGTCCTACCCAGGCTTGGTTTTCGCCGCCTGGGGACCCTGGAGTTACTTGGGGTCGGCGAGCTCTGCGATCAGGCCTGACCAGGCGAAGTCCTTCGCGCCCATGCCGCGGCCGTCGCGGGGGTCGTAGTACTCGCGGAGGCCTTCGCGGGCGACGGCGCCGATGATGCCGTTGGCGAGGCGGTCGGCCTCGGCGGTGTAGCCGAGGCGGCGCATCCCAAGCCAGACGAGCCAGGCCGAGTTGACCCAGGTCGGGCCGCGCCAGTAGCGGCGCAGGAGGCCCTGGCTGCCGCCGGGTTCATAGCCGGGCTCGCCGACCGCCACCGAGGGCGGCGCGACCGGGGTTCCGAAGCGGCCGGAGTCGAGCAGCTGCTCCTCGACCAGGCGGCGGCCGATCGCCTCCGGCAGGTCGGGCAGGGCCAGCGGCGCCAGCGCGGTCCAGGTCACCGGCCCCGGTCGCAGGCCGCCCGGCTGGGCCTCGTCGACGAAGAGGCCGCGGCGCTCGTCCCAGAGGCGGTCGACCAGGGCCGGCGTCGCCGAGGGGCGTCCCAGGCTCTGCAGCGAGAGCGACCACATCGTGTTGACCAGGGTCTCGCAGACGACCGGCCCGCCCTTGTCGCGGATCCGGTGGGCGTCCCAGCCGAGCCGGCGGTTGCGGGCGACCAGCAGCGGGAAGCCGTAGCGGCCGTCGGCGCGCCGTCCCCAGACCGGGTCGAACTTTGGCGAGGCGTCGCAGCCGGACTCGTCGGGCTGGACGATCCAGAGCAGGCCGTCGCCGTCGAGATCGCGGTGGCGCGCCAGCCAGTCCATTTGGGCGGCGATCCGCGGCTCCTCGGTCGGGTCGCCGACGGCGAGCTTCCAGGCCCAGGCCAGGAGCGGCGGCTGGATCGTCTCGGTCATCCGCGCCTCCCGGTTGACGACGTTGTAGAAGAGCAGACGGCTGAGCGTGACCTGGCCGCGCCAGAAGATCGTGTGGCCGATGAAGCCGCCCGGGCGCTGGGCGGCCAGCAGGCTCTCGAGCTCGGCGCGGGCGCGGGCGGGCTCCCAGCGACGGTTGACGATCGCCGCGAAGCAGGAGTCCCAGTACCACTGCCAGGGGTAGCGGCCGGGGCTCGGCTCGGAGTAGGCGAAGGGGACGCCTTCGCGCTCGCCGGTGTGCCAGTTCTGGCGCAGGACGCGCTCGGCCTCGGCAAGGACGAGGGCGCGCGGGTCAGCGCCGGCGGCGACGGGAGCGCTGCGCTCCGCCCCGCCCGGCGGGTGGTCGCCGGCGGCGCTCTCGCTCATGCCGCGACTGGCGGGCGCGCCTCGACCCAGCGCCGGCCATTGGCGCGCTCGAGCGCCTCGGCGGCGTCGAGCAGCAGCTCGTCGCGACCCCAGGCCGCCCCCAGCTGCAGGGCGAGCGGGAGGCCGTCCTCGAAGCCGACCGGGACGCTGATCGCCGGCGTGCCGGTGAGGTTGGCGAGGCCGCCGCCGCGGACGTTTGCCGCGTCTGCGGTGAGGACGCCGGAGGGCAGCTCGACGAGCGGCGCCTCCAGCGGCGGCGCCGGGGCCGGCACGGTCGGCCAGGCGAGGACGTCGACCTCCTCGAAGAGCTCGGCGAGGCGGCGGCGCATGAGCGAGCGCACCCGGCGCGCCTTCTCGACCGCGGCGGCCGGGACCAGCATCCCGTACTTGACGAGGCCGCGCCCGATCGGGCTGAGGCCGGGATCGATCGAGTTCAGCTGGGCGGGGGAGAGGTGGCCGAGGCCGTCGGCGTTGGCGATCAGGACGGCGGCGAGGGCGCTCGCTTCGAGGTCGGGCAGCTCGACCGTCCGCACGCTGCCGCCGGTCTCGGCGGCCAGCGCCGCGATCGCCTCCTCGCAGGCCGCCCGGGTCGGCGCCGTGACGTCCTCGGACACCGGGTCGGCGATGACGCCGATGCGCAGGCCGGCGGCCTCGCCCGCCGTCCACCGCTCGCCGCAGAGCGCGGCGCCGAGCAGGCGGGCGTCGGCGGCGTCGGCGGTGAGCGGGCCGGAGACGATCACCGAGGTGACCGGCGCCATGTGGTGGCCGGCCATCGCGCTGCGGCCGAACGTCGTCTTCAGCCCGGTCAGCCCGCAGTAGGCGGCCGGGTAGCGGATCGAGCCGACCCCGTCGGCACCGACCGCGCCAGCGACCAATCGCGCCGCGACCGCGGCCGCCGGCCCCGAGGAGGAGCCGCCGGGGCAGCGCTCGAGGTCCCAGGGGTTGTGGGCGGGCCCGTAGACCGAGACGTTGCCGGTGCTGCTGGCGCCGAGCTCGTGCATGTTGCCGACGCCGACGATCGTCGCGCCGGCATCGCGCAGTGCCCGGTAGGGGCCGGACTCGCCGGGCGCCGTCGGCGCCGGCATCCAGGCGGCGCCGAATCGCTGGGCGCGCCAGGGCAGCGGCCACTCGTCCTTGATCACGATCGGGACGCCCCGCAGCGGGCCGTCGGGCGCCGCTGCGGCCATCTCGCGCGACTGCTCGGGGAAGGTCGCGACCACGGCGTTCAGCGCCGGGTTGCGCTCCTTGATCCGGGCCAGGGCTTCGTCGAGCAGACCCTCCGGCGCCGCGTCGTTGGCGGCGATCGCGGCCGCCTGGCCGCGCAGGCTCAGGTCGAGGGTGCTCATCGGCGGCGGCTCACGGGCGCGCCGGCGGGCGCGAGAGGTCGGGGTCGCGCTCAGCCGGCTCGGGGCCGATGTCGAGTTCGAGCAGCGCCCGGATCGCCGCCCCGAACAGTCCCTGGGCGCCGCCGATCACGGCGAGGTCGGTCGCGTCGGCCTCCACCCCCAGCGCGGCCAGGGCAGCTGCATTCGGATCGCGCTCGGAGGCCTCCACGGTGCCCGCAGCCTAACGTCCGGCCGCGAAACCACCCGACGCCTGCTCCCCGCGGGAGGACGTGCGCCGGCTCGGGGCGGGCGGCAAGGATCGTGCAAGGCGACCACCGCGGCGGCATCGTGGCGGTGAGAACGGCAAGATTGCCCGCAACCGGACCCGCTGCCCGGTGTTGCCAGGAGTCCATGACCATTTCGTCCGCCAAGAAGAGCCCGCGCATCTGGGGCCCCCTCGCCGCCGCCGCGGCGCTGCTCGTCGCACTCGTCTTGGTCGTCGCCCCCGGCGCCGACTCGGCGCCGCTGCAGGTCGTCGTCCTCGGCCAGACCTCGGAAACCCCGCCGGCCTCCTGCCCGGGCAAAATCGTCAACAACGTCGAGGTCACGCCCTGCCGGGTCGAGGGACACGTGACCGGCTTCCAATCGATCGCCGGAGGCGTGCCCCGCCCCTACGAGGTGCCCTTCGACGGCAAGATCGTCGCCTGGTCGATCACCCTCGCCAAACCGTCGAGCAAGGAAAGCGAAACGACCACCGACGAGATCTCCTTCTTCAACGAATTTCTCGGCACCCCCTCGGAGGCGCGGATCGGGATCCTCAAACCGGTCGAAGAAACCAACCCGCCGAAATACACGCTGGTTCGCCAGAGCCCGCTCGAGGTGCTCAACCCCTTCTTCGGCACGACCCCGGTCTTCGCCCTCCAGCACCCCCTCTCGGTCCTCCAGGGCCAGGTCGTCGCCCTCACGATCCCGACCTGGGCGCCGATGTTCGCCTTCAACGTCTCCGGTGAAAACACCTGGCGCGGCAGCCGCCTGCCGGAACACTGCGCCTCCAAGGAAGACATTCAGGATGGCAACCCCCAGCAGGGCGTCGGCAAGACCAAGACCTACGGCTGCTACTACTCGAGCGCCCGCCTGCTCTACACGGCGACGCTGGTCAAGAAACCGTAGCTCTCCCGCCTCGAAGTTCTGACACTCGGCGCGCCACGCGTGCGCTCTTCCTCGTCAACGTGGGCCGATGGCCCCGACCCTTCACGCCCTGCTTTCGCTCGCAAGCGTCCTTCCGCAAGTCGAAGGTCCCCTGCCAAGCAGGATCGGCCTGAGCTTCCCGTTCACGCTCGCGGGGGCCGGCGGGATCTACCGCGACCTGGTCAGGTCCAGACGATCTCAGCCTGTCCGTCGTTGGACCTCGATCGAGTTCGGTCGCCTCGGATTCGCCTTCGGCGGACTCGTCTATTGCGTCTCGCTGACGGCTCAGCTAGCCTCTCTCTTATGAAACGTTCTGTCATCAAAGAGTGGAAGGCTGCGGCTGTGGCGGCGCCGATCGTTTATGTGATCGGTTGGATCATGCGGGCAAATGAAACGGGGTTTATCTTCCTCACGCTCGGGGCGATGCTGGTCTACGCGATGATCGACTCCCCGCCACCGTGGCTCCGGCGCTCGCCGCTCGGGCGCTGGCTGCGTCGCTGAGCGGACGCTAGAGCGCCGACTGGCGCAGACCGCAGTGGGGACAGTCGCTGACGTCCAGCCCGATCAGCTGGTCGCAGCGGCGGCAGGCGCGGAGGTTCTCGGGGCTGCGCGGCAGGGAGGAGACGGAGGGGGCGAGGGGGAGGACCATCGCCACCGGGAACATCTCCTCGCCGGTCTCGCGGTCGAGGTAGATCTGGCCGGGCTCGGCGGCGGCGATCGCCTCGCGGCCCGAGGCCGGGGCGCGCATCCGGTAGAGCTGCTTGAGGTTCATCGCCGCGAAGACTATTAGCTTGGACGGTTCGAATGCGCGTCCTCCTCTTCCATGGCTACATGCTGCGCGGCACCGGCAGCAACATCTACAACGCCAACCTCGCCACGGCCCTGGCGCGGATGGGCCACGAGGTCCACCTGCTGTGCCAGGACCGCGAGGTGGAACTGCCCGGAGTCGAGATCCACAATCCCGACATCGGCGGCCTGCTACCGGTCTACGTCAGGGACCCCTATCCGGGCTTCACGGTCAAGACCTTCGAGGAACTGACCGATGCCGAGCTCGACCACTACATCGAGGCCAACGTCGCCGCCGTGCGCGCCGTCGCCGCCGAGGCCGGCCCGATCGACGCCGCCCTCGCCAACCATCTGGTGATGGGCCCGGCGATCCTCGCCCGGGCCGCGGTCGCTCCCTTCGCCGCCAAGATCCACGGCTCCGCCCTCGAGTACACCGTCAAACCCCATCCCCGCTTCCTCCCCTATGCGTACGAGGGAATGGCGGCGGCCAACGGCGTGCTCGTCGGCTCCGGCCACACCGCCGAGGCGTTGTGGGCCGCGCTCCCGGATCTCCCAAATCTGAAAGACAAGACCCGCCTTGGACCGCCTGGTGTCGACATCGACGCCTTCCGCCCGAGTGAACCGGATCCCCACTCCGGCCCGAGTGAGACGGATTCGGGCAGTCCGAGAACGAACACCTCGCCCGCAGGACTGCCCGAAGCCGGCTCCCTAACCGCCAAATCGTCCCTCGGGAGTCCCGCAGAATCGTCCTCACGCCGGTCCCTCGTCGTCTTCGTCGGCAAGCTCATCGTCTCCAAGGGCGTCGACCTGCTGCTGGCCGCCTGGCCCCTCGTCCACGCCAAGCACCCCGACGCCCGCCTGCAGATCGCCGGCTACGGCGCCTACGAGGACGCGCTGCGCCGGCTGCTGGCCGCGCTCGAACGCGGCGACCTCGACGACGCCCGCGCGGTCGCCGCCGCCGGGCGCGGGCTCGAGGGCGGCGAGAGCGCGCCGCTGCCGATCCTCGCCGTCTTCCTCGCCGCGCCCCCCGACGGCTACGCGGACATGGCCCGGGCCGCCGCCGGCTCGGTCGAGTTCATCGGCCGCCTCGAGCACGACCAGGTCGCCGACCTGCTGCCGCGTGCCGAGGCCCTGGTCATGCCGAGCACCTTCCCCGAGGCCTTCGGGATGGTCGCCGTCGAGGCCGCGGCGGCCGGCGCACTGCCGGTCTCGGCCGGGCACTCGGGGATGCGCGAGGTCTCGACCCAGCTCGCCGCGGCGCTGCCGCCCGAAGTCGCCGGACTGACCTCGTTCCCGGTCGAGCCCGGCGCCGTCGAGGCGATCGCCGAGCGCCTCGTGCGCTGGCTGGAGCTCTCGCCGGAGCGGCGCGCCGAGGCTCGCCGTACGCTCGGCGACACCGCCGCCCGACTCTGGAGCTGGGACGGCGTCGCCCGCGGCGTGCTCGACGCGGCGGCCGGGAACCTCGGCGGGCTGCCGGTCCCGGGCAGCTAGTGGCGAGCGTCATTTGAGGCGAGGCAGCCTCCCGCCGCGGCTTCAATAGAATGCCCGGCGCATGAGCGTCGAGCCAGCGAAGCGTCCCCCTCTGACCCATCGCGAGCTAGCGCGCCGCGCAACCTGAACCCATGTACGGCCGCCTCCCGATAGTCAAAATGGTTGCTGTGATGGCCGTCCTCGCGGTGGTCATCTCGGCCGTGATGCTCTCGATCAACTGGGATGGCCAGGAGGCCTCGACCGCGGCCCCCAAGATCGACGATCTGCTCAACGTGCTGATCGTCCTCTCGTCGATCGTCTTCTCGATCGTCGTCGTCGCCCTCGGCTACGCGCTGTGGAAATTCAGGGCGCTGCCCGGCGACGAATCCGACGGCGAGCCGATCCACGGCAACACCCGGCTCGAGGTCGCCTGGACGGTCATCCCGACGATCATCGTCCTCTTCGGCGGTGGCTACAGCTGGAAGGTCCTCAACGAAATCGAAGACAAGGGCAGCAACCCGATGACGGTTGACGTCTTCTCCCAGCAGTACGCCTGGAGCTTCGGTTACCCCGGCAAAGGCTACCTCTACTCCCAGGGCGTTCTGCACGTCCCGGTCAACCGGACGATCCAGTTCAAAATGCACGCGCAGGACGTGATCCACTCCTTCTGGGTGCCGCAGTGGCGGATCAAGAAAGACAACGTCCCCGGCATCACGACGACGGCGATCGTCACCCCCGACAAGGTCGGCACCTACCAGCTGATCTGCACCGAGCTCTGTGGCTTCGGCCACGCCGCGATGCGCGCCAAAGTGATCGTCCAGCCGGAAGCTCAGTTCGACAAATGGGTCGAAAGCCTGAAAGAAAAAGTGCCCCAGCCGCTGATGGAGTCGGTCAAGCAGGACACGCAGACGAACCCGGAACCGTTGACGGCGGGCGGGGCATAATGGAGGCGATCTGATGGTGGCAGCGATCAAACGGCCGGGCTGGATCAGGGGTGGGATCGGCGCGCTCCTGGCGGCCGGCTTCGGCTTCGGCCTGGTCGTGATGCTGCGGGCGATCTCGGGCCTGCCGATCTGGCAGACCGAACAGACCGGCTACCCGCACGTCATCGTGCCGCTGATCCTGGCCCCGTTCGGCTTCCTGATCGGCTTCGGCGCCTTCGACTACTGGTTCCGCTGGGCCGCCGGCCTGCCGACGATCCCCGAGGACCATTCCCAGCACGGCGCCAAGAGCTGGAAGGACTACTTCCACTTCAACACCGACCACAAGGTCATCGGCATCCAGTACATCTGCACCACGTTCTTCTTCTTCTTCGTCGGTGGGCTGATGGCGATGCTGATCCGCGCCGAGCTGGCCCAGCCGGGCACCCAGATCGTCGGCGCCGGCACCTACAACAGCCTCTTCTCGACCCACGCCGTCCTGATGATCTTCGTCTTCGTGATCCCGGTCTTTGCCGGCATCGCCAACTACGTCCTGCCGCTGATGATCGGCGCGCCGGACATGGCCTTCCCGCGCCTGAACGCCTTGAGCTTCTGGCTGCTGCCGATGGCCGGCCTGCTCTTCATCGGCAGCTTCCTGGCTCCGGGCGGCGCCTTCGACGCCGGCTGGACCGGCTACGCGCCACTCTCGACCGGGGCGCCGCTGGGCCAGTCGTTCTTCAACCTCGGCGTCCAGTTCGCCGGCGCCTCGTCGATCGCCACCGCGCTCAATTTCCTGGTCACGATCATCACCATGCGGGCGCCCGGCATGACCTTCTGGCGGATGCCGCTGCTGGTCTGGGCGAATCTCTCGACCTCGCTGCTGGTCGTCGCCGCGACCCCGTTCATCGCCGGCGCCCAGTTCATGGTCCTCTTCGACCGCATCCTGCACACCAACTTCTTCGACTTCGGTGCCGGTGGCGACGTCATCAGCTACCAGCACATCTTCTGGTTCTACTCCCACCCGGCCGTCTACATCATGATGTTGCCCGGGTTCGGGATCATCTCCGAGGTCATATCCACGCACGCCCGTAAACCGATCTTCGGTTATCGATTGATGGCCCTGGCACTGATCGGGATCGTCGTCCTCAGCTACTCGGTCTGGGCCCACCACATGTTCGTCGCCGGGATGTTCAGCTGGCTGCGCGTGCCGATGATGCTGACGACGCTGCTGATCGCGGTGCCGACCGGGATCAAGATCTTCTCCTGGTTGGGCACGCTCTACTTCGGCAAGATTCACACGAAATCGACTTCGATGCTGTTCGCGCTCGCCTTCATCGTCACCTTCACGATCGGCGGCATCAGCGGCGTCATGCTCGGCATGGTGCCCTTCGACATCCACGTCTCCGACACCTACTTCATCGTCGCCCACATCCACTTCGTCCTCTTCGGCGGCTCGGTCTTCACGATCTTCGCCGGGATCTACCACTGGTTCCCGAAGATGACCGGGCGCATGTACGACGAGAAACTCGGCCGCGTCCACTTCTGGGGCACGCTGATCGGCACCTGGGGCACCTTCATCCCGATGCACTGGGTGGGGATGGACGGGATGCCGCGACGGGTCGCCGACTACGCCAGCCAGTTCGGCAACTGGAACCTGGTGATCAGCTGCTTCGCCTTCCTGCTCGGCGCGATCCAGCTGGTCTTCCTCTACAACATGGTGGTCAGCTGGCGCTTCGGCCCGAAAGCCGAGGCCAACCCCTGGCGCGCCAACTCGATCGAGTGGCTGGTGTCCTCGCCGCCGCCGATCTACAACTTCACCGAGATCCCGCGCGTCGTCGGCGGCCCCTACGAGTACGGGGTCCCCGGTGCCCGGCACGCGATCATGGCCGGCGAAGGCGCCGATGTCCCGGCCGGGCAGCCGAGCGTGGTGGGCACGTCCTGATGGCCGATGTTGCGATGGAGGCGGGCGAGAAGCGCCCGCTGCTGATCTTCCTCAACGAGGTCGCCGGTGGGCGCAAACTGCTGCAGGCGGTTCGCGAGCGCCGGGACTCGGTCTCGAAAGTCGTCGTCGCGGCGCCGCAGAACCAGCCGGCGGTGGGGCAGCTGATCGACGCCTCGGAGATTCGCGACGCCGCCCGCGCGCGGGTCGAGGTGACGATGGCGGTGCTCGCCGAGTTCGGCATCGATTCGATCGGCGAGGTGATGGACCCCGAGCCCTCGCTGGCCCTGGACGACGCCGTCCGCGCCCACAAGCCGAGCGAGGTGCTGCTCTCCGCCCTCAACGAACAGCGCTTTGGCTTCACCCGCAGGGACTTCGTCGAGTGGGCCCGCGAGCGGCTCGAACCGGCGGTCAAATTGACCCATATCCCGGTCCGGATCAAAGACGACTCGATCCGCCTCGACCTGATCCACACCCTCGTCGTGGCCACCAAAACGGTCGCCGCGCCGGACCTCGTCAACCTCCTCAAGGAGCACGCCGCCGCGGCGCCCCACCGCTACACGATCGTCTGCCCGCGCAGCGAGGAAGTCTCCGAGGCCGAAGTCGTCGCCGATCTCGCCTCGACCCTCGCCGAGCTCTACCGCAACGACATCGACGCGACCGGTCAGCCGATGAGCCCGGACCCCTTCATGGCAGTCAAGAACGCGATCGAGCACTACCGGATCAACGAGGTCTTGATCTCGACCTTCGCCGGTGAGGGCTCGCGCTGGCTCGAGGACGACCTGATCGGCCGTGTGCGTGAAATAACCGACAAGCAGGTCGAGCACATCGAGGTGGGCCGGCCGGCTGCAGCAGTCGCCGCCGCGGTCGCCGAGGGAGGGGAGTCCTGATGGAGAGCGCTTCAGTTCCGCTTCCCGCCGGCGGGAAAGGCCACGCCGAGGAGCATCACCAGCACGGGCCGCCGGAGGCCAACCAGAGCTCGCGGATCGACCGCCAGACGCTCGGCATCCTGCTCTTCATCATCTCCGAGGTGATGCTCTTCGGGGCGTTCTTCGCCTCCTACTTCTTCCTGCGGGTGGTCGTCAACCCGTCCCACTGGCCGCCGGAACCGTACACGCTGCCGGTCGGCGTGGCCGGGGTCAACACGGCGATCCTGGTGTCTTCCAGCTTCACGATCCACTACGCGCTGGAGTCGATCCGCAAAGGCAACCGCCAGGGCATGAAACTCGGCCTGGTGCTGACCTGGATGCTCGGCATCACCTTCCTCTTCATCCAGCTGAACGAGTACGTCCACCTCGGCTTCAGCATCCGCGACGAGTCCTTCGGCACGATCTTCTACAGCCTCACCGGCCTCCACGGCGCCCACGTCTTCGTCGGGCTGCTGCTGCTGAGCTTCGCGACGATCCGCGCCTTCCGCGGCCACTTCGGGCCGGCGGAGAAGGACCATCTTGGTGTCGAGGTGCCAGGGATCTACTGGCACTTCGTCGACGTCATGTGGATCATCGTCTACGTGACGGTCTACATCCTCTAGCCAGGCTCCCCGGCCGGCCGACGCCCCGGCGCGGCTCGACAACCCCGGAGCGAAGGACGGAGCGCGATGCGCATCAACGAGAGTGCCGTCTTCAAATGGGTGATCATTGTCGGCCTCGCCGCTGTCTCGGTCATCGTGCTGGCGCTGCTGACCCGCCCCGCCGTCGCCGCCGTCTGGGGACTCCTGATCGTCCTCGCCGGCTGCGCCTACGGCATCCGCTGGCTGCGCGACTGGCAGCGCAACGACCCCCGCAAGGGACAATGATCAAGCGTCACAGCGCCGTCGCAAAGTTGGAACTTGAGTAGACAATAGGTTGCACTTTTTTCGCTAGCCTGCTTGCATGGAGTTGATGCGATCGACCTGGACCGACGAGCGGCTCGACGACCTGAACGCCCGTGTCGACAGGGGGTTCGAGCAGGTCGACAAGCGCTTCGAGCAGGTCGATCGGCGTTTCGAGCGGATGGAGGGCAAGTTTGACCGGGTCGACGAGCGCTTTCAGCTGATCGATCAGCGGTTTGTCCAGATGGGGATGGCCCTCGAAGGCATCAACCGGCGGCTGACGCAGGGCCTCATCGGCATCGCTGCCACGATGATGGCGGGCTTCGCGGCGATCATCGCCCTGATCGCAACTCAGCTCTAGGCCCTCCTCAGGGGGTTGCCAGGCGCTTGCTGCGGCGGGCGAAGAGCTCGAGGGTGAGCAGGGTAAGGGCGATCGGGACGGTCGCGGGCAACTCGTGGAGGGCGAAGAAGAGGAAGTCGAAGGCACAGCCGATGACGGCGGCGAGGAGGGCACCGGTCAGCTGGAGCTGGCGGTCGCGGGCGAGCAGGCCGCCGAGGACGGCGGCGACGAAGATGTCGCCGAAGCCCATGATCGCGCTGCCGAAGTTGACCAGCTGCAGGCGCGGCAGGTCGGCGCCGGGGGCGACGCTGTTTAGAACCGAGTTGGGCCCCTGGAGCAGGTCGCCGAGGACCAGCCAGGTATCGATCGCGGCCATCGCGTAGATCCCGAGCTTGAGCCAGCGCCCCGGCACGATCGCCGCCAGCAGCCAGCCGAGCGTGGTGCAGGCGAGCGCCGAGAGCGCCAGCGCCGCGGCCTGTCCGCCGAGTTCGCCTTTGGCGGCCCAAGCCAGGGCGAACAGCGGCACGGCCGCCAGCGCCAGCCAGGGACGGCCTCCGCGGACGATCCAGCCGAGCGCCACGGCGGCCAGCGGCGGCACCGCGATCAGGGCCAGCCAGGTCAGCGCCTTCGCCGATTCGCTTTCGACCGCGATGCCGGCGATGACGACGGCGATCGAGAGCGGCAGGATCAGCGCCCACCAGCGGCTGCGCAGACGGTCGAAGAAGGGCGCATTGGCTGGTCGGGGCAGCGCCACCAGCAGCGCCTGGACGAGGCTCAGGGCTCCGATCGAGAGCCAGAACGGGAGCAAGTGTCGCTACGCCCTCTAAACGGCGCCGGCGGCGGCCGGGCGCTCCGCCGAGTGGCCCCCGGGAGGCGTCTGGGCGGCCGCGGCGCCGCGCGGCTCGAGGCGCCCGGCGGCGGCGATCGTCCAGAGCATCGCCAGCCAATTGCAGGTGGCCAGGCTGACATGGACCCAGACCAGCTCGGTCGGCAGTTCGAGGTACCACTGGAGGCCGCCGACGACGCCCTGGGTCAGGAGCAGAAGCAGGACCACGGTCAGCGGCTTGCCGGCGCGCCGGTCGCCGCCGGGGCGGCGCAGGTAGAACCAGACTCCGATCGCCGCGAAGCCGTAGACGGCGGCGATCACGGCGTGGCGCTGGACGACCCATTCGAGCGTGTCAGCGCCCTCGAAGGTGAAGCGGTGGACGAGCTGGCCGGCGTGGGCGCCGGCGTGCGGCCCGGCCGCCGTCGCGACGGTGCCGGCGGCGATCGTCAGCTGGCCGAACGGGACCAGCGCTCGCACCGCCCAGACGCCGCGGCGGTCGGTCGAGCGACGACGGTCCCAGGGTTCATAGCGCGAGCACCACATCAGCGCGAAGCCCGCGTCGAGCAGCATCATCGAGAGGATGAAGTGCGACATCACCAGCCCCGGCGCCAGGTGGTACTTGACGACCAGCGCGCCGAGGATCGCCTGGCCGATCACGCCGATCGGCAGCAGCACCCCGAACGCCGCCAGGTGCCAGCGGTAGGGGCGGCGGAAGAAGGCGCCGACCGCCGCCGCGATCACGGCGAAGCCGACGAACCCGGTCAGGATCCGGTTGCCGTACTCGATCACCGCGTGGGATTCGAGCGGCGGCGCCGTGCCGCCGTAGCAGCGCGGCCAGTCGGGGCAGCCGAGGCCGGAATCGGTCAGCCGCACGGCGGCGCCGGTGAGGACGATCAGCGCCAGCGCTCCCAGGGCGACCGCGGTCACCTGGGCATAGCGGGCGGGCGAGATCTCGAACCGGGTTCTCAGCGACGCGCCCATATGCAAATCATGATCGAGACGGCTCCCCGGCCGCGCCGATCATTTGCCGTTGGACGTGCTTTCGGTCAGGTATTCGACGAGCTGTTTGAGTTCTTCTTTGGAGAGTTTTTCGCCGAATTCCTGCGGCATGATCCCGCCCTGGTAGCCCGGCGTGATCACGGCTTCCGGTTCGACGATCGATTCTTCGATCATCGCTTCGCTCTGGCCGCCGAGGTTTTCGTCGAGGTTCGGGCCGGTGGTGCCGGTCGATTTGGCCGCCGCCAGGGTGTGGCAGGCGCCGCAGCCGTTGTTGGCGAAGACCTGAGCGCCGGCGCCGCCCGGTACTTCCGGGGGCTTGATGCCGGGCACGCCGGCGACCGAGCCGATGTAGGCGGCGACGTCGTCGAGGTCCTGGCCCTCGACGATGTGGCGCGGCATCGAGACGGCCGGATCGCCGTTTTCCGGCCGCGGGCTCTCGACCTGCGCCTTGACGATGCCTTCGATCGTCGCCGAGTTCATGCCGACTTCGCGGGCCGAGGCGAAGGCGTCGTCGAGGTTGGGTCCCTGCACTCCCGCCGAGCCGGCCTGGGCCAGCGTGTGGCAGGTGCCGCAGTCGGCGGTGAAGAGCTGGCGCCCGCGGGTCTTGTCGCCGGTGCTGGTGCCGCAGCCGGATACGGCGGCGACGACCGCAACGAGGGCGGCGAAGGTGAGGAGGAGGCGGATCGGAGTCGGCAAGCGCTTCATCAGGAGGAGGCGACGGGGATTCTATATATCGGCGTCGGCGGGCAGCCCCACGGAGGGCGTTTGCGAGCCGCGCGGGAATGGGTACTCTTGAGGCTATTCGCACAAACCCCTGAACCGGGTCGGAGGAGGAGCGAGATGCAGGTAAGCGATGGGATGTCGGCGGTGTCGGTGACGGTGGGACCGTCGCACACGCTGCGCGAGGCGGCGCGGCTGATGGTCGAGCGCGGCACCGGCGCGGCGCTGGTCCTCGACGACGAGACGCAGGCCCCCGGCATCGTCACCGAGCGCGATCTGCTGACCTCGGTCGGCGCCGGTGAGGACCCCGACGTCGAGCGCGTCGCCGGGCACATGAGCGAGGGCGTGATCACCGCCGCCCCCGATTGGAGCCTCGAGCGCGCCGCCGCCGAGATGTCGCGCCGCGGCGTCCGCCACCTGGTCGTCTTCGACGAGGCCAACGTCGTCGGCATCCTCTCGATGCGCGACATCGTCCGCGTCTGGACCTCGGACGGGGCGACCTCGTCTATGCCGGCATAACCGGCGGGCGAGCTGCAGAAGGGGTCGCCAGCGCCCTGGGAGGCTAGGAGCGCGGCTGCGAGGGACGCCGGGGAGGCGTGATGGTTTCCACCGGCAATGCGGCCGCGTGGAGTTCCTGGTGGCGCGGCTGGCGGAAGTAGGTCCGGACCGAGCCGCGGACGATGCTGCGGAAGGCGAAGAGTAAGAAGATCAGCCCGACGATCGAGTAGACCGACGGCGAGAAGATGAAGCCGGCGGCGTAGATCCCGCCGATCAGTCCGAGGCCGCCGGCGGCGAAGAAGGCCGGGCCCCAGGAGGGCTTGGGCAGCCGGATCGTTTCGCCGGGCTCGGGGATGTAGCGGGTCTCGGCCATCAGTGGGCGATGTAGAGCAGGGCGACGATGAAGCTGAGCGCGAAGACGGTGGTCGCGATGCCACCGGCGAGGAGGCCGGCGGTCATCGTGCGGCGTGAGGTCTCGCGGTCCACGGACGGATTTCTATCAGGACCGGCGGCTCTTGGCGGCCGTCGCGAGGCGCGCGAGCACTCCCGGCGCAGCCCTAGACGTGTGCGGCGACGGCCATCGAGACGAACAGCAACGCCAGGTAGAGCAGCGAGAAGAGGTAGGTCCGCAGCGCCCAGGCCCGGCTCTTCTCGGTCAGCAGCCGTGCCGAGCAGTAGATGAAGCCGGCGCCGAGGAGCATCGAGGGCACCAGGTAGGCGACGCCGAGGCCGCCGGCGCAGAATGGCAGCTGGGTCACCGCGTAGAGCAGGACCGTGTAGAGCATGATCTGGCGCCGGGTCTCGTCCTCGCCGGCGACCACCGGCAGCATCGGGATGCGGGCCTTGGCGTACTCGTCCTTCATCAGGATCGAGAGCGCCCAGAAGTGCGGCGGGGTCCAGAAGAAGACGATCGCGAAGAGGTAGAAGGCCATGCCACTGAGGCCGCCCGTCATCGCCGCCCAGGCGACCAGCGGCGGGACCGCGCCGGCGGCGCCGCCGATGACGATGTTCTGCGGCGTCGTGCGCTTGAGCCACAGCGTGTAGACGAAGACGTAGCCGAACAGGCCGGAGAGCGACAGCGCCGCCGCCAGCGGGTTCACGGTCAGCGCCAGGAGGGCGAAAGAGGCGGCGCCGAGAAGGGTGCCGAAGGCGATCGCGGCGGCGGGGGAGACGCGCCCGGAGGCGACCGGCCGGTCGGCGGTGCGCGCCATCGTCCGGTCGATGTCGCGGTCGATCGCGTGGTTGATGGCGCCGGCGCCGCCGGCCGAGAGGGAGCCGCCGAGGCAGGTCAGCAGGATCAGCCGCAGCGTGGGGTCGCCGGCGACGTACATCGTCGTCACCGTGGTCAGGAGCAGCAGCGACTGCACCTTCGGCTTGGTCAGCGTCAGGTAGTCGCGAACGACGGTCAGCGCGGCTGAGCGGCGGACAGTCCCGGCTGCCGTCGGATTGGGCGCGGTCGGCGCGCCGGCACCGGTTTGCATGCCGCTCAGGCTACCGGCTGGGACTCGCGGGCCGCCTCTTCGGAGCGGCTGGTGCGGTGCGCGATCGCGAGGCGGATGTCGCGCATCGGCCGATCGCTGCGGACGTCGGGGACGACGTCGAAGTTGTGCGGCGGCGGCGGTGCCGGGGCGAACCACTCGAGCGTGTCGCCGCCCCAGGGGTCGTGGCCGGCGCGGGCGCCGTTGTCCTTGCTGGTCAGCACGTTGACGACGGTCAGGACGACGCCGAGGAAGAGGATGAAGGCGCCGATCGTCGACAGCAGGTTCCAGAAGTCGACGCCGGTGTTGCCGAAGAACTTGTAGGCGTCGGTGACCTGGCCGTCTTCGTAGCCGGCGATCGCCAGCGGCACGAAGGTGACGAGGACGCCGAGCAGCATCGTCCAGAAGGAGATGCGGCCGAGGTACTCGCCCATCGTCCGCCCGGTCATCTTCGGGAACCAGTAGTAGAGCGCCGCGAAGCCACCGAAGACGGCGCCGCCGATCAGCGCGAAGTGGGTGACCGCGGTCGAGTCGGTGGTGCCGTTGAGGTTCCAGGCGGCGCCGATGATCGACTGCTGCAGCTCACCGGCGAGGCCCAGCGACATGACCGAGAGCGCGCCGACCGCGAACAGCAGCGCCGGCCGCATTCGCAGCTTGCCGCCGACCAGGGTCGAGATCAGGTTGAAGATGATCAGGCCGAAGGGCACGATCAGCCCGACCGAGGTCGCCATCGCGAAGTACTTCCAGCCGAGGCCGATCGGCGCCGTGTACATGTTCTGCATCCAGCTCAGCGTGCCGACGACGGCGATCGTCGCCAGCGAGGCCATGACGACAGTGCGGTTGAAGAGCGGTTTGCCGGCGAACGTGGCGAAGATTTCGGCGATCGTGGCGAGCGCGAAGATCGCCACCAGCATGTAGGCGCCGGTGTAGAAGATCCAGCTCAGGTGCGCCCACAGCAGCGGCGCGCCGCCGGACCCGTCGGCGAAGAAGACGCCTTCGTAATTGCGGTCGATCATCAGCATCGTCAGGCCGGCGAGGAAGATCGGGCCGATGACGAGCATCAGCCAGGAGCCGACGGTGGCCGCCCAGGCGAAGACCGGGACCCGGCGCCAGGCCATCCCCGGTGCCCGCAGAATCCGCAGGGTCGTCACCAGGTCGATCGCGATGAAGACGAAGCCGAGCGTCGCCAGGCCGACCGCGGTGGCCCAGGCGTCGACGCCGTTGTTGGAGAGGAAGCCCAGCTCGGAGAGCGGTGCCAGCGGGTTGACCCCGGCCTCGGTCGGCGTGAAGAGGAAGGTGCAGTAGAGGACGATCGACCCGGCGACCCAGAGGGCGCCGCCGATCTGGCTGAGGCGCGGCAACGCGGTGACCCGGGCGCCGATCTGCAGCGGCGCGACGTAGAGGAAGAGGCCCAGGACCAGCGGCAGGGCGAAGAAGAAGATCGCGGTTGCCCCGTACATCGAGAGCATGCGGTTGAAGGCGACGGGCGAGAGGAAGGTGTTCTCGGGGATCGCCAGCTGCAGCCGCATCAGCAGCAGCTCGATCCCGGCGATGACGAGGAAGCCGCCGGCGCCGGTCATCAGGATCCGGGCGACGTCCTTGTGGTCGGCGCTGGTCGCCAGCTCGATCCAGCGGGGACGCGAGGGTCCGGGGAAGCCGTCGATGGCGATCTCGGGGCGGGGGCGGTCCTGAACGGGGGTCTGGCTCATGGCACTTTTTCTTCCTGGATCAGGTTGACGACCCGTTCCTGGGCTTTGTTGACTTCCCGCTTCTCGGTCACGATGAATTCTTCGTATTCGGTCGGCGAGACGACTTCGACTTCGGTCCGCATCGCCGCGTAGGCCTGGCCCGAGAAGGTCGAGGAAGCGCCCATGTAGCGGCCCTCTTCGTCGGCGCGGAAGACGACGTTTGAGACCTTGCCCGGAACCGCGTCGGTCTTGGCAGCGAGGTCGGGGACGTTCCAGGTGTGGATGACGTCGGTCGATTCGAGCCGCAGATCGATCGAGGTGTCGACCGGGACGACGAGTTTGTAATAGCTGAAGGCGCCGTTCGGATAGTCGTAGCGCCAGAGCCACTGCTGGCCGGTGGTCTTGATCGTCAGCGGTTCCGATTTCGCCGAGACGAGGCCGCCTTGGACGGTCCCCGGCCGGTCGTGGGCCTTGACGGTGAAGATCACGCCGAGGACGAAGACGAGGACGGCGAAGACGGTGAGCGTGGCGCCGACCCGGAACTGGAGGCCGCGGCCGCCGCTGACCTGACGCGGCTGGGAGCCCCGCTCGGAGCGGAAACGCCGGATCGCCCCGAAGAGCCCGAGGTTCACCAAGATCACGAGGATCGCGGCGGCGATAAAGCCGATCCAAAGCAGAGTGTCGATCTGGCTGGTGCCAGGAGAGTGCGGCGTCAAGGCGCGGCCATTCTAATCACGCGCGGCGGCGCGGCGGCACTCCCGTTCGAGTCCCGGCTGCAGACGGCCTCCTATACTCGCCGACCCTATGAGGAGGGCCCATCGGTCATCACCGGCGCTGCGATGGACCGTTCGGGCCGGCGCGGCCGCGGCTGTCGGCGCCGCCTTCGCGGTTCCGCTGTCGCGCAAGCGCCGCCGGATTCCCGCTCCGGTGACGATCGCCGCCTGCGCCGCCGGGCCTCTGGCGATCACCGTCCTGCGCCCGCGGACCCGCTCTCGGGACGTCGTCCTGTTCGCGATGCAGATGTGGGCCTTCACGGTCGTCCACGAGCTCCCCTACGACGATCCCGAGGCGCTCGAGCGCCGGCTCCTGACCCGCTACCCGATCAAGCTCGACCGCCTGATCGGCGCCGGCCGGCTGCCCGGCGTCCGCCTGCAGAAGGCGCTCGGCAAGCGCGGCGGCGACGGCACACTCAACCGCTTCCTCACCTTTGCCCACTGGATCTGGTTCGTCGAGCCCTACGCGGCGCTGGTCGTCGTCCTGATCCGCAATCCCGGCGGCTTCCCGCGGGCGGCGCGCCAGATGGCTGCGGTCTTCGACGCCGGCGCCGCCGTCTACTGGTTCGCCCCGACGGCGCCGCCCTGGTGGTCCTCCGAGGAAGGCCTGACCGGCGACGAAGAGAAGGTGCGGCGGATCATGGTCGAGGTCGGCGAACCGACCTGGGGGCGCGCCTGGGACACGCTCTACGCCGCGCTCGGCGGCAATCCCTGGGCGGCGATGCCCTCGCTGCACTTCGCGACCTCGCTGAGCGCCGCGCTCTCGCTCGCCGAGATCGGGCCGGCCGAGGGCGCCGCCGGCTGGGCCTACGCGCTGACCCTCGGCTTCGCCCTCGTCTACCTGGGCGAGCACTACGTGACCGACCTGGTCGCCGGCGGCGCCCTGGTCGGCGCCGTCCGCAAGCTCGAGCCGGCGGCCGAACCGTGGGTTCTCCGCATTAACGCCCACCTGCAGGCCCTGGAGAGAATCGCGAGCGGGTAGCTTCTGCGGCGGTGCCAGACGAGGAAGGTACGAGAGAAAGCCGAATCGCCGATCTTCCGATCTTCACGACCAAACGGCTGCTGCAGACCGGCGTCGTGGTCGTGCTCCTGCTCGTCAGCATCTACTTCGTCTTCCCGAAGCTGGTCGGCCTCGGCGACGCGCTCGGCAAGCTCGACGAAGCCCAGCCGATCTGGATCGGCATCGCGATCGGCTTCAACGTCGCCGCCTACGCGACCTACATCGCCCTCTTCAAAGCGGTGGTCGGCGGCGATGCGCTGCGGCTGACCTGGCTCGAGACCTACGAGATCAACATGGCCGGGGTGGCGGCGACGCTGCTGTTCTCGGCCGGCGGCGCCGGCGGCGTCGCGCTCACCTACTGGGCGCTGCGCAAGGCCGGGATGCGGCGCCGCGACGTCGCCCGGCGGATGGTCGCCTTCGTCAGCCTCCACTACGCCTTCTATCCGCTGGCGCTGATCGTCTTCGGCCTGCTGCTGCGGACCGGCGTGCTGCACGGCAAGGACTCGGTCGAGCTGACGATCATCCCGGCCGGCGTCGCCGGCGTGCTGCTGTTGCTGGGGGCGCTGGTCACGCTGATCCCGGGCGACGTCGAAAGCCGGATCCTGCCCCACGTCCACGGCGAGCGCGCCCGCTCGGTCGTCCACACGATCGCCAAAGTTCCGCAGACGCTTGGCGAGGGGTTCCGCTTCGCCCTCAGCCTCTTCACCCACCCCCGCAAGGGCGGCCTGGCGGTGCTCGGCGCGGCGGGGTTCTGGGCCTTCAGCATCGGCGTGCTGTGGGCCTCCTTCCACGCCTTCGGCGTCCACGTCCCGCTGGCGGTGGTGGTCCAGGGCTTCTTCCTCGGCATGGTCGCCAACCTTTTCCCGCTGGCGCCGGCCGGGGTCGGCGCGGTCGACGCCGGGATGATCGGCGCCTTCGTCCTCTTCGGCCTGCCCGAGGAGACCGTCTTCCCGGCGATCCTGGTCTTCCGTCTGATCTCCTTCTGGATGCCGATCCCGCCCGGCGTGATCGCCTTCTTCCAGCTGCGCAAGACGGTCCACAACTGGGAAGAAGACGGCGAGCCGATCGACCGCGGCGGCAGCGCCGGGTCGGAGCTGGAGCCGGCGATCAGCTGACCGCGGGCCGCCGCCGGGGCGCGTTGCATAAGGGCTCGGAGGGGCGTACTATAAAAAGTAAAGTGAAGTCTCGAAACGGGAGCAAGGCAAGAAGAAATGGCTGAGACGGAGAGCAAGAAGGTCGAGAACGTGATCATCGTCGGCGGCGGTCCCGCCGGGTATACGGCGGCGCTGTACACCGCCCGTGCCAACCTCGAGCCGCTGGTCTTCGAGGGCTTCCAGTGGGGTGGTCAGCTGCAGAACACGACCGACGTCGAGAACTACCCGGGCTACCCGGACGGGATCATGGGCCCGGAGATGATGAGCCAGTTCCGCGCTCAGGCCGAGCGCTTCGGGACCCGCTTCGTCACCGACGACGTCGACCGCGTCGAGCTCTCCGACGGCGGCGTCCAGAAGGTCTTCCTGGGCGACGAGGAGTACCGCGCCAAGAGCGTGATCCTGGCGATGGGGGCGGAGCCGAAACGGCTCGGCGTCGCCGGTGAGATGGAGCTCGGCGGCCGCGGCGTCTCGACCTGCGGCGTCTGCGACGGCGCTTTCTTCAAGGGCCATCGGGTGATCGTCGTCGGCGGCGGTGACTCCGCGATGGAGGACTCGATCTTCATCTCCAAGTTCGCCGACCAGCTGACCGTGGTGAACCGGCGCGACGAGTTCCGCGCCTCGAAGATCATGCTCGACCGCACCCGCGAGAAGGAGAACGTCGATTTCAAGACCCCGTTCATCCCGGAGGAGTTCGTCTCCGGCGACAACGGCAAACTCGAGAAGGTGCGGCTCCGCAACGCCGAGACCGGGGAGGTCGAGGAGATCGAGGCGACCGGCGCCTTCGTCGCGATCGGCCACACCCCGCGCTCCGAGGTCGTCAAGGGCCAGGTCGACACCGACGAGGACGGCTACATCCGCATCGATCCCGGCTCGACTCGGACCAACCTCGGCGGCGTCTTCGCGGTCGGCGACGTCGTCGACCACACCTACCGCCAGGCGGTCACCGCCGCCGGCACCGGCTGCATGGGCGCCCTCGACGCCGAGCGCTTCCTGCGCGACGGCGCCCCGCCTGTCGAGGCCCATTGGATGCCCGGCGGCGAGCCCGCTGAGATCGCCACGGGGTCCTAGATGCCCGCCGAGTGCGCGCATCTGGACCAGGTCGAGATCCTCGCGCTGCCGCACGAGATCGCCGGCTGCCAGGAGTGCCTCGAACTGGGGATGCAGTGGGTCCACCTGCGGATGTGCCAGACCTGCGGCCACATCGGCTGCTGCGACAACTCGATCGGCAAACACGCGACCGCGCACTACGGGAAGACCCAGCACCCGATCATCCGCTCCGCCCAGCCGGGCGAGGACTGGAGCTGGTGCTTCCCCGACGAACTGATGATGACCCTCAGCGCCTAAGCCTGAGGCTCGATGCATTTAGCCGCCCATAGGCGGCAAAAGTCATCGAGGTTGGACGTCTCGCCGGTCCGCCGCGATCAGCCTTCGAGTTCGTCGGCGCGCAGGTCGCGCAGCTCGACCCCACGCTCGGCGGCTCGGTGCAGGAGCGGCGCCGGCGCGTAGGCCTCGCCCTCGCGGCCGCGCAGGTCTTCGAGCAGATCGCAGGCCCGCAGCGAGCCGACTTTGGCGGCCAGGCTGAGCGGTCCCAGCGGCCAGTTGAGGCCGAGCTGCATCGCCGTGTCCATGTCCGGCGCCGCGGCAACCTCCTCTTCGAGCGCGAAGGCGGTCTCGTTGGCGATCTGGGCGAAGAGGCGGCTCAGGACCTCCTCGGCGAGCGGGTCGACCAGGGCCAGCTTGTCGGGTTCGAGCGTCGGCGCCAGGATCCCCAGCTCGGGATCGATCTCCCGCTGGTGGCCGTCGCCGTACTCGTAGTAGCCGTGGCCGCTCTTGCGCCCGAGCCGACCTTCGGCGACCAGCTCTTCCTGGATCGGGCTCGGCCGCCAGCGCTCGGGCTCGCCGCCCTGGGCGTAGAAGGAGCGGGCGATTTCGAGGTTGACGTCGAGCCCGATCAGGTCGATCAGCTCGAACGGGCCCATCCGGAAGCCGCCGCCGAGGCGGACGATGCGGTCGATCCGCTCGACCGAGGCGACGTCGTCGCCGAGCATCCGCAGCGACTCCAGCGAGAACGGGCGGGCCAGGCGGTTGGCGACGAAGCCGGGGGTATCGCGGGCGCGGATCGGCGTCTTTCGCATCTGCAGCGCCACCGCCGTCGCCTCGGCCACCACCTCCTCGGCCGACTCCGGCGCGGCGACGACCTCGACCAGCCGCATCAGCGGCGGCGGGTTGAAGAAGTGCATGCCGATCAGCCGCTCGGGGCCGGGGACGCCGGCGGCGATGTCACCGACCCGCAGCGAGGAGGTGTTGGTCGCCAGCAGCGTCTGCGGGCCGCAGGCCTCGGCGATTTCACCGAAGATCCGCTGCTTCAGGTCCAGGTCCTCGGGCGCCGCCTCGATCACCAGGTCGCAGCCCGCGAGTTCGGCGATCGAGTCGGCGATCTCGACCCGGCCCGAGGCCGCCTCGGCGTCGGGCTCCGACCAGCGGTGCCGCTGGACACCATCGGAGAGCTGCTGACCGATCCGCACCGCGCCCGCCTCCGCCATCTCTGTGACGGCGTCGAAGATCCGCACCTCGAACTCGCCCAGCGCCGCCACCTGGGCGATCCCCGACCCCATCGTCCCGGCGCCGATCACGCCGATCCGCTCGACCGCCATCGTCAGCGCCCCTGGAAGTCCGGCTCGCGCTTCTCGAGGAAGGCGTTCATCCCCTCGACCCGGTCCTCGGTCGCCATCGACTGCTCGAAGAGACGTCGCTCCTCGATCAGGCCCTCGGCCAGCGGAGTCTCGGCGGCGACCAGAATCGCCTGCTTGGCCAGGCGCGCCGCCAGCGGCGGGCGCGCCGCAATCGTCCGCGCCAGCTCGACTGCCGCCGACAACCAGGCACCCTCGCCGACGACCGCATTGACGAGGCCCCAGTCGGCCGCCGTCTGGGCGTCGAAGAGGCGCCCGGTGAGGACGTACTCCATCGCCCGCTGCTTGCCGATCGCCCGCGTCAGCCGCTGGGTCCCGCCGCCGCCGGGGATGATCCCGAGCGTGATCTCCGGCTGGCCGAAGCGGGCGTACTCATCGGCGACGATCAGGTCACAGGCCAGCGCCAGCTCGCAGCCGCCGCCCAGCGCGTAGCCGGAGACGGCGGCGACGATCGGCGTCTCAACGGCCGCCAGGCGGCGCCAGAACTCGAGGCCGGCGGGGTCGGGCGGCTCGCCGATCGGGCGCTCGGCCATCGCCCGGATGTCGGCGCCGGCGGCGAACACCTTGTCGGAGCCGGCGATCACGAGGCAGCGGACCTCGGGGTCGGCGTCGAGCCGCTCGAGCTCGCCGGCGAGCCGGTCGCGCAGCTCCTGGGAGAGCGCGTTGCGGGCCTCGGGCCGGTTCAGCCGCAGGACGGCGACGCGCGAGTCGTCGAGCGTCGTTTCGACGATGTCGGCCATCGTCAGTCTGTCCCGAGCGGCATCATCGCGTTGATGCCGGTCGCGGCGCGGCCGATGATCAGTTTCTGGATCTGCGAGGTGCCCTCGTAGAGGGTGGTGACGCGGGCGTCGCGCAGGTAGCGCTCGACCGGGTAGTCGTCGACATAGCCGGAGCCGCCGTGGACCTGGATCGCCAGGTTGGCGCATTCGACCGCCGACTCGGTCGCGTAGACCTTGGCCACCGAGGTCTCGACGGCGTTGGGCTTGCCTTCGTCCTTGAGCAGGCCGGCGCGCAGCGCCAGCATCCGGCTGGCGTCGCGCTTGAGGATCATGTCGGCGATCATCTCCTGGACCAGCTGGAAGCGCGCCAGCGGCACCCCGAACTGCTTGCGCTCCTTGGCGTAGGAAACCGAGGCGTCGACGCAGCCGTCGCAGATCCCGACGCAGCCGGAGGCGACGCTGTAGCGCCCGTTCTCGAGCGCCGTCATCGCGACTTT
This sequence comes from uncultured Actinomycetes bacterium, assembly GCA_963839115.1. Classification (GTDB taxonomy): domain Bacteria; phylum Actinomycetota; class Thermoleophilia; order Solirubrobacterales; family 70-9; genus VAYN01. The sequence continues at coordinate 356,806 of CAWITM010000001.1, forward strand.
GAAGCCGTCGCCGACCTCGCCGAGCATCGCCGAGTCCGGCACCTCGACGCCGTCGAGTGAGATTTCGCCGGTGTCTGAGGCGCGCAGGCCGAGCTTGCCGTGGATCTCCTGCGCCGAGTAGCCCTCGCTGGCGGTCGGGACGAGGAAGGCGGCGAGGCCGCGGTGCTTCTTCTCGGGATCGGTCTGGGCGAAGATCAGCGCCACGTCGGAGAAGTTGGCGAGCGAGATCCACATCTTCTGGCCGCTGATCGACCAGCCGGCGTCGGTCTTGGTGGCGCGGGTGCGCAGGTTGGCGGCGTCGGAGCCGGTGTCGGGCTCGGTCAGCCCGAAGCAGCCGAGCGCCTCGCCCGAGCAGAGCTTCGGCAGCCATTCCTTCTTCTGCTCCTCGGTGCCCCACTTCTCGATCGGCCCGCCGACCAGCGAGGTGACGACCGAGACCACGGTCCGCGCCGAGGAGTCGGCGCGGCCGATCTCCTGGACGATCAGCCCGTAGCCGACGTAGTCGAGGGCGCGGCCGCCGTACTCTTCGGCGATCGGCGCGCCGAGGTAGCCGACCTCGCCGAGCTTGCGCGCCAGCTCGCGATCGAAGCGTCCGGCGCGATCGTTGTCGCGGGCGACCGGGAGGATCTCCCGATCGGCGAATTCCCGCGCCGAATCGCGGATCAGCACCTGCTCGTCACTCAACTGGAAGTCCATCTGCCCTGCCCCTTTCCCCGCCCCGTAGTTTCCCCGGCCCCCTAGTGCCCGGCGAGCTCGTCCCTAAGCATCGCCGTGAAATCCGACTGCACCTGCCGGGTGCGCTGGCCCGGCGCCGCCGGCAGCTGGGTGCCGTCGATCGACGCGACCGCCTGGATCTCGCGGGTGGTCGAGGCGAGGAAGGCCTCCTCGGCGGCCTTCAGCTCGTCGAGGGTCCAGCTGCCCTCCTCGACCTCGGTCATCGCGATGATCCGCTCGCGGGTGATCGAGGCGAGGATCGCGTTGTCGAGCGAGGGGGTGCGCAGGACGCCGTCGGCGACCCAGAAGATCGTCGAGGTCGGCGGCTCGAGCACGATCCCGTCGGGGCGGACGAGCAGGGCCTCCTCGGCGCCGGCGGCCCTGGCGATCCGGGTCGCCTGCATGTTGGCGCCGTAGGAGAGCGACTTGACGCCGTTGAGGATGATCGTCGTCTGGTATTCGACGCTGGCCACGGTGACCGTCTCGGCGTGGGCCGGGACCGGCTCGGTGGCGGCGATGCGGCGCCCGCCGCGGGTCATGATCAGCCGCAGCTGGCCGTCGAATTGTCCGGCCGTCGCCAGCAGGGCTTCGATCTCGGCTTCGAGGGCGGCGCGGTCGAACGTCAGCTGCAGCGATGCCCCCGAGCGGGCGAGCCGGTCGAGGTGGTCGGCGAGGCGAAAGGGCTTGCCGTCATAGATGCGGATGACCTCGAAGACGCCGTCGCCGCGGTAGAGGCCGTCGTCCTTGAGGGCGATCGTCGCAGCCGCCGTCGGACCGACGGCACCGTCGACACTGGCCAGTTCTGGGACCCCTGCGCTCACCGTGGGCGAGGCTACCTGAGAATTCGCTGTGACCGGCGTATCCTGAGCCGATGTTGTACGTACTGGGGACGCTCGGCGTGCTGGGTTTCTGCGTCGGTGCGCTGGTCGTCGTCGGCCGCGCCTATCCGGGCAGCTCGGCCGACCTGATCGATTGGAAGCCGACCCGCTCGCCGGAAGTCGAAGTCCAGAACGAGCTCGACGACGTCCGCCAGATGATCGAGGCCCAGAACGAGATGCGGCGCCGCCGCGGGGCCGAGGAGCTGACCGAGGCCGAGATCCGCGCCCGCGTCACCGAGGAACAGCGGCTGCGCCTGCAGGGGCGCGGACCTTTTCATCCCGCCTGAGCGGCGGCAGCGCGCTCGCCAGCAGGGCGGTCCCGACGCCGCAGCCGAGCGCGAACCACCAGCCGCGACGCAGGCCGCCGAGCAGGTCGCCGCCGCCGTCGGCCGCGCCGCTCAGCAGCGCGACGAGGACGGCGACTCCGATCGCCGAGCCGAGCTGGCGCGCCATCCCGAACACGGCGCTGCCGGTCGCGAACCGCCCCGCCGGCAGCTCCGCGGTCGCCGCCGCCGGCAGGGTGCCGAGGGCGAGCCCGACGCCGACCCCGCAGAGCATGAAGCCGGGCAGGAAGGTCGTGGTGTATTCGGGGGTGGGGCCGACCGTCGCCAGGATGTAGGCGAAGCTGGCGGCGAAGACGAGCCCGCCGGCGCTCGCCACCGGGCGCTGTCCGATGCGGGCGCCGAGCCGTCCCGAGGGGATCGCGAAGGTCGCCGCCATCAGCGGCCCGGGGGAGAGGGCGACCCCGGCGTGGAGCTCCGAGTATCCCCAGACTTCGGTCAGCAGCAGGACGCCGCTGAGCAGCATCGCGCCGAAGCCGCCGAAGAAGACCAGCGTCGCGAGGTTGGCGAGGGCGAAGGAGCGGACCCGCAGCAGCGGCAGCTCGATCACCGGCGCGTGGTGGTGGGCAGAGCGGTAGAGGAAGGCGGCGACCAGAGCGACGGCGCCGAGGAAGGAGACGACCACACGCGGGTCGGTCCAGCCCCAATCCGGGCCCTTGACGATGCCGAGCGTGAGGGCGGCGATCCCGAGCGCCAGGGCGGCGGCGCCGAGCAGGTCGGGGCGGCCGTCGTCGGGTTCGCGGACCTCGTCGAGGATCCGCAGCGCGAAGAAGGCGGTGAGCAGGCCGATCGGGACGTTGACGAGGAAGATCCAGTGCCAGCTGACCTGGACGAGGAGGCCGCCGATCGGCGGGCCGAGGGCGGCGGCGACGCCGCTGATCGCCGACCAGATGCCGATCGCGAAGGCGCGCTGGGCGGGCGGGAAGGCGGGCAGGATGAGCCCCAGCGTGGTCGGGATCATCATCGCCGCGCCGGCCGCCTGCAGCGCCCGGGCGGCGACCAGGAGCGGGATCGTCGGCGACGCCGCGCACAGCGCCGAGGCGAGCGAGAAGGTCAGCAGGCCGGTGACGAAGACGCGCTTGCGGCCGACTCGGTCGGCGATCCGGCCGGCCGGGACGAGTAGCGCCGCGAAGACGATCGCGTAGGCGTTCAGCACCCAGGACAGGCTCGACAGCGAGGCGCCGCCGAACGAGCGCGAGAGGTCGGGGAAGGCGATGTTGACGATGAAGAGGTCGAGGCTGGCCATGAAGAGGCCGATCGAGGTGACGACGAGGACCTTCCAACGCTGTTCCATGCCCGCTCCAGTCGGTGTGGCTTGCAATTCGAAAGCCACCGTAGCAGGAGTCGCTTGCAAAAGGCAATCAAGTCCGTAGAATCGGTCCAATGCCGATCCAAGCCTTCGCCGACTTCAACTGCTCGATCGCCCGCCCGCTCGCCTTCCTCGGCGAGCGCTGGTCGCTCCTGGTCCTGCGCGACCTCTTCCTCGGGCGCCACCGCTTCGACGAGTTCCAGGAGTCGCTGGGGATCGCCACCAACGTGCTCAGCGCGCGGCTGGCGACGCTGGCCGACGAGGGGATTGTCGAGCGCCGCCGCTACAGCGAGCACCCGGAGCGCTTCGAATACGTCCTGACCGAGAAGGGCCGTGACCTGCAGCCGGTGATGCTGGCGATGATGGCCTGGGGCGACCGCTATACCGCCGGGCCCGAGGGGCCGGCGCTGGAGACCGTCCACCGGGGCTGCGGCCACACCTTTCACATGGTCGCCACCTGCTCTGAGTGCGGCGAGCCGGTTGACACCCGCAACGTCCACAACCAGTCTGGGCCCGGCGCCACCGAGGAGCAGCGCGCCCGCCTCGTGCGGACCCGCGAGCGCAACCAGGCGCGCCGCGCCGCCGCGTAGTCTGCGGCGGTGGCCCGGGCGCTCATCGTCGGCTGTGGATGCCGCGGGCGCGCGCTCGCGGCGGAGCTCGCCGGCGCCGGCTGGGCGGTGCGGGGAACGAGCCGCGGCGAGGCCGGGCGGGCGGCGATCGAGGCGGCCGGGCTCGAGGCGGCGCTCGCCGATCCGCTGCACCCCGGCACCCTGCTGGACCTGGTCGGCGACGTCGCCGTCGTCGTCTTCCTGCTCGGCTCGGCGACCGGTGAGGAGGAGAGCGTGGCGGCGATCCACGGTCCCCGGTTAGAGGGGTTGATGGAGCGCTTCGTCGACACCCCGGTGCGCGGCGTGGTCTACGAGGGCGCCGGCTCGGTCGACCCGGCGCTCCTGACCGGCGGCGCCGAGATCGTCCGCCTCGCCGGGATCACCTGGCACATCCCCTTCGCGGTAACCGATGCCGATCCGGGCGACTTCCCGGCCTGGCTAGGGACGACGAAGAGCGCCGTCGCCGAGGTCATCGCCGCGCGCTAGCAGGCGAGGCGTCAGCTGTCGGGCTGCAGGCGCTCGAGTACATCTCCGAGGATCCGCGCCGTCGCCCCCCAGATCAGCTGCCCCTCGAGCTCGTAGGTGGGGGTGTGGATCGGGATGCCGCGGCGGATCAGGCGGCGCATCTCATACGACTCGCGCAGGACCTCGAAGCTGAAGGCCAGAACGGTCTCGACCTCGCTCGGGTTCGGCCGCAGGTCGAGTTCGGCGGGGTGGGGGACGAGGCCGACGAAGGGCTGGATCCGGTACCCGGTGACGAAGGTCGAGACCGGCGGCAGCGCCCCGGCCAGCTCGACCGCAGCGGGATCGAGGGCGATCTCCTCCTCGGCCTCGCGGAGCGCCGTCGCCGCGAGGTCGGCGTCGCCGGGGTCGGCGCGGCCGCCGGGGAAGGAGACCTCGCCGGCGTGGCGGCGCAGGTCGCTGCGCCGCTCGGTGAAGATCAGGCCGGGTTCATCGGGCCAGCCGTAGAGCGCCAGCAGCACCGCCGACTCGGTCCCGCGCGCCTTGATCGCCGCCGCGTCGTCCGCGGTCAGCAGTCGCCCCGCCAGGTCCTCGCGCTTTTCCACGGCGCTCAGATGATCACCGCGACGGCGCCGCCGTCGACCGACCAGGCCGACCCGGCGACGTAGGAGGCGCGCTCGGAGCAGAGGAAGACGATCGCCGCGGCGATCTCCTCGACCTGGGCGAGGCGGCCGATCGGCCGCCTCGAGCCGGCCGCGGCGAGCGCCTCCTCGCGGCCGGCGGCGCCGCTGGCGGCGACGTTCTGGTCGAGCAGGCCGCCCGGCTCCATCCACTGCTCCGACTCGACCGCGCCGGGGCAGACGGCGTTGACGAGGACCCCGTCGGCGGCGTAGCGGTCGGCGAAGAGGCGCGAGAGCGAGAGCTCGGCGGCCTTGGCGACCGAGTACTCGGGCATCGCCGCCGAGGGCCGCTTGGCGGCGGTCGAGCAGACGTTGACGACGCGTCCCCAGCCGCGCTCGGCGAGGGCCGGGGCGAACGCCTTCATCGCCCGCAGCGGCGCCATCACGTTGAGCTCGTACTGGGCGCGCCAGTCCTCGTCGGGGACGTCGAAGAGGTCGCGCCAACTGGCGGTGCCGGCGTTGTTGACGAGGACGTCGACGCCGCCGAGCCGCTCGCGGGCGGCGGCCAGCATGCGCTCGCCGGCGTCGGGGTCGGTGACGTCGAGGGCGAGCGTTGCGGTGGTGCCGGTGCCGGGTGCGCCGGTCTCGGCCTCGATCCGGCGCGCCGCCTCGCCCAGGCGCTCCTCGCCGCGGGCCACCATCAGGACGCTGGCGCCCTCCTCGCGCAGCTGCCGCGCCACCGCGAGGCCGATCCCGCTGCTGGCGCCGGTGACGACGCAGGCGCGCCCCGCCAGGCCGAGGTCCATCAGGCCGCCGCGGAGCCGGTCTGCGCTCGCGCGGTGACCGCGATCCGGGCGCCGCTCGCGAGCACCTTGTGGACCGGGCACTTCTCGGCGATCACCAGCAGCTTGCGGCGCTGCTCCTCGTCGAGCCCGGGCGGCAGGGCGACCTCGACCGCGAAGCTGCTCGGCACCTCGCCCTCGTAGTCCATCTCGACCGCGACCTCGAGCCCGCCGACGTCCCAGCCTTTGCGGTCGGCGTACATCTCGATCGTGATCGCGGTGCAGCCGGCGAGGCTCGTCGCCAGCAGCTGGGTCGGGCGCGGGCCGGTGTCGGTGCCGCCGCGCTCGGCCGGCTCGTCGACGAGGAGCTCGTGGTCGGTGTCGAAGTCGATCTCGTGCGCGTAGCCGGCGATCCGCCGGGCGGTGACGCGCATCCTCAGCTCTTGCCGCGACCCTCGAACAGGGCCGGGTCGTCGACGTCGGCGTAGCGCGCCATCGCGTAGGCGAGGTCGGAGGCGCGGTTGACGAAGTGGATCACGGTCTCGGAGGCGAGCTCGCCGGCCTCGCCGAGGGCTGCGATGCGGCGCTCGGCGCGGCGGATCGAGGCGCGGGCGACGTCGAGGTGGGCGGAGAGCAGGTTGCCGCCGGGGATGACGAACTTGGGCGGCAGGTCGACCTGCTCCATGTAGCGGTCGATCGCGGTTTCGGCCCAGGCGACCATCTCGTCGGTGGTGCGGCTGATCCCGTCTTCGAGGCGCTCGGCGGCCTCCGGCGCGGTCGCCAGCTCGGCGCCGGCGACGAACAGGTCTTCCTGCAGCCGCAGGACGTCGGCGGCGAGGCCCGGATCGCCCTCACTGCAGAGGGCGCGGGCGACGCCCAGCTCCGAGCAGGCCTCGTCGAGTGAGCCGTAGGCCTCGGTGCGGCCGTGGTGCTTGGGGACGCGGCCGCCGTACCAGAGGCCGGTCGTCCCGTCGTCGCCCTTCTTCGTGTAGATCTTCACCCGGTTGATCCTACGCTCAGCCGACCGGGCTGAAGACGAAGCCGGTCATCACCTTGGGGAAGAAGTAGGTCGACTTCGGCGGCATGTTCTCCTCGGTGGCGGCGACGGCGCGGACCTGGTCGATCGGGACCGGCCGCTGGACCAGCGCGAGGTCATAGCCGCCGCCCTCGACCATCGCCAGGGCATCGGGCACCGACTTGGCGTACTCGAGGCCGCGACGCTCGGTGATGTCCTCCTCGCTCATCCCCGCCAGACCCTTGAGGACGAGGGTCTCGAGGATCGCCGAGTCGAGGCGGCGGTAGGGCTCGGGCTTGCCCTCGAGGCGGCGGTCGAGCTCGGCGGTGTCGCGCAGGCGCAGCCGGTGGGCGCGGCCGTCGGTGCCGTCGAAGAGGCCGAAGACGCCGACGCCCTCCTCGGCGGCGGGGTCGAGCTGCTCGCGGGCGATCTCGGTGACCTCGAAGAGCTCGCGCAGGCCGCTCATCAGGCGCTCGCGGCGCGCCGGGTCGGCGGCGAAGCCGGAGAGCAGGCGGTGGGTGGGGTAGACGGTGAGGCCGGGATCGTCGAGCCCGGTCAGCGCCATCAGCGTGTAGCTCTGGGGTCCCTCGCCGCCGACCTCGTCGCGGTAGGCCCGGGCGGTCTCGTAGCGGTGGTGGCCGTCGGCGATCAGCAGCTGGGCGCCGGCCAGCAGATCGACGACGCCGGCCAGGACGCCGGGATCGGTCACGCGCCAGACCCGGTTGACGGTGCCGTCCTCGTCGGTGACCTCGCCCCAGGGCGCCTCGCCCAGCGCCGGCTCGACCAGCGGCCAGGGGTCGGCGGTGCTGAGCGAGAAGATCGGCGAGAGGTTCAGACGCGTGGCGCGGGTCAGCTCGAGCCGGTCCAGCAGCGGTCCAGGGTGGGTGCGCTCGTGGGGGCGGACGGTGCCGGTCTCGTAGTCCTCGACCCGGACCCTGGCGAGGATCCCGTGGCGCGAGTGCCGCGACCCGTCGGGCGCCGTGTAGTCCTGGGTCAGCGCCCAGATCGAGGGCTCCTCGTCGGCGACCAGGGCACCTTCGGCGCGCCAGTCCTCGATCTTCCGAGCCGCCTCGGCATACGGATCGCCGCTCGGTTCGAAGTCGGGGTCGGCGGGGTCGAACGGCTTCGGCAGGTCGACCGCCACGGCGTTGTAGGGGGAGCGCGCCAGCAGCCGCGCCCGCTCGGCGGCGTCGATCACGTCGTACGGCGGCGCGGCGACGGCCGCCAATCCCCCGACCCGGTCGAGGTCGTAGTGCAGCGCCTGGAGCGGCTGGACGTCGGCCATGTCGCCAACGCTACCCGCGTTCGGCGCCGCGACGCGCCCTCGCGCCCGCGATCGTCCCCAAACCACCGGCGCGGCCCTACACTGGCCGGGTCGGGGCGTGGCGCAGCCTGGTAGCGCGCCGCCTTTGGGTGGCGGAGGTCCCCGGTTCGAATCCGGGCGCCCCGATCAGGTCATGGTTCCAGAGGGCAAAAGAGGAGGCAGCGTGGACGTCGAGTTCCTCTCCACCGTGGCGGTGATCGCGCCCGACCCGCCCGCGAGTCGCAAGCTGTACGTCGAGGCGCTCGGGCTGCCGCTCCGGAGCCAGGGTGGCGACTATCACCACAGCGAGCAGATCGAGGGCTCTAAGTCCTTCGGCATCTGGCCGCTGTCCCAGGCCGCCGAGGCGTGTTTCGGGACGCCGGAGTGGCCGGCGGCGAGGCCGGTCCCGCAGGTCAGCATCGAGTTCGACGTCGCCGACGTCGCGGGCGTGGGCCGGGCTGCAGAGGAGCTCGAGCAGGCCGGCTTCGAGCTGCTGCACCCGCCGCGCCGGGAGCCATGGGGTCAGACGGTGGCCCGGATGCAGTCACCGGAGGGCGCGATCATCGGGATCTCCTACACCCCCGTGCTGCACGACCAGGACTGACCGGCGGGCGATGGCCCTTCGCCTCGAGGACGGCACCACGATCGTCGACGTCAGCCGACCGCGCCAGGGGACGCGGCACCGGATCCTCTTCGGCGTCGAGGCGTCATCCGGCCGCGAGGTCGCGGTCAAGATCGAGCTGCTGCGCGGCGCCCTGGAGACCGAGCGCCGGGCGCTGGAGTGGTTGGGCGCCCACGGCGGGCCCGCGCCGCGGCTTCGCTCCGCCGGCACCCTGGTCTCCGCGGAGGACTGCGGCGCCGCGTGCCTGGTCAGCGACCGGGCGGACGGCGAGGCTCCGCGCTCGCTGCTGGGATGGGGTCGGCTCGGGCGCGCGCTTGCCCGCCTGTCGCAGCTCCCGTGGCAGGGAAGCGACCTGGACGTCAGGGACCACCGGGTCTTCCTGGCCGACCACCAGCGGCGGGTCGAGGATCTCGGCCGGGCGCTGCGATCCGACCTCGGCGAGAGGTTGCCCCCGGTCCCTCGGTCATATCCCGACTCGCCCATGGTGGTGACCCACGGCGATCCCGGACCAGGCAACTTCCTCGACGACGGCGCGGCGGGGACCCTGATCGACTGGGAGGACGCCCAGGTCGCCCCGCGAGGTCTGGACCTCGGCCGCGCGGCCTTCATCGCTCTGGTCGGCTCGGGTCCGGAGGGCTATGCGGCCGAAGCGCAGGCCGCCAGGTTGCGAGCGGTCATCGGCGGCTTCCTCGCCGAGAGCGCCGACTGGGCGACCGACGCGGCCGAGCTAAGCTGGTGGTTCGGGGTCGCCGGCGTCCAGTTCGCGCATCGTCGACTCGAGCGCGCCGGCGAGCCCGGGGTGCTGCCCTGGCTCGACGCCGTCGCGGTCCTCGACGGTGCGCTGGAAGACGGTTATTTGGCGCTCTGAGCCGGCTGTCTGGCCCGATCGGGGAGGCGCGAATGTACCCGCCCGCCCTTCAGGTCGCGGCGTGGATTGCCGATATGAGCCCCGTATGCACGAGGAGCAGGCAGACAGCCAGATCTTCGAGGAGCAGTCGTTCAGCGAACGGCGGGTCGAGCGGGCCGCGTTCGAAACCGACCGGCTGCTCGTCGTCGCGGATGTGACGCTGCCGCCGGCCGGCTACCAGAGCCGGTTCTCGGACTCGCTCAACCGCTCGGAGCTGGAATTCCTGCCGTTGACCGACTGCGAAGTCACCTCGCTCGCCGACGGCGCGACCAGCCATCAGCCCTTCATGGCGCTCTCCAAGCGCCATATTCGCGTCGCCTATCCGGTCGAGCAGCGGCCGGCGAGCTAGCGGCGCCGCGCCCGGGTCAGGCGCGGCGGCTGCGGTCGCTGCCGGCGTAGGAGCCGATGTCGGCGAGGAAGGCGAGGATGACGATGAACCACTCGAAGCCCGACACCTTGTCGCTGCCGATGCTCCACATGACCGCGTAGGCGAGGGTCGTCCAGGGCAGCAGGAAGAAGCCGAGGAAGGGCAGGATCCAGCTGTCGTAGGCGCGGCTCAGCAGATCGCTGAAGACGAAGATCGCGAACAGCGCCAGGCGCGGCGAGATCAGCGCGAAGAGTGCGACGAAGCAACCCACCCACGCAAAGTATCTGCTGGGTCGGGCGGTGGGGCGCAGCTGCGTTCACGAGTCTGCGATTACCCGTCGTCAGGACGGGTTGATGCAGACTCGCGAACCACGAGTCTGCATTTGTGCACCGTATGCGGGCCTGGATGCAGACAGTGGGGGATGATTGACCGATGAGCGAGAAATGGACTTCGGCGGACATCCCTGACCAGACCGGCAGGACGGCGGTGATCACGGGCGGCAACAGCGGTCTCGGGCTCGCCGCCGCCGAAGCGCTGGTGGGGGCCGGGGCGACGGTCGTCATCGCCTGCCGCGACACCGCTAAGGGAGACGCCGCCGCCGCGCAGATCCGCGCCGCCGTGGCGAGCGGGGAGGGCGCCACCGCGAAAGGCGCCGCGACCGTCGAGGTCGAGGAGCTCGACCTCGCCAACCTCGCCTCGGTGCGCGCCTGCGCCGAGCGCCTGCGCGGACGGCCCGGTGGAATCGACCTGCTGATCAACAACGCCGGCGTCATGGCGACCCCGCGGCGCCACACCGCCGACGGCTTCGAGCTGCAGTTCGGGACCAACCACCTCGGCCACTTCGCCCTCGCCGGGCTGCTGCTGCCGGCGCTGCGCGACCGCGACGACGCCCGTGTCGTCACCGTCGCCAGCAACGCCCACAAGTTCGGGCGCATCGCCTTCGACAACCTCGGCGGCGCCCACCGCTACTTCCGCTGGCGCGCCTACGGGCAGTCGAAGCTCGCCAACCTGCTCTTCGCCCGCGAGCTCGACCGCCGCCTGCGGGCCGCCGGCTGGGGCGTCAAGAGCCTCGCCGCCCACCCCGGCTACGCCAAGACCAACCTGCAGAGCTCCGGGCCGCCGACCCTCGACACCCTGCTGATGACGATCCCCGACCGCCTGATCGCCCAGAGCCCCGCGATGGGCGCGCTGCCGGAGCTCTACGCCGCCACCCGTCCCAACCTCGACGGCGGCCTCTACATCGGCCCCGACGGGTTCGAGGAACAGCGCGGCCATCCAAAGGTGGTGGCGCCGGCGCGCCAGGGCCGCGACGAAGTGACGGCGAAGCGGCTCTGGGACGTCTCCGAGGAGATGACCGGGGTCACCCATGCCTTCTAGTTCATCGATTCGTTACCTCCGCGGCGTACCCTCCGGGTAAGAGATATCGAGAGGAGACGACATGCCCAACCTTGGAAAGCTGATGACGATGCTCCACCCCGAGAAGACGCAGATGCCCAGCGCCGATGACGCCCTGCCCGGCCGCTCCGAGCCCGCCTTCGACGTGCCCGACACCCACGCCGTGCTCGGCACGCCGATCAAGCCGCCGTTCCCCGAGGGGATCGAGGTCGCCTACTTCGCGCTCGGCTGCTTCTGGGGCGCCGAGCGCCTGTACTGGGAACTCGACGGCGTCTACACGACCGCGGTCGGCTACATGAACGGGATCACTCCCAACCCCACCTACGACGAGGTCTGCTCGGCCCGCACCGGCCACGCCGAGGCGGTCCTAGTCGCCTACGACCCGACCAAGGTCACCTACGCCGACCTGCTCAAGGTCTTCTTCGAGGAGCACGACCCGACCCAGGGGATGCGCCAGGGCAACGACGTCGGCACCCAGTACCGGTCCGGGATCTACTTCGCCAACGATGAGCAGAAGGAGACGGCCGAGCGCGTCAAGGCCAGCTACGACGCCGATCTGCGCTCCTCCGGGCGCGAGCCGGTGACCACCGAGATCGAGCCGGCGGGCCAGTTCTACTACGCCGAGGACTACCACCAGCAGTACCTGCACAAGGTCCCGAACGGCTACTGCGGCCTCATAGGGACGGGCGTCAGCTGCAACATCGGCGCAGCCGCCTGACCGCCGCCGGGCGCGGTGAATAGCATCACGCGCCCGTGGCACCCTCCTTCGGCTCCTACATAGGCGGCTGCCTCGCCGTAATCGGAATCGCCGCCGCCCTCGGGCTCGGCGCCTACTGGCTGCGGCGATGGATCGTCCCCGAATTCTCGGGCGCGCTGGCGCGCCTCGCCGAGTGCACCCTGGGCGTGGCGCTGCTGGTGGTCGCGCTCGAGATCCTCGGCACCTTCAGCATCCTCTACGAGGGCTGGATCATCATCTTCGTGATCGCCGTCGGGCTCGGGGCAGCGGCGCTCGGCCACTGGCGGGCGCCGGAGCGCGGCGAGGAGGTCAAGCCACCGCCGGTCGCCACGATCGCCCTGGTGCTGGCGATCGCGGTCGCCTCTTTCACGATGGCCGAGTGGACCTTTCCCTCGCAGCTGAACCTCGACCTCGGGATGTTCGGCGGCGACACCACCTGGTACCACATGCCCTTCGCGGCGACGATGGCCCAGCAGCACTCGACGATCCACCTGCACTACACCGACCCGCTGCGCCTGGCCGCCTGGTTCTACCCGCAGTCCAGCGAGCTGATCCACGCCGCCGGCATCGTCATCTTCGAGAGCGACTGGCTCTCGCCGCTGATCAACCTCTTCTGGCTGGCGATCGCCCTGCTCGGCGCCTGGTGCGTCGGGCGGCCCTACAAAGTCGGACCGGCGACGCTGATCGCCGGCGCGATCATCCTCGACTCGGGGGTGATGATCGAAACCCAGCCGGGGGAAGCGCGCAACGACATCCTCGGGCTCGCCTTCCTGATCGCCTTCGCCGCCTTCCTGATCAACGGCCACCAGCGGCGGGCGCCGAGCGAAGGGGGGGCGGTCCAGGACACGCCCGAGCGCGGCGCGCCGCTGCTCGACAAGGGGCCGCTGATCATGGCCGGGATCGCCGCCGGGCTCGCCGCCTCGGTCAAGACGACGTTCCTGGTGCCGGTCGTGGCGATCGCGATCGGCGTCTTCCTCTTCAGCGGCAGCGGCCGGCGCTGGACGACCGCCTGGGTGATGGGACTGCCGCTGCTGATCGTCGGCGGCTACTGGTACCTGCGGGCGGCGATCAAGAGCGGCGGCAACCCGATCCCGATCACCAAGTTCGGGCCGCTGCACCTGCCGGTTCCCGACCAGATGCCGCTCGACCCGCGCCCGCGCTTCGCGGTCGCCCACTACCTGACCAACCCGACGATCTACCGCGCGTGGTTCTTCCCCCAGCTCGACAACGCCTTCGGGCCGATCTGGCCGCTGATCCTGATCATGGCCGTGGCGGCGGCGATCTTCATCGCCGTGCGCTCGCGCAACAAGATCCTGCGGGTGATCGCCGCCGCGGCGCTGCTGACCGCGATCGTCTACGTCTTCACGCCGCTGACCGCGGCGGGCCAGGAAAACTCGCCGACCGGCTTCTTCACCAACACCCGCTACCTGGTCCCGGGACTGGTGCTGGCGATGGTGATGCTGCCGATCGCGCGACCGCTGCGAGCGCCCGACCGGATGGCCCGCCTCACCCTCTACTTCCTCGCTCTCGTGTACTGGGTGACGGTCCTGGCGACGCCGAAATGGTACCCCTCCTACCTGCTGGGGACGATCTTCCTGACCCTGGCGCTGGTGTGGGTTCCGAGCGCGTTCGGGCTGCGCGGACGCCTCGCCGCCGGGCGCGTCACCAGACCGATGGTCCTCGGCGCGGCCGGCGTGGTGTTGGTGTTGGCGCTGGTCCTGGGGCGTACCCAGCAGACCCAGTACGCCGATCAGCACTACACCAACACGAAACTCTTCCTGCAGGAAGGCGGGCCGCAGGAAGCCTACGCATTCGCCCAGCACCAGCAGCACAAGCGGATCGGGATCGTCGGCTCCAGCGAGATCATCTTCGGCCAGTACGGCTTCTACGGCAACCCGCCGACCAACGAAGTCGACTACATCGGCGTGCCCGGCCCGCACGGCGCCTACCGCCTGGCGACGACCTGCCGCGGCTTCCGCAACCGCATCAACGCCGGTCACTACGACTACCTGATCATGTCCCAGTACACCCAGGACTCGGAAACCGCGGAATTTTATTATCCGATCTATGCCTGGGTGAAAAACAGCCCGGCGCTGGAAAAGATCATCGAAGAGCCGCATATCGTTCCCCAGCCCGACTACGTCTTCAAGGTGAAGGGCAGGCTCGATCCGAACGAATGCGTCGAAAACGGTGAAGGTGAAGGTGAAGGCGGCGAAGGCGGCGGCGAACCGGAAGGCGAATAGTCGGGGCTCGGCCCCAGCCTGACCCCGGAGCTAGGCGCCGAGGGCGCGCCCGCGCACCAGGTCGGCGGCGCGCTCGGGCTGCTCCCACCAGTACATGTGGCCGACGTCCTCGAGCAGCTCGAGCTCGGCGCCGGGAATGAGCGAGGCGATCAGCTCGCCGTTGACCATCGGCAGCAGGCGGTCGGCGGTGCCGTGGATGACGAGCGTCGGCATCTCCAGCCGGGGCAGGCGGGCGTGGGTGTCGTGGGCGACGATCGCCTGCAATTGCAGTTCGACCGTCCGCTGGCGCGCCGGCAGCGCCGAAGCCATCGCCGTGAAGTCGGCGTAGCGGCTCTCCTCGGTCTCGGCGGCGCGGAAGCCGGGGGAGAGGTTGATCTCCCACATCGCCCGGAAGACGCGGTCGCGGTCGCCGGAGGCCATCGCCTCGGCGAGCGCGCCGAAGTCGGCCGGGTCCGCCAGCGCCGAGCCGGGGCCGCCGCAGTAGGTGCAGCCGAGGGTCAGCGTGCGCAGCCGTGCCGGAGCGGCCAGGGCCAGCTCCTGGGCGATCATCCCGCCCATCGAGATGCCGAGGACGTGAGCGCTGTCCCAGCCGACGGCGTCGAGGACGGCGACGGCGTCGGTGGCGAGGTCGGCGATCGTGAAGGGGTCGGTGACCTCGCCGGAGTCGCCGATTCCTCGGTTGTCGAAGACGACGCAGTCGAAGTCGCGCTGCATCCGCTCGAGGAACGGTCGTCCCCAGCTGAGCCGGGTGCCGCTCATCCCCTGGATCAGCAGCAGCGGCTCACCGTCGCCGGCGCGCTCGTAGTACAGCTCCGCCCCTGGGTCCCCGGCCGTCTGCACGGCGCGATCGTATGCGATCGGTGGGCGGGCGCGGGCGCCCTAGCGGGGAGCGCGGCAGATCGACGTCGCGCCCGACCAGAGCTGCCAGGGGCCGAGCGGCCCGCCGGGGCGCTTGGGCACGCGGATCGAGAGGCGCGTGTAGGCGCGGCGGGCGCCGCAGTGGCCGAGCGCTCCGGCTTTCAGCTCGGCCGCCACCGGGTGGGCGTAGTAGCCGCCGCCGGGCTTGAAGATCGGGTTGCGACCCCAGCCGATCGCGGTCGGGCCGCCCCAGCTTCGCCAGTGGATGTCGGTGACCGAGCCGCTGGGGTCGCCGCCGTTGAAGATCGCCGCCGGGCGCACCGTGCCCCAGCCTTCGCCGTAGGGAGCCGCGAAGGCCCTGGCGCCGAGCGCCGGTGCGGGGGCCGAGGTGAAGCCCATCGCCATCGCCGGCAGCGCCAGTGCCAAGCTCGCCACCAGTAGCGCCGCCCAGCGCGCCGTTGCTCGCCTCAGCTCCATTCCGGCAGCGTACTCCGAGCACGCGCCGCGAAGGCCCTGGATTGCTGCCCTCCCCGGCGATAGGGTGGCGCTCAGGTGTCCCAATCCAACGCTTGGGCGAGCCCCCGAACCCAGGTGACCAGTAGGAAGGAGCTCTCCCTTGAGAGTCAAGAAATGGTTCTGTGCTCTGGTGGCCTCGTGCCTGCTGCTCGGCACCGCGGCGATGCCCGCCGTGGCCGCCATCAAGCTGCCGGTGAAGACCGCCGCGGCGAAGTCGTTCATCTACGCGAAGCACTCCTGCGCGCATGATTTTCACTGCGTCCGCTACGGCGTCCGCAACTGCAACCGGCAGGGCCTCCACGTCGTGCTCTGCCGCATCTACCTCGACCGCAGCACGCCTGCGCAGGGCGATTACGAGTGTCAGAAACTGGTGCGGATCGCAGTCGATCCGTACACCTACCGGGTGCTGGTGACCGGCAACGGTCCCTACCACTGCGGCTAGGCCACGCTGCCTGACGGTGCCGCCCGAGCCTGAGGGCCGGGCGGCACCGCGTGGTGCCGGGAGCGCCGCTGCCCCTCGGCCGGGGGCCAGGGCGCCGAGCGCCGCCCGCAGTTCGGCCGTGTGGGCGCAGGCCGCTTTGCGCGACGCGATGCGCCCGAGGGCGGCGAGCGTCTGGCTCGCGTTCGCCGGCCCGTGATGCGTTCGATTCCCGGCCCGCTTTCGAAGTGGCGCACGGCAGCGGTGCTCGATCCGCCCGAGCCGCAGCCAGACAACGCAAGCGCAAGGACGGCGGCCACCGCGACGGCGCTTGCATGCCCGGACGCGCGGGCGCTTGCGGGCCCGGACGCCCTCCCGCCCGCATGCGGCCGCCACCCGCTGTGCGCACCCATCCTCATCAACGGCCAAACTTAGAGCCCCGCCCCCGTAGCTCAGTGGACAGAGCGCCGGACTTCTAATCCGATGGTCGGAGGTTCGAATCCTCCCGGGGGCGCTTGGGCGGCGTCAGCGACGGCCACCGAACTCCCAGTCGTGGATTTCGACTTCGACACGCTCGTCCAGGCCGGCCCGGCCGTCGCTCAGGAGGGCGTCTACCTCCTCTGCGGTTGGAGCTTGGAGGGCCAGGACGACACCGGCCGGCGCCGCCCCGTCGAGCGTCGACAGCTCACCGTTGATGATCAGGCGCTCGCGCGGCAGGGCCGTGGACCCGGCTCGGGTCTCGACCAGGGACCGTTGGCCCTCCGCGGTGCGTAGGTGCGCGACCACCAGGAAGCAAGGGTCGTCGGAGTCCCCGGGGAATTCCCACATGGTCCGGCCGAGCAGGTTCTCGAAGCGGCAGATGACATGGCCGTCGAACAGACCCGCACGGTTATACGGCTCGCGCTCGACGAACTCGCGGACCGCGTCGGCGCTCGGCAGATCGACGATGTGGAGGCTGCCGGTCCAGGTCTCGCGGTCGGCGGCGAGGGTGGGGCCCCGGGCCGTCATGCGATCGGCGAAGGGGTCCATATAGGACCAATGCTCTTCGGTCAGCGCGCGGTCGGGTTCGACACCCGCCGCACGGCTGTAGACGAGGAAGTCGATATTGGGCAGGTTAGGCGTGCGCGCGCCCCTCGAGAGCTCTCTGGAGAACTTATGGCGTGCGTCAGGACGTGCTTGCGGCGAACATCTCGGCGGCGCGCCTTTCGATTTCCTCGGGCGTGAGGTCTTCGCGGTGCTCGAGCAGCACCCAGACGTGACCGAACGGGTCCTCGATCATCGCCACCCGATCGCCGTAGAACATGTCCTCGACGCCCTGCAGCCGGCGGGCGCCCGCGGCCACCGCACGCTCGAATGCCGCGTCGACGTCGTCGAGGTATACGTGCAGCCCGACCGACGTGGCGCCCATGGCGCGGGGGTCTCCGAATCCGTCGCCGGCGTCACCGAGCATCACGATCGCCGAGCCGATCTGAATCTCGGCGTGGATGATCGCGCCGTTGGGCGCGGAGATGCGGAAGACCTCGGTTGCTCCCAGCGCCCGCTCGTAGAACTCGATCGCGGCGGCGGCACCGTCGACCATCACATGCGGGATCACCGAGTACCGGTAGCGCTGGGGGGTCGTCTGCACTGACATCTGCTGCTCCTTCTCGTTCGCATTTGCGTCGAGGCGGGAGGCTAGGACTTCAAGTCAGGTTGAAGTCAAGGCCCGATGTCGGACGGCGCTACAGGCCGGGCGGGTGGCGGACGACGAAGCCTTCGTGTGAGTTCGGCGCGAGGTGCCAGCGCGGGCCGGTGCCCTGGGCGTCGCCGACGGTGTCCCAGCGCAGGCCGGCGATCTCGGCGAACGTGTGGGTGGCGTTGGCGTAGACGGTGATCCACTTGCCCGGGCCGGGCGCGCCCCAGCTCTCGAGGCTGCCGGAGGTGAGCGGTTCGGGAATCAGGCCGCCGCCGAAGAGGGCGAAGCTGACCGAGCCCGAGCAGTCGTAGCCGTATGAGTAGAAGCTGGCGTGGCCGCCGCCCCAGATGTAGGGCCGGCCGACGATCGTGTTGGCGGCGTTGATGACGCCCTGGACCGCGGGCGGCGCGTCGGGCGGGGCGAGGGCGACGCCCGACAGCAGGATCGCGGTCGAACCTTCTTCGCCGACCCGGGTGTGGGCGAAGATTTCGGCGTTGCTGAGGCTCGAGGTGTGTTCGACCTTGGTGCCGTTGGAGCCGGCCGAGGCGGGCGGCATTTCCGATGGGTCTTTGATTTCTTCGGAGACCGGTTCGGCCGCAGCGGGTGAGCCTTCGGCCGCAGCGGCGCGGGCCGCCTTCTCTTCGCGCGCCGCCTGGCGCTTCTGCAGCGCCTCGACCCGTTCGCGCGCTTCCAGCAGGGCCAGGCTGTCGCCGATCGTTTCGAGGGCATCCCCGGCGCCGCTCTGCGAGGAGATCACGCCGATCACGGTGCTGCTCAGCCGACCAGAGCCGTGGCCGATGTAGGGGATGCCGCCGGGGTCGGTCACGGCACCGGCGGGTGCGGCGAGCACGGCGATCGCGAGGCTCATCGCCGCGAGCGCAGCGGCCGCGCCGCCCCGGGCCCAGCGTCCTCTGCTTTTTCCTCGAGCACCGATCTGCATCCCTGACCTCGGGAGACCTTAGCTATGACCGCCGCCGGCGGTGTGAAGCGACCGTTGTCTCGCGCTCTGCCCCGTTAGGTTGCCGGGATCGCGAAAGTCCTCCTCATCCCCCTGGCGATCGTCGCCTTCATCATTTTCCTGATCGTCCTCGGGGCGATCGGGCTGGGCATCTCCTTCGTCATCCTCGCCGCGTTCGGCAAGGTCTGGCGCTTCCTCAGCAGGAGTGGATCGCGGCAGCGGACCTGACGACTTCGAAGGCGCGGCCGGGGATGCGCTTGAGCTGATCGAGGTTTTCGTCGTCCCAGCGGTGGTCGCTGGAGCCCGAGATGTACCAGTTGGAGCCGTTGTCGGCGACGATCAGGCCGTAGCGCTTCATCGCTTCGGCGATCGTTCGGGCGGCGCCGCTGAAGCCGCCGAGCCCGTAGCCGGCCTTGAGCCGCAGTCGTGTCCCCATCGCCGGCGCGGCGGCGCTGGCGGTGTCGCCGGCGCAGTGGGAGGCGGGGTGGACCCAGGCGTCCCGGGTGCTGTCCATGGTGACCCGGATCGCGTGGTCGAGGTGACCGGCGGCGACTTCTTCGTAGCGGACCAGGCCGGCGAAGATCGGCAGGCCGGCGGCGTCGGCGGAGGTCCAGCCGTCGGGGCGCAGGGCGGCCGAGCGGAGGTCCCATTCGACCCCGGCGTCGGCGTTCCAATGTGGTCTCGGTTGGGGGACGAAGAAGGCGCGGTAGAGCTCGAACAATTTGCAGCTGGCGCGGTCGACGACGAGGACGTGGCGGTCGCCGTCGGAGTGGCGCCCGCCCTCGATTCGGGCGCCGCCGGGGACCGGGAAGGGCCCGGGGCTGCTTTCGCTGCCGTAGGCGGTGTAGTGGATCGGTAGTGCCGGCTGCCCGGAGCCGACGACCTCGTAGGGGAAGCCGTAGACGCTGGGCGAGCCGAAGTCGGGGTGGAGCAGGTCGCCGCCGTGACTGTCGATGTAGGCGATCACCGCCGCCGAGTTGCCGGCGCGCGGCGCCTTCGAGATGTCCTGGTTCCAGGCCGCCTCGGTGGCGAGCGAGGCGGCGCGCGGCGAGGTCGAGGCCGGCGGCTGCGGGAAGACGGTGCAGGAGCCGACGCTTGCCGGCGGGACGTCAGCGGACGCGGCAGGGAAAGAGGGAGTGGCGCTGAGGGCGGGAGCAGCGACGAGGGCAGCCGCGAGGAGCCCGACCGCCAGCGCCACCACCCCGTGCTTCTGAGTTTTCGGTCCCATATAGGCCCTTAAGCTCAGACGCGGTGATCGGGACGGTCGGCGGCGGGGGTGCCGGGGCCTTCACGGACGCTCAGGCGGCCGATCTTCAGCTCCTCGATCTCCAGCTCTGCGACCGCGAGGCTCTTGATCCGCGCCGTGCCGATCTCGAGCCTCCCGACCGTGAGCCGGCCGATCGCGAAACCACCGACGGCGGCGGCGCCGACCGCCAGCGCCCCGATCGCGGCGGCGCCACGCGCCTGGGCAACCGTCGCCGTCAGCGATCTGGCCTCCGGCTTGAAGGAAGCGATCGAAGGACGGGTGATCGACGGCAGCCCCATCGCCGCAACCGTACCCCGCCGCGGTCCGTTCGCACAAAACGGTCGTCTCCGGGCTTGCTGCGAACAGCTGGGACGAGCCCCAGCTGTTCGAGTCCCAGCTGTTCCTTATCCCGCCATTCCGGCATGGGGAGCAGCGCGGCGGGTAGGGTCGCGCCGTGGACGTCACCTTGATGATCGAGGGCCAGGAGGACGTGACCTGGGAGGACTGGCTGGCGATCGCCCGCTGCTGCGAGGAGTCCGGGATCGGGACGCTCTACCGCTCCGACCACTACCTCTCGGTCGAGGACCGGCGCGAGCGCGGCTCGCTCGACGCCTGGGCGACGATCGCCGCGCTCGGCGCGGTCACCTCGTCGCTGCGGCTGGGGACGATGGTCTCGCCGACGACCTTCCGCCATCCCTCGGTGCTGGCGAAGCTGGCGGTCAGCGCCGACCACATCTCCGGCGGCCGAGCCGAGCTCGGGATCGGCGCCGGCTGGTGGGATCGCGAGCACGAGGCCTACGGCTTCGACCTGCCGCCGGTCGGGCCGCGGCTCGACGCGATGGAGGAGCAGATGCGGATCATCGCCGGCCAGCTCGCGCCCGGCGAGTTCAGCTTCAAAGGCGAGCACTACAGCGTCGAGGGCCTCGACGCCCAGCCCAAGCCGCTGCAGAGCCCGCGCCTGCCGATCATCCTCGGCGGCAGCGGCGGGCCGCGCAGCGTGCGCCTCGCGGTCGAGCTGGCCGACGAGTACAACACCGTCTCCCTCGGACCGGAGGAGATGAGGGAGCTGCGCGCCAAGCTCGACGCCGAGTGCGAGCGCCAGGGCCGCGACCCGGCGAGCCTGCCGCTCTCCGTGATGACCGGTTGGCTGGTCGCCGAGAGCCGCGAGGCACTGGTCGAGCGGGCCGGGCGGCTGGCGAGCTGGCGCGGCGAGGGCGAGGACGGCGAGGCCTTCCTCGCCGGGCGCCCGGATGCCTGGATCGCCAGCACCGTCGAGGAGGCGGTCGAGCAGCTCGGCGCCCTGGCCGCCGCCGGCTGCGCCCGCGTGATGGCCCAGCAACTGCTCCACCGCGACCTCGAGGCGACCGCGACGATCGGCCGCGAGGTCATCCCCAAGCTGAAAGGACTCTGACGTGCGCTTCACCAAGATGGGACGGACCGGGGTGGACGTCTCGGTCATCTGCCTCGGCTGCATGGGCTTCGGCGAGGCCGATCTCGGCAAAGGGAAATGGTCGGTCGACGAGGACTCCAGCCGCGAGATCATCCGGGGGGCGCTCCAGGCCGGCGTCAACTTCTTCGACACCGCCAACGTCTACAGCCTCGGCTCCAGCGAGGAATTCACCGGCCGCGCCCTGCGCGACATGGCCAACCGCGAGGAGATCGTCCTCGCCACCAAGGTCTACATGCCGATGCGCGAGGGGCCCAACAGCGGCGGCCTCTCCCGCAAGGCGATCATGGCCGAGATCGACAACTCCCTGCGGCGCCTCGAGACCGACTACGTCGACCTCTACCAGATCCACCGCTGGGATTACGACACTCCGATCGAGGAGACGCTGGAGGCCCTCGACTCCGTCGTGCAGTCCGGCAAGGCCCGCTACATCGGCGCCTCCTCGATGTGGGCGTGGCAGTTCGCCCGGGCCCTCGCCCTCCAGGACCGCCACGGCTGGGCCCGGTTCGCGACGATGCAGGACCACTACAACCTGCTCTACCGCGAGGAGGAGCGCGAGATGCTCCCGCTCTGCGAGGCCGAGGGCGTCGGCGCGATCCCCTGGAGCCCACTCGCCCGCGGCCGTCTGGCGCGCCCCTGGGATGCCGAGACCGCCCGCACCGAGACCGACGAGTTCGGCAAGGCCCTCTACCGCGACGAGGACCGCCAGATCGTCGACCGCGTCGGCGAGGTCGCCGAGCGCCTCGGCACCTCGAGCGCCCAGGTCGCGCTGGCCTGGCTCCTCGGCAAGCCTGAAGTCACGGCGCCGATCGTCGGCGTCACCAAACCGGAGCACCTGCAGGAGGCGGTCAAGGCGGTCGACCTCGAGCTGAGCGACGAGGACACGCGGGCGATCGAGGATCTCTACGAGCCCCACGCGGTCGCCGGCCACGTCTAGGCGACGAGCCCCGGGCCCGGGGCGCTAGATTGGGTCCTCCTTGGTGGCTGTAGCTCAGTTGGTAGAGCTCCTGGTTGTGGTCCAGGCGGTCGGGGGTTCGAGTCCCCTCAGCCACCCTCCTAGAACCGCTGCAAATCGGCAGCTCTCTAACTCACCAAGGCGTTAGCGGAGCTAAGCTCGCCGTGGATGGGGCGCCGCAGGACGGCGGCGCAAAAAGCAATGACGGCCCGCGGAGCGTTGGAGCACCAGCACGGGCCGGGGGTCGTCGGCCGACTCGACCGCCGTCGGCAGGACCTCCTCCACTGCTGCTGGCCGCAGCCTCATCGACCTTGCGCCGGCATCGGCGCTCCTGGCTCGCCTTGCGCCGCGGAGTTCTTGCCCCCCTCGCGCCCGCCGGCCCGTTTTTGGGACTCCGAGGAGTTGGCGGCGGGGCTGCGACGACGCACGGACTCGCGCTTGCTGCGGCTGCCGCACACGGCCATGTCGCACCACCGCGACGATCGGTTGCGGGAACGGTCGTAAAACGCCCAGTGGCACGTCGGTGCAGGGCAGGCCTTTAGACGCGACCAGGTGTTCTCGAACATGGCCTCGACTGCAATCGCGAGGATCTCTGCGAGCGCCACGTCCAGTTTCTTCCCTGCGGTGATCACAGGTGTGGCTGCCGCGGGGCCGGTCAGTTGGATCGCTAGGCCACTTCGGGTCGCCAGTTCGTTGAGGACGCGGACCGGCCGCTCAGCCGCGCTTCCGGCGGCATTGGCGACGAGCAACGCGCGGAAGGCATCGCGGACCTCGGCGATCTTCTCGAGCTGCGAAGGGGCGAGTGGTCCGCTGAGGGTCGGAAGACCCTGGCGCTCGAACCACCTCGCCGCGGCGACCGGGTCTGCGAGCTCGTCGCTGCCGCGATCGAGGTTGAGCGTGTTGACGAACTCGCGCACGATCTCAAGACGGCCAGGGGCGGGGCGGTCACGGGGAGCAGGAGCCATCTCGGCGATCATAGCGACCGCGATACCAGTGTCCGACTTGACTGGGACGAATACCACCGTTACGTTTCAGTGGTGCGCGTCATCGACCTGACCAAGCCGCTCGACGAGAGGGCAAGCGTGTGGCCGGGCAGTCCCGCCCCAAGGTTCGAGCGCTTCGCGACGATCGACGACGATGGTGCCTTCTCGCGGACCGTGAGCTTTCACGAGCACACGGGCACCCACATCGACGCGCCCGCGCACTTCGTCCAGGGAGGACGCACGGCTGAGGACCTCGATGTCGACCGGCTGGTTCGTCCATTTGCCGTGCTCGACGTCTGCGAGCGCTGTCGCCGTGATGGCGACCACGCGATAACGGTCGAGGACATCGAGCGCGACATCGCCGAATGGGGCGGGATCGACGAAGGGGCGATCGTCGCTGCACGGACCGGCTGGGAGGGGCGCTTGGACGATCGTCGAGGCGTAGCTCCGCTGCGCTTTCCTGGCTTCTCGCCCGCCGCGGCCGATTTCCTGGTCGAGTCGATTGGAATCGAGGCACTCGGGATCGACACCCCTGGCATCGATCCCGGTTGCGACGACGCTTTCACCGTGCACTCGACCCAGACGCTGACCCGCGACGTCTGGCACATCGAGGGCCTGGTCAACCTATCCGAGGTCCCGCCGCGTGGGTCGCTTGTAGTTGTCGGGGCTCTGCCTTTAGCCGGCGGCTCGGGCGCCCCAGCTCGCGTCGTTGCGATCGTTTTCGACAAGGAGGCTTCCGTGCCATATCGCCAGGCGTATCGCGTCGTCACTTTCGTTCCGCCCGACCATCTGGACTCGGTACTCGAGGCAGTCGAGCGCCAATCACCGCTGATCTTCGGCCCCTACGAGCGATCAGCTTGGTGGTCTGCGGCCGGGATCGAGCAGTTCCGACCGATGGCGGATGCAAACCCGACCGAGGGGCGCGCCGGAGAGCTCGAGCGCGTCCCCACCGTCCGCCTTGAGTTCGCTCTCGAGCGTGATCCCGATCTCTTGCGACGGGTCCTCGACGACGGCCTCCTACCCACTCATCCCTGGGAGGAGCCCGCGGTGTTCATCGACGAGTGCGAAGTCTCCGCGACGCGGATGGCAAGCGACGAGACCGGCAGCCTGTGACGAGTGCGCCGCTCGACGTCTCGAAGTGCCGCCAGCGCTTCAGTGCGCTCTCCGGCTCCACTGCCTTCCTCGACGGCGCCGGCGGCTCGCAGACCCCCGATGAGGTAATCCGGGCGATCGCGACCTACCTGCTGGAGAGCAACGCGAACGATGGCGGCGAGTTCCCAACCTCGAGGCGAACCGGTCTGGTCATTGACGAGGCACGGGCCTCGGCCGCCAGGTTCTTGGGCTGTGGCCTCGAGGAGGCGATCCTGGGCGCGACCTCGACTTCGACGAACTTCGCTCTTACGCGCGTGCTGGCGCGGGAGCTCGAGGCGGGCGACGAGGTGTTGGTAACGAAGCTCGACCACGACGCCAATATCGCGCCGTGGCTCGAGCTGCAACGCGATGTCGGCATCGTGGTTCGCTTCGTCGAGCTGGACGATCAGCTGCGGATCGACCTCGACGACCTAGCCAACAAGCGGACCACTCGCACTCGTGTAGTTGCCTGCTCGGCGGCTTCAAACAGCGTCGGAACCACCTCAGACGTGAAACAGATCGCACAGCTCGCGCACGAGGCCGGAGCCCTCGCGTGGGTCGACGCGGTCCATCTCGCTCCGCACGCACCGATCGACTTCGATGGGTGGGACGCCGACGTCGTCCTCTGCTCGTCGTACAAGGCCTTCGGCCCGCACATGGCCATCGCCGCCGTCCGGGCCAGCCTGCTCGAATCCTGGCGGGGCTACCAGGCCCGGCCGGCGCCCGACCGTCCGCTCGCTCACCGTCACGAGCAGGGCACCGGCCAGCACGAGCTCTTCGCCGGTCTAACGGCCGCGATCAGCTACATCGAGTCCATCGGCTGGGATGCTGTGCGCGGGCATGAGCAGTTGCTCGGCGATCGCTTCTTGGACATGGCGCCCCCGGGGATCGAAGTGTTCGGTCCCCGGACCATGGAGGGGCGGGTGCCTACGTTTGCTTTCCTCGTGCCAGGTCTGGCCCCCGCCGAGGTGGCTCGCCGGCTCGCCGCCGACCACAAAATCGCCGTCTGGTCTGGCAACCACTACGCGCTCGAGCTGGCGCGACACATCGGAGTCGACGGCCAGGGAGGGACGGTCCGGGCCAGCTTCGTTCACTACAACACGATCGATGAGGTCGATCGTCTCCTGGCAGCGCTCGACACCCTGGCCGGACTTCGCGGGTGACGATCCAGTGTCACCCGTTTGTGACTGCCCACCTCTGAGGTTCTAACGATGTCAATCACTAGAAGGAGGATCTAAATTGTCTCTTCGCACGAGTTCAGGCAACGCCGTTACTGGAGGGAGTGCCTGATGGGAAAGACCCGGATGGCCGCGTTCTTTGCGGTTCTCCTCGTCGGCGCGGTGGCCCTCGTGGCTGCGGGATGCGGCAGCAGCAGCAGCAGCAGCAGCTCCAGCACCGGCAGCGAAACGACCGAAGAAACCACTGGCGGCGGTGGCGAAGAAGCCAGCGGCGGCGGCGAACCGCTGACGGTCGGCTCCGACATCCCCTACCCCCCCTTCGAGCAGAAAGCCAAGTCCGGCGGCTACACCGGCTTCGACGTCGAATTGATGGAAGCGATCGGCAAAGAGATCGGGCGCGAACCGGAATTCATCGACTCCTCCTTCGAAACGATCTTCCGCGATGTCGCCCAGGGCAAGTTCGAAGCCGTGATGTCGGCGGCGACGATCACCGAAGAACGCGAAAAGGTGGTCGCCTTCTCGAATCCCTATTACCTCTCCGAACAGGCGATCCTCGTCAAAGAAGGCAGCTCGATCACGGGCCTCGCCGACCTGAAGGGCAAAGTCGTCGCCGCCCAGCAGGGCACGACCGGCCTGGAACTGGGCAAGGAAAAAGCCGAAGCCTCCGAACTCCGGCCCTACCCGGAAGGCCCCGACGCCGACAACGCGCTGAAGGCTGGGACCGTGGAAGCAGTGATCATCGACGCGCCGGTCGCCAAGCAGCAGGCCGAAGAACTCGGCGGCATCGAAATCGTCGAAAAAGTTCCGACCGAAGAAAGCTACGGAATCGCGGTCGAAAAAAACAACACCGAACTGGTCGAACAGATCAACGAAGGCCTGAAAAAAACCGTCGAAGACGGCAGCTACGCCAAGGTCTATGAAAAATGGTTCAAAGAAGCACCGCCGCTTGAAGGTCTCGAAAAAGCGATCGAAGAAGCCGAAGCGAAATGACGATCGCGCCGTAGCCGCAAAGTCACGTAGGGAGGGGGCGCCGGGGACGGTGCCCCCTCCTCGATTGGGACGGGAAACAAGCAGGAGCGAGCCTTGAAGGTCTTTTTCGAACAATATTTCGACTTCCACATCATGGGAGAACACTTCGGGGAAGTCTTTGAAGCCTTCCTGCAGAACCTGCTGATCTTCCTCGTCGCGGCGATCCTAGCCCTCGCCTGGGGCCTGGTCCTGGCCCTGATACGGCAGCTGCCGGGGAAGAAAACCTGGCCCTTCCGCTTCCTGACGATCGCCTACATCGACATCCTGCGGGCGGTCCCGCTGCTGATCATCATCCTGCTGATCTCCGGCGGCGTCCCCTTCCTGACCTTCCTGCCGAAGGGCCTCCGCATCCCCGAGTGGCTCGGTAAGCCCGACCCGTTCTGGTACGGGGTGGCCGCTCTGGTCTTCGTCTACGGCGCCTACATGGCCGAGGTCTACCGAGCCGGCATCGAAGCCGTCCCGCAAGGCCAGATGGAGGCGGCTCGCTCGCTGGGGATGAGCTACCCGCAGGCGATGCGCCACATCATCGTCCCCCAGGCGGTGACCAAGATCCCGGCGCCGATGCTGAACGAATTGATCTCGCTGCTGAAGGACACCACCCTGGTCAGCGTCATCGCCTTCGCCGAGTCGGTCCTGGTCAGCCGCGAAATCCTCGCCGAACAGCTGAACAGCTCGGCGTTGATCCTGACCGCCGCCTTCTTCCTCATCATCACCCTGCCGATGGCGCGGCTCGTCGACTACATGATCAAGCGCAACCAGGGCAAAATCACCCGCGGCGCCCACATCGAGGTGGCCTAGTCATGCCGGAAGCGATGGTCAGCCTCAAGGGAATCCGCAAGCGCTTCGGGCAGCTCGAGGTCCTCAAAGGCGTCAATCTCGACGTCGCCAAAGGCGAAGTCGTCTGCATCCTCGGCCCCAGCGGCTCGGGCAAGAGCACGCTGCTGCGCTGCTGCAACCTGCTCGAGCCGCCCGAGGAGGGCGAGATCTTCCTCGAGGGCCAGGACATCTGCAAAGGGCCGGGCTCCGGCACCGGCGAGGAGAGCTGGAACCTCGACTTCGTCCGCCAGCGGGTCGGCATGGTCTTCCAGCAGTTCAACCTCTTTCCCCATATGAGCGTGCTCGACAACGTCAGCCTGGCGCCGCGAACGGTGCTCGGCAAATCGAAGTCGGAGTGCGAGGCCAAAGCGACGGCGCTGCTCGAACGCGTCGGTCTCGCCGACAAACTCAATCAGTACCCGGAACGGCTCTCGGGCGGCCAGCAGCAGCGCGTCGCGATCGCCCGCGCCCTGGCGATGGAACCGCACGTGATGCTCTTCGACGAGGTCACCTCAGCGCTCGATCCCGAGCTCGTCAAAGAGGTCCTCGACACGATGCGAGAGCTCGCCGAAGAAGGCATGACGATGCTCGTCGTCACCCACGAGATGGGCTTCGCCAAGGAGGTCGGCGACCAGGTCGTCTTCATGGACGGCGGCGTGATCGTCGAGCAGGGCGACCCCAAGCAGGTCCTCGACAACCCCCGCGAGCCCCGCACCCAGAAGTTCCTCGGCCTGGTCCTGGAGCGCTGAGGAGTGCCGTGCGGGCGCCAGGACATCCGGCGGGAGACAGACGTAGGGAGGCCCGCGATTTTGGAAAGGATGGAGACATCGATATGAGTTCGAGCAACGGCAGCGCGGTGGTCGAGTCGATCGACCCGGCGAACGGAGAGACGTTCGCGACCTACGAGGTCTTCGACGAGGCGAGGATCGATGCCGTGCTCGGCACCGCCGCCGATGTCTTCGCGAGCTTCCGGCGCAGCCACTGGGCCGAGCGCGCCCAGCTGATGAGCGGAGTCGCGCGCGAGCTCCGCGCCGACGCCGAGAACCTCGCCGAGACCGTCAGCCGGGAGATGGGGAAGCCGATCACCGAAGCGAAGGCCGAAGTCGAGAAGTGCGCCTGGGCGGCCGATCACTACGCCGAGCACGGCGAGGAGTTCCTGGCGCCGGAGCCGATCGAGGCCGGCGAGGACCGCCGCGTCGCCGTCCACAAGCGCCCGCTCGGCGTCGTCTTGGCGATCATGCCCTGGAACTACCCGCTCTGGCAGGCGATGCGGGCGGCGGCGCCGATCGTCTCCGCCGGCAACTGCTTCGTCTTGAAGCACGCCTCGAACGTGACCGGCTGCAGCCTCGGGCTGGAGCGGGTCTTCGAGCGCGCCGGCGCCGCGCCGGGCGTCTTCACCGCCGTGATCGTCCCCGGCCGCGAGACCAGCGCGATGATCGCCGACCCGCGGATCGCCGGCGTCACCCTGACCGGCTCTGATGCGGCCGGCGTCGCCGTCGGCGAAGCCGCCGGTCGCGAGATCAAGCCGGCCGTGCTCGAGCTCGGCGGCTCGGACCCGTTCGTCGTCCTCGCCGACGCCGACCTCGAGGCGGCGGTCGAGGTCGCGGTCACCGCCCGCTTCCAGAACGCCGGTCAGAGCTGCATCGCGTCGAAGCGCTTCATCGTCGTCG
This sequence comes from uncultured Actinomycetes bacterium, assembly GCA_963839115.1. Lineage (GTDB taxonomy): Bacteria > Actinomycetota > Thermoleophilia > Solirubrobacterales > 70-9 > VAYN01. Next base: position 385,988 of record CAWITM010000001.1, read on the forward strand.
AGGCGGTCGCCGAGGAGTTCGAATCGCGCTTCGCCGAGGCCGCCTCATCGCTTCGCCGAGGGGCGCCGCTCGACCCCGAGACCCAGCTCGGCCCGATGGCTCGTGCCGACCTCCGCGACGAGCTCGCCGGGCTGGTCGAGAGGTCGGTCGCCGGCGGGGCGGAGGTCCTGACCGGAGGCGAGGCGCCGGCCGAGGACGGCGCCTGGTACGAGCCGACGGTCCTGAGCGCGGAGGCCTCCACGACGGCGCCGGTCCTGCGCGAGGAGACCTTCGGACCGGTCGCGGCCGTCGTCCGCGTCGCCGACGAGGAGGCCGCGATCGCCGCCGCCAATGACTCCCAGTTCGGCCTCGGTGCCAGCCTCTGGACCACCGATCTCGACCGCGCCGAGGCGCTCAGCGCCGAACTCGAAGCCGGCATGGTCTTCGTCAACGCGATGACCGCCTCGGATCCGCGGATCCCCTTCGGCGGCGTCAAGCGAAGCGGCGTCGGCCGTGAGCTCGGTGGCGAGATCGGGATGCGAGCCTTCGTCAACCTCCAGGCCGTCGCGATCACGTCGTCGGCCTGAGCGTCGCTCGGGCAGGAAATGGGGCCGGCGCCCGCCGCAGATGAGGGCTAGCCTTCTGCGCCCCGATGATCTTGCTCCGATACGCGCTCAAATCCTCGGTCGTTTCCGTGCTCGCAATTGCCACGGGTGTCCTCGAGGGACAGCCCGCGGTCGACAGCAGCACCTACATCGACGTCTCCCAGATCGTCGACGACGTGCCGCTGCCCGGGCAGGGGTAGGCCGGGCGTGCGGCGCGCGATCGTCCCGACCCTGGTGGTGGTCCTGGTGGCCGGTCTGATCGTCTTCGAGGTCGCCTCAGGGCGCTCGGACAACACCGGCAAGCCGGCGCCGCCGCTGCCGGCGGCGGTCCTGCAGCCGCCGAAGACGACGCTGGCGAGCCTGCGCGGCGAGCCGGCGCTGGTCAACTTCTGGGCCAGCTGGTGTGAGCCCTGTCGCACCGAGGCGCCCGAACTCGAGCGCTTCCAGCGCTCACTGCGCGGTTCCGGGCAGCTGGTCGGCGTCGACTACACCGATCAGTCAGGCCCGGCCCGCAGCTTCATCCACCAGTACGGCTGGACCTTCCCGGTCCTCAGCGATCCCGACGGCACCTTCGGTGCCCGCTACGGATTCAATGGTCTGCCGACCACCGTCGTCCTCGATTCCCAGGGCCGGATCGTCGAGGTGCTGAGCGGACCCCAGAGCGCGGCCGATCTCCACCGGGCGCTGCGATCCGTGCCGCAGAGTTGAGCGAGCGCCCACCGGCGAGGTCGAATGTACGCTGGCCGGGAGTCCATTGACCGAAGCGATGCTGCTTGCCATCTTGATCGGAACGCTGCGAGGAATCGTCGCGGGCATCTCGATCGCACTGGTCCTCGGCGTCATCGTCTGCCAGGCGCTCCTCTTCCGGTCCCGGCGCGCGCGCCGAAAATAGTCACCACGGGGGACCGTGCCCGGGTTGCACACACTCGCAGCGGGTATCAGAGGTGCATGTCGACCACGCTGGTGATCGTCTGCATCTTGGCGGGACTGGTTCTCGTCGCGGTCCTGGCGATCGTGATGCTCGCTCCGACGAAGCTGCGTCAACCGTTTTCAGACGGCTACACGCGCCGCCAATGGGCAGCTCTTCGCGCCCATCGCCGGGCCCGGTCGGCGCGCCGTCACCCTCGCTGAGGGCGATGAGAAATTTGCCTCCCGGGCCCTCGGCTCGTCGGCGTTGGCCAAAGAAATCTTGACGGGAGGCTCTTCGCGGGTTTAGGTTCCCGAGACGGCGTCTCGTCCAAGTCGCTGACATGCGGGGTTGCATGGAGAGGTCTGATGGGATCGCTGTGGACCAGGGTTTCGATCGTGGGCGTCGTGGTGGTCGTCCTTGCCGCGCTCATCGGCTTTTACGTAGCGAACCTCGTGACCGAGCCGCCCACCGTCTCGGCCACCGCGACCGCCCCGCACGAAGCCCAGCTGACCCTTAAAACCGAGGCGGCGGTGGGACCGCAGGGAGAAAACCCACCCTGGGTCTCCTATCTGATCAAGGACCCACAGGGAAAGTGGATCCACAGCACGATCTACAAAGTCCCCGCCAACTCCCTGGTCCACGTGACCGTGTACCAGTTCGACGGCGACAGCGGTCTGCGCAACCCCTTCCTCTCGCAGGTTCAGGGGACCGTCGGCGACACGATGGCGGTCGACGGCAAGTCGATGCAGACGATCCCTCCCGAAGAAGCCTCGCACACCTTCGCTGTGCCTCAGATCGGGTTGATCGTGCCCCTCAAAGGCGTCCCCGAAGAAGCCGAAAACCAGTGCGAAGAAGGTCCCTGCACGTTGGATCAGGCGCACGAAACGATCACCTTCACGATCCACACCGGCAAGCCTGGCCGCTACCGGTGGCAGTGCTTCGTGCCCTGTGCCGCCGGCTTCCTCGCCGGGTTCGGCGGCCCGATGCAGACGATCGGCTACATGGACGGCTTCCTCGAAGTGGTATGAGGTGAACGAGCCGAACCACATGCGGCGGATCGCGATCGTCTGGTTCGTGCTGAGCGCGATCCTGACCCCGATCGTCGTCGCCGTAATCGCTCCGACGCTGCCGCCCGGGGATGCGACCAGCGCCGCCGCCAACCAGCTCTTCGACGACACCGTTCTGCTCGGCATCGTCACCCCGATCGCGGTCGCGATCATCGTCTACTTCGCCTACACGATGCTTGTCTTCAGGCGCCGGGGGGAGCCGAGCGAGGAAGGCATCGCCACCCGCGACAATCCCGCCGTCCACATCCCCTGGCTGGCCGGGACCACGGTCATCGTCCTCTTCCTGGCGACCTTCGGGACCGTCGAGCTGGCCGACGCGGGAGCCGGTGGGGGCCAGGGTCCGGAACCGGCATTCAAGCTCTCCGGTGACGTCCTGCCGGTCCAGGTCATCGCCCAGCAGTGGGAGTTCACCTATCGCTATCCGACCTACGGCGGCGTCGAGACCGCGCACCTCGAGTTGCCGGTCGGCAGGAAGGTCGAATTCCACGTCACCTCTCTTGACGTGATCCACTCCTTCTGGGCGCCCCGGCTCGGTGTCAAGGCCGACGCCAATCCGGGTGTCGACAACGTCGCCTTCGTCGAACCGCGGGAGGAAATGTCATTCGAACTCCGCTGCTCGGAGCTCTGCGGCCTGTGGCACGGCTACATGTTCGACACTGGCCAGGTCGTCAGCGAAAGCTCCTTCGGCGAATGGATCGAAGAACAGCGGCGTGTCTTCGCGCCAGCAACCAAGACCCTTCCCAAGTACTCCACGCATTACTTCCCCGAACCCGAGCGGAGGGCTGGATGAACAGCGAAGCAGTCGCGAAACCGCTCTGGCGTCGCCTGATCGGATTCAACCTCCTCACCGGGATCGTGCTGGGAATCGTCGGCTTCTACTTCGGTTGGTGGTTGGGGCACCAGATCCACGCCGAAAGCCTCGACTACTTCGCTGACACCAACCAGAACGACGTCGCCCTGCTGCTCGGCTACCTGTTCGCGGTGATCGGGTTCGTCGCCGGGCTCGGCTTCCTGAATTACCCGCTCTCGCGGATGCTCGGCGGTCCCGCGACCCAGGCCGAAAAGGAGGAGGGAGGCGTTGGCCGCTACTTCACCCTCTGCACCGACCACAAGGTGGTCGGCATCCAGTACCTGGTCGGCATCGGATTCTTTTTCTTCATCGCCGGGATGAACGCGATGCTGATCCGGGCCGAGCTGCTGCGGCCCTCGCCACAGCTATTCGGAGCGGGCAACTACCTGACCCTGGTCGGCCTCCACGGCACGATGATGATGGGGATCATGACCTCGGGCATCCTCGGCCCGTTCGCCAACTACTTCCTGCCGCTGATGATCGGCGCCCGTCGGATGGCATTCCCGCGGATCGAGTCGCTGACCTTCTACCTGCTGATGGCGGCCGGGGCGATCCTGATGACCACCCTCTTCTTCGGCGGCTTCCCGACCGGCTGGACCGGTTACGCGCCGCTCAACGACGAGGCGAACTACGGCTTCGACTCCTACATCTTCTTCTTCGGCCTGGTCGGCATCTCGATGGCGCTTCTGGGCATCAACATGATCGTCACCACGATCACCATGCGCGCCCCCGGGCTGACCTGGGGGCGCCTGCCGGTCTTCTGCTGGGGGGCAATCAGCACCGGCGTGCTGATGGTCCTGGCGGCGCCGGTGCTGATCGCGGCGCTCCTGATGGTTGCCTTCGACCGCAGTGTGCAGACCTCGTTCTTCCTCTCCAGCGGCGGCGGCAGCCCTTACCTGTTCCAGAACCTGTTCTGGTTCTTCGGTCACCCCGAGGTCTATGTCCTCGCGCTCCCCGGCTTCGGAATCATCCTCGAGATCCTGCCGGTCTTCGCCCGCAAGCCGTTGTGGGGATACCGGATCGCCGTCTCGGGAATCCTCGGCGTCGCCCTGCTCAGCTTCTTCGTCTGGCAGCACCACCTCTTCGTCAGCGGTCTCAACTCCTCGCTGCGGCCGTTCTACATGTTCTCCACCGAGGCGATCTCGGTCCCGACCGGGCTCGTCTTCCTGGCCGGCATGGGCACCCTCTGGCGGGCGAAGATCCGCTACACGGTGCCGATGCTGTTCTGCCTCGCCTGGTTCTTCAACTTCTTCATCGGCGGCGCCTCCGGGGTCTTCCTCTCCGACGTGCCCAGCGACGTCGCCACCCACGGCAGCTTCTTCGTAATGGCCCACTTCCACTACACGATCATGGGCGGGCTGGTCTTCGCCTTCTTCGCCGCCATCTACTACTGGGTGCCGAAGATGTTCGGCGTGGCGTTGAACGAACGGCTCGGCAAGATCCACTTCTGGACGATGTTCATCGCCTTCAACTCGACCTTTGCGCCGCTCTTCGCCCTGGGACTGATGGGGATGCCGCGGCGGGTGGTGACCTACCCGAGCCACCTGCAGGCGCTCAATGACTGGGTCTCGGTCTCCGCCTTCGTGCTCGGCGCCTCGATGCTGGTCTTCCTCGGCAACGTCGTCTACTCGCTGATCATCAAACGGGTCCCGGCGCCGGCCAATCCCTGGGACTCGCACTCGCTCGAGTGGCAGCTGCCGACCCCGGTGCCGGTCGAAAACTTCGAGCGCCCGCCGGTGATCGACACCGATCCCTACGACTACGGGGTCCCGCCGGTGGCGATGCCACCGGTGCCGCCGGCCGAGGCGCCGGCCCCGGGATAGGAGCTGACCGATGCCCGACGTGACCACCCATACGCCCGATGGCTACGCCGAGACCCCGGAGCTGCACGAACGAATCGACCGGATCGGCTTCGGGCTGGTCGGCGGCGCCACGGTGATGTTCTTCTTCGGCTTCGTCTTCGCCTACTTCTACCTGCGCTCGCTCGACAGCAACGAGCTCTGGCGACCCGCCGGAGTCGAACCGCCGAGTGGCTACGGGATCGCGATAGCCGCCGCGCTGGTGCTCAGCGCCGTCGCCTTCGGCTACGCGGCGCATGTCGCCAACCGCGGCCGCAGCGGCTGGGTCCTTCCCTCCGGGGTCGCCCTGCTCCTCGGGCTCTTCGCCTGCGTCGCCCAGGCAGTCGAGTACGCCCACATCCCCTTCGGCCCCCAGAGCGGCGGCTACGCGAGCGTCTTCTTCGGCTGGACCGCGCTCTACATCGTCGCCACCCTGCTGACCCTCTACCGGGTCGAGATCGCCTTTGCCGCCGGCTTGCGCAACCGCGGCCGCGAGGAGGCGGCGGTTCCCGAGGGCTTCCTGCCGGGGGCGATGTACTGGGGCCTGCTGGCGGCGATCGGTGTCCTCGCCTGGATCATCCTCTACCTGGTTTGAGCCTTGTCGGCCCTGTCCACCACTCTCGACTGGACCGGCGGCCCGGCGCTGCTCTGGGTGCTCGGCGCGGCGCTGCTCTACTGGCTCGGCGGCCGCCGGCGCCGGCGGCCGGGGGGAGAGGGTTGGCGGACCGCCGCCTTCGCCTGCGGCCTCATCGCGATCGTCGTCGCCCTCGACTCGCCGATCGACAGCCTCGCCGACGAACTCTTCTGGGTCCACATGGTCCAGCACATCCTCCTGATCGGCGTGGCGACGCCGCTGCTGGCGCTGGCCCGGCCCTGGAACCGGATGTGGCGGGGCTTTCCGCTCGCCTATCGTCGTTCCGTCGCCGGCGCGATCGCCGCCCCGCGCTGGCGCTGGCTGCGAGCGGCGGCGGGTTTCTGCGGCGGCGCCCTCGTCTCCTGGCTCCTCTTCAACGTGACCTTCTGCGTCTGGCATCTGCCGTTCCTCTATGACGCTGCTCTGCGCTCGGAATTCGTCCATGCCTTCGAGCACCTGACGTTCTTCGCCACCGCCCTGCTCTTCTGGACCCGGGTCGTCTACTCGCCACCCTGGCGCTCGACCCTCACCGATGTCGGCAAGCTCGTCTACCTCGGCTCGACGATGGTCGTCGGCTGGGTTCTGGCGATCGTCCTGGCGGTGGCGGGATCGCCGCTCTACTCGGCCTACGCCGATGAGGCCAGCCGTCCCGGGCACATCTCGGCTCTCACCGATCAGCAGTTCGCCGCCGGCGTGATGTGGGTTCCGGGATCGATCGCCTACTCGGTGGCGATCATCGCGATCGCCTACCGCCTGCTCGAGCCGAGCGGGTCGCGGCGCCGCGCGCCCGGCCGGCCGGGGACCCTTCCGAGAGGAGTTGGATGAGATGAACCCGCTCGCGCTGTCCTACGCGGCCTCCGGGTGGACGAGCTTCTCGGGCGTCTTCTCGACCGTGTTCCCGCTGGTCGTCCTGATCGCCGTTCTCCTCTGCTACGCGGTGGCGAGCAGGCGGCACCAGTGACGGGGTCGGCGCGGCGGGGGGCTCGTTGACCGGACCGCGGGGCAGCCGCCGGCGTGCGGTCGCCACGGTGACCGCGGCTGCGATCGTCGGCGTCCTGCTCGGCCTCGGAGCTCACAGCCTCCTTGGCGGCGGCGGGACCACGAAGGCCGCCGCCGGCCTCTCGACGGCGGCCGAGGTGCGGGGCCAGGCGGTCTGGCCACAGGGGTTGAGGCGAGCGCCGGAAATCTCGCTGCGCGACTCGCGTTCCCAACGCTTCACCCTCGCCTCTGTGCGAGGCGAACCGGCGGTCGTCGTCTTCATGGACTCCCAGTGCCACCAGGAGTGCCCGCTGGTCGGCCGGGCGCTGGCGGCGGGCTTCCGTCAGGTGCCGCGCGCCGACCGGCCGCTCGTGATCGCGGTCAGCGTCAACCCCTGGGAAGACTCGCCGGGCTCGGCGCGCAGGGCGATCAAGCGCTTCGGCCTCGCCGGCTTCCGCTGGCGCTGGCTGCTGGGCACGAAGGCGCAGCTGGAACCGGTCTGGCACGAGTACCGGATCCAAGTCCGGCGGACGACCGGGGACATCGAACACACCGACGCGCTCTACCTCGTCGACTCGAAGGGCTTCGAGCGCGCCGGCATGGTCTATCCGTTTCTGCCGACCTGGGTCGCGACGGACCTCAAGACGCTGGCCTCGGAACCCGAATAGCGCGTGTCCGGCGCTCGAATCGTCAGTCGGGAATCGGCCGCAGACCGCGCTCGGTCGACCGAGCTGGCCGTCGCTGCCTGCCGGCCAGCTGCAGGTGCCTGCGAAGCGCCAGCTTCTGGCGATGCGAGTGCCCGGTCGCGAAAGGCCGATCCAGGCGCGAAGGCAGCAGCATGGCGGTTGCGATGATCGCCACCAGAATCGCGGCGGCGCCGATGTTCATGAGGATGATCGCCAAGATGGACATGGCCTCTAACTACCCACTATTAATGGTCGGTAACCGTCTCGCCGACGCGGCTCGGATTGCGGTGCTGGGCCCGCTCGCGGCGCTCCGGGCTCTGGCTGGGCGCGACGGGAGCGGCGTCGTGATGGTGGACCGCCAGATGGGGATGGCGATGCGGGTGAAGGCGCTTGGGGAGCAGCATCAACGCGGTCAGAATCAGCGTCAAGAGCGCCGCCGCACCGATGTTGAGCGCGACTATCTGCAGAACGGACATGTTCGATTGCCTCCGGGGATTCGATTGGGGGACGGACGAGTTCTCTATATGGGTGCAGCGGGGGAAGCTACCCAGCGAGGGTGGCGGCGGAACCTGTGTCAGGCCTCAAGCGACCCTGAGAATTCACTTAGCAACGGTGCCTTGAGCCAGGAACAGAGGAGGAGCAATGCCAAGGTTTGTCTATGACGCCGCGCAGGTGAGGATCCTCCAGCGCGAGGGACGGATCGTGCCGGTCGCAGATGTCGATTGGAGCGATCAGGGCGGCCCGCTGAGCGGAGATCCGGTGGAGGGTTTTGCGATCGTGCCCGCCGACGGCGTCGCGATTCACGAAAACGAACCCTTTCGCAGCCGCGAGGCGGCCGAAACCGAGTTGCGGGAGATTCGCGAATGGCCGGAGCCGAGCGACCAGGATGCCGAGGACGCGATTCCCTGGCCGCAGCCGAGCGGCTGACGGGTCGGCGCATTGCTCAAACAGGGCCTGATCGTGGGTGCAGCCGCGATCGTCGCGATCGTCCTGGCGGTGGGCGGGAGCTCCGAACCGGTGGAAGTGACGGAAGCGTCCGTCGCCGCTTGCCGACCGTCGTCCTCGCCAGCCACGACGGCGAACTCGGTTTGGCGGCAGACCACGGTGGGCGCCGGCGCCCTGGGTGTCCCCGGTCGACCGCTGGCGAACATGGTCGAAGTCTCGGGCGGTCAGCTTGCCGCGCCGATGCCCGTCCTCGTCAGCGGTCACGACTACATCGTGCTCAGTGTCCCGCTCGCGCTGCGCAACCGAGTGTTCCTCTACTACGGTCGCGTCGCCGACGAAACCGGGCGGCCTCTCGGCTCGCTCCGGAGCGGGGCCGGCTATGCCGAAGTCGAGTTCCAGCCATGCCGAGACCGGCCTCGCACCGTCTGGCCCGGCGCCATTCGAGTGATCGGCCGCGCCCCGGTGATGCTGTTGGCGACGATCGAGGGCCAGCCGCGCTCGATCCCACTCGCCCTGGGACGCCCGTCTGCGATGGCGGAAGGCTGAGAACATGCCCCTGCCTCGTTGCTGACCGTCGGTCGACAAGTTCTATAGGGTTATCGACCAATGGTCAGCAACTAGCTGGGAGGAAGTCGATGACAACCGAGAGCAAGCTCGACCCGACCGAGTACCGCCCGTTCCCAAACGAGCAGGGGCGGAACACCCGACAGGCTCAGTTGGAGGTCCCCGTGTTGGTGCGGTCCCTGGGCTGCCTACCGACGCGAGGATCCTCGAGATCGGCTGCGGACGCGGGGTCGCCCTGCCCGTCCTCGACCGCCTGTGCAGCCCCCGACGGCTGGTCGGTCTGGATATCGAGGAGGAGCTGCTGGTGGAGGCCGCCGAGAACCTCCGCGAGCACGGGACCGAGGCAGAGCTCCACTGCGGCGACGTACGCGGGATGCCGTTCGCCGATGAGGCTTTCGATGTGATCATCGACTTCGGCACGCTCTACCACATCGCCAGGTCCCAGGCTGCGCTTGACGAGATCGCGCGGGTCCTCGCTCCCGGGGGCACGTTCGTCTACGAGACCAAGGCCTCGCAGCTCCTTTCGCACCCGGTCCGTTCCCGCGGTCGCCGCCTGCCGGCACTTGCGCCCCATGGCCTGCGGCGCCGGCGCTGGGCGATGCTGTGGGCTTCGCGCACCAAGGCGTCCTAGCCCGGGGAGCCCCCGGCTTCGCCCCCAGCGATTAATCGGCGAGACCACCCGGGGTCTAACCCCCTGGATCTTCGAATTCGGAACGGGAAAGCAGGGGGGTCGATGACGGGTGCTCGCGGGCGACTGGGTGAAACGACGGCTGGAGGCTCGGCGGTCTCGAGGTTCGCGACCGCGCTGGCGGTGACGGCCTGCTGCGGAGCAGCGCTGTTCGCCGGTACGGCGGCGGCCGCGTCCTGTCCCAACGAAGCGCTGCGGGTGGGACCGTCGGCCCTGCTGCCGGAATGCCGGGCCTACGAGATGGTCTCGCCGCCGAACAAGGGCGACGGGTTCGTCGAGCGCTTTTACCCCGACCAGAGCGCTCCAGATGGTGACGCCGTCGCCTTCCTCTCGACCTCGGCTTTCGGCGCTGCCGAAGCCAGCCCGATCTACAGCCTCTACCTCTCCAGGCGAGACGGTGCGGCGGGTTGGTCGACCGCAGGCGTCGAGCCTCCGACGCTCAACGATCAGGGGTTGCTCGAACTCTCCAGCACGGCCTTCTCCGAGGGCCTCGAAAAGACCCTGCAGGCCGGCTCCGTGGCTCTGGCGCCGGGAGCGATCGAAGGCGGCTCGAACGTCTACGTCCGCGACAATCGGACCGGCGCCCGAACGCTGATCAGATCCGAAGCCGGCCACGAACTCCTCGAAAACTTCGCCGGCGCCCAGTCCGCCGGCAGCGCCTACCTCGGTGGCTCGCCGGGTTGGGATCACCTGATCCTGACGTCGGCCGCGCCGCTGGCCGAAGGCGTCGCGCCGGGGATCTACCAGATCTACGACTACACGGACGGTCACGTCGAAGTCGTCAGCCGCCTCGGCAACGGCGAAATCGCCCCGACCTCCACCTATGCCCCGACCGGAGTGAACGCCGTCTCCAGGGACGGCTCGAGGGTGTATTTCGAGCTTGGCTCCAGCGCCGGCGGTCTCCTCTACCTGCGCGAAGACGACGCCAGGACGTATCCGGTTTCGGTCTCGCAGAAGGAAGGACCCGGCGAAGGTGAAGTGCGGGAAGTGACCTTTGCCGGGGCGAGCACGGACGGCGCGATCGCCTATTTCACGAGCGGCGCCGAACTCACGAACGCCTCTCACACCCACTTCTCCAACACTCTCTACCGCTTCGAACTCGGCAGTAAAAAGGTCACCGACCTGACGCCCTCTGCGGAATCGGCAACGGAAGGGGCGCAGGTGACGAGCACGCTTGGGGTCAGCGAAGACGGCTCCTATGTGTACTTCGCCGCGCGAGCCGCGCTGGCACCCGGCTCGGTGGTTGCGTCGGGTCTCGGCACGAACCTCTATGTCTGGCATGACGACGCGATCAGGCTGATCGCCCAGGCCGATCCGGCCCCCGGTGAAACGACGGGTCCAGGCCAGGCGATGGTCAGCCCGAACGGCGAGCACTTCGCCTTCGTCTCCTCGGCGCCGTTGACGGCAACCGACGTCCCCAGCCCCGACTGCCCGGTCACCGGTCAGGTGGCCGAACACTGTGCGCAGGTATTCGAGTACGAATACGCGACCGGCCAGCTGACCTGCACCTCCTGCGCCGGACCGGCCCGCGGCGACTCGAGTCTCGGGGCTCTCGCTCAGAAAGCGATCGTCGGTGGCTACGCCGGTCGCGCCGTGCTGAACGACGGCTCGGTCTTCTTCGACACCCCGAACCGGTTGGTGGGGAGGGACTCGAACGGGATCGAAGACGTCTACCGGTGGCGCGATGGGAACACGAGCCTGATCTCCACCGGAACCAGCGGCCAACCGTCGAACTTCGCCGACTCGACGCCCGACGGAAGCAACGTCTACCTCCGTACCGATCAGCGTTTGGTTGGAGCCGACATCGACAGCGGCACCGATCTCTATGACGCGCGCGTCGACGGCGGTATAGCCGCTCAGAATCCGCCAGGGTCGCCGCCTCCATGCGAAGGCGAGGCCTGTCGCGGGGCCTCGCCCTTGGCCGCTCCCACGCCGCTGGGCGGCGCCTCGGCGCGCGATGGCGCCACCTGCGGTGGGCTGTCGCGCCGCGCTCACCGGATTGCCTTGGTCGCCAAGCGCGCCCGCCGGCGCGCGAAGTCGCCGTCCGGCGCTCACGCCGCGCGCCTGCGGCGAATCGCCTCCCGACGCCACGCCGAAGCGAGGCGCGCGCACTCGGAAGCCGGCCGCTGCCGGAGGGCGGGCCGATGAGGGGGCGCCTGTCGACGATCGCCGCGTCCGCGACGCTGCTCGCGCTCGGCGCCCTGGCGCCCAGCGCCCAGGCGTTCGGAATCGCGAGCTTCGAAGGCTCCCTGGCTGGTTCCGGTGGTCAGCCGCTGCTGCAGGCTGGCGCCCACCCTGACCTGAGCACGACGATCCACTACTCGACGACCCCGCTCGAAGGCGGCGGCTTCGAAGTGGACGGCAACGTCAAGGACATCGACGTCAAACTGCCGCCCGGATTCGTCGGCAACCCCTCGCTGGCCGCGACCTGCTCCCAGGCTGACCTGCTTGGCGAAGGGTACTTCGCCTCCTGCCCGGTCGATTCGCAGATCGGGATAGTGGAACTCGCCGTTGAAGGCGGCACCACTCTGTTTCCGGCGCCGCTGTTCAACATGGTTCCACCACCAGGTGTGGCGGCGCAGTTCGCGTTCAACTTCAGCAGCGTCCGGGCTTTCATCGATTCCAAAGTGCTTCCCGACCCCGCGGCCCCGGGCGGTTACACGCTCGAGACCGATTCCATACGCGTCAGCCAGGGTCTGCCACTCAACGCGATCGCCCTGACCGTCTGGGGAGTCCCGGCGGACCCATCCCATGACCCTCAGCGCGATGGACTCGGCGGCTTCGAAATCGGCGTCTCCAGTCCGGCGTTGCGACTGCCGTTCCTCGACAACTCGACCTCCTGCTCGGGATCTCCCAGCAGCTTCGGCCTCGAATCCGACTCGTGGCAGGAACCCGGGCTCTTCCATCAGGCCAGCTTCGATCACGACCCGGGCGGCAACCCGCTCATCTTCGAAGGTTGCGAATCGGCGCCGTTCGAAGCTTCGATCCAGGCGCAGCCGACCAGCCACGAAGCCGACTCGCCGAGCGGCCTCGGGGTGACCGTGACGGTGCCCCAGAACCAGAACCCGGACGGGCTCGCGAGCGCCGACCTGAAGGACGCCAGCGTCACGCTGCCGGAGGGGATGACGATCAACCCGGCCTCGGCCGGCGGGCTCGCCAGCTGCTCGAACGCGCAGATCGGGCTCGGGGGCGATGGCGCGGCCGCCTGCCCGGACGAATCGAAGATCGGCGCCGTCGAAGTCGTCACGCCGCTGCTTCCGCACCCCTTGAAGGGCGGGGTCTATCTGGCCCGGCAGGGAGAAAACCGGTTCGGCTCGCTGCTGGCCGTCTACCTCGCCCTCGAAGACCCGCTGAGCGGGACCGTGGTCAAGCTGCCGGGCAGGGTCGCGACCAGCGCGAGCGGGCGGCTGACGGCGAGCTTCGAAGACGCCCCGCAGCTGCCGTTCGAAACCTTCAAGGTGAACTTCTTCGGCGGGCCGCCGGCGCCGCTGCGGACGCCGTCGAGCTGCGGCACCTATGTCACCGCGGCGCAGTTCGTGCCGTGGTCGGGGACCGCCCCGATCGGCGCCACCGACTCGTTCCGGATCACCTCCGGCCCAGGCGGCTCCGCCTGTCCCGCCGGCGGTTTCGATCCGAAGCTGGAAGCGGCGACGGCGAGCCCCCTCGCCGGCGGGTTCACGCCCTTCGTGCTGAGGCTCTCACGCGCCGACGGGACCCAGGGACTGGGCGCGATCACGGCGACGCTGCCCGAAGGTCTGCTCGGATCCCTGAGGGGCATCCCATACTGCCCCGAGGCCGCCCTCGCCGCCGTTCCCCGGGCGGAGGGCACCGGCGCCGCCGAGGTGGCAACGCCGGCCTGCCCGGCGGCATCCCAGGTGGGGACGGTCAGCGTCGGTGCCGGTGCCGGCTCCAGCCCCTTCTACGTCAACACCGGCCGGGCCTACCTGGCCGGTCCTTACAAGGGCGCGCCGCTGTCGCTGGCGATCGTCGCCCCGGCGCTGGCCGGGCCCTTCGACCTCGGCAACGTCGTCGTCCGCGTGGCGCTCCGGGTCGACCCGGAAACCACTCGGATCACCGCCGTCAGCGATCCGCTGCCGACGATCCTGTCCGGCATCCCACTGGACCTGCGGAGCGTCGCGGTCTCGATCGACCGCACCGACTTCCTGCGCAACCCGACGTCCTGCGGGCCCAAGCGGGTGACCTCGACGATCAGCGGCCTCGCCGGCGCCAGCGCCAGTCCGTCGGCGAGCTTCCTCGTCGCCGATTGCGAACGCCTCGGCTTCTCGCCGAAGCTCTCGCTGCGGCTCAGCGGCAAGACCAAGCGCTCGCAGGACCCGGCGCTGAGGGCCGTCCTCACCGCGCCCCCCGGCGGCGCCAACATCAAACGGGTCCAGGTCGTCCTGCCGGAAAGCGAGTTCATCGACAACGCTCACATCGGCGACGTCTGCACGCGGCCGCAGTTCGCCGCCGAACAGTGCCCGGCCAAATCGCTGCTCGGCAGCGCCTCGGCCCGCACGCCGCTGCTCGCCAAGCCGCTGCGCGGCAAGGTCTACCTGCGCTCCAACGGCGGGGCGCGCGAGCTTCCCGACTTGGTCGTCCGCCTGAAGGGCCAGATCGACGTCACTCTTGTCGGCTACATCGACTCGGTGCGCCGCAAGGGCTCGGAAATCTCGCGCCTGCGCACCACCTTCGCCAAGGTCCCCGACGCGCCGGTCTCCAGGTTCGTCCTCCGGCTCGCCGGGGGCGGGAGGGGGCTGCTGGAAAACAGCGCCGACCTCTGCCGATCCAAGCAGCCGGCGACGGTGCGGATGAGCGGCCACAACGGCAGGACGCGGAACTTCCGGGCGCCGATCGCCACCGGCTGCGGGGCGAGGAAATAGGCCATGGGGAGGCCCTTGAACCGGACGTGACGTCAGGGTTTAGCGTCCCGTCCATGGTGGGCGAAGACGAGCAGCTCTGGACGATCGGCGAGCTGGCGGTGGAGGCGGGCGTCACCGTCCGCACCCTCCGCCACTACGACAATCTCGACCTGCTGGCGCCCGAGGAGCGCTCCGGCGGCGGCCACCGGCGCTACAGCCGCGGCGACGTCGAGCGCCTTTACCGGATCCTCGCCCTCAGGGGCCTCGGGTTCGGCCTGCGCGAGATCGCCTCGCTGATCGACGGCGACGAGGGCTCGCTGCCGGCGGCCACCCGCGGTCAGCTGGCGCGAATCGACGAGCAGATCGAGGCCGCCGAGCAGCTGCGGCAGCGGCTCCGCGGGGTCCTTCAGGCGCTCGACGACACCGAGGAGCCCTCGACCGAGCAGTTAATCGACACGATGGAGGCGATGAGCATGGCAGTGAAGCTGACGAGGATCTACACCCGGGCCGGCGACGCCGGGCAGACCCGCCGCGGCGACCGATCGCCGGTCGCGAAGACCGCGCCGGTGATCGCCGCGGGCGGCGACGTCGACGAGCTGAACGCGCAGATCGGCCAGGCGCTGACGATCGCCGCGATGCCCGACCGACCGCGCCGGTGGCTTGCGCGGATCCAGAACGACCTCTTCGACCTCGGCGGCGACCTGAGCGTGCCGTGGAGCCCCGAGGGGGATCGGCGGGAGGGCCGGATCGACGCCGGCTACGTCGATTGGCTGGAGGAGGTATGCGACGAGGTGAACGCCGGACTCGAACCGCTCGGCTCCTTCGCGATCCCGGGCGGCAGTGCCGCCTCCGCCCAGCTGCACGTCTGCCGGACGGTCTGCCGGCGAGCCGAGCGCGCCGTGCTGGGAGCCGAGGAGGTCAACCCCGAGATCGTCCGCTACCTGAACCGGCTCTCCGATCTCCTCTTCATCCTCGCCCGCTCGGTGAACGCCGAGCCGGAGACGCTCTGGGAGCCGGGCGGGCACGCTGAATGAGGGGGCGCGGATGAGCGCCCTGATGGTGCAGGGCACGTCGAGCTGGGCCGGCAAGAGCCTGATCACGACCGCGCTCTGCCGGCATTTCGCCCGCCAGGGAATCCGCGTCGCGCCGTTCAAGGCCCAGAACATGTCGAACAACGCGCGGGTCATCGGCGGCGGCGAGATCGGCGTTGCCCAGTACCTCCAGGCGCTCGCCGCGCGGGTCGAGCCGGACCTGCGAATGAACCCGGTGCTGGTGAAGCCGGAGGGCCCGACGCGGAGCCAGGTCGTCGTCGACGGCGTCGCCGACGCGGAGATCAGCGCCATGCCCTGGACCGAACGCGCCCCGCATCTGTGGCCGCCGATCCTGCGAGCGCTGCGGTCGCTGCTCGACGAGTACGAGCTGGTCGTCCTCGAGGGCGCGGGCAGCCCGGCGGAGATCAACCTGCGTGACTCCGACCTGACCAATTCGCCCTGTGCCCGAGCCGCCGACGCTCGGGTCCTGCTCGTCTGCGACATCGACCGCGGCGGCGCCTTCGCCCACCTCTACGGCACCTGGTCGCTGGTCGAGCCTCGCGATCGCGAGCGGATCGCCGGCTTCGTCCTCAACAAATTCCGCGGTGACCGGTCCCTGCTGCCGCCCGGCCCCGAACGCCTCGAGCATCTGACCGGGGTCCCGACACTGGGGGTCGTCCCGTGGCTCGAGCACGATCTGCCCGACGAGGAGGGTGCGGTGCTGTCGCGCTCGGGTGAGGGCCTGCCCAGGGTCGCCGTCGCTCGCTATCCGACCGCGTCCAACCTCGACGAGTTCAAGCTCATGGAGCAGGTGGCCTCGGTGCGCTGGGCCGGGCGACCCGCCGACCTCGACGGTGCCGACCTCGTCGTCCTCCCGGGCTCCAAGCACGTCGCGGCCGACCTCGCCTGGCTGCGCTCGACCGGGCTCGACGGGGCGGTGCGGTCGCACTGCCGCAGGGGCGGCCGCGTGCTGGGGATCTGCGGCGGCCTGCAGATGCTGGGGGAGGAGCTGCGGGACCCCGCCGGGGTCGATGGCGACGCCGCCGGCCTCTCGCTGCTGCCCCTGCGCACGGTCTTCGAGCGCGACAAGGTCGTCCGTCCCGCCCGGCCTCGATTCGCGGCGCCGATCGCCGGCCCGTGGGGCGCGCTCGCGGGTCTCGACTTCGACGGCTATGAGATCCGCCACGGTTCGACCGTCGCGACCGATCCGGCCGCCGCCGCGGTCCTTCCCGGTCGCTGCGGCTGGGTCGACGGGGCGGTCCTCGGCGTGACCGTGCACGGGTTGCTCGAGGCACCGCAGGTCCTCCGTGCCCTGTTCGGGCAGGCTCCCCGGCGCTCGGTCGACGACGCCATCGAGGCTCTCACCGACGGGGTGATGGCGGGACTCAGCCTTCCGGACGTCAACTAAGAGAGGAATCGAATGCTCGGTCGCAAGGAGTACACCCGGAAAGAGGTCGACGACGGCAAGGAGCGGATCAGGCGGGGGCTCGCCGCCTACCGGAAGCTCGCCAAGGACATCGGCAGCTCCGGCGACGCCAAGCTGGCCGCCGACCTGGCGGGGTTCGAGAAGGCCTTCTTCAACAACCTCGCCCTGACGCTCGATCGGCTCTACGTGCACCGGCTGCGATCGGTCACCGGGAAGGACACCAACCCGCTGAACGAGCTCGAGCTGATCGTCGAGGCCCTGATCACCAACGACGGCGCGATGCGGGCCACCAAGGTCGTCAAATATCTCCCCGCCGACGCGGTCCTCGGGCTCGAGGAGGGGGACGAGATCGAGTTGAGCGCCAAGGACTTCGAAAGGCTCTCGGCCGAGTTCTTCGACGACCTCGAACGGCGGTTCCTCTAGGCGTCGAGGGGCCGCCGCAGAGCGTTCGTCCCGGCGCCCGGGGGCGGCCGATTAGTTCTCTCGGCAGCTCGGGTCTAATGGGTAGTGCGTCCTCTTGGGAACCAGGCACTTCCTCTAGCGGCGCCGCTGTTCGATCGCATCGAGGCGGCGTGCGCCGCCGCCGACTCGCGTCCCCAGAGCCGGATCGAGGCCGGTCTGCTCGTCCTGCTCGATTGGGTGGCGGTCGATCCGGGGCGCGCCCGGGCGTTGCTCCTCACCGAGCCCGATGCCAGCTCTCAAACGCGTGACCGCCAGCAGGATGCGCTCGACCGAGGCGTCGAGCTGCTGCGCCGGACGGTGCCCGCCGACGCCACTCGACCCGACTGCATCGAGGAGGTCGTCGTCGGCGCCGTGGCGTCGATCCTGCGTGCCCTGCTCACGACTGGAGAAGAGGGACGAGCTCCCGAGCTCTTCGACGGCATCGCCCGCTTCGTCCTGGCCTCCTTTGGCTGGGACCCGGTTCTGGCCTGACGGATCTCTAGGGCTGGCGAGCCACCAGCACCCGGACCACCTTCGTCTTGAAGGCGACACTGCGGTGCTGGGAGGGCGAGCAGGGCGACCCGGCAATCGGGGCGGCGGCGATCTGCAATGCCAGCCGCACCTTGGTGCCGACCGGCAGGCTTTCGCGCAGCCCGCTCGGCAGTGCCAGGCGCAGGTTGCGGGCTCCCGGGTCTTCGAGCAGGACGCTGCCGAGGTCGGCGCTCTGGGCCTTGCCGTCGAGGCGGTAGTGGAGGGTCGCCGCGATCTGCAGGTTCGAGGGCTTGGCGACCGAGATCCGGGCCCTGACGCCGGGCACCAACCCGGTCTTCACCTTTTCCTTCGGCACGTAGCCGTTGGCGCTGGCACCGGGCGCCGTGCAGAGCCCCGGCGTCGGGCTCGGCGGCGCCGGCGACGTGCCCGGGGGCTGGGTCGGCGTGACCGGCGGCACCGGCGAGACCGTCGAGGTCTCACCGGCGTCGCCGCACTGCCCGTCGGCGGGAGTGTTGTTGGCATCGCCCGAGTAGGTGGCGACCCAGCGGTAGGCACCGACTGCGCTCGGCGTGAAGTCCCCGGAGCCATAGGTTCCGTTGCCGGCGACGCTCACCGTCTTGGTGTAGGCGGGAGTTCTGGCGCAGCTGGTGTCGCCGGGTGGGTAGGCCTTGAATTCGATCGTCCCGGTCGGGCCCTGTCCGCCGGCGAGGGTCGCGGTGTCGGAGACCGGGTTGCCGAGCACGGCGTCGGTGGCACTGGTGGCGAGCGTCGGCGCCGCTGCGGCGACGATCGAGGACTGGTTGGCGGCGTTGCAGGCCGAAGCGGCCGCTTCGTTGTCGGTGTCGCCCGAGTAGGCGACCGTCCAGCGGTATTTGCCGGCGAGAGCCGGGGTGAAGTCAGCGGATCCATAGGAGCCGTTGCCGCTGACCGTCACCGTCTTGGTGTAGGCCGGGGTGGCGGCGCAGGTGGCGTCGTCCGGGCCGTAGGCCTTGAAATCGATCGTCCCGCCGGGGTTGTGGGCGCCGGCGAGGGTCGCGGTGTCGTGGATCGGGTCGCCGATCGCCGCCGTCGGGGTGGCGGTGGCACTGAGCGTCGGCGTCGCCTCGGTCACGGTCGAGGTCTCACCCGAGCCACCGCAGGCCGAGGCGACCGCGGCGTTGTCGGTATCGCCCGAGTAGGAGGCGGTCCAGCGGTATTCGCCCAGCGCCGTGGCGTTGAAGTCGGGCGACGGGTAGGTGCCGTCGCCTGAGACCGTCACCGTTTCACTGAAGGCGGGGGTGCCGGTGCAGCTTGCGTCGTTGGGACCGTAGGCCTTGAATTCGATCGTGCCGCCGGCGCCGTGGCCGCCGGCGAGGGTCGCGGTGTCGTTCACTGGGTTGCCGATCTTGGCGCTGGTCGCCGCGGTCGAGATCGTCGGGGTGGCCTGGGAGATCGTCGAGGTCTCACCGCTTGCCCCGCAGGCCGAGGCGGCCGCTTGGTTATTGGCATCGCCGGAGTATTCGGCGGTCCAGTTGTAGGAGCCGGCGGTCGTCGGGGTGAAGTCGGGCGAGGGGTAGGCGCCGTTGCCGGTGACCGTCACCGTTTCGTTGAAGGCCGCGGTGGTGGCGCAGGTCGCGTCGCTGGGTCCGTAGGCCTTGAAGGTGATCGTGCCGCCGGGGGATACGCCGCCGGCGAGGGTGGCGGTGTCGTGGACCGGGGAGCCGATCGCGGCGTTGGTGGCGGTGGTCGAGAGTGTCGGGGTGGCGTTGGTGACCTGGGAGGTCTCGCCGCTGGCGTTGCAGGCAGACGTGGCGCTGTTGTTGTTGGCGTCACCGGAGTATTCGGCGCTCCAGCGGTAGGAGCCCGAGGAGCTCGGGGTGAAGTTGCCGGAGGCGTAGGAGGCGTTGGCGCTGACCGCAACCGTCGCGGTGAATGCGGCGGCGTTGGCGCAGGTGGCGTCGCCCGGGCCATAGGCCTTGAAGGTGATCGAGCCCCCGGGGGTGACTCCGGCGGCGATCGTCGCGGTGTCGTGGATCGGGGAGCCGACCGTCGCGTCGGTGGCGGCGGTGGAGAGGGTCGGGGAGGCTTTGGCGACGGTGGAGGTCTCGCCAGTCGCTTCGCAGGCCGAGGCGACGGCTTCGTTGTTGCCGTCGCCGGAGTATTCGGCGACCCAGTGGTATTCGCCGGCTTTCGTCGGGGTGAAGTTTTCCGAGCCGTAGTTGCCGTTGCCGCTGACGGCGACGAACTTGGTGTAGGCCGGGCCACCGGCACAGGCGGAGTCACCGGGGCCGTAGGCCTTGAAGGTGAGGATCCCCACCGGTGACTGGCCGCCCGCGAGCGTGGCGGTGTCGTGGATCGAGCCGCCGAGCGTGCCGTTGGTGGCCGTCGTGGAGATCGTCGGAGTCGCCTCCGATACCTGGGAGGTCTCCCCGGCGGCGCCGCAGGGCGAGGTGAAGGTCTGGTTGTTGGCGTCGCCTGAGTAGACGACTTTCCAGGTATAGGAGCCGGCGAGGGCCGGGGTGTAATCGCCTGAGCCGTATTCGCCGTTGCCCGAGATCGCGACGGTCCTGGTTTCGATCGCCGCCGCGGTGCAGCCAGCGTCATTCGGGCCGTAGAGCTTGAATTCGATCGAGCCGCCCGGGGTCACTCCGCCGGTGAGTTCCGCGGTGTCGTGGATCGCGCCGCCGATCGCCGCGTCGGTGGCGGCGGTGCTCAGCGTCGGCGTGACTTTGCTGACCGTCGAGGTCTCGTTGGCGGCGTTGCAGGCCGAGGTCGAGCCTTCGTTGTTGGCATCTCCCGAGTAGGAGGCGGTCCAGCGGTATTCACCGGCGCTGGCGGGGCTGAAGTTGGTCGAGCCGTAGCTGCCGTTGCCGCTGACCGCGACCGTTTTGGTGAAGGCGATGGCGCCAGTGCAGCTGGCGTCATTGGGGCCGTAGGCGGTGAAGACGATATTGCCGGTCGGGCTGGAGCCGCCGGCGAGCGTCGCGGTGTCTTTGATCGGGCCGGGCGCGGGGGCGCTCGAGGCGGTGCTCGAGAGCGTCGTCCCGACTTTGGCGACGGTCGATTTCTCGTTCGTCGCGTTGCAGGCCGAGGTCGCCGCTTTGTTGTTGGCGTCGCCGGAGTATTCGATCGTCCAGCGATAGTCACCGGCGGCGGTGGCGGTGAAGTTGGTCGAGCCGTATTCGCCGTTGCCGCTGACCGTCACCGTTTTGGTGAAGGCGACGGCGCCGGTGCAGGTCGCGTCGTTGGGGCCGTAGGCGTTGAAGATGATGCTGCCGGTCGGTGAGGAGCCACCCGAGAGCGTCGCGGTGTCGTGAACGGCGCCGCCGAGGGTGGCGTTGGTGGCGGTGCTCGAGAGCGTCGTCGTCGCTTTGCCGACCGTCAGCGTCGCCGCGGTCGTGGTCGCCGTGTAGGGCGCGGCTTCGATCGTGTTGGTGAAGACGGCGCGGAACTGGTTGCCGGTTTCGCCGCTGGCGGCGGTGAACGAGTAGGTGGTCGAGGTGGCGCCAGCGATGTTCGTGAAGCTGGCGCCGTTGTCGGTGCTGCGCTGCCACTGCACGCTCGGCGTCGGGGTGCCGCTGGCGGCGGCCGTGAAGGTCGCCGTCGCACCGGGGGTGACCGTCTGGTTTGAGGGGTTCTGGGTGATCGCCGGTTCCTGGTCGACGGCCACGGGGACAGAGATCGAGGCGTTGTCGAGCGCCGCCACGGCACCGCCGGCGCCGGCCGGCGCCGACTGGGAGTTATAGGTGGCGGTGGCTTTGCCGGCCGAGAAGGCGGTTTTCGTCGTCCCGGTCGAGCCGTTGATCGTCGCCGGGGCAGGGGTCGGTTCCTTCCAGGTGACTTCGGTGCCGCCGAAGCTGCCGATTTCCCCGGCCGGGACGGTGGCGCCGCTGGAGTCGGTCGGGAAGCCGGCGGTCAGGGTCGAGGTGCCGTTCGGGCGGACGACCGCGCTGGGGCTGGCGCTGGCGCTGAATTTGAGGTAGGGCGACGAGGTGACGGTGCCCGAGGTGCCGTCGCAGCCGGCCGTTCCCGGGCCGGTGTTGCAGCCCCACCAGTTCTCGGTCGCGTTGATCGAGCCGAGCGTCGACGCCACCGCCGAGCCGGTCGGCGTGTTGCCGACGATCCGGTTGTAGTGCAGGGTCAGGGTGCTGGTCGACGAGCTGAGCGCGATCGCCGCGCCGGTCGCCGTGCCGGAGCTGCTCGACACCGAGTTGCCGGTGAACGTCGACCGAGTGAGGGTGAGGTTCCCGTGTTCGTCCCAGATCGCGGCGCCGAGAACGGTACCGGTATTGCTGCCGATGACGTCGTTGTTGGTGAAGTGACTTTCGGTGATTTCGCTTCCGGTGCCGCCCAGCATGGAGACAGCACCACCGTTGGGGCCCGTTCTCGCGTTGGTGGCGTGGTTGGAGCTGAAGGTCGAGTTGCTGATTTTCACGCTCTGGGACCCGCCGCCACCCTGGGAGAAGTAGGCAAGCGCCGAGCCGGGGCTGCTGTAGGAGCCATTGTTGGTGAAGGTCGAGTTGTTGACGACAAGATGGCCGCCGATCATCGCGAGTCCACCGCCCGGCTGGTTGTTCACCGTCTGAGTCTGGGCGTTGGCCTGGTTGCCGGTCACGGTGACCGATTCCAGCGTCAGTTCGTCGGGCAGCGCCGTGGTGTTGGAGCCGTCGAGGATCCCGGCGGCGCCGATGGTGCTGTCGGCACCCCCGGTGATCGTCAGGGCGGTGAGCGTCGACTTGATGTTGCCGAGGGTTTGGGCGTCGATGTTGAGCACCCGGCTGAGCCCCTGCCCGTCGATGATCGTGCTGGCCGCGCCGGCGCCGGTGATGTTGACGGTCTGGCCCGGTGCCTTGCCGGGCAGCAGTTCGCCGTTGGAGAGTTTGTAGGTGCCGGCGGGAAGGGTGATTTTGACTTCGCCGCCGATGTTGTTGGCCAGGCAGGTCGCTTCGCGCAGGCTGAGAGGCGAGGGCGGGGTCGTGATCCCCGTATTGCCGCAGGCCCCGCCGCTGGCGGACGTGTCGGCGGTGGTGGTGACGGTGAGCGTGGTCGCCGCCCCGGCGAAAGCCGCCCAGAGCCCGACCGCGACCGCCGCCGCAAGCATCACAGCGGCCAGCGACGCGATCGTCTTGCGCGATTTCGCGCTGATGTGTTGAGGACGAGCCATGCCGACGTTCAAGGGTTAGACCCGACGAGCAGAGAGAAGTAATCGGCGACGAGAAAAAGAGCTCGTTCGAGCAGCCGCGCCACGACCAGGCGTGCGGTGTTGCCATGCCGGTTCTCAGGGGGAGGGGCCGGAGCGTGTCGCTGTGGCGATTTGGGCTCCGGGGTCGGCCGTTGCGGTTCGGCTACCGGCGCGGGGGCGACTGCTGGTCCGGCTGGCGTCGGCTTGGAGCGGCGCCGCGGCGCCCGGATCGGGAAGAAATCTCCGGCCGTGGCGACGAGGGCGTAGCTGGTGACCCAGATCGGGTTCTGGTCGCTTGACCGCGAGTAGGCGTAGTGGCCGTCGGGCGCCTGGCGCGCGGCGAGATATTCGGGGGCGCCGGTCCCGCCGCGACGGAATTCGCCGGGGTCGTGGCCGGCCGCGATCAGACCCTGGATCGCCCACGCCGTCGACTGCGAGTTGGCGAGGCTGTTTCCCCCCAGAGCGAACCCGCCGCCCGGCTGCTGGGCTCGGCGGAGATAGGCGACGCCGGCCTTGCTGGCGGCCGAGCGCCGGGGCAGGGCCTGCAGCACCGCGCCGGTGCCATCGGAGGTGCTGGGCGTGCCGGGCGCGTCTCCCCAGCCGCCGTCTTCGTTCTGGACGCCGCGCAGCCAGTCGAGGGTCCGGGGCAGGCTGCCGGTGGCTCCCGCCGCGCGCAGGGCGATCGCGGCGTAGGCCGTCGTCCCCGGCCAGCCCTCGTAGGAGCCGTCGGCGCGGCGGCGGGCGAGCAGCTTCGCGACCAGGTCCCCGCCGCCGAAGTCGCGCGGATCGACGCCGGCGCCCTCGAGCGCCAGGATCGTGCGGGCGAGGTCGCCCGGGGTCCGCAGGTCGGCGAGATCACCGCGCAGGAAGTCGATCGGAGTCCGGCCCCGGTAGGCGAGGTCGAGCGGGTTGCGTCCCGCGGCCTCGAGGCCGAGCATCGCCCAGGCGGTCGTTTCGCCGGCCGAGGGGTCCCCGGGAGCGGGGCCGAAACCGCCGTCTCGATTCTGCGTCGCGGCGAGCCAGGTCGCTGCCTCGGCCTCGCCGGCGGCGCTCGCGACGGCAGGCGCGGCCAGTGCGAGGGCGACGAGCGCTGCGGCGATACGCACCGCGACGCGGAGCCGGGATTGCGTCGGGGCCGCCACCGGCCGAACGTAGATCCTGACGCGGGGTCCGAATCAAGCCGCGCTGGACGCCGAGCGCCTCAGCGGAGGAACGTGAAGAGCCTGCCGTCGCCAGGGGGCGAGGACGGCGCGGCGACGAGCTGGTCGGCGCCGACCGCGAAGTGGGAGTCCTCCGGCGCGTGGAACGCCCGCTCCGCGAAGCTGGCCGCCTCGAAGCAGCGGCGGATCTCCGGCGTCAGGTCGGGGGCGACGCGGGTCCGGGTCCAGATCACCGTCGCCGCCGGAGCGCAGAGGCTGGGCAGGGCCTCGATCGTCCGTCGGATGTCGGCCGGCGAGATGTTGCCGAAGACGCCGCAGGCGAGCAGGAGGTCGGCCGGCGGGAGCCCGCGGTAGGCGTCGAGGTGGCCGGCGTCGGCCTCCCTGACCTCGAACCCACCGAGGTCGATCTCGGCGCCCAGCCGGCGAGCCAACCGGGCGTTGTCGGGGTCGAGCTCGACCAGGCAGACGTCGATTCGCCGCGTCTCGCGGCGCTCGGCCAGTGCGGGGAGCAGATCGCGGCCCTGCCCGGCGCAGATGCTGGTCACCTGGATCGGGCGGGTGGGATTGGCGTCCAACCAGGCCTCGATCTCGGCGGTGACGATCGCCAGCCGCCGCGCGAGCGGAGCGGTCGGATCGTCGTACTGGCGGTGCCACTCGACCCAGTCGCGACCGCCGGCGGGCAACCGAGGTCCCTTCAGCGAAGCCTGGCCGGCAGCCCGAAGCGGGTGAAGGCGGTGGCCTTCCGAGCCTCGTCGACCGGCTCCCTGGCGAGTTCGGTCAGCGCCTCGCCGTCGGCACCGAAAACGACGCGGACGATGAAGGCGGTGGCACCGACGATGCGCTCGCCGTCGAACGCGAAGATCTTCAGCGCGAACGGGAGGAAGCTCCCGTCGTCCTCGTCCCAGCAGTAGAAGGCCATCGCCGCCTGGCCGTTCGCCCGCAGCGGCACCAGCCGCCAGCGCCAATCGCCGGAGAGCGGCTCGATGTGGAGCCAGGCGGCGATCGCGGCGGTCCCTCGGAACCAGGTCGAGAGCGGCGGCATTGCGAAGCTCGCGTCCTCGCTGAGCAGGGCGACGACGGCGTCGACGTCCCCCTGTTCCCAGGCGTCTCCGTAGCGCTCGACGATGTCGGTCAGCCGCTCGTCGCCGAGCGCCCGCAGCGTCGCCTGCTGGCTGCGGCGGGGAAGGCGCTCCTCGATCCGCCGGCGCGCCCGCTGCAGCGCGCTGGTCACCGACCCTGTCGTGGTGTCGAGCGCTTCGGCGGTCTCCTTGGCGCTGAACCCGAGCACGTCGCGGAGCAGCAGCACCGCCCGCTGGTTGGCCGAGAGGTGGTGGATCGCGGCGATGAAGGCGAGCTCGACGCTCTCGCGCAGCTCGTAGCGCGCCGAGGGCTCGATCAACGCGCCCTCGCCCTCGTCCAGTTCGGGGAACGGATCGATCCAGGCGTCGCCGGGGAGGGGATCGCCGGCCGGCTCGCCGTCGGGGGTGGGTGGGCCGTAGTCCATCGGCAGCGCGCGCTTGCGGCGTCGCTCGATCGCGGTCAGGCAGCGCCGCGCCGCGATCGCCTGCAGCCAGGTGCCGACTTCGCTCTTGCCTTCGAAGCGCCCGATCCCCTTCCAGGCCCGGATCAGGGTGTCCTGGAGGACGTCCTCGGCCTCATCGATCGAGCCCATCATCTGGTAGCAGAGGGTCAGCATGCGGCCGTGCCAGGGCGCGACCAGCGCTTCGAACGCGGCTTCGTCTCCGGCGCGCGCCCTCTCCAGCAGATCGGAACCCTGGGTCGTAATCACTAGATCTTCACAGGCGCCTGGTCTCGGTTCGGCTCGCTGACCGCGAGCGCGGTTTCCACCGTAGCGGGACCGGCAGCCCGCGACGGAGCTTCCTCCGCCGCGGGCTGCCGGAATGCCGGAACGGCCCTCTAGCTGCTGACGATCAGCGAGTGATCGAGTTTGTAGGTCGCTTCGAATCCGACCTTCTGTCCGGTGTAGATGCCACCGCTGCTGTTGCACGGGCCACCTTTATTGCCGGGGTAGATGTGCGTAACCGTCATCACTGCAGGCACTGCCGTCTGAGGCGCTGAAAAGGCCAGCTGCGAGATCGTGACCGGAAAGAGCCCGGCGTTTTCGGTGGTCTCCGTACCGAGTACGTCATACCTGCACAACGTTTTCGGGTAGTAGAAGTCCAGGCTGATGTTGCGGACGGTGGTTTTCACGCCACCCGACAAGCTGGTCATTTCGACGTTGACCGGTTCCACGGAAGTAACTTCGACGGGTCCGAGTCCTACGGCAGCGTTCCAGCAGTTGCCGAAGGTGGGTTTACCGCCCGTGATCGATGATTTGCCCCCATCTGGGGCGTTGACCGTGCCGGGCAGCGTTGACGAGGTGCACGTCACCGGCAGGGTCGCAAAGAAGCGAAAAGTCACCGAGCTGGAGGTGCCGGTGAACGGGCCCTGCGGGGTGATCGTGGTGGCGCCGGCCGTGCCGGTGCCGAATGCCATCGCTGCGAGTGCGGCCAGGCCGCCGAGCACAATTCGAGTTCTCAATTTCTCTCCCTATCCCTGTCGTTTCGTGAGCAGCCGGCCGGAAAAACAGCCGGTTACTTAGAAGACCCCGGGGCAGCGCTCGAATTGATCGCCAAATCGTGCAATCGTGGCGGCGCGCTCAAACCTGACGCAGCGGCACCCGCGCCGGTTCGGTCGGCCGCAGCAGCAGCACCGCGACGAGGGCGCCGGCGCCCGCCAGCGCGGCGGCCGCGAGCACGCCGTGATGGAAGGCGCTCGTCGCGTCGCCGCCGGCGCCGAGGGCGACGGCCACCACCGTGGCCAGGCCGAGCGCGCCGCCGATCTCGCTGGCGGTCTCGATCGCGCCACCGGCGATCCCGGACTCGCCCTCGCGGACGCCGGCGAAGGCGGCGATCTGGACGGCGACCTGACCGAGCCCGACGCCGGCGCCGATCAGGCAGTAGGCCGGGAAGAGCTCGATCAGGTAGACGGGATCGGTGGAGACGCGGACGAGCAGCAGCGAGCCGGCGCCGAGGCCCAGGGCGCCGATCGCGATCGTCGCCGCGGCGCCGAGGCGGGCGATCAGCGGTGGGGCGGCTCGGGCCGAGACCAGGACCGAGCTGATCGCGACCGGCAGCATGCTCGAGCCGGCGGCGAGCGGCGAGTAGCCGAGCACCTCCTGGACGAAGAGCGTCACCTGGTAGATCACGCCGAGGAAGCCGGCGAGGAGCAGCGCCGCCGCCAGGTTCGCGAACGCCAGCGAGCGCCGGCGCAGCAATCCGGGCGGGATCAGCGGCTCGGCGGCGCGCCCCTCGATCCGCGCGAATCCGGCCAGCAGCCCGAGGCCGAGAAGCAGCGGCGCCAGGGTCGCCGCGGCGAGGGGGCCGTCGATGCTCTCGTGCAGGGCGAGGACGATCGCCATCAGTCCCACGGTCAAGGCGGCGGCGCCGCCGAAATCGACGCTCGCCGGCTTGGCTTTGGGCTCGTCGGCGGGAACGCCGACCACGATCAGGGCGGCGATGGCGAGGCCGAAGGGGACGTTCAGGAAGAACGCCCATTGCCAGCCGGGGCCTTCGACGAGCAGGCCGCCGATCACCGTGCCGGCGACCGCGGCGGTGCCCCGGGCGGCGCCGAAGATCCCCAGCGCGCGGTTGCGCTCCGGCCCTTCCGCGTAGGCGCGGGTGAGGATCGCCAGGGCGTTGGGGGTCGCCATTGCGGCGCCGATCCCCTGCCCGGCGCGGCCCAGCAGGAGCACCGGGAGGGAGCCGGAGATGCCGGCCACGAACGAGGCGCCGGCGAGCAGGCAGATGCCCGCCAGCAGCACCCGCCGATGTCCGAGGATGTCGCCGCCCCGGCCGCCGAGCATCAGCAGCCCGGCGAGCAGCAGCCCGTAGACGACGACGACCCACTGCAGGTCGGCGGCGCTGGCGCCGAGATCGGCCTGGATCGAGGCGAGCGCGACGATGACGATCGATAGATCGAGGATCGTCATCGCGACGACGCTGCACATCAGACCGAGGAGGAGCTTGTTGGCCACTGATCTTTTGACCTCCGGTGGCGCTCCCGATTGATCGCGCCGGGCCGGCGCCGCGGCCAATTACTTTGGGCGCCCGCCAAGGTCTAAATCTGTAGGGCCGCGGCAGCCGCCGGAGCCTTCGAACAGACATCGAACGAGAGGGATACAGCACCAATGGAGACCGTTGCCTCGGCAGACAGCACCACGATCGCCTTCGACCGCCTGGGGGAGGGGGAGACGATGATCCTCGTCCCCGGCGCGATGGTGAACCGGGCGCGGTCGCGGGAGATCAGCCAGGCCTTCGCCGAGAACTTCGAGGTCCTCAACTACGACCGCCGGGGCCGCGGCGACAGCGGCGACGCCGACACCTACGCGGTCGAGCGGGAGATCGAGGACATCGCGGCGCTGATCGAGGCAGCCGGCGGCAGCGCCCTCGTCTACGCCCACTCCTCGGGCGCGGCGCTGGGGCTGCAGGCGGCTGCCGCCGGCCTGCCGATAACCCGGCTCGTCGCCCACGAGGCCCCCTACCGGCCGGCCAACGAGGCCGAACGGAAGGCATCCCGGGAATACGCCGAGACCCTCGCCACGCTGCTCGGCGAAGGCAGCCGCGGCGACGCCGTGGAACTGTTCATGAGCATGACCGGGATGCCGGCCGAGATGATCGCGCACGCCCGGCGCGACCCCAGCTGGCAGGGCATGGAAGACCTGGCGCCGACGCTGGTCTACGACTCGGAAGTGATGGGCAGCGTGAGCCATGGGACGGCGCTTCCGGACGGTCTGCTGGACCGGATCCGGATCCCGGTGCTGGCGCTGTACGGGTCGCTCACCGGCGACCGGATGAAGGACAACGCGACCCAGATCGCCGCCGGGGTCGAGCAGGGCTCGGTCGGCTGCCTGGAGGGCCAGCACCACGTGGTCGTCCCCGAGGTGATCGTCCCGGTCGTCACCGAGTTCTTCCGCGAGGGCGCCGCCGGCTGACCCGGCGACCCCGGACGGCATTCCGGCGGCCGATCCTATGATCGGCCGCCAGATGCCCGCCCGTTCCGAGCACAGCCGCTTCGCCGCCGACACCGAGCCGTTCCGGCGCGAGCTGTTCGCGCACTGCTATCGCATGCTCGGCTCGATCCAGGACGCCGAGGACCTCGTCCAGGAGACCTACCTGCGGGCCTGGCGGTCCTATGGCGGGTTCGAGGGACGCTCCTCGGTGCGCACCTGGCTCTACCAGATCGCCACCAACAGGTGCCTGACCGAGCTGGACAAGCGTCGCCGGCGGGTGCTGCCGTCCGACCTCTCCGATCCCCAGACCGATCCCGGCGCCCCGCAGGACGAGGCCGGGGCGGAGGTGAGCTGGCTGGAGCCGGTGCCGGATGCGATGGCGATGCCGGACTCCGCCGACCCCGAGGCCATCGTCGCGGCGCGTGAGGGGCTGCGGCTGGCGCTGATCGCCAGCCTCCAGCACCTGCCGCCCAGGCAGCGGGCGGTGCTGGTCCTGCGCGACGTGCTGGCGTTTCCCGCCGCCGAGGTCGCGGTCGTGCTCGACACCACGACGGCCTCGGTCAAGAGCGCGCTGCAGCGCGCGCGGGCGCGGCTGGGCGAGCTGGGCCTGGCCGAGGGCCAGATCGCCGAACCGACCGCGCCGCCGGCCCGGGCGTTCCTCGACCGCTACATCGCGGCGTTCGAGAACGCTGACGCCGTCGCGCTGGAGCGGCTGCTGCTCGAGGACGCCACCCTCGAGGCGACGCCGCTGCGCACCTGGTTCTCCGGCCGCGGGACCTGCGTGCCGTTCCTGCGCGACCACCTCCTCGGGTCGCCTGGCGATTGGCGCATGCTGGCCACCGCCGCCAACGGGCAACCTGCCGCGGCCGCCTACCACCGCGACCGGCACGGCGATTACCAGCCGTACGGAATCTGCCTGCTCACCGTGACCGGCGCGGGCATCAGCCGGATCTCCTCCTTCGGCGACCCGGGACTGTTCGCGGCGTTCCGGTTCGCGCCTCACCCGCCGGCTCGCTGAGCGCCACCTCCTCCCGACCGATTCCTTTCTCCCCGTCGCCGGGTCTTCCTGGTTGTAGGTAGGTCGCCCTCGACCGCCGGAGCCGAAGAAAGGAACCCGCTTGCCATGAGCATCCCAACCACCATGCGCGCCCTGCAGCAGACCTCCCTGGACGGTCCAGGGGACCTGCGCCTGATCACCGAGGCGCCGGTCCCGAGCCCGGGCCCGGGTGAGGTCCTGATCCGGGTGAGCGCCGCCGGCGTCAACTTCGTCGACGTCTCGCAGGCCCGTGGCGAATTCGCCCGCGGCCCGCAGCCGCCCTACCTGGCGGGTATCGAGGGCGCCGGTGAGGTGATCGCCGTCGGCGACGGGGTGACCGGCCCCGAGCCCGGCACCCACGTCATCGGTGTCGGCATCGGCGGCGGCGCCTTCGCCGAGTACATGGTGCTGCCCGCGCCCGCGGCGGTTCCGGTGCCGGAGGGCTGGGCCGACGAGCAGGCGGTCGGCCTGGTCGTCAGCTGGCCCACCGCGCTGGCGGCGCTGAAGCCGCTGGGTGGCGTCGCCGCCGAGCAGACCGTGCTGATCCACGCCGCCGCCGGCGGGACCGGCCAGGCCGCCGTCAAGATGGCCAAGCACTACGGCGCGACGGTGATCGCCGCGGCCTCGCCCGGCAAGCACGACCTGGTCCGGGCGCTGGGCGCCGACCACGTCCTCGACGCCGGCGCCCCCGACCTCGCCACCGAGGTCCTCGGACTGACCGGCGGCGCCGGCGCCGATCTGGTGCTGGAGTCGGTCGGCGGCGCCACCCTCGAGGTCAGCCTGGCCGCGGCCAGGCGGGTGACCGGGCGCGTGGTCGTCTTCGGCCTGGCCGCCGGCGAGGCGACGATCACGAACTGGGAGCTCGTCTACAAGCACCAGGTCCACGTCATCGGCCTGAACATCGGCGTCCTGATCCAGGCCGCGCCGCAGATCTTCGGCGAGGTCATGGGCGAGCTGTTCGGCCTAATCGGGGCCGGCGTGATCGGCCCCGCCGAGCCGACCGGCTACGCACTGGCCGACGGCCCGAAGGCGCTGAGCGAACTGGAGGCCAGGGCCACCGTCGGCAAGCTGGCCCTGAGGCCCTGAGCATGGACCCCGCCACCAACCCGACGGCGCGGTTCGTCGTGATCTACGACACCCCGTCCGACATCGAGGCGTTCGAGCGCCATTACAACGACGTTCACCTGCCGCTGGCGAAGCAGTATCCGGGCCTGCGTCGCTACACGCGAAGCCACGATCCGGCGGTCGTGATCGGCGAGCCGTGCTACATGGTCGCGATGCTCGACTGGGACGACATGGCCGCGCTGCAGGCCGCCCTGGAGTCCGAGATCGGCCAGCGAACCGCCGAGGATGCGGTCACCAACCTGACCCGCTACGCGACCTTCCGGGGCATGCTCCTCGGGCTCGAGGAGGTCTGACCGCGGAGGCCGCCGCCGGAGTCCTACGTGTGCCCCCGCCACGCGACGCGAGTGGCATCGGGAAGCCACCGGGGGAGGCCCCGCCTCGACCTATACTCGGGCGATGGCTCGCGGCAGGTTGATGGATCCCGGGCTGGATCTCCTGGAGCGTGCCCGCGGTGGTGACGAGGCCGCTTTCGAGGCGCTGGTGACGCCGTGGCGCCCTCGGCTCCTGACCTTCTGCTACCAGATGCTGGGCTCGGTTCCCGACGCCGAAGACGCCCTCCAGGACACCCTGTTCCGCGCCTGGCGGGGCCTCGACCGGTTCGAGGGCCGCAGCTCCCTGGGCACCTGGTTGCAGACGATCGCCGCGAACTGGTGCCTCAGCGCGCTCAAGCAGCGGCGCGAGCGCTCGCTCCCGATCGATCACGGACCGCCCGCGCAGCTCGGTGAGCCGGCCGGCGAACAGCTCGCCGCGGACAGCTGGATCGACCCCCTGCCCGAGCAGCCGGCAGGCGGCGAGGCGCCGGCGGAGCCGGCCGTCCGCTACGAGCGCCGCGAGAGCGTCGAGCTCGCCTTCATCGCCGCGATCCAGCATCTCCCCCCTAACCAGCGCGCGGTGCTCCTGCTCCGCGACGTGTTCGGCTTCTCCGCCAAGGAGACGGCGGCGGCCCTCGGCACGACGGCGGGGTCGGTCACCAGCGCCCTGCAGCGGGCCCGCCGGCGGATCGACCGGCGGCTCCCGAGCCGCAGCCAGCAGGAGGCCCTGCGGGTGCTCGGCGACGAGCGGCTCACCGAGATCGTCGAGCGCTTTGGCCGGGCCTGGGAAGGGGGCGACGTCGAGACCGTGGTGGCGATGCTGAGCGAGGACGCGCACTTCGCGATGCCGCCGCTGGCCCGCTGGTACCGCGGCCGGCCGGCGATCTCGACCTTCATCGCCACCCATCCCCTGTCGGGGGAGTTCCGGTGGCGGCAGCTGCGCACGCGGGCAAACGGCCAGGAGGCAATCGCCTTCTACGGCTGGGACGAGGGCCGCTCGGCGTTCCTGCCCTTCGCCCTCAACGTGCTCGACTTCGATGGCGAGGAGATCTGCCGCGTCACCGCCTTCATCGCCGACGGGCGGGAACCGAACCTGTACGGCCGCTTCGGGCTCCCCGACCGCCTGGGGCCGCCACCCGATTAGGGAGCGTTTTCAGGATTCACCGGCGGCGCACCGGTCGCGGAGTCTCGGCCGGCCCGCCCGGGCCCGCGAGCGCCCTCGGTCGGCCTCAGCAGCAGGGTCGCGACCAGCACCCCCGCCGCGGCGAAGACCGCGGCGGCGAGGGCGCTCCGATGAAAGGCGGCGGTCGGACCACCCGCACTCCCCAGCGCGATCGCGACCACGGTCGCGAGCCCCAGCGCACCACCCACCTCGGTCGAGGTCTCGACCGCGCCGCCGGCGAGTCCCGCCTCGCCGCTCCCGACGCCGGCGAAAGCGGCGATCTGCACCGCGACCTGGGCGAGACCGATCCCCGCGCCGGTCAGCAGGAAGGCGGGGAGGAGGTCGCTGAGGTATGAGGCGTCGCTGCCGGCGCGCAGGAGCGCCAGCAGGCCGGCGCCGAGGCTCGCCATCCCGATCGCGATCGTCACCGCCGCACCGACCCGGCCGATCAGCGGTGAGGCGCAGCGTCCGGAGACGAGGATCGCAACCACGGCGATCGGCAGAGTGCTGGCTCCGGCCGCCAGCGGCGAGTACCCGAGCACCTGCTGGAGGAAGAGAGTCAGCTCGTAGATGAGGCCGAGGAAGCTGGCCCAGAGCAGGCCGGCGCTGAGGCTGGCGAAGGCCAGCGAGCGCACCCTCAGCGCGGCGAGCGGGATCAGCGGCTCGGCGGTTCTCGCCTCGATGCGGGCGAAGGCGCCGAGCAGCCCGCACCCCAGCGCCAGCGGCCCCAGGGTCGCCGCCGAGAGCCAGCCGCCGATGCTCTCGTGCAGCCCGACCACCAGGGCCATCAGGCCGCCGGTCAGCGCCGCCGCTGCGGCGAAGTCGAAGCTTGCCGGGCCCGGGCCCGGGCGGTCCGGCGCGACCGCGAGCGACACGAGCGCGGCGAGCACGAGGCCGCAGGGCACGTTGATGAAGAAGGCCCACTGCCAGCCCGGGCCTTCGACCAGGAGGCCGCCGAGGACCGAGCCGAGGATCGCCGCGGCGGAACCGGCGGCGCCGAAGATGCCGAGCGCGCGGTTGCGCTCCGGCCCCTCGGCGAAGGTGCGGCTGAGGATCGCCAGCGCGTTCGGCGTCGCCATCGCCGCGCCCAGGCCCTGTCCGGCCCGCCCGGCGAGAAGCACGCCGAGGGACGCCGAGAGGCCGGCGAGGAGGGAGGAGGCCGCGAGCAGGAGGATGCCCGCCACCAGCATCTTCCGGTGTCCGATCAGGTCGCCGCCGCGACCGCCAAGCATCAGGAAGCCGGCGACGACCACGCTGTAGAGGACGACCACCCACTGCAGGTCGGCCGGGCTGGCGCCGAGGTCGGCCTGGATCGACGGCAGGGCGACGTTGACGACCGAGAGGTCGATCACGGTCATCGCCACGACGCAGCACATCAGGGGCAGAAGGGCCTTTTTGGACACTGCAGGAAGAGACTCGCGGCGGGCCGCCGATTCATCGGTCGGCGGGATGCCAATCACCTTCGGCCGGTTCGGGGTCTACTCGTCGATCAGGTCGAAGGCGCCGGTCTCCTCGACGCGGGCGTATCGCCAGCGACTGTCTCCCTGCGGAGCCCGGACCCGGTAGGAGCCCTCGGGCAGCGGACCTTTCCAGGTCGCCTCAAGGGCCCTCACGCCGGCGGCGACGTCGAAGTCGTCGCCGGCCGAGCGCGAGAGCCCGAGGGCTTCCCATTCTCCGTTCTCGAGTTCGCGTTGGAACTCGAACATCATTGGAGATCAGCCCTCAATACCGCGGGTCGCGAGTTTCCTCGGGCGGGGTTCCCGCGTAGCGGGGGTCGACCGCCCGGCGGTCGTCGACGACGACCTGTTCCTGCCGCGTGCGACGCGTCAGCGTCGCCCACTGCCAGATCGCGATGAGCAGGCCGACCGCCCCGGCGATCATCAGGATCAGACCGACCGTCCGCAGGTCGAGGCCCTTGACGTGGAGGTGGGTGGCGAAGCGGAGGATCGCCCCCACCGCGATTAGGAAGATGCTGCCTGCGAAGGTCACCTGGCTCGCCTCTAGACGACCCGGCGGAACAGGTAGATGGCAAGCAGGATCAGGATGATCACGATGAGAATTCCAACGATGGTCAAGACGAGCTCCTCGTTTCGGTTGTTTGGACAGCGGTCGAGATGGGCTTGGTGAGGCGCGTAGCCCTGGAGCTCGGGCGAGCCGTGCAACGCATCCAATCCCTCTCTACCAGATTGGTATCCCTACCCATCTAGAGCGATAACGAACGAGGCGGCGGTTTGTCAGCCGCAATCTTGGGAGAAGACGCGGGCCGAAGAATCGGCCTAGCTCGGCCACTGGGTCGGGTGGGCGGGATGTTCGGGCGCGTAGGAACGCGGCGAGGTTGGCGATGTCAGGCGTTACTTCGGCTTCTTGCCGTGGACCTCTGGCGGGGCTTCGCCGGTTTCGGCGACGGGAGCGCCGGTGGACTCTTCCGGCTTCGGCGGAGCGGGCGGATCGACGGGGGGCGTCGGGTGGACGGACGCCGGGTGGACGGACGCCGGGTGGGTCGGGTGGACAGGGTGCGTCGGGTGGACGGGGTGCGTCGCGTGGACGGGGTGCGTCGGGTGAACCGGGTGCGTCGGGGGGACCGGCGCCGGGTGGACGGAGTGTGCTTCCGAGGGGACCTCCGTCCCGGGCGCGCCGCTCGCCGGGGCCTGCTTGACGTGACCTCGACCGTGGGGATGCTCGACGCCCGGCTCCCCGGGAGCGGCCGGGGGCGGGTTGCCGCTGCTCTCGGCGGTGGCCGGAGCTTCCGCTGAGACTTCGGTGCTCTCGGTTACGGCCGCGGCGGGTCGGGAAGGTGGCTGGGACGCCGCCCGTGCCGGCCCGACCGAACGACGGCGCGGCGCGCTCGACGGGGGGCTGGGCGAGGTGCTCGCGTCGCGCGCGGCGGGCGCCGACGCGGCCTGCTCGGGTCGAGGCCCGGGCGCGGCGGTCGAGTCCGCACTCCTGGACGGACCGATCGCCGGCCGCGTCGCCGGGGCGGAACCGTGACCGCCGAAATCGATCACGCCGCTCTTGTCGGCGGCACCAACCCCGACCGCGGCGACGGCGGCGACCGTCGCGGCGCCCTTCAGGAGCGTCGCCGTGCCAATCGATTTCGCCGCGCTCCCACCGACCAGCGCGCCGACGCTCCCGGCGCCACTCACCCCAGCCCCGCCGGCCGCGGCGGCCCCGGCCCCCGTCCCCCCGCCGAGCAGGCCGTGGAGCAGCCCCGCGGCGGCGAGCGCCGGCAGCGGGGAGATCGCCGCCAGGTCGGAGTGGCGCGACTCGATTTCCGCGGCGAAGGCCCGGCAGTCGCCGCAGTCGCGGAGGTGGGCGCGAACGTCGCGGCGGCGGCGGGTGCGCCGGTCGCCGTCGGAGAGCGCCTTGGTCACCGCGTCGCAGCCCATTTCGCGTCCGGCGTCCATCTCACGCAGACCGAGGCGCGCCTCGTAGAGCGTCTGCCGCGCGACCGCGGGCGTGGTCTCCAGGGCAGCGGCGATCTCGTCGAAGTCGAGCCCGCCCGCCTCCCGCATCAGCAGCGTGCCGCGCTGGCGCTCGGGCAGCATGCCGAGGTCGGCGATCAGCTGGCGCAGCCGCTGGCGCGTCTCGACGTGCTCGGCGAGCCCCGCCGTCAAAGCCCCGTCGCCCTCCTCGAAGGAGACGTTTTCGCGGCGCCGGCGCAGCAGGTCGATCGACTCGTTGTGGGCGATCCGGTAGAGCCACGGCTTCAGCGCGATCTCGCGCTGCTCGCCCGGCAGCGCGCGGAGGACCTTCACCATCGTCTCCTGCAGGGCGTCCTCGGCGTCCTGCCGGTCGCCCAGGATCGAGAGGCAATAGCGGTAGAGGGGCTGGTGGTAGAGGCGGAAGATCTTCGCCAGCGCCCGCTCGTCGCCGCGACTCGCGGTGCGCGCGAGACCGTCCTCGACCGTCGCCGGGTTCACTTTTGACTCGTCTCAACGACCTGCATCCCGTCATTAGGTTGCCCGCTTTGGGCCTGCGCCAATCCCTGCTGGGGCCGAGCGCGCAGGTGACCCTGCGGTTCTGGGGGGAGCAGGAGCCGCTCGACGCCGCGGCGGAGATGAATTCGACGCCCTTGGGGAGCGCGTCGGTGACGGTCACTCCGCTGGCCGCCAGCGGGCCGTGGTTGTCGACGCCGATCGTGTAGGTGAGGGTCGATCCGACCCGGACCGGATCCGGGCTGGCGGTCTTGGTGATGCCGAGGTCGGTCGAGGCCGGCGGGGCCGCCGCGCCGGAGCTGGTCAATGCCAGCGCGCCGACGGCCACCAACACCGTCGCGGTCAAGACCATGAGCCGGCGGCTGGCGGTCGACTGATTGGAAGTTCCTCGCATCACTTTGTCCTCCTCGAATCGAGTGGTCCCGGATCCGACCGGGCGGCGATATCTGCGTTCTGGTTCCTCGCTGAAACGCGGTGGGGGCCTCTTCGTCAGTCCCTACCGGGTTGGCCCTGATAAGAAGCCGCTGTCGCCGTTTAGGAAGACATGGCGATCCAACGGACCCAGGGCCTGGTGGGCACTCCGTCGAAAGTCGGAGAGGAGCAGCTGCCCCGATGTTCAAGTGCGAACGTTGTGGAACGGCCTACGGCCCGATCCAAGCCGCGGTTCTGGAGTTCTGTCCACGTTGTCGGGCGCGTGATCACGTCGAGGTTCCCCTGATCGTGAAACGGGTCAAGGACCGGTCGGGCGGCCAGGCCGACAACCGCGGTCCCAGCGCGGCCTCGAAAAGCTGACTGCCGGACATCGACGCGCCGGCGCGGGCACCGGGTACGCTCACCAGACGTGCCTCGACCAGCCCGACCCCGCCGCGGCGGCCTGCTCTCGCGGCCGGCGGCGCTGGGCGCCGAGCTGGAGCGCTCCTTCCCGGAGCGCCCCTTCGCGGTCCGCTTCTGGGACGGCACCGAAGCTCCCGCCACCGCGCCCGGCCCGACCTTCCTGGTCAACTCCCCGCGGGCGATCGCCCACGTCCTCCGCGCCCCCGGCGAGCTTGGCCTCGCCCGTGCCTACGTGCAGGGGCTGCTCGACGTCGACGACATCGACGGCGCGATCGCCGTGGTCGAAGACTGGCGCCCGCCGAAGCTCGGGGCCCGGCGCTGGCTCGGCCTCGCGACCGGCGCGGTGCGGGCGATGGGGGTCGTCCGGCCCCCGCCGGTCCCGCCGATCGAGCTGCGGTTGGAGGGCCGGCGCCACAGCGTCGAGCGCGACCGCGCGGCGATTCGCTACCACTACGACGCCGGCAACGAGTTCTTCGCCCTCTTCCTCGATCCCTCGATGACCTACAGCTGCGCGATCTTCTCGCGCGGCGCCGAGACCCTCGCCGACGCCCAGGCGACGAAGCTGGAGATGGTCTGCACCAAGCTCGGCCTCGAGCCGGGCGCACGGGTGCTCGACGTCGGCTGCGGGTGGGGCAGCTTCGCCCTCCACGCCGCCCAGCATCACGGCGCCCGGGTCCTCGGCATCACCCTGTCGGAGCCGCAGGTCCGCTTCGCCCAGGAGCGGGCGCGCGAGCTCGGCGTCGAGGACCTGGTCGAGTTCCGCGTCGCCGACTACCGCGAGCTCAGCGGCGAGCGCTTCGACGCGATCGCCAGCATCGGCATGGTCGAGCATGTCGGCGAGGCCAACATCGACCTCTACGCCGCCGGCCTGACTCGACTGCTGAAGCCCGGCGGTCGCCTGCTCAACCACGGCATCGCCCAGCTCGAGCACGGCGACGACAACGACGCCGGCCCGGTCTCCGAGCGCTACGTCTTTCCCGACGGCGAGCCGCTGCACCTCTCGCGGATCGTCCTGGCGATGGAGCGGGCCGGCTTCACCGTCGAGCACGTCGAGGGCTTCGCCGCCGACTACGCGCGGACGATCGGCTTCTGGCTGGCCAGCTTCGAGGAGCACTTCGAGGATGCCGTCGCCCTGGCGGGAGTCGAGCGGGCGCGGATCTGGCGGGTCTACCTGCACGCCGCCCGCAACGGATTCGAGAGTGGCTTCGAGAGCGTCTACCAGGTGAAATGCCGCCTGCCTGAGTGAAGAACGACCCGTGGATTCGGCGCCGCGCCTTTCGTTCAGCGGCGCTTTTGTTTTGGCTTGCCGCGGACCTGCGCCCGGCGCGAGGCCCCGGCCTTTTCGCCGCTCTTGCCGACGACGCGCAGGCGGACCTTGTAGGAGCGAGCCTTGGCGTAGCGATGCTTGACCAGGAAGGTGCCGTTCTTGCGCAGCTTCGGCCGCGCCTTCTTGCCGTCGCCGAAGCGCAGTTCGAGCTTGCGGAACCCGGCGGTGGCGGTCGCCGTGCCGCGGATCCGCGTCGGCTTGCCGAGCTTGACCGTCGGGATCTTCTTCAGGAGCGCGGTCGCCTTGTGGGCGGGCGGCGGCGGCGGGTTGCCACCGCCGCCTGGCGGCGGGGCCGTCGGACAGACGCCGTTGGCCGGCAGCGCCAGTGAGTAGGCGCCGCGCCCGTGGGTGGCGGCGTAGATCACGTGGGCTCGCGGCGCCGCGGTCAGGCCGAACACCGCAACCTTGGGCAGCCCGCTGCCCGCTTCGATCCAGGCCGACGAGCCGCCCGGGCGCTCGAGCACCCCGAAGTCGGTCGCGGCGTAGACGCTGCAGGTGGTCGAGTCGTAGGCGATGCCGGTGACCGGCTGGTCGCCGACGTTGGCCGAGAGGTCGGTGAAGGTGGCGGTCCGGCTCGTCGGGTTGTAGACGACTTCGAAGACGTGGCCCGGCGTGCCCGGCGTGTAGGCGTCATAGCCGGAGTAGGAGACGTAGGCGCGGTCCGGGTTGGTGGGATCGACGGCGATCCCGGAGACGAAGCGTTCCGGCGTCTGTGGCTGGTCGACGCGGCGGAAGGTGACCGCGCCGGGGTCGGCTTCGTCGGCGTTTTCGGTGATGAAGACGCGGCCGGTCTTGGTCGCCGCCCAGAGGGTGTTGGTGTCGCTCGGGGCGCGGGCGATCGCCGCGACGAAGCCGCCCTGACGGGTCCCGCCGTAGGCGTTGGAGGTGAGGTTGCCGCCCATCTGCGCCCAGTCGCCGCACGGTTCTTCGCGGAAGACGTCGAGTTCGATCGCTTTGCAGCCGTTGGCCACGAGCGCGGCCTCGCTGCCGCCGTTGTCGTCGGTGCGCCAGACGTGCTCGAGCCCGGTGAAGAGGCGCCCGGCGACCATCGGGTCGGCTTCGAAGGGCGTGTAGAAGGATCGTTCCTCTTCGCTCAGCTGCAGCGGGTCGTAGATGTCGAGCCATTCCTGCGGGTCGTTGCCGTGGAAGTTCACCTCGGGCGTGGCGTCGTAGTAATTGTGGTAATCGATCGGGCCTTCGCCGGGGTCGAAGCCGGACTGGCCGCCGTCGCCGCCGACCGTCTCCAGCCACTGCGTCGCGCTCGGCTGCGCCGCGGTGAAGGACCAGGTGCCGTTGTCCTGGGTGCCGCCGAGCAGCGAGCCGGCTGGGTTGCCCTGGTCGAAGGAGAGCGACTGGAACTGGAGGTCGTCGAGCCCGTCGTTGACCGGTTCGACCGCTTCGGGCACTTCTTCCAACAGCCCTTCGCAGTCGGCGAGGT
The DNA here is from genome assembly GCA_963839115.1 of uncultured Actinomycetes bacterium. GTDB lineage: Bacteria > Actinomycetota > Thermoleophilia > Solirubrobacterales > 70-9 > VAYN01. The sequence continues at coordinate 426,481 of CAWITM010000001.1, forward strand.
CTTCCGGTTCGAGCGGCGTCGGTGGCGCTTCCGGTTCTTCTTCGCCCGCGTAGTTGTATTCGCGCTGAGCGCACGATTCCGACTGGTCCTGCGTCGTTTCGACGTCGATCCGCACGACGCCGCCGTCGGAGCCGACGAAGGCGACGTTGCCGTTTTCGGCGAAGGCGATCGCGTGCAGGTCGGGGTGGATCCCGGATTCGACTTCGAAGGCCTGCGAGGGATCGGCGAGGACCGCGGTCATGTCGCCCCAGCCGACGACTTCGGGCGCGGTCGCGGCGTTGCCTTGGCCGGCGTTGACCGAGCGGATCACGGCGCGCCCGTTCGACCGCGGCGGCGCGCCTTCGCCGTGCTGGTCGTAGGCGGGCAGCTCGTCGTAGTTCATCGAGCCGCCGAACCAGACGGTTTCCGGGCTGGCGCCTTCCGGGTGGGCAACGAAGCTGTCGTAGCCGCACTGCCCGTTCTGGCACCAGCCGTAGGCGGCGAAGCCCTTTTCGCCGTTTTCTTCGGTCGACAGCTGGATCCAGCCTTCGGTTTCGTTTTCCAGTTCGCCGCTGGTGCTGCCGGCGATCGCGGCGGCGTCGTCGTTGCGCCAGGCCTCCGGCAGCGGGGTTTTTTCGTCTTCGTCGAGCGCCCATTCATCGGAGGCGTCGCCGACGTAGATCCGGGTTTTCCCGCCACCGAGGTCGACCAGGTCGAACTCGGTGCGGTCGCCGGTTTCGTCGCCGAGCGGTTCTTCCGGGTTGGAGAAGTCGTTCTGGTTCATCGTGTGGAAGACCTGGGTCCATTCCGGTTCACCGGTCTGGTCGGCGCGCCAGACGCCGTAGCCGAAGACGCCGGCGTAGAGCGTGGTTGGCGAGTTCGGGTCGAACTCGAGCTTGGTGACGCCGCCCTGGAACCAGTCGGCGCCGCTCTGGGCCGGGTTGGGGCTGGGCGGGGTCTTTTCGGAGAGGTCGATCTCCTGGGCGAAGGTGTTGCCGCCGTCGGTCGAGCGGTAGACGCCGAGCGCCGGCGCGTTCGGCGGCGTCAGGCGCCCGCCGTTGACCGCCGATGACCCGTGGCGGGCGACGTCGGTCCCGATCACGATCGCGCCGGTGGTCGGTTCGACGGCGATCGCCCCGATCGAGCGGTTGGTCGCGACCGCGGCGCTGCCCGGCACCAGCTGCCAGGTTTCACCCGAGTCGGTCGAGCGGAACAGGCCGAGCCCGGCTTCGGAGTCGCCGGAGCCGTTGGGCTCACCCGAGCCGGCGTAGATCGTGTCGTTGGCGGCGTCGAAGTAGAGCGACCCGAAGGCGCTGGTCGGCAGGTCCGACGCCGGCGCGATCCACTGGATCTTCGCCGCCAGAGCGTCGTTGGTGTGCCAGATGCCGCCGCCCGCCGCCGCCACCCACATCCGGCAGTTCCCCGGCACGCAGGCCGGGTCGATCGCCAGCGCCGTAACCCGGCCGGACTCCTGCGTGGCCGGCCCTTTGCCGGTTTCGGGATTGAAGAACTGGGACGCCTGGCCGGCGACGTTGGGGGTGACCGGGCCGAGGTTGGTCCAGGACCCCGGCGCGGCCGCCGCCGCCCGGAAGGCCTTGGCGCTGTCAAAGGTCGAGCGCTGCGGCTCGTTCGGGATCGCCGCGAAGGCCTTGGCCTCGCGCCGAGCCAGCCGGTCGTCGACGTAGCTGCGCGGGAAGGCGCGGTTGGCGACCTGTTCGGAAGCGGGGCTGCGCGGCCCTCCGCGCGGCGCCTCGCCGGTGGCGGCTTTGCTGTCGGAGCCCCCGCTGGCGGAGTTGGCGGCCTTGTCGGGATCCTCGCCGGCCGCCTCCTTGCCCTCGTTGGCGGCCTCGTGCAGGGCGTTCATCCCGGCAAAGGGGTGATCGCTCTCCTCGCTGCTACCGCCCCCGCAGGCGCTCAACACCAGGGCTGCCCCCGCCAGCACGGCGGAAAGCAGTGCCAGGATCGCCAGGCGGTGTCGCTTTTGCGGGCCGGAATAGCCGATCCGGGCACGCTACCCCGCAATGCCCGCTCGAATCAAATTCAGCCGAGAGATCCCGCTCCCGCCACGGCGGCAACGGCGACCCTCGCGAAGATCGTCGCCAGGTCGCGCCCAGTGACCGTGTCGCTCGCGCAGCACCACGTGGTAGTGACTGACGGCCGACCTCGTGCACGAGCGGGAGTCCACCCAAACGCTTGTCGAACATTGCCGGAGAGGGAGATACGTGGTATTCCTCCTATTTCTGAGTTAGACCCGTGCCGACCCTGACTGACAGCCCTGCCCGCGAGTCCGAGACGCTCGCCCCCGAAGTGCCGCTGCGCTTCGTCACCGCGGCCTCGCTCTTCGACGGGCACGACGCGGCGATCAACGTGATGAGGCGACTGATCCAGGACAGCGGCGCCGAGGTCGTCCACCTCGGCCACAACCGCAGCGTCCGCGACGTCGTGCGGGCGGCGATCCAGGAGGACGTCGACGGGATCGCGATCAGCTCCTACCAGGGCGGCCACACCGAGTACTTCAAGTACGCGGTCGAGATGCTGGACGAACTGGGGGCCGGGCACATCCGCGTCTTCGGCGGCGGCGGCGGGACGATCACCGAGGGGGAGATCCTCGACCTCCAGGAGTTCGGCGTCGAGCGGATCTACCACCCCAACGACGGCATGGCGCTGGGCCTGGTCGGGATGATCGACGACCTGGTCGAGCGCACCGCGACGAAACGGGTGCCCTCGGCGGTGCCCGAGCAGCACGAGCACAGCGCTGACCTGGAGGTCGCGCGGATGCTCTCGGCGCTCGAGGACGAGATCATCGGCGACGCCGAGCTCGAACAACTGCGTGCCGGCTGGCGCGAGGCCGGGGCGGGCGTGCCGGTCGTCGGCCTGACCGGAACCGGCGGCGCCGGCAAGAGCACCGTCACCGACGAGCTGCTCTCGCGCTTCATGCAGCACTTCGGAGACCTGCGGGTCGCCGTGCTCGCCGTCGACCCGACCCGGCGGCGCACCGGCGGCGCCCTGCTCGGCGACCGCATCCGCATGAACAGCCTGCGCAACGAGCGGACCTTCATGCGCTCGATGGCGACGCGCCGCCAGCACCGGGCGACGACCGCCGTCCTCGCCGACGCCGTCGCCTACCTGCGCGCCGCCGACTTCGACCTGGTGATCGTCGAGACCGCCGGCATCGGCCAGAGCGACTCCGAGATCGTCGACCTCGTCGACATCCCGATCTACGTGATGACCAGCGAGTTCGGCGCCGCCAGCCAGCTCGAGAAGATCGACATGATCGATCTCGCCGAGATCGTCGTCATCAACAAGTTCGACAAGGGCGGCGCCGAGGACGCCCTGCGCGACGTCCGCAAACAGTGGCGCCGCAACCACGTCGAGTTCGACCGCCCCGAGGACGAGGTGCCGGTCTACCCGACGATCGCCAGCCAGTTCAACGACCCCGGCGTGACCTGGATGTTCGTCAACCTCTGCCGCGCGCTCGGCGAGCGCGCCGGTGGCGAGGGCGGTGCCGCCGGCGACGAGAGCGCCGCCGAGCGCTGGGACCCGGGCTTTGAGATGGACGGGGACCACACGCCACTCGGCAACACCCTGATCCCCGGCAAACGGGTCCGCTACCTGGCCGAGATCGCCGAGCAGGGCCGCGGGATCAACGAGGACATCGAGGAGCTTGCGGCGATCGCCGCGAAGGCCCAGCACCTGCACGAGGCACTGAAGGTCGACGACAGCGAGGTGCTGCGGCTCGCCTACGAGGAAGCCCGGATCGTACTGGGGCCCGAGGCGACCGCCCTGCTCGACGGCTGGGACGAGCGGATCGAGGCGATCACCGGCGAGACGTTCAGCTACACGGTCCGCGACCGCGAGATCACCGGCACCAACTACCGCGAGTCGCTGAGCGGCCAGAAGATCCCGAAGATCGCGGCGCCGCGCTTCGACGGCTGGGGCGACCGGCTGCGTTTCCTGATGAAGGAAAACCTGCCCGGCTCCTACCCCTACACGGCCGGCGTCTTCCCCTACCGCCGCGCCGGCGAGGACCCGACCCGGATGTTCGCCGGCGAGGGCTCGCCGGAGCGCACCAACCGCCGCTTCCACTACCTCTCGCTGGGCCAGCCGGCGGCGCGCCTCTCGACCGCCTTCGACTCGGTCACGCTCTACGGCGAGGACCCGGCCGAGCGTCCCGACATCTACGGCAAGGTCGGCAACTCCGGCGTCTCGATCGCGACCCTCGCCGACGCCAAGAAGCTCTACTCGGGCTTCGACCTCTGCGCGCCGACGACCTCGGTCTCGATGACGATCAACGGCCCGGCGCCGATCATCCTCGCCTTCTTCATGAACGCCGCGATCGACCAGCAGATCGAGCGTCACCTCGACGAGACCGACGGTTGGGCGGAGGCCGAGCGCAAGCTCGACGCCTACTTCGGCGATCGCGCCCGCCCCCAGTACAAGGGACCGCTGCCGGAGGGCAACGACGGGCTCGGGCTGCGGCTGCTCGGCGTCTCCGGAGCCGAGGTCGTCGACGCCGAGACCTACGAGCGGATCAAGGCGGCGACGCTCAGCAAGGTCCGCGGCACCGTCCAGGCCGACATCCTCAAGGAGGACCAGGCCCAGAACACCTGCATCTTCTCGACCGAGTTCGCGCTGAAGATGATGGGCGACGTCCAGCAGTACTTCGTCGACCACGCGGTGCGGAACTTCTACAGCGTCTCGATCAGCGGGTACCACATCGCCGAGGCCGGGGCGAACCCGATCTCCCAGCTCGCCTTCACGCTCTCCAACGGCTTCACGATCGTCGAGTACTACCTCGCCCGCGGCATGGAGATCGACTCCTTCGCGCCCAACCTGAGCTTCTTCTTCTCGAACGGGATGGACCCCGAGTACGCGGTGATCGGCCGGGTCGCGCGGCGGATCTGGGCGCGCGCGATGCGCGAGCGCTACGGCGCCAGCGCCCGCAGCCAGATGCTCAAGTACCACGTGCAGACCTCGGGCCGCAGCCTGCACGCCCAGGAGATCAGCTTCAACGACATCCGCACCACCCTGCAGGCGCTCTACGCGATCTTCGACAACGCCAACAGCCTCCACACCAACGCCTACGACGAGGCGATCACGACGCCGACCGAGGAGTCGGTGCGCCGCGCGGTGGCGATCCAGCTGATCATCAACCGCGAGCTCGGGCTGAACTTCTGCGAGAACCCCTGGCAGGGCTCGTTCGTGATCGACGAGCTGACCGACCTCGTCGAGGCCGCGGTCTACGAGGAGTTCGACCGGATCTCCGAGCGCGGCGGCGTGCTCGGCGCGATGGACACGATGTACCAGCGCGGCAAGATCCAGGAAGAGAGCATGTACTACGAGCGCCAGAAGCACGACGGCACGCTGCCGCTGATCGGCGTCAACACCTACCTGCCCAAGGATGGCGCCGGCGAGACAACCGCGGGCCTCGAGCTGATGCGCTCGACCGACGTCGAGAAGGACGACCAGATCGCCTCTGTGCGCCACTTCAATGCCCTGGGCGAGGATCGCTCGGCGGCGGCGCTTGCGCACCTGCGCGACGTCGCCCGCGCCCGCGAGAACGTCTTCGACGCGCTGCTCGACGCCGTCAAGGTCGCCTCGCTCGGCGACATCTCCGGCGCTCTCTACGAAGTCGGCGGCGACTACCGGCGCAATATGTGACGCTGCGGCGATGACCGCCGACGCGCGCATCGTCTCCCTCGTCCCCAGCATCACCGAGCTGATCTGCGACCTCGGCCTCGAGCGCCAGCTGGTCGGCCGGACGGGCTTCTGCATCCATCCCTGGGAGACGGTCCGCCGGGTCCCGAAGGTGGGAGGGACCAAGGACGTCAAGCTCGACAAGGTGCGGGAGCTGGCGCCGACCCACGTCGTCGTCAACGTCGACGAGAACCTCAGGGAGGACGCCGAAGCGATCGCCGAGTTCGCCGAGGTCGTCGTCACCCACCCGCTCGGCCCGCGCGACAACCTCGACCTCTACCGGCTGCTGGGGGAGACCTTCGGGCGCGAGGCTGAGGCCGAGCGGCTGTGCGGCGAGTTCGAGCGCGCCTACGAGCGCGCGGCGGGGAGCGCGCGCGAGCCGAGCGACGTCCTCTACCTGATCTGGCGCGATCCCTGGATGACGGTGTCGCCCGAGACCTACATCTCCCAGACCCTCGCCCTCTTCAACTGGCACACCCAGCCCACCCAGCCCGCCGCCCTTCCGGTTGACTTTTGTAGCCCAGAGGGCGACAAAGGACAACCGGAGCGATATCCGGAGGTCGATCTGGCCGAGTTCGCCGGCCGCGTCGACCGGGTTCTGCTGAGCAGCGAGCCCTTCCACTTCAAAGAGCACCACGTCGAGGAGGTGGCAGCGATCGTCGCGGGGGCCGCGGTGTCGTTGATCGACGGCGAGATGACCTCCTGGTACGGGTCGCGGGCGATCGCCGGGCTCGACTACCTGGCCGACTACGTGGCCGCCCCGGCCAAGGCGGGGCGCGGGTGAGCGACGCGGAACCCCGGCTGAGGTCGCCTCAGCGAAGGAGGATCTGGCCCCCGGTACTGCACGGAGGCCCCGCGAACGCCGCGGGGCTTCCGTCGCGGCTCAGACCGGCTGGACGTTGACCGCTTTCGGGCCTTTGTCGCCGGGCTCGGAGTCGAAGGAGACTTTGGCGCCTTCTTCGAGTGACTTGAAGCCGTCGCCGGCGATGTCGCTGTGGTGGACGAACAGGTCCTTGCCGGCGTCATCGGGAGTGACGAAGCCGTAGCCCTTGTCGTCGTTGAACCACTTCACGGTTCCGGTTGCCATCTGCTGATACCTCCGTTGTTTGCGTGCTGCGAACGCGGAGGATGCCGATAAGCAACGAATCTACGGGCGCGGGCACTGCTTGGGTCGGGAAAGTCCGACTTGATCTCCAGCGAGGCTAGCAGCGTCGGCCCCGAGTGCCGCGCCGGCCTTGGGTTCGGGCTAGGGTCGACCGCACCAACGACCAGAGGAGCGACGGATGAGCGAGGTAGTGGTGGTGGCGGAGATCGGGATCCTGCCGGAGAAGCGCGACGAGGCGCTCGCCGCGCTCGCGGGGCTCTGCGCAGCGACGCACGAGAAGGACGAGGGCTGCCAGCTGTACGCGCTCCAGCTCGACCCGGCCGACGAGAGCCGCGTCTTCATGATCGAGAAATGGGACTCGGCCGAGGCCCTGGAGAAGCACGGCGCCACCGACCACATCGCGGCGGCGGGCGCCAGCGGCACGCTCTCCGGCCCGCCCAAGGTGACGGTGCTGGCGCCGGCGAACTTCGGCGACGCCGCGAAGGGCTCCCTCTAGCGAGGAATCTTCGCGGCGCCGCCTGCCGCCGGGGTGCCGGGGCTCAGATCAGGCCCCGGCCGGCAGGATGTTCTGGTTGACCCGGAAGAGGTTGCCGGGGTCATAGGCGGCCTTGACCCGCGCGAGGCGCTCGTAGTTGGCGCCGTAGCTCGCCCGCACCCGCTCTTGGCCCTCGTCCATCATCATGTTCACGTAGGCGCCGCCGGCCGAGTAGGGGTGCAGGGCCTCGAAATAGTCGACGCACCAGCGGCTGATCTTCTCGGCGTTGGCGGGGTCGTTGTCGACGCCGGCGAACACCGATCCCCAGCGGGCGTTGCGGTAGGCCCAGGCGGTGTCTGAGGCGGCGACGTCGTGGGCGGCGCCGTCGACCGGGTAGAGGTGCATCGTCGACTGCCAGGTCGGCATCTCGGCGCCGAACCTGACGTGCGCCTCGATCGCCGCGTCGGGGATCTCCTCGACGAAGTCGGCGCGCCAGTACCACTGGTCGCCGGCCGGATAGACCGGGTCGAAGGCGCCCTGCAGGGCCGGCAGCGGCATCTCGCCGACGCCGTGGAGCAGCGGCTCGGGCACGGCCTCGAGCAGCGGCGCCATCGCCGCCGCGGCGTCCTCCGGTGCGCCTGAGTAGCACCACACCACGCCGCAGACCTTGCGCAGGTGCAGCTCCTCGGGGAACGGCGGCGCCGGCGGCACCGAGGCGAAGGCGAAGAAGCCGTTCAGCTCGCGCGGTGCGGCCGGCAGGAACTCGCGGTAGGCGCGGAGCACCTCGGCGGCGTCCTCGACCGCCCAGAAGGTCGGGCCGCCGACGATCGTGCCGACCTCGTGGAGGCGGAAGAGGAACGAGGTGACGACGCCGAAGTTGCCGCCGCCGCCGCGGATCGCCCAGAACAGGTCGGGGTTCTCATCGGCGCTGGCGCGGACGCTCTCGCCGCTGGCCAAGACCACCTCGGCCTCCAGCAGGTTGTCGATCGTCAGGCCGCAGCGGCGGGTGAGGTGGCCGATGCCGCCGCCGAGGGTGAGGCCGCCGACGCCGGTCGTCGAGATGATCCCGCTCGGCGTCGCCAGGCCGTGCTCGCCGGTCGCCGCGTCGACTTCGCCCCAGGTGGCGCCACCGCCGACCCTCACGGTGCGGGCGCCGGGGTCGACCTCGATCGATTTCAGGTCGCCGAGGTCGAGGACGAGGCCGTCGTCGACGGTCCCCAGGCCGGCGCCGTTGTGGCCGGCGCCGCGGACCGCCAGCAGCACGTCCTGGGCGGCGGCGAAGGTGACGACCCTGGCGACGTCGGCGGGATCGGCGGCGCGGGCGATCAGCGCCGGACGGCGGTCGATCATCGCGTTGTAGACCGCGCGGGCCTCGTCGTAGCCGGCGTCCTCGGGAGCGGTGAAGCTGCCCCCGAAGCCGGGGATCTGGGTGCGGGCGGTCTGCATCAGTGCGTCGGTGGCGGTCATCGGTTCCTCCAGGCTCGGGCTCGTTTATCTGGACCGACCCTAGGAGTGCGCCGCCGCCCTGTCATGACCTGAACTGACTCACTTTCGGGACCGCTTTGAGGCCAATTATGGACCTTATAGTTAAAGATGACTATCTTTCTTAGATGGCCGCCGAGACCCCGGGACTTCCGGGCTCGCTGCGCTCGACCTCCGCCTATCCGCTCGTCGGTCGGGCCGCCGAGCTCGAGAAGCTGGGGACGCTCCTGCCCCGGGCCGAGGGCGAGGGACGGCGGGTGGCGCTGATCGCCGGCGAGCCCGGGGTCGGTAAGAGCCGGCTGGTGCGGGAGTTCGCCGGCGCCGCCGCCGAGTCCGGCGCGCTCGTCCTCTACGGCGCCTGCGACGCGGCGGCGCGAGCGCCCTACGGGCCCTTCGTCGAGGCGCTCGACCGGCTGGCCCGGGTCAGCGATCCGGCCGAGCTGCGCGCGGCGATCGGCGCCAGCGGCGAGCTGGCGCGGCTGCTGCCCGAATTGCCCGCCCGCTTCGACGACATGCCGGGGCCGATCGCCGCCGACCCCGACACCGAGCGCCACCGCCTCCACATCGCCGTCTCCGAGACGCTCGCCAAGCTCAGCGAGCGGCGCCCGATCCTGCTGGTGATCGAGGACGCGCATTGGGCCGACCCGCCGACGCTGGCGCTGATCCGCCACCTCGCCCGCGCCGCCTGGAGCGCCCGGCTCCTGCTCCTCGTCACCCACCGCGACGAGTCCGAGCCGCCCGAGCTCGGTGAGCTGCTCGCCGATCTGCGGCGCTCCGAGGACGTCGTGCGGATCCGCCTCGCCGGCCTCTCCGGTGCCGAGGTCGCCGACCTCGTCGCCGGCGCGGTGGCCGGCGAGCGAGGGCCCGGACCACGGTCGGATCCCGAGCTCGTCGAGCTCGCCGCGGCGATCCACGACCTCACCGCCGGCAACGCCTTCCTGGTCTGCGAGCTGTGGCGGGCGCTGGCCGAGACCGGCGCCGTCGAGATCGACGGGGCGGGGGTCAGGATCACCGCCCCGCTGGCCGAGCTCGGCAGCCCCGAGAGCGTGCGCGAGGTCGCCAGCCAGCGGCTCTCGCGCCTGCGCCCGGCGACCACCGAGCTGCTCGAGCTGGCCGCGGTCGCCGGGCCGGAGTTCGAGCTCGCCGCGATCCGCGAGGCCGCCGGGCTGCCGGAGGCGGAGCTGCTCGCGGCCCTCGAGGAGGCGGTTGCCAGCGGCATGCTCGAGGAGCGCCCGGCGCGCGGGCTGGCCTTCCGCTTCACCCACGAGATCGTTCGGCGGGCGCTGTATGACCGCCTCTCGCTGCTGCGCCGCGCCGAACTGCACCTCAGGGTCGGCGAGGGCCTCGAGGCGATGGGTTCGCCCTCGGGCCGCCGGCTGGTCGAACTCGCCCGGCATTTCGGTGCGGCCGCCGAACTCGGCGGCGCCGAGCGGGCGATCGACTACCACCGGCGGGCGGCGACGAGCGCCAGCGCCGCGCTCGCCTACGCCGACGCCGCCGCGCACCTGGGGGCGGCGGTCGAGATCGGGATCGCCGCGGCGCCCGAGCGCGCCGTGGTCCTGCTCGAACTCGGTGGCGCGGCGCACCGCGCCGGCGAGGCGAACCGAGCGCTCGCCGCCTTCGCCGCCGCCGCCGAGATCGCCCGCGAGCTGGAGAGCGCCCAGCTCCTCGGCCGCGCGGCGATCGGCTACGAGGAGTCCTGCTTTCGTCCCGGGCTCGCCGACTCCGACGCCGTCGAACTGCTCGAGGAGGCGCTGGCGGGGTTGACCGCCTCCGACCAGGGTCTGCGGATCGGCCTGCTCGCCGGCCTCGCGCGGGCGCTCGGCGTCCAGGGCGAACTCCAACGGGCCGGGATCGTGCGCGAAAGCGCCGTCGCGCTGGCCCGCGGGGAGGACGAGCGGCGGGGGCTCGCCAGCGTGCTGGTCCGCGCCTACTGGTCGCGAGGGTCGACGCCGATGCCCGAGATCCTCGAGATGGTGACCGAGGCCCGCGATGTCGCCGCCGAGCTGGGCGACTTCGAAATCGAGACCGAGGCGATGGCCTGGCGGGTGCCGACCTTCGTCGCCCTCTGCGATCTGAGCGCGGCGCGGATCGAGGTCGGCCGCCTCGCCGCGATGGCCGAGCGGACCGCCCAGCCGTTCATGAACCACGTCGCCGAGCAGTACGCATCGGCGCTCGCGCTCTGCCAGGGCGACCTCGCCTCGGCCGAGCTGGCCGCCAACCGCTCGCGCGAGTGGGGGGAGCTGCTGATCGGGCGCGGGGCCGCGGGCACCTACGGCGTCCAGATGTTCGGCATCCGGCGCGAGCAGGGACGGTTGACGGAGCTGGCGCCGGCGGTGCGGATCCTCGCCGGCGATCCCGGCCGCGGCGGGCCCTGGCGCCCCGGTCTGGCGGCGGTGCTCGCCGAGCTCGGCATGGAGGACGAGGCGCGGCGCGAGCTGGCGCGGGTCGCGGCCGAGGGCATCGAGGCCTACCGCGCCTCGCTTTGGCTGGCGGCGCTGACCTACCTGACCGACGCCAGCAGCGCCCTCGGCGACGAGCGGATGGCGGCGATCCTCTATCCCGAGCTCGAGCCGTTCGCCGGCACCAACGTGATGATCGGCCACCTGGTCGCCTGTTACGGATCGGCCGATCGCCACCTCGGCATGCTGGCGGCGACCCTGGGCGAGAGCGAGCGCGCCGAGGCGCACTTCGAGCGGGCGATGGCGCTCGATCGAGAGATGGGCGCCTCGACCTGGCTCGCCCACAGCGCCTACGAGTACGGCCGCTTCCTGCTCGCCGCCGACCGCCGCCGCCGCGGGCGCGCCGGCGCCTATCTCGACGAGGCGGCGGCGCTGGCCGGGCGGATCGGCATGGCTGGTCTGCTGGCGCAGATCCGCTCGCTGGGCACCGCGGTGACAGCGGCGGAGCTGCCCGGCGGCCTCTCACCGCGCGAGGCGCAGATCCTCGCCCTGGTCGCTCGCGGGCTCAGCAATCGCGAGATCGGCGCCGAGCTCTCGATCAGCGAACACACCGCCGCCAACCACATCCGCGCGATCCTGCGCAAGACCGAGAGCGCCAACCGGACCGAGGCCGCGTCCTTCGCTCACCGACACGGAATTGCCTCGTCCTGAGCCAAATTCGGCGCTAAAGTCAACCGATGGCCCTCTTCATGATCGAGCGCGGGTTCGCCGAGCAGCTCGAGCTGAGCGACGAGGACGTCGAGCTGATCGAGGAGATCAACGGCGAGGAGGGGGTCCGCTGGCTGTTCTCGTTCCTGAGCGCCGACCGCCGCCGCACCTACTGCCTCTACGAGGCGCCCTCGCCGGATGCGATCCTCGCCGCTGCCCGCCGCGCCGACGTGCCGGCCGACGAGATCGTCGAGGTCGACGCCGCGACCCCGCAGTTCGCCGGTCGCCTCAGCGACTGGGCCGACGCGGTCGGCTCCTAGCCGGCCGCGGCGCCGGCAACCGCATCGCGCGGCGCCGGCGAGCGACCTGCGGTCGGGCGCTATTGGTAGGTCCGTATCACCCCGTATTCGGGTCCGTTGAAGATCGCTTCCGGTTCTCCGCCGGGTGTCCCGAAATTCCCGAAGTCGAGGTTGCCGGCCTTTTTCAGTTCGGCGATTTCTTCGGCCGGCACCGCGAAGGTCACCGTCCCGACCTCGGTGCCCCCCGGCGGGATCGCCCGTCCCTGGGAGAGGAACGACCGACCTGCGCTGCCTTCGTCGACGCCGATGTCCTCGCCGTAGGTCGTGCCGAGCAGGAGCACGACCTGACCTTCGGTGAACCGCGCGGGCGCGTCGGTCCGGTTCGTGATCGCCAGATCGAAGGTGAGGAGCCCATCGCCGGCGGTCCTGGAGCCGGCCGGGCCGCCGGTCGCCTGGCGCTGGTGGATGCCGACGAGCTTCGCTTCCAGCGTCTCCAGCTTCAGCACGCTGTTTTCGTCGACGACGACCAGCCTGGTGTTCCCGCTTACGCAGGTGCCCTCTCTGCGCAGGTCGCTGCTGATCCCCCTGGCGCCGCAGTTGCTGGTGGTGTCGGGATAGCTGCCGGTGGCAAAGCGCTCGGCGAGGACCACGAGCGCCGCGACGACGATTGCGAAAATCACCAGTCGGGTCGGCGTGATGCCCGGCTTCAGTCGCGGTTCTCGGTCCTGGCGTCGAATTTCACGGGAAACCTATTGATTGGACGAGCGCTGCGCGCGCTCGGGATGGGGCGTCTATGCGACCCGCAGGTCGGGCTTCGAGGCCGGTGCCGGCCGCCTGAACTGGTCGGTGCGCCCCGCCGTTCCGCCACGCGGGCGTCCCCGATCGCCCAGGCGAGTCGCTCGACCAGCTGGGCGCCGGCGTGGCCGGTGGCGAGGTGGGCGGCGCTCAGGGTCTCGCGGTAGACGACCTCGCCGTCGCCCTCGTTGGAGTCGGTGACGATCAATATCTGCGGCATGTCTTTCTCCTAGGTCCTGGTGGTGATCCGGCGACGGAGGAGAGATCGCTGCGCATCGCGGGCCGGTTGCGGGGAGGCGCAGCCGGGGCCGGCGTGGCCCTTGGCGTGCTCGTGACTATGGTGGCCCGCAGCGCTCATCGATTCCCCTCTCCTCAAAGGACTTCTGCCGTGGAGAAGTTTAAGCACCTTGTTGATCAGAAAGCTAGGCTTTACCCATGGCGGTAAAACACACGGCCAATCGTGGGCGGACCGCCGATCCCTGGCGCGACACCGCGGTGATCGACTCGTGGGCGCCGCGCTTCAACCAGGTCGTCGTCGGCCTGGTGGCGCTGCTCGGCGTCGTCTTCGGCTGGCCGCTCGCCTGGGCGCTGATGGCGGCGCAGCTGGCGCTCGGGCTCACGGTCGGGCGACGCGCCTGCCTGCCCTGTCTCGTCTACTTCGGCCTGCTCCAGCCGCGGCTGGGGGAGGGGCCGCTGGAGGACTCGCGGCCGCCGCGCCTCGCCAACGCGATCGGCACCGCCTTCCTCACCGCCGCCGCGGCCGCCTGGTGGCTCGGAGCGCCGACCCTCGGCACCGTCCTCGGGGCGATCGTCGCCGCCCTCGCCCTGCTCGCCGCGACGACGGGGTTCTGCGCCGGCTGTGAGCTCTACCGGCTGAGCGCCCGCTGGCGCGGCATCACCCGGGCCGACCACCACCGGCTCGACCCGGCCGACCTCGGCCCGGAGTTCGGCACCGTAGGCGCCAGCGGCGGGCTGATCGTCGAGTTCTCCCATCCGCTCTGCGCCGAGTGCCTCGACTGGGAGCGCCGGCTCGGCGCCGGGCCGGAGCCGTTCGTCAAGCTCGACGTCCGCGAGCGACCCGACCTGGCCCGCAAGTACGGGATCGCGGTGGTCCCGACGGTGCTCGTCGTCGACGACGGCGGCGCGGTCACCAAGCGCCTGGCTCCCTGAGGGCCGATCGACCGGCCGCGGCCTCTAGGGCGCGGGGATTTCGTAGCGGTCGCCGTAGGTGTGCCAGACCAGCGGCGGGCGCAGGGCGAGGTTGCCTTCGCGCAGGAAGAACCGCTGCTCGTCGTCGATCCGCGAGGTGTCGCCGTGCTTGATTTCGCTCTTCATCAGCGCCCGCCGGACGTCGAGGAAGGCGTTCAGGTAGCCGACTTCCGAGCCACCCCGGGCGGGTGGCTCGGCGCGGGCGATCGCCCGGGCGCGAATCCCGCCGAAGCTCGCGTAGCTCGACCCCGGCCCGTGCATCACGATCGCGTCGTAGTAGATGAACTGGCCGAGCGTCCCCAGCCCGTCGGCCTCCGCGCGGCTGACGGCGGGGTCGAAGTAGACGCGGTCGCGCTCGCGGCGCTGGAGGCGCTGGAAGACCGGGTCGGCGGCGGCGCGGCGCCAGGCGGCGAGGAAGGGCCGGCCGAGGCCGCGGTGGGACGCCGTCCCGTCCACCTGCCGCAGCGCCGGCAGGAAGGCGGAGAGCGGATTTCCGGGCTCGGCGGCGACGTAGGAGCGCACCAGCGCCAGCATGTCGCCGGTCCCCGAGCAGAAGCCGATCAGCCCGCCGGTGTAGCCCCGACCGTCGCCGATGTCTTCGATGTAGCCGTACTCGCCGCGCCAGTCGAGGGTCGAGTTCTCGGCCGAGGAGACGAGCTCCATCGCGATCTCCTTCTCGGCCGGGGCGGCGAGGCCGGCGGCGCGGGAGGTTGAGGGCGCCGCGCCGGCGACTGCCGCGGGGGAGACGATCCCGGTGACCAGGATCCCGGCGAGGAGCAGCCCCGCGGCCGCGAGGGCGGCGAGCCGGGCGAGGACGCGGCGGGCGAGGATCGGCACGCCGGGGACGCTAGTCGACCGCGTCGCCGCCACCGACCCGCGTCCGCAGCTCGCGACGCAGTGCCTTGCCGGTCTGGGTCTTCGGGATCTCGGCGACGAAGACGACCTGGCGCGGGGACTTGTAGACGGCGAGCTCGGCGCGGCAGTGGGCGACCAGGGCCGCCTCGTCGACCGCCGCGTCCGGCCGCCTCACCACGTAGGCGAGCGGCTGTTCGCCGCGGTAGGGGTCCGGGGCGCCGACCACGGCCGCGTCGGCGACCGCCGGGTGGCGGAAGAGCGCGTCCTCGACCTCGCGCGGCCAGACCTTGTAGCCGGAGACGTTGATCATGTCCTTGATCCGGTCGACCAGGTAGTACCAGCCGTCGGCGTCGCGCACCCCGACGTCGCCGGTGTGCAGCCAGCCGTCGACGATCGCCGCCGCGGTCTCCTCGGGGCGCTGCCAGTAGCCGGGGGTGACCGCCGGGCCGCGGGTGAGGATCTCGCCCTCGCCCTCGCCAGCGTCGATCTTCGCGAGCCGCGATTCGGTGTCGGCGATCGGCCTGCCGATCGAGAGGGCGCCGGTCTCGGGATCGACCGGGGCGCGCTCGCCGAACGGCACCATGTGGCTCGGCGCGGCGGTCTCGGTCAGCCCGTAGGTGTTGTGCATGTAGGCGCCGGTCGCCCCCTCCCAGCGCTCGACGACGCTGGCGTAGACCGGTGCGCCGCCGCTGGCGACCTTGGTCAGCGAGGACAGGTCGCGCTCGGCGAAGCCCGGGTGGTCGAGCATCGCGATGAAGGCGGTCAGCGGGCCGATCACGAAGGTGCCGCGCCAGCGCTCGATCAGCCGCAGGATCTCGCCGGCCTCGAAGCGGTAGCCGAGCAGCAGCGGGCTGTGGCTTGCCCGCGCCGTCGACATGTGGCAGACGAGGCCGGTGATGTGGAAGAGCGGCGCCATCGCCACGGTGACGTCGCCGGGCCCGAGCGATCCCCAGGCGCTCATCGCCTCGGCGTTGTGGATCACCGCCCGGTGGGTGTTGATCGCCCCTTTGGGGAGGCCGGTGGTCCCCGACGTGTAGCTGACCAGGGCCGGCGAATCGGGGTCGACCTCGGCGGCGTCGATGGTGCCCGGGCCGGCGAGGAGGTCCTCGAGGTCGATCGCGCCGGGACAGGCGATCCGCCCGTGCCCGGCCAGCGCCGGCGGCACCGCCTCCAGCATGTCGAGCTCGGAGACCGTGAGGACGTGCTCGACCGCGGTCCCGGCCCGCGCCGCCGCGACGACCTCGAACAGCGACTCGAGGCAGACGACGATCCGCGCCCCCGAGTCGTTCAGCTGGTGGCGCAGCTCGCGCTCCTTGTTCATCGGGTTGACCGCCGTGATCACGCCGCCGCAGCGCCAGACCGCGTGCACGGCGATCGCGAACTGCGGCACGTTCTGCAGCATCAGCGCCACCCGGTCGCCGCGACGCAGGCCGAGCTCGCCGCGCAGCGCCGCCGCCAGCGCGTGCGCCCGCCGGGCCGCCTCGCCAACCGCGATCGCGGTGTCGAAGTAGAGGAATGCGGAGTCGCCGGGCCGCTCGCGGACCGCGCGCTCGAACAGCTCGTCACCTAACACGGCGCCGCCGCGTCAGTAATCGAGGTCGAGGGGCTCGGTGCCCTCCGACCGGCAGAAATCGTGGTAGAGCCTGGTGTGGTTGAGGACGTCATCGAAGCCGATCACATTGTCTTCCTCGTCGACGTAGAGCAGCGCCCCCTCGAGCTGGAAGAGCGTGATCGTCCCCTCCTCGCCGCTCATCAGCGTGTGGACGTCGCCGGGCGGCTCCCAGACCACCATCCCGGCCTTGGCGACCCAGTCCTTCTCGGCGTAGTACCAGCTGCCCTCGAGGACGATCCCGACCACGCCGTTGACGTGGTAGTGGCGGCTGATCTGGCCGCCGCCGATGACTTTGGTGAGGTTCGCCCACTGGCCGGTCTTGCGGTTGAGGCGCAGCGGTTTGACGAAGATCGTGTCGGTGTAGGGAATCCAGGGGATCTCGTCGGGATCGACGACGCGCTCGACCACGGTCAGCTCCTTGAGCGGGCGCAGCCCGAGCCTGTCTTCCGCGGCGCCTGCGTCGTCGGGCATGGGACGAAACTAGCGCCGCTCCACGCCTCCCACGGCGAGGCCGGGGGCGGCGTTTGGAGAAGTCATAGCCCTGCATAGACTCCCGCCGATGCCGCCGACCCCGAGCAGATGAGCCGGCGGACCGGCGCCGGCGGCGCGATCGAGCTGAGCGCGGCGCAGGCGCGGGCGACGGCGCTGGCGGCCCAGGGCTTCGGGCGACCCCGGCCCAAGGGTCGGATCGACGCCCGCCAGCTGCGGCGGGTGATCGCCGACGTCGGCCTCCTCCAGATCGACTCGGTCAACGTGCTCTCGCGCGCCCACTACGTGCCGCTCTTCTCGCGTCTCGGTCCCTATCCGCGCGAGACCCTCGACCGCCTCACCCACCACCAGCCGGCCGGGGCGCGCGGCGGACGCCGCGCGGGGGAGAGGGAGCTCTTCGAGTACTGGGCGCACGAGGCATCGCTCGTCCCCGTCGACCTGCAGCCGCTGCTGCGCTGGCGGATGGCGCGGGTCGACGACCTCGCCTGGGGGTCGATCACCCGGATCGCCCACGAGCGCCCCGACCTGGTCGACTGGCTGTTCGAGCAGGTCCGCGAGCGCGGGCCGATCCGCGCCTCCGAGCTGGCCGTCCCCAGGCGCCGCGACCACTCCGAGATGTGGAGCTGGAGCGAGGAGAAGACGGCGCTCGAGCACCTCTTCTTCGTCGGCCGCATCGGCGCCGCCCGCCGGGTCAACTTCGAGCGTCTCTACGACCTCTCCGAGCGGATCCTACCGCCCGCCGTCCTGGCCGCGCCGACCCCGCCCGAGGACGAGGCCCAGCGCCAGCTGCTCCTCTACTCGGCGCGGCGGCTCGGAGTCGCCACCGAGCCTGACCTCGGCGACTACTTCCGCCTGCCTCGGCCCGAGTCCAAGGCCCGCATCGCCGAGCTGGTCGAGGCCGGCGCCCTGCTCCCGGCCCGGGTCGAGGGCTGGGACCGCGACGCCTACGTCCCCGCCGACCTCCAACCCCGCTCGCGCCTGCGCACCCGCGCACTGCTCTCGCCGTTCGACTCGCTGATCTGGTTCCGCCAGCGCGCCGAGCGCCTCTTTGGCTTCCGCTACCGGATCGAGATCTACACCCCGGCCGCCAAGCGCCGGTACGGCTACTACGTGCTGCCGTTCCTGCTCGGCGACCGCCTCGTCGCCCGCGTCGACCTCAAGAGCGATCGCCAGGCCGGGGTCCTGCGCGTGCCGGGCGCCTTCGCCGAGCCCGGCGTCGATGAGGGCACCGTCGCCGAGGCCCTCGCCGCGGAGCTGCGCGCGATGTCGGAGTGGCTGGGACTGGGCGAGGTCGCGGTCGGTCGCCGCGGAGACCTCGTCCGCCCGCTGGCCGCGGCGCTGAAAGCGCCGGCGCCCTAGCCAGCGGTTAGGGTCGATCTCAAGAAGCTCTCGGGACAGGGGAAGTACCCGGTGATCGAGTTCGAGGACGGCAGCGTCTACCGCGCCGAGTCCGACGAGATGGCAGCCCGGATCCGCGCCGGCAAGCTCTTCGCCGGCGCAGGCGGTACCGCCGCGCCCTGACGTTCTTCTTCTAGGCCGCCGCGAGATCCTGCGGCTGCGGACCTGAAGCCGAGGGGTCGATTTCGTTCATAGCGGAGCGGCCGGTTCTCGATCCCTCGCCGCATCTACCGGCGATCGGCTGTGTTGGGAAGAGCGCAGGCGAGGCGCGATGCGGCGTGGGAGGGCGTTCTTGAGGCGGGGGGAAAGAGAGTGAAGGCGGATGTCGTGCTGGTGTGCGCCGTGTTCGCGCACCTGGCGCTGACCGCGGCCCCGGCGATCGCCGCCTCGATCTACTCGGTGAGGCGGGGTGTCAATCAGGTGCCGATCGTCCTCGGCATCGCGCTCGTGGCTTCCGGCGTCTGCGCGTATTCGGCGTTGACGGCCTACTACGTGGACCCAGTGATCGGCATCGCCTGGGACGCGCTGATCGTCGCCGGCTCGATTGCGCTCGCCGTCTTCTCATGGCGCGGCGGCGAATTGGACCGTTCGGCGCTGACGCCTCTGGCGACCCCGCTCCTCCTCTGGGTGATCGCGACGTGCTTCGTCACCTTCCTGGGGTTCCTCCACGGGGCGACGGAGCTGGGAGTCGGTATGTCTCCGGTGCGCTTCTCGAGTCAATTGCCGTCGGACAACGACATGCCGCGCTTCTTCACCGAATGGTTTGCCGCCCACGGCCACTCCGGAACGCCGCCTGTGTATCCCGGCGATTGGCTGATGAGCGACCGACCGCCGCTCCAGGTCGGCTACGCGCTTTCGCAACACGCCTTCTTCAACACCGCGAGTTACCTGCACTACCAGGTCCTCTGCGTCGCCCTTCAGCAGCTCTGGGTCGTGGGCATGTGGGCGGTTCTCGTGGCCGCCGGGCTTCCGGCTCGGACGCGCGGCCTGGCGATGGTGGCGACGATGATCAGCGACATCGCGATCGTGCATGGCTTCTTCGTGTGGCCGAAGCTTCTCGGCGCCGCCTTCGTCCTGGCCGCGCTGGCGATCGTCATCTCGCCGAGTTGGTCGGCTTACCGCCGCGACCTGCGCGTGGCGGCGCTGGTGGCCGCGCTGTTGGCGCTGGCGATGCTCGCGCACGGATCCAGCATCTTCGGCGTCATCCCGCTGGTGCTCCTCGCCGTGTTTCGCGGCGTGTCGAGCTTGCGCTGGATCGGCGCCGGGCTGTTGGTCGGACTTTCGCTCTACGCGCCCTGGGCCGCCTATCAGCACTACGGCGATCCGCCCGGCAATCGCCTGCTCAAGTGGCAGCTGGGCGGGCTCTCCGAAGAAATCAACTCGGAAGGGACGCTCGAATCGATCGAGCGCGGCTATCGCCAAGCGGGGGTCAGCGGGACGCTCAACGACAAGGAGTCCAACTTCGAAGCGATGGCCGGCCTGGTGAGTACCAAGCGCGATTTCGAAGCCACCGTCGATGATCTGGAAGCGGGGCACCTCGGCCTCGCGCTCGAGCCGATCAGGGACGCCCGCTTCTTCTCGCTCCTTCCCTTCCTCGGACTCTTCCTGGTCGGTCCGCTGGCGATGCTCGCATCGTGGCGGCGGAAGCGCCCTGACGCCGTCGAGTGGAGCTTCGCGCTGCGCGCCCTCGGCTTCGTCGTGGTCGCTTGCATCTTCTGGGGACTGCTGCTCTTCGGCGGACCCGGATCAACCACCTCGATCCACCTCGGCAGCCTGGCGGTACCACTGCTGGCCGTCTGCGCCTGCGTCGTCGGGCTCCATTCTCTGTATCCGCGATTTGCCACGGCGCTGGTGGCGGTCAACGTAGCCGCTGTTCTGATCCTCTACGCACCGTCGCTGCAGCCCGTGCCGGGGACGAGCTACTCGGTGGCGATGGCCCTACTTGTCCTAGCGAGCCTGGCCGCGCTCCTGGTGGTTCTCTTCGGTCCCCCGCCGAGCCGCGTCCCAAAGACCCTCGGCCTCGATGTCCGGAAGACCTGAACCGCACGCTCTAGGGCTGCGCCGCCGCGCCGGCTCCCAGCGGGACGCCTTTTTCGGCGCAGCCGAGACCTCTTTCGACCTCGTTCAGCAGCGGCCGCCCGTACCACTGCCCGCTCGGCATCGCCGCCGCGTATTCCTCCAGGACCTGGGGGTAGGCGCCTTCTGATTCCATTTCGCGTATGACCGGCCAGCTCTTGGCGCCGGCGAGCGCTGCTTCGGCTTCCGCCACCCCGGCGCTGTCGCCGCGGCCGCGGTCTTCGCCCCACTGGCGAAACCAGGAGCAGGCGACGCTGCCGGTGACGGCGGCGCCGAGCTGGTAGCGGTCGGTCGAGAGCCCGGCGTCGGTAACCTGGGCGGCGTCGAAGCCGGCCGGCACCGTCACTCCCCGCAGCATTTCGGCGACCGCCCTGCCGTGGTCGGCGGCTTTGATGACGCTGGCCGGCAGCGCTGCGAGCCAGGTCTGGGAATCGACCTGGCGCAGCGCCGCCAGATGGGCTTCGAAGGCAGCGAGGTTGGGGACCGGGGCGCGGAACTCGTCGACCTGCCCGGCCTGCGACCACAGCGCGGTGAATTCGTAGTCGCCGGGATGGCCGCCTTCGTAGCGGAAGACCTGGGCCGTGGTGCCGAGGACCGGCAGGGTCGTGCGGAAGTCCGCGCTGGCGGCGCGATCGCTCACCCAGTCCGCCAGGGCGCCTCCGCGCCAGCTCAGTTCGACCCTGCGCTGGCGGACCGTCGCCGGCCGCCGGCCGCCCCCTTCGGTGATGACTTCGTAGGGCAGTTTCGGGCCGATGATGAATTCGATCTGACCTTCGTCGCTCGATTCCTCGTTGGCGTAGCCGACGTGCCAGCCGGGCTCTTCGAGGAGCAGCAGGGGGGAGGCTTCGGCGAAGCGCACCAGCTCGGCGCCGTACGCGCGCGTCGGCTGCTCGGGGCCGCCGCCAAGCGAGAGCACGAGGACGAGGGCCGCGGCCAGCGCCGCGGCGCCGACCGCGATCACCAGTGGCCGGCGGCTGCGCGGCGAGCGGATCCGCTCCGGGGTCGTCGCCAGTAGCGGCGAGGAACCCGCGGCGAGGTCGGCGAACAGCTCCTCCTCGATTGCCTCGAAGTCGAGTTCGGCCAGGGCCCGGTGATCGACCGGGTCGGCGGCGCTCATCGCCGCGTTCAGCTCGCGCGTCTTCATCGGGCTTCCTCCATGTCGAGTTTGGGATCGCGGTTCGAGGTCGAGTCGCCGTCGGCGAGCAGGGCCCGCAGGCGCCGGCGGGCACGGTGCAGGCGACTGCGGGCGGCGAGCGCCGAGATGTCGAGCACCTTGGCGGCCTGGGCCGGGGTCAGCTCCTCCCAGGAGACGAGCAGCAGCAGCTCGCGATCGTCCGGTCGCAGGCCCGCCATCGCCCGCAGGACCGCCGCCGCCTCGGCGCTGGCGGGGGCGTGGGTGGCGAGCTCGGTGCGAAGCGATTGGGAGAGGCGCTGGCCCAGCGCGGTGCGCCGGCGCTCGGCTCGGCCCTGGTTGGCGATGACCCGGCGGGCGACCCCGTAGAGCCACAGCCGGGCCTCGCCGATCGGGACCTCGTTCAACCGCCGCCAGGCGACCAGGAAGGTCTCGGCGACGGCGTCGGCGGCGTCCTCGGGGTCGCCGGTCCGGCGCAGCGCGTAGGCGAGGATCGCCCGCCCGTGCCTGCGGTAGAGAACGCTGAAGCGGGCCTGTGCGACCTCGCGTCCCAGCGCCCCGGTCTCGATCTGAGTCGGCTCCATGACCTCTACATGTCCGGCTCCCGGCGAACGTTGCACGAGGACCTCCGCTCAGGTCTTGACGACGAAGCTGACGTAGGCGAAGCCGCCGAGCATCCGCCTGGTCGTGACCGGCCCGAGCTCGGCGAGGTCGCGCCAGGGGTCCGAGTAGGCGTCACCGGGCGCGAGCTCGATCAGGAGGCGGGCGATCGGGGCGAGCAGCCGGAAGGCGCCGCCCTCGGTCAGCCCGGCGTCCATGACGACGACGCGGCCGCCGGGGCGCAGTCGCTCCCAGGCCCGCTCAAGCGCCGCCCGCGGTTCCGGCAGGCACGAGTAGCTGAGGCTGAAGAGGACCGCGTCGAGGTCGCGCTCGACCGCGAGCTTGGCGGCGTCCCCCTGAAGCAGCCGGACGTTGCGCCAGCCGTGGCGCTCGACCAGGCGCCGCGCCTCGGCCAGCATCCCCGGTGAGGCATCGACGGCGAGGACGGTGCCGCCCGGGCCGATCCGCTCGATGAGGTAGGGGAAGTTCCGCCCGGTGCCGGCGCCGATCTCGAGGACGGTGTCGCCGGGGCGCAGCCCCAGCGCCGCGACCGCCCGGCGCCGGGCCGGCGGGAAGATCAGGTAGAGCGGCTCGAGCGTGCTGTAGCGGCGGGCGACGCGGTCATAGCGCCGGACCGTCGTGGCGAGGGACTTGCGCACGCGGTCCACTATCCATGGTTCGGCCCGGTTCGAACCAGAATCTAACTCGATATTCTTGATAGACTTACACAAGAATGTACTGCGTCGACGTACACCAGCACCTTCTCTCCGAGCCGCTGATCGCTGAGCTGGCCCGGCGGGAGGCGCCGCCGGCGCTCGTCCCCGGCGACGGGGGGTGGACGTTCCGGGTCGCCAACGAGCCCGACAGCGTGCTCGCCTTCGCGGCCACCGACGTCGCGGCGCGCGAGGCGGACCTGCGCTCCGACGGGATCGACCGGGCACTCGTCGCGCTGTCCTCGGCGCTCGGGATCGAGACGTTGCCCGCCGACGAGGCGGCGCCGCTGCTGGAGGCCCACCATCAGGGCATCGATGCCTTGCCGGCGCGGTTCGGCGGCTGGGGCGCGGTCGGCCTGCAGACGCCCAACCCAGCCGACGTCGACGCGGCGATCGCCCGCGGCTGCGTCGGCATCTCGCTGCCGGCGAGCGCCCTCGCGACCCCTGCCGCGCTCGACCGGGTCGGGTCGCTGCTGGCCCGCCTCGTGCGCCACGACGCGGCGCTCTTCGTCCATCCCGGGCCGGTCGCCCCCGCCGGCTCGGGCGCCGCCGCCGCGCTGCCGCCCTGGTGGCCGGCGCTGACCGACTACGTCGCCCAGATGCAGGCCGCCTGGTTCGCCTTCCTGCACGCCGGCCGCCGCGCCCACCCACGCCTGCGGGTCCTCTTCGCGATGCTGGCCGGCGGGGCGCCGCTGCAGCTCGAGCGCTTCAGCGCCCGCGGTGGCGCGGCGCCCGCCGCGCCTGACCCGGGGGTCTTCTACGACACCTCCTCCTACGGGCCGCGGATGCTCGCGGCGATGCTCGGCGCGGTCGGCCCCGAGCAGCTCGTCTACGGCTCCGACCGCCCGGTCGTCGACCCCGGCCCGCCGCCCCTCGACGCCGGCCTCGCCCAGGCCCTGCTCACCACCAATCCAGATCGTCTCTTGAAACCAAGACCGGAAGGAGTACTCACATGATCGAGCGCATCGACGGCATCGCACTGCCGACCGAGCACGACCTCACCAACGAGCAGCTTCGGACGGTTGCCAGCGAATTCGCCGCGCGACCGCAGCTGTGGCGCGAATTCGTCCACCACGATCCGCGCCAGCGCACCTACCGGCAGCTGCTGCGCGACGATCACCTCGACGTGTGGCTGCTCTGCTGGTCCCACGACCACGACACCGGCTTCCACGACCACGACCTCTCGGCCGGCGCGGTCGCCGTCGTCGCCGGCGCCGTTCGCGAGGAGCGGCTGGTGCTCGGCCGCCCGGTCGACTCGCCGATCGCCCGCCACGCCACGGCCGGCTCATCGTTCGATTTCAGTGCGAGCGACATCCACCGGGTGCTCCACGCCGGCAGCGAGCCCGCCGTCACGATCCACGCCTACTCACCGCCGCTGGTGCGGATGGGCAGCTACGCGATCGAGCCGACCGGACAGCTGCGCCGCCACTCGGTGACCCACGAGGAGGAGCTCCACCAGCTCGACGTCGCCGCCAGCTGACCGCGTCCACTCTGCGCGTCGAGGAAGTCGTACGCGCGCCGCGATTAGTTTTTCGCGGCGCGCGTATTTCAACTTGCGACGGGCCGGGTGGGCCCATGAGACCTGGAGGCTCCGGATGTCGGATGTGACGCTGCTGGAAATCGAGGAGATCGAGGAGTTCTACGACGGGGCGGCGCGGCGCGCGCGGGCGGCGCTCGGCGTCACGGCGTGGGGCATGCAGGTGATGACGCTGCCCGCGAACGGCGAGAGCTACACCCATTCGCACGGTGCCGCCAGTCCCGAGCGGGGGCAGGAGGAGGTCTATGTCCCGCTGGCGGGCTCGGCCGAGCTGGTGGCGGGCGAGGAGCGGTTCGAGCTTCGCCCCGGGGCGATGGTCCGGATCGGGCCCGAGGTAAGCCGCAAGCTCGTCGCCGGCGCCGAGGGGTTCCGATTCCTCGCCCTCGGCGGGGTGCCCGGGCAGGCGTACAGTCCGCTGCCGTGGACGGAGCTGGGAGGGCCGGTGCCGGCGTTGACCGAGGATCCGTGATCGGGCCCGGTCGGGCACGGGGCGGTGGCGGTGAACTCGCCCTGGTCGAAGCCGCCCGGCGCGGCGACGAAGCCGCGTTCGGCGACCTGATCTCGCCGCACGAGCGGGCCCTGCACCTGCACTGCTACCGGCTGCTCGGCTCACTCCACGACGCCGACGACGCGCTCCAGGAAACCATGCTGAACGCCTGGCGCGGGATCTCCGCCTACGAGCCACGAGCTCACCTGAGCTCGTGGCTCTACCGGATCGCGACCAACGTGGCCCTGCGGATGATCGAGCGTCGTGCCGATCCCCCCGACCCGATCGATCTGCACCTGCAGCCCTATCCCGACCATCTCCTCGACGAGCTCGCCGGGCCCGATGGCGACCCCGAGGCGGCGGCGATCCAGGCCGAGGGAATCGGTCTGGCGGTGGTGGCCGCGATCCAGCTGCTGCCGGCCCGCCAGCGCGCCGTCCTGGTCCTCCGCGACGGGCTCGGCTGGCGGGCGCAGGAGGTCGCCGAGCTGCTCGGCTGCACCGTCGCCGCCGCCAACAGCTCCCTCCAGCGCGCTCGCGCGACGATCGCCCGCGAGCACGAGCTCGGCACCCTCGCCCGCCGCCACGCCCCGGCGAGCCGGGGCGACGAGGAGCGGGTCGTCCGCCGGTTCCGCGAGGCCTGGGCGGCGGTCGACGTCCCCGCCATCGTCACCCTGCTCACCGACGACGCCCTGATGACGATGCCGCCGGTCGCCATGCGCCTGGTCGGCGTCGAGCCGATCGCCGAGTTCTTCGCGACCCAGCCGGCCGGTGGCCACCTAGATCGCATCGAGCTGGTCGAAACCCGTGCCAATCGGCAGCCGGCGTTGGTCAGCTACTCCGACGAGGCGGGCGGCGGCGTCGGCGCGGCCTACGGGGTGATGGTGCTGGCGATCGAGGGGAGCCGGATCGCCGGCTTCACCGGCTTTCCCTGGGATCTCGACCTGTTCGGCCGCCTCGGTCTGCCGCTCACCCGTGTCCGCGCCCGGCCGGGTCCTTGACCGCGGGACCGAACGCGGCGAGCGCCCGTTCGCGCAGGGCGCACTGGCTCTCGACGCTGAGGGCTCGATGGCCGAAGACGCGCTGGCGCAGCTCGCCGGGCCGGCGGCGGCCCTGGCGTCCGTGGGCGCAGGCCAGGTTGTCGAAGATCAGTGCCTGACCCGGCTCGATCGTGACGTCGAGCTGAACGCGCTCGACCGCGAGACCGTGCCCTTCGAGAAATCTCAGCTCCCCGGCCAGGTCGGCGAACTCGTTGCCGCAGAGGAAATCGGGATCGGCCTTGACGCTCGGCAATCGTGCCGGCCCCTCGCTGGCCGCCTCGACGATCCGCGCCAGACTGCCCTCCGAGTAGCCGAGCGCGTCGTCCCAGGCACCGTGGCTGCGCCCTTAGGCGCAGAAGCGGGAGAGCAGCTCCTCGCGGCCCGCCCAGTCGACCTCGGCGAGCAGCGGCGCCAGCGGCACCAGCCGGGTGAGCGCCTCGCCGGCAGGCATGTCGATCGGGATGTGCAGCGCGGTGTAGCGGGCCACGTCGGCCGCCACGACCGGGACGAGAGGGAGGCCGAAGTCGAAGTGCAGGGTCTGGAAATCCCGGCTCGGCCCGCTCCCGAGCGGCGGGATCTGGAAGTCGCCGATCACCTCCAGCGGCGGGTCGCGATCCTCGGTGGGGTGGGCCTCGAGGACCGCCGCCGCGGCCGCGAAGGCGTCCTCGACATCGGCGAACGGCCCTGGCAGGACCACGAAGTGCGATCCGGCCAGCGCTTCGCCGAGCGCGCGCGCCGTCGCGGTGTCGTCCTCCCGTCGATCAGTTTGGGGCCGCATCCGGGTCTTAGTGATACCGGGCGCCCCTCGCTCGAGCCTTCGAGTCGCCTGGGTAGACCAGCAGTATGTGTCGCATGATCGCCGCCGCGCGCAACGTCGAGCTGAAGGCCAGGGATCACGACCCAGCCGGCTCGCTCGCCGTGTGCCGGTCACTCGACGCCGCCGATCACGGTGTCCTGGTCCAGAGCGACACCTACTTCGAGGTGGCCGAGGGGCGGCTGAAGCTGCGCCGCCAGGATGGCGATGCCGCGCATCTCGTCGCCTACCGGCGCAGCGACGATCCCGACCAGCGCGCCAGCCACTACTGGATCGCCGCGGTCGCCGACGCGGGGGATACCGAAGCGGCGCTGGCGGCGGCGCTCGGCGTGAGCGTCGTGGTCGCCAAAGAGCGCCGCCTGTTCGTCTGGGAATCGGTCCGCATCCACCTCGACCGGGTCGACGGCCTCGGTTCCTTCCTGGAGATCGAGGCGGTCGCCGCCGCCGGGTCCGACCTCGCCGCCGAGGACGCGAAGGTGCGGGCTCTCCGCGAGGCATTCGGGATTCGTGACGAGGATCTGATCGGGCAGAGCTACAGCGATCTGCTGAGCGATGAATCCTCGCGATCGCGCGGGTCTTAACTCAGACATGGAAGAGATCGACCTCCAGCTCGACGACGGCCGGACCCTGCACGCCTACGACGCCGGCTCCGCGGCCGGCGAACCGCTGGCCGCCTTCTGGCACCACGGCACGCCCAACGTCGGCGCTCCGCCCGAGCCCCTGCTCGCCCACGCCGCCGCGCGCGGGATCCGCTGGGTCTCCCACGATCGGCCCGGCTACGGCGGCTCGTCGCCCGACCCGGGACGCGACCTGGCCGCGGTCGCCGCCGACGTCGCCGCCGTCGCCGACGCCCTGGCGATCGAGCGCTTCGCGGTGGTCGGCCACTCCGGCGGGGCCTCGCACGCCCTGGCCTGCGCGGCGCTCCTGCCCGAGCGCGTCCGCGGCGCTCTCTGCGTTGCCGCGCTCGCTCCGCCCGACGCCGAGGGCCTGGACTGGTTCGCGGGGATGGCGCCGGCCGGCGAGGCCGACCTGCGCAGCGCCCTCGCCGGGCGCGAGGAGCTCGCCCGCCACCTCGCCTCGACCGAGTTCGACCCCGAGCTCTTCACCGCCGCCGACCACGCTGCCCTCGGCGGCGCCTGGTCGTGGCTGGGCAAGGTCGCCGGGGAGGCGATGGAGGGAGGGCTGGAGGGGTCGATCGAGGACGACCTCGCCTACGTCGCCCGGTGGCGGTTCGGTCCCGAGCAGGTGCTCGCGCCGCTGCTGCTCCTGCACGGGGAGCGCGATCGGGTCGTGCCCAGCTCCCACAGCCGTTGGCTCGCCGACCGCTGCCCGGCGGCGGAGCTCTGGCTGCGGCCCGAGGACGGGCACCTGTCGGTCCTGAATTCCGCCGAAGCCGCGCTCGACCGGCTGTGCGAGCGGATCGCCGCCGCCAGCTGACGCGAACGCGGCGTCGATTTCACCGCGGCTGTCGAAACCGTCGCCCGCCGTTCGTCCAAGGGGAGCAATCGATCCCCGAGAAGAAGGAGTTGGACGACATGAGCAGCTACCTGGCGCCGGTGGAGAAGCCGAAGGGCATCTTCATCCGGCTCGGATATTGGTACTCGCGCAAAGAGTTCGGCAAGGTGTTCTCGCCGCTGAGCGTGTTCTGCGCGCGGATGCCGACCGCCTTCACGCGCTTCTACACGACGATCGGGAAACTCGACAAGAAGGTCGCGATCTCACCCGAGCTGACGACCCTGATCCGCGAGCGGGTGGCGAGCATCAACAGCTGCGCCTACTGCATGGACGCCAACCGCTTCGCGGCGATCAAGGCTTCGCCGGAGAACGCGCGGCGCTTCGACGCGCTCGACGAATACGAGTCCAGCGACCTCTTCACGGCGGCCGAGCGGGCGGCGCTCGACTACGTCACCGCGCTGACCCGCTACCGCGCGGTCGAGCCCGACACCTTCGCGGCGCTCGCCCGGCATTACGACGACGAGGAGATATGCGGGATCGTCTACGTCATCGCCAGCGAGCACGTCTTCAACCTCACCAACATCGGCCTGAACATCGGCTCCGACGGCCTCTGCGAGGTCCGCTGATGCTGGGCCGCAGGGACTACACGCCGCTCGACGAAGCGGTCGTCGGCCTTGCCGAGGGCGACGGGACGAGCTAACGGCCAGGGACTTCGGACGCCTCTCGGCGGCGGTCCTCGACGACATCGAGGGCCGTTTCGTCTAGGGCCAGCATCCGCAGCGCGCTCGCGGTCGGCGAGCCGGCGGCGGCGGTGTAGGTGACGAGGGTCTGGCGGCGCTCGCCGGGCAGGGCGAGGGTCTCGTAGTGGAGATCGAGCTCGCCGACCAGGGGGTGGCGGAAGCGCTTGGTGCCGTGGGACTTCTCGCGGACGTCGTGGCGCGCCCAGAGGCGGGCGAAGAGCTTGCTCTTCATCGACAGCTCGCCGACCAGCTCGTGCAGGCCGGCGTCCTCGTCCTCGGAGCCGGCCTCGAAGCGCAGGTAGGCGACGGTCTCGCGGGCGACCCGCTCCCAGTCGGGGAAGAGCTCGCGGGAGGCCTCGTCGAGGAAGACCAGCCGCGGCATGTTGCGCATGTGCGGCGGCAGGGCGCCGTAGTCGACGTGGAGGCGGGCGCCGAGCTCATTCCAGGCGAGCACGTCCATCCGCCGGCCAAGGACGACCGCCGGCACGTCGGTCATCGCCTCGAGCAGGCGGCGGACCTCGGGACGGACGGTCTGGGCACGCTGGCGACGCGCCGGCTTGCCGGCTCGGCTCGCCTGCGCCAAGCGGTGCAGGTGCTTGGTTTCGGAGCCGTCGAGCTGAAGGGCGCGGGCCAGCGCGGCCAGCACCGATTCGGAAGGGTGGACGGCGCCGCGACCCTGCTCGAGGCGCACGTAGTAGTCGACGCTGACGCCGGCCAGCATCGCCAGCTCCTCGCGGCGCAGGCCGGGGACGCGGCGCGGCCCGTCGGCGACCTCGATCCCGGCCTCGACGGGGGAGAGGCGCGCCCGTCGCGAGCGCAGGAAGTCACTCAGTTCGGTGCCTTTGGCCATCGCCCCAGGATGCCAGAGCCGCGGCGCCGCAGGGTGGCCCTGGTTGTCCTAGGCACGGCCCGCCTCTTTTGCGCGACGCGCCGCGGCGCCACGGTGTCGCGATGACCAATCACCCAGCAGCACCCGCCACCTCTGCCAATCCCACGACCGCCGCCGACGAGCGCCTGGCCGGCCGGATCGCCCTCGTGACCGGCGCCGCCAGCGGCATCGGCGCCGCCACCGCACGCGGCCTCGCCGCCGCCGGCGCCGCGGTCGGCCTGCTCGCCCGGCGCGCCGATCGGCTCGAGGCGCTGGCCGCCGAGCTCGGTGCCGAGCGTGCCGTCGCGCTGCCCGCCGACGTCGCCGACCCTGACGCCCTCGGCCGCGCCGCGGCGACGCTCGCCGAGCGCTTCGGTGGCGCCGACCTCGTCGTCGCCAACGCCGGCGTCATGCTGCCGGCCCCACTCGACGACGGCCACTCCGATGAGTGGCGCCAGATGATCGACGTCAACCTCGTCGGCGTGCTGGAGACCGCCCGCGCGTTCCTGCCGGCCCTCACCGAGGCCGCCGAGCGCAAGGGCGTCGCCGACCTGGTCCTCGTCTCCTCGCTCGGCGCCCGCGCCACCTTCTCCGGCTACAGCGTCTACGGCGCGACCAAGGCCGCGGTCTCCTACCTGGGCAGCGCCTGGCGCGAAGAGCTCGCTCCGCGCGGCGTGCGGGTGACCGTCGTCGAGCCGGGGCTGACCGAGAGCGAGCTGGCCGGCCACGTCTCCCACCCTGATCTCGCCGACCAGCTGGCGGGCATGTTCGAGGAGATCCCGGCGCTCGCCGCCACCGACGTCGCCGACCTCATCACCTACGCCGCCGCCCTGCCGGCGCGGGCGAGCCTGCCCCTGCTCCCGATTCTGCCGGCGCGCCAGGCCTGAGCGGCGATCGCTCAGGTGCTCGCGGCGGAGTTGCCCTTCGCCGCGGGTGCGTTGGTGCGCAGGCGGGCCTCGTAGGCGTCGAGGTGGGAGCCGAGCTGGCGCTGCGCCGAGGCGACGTCACCCCGGCGCGAGGCGTCGAAGATCTCCTGGTAGCGCTTCGAGAGGCTGATGATCGTCGAGGGCCGGCGGTCGGTGCTGAGGACGCTGAGCGCCAGGCGCAGGCTGGCGAGTACGTTGGCGAAGAACTGGTCGGTCCGTGGGCTGCCGAGATAGCTGACGATCGCGGCGTGGAACTCCAGCTCGCGTTCGACGAAGGCGGTGTAGTCCTGGTCTTCGGCGGCGCGCTGGCAGGCTTTGAGGGCCTTCTCGACCCGTTCGGTGACCTCGGCCGGGCCGTCTTCGACCATCTCCAGCGCCGGCAGCTCGAGCAGGCGGCGGATCCGATAGACGTCGACGATGTCCTCGTCGGTGAGGATGGTGACGATCGCGCCGCGGTGGAACTGGAGGCTGACCAGGCCCTCGGTGGAGAGGGCGCGGATCGCGTCGCGGATGGTCGTCCGCGAGACCGAGAACGCCGCGGCGAGGGGCATCTCGCGCAGGTGCTCGCCCTGCGGGAGACGGCCGTCGGCGATCATCGTCCGCAGCTGATTGGCGACCTGATCGACGGTGCTGACCCGAGAGAGGGCGAGATCCTCGCCGTCCAGGAGATTGTCCAGCACGCGATCCACGAAGGGGAGCGTACCGCGCTCGGACGATTGGACCAGAATCTTGGCCTGTGATAAGTGTTGTAGATCGTCCGACAATCCAATCCACTGCAGGCCCCGGTTGGTACCGAAACCCCGTGGGGCGCGGACTCCGAGTACGGCCGTCTGCTCGATGTTTTGGTCTGCCCGCCCGACCATTTCCACTGGCGGCCGACCAGCCCGATCTCGGAAAAGACCCTGGCTGAAGGACACTCCTTCGACGGCCCACGGGCGCTCGCCCAGCACGCCGAGATGGTCGCCTGCTACGAGGACCACGGCGTGCGATGCCACTACCTCGAAGCCGATCCGGCGTTGCCCTACCAGGTCTTTTCGCGCGACTCCAGCGCCGCCGGCCCGGGCGGCGCCGTGATCCTCCAGCTCCAGCAGCCCTGGCGGCGCGGCGAGCAGGTGCCGGCGATCCGTTTCTACGAGGAGGCCGGGATGCCGGTGCGCGGAACGATCACCGCCGGCTCGGTCGAGGGCGGCGACGTGATGATCGTCGAGCCCGGCTGCCTGCTGATCGGCTGCTGCGAGGCGCGCACGACCGAAGCCGGCGCCCGCCAGCTCGCCGATATCTTCGAAGCCGACGGGTGGGAGGTGCGGATCGAGCCGTTCCCGGCCCGCTACGTCCACATCGACGTGCTGCTAGCGGTCCTCGCCGAGAAGCTCGCCGCCGTCTGCGTCGACGTCGTCTCCGGCGGCCTCGTCGCCTGGCTGCGCGAGAAGGGCTTCGACATCGTGCCGGTGCCGGAGGCGGAGGCCTTCGCCCTCGGGGCCAACGCGATCTCCCTCGGCGACGAGCGGATCCTCTCGACCGCCGGCGCCGCGAGCCTCAACGGCGGCGCCCGCGCCCGCGGCCTGAGCGTCATCG
The DNA here is from genome assembly GCA_963839115.1 of uncultured Actinomycetes bacterium. Taxonomy (GTDB): domain Bacteria; phylum Actinomycetota; class Thermoleophilia; order Solirubrobacterales; family 70-9; genus VAYN01. Next base: position 458,946 of record CAWITM010000001.1, read on the forward strand.
AACCGGACCTCTCGATGTTCACCCTCGGCGGCGGGGGTGCCCACTGTCTCGGACAGGCTCTCCGACGCGAGCGCAGCGCTTGATGGCGGGCACCGCGGCCGTCCAACCACGCCGCGTTCTCGCCGATCTCGCCGAGCTGGCGCGGCTGACCGGCGGCGACGACGGCGCCCGCCGGGTCGCCTGGACCCCCGGCTGGCAGCGCGGCCGCGACCTGTTCCGCGCCCGCCTCGCCGCGATTGGCCTGGCGGCGATCGAGGACGAGGCCGGCAACCTCTGGGGCAAGCTCCCCGGCCGCCGCGAGGAGATGCTGGTGCTGGGCTCCCACCTCGACTCGGTCCCCGGCGGCGGGCCGCTCGACGGCGCCCTCGGCGTCCTCGCCGGCCTCGAGGTGCTGCGGGCGCTGATCGAGGCGAACGTCTTTCCCGACCTCACCGTCGGCGTCGTCGACTGGGCCGACGAGGAGGGAGCGCGGTTCGGCCGCAGCCTGCTCGGCAGCTCGGCGGCCGCGGCGACGCTCGACGTCGAGTCGGTCCGCGGCCTCGCCGATGCCGATGGCGTGCTCCTCGAGGACGCGCTCGCCAGGTGCGGCGTCGATCTCGACCGGCTGCCGACGGCGCCATCGATGGAGCTGGACCGCACGCTCGCCTATCTGGAGCTGCACATCGAGCAGGGCCCGGTGCTCGAACACGAGGGTTTGCCGGTGGCGGCGGTCAGCGGAACGATCGGGGTCGAGCGCTTCGTCCTCGACTTCACCGGGCGCCCGGACCACGCCGGCTCGACGCCGATGAACGTCCGCCACGACGCCCTCCTCGCCGCCGCCGCGACGGCGCTCGAGGTCGAGCGGATCGCGCTGCGCCACGACGGTCGCGCGACGAGTGGCTCGCTCGCCGTCCGGCCGGGCGCCCCGACCGTGGTCGCCGGCAGCGCCGAGCTGAGCGTCGACCTCCGCAACTCCGATGAGGGCGAGCTGGCGCGGATGCGCGCCGAGGTCCTCGGCGTCGCCCGCAGTCAGGCCGCCGCACGCGGTTGCGAGCTCGACCGGCGCGACCTCTTCGCGGCGCCACCGCGCGCCTTCGACACCGACCTGGTCGAGGCGGTGCGCAGCGCCTGCGCGGCGGTCGGCGGGCGCGAGGAGCCGCTGGTCAGCGGCGCCCTCCACGACGCCACCGAAATCGCCGCGCTGGTGCCGACGGCGATGGTCTTCTGCCCCTCGATCGGCGGCCGCAGCCACGCCCCCGACGAGCGCACCGAGCAGCGCGACCTGCGCACCGCGATCGAGGTCTTCGGCACGGTGGCGACGGCGATCGCCGTCGGCGAGCACGCGGCTCGGCGAGATCGAGCCAGTCAGGTTCGATGAGCCCCGGGCCTCTGGTGCCGGTGCCGGTCTTCACCTCGACGAATCACCTCGGGCACGCGCCATCGTTCGAGGTGATCGGCGGCGCGGTCGTCCCCTCGATCGACTCGGTGGAGCGGATCGAGGTGATCGAACGGGCGCTGGAGCGCGAGGAGGGCTACCGCTTCGAGCAACCGCGGACCCACGGCGATGGCCCGATCCTCGCGGTTCACAGCCCGGAGCTGCTCGACTTCCTCGCCCACGCCTGGGAGCGCCACAGCGCCGGCCGACCCGATGGGAGCGAACTGCTGATCGCCGATACGTTCCTGCACGAGCGCCTCCGTGCCGGCCTCGACCCGCCGGTCGGCCGGCCGCGGACAGCGGGGGCGATGGGCGCCTTCACGTTCGACACGATCGCCGCGATCGGCCCGCGGACCTACGACGCCGCCCGCGCCTCGGTCGACATCGCGCTCAGCGCCGTCGACGCGCTGCTGGCCGGCGCACCCGCGGTCCTGGGCCTGACCCGGCCCGGCGGCCACCACGCCACCGCCGACCTGTTCGGCGGTGGCACCTTTCTCAACAACTGCGCGATCGCCGCCCAGCGCCTGCTCGACCTCGGTCTCGACCGGGTCGCCGTGCTCGACGTCGACTACCACCACGGCAACGGAACCCAGTCGATCTTCTACGACCGCGGCGATGTGCTGGTCGCCAGCATCCACGCCTCGCCGGCCGATGCCTATCCCTTCCACATCGGCTGGCAGGACGAGCGCGGCAGCGGTGCCGGGGCCGGGGCGACGATCAACGTCCTGCTGCCGGCCGACACCACGGGCCCCGCCTATCTCGACCTGCTGGCGCCGGTGCTGGGGGTGTTCGCCGACTTCGACGCCGACGCCCTGATCGTCGGTCTCGGCCTCGACACCCACGTCGACGACCCCTTCGCCGGGGCTCTGACGACACCCGACTACGGGGAGATCGGCGGTGCCGTCGGCGGGATCGGCGTCCCCACCGTCGCCCTGCTGGAGGGCGGCTACAACCTCGAAGGTGTGGGCGCCGGGGTCGTCGCCTGGATGGAGGGCCTGCGCTCGACGATGGCGCGTGGGCCGCGAACCGAGGCGGCGGGCTGAGCTTCCGTCTCGGGCCGGCTGCCGCCATGGGGCGGCGAGAATGGGGATGCTAGGTCTGCGACCACATCCCCAGGAGGAACCGAGATGCCCACCACCGACACCCGCCAGCTCGACAACTACGTCGGCGGCCGCTGGGTGCCCGCCGGCGCCGCGAGCGAGACGCTCGACGTCGTCAACCCGGCCAGCGGCGAGGTGCTGGCGAAGGTCCCGCTGAGCGGCGCCGCCGACCTCGACGCGGCCGTCGCCGCGGCGCGGGCCGCACTGCCGGCCTGGCGCGAAGTCGCCGTCCCCGATCGTGCCCGCCTGCTGTTCAGGCTGCGCGCCGGCCTCGACGAGCGCCGCGAGGAGCTCGCCCGCTCGGTCACGGCCGAGATGGGCAAGACGATCGCCGACGCCCGCGCCGAGGTGACCAGGATGATCGAGATGGTCGAGTGCGCCTGCGCGATCCCGACGACGATGCAGGGACGGGTCCTCGAGGACGTCTCGCGCGGCGTCGACTGCGAGACATTCCGCCAGCCGGTCGGCGTGTGCGCCGCGATCGTGCCCTTCAATTTCCCGGCAATGGTGCCGTTCTGGTTTCTGCCCTTCGCGATCGCCTGCGGCAACGCCTTCATCCTCAAGCCCTCCGAGCAGGTGCCGCTGACCCAGGGGATCGCCTTCGAGGTGCTCGACGGCCTCGGCCTGCCGCCGGGCGTCGTCAACCTCGTCAACGGTGGCCGCGAGGTCGTCGAGGGGATCCTCGAGCACCCCGGCATCGATGCCGTCTCCTTCGTCGGCTCGGCCCCGGTCGCGCGGATCGTCTACGAGCGCGCCGCCGCCACCGGCAAGCGGGTTCAGGCGCTCGGCGGCGCCAAGAACCACATGGTCGTCATGCCCGACGCCGTCGTCGCCAAGACCGTGCCGGCGATCCTCGGCTCGGCCTTCGGCGCCGCCGGCCAGCGCTGCATGGCGGGCTCGGTCCTGGTCACCGTCGGCGAGGCCCACGAGCGGCTGATGCCGGAGCTCGAACGGGCGAGCGCGGCGCTGCGGGTCGGCGACGGGCTCGACGAGGAGGTCGAGGTCGGCCCGGTCGTCTCCGAGAAGGCGCGGGCGCGGATCTGCGAGTGGATCGATCGCGGCGAGGCCGACGGCGGGCGGGTCGTCGTCGACGGCCGCGACCCCGCCGCAACCGGCGGCTCCTTCGTCGGCCCGACCGTGATCGACGGCGTCGCCGCCGAGGCGGCGATCGTCGGCGAGGAGGTCTTCGGGCCGGTGCTGACCGTCGTCGCCGTCGACACCCTGGCCGAGGCGATCGACGTGATCGCCGCCTCGCGCTTCGGCAACGGCACCTCGATCTTCACCGAGAGCGCCGCCGCCGTGCGCCGCTTCCGCCACCAGGTCGAGGCCGGGATGATCGGGGTCAACATCGGCGTCGCCGCCCCGGTCGCCTTCTTCCCCTTCTCGGGCTGGAAGGACAGCTTCCTCGGCGACCTGCACGCCCACGGCCCCGACGCGGTCGAGTTCTACACCCGCAAGAAGACCGTCACCAGCCGGTTCTTCAGCGATGGCGAGGACAGCGGCTCCTACTTCGTCGAGAGCTGAATTAGCCGCCCGCTACTGGCCTCTACCTGGTTGTCAGAATTCCCGCTCTTAATAGTCGGTAGGCGGGTGGTGTGGGGTGTTGCCCTGTCAAGAATCGCGTCTATGCTGCCGATTACCATCTGACGGTTGTCGGACAAATAGACGGGTTAAGAGGGAGAATTCATGGCTTTGGTTGGCAGCTTCGATAAGTCCGCGCGCAGGACGCTCGTCGCGCTGCTCGCCGCGGGTCTCTCCCTGGTGGCGCTGGCCGTGTTCGCGGCCGCCCCGGCCCTGGCGGCGACGACCCTGAACGTCACGACCACCGCTGACATCGCGGCCAACGCCAATGCCTGCGGCAACCCCGCGACCAAAACGCCGGCCTCGCCGCTCAGCCTGCGCGAAGCGGTCTGCCTCGCGAACAACATCGGCGGCGAAGTCAACATCGAAATCCCGGCCGGCGAATACAAACTCGAAAACGGCGAACTGCGGGCCGGGTTCACGGCGGGCCAGACCATAAACTTCACCGGCGCCGGTGCCGCCTCGACGATCATCAACGGCCAGAACCAGAGCCGGGTGATCAACCTCGACGAAAAAACCGTCGGCAAAATCGATTCGACGATCACCGGCCTAACCGTGACCGGCGGCAACGACAGCACCTTCGGCGGCGGCGGGATCATCGCCGGCGCGGCGGAACTCGGGGCAGGCATCGACACGCTGACGATCCGGTCATGCACGATCAGGAACAACGTCGCGAACGCTGCCAAAAAAACCACCACGAATAAACCCGGCGGCGGCGTCGCGATGGCAGCCGGCAAATTGGTCATCGAAAACTCGCTGATCGCTGAAAACAACTCCTACAGCAGCCCCGGTGGCGGCGTCGCCTTCATCAACAACCAGGGCGGCGTCGCCGGACAGGGCATGCTGATCAAAAACACGACCTTCGAATCCAACCGGGTGGAAAACTCGAACACCGGCGTTTTCTCATTGGGAGGTGGGGGGCTGAACGTGAGCGCCGGCACCGGCGTCTCCGAAGTGGTCGACAGCAGGTTCGTCAACAACACTGTCACCGCGAGCGCGGGTGGGCGCGCGGTCGGCGGGGCGATCGGCGACCAGTACAGTCCCAATCTCATCGTCCTGCGCTCGACCTTCATCGGCAATTCGGTCAGTGGCAGTGGTGAAGCGACCGGGTCGGTCTTCTATGCCGGCCTCACCGGCATAGCACCGCCAGCCGTCACCATGCACTTCAATCGCATCTCCGGCAACTCGCCGGCCGCCACGGCCGTGACCAACGACAACCCGGCCACCACCTTCGACGCCACCGAGAACTGGTGGGGTTGCAACGCTGGCCCCGGCAGCGCCGGCTGCGACGGCACCTCGGGAACCACCGCCATCACCTCGGCTCCGCGCCTGCAGTTCCTCGCCAGCGCCAGCCCGACGACGGTCGTCGGCCCGGGCGGCACCTCGACCCTAAGCGCCGGCTTCCTCACCGATTCGGCCAGCCAGGCCGTCGCACCCGCGAACCTCACCGCCTTCACCGGCGCCAACGTCACCTGGAAGGAACCGACCCCGAGCCCGGCGACGATCAACGGCTCGACCGGCACGACGACGACGGCGATCGCCGCCGGCAAAGCCACCGCCACCTACAACTCCCAGAGTTCCTCCGGCGCCGGCCACGCGGTCACCACCTTCGACAACGAAACGAAGACGATCGCCCTGACCGTCGACCAGGAACCGGTGATCACCCAGAACCCCTCAAACCAGACGGTCACCCCAGGCGCCACGGCGACCTTCACCGCCGCCGCCTCCGGCACCCCGACGCCCAGCGTGCAGTGGCAGCGCAGCACCGACGGCGGCGCCAGCTTCACCAACATCGCCGGCGCGACGAGCACCACCTACTCGTTCACCGCCGCCAGCGGTGAAAACGGCAACCAGTTCCGCGCCGTCTTCACCAACACGATCGAAGGCAGCCCCCACTCGGCGACCACGACCGCGGCGACGCTGACCGTCGGCAAAGCGACGACGACGCTCTCGAGCACCGCCACCAACGCGACCCTCGGCGGCGCCGTCCATGACACCGCGACGCTCTCGGGTGGCTCCTCACCGACCGGCAGCATCATCTTCAACGCCTACGGCCCCAACGACGCGACCTGCACCGGCGCCATCGCCTTCACCAAAACCGTGACGGTCAGCGGCAACGGCGAATACGGCTCGACCAACTTCACCGCCACCGCCGCCGGTGACTATCGCTGGACGATCGAATACTCCGGCGACGCCAACAACAAAGTGGCGACCTCGGCCTGCAACGCGACGAACGAGAAATCGACCGTCGCCAAAGTCGGGACGACGCTCTCGACCACCGCCTCGAGCGCCCCCGCGCCCGGCCCGATCAAAGACACCGCGACGCTCGCCGGCGGCTCCAGCCCGACCGGCAACATCGTCTTCAACGCCTACGGCCCCAATGATGCCAGCTGCACTGGCGCCGTCGCCTTCACCAAAACGGTCGCGGTCAGCGGCAACGGCAGCTACGGCTCGACTAACTTCAGCCCCGCCAGCGCCGGTGAATACCGCTGGACCGCCTCCTACTCGGGCGATGGCAACAACGAAGGCTCGACCTCGGCCTGCAACGCCGCCAACGAGACCTCGACGGTCAGCAAAGTCACGCCGACGCTGAGCACCGCCGCGACCGACGCCGAAGTCGGAGGGGCCATCCACGACACCGCGACGCTGGCCGGCGGCGTCGTCACCCCGGGCGGAACGATCGTCTTCAACGCCTACGAACCGACCGATCCCACCTGTGCCAAATCGGCGGCTTACACCAAAACCGTGACCGTCAGCGGCAACGGCGAATACGGCTCGGGCGACTTCACCGCCCCCGCGGCCGGCCAGTACCACTGGACCGCCGTCTACTCAGGCGACGCCAACAACGCGACCGTCACCTCGCCCTGCGGCGCCTCCGGGGAGACCTCGACCGTCAGCCAGGCCGAACCGACGATCTCCACGGCCGCCACCAACGGCACGGTGGGCAGCCCGGTCCACGACACCGCGACGATCGCCGGCGGGGTAGCGCCGGGAGGCATCGTGACCTTCAAGGCCTACGGTCCCAGTGACCCCGAATGCATGGGAGCCGCCGTCTTCAGCAAATTCGTGGCCGTGAATGGGAACGGCAACTACGGCTCGACCGACTTCACCCCGACCGAGACCGGCGAATACCGCTGGACCGCCGCCTACTCGGGTGACGGGAACAACAAAGCCGCCGCTTCGACCTGTGGTGACGCCGGCGAGGCTTCCCAGGTCGCCAGTGCGACCCCGACGATCTCCACGGCCGCCACCGACGCCACGGTCGGCGGCGCGATCCACGACACCGCGACCCTCTCCGGCGGCGCCAACCCGACCGGCACGATCGTCTTCAACGCCTACGGCCCGAACGACGCGACCTGCGCCGGCGCCATCGCCTTCACCAAAACGGTGACGGTCAGCGGCAACGGCAACTACGGCTCGACCGACTTCACCCCGAGCGCATCCGGCGCCTACCGCTGGACCGCCGCCTACTCAGGTGACGGGAACAACAATGCCGCCGCTTCGGCCTGCGGTGACTCCGGCGAGACTTCCCAGGTCGCCAACGCGGCCCCGACGATCTCCACGGGCGCCACCGACGGGGCAATCGGCGGCGCCGTCCACGACACCGCGACCCTCGCCGGCGGCACCAACCCGTCCGGCACGATCGTCTTCAACGCCTACGGCCCGAACGACTCGACCTGCGCCGGCGCCATCGTCTTCACCAAAACGGTGACGGTCAGCGGCAACGGCAGCTACGGCTCGACCGACTTCACCCCGGCTACCGCCGGCTCCTACAACTGGACCGCCGCCTACTCCGGCGACGCCAACAACGAAGGAGCGACCTCGGCCTGTGGCGCTTCCGGCGAGACCTCGGCGATCAGCCAGGCCGAACCGACGATCTCCACGGTCGCCACCAGCGCGACCGTCGGCAACCCGGTCCACGACACCGCGACGATCGCCGGTGGTCACAGCGCCGGCGGCAACATCGTCTTCAAAGCGTTTGCCCCCGGCGACGCCACCTGCACCGGCACCCCGGCCTTCGAAGCGACGGTGCCGGTCAGCGGCGACGGCTCCTACAGCTCCGACGCCTCGACTGCCTTCACTCCGACCGCGCTCGGCGAATACCGCTGGACCGCCGCCTACTCCGGCGACGCCAACAACGAAGCCGCCGCCTCCGCCTGCGGCGCCAGCGGCGAGACCTCGACGATCAGCCAGGCCGAACCGACGATCTCCACGGTCGCGACCAGCGCGACCGTCGGCAACCCGGTCCACGACACCGCCACGATCGCCGGTGGCCACATCGCCGGCGGCAACATCGTCTTCAAAGCGTTCGCTCCCGGCGACGCCACCTGCACCGGCACCCCCGCCTTCGAAGCGACCGTGCCGGTCAGCGGCGATGGTTCCTACAGCTCCGACGCCTCGACCGCCTTCACCCCGACCGCGCTCGGCGTGTACCGCTGGACCGCGGCCTACTCCGGCGACACCGACAACAAGGCGGTCGCGTCCGCCTGCAACGACGCCGGCGAGTCCTCGACCGTCAGCCAGGCCGAACCGACGCTCACGGTCAGCGCCACCAACGCGGCGATCGGCAGTCCGATCCACGACAGCGCGACGATCGCCGGCGGCCACAACGCCGGTGGCACCGTCACCTTCAAGGCATTCGCGCCGGGTGACGCCACCTGCACCGGCACCCCGGCCTTCGAAGCGACCATCCTCGTCAACGGCGATGGCACCTACCGCTCCGACGCCGAAGTCGTCTTCACCCCGCCCACCGCCGGTGAATACCGCTGGACCGTCGCCTACAGCGGCGACACCGACAACAAAGCGGCGAGCTCGACCTGCAACGCCCCCAATCAGACCTCGACCGTCGCCGAAGCTGCCCCGACGCTCACCACCAGCGCCACCGACGCCGTGCTCGGCAACCCGGTCCACGACACCGCCACGCTCGCCGGCGGCCAGGGCCCGACCGGGACGATCGTCTTCGAAGCCTTCGCGCCGAGCGACACCGCCTGCACCGCCGCCCCTGTCTTCACCAAGACGGTGACCGTCAACGGCAACGGCAGCTACGGCTCCGGCGACTTCACGCCGACTGCGGTCGGCGCCTACCGCTGGATCGCCTCCTACTCGGGCGACGCCAACAACATTCCCGCCGAAGGGCAGTGCAACGACGCCGGGGAGACCTCGACCGTCTCGCCGGTGCCGCCGCCCCCGGTCGTCAACCCGGTGACCCCCCCGGCACTCTGCCAGGCGCCGCCGAGCGCCACCGCCAACGGCTACGTGCCGATCAAGAAGGTGCCGAGCGGTTTCGTGCCCGGTGTCCGAGCCCGGATCGTCGTCGCCCAGCCGTCGAACCTGCAGATCGCGGCGACCCTCAAGTACAACCTGAACGGCAAAAGCCACACCGCCGACCTCGGCAGCGTCCTGCTCGAAAACCCGGGCACCCGCAACCTGCGCCTCGCACTGCCGAGCGCTCTGCGCGAAAGCCTGCCGGTCGGCACCAAGGTCCGCCTCCTGCTGCAGATCGCGGCCGCCCCGGTGGCAAGCTCACCCTGCGCGGCTCCCCAGTACCGCAAGTTGGCCTTCAAGACGAAGGTCGTCAACGTCCTCGCACAGCACTAGATGGTTGATTCCACGACCACGCACGCCTGGATGACGTCCCTGGCACCCTGCGCATCTCCGCGTCCTCGGGCTTGCCTTTGCCCACCGGCAAAGGCTGCGCCCTGCGTCCTTGATCTGCTTGGCCAGGGCCGCCCCCAGTCATACGTCGTCGTGGAATCAACCATCTAGCCGCGCCTGAGCCGGGCGAGAGCTCGGTCAGTCGCGGCCGGTCGGGGCGAGCATCAGCGCCAGCGCCTCGGCGCTGGCGCGGGGCGAGGGCAGGCCGCGGCCGTGGCCCAGCATCCCGCGTTGGTAGGAGCGCATGAAGCAGCTCGCCACCAGATTCATCGCCGCCGCCTTGGCATCGACGTCGGCGCGCATGCGTCCCGCCTCCTGCTCGGCCGCGATGTAGGCGGCGAGGACCGCGACGCCGCGGTGGGGCCCGAGGTCGTGCTCCTCCATGTAGGTGGCGAGCGAGTCGCGCAGTTCGACGTCGGACTGGGCCGCGGTCAGGACCGGCAGCGACTGATCGAGAAAGGCTTCGATCCCCTTGCTGAGGCGAGTCAGGACGGCGACGTGGTCCTCGCCGGCGAGCCCGCTTTGGTTGGCCGCCTGGAGCGGCTCGAGGCCGCGGGCGAAGGCGGCGCGGAGGAGCCCGACGCGGTCACCGTAGTGGTAGAAGACGCTGGCTTCGGAAACCCCCGCGCGCGCCGCGATCTCGCGCGTCGTCAGGCGCCCGATGCCGCGCTCGCGCAGGAGCTCGAGCGCCGTCTCGAGGATCGCCTCCTTGCCGCCGGCCGGCGGGCGCCCGCGCCTGCCGCCGACTTCGGCATGTTCGCTCTCGGTCGCCATTGGACCTGGAAGCGTAGCGACGGATCGCCCTTTACTGAGTCCGCCATCAGGAATTCTGTATCCTGAGGCCGCACTCAGGAATCCGAGCCTCGGCTCTGACCAGGAGAGGGACATGAAGATCACGATCATCGGCGCCAGCGGAGGCATCGGCAGCCAACTGCTCGAGCAGGCCCGGGCTGCCGGCCACGACGTGACGGCAGTCGCGCGCAGTCCGGAGAAGCTGGCGAGCGGCGTGCGTGGCGTCGGCGTCGACCTCGCGGTTCCGAGCCCACCCGGCCTGACCGAGGCGATGACCGGCGCCGACGCCGTGCTCTCGGCGCTCGGCGCGCGCACCGACGCCGACGCCGGGATCTCCTCGCGGGGGACGGCGGCGATCATCGCGGCGATGAGATCGGCCGGCGCCCGGCGCCTGGTCGTGGTCAGTGCGGTCCCGATCGCCACCGTCGCCTCGCCGGCGCGGCCGAACCCGCCGCGGCGCGATCCCGGCGACGGCTTCTTCGTCGCCAACGTGCTGACGCCGATCGTCAAGAGGGTATTCGGCAAGAACTACGCCGACCTGGCGCTGATGGAGGACGAGGTCCGCGCCAGCGGGCTCGACTGGACGATCGTGCGCCCGTCGCGGCTGACCGACAAGCCGCGGACCGGCGCCTACCGCACGGCCTCGGAGGAGAACCTGCGCGGCGGCACCTCGGTCTCTCGCGCCGACGTCGCCGACTTCATGCTCGAGGCGGCGGCGCGGCCGGAGACGATCGGGCAGACGGTGCGCATCGCCTCCTAGGAAGCCGACCAGGCGCGGCTCCTGGTTACCCTCAGTGGATGAAGGAGACGCTTGCCCCTTCGGCCCGAGCGGCGGTGCTGACCGCGTTCGTGGTCGGGCTTGCGATGGTGCTCCTCGACCCCTTCTCGTTCGGCCGGCTCAGTGGCCTGCTGAGGTTGGCGGCCGGGGCCGTCGGGGTCGTGCTGGTCGCCGCCCTGGCGGCGATGCTCCTGGGCCGCAACGAGATGCCCGAGGACGAGTTCCGGCGGATCGCCGAGCGCAGCGAGGAGCTGGCCAAGCTGGCGCCGGGAGAGCAGCCGCTGAGCGAGTTCGACGAGCTCGTCGTCGAAGCGATCGACGACCTGCCGGATGAGCTCTTCGAGGTCGTCGAGGGCATCCCGATCCTGATCTCCCACCGCGGCCACGAGCACCATGCCTACGGCCACTACATCGGCGACACCGTCGCCCGCGACGACTTCCGCGACCACATCGTCATCTACCAGGACACCCTCGAACGCGATTTCGGCGGCGACCCGGAGCTGCTCCGCGCCCAGGTCACCCGCACGGTCCGCCACGAGGTCGCCCACCATCTCGGCTGGGGCGAGCGCGGCGTGCGCGGCCTCGGGCTGTGAGCGGGGGCCCCGGATGCCGATTCGGGGGGTCCGGGTATGAGTAGCGCATGTGGGTCCAGCAGACGATCCGGCTGGCCGAGCGACCGCGCGGCTTTCACCTCGTCACCGCCGAGGTGCTCGAGGCCCTGCCCGAGCTCGGGGAGATGTCGGTCGGCATGCTCCACCTGCTGATCGGCCACACCTCGGCCTCGCTGGCGCTGAGCGAGAATGCCTCGCCGGAAGTCCGCCATGATTTCGAGGCCTGGTTTGACCGCGCCGTCCCCGAAGGGGCGCCGTACTGGACTCACACCCTCGAGGGCGACGACGACATGCCCGCCCACGTCAAGGCGGCACTGCTGGGTCCGACGCTGACGCTGCCGATCAACGCCGGGCGCCCGGCGCTCGGAACCTGGCAGGGCATCTACCTCTGTGAGCACCGCGACCACGGCGGCCCGCGCTCGTTGATCGCGACCGCCTGGGGCGAGCGCATCGGGTAATCGCGCCGGCTCGCCCCGGGCCTGGTTGACATCAGGCCTCCTATAGAGGCGAAATGTCAACCACACTTCGGCGCGGCCGTATTCCTCCGCGGTGGCCTGGGCTACCTTCGCGGCCCGCCTCTAGGAGCCGGTGCCGACCGAGTGCGAGCTCGGCGACTGCACGACCAGCCTCAGCGGCTTGACCGCTCGCAGCCGCGGTCGCTGGTCGCCTGCGGTCGGTGCGGCCGCGCGCTCGCCACTGCGGCTCGTCGCCGGTGCCGGCGCCGGTCCCTCGGCCGCGCTCGTCGGCGTCCGCTCGCCGTCGCTCAGCAGGGCGCGTAGGCGCAATGCGGCCCTGATCCCCAGTCCCGGTGCGCTCGCCATCTCAGCCCCGTTGGCGGCGGCGCGTACGCGTTCGGCCGCCTGCAGCGCTCCCGCCTGGGAGGGGAAGGCCTCGCCGGAGCTGGCGAGGATCTTGCCGCCGTTGCTCCAGAGCCGCCAGCGCCACCTGCCGTTCTCGTCTTCGTATGCCTCGAAACGCCGCATGCCGGGTCCTTTCTCCTGTTGAGAACGTATGTTCGCATCGGCGGCGGCGGAAAAAGCGCCCGGCACGTCTGCGGCGCGGTCCGGCGGCTCCGAGCGCCGCGGGCGCCCTTGGGCCTACCGTTGGCGGCGATGAACGCGACCGACGCACCCCGCCGTCGCCCGGAATTCCACGGGCTGGCCTGCCCGGTCTGCGGCGACGCGCTCGCCGACCGGGGCGCCAGTGCCGCCTGCGAGCGCGGCCACAACTTCGACTTCGCCCGCTCGGGCTACCTCAATCTGACCCGCACGGTCGGGCCGGCCCGCGCGGGCGACACCGCGCCGATGCTGGGGGCGCGGGGGCAGTTCCTCGGCGCGGGGCACTTCGCGCCGATCGCCGCGGCACTGGCCAGGCGGGTCGACGCCGCGGCCCCGGCGCCGGGCTTCGTGGTCGATATCGGTTCCGGGACCGGCTACTACCTCGACGCGATCGCCGCGCGCCTGGCCCGGCGCACGCCGGCACCGCCGCCAGCGCTCGGCGTCGACCTCGCCAAAACCGCCGCCGACGGTGCCGCGCGCCGCTATCCCAACCTGGCCTTCGTCGTCGCCGACGCCCAGGCCCGGATCCCGCTCCTCGACGGCGCCGCCGACGCGGCGGTCTCGGTCTTCGCGCCGCGCCCGGCCGCGGAGCTCGCGCGGGTCACGCGCCCCGGCGGGGCGCTCGTCGTCGCCTTCGCCGGTCCCCGCCACCTCGGGGCCCTGCGCGCCCGGCTCGGGCTGATCGACGTCCACGCCGACAAGCTCGCGGCCCTGCGCGAGCGGCTGGGGGAGAGGTTCGAGCTGGCCGGCGAGGAGCAGGTCGAGTACCCGATCGAGCTGAGCCGGGACGACGCCGAGGCCGTCGTCCTGATGGGCCCGAACGCCCACCACGGCGTCGACCTCGCGCCGCTCCCCGAGCGCGTCGCCGACCTCGTCTCGGTCACCGTCGCCGAGTTCCGGCGCACCGGCTCGCCCGCGCCGGGCCTCGCCGGGCCCGCGCCGAGCGCCTTATAGTTGGGGATGGTCCTCCGGGACCGTCGCATGCGTTACGCGCACTGAACAGCCGCCTCCACCCGCCCCGGCCACGCCGGGCGCCCGCGGCAACCCGTGCTCCGCAGTCCTCCGCTCGAAGGAGAAACGCATGTCATCGGTCCTGCTCGACGCTCACCAGATATCCCGGCGCCACGGTGCCCGCTCGGTCCTCGAGAACGTCGAGGTGCGGATCGGCGAAGGCGAGCGCATCGCCCTGGTCGGACCCAACGGGGGCGGCAAGTCGACGCTGCTGCGGATCCTCGCCGGCGAGGAGGCGCCCGACGCCGGCACGGTCCGGCGGCTCGGCACCGTCGCCCACCTGCCGCAGCTGGCGGGACTGCCGGCGCTGGGCGGAGGCGGGGCGGCCGGCGGCCCCTTCTCGCCGGCGGCCAGCGGGCGTGAGGCGATCCTCGCCCGCATCGGCGTCGCCGCCGCCGAGCGCGAGGTCGAGCGGCAGGCCGGCGCGCTCGGGGCCGGCGACCTCGCGGCGATCGAGCCGCACGCGGCGGCCCTGGAGCGCTGGCTGGCGCTCGGCGGCGACGACGTCGATGCCCGGATCGCCGCCGCGGCCGCGACGATCGGCCTCGACCCGGCGCTGCTGGAGCGCCCGCTCGGGAGCCTCTCCGGCGGTCAGGCCTCGCGGATCGGGCTGGTCGCGGTGGCGGTGGCGCGCTGCGACGTCCTGCTGCTCGACGAGCCGACCAACCACCTCGACGACGCCGGCCTGGCGGCGCTCGGGGAGCTGCTTGCCGAGCACCGCGGCGCGGCGATGGTCGTCTCCCACGACCGCGCGATGCTCGCTGCCTTCGCCGGCGCCGTGATCGAGCTGGGGGAGGGACGGGCGACCCGCCACGCCGGCGGCTGGGACGCCTACGAGGCCGAGCGCGAGGCGGCGCGGGCGCTGGCGAGCCGCCGCCACGAGCAGGCCGTCGCCGAGCGCGAGCGCCTGACCGAGGTCGATCGCGAGATCCGCCGCCGCGCCGCCGCGAGCGCCGCACGGGTCGACTCCCGCGCCGCACCCGACGGCGACAAGCACGGGCGCGAGTGGGTGCGGATGCGGGCCGACGGCATGCGCCGGCGGGCCGCCCGGCTGGGGACCCGCCGCGAGCAGGTCGAGGTGCCGGAGCGCCCGCGCGAGCGCCCGGCGCTGGCGCTCGAGCTGAGCGCCGGGGAGCGGCGCGGCGGCGCCGCGCTGGCACTCGAGGGCGCCGAGCTGCGGCGCGGGGCCTGGCGCCTCGGCCCGCTCGACCTCGCGCTCGACTACGGCGACCGCGTCCTCCTCGACGGTCCCAACGGCAGCGGCAAGTCGAGCGTTCTGGCGGCCCTGCAGGGCGACCCGCGGCTCGCCGCCGGCCACCGCGCTCTCGCCCGCGGCGCCGTCGTCGCCACCCTCGGCCAGGACCGCTGGGGGATCGAGGGTGAGGGGACGACGGTCGCCGGGCTGCGGGCGGCGACCGGCCTCGACGAGACCGCCGCGCGGACCGCGCTGGCCGCCTTCGGACTCGGCGCCGAGCCGGCCGAGCGGCCGGCGGCGACGCTCTCGCCGGGTGAGCGCACGCGCGCCGAGCTGGCCCTCCTCGCCCACCGGCGGGCGACCTGCCTGCTGCTCGACGAGCCGACCAACCACCTCGACGTCGAGGCGCTGGAGGTCCTCGAGGCGGCGCTGGCGGACTGGCCCGGCGCTATGGTCGTCGCATCCCACGACCGCCGGTTCAGGTCCGCCCTGCGCCTGGACCGGGAGGTGCGCCTGGGGGCCTGAGGCGGCGCATCGAGCTCCACCTTTTACGTCTATGCCACGGAAAAGGTGACGCTCGGCGGCGGGCTATTCGACCGCGGGGCGCTTGACGTAGGCGCGGACCTTCGGTTCGGCGCCGACCAGCGGCACCGTCGTCTCCTGGCCGCCGATCAGGCCGGACGCGCCTTCGAGGAAGGTCGTGGTCTGCGCTTCTTCGAGGCCCGGCGCGTAGGGGTGAGCGCAGACGTCGGCGGGCAGGCGCGAGACCTTGGCGGCGCCCTTGTGGGAGATCGCGTCGAGGAAGGCGGCGAAGGTGACCGAATCGACGGCGGTGCCGATGTGGGAGGTGACTCGGCCCGGGCAGACGGCCTGGATCAGGATGTTGGTGGCGCCCTTCAGCGCCGAGGTCGGGTGGGAGCCGGTCTGCGGCTGGACGACTTCGTCGGTCGCCGAGCGCACCGTCGTCCAGCTGGTCGGGCCCGGAGCCTCGAAGGGCTGGGCGTTCAGCGCCGCGAGCAGCTTCGAGCCGGCGGCCTGCTGCCAGCCGGCGGGCGGGCAGGGGTTGGTCGCCGAGCAGGGGCCGGCGGGGCCGGTGACGGTGGTGCCGTGCTGGGTGCCGGCGGCGGCGAGGACGTCGGTGACCATCGGGCGCAGGTCGGGCCAGTAGGTGAGCGCGAAGCGGGGGAGGAGGCCGCCCTGGCTGATCCCGAAGATCGCGATCCGGCGGCCCGACAGTTGGTACTCGTGGCGGATCGCCCAGACCAGGTACTGGACCGAGACCTGGATGTCGGCGGTCGTGTAGTCCGGGAAGTCGACGTCGCAGACCGGGTGGCCGGCGGCTTCGAAGGCGCCGTGCCCGATCAGGTAGCCCTCCTCGCCGGTGGCCCCGGTGCCGGTCACGAACAGCAGCGGCTCGCGGGTCGCCCGTTCGATTTCACCGTGGCAGTGGAAGGCGGCTTCGAGGGTCGGGCGCGGGATCGAGATCGGCGGCTCGGGCGGGGGCTTGGTCGGCGACTGCTTCGGGGCCGCGGCCCTCGACTGGGCCGGAGCGCCAATGGCCACCGAGGCGGCGGCGGCGAGCGCGCAGGCGACCGCGATCGTCAGCGCGGCGACGACGGCTCGAGCCCGGGTGATCCTCCGCGGCGACATCTCTCGCCAGCGAGTATCCCACCGGCGGGCGCGGGCGCCTCCATCCGCTGTTCCTTATGCCCGCCATGAGTGCATAAGGAACAGCGGAAGGGGAGCGGCCGGGTCGTCGCTATTCGACGCCCGGCGCCGCGCCTTCGCTGGCCGCCGAGCGGTCGCCGAGGGTGACCGTCACCGTCGCGGACCGTTCGCCGCGGATGACGCTCAGTTCGACTTCTTCGCCGGGCTGGGCCTGGCTCACCGCGGCGGCCAGTTCTTCCATGCCGGCGACCGATTGGCCGTCGATCGCGGTGATGATGTCGCCGCCGAGACCGACTTCGGTGCCGCCGACTTCGGCGCCGGTCGTCGCGCCCTGGATGCCGGCTTCGGCCGCCGGGCCGCCTTCGAGGACTTCCTCGACGAGGACGCCTTCGCTCACCGGCAGGTTGAACGTCGCCGCCAGTTCGGGCGTGACCGAGGCGCCGCTGACACCCAGGAGAGCGCCTTCGCTCTGGGCTTCGGCGCCTTCGACGCCGCCCGTCGCACCGGCGTTGCCGCCCTGCTCGAGCTGGGCGATCTCTTCCTTGGCGGTGTTGATCGGGATCGCGAAGCCGATGCCGACGCTGCCGTCGGAGCCTTCGCCGCCGGTCGCGATCTGGGAGTTGATTCCGATCACTTCGCCGGCCGAGTTGATCAGCGGGCCGCCCGAGTTGCCGGGATTGATCGCCGCGTCGGTCTGGATGACGTTGTCGATCGCTTCGCCGTCGGGCGCCTGGATTTCGCGTTGCAGGGCGGAGACGATGCCGCTGGTGACGGTGCGTTCGAGGTCGAACGGGTTGCCGATCGCGACCACCGGGTCGCCGACTTCCATTTCGTCGGAGTTGCCGAGGGTGAGGGGGTGGAACTTCGCCGCCGGCGCCTGGACCTTCAGCAGCGCCAGGTCGGAGTTGGGCTCGGTCCCAACCACCGTCGCCGGGTAGGCGGTGCCTTCGGATTCGAGCTTGACGGTCACTTCTCCGGCGCCTTCGATGACGTGGTTGTTGGTGAGGACGTGGCCTTCGGTGTCGAGGACGATCCCGGAGCCGGAGGCGATCCCTTCGGCCTCCTTGGATTCGATGAAGGCGACGCCGCCGCCGTCGGCCTTGTAGATGCGGTTGATGGCGTTGGATTCTTCGCGGCTGACCGCAGCGGCGGGGGCCGCTTCGCCGGCGCCGACGACGGCGCTCGGCGCGGTGCCGGTCGTGGTTGAACCGCCGCTGGTCTGGACGAGCCCGCTCACGATGGCGACGAGGCTGAAGACGGCGACGACCGCCCCGCCCAGCAGGGCGGAGCCGAACGTGTGACTTCTCTTTCTTCTGGGCATGGAGGCAGGATCGCCGCCGCCGCTCGCCGTCCCCTAAACGCCGCCGAACGTCAACTTAAAAGGACGTGAATAGTTTTCTAAAGAGGCGAGCTCCGCCCGGCTAGATGGTTGATCCCACGGCGACGTATGACTGGGGGCGGCCCTGGCCAAGCAGATCAAGGACGCAGGGCGCAGCCTTTGCCGGTGGGCAAAGGCAAGCCCGAGGACGCCGAGATGCGCAGGGTGCCAGGGACGTCATCCAGGCGTGCGTGGTCGTGGGATCAACCATCTAGGCTGCGTCGATGGCGACCGCCGACCTCACCATCCTCGGGCTCGGGCGCCCCGATGCGAGCGCCAGCGCCTACATCGCCGCGGTCCAGCGGCGGCTCGCCGAGCAGGACCGGGTCCGCTATCGGATGCACGCGATGGGGACCTCGCTGGAAGGCTCGACCGCCGACATCCTGGCGGTGGTCGGGGAGCTCCACGCGGTGCCGTTCGAGCTCGGGCTGCCGCGTGTCTACACGGTGCTGAAGCTCGACGAGCGCCGCGACCGTCCCGACCAGACCCTCGACGACAAGGTCGAGGCGGTCGAGGGCCTGCTGCGCGAGGATTGAGCGCTGCAGCCAGGGCGGCGCCCGATTTCGGGCTTGCCCGTGCTCCCGATTTCGGGGCCCTGCCCCGGCGGCGGTGGCGTCAGGCGAGGCGGGGGGCGGGGACGAGCGAGGGCTCGGCTCCGTAGTCGGGTCTGAGCCCGGCCCCCTCGCGCGCCGCCTGGTAGATCTGCAGCGCCCGTTCGAGCGCCTCCTCTGGCTGGTCGACGCCGCCGACCCGGAAGAAGAGTTCGGCGTCGCTCGATTCGCTGGGATCGCTGTGTTCGCGGATCTGGAAGGGGAAGCCGGGGAGGACGACCTTCGACGCCGCCGCGGCGATCGGCCCGGTGTCCTCTCCGATCGGCAGCGCGATGTAGACGGCGTATTTCACTCCGGTCCAGAATGTCACAATGGTTACGTAGACGTGCGATGGGGCGCTCGGACGCGGGCGGGGTGCGCTTAACTCGGGATCTCGACGATGGCCGAGCGCAACCGGGTCACTCCGCTGGGCGAGTTCGTGGCGACGCCGCTGCGCGGTGCCTGGACGGGCAACCGCGGTGTCCTCCACCGCGGCCGCGAGCACGAGATCGTCCGCTCCCACGCCGGCGACCTCTGGATCACCTGCGCGCTCGAGTTCCGCGGCCGCTGGCGCGAACAGTGGCTGCCGAACCGCTGGACCCACCTCTACTTCCACGACGAGGCGGTCGCCTTCGCCGCCGGCCACCGTCCCTGCGGCGAGTGCCGGCACGCCGAATACCAGACCTACAAGGCGGCCTGGGCGGAGGGCCTGGGAGAGGCGCCGCCCTCGGCGCGGGAGATGAACCGGCGGCTCCACGGCGAGCGGATCCACCGTGGCACCCACCGGCGCCGGCTCCACGAGGTGGGGTGGGGCGAGCTGCCCGACGGCTCCTTCGTCCTGGTCGAGGGGACGCCGGCGCTGGTCCTCGGCGGGCGGCTCGTGGAGTGGACTACCGCCGGCTACGGCGAGGCGCGGCGGCGACCGCGGCGCGGCACCGCGACGGCGATCACGCCGCCGGCGACGCTCGCCGTCCTCGGCGCCGGCTACCCGGTCCAGATCGACGCCGGCGCCCGCGGCTGAGCCGACTCGCTCGCCGACCGCCGCCACTGGCGTCCCTCGCCCGGGCGGCCCCTAGAGCACCGCCAGGACCCCGAGCGCCAGCACCGAGACCGCGATCACGGCCAGCGCGACTCCCGTCGCCAGCCGGTTGGCCCGGCCCGAGGCGTGCGTCCCCATCACTTCGCGGTTGTGCGCGAGCGAGCGCATGAAGGGGAGCAGCACCAACAGCAGGACGGCGTTGAGGGCCTGGGAGAGGAAGAGGATCGGGACCAGCGGCGCGCCGGGCACGAGAACCAGGGCCGCGGCGACGATCACCACGCCGCCGTAGCTCAGGTAGAAGACCCGGGCCTCCTCGAAGCTGTCGTCGAGGTCGGCCTTGCGGCCGAACGTCTCCGACACCGAGTAGGCGGTGGAGAGCGGGACGATCGCCGCCGCCAGCAGAGCGGCGCCGAGGAAGCCGAGGCCGAAGAGGGTCGCCGCCGCCGCTCCGGCCAGCGGTTCGAGAGCGCGGGCGGCGTCGCTGGCGCTGTTGATGTCGATGCCTTCGACGTGCAGCGTCGCGGCGCAGGCGATGACGACGAAGAAGCCGATCACGCCGGTCAGCAGGGCCCCGGTGATCACGTCGACGCGCTCGTAACGCAGGTCCGCCACCTTCAGCTTCTTGTCGACGGCGTAGGACTGGATGAAGGCGAGCCCCCAGGGCGCCAGCGTCGTGCCGACCGTCGCCACGACGACCAGCAGGGTCTCGCGGTTCAGCGGCAGGTTCGGCACCACCACGCCCTTGGCGGCGGCGCCCCAGTCGGGGTGGGCGAGGATGCCGGAGACGACGTAGGCGACGAAGACCGCGCTCAACGCAAGCAGCACGTGCTCGACGTAGCGAAACGTCCCGCGCAGCACCAGCAGCGAGACGCCGACGGCGGCGACCGGGACGCTGACGTAGCGGCTGACGCCGCCGAGCAGTTCGGCCCCGGCGGCGACGCCGGCGAACTCGGCGCAGAGGGTGCCGGTGTTGGCGATGATGAGGGCGCCGAGCACCAGCGCCGCGGCGCGGCCGCCGTAGTGCTCGCGGACCAGCGTCAGCAGCCCTTTGCCGGTGACGATCCCGAGCCGCACCGCGAGCTCGTGGAAGACGATCAGCGCCGCCGTCGACAGGGCGAGAACCCAGAGCAGCTGGTAGCCGTACTTGGCGCCGAGGATCGAGTAGGTGGTGATCCCGGCCGGATCGTCGTCGGAGAGGCCGGCGAGCAATCCCGGCCCGACGACGGCCAGGAGCGCCGCGACCCCGCCGGTGCGGAGCAGCACCCGCCGGCGCCGGGTCAGGTGCCAGTGGAGGTGGCGCCCGGGGGTGAGGCCGGCGTCGTCGTCGCTCAGAGGCACCCACCCACGATGACGCAGGCGCCGCCGACCACAGCCCGAGAGCGCTCAGACCGCGGTGCCGACCAGGGCGCCGATGCCGGCGGTGACCGCCATCGCGACCACTCCCCAGACCAGGACGCGAGCCGTCGCCGGCAGGCGCGGGGCGCCGCCGAGGCGAGCGCCGAGGCCGCCGAGCAGCGTCAGCGCCACCAGAGTGACGACGACGCAGGCGAGGCTGCGGGCGCCGCTCGGGGCGACGGCGGCGGCGAGCAGCGGCAGGGCGGCGCCGGAGGCGAAGGCCAGCGCCGAGGCGCCGGCGGCCTGGAGTGGTCGGGCGCGGCGTTCCTCGTCGAGGCCGAGCTCGTCGCGGGCGTGGGCGGCCAGCGCCTCGGGCCCGGAGGCCGACAGCGCCTCCGCGACCTGGCGGGCGAGGTCGGGATCCAGCCCGCGGGCCTCGTAGATCCCGACCAGCTCGCGCAGCTCGCCCTCGGGATCGTCGCGGAGCTCGCGCTGCTCGAGGCGCAGGTCGGCGAGTTCGGTGTCGCGCTGGGAGCTGACCGAGACGAACTCCCCGGCGGCCATCGACGACGCTCCGGCGACCAGCCCGGCGGCGCCGGCGGTGAAGATCGCGCTGCCCGAGGCGCCCGAGGCGGCGACGCCGAGGATGAGGCTGGATACCGAGAGGATCCCGTCGTTGGCCCCCAGCACCGCCGCCCGCAGCCAGTTCGAGCGATAGCTGAGGTGGATCTCCTCGGGCTCGGGCCTAAGCGTCGTCGGCCTCGGCTGCCGCGACCGTCGCTGCGAGGTGCAGCTGGGCGTCGTCGTCATGGATCTCCGCATCGCGAGGTGCCGAGGGCGTCGCCTCCGGCGCCCCGGTCCGCTGCGGGGCGGTGGGCGCCGCAGCAGCTGGCGCGCGGCGGCCGCGGATCGTGTCGATGACCTTCTCGACGGACCTCATAAGTGAATCGGTCATGGCGACCTTCCAGTTTGGTTGCCCGACACTACTCGCACCCGAAGCGCGCTCCCTTGTAGGGTGGCCGCGACGCTCGGGCTCCCAGGCACCGCGCGGCACTCTTCCGAAAGGGCACGCCTCCCGGTCTCCACAGCCGCCGAGCGGACCCCGGCCAGCGCTCGGTCCGACCTCCTCACCTCGTGCGCGGCGTCCTTCCAGGGGAGCGAAGAACAGGAGCCCAGGCGTGAACAGCGAGCCATCATCCGCGACTGCCAGCGAGGAGGAGCACCGCGCCTCGGTGGTCGCGTCGATCTCCCGAGCGATGGTCCAGCTCTACAAAGAGCAGTTCGGGCGCGGCCCGACCAAAGCGCGCACCGACTTCGCCGGCCCCGACATCGTCATCTGCACGCTCGAGGACTCGCTGACTCCGGCCGAGCGCCGGCTCGCCGAGCTCGGCGAGCACCAGCGCCTGCGCGACACCCGCCTCTACTTCCAGCACGTCACCAAAGTGCAGTTCTGCGCCGTGATCGAAGGCCACCTCGATCGCCGCGTGCGGGCCTTCGTCAGCGGCCTCGACACCGAGCGCGACGTCTCCTCGGAGGTCTTCTACCTCTTCCCGGCGGGCGAGCGGCCCTAGGGACGGCGCCGGCGGCCCCCAACGCGACCGCCCGCTACTTGGCCGGCAGGTTGCGCGCGTGGACGACGCAGCGGCGGACCCATGGGGCCAGCTGGCGCTTGGTCGCGATCGCCGCCGGGGCGACGGTCAGCCAGCCGGTCATCGGGCGGCCGCGCATTTCCATCGAGGCGACCTGGGCGCCGGCGAGCAGCTTCTCGCAGTCGTCGGGATCGACCCGCGCGAGGATCCCGCCTCGGCGCGACGCCGCCACCGCCAGCTTGCCGTCGATCAGGAAGGCGAGGCCGCCGAACATCTTGCGCTCGCTGACGCCGTCCTCGCCGGCGAGCAGGTCCCGCAGGCGCTCGGCGAGCTCCTCTTCGTAGGCCATCGCCGCCGAGATTAGCCTGGCGCGCCGCGCTCGGCCGGCCGGGACTTGCCCGCTCGGGACCGTCCCATCTAAGATTTCTCCCATGTGCCGAAATATCAGGACCCTCCACAATTTCGATCCACCCGCCGACGAGGACGAGGTCGACGCGGCCGCGCTGCAGTACGTGCGCAAGATCAGCGGCTACAACAAGCCGTCCCAGGCGAACGCCGAGGCGTTCGACCAGGCCGTCGCCGAAGTCGCCGAGGTCACCAACCGGCTGCTCGGGCGGCTGGTCACGGCGGCGCCGCCGAAGGACCGCGAGGTCGAGGCGGCCAAGGCTCGGGCCCGCTCCGCGGAGCGCTTCGCCGCCTAGCGCCTAACCCTCGGCGAGCGGTGGGGCGTCGGCGCGGCCGCGGCCGCGCCTCCGGCGCACCAGCCAATAGATGACCCCGCCGATGATCAGGGCGGCGACGGCATAGTCGAGGTAGCCGAGGTTGTGGCGCCAGTGTTCCCAGTTGCTGCCGACACCCTTGCCGAGCAGGGCCAGGGCGAGCACCCAGGGAATGCAGCCGGCCAGGGTGTAGGCGGTGAAGCGCCAGAAGGGCATGCGGGCGACGCCGGCGGGCAGGGAGATGAAGGTGCGGACGAGGGGGAGCATGCGGGAGAAGAAGACGGTGACGGCGCCGTAGCGGGCGAACCAGTCGTCGGCGCGCTGCAGGTGGCGGGGGTTGATGTGGATGAGGCGGTTGCGCTCGAGGAGGTCGATCCGGCCGTAGTAGCCGACCGCGTAGGCGATCCAGGAGCCGGCGAGGTTGCCGAGGACGCCGGCGGCGACGATGCCGAAGAGGGTCAGTTCGCCTTTGGAGACGGCGAAGCCGGCGAAGAGCATGATCGCCTCGGAGGGGATCGGGATGCACGCCGACTCCAGGGTCATCAGCAGGAAGACGGCGACGACGCCGGCCGAGCCGATGAATTCGGTGGCGACTTCGACGACCGGTTCGACGATCTTGTCGGAGAGGGTGGCGAGGAGGAGGGGGTGCATGCGGGGCGACTCTGGCGGCGCCCGCTTAAAACCCGATGAGAGCCCGAACCGCACTCAGCGTCACTCATCGGGGCTTAAGCGTTGACCCTCACAGTGCCGCGCCATGAACCCCACTCAGACGCTTCCCGCCACTTCCGCCAACACCGGGTCGACCAAGTGGTGGGCTCGCCAGATGCTCAACAAGGTCCCCGAGATCACCCTCTACTTCTGGGTGATCAAGATCCTCTGCACGACGGTCGGGGAGACCTTCGCCGACAACCTGAACGAAAACCTCGGCCTCGGCCTCAGCGGCACCAGCTACGTGATGGGCGCGGCGCTGATCGTCGTCCTGATCTTCCAGTTCCGGTCGAAGCGCTACATCCCCGGGATCTACTGGCTGGCGGTGGTGCTGGTCAGCGTCGTCGGCACCCTGGTCAGCGACAACCTGGTCGAAAACTACGGCGTCACCCTGCAGGAGTCGACGATCGCCTTCGCGGCGATCCTGATCGGCGTGTTCGCCGCCTGGTACGCGAGTGAGAAGACGCTCTCCGTCCACACCATCTACACGACCAAACGCGAGTCGTTCTACTGGCTGGCGATCCTCTTCACCTTCGCGCTCGGCACCTCGGCGGGCGATTACCTCTCGGAGAGCCTCGAACTCGGCTACCTCACCGCCCTCGGCATCTTCGCCGGCGCGATCGTCGTCGTGACGGTTCTCCATTTCGGCCTGAGGATGAACGCGATCCTCTCCTTCTGGCTCGCCTACATCCTGACCCGGCCGATGGGCGCCTCGATCGGCGACTACCTCGCCTCGCCGACCGGAGAAGGCGGCCTCGGGCTCGGCACCAACCTCACCAGCATCATCTTCCTCTCGACGATCCTGGCGCTGGTGGTCTTCCTCGCGGTGACCAAGCGCGACGTGATCAGATCGGGGCCGCTGGCGACTCCGGCCGCGGCTGGGGACGGCATCCCCGGGGTCCTGGTCGTGCTGAACAAGGTGGAGGCGACCCAGTCGCTGGTCGACGCCGTCCACCAGCGGGCGGCGGCCGGGCCGGCTCGGTTCCACGTCCTCGTCCCCAACCCGGACCACATCGCCTTCGACCGCAACGACCCCGACACCACCAGTGGCGAAGCGTTGCTGGCGCGGGCGCTGCCGCGGCTGCGGGAGGCCGGCAGCACCGAGGTTTCGGGTCGGGTGGCCAATAGCCCGAATGCCTATGACGACATCGTCGAAGAGCTGGAGGGCGGGGCTTACGGGGAAGTCATCCTCGAGACGCCGCCGAGCCACATCTCGCATTGGCTGCACGTCGACCTGCCGCACCGCATCGGCGAGCTCGGCTACCCGACCCAGGCTATTCCGGCGGCAGCCTGAGTTTAGTGTTAGGGTGCCCTAACCCGAGCCTGCGGGCCGGGGCACCCGTATGTCCTTCCCCGAAACCGCACTCCTCGGAGCCCTGGCCGGCTTCACCATCTTCCTAGGGCTCCCGTTCGGGCGCCTCCACCGAATCGACGATCGCACCCGGGTCGCGCTTGCGTTCTTCGCGGTAGGGATTCTGGCCTTCATCTTCATCGATGTGATGGAGCACGCGGTGGCGATCGTCGAGGGCGGGGTCGAAGGCTTCAAGGACCACTCGCAGACGCTCTGGCCGGCGATCGGCCTGGCCACCGTCCTCGCCGCCGGGTTCGCGAGCGGGCTCGCCGGCCTGGCGACGGTCGAACGGCGCCTGCTGGCGGCGCGGCCACTGCCGCCGATCGCCGGTGGTGCCGTCGACGTCCTGCCGACGGGAGCACCAGCGCGGGCCCGCGCTCACGACGAGGCGCGGACGCGGGCGCTGCGCACGGGGATGACGATCGCCGTGGCGATCGGCCTCCACAACTTCGCCGAGGGGCTGGCGATCGGGGTCTCGGCGAGCGCCGGTGAGATTGGCCTGGCGACTGTCCTGATCGTCGGCTTCGCTCTCCACAACGCCACCGAGGGCTTCGGCATCGTCGGTCCGCTCGGCGACGTGCGTCCGTCGTGGCGGTGGCTGCTGGCGGCCGGCCTGATCGGCGGTGCGCCGACCTTCATCGGCGCGATGGTCGGCTACAGCGTCTCCTCGGAAGCGCTCGAACTCGCCTTCTACGCGCTTGCCGGCGGCGCCGTCCTCTACGTGATCGGCGAGATCTGGAACGGCATGCGCCGCTACGGCCACCGCGAGCTCGGCCTCTGGCTGCTCTCGGTCGGCTTCTTCGCCGGCCTCGCGACCGACCTGGTCGTCGCCTACGGCGGCGGTTGAGGCTCGGCCAGAGCCCGGCGCGAGGGTGTCGGCGCGCACGCCGCTCTCATCTCGACTTCATGTTCGGCGACAATGGTGCGGATATGCACGTCTTGGTGGTCGAGGACGAGGTCAAGATGGCGGCGCTGATCCGCCGCGGCCTGAGTGAGCAGGGATTGACGGTCGACATCGCCGGCAGCGGTGAGGACGCGCTCGGGATGGCCCGCGGCTCGACCTACGACGCGATCGTCCTCGACGTGATCCTGCCGGGGATCGACGGCTTCGAGGCCTGCCGCCAGATGCGGACGGAGGGGATCTGGTCGCCGGTGTTGATGCTGACCGCGCGCGGCGCACTCGAGGACCGGGTCGCCGGCCTCGACGGCGGCGCCGACGACTACCTCACCAAGCCCTTCTCCTTCGCCGAGCTGCTGGCCCGGCTGCGCGCCCTGATCCGCCGCGGCCAGAGCGAG
This sequence comes from uncultured Actinomycetes bacterium, assembly GCA_963839115.1. Taxonomy (GTDB): domain Bacteria; phylum Actinomycetota; class Thermoleophilia; order Solirubrobacterales; family 70-9; genus VAYN01. Next base: position 485,814 of record CAWITM010000001.1, read on the forward strand.
CGCCCGGCGGTGATCGAGGTCGGCGAGCTGCGCCTCGACCCGGCCACCCGCGAGGTCTTCCGCGGCGATACCGAGATTGACCTCTCGGCCAAGGAGTTCACCCTGCTCGAGGTCTTCATGCGCAGCCCCGGCCTGGTGCTGTCGCGGATGCAGCTGCTCGACCAAGCCTGGGAGTACGACTTCCAGCACCGCTCCAACGTGATCGAGGTCTACGTCCGCTACCTGCGCCGTAAGATCGACCAGCCATTCGGGATCACTTCCATCGAGACGGTTCGTGGCGCCGGTTATCGCTTGCGAAAGGACGGCGGCCGCTGAGTCGGATCTCGATCCGGCTGCGGGTGACGCTGGCCTTCGCGCTGGTGATGGCGCTGATCTTCACCGCGACCGGATCCTTCATCTACCTGCGGTTCAAGAACGAACTCGACAAGACGATCAACGCCGGCCTGCGCTCGCGCGCCAGCGACATCGCCGCGCTGGTCAAGCAGTCCGGCGGGGAAAGCAGGAGCCTGGTCGGCAAGACCGAGAGCTTCGCCGAGGTCGTCGACTCCCGGGGTGACGTCTCAGACTCCTCGCAGGCGGTTGGACCGACTGACCTGCTCGCCGACCCGGAGCTCCGCCGGGCACTGCGGGGCTCGATCCTCCTCGACCGGGGACCGAGCGCCAGATTCGAAGATCACACGCGCCTCCTCGCGGTCCCGGTGACGGCACACGGACGCAAGCTGGTCGTCGTCGTCGGCACCTCCACCGAGGCGCGCGACGACTCGCTCGGTGACCTCATCCAGCTGCTGCTGGTCGCTGGGCCGTTCGCGCTCGTGCTGGCCTCGCTGGCCGCCTTCGGGGCGGCGACCGCGGCCCTGAGGCCGGTCGAGGCGATGCGGGCGCGCGCTGCCGAGATCTCCGCCGACGAGCCCGAGGGGCGCCTGCCGGTGCCGCCGACCCACGATGAGATCGCCCGCCTCGGCCATACCCTCAACGCGATGCTCGAGCGGCTGGCGGAGGCCCTCGAGCACGAGCGCGCCTTCGTCGCCGATGCCAGCCACGAGCTGCGCACGCCGCTGGCGATCCTCAAGACCGAGCTCGAGCTTGCGCTCGCCGAAGGGCGCTCGCCGGACGAACTGCGGGCGGCGCTGACCTCGGCGGCGGAGGAGACCGACCGCATCACCCAGCTCTCCGAAGACCTGCTGACGATCGCTCAGACCGAGCGCGGCGAGCTGCCGCTGCGGGTGACCTCGTTCCCGATCCGCGACCTGCTCGAAGGCGTCGGGCGCCGCTTCGGCCGTCGCGCCGAGGACGCCGGCCGGCGGATCGAGATCGCGGCGCCGCCGGAGCTGGAGATCCACGCCGATCGCCTGCGCCTCGACCAGGCGATCGGCAACATGACCGACAACGCCCTGCGCTACGGCGACGGCACGGTGACGCTGAAGGTGGTGACGGACGACGACGCCGTCGAGCTGCACGTGATCGACGAGGGCCCCGGCTTCGACGCCGAGTTCCGTGATCGCGCCTTCGAGCGCTTCAGCCGCGCCTCGTCGAGCCACCGCGACGGCGGCAGCGGCCTCGGGCTGGCGATCGTCGCCACGATCGCCCGCGCCCACGGGGGCACCGTCGAGGCGGGCGGGGGAGAGGGTGACGGGGCCGACGTCTGGCTCACCCTGCCGCAGCGACGCTCGGCCCTCGCCGCCAATACCTGAGCTGGCGGCGCCGACTCACCGTGGGCTCATTTGCGCCGGTTACAACTGTGTCGACTGAAGTGTTGTCGACAGAGGAGATGTGTGGTGAAAGCACCGAGTTGGTTCGTCGCGGTAAGTGTGTGCGCCCTGGTCGTCGCCGGCTGCGGTTCCTCGACCCCGTCGACCGGCCTCACCGCCAACGAAGCAAGCAAGGGCGGGGCGAAGCCGGCGGCTGAACCGGAAGCCGAAGCGAAGGCTCCCAGCGAGGCCGAATCGCTGGCAACCGGCGACATTCCCGACAACCAGGTCTTCCTCACCTTCAAGGATCCGGCGGCCGGTTACGTGATCCGCTACCCCGAGGGCTGGGCGCGCAAGGGGTCGGGGAACGACGTCACCTTCCGCGAAAAGGCGAACGTCGTTCACATTGGCGTGAAGAACGGTGCGGCGCCGAAGAGCGAAGGTGTGAAAACGTCCTTCACCCGCCGCAGCGCCCCTGACCCGGTCACCGGCAAGCGCGTCACCCTGATGGTCGACCGCTACGAATACGGGCACGGCGGCAAGGTCGCGGTCCTCGAACTCTCGACCCCGGAAGGCGTCGACAACGTCGATGCCTACCGGATGATCAGCGAAAGCTTCCGGTGGCACCCGTAGGCAGCCTCTACCAGGAGCCGGAGAAGGTCGAGGGCGCCCGCGACTGGCCGGCGCTGGAGCTCCACGACGTCTTCCGGATCTACCGTTCGGGGCCGGTCGAGACGATCGCCCTGCGCGGCGTCGACCTCGAGGTCCGAGCCGGTGAGCTCGTCGCCATCCTCGGTCCTTCGGGGTGCGGCAAGAGCACCCTGCTGGCGCTGGCCGGCGGTCTCGACCGCGTCTCCGCCGGCGAGGTCCGCGCCGGGGGCGTCTCGCTGGTCACCCGGACCGAGGCCGAGCTGGCCACGTACCGGGCGCGGCGGGTCGGCATCGTCTTCCAGAGCAACAACCTCTGGCCGACGCTGAGCGCGGCCGAGAACGTGGTCACGGCCCTGCGCCTGGCCGGGGTCGACTCACCGATCGAACGGGCCCACGCCGCGCTCGCCGAGTTCGGGCTCGAGCGACGCGCCTCCCACCGCGCCAACGCCCTCTCCGGCGGCGAGCAGCAGCGGGTGGCGATCGCCGCCGCCGTCGCCCGGCAGGCGCCCCTGGTGCTGGCCGACGAGCCGACCGGCGAGCTCGACGCCGCCAGCCAGCAGGTCGTCCTCAACACCCTCCGCCGGTTGCCCGCCGCCTACGGCTCGGCGGCGGTCGTCGTGACCCACTCGCCGGTCGTCGCCGGCGCTGCCGACCGCGTGATCGAGATGCGCGACGGGACGGTGGTGTCGTGAGCGCCACGGTCGCGCCGGCGCTGCCGCTGTCCTCGTGCCGCGAGGCGTCGGTTCTCTACGGCGCCGGCGAGTCGCGGGTCGAGGCCCTGGCGACGGTCGACCTCGACATCGCCCGCGGCGAAACGATCGCCCTGCAGGGAAGCTCCGGCTCGGGCAAGACGACGCTTCTGAACCTGCTCGGCGGCCTCCTCGTCCCGACCGCCGGCGAGGTCCTCTGGCGCGGCGAGCGCCTGTCCTCGCTCGACGCGGCGGCGCGGGGGAGGGCGCGCGCCGCCGGCATCGCCTTCGTCTTCCAGGGCGCCAATCTGCTGCCCGGCTTCAGCGCCTTCGAGAACGTCTCCTTCGCCGCCTGGATCGCCGCCCGCGCCGGGCTCGAGGTGCGCCACGAGGCCGCCGATCTGCTGCGCCTGGTCGGGCTCGAGGGCAAGGGCGCGGCGCTGCCCGCCGAGCTGTCGGGCGGTGAGGCCCAGCGGGTCGCGATCGCCCGGGCGCTGGCCCAGGCACCGGAGCTGCTGCTCTGCGACGAGCCGACCGGACACCTCGACTCCGACACCGCGGCGCGGGTGCTCGACCTGCTGGACCGGATCCACGAGCGCTTCGGCTTCGCCCTCGTCGTCGCCACCCACGACGACGCCGTCGCCCGCCGCTACGGCCGCCGCGTCGAGCTGCGCGACGGTCACCTCACCGCGGACGTGCGGCGATGAGGGCGGCGCTGGCCTTGGGGATCGCGAGGCTGCGCCGCCGCCGCGGCCAGACCGCGACCGAGGTCATGGTCCTGGCCGCCGCCGTGGCCCTGCTGGGATCGATGATCCTGTTCATCGGCCATTCGCTGGGGACGATGACCGACGCGACCACCCGCAGCGTCCCGCTCGACCTCCAGGGCCCGGTCTCGAGCTACGGCAAGGCTCGCTCGCTGGCCGCGCGGATCGCCGCGCGTCCGGAAGTCCAGGGGGCGGCCGCCGCGGCGACGGCGCCGTTCATCGGCGTCGAACACCAGGGCGCCGCCGGCAACACCGCAGCGGGGGCGGGGGCCGTCCTCGCCGTGCCGCCCGACTACCTCAGGCACTTCGGCACCTTCCGCTTCCTGCGCGGCGGGCTGCGTCCCGGCACCGTCGTCCTCGACCAGCAGCTGGCGGCGACCCTGCGGGCGCGGATCGGCGACCGGGTGCGGATCAAGCTCGGACCGAAGACGGCGACGCAGAGCTTCACCGTCGGCGGCATCGCTCTCGTCACCGCCCCCGACGTCCTCTTCCAGCCGCTGAACCCGCAGCTCGGCCCGGCCCCGGCGCAGCCGCCGGCAAACGTGGCGCTGCTGCCCGACGCGACCTTCGCGCGGACGATCGGCCGCCAACTGCCGTCGATCGCCGCGGCGACCCCGGGTGCCGCCTCGGTGCCCGGCTCGGCCTCCGGGATCCAGTGGCAGGTCCAGGCCCAGGTCGATCCTGCGGCTCTCGGTGGCACCCCGAGCCAGGCCTTCGCTGTCGCCGGCCAGATCCGCAACTCGATCGAACGCAGCTTCCCCGGGCAGGTCCAGTTCGTCGACAACCTCTCCGAAGCGCTCGAAACCGCCGCCGGCGACGCCCTCTACGCCGAGGCGCTCTACATCATGCTGGCGGTGCCCGGCGCGCTGCTGGCGCTCGGGCTCGCCTTCCTGGCGGCGCTGGGTACGGTCGAGCGCGACCGCCGCGAGCTGGCGCTGCTGCGGGCTCGCGGCGCCAGCCGCCGTCACCTGCTCGGCATGGCGACCGCCGAATCGGCGCTGGTCGGGCTCCTCGCCGGGCTGGTCGGCGCTGGCGTCGCCTTCGCCGCCGTGGGGCTGCTGATCGAAGGCACGGTCGGGCTGACGCCGGCACGCGGCATCGGCGTCGTCGCGATCTCGATCGTCCTCGCCTTCGTCGGTGGCCTGCTGGCGCGGCTCGGGACCGGGCTGCGCTCGCTGGCCGAAACCGTGACCGCCGGCCGCCGCAGCGTGCAGCGCGAGAAGGCGCCGCTGTGGCGGCGGCTCTACCTCGATTTCATCGCTCTCGCCCTCAGCGGGCTGATCTACTGGCTGACCGCCAGCACCGGGTTCTCGGCCGTCGTCAACCCCGACTCCAACCCGACGCTCTCGCTGTCGATCTACATGTTCTTCGCCCCGACCCTGCTGTGGATCGGCGCGACGCTGCTGCTGGTGCGGTTGCGGGGCGGGATCTTCGCGCGGCTGGCCGGGGCGCTGCGCGGCAAAGGGAAGGGCGCGAGCCGGCGTGGCTTCCTGTTGGCCTCGGCCTCGCGCCGCGGCGCCGCGATCAACCGCGGCCTCGTCTTCGTCGGCCTGCTGCTCGCCTTCGGGGTCAGCCTCGGCGTCTTCACCGCGACCTACAACCAGCAGGCCGGGGTCGACGCCCAGCTGACCCTCGGCGCCGACATCACCGCGACGGCGCCGCCGGGGGTGACTGCCCGGGAAGGGCTGACGCGGAAGATCGCCGCCGTCCCGGGGGTCGCCGCGACCTCGGCGGTCGACCATTCCTACGCCTACGTCGGTCCCGACCTCCAGGACACCTTCGGCGTCGAAGCCGGCAACATCGGCGCCGCGACGACGCTGCGCGACTCCTACTTCATCGGCGGCGGGGCGAGCGAATCGATGGCCCGCCTGGCGGCACGCCCCGACGGCATCCTCGTCTCCAAAGAGACGATCACCGACTACTCGCTGAAACCGGGCGACCTGCTGCGGCTGCGGGTGCTCGACCACGCCACCGGGAAGTTCCGGACCGTCCCCTTCCACGTCGTCGGAGTCGTCCAGGAGTTCCCCTCGGCGCCGCGCGACTCGTTCATGGTCGCCAACCTCTCCTACCTGCGCAGGGCCGATCACGCCGGCGGCCCCAACGTCGTCTTTGCCAGCGCCGGCGGCGAAAACCCGGCGACGGTCTCGGCTCGGGTCCAGGAAGCGACCCGCGGCTTCGGCGTCAGCGTCGCAAACATCAGGCAGCAGGCGGTGCAGACGGTCAGCTCGATCACGACCGTCGACCTGGCCGGGATCAGCAAGCTCGAGGAGGCCTTCACGATCGTCCTCGCGGCGGCGGCGATGTGGCTCTTCGTCAACCTCGTGGTGACCGAGCGCCGCCACGAATTCGCGACGATGGCCGCGGTTGGCGCCTCGCTCGGAGACATCGGCGCCTTCGTCCGCAGCGAGGCGACCGCGGTCCTGGTCGCCGCCCTCGGCCTGGCGGCCCTGCTCGGCTGGCTGCTGGCGCAGATGCTGGTCGCGATGCTCCAGCACGTCTTCGACCCGCCGCCCGACCACCTTGCCGTCCCCTGGGGCTTCCTGGCGCTGATGGTGGCGGCGGCGATCGGAGGCGCCGTCCTCGCCGGCCTGGCGGCGGCGCGCTCGCTGCGGCGCCTGCCGCTGGGGGCGATCCTCCGCGAGGAGTGAACCGGCTCGGGATCGGCCCGCACTCATCTCCACTTAATGAGCGAAAAGGAGGATCCGCCGCCGTGAGCCCCTCCAGCCATCCACTCCGCGCGTCATGATCGCGGCCATCGAACCGATCTCCTACTTCCAGGCGATCGTGCTCGGGCTGATCCAGGGGATCGCCGAGCCGTTCCCGATCTCCAGCCTCGGCCACAGCGTGATCCTGCCGAGCATCTTCGGCTGGAACATCCACCAGAACGACGACTACTTCCTCTCCTTCCTCGTCGCCACCCACTGCGCGACCGCGCTGGTGCTCTTCTTCTTCTTCCTCGAGGACTGGAAGCAGATCCTGCGCGGGCTCGGGCGCTCGATCCGCGACCGCGGCCGCCTCGAGCCCGACGACAAATACGCCCGCCTCGGGTGGCTGCTGGTGATCGGCACGATCCCGGCCGGCATCCTCGGCCTGGCGCTCGAGCACGCCCTGCGGTCCGTCTTCGCCTCGGCCCAGGCGGCCGCCGCATTCCTGATCCTCAACGGCATCCTGCTGCTCGCCTTCGAGCGCCTGCGCAAGCGCCAGCCCGAGCCCGGCGACGGCGAGGGCGACTCCGACGGGCGCATCTCCAGGCTCAGCTTCCGCCAGGCGGCGGCGATCGGCACCGCCCAGGCGGCGGCGCTGATCCCCGGCATCTCGCGCTCCGGCGTGACGATGGGCGGCGGCCTGATGACCGGCCTCTCCAACGAGGACGCCGCCCGCTTCGCCTTCCTGCTCGCGACCCCGGTGATCGGCGCTGCCGGCGTCCTCAAGCTGCCCGAACTCTTCGGCTCGGCCGGCGACGGGGTGCGGGGACAGGCGCTGGTCGGGGCGATCGCCGCCGCCTTCACGACCTGGCTCGCGGTCAAATTCCTGGTCCGCTTCTTCCAGAGCAACCGCCTCACTCCGTTCGGGATCTACTGCGTCGTCGCCGGGATCGCCTTCAGCTTGATCATCGCCCTCTGAGCGACCCCATGGACACCCTCGCAAAGCGCCACGCCTTCTCCAAGGTGCCCGAAGTCACCGCCTTCTTCTGGATCGTCAAGGCGCTGACGACGGCGATGGGGGAGTCGACCTCGGACTTCCTCGTCCACTCGCTGGTGCCGGAGGTCGCCGTCGTCCTCGGCGGCATCGCGTTCTGCATCGCCCTCTACGTCCAGTTCGCCAAGGACCGCTACGTGCCCTGGGCCTACTGGCTGGGGGTGGCGATGGTCGGGGTGTTCGGGACGATGTGCGCCGACGTCCTCCACGTCGGGCTGGGCGTCCCCTACGTCGTCTCGACGGTCTTCTTCGCGATCGCCCTCTTCGTGGTCTTCCGGACCTGGTACCGCAGCGAGGGAACGCTCTCGATCCACAGCATCTACACGCCGCGGCGCGAGCTCTTCTACTGGGCCGCGGTGCTTGCCACCTTCGCCCTCGGCACCGCCGCCGGCGACTTCACGGCCCACACGGTCGGCATCGGCTACTTCGGCTCGATCCTGCTCTTCGCCGCGGTGATCGCGATCCCGGCGATCGGTTACTTCCGCTTCGGGATGGACTCGATCCTCGCCTTCTGGTTCGCCTACGTGGTGACCCGGCCGCTCGGCGCCTCGGTCGCCGACTGGCTCGCCGTCTCCAAGGCCCGCGGCGGCCTCGCGCTCGGCACCGGCCCGGTCAGCCTCGTCCTCGCGGCGGCGATCGCCGGCTTCGTCTACTACCTGACGCGGACCCGCATGGACACCCCGCCGGACCAGTCGGTGGCCCGCCGCTCGGCGCCGCTCACTCGTAGTTCATCAGGTGCCAGATGAACCACCCGACACCCAGCATGGCACTCACGGTGACCAACGATTTGGCCGCTTCGGCGGCGTCAGGTTCGAGCAGCGCGAGGCCGCTCAGGGTGAGGAGCAGCAACACCAGCGTCCACTGCCATCTCCAGTTGTACGGACGCAGCGATCTCACCGGGCCAAAGATACGCCGATTCGCGCTCGCCCCCGGCAGTTTTTAAGCTCCTCTCAGGTTGGTCGAAAAGGGCACCCGACCGACTCCCTGGGGCGTATTCTGTGGCTCCGATGACGGCGCCGCGCAGACTTCTCCCGGTGCTCGCGGGCGGCCTCGCCTTCGGGGTCGTAATGGCCGCGTTGAAGGGCCAGGACGCGGGCGCCCGCGCCGTCCTCGGCAATCTCAGCGCGCCCTGGGTGTTGCTCGGTTTCGCCGCCGGCGCTCGCTTCACCCGCATCGGGGCCGGGCTCGTCGCCGGGGTGGCGGCGACGCTGGCGGCGTTCCTGGGCTTCTACGTCGCCGAGGCGGCGATCCTGGACCTGGGCCCGCACCCCTGGTACGTCGATCTGCGCCTCACCCTGCAGTCGGGGCACGTCTATGAGATCTGGGGGCTCCTGAGCGGGAGTCTCTACGGGGCGCTCGGGGCCCTGTGGCGCTCGCGTGCGGTCCGGCCCGGCGCGCTGGCGGTGGGGCTGGCGTTCCTGGCCGAGCCGCTGATCGTCGCCGCCGTCACCAGAGCCGGAGTCTGGGGAGGAGACGGGCTCTTCGCCTACCCCGAGATCTGGGCCGCCGAGGTGGGGGTCGGAATCGCCCTGGTCGTGCTGGCGATGGTCGACCTGCGGCGAGCGCCCGGCGGAGCGGGCGGCGAGCCGTTGGCATGACTCATGACGGTCCGCTGCCGAGGCCCTGCTCGATCGCGAAGATGACCGCGGCGGCCCGGTTGCGGAACCCGAGCTTGCCGAAGATGTGGTGGATGTGGGTTTTGACCGTCCCGATGCTCACCACCAGCTCGGCGGCGATCTCGTCGTTGGTCCGTCCGTTGCCGACCAGCGCCAGCACCTCGATCTCGCGGGGCGTCAATTCAGCCAGCGCCACCTCGTCGCGGGGCGGCGCGGCGGGCGCGGTGCGGTAGACGCTCAGCACCCGGCCGGTCACGGCCGGGTCGAGCCAGGCGCCGCCCTCGGCGACCGTGCGGACCGCCCGCTGCAGGTCCGGTGCCGGAATGCCCTTGAGGACGAAGCCCGAGGCGCCGGCACGCAGCATCCCCGCCAGCGCCTCTTCGTCGTCGAAGGTGGTCAGCGCCAGGACCGGCGGGGCGGACTCCTCGGCGAGCAGCCTCTCGGCCGCGGCAACGCCGCCCAGCACCGGCATCCGCACGTCCATCAGCACCACGTCGGGCCGCGTGGCGGCGACCGCCGCGGCGACCTCGCTGCCGTCGCCGCACTCGCCGACGACCTCGAAGCCGAAGCGCTCGCGGAGGATCCCACGCAGGCCGGCCCGGACCAGCTCCTGGTCGTCGACCAGCAGGAGGCGGATCACGACGCCTCCACCCGGATCGCCGGGTCCAGCGGCAGGGTGGCGCGCACCCGCCATCCGTCGCCGCGCGGGCCGGCGCTGCATTCGCCCCCGACCGCGTGGGCGCGCTCCCGCATCCCCTGCATCCCCAGGCCGCTGCCCTGCCCCGGCGGGCCGGCGCTGTCGACGGTCAGCTCGACGGCGCCGTCGGCGACCGCGAGGTCGACGGCGACGGCGAAGCCGGGGGCGTGCTTGGCGGCGTTGGTCAGCGACTCCTGGGCGATGCGGTAGACGATCGCCCCGGTGGTCGCCGGCAGCCGGTCGAGCTGGCCCTCGCGGCTCAGCCGCACCTCGACTCCGGCCCGGCGGAAGTCATCGATCAATCGGTCGACGCCGTCGATTCCCTCGACCGGCGTCGCCCCGGAGCCGCTCGTGACGTCGGGCCTCATCAGGCCGACGACGCTCCGCACCTCGTCGAGGCTGCGGCGGCTCAGCCGCTCGGCCTCGGCCAGCGCCTCGGCCGCCTCGGCCGGGTCGTGCTCGACGGCGAGGCGAGCGCTCGAGAGGTGGAGCAGCGAGACCGTGAGGCTGTGGGCGAGGACGTCGTGGAGGTCGCGGGCGATCCGGTTGCGCTCGGCCGCCGCCGAGCGTTCCGCCAGCCCCGCCTGCGCCGCCCGCAGCTGCTCGACGAGGTCGATCTCGTGGTGGACGACCGCGGCCGCCGCGGCGGCGAAGGTGACGCCCGCCATCCAGGCGCCCCAGCCCGGATCGTGGGAGCCGAGGAGCCACTCCGCGCCCAGCAGGAGCATCGCCAGGACCCAGTAGGCCAGCCCGACCCGAACGCCGCCGGCGAGCATGCACCAGCTGGCCAGCACGCAGAGCGCGAACCAGCCGAGGTTGCTCGCCGTCGCCCCGCCGATCAGGGCGATGCCGGCCGAGGCGAGAACCGCGCCGGGCAGCAGGAAGCGGTCGTCGAGCCGGTACAGCGCCAGGCCGCCGGCGAGCGCCACCAGCGCCCCGGCGGCGATCATGCCCGGTTCGTCGGGGAGGCTCAGGACGACGCCGATCACGACGAAGAGAGCGAGCGCCGCAAAGCCCAGCCGGGCCCCACCGGAGGAGCCCAGCCGGGCGACCATCAGAGGGCGCAGCGGCGCATCGCCAGCACCGCCGCGACGGCCATCGCCGCAACCGCCAGCAGCGAGCCGCTCGCCGTGCCGATGCCGAGCCAGGGCTCGCGAATCGAGTCGGTGACGAGGGTCAATGGCAGGAACTGGGCGACGCTGTGAACCGCCGATCCCATCACCTGGGGTGGCGGTCCCCCGGCGCCGAGCAGGAACGAGGGGAAAAACAGGATCAGCCCCACCGCCTGCGCCGCTCGCGCCGACGGCAGCAGGGTGCCGAGCAGGACCCCGATGCCGACGAAGGCGACTGAGCCGAGGCCGAGGCCGGCGAGCACCCGCCAGGCTCCACCGGTGATCGCCGGCACCCCGTAGACGGGGGCCGCGACCGCGAGCAGCACGGCCGAGGCGGCGGCGATCGCCACCAGGCCCAGGCCCATCTCGGCCAGCGCGAAGGACCAGCGCGGGAAGCCCGCGGCGGCGAACCGTCGCAGGACGCCCCGCTCGCGATAGGAGGCGAGGTGCACGGGGAGCATGATGAGACCCGCCGCGGCGATCACGACGGTCAGGTAGGAGGCGACGTACCAATGCGCCGGGTTGGCGCCTTCGAAGCTGGGATCGGGCGTGGTCCCGAAGGAGCCGCCGATGATCAGCATCGTCACCACCGGGAAGACGAAGACGAAGGTCAGCGCCAGCGGATCGCGCAGCATCAGCCGCAGCTCGGCCCGCAGCAGGCGGGCGACGTCGCGGCTCACAGCGAGGCTCCGGTCAGGACGCGGTCAGGGCCGCTGGCGGGAACCTCGGCGACGGCCTGGTCGAGCAGATCGAGCAGGGCGTCCTCGAGGTCGGGGATCTGGACGCCGAGGTCCTCCGGAACGGCGCCGTTGCGCACCAGCGCGGCGCCGACGTGGGCGATCGAGCGGCGGTTGCCCTCGATCCTGGCCTGGCCGCCGACCGTGGAGACGGCGGTGACGCCTTCGAGCCCTCGCAGCTCCCCCAGCAATCCGTCGGCCGCGACCGGGTCGGGGAGGCCGAAGGAGATCGTGGCGCGACGGCCGTGGCGCTCGATCAGATCGATCGGCCGGCCGGCGTCGAGGACCCGCCCGGCGCGCATCGCGACGACGCGATCGCAGAGCGCCTCGGCCTCGTCGAGCTCGTGGGTGACCAGCAGCACGGTGGTGCCGTCGCGTCGCAGCTGGTCGATGGCCGCCCAGACGTCGCGACGCGCCGCCGGGTCGAGCCCCTGGGTCAGCTCGTCGAGGACCAGGAGGCGGGGCCGGCCCAGCAGGGCCAGCACCAGGAACAGGCGCTGGCGCTCGCCGCCGCTGAGCGACGCGAACACCGAGCGCCGCCGCGCCGTCAGGCCGAACTGCTCGAGCAGGTCCTCGCCGTCGCCGGCCGCGGCGTGCCGAGGCCCGAAGAGCTCGACCGCCTCGCCCACCCGAAGGCGGTCGGGGAGCGCCGAATCCTGCAATTGGCTGCCGATCAGGGGGCGCAGGCGCTCGGCTTCGGTGACCGGATCGAGGCCGAGCACGCACAGGGTGCCGGCGTCGGGCCGGCGCAGTCCCTGGATGCACTCGGCGGTCGTCGTCTTGCCGGCGCCGTTGGCCCCGATCAGGCCGACCACCTCGCCCTCGCGGACGTCGAGGTCGAGGCCGTCGACGACGCGTCTACCGGCATAGGTCTTGGTGAGACCTCGGACTCTGACAACGCTTGATTCGCTCATGACCCAAGCGTTCCATTCACGATCGCCCAGCACATCGACCCCAGGGTAGATCTTTGTCTCTACCCCGCGGCGGGCCCTGAGCTCAGATGTCGACGGTCATCAGCGTCGCGCCGCCGCTGGCGAAGCTGGCGACGTCGGCGCCGGCGGCCTCGCCCTCGGGGGTCGCCATCGAGGCGCCGAGGCTGGCGGCGTCGTCGAAATAAAGCTCGGCGATGAAGTAGTAGGGGGCGTCGCTGCCGTCGGGAGTGCCGAGCACTTTGCCGGCCTCGAAGCGCCGCAGGTTCGGGATCGCCAGCGCCAGCGGCGCGTGCGTCTCGGCGTAGTGCTGGTCGAACGCGGCGGGATCATCGGGCTGGCCGTAGGCGACCACGAGCTTGACCATCTGTGCTCCTCCTTCTCGGGTCCGCCGAGCCTATAGCGGCGCTCGCGATTCAGCGGCAAATAGAGTCGGCGCCGGAAAGGGATCTGGACGTGTACACCTATGACCCGAGCGCCTACCGCGACGTCTTCGAGCGCCGGCTCGGCTACCTAGCCGGGGTGGCGCGGAACGCCGAGCGCTTTGCCGCGCGGCCGGCGCTGAGCGAGGCCAAGGGCGGGCGCCGCTGGACCTACGCCGAGCTCTGGCGCGACGTCGAGCGGCTCGCCGGCGCTTTCGCCGCCCACGGCGTGCGGCCGGGGGAGCCGGTCGTCTTCCAGCTCTACAACGGGCCGGAGTTCGCGCTCTGCTGGCTGGCGGCGATGCGGCTGGGGGCGATCGCGACGCCGATCGATTTCCGTCTCTCGGCCGGCGAAACCGCCCACGTGCTCGACGACTCGGCCCCGGCGGCGCTCGTCTTCGACGCCGAGCTGGGGACGATGGCGGGCGAGGCGCTGGCGCTCGCGTCCCACGAGCCCGGCTGGACCGCGGTGGTCGGCGCCGCCGACAGCGCCGGCGCCGCGATCCCCTTCGCCGACCTGCTCGCCGGCGAGGCCGAGCCGCCGCCGCTCCCCGACCGCGACGTCTACGGCGAGACCACCCGCCTCTACACCTCGGGCACGACCGGGATGCCGAAGGGCGTCTCGCTCAACGACCTCGTCGAGGTGATGAGCGCCCACGACGTGATCATGCATTTCCCGCTCGGTCCCGACGACCTAACCCTCAACATGACCCCTTGGTTCCACCGCGGCGGCCTCTACTCGGGCGGTCCCAACCCGGTCTTCTACGTCGGCGCCGAGGCCGTGGCGCTGCCGGCCTTCGATGCCGCGGCGACGCTCGACCTGGTCGCCGCCCGCGGCCTGACTTTCCTCGTCGGCGCGCCGACCAACCTGGCGATGCTGGCCGCCGAGCAGCGCCGCGCGCCGCGCGACCTCGCCAGCCTGCGCGGCATCGTGACGATGGGCGCGCCACTCGAGCGCGAAGCCTGCCTCCTCTACCAGGAGGTGCTGACGCCGCGGATCTTCAACGGCTACGGCACCACCGAGTCGTTCTGGAACACCTTCCTGCGGCCCGGCGACCTGCCCGAGCACGCCGGCTCGGCCGGGCGCGCCTGCACCGACGACGACGTCGTCGTCGCCCGCCACGACGGCACCGCCGCCGATCCCGCCGACCCGGTCGCCCGCGACGGCGAGGAGGTCGGCGAGGTCGTCGTCCGCACTCCGAAGGCGGGCTATGCCTACGTGAACCAGCCGGAGGAGCAGGCCGCGCGCTTCCGCGGCGGCTGGTTCCACAGCGGCGACCTCGCGACCTGGGACGTCGAGGGCTTCGTCACGATCGTCGGCCGCGGCGACGACATGCTGATCTCGGGCGGCGAGAACGTCCACCCGGTTCAGGTCGAGGCGGTGCTGAACGAGCACCCCGGCGTCGCCGACTCCTGCGTCGTCGGCATCCCCGACGAGCGCTGGGGCGAGCTGGTCGTCGCCTACGTCGTGCCCGCCGCCGGGGCCGTCGACCTCGAGGTCGCCGCTCTCGACGCCCATTGCTGCGCCCACCCGATGCTGGCCGGCTACAAGCGCCCGCGCGCCTATCGGCTGGTCGAGTCGCTGCCGATGACCGCGACCGGCAAGAAGATGCACTTCCGCGTCCGCGAGGAAGCGGTCGCCGACGATGCCGCCGGCCTGCTGGTCCGCCCGGCCCGCTAGCGCGCCGGGCCGAGTCGCTCCCGGTTTGCCGCCCCCGCTAGTGGGCGCCGGGGAGGAAGCTGACGCGCTCGCGCAGGCGGCCGCGGTCCAGCGTCCGGGCGACCTCGGGCGCCGGGCTCGGGATCAGCCGCAGCCGGCGGCTGAAGTCGCGCAGCTCGCTCATCTCGACCAGCAGCTCGAGGCCCTCGCGGTCGAGCGCCTCGAGCCCGCGCAGGTCGACGACGACGATGCGGTGGTCCGCCAGGATCGCGGTCACGAAGGCCTCCTCGGCCATCTCGACGCTGCCGCCGTCGAGCCGGCCGGCGAAGGCGATGACGGCGACTTCGCGGCCGAAGCACGCGCTGGTGACGGTGAGCTTCCCGTCGACAAAAGTCTCTCGCGATACCAAGGCAGGCCTCCAGATCCGGGTCGGTCGGAGGTCCTGCGGCGGCCCATCGTGTGCCGCCGAGTACCGCTGATGGTGATGATCGCCCAGGCTCCGGTCGGCCGGCGTCTGATCGACTCTCCAGAGGGTACGCTCCTCGGCACGTGGACTGGCAGATCGAGTACAGCCCAGATGGCATGCAGGGTCCCTGGGAACCGCAGGGCGTGACCTCCGCGCTCGGCCAGACCGAGGCCCTCGAAACCCTGCGCCAGGCGACCGCCGGCGGCGCCCTGCCGTCCGGCTACTACCGCCTGCGGCCGGTCGACGAGGAGCGTTGGCGGATCTTCCGCTGGGCCGGCGGCGGCCGCTTCGAGCTCGCCTACGGGTAGGGCGAAAACGGCGCCGGGAGCCGAAAAATGCCGCGGTTCCAAGACCGTAACGAAGTAAGACCTCCCGGCCTGCCACACTGCAGTTCGTGAGCACCGACGTGACCTACTCGCTGGATGGCCAAACGGTCACCAGCGACGAGTTCTTCGACCGCATCGCCGGCGGCGGTCGGCAGCGGGAAGTACAGGAAGCGATGGCCCGGATCGAGGGGGTCGTCTGCGAGGTCCACGGTCAGCACGCGACCGTCGCCGAGGTCGATCAGACGCCGAACGGCTTCGGCTTCACGATCTCCGGCTGCTGCGACGAGGTGATCGACCGGGCCTACGAGAGCGCCGCGACGCTCGAGCCCGCCGACGCCATTCCGACCGCCCGCTGAGCGAGGCCCGCACTCAGTTCCAGGCGCGCTGGGTAAGGGATCGGCTTGACGCTGGAGATAACGCACTTCACCGACCCCGCCTGCCCGTTCGCCTTCTCGGCCGAGCCGCAGCGGTTGCGGCTGCGCTGGCATTACGGCGAGGCGATCGAGTGGCGAGCGCGGATGATCGTCCTCACGCTCGAGCCGGGCGAGGCCGACAGGCTCGCCGAGGGCGCGCCGGGGCTGCAGCGCAAGTACGGGATGCCGATCGACCCGGCGCCGCTGCCGCGGCCGGCGTCCTCGGAACCGGCCTGCCGGGCGGTCGTCGCGACGCGCCTGAACGCTCCGGCGACCGTCGACTCGCTGCTGAGGGCGCTGCGGGTGAGGACGATGGCCGGCGGGCTGCTCGACGACCCCGAGTTGATCGCCGCCGCCGCCGACGATGCCGGTCTCGACCCGGCCGAGCTGGCCGGTTGGGTCGCGAGCGAGGAGACCGCCACGGCGCTGGCCGCCGACATCGAGGCGGCGCGGAGGCCGCCGCCTGCGGCGCGCGCCCTCGACCACAAGCTCGGTGGACCGGCGGAGGAGCGCCGCTACACCGCTCCAAGCTACGAGATCCGCAGCGGCAACGGCGCCGCGTTCGTCCTGCCCGGCTTCCACCCGATCGAGGCCTACGAGGCGGCGATCGCCAACCTGGCGCCGACGCTCGAGCGGCGCTCGGCGCCGGACGGGGTGGAGAAGCTGCTCGAGTGGGCGCCCTACCCGCTGGCCACGGCCGAGGTGATCGCGATCACCGGCCTCGGCCAGGCCGCCGCGCGGGCCGCGCTCGCCCGCGCCGGCGAGCCGATCGCGGCGGGCGCCGACTTCTACTGGCGCTAGTGCCCGGCCACCACGGGGGCGGCGCCGACATCCTCCAGCAGCGTCCGCAGGGTGCGGCGGCCGCGGTGATGGAGGCCGTGGATCGAGCTCTCGGTCTTATTGAGGGTGCCGGCGATCTCCAGCGGCGAGAGGCCGACGACGTGGCGCAGGACCAGCACCTCGCGCTGGTCTGACGGCAGTTCGTCCAACGCTTCGCGCAGGTCGCGGCCCTTGTCGATCCCTTCCTGCACGTTGGCGGTATCGGAGATCCTGACCTCTTCGGTCGGGATCGCGCGCCGAGCGCGGAGGAAGTCGAGTGAGGCGTTGCGCGCCACCCGCATGATCCAGGCCGAGAACGGCACGCTCTGCTGCTCGTAGCGTTTGATCGCCGTCATCATCTTGGCGAAGACGTTCTGGGTGATGTCTTCGGCCTCGTTGCGGTCGCGAACGAAGCTCGTCACATAGCGCAGGACATCGTCGGCGTAGCGGACGTAGAGGAAGTGCAGACCCTCCGGATCACCCGCCTTTGCCTGGGCGACGGCCCGTTGGACGAGGCGGCTGTCGCTTGCAGCACCTGCTGCGCCCTTCGGCGGCGTACTCATGTGGTTCTCCTGCACGCTCACCGCGTGCGGACACTGCTGGGTTGCTCCCGATTTCGACGCCCTTCTAGACCTTTTGAATCGGGCTGGGAGAAGTTAGTTCGCCGGCAGCTCCGGTTTACTACCGTCGTTGCGGGTAAGACAATGAGGTCGAATGTCCTACTTGTCAAGCCCGTATATCCGTTGGACTTTGGGAACATCGCTCAAGTTGTGACCGTTGCACGGGATGCACATAGCGATGCACAGGTTCGAGCTAGTTTGAAGTAAGTAGGAGCCGTGGCAAACCGTAAAAGAACCTCGGATACAGGGAGTTTCTTAAACGTGAGGGTGGTGCTGGGACCAATTGCGCGGAGCGGAATCGAGGCCCATCTGGGCTGCGATCTCGACGCTGGGATCCGCGCGGCGCTCTTCCACTATGTCGGCAAAATCAGGAACGGACGGGGTCCCCTCGCATACCCTTCCTTCCTGCTCGGCCAGGGTTTTGGCGAGTCCGCGGTCGAGGTCGAGGTCGAGCTCGACCGCGAAGTAGAAGCGACGATCGTCGACGAGGCCGAGCGCCAGCACCTCACCGTCGCCGAGCTCGCCGGCCACGCCGTCCTCTCCTACCTCGCCGAACTCGACTCGATCACCGCGCCGCAGGCCACGGTCACCGAGAACGCCCGTAGCTGAGCGGTTTCCGCGGTTCGGCTGCTGCTACCGAAAAATCAGTGAATCTCGCCGTTTTGGCGCACTTCGCAGTTGTGAACGGAATATTCGGCCAGAGTCTCCGAAATTCGTCAGCTTCCGTCGAATCTCGTACTTCGGCGGTGGAAGGAAAAGGGGCGGCGGGCGCGTTGACTGTCTAGATGCCCACTTGGCGACCTTCGGAGCGGCGCCCCGGCTTGCTGACCGTCGTTTCCGTGTGGCTCGCCGGCACGGCGATGGTCGCAGCGGCCGCGATCTTCCTGCTGCATCTCGGCGCCCCGTCCGCCGCCGCCGCGGAAAGCAACCCGTGCGCGGTGCCGGTGACCAACAAGATCGCCTGCGAGAACTCCAAACCCGGCGATCCGCCGGCGAACTGGCAGATCCGGGGTATCGGCGACGAATCGATCCAGGGGTTCGCGACCAGGATCAGCACCAATGTCGGTGGCACGGTCAGCTTCAAGATCAAGACGCCGGCGTCCGCCTACCACATCGACATCCTGCGGCTCGGCTATTACGGCGGCGACGGCGCCCGCCTGATCGCCTCGAACATCCAGCCCAGCGCCAAACTGCCACAGGTCCAACCCGAATGCCTGCACGAAAAAGCAACCGGGCTGATCGACTGCGGCAACTGGGGCGTCTCGGCCTCCTGGCAGGTGCCCGAATCGGCTGTCTCCGGCCTCTACGTCGCCCAGCTCGTGCGCAACGACACCGGCGGCGAAAGCCAGATCTTCTTCGTCGTCAAAGAAGAAGAAAGCCACGCTCCGATCGTGCTGAAGACCTCCGACGCGACCTGGGAGGCCTACAACGCCTACGGCGGCAACAGCTTCTACACCTGCACCGTCCAGTGCCCCCCCGGCGAACCGGAAGGCTATAAGGCCGCCTACGCGGTCTCCTACAACCGACCCTTCGACGGAACCCTGGCGACCGACGGCGGCCAGTCGGATCCCTTCTACGCCGAGTACCAGATGATCCGCTTCCTCGAGCGCAACGGCTACAACATGACCTACGTCGCCCAGCCCGACGTCGACTCCGCGGGCCCGGCGATGCTGGAGAACCACAAGGTCTTCATCTCCAGCGCCCACGACGAGTACTGGTCGGGGACCGAACGCGCCAACGTCGAAGCGGCGCGCGAAGCCGGGGTCAACCTGGCCTTCTTCAGTGGCAACGAGGTCTTCTGGAAGACGCGCTGGGCCAGCTCGGAAGGGACGCCCGACCGGACCCTCGTGACCTACAAGGAGACCCACTTCAACGAACCGGTCGACCCCGAAGAGCCGCGGGTCTCGACCTCCTCCTGGCGCGATCCGCGCTTCGGCGCCGAAGGCGGCGCCGGCAAACCCGAGAACAGCCTCACCGGCCAGCTCTTCATGGTCAACGCCGGCACCTCCGACATCAAGGTGCCGGGGACGTTCGCCGGCCTCCGCTTCTGGCGCAACACCGCGGTCTCGCAGTTGACCCCGAGCCAGACGGCGACGCTCAGCCCAGGCACCGGAACGCTCGGCTACGAGTGGGACGTCGATCCCGACAACGGCTTCCGGCCACCGGGTCGGATCTCGCTGTCCTCGACCACGGTCAACAACGTCCAGACCTTCAACGACTACGGCACCACGGTCGTGGATCCGACGATCGCGACCCACAGCCTCTCGCTCTACCGCGCCCCCAGCGGCGCGCTCGTCTTCGGGTCCGGGACGGTCCAGTGGTCGTGGGGCCTCGACAACACCAACGCCTGGGAAAACGGCGCGACCGACCCCTCCGGCAACCCGCCCGACCCGACGATGGAGCAGGCGACGGTAAATCTGCTGGCCGAAATGGGCGCTCAACCCTCAACCTTGCAATCAGGGTTAGTGACGGCGAGCGCGTCGACCGACCACACGCCGCCGACCGCGACCGTGACCTCGCCGACCGCCGGGCGCTCGTTCAAGAACGGCGAAGCGGTGACGATCTCCGGGACCGCGACCGACACCGGCGGCGTCGTCGCCGCGGTGGAAGTCTCGACCGACGGCGGCAAGACCTGGCACCCGGCCAGCGGCACCAGCTCCTGGACCTACTCCTGGAACGTCGAAGGCACCACCTCGGCGACGATCGAGGCGCGCGCGGTCGACGACTCGGCCAACCTCGGCGCCGCCAGCGCCGGCGTCAAGGTCGGCGTCTCCTGCCCCTGCTCGATGCTCGGTTCGCTCACCCCCGAACACGCTGACGCCGGCGACGCCAGCTCGATCGAGGTCGGGGTCAAGTTCCGCAGCGAAGTGGCCGGATTGATCGAAGGCATCCGCTACTTCAAGTCGGCCGCCAACACCGGCACCCACACCGGCAGCCTCTGGACCGCGGGCGGCGAACTGTTGGGTGAAGCGACTTTCACCGGCGAAACGGCCAGCGGCTGGCAGCAGGTCAAGTTCGTCAGCCCGGTGGCGATCAAAGCCAACGTGACCTACGTCGCCGGGTACTTCGCCCCCAAAGGGCACTACTCGGACACGGCCTGGCAGCTCAACAGCCCGCCGGCGACCGGGTCGGCGGTTCTCGACCACCCGCCGCTCCACATCCTCCCCGACGTCGGCAACGGCAACGGCGTCTACGAATACTCCGGGAGTGCGACCTTCCCCAGCAACGACTACCACGCCGACAACTACTGGGTCGACGTGCTCTTCTCGCCGGCCGAAGTGCCGCAGCAGGTGACCAACGTCCAGGCCACGGCCGGGACCGGCGAAGCGACCGTAACCTGGACCGCGCCGGGCGGCGGCGTCGCGCCGACCAGTTACCGGGTGACTCCCTACATCGGTACCGCCGCGCAGACGCCGGTGACCGTGGCGGCGCCGGCGACCTCCAAGGCCGTGATCGGCCTCAAAGCCGGCACCTCCTACACCTTCAAGGTCGCGGCGCTCAGCGAATCTGGCGCCGGTCCGGAATCCGAACCCTCCAACGCGGTGACGCCGAGCGCGCCGACCGTGGCCGGGGCACCGACTGGGGTGGCCGCGACGGCGGGCGCGCTGTCGGCCACCGTCACCTGGACGGCCCCGACGAGCGAAGGCGGCAGCCCGATCACCAGCTACCGCGTCACGCCCTACGTCGGCACGACCGCGCAGAGCCCGGTCAGCGTTGCGGCGACGGCGCGGACGGCGACGATCTCCGGCCTCAGCGCGGGGACCAGCTACACGTTCAAGGTCGCCGCGGTAAATGCCGTCGGCACCGGCCCCGAATCGGCGGCCTCCAATGCCGTGGTGCCGATCGGGACGACGGCGCCGGGGGCGCCGACCGGGGTGGCGGCGATCGCCAAGAGCTCGGGCGCGCTGGTCAGCTGGACGGCCCCGTCGAGTAACGGCGGCAGCGCGATCACCGGCTACCGGATCACCCCCTATGCCGGGACCACCGCGCTGGCGCCGACGACGGCGGCGCCATCGGCCACCTCGGCCTCGGTCTCCGGGCTCCCCAACGGCGCCCCCTACACCTTCAAAGTCGCAGCGGTAAACGCCGTCGGCACCGGCCCCGAATCGGCGGCCTCGGCGACGGTCACGCCCTACGACACGATCTTCGACCTGGCGACCCCGGGGACGGTCGACTCCGGCGACGGCGGCGCGGTCGAGCTCGGGGTCCGGTTCCGCAGCGAAGTCGCCGGCACGATCGAAGGCATCCGTTTCTACAAGGCGGCGACCAACACCGGGACCCACGTCGGCAGCCTCTGGACCGCCGGCGGACAGCTGCTCGGCCAGGCGACCTTCAGCGGCGAGACCGCGTCGGGCTGGCAGCAGGTGAAGTTCGCCTCGCCGGTGGCGATCCAGGCGAACACGACCTACGTGGCCGGCTACTTCGCGCCGGCTGGCCACTACTCCGACAACGGGCCGACGCTGGCGAGCGCGGTCAGCAACCCGCCGCTGAGCGCCGAAGCCAGCGGTGCCGTCGGCAACGGCGTCTACGCCTACGGCTCCGGTGTCACCTTCCCGACCAATTCCTGGAACGCCAGCAATTACTGGGTCGATGTGCTCTTCGCGCCGGCCGCGCCGCTCACGCCTCCGGGCGCGCCGACGGCGGTGGCCGCCACCGCCGGGTCCGGCACGGCGAGCGTCTCCTGGAGCGCCCCGACCAGCGGCGGCGCCCCGACCAGCTACATCGTCACCCCCTACATCGGCTCGACCGCGCAGACCGCGAAGACGGTCACCGGGACGCCGCCGGCGACGACCACGACGATCGGCGGCCTGACCGCCGGCACCAGCTACACCTTCACCGTGCAGGCCGCCAACAGCGCCGGCGGCGGACCAGCCTCCGCGGCGTCCAACCCGGTCACGCCGACCGGCGCCGCGCTCCCGGGTGCTCCGACGGCGGTCAGCGCCGCGGCCCGCAACGAATCGGCGCTGGTGAGCTGGACGCCGCCGGCGAGCGATGGCGGCAGCGCTGTGACCGGCTACAAGATCACGCGCTATCTCGGCTCGGTCGCCCAGGGTTCGACGACGGTCGGCGTCGTAACTTCAGCGACGATCGGCTCGCTCGCCAACGGCTCCAGCTACACCTTCCAGGTCCAGGCGGTCAACGCCGTCGGCGCCGGCACCGCATCGGCGTCCTCGGCAGCGACGGTGCCGCGGGCGACGATCTTCGAACAGGGCGTGCCGGCGACCCCCGACGTCAACGACACCGGCTCGGTCGTCCTCGGCGTCAAGTTCTCCAGCAGCGTCGCCGGCCACATCCGCGGGGTCCGCTTCTACAAGGCGGCGACCAACACCGGCACCCATCAGGTCGGCCTCTGGACCAGCACGGGGACGTTGCTGGCATCGACGACGGCGACCGGCGAAACGGCCTCGGGCTGGCAGGAGATCAACTTCGCGACGCCGGTGGCGATCGCTGCCAACACGACCTACGTGGCCGCCTACCTGGCACCTAAAGGCCACTACTCGGCGACCAGCCAGGGATTCGCCGCGGCGACCAAAAACGTCCCGCTGACCGCGCCCGCCAATGCGACGACGCCCAACGGCCTCTACATCTACAGCAGCTCGCTCGCCTTCCCGACCAGCACCTACAACGCGACCAACTACTGGGTCGACGTGCTCTTTACGCCGTGAACGCGCTGATCCCCAAGCGGCCCGGCGCTCGAGTGGCTCTGATTGCGATTCTGGCGGCTCTGGTCGTCGTGGCGATTGCGGTGAGCAGCGGCTCCTCGGGCGGATCGCCGGATGCCGGCAGCGCTGTGGTCGCTGACGTTTCGTCGGGCGGCGGCGCGGGCGGTGGCTCGGCGGCCGGCGGCGGGGCCGCCGCGAGCGCCGGCGGCGAAGCGGCGCCGGTCGAAACGGACCTGATCGTCGCCTCGAAGGACTCGGTCACCGAAAGCGGCGGCACCAACGAAACCACCCGCGCGACCTTCCCGACCGGCACCGACAACGACGAGATCAGCCCGACGGGAGCGACCCCGATCAAGCCCTGCCAGCTGGTCTCCAAGGCGCAGGCGGCGGGGATCCTCGGTAAGGGCGTGACCGTCTCCGAAAAGGTCCAGGGCCCGACCTGCGTCTACGTGGCCGCCGGCCGCGAGGTGACGATGGTCGTCGCGGAAACCCCGATCAAGGCGCTCCGCGAAGGCGCGCGTAAGGCCAAGAAACTGCAGATCGCTGGCCGTACCGGCTGGTGCCTGACCTACGAAACGACCTCGGTCGTCGTCCCGTACGACGGCAGGCGCACCCTTCAGGTCACCGGCCCCTGCCAGGCCGGCGTCCGCTTCGCCGCAATCGCCCTGCGCTAGCGGCGAGCTCGCCGGCGACCGCCGGCCGGCGACCGCCGAGCGCAGCGCAGCGCTCTGCGTTCGCACAACGAGGTCGTACCCGGGACTAAGTGCGAACGGTGCGGCGCGCGAGCGGTGCGGGGGAGGGAGGGGCGGCGCTAGGCGACGGGATTGTGGCGGGCCCGGGCTCGGACGTCGTCGGCGGAGCGGAGACCGGAAACCGGGCTGGCCCCGGCCCCGTCAAGGCGGCCCCACCGTTCGCACAGCGTTGCCGTATCCGGGCTCAAGTACGAACGTGCGGGGCGCGGCTCCGTGGGGCGCACCACCGTTCGCACGACGCGGTCGTATCCGGGACCAAGTGCGAACGCCAAAGGGCGCCGGCTCTGGGGCGCCTCACCGTCCGCACAGCGCTGCCGCATCCGGGACTAAGTGCGAACGGTGCGGGGGGCGAACGGTGCGGGGGAGGGAGGCGGCGCTAGGCGACGGGCTGGTGGCGGGCCCGGGCTCGGACGTCGTCGGCAGAGCGGACTGGGACCGGCTGGCCGCGGCCGTGGAGGGACTTCTCGAGGGCCTCCAGGGCGAAGACGACTTCGAGGCCGAGGCGGGCGCTGGAGACCGGCGTGGTCCCCAGGCGGATCGCCGAGGCGAAGTCCTTGAGCTCGAGGGCGAGCGGCTCGGCCGCCGCGATCTGCGGGGCGATCATGTCGCCGGTGCGGTAGGTGAGGCGGTACTCGCCGAAGTTGGCGGGCGGCTCGGCGAACTCGAGACCGCGGTCGTAGATGCGCACCGAGTCGTCGGGCGAGGTGTCCTCGTACTGGACCATCCGCTGGCTGCCGACGACGATCATCTGGCGCATCTTGCGCGGGGCCAGCCAGGAGACCTGGACGTTGGCCTGGGCGCCGCCCTCGAAGCAGAGGGTCATGAAGGCGGTCTCGTGGACCCCCTCCTGGAAGACGCTGCGGCCGTTGGCGGTGACCTCCTCGAGCGGTTTCCCGAGCCAGTAGAGGAGGATCGAGAGATCGTGGGGAGCGAGGTCGAGGACGACGCCGTCGCGCTGGTAGAGGCCGAGATTCATCCGCGAGGAGGTCGCGAAATAGACCTCGCCGAGGACGTCTTCGTCGATCAGGCTTTTCACCTTGTTGACCGACGGGCTGTAGAGGAAGGTGTGGCCCGGCATGAGGACGCGGCCGAGATCCTCGGCCAGGGCGACGAGTTCGGCGGCCTCGCCGGCGGTGCGGGCCAGCGGCTTCTCGACCAGGACGTCCTTGCCCGCCACCAGCGCTTTGCGGACGAGCTCGAAGTGCGTGTGGGGCGGGGTGGCGATCGCCACCGCCTCGATCGTCGGGTCGGCCAGAGCGGCGTCGTAGTCGCGCTCGCAGGGGACGCCGGGATTGCGCTTTTGGAAGTCGGTGATCCGCGACTCGTCGCGCTCGCAGAGGGCGACGAGCTCGAGCTCGCGGCTCTCGGCGACGTTGCGCACGATGTTCGGGCCCCAGTACCCGTAGCCGACGACGAGGGTCCCGATTTTCAATTCTTCGTGCACACCAAACCAACGGTGTCGGCAGCCGGGACTTTGCGTGGGGCGCCCGGGCCGGCGGTGGAAAAAAGGACGGTCGCCGGTGGCGCGTTCGAGCGCCGCTCAGCCGGCGTCGAGGGCGGTGACCGACGCCCGCGGCGGTTCGCCGAAGGGCGGCTCGGCACGGCCGGCGAGCACGCGGATCGCCGCCCGCGCGCCCTCGCGGCGCTTGACCGCGTCGGTGCCGCCGCCGGGAACGACCGCGCGCAGGCCGTGGCGGGCGTAGAGGGCGGCGAGGTAGGCGGTGCGGGTCGGCCGCGGGAAGTGCTTGGCGGCGTACTGGCGCCGCGAGTAGGCGTCCTGGGCGACCATCTTCGGCCGCAGGCCGCCCTTGCCGGCGTGGTGGACGATCGTCATCGAGGGCAGGTGGCGGATCTCCCAGCCGGCCCGCTTGACCCGCAGGCAGAGGTCGGTCTCCTCGGAGTAGATGAAGAAGCGCTCGTCGAGCAGGCCGGAGCCGAGCAGGGCCTCGCGGCGGGCGAGCATGAACGAGCCCGAGGTCCAATCGCAGGGGTGCTCGCGCTCGTAGGCCTCGCGGTCGAGCTCGCGCTCGCCGGCCCAGCGGCCGTGAACCGGCCAGCGCTCCGAGAAGAGCGCCTCGCCGAAGGCCCGGCCGACGGTCGGGAAGTAACGGATCGTCGGCCAGAGCGTGCCGTCGGCGGTCAGCTGGCGAACCCCGACCAGCCCGACCTCGGGCCGCGCGTCCATCTCGGCGACCAGCTCGGCGAAGTTGCCGGAGACGATCTCGGTGTCGGGGTTGAGGAAGAGGACGTAGCGCGCCTGGCAGGTGGCGGCGCCGCGGTTGTTGGCGTGCGAGAAGCCGTGGTTGGCCGACTCGACGATCCGCACCGAGGGGAACTTCTCGCGGACCAGGTCCGGCGTGCCGTCGGTCGAGTCGTTGTCGACGACGACGACGTCGACGGCCGCGCCGCCGGTGCTGGCGAGCACCGTCGAGAGGCACGGCTCCAGCCACTTCGCCTCGTTGGTCGAGACGACGACGATCGCCAGGTCGTGGAGCTCAGCCGGCATCGCGATCGGTCAGCGGGTGAGCCCGCGCTCGGCCAGTTCGCCGGCGGCGTCGTCGACGTGGTCGACCGCGTGCTGATCCTCGAGCCAGGCGACCAGCGCCGCCATGCCGAGCTCGAAGGTCACCTTCGGCGCGTAGCCGAGCAGTTCTTCGGCGCGGCTGATGTCGGCGTAGCAGTGGCGGATGTCGCCGGCCCGGTAGCGCTCGTTGAACTCCGGCTCGACGTCGACGCCGATCCCCTCGCCGAGCACTTCGGCGACGCGGGCGACCGAGGTCGAGCGACCGGTGCCGAGGTTGATCGCGTGGCCCGGGGCCTTGTCGGACTCGAGCGCCCCGATGATCCCGGCGACGATGTCGGAGACGTGGGTGAAGTCGCGCGACTGCTTGCCGTCCTCGAAGACGAGCGGCGGCTTGCCGTTGAG
This sequence comes from uncultured Actinomycetes bacterium, assembly GCA_963839115.1. Lineage (GTDB taxonomy): Bacteria > Actinomycetota > Thermoleophilia > Solirubrobacterales > 70-9 > VAYN01. The sequence continues at coordinate 512,463 of CAWITM010000001.1, forward strand.
CAGGCGCGACGCGAAGATCGCGGCGACCCCGGTGTAAGGATTTGAGAGCGCCTGGCCTTCGCCGTAGACGTTGAAGAAGCGCAGGGCGACGGTCGGGATCCCGTAGGCGGCGCCGGTCACCAGCGACATCTCCTCGTGGTCGCGCTTGTTGATCGCGTAGATCGAGGTCGGCAGGAGCGGCTTGGTCTCGCTGGTCGCGACCGGCTCGAGGCGCTCGCCGCAGCCGGGGCAGAAGAGCTCCCACTCGCGGGCCAGCAGCTGCTCCTCGGCGCGCGGCGGCGGCGACTGGTGGCCGTGGACCTGGCAGCGATATTCGCCCTCGCCGTAGATCGACATCGACGAGGCGACGACGAGGCGCGCCGGCAGCGGGCGCGCGGCGACCAGGCGCTCGAGGAAGCGGGCGGTCGCCATCGTGTTCAGTTCGGTGTAGCGGGCGATCTCGTACATCGACTGCCCGACCCCGACGGCGGCGGCCAGGTGGACGACCCGATCGACACCGGCGAGCGCGCGATCGGCGAGGGCGACGTTGCCGACGTCGCCGACGATCAGCTCGACCGAGTCCGGGAGGTCGACCGGCGCGCCGTTGTGGACCTGCTCCTCCATCGAGTCGAGGACGACCACCTCGTCGCCGCGGCCGACGAGCTCACGGACGAGGTGCGAACCGATAAAGCCGGCACCGCCGGTAACCAAAGTTTTCATCTTCATTCCGCCCTTGAGTGGATGGTCGGGTACGCGCCATCAACGGCAATGCGGCCGCGATTCTTCCGCTCGGCCGTTGAGGCGGAGGAGTGCGAAAGAAGGCGGCGGCGGGCGCGAAAGAAGGCCGGCACCTGAGGCGTTCTCCCTGTGCTGGATGCCCGTGGGGGCGCCGGCCATTCCCGAACTCTGGAGGCATCCGTTGGAGCTGGTCAAGGTACTGCGTGAACTGTCGAGACGGCGCAAGCTGGTCGCCGTCGTGCTCGCCTTCTCGCTCCTCGTCGGGCTGCTGATGGCGTTCCGGCCCGGGCTGCCCCCGCACAGCCGCCAGTACAACGTCTCGCTGGCCTCGGCCGACATCCTGATCGACACCCGGGACTCCCAGGTCGTCTCGGTCACCGGCCACAGCCCCGGCCTCCTGACCCTCGCCAGCCGGGCCAACCTGCTCGGCAACCTGATGACCGGCGGTCCGCTGAAAGACGCGATCGCGCGACAGGCGGGGGTAGATCCCGAACTGCTGGTCGTCATCCCGCCCGGCGCCGGAACGCCCTCGGCACCGGTCGAGACGCCGGCGGCGCGGCAGCTCTCCGACGCCGAATCGACCGTCCTCAGCCTCTCGACCGACGAAACGCTGCCGATCCTCCACGTGGTCGCTCAGGCTCCGAACCAGGAAACCGCGCGGCGGCTGTCGGCGGGAACGATCGTCGAGTTGCAGAAGTACCTCGGCTCGGTCGCCGCCTCGCAGCGGATCCCGGCCGTGCAGCAATTGGTCGTGAGGGAATTCGGCGCTCCGGTCACCGGCTCGGCCCGCCGCGGCCTGCCCCGGCGCGACGCGCTGCTGACGGCGCTGGCGCTGGCCGTGCTCGGGTGCGCCTCGATCATCGGCGTGACCTGGTTCCGGCGCAGCTGGAAGCAGGCCGAGGAAGCCGAGCTGCTCGACCCGACGCCGGGCGGCGACGCCCCCGAGGACGGTGATGGCGACGGCGCCAAGCCGACCGACTCGCCGAACGGCCTGGCTCGCTCGCCCGGACCGCACGGCCAGGCCGTCCTGTTCCCGCGCTGAGCGGGTCCGGCCGGCCGCGCTGACGGGGTCCCGCCGGTCCGATCAGGCTCGGTGGCGGCTCGCCAGCCGGAGCGGCGATATCGAGTCGCGCCGGGGCTCGATCCGGACCGCGCGCCGCAGCTCGTCCCGGCTGCCGTCGCCGCCGCGAACCTCGAGCACGATCTGGCGCTCGCCGGCGCGGCGGAAGAGAATGCTCGACCGGCAGCCGCGTCGCCGCGCCAGCACCTTGTCGCCGGAACTGCTCTCGACCCTCCAACGGCATGAGATCGGCGGCGGCCCGGTCGACTTCGAGGCGTCGAGCTCGAACGCGTGACCGGCCCTGGCCGTGCTCCGCAGCCGCCAGACGGCGTGCGGCTTTGCGGCGTCGCCGACCGCCGCCGCGGATTTCGACCCCGATGCCGTGCCGCGGGGCGCCGCGACCGGCGCCGGTGCAGGCGCCGCGGGGGCGGGGGTGACGGGCGGCGCGGGGCGGAAGACCGGCGGTTCGGAGGCAGGGGTGAGGGCCGGGCAGCCGCTGTTGCCGTTCGGGCAGAGCGGCTGGCCGCTGTCGTCCCACACGTTGCCTTCCCAGACCTGACCGGCGCCGGAGTAGTAGTAGGCGGCGATGCCGAAGTACCCCCCGTGGGGCTGATAGCCGGAGGCATCGGCCCCACCCGAGCAGGAGGTGCCGCCCGATTTCGGGTTGTAGACCGCGCTCGTCGCGCAGCGGCCGATTCGATTGCCGGTGATCGTCATCGTTCCGGTCGCGCTCGAGCTGTTGGCCTGCGGGTAGACGACGAAGCCGCCGCCGGCCAGCAGGCTGGCGGTGACGGTGAAGGAGTTGCCGCCGCCGCAGATCGTGTCGCCGAACACCGTCGCGGTCTGCTGTTCGGCGTTCAGCAGGGTGGAATGGGTGACGGCGACGGTGCCGCTGCAGACGTAGATGTCCTCGGCGTGGGCGCCCGGGTAGATCGAGTCGACCCGCATGTAGCTGTCGCGGATCGTGCCCTGGCCCTCCCAGCAGTCGCTGCAGTTGTAGAGGTAGACCCGTTCGGCGACCGTGCCGGTGCCCCAGTTGCGGACCGCCGCCTCGAGGCTCTGCGAGCCGCCGCCGCGGCCGGCAACCGTCGTGTCGCGGATCACCGTGCCGACGACGCCGGATTCGACCAGGATCGCCGCCGAGCCGCTGCCGGCCGACCCCGCCAGGACCTTCGAGTTCTCGATCGTCACGTTGTTGGCGCTGACCGTGATCGAGCCTTCGACGTTGCGGGCGTTGACGACCTGGCCCGGCGTCCCGGCGTTGATCGAGCCGCTGTTCGTCAATGCGATCCCGGCCGGGAGGCCGGAGTTGGTCGCGTCGGGGTAGCCGCAGGAGCTCGGCACCGCGAAGCAGCCGGCGCCGGCCGCTGAGCCGACCGGGACGAGCAGCAGCGTCGCGGCGAAGGCCAGGAGGCCGGTCGACCCGAGCAGGCGCCGAAGGCGCCGCCGTGAAGCGCGATGTCTGCGGTCGGACACATGGGCCGACTCGGTCGCCGCCGCGCCGACCTTGACGGCACCGGGCGCGCTTAGACGTTCGTACGGGCCGACTACTGAAAATCAGGTAGCGCTAGCAGCTCCCGTGGATGCAGACCGGACGGAGGTTGTCGTCCCAGACGTTTTCGCGCCAGATCTGGCCCTGGCCGGTGAAGTAGTAGGCGGCGACCCCGAAATAGCCGCCGTTCGGGAACACCCCGTTGGCATCCGGCCCACCCGCGCACGCGGTGCCGCCCGATTGAGCTTCGTAGCGCGCGTGGGTCCGGCAACGGGCGAAGCGGTTCCGGGAGATGTTCATCGAGCCCACCGGCGAGCCGGCGTTGGCCTGCGGGTAGAGGACGTAGCCGCCGCCGGCGAGGAGGCTGTCGGTGACCACGAAGCGATTGCCGCCGCAGCCGCTGGTGTCGCCGAACACGGTTGCCGTCTGCTCGAAGCGATTCACCAGGGTGCTGTGTTCGACGGCGACGTTGCCGCCACACACGTAGATGTCCTCGTTGTGGGATTCGGGGTAGTCGGCGTCGACGACCATGTAGTCGTCCTTGAACCGGCCCGAGCCCTCCCAGCAGTCGGCGCAGCCGTGCATGTAGGTGCGCACTGCCGAGGCGCCGGGGTTGCCGTAGTGGTTCCAGACCGCCGACTCCAGGGCGTTGTCGCGGGCGTTCGGACCGGTCACCTCGGAGTCTTCGATCCGGAAGCCGTCGGCGCCTTCGTTGAGGATGATCGCGTAGCTGCCGCTGCCACCCGAGGTCGCGCGGATCACGCTGTCGCGGATCGTGACGTCGTTGGCGGCGACGGTCACCGTCCCGGTGACGCGCAGCCCTTCGAGGGTCGTGCCGTCGTCGGACACGGTGATCGACCCCGACGGCTGCAGGCTCGCCTTCGAGGGTACGCCGGTGTTGCTCGCGTCCGGATAGCCGCAGCGGCTCGGCTGCTGGAAGCAGTTGACCTGATGGGAGGCGTGGGGATTCGGTGCGATCGCCGAGGCGACCGCCGCGACGACGACGTGGAACCACAGTGCGCCCGGGAGGCCCATCAGCCGGAGCCGCTCGTGAGCAGAGGAGCGAGGCGATCGCGGGTCTCGGTCGCGGCTCGGCGGACGATCGGCCAGACGCTCGGGGCCGGCGGGGGCACCGATCCCGGGTCGACGCGCGAGACCGGCACGAGGCGGATCTCGAGCTCTCCCGACACGCCCGGCAGCGGCGTCCCGAAGGGCAGCGGCTCCGATTCCGCCGCCGACCAGCCGGCGAAGCGGTCCTCGAGGGCCCGCGGTGCTTCGACCTGGACGGTGTCCGCGGATTGCGGCAGCACGACTTGCATCCGATGAGAGTAGGGCGCGACAACCATCGTGGCGCCGCTCTGGCGGGTCGAGTAGTTGGTCGCGGCGATCGTCCCGAGAGATCCCCAGCGGACCGCGCCGAGGCGGCCCAGGTAGGCGGCGATCTCGGCCAGCCGGTCGAGGCCGACGGCGAGGTCGTCGTGGTGGCCGTAGATGACCAGCGGCTGGTCGAGGAAGGCCCGGATCGCCATCTCCGCGTAGCCGGTGTCGATGTGGACCCGCGGGATTACCGCGCAGCCGGCCGCGAACTCGGCTCGCTCCCAGCCGGCCAGCGGGGCCGAGGCGGGCGGCTGCTCGCGCCAGGGGAACGGATGGATCGCGCAGAGGGCGTCGAAGCCGAGCGCCCCGAGCGCCCCGGCGCCCGCCGCCGAGCACATCCCGTGGGGCGGGACCATCACGCGGTCGACACCGAGCTGGTTGCGGGCTTCGAAGCGCTCGAGCCGCCTCAGCGCCTGGGCCGCGAGGCCCAGGGCCTCGGCGTCGTTGGCCGGGCGCATCAGTTCACGCGAGAGGTGGTTGTTGCCGTGCAGGGTGAGCGAGAGCCGGTCCGGGCGGCGGCGGAAGAGGTCGACCGTCGCACGGTGCTGGAAGCGGCCGTCGAGCGGGATCGTCGCCATCGACGCGTGGTAGCCGTGCCGGTCGGCATGTTCCAGCAGGCGCCGGTAGTCGATGAAGCCGTAGGTCGGCCAGCGAAGGTTCGGATCGTCGAAGAGGAAGGTCGCGCGCAGCGGCGGCGCCGGCGCGGGGACCTCGCGGTCGAGCGAGCGCAGCAGGTGGACGATCGCGATCAGCGCCAGCGCATGGTCGTCGAAGAGGTCACGGAGTGCCTGCTCGGGGCCGAGCTCGGGCAACGAGGAGCTGACCCGATGGAGCGGACCGGCCCCGCGCGAGTGAGTCCAGACCGGGACTCCTCCGGCGCTGGCCAGGACCTCGACGCCGCTGCCGGGCGACGGTAGCGGCTCTCCGTCCAGCGGATCGCGAGCCTCGAGCCCGCGCAGCCGACGGTCGACGAATTCGCCGTCGCCGAGGACGAATCGGCCTGGGGAGCGCTCGGCCCGCCCCGGCTCGCTCAACACCAGCGTCGGTACGGCGGGCCGGCTCGACCCGGTCGCCGGCTCTGACGGCGTCGCGCCGGCGATCGCGATCAGCGCATCGGGACCGGCCTCGCCCTCGCCCACCGGGCAGAACGAGACCGGAAACGCCGCTTCGAGCGCCACGAACAGGCGCGCTCCGAGGTCGAGGGGCTCGCTGGACTCGATCGCCACGGTCTTGCGGGTGGGGACGGCGATCATCTCTTGGACAACGGCCGCCGGTCGCGGGTCCTTGCGCGGGTCTGGTCAGCGTCGCAAGATCGAGCCGGGCCTCCGCGTTGATCGGGGAGATGCAACTCGGGATCTATCTGCACGAGCTGTGGGAACGCAAGGTCGGCCTGGCGATCGCCGTGGTCCTGGCGATCCTGGTCGCCGCGCGGATCGGTTTCGGCGCCACCTTCCTGCCGCCGCGGATCGACGCGAACTCGGTCGAGCTCGCCAGCGCCTCGACCCATGTCCTCGTCGACACCCCGCAATCATCGGTGATCGACCTTCGCCAGAACACCTACAACCTGTCGGAATTGTCGAACCGCGCCCTGCTGCTCGGGAACGTCATGGCGAGCCTGCCGGTGCGCGACTACATCGCCCGCGAGGCCGGGATCCCGGCGAATCTGATCCGGGTGTCGCCGCCGCTGACGCCCGAACAGCCGCGGGCGATCGCCGACTCGGCGCACCAGCCGAAGTCGAGCGACATCCTCAAATCGCCCGACGAATACCGCCTCAGCGTCCAGGCGAACCCGACCGTTCCGGTCGTCGACATCTACACCGAGGCCCCCAACGGCGCCGCCGCCGTGAACCTGGCGGACTCCTCGGTCAGGGGCCTGCGGGACTACCTCGCCGTGTTGGCGCAGCGTAACGGGACGCCGACGGCCAACCAGGTCAAGCTGGTGCAGCTCGGAGGGGCCGAAGGCGGGACGGTGAATCCCGGCGGCGGCATCCAGATCGCGATCGTCGCCTTCCTGCTGGTCTTCGCCGCCTCCTGCGTCGGCGTGCTGGCGCTTGCCCGGATCCGCCGCGGCTGGGCCGAATCGGGTGAGCCGGCGGCGCCGCCGTCGATCGGCGACCCGACCTAGCCGATGGAGTTCGTCGGGATCAGCCGGGTGCTCTGGCGGCGACGCCTCGCGGTCGGCTGCGGAGCGCTGGTGGCGCTGGCCATCGCGGTGTTCGGCGTCTACCGGATCTCGCTCCTGCCGCCGGGGCTGCACGGTCGCAGCACCGCCTCCGGATTCGCGGTCGAACGGGTCCTCGTCAACACCCCGAAATCGCTGTTGGCGGAAGCGCGGCCGCACGGCACGGCCTCGATCGTCACCAAAGCCGGACTCCTCGGCGGCGCCCTGACCAGCGGCGGGGTGCAGCGCTCGATCGCCACCGCCGCCGGCCTGGCGCCGGCCGAACTCGTCGTCACCGATGCGGCGCAGGCGATCCCGCAGGTCCCCACCGACCTGGCGCTGCAGGCCCTCAAGGTGTCGAAGCCACTGGCCCCTTACATGGTCGCCGTGAGCCAGGATCCCGACCTCCCGGTCCTCTCGATCTCGGCCAGCGCCCCGACGGCGGCTGCCGCCGCGCGGCTCGCGGCAGCGGCCACCGGCGCCCTCGCGGCCGCCTCCGAACAGGTCCTCGCGATCGGCGGCGGCGTCAAGATGGAACCGGTCGGGAAGCCGGTCGTGGGGACCAAGGTCCTCACCACCGGCAAGGCAAAACCGGTCGCCGTCGCGATCTTCGCGCTGCTCGCCTGGTGTGTCGCGATCGCCCTCTTCGACGCGGTCGGGCGGCCGCGGCGACGGCTCCCGAACCTGCGCCGCGGCTTCGCCGTCCCGACCGGCAAATTCGAGCGGTAGGCCCCGGTGTCGGTTGTCGAGCTGATCCGCGGCGACCAGCCCGATCGCACGCTCGCGACGCGGATCGGGCGGCGGCTGGCGCGGCAGGTCCTGCCCGAACTCTACCAGCGGCCGCGGATCTGGAAGTACCGCGCGCTGAGGAGCTGCCGGCTCGAGGGCGGCGATCCGGTGGTGCTCCAGCCGGTGCTCTTCGTCGGCCACGGCGTCGTCAGACTTGGCGAGGGCGTCCAGTTCGGCTGGAACGACTCGCCGCTCTTCTATTCGGGTTACTCGCACGTCGAGCCCAGCACCGTCGACTCCCTGATCGAGGTCGGCGACCGGACCGAGTTCAACAACAACACCCTGATCAAGAGCGAGGGCGGCGGGATCCGGATCGGCCGCGACGGGCTCTTCGGGGCCCACGTCGAGATCTTCGACAGCAACTTCCACGACCTCGATCCGAGCCGCCGCAAGGACGGCTCGCCGGCCGTCGCTCCGGTCGAGATCGGCGACAACGTCTTCGTCGGCATGGGCGCCCGGATCCTCAAGGGCGTCGTGATCGGGTCCGACTCGGTGATCGGCGCCGGCGCCGTCGTCACCTCCTCGATCCCGGCCGGTGTGATCGCCGCCGGGAACCCGGCCCGGGTCATTCGCGAGCTCTGAGCGGCGGTCCCTGACCGGCCCGCCGACTCGACGCGGCGGGAGGGGACGGGGCCGGGCTCAGACCGGGATCAGGTCGCGGGCCGCGTCGGGCTCCGCCGGCGCGCTCGGTGGCGCCGGGAGCCGCAACGGCACCTGGGCACGCAGCGGTCCCGGGCGCTGGCGGCGCCGCTCACCCGCGAGGGTCGTCGCGAGCAGACCGAACATGACCATCAGCAGGTATGGGGTGTGGGGGAACGCCATCACGTCGAACAGCGCCGAGAGCAGCAGGAAGGCGCCGGCGGCGGCCGCGACCGCGAGTGCGACCGGCGCCGCGTTGGGATCGCGCCCGCGGATGATCGGGGCGGCCGCGCCGATCACGAGGACGATCATCAGGACGAAGGCGGCCAGACCGACGATGCCGGTCTCGACGACACGCATCAGGAGGTCGTTGTCGAGGACCCGGTGGTTGGTGTGTTCGTAGGAGCCATAGCCCTCGCCGAACAGCGGGTGGCTGAGCAGGTCGGGGCGGATCGCGTCGTAGTCCGACACCCGGTCGCTGACCGTCGAGACGCCGAGGTGGCTCGGCTTGAACTGGTCGACGATCGAGCCGAGCGCGTTCGGCGCCAGGAAGGGCAGGGCGACGATCACGAGGACGCCGATCGGCGCCAGCCGGATCATCTCGCGCCGGCGGAAGTAGACGAGGATCAGGCAGACGAAGAGCGGCGCCAGCAGGGCGCTCTTGCGGTAGGTCGCGACCATCGCCCCGAGCAGCAGGCAGATCGCCAGCCCGTAGAGGACGCGGTCGCGGGTCCGCGTCGCCTGCATCAGCCGGACGAAGCCGATCGGCAGCGCCATCGAGAGCATCGCGACCGTCTCGAGGCTGAGGTCGGCCGGCCCGATCACCGCCGGCCGCCCGATTTCGTCGAAGCCGCTGGTGTCGACGGGGGCGACGTGGAAGAAGCCGGGGAGGAATTTCACCGACCAGCGGTAGAAATAATCGGTCCCGAACTGGTACTCCCAGATCACGCCGAAGGCGCAGACCGAGGCCAGGACCAGCATCAGGGTCATGAAGGGGCGGACCTCGTTCGGCCGCACGGCGCTCGCGACGACCAGGAAGAGCGCGAAGAACGCGGCCAGCAGGGTCAGCTTCTTGAGCGCCAGTTCGAGCTCCAGCCCGTGGTTGAGGCCGACGGCGTTGACGACGACGCTGAGGAACGCGACCGCGACGAAGAGCGAGATCGCCGCGTGGACCCTGGTGAAGCGCCAGCGCGGCGCGCCGTCGCCGCCGGCGGCCAGCGAGAGCAGCCAGACGACGACGAGGACCGGCAGCACGAGGCGGTCGAGTTTGAGGTCGAACGGCAGCGAGGCCTGGACCGTGATCGCGTTGATCGGCACCAGCCAGAGCAGGCCGATGAAGCCGGCGATCAGCCACGGCAGGATCCGTGTGGTGTGGGGCCAGTCGTCGAGCCTGCGGACCGGGGGATCGGTCGACCCCGACGACGCCGCGGCTCCCGGTCGGCCGCGGCTGAGCTTGGCGCGGCGCCAGCCCCGCCCGACCTGGATCGAGAGGAAGAGGAGCCCGAAGCTGATCGCGAAGACCGTCAGGAAGGTCAGGGCGGCGATCTCCAGCGGCGCGGTCGGGTCGATCGTCCCCGACCGCACCGGTCCCAGCTGGTTGAGCACGACCGGTCGCGCCACCGGGTTGTCCTGGCGGTTCGCCAGGCCGATCAGGTAGAGGTTGGTCGCGCGCACGGTGGCGTTGGCGAGGGCCGCCGCCTGCCCGGCCGACGGCGCCTGCGCGTAGACGTCGATCAGCGGCCCTTCGGTCCGCGCCTGGATGTCGAGTCTGTAGGGGTCCCCGCCGGTCAGCAGCTGGTTGGCGCGGTGCTCGTTGTTCGGTTCGGTGAAGGCGACCGGGACGCTGATGTTGAGGTCGGTTTCGGCGCTCAGCGAGCTCAGGTCGATTCCGATCAGTCGGCTCACCCGTTCGAGCACCGGCGGCGTCGCCATCACGTTGGCGATCAGGTTCGCCCGCTTGGTCTGGGTTTCGAAGCCGATCGCGGTCGCCGGACGCGCCGCCGCGGGCAGCTGCACGCGGGCGTGGGTGACCGCGGCGCCCTGGGTGATCTGCTTCGCCGCCAGTCCCGGCGGCGCCAGGCTGAGAGTGGAGGCGTTCAGCACCGTCGCCAGCGCCGCGATCGCGGCGCTGAGGATCGCGATCGCCACCAGCTGGCGGCGGCGTGCGATTCGTGGAGGAGGACGGTTGGGCATGAGCGAGGAGGCCGGGACATCGACCGGCTATCTGGACAACGTCGGGGCAGGCCCCGTGCTTTCTCACCGCCGGAATCGGCGCTCGCGTGCAAGCGGCCCCCGTCGCGGCGCGTTTATCCAAGCGTGGCGCCGAGCTCCGACAAGCTGCTCATCGTGAGTCCCGTCTTCAACGAGGGGGCCAATCTGGCGCGAACCGCTCGCGCGGTCGCAGCGCAGGATCGCCGCCCCGAGCGCTGGGTGATCGTCGACGACGGCTCCGGCGACGACACCCTGGCGATCGCGCGGGGCCTGGAGCGGGAACTCGACTTCGTGACCGTCGTCGAGGCCAGTGCCGCGAGCCCCACGGGCGCCGACAACCTGGCCCTGGCCCGCGAGGCCCACGCCTTCAACCTCGGCCTCGAGCTCGCCGATTGGCGGCGCTTCGAGTTCGTCGGCAAGCTCGACGGCGACGTCGAGCTGCCGCCGGCGTGGTTCGCCACCCTGCTGGCGCGGTTCGCCGGCAATCCAAGGCTCGGTCTCGCGGGTGGCCTGCTGGCCGAGCCGGCCGGCGATCGGTGGGAGCGCATCCCGATCCCCGCCCACCACGTCCACGGCGCCGTCAAGCTCTACCGCCGCGACTGCCTGATGGCGATCGGCGGGGTCCCCGAGCGCCTCGCCTGGGACACGATCGATGAGACCTACGCTCGGATGCGCGGCTACGAGACGCTCTCCCAGCCGGACCTCCTGGCCCGCCACCATCGACCCTGGGGCTCCGCCGACGGGCGTCTGCGGGGCCGGGCCCGCCACGGCGAATGCGCGTGGATCCTGCACTACGGCTTCCTCTGGGTGGCGCTGCGCTCGTTCAAGGTCGCCCGCGTCCCGCCGCGGGGCCTGTCCGGCCTCGCCTTCCTCGGCGGCTACCTACGAGCCGCCCTGAAACGGGTCCCGAGGGTGGACGATCCGGCCTTTCGGCGCTTCGCGCGGGGCGAGCTGCGGGCCCGCCTGCTGGCGCCGCTGCAGCGTGGGCGGCGCACGCTCCGCCGCGGCTCGCTGCGAGAAGTCAGAAGCTGAGCAGCGCCCGATCGACGGCGCGGTCGACGTAGTAGTGCCCGGCCTGCGTCAGGGTCCCCAGGCGCCGCACCGGCGGCCGCGGCTGACGGGGAGCGGCCTCGACGGTGGCGACGAGCGGGGCCAGCAGGGCCGGCCAGTGGAACTCGGCGGCGACGCGGCGACAGGCCTCCCGGGCGTCCACCAGGCGGCGGTCGTCGACCAGCATCGCCTCGATTGCCGCCGCCGTCGCGACCGAGTCGTGGGGGGCGACCAGGGTCGCCGCGCCGGCATCGGCCAGCCGCGCGGCGACCTCGTCGCCGCGGGCGAGGACGAGTGGCAGCGACGCCCAGACGCAGTCCATGTAGCGGGCGCGAGCGGCGATCGATGCCTCCGGCGTGTCGGCGTGCAGGGTGATGCCGAGGGTGGCGTCGGCGATGTAGCGGTGGCGATCCTCGAAGGGCACCCACTCGTCGAGGAAGAAGACGTGGCGATCGAGCAGGCCGCGCTCGCGGGCGAACCTCCGCACGTCCTCGGTCACGTTCAGCGGATCGGTCGCCGAGTTGGCGGGACGGCCGGCCGTGATCACCATCCGCAGGTTCGGGTGGCGCTCGGCCAGCAGGCCGATCGCCGCGACCGCCGTCTCGGCGTCGAGCCAGCGCCAGACGCTGCCCCACCAGAGGACGACGGGGTCGGTGGGGCCGATCGCCGCGAAGCGCTCGCGCAGCGGGTGGCCGCCGGTCGCCGGCGGCGCCGCCGGCAGGCCCATCGGCACGGTCAGCACGGCGGGCTGTTGGTGGCGGTCGATCGCGGCGAGATCGCTGCGGATGGCCGCGACCTGGCGCTCGTTGGCGCCGATCACGACGTCGGCCCAGCGCAGGTGCAGGTCGCGCGTCTGGACGTGCTGGCGGCTGCGGCGCCTGCTCTTCCAGTCGCCGACGGTCGCCACCTCGAGCTCGACCGGGTCGTAGAGATCGGCGACTCGCAGGCAGTCTCCGCCGCCGACCAGGGCGTAGGGCGGGATCACCGGGCCGATGACGACGTCGTGCCGGTACATCTCCCGCAGGACGTTGACGCGGCTGTGCGGGACCACCGGCACCCCTTCGCGCACGGTCGCTGTCGCGACCGCGGCGACGGCGGTGACCGCGTGGCGGTCGGCGAAGGCGCGGACGATCTCCCAACCGCGGATCTCGGGCCCGGCGAGTCGCTCGCCGAGCGAGCCCTGGATCAGGACCAGCACCCGCAGGCGCTCGGTACCGGTGGCGAGGATCGCGGGGTCCATGCCCGAACAACGGCTTGCGGAGGGGTGGACTTGCTCGCTCCACAGCGCGCAAGAACGGCGTCCCGGGCGGCGTTTTTGGAGCGGTGATCGGAAAAGCGATTCGGATTCTCAGGGAGGACGGAGCGCTGGTGGCGGGGCGCCGGGCGAAGCGATACCTGCGCCGCAGCCTGCCGGGCGAGGCCGGGCTGGACCTGCCGGTCGCGGTCGGGGACGTCCTCGCCGCGGACTGGCGGAGGGCACCGGCCAACCGCGATGACGACGGCCACGCCGTCACCGGCCCGATGACGATCGACTGGGTGATCCCGCCGATCGGCAACGGCTCGGGAGGCCATCGGACGATCCTGCGCTTCGTGAAGCTCCTCGAGGAGCGCGGGCACCGCTCGCGCCTCGTCGTCTACGACGGTCGCGGCATCCAGACCGCGGCCGAGGCGGCGGCGATCATCCGCCGCCACTTCCCCGCGATCGAGGCCGAGATCGTCGACGGCGGCGCCGAGATCGGCAGCGGCGACGCCCTCGTCGCGACGGCCTGGCAGACCGCCTACCCGGTCCTGAACGCCGACGCCCGGGCGCGCAAGTTCTACTTCGTGCAGGACTACGAGCCGCACTTCTTCCCGCTCGGCACCGAGTCGGTGCTGGCCGAGGACACCTACCGCTTCGGCCTCTACGGGATCACCGCCGGCGCCTGGCTGGCGGGGAAACTGGCGGCCGAGTTCGGGATGCCGACGGCGCACTTCGACTTCGGCTCCGATCCCGAGCGCTACCGCTGCGAAAACACGGCCCGGCGCCGCAAGGTCGTCTTCTACGCGAGGCCGAAGACGCCGCGACGCGGGTTCGAGCTGGGGATGCTGGCTCTGAGCGCCTTCGCGCGCACCCACCCGGAGTGCGAGATCAACCTCGTCGGCGCCGAGGTCGGCGCCCACGACCTGCCGCTGCGGTTCGTCAGCCGCGGAATCCTGACCCCGGCCGAGCTCAATGAGCTCTACAACGAATCGGCGGCGGCGCTGGTCATCTCGTTGACCAACATGTCGCTGCTGCCGCTGGAGCTGCTGGCCTCCGGCTGCATCCCGGTTGTCAACGCGGCCGGCAGCAACACCGGCGTCAGCGACAACCCGTTCATCGCCTACTCGGATCCCTCGCCGGCCGCCCTGGCGGCCGCCCTCGACGCCGTCATCACGCGGGCCGACCTGCCCGACTACGCGCGCGCCGCCGCCGCTTCGGTCGGGCAGATGAGCTGGGACGAGGCCGCCACCAAGGTCGAGGGTCTGCTGCGCGAGGGGCTTCGGCGCGACCCCGCGCCGGCGGCGCTCAGCGCCCTCGCCTGAGCTCCGCCTAGCTAGGCGGGCGAGCCGGCGTCCGCGGTCGCCAGCGGCTGGCTCTCGCCGCCCGGTGGGCGCCGTCGCTTCGGCACGATCCGCCGGACGATCGCGCGCTGGGTTCGCCAGGTCTCGGGGAAGCCGAGGCGCAGCGTCAGCAGGTAGGGAGGGAAGGCGACGGCGGTGAGCGCCACCAGCCAGAGCCAGGCGGGCAGGTCGAGCCGGTCGAGGCCGAGGGCGGCGGGAACGGCGACGAGGGCGAGGCCGAGGCAGGCGACGGTGGCCGGCGCGACGTCGTCCCAGAGCCGGACGAGTGCCCGTTCCTCGGAATCGCGCAACATCAGCACGTAGGCGATGAAGAGGAAGACGGTGTGGACGACCGCGGCGTCGATCGCGAGGGCGGTGATGCCGAGCGGCACGACGAGGAACGCCGTCACCCCGTAGACGAGGAAGTGGCCGACCCCGTAGCCGAGCAGGGCGCGGGTCCGGCCCATCGCCATCAGGACCGTGCCGATCGCCGTGATCACCAGGGTCGAGGCGCCGCCCAGAGCGAGGAACTGGGTCGGCGCCACGGCCGCCTCCCAGTGCGGTCCGAAGAGGAAGGGCACGGCGACCGGAGCCGAGATCGCCAGCAGGACGAGCAGCGGGAAGAGGGTGATCGTCAGCAGCCGCACCATCAGGCGGGAGAGGTGGGTGAGGTCGGCGTCGTTGCGGGTCCGCGAGAGCACCGGGAAGCCGACCTGGGTCATCACCATGCTGACCTTGCCCTGGTATTCGACGGCGAGCGTGTAGGCGCGGAAGTAGAAGCCGGTCTGCAGCGCTCCGAGGCGGGCGCCGACGATCGCGTAGTCGACGTTGCTGAAGCCGACCCAGCTGATCGAGGCCAGCGAGGTCGGCAGCCCGTAGTCGAGCAGCTCGCGGGCGGCGGTCCGGTCCAGGCGCGGCAGCGGCGGCGGCGCGCTGACCCAGGCGATCGAGGTGGCGACGAGGGACCCGGCGAGGAGGCCGATCACCATCGCCTCGCCGCTCAGGCCGAGCACGGCGAGGGCGATGCCCACCGCCACCCGGCTGAAGGTGCTGAGGATTTCGATCTCGCTGAGCCGCCGGAAGGCCATCTTTCGCCCGAGGATCGAGGTCGGGACGATGCCGAGCGCCGAGATCAGGCAGAGCGGCGCCATCTGCTCGACGAACGACGCGGTCCGGGCGCCGAAGATCGGGTTGATCGCGACGATCCCGACGACGACGGTCAGCAGCGCCAGCCCGGAGCCGGCCGCGAGCCCGAGGAAGCCGGCGGTCTGGAGGTGCTCGCGGCCGATCGATTTGCGCTGGACGACCGCGGCGCTGATGCCGCCGACGACGATCACGTAGGCGATCTGCTGGGCGATCAGGGCGATCGCGAAGCGTCCGAATTCCGCCGGCACGATCAGGCGGGCGAGCACGATCAGCGACGCCAGCTGGACGATCTCGGCTAGCGGCCGCGAGATCGCCGACCAGCGCAGCCCGTGGGCCGCCGCCTGGTGGAGCTCCTCGAGCGGCGCCGAATCGTCGCTGCGCTCGCCCGCTGGATGTTCGGAGGCGCTCATCGCGCTCTAGGCCGGCAGGTCGGAGGTCGTCTGCCGCCCGGTCGCGGCGGCCGACGCCCGCTTGACCGAGGCGAGGCCGCCGATCAGCGCCCGGCGGCAGGCGGCCGGGGTCGAGAGCACCGCCAGCCAGGTCAGGGTGCGGAGCGAGCGGCGGTGACGCAGGGCGGCCGAGTAGGCCGCCCGCGCGGCGCGCTCATCGCCGCCGACGAGGAGGACGTGGGCGACGTTGGCGAGGTCCCTGGCCAGCACCTGGTCGGCGGCCCGCGAGCTCCCGGCCAGCTCGGCGTGGCTTCGGTGGGCCCGGTACTCGGCTTCGTGCATGCGCGCGAGGTCGCTTGACACCTGTCGCGAGTGGACCCGGTAGCGGACCAGCGGCTGCGGGTCATAGAAGAAGGTCGCACCGGCGAGGAGCGCCCGCAGCCAAAAGTCGTAGTCCTCGCTGGGCGCGGCGCTGTCGCGGAAGCGCCCGACTTCGTCGAAGAGGCGGCGCCGGACCAGGGTCGAGGAGGTGCAGATCGGGTTCGCCCGGTAGAGCGACGGGCCGAAGGTCCGGGAGTCGAGCGGGCCGGCCTCGGCGAAGGAGTTGAAGGGCCCGGCGGCGAGCCCGAAGAGCCGCGCGGCGCCGAAGGCCAGGTCGACCTCGGGATTGCCCTCCAGCACCTCGGCCTGGCGCGCGAGCTTGCCGGGCTCCCAGACGTCGTCGGCGTCGCAGTTCGCGACGAAGTCGCCGCGGGCCTCCTCGAAGCTGCGGTTGAAGGCGGCGGCGTAGCCGCCGTTGGGTTGGCTGACGACGCGGATCGCGCTGCCGAACTTCGCCAGCTCGGCCCGCGTCCCGTCGCTGGAGCCGTCGTCGACGACCAGCACCTCGTCGGGTGCCCGGGTCTGGGCGAGGATCGCCGCCACGGTCTCGCCGATGTGCGCCTCGGCGTTGTAGGCACGGACCGCGGCGGTGATCGTCGGCGCCCTCATGACGGCGAGGCGACGCGCCCGCGGGGCGGGCCGAAGATCCAGCGGCGCACCGTCAGCAGGCCGCCGACGACGCCGTTGCGCAGGCGGGACGGGAAGTTGAGGACGAGCAGCCAGCCGCAGGCCCGGGCCCGCCAGTACGGCCCTTTGCCGCCGGCGTAGCGCAGCGAATCGCGGATTGCCCGGCGCGCCCCCTGGGGATCGCCCTCGTCGAGGCGTTCGCGTCCCACCCTGAACAGGTCGTGGGCGATGGCGTCGGATCCGACCGCCGGGTCGGCCAGAAGGTCGAGGTTCTCGAGCCGCACCTGGAGCATCGCTTCGTGGAGCGCCAGGTTGCTGTTGGTGATGTTGTGCTCGTGGCGGCGGTAGCGGACGAGCGTGCGGGGGTCGTAGTGGAAGGCGACGCCGGCGCGCAGGCAGCCGAAGAAGAACTCGAAGTCGTCGGCCAAGAAGCCGTCGGTGAACCAGCCGACGCGGTCGAGCAGGTCGCGCCGCAGGACGACCGTCGGCATGTTGATCACGTTGTCGCCGAACAGATCGCTCACCAGCGTCTGGCCGTCGAGCGCGCCGCTGTGGCTGGGCCTGACGTGGTCGCTCTCGATTCGACCGAAGAAGACGGCGTGACCGAAGAGCACCTCGGCAGCTGGATAGGCGGCAAGCGTCTCCGCCTGCCACTCGAGCTTGCGCGGCTCCCAGATGTCGTCGGCTCCGCAGGGGGCGACGAACTGTCCGGTGGATTCCCGGATCGCCCGGTTCATGGCGAGCGGGTAGCCGCTGTTCTCCTGGGTGATGACGCGGATCCGGTCGCCGTAGCCGGCGAGGATGCGGGCGGTCGCGTCGGTCGAGCCGTCGTCGACGACCACGACCTCGTCGGGCGGACGGGTCTGGCCGAGGATCGAGTCGATGGCTTCGCCGATCCAATCCTCTGATTGATAGGCGGCGATGACGGCCGAGATCGTTGGAGCGTTTGCCAGGGCCATGTTCGACTGACCAACGGGCGCCCGAACTTCGATCTTCCGCGCTCCGCTCGGCCGCAAGGAATCGCGACCAGACCCCGTTATTCAACCGATGAACCCGAACAGCGAAGCACACCGCCTTGGAGAGGACCCGATCGACGGCGGCCGGATGCTCGTCACCGGCGGTGCCGGGACGATCGGCTCGACCCTGGTCGACCAGCTGATCGAGGCCGGTGCGGCCGAGGTCGTGGTGCTCGACAACTTCGTCCGCGGCCGCCGTCGCAACCTCGAGTGGGCGGCCGCCAACGGCAACCTGACCGTGGTCGAGGGCGACGTCCGCGACCGCGACCTGGTCCGCGAGCTGAGTGCCGGGATCGACGTCGTCTTCCACCAGGCGGCGATCCGGATCACCCAATGCGCCGAGGAGCCGCGGCTGGCCCTCGAGGTTCTGGTCGACGGCACCTTCAACGTCGTCGAGGCCGCCGCCGACGCCGGCGTCGGGCGGCTCGTCGCCGCCTCATCGGCCTCGGTCTACGGCCTCGCCGAAGAGTTCCCGACCACCGAGCGCCAGCATCCCTACGCCAACGACACCCTCTACGGCGCCAGCAAGACCTTCAATGAGGGCCTGCTGCGGAGCTTCCACGCGATGCGCGGCCTCGACTACGTGGGCCTGCGCTACTTCAACGTCTACGGCCCGCGGATGGACGTCCACGGCCTCTACACCGAGGTGCTGGTGCGCTGGATGGAGCGGATCGTCGCCGGCAAGCCGCCGCTGATCTTCGGCACCGGCGCCCAGACGATGGACTTCGTCTGCGTCCCCGACATCGCCCGCGCCAACCTGCTCGCCGCCCGCGCGCCGGTCACCGACCGCGTCTACAACGTCGCCAGCGGCACCGAGACCAGCCTCCTCGGGCTGGCCGAAGCGCTGCTGCGGACGATGGGCTCCGACCTCGACGTCGAGTACGGGCCCGAGCGCGCCGTCAACGGCGTCGGCCGCCGGCTCGCCGACACCGAGTCCGCCGCGCGCGAGCTCGGCTTCCGGGCCGAGATCGACCTCGAAGAGGGGTTGCGGATGCTGGTCGACTGGTGGGAGGCCGAGCGCGCCGAGAGCGCCCTGGCCGACGCCGCCGCCAGCACCGCCGCGGCGCTGGTCACCACCGAGATCGGGCGCTGATGGAGGTCCCCTTCGCGAAACCGTGGTTCGGCGGCGGCGAGGCCGAGTCGGTCGCCGCCGTCATCGAATCCGGCTGGCTCACCCAGGGGCCGCGGGTGGAGGAGTTCGAGCGCGCCTTCGCGGCGCGGGTCGGCGCCCCCGACGCGGTCGCGACGAGCAGCTGCACGACGGCCCTGCAGCTCTCGCTCTACGCCTCCGGGATCGGTCCCGGCGACGAGGTGATCGTCCCCTCGCTCTCCTTCATCGCCACCGCCAACGCGGTCTGGCAATGCGGCGCGACGCCGGTCTTCGCCGACATCGACCCGCTCACCTGCAACCTCGACCCGGCCAGCGTCGAGCGGGCGCTGACGCCTCAGACCAAGGCCGTGATGCCGGTCCACCAGGTCGGCCTGCCCGCCGACATGGACGCCTTCGCCGAGCTCGCCGCCCGCCACGACCTGGTGATCGTCGAGGACGCCGCCTGCGCGATCGGCGCCCGCCACCGTGGCCGCGAGATCGGCTCGCTCGGCAACCTCGCCTGCTTCTCGTTTCACCCCCGCAAGGTCATCACCTGCGGCGAGGGCGGGATGATCGCGGTCGCCGACCCGGCGCTCGCCGGACGCCTGCGGCGGCTGCGCCAGCACGCGATGGACCGCTCGGCGCTCGACCGCCACGCCGCCACGACCGTGGTCACCGAGCACTACCCGGAGCGCGGCTGGAACGCGCGGATGACCGATCTGCAGGCGGCGATCGGGCTGCGCCAGCTCGAGGTGCTCGACACGATCCTCGAGGAGCGCCGGCGCCTCGCCGAGCGCTACACGGCGCTGCTCGGGCCGATGCCGACGCTGGCCGTCCCGACCGAACCGACCTACGCCGAGCGCACCTGGCAGTCCTACCCGGTGCGGATCGCCGGCGACGGGCCGCTCGGCGCCCAGGAACTGATGGACGCGCTGCTGGCCGACGGCGTCGCGACCCGGCGCGGGATCATGGCGATCCACCTCGAGGAGAGCTACGCCGACTCCGGCGCCGTTCTCCCGCACACCGAGGCCGCCGCCCGCGATCACGTGCTGCTGCCGCTCTTCCCTGGACTGACCGACGAGCAGCAGGACTTCGTCGTCGAGCGCCTCGCCCACCACACCGCGGCGGTGGTCGTGACGTGAGCGCGGCCAAGGCGGCTCCCGAGCGCGAAGGCACCGGTGCCCCGCCGGCGATCCTCGCGAGCGAGCGCTCGCCGGCCTCGGCGGTGGCGATGCGAGCCCTCGACTTGGTCGGCGCGGCAACGCTCCTGGTCGTCCTCTCGCCGCTGCTGCTCCTCGTCGCGCTGCTCGTCCGCCTCGACTCGCCAGGGCCGGCGATCTTCCGCCAGCGCCGCCTCGGCCGCAACCTCGAGCCCTTCTCGGTCGCCAAGTTCCGCACCATGCGCGCCGGCGCCGCCGCCGACAGCCACCGCGATCACGTCGAGCGGATGATCGGCGAGGACGACGACGTCGAGGTGCCGATGGCCAAGCTCGAGCGCGACCCCCGCGTCACCCGCGTCGGCGCCGTCCTGCGGCGGACCAGCCTCGACGAGCTGCCGCAGCTCTGGAACGTCCTGACCGGCGACATGTCGCTGGTCGGCCCGCGCCCGCCGATCCAGTACGAGGTCGACCGCTATCCGGCCCGCGCCTTCCGCCGCTTCGCGGTGCGCCCGGGCGTCACCGGCCTCTGGCAGGTGCGCGGCCGCAGCCTGCTCACCTTCAACCAGATGATCGACCTCGACATCGAATACGTCGAGCGCCGCTCGCTCGGCCTGAACCTGAAGATCCTGCTGCTGACCCTGCCGACGGTGATCCACGGCAAAGGGGCCGAGTGAGCGCGGCACCGCGCCGTCGGGCCCTGCTGATCAGCGAGAACGCTCCGGTCCCCGGCGATCGGCGGGTCTGGAACGAGAGCCGGACGCTGGTCGGGGCGGGGTGGGAGGTGTCGGTGATCTGCGCCGCCGCCGAGGGTCGCTCCGAACCGGCCGCGGAGACGATCGACGGGGTCGAGATCCACCGCTACCCGCTGGTCCCGGCGGCGAGCTCCGCCGGCTACGGGCGCGAGTACGGCCAGGCGCTGCTGCGAATCCGCGCCCTCTGCCGGCGGCTGGTCGCCGAGCGTCCCTTCGACGTCGTCCACACCGCCAACCCACCCGACTTCCTCGCCCTCGCGGCGCGCAGCGCCCGGGCCGCCGGCGCCGCCTACGTCTTCGACCACCACGACCTGATGCCCGAGCTCTTCCGCACCCGCTTCCCGCGTGCGGGGCTGGCGCACCGGTTACTCGGCGCGATCGAGCGGCGGGCGCTGCGCTCGGCCGACGTCGTGATCTCGACCAACGAGTCCTACCGGCGGATCGCGATCGAGCGCGCCGGGGTGGCGCCCGAGGACGTCTTCGTCGTCCGCAACGGCCCCGACCTCGAGCGCTTCCTGCCGCTCGCGCCCGACCCGGAGCTGCGCCGCGGCCGCCGCTACCTGCTCGCCTACCTGGGGATGATGGGGCCCCAGGACGGGATCGACCACGCGATCGGCGCGCTGGCGGCGCTGCGCGAGCGCCGCGGACCCGACTGGCACGCGATCCTGATCGGCGAGGGGCCGGTGCGCCCGGAGATGGAAAGCCTGGCCGGCAGCCTCGGCCTCGGTGAGTCGGTCGAGTTCGCCGGCTGGCGCGAGGACGGCGACATCCGCCGCATCCTCTCCAGCGCCGACGTCTGCATCGCCCCCGACCCGCCGAGCCCGCTGAACGACGTCTCGACGATGATCAAGGTGCCCGAGTACATGGCGATGGGCGCGGCGATCGCTTCCTACGACCTCACCGAGACGCGGATCTCGGCCGCCGACGCGGCCGCCTACGCCGACCCCGATCCCGGCTCGCTCGGCCGGTGCATCGACGGGTTGCTCGACGATCCCGACCGCCGCGCCGCGATGGCCCGCGCCGGCCGCGCGCGGATCGGCGAGCTCAGCTGGCAGCGTTCCGAGACGGTGCTGCTCGAGGCCTACGAGCGAGCCCTCGCCCGCCACGTGTCGCGCGCGAGCTCCTAAGTCGTTTGGCGGGGTGCTAGGCGTCGAAGCTCGCGACGGCGGCGGCGATGCGGGCGATCTCGTCGGAGTCGATCGTCGGGAAGATCGGCAGCGAGAGGCTTTCGTCGGCCAGGCGCTCGGCAACCGGCAGGCTGCCGTGGCACTGACCGCGGTCGGCGTAGGCCGGCTGGCGGTGGATCGGGGTGGGGTAGTGGATCGCGCTGGCGACGCCCTCGGCCTCGAGGTGCGCGCGCAGCTCGTCGCGCGCCTCCGAGCGGGCGACGAAGAGGTGGAAGACGTGGTCGCTGCCCGCGGGCGTCGGCGCTGGCAGGGTCAGCGACGTGTCCGCCAGGGCCTCGTGCAGCGCCGCGCCGGCGTCGCGGCGCGCCTGGTTGGCCTCGTCGAGGCGCTCGAGCTTGACCCGCAGTATCGCCGCCTGCAGGGCGTCGAGGCGGTCGGTCCGGGCCGGCATCTGGTGCTGGTGGCGGGCGCCCTCGCCGTGGGAGCGCAGCAGCTTGACCCGCGCCGCCAGATCGGCGTCGTCGGTCACCAGCGCACCGCCGTCGCCCCAGGCGCCGAGGTTCTTGGTCGGGTAGAAGCTGAAGCAGCCGGCGTCGCCGATCGAGCCGGCGGAGCGGCCTTTGTACTGGGCACCGTGCCCCTGGCAGGCGTCCTCGACGACGAAGATCCCGCGGGCGCGGCAGAACGCCATCAGCGGCACCATGTCGACCGTGCGGCCGTAGAGGTGGACCGGGATGACGCAGCGGGTCGCCGGCGTCAGCGCCGCCTCGACGAGTGCCGCGGTCAGCAACGCCGTCTCCTCGTCGACGTCGACCAGCCGCGGCACCGCGCCGACGGCGCTCACCGCCTCGGCGGTGGCGATGAAGCTGTTGGTGGGGACGATTACCTCGTCGCCGGGACCGATGCCGAGGCCGCGCAGCGCCAGCTCCAGCGCCGCGGTCCCCGAGGAGACACCGACGGCGTGGGCGCTGCCGCACCAGGCGGCGAAGTCGGTCTCGAAGCCCTCGACGTGGGCGCCGAGCGTGAAGGCCGCGTTGGCGGCGACGTCGCCGACGGTCGCCATCAGCGTCGCCATCAACTCCGGGTCGGCGTTGTCCAGACGGGTGAAGGGGACCCGCGTCGGGGTCGCGACGGCGCCGGTCACGCCCGTGCCTCGCCGGTCAGGTCGGCGCCTTCGCCGGCCGCCTTCGGGTTGGCAAGTGCCAGGTTGAGATCTCCGAACACGGCGACGGCCTCCTTGCGTGAGTGGACTCCGAATTTGGTGAAGATCGAAGCCATGTGGCTTTTGATCGTGCTTTCGGCGAGGTAGAGGGACTTGGCGACCTCGGCGTTGGTCATCCCCTCGCAGACCAGGGTCAGGACCTGGCGCTCGCGGTGGGAGAGGTAGGGGCGCTCGACCCCGGCGCGCAGGTTGCGGGGCACCACCGACTGGCCGCTCTGGACGGCGCGGATCGTCGCCACCAGCGCCCGTTCGACCTCGGGCTGAAAGACCAGCGCGTCGGCGCCGGCGTCAAGGGTGCGGCGCACCGCGGTCGCGGTCGCCTGCGGTGAGACGGCGACGATCGCCGCGGTCGCGGCGCGGCGGCGCAGGCGGCGCAGGGCGGTGATCGCGGCGGGGCGGTCGACGTCGCAGGCGAAGACCAGGATCGTCTCCTCGCCGAGGTGCCGGCTGCCGAGCTCCTCGGGGATCTCGAGCAGCGCCAGCGGCGGCAGCTCGGTTCGCATCAGGACGGCGTCGATCTCGCCTCGCAGCGCCGCTTCGGCGGCGATCACGATCAGCGCGGGCTCGCGCAAGGATGGGGGCATGGGGAGTCCCGCCCGCTCTTCTGCAACCGACATACGCCATTAACGGGTGCGAGTGACGGGCACTTGCGCGGACCCCGAATCGGCTCCCGCGGCGGCCGCCGATCGGCCTCCCGTCTAGGTCGAATATCGGTCGTCGGCGCTCGCAAGCGGTTCCGGCGTCGGAGCGTTGTCGGGGTATGGAGATGCCGCCAGGCAACGATGCCCCCTACCGTCGTATCGACGACGTCAGCTTCGGCGAGGACGTGATCGTCGCGCCCTTCACCAACCTCTACGGCTGCCGGATCGGCGACGGCTCGCGGATCGGCACCTTCGTCGAGATCCAGCGCGGCGCCTCGGTCGGCGCCGCCTGCAAGATCCAGAGCCACACCTTCATCTGCGACGGAGTCGAGATCGGCGACCGCGTCTTCGTCGGCCACGGCGTCACGTTCGTCAACGACAAGCTGCCGCGGGCGACGGCCGCCGGCGGGGCCCTGCAGACCGAGGACGACTGGGAGCTCATGGCGACCGTGGTCGAGGACGGTGCCTCGATCGGCTCCGGGGCGACGATCCTCGGCGGCGTGCGGATCGGCCACGAGGCCCTGGTCGGCGCCGGCGCCGTCGTCACCCACGACGTCGAGCCGGGTGCGACCGTCGCCGGCAACCCCGCTCGTCCCCTGGTGCGCCAGCTCGGCGGCGCCCGGTGAGCGAGACCGGCGGCCTCGACCCGGTCAGGATCGGCGGCCTCGATCCCACCAAGGTCATCGTCATCGGCCTGATCGTCGTCGCCGACCTCGCGGTGCTCGCCGCGGTCGTCGCCGCCGCGGTCTGGATCCTGTGAGCCCGCGAACGCGGGTCGACTGCGTCAGGCCGCGGCGAGGCCGAGCCGCTCGACCAGCACCTCGGCGATCGCCAGCGACGAGGTTGCCGCCGGCGACGGAGCGTTGCGTACCCAGCTGGTGGCTCCAGAGCTTTCGATGCGGAAGTCGTCGACGAGCGAGCCGTCGGCGTCGACCGCCTGCGCCCTGACCCCGGCCGGCGCCCGGACGACGTCGGCGGGCTCGATCCCGCGCAGGTAGCGGCGGGCGGCGCGGACGAAGAGCGTCTTGCTGAGCGAGCGCGCCACCTCGTCGACGCCGGTCCGCCAGTTGGCGGCGAAGAGGCGCCGGGTGCCGGGCCAGCGCAGGGTGTCGGCGAGGCCGCGCGGGTCGACGTCGCGCCAGCGGTAGCCCTCGCGGGCGAGCGCGAAGACGGCGTTGGGGCCGATCAGCACGGCGCCGTCCACCCGCTTGGTCAGGTGGATGCCGAGGAAGGGCAGATCGGGATCGGGGACCGGGTAGATCAGCCCCCGCACGAGGTCCTCGCGGCCCGGCGCGAGCTGCCAGTACTCGCCGCGGAAGGGGACGATGCGCGGCGCCCCGGGCCGCCCCGAGGCGCTGGCGAGGACGTCGGCCTCGAGGCCGGCGCAGACGAGCACGCGATCGGCGGCGAGGCGCTCGCCGCCGGCGAGGTGGACGGTGGCGCCCTCGCCGGCCTCCTCGACCCGCGCCACCTCGGCCCCGAAGCGCAGCGTCGCGCCGGCCTCGCGGGCGCTTGCCGCCAGCTCGGCGGCGACGCGGCGGTAGTCGACGATCGCGGTGTCGGGGGAGTGCAGGGCGGCGATGCCGCGGACGTTCGGCTCGACCTCGCGCATCGCGGCGCCGTCGAGGCGGGCGATGCCGGGGACGCCGTTGGCGGTGGCGCGGCGCTCGAGCTCGTCGAGGCCGGGGAGCTCGCCGGGCTCGGTGGCGACGACCAGCTTGCCGCAGCGCAGGTAGGGGACCCGGCGGCGCTCGCAGAACGCTTCCATCAGGCCGACGCCGCGGCGACAGAGGATCGCCTTCTGGGATCCCGGCGCGTAGTAGATGCCGGCGTGGACGACGCCGCTGTTGCGGCCGGTCTGGTGGAGCGCCGGCGCCGCCTCCTTCTCCAGCAGGGTCAGCTCGACCTCGGGGTGGCGCTCGGCGATCCTCGCCGCCGCGGCGAGTCCGAGGATGCCGCCGCCGACGACCGCGACTCGCCGCCGCTCAGGCAGGGCGGGCCTCGCCCTCGCCCTCGTCGGAGTGGCCGTCGATCTCCCAGCCTTCGGCGGCGGCCAGCGCCCGTCCCAGCCGCTCGGCGGCGTCGGGGACCGGTCGCGCCGCGGAGGTGAAGGTCAGCAGCTCGCCGTTGAAGACCAGAGCCCAGCCGCGGCGACTCTCCTCGCAGTCGACCGCGACCCCTTCGTGGACCGACCTCACTCGCCAGCCCTTGCGCCCGGCGCGGTCGACGGCGACCCGCGGTGGCTCGCCCGGCGGGCGCTCGAGCCAGAGGCGGAAGAGCGCCGCGCCGGTCAGCAGCAGGACGAAGGCTCGTTCGGTGCCGTCGTCGACGCAGCGGGTGACGGCTGTGCGGTCGCCGACGCCGCGCTCGGGCAGCAGCGATTCGAGCGCCGCGCGGAGGGTCGCCTCGGTCTCGGCGCGGTCGGGGCCGCCGGTGCCGGCGCCCGCCGGCGCGCCGTCATCCGCCTCGAGGTCGAGCAGCTCGCGGGCGAGGACGTCGGCGTGGCGCTGGTTCACCGGGCGAGCCTAGCCGGATCGGGATCTTCGATTGGTCAGAGTCTGCGCCACGGGGGCTCGCTCAGAGCCCGCGCGAGACGAAGGTCTCGGCGACGCCGATCGAGAGCGCCGCGGCGAGGCCGAGGTAGACGACGGCGACGATCGCCCGCGTCCGCGTCGGCACCGCGTAGTAGGCGCGGTTCTGGGGCAGGTTGCGGCTCTTGTAGCGGCGGTAGCTCTCATAGCCGCCGAAGAGCAGGATCAGGACGATGATCGGGCTCGGGAAGACGATCGCCAGCACGACCAGCCCGGCGAGACCGGCGATCCAGACGGCGGGGCTGAGCGCCGCCATCGCCCGGCCGCCGTCGAGCGGGACCACCGGCAGGAGGTTGAAGAGGTTGAGGAAGAAGCCGAGGTATGCGAGCGCCCGCCAGAATTCGCTGCCGGTGGCGAGCCAGATGCCGAGCGGGACAAGCGTCGCGAGCGAGCCGGCGACCGGGCCGGCGAGCCCGACACGGGCCTCGGCGGCGGCGTCCTTGCCGAGCGATTTGGAGGCGATCACGGCGCCGAGGAAGGGGATGAAGACCGGCGCCGAGGCCCTGATCCCCTCGCGCCGCAGCGCCACCACGTGCCCCATCTCGTGGAGCAGCAGGAGCACCACGAAGCCGAGCGCGAAGGTGTAGCCGAAGAGCAGGCCGTAGGCGAGGACCGAGACCGCCATCGAGCCGAAGGTCACCGCCAGCTTGAAGTTGCCGATCAGCAGCAGCAGCGATTTGGCTTTGATCGCCAGCGCCGCGAGCGGCGCCAGCAGCTGCCCGGCCCGCTTGCGCAGCGGCGTGCGTCCGGAACCGGGGTGGATCGGGCCGTCGGGAAGCTGCCCCGGCTCGGGCGCGCGGCCGAGGCCCGGCTCGGGCGGCGGGCCCAATCCCAGCGGCGGTGGTTGGCGGTAGCTGTCGGCCATATGTGAATTGTGCTCCTCAGACCTAACGGGCTCCTTACGGAGCCTCTGACCGGCCGGACGGAAGCCCGCTGCGGCCCGGCGGGAGTTCCGTCCCAAATGCGTTCGTCGCTTGTACACCTATGGGGTACAAGCGACGAACGCCGTCACGTCGAACAGGCCCTCGTCGTTGCGCGGCAAGCGGTAGGCGACCTTGACCCGGAAGAGGATCTCCTCGCCCGTGGAGGGCCGGGGAGAGGGGACGCAGGGACTCGGCGGCCGGCAGGTAGCCGGCTGCGGCGGGCGGGCGAGGTCGGCCTGGCGGGACCGGCGGGCGCGGCGGTCGTGGTCGCGGTCGAATGCCCAGCCGATCCCGCCGAGCAGCAGGCCGACGCCTAGCGTCAGCAGGGCGAAGACGCTGGCGCCGCCGGGGCTCGCCGACCACGACCCGATCGAGACCTCGGCCGCGACAACCGCGGCGCCGATCAAGAGCACCGCGATCGTCAGCACCCGTCCCGAGAACGAGGCGACGCGGTTGAAGATGCTGATGAAGACGAGCAGGAAGGCGGCGACGATCAGCGGCGTCGCGGTCTGGGTCAGGTCGCGATCGGTGATCGGCTGGTCGCGGTGGATCAGCGAGATCGCCAGGTAGGCGGTGGTCCCGACCGCGGTCAGGACGGCGACGATCGCGAAGATCTCGAAGACCGCGAACCCGGTCCGGCGGCTCCTGCTCGAGAAGAGCGCGAAGATCGTGCCGGCGCCGAGTGCGCCGGCCAGCGGCACGAGGCTCTGCAGGGCGGCGCGGTCGCTGTCGCTGAGGGCGGCGAGGTGCTCTTTCACGCCCTCTGTTGTCGGGCGCCGGGGGTGGCGGCTTGGGCGCCGGGCGGTCACTGGCGCGCCGGTGGGGCTGCCCCGGCGCGGCGCTTGGCCCGCCCCGGCGCGGCGGCTTTTCGCGTGTGGGAGCATCCGGCAGGATGACGATCGAGCTGACCGATGCCGGGATCTCGCGCGAGGCGGTCGTCGCGGTCGCCCGCCGCGGCGAGGACGTGGCGCTGGCCGGCTCGGCGGTGGCGGCGATGGAGGCGACCGCCGCCGTGGTCGCCGGGCTGATCGCCTCCGAGGAGCCGGTATATGGAGTGTCGACCGGGTTCGGGGCGCTGGCCGCGGTCGCGATCCCGGCCGCCAAACGCGACGAGATGCAGAAGGCGCTGATCCGCTCCCACGCCGCCGGGATGGGGGCGCCGGTCGAGGCCGAGGTGGTGCGGGCGATGATGCTGCTGCGCGCGCGCAGCCTCTCGCTCGGCTACTCGGGGGTGCGGCCGGAGGTCGCCGGGCGGATCGTCGAGCTGCTGAATGCCGGCGTGACGCCGGTCGTCCCCGAGTACGGGTCGCTCGGGCGCCAGCGGCGACCTGGCGCCGCTGGCCCATTGCGCGCTGGCACTGCTCGGCGAGGGCGAGGTCTGGGGCCCGGCCGAGGGCCCCGGGCCGGCCGACGGCTCGGTGCCAGGCGAGGCGCCCGTACCCGCCGCCGAGGCGCTCCGCGCGGCCGGGATCGAGCCGCTCGAGCCGACCGCCAAGGAGGGGCTGGCGCTGATCAACGGCACCGA
Organism: uncultured Actinomycetes bacterium; assembly: GCA_963839115.1. Taxonomy (GTDB): domain Bacteria; phylum Actinomycetota; class Thermoleophilia; order Solirubrobacterales; family 70-9; genus VAYN01. Next base: position 541,129 of record CAWITM010000001.1, read on the forward strand.
CGGCATCCTCGGAATGCTGGTCCTGGCCCTTGCCGATCTCGACAACCTCCTGCGCGCCGCCGACCTCGCCGCCGCGGTCAGCGTCGAGGCGCTGCTCGGGACCGACCGCGCCTTCGCCGCCGACCTCGTCGACCTGCGCCCGCAGCCGGGCCAGCGGGCGAGCGCCGCCAACCTGCGGGCGCTGCTGGCCGGGTCGCCGATCGTCGCCTCCCACCGCTACGACGACCCGCGCGTCCAGGACGCCTACTCGCTGCGCTGCGCGCCCCAGGTCAACGGCGCGGCGCGCGACGCGGCGGCCTACGCCGGGGGCGTCGCCGACGCCGAGCTGGTGTCGGCGATCGACAACCCGATGGTGCTGCCCGACGGCCGGGTCGAGTCCTGCGGCAACTTCCACGGCGCCCCGCTCGGGCTCGCCTGCGACCTGCTGGCGATTTCCGCGGCCGACGTCGGCGCGATCGCCGAGCGGCGCACCGACCGCCTCCTCGACGTCACCCGCTCGATGGGCCTGCCGCCGTTCCTGGCCGAGGACGCCGGCGCCAACTCGGGCCTCATGATCGGCCAGTACACGCAGGCGGCGATGGTCGCCGAGAACCGCCGGCTCGCCAACCCCGCCAGCGCCGACAGCGTGCCGACGAGCGCGAGCCAGGAGGATCACGTTTCGATGGCGTGGGGAAGCGCGCGCAAGCTGCGACGCTCGCTGGCCAACCTGACCCGGATCGTCGCCGTCGAGCTGACCTGCGGCCTGCGCGGCCTCGACCTGCGGGCGCCGCTCGAGCCGGCCGCCGGCACCGCCGCCGCCCGCGACCGCTTCCGCGCCGAGGTCCCCGGCTTCGGCGTCGACCGCTGGCTGGCGCCCGAGCTCGCCGCCGCCGAGGGCCTGGTCGCCTCCGGCGCCCTCGTCGCCGCCGTCGAAGCCGAGATCGGCGCGCTCCAGTGAAGGGCAGTCGCACCGTCCGCGCCCCGCGCGGCACCGACCTCTCGTGCCGCGGCTGGCCGCAGGAGGCGGCGATGCGGATGCTGATGAACAACCTCGACCCCGAGGTCGCCGAGCGCCCCGAGGACCTCGTCGTCTACGGCGGCACCGGCCGGGCCGCCCGCTCCTGGCCGGCCTTCGACGCGATCGTCCGCTCGCTGCGGACCCTCGACGCCGACGAGACCCTGCTCGTCCAGTCGGGCAAGCCGGTCGGCGCCTTCCGGACCCACGAGTGGTCGCCGCGCGTCCTGATCGCCAACTCCAACCTGGTCGGCGACTGGGACAACTGGGACGAGTTCCGCCGCCTCGAAGACATGGGGCTGACGATGTACGGGCAGATGACCGCCGGGTCGTGGATCTACATCGGCACCCAGGGGATCGTCCAGGGCACCTACGAGTGCTTCGCCGAGATCGCCCGCCGGCGCTTCGGCGGCAGCCTGGCCGGGACGATCACGGTGACCGCCGGGCTCGGCGGCATGGGCGGCGCGCAGCCGCTGGCGGTGACGATGAACGACGGCGTCGCGCTCTGCATCGAGGTCGACGACGAGCGGATCGAGCGGCGGCTGGCGACCCGCTACCTCGACGAGCGCGCCGACTCCCTCGACGACGCGATCGCCCGCTGCGAAGCCGCCAAGGCCGAGCGCCGCGCGCTCAGCGTCGGGCTCTGCGCCAACGCCGTCGACGTCCTCCCGGCCCTGCTCGGCGGCGACTTCGAGGCCGACATCGTCACCGACCAGACCAGCGCTCACGATCCGCTGAACGGCTACGTCCCGAACCTGATCCCGACCGAGGAGGCCGACCGGCTGCGGGTCGACGATCCCGACGAGTACGTGCGGCGCTCGCGCGCGGCGATGGCGGCCCACTGCGCGGCGATGGTCGAATACCGCGACCGCGGCGCCGAGGTCTTCGACTACGGCAACAGCCTGCGCGCCGAGGCCCGGCTCGGCGGCTACGAGCGCGCCTTCGACTATCCCGGCTTCGTCCCCGCCTACGTGCGGCCGCTGTTCTGCGAGGGCAAGGGGCCCTTCCGCTGGGTGGCGCTCTCCGGCGACCCCGCCGACATCGCCGCGACCGACCGCGCCGTGCTCGAGGAGCTGGCCGGCGACGAGCCGCTCGAACGCTGGATCAAGCTGGCCGGCGAGCGGATCGCCTTCCAGGGCCTGCCGGCGCGGATCTGCTGGGCGGGCTACGGCGAGCGCGCGCGGCTGGGGCTGCGCTTCAACGAGATGGTCCGCAGCGGCGAGCTGAAGGCGCCGATGGTGATCGGGCGCGACCACCTCGACTCGGGCTCGGTCGCCTCGCCCTACCGCGAGACCGAGTCGATGGCCGACGGCTCCGACGCGATCGCCGATTGGCCGCTGCTGAACGCCCTCGTCAACACCGCCAGCGGCGCCTCGTGGGTCAGCATCCACGACGGCGGCGGGGTCGGGATCGGGCGCTCGCTGCATGCCGGGATGGTCTGCGTCGCCGACGGCACCGACCTGGCGGCGGAAAAGCTCGAGCGGGTGCTGACCAGCGATCCCGGCATGGGCGTGATCCGCCACGCCGACGCCGGCTATGACTCGGCCGTCACGGTCGCCCGCGAGCGCGGCGTGCGCGTGCCGATGTTGGAGGGCGATGAATCTGCATCCACCCGTCGTGGGGACGGGTAAACGCAGACTCGTGGCGGCGCGACGATGAGCGTGCTCGAGATCCGCGAGCTCGGCGACCCGGTGCTGCGCCAGCCGGCGCGCGAGGTCAGCGCCGAGGAGCTGGCGAGCGCCGAGACCCAGGCGCTGATCGACTCGATGATCGAGACGATGCGCGACGCGAACGGGGCCGGGCTGGCGGCGCCGCAGGTCGGCGTCTCGAAGCGGATCGCCGTCGCCGAGGTGCGGCCCGGCAACCCCCGCTATCCCTACAAGCCGCCGATCCCGCTGACCGTATTCGTCAACCCGGTGCTCGAGCTGGTCGACCGCGAGACCTTCGCCACCAATGAGGGCTGCCTCTCGATGCCGAACCTGCGCGGCGACCTCGAGCGCTTCGTCAACGTTCGGGTCTACTACCTCGATCGCGAGGGCGAGCACCACGCCGAGGTCAAGCGCGGCCTCACCGCCGGCACCTTCCAGCACGAGATCGACCACCTCGACGGCCGCCTCTTCGTCGACCGCATGACCGACCTCTCGACGCTCTCGACCTGGGAGCAGTTCGACCGCTTCCGCCGCGAGGAGTTCGTCGCCCGGATCACCGAGTTCGCCGAGCGCGTGGGCTCGTGAGGGGCTGGCGAGAGGCGGGCGCGCCCGGTGCGCGTGGGCGGATCGGACGCGTGGCGTCGTGAGCGAGATCTGGTGCGAGTGGGCCTGGCTCGGCGGCGAGGGCGTCGAGGCGGGGGTGCTGATCGAGATCGAGGGCGAACGGATCGCCGCGGTGCGCAGCGGCGTGGGGGAGGCGCCGGAGGGCGCGATGTCCCTCTCCGGCTACACGCTGCCGGGCTTCGCCAACGCCCACTCGCACGCCTTCCAGCGCGCCTTCCGCGGCCGCACCGAGGCGGGCGGCGACGGCGCAAGCCGTGGCAGCTTCTGGACCTGGCGCGAGCAGATGTACGCGGCGGCCGCGCGCCTCGACCCCGACGCCTACCGGGCACTCGCGCGGGCGACCTTCGGCGAGATGGCCCTGGCCGGGATCACCGCGGTGGGCGAGTTCCACTACCTCCACCACGATCCAGACGGCCGTCCCTACGCTGACCCCAACGCGATGGGCCGGGCGGTGATCGAGGCGGCGGCCGAAGCCGGCATCCGCATCACCCTGCTCGACACCTGTTACCTGCGCGGCGGCGCCGGCGAGGAGCTGAGCCCGGTCCAGCGCCGCTTCTCCGACGGGACGGTGGGCGCCTGGGCCGACCGCGTCGAGTCGCTGGCGACCGATGTACCGGAGCCCGGCGCCGAGCGGTTCCGGACTTTTAGCGCCCCTGGGGGCCAAAAAGTCGGAAACGCTCGGGTCGGGGCGGCGATTCACAGCGTGCGGGCCGTCGATCGGGACGCGACGGCGGCCGTCGCCGCGTGGGCGGCGGGACGGCGCGCGCCGCTGCACGCCCACGTCTCCGAGCAGCCGCGCGAGAACGAGGAATGCCTCGCCGAGCACGGGATGACGCCGACGGCGCTGCTCACCGAGGTCGGCGCCCTCGCCGGCCACTTCACGGCGATCCACGCCACCCACCTGACCGCCGAGGACCGGCGGCTGCTCGGCGACTCCGCCGCCTGCTGCTGCCTCTGCCCGACGACCGAGCGCGACCTCGCCGACGGGATCGGCGGCGCCGCGGCGCTGCGCGACGCGGGCGCGTCGCTGGCCGTCGGCAGCGATTCGCAGGCGGTGATCGACCCCTTCGAGGAGGCGCGGGCGATCGAGCTCGACGAGCGCCTCGCCAGCGGCGAACGGGGCCGCCACTCTCCGGCCGGCCTGCTCACCGCCGCGACCGCCTCCGGCCACGCAGCGATCGGCTGGCCCGAGGCCGGCGCGATCGCCCCCGGCAGCCTCGCCGACCTCGTCAACCTCGGCGCCGGCAGCGTCCGCCTGGCCGGGATCGAGCCGGCGAGCGCGCTCGGCACGATCGCCTTCGCCGCGACCGCCGCCGACGTCACCAACGTCTTCGTCGGCGGCGCCCCGGTCGTCCTCAACGGCGTCCACGTCTCCCTCGACGTCGCCGCCGAGCTGCGCGTGGCGGTCGGCACGGAGGGCCAGGGATGACACTAGCCGGCCGGCGACTAGGCCCCCTGTCCGGTTTGTCGCCCTGTGGGCGACAAAGTGAACGCGGCGGCGGTCGGGGTAACGGGGAGGTCCGATGACCTCGCTCGTCATCGACGACATCGGCCTGCTCGTCACCAACGACCCGGCGCTCGGCGAGGGGCCGCTCGGCCAGGTCCGGGACGCCGCCCTCGTCTTCGAGGACGGCCGCGTCGCCGCGGTCGAGCCGGCCGGCGCGCTCGCCGACGAGCGCATCGACGCCGGCGGGCGCTGCGTCATCCCCGGCTTCGTCGACTCCCACACCCACCTCGTCTTCGCCGGCGACCGCGCCGCGGAGTTCGCGGCGCGGATGGCCGGCGCCGACTATGAGGCGGGCGGGATTCGGGTCACCGCCGAGGCGACCCGCGCCGCCTCCGCCGACCAGCTCCGCGAGCTGACCGCGCGCCGCCGCGCCGAGGGCCTGCGGGCCGGGATCACCCACGCCGAGATCAAGTCCGGCTACGGCCTCGAAGTCGACGCCGAACGGCGCACCTGCGAGGTCGCCGCGGAGTTCACCGACGACGTCACCTTCCTCGGCGCCCACGTCCTGCCGGCCGAGTTCGAGGGCCGCGCCGATGACTACGTCGACCTCGTCCGCGGCCCGATGCTCGCCGCCTGCGCCCCGCACGCGCGCTGGATCGACGCCTTCTGCGAGACCGGCGCCTTCGACGCCGACCAGTGCCGCGCCGTGCTCGAGGCGGGCCGCGACGCCGGCCTCGGCGCCCGCCTGCACGGCAACCAGCTCGGCCTCGGGCCGGGGGTGCGGTTGGCGGTCGAGCTCGGCGCCGCCTCGGTCGACCACTGCACCTACCTCGACGCCGCCGACATCGAGGCGCTGGTCGGCTCCGACACCGTCGCCACCTTCCTGCCGGCCACCGACTTCTCGACCCGCCAGCCCTACCCACCGGCCCGCGCCGCCATCGACGCCGGCGCCGCCGTCGCGATCGCCACCAACACCAACCCCGGCTCCAGCAACACGACCTCGATGGGGTTCTGCATCGCGCTCGCAGTAAGGGAGATGGGGATGACCGTCGACGAGGCGATCGCCGCCGCCACCGCCGGCGGCGCCGCCGCCCTGCGCCGCACCGACATCGGCCGCCTCGCGCCCGGCGCCCGCGCCGACGCGCTGATCCTCGACGCCGCCTCGCCGATCGACTTCGTCTACCGGCCCGGCGTGCCGATCGTCGCCCAGACCTTCGTCGCCGGCGAGCGCGTCACCGGCGGGGGAGAGGGATGACGGCCGCCGCTCGCCACTGCCTGACAAGGTGCTGGGCGTGACCTACTCGATCGTCGCCTGGGACCCCGACTCCCGCGCCTCCGGCGTCGCCGTGCAGTCGCACTGGTTCTCGGTCGGCGGCCTCGTCGCCTGGGCCGAGGCGGGGGTCGGCGCCGTCGCCACCCAGGCCAACATCGAGGTCTCCTACGGCGCCCGCGGCCTGGCGCGCATGCGGGGCGGCGATGACCCCGCCGCGGCCCTCGCGTCCCTGCTCGACGCCGACCCGCACGCCAGCTTCCGCCAGGCGGCGATCGCCGACGCCGCCGGCCGTGTGGCCGTCCACACCGGCGCCGACTGCATGGAGTTCGCCGGTCACCTCGAGGGCGAGCACCACTCCTGCCAGGCCAACCTGATGGCGGCGGCCGGCGTTCCGGAGGCGATGTCGGCGGCCTTCGAAGCCGCCGCCGGGGACCTCACGACACGCCTGCTCGCCGCCCTCGACGCCGCCGAGGCGGCCGGCGGCGACGTCCGCGGCCGCCAGTCGGCGGCGATCCTCGTCGTCCCCGGCGCCGGCGAACCCTGGGAGCGCACCGTCGACCTGCGCGTCGAGGACCATCCCGACCCGCTCGCCGAGCTGCGCCGCCTCGTCACCGTCAACGAGGCCTACGCGCTCGCCGTCAGCGGCGACGAGCTGAGCGCCGGCGGCGACCACGCCGGCGCCGGGCGCCGCTACGTCGAAGCCTACGAACGCCTGCCCGACTACCCGGAGCTGGAGTTCTGGGCCGGCCTGGCGCTGGTCGGGAGCGGCGAGCACGAGGCCGGCGTCGCCCACCTGCGCGCCGTGATCGAGCGCAACCCCGGCTGGCGCCATCTGCTCGACCGCCTCGAACACGACGCCGCGCCGGCCGCCGACGAGGCCCGCCGCCTCTTGGGTCGAAATAAGTCTGATTGACTCAAACTTCATTGTTCACCCGGGTTGAGGGTGGTAACACACGGGTATTAATTCGGAACTGTCACGTATCGCACCCCGGCGCCCCCACCGATGAGTGGCGCGCCCGCTGTAGGCGGTGGAGGCGGCTCGGGATCGAAATCGATCCTCGATCGCTGGTACGTGAAGGTCGGCGCGGCTGTCGCCCTCCTGCTCATCGGCGCCGTCGTCGGTTACTTCGTGTTCTGCTCCGGCGGGGACTCTGGGACCGCCGACAAACCCCGACCGGCGGAATTTCTCTACCTCGACAGTCTCCGTGTCGTCGCCTACCTGGCGCAGGAGGAAGGCGGCACGTCCGATTCGGAGAAGTTCAGCCAGAGGGTGACTCGCTCGGCCGAAGGAAAGATCAAGCCCGTGAGCGCGCTCGAACTGGGTGGTTCGCTCAGCGTGGAAAACACCCTCGCTCGGGACGTGACTCCCACCGCTGCCTCGGAATTCTTCTCTCTGCTCGAAGACTTGAAGAACAACGATGAAGGGTTGCCGACGGTCGGCCTGGGTCGATTTCCGGAAGAGATCAAGAACCTCGAAGAGGGTCAGTTCGTGACCTTCCGCACCGACGGCCTCGAGGCACCGACCTACATGAGTCCGTACCTGGCGCTGCGTCAGAAGACGATTCTCAGAACCCTGTTCCCCTCGTCGCGAAGCGTGCCACCCGGCGGCGGCCGCCGCACCCACCTGCATCGGCAGCGCAAACGTGCCGAACGATTCCGAAAGCGCCTCGGCAAACAGCCGCGGGTGATCTTCGCGATCAAACCCCACTACCGGTACAAGGGAGGGGTCGAAACGCCACACCCGGTGAAGAACGAACTGGCCGCTCTGGAGCATGTCCGCTGCCGGGCAGCGGCCGCGCAGGTAGAAAAAGAAACCCAGGAAAACACCAAGAGCCGGAAGAAAAAAGCGGAACTGCGAGAACTGCGAGAAGCGCTGGCGAGGTTCGAGACGCAATATTCCGCCGCACATGGAGCGAAACCGGCACAGGCTCCGAGGTCCCCAGCGGAAGTGACCGAAGCCGAAGAGCGCGAACGGGGGCGCGTCCGCTACCTGATGCCGCTCGACGCCCGGCTCCTGACTCGCGAGCGGAGCCTGGTCAAGGCCGGCGGAGGAGATTTCACCGTGGTCGGCAAGGTGGTGCGGATCTTCCCGGAGTCACCCGACGACGAACCACCGGCCTACGTCGACTCCGACGCGCGCGAGACCTGGGAACCGGCCCTCCTCCACGCACCGAAGAAGCTGCTGTGCACGACCGATGCTCGCTGCCGGCGCCGGGTCGACGCCATCAAGCACGATCCGCGGCTCCGCAAGACCGAGCAGCACGAGGAAACCCGCGAAGCTCGCTGTCAGGATCTGGCGGCGTTGAAGGACCAGACGGAAATCCCGGTCCGCGGCGCGGTCATCCTGCCGATCGCCATCTACAAGTAGGTCGCGCTCACCGTACGGTTCGCTCAGCCGAAGCGCCGCGCCACCTCGGCGGGGTCGCGCTGGCGGCGCAGGCGGCGGATGTCGGCGTAGCCGCCGAGCGCCAGGATCACCGGCACGCCGGCGTGGAAGGTGCGGTAGACGAGCGTCGCGCCGACCGCCAGGCTGACCGGGGCGCCGTAGAGGCTGAAGGCGCCGACCAGGCCGCCCTCGGCGCTTCCCGGGAACGGGACGATCGCGCCGCCGTGGCCGAGCACGTAGGCGATCACGAAGAGGCCGAGCTCCGGGGCGCCGCCGCCGAGCGCCTCGAAGGAGGCCCAGAGCGAGGCTACGTCGAAGCCGAAGTAGCCGATCGAGCCGCCGATCAGGAGGAGGTCGCCCGCCCGGATCAGCTCGGTGCTGAGGTCGACCGCCTCGCGCAGGAAGCGCTGCAGGCGAGCGACGAAGGTGCGAATCCGCTGCTCCGGCCGCGCTCGGACCTCGGGCAGCTGGTGGGAGAGGACGATCGCCGCGACCATGATCAGCGCCGCGATCGCGGCCGGGATCGCCGTCGCCGCCAGTGAGGCATCGCCGGGCAGGACCCCGATCGCCTCCAGCGTCCCCGCCGCGACCAGGGCGACGAAGCTGACGGCGCTGGTGGCGAGGAAGAGGACGGCGCTGCGGCTGGCCGCGTAGTGGGTCGGCACGCCGGCCCGGATCAGCAGCACGGCGCCGACCGCCAAGCCACCGCTGCCGCCCGACGGCAGGATGACGTTGGTTCCCTCCTCGACCATCGAGAGGTCGAAGGCGGCGCGCCAGCCGATCCGCCGGTCGAAGGCGCCGCGGAAGGCGGCGACGAAGCTGAGGGTCGAGCAGACCTGCAGCGCGAAGGCGACCGCGACCCAGGTGCCGTCGGTGTCGGCGAAGCGGTCGCGGACCGGGTGCAGGACCGGCAGCCAGACGATCGCCGCGGCGGCCAGCGCCAGCAGCCCGACCGGCAGCATCGCCCGCTTGGCGAGGCCCCTGACGTCGAGTTCGCTCTCGACCGCCTGCGCCGGCACCTCGGCGGTCTGAGAGGAAGGTGATGGAGGAGAGGTCTGTGGACTGGACACTGGTGCCGATCTTCACGAACCGGTCGGTCCGATGTCAGCCAACGACTTCGCGCCGGCGCTCGCGGCCGCGGCGGCGCAGCGCCGCGCCGAGCGGCGGTGAGTCCAGGGCGGTGCCCTCGCCCTCGAGCCAGGGTTCGATCGTCGGCTCCTGCAGGCGGGCGCCGCCACTGGCGACGATCGCGGTCACCGCGGCGACGCCGGTGAGCAGCAGGGCGACGCCGATCCAGGCGCCGGTGGTGATCCCGTGGGCGAAGCTGCCGCCGCTGTTGACGGCGATGTGGATGACGATCGGCGCGGTCAGGAAGGCGGCGACTCCGCGCAGCAGCTCGACCAGGGCGAAGATCCGCGGCAGCTGTTTCGAGGGCAGCGAGAAGCCGGCGACGAAGAGTCCGGGAGCGACCGAGGCGCCGACGCCGATCCCGATCCCCAGCGTGCAGAGGGCGATCAGCGCGGTGCCGCCGTCGCCGACCCCGGTCACGAAGATCGAGGTGACCGCGAGCACCAGCAGGCCCAGAAAGGCGATCAGCGGGATGAAGCGGGTGAAGAAGAAGTAGCCGAAGGCGACCGCGGTGAGCATGGCGCCGACGAACTCGGGCCAGAAGAGGGCGGTCGAGAGTTCGCGGTGCTCGATCGTCAGCTGCACCAGCCCGACCAGCGCCACCGACCCGGCGCCGGCGAACATCGCCAGCGCGATCGCCGCGATCGGGATCGTGTGGCCGAGCCTTCGCACCGGCATCAGCGGGTCGGGGACGTGGGCCTGGTGGAGGATCAGCCCGACCAGCATCACCAGGCCGATCGCCATCGGCACCAGGACGATCGGCGTGCCGAAGCTGTGGTGGACGAGCTGCGAGGTGCCGAAGAAAGCGGCGACGCAGCCGCCCGAGGCCAGCCCCAGCGACCCGGGGTCGAATTTGACCTCGGGGTCGGCCGGCGCCTGGTCGGTGAAGGTGAGGATCGAGAGCGCGACGGCGAGCGCGCCGACGCCGGCGGCGACCCAGATCAACGCCCGCCAGTCGCCGAGCCCGGCGAAGGCGCCGCCGATCACCGGCCCGAGCGCGACGGCACCGAAGATGCCGACGTTCATCGTCGCCGCGGTCGAGCGCAGCCGCGGGGTCGGGAAGCCGAGGACGAGCGCCGGCGCCGCGGTGATCAGCATCAGGCTGGTCGTCAGCCCCTGGAGGATGCGTCCGGCGAAGAACGGGGCCGGCGACGCCGCGACCGCGGTCAGGATCGTCGCCAGGGTGAAGACGATCGCGTAGAGCAGCAGCAATCGCCGCCCGTGCAGCCGCGTCACCAGCTGGATCGCCAGAACGGTTCCGAAGCAGTAGGCGGCGTCGGCCATGCCGGCGCTCATCTCGAGGCCGGGGGCGCCGAGGCCGACGTCATGGCCGATCGCGCCTTCGAGCGGCGGGAGCGCGGAGCTGAGGACGAGGAACGGCGTCAGGGCACAGAGGACCATCGCGACGGCCGCCCAGTAACTGCCGGCGAGGGGACCGCGGAACTCCGACCAGTTGAAGCCGCTCACTCGTGACTGGGGGGGAGCGAGCGCATTGAGGTAAGTACCTTACCCAGATGCCGCCCCCGGCTGAGACCGAGTCCCAAGCGCCGCACCTGCTGAGCGTCAACGTCGGCCGTCCCAAAGACGTCGAGACCGGCAAGCGGGTGGTCTCGACGGCGATCTGGAAGCAGCCGGTGGCGGGACGGGTGGCGGTCCGCGGCGTCAACCTCGCCGGCGACGCCCAGGCCGACCTCACGGTCCACGGCGGCCGCGACAAGGCTGTCTACGCCTACGCGATCGAGGAGATGCGCGAATGGGAGGCCGAGCTCGGCCGCGAGGTCGGCGTCGGCGCCTTCGGCGAGAACCTGACGACGGCCGGGGTCGACGTCTCCGGCGCGGTGATCGGCGAGCGCTGGCGGGTCGGCTCGACCCTGTTGGAAGTCGTCCAACCCCGCTTTCCCTGCTTCAAGCTCGGCATCCGCTTCGACGACCCGCTCTTCGTCCGCCGCTTCGCCCGCGCCTCGCGCCCCGGCGCCTACCTGCGGATCGTCGAGGAGGGCGACCTCGGCGCTGGCGATCGGGTCGAGGTCGACTTCGCCGGCCGCCCCGCCCACGGCGTCACCTGCCGCCTCGTCTACGACGCCGTCACGGTCGACCACACCCTGATCCCGCGCGCCCTCGAAGCCGAGCTGATCCCCTCGCTGCTGGAGATGGTGGACGAAGTTCGGTCCTGAAGCGCGACGTGACCGTTCGCACTTCCACGCCGATACCGGGAGCAACTCCCAACGCTCGAGCGGAATAACTGCGAGCGCTCGAGTGCGAGCGGCGGCCGCTAGCCAGGCAGCGCGGCGCGGACGTGCAGGAAGCCGGGACGCTCGCGCCAGCGCGCGGCGGCCAGGAACTCGGCGGCGTAGGCGGGGTCGGGGCGCGGCTCGCGCAGCGCCTCGACCGCGAAGCCGGCCTGCTCGAGCGCCTCGAAATAGGCGCCGAGCGGGCGGTGGATGTCGTTGAGGACGACCGTCTCGCCGCCGTCGGTGACCTCCTCGCGATAGCTCGCCGCCTCGAAGTAGGGGACCGCGGCGCGGTCGCCGTCGCCGGCGTCGCCCCAGCTGTTCAGCGGGTGGAGGACCGAGAAGCAGAAGCGCCCGCCTGGGCGCAGGACGCGGGCGACCTCGGTCACCGCGCCGCCGAGGTCCTCGAAGTTCATCAGCGCCATCGAGGCGACCGCGAGCGCGGCGCTGTCGTCGTCGAGCGGCAGCGCGGCGGCGTCGCCGAGGCGGACGTCGAGGTTGGGATCGGCGGCCCGCGCCGCCGCCACCATCGCCGGCGAGCCGTCGACCGCGATCACCTCGTGGCCGCGCCGCGAGAGCTCGCGCGCCAGCCGACCCTCGGCGCAGCCGACGTCGACCGTCGTCCCGGCCGGCTCCGGCAGCAGATCAAGCAGCGCCGGCAGGTTGAGGCGCCAGAAGGCGTGGTCGAGCCGCGGCGAGCGCGCCCAGCGCACCCACGCCTCGGCATCGCGGTCCCAGGCCGCCGCGACCTCACCCTGCCCGCCACTCTCCCGAGTCATGTCGGAAGCCTAGGCCGTGCGGTGTGGAAAGGGTCTCTATATGTCCCTTTCCCACACCGCTGGAGGTCGATGGCCGCCGCGCCGTCCCGGGCGCCGATCTCACCGCCGCGTACCCTCGGCCGCGATGCCTCGCACCCGCGACCTCCGCCTCGCCGCCGAAGGCGCCGTCCGCCACCCGCTGGCGCGGGCGGTCGTCGATGGCGACGAGGAGGCGGTCGTTGCCGCGCTCGAGCGCTTCGTCCGCTCGCACCGGCGGCTCGCGCCGTTGGCCGTGCTGCTCGGCGGTGTCGCGATGCTGCTGGCCGGAGTGCGCCTGCTCTTCGCCAACTGGCGCCTGACCGTCGTCCAGCTGCTGCCGGCGGTGTGGATCTGGATGGCGATGTACGACCTCCGCGCCCACGTCATCCACCAGGGCTCGTTCCACTCGCTGAGCGGCCCGATCCTGATCCCCATCGCGGTCGGGCTCGCCGCGATCACCGCCGCCTGCTTCTACCTCAACGCCGTCTTCGGCTTCGCGATCGCCCAGACCGGGACGCCGGCCGTGCGCCAGGCGTTCGCCGAAGCGCGTCGCCACCTCTGGCCGATCCTCGTCTCCGGGACCCTCGTCGGCCTCGCCCTCGGCGCCGCGCTGACCTTCGGCGATCACGCCGGGAGCCCCTGGTTCGCGCTGGCGCTGGGCACCGTCGTCGGCGTGATGATGGTCGCCTACGTCGCCGTGCCGGCGCGGCTGATCGGCGTCGAACAGACCCGCTCGCGCCGCGACCGCCTCTCGGCCAGCGTGCTCGGCTCGGCGCTCGGCGTGATGATCAGCGCGCCGCCCTACCTGCTCGGGAGGATCGGCCTGCTGATGATCGGCTCGCCGCTCCTGCTGGTGCCCGGAATCATCCTCTTCGCCCTCGGCGTGACCCTTCAGGCGGGCGCGACCGGGGTCGTCAAAGCGGTGAAGATGGGAGCGAAGCTGACGGCGCCGGCGGCGGAGGCGCGCGCCGAGCGGGCGCCGTCCGAGCGCGGCTGAGCGGGTCGCGCTAGAGGTGGGGCAGCGTGCGCGACGGGCGCGGGCCGTGGGCGCGGCGGCGGCCGAAGCGGCGGCGGCGCGCCCGGACGGCGCCGGCCGAGAGCACGTGGGGGGTGTACTGCGGGTCGCCGGTGGCGACGCGGCGACGAGCTGGGCGGCGGTGGTTGGGAGCGTCGCGGACGGCGAGCCCGGCGACGGCGGCCGCGCCGATCGCGACCGCGGCGACGGCGAGAACCAGCGTCGGCAGCCCGAGGACTCCCAGCGCCACGAACCCAACCAGCGCTCCGATCACGATCGCGGAGTAAATCGGGTCGTTCGGATGGCGGTCGTCCATTGCTCCTCACGATCCAAGTTACGCCCCAAAATGGGCGAAAGGGAAGAGCCTGGACGGTTTGCAACGAAGCTCGCGGCGCCCGCGTCAGCGCCAGCCGGCGCGCCGCGCCAGTCGCGTGTGTGGCACCGCCGGGCCGCGCGCGGCACCGGGGCGCCGCTCTGAGCCCGCCCCGCCCCGCGCCGCCTCAGCCGCCGCCCGGCTCGGGCGCCTGGTCGGCGGAGCCGGGGCCGGCGTACTGGCCGACCTTGGAGGCGGCGAGGTCGCCGCGGACCAGCCGCCGCAGGAAGAAGGTGCAGGCGAGGACATGGATGCGCGACTGCGTGTTGACGTAGATCCACCGCGAGACCCCGGTCAGCGCCGGGTAGTAGTTGGCGACCTCGACGTCGACGTGCAGCCGCACCTCGTCCCGGTCGGGATAGTCGTGGCGCTCGATGTCGATCTCCAGGTAGCCGTCGCCGTCGCGCCCCTGTCCCGAGACCAGCAGGCCCTTCTCGATCCGCCAGCGGACGATCCCGCGGCAGCGGTTCATCTCGTATTCGGGGGCCCGGAAGGTCAGCAGCCGCAGCTGCGGCACCAGCATGACGACGGCGCGCTCGGTCGGCGTGTAGTCGACGTGGATCAGCCCGAGGGTGAAGCGCTGCATCGTGCGCCAGTAGGTGCGGGCGACGCGCTCCAGGTGTTCGGGGTCCCAGAGCCCGTCGAGCTCCGCCGCCGGCAGCACGATGTCGGCGCCCTGCTTGGAGGTGACGGCGCCGGTCTCCGGGTCGATCGAGGTGTCGTCGGTGGGGGTGTGGAGGATCGCCCCGCCGACCGTCCGCGTCCGCTGGCGCCGCGCCCGCCGGAGGAGCGCCGCGCCGATCCCGAGCAGCGCCAGCAACGTGACCAGCGCCGCCGCCGGCTTGCCGGTCGGCGTCCTCACCGACCTCGCGGCCGAGCGGGGGCGCAGCCTCGCAATCGGGCTCTCGGCGTTCGCGCGATCCCGGAAGGCGGCCAAGCGGCCATGCTAGCCGCGGGGTCGCGGCGCTAAACCGCCAGCTCGGCCAGCTCGCTCTCGCCGGCGCTCGATGGCGGCACTCTCACGCCAGGGCGACGGCGGCGAAGAGGAGGCCGAGCACCGCGGCGGTCCCGAGGGCCAGCGAGGCCACCGCGATCGCCGCGGCGCGAGCCGAGGCGCGCAGGCCGGCCCGAAGCGCCGCGTCCGGCGGCGCGGGCGAGCGGGGGAGGGTCGCGTCGGCCATGGCGTCAATCTGCCGCGCCGCCGGGTGCCGGGCAATGGGGCCGGCGGGCGTCTCGGGGTGGGGGAGGCGGGTGGGTCGCGGGTGGGGTTGACCCGACCCGACCCGCCTCGCCGATGGCGCTCGGCCGGCGGCGCTACCGTCCCGCCATGGCCAAGGCGAAGAAGGCGGCGATGCGGGCGAGCGTTCGCGGCCGGGTCCAGGGGATCGGCTTCCGCGAAGCGACGGTCGCCCGGGCGGGCGAGCTCGGCGCGCTCGGTTGGGTCCGCAACGAAGGCGACGGCAGCGTCGCTGTCCACGCCGAGGGGACGCCGGAGGCGGTCGCAGGCCTCGAGACATTTCTGCGCGAGGGCCCGCCCGGGGCGTCGATCGAGGAGGTCGAGGTCGAGTCGGTCAAGGCCGAGGGCCACGAGCAGTTCGCGATCCGCGGCGTCAGCGCCGGTGTCTTCGTAGTCCAGGAGCACCAGGCGACGGCCCACCACTTCGACCTGCGGCTCGAGGTCGACGGCGCGATGCGCTCCTGGGCGGTCCCGAAGGGCCCCTCGATGGACCCGGCGAGGAAACGCATGGCGATCCAGGTCGCCGACCACGGCATCGACCACAACGACTTCGAGGGCGCCGCCGGCGAGGGCGCGGTGATCGTCTGGGACCGCGGCACCTACGAGCAGGGCGGCCGCGTCGCCTGGCCCGAGGCGCTCGAGCGCGGCCACGCCGTCTTCGTCCTGCACGGCGAGAAGCTCGAGGGCGGCTTCGCGCTGCAGCGCACCGGCGGCGGCGAAAAGCCCCAGTGGCTGCTGATCAAGCGCCGCGACGACGCCGCCCGCCCCGGTTCCGACGTCACCGCCGAATCGCCGCGCTCGGTCGTGAGCGGCAAGACGCTCGACGAGCTCTAGGCCGCCGTCGCCACGCCTGGCGTCAGGCGCTCGCGGTCGCGGCGGCTGTCTCGACCTCGAAGTCGGCGGGGTCGAGGTGCCGGGTCAGGCCGCGGTAGCGGAAGGTGAAGTCGGGCCACATCACCGAGTCGCGGCCGTTGGCGTCGAGGTACCAACTGCGACAGCCGCCGGTGTCCCAGACGGTGCCGGCGAGCCGGCTCTGGAGGCGCTCGTTGTAGGCGGCCTGGACCGGCTCGCGCACCGCCAGCGAGCGAGTGCCGCGGCGCAGCATCCCCAGCGCCTGCATGACGTAGGCGATCTGGGACTCGAGCATGTAGACGATCGAGGTGTGGGCGAGGTTCAGGTTCGGCCCGTAGAGCAGGAAGAGGTTGGGGAAGCCGGCGACGACCGTCCCCAGGTAGGCCTCGGCGCGGGGCGCCCAGACATCGGCCAGCAGGTGCCCGCCGGCGCCGCGCAGGCGGTGGGCGATCGCCGGGTCGGCGGCCTTGAACCCGGTCGCGAGGACGATCGAGTCGACCTCGCGCTCGGTCCCGTCGGCGGTCGTGATCGAGCGCTCGCCGACGCGGGCGATCGGGTCGGTGACCAGCTCGGTCCCCGGCGCGCTCAGCATCGGGTACCAGTCGTTTGAGAGCAGGATGCGCTTGCAGCCGAGCTCGTAGCTCGGCGTGACGCGGGCGCGCATGGCGGGATCGCGGACCTGCAGCCGCAGCTGCGTCCGCGCCGCCGCCCGGGTCGCCGCCAACAGCCGCTGGTCCCTGGTCATCCCGGCGGCGATGTACTCGCGCATCGCATAGACGGCGCCGCGGGCGGCCCGCTGCACGGCTGGCGCGCGGGCGTAGAGGCGGCGGACCGGGGCGGGGATCCGGCGATCGGGGTGGGGGATGATCCACGGCGGGGTGCGCTGGAAGACGTGCAGGCGGGAGGTCAGCGGCGCGATCCGAGGGCCGACCTGGATCGCCGTCGCGCCGGTGCCGATCAGGGCGACGCGCTCGCCGCGCAGGTCGTGCTCGTGGTTCCAGCGCGAGGTGTGGAAGACGGTGCCGCCGAAGTCCTCGAGGCCGGGGATCGACGGGGTCGACGGCTCGCTCAGGAGGCCGAGGGCGGCGACCAGCGCCCGCGCCGAGACCGTCCCGCGCGAGGTCTCCACGCGCCAGCGGCCGGCGGCCTCGTCCCAGGCGGCGGCGGTCATCTCGGTCTCGAGGTGGAGGTGGGGGAGGAGGCCGAAGCGCTCGGCGCAGCCCTGCAGGTAGGCGCGGATCTGCGGCTGCTCGGGGTAGGCCTGGGTCCAGTCGGGGTTGGGCGCGAAGGAGAACGAGTAGAGGTTCGAGGGCACGTCGCACTGGCAGCCGGGATACGTATTCGCGAACCAGGTCCCGCCGACGCCGCTCTCGCGCTCGAGCAGGACGAAGTCCTCGATCCCCGCCTCTCTGAGCCGGATCGCCGTCCCCAGCCCGCCGAACCCGGCGCCGACGATCGCCACCTCGACCTCCGCCGGCAGAGCCCGATCGGTCGCCGGCGTCGATCCCGACGCCGCCTCCCGCGGCCCTGTCTCCCCCGAAGTCACGCCGGGAGCGTATTTGCGTTCGCACTTATCCGCCTCCAGCGCGGATAACTGCGAACGCCGGACTCCGCCCAGCCGGGACTTCGCGCTTGCAAATACGAACATATGTTCGTATAGTCCGGTGCAGAAGGAGTCACGAATGTCATGGAGGCGTCATGGAACTCATGAAGGTGGTGGATCGAAAGATGCGGGTGACTATCGACAGCCGGGACCGGCGCGGGCAGGCGCGGGTGCTGGCGCTGGTCCTCTCTCACCGGCCGAGCGAACTGACGCTTGGGGAAATCGAGCGCGAGGTCGGTGAGGAGGTGGCGATCGACCAGGCGGTCGCCGGGCTGGTCGACGTCGGCCTCGTCTGCACGCTCGACGACTCGGTGCTGGCGACGCCGGCGGCGGTCCGTTTCAACCGCCTCGAGCCGCTAGTCGCCGCCGCCTAATTCGGCCGCGCGGCGCGGCCCGATTGGCCGCCGTCGCGTTCGCCCCCACGCCCGCCGGTCGCCCGCTGCCGACGTCCCGTCCGCCACCCGCCGGCCCACCATCGGCGATCCCATAAAGTCCTCCCGGTGAGTGGAGAGAGCCAGATCGGGGTCACCGGCCTCGCCGTGATGGGCGCCAACCTGGCCCGCAACATCGCCCGCCGCGGCACTCCGATCGCGGTCCACAACCGCACCGACGCCAAAACGCGCGCCCTCATCGAGGAACACGGGGACGAGGGCGACTTCACCGCCGCCTACTCCAACGAGGACTTTGTCGCCGCCCTCGCCCGCCCGCGCAAGATCATCGTGATGGTCAAAGCCGGCGCCCCGGTCGACGCCGTCATCGAGGAGCTGGCGCCGCTGCTCGACGAGGGCGACATCCTCATCGACGGCGGCAACTCGCACTTCAAGGACACCCGCCGCCGCACCCACGAATGCGAGGAGAAGGGACTGCGCTTCCTCGGCATCGGCGTCTCCGGCGGCGAGGAGGGCGCCCTGCTCGGCCCGAGCATCATGCCCGGCGGCACCCCCGAGGCCTACGCCGAGGTCGAGGAGATCCTGACCACGATCGCCGCCCAGGTCGACGGCACCCCCTGCTGCACCTACGTCGGCCCGGACGGCGCCGGTCACTACGTGAAGATGGTCCACAACGGCATCGAGTACGCCGACATCCAGCTGATCGCCGAGGCCTACGACCTGCTGCGCAACGTCGCGGGCCTACAGCCCGCCGAGATCGCCGAGACCTTCGAAGAGTGGAACAGCGGCGACCTCGAATCGTTCCTGATCGAGATCACCGCCACGGTGCTCGCCAAGGAGGACCCGCAGGGGACCGGGCCGCTGATCGACGTGATCGTCGACCAGGCCGAGCAGAAGGGCACCGGCCGCTGGACTGCCCAGGACGCGCTCGAGCTGGGCGTGCCGCTGACCGCGATCACCGAGGCCGTCTTCGCCCGCGGGCTCTCCTCCCTGCGCGACGAGCGCGCCGCCGCCGCCAAGCTGCTGGCCGGCCCGACCCCGACCACCGGCGCCGACCAGCGCGAGCTGATCGACGACATCCAGCACGCCCTCTACGCCTCCAAGGTCGTCGCCTACGCGCAGGGCTTCGAGCAGATGCGGGCCGCCTCGCGCGAGCACGAATGGGACCTCGACCTCGGCGCGATGGCGACGATCTGGCGCGGCGGCTGCATCATCCGCGCCCGCTTCCTCAATCGCATCAAAGAGGCCTACGACGAGGAGGACGACGTCGTCAACCTCCTCACCGTGCCCTACTTCCGTGACGCCGTCGCCTCCGGCGAGCAGGCCTGGCGGCGGGTCATCGCCGGCGCGGTCGAGCAGGGCGTCGCCGTCCCCGCCTTCGGCTCCTCGCTCGCCTACTACGACGGCTACCGCCGCGAGCAGGGCCCGGCCGGGCTGATCCAGGGCCTGCGCGACTACTTCGGCGCCCACACCTACCGCCGCACCGACCAGGAGGGCGCCTTCCACGTCCGCTGGTCCCAGGATGGCGATGAGGTCCGGACCGACGCCTGACCCACCCGCGGCGCCGGACCGCTCGGCCCCGCCGCGGATGGCCGACTACGCCGCCGAGCGCGCTTCCTTCCGGCTCGAGGTGCCGGAGCGGTTCAACCCGGTGATCGACATCGTCGAGCGCTGGGCCGCCGAGGCGCCCGAGGACCTGGCGCTGGTCTCGCTCGACGGGACCGGCGGGACGGTCGCCGAGCAGAGCGCCGCCGACCTCGCCCTCCAGTCGCGCCGCTGCGCCCGGGCGCTGCTCGAGGTCGGGGTCGGGAAGGGGGATCGCGTCTTCGTGATGCTGCCGCGGGTGCCGGCCTTCTACGCCGCGGTGCTCGGCGCGATCCGGATCGGCGCCGTCGTCATGCCAGCTCCCAACATGCTGACCCCGCGCGACATCGGCTACCGCGTGCGGGTATCCGGAGCCGTCGCCGCGATCACCGACGCCGGCGGGGCCGAGCGCGTCGACAAGGCCGGCGAGGAGGCCGCGGGCCTGCGGGTGCGGATCGCCTGGGGCGGAGGCGACGAGGGCTGGGAGGACTTCGACGGCCTCCTCGACGCCGCCGGCGACGGCGAGACGCCGGCCGACCCGACGGCGGCCACCGACCCGATGTTCGTCTTCTTCACCAGCGGCACGGTCAGCTATCCCAAGATGGTCCAGCAGTCCTGCGCCTACGGCCTCGGCCACGTGCCGACCGCGCGCTTCTGGCACGACCTGCGCCCCGGAGATCGCCACTGGACGGTTTCGGACACCGGCTGGGCCAAGGCCGCCTGGGGCGGGCTCTTCGGCCAGTTCCACGAGCGCGCGACGATCGTCCAGGTCGCCCTCGGCAAGCCCGACGCCGACACCGTGCTTGGCATCGTCGCCGCCAACCGCATCACCTCCTTCTGCGCGCCGCCCACCCTCTACCGCCTCCTCGTCGGCGCCGACTTCGCCAAGCACGACCTCAGCGCCCTGCGCCACTGCACCAGCGCCGGCGAGCCGCTCAATCCCGAGGTGATCCGCGCCTGGGCCGAGGGCACCGGCGGCCTCACGGTCTACGACGGCTACGGCCAGTCGGAGACGACGCTGATGGTCGCCAACTACCGCTGCCTGCCGGTGCGGCCGGGCTCGATGGGCAAGCCGGTGCCGGGCTGGGACGTCGACGTCTTCGACTCCGACGGCGCGCGCTGCCCCGACGACACCGTCGGCAACGTCGCCGTCCGCCTCGCCGGCGGCCGCCCGGTCGGCCTCTTCGACGGCTATGTCGATGACGACGACGCCGACGCCGAGTCCTTCCGCCACGACCTCTACTACTCGGGCGACAAGGCCTGGCGCGACGGCGACGGCTACCTCTGGTTCGAGGGCCGCGACGACGACGTCATCACCAGCTCGGCCTACCGGATCGGTCCCTTCGAGGTCGAGTCGGCGCTGATCGAGCACGAGGCCGTCATCGAGGCCGCGGTGGTCGGCAAGGACGACCCCGACCGCACCCAGATCGTCACCGCTTTCGTCGTCCTCGCCTCCGGCCGCGATGGGGACGACGACCTCGTCGCCGAGCTCCAGACCCACACCCGCGAGCTGACCGCGCCCTACAAGTACCCGCGCGAGATCCACTTCGTCGAGGAGCTTCCGAAGACGATCAGCGGCAAGATCCGCCGTTCCCAACTACGAGAGGAACTGAACCAGTGAGCGACTATGCGATCGTCAGCGCCGACGACGTCGACAACCCCTACGACGACTCCGACGTCCCCGGCGAGTTCCGCAGCCTGACCGGCGCCCTCGGCGCCGAGCAGGTGGCGGTGACCCTGATCCGGGTGCCGCCGCACTCCGACTTCGAGCAGGGCACCGGCCACTTCCACGCCGAGATCGAGGAGGTCTACATCGTCGCCAGCGGAACGATCACGATGCGCTGCGGCGAGGAGGTCCACACCGTCGCCGCGCCCTCGGTCGTCCGCGTCGCCCCCGGGACGCCACGCTCGCACCGCAACGAGGGCGACGAGCCGGTCGAGATCTGGGCCGTCTCGCGCCAGCTCGGCCACGGCGACGCGACCAAGATCGACGAGTTCTGGGACGCCTCGCCGGAGGCCAAGCAGCACTGCTGAGCACGAGTCTGCATTCGTACATCGATGTGGTGCACAAATGCAGACTCGTCGGCCGACCTCACGTTTCGACCGGCGCGGGCGTTTATCTATGCGTACGGACCGCTGGGATGAATGGAGCGTCTTCGAGAGCCCGATCGGGCCGCTGACCCTGGGCGCGGGGGCGGGCGGGATCGGCCGGATCGCCTTCCCGGGTGAGGGAGCGCCGATTCCCGACTCCGGCCCGGCACCCGCCGCGGGCGGCCGGCTCGCCGAGGCGTCGCGCCAGCTGGCCGAGTACTTCGCCGGCGAGCGCCGCGGCTTCGAGGTCGACCTCGACCTGCGCGGCACGCCGCTGCAGCTGCGGGTCTGGGAGCTGCTGCGGCGGATCCCCTACGGGGCGACGACCAGCTACGGCGAGCTGACCGAACAGATCGACGCCGCCCTCTTCCCACCCGAGCTCGAACCCTGGCGCCGGGTCCGCGCGGTCGGCACCGAGATCGGCCGCACGCCGACGCCGATCGTCGTCCCCTGCCACCGGGTGATCGGCGCCGACGGCTCGCTGGTCGGCTACGGCGGCGGTCTCGAGCGCAAGGCGGCGCTGCTCGCCCTCGAGCGCGCCCACGTCGCCGGCGAGGTCCCGGTCCCCGACTGGGGCGACCAGCAGATGGCCCTGATCTGAGCGCCCGGCCTGCGAGGATGCGCGCCTTGCTGACCTTCGAGGACCCGATCGAGACCGAGCGGCTGGTGCTGCGGCGCTGGCATCGCGGCGACATCGAGGCCCTCTACGAGCAGCAGTCCGACCCCATTGTCGCCCGCTACCTGCCGCGCGGGACGCGCACGCGCGAGGAAGCCGAACAGGCGCTGGCGGCGCGGATCGCCGGCAGGGGCCTGGCCGACGACGACGATGAAATCTCGCTCGCCGTCGAGCGCCGCGAGGACGGCCGCGTGATCGGCGACCTGACGCTCTGGCTGCGCAGCGCCGAGTGGGCCCAGGCGGAGATCGGCTACGTCTTCAGCCCCGACGCCGCCGGCCGGGGTTTCGCGACCGAGGCGGCGCGGGCGCTGGTCGGCGTCGCCTTCGACGCTCTCGGCGCCCACCGCGTCTACGCTCGCGCCGACGCCCGCAACGTCGGCTCGACCCGCCTGCTGGAGCGGCTGGGGATGCGCTGCGAGGCGCGCTTCCGCGAGAACCAGATCTTCAAGGGCGCCTGGTGCGAGGAAGTCGTCTACGCCGTGCTGGCCAGCGAGTGGCCGGCGCTCCGGGCCTAGGCGGCGCTCCCCGGCGGGGTCCCCGGCCTCAGCGCTTGAGGGTCCGCAGCCAGCTGCTCGGCCCGATCAGGATCTTCGCCCCCGGCCGCATCCAGCGCAGCACCGCCAGCAGATCGGCCTGGGGGAGGGAGACGCAGCCGGCGGTTGGGCCGCCGGTCCCCACGTGCAGGAAGATCCCCGAGCCGCGCCCGTAGACCGGGTGGCGGTAGTTGAAGTCGATGACCGCGGCGTAGCGGTAGGCGCGGGCGGCGTTGGCCCAGAGGTCCTCGTCGCCGGGCGCGCAGGGGACCCGGTGGACCCAGCGGTTGTAGGCGGCGCGGGTCCCCGACCAGCACGAGCCGGGCACCAGGCGGCGCCATTCGAACCCCTCGACGCCAGGGTCGGGGCGCGAGCCGAAGTCGAAGACGAAGCCGTAGAGGCCGATCGGCGTGGTGCCGTCGCCGGCCCGGCGGCGGGCGGGCCGGGAGAGGCCGTCGACGCCGACCCGGGCCGGCATCCCCGGGCGCGCCAGGTGCCAGCGTCCTTCGCCTGGCTCGAAGGGATGGCCGGCCCGCCCGCGTTCGTAGGTGCGGACGGTGGCGTGGGTCGTGTTCATGCCGTTGGCGGCGACCTCGATCACCTGGGTGACGGCGCCGAGTCCGCCGATCCCGTCCGGGGCGACCGCGGCGGCGCTGCGCCCGGCCGCGGCGGCACGGCCGGCGCCCGAGATCAGCACCAGCGCAACCAGCGCCAGCGCCAAGGCGATCACGGTCAGGCCCGGCGCCAGCGGAGGGATTCGGCGGCTGGACGGCAGCTTCACGGCGCTCACGATAAGGCCGGTGGCGCCGCGATCCGTCGGCGCCCGGTGGCCATCCGCCGCCCGCCTGCCTTTTCCTGCTTCCAAATGTGAAGAAACCCTAAAACTAGGAACCGAACCGTTGTCGGGTCCGATCCGGTGGGTTATGCTGCCCGCGGTCCAAACCGGAAATGCCGAATCCGAGGCAGGTAATTGCTCGGAGCGGGGGAACCGATATTTGGGGCTAATTCATCTTCGGATGGAGGCGCGACTCTTTCAGCGCCAGCCCGACAGCTAACCCCGCAGGCCTCAGAAGGAGAACGAGTTTGCGGTTGCTGAAGTGCGGTTCGCGGTTCCGATTCGTGGTTTTCCTGTCGCTGATGCTGGCGGCGGCCCTGCCGGCGGCGGCCTACGCCGACGGCGGCGGCATCGCTCCGACCAGCACCGAAGTCGAAACCGGCGCCCCGGCGACGCCGACCACGCCGACCCCGGAATCGACCGAATGCGCCGAAGCGGGCGGCGGCCTCAGCGGCCTGACCTGCACCCCGGTCACCTTCGCCCGCCTCGTCCTCGGCGTTGCCGCACCACCGACCACGGCGCCGCCGGCGGTCAAGGCGGCGATCGCCGCCGCCAACAAAATCCGCACCAAGCCCTACGTCTGGGGCGGCGGCCACGGCCAGTGGTGGGACGAAGGCTATGACTGCTCCGGCGCCGTCTCCTACGCGCTCCACGGCGCCGGCCTGATCACGGTGCCGATGGACTCCGGCGAAATGATGGGCTGGGGCGAACCCGGCAAGGGCCGCTGGATCACGATCTACGCCAACTCCGGTCACGCCTTCGCGGTGATCGACGGTCTGCGCTGGGACACCGTCGGCGACGCCTCCGGCACCGGCCCGCGCTGGCACCGGAACATGGTCTCGACCGCCGGCTTCGTCGCTCGCCACCCGGCCGGCTACTAGACGCTCAACCTCGCTTGGCGGCGCCGCTGGGCGCGATCGACTGGACCCAGCCCTCGCCCTTCGAGAGGTCCTCGACGCCCAGCGCGGCGGCGACGTTGAGCCACATCCCGCCGCGGAAGAACTCGTCGAGGCGCTCGTCGTCGGCGCCGGACAGCTCGCGGGCCAGGTCGACCAGCCGCGCGTAGTTGCGGCGCACGGCGAGCCGGATCGGCTCCTCGCCGCAGGCGGCGTAGCTCTGCAGCTGCAGCAGCAGCAGGTCGTGTTCGGTCGCCAGCGACTCGACGTAGGCGCCGCCCATCGCCCCCAGGACCTCTTCGTCGGGCTCGACCGGCCCGTCGGTGCGGTAGCGCTCCGCCGCCGCTTCGAACAGCTCGGCGATGCGCTCGAAGCCGCGCTCGGTGGCGGCCAGGAAGAGGTCGACCTTGGTCGGGAAGAGGCTGAAGACGTAGGGCTGGGCGACGCCGACCTCGCGGGCGATCTGGGCGACCGAGGTGCCGTGCAGGCCGCCGCGGGCGAAGTGGTGGACCGCCGCTTCGATCAGCGCGCCGCGCCGCTCGGCGGCCGGCACGCGCTTGCGCGGTGCCGCTTTGGAGTTCACCGCCATGACCATGATGCTAGTTCGCCCCGGCGACGACCATCCCGATCTGCTGGTTCTCACCCTGCTTCTCCTCGGCGACCGCGCCGCGGCCGAACGGGAAGGCCAATGCCACGAGGGCGCCGAAGGTGAGCACGCCGACCCCGACCCAGAGCGCCGGCACCAGACCGTCGACGAACGCCTGCGGCGAGGTGTAGGCGCCGGCGCCGCTGAACACAGTCGCGAGGACGGCGATGCCGAAGGTGCCGCCGAGCTCGCGGATCGCGTTGGTCGCACCCGAGGCCTGGCCGGCCTGGTCGACGCGGACCGAGTTGAGGACGGCGCTCGCCGAGGGGGCGAAGACCAGCGCCATGCCGGCGCCGGCGAGCACGAACGGGATCAGCATGCTGCCGTAGGTCTGGGTAACGCTGGCCTCGCTCGCCAGCCAGCCGAGGGCGACCGCCTGCAGGCCGAGGCCGGCGACCATGAACGGCCGGCTGCCGAATTTTTCGCTGAAGATCCCGGCGAAGGGGGCGACGACCATCGTCGCGCCGGTCCAGACCAAGAGCTTCAGGCCGGCCTGCAGCGGCGAGTTGCCGAGCACGTTCTGCATGAACTGGCTGAGGAAGAAGATCGAGCCGAACATGCCGAAGTACATCGCCAGCGAGACCACGTTGGTGACCGCGAAGCTGCGCTTGGCGAAGAACGACATTGGCAGCATCGGCGACTCGGCCCGCAGCTCGTGGCGGACGAAGAGCGCGACGAGAGCGATGCCGGCGGCCAGCGAAAAGACGACCTCGCCGCTCGTCCAGCCCTCGGTCTGGGCGCGGACGAGGCCGAAGACGATGCCGAAGAGGCCGGCCGAGGCGAGCCCGACGCCGGGCAGGTCGAGGCGCGTGACCGGGCCGTAGCTCTCGGCCAGCTGCCGGTAGGCGAGCGGGGCGACGACGAGGCCGATCGGGACGTTGATCCAGAAGATCCAGTGCCAGCTGGCGAGCTCGATGACGGCGCCGCCGACGAGCGGGCCGAGCGCCACCGCGATGCCGCTGATGCCGCTCCACACGCCCAGGGCCAGGCCGCGTTTTTCGGGCGGGAAGGCGCCGGCGAGGAGAGTCAGGGTGAGCGGCGTGACGATCGCCGCGCCGGCGCCCTGGAGGGCCCGCGCCGCGATCAGCGTGTCGGCGCTTGGAGCGAGCGCCGCGAACGCCGAGGAGAGGGTGAAGAGGGTGATCCCGGCGACGAACATCCGCCGCCGCCCGAAGCGGTCGCCGAGCGCGGCGCCGGTCAGCAGCAGCACCCCGTAGGCGAGGACGTAGGCGTTGACCGTCCACTCGAGCGACTGCACCGAGGCGCCGAAGTCGTTTTTGATGCTCGGCAGGGCGACGTTCACGACCAGGTTGTCGAGGACGACCATGAACAGACCGACCGAGACCAGCGCCAGCGTCCAACCTTTGCGAATCGTGGGTGACATCCTCCACCTCCTGCTTAGTAGCGGCTAATAACTGTAACTTAGCAGCCGCTAATAACCGGAGGGTGAGGAGGGTCACATGGCGCGGCGTCAGCTCGCGCGGTAGCGGAGGTAGGTGACCCGCGAGCCGAAGGCCCGCGTCTCGGCGAGCTCCAGCGCGATGCGGCGCTCGAGCGGCGGGAAGAAGGGCGTCCCGCCGCCGAGCACGACCGGGTTGACGAAGAGTTGGTACTCGTCGACGAGGCCCGCCGCGACGAGAGGCGCGGCGAGGACGGCGCCGCCGATCGCCAGCGGGCCGCCTTCCTCGGCCTTCAGCCGCCGCACTTCGGTGACCGGGTCGGCGGCGGCGAGCGTCGCCCGCCCCTCGACCGAGTCGAGCGTCGAGGAGAAGACCAGCTTCGGCGTCGCCTTCCAGATCCGCGCGAAGTCGCGCTCGACCTCGGGGCGCTCGGGGTCCTCCTCGGCGGTCTCCCAGAAGACCATCGTTTCGTAGAGCCGGCGACCGTAGAGGTGGACCGCGGTCGCCGCCGCCTGCTCGTTGTGGAAACGGTGCAGCTCCTCGTCGGGGGCGCTCCAGTCGATCTTGCCGTCGCGGTCGGCGATGAAGCCGTCGAGCGAGACCCCCATCGACCAGATCAGCGGCCGAGCCATGTGTCCAGTCCTCCTCTCGCCATGCTCGCGGAGGGTAATCGGCGCATACGATGCCGCCGTGCCGATCGACGGCGCACCACTCGAGGCCCCGGCGGCGCCGCTCAACGAGCTGCTGGCTCCGGGGCTGGCGGCGACGCCGGAGGAGCCGGCGATCGTCTCGGTGTCGCTGTCGATGAGCTGGCGCGAGCTCGAGGCGGAGAGCTCGCGGCTGGCCGGCGGCTACCGGGCGCTCGGGCTCGAGGTCGGCGACCGGGTCGCCTCGCTGATGCCGAACCGGATCGCGCTGGTCGTCCACTGCCTCGCCTGCTTCAAGGCCGGGCTGATCGCGACGCCGCTGAACTACCGCTACACGGCGCGCGAGATCGACCACGCGCTGGGCCGAGCACCCGGCGGTGGCGCTGGCCGGGGTCGTCGGGGTCCACGACGAGGTCCACGGCGAGAGCGTGCGCGCCTACGTGACCCTGCGCGAGGGCGCCGCGCCGCCGGCCGCCGCCGAGCTGATCGTCTTCGCCCGCGAACGGGTCGGCTACCCCCACGGCCTCCCCGGCTAGCGACGCGTTTCCGACATTTTCCACCCCATGGTGTGGAAAAGTCCGGGAGCGCTCAGCGCGCCTGGGCCACGTAGGCATACCAGGCGGGCTTGGGCACGAAGCCTTCGCCGAAGAGGCCGGAGCCGTCGCAGAAGTTGCAGGTCCCGGCTGCGTCGGTGAGCGAGAACCAGTAGACGCGCTGCAGGTGCCAGGCGCGCTGCCCGGCCTTCAGCAGCTTGAAGGCGCCGATCAGTTCGCGCCTCTGTCCCGCCCTGCCCTTCTCGAACTGGTTGTGCCCGTTGGCGGAGCTGGGATGGCCGCTGCTCCAGCCGAGCTCGGTGATCCAGAGCGCCTTGCCGGCGTCGTGCTCCTTGGCCATCACCGCGCGCAGTTCTTCGACTTCTTCGGGCAGATGCTTGTAGGAGTAGGAGTAGGGATGGAGGGCGACGGCGGCGAACTTCGAGCGCACGCCGGGGGTCGTCCGGTACATCCGTTCGAGGAAGTCGGTGGCGAGGTAGGCGCGCTTCGGGGTGGCCTTGGAGCCGCCGCCCTTGGGGCGCGAGAAGAGGCCGCCGAGGACGATCCGGGCGCCGGGGTCGGCGCTGCGCAGGGCCGAGTAGGAGTTGTTGACGAGTTCGCCGAACTGGCTCGGGCTGGGGCGGGCGTCGAAGTACTTGAAGTTCGGCTCGTTCCAGATCTGCCAGGTGCGGATCGGGCGCGCGGCGAGTTCGGGATGTTCGCTCCAGAAGCTGCCGCCGGGTCCGTAGCGGAAGACCTCGAGGCGCAGGAATTCACGCCAGCCGAGGCGCTGTTGGGCGGTCTTGACGGGCAGCGAGACCGGGGCGCGGACGCCGCCGACGCCTTCCCGTGCGATCGCCCATTCCGGCGGCCCGGCGAGGAAGGGAAGGACGTCGAGCCCGGCGCGGTCGGCGTTTTCGACCGCGGCGTCGGTCGATGACCAGTCCGGCGGGGCACCGGGGCCGCTCTGGACGGCGGCCCAGTTGAAGGGGACGCGGATCGTTTCGACGCCGCCGCGGGCGATCGTCGTCAGTTGCCCTTCGCCCGGCGTTTCAGCGGGGACGACGCCCCAGAAGTCGCGCGGCAGGGCGAGCGCCGAGGCGGGGAGGAGGAGCGCGGCGAGGGCGGCGAGCAGTGGAATCAGCAGGCGACGGTTCATGCTCCCCTAACCGCCGAGGGTGGGAAAAGGATTGCCGTCTTGCGAACTGGGGCGGATTTCGCTCGAACAATCGAATCTGTAGGCACAATTCCCGAGGATGGGCTCAGTCGGCGACACCCTGCGGGAAGCGCGCGAGAAGCGCGGCGTCGCGATCGAGGAGGTCGCGGCGAGCACGAAGATCCAGCCGCGGCTGCTGCGGGCGATCGAGGCCGAGGACTGGGACGCGCTGCCGGGCGAGTTCTACGCTTCGCGCTTCATACACACCTATGCCCAGTACCTGGATCTCGACGCCGGTGCGGCGGTCGCCGAATACGAGGGCGGCGCCGGGGCAGCGGGGCGGGGTGGACGCGAGTCGGCGCGGCGCGGCGGGCGAGCGCCGTCAGGTTCGGCCGGCGCGGCGGGCGTGGCGAGCCGCGAGCCGCGGGTCGAGCCGCGTCCGCTGGGCCGGGCTCGGGGCGGCGGCACCGGCGCGGCGCGCGCCCGCGGCGGGCTCGGCCCGGGGGCACGCCCGGGGCTGGGCGGCGGCGGGATCTCGATGCGCGCCGTCGGCGGGGCGGTGATCCTGGCGGCGATCGTCGCAGGCTTCATCGTCGTCGTGACCGGCTCGGGTGGCGGCGGCGGCAACCACGGCGTCGTCACGACCCCGCCCGGTGGGCAGGGGGCGGGGGCCGGGAAGCAGGGCGGCGGGACGAAGGCCGGCGGCGGCAAGAAGGGCGGGGCCGGTGGTTCGCCGTCCCAAGCCGGGAAGACCGCCAAGCTGACGCTGACGACTACGGCCGAAGTCTGGGTCTGCCTGCTGAACGCCAAGGGCAACGCCCTGATCAAGGGCCAGATCCTGCCGGCCGGCGAAAGCGAGGGTCCCTACCGGTCGAGCGCCTTCACGGTCGCCCTCGGCAACGGCGCGGTCGAAATGGAGGTCAACGGCAAGCCCGTGAAGATGGCGGCCTCCTCGGATCCGGTCGGCTTCAAGATCGGCCGCCGCGGAGGCCTCACGCCGCTGGCCGAAGGCGAACGCCCGACCTGCGCGTAGGCGCGCCTCAGAGTTGGCTACTTAGGTTCGAATGGGCGAAGCCAAGTCGCCAGGGCCTCCCCGGAGCGCCTATCCTCGACCGATGGCGTCGACGCTTCCCATGATGACCTTCGGCGAGTGGCAGCCGACCTGCGACACGCTCCACGCCCACACCCAGGTGCTGGGCAAGATCGCCGCCGAACTGGCGCCGCCGGAGCCACAGCTCCAGCACGCGGCGCTGCGACTGACCGCGCGGGGGTGGGAGACGGCGCCGCTGCCCTGCCCGAACGGCGCCGGCGCCTTCGTCGTCGCGCTCGACCTGCAGCGCCACGAGGCGGTGGTCGAAACCAGCGCCGGCGCGTCCCGCTCGGTGCCGCTGGGACCGGACCGGCCGGTCGGGGAGGTGACCGGCGCCGTCCTCGCCGCGACCGCCGAGCTCGCCGGCGGCGTGGCGATCGACCCGACCCCGCAGGAGGTCGCCTGGACGGTCCCGCTCGACACCGACACCGAGCACGCGACCTACGATCCCGACCAGGTCGCCGCCTACTTCGCGATGGCCACCGAGGCGGCGCTGATCCTCGCCGCCTTCCGCGCCCCGTTCCGCGGTCGCTCGACCCCGGTCAACGCCTGGTGGGGCTCCTTCGACCTCGCCGTCAACCTCTTCTCCGGCGACCCGGCGGCGCCGCCCTCCGACGACTTCATCATGCGCAACGCGATGGACTCCCAGGAGTTCGCGCTCGGCTGGTGGCCCGGCGACCCGCGCTACGAGAAGCCCGCCTTCTACGCCTACGCCCACCCGGCGCCCGCTGACTTCCCCGGCGCCGACCTCGGCCCGCCGCCGACCCGCTGGGACGGCGAGCTCGGCGAGTACGTCCTCGACTGGGCTGACGTCGCCGCCGCCTCCGACCCTCGCGCCCTCGCCCTCGAATTCGGCCACGCCGCCTTCGAGCACGCCTGCGCGGTCTGCGCCTGGGACCCCGCGCTCGCCGCCACCGCCGCCGGCCAGCCGCCGCCGATCGTCTGACTCCGCGTTCCGCTGTTCCTTATCCGGATATAGCGCGGGAAAGGAACAGTGGAACGGTCGGGCAGATGCGCGGAAAATCGGTTCGGGCGACGCCCTCGGCTCCGCGCCGAGGTCGATCAGACGAAGCGCTGCACGAACTCCAGGGCGGTGTCGCAGGACCTGCGCCAGGTGTTGTCGATCGTCAGGCCGTGGCTGGCGCCGTCGATCGCCGCCAGCTCGGTCACGCCCCTGTTCTTCTCCTGTTTCTTGAAGATCGCCTTGTTGATCGCCCCGGGCGAGACGTGGTCGCTGGTCCCGTAGACGATCAGCATCGGCCCGCGGTCGGGGTTCTTGGTGTCGACCTTGGCCTCGGTCCAGGGGTTGAGGTTGGCGCTCGCGGCCTGGAACAGCGGCACGCCGGAGCCGGGGACCGAGAATTCGTTGTAGATCTGCTTGGCCTCGTCCTCGCTGATCGTGTTGGCGAAGGCGTAGCGGAACTGGTCGAAGGTGAGGGGGATCGCGCGGCCGCGGTTGGCGGGGTTGCCGAGCACCGGTCTGGAGGATTTCAGCGAGGAGATCGGCAGCGGCAGGATGCCGCGGAAGGGGGCTGAGTCGAAGGCGACCGAGGCCGAGCCGAGGCCACGGCCGGCGAGGATCTGGGTGAGCAGGCCGCCGAAGGAGTGGCCGATGATCGCCGGCTTCTTCTTGAGGCCGCCGATGACCTCCTCGAAATGGTCGGCGATCTGGCCGACCGACTTGTGGGCGAAGACCTCGGGGTGCTCTTTGGCCTCGGCGACGGTGTCGGGATCGTCGGGCCAGCCCGCCGCCAGGGTCACGTAGCCGGCTTTCTTGAAGACCGCGGCCCAGCGGTCCCAGCTGCTCGGCAGAAGCCAGAGCCCGTGAACGAAGACGACCGGCTGCTTGCCGGTCGCGTTGGCTTTCTCGACCTGCTCGGCCTCGTGCTCGGTGATCGTCTTCGCCATCTTCGCCTCTCCCGTCGCGCGACGCGACCTCTTTTAGCCGGAACGAAGAACCTAACCGGTACGGGGGCAGGCCGGTTCGGGGTGGCGCTCAGGCACGGGGCGCGGACGTGTGTATGACCTCGGCCCGCGCGCCTCCCCCTCGCCACCGCCCGGCCGATATTGGGGCAATGGCGAGCTCATGGCTCATCGACGACAACCTCGATCGCGCTCGCGTGCTGGACATGGACCGGCGGATCGCGCCGGTACGGCGGCGCTCGTTCGCAGTGATCGCCGTTGCGCTCGTGCTCTGCGGCCCCTGGCTCGGCTGGTGGACGCTGGCGCCGCTGCTCGCCGCCGCCCTTCTCTTCGCCGCCGCTGACAAGCTCGTCGATCGCACCGAGCGACCCGAGCTGGCGCTGTTCGGGGCCTGGGCCGGGGCCGAGACGATCATCGCGATCAGCGTCGCCCTGACCGGCGGGGCGGACGCCGCCACGCTCTGCTGGCTGGCGATCCCGATCGTCACGCTCGCCTCGCGCTTCTCCCAGCGCGGCGTCATCGCCGGCGTCGCGATCGGGCTGGCGCTGCTCTTCGCCGTCGCCTTCGGCACCGACCCCGCCGCCGTCATTCACGAACCGCCGCTGGTGATCGCGCCGGCGGCGCTGATCGTCTCGATGGCGATGCTCTCGACGGCGCTGATGCGCTCCGACCTCGAATTCCGCGGTCGTTCGGTGATCGACCCGCTGACCGGGATGCTGAACCGCGGCGCGCTCGGCTCGCGGATGATCGAGCTGCGCCAGCAGTCGGAGGTCAGCGGCGACCCAGTCGGCCTCGTCCTCGCCGACGTCGACGGCTTCAAGCGCGTCAACGACACCCATGGCCACGGCACCGGCGACGCGGTCCTGCGCGACATCGCCTACCGGCTGCGCAAGCGCACCCGCGCCTTCGACCTCGCCTACCGCGTCGGCGGCGACGAGTTCGTCCTCGTCCTGCCGGGCTCCGATGCCAACAGCGCGCTGGCGCTCGCCGACCAGCTCTGCGCGGCGATCACCGACGAAGCCTTCGCCGGGGTCGAGGTGACGCTGAGCTGCGGCGTCGCCGCCTCGACCCCGGGCACGCCGTTCGTCTACGAGGACATTTTCGCCGCCGCCGACGCGGCGCTGTACGAGGCCAAGCGCGACGGCCGCAACCGAGTGCGCGCCGCCGGCGTGGCGCGGACCGCGGCGCCCAGCGGAACCCGCGACGTCGTCGCTCAGAGGCACTCCACCGTCGCCGGGTCGGCCTCGCCGCCGCAGTAGCGGTCGAGCACTGCGGCGAAGCGCCGCTCGGCCGGGTCGGCGCGGGCGAACAGGGTCATCGAGGAGCGCAGCTTGAGCGCGTCGACGGGGCCGAGGATCGCCTCGGCGCTGAGGCCATCGTGGGACAGCAGCGCCGCCGCCGACTCGCGCAGGCGGGCGCCGAGCACCGGGTGGGCGAGGTAGGCGCGCGCTTCGCCCAGCGAGGTGATCGCGTAGTGACGGGCGGTCGGGCTGCGCCCGAGACCATCGATCTGGGGGAAGACGAACCACATCCAGTGCGTGGTCTTGCGCCCGGCGCGCAGCTCGGCGAGGGCGGCGTCGTAGGTGCCGCCGGCGTCCTGGGCCTCGAGGAAGCGGTCGAGGTCGAAGGCCGCCGGGCTCATCGGGCACCCGCCGGGCCGCGCTTGCCGGCCTCGCCGCCGCCGGCCGGGTCGTCACCGTTCCGCTGTCGCTCCGCCAGCGCGCCGATCGCGCCGAGTCGCACCGGACCCTTGACCGTGTCGAGGTCGACGCGCTCGCCTCTCTGGGTTACCTCGATCCGGCCGGCGTCGACCAGCTCCCGCGCGGCGCCCCGCATGGTGTCCATCAGCGGCCGGAAGCCGTCGTCGCCGCCGAGCGCGCGGGCGGCGTCGGAGGGGTAGATCGTCTTGCCGGGATCGCGGCGTGCCAGCAGGTCCTCGATCGCCCGCCGCGCCTCGGCAGTGCCGGGAGCGCGCGTCACGCTGGGCCGGAGTCGGCGGCGAGGTGGTGCAGGCTCAGCCATCCCGCCCGGCGACTACCCCCGGCGGGCAGGGGGAAACGGGTCGCTCAGACCGGGCCGGCGGTGAGTGGCGGCGGGGTGTCGGGCTCGGCGGTCGAGTCGACCTCAGCGGCGGGCTCCGACGCGGCGGGCGGCGGCGCGGACGGCTTCGCTCCGCCGCGCTTCGGCGGCGAGCCGGGGACGAGCGGCGAGGCGACGTCGTCGCGCAGGAGGCAGCGGGGGCAGTCCCTGATCGACGCCGCGCGCTGGGAGTGGAAGCGGCTCTGGCAGCGTGGGCAGTAGTACATCTCTCTCTCCATGTGGGACCGACACCGCGGAGTGCCCTTCGGGCCCATGGGGGCCGCGTGCCGATTCGCACGATGATTTTACAGGCCGCCACCAGTGGCGGACGCTCGTCTACCCTGGCGGCGCCTTGACCGACGTCGGCGACTCGAAAGGGACCACCGCGCCGCTGGCGACGGTGGCGCGCGAGTGGACGCGGATCGGCGTCATCGGCTGCGGTGGTCCGCCCGCCCACATCGCCCTGCTGCGGCGGCTGGTGGTCGATCGCGACGGCTGGATGGACGCCCACGCCTTCGAGGACGCCAACGCCGCCTGCTCGCTGCTGCCCGGACCTTCCTCGACCCAGCTGGCGATCTTCTGCGCCTACCGGGTGGCGGGCTGGCCGGGAGCGATCGCCGGCGGGCTCGGCTTCGTCGTGCCGGCGGTGGTGATGGTGCTGGCACTGGCGGCGGTCTTCCTGCAGGCGGCGCCGCCCGACTGGGTGCGGGGCGCCGGCGCCGGGGCGGGAGCGGCGGTCGCCGCGGTGGCGGTGCGGGCCGGCGCCGACCTGCTCGGCCCGAGCCTGGCGCGAGCGCGGGACCAGCGCACGCCTCAGCTGCGCTGGGGCCTCTACGGGCTGGCCGGCGGGATCGCCGCGGCGGCGATCGGGCCCTGGCTGGTGCTGGTGCTGGTCGCCTGCGGGCTCGCCGAGCTGGCGATCCGGCACGAACGCGGCCGGCCCCGGCGCGGGGACGGACGTTCGGGGCATGGTGGCGGCGGGCGGGGTCGGCGCGAGCGTGGCGCCGGCGCCGGGCTGGCGCTCGCACCGTGGCTGCCGACGGCGCTCGGGCGCCGCGCCGGCGGCGCTGGCACCGCCGGCGCCGCGGTCCTGGCGCCGCTCGCCGCCGTCGCCACCGGCTCGGTCGGCAGCCTCGTCTGGACCGCGCTGAAGGTCGGGGCGCTCTCCTTCGGCGGCGGTTTCGTGATCGTGCCCCTGATGCAGGGCGATGCCGTCCACGCCTACCACTGGATGACCAACGCCGAATTCCTCAACGCGGTCGCGCTCGGCCAGGTGACCCCGGGCCCGGTCGTCGCCACGATCGCCGCCGTCGGCTACGCCGCATACGGGGTTCCCGGGGGACTGCTGGCGGCGTTCGTCGCCTTCCTGCCCTCGTTCTCCTTCGTCCTGCTCGGCGGCGGGCGCTTCGAGCGCCTGCGCGCCAATCCCGACGCTCGCGCCTTTCTCGGCGGCGCCGGCCCGGCGGCGATCGGCGCGATCCTCGGCTCGGCGATCCCGCTCGCCGCCGCGCTCTCGTGCGCCTGGCAGTTCGCCGTGCTGGCGGCCGCCGCGCTGGCCCTCCTGGTGGCGCGGCGCGGCGTCGTCGCGGTGCTGCTGGCGGCGGGAGCGGTCGGCGCCGCCATCGCCCTCGCCGGCGGGCCGCTGCCCGGCTAGGAGAGCTCGGAGACCGGCAGGTCGAAGCGCTTCTGCGCTTCGGAGAGCAGGTCCTCGTCGGGGTCGACGAGGACGATGCGGTCGGCTTCGAAGGTCGCCAGCGCGTCTTCGATCGCCAGCAGCTGATCGGCGTCGCCGACCTCGATCTCGGCGCTCTTGACGGGGTCGACGTCTTCGCTCTGGTCGGCCGAGCGCCGGGCGCGGTCCTGGGCGCCTTCGATCGCCTCGTCGACCTCGCCGGTGAACAGGTCGAGGCCCGAGCTCGGGCGCATCGGGGCGACGATCTTCACCTCCAGGTGCCGGGTGCCGGCGAGCTCTTCGAGCCGCGGCCGCAGGTCCTTCTCGGCGCCGGGATCGTCGGTGACCACGAGCAGTTGCTCCATCTGTGCGTTCGACATCTGTGACTCCTTCTCGACTTCTCTGCCCGCTGGGGATCGGTGCGCGGTTCCGCTACCCGAACCGGCCGAGTCTCACCGCGGCGGGCGCCGGGTCGAACCCCTCCCGGCCGCGAACCGGTCTGAGGGCTACTCGGGCGGGACGAGGTTCTCGACGGCGAAGTCGAACTCGCGAGCGAGGCGGGCGGCGATCAGCGAGCGGTGGCAGGCGGCGGCGTCGCGCTCGACGCACATCAGCGCCGCCCGCGAGCGGCCGATGAAGCGGACCAGCGGCTCGAGGTCGGCCGGTTCGAGGACCTCCTCGGTGTAGCGCTCGACGTACTCCGGCGCCAGCACGGTGCGCGAGCGTTTGCCCTCGCCGCGCGCCGCGTCGGCGCGGTACTGGGCTTCGCGCATCGCCGTCGTCGGCGCCAGCTCGGGCTCGTGCGAGTAGCCGATTCCCGCCCCCGCCAGCGCCCCCTGCAGGCGCCGGGCGTTGGCCCAGGCGTACTCGCTGCCGCGCACGCCGCGGCGCTGGCGGACGTCGAGCAGCAGGGTGATCCGGGCGCCGGCCAGGGTCGCGAGGAAGCTCTCGCGGTCGAAGCCGTAGACGCCGATCGTCGCGATCGTCCCGGCCACCGGTTACGCCTCCCGCCTCACGCGCTCACTCTCTCACTCACGTGACGAAGAGGATGATCGCGACGATCACGCCGACCGTCACCACCACCCAGCGCAGCACCTGGTCGGGCAGGCGGCGGCCGTAGCGGGAGCCGAGCTGGGCGCCGGCGATCGAGCCGACGGCGATCAGCGCCGCGGCGTCCCAGGCGACGTGGGCGAAGATCACGAAGAGCACCGCGGCGACGCCGTTGGAGGTCCCGACCAGGAGGTTCTTGAGGCCGTTCAGCCGCTGCAGGCGCTCGTCGATCAGCAGGCGCATCGAGGCGAGGACGATCACCCCGGCCGCCGCTCCGAAGTAGCCGCCGTAGAGACCGGCGAAGAAGGCGACCGAGCCCAGCGCGGTCGCCCGGACGGCGGGCGAGACGCGGTGCAGGGCCGGGCTCGGGCGCAGCGCCATCAGCGCGCAGGCGAGCAGGATCAGCAGCGGCACGACCGAGTCGAAGACGCCGCTCGGGAGGACCAGCAGCAGGGTGCCGCCGGCGACCGCGCCGAGCGCCGCCGCGCTCCCCATCAGCAGGCCGCGCTGGCGCTGGCCGTGGAGCTCGGCCCGGTATCCCCAGGTGGCGCTGAGGTTGCCGAAGACGAGGCCGACGGTGTTGGAGACGTTGGCGGTGACCGGTGGGAAGCCGACCGCCAGCAGCACCGGGAAGGTGATGAGCGAGCCGGAGCCGACGACCGCGTTGATAGCCCCCGCCGTCACCCCGGCGGCGAGGACGGCGAGCGCCTCGAGCGGGGTCAAGCCGGGGGCGGGGCGGGGAGCGCGACGTCGGGCGTGCGGGCGACCGCCAGCGCCGAGATGACGAACTGGGCCGAGCGCGGGAAGCGACGGTTCGGCGGCGGCGGGCCGTCGTTGGCGTCGGCGAGGTCGAGGAGGCCGACGATCGCCGCGCAGGCCTCGGCGTGCTCGCCCTCGGGGTCGCAGGCGAGCCGCGCCAGCGCCACCGACTCGGTCGTCTCGCCCTCTGCCATGAACCGGCCCATCGCGGTGAGGAGGTGGGAGCCGACGCGCTCCAGGGCCGGGTCGATCGGGCCGGTCGGGCCGGGGGCGGGGCCGACGTCGAGCGCCTCCTCGCGGTTCAGGATGCGCTCGATCTGGCCGCCGGCGACCGCCGCGATCGCCTCCGGCGAGAGCCCCGCGGCGACCGCGTAGCGCAGCTGGAAGGCGGCCGAGTGGAGCGGCTGGCCGTAGGGGTTGTCGCTGGCCCAGAGGATCTGGCCGGGCGGCACCAGGCAGAAGAGGGCCTGCAGGTCGGCCGGGTTCCACCACGAGGTGTCGATGAAGACGTTGGGGAGGTCGGGCATCAGCCGCCAGAGCCAGGCGATGTCTGAGACCGCGGCGTGGGCGAGGATCATCCGGGCGCCGGGGTAGCGCTCGGCGAGCTCGACGGTGTCGCGGCCGAGGGCGGGGATGCCGCGGCCGGCGTGGATCAGGATCGGCACGCCGCGCTCGTCGGCCAGCCGCGCCAGCTCCTCGACCGCCGGCTCGTGCATCGCGAACTGCTCGGCGCGCGGGTGCAGCTTGATCCCGCGGGCGCCGGCGTCGAGCGCCCGGGTCGCCTCGGCGAGGGCGCCGTCGTGGGGGTTGACCCGGCAGAAGGCGACGAGGCGCCCGTCCGAGCCGGCGGCGGCCGCCAGCGCTTCGTCGTTGGCGGGGCGGTAGCCGTCGGGCTCGTGCATCGGGAAGGTGACGGCGCGGGCGCCGGCCCGCTCCATCGTCGCGATCAGCTCGGCCGGCTCCTGCTTGTAGCCGTCGGGGTCGTTACGGCCGAAGTGGGTGTGGGTGTCGAAGAGGGCGAGCGGGCCGGTGTCGGCCTCCAGCGCGTCGAGCCAGCGCCGCGACTCGACCTCGATCGGCTCGACCTCCGGCTCGCCGGTGCGCGCCGCGGCGTCGGCGACCTCAGCCACCGGCCACCCCCGCGGCGATCCGCGTCACCGCCTCCTCGACCAGGGCCGGCGAGGTGCCGATGTTGAGGCGCACGAAGCCGGCGCCCTGGGGCCCGAAGGTGGGGCCGGCGTTGACGGCGATCTTGCCCTTGGCGAGCAGCTGCTCGGCGGGGTCGTCGGCGACGTCGTAGCCGCGCAGGTCGACCCAGGTGAGGTAGCCGGCGCGCGGCGGCCGGTAGCCGGCCAGCGGCAGCTTCTCGGCGACCAGCTCCGACAGCAGGGCGCGATTGTGGTCGATCACGGCGCGGACGTCGTCTAGCCACTCGCCGCTCTCGCGGTAGGCGGCGACGGTGGCGATCGCGCCGAGGTGGCCGCAGTGGGTGGCGCTGCCGGGCAGCCCCTCGACGACCGCCCGCGCGTTCTTCGAAGCGGTGACGAACTGGGCGCAGTGCAGGCCGGGGAAGTTGAACGCCTTGGTCGCCGAGCAGAGCGCGAAGCCGCGCTCGGCTGCCGCCTCCGAGACGGTCAGGAAGGGGACGTGCTCGGCGCCAGGGAGGACCAGCGGCGAGTGGATCTCGTCGGCCAGTACCCAGGCGCCGTGGCGCTCGGCGCTGGCGGCGATCGCCTCGAGTTGCGGTCGGGTCGGGACCGAGCCGGCCGGGTTGTGCGGCGAGCAGAGGATCAGCGCCTTGGCGCCGGCGGCGAACTGGCGCTCGATCGCGTCGAGGTCGAGCTCGTCGTCGCGGAGCGGCGCTTCGGCGAGCTCGCATCCCAGCTCCTCGATGACCGCGAAGAAGGGGTGGTAGACGGGCGTGTTGAGGACGATCCGGTCGCCGGGCTCGGTCAGCCCGCGCAGCAGCGCCGTGATCGCGCTGACGACGTCGTTGGCTGGTGCCACCTGGGCCGGGTCGACCTCCCAATTCCAGCGCTCCTTGGCGAAGCCGGCGAAGGCCTCGGCCAGTCCCAGCGCCTCGGGCCAGGCGTAGCCGCAGTCGCCGAGCCCGATCGCCTCCTCGAGCTCCGCCCGGATCGGCGCCGCCAGCGGGAAATCCATCTCAGCGACCCAGGCCGGCAGCACGTCCTCGGGGTAGTGCGCCCACTTGGCGCTGCGCCGCCGCCGCAGCCGCTCCAGCGACAGCTCGGTCAGCTCCGGGTTCAGCGTCGTCGCGGCCATCAGGTCCGGAACTCTGCCACAGCGCCCGCGGCGCCTCCTTGCGCTGTGGGTTTCAGACGCATGGCGTCTGTTTCCCACACCGGAAGGGCCGAGCCGGTTCGGGTTATCCCCACCTCGGGGACGCCGGGACCCCGCACCCCGTTTCGCCTGCCCGCCCCATTGGAAGCGAGGCCTCGCTCGCGCAGGGTGGAGAGGCGCCGAGAAGCGGCGCTCGGAGGGCGACCGATCGGCCTCCGCAAGCGAGCAACGGAGGTCACCGATGGAACGCAGGAGTGGGCGGAGCAGCAGGACGGTGCGGCGCAACGGTGCCGCGAAGCCGCGCGGGATCGCGGCGCGGGCGGGGAGGTGGAGCGCCACGCATCGCAAGACGGCGATCTGGGGATGGGTCGCCTTCGTCGTCGCCTCGCTCCTGATCGGCGGGTTGCTGGGGACGAGGACGCTCAGCGACTCGCAGTCGGGGGTCGGCGAGTCGGCCGCCGCCGACGCGACGCAGGAAGCCCACTTCCCCGAGAGCGCCAAGGAGTCGGTGATGGTCGCGGCGCGCTCGGGCGACGAACGGGCGGACGGGCCGCAGGTGCGGGCCGCCGTCGGCGCGGTCGAAGGGCGGCTCGGCAAGCTCGGCTTCGTCCGCAACCTGCAGGGGCCCTATTCGGGGAGCGGTGGTAAGGGGGCCGCAGCCAAGGCCGGCGACGGGCAGATCTCGGCCGACGGGCGCGCGGCCCTGGTCAAGTTCGAAATTCCCGAAAACGCCAAAATCGACCCGCAGGCGAAGGTCGGCGCGGCGCTGGCCGCGGTTGGCGCCGTGCAGCGCCACTACAAAGCGCTGCGGATCGAGGAGGTCGGCGACGCGTCGGCCGAAAAGGCGATCTCCGACAGCCTCGGCGAAGACTTCGCCAAGGCCGAGGTGACCTCGCTGCCGATCACGCTGTTGATCCTGGTCGTCGTCTTCGGCGCCCTGGTCGCGGCCGGGGTGCCGCTGATCCTCGCCCTGACCGCGGTCGGCGCGACGATCGGCCTGCTCGGTCCGATCAGCCACATCTTCGGCCCGGTCGCCGAACAGATCGACTCGGTGATCCTGCTGATCGGCCTCGCCGTTGGCGTCGACTACACGATGTTCTACCTGCGCCGCGAGCGCGAGGAGCGCGCCGCCGGTAACGGCGAGCGGGCCTCCCTGGAAGCGGCGGCGGCGACCTCGGGGCGGGCGATCCTCGTCTCCGGGTTCACGGTGATGGTCGCGATGGCCGGCATGTACATCGCCGGCGACCCGACCTTCGCATCGTTTGCCACCGGCACCATCGTCGTCGTCGCGGTCGCGATGGTCGGCTCGCTGACCGTGCTGCCGGCGACCCTGGCCTGGCTCGGCGACCGGATCGAGAAGGGACGGGTGCCGTTCCTGGGACGGAGTCGCCGCAGTCGCACCCGTCGCGACACCGGTGTCGCGGCCCCCGCCCCGACCCGCACCAGCCGCGCCTGGGGCGCGCTCGTCGACCGCGTCCTGCGGCGCCCGGCGCTCTCGGCCGGCCTCGCCCTCGCCGCGCTGGTCGTCATGGCGATCCCCGCCTTCGGTCTCCACACCGCCAACAGCGGTGAGAACGGACTGCCGAAATCGATGCCGATCGTCCGTACCTATGACCGCATGCAGGCCGCCTTCCCGGGCGACCAGGAACCGGCCAAGGTCATGGTCTCGGCGCCGGACGTCACCGCGCCGCCGGTGGCGCGCGCGATCCGCCAGCTCAAGCAGCGGACGCTCGCCGATCGGGGCGCGTTCGCCGGATCGATCCCGGTTCGCGTCAGCAAGGACCACCGGGCCGCCGAAGTGCGGGTACCCCTGCGCGGCGACGGCACCGACGCCCGCTCCGAGGCCGCCCTCACGACCCTCCGGAGCCGCCTCATCCCGGCGACGATCGACCGCGCCCCCGGCGCCAGCGCCCAGGTCGCCGGCAACACCGCCAGCTCGAAGGACTTCAACGACCTCCTGGCGCAGCGCGTGCCCTGGGTCTTCGCCTTCGTGCTCGGCGCCGCGTTCCTGCTGCTCCTGGTCAGCTTCCGCTCGCTGGTCGTGCCGCTGGTCGCGATCGGGCTGAACCTGCTGTCGGTCGCGGCCGCCTACGGGGTGATCGTCTGGATCTTCCAGGACGGCCACTTCGAAGGCGCGCTCGACTTCACCTCGACCGGGTCGATCACCGCCTGGCTGCCACTGTTCCTGTTCGTCGTCCTCTTCGGGCTGTCGATGGACTACCACGTGTTCATCCTCACCCGCATCCGCGAGGCGTACGATCGCGGCATGTCGACCGAGGCGGCCGTCTCCCAGGGCCTGAAGACGACCGCCGGCGTCGTGACCAGCGCGGCAGCGGTGATGGTCGCCGTGTTCGCGATCTTCGCGACCCTCTCCTTCCTCGACTTCAAGGAGATGGGAGTGGGGCTGGCGGCGGCGATCCTGATCGACGCGACGGTGATCCGCGGCGTCCTCCTGCCGGCGGTGATGAAGCTGCTCGGCGAGCGCAACTGGTACCTGCCGCGCTGGCTCGAGTGGCTGCCGCGGGTCGGGCTCGAGGGATCGGCTGGGGACGGTCCCGGTGGCGATTCGCAGGCCGGCCGCGACCCGGACGTCGGCGG
This sequence comes from uncultured Actinomycetes bacterium, assembly GCA_963839115.1. GTDB lineage: Bacteria > Actinomycetota > Thermoleophilia > Solirubrobacterales > 70-9 > VAYN01. Next base: position 583,596 of record CAWITM010000001.1, read on the forward strand.
AGGCTCGGAGGCGGGCGTCGAACCCGGTTCCGGCGACGGTGCCGAGCGCCCTACCCGGCGGCGCCGAGCCCGCGAGGGGGTGGCCGGCGCTTGACCGACGGCCTCACCAGGGCGCGCGAGCGCGCGGCCCAGCTCCGGGACCGCCTGCCGGCGGTCCCGGCCAGCGTCCCGCGGGCGCCGGCGTACTTCATCGCCGGGCTGGACCTGCTCCTGGCGCTGATCTGGGCTCTGACCGGCGCCGGCTACTTCTGGCCGGCCTGGGCCTGGCTCGGGCTGGCGATCCCGCTGGCCGCGGTGGTGGCGGTGCGCGAGGTGCGCACCTCGCCACCGGGTCCGCGGCGGCGGCTCGAGACCCAGGCGGCGCTCTCGCTGGTCCTCGTCGGCGTCGTCGCGATCGTCTGGGCGCTGGCCGGCGGCGGCTACTTCTGGCCGGTCTGGCCGATGCTCGGCCTGGCGATCCTCTTCGGCCTCCATGCGCTGGCGCTGATGGCGCTCGGCCACGACCTCACCGCCAGCCGCGAGCGCGAGCTGACCGAGCGGGTCGACGTCCTGACCAAAACCCGGCGCGGCGCGCTCGACGTGCAGGCGGCCGAGCTGCGGCGGATCGAGCGCGACCTCCACGACGGCGCCCAGGCCCGCCTCGTCGCCCTGACGATGCAGCTCGGGCGCGCCGAGGAGGGACTCGCCGACCGTCCCGAGGCCGCCGAGCTGCTGCGCCAGGCGCGCTCGGAGGCCAGCGCGGCGATCGCCGAAGTCCGCGACCTCGCCCGCGGCATCGCCCCGCCGGTGCTCTCCGACCGCGGGCTGCCGGCGGCGGTCGCTGCACTCGGCGGGCGGGCGCCGATCCCCGTCGCGGTCGACGCCGAGCTCGACCGCCGGCCGCCGACGGCGATCGAGAACGCCGCCTACTTCGTCGTCGCCGAGTCGCTCACCAACGTCGCCAAGCACGCTCCCGACGCCGGCGCCGAGGTGCGGATCGCGATGGCCGGCGACCGGCTCGAGGTCACCGTCGCCGACGACGGGCCCGGCGGCGCCGACCCCGCGGGCGGCGGGCTCTCCGGCCTGCGCCAGCGCGTCGCCGCGCTCGACGGCGAGATGACGGTGACCTCGCCGCCCGGCGGCGGCACCCGGATCGAGGTGGAGTTGCCATGCGGGTCGTGATCGCCGAGGACCAGCTGTTGCTGCGCGAAGGGCTGGTCGCGCTGCTGCGCGAACGCGACGTCGAGGTCGTCGCCCAGGCCGAGGACGGCGAGGGGCTGCTGCGGATCGTCGGCGCCCACAAGCCCGACCTCGCGATCGTCGACGTGCGCCTGCCGCCGACCTTCAGCGACGAGGGGATCCGCGCCGCGCTGGCCGCCCGCGAGCGCCATCCCGGACTCGCCGTGCTGATCCTCTCCGCCTACGTCGAGCCGGTCTACACCGCCGAACTGCTGGCCGGGGGAGAGGGCGGCGTCGGCTACCTGCTGAAGGAGCGGGTCGGCGACATCCCGGCCTTCATCGACGCGATCGAACGGGTCGCGGCGGGCGGGACGGCGCTCGACCGCGAGGTCGTCTCGGAGCTGATGGCCGATCGCCGCGAGGCCGGTGACGGCCCGCTCGAGGCGCTCTCCCCGCGCGAGCGCGAGGTGCTCTCGCTGATGGCCGAGGGCCGCACCAACAGCGCTATCGCCGCCGCCCTCGTGGTCACTCCGGGGGCGGTCGAGAAGCACATCTCCAACATCTTCGGCAAGCTCGAGCTGCCCGCCGCCGAGGACGACCACCGGCGGGTGCTGGCGGTGCTGGCCTACCTGCGCGCGACCGATGGCTGACGCTTCCGCGCTTGTCCCGCTGTGGGCGCTTTTCTGCGAACGGTGCGCGCGCGGGCGGGCGCCGGGGCGGGCGTGCGGCGTGGGCGCTGAGGCGGCGGGACGGGGCCGGGCTCAGGCGGTGAGGTCGAGGCGGTAGGCCAGCGCCGCCGCCTCGGTGCGGCTGCGGACGTCGAGCTTGGCGAGGATCCGCGAGACGTGGACGCTGGCCGTCTTCTCGGCCATGAACAGCCGTTCGCCGATCTCGCGGTTGGTCGCGCCCTCGGCGAGCAGTGCCAGCACTTCGCGCTCGCGCGGGGTCAGGCCGAAGGGGTCGGTCGGACGCTCGGCGCTGCCGTTGGCGGCGGGCGCCGCGCCGGCTGCCCCGTCCCCGGCACCGTTCTCGGCGGCCGCGTCGGCGCCGGCCGGGAGCCGCGCCCTGGCGATCAGGCCGCTGACCTCCTCGACCAGCCAGTAGGCGCCGACCCGGCGCGCTCCGGCCAGCGCTTCGCCAGCCCGCTCGCCGGCCTCGGCCCGCTCGCCGGCAGCCGTCAGCGCCTCGGCCTGGCGCCACCGCGCCAGCGCCGTCGGGTAGGGGCGCGAGAGGCCTTCCCAGGCCGCCGCGGCGGCGGCCAGCAGCGCCGGCGCGTCGGCGGCGCGGTTGGCGCGGGCCAGCTGCGCCTCTGCGGTGGCGCCGTAGGCCAGCTCGAGGCTACGGCTCATCGTCTCCGCCGCCGCCTCGGTTCGCGCCGCCATCAGGTCGGCCCGCGCCAGCGCCAGCCGCAGCTCCTCCTCGTCGCCGCGCGCCCGCGCCCCCTCGGCGGCGTCGGCCTCGACCCCGACCCCGGCGGCGCAGATCTGCGCCATCCGGGCAGCGTCCTCGCTGCAGAACTCGATCCGGTCGATCGCCCGGTCGACCGCCTCGCGGGCGGCACCGAAGTTGCCCTCGCGGCGCTCGAGCTCGGCGGCGAGGCCGGCCACCGGCGCGATCCACTGGGGCTCGACCGACTCGGCGACGCTGGACTGCAGCAGGCGGATCCGCGCCCGCGCCTTGACCGTGTCGCCGCGGCCGAGCAGCAGCCGCCCGCGCTGCAGCAGCAGGTTCGCCAAGGTCATCCCACCCTGGGCGTTGTTGCGGTTCGGCAGCACCGCTTCGGCCTCGTCCCAGCGCCCGAGGTCGAAGAGGACCTCGGCCCGGACGCAGGCGATCCAGATCCCCGAGCGGTCGCCGGGAGTGATCTCGGCTTCGCCGGCGGCGGCCAGCTCCGCCGCCGCCTCGCTGTGGCCGGCATGGTGGAGGGAGTCGGTGTAGTTGACGATCACCGTCGACAGCTGGTCGTTGGAGCCGGAGCGGCGCGCCAGCTCGATCGACTGGCGCATCCGCCTGTCGCCCTCCTCCTCTTCGCCGAGCTTGTAGAGCGCCATGCCGAGCCGGCTGAGGACGCCGGCCTTGGTCACCTCGACGCCGGTCGCCTCGGCCGCCCGCAGTGCCTCCAGTGAGGCGTCGCGGCCGGCCTCGAAGCGGCCCTGCAGCAGCAGGAAGCGGGCTTTCAGTTCGAGGATGCCGGCCCGCTCGGGGGTCGGGTCGCACTCCGGCAGCAGCGCCAGCGCCCGCTCGAGGTCATCGCGGGCGGCGTCGGCCTGGCCGATCGTCCAGCGCGCCGCGGCGAGGCCGGCGAGCGTGCCGGCGACCCGGTGCGGCTCGGCCGCCGCGTCGAGCTCGTCGAGCACCTCTTCATAGAGGGAGATCGCGTGGCCCTCGTCGGCGTCGAGGTTGTGGGCTTTGGCGGCGAGCGTGAGCAGGGTCGCGTGGCTGACCCCGGCCAGCGTCTCCGGTTCGGGGACACGGCGCCACAGCTTGAGCGCCCGGTCGAGCATCTTCGTCGAGGCCCCGGGCGCCCGCACGCCCTCGGCGGCGCGGGCGGCGGCGACCGCGGTCCGCAGCGCTTCCGGCTGGTCCTCGGCGTAGCTGAAGTGGTGGGCGACCGCGGCGGCGAGCCCGGCGCGATCCTCGCTCAGCAGCGCGACCTGGGCATCGACCGGCGAGCGGTCGCGCCCGTTCGCGGCGCTCGCTTCCAGCCGCGCCTCCAGCGCCCGCGCCAGTTTGAGGTGGAGGTCGGCGCGTTCGCCGGGCAGCAGGTCGTCGTAGATGACCTCGCCGAGGAGGGCGTGGCGGAAGCCGTAGCGGCTGTCGCGGTGGACGATGATCACCTGCGCCGAGACCGCCTCGCGCAGCCCGCCGGCGAGCGTCGCCTCGTCGATCCCGCAGGTGTCGAGGAAGAGGCGGTGGTCGGCACGTCCGGCGGCGGCGAGCAGGCGCAGCGCCGCCTGAGCGGGCTCGGAGAGCCGCTCGACCCGCAGCAGCAGCGCGTCGCGCAGGGTGCTCGGCAGCTCGCCGCGGCCGTCGCGCCCGGCGGCCAGGAGCTCCTCGGTGAAGAGCGGGTTGCCTTCGCTGCGCTCGAAGAAGCGGTCGACGATCTCGGCGTCGGGGTCGCTGCCGAGGATGTCGCCGAGCTGGGTGGCGACGTCGCCACGGTCGAAGGGCTCGAGCTCGAGCCGGCGCACGCGGCGGCCGCGGCCGACCTGGGCGAGCAGGGCCCGCATCGGGTGGCGGCGCTGAAGCTCCTCGGAGCGGTAGACGATCACGGTCAGCAGCCGCATGTCTTCGCAGGAGCCGCTGAGGTAGGCGAGGAAGTCGCGGGTGGCGCGGTCGGCCCACTGGGTGTCGTCGAGCCAGAGGACAACCGGGGTCTCCTCGGCCATCGCCTCGAGCAGTGACAGCAGGCCCTCCATCGGCCGGTGCCGGTCCTCGTCGGCGACCGGCTCGGGGCCGGCCAGCTCGGGGGTGAGGCGGGCGAGGCCCTCGCGCGAGGAGGCCGAGATCGCCGCCAGCGCCGGGTTGTGCTCGCGGACCAGCGGCCGCAGCGCCGCGATCAGCGGCGCGTAGGGGATTTCGTCGCGGCCGAGCTCGATGCACTCGCCGCCGAAGGTTCGGGTGCCGGCGTCGCGGGCGCGAGCCAGAAAGCTCTGCAGCAGCCGCGACTTACCGACACCCGACTCGCCCGCGACCACCACCATCGCCGGCGAGCCCCCCTGCACCTCGCCGAGGGCAGCCTCCAGCTCGGCAAGCTCTCCAGCCCGCCCGATCAGCCGGCTGGCACTGACGCGGGTCGCCATCCAGCGATTATCGCCGCCTCAGCCGTGCGAGGAGACGCGACTGCGATGCCTCCCGCTTCATCTGGGTCTGGGTGACGCGGTTATTGGCGATCTGGATCTGGTTGGGATTCATCTCTCGGCTCCTTTCTGGCTCGAATCTCTGGCACGTTCCAGAATGCCGCTGAGAGCGCCCCCGCACATCGGGCGAATGCCTACGGATCGGGGGCCCGATCCCTTACCTGTAAGGGGTGGGGCCTTACTTCTTCGGCGGCGCTGCCGGGACGGCTTCGAACTGGCGGAAGCCGGCGCAGTTGGCGAAGGTGCTGTTGATTTCGCCGGTGAAGCGGCCGTTGTAGAAGTTGCCGGTGAGGTTGACGAGCGCCGGGTTTGCCCCGTGGTTGGCGCTGGTCGCGACGACCGTCCCGTCAGGGGCGATCCGCGCTTTGTGGATCGTCGCGGTCGATTCGATCGTCACGCTTTCGCCTTTGTTGGGGCCGCGGCAGATCGCTTCGGCGTAGCCGACCAGGCCCTCCAGCATCGTGCCGCCCTTGGTCACCTTGAAGGTCAGCGGTTCTTCTTCGCGGGTTTCGGCGCTGCCGGCGACTTCCCAGGTGCCGGTCTTGACCGGCGGCGTCGGCGAGCCCTTCGGCTTGCGGACGGTCCGCGCCTTTTCTTCGAGCGCGACGGTCACCCCGGTGCCGACGACCACCGGCCGCAGCAGCCGGTGACCCGGTTCGAGCTTGACGAAGAAGCTGTTTTCGAAGGCGTTGTTGCCGGGGTCGGAGGCGATCGTCGCCCAGGCGCTGCCGTTCCATTCCTGCAGCTGGATGGTGGTGCCTTTGAGTTCGGCCGCGGAGGTGAAGACGACCTTGGTCAGGTAGCCGCCGAAGATGTGGTTCTCGAAGTTGATTTCGGCTTCTTGGACCGTCGGCACGACGACGAAGGAGCCGACCGGGCCGGTTTCGTAGCCGGTTTCGCAGCCTTCGCATTCGCGGAACGCCTGCCAGTAGACGCGTCCCGAGTAGAGGACGGGGGGGTTCGGCGTCGTCGGCAGTTCGAGTTCGGAGGTGCAGTTCGGCGTCCCTTTGACCGCTTCGGCTTCGCCTTCGCCGGCTTCGTCGAAGCCGGCCGTGGTCAGGCGACCGTCTTTTCCGAGGGCCGGGCTGGTCGAAAAGTGGACGCCATATTCTTCGCTCGAGCCGAGGGTCGTGACCGTTTCTTCGGATATTTCGATTTCTTCTTCTTCGTTTTCTTCTTCGGTCACGATGACTTCTTCGGCGCTGCGGTAGGCCGGGCAGGTGAAGCCGACCTTGAGGCCTTCGGCGACGGCCGGCACGCTCGGGCCGTTGTCGGGCTGCTGGTTGACGATTGGCGGGTCGCCCGGCAGGGCGGAGGCGATCGCGGCGACGAGGAGGGAAACGAGCGCGGCGCTGGTCAGCAGGAGCAGAACATTGACCGGACGTGAGCGCTGGCTGAACAAGTGGTCAGAGTAACGAGTAGTTCAGCGTTGCGCCAGTCCTGGGGGCGATTTCATCGCTTTGGACAAGACCGAGGCGGCGGTTTCAATAGCGTGGAGGGGGTGAGCGAGAACCCGGTCAACCTCTATTCCGACACCCAGACCCAGCCCAGCCGGGCGATGCGCGAGGCGATGGCGAACGCCGCGGTCGGTGACGAACAGCGCGGCATGGATCCGACCGTCAACGACCTCCAGGAGCGGATCGCCGACCTGCTGGGGATGGAGGCGGCGCTCTTCCTGCCCTCGGGGTCGATGTGCAACCAGATCGGCATCCGCCTCCACATCGGGCCGCTCGGCGATGAGTTCTACGCCCACCGCGAATCGCACCCGATCGTCGCCGAGGCTGCCGGCGCGGCGGCGATCTCGGGGGCGATGACCTGCTCCCTCGACGGCGAGGGCGGGATGTTCAGCGCCGCGACCCTCGAGGCGGCGATGCGCGACCCCGACGACCGCCACCAGCCCAACTCGCGCCTGCTCTGCGTCGAGCAGACGACCAACTTCGGCGGCGGCCGCGTCTGGCCGCGCGCCCAGCTCGACGAGGTCCTCACGGTCGCCGACGCCCACGGCCTGCGCAAGCACCTCGACGGCGCCCGGCTGATGAACGCGGTCGTCGCCTCGGGCCAGAGCGCTGCCTCCCATGCGGCCGGCTTCGATACCGCCTGGATCGACTTCAGCAAGGGCCTCGGCGCCCCGGTCGGCGCCTGCCTGGCGGGCTCCCGGGAGCTGATCGAGGAGGCCTGGCGCTACAAGCAGATGTTCGGCGGCGCGATGCGCCAGGCCGGGATCGTCGCCGCCGGCGCCGTCTACGCGCTCGAACACAACGTCGAGCGCCTCGCCGAGGACCACGCCAACGCCCGTTTCCTCGCCGAGGGCCTGGCGGCGATCGACGGCGTCACGATCGACCCCGCCACGGTCGAGACCAACATCGTCATCTTCGACGCCGATCGCGACTGCCGCTCTGTGATCGACGCCGTCGCCGCGCAGGGCGTCGAACTGAGCGCCGTCGACTCGGGCCTGCGCGCGATCACCCACCTCGACGTCGACCGCGCCGGCTGCGAACGCGCCCTCGAGGCGATCGCCGCGGCGCTGGCCCCAGGCGGGCGACTCGTCCAGCCGCGGCTGACCAAGGGCTCGACGCCCTAGCCGCTACGGCTGGGCGTCCGGCAGCTCGGCTTCGAGCGTCGGTTCCGGCGGGCCGAGGCGGGCGCGGGCCTCGTCGGCACCCTCGCCGGCCGCGCGCAGGAGGTCGAAGGCGATCGCCCGCGACTGCCCCACGATCATCGTCGCCCAGAGGGCGCCGCCGGTGTCGGCGCGGGAGGCTTCGCGGGCCGCCGCCGTCGCCAGCCGGGCGACCTCCTCGTCGCCGCCCGGGCGGCTCGGGCCGAGGGCGCGGGCGGCTTCGGCGAGGGCCTCGACGCCGCGCGCGAGTCCCGGGTCGAGGGCGACCTCGCGGCGCGTCGCGGTGGCCGTGGCGCGGGCGAGGACGCGGGTGTCGCGGACGGCGTAGTCGAGCTGTGGGGCGGCGTCGGACTGCGGGTCGAGGCGCTCCAGCAGGGTGCGGCGGCGGGGTGAGAAGGAGACCGTCTCGCCGGCTTCGTTGACGGCGTCGTAGAGGTGGTCGACCTGGTCGTCGAGGCGGCGGGCGCGGGCCAGCGCGGCTTCGGCGGCGGCGAGGTCCGGCTTGGCGAGGACGGCGGCGATCTCCTCGAGCGCCCCGGCGAGGTCGGCAAGGGCCACGCGACGCGCCTCGGCGACCTCGGCGAAGGGGTCTCGAAAGAGCAGGAACTGGCCGAGGAGGACGGCGACGGCGCCGCCGACGCAGGCGTCGAGGAAGCGGTCGATCTCGGCTCCCTGGCCGGGCAGGGTCATGATCAGGAGCGCCGAGACGGCGGCCTGGTTGATCAGGATCGGGCTGCTGCCGAAGAGCAGAGCGACCGCCATGACGAGGGCGACGAGAACCGTCACCTGGATCGCGCCGACGCCGATCAGCTTGACGATCAGCGCCGCGATCCCGATCCCGACGGCGACCCCGATCGACAGCTCGACGGCGCGCCGGCGCGGCTGGCCGCGGGAGAGGCCGAGCGAAATCACCGCCGCCGCCGGGGCGAAGAAGGGCTGCGGCTGGCCGACGATCAGCCGCGCCAGGAACCACGAGAGCCCGGCGGCGACGGCGGCCTGGAGGATCGCGAACCAGGACGAGGAGACCCGCGAGATGCCGATCCGGGCGGAGCCCCGGACGCGCTCGTCGAGGCCCCAGTCCCGCGCCCTCATTTGCCCGGGTGGTGCTTCCTCGGCCTCGGCTTCGGTTTGGGCTTCGGCTTCGGCGGCTTGGCGCGGATCACCTGGAAGCGGTAGACGAGCGGGGTCGGGTCACCGCCGCCGGCGTCGAAGGCGCGGACCCGGAAGACGTGCTTGCCGGCGCCGACGCGTAAGCGCCGCGGCGGCGTGCAGATCGCGCCCGGGCGCTGGTCCATCTGGCAGCGGAAGTAGGCCGGCACGACGCTCGCGGAGAAGCGGAAGGAGACGGTCGGCGCCAGTGCGTGGGCGCCGATCCGGATCGTCCTCCGGGGGCCGTGCAGCAGCACCGTTTCCGGCGGCGCCGGGGGCAGCGGTTCCGGCACGCCGGTCAGCGCCGGCGCGGTCGTCGTCAGCAGCTGGCCGTACTTGCCGCCGGCGACGCAGAGCGCTTCGGTCGGGCAGGAGAGGCCGAAGAGGGCGTTGGTGACGCCTTTGATCAGGTGTTCGGTGAGGTAGGCGGACGAGCCGCCGGGCGGGTTCGTCGTCGCCGTCACTTCGCCGTTGTTGCTGGCGAGGACGCAGAGCGCGGCGCTCGGACAGGAGGCGGCGAGGATCTGGAAGCGGTTGGCGAGCGGGGTCGCCGGCCAGGCGGCGGCCCCGGCGGTCGGCGCGGTCGTGACGAGGACGCTGCCGGCGTTGCCGGCGAGGCAGAGGGCGGGGTTCTGGCAGGTGACGCCGAGCGCCGGGTTTTCGCCCGCCGGCTGGCCGACCGCGGTCCAGGCAGCGCCGCCGCCGGCGGGGTCGGTCGTCGTCCAGAGGCCGCCGTCGAAGGCGCCGGCGACGCAGAGAGTGCCGGTGCAGGAGATCGAGCGCAGCGGCGCCGCTTCGGGGAGATGGGAGACGGTCCAGGCAGCGGCGCCGCCGGTCGGCTCGGTTGAGCGCACGATCAAGCCGCCGCTGCCGATGAGCAGGCATTCGCTCGGCGAGCAGGAGATGCCGAAGAGCGAGCGCGCTTTCGGGATCCTGGTCGCGTGCCAGGCGGCGGCGCCGGCGGCCGGTTCGGTCGTCGTCCAGACGCCGCCGCTGAAGTCGACGGCGACGCAGAGCGATTCGGTCGGGCAGGAGACGCCGCGCAGGTTGCCGCGCAGGTTTTCTTCCAGGGCGAGGTGGCCGATCGCCCAGGCCGCGGCGCCGCCGGTCGGGGCGGCGGAATCGATCACGACGCCTTCCTGGCCGACGCCGACGCAGAACCCGGTCGGCTGGCAGTTCATCCCGTAGATCGTTTCTTCGGCGCCGAGGTTGAGGTTGGTGAGCGTCCACGGCGAGGCCGCGGCGGAGCCGGCGGCGAGGGCCCAGAGGGCGGCGGTGGCGATGAGGAGGAGACGGAGTCTGGTCACGGCGGCGATTCTGTCGAGATCGGGGAAGGAATTCGGAGCTGGGCGCCGACGTGCAGGGCTTCGCCCGGGCTCGTGGCGATCCGATCTAGTGGTTGTGAGCCTTGCAGAGCCAGATCTCACGCCGCCGGCCGACTTTGTGGCGCCGAGCGATTTCGCGCCGGCAAGAGACTTCCGCGCGGCCGGCGAGGCCGAATCGACCTCGCTGCTGCGCCCGGCGCTGATCGCCAGCATCGCCGTGATCCTCCTCTTCGCCGCCTCCAGCCTCACCCGCGGCGCGATCGCCTCCCCCGGCGGCTACTCGCCGCGCCAACCGGCCCCGGCCGAAACGGCGCCGCCCGCCGAAGCCCCGCCGACCGGCCTGCCGGCGCCGGTCCCGGTCCCGGTCGCCCCGGCCGGCCCGCTCGCGACCCTGGCCGGCGAACGCGCGATCGCCCCGGCCGCGGCACCGCCGGCCGTCAAGGCGGTCATCGCCGCCGCCAACCGCATCCGCGCCACCCCCTACGTCTGGGGCGGCGGCCACGCCCGCTGGTGGGACCGGGGCTATGACTGCTCGGGCTCGGTCAGCTACGCCCTCCACGGCGGCGGCCTGCTGGAAGCGCCACTCGTCTCTGGCTCGTTCGCGACCTGGGGCGAACCCGGTCCCGGCCGCTGGATCACGATCTACGCGAACAAGCTGCACGTCTACGCCGTGATCGCGGGGCTGCGCTGGGACACCGGCGGCGACCCGACCGGCGTGACCGGCCCCCGCTGGCACGCCGAACCGCCCTACCCGCAGGGCTACGTCGTCCGCCACCCGATCGGCTACTGAGCGAGCCCGGCCGCTTGGCGACTCAGGTTCGCCATGCGAACCCAAATCGCCAAGGCCCCGGCGATATCGTCGGCCGATGAGCGTTCGCCGCGTCGTCCCCGACCTCCACAACGACGAGCCCGCGGCCGCCGCTGACTTCTACGCCGAGGTGCTGGGCATGGAGGTCGCGATGGACCAGGGCTGGGTCGTCACCTACGCCGACCGCGAGGATCCCGGCAAGCAGATCACCCTGGTGTCGGAGGACCGGACCGCGCCGGAGCCGGCCGCCGCCTCGATCGAGGTCGACGACGTCGACGCCGCCCACGCGGCGGCGCTGGCGCGGGGCTGCGAGATCGTCCATCCGCTCACCGACGAGCCCTGGGGTGTGCGCCGCTTCTTCGTCCGCGACCCCGGCGGCAACGTCCTCAACATCCTCAGCCACCGCTAGCGCGGTCGTCCTTTCCGGCGCTATAGGTGGGGAAAGGACGACCGCGGGTGGGGGCTCAGGCCTCGGAGTCCTCCGGCGCCGCCAGCTCCTGGCGGTAGGCGTAGGCGACCGCCTGGGCGCGGTCGCGGGCGCCGATCTTGGCGAAGAGGTGGTTGACGTGGCTCTTCACCGTCGCCGCGCTGACCACCAGGCGGTCGGCGATCTCGCTGTTGGAGAGGCCGGCGGCGATCAGGCCGAGGACCTCGGCCTCGCGCGGGGTGAGGCCGTCGGGCAGGGCGTCGGGCTCGGCCGCGCCGCCGCCCTCGGCGACGGCGGCGATCAGGTGCTTCTGGACCGCCGGGTCGAGCGCCGCCTCGCCGGCCGCCACGCCCTCGACCGCGGCGCGGATCTGCTCGGCGCCGGCGTCCTTGGTCAGGTAGCCGCGGGCGCCGGCCTGCAGCGCCGACATCACGGTCTCGTCGTCGGCGTAGGTGGTCAGGGCAATGACGCCGATGCCGGGGTCGCTCGCCGCCAGGCGCCGGGTCGCCTCGATGCCGTCGAGCCGCGGCATCCGCAGGTCCATCAGGACGACGTCGGGACGCTCGCTGGCCGCCAGCGCCAGCGCCTCCTCGCCGTCGGCGGCGGCGCCGACCGCCTCGATCCCGTCGAGCAGCCCGAGCATCAGCGTCAGCCCCTCGCGGACGACGCGCTGGTCATCGGCGACGAGGACCCGCAGCGGCTTGGCGCTCACGCCGCGTCCGGATCCGGCGCCGAGCCCGGCGCCGGCACCCACAGCTCGACCCGGTAGCCGCCGTCGACCGGCCCGGCGAGCAGCCGGCCGCCGATCAGCTCGGCGCGCTCGCGCATCCCGCTCACTCCGTAGCCGGCGCCGGCCGCCGCCAGCGCGGCGGGCTGGAGGACGCCCGACGCCGCGCCGTCGCCGCCGTCGTTGTCCTCGACCACCAGGCGCACGCCGTCCTCCTCGTAGTCGAGGCAGAGGGTCACCCGGCTGGCGTCCTCGGCGTGCCTGCGGACGTTCGTCAGCGCCTCCTGGGCGGTGCGGTAGATCGCCAGCGCCGCCTCCGAGGGCAGGCGCCGCGGGGTCCCCTCGACGGCGAGTGAGGTCTCGACCCCGTGGACCTCGAATTCCGCCACCAGCTCCTGCAGGCGCTCGGGTCCCGGGACGGCGTCGCCGCGCAGCGCCTCGATCGCCCCGCGGGCCTCGCCCAGGCCGGTCGCGGCATGGCGGTGGGCGCGTCCGATCGCGGCGATCACGTCGGCGTCGGCGTCGCGGTCGAGCGCCAGCAGCCGGGCTCCCTCGAGCTCGACCGACAGCGCCGAGAGCGAGTGCGCCAGCACGTCGTGCATCTCGCGGGCGATGCGGCTGCGCTCGGCCAGGGCGGCGGCCTCGTTGCGGGCCTCGCGGGTCCGGTTCTCCTCGTCCAGCAGTTCCTGGGCCTGCTCCTGGTGGTCTTCGCTCAGTCGCACCAGGTGGCCGATCACGAACATGAAGGCGTAGGCGATCGTCGTCCAGGCGAGGACGAGGAGCCATTCGTTGCTGCCGAGGACGACCAGCAGGTCGACCAGGCCGACGATCGGGATCACCACCGCCAGCGCCAGGCGCCGCGGCAGCCGGATCACGGCGCTGGCGACCGCCGCGTAGGTGCCGATCACCGCGGTGCCGGCCGGCTGGACCAGCATCAGCATCACCGAGGCCAGCCCGAGCGCCAGGCAGGTCGCGAAACCGGCGCGGTCGGACTGCGGGTCCCAGACGACCTCGATGACGATCAGGGCGATGATCGTGCCGCCGCCGACCAGGGTCAGGAAGCCTTCGCCGCTCAGTGCCGGGGCCGGGGTGCCGATCACGCCGGAGACCAGGATCAGCAGCATCGAGACCACCGGCCAGGCGCGGAAGCGCCCGCCGGCGAGGTTGCTGCCGGAGAGGCGGTCGCGCAGCGCGACGATCCCGTTAGGGCGGGTGGTGCCGTCGGGACGGAAGAACTGCATGCCACGCAGGTTAGGCCGCGGCGGGGCGCGTGTCATCGGCGCCGGGGTTGAGCGCGTGCCGGCGGCGTCCACCCAGGGGTGGAGTGGCGATTTCGACGCCGGCGCCGATGACGTGGCGCGGCGGCGGGCGTAGCTTGGCGGCCATGAGCGATTCAGTCATCTCCATCCGCGGCCTGACCAAGACCTACGGCGACGTCAAAGCGGTGCGCGGCATCGACCTCGACGTGCGCCACGGCGAGATCTTCGCCTTCCTCGGCCCCAACGGGGCGGGCAAGACGACGACGATCGAGATCCTCGAGGGGTTCCAGCGGCGCGACGCCGGCGAGGTCTCGATCCTCGGCGAGGACCCCGCCCGCGCCAGCGCCGCCTGGCGCGACCGCGTCGGCATCGTCATGCAGGAGTCCCCCGGCGAGGCCGAGCTGAAGGTGCGCGAGTGCATGGAGCTCTACGCCGGCCTCTACAGCCGGCCGCGCGGGGTCGAGGAGACGCTGGCCCTGGTCGGCCTCGAGGGCGAAGGCGGCAAGCTCGCCAACGAGCTCTCCGGCGGCCGGCGGCGCCGGCTCGACGTGGCGCTGGCGCTGATCGGCGATCCCGAGCTGATCTTTCTCGACGAGCCGACGACCGGCTTCGACCCGGCGGCGCGGCGGGAGGCCTGGGCCATGCTCGACGGCCTCCGCGACCTCGGGGTGACGATGTTCCTCACCACCCATTACATGGAAGAGGCGGAGCGGCTCGCCGACCGGATCGCGGTGATCGCCGACGGCGAGATCGTCGACCAGGGCTCGCCGCGGACGATCGGCCATCGCGACATCGCCGCCTCCGAGATCGCCTTCGTCCTGCCCGCCGGCCTCGGCGCCGCCGATCTGCCGATCGAGCTCGAGATGCTGGTCGCCTCGAGCGACGGCCCCCGCGTCCTCCTCCACAGCGCCGCGCCGCTCGCCGACCTGCAGCGGCTCGGGACCTGGGCAGACGGGCGCGAGATCGAGATCGGCGAACTGGAAGTCCACCGGCCGACGCTCGAGGACGTCTACCTGCGCCTGACCGGGGCTGCCGAGGACGGCGCTCGGCGGACCGCCCCCGAACCGGCGACCACGACCAAGGAGGGCTGACCGATGGCTCTGGTCCTGCACACCACCCGCTACGGGATGCTGGCGTTCCTGCGCAACAAGCGGGCGCGGATGTTCACGCTGATCTTCCCGCTGATCCTGCTCGGCGTTTTCGCCGGCGTCTTCCACGGCGGCGAAACGACCCAGAACGGGGTGAAGATCAACTACGCCCACTTCTTCGTGCCGAGCGTGATCGTCTTCACGCTGACGACGACGACCCTGGCGATGCTGGTGGCCCAGGTCGTCCAGCAGCGCGAGCTCGGGATCCTCAAGCGCCGCCGGGCGACGCCGATGCCGGCCTGGGCGCTGATCGTCTCGCAGTCGCTGACCGTGGTCGGCATGGCGATCGGCTCGGTCGCGATCCTGCTGGTGGTCGCCGGGGTCGCCTTCGGGATCGCCCCGGCGGCGGCCGGGGCCCTCGCCCTGGTGCTCGGCATCGTCTTCGGCTGCGCCGCCTTCTGCGGGCTCGGCTACGCGCTCAGCACCTTCGCCGACTCGGCCGACTCGGCCCAGCCGATGATCCAGGTGGTGATGCTGCCGCTGTTCTTCATCTCCGGGGTCTGGGTCCCGACCTCCGAGCTGCCGCCCTGGCTCAACGACGTCGCCTCGGTCTTTCCGGTCGAGCACGTCGCCGACCTCGTCCACCGCGGCTTCGTCGGCTCGGTGCCGGCCGGGCCGCTGGCGCTCGACGTCGCCGTCCTCGCCGCCTGGGCCCTCGCCGGGACCTGGATCGCGGCGCGGCGCTTCGTTTGGCTGCCCACCCGCAAGGGGTAGAACCGGCGGGATGCCTTCCCGCGACACCAGCGTCCGCGCCGCCAGCTACGGCATCCTCGGCTTCCGGGTGGCCTACGGGCTGGCGCTGGCGCTCGCGCCGGCCAAGGTCGCCGGCAACCGCTGGCTCGGCCCCGGCGCCGCGGCGGCGCCGGCCAAGGTGGCCCTGCGAGGGATGGGCGCCCGCGAGGTCGCCGTCCACGGCCTCGCCCTGGCCTCGCTGGCCCGCGGCGGCCCGGTCCGCCCGCTCCTGGCCGTGAGCGTCGCCGGTGACCTCGCCGACGTCACCGCCGCCGCGATCGACCGCGACGGCCTACCGGACGGCAGCGCCGTCGCCACCGCCGCGGTCGCCGGCGGCAGCGCCGCGATCAGCGCCCTCCTCGCCGCCCTGCTCCCCGAGTAGCGCCGGCGCCCCGGCCCCGGCGCGTTCGCAGTTATCCGCGCTCACCGCGGATAAGTGCGAACGCCGAGATCCCAGCCCGGTGCCTCAGCGGAGCGTTCGCAGTTATCCGTCCCCACCGCGGACAAGTGCGAACGCGGGGGCTTTGGCCGGCTCTCATCCGCGTCAGTGACAATGCCGGCCCGATGAGCGGACCCGAGATCAGCCTCGCCATCTCCGTCTTCCTCGCCTGCGCGGTCGAGGCGGTCGAGGCGTTCACGATCGTCCTCGCCGTCGGCGGCACTCGCGACTGGTCCTCGGCGCTGATCGGCACCGGCGCCGCGCTCGCCGTCCTCGCCCTGCTGGTGGGGCTGCTCGGCACCGCCCTGACCGGGCTGCCGATCGCGACTCTGCGGCTCTTCGTCGGCGGGCTCCTGCTGATCTTTGGCCTGCAGTGGCTGCGCAAGGCGATCCTGCGGGCCGGCGGCGTCAAGGCGCTGCACGACGAGGAGGGCATCTACGCCGAGGAGACCGCCGCCGCGGCGGCGGTGCCGCGGGCCGCCGGGATCGACGGCTACGCCCTGGCGATCTCCTTCAAAGCGGTCCTGCTGGAGGGGCTCGAGGTCGTCTTCATCGTCCTCACCTTCGGCGCCACCCAGGGCGACGTCAGCCTCGCCGCCGCCGCTGGGGCGGCCGCCGTGCTGGTCGTGCTGGCGGCCGGGATCGCGGTGCGGGCGCCGCTGGCGCGGGTGCCGGAGAACACGATGAAGTTCGTCGTCGGCGTGCTGCTGACCACCTTCGGCACCTTCTGGGGCGCCGAGGGCGCCGGCGCCAGCTGGCCCGGCGGTGACGCGGCGCTGCCGTTCCTGGCCCTGGCGGTCCTGGCGCTCTCGCTGTGGCTGGTGCGGGGACTGCGGCGGGCGGGGGAGGGGTCGGGGGCTCCGCGCCCCTCGGCGATCGCCGCCGCGGAGACGGGGCCATGATCCGCCGCTTCGCGCTCGGCGTCTGGGACTTCGTGGTCGGTGACGACTGGCGGATCGCCGTCGCCGTCGTTCTTGCCCTCGGTGCCACCGCGATCGTCGCCCGCCTCGGCGTCGCCGCCTGGTGGGTGACCCCGCTCGCCGTCCTCGTCGTGCTGGCGCTCGCCGTTCGCACCGCGGTTCCGCGGCCGCGCCCCTCAGGCGATCTTTAGCCGCCTGCTTCACGCTGGCGCCCGATGCCGCTCGCCCTCGCGCCCGCGCTCAAGACCCTCTTCGCGATCCTCGCCCTGATCCCGGTCGGACTGGTCGCCCTCGTCATCCTCCTCGCCGCGATCCTGGTGCTCGGCGTCCTCGCCGGAGCCGTCGGCATGTGGACGCTCGGCAAGGCCCAGGATCGCGTGCTGCGCCCCGGGCCTGGCACCAATCACCAGCGCGGTTGACATTCGGCCTCTATGGGAGGCCAAATGTCAACCGCGGTCGTCCTTTCACCCGGATAGCGGGACAAAGGACGACCGCGGGGTGGTGGTTAGTGCAGGCCGACCTTGCCGACGCCGACGCGTCCGCTGCCGCAGCTGATCACCGCTTCGTATTCGCCGGGAGGCGCTTCGGTCGACGGCGTCACCAGGCCCCTGAAGGTGCCGAGGACGTCCTCGAACGGCAGCGTCACGAAGGCCCCGGCATGGGGGCCGCCGAGCGCCGGCGAGGAGATCGTGATCGACGGCGTCCCCGGCTCCGAACAGGAGCGGTTGATCGCGGTCGCTTCCTGGGGCTGGTTGCCGAAGAGGTTGAGGACGTTTTCGGCGGTGAAGACGCCGGCCGGGTTGAAGTTGACGTCCTTGCGCACGTATTCGGTCTTGAGCCCGCCGCTCATCTTGGT
Organism: uncultured Actinomycetes bacterium; assembly: GCA_963839115.1. GTDB lineage: Bacteria > Actinomycetota > Thermoleophilia > Solirubrobacterales > 70-9 > VAYN01. The sequence continues at coordinate 601,021 of CAWITM010000001.1, forward strand.
GACAAGCGGGCCGTGGGTGCCGTACTTCAGACCGAGGCAGCTCATCTTCAGCGTCGTTGCGCCCGGTTTGGCGAGGTCGCCGACGTAGATTTCGGCGCTGAACGTGTCGCTGGGGTCGAGCGGCGGACCGCTGATGTAGGCGAGGGTCGCTTTGGTGGTGCTGAACCCGCCGTTGTCGCCTTCGTAGATGTGGCTGTGGAGCGGGAAGGCCAGTTTCACGCCGCCGGCTTTGACGCAGGCGGGCCAGTGGATGGTCTGGGGCTTCAGCGTCGACTGCGGGAAGTCGGGGCTGTCGGTGTAGAACCAGCCGATCCGCGCCTTGAAGACGCCTTTCGGCGGCGCTTTGGTGACGTGGGTGGAGCCACCGGATTCGGCCTGGGCGACGGCGGCGAGCGCACCGACCCCGACGAGTGCGGCGACGAACGCCGGCAAGAGGAACCTTTTCGACACTTCGACCTCCGAGTCCTTCTGGGTTGATTTGCTAATAATGCAACCAGACAAGCTCTATATGCAAAGCAACCTACATCACCCGACCAGACGGATCATCTGAATGTCCAAGACCCTCCTGCGCGGCCTCGAGCTCATCGAAGCGGTCGGCCAGCACGGTCCGCTGACCGTCTCCGAGCTCGCTCGCCGAACCGGGATTGACGTGACGATCGTCTCCCGCACCGTCAGCGCCTGCGAGTCGGAAGGCTGGCTGACCAAGAACCGTGGCCGGATTACGGTCGGCCCGCGCTGCGCGCTGCTCGGCCTGACCAGCCCGGTCCACCGGCTGATCGCCGGTGCCGAGCCGATCGTGCAGGCGATCAGCGGCGTGACCGGGACCACGGTGACCGCCAGCGCCCTGGTCGGCGGCGACGTGATGATTCTCGCCTCCTTCGGCAACCGCGGCGCCGGCGCGATGCCCGACGGCCTGCTCAGCCGCACCCCCGTCCACCTGCTCGCAGCCGGCCGGGCGATCGCCGCTCAGCTGCCCGCCGAGCGCCTCGCGGAGCTGCTCCCGCCGGCGCCCTTCCCGGGTCCGGAGGGCGTGCTCGCCGCGCTCGACACCTCGGCGGCGCTGCCGACCTTCCTCGCCGACTTCATCGCCGGCGACCCGCCGGCCGCGCCCCTGCCGAGCACCCCGGCCGAGCTCGAGGCCGAGCTGTCCGGCATCCGCGCCGCCGGGTTCGCCCGCGACCGCGGGGCGATCCACCCGAGCGTTCACTGCATCGCCGTCCCCTGGTCGACCGGCGTGCTGCCGGCCGCACTGGCCTGCTCCGGCACGCCGGAGGCGATCGACGGCGGGAGCGACCTGATCGAGGCCTGCCTCCTCGCCGCCGCCAAGCCCGGCGCCCGCGGGCTCGACGTCGCCGCCGCCGCGGCGGCGGCCGCCTAACCCGGGCGTCGTCCCCTCCCCGCCTCAGCGGGTCGCCGTTCCGCTGTTCCTTATCCGCGCTATCCACGGATAAGGCACAGCGGAATGAGGGACCAGCGAGGGCTGGGGTCAGCTGCCGTCGGGGTAGCCGCCGCGGTGGGTGACCAGGGGGAAGCGGGGGAGGCGCTCGGGCTGGGGAAGGGACGCTCGCCAGGCGCGCGGCGGTGGCTCGAGGCCGGCGAAGAGCGGCGAGGCGACGGTGCCGTCGCCAGCGATTGGCGCGACCGCCGCGGCGAGCGCGCCGAAACCCCAGCCGGCCTCGAGCCGCGCCCGCCGCTCCGCGCCGGCCGCCTTGGCTCGCTCGCCGGCGTCGGTCAGGCGCACGGCTTTGCCGCGCGGTGAGTCGGGATCGGGGGCGACCGCGGCGAGCTTGCGCCCGGCGAGGAATTTGACCGCCGTCGCGACCGGCTCCTTGGCGACGCCGGCACGGGTCGGAAGGTCGCGGAGGCGCACCGGCTCGGGACCGAGGACAGCGAGGACGTTGGCGCCGAGCGCGAGCGAGACCTTGGCCTCGGCCTCGTAGGCGAGCGCGAAAGCGGTGAGGACGCGGGCAAGCAGGGCGTGGAGGGCCAGCTCGGCGAGCGGTTCGGGCTCGGGTCGCGCGGCGGCGCGGGGCGGTTTGCGCGGCCGGGTCGAGAGCCCGTAGCCGACGATCGGCATCGTGTCGGGTAATGGTCGGGGAGACCCGCCGGCACTGGCGCCTTCGACCGTTCCGACCGCCGCCGCCAGCTCGCGCCGCAGCCCGTCGACCGCCGCCGCGCCGAAGCGCTCGCGCCAGCGTCCCTCGACCTCACCCGGCAATGGCCGCCAGACCTCCTGCGCCCGCAGGCCGTCGTCGATCGGGCGCAGCAGCGTCCGCATCCCCGGTTTGGCGACCCGGCCGCCGCGCGGCGACTCGGCCGCGACGTAGCCCCAGCGCAGCATCCCGTCGAGGTTGGTCGGCGTCCGCGCCAAGCCTTCGAGCTCGCCGACCGCCAGGCCCTCCTCGGGCAGCCAGCGCATGCAGTTCTCCCACATCGCCAGCGAGACCAGCCAGGGCCCGCGCTCGCCGCGCGCCGCCCGTCCCTTGCCGGGGCGCTTGGAGCTGCGCCGCCGCCCCTGGGTCGTGTGGTGGGGCATCCGCGCCTCGAACTCGTTGTCGACCTCGATCGTGAAGGCGACCAGCGCCGCCGACAGCAGTTCGCTCAGCTCCATCGGCCGATCCTAGGTGGCGCTTGCGGCGCCGCCGGCGCTCGCCGCGCCGAGGCCGCCGAGGAGCATCGAGAGCAGGCGGTCGAAGCTCTCGTCGACGTCCTCGGGCATGCCGAAGCCGCCGGCGGCCTCGAGGGCGACGAAGCCGTGGAGGGTGGCGCGGACGCCGCGGATCGCGTGGATCGCATCGGAGCCCTCCAAGCCCCAGCCGGCCAGCACCGCGGCGATGACCTCGACCGCGGCGCCGGCCGCCGCCTCGCCCTCGGCGTCGCCGGCCCGCGGCGCCCGCTGCGCCGCCAGGTAGCGGCCGGGATGGCGGTGGGCGTAGTCGCGGTAGGCGCCGGCGAGGCTGCGCAGCGCCGCCTCGCGCGAGCGCCCGACGGCGGCGTCGCGCATCGCCGCGGCGAGCTCGGCGGCGCCGCGGGCGCTCAGCCGTCGGCGCAGGTCGTCGAGCCCCTCGACGTGGGCGTAGAGCGAGGGCGGGCGGACGCCGGCGGCGTCGGCGACGGCGGTCAGGCTGACCGCCTCGAGGCCTTCGCGGTCGGCCAGCTCGGCGGCGACGTCGACGACCCGCTCGGCGCTGAGCCCGGCGCGCGGCATCAGTCGACCCTGGCGGCGTCGATCGCCGCTTCGATCGCGGGCAGCGGCGAGGGCAGCCCGCGCCCGTGGCCGGGAGCGAGCACGGTCGGATCGAGCGCCCGCAGCTCCCGCGCACTGGCCAGCGCCCGGGCCGGATCCCAGGTCGCGAGTTTGACCAGCGGAAAGCGCCAGTTCATCTGGCCGGCGACGGTCGTGCCGCCGAGGGTCTGGAAGGCGTCGCCGCAGATCAGGGCGCGGTCGCGGGTGTCGAGGAAGGCGACGTGGCCGGGGGTGTGGCCGGGGCTGGCGATCGCTTCGAGGCTGCCGACCCGCTCGCCCGGAGCCAGCAGCAGGTCGGGCTCGGTCTTCACCTTGGGCCAGCCGCCGCGCAGCTTGCGGTCGCCCTCACCGGGCTCGAGCCCTTTGTCGCCGGCCATGATCCGGGCGTCGCGGGCCGGGACGATGTAGGTGGCCTCGGCGCCGAGGATCTCGCGAAGCCCGTCGACCGAGCCGGCGTGGTCGCCGTGGCCGTGGGTCAGGACGATCCGCCGGATCGGCGCCCCGCCGGCCTCGGCCGCCGCCACGATCGCCTTGGCGCTGCCGGAGAACATCGTGTCGACGAGCGTGAAGCCGTCGTCCTCGCGGACGAGGTAGGCGTTGACGGCGCCGAGCCGGGTGAGCTGGGTGAGGTTGTCGGTGAGCTGGGTGGTGCGCATCTGGTCCCTCCTGGGAGTTGGAGTCGAAGTCCTCTAGGAGATTACCTAATGCTGTTAGGAAACGTCGAGCCGCCCCCGAAACAGCAACGACCCCGGGGATGCCGTTCCGGGGTCGCCGCGCTGTGGGAAGCGTCGGGGGCGGTTGGAGGCACGCCGTCCGACCCGGCGACGATCTCGCGCCAGCCCCGGGCCGGTGTTAAAGAGCCGATACCGGGGCCTGTTCCAGGTCCGGGTGCCGCGCCGCTAGCGGTCGGTCAGCGGCGCGGCCGGAGCCACCGGCGCCGCGCCGGCGGGCTCGAAGAGGCGCTCGAGCCAGCGCAGGGCCAGCAGCAGCGCCGCCGGCACGATCAGGGCGGCGCTGGCGCCCAGGAACCACCACTCGGAGGCGTCGCTGCCGGCCTTGATCGTGTGGACGATCGCCAGCACCCAGAAGACCGCGGTCAGGCGGTGGACCCGGCGCCAGCGGGCGGCGCCGATCCGGTCGCGGAGGTAGTAGGTGAGGCCGAGCGCGGCGAGTCCGTAGCCGGAGACGATCCCGAGCCCGGTCCAGAAGGGCCGGTAGGTGCCGGCGAAGGGAATCGCGATCCCGGTCAGGCCGGGGTGGAAGAAGGAGTCGCCGAGCAGCGAGGCGCCGTGCAGGACGACCATCGCCAGCGTCGTCAGCGAGAGCGCCTCGTGGATCGCCCGCATGTCGCGCTTGTTGGCGCTCTTGCGGCGGGCGCTCATCATCAGTCCGGCGGTGACGCTGGCGCTGGCGAGCAGAAGGGCGGCGCCGCCGGCGGCACGGCTGGTGATCCAGAAGAGGTGGGAGCCGACGTTCACAGCGCCGGCTCGGGCTCGGGAAGGGGGATCGCGCCGGCGAGGATCTCGACGCCGCCGTCGACGTCGACGACGACGCCGCCGTGGGGAAGCCACTCGGCCGCGCGCTCGGGCCCGGACAGCAGCGCCGCCTTGGCGTAGACCTCGGCCAGCAGCGCGGTCGGCGCCACCGCCGTCGCCTGGACGATCCCGGTGTAGGCCGGCCGGCCGGTGGCCGGGTCGAGGAGGTGGTGGGCGGGCCCGTCGGGACCGTCCCACGAGCGGCGGCCGATGCCGCTGGTGGCGACGCCGCCCCCGCGCAGCCGGAGCTCGTGCAGCGGCTCGCCGCCGAAGGGGTCATCGACGAGGACGCGACGCTCGCGCTCGCCGCCCAGCCGCAGGTCGCCGCAGCAGTCGACGGCGAAGCTCCGCGCCTCGGTCAGGGTCGCGCCGACGAGGTCGGCGAGCAGGCCCTTGGCGAGGCCGCCGCTGTCGATGCCGACACCGAGCGGGCGCGAGATCGTCGCCGCCGCCTCGTCGACCCGGATCTGCTGCCACCGGGCGGCCGGGTCGGGGCGGGCGGGGACCGGTTCGACCCCATCGGGCGGCTGTGGCGTGGCGGTCGGCATGCCGGTCCCCCGCGGGGCGGCCCGGCCGACCGGCTCAGCGGCGAGGGACTCGCGGTAGCCGGCACGCTCGATCGCGCCGAGCAGGGTCGCGTCGACGAGGCCGCCGCTGCGGCGGCCGGCGAGGACCACTGCCGAGGCCAGTCGGCGCAGCAGCGGCGAGGCCGGCACCTCGGTGCGCGGGTCGGCGTTCAGCCGCGAGAGCTCGCTCTGCGGATCGAAGCGCGACAGCCGCTGGTGGGCGGCGAGGAGGCGGCGGTGAACGGTGGCCGCGAGCTGCTCGCTCTTGCCTGCTCCGACGCCGAAGACGTGCACGGCGGCGGTGCCCCCGAAGCACTGGAAGCTGAGGTGGGCTTCCGCGCTCACGACTGGCTCGTCGTCACCGGCGCCGGTTCTTCGACGAATTCTTCGACTTCCGGTTCGGCTTCGACGGCTTCGGCTTCCGGTTCCGCTTCGAACCCTTCGGCTTCGGCTTCAGCTTCGATTTCGGCTTCGATCGCTTCGATTTCGGCTTCGACCGGCGCCGGTTCGACCGCCGCCCCTTCGGTTTCGCTCGCTTCGTTCGCCGAGCCGCCGTTGGCGTGTTCGCCGGCGCCGCTCCCGCCGCTGGCTTCGGACTTGGCCGCCCGCCCCTTGCGGTGCGACCCCGAGGTCGTCGCCACCGCCGCCGACTTGCCGCTCAGCACCGGGTCGTTGCCGGTCGCCATCTGCGCGAAGACGATCGCCCAGAGCAATGCGAAGGCGACCACCGAGGTGGCGACGACGCGCCGCCGCAGGTCACCGGTGCGTCGGTGCTGGGCGCGCATCCTGCGCATCGCCTCGCGCTTCTTTTCCTGTCGTTCGTAGTGATCCATTGGAATACCTTGAGTCCCTCTCGATAAGTCCGGTTAAGCGGGGTCTGAGACTTTCCTTAGAGCCAGGAGGCCCCGACCGACAGCGACAGCACCGCGACCAGCACTCCGGCCAGCAGCGCCGAGGCGACGGCGATGCCGCGCGAGCCGGCCCCCGCGACCCGGGCCTCGCGCGGCCCGCTGCGGCGCCAGTCGGGCAGCGTCAGCCACGGCAGCTCGAGCAGGTGGCCGAGCACGTGCAGGGTCATCAGCGCCACCCAGGCGATGAAGCTGAGCTTGTGGGCGAAGATCAGCGTGTTGCCGGGCGGGCCGGCGAAGAGCAGCGCGACCCCGGTTCCGAACAGCGCCAGCGTCGTCAGCACGACGCCGGGAGCCAGCAGGCGCAGCGCCGTCGGCGGCGGTCCCTTCTTCACGTAGGGGGCGCTGCCTGAGTAGTAGCGGGCGAAGCGGTAACCGGTGCTGCCGAGCTTCAGGGCCACCGGCGGAATCAGCAGCATGCCGATGAAGATGTGGGGGCCGAGCAGGCGGCCGATGAAGGGGATCGTCGCGCCCTCGGCGGCCAGCAGCACCAGCAGGGCGACGGCGACGGCGCCGGTCAGGCGGGCATTGCCGGTGGCGCCGCCGGTGCCGCGGGCGGCCTCGGCCGCTGGTTCGTAGCGGCGGCGGGGGATTGACTGCGTCGAGCTCTCCATGACCCCCGATGCTCGGGCTGCGGCGTATTCCCTCCCTAAGTGGTCGGTGAGAGATCTCTTACGTTCGGCCGGAAGCCAGGCAGCGAGAAATGGACCCGAGCGCCGCCCAGCGGCGAGCTCTCGACCCCGATCCAGCCACCGTGGCGCTCGACGATCGCCCGCGCGATCGCCAGCCCGAGGCCGCTGCCGCCGGCGGCGCGGTTGCGGCTCTCGTCGCTTCGGTGGAAGCGGTCGAAGACGCGCTCGCGCTCGGCCGGGGCGATGCCGGGACCGTCGTCGTCGACCGCGATCAGCAGCGCGCCGCCGGAGGCACGGGCCGAGAGAACCACCCGGCCGGCGTGCCGGTGGGCGTTGGCGAGCAGGTTGCGGACCACCTGGGCGATCAGGTCGGGGTCGGCGGCGAGGGTGCCGGCGGCGAGCTCGCCGAGCTCGGTGGTGCCGGTGGGATCGGCCTCGGCGAGCTCGCGCAGGAGAGCCCCGGTGTCGATCTCGCGCAGCGCCGGTCTCGCCCCCTCGTCGAGCCGCGCCAGCGCCAGCAGATCCTCGACCAGCCGTTCGACCCGCCGCATCTCGGCCAGGGTGGTCGCCTCGACCCGGCGAACGTCGGCGGCGCTCGGGTTCTCCTCGCGCCCCAGCACTTCGATCTGGCCGCGGATCGCGGTCAGTGGGCTGCGCAGCTCGTGGGAGGCATCGGAGACGAAGCGGCGCTGGCGCGCGAAGGCCTCGTCGAGGCGGTCGAGCATCCCGTTGAAGGAGTCGGCCAGGACCCGCAGCTCGGCGGCGTCGCCGGGATCGGCGTCGATGCGGGGCGTGAGGTCCCCGGCATCGACCGCCGATGCGGTGGCCGCGTAGCGGCGCAGCGGCGAGGCGGTCCGCGCCGCCAGCAGCGTGCCGGCGAGGATCGCCGCGACCAGCGTCGCCGCTCCGACCAGGAGGAAGGTCTTCTGGACGTCGTCCTGAGCGTCCGCGATCGGCGAGCGACCCTCGCCGGGCTCGCTCGCCGCGGCACCTGGTTGCTGGCCCTCCTTGCCCTCCTCGCGGCCGATCACCGACGACTCGTGGGCCATCTGCACCCGGACGACAGCGAAGACGAGGCCGAACGCGGCGATCACGATCGCCGCGAAGGAGAGCGCCAATCTCCCGCGCAGGCCGAGCCGCCGCCAGGCGCCGATCACGTCTCCTCCCGCAGCCGGTAGCCGACCGCCCGCACCGTCTCGATCGGCGCCGGCGAGCCCGGCAGAGCCAGCTTGCGCCGCAGGTAGCCGACGTAGACCTGAACGACGTTGGTCCCCGGATCGTGGTCGTAGCCCCAGACCGAGGCCAGCAGCTCCGAGCGGGTGCAGACGCGGCCGGCGTGGCGCATCAGGTGGGCGAGGAGATCGGCCTCGCGTTCGGGAAGACGCGTGGCGGTGGCACCGCGGCGGGCCTCGCGGCTGACCAGGTCGAGCTGGATCCCGCCGGCCGCGAGCCTGGTTTCGGCGCCCTCGTCGGCGTCGCGCAGGCGCGCCCGAACCCGGGCCAGCAGCTCGTCGAAGGCAAACGGCTTGGTGACGTAGTCGGTGGCGCCCTGGTCGAGTCCCTCGACCCGGTCGGCGACCTCGGCCCGGGCGGTCAGCAGGATCACCGGCAGGGCCGGCCGCGAGCGCCGCACCGCCCGCAGCACCTCGAGACCGTCGCGCCCCGGCAGCATCCGGTCGAGGACGACGAGGTCGGTGTGCGGGTCGAGGGCGGCACGCTCACCGGCGATGCCATCGGTGGCGACGTTGACCGCGTAGCCCTCGGCTCGCAGCCCGCGGGCGAGGAAGTCAGCGATGCCCACCTCGTCCTCGACGACCAGGATCTCCATCGGGCGATCTTGACGCACGCCGATGAGACGTACCGGCAGATCGCGATCGGCTGCGCCAATGGCCAAATATTCCAGCCCAAACGCGTCGATATCTTGCCGCTCGTGAGTTCGGGGAGCGAGCCGCCGGGAAGCAGCGAGGAGCAGAGCCGTGGCGTGATCTGGGGGGCCCTGCTCGGTCTGGTCGTCGTCGCGATCGCGATCGCGATCCTCGGCAGCCCGCTGGCGGCGCTGATCCCGCTGGCGATCGCCGCGGTCGCGCTGCTCTTCTTCTTCGGCGGCCTCGGCTAAGCGCGCCCGGCCGCGCGCCGTCGGCGCCGGCGCGCTAGCCGGCGACGGGAGCGCCGGCCACGGCGGCGACGATCGACTCGGCGGTGATCTCGACCAGGGTCCGCAGGTCGGCCGGCTCGATCGCCAGCGGCGGCACCACGACGACGGTGTTGCCGAGCGGGCGGACGATCGCGCCGCGCTCGCGCGCCGCCAGGGTGACGCGGTGTCCCATCCGCAGGTCGGGGTCGTGGGCGCCGAGGTCGATCCCGATCATGAAGCCGCGCCAGCGCACCTCGGCGACCTCCGGCATCGCCGCGACCGCCTCCAGCATCCCCTCGAGCAGCTCGATCTTCGGCCCCAGCTTGGCGATCGTCCCCTCCTCCTCGAAGACCTCGAGGCTGGCCAGCGCCGCCGCGCAGGCGAGCGGGTTGCCGGTGTAGGTGTGGCCGTGGAAGAAGGTGCGGCTCTGCGAGGGCGCGCCGAGGAAGCCCGCGTAGATCTCCTCGGTCGCCAGCGTCGCCGCCAGCGGCAGGTAGCCGCCGGTGATCCCCTTGGCGACGCACATCAGGTCCGGCGCGACGCCCTCCTGTTCGCAGGCAAACATCGTGCCGGTGCGCCCGAAGCCGGTCGCGACCTCGTCGCAGATCAGCAGCACGCCGTGGGCGGTACATAGCTCGCGGACCGCCCGCAGGTAGCCGGGCGGGTGGACGATCATCCCCGCCGCGCCCTGGACCAGCGGCTCGACGATCACCGCCGCCACCTCGTCGGCGTGGGCGGCGAGGACGCGCTCCATGTCGGCCGCGTCGCCGGGCTCGGCGGCGTGGGTGGGGAAGAGGAGGGGACCGTAGGCGGCGTGGAAGGTGTCGATGCCGCCGACCGAGACCGAGCCGATCGTGTCGCCGTGGTAGGCGTCGCGCAGCTTGACGAACGAGGTGCGCCCGCTCTCGCCGCGCTGCTGTGAGTACTGGAAGGCGATCTTGAGGGCGATCTCGGCGGCGGTCGCGCCGGAGTCCGAGTAGAAGACGCGCTGCAGGCCGGGCGGGGCGATCTCGATCAACCGCGCCGCCAGCTCGGTGGCGCCGGGGTGGGAGAGGCCCAGCATCGTCGAGTGGGCGACGCGGTCGAGCTGGTCGCGCACGGCGGCGTCGATCTTGGGGTGGTGGTGGCCGTGGACGTTGCACCACAGCGAGGCGGTGCCGTCGATGTAGCGCCTGCCGGCGGTGTCGAATAGGAAGGCGCCCTCGCCGCGCTCGATCATCAGCGGCACTTCCTCGCTCCAGCCGAGCTGCTGGGTGAAGGGGTGCCAGACGAAGCGCTGATCGAGTTCCTCTAGGCGGCCGATTCCTGAAGCCTAATCAGTTAGGTTCCGCCGGTGAGGAGCGAGTGCCGATGACCCCGGATCGCCTCTGGGAGCCGACCGCGACGGCGATCGAGGTCTCCCGCATGACCGGGTTCATGCGCTGGCTGGAGGCCGAGCGCGGCGTCGTGACCGGCGACTACGAGTCGCTCTGGCGCTACTCGGTCGCCGACCTCGACGGCTTCTGGCGGGCGATCTGGGACTTCTTCGAGGTCCAGGCCAACGGCGATCCCACCACCGTCCTGGAGACCCGCGAGATGCCGGGCGCCGAGTGGTTCCCCGGTGTGCGGCTGAACTACGCCGAGCACGTCTTCGCCGGCCGCGAGGACGGCGAGACGGCGATCCTCCACGCCTCCGAGCTGCGCGCGCTGGAGTCGCTCAGCTGGGGCGAGCTGCGGGCCCGGGTCGCGGCGGTGGCCGGCGGGCTGAAGAGCCTCGGCGTCGGCCGCGGCGACCCTGTCGTCGCCTACCTGCCGAACATCGTCGAGGCGACGATCGGCTTCCTGGCGACGGCCTCGATCGGGGCGATCTGGTCGAGCGCCTCGCCCGACTTCGGCGCCGGCTCGGTCACCGACCGCTTCGCCCAGATCGAGCCCAAGGTGCTGCTGGCGGTCGACGGCTACCGCTACGGCGGCAAGGATTTCGACCGCACCGAGACGGTGGCGGCACTGCGGGCGGCGATGCCGAGCCTCGTGCGCACGGTCGTCATCCCCTACCTGGACGGCGACTACGACCCGGCCGGCCTCGGCGAGGGTGCGATGAGCTGGGCGGAGCTCGGGGCCGCCGGCGCCGACGCCGAGCTCACCTTCGAGCGCGTTCCCTTCGACCATCCACTCTGGGTCCTCTACTCCTCGGGGACGACCGGGCTGCCGAAGGCGATCGTCCAGGGCCAGGGCGGGATCCTGCTCGAGCACCTCAAGAAGCTGAACCTCCACGTCGACGCCCAGCCCGGCGACCGCCTGTTCTGGTTTACGACGACCGGCTGGATGATGTGGAACTTCATCGTCTCCGGACTGCTGACCCCGGCGGCGATCGTCCTCTACGACGGCAACCCCGGCTACCCGGACATGGGCGCGCTCTGGGATCTCGCCGAGCGGGCTCAGATCACGATGTTCGGCACCTCGGCCGCCTACATCTCGGCCTGCATGAAGGCCGGCGAGGAGCCGGCGAAGGGGCGCGACCTCAGCGCCCTGAAGGCGGTCGGCTCGACCGGAAGCCCGCTCTCGCCGGAGGGCTTCGACTGGATCTACGAGCAGCTCGGCGCCGACACCTGGCTGTTCTCGACCTCGGGCGGGACCGACCTCTGCACGGCCTTCGTCGGCGGCGTGCCGATCCTGCCGGTCTACCGGGGGGAGCTGCAGGCGCGGGCGCTGGGCGCGGCGGTCGAGGCCTGGGACGAGGACGGCCATGCCCTCATCAACGCGGTCGGCGAGCTGATCGTGACCGAGCCGATGCCCTCGATGCCGGTCCACCTCTGGAACGACCCCGACGGCTCGCGCTACCGCGAGTCCTACTTCGAGATGTTCCCCGGCGTCTGGCGCCACGGCGACTGGATCGAAATCACCGACCGCGGCACCGCCGTCATCTACGGCCGCTCCGACTCGACGATCAACCGCGGCGGCATCCGCATGGGCACCGCCGAGATCTACCGCGCGGTGTTGGACTCCGAGGAGGTCACCGACGCGATCGTCGTCGACCTGCCCAAGCAGGGAACCGACGGCTGGATGGCCCTCTTCGTCGTCCTGCGCGACGGCGGCGACGCCGTTCCCGACGACCTCCGCAAGCAGCTCGCCCGCTCGATCCGCGAGCGCTGCAGCCCCCGCCACGTCCCCGACGCGGTCTTCGCGATCGCCGAGGTCCCCCGCACCCTCTCCGGCAAGGTCCTCGAGGTCCCGGTCAAACGGATCCTGATGGGCACCGACCCGGCGGTCGCGGTGAGCAAAGGCTCGCTCGCCAACCCCGCATCGCTCGACTATTTCATCGCGATGTCGAAAGACGGAACGGTCAGCAATTAAGGGCGGTTAAGCGGGGCCGAGGGGGGAGAGTTCGCCCCCTCCGGGTCCTAAGGTATGCGGCATGGCCCGCACCACCGACCCCGAGAAGAAGTCCGCTGAGGAGGAACGCGCGGAGCACCTCCGCAGGATCGAAGAGATTCAGGAGATCGCGAAAGCTGAATTCCCAGGTCGCAGCCTTGCCGATGAGCTGATCGCCGAACGGCGCGCAATCGCGCGCGCCGAAAACGCCGATTACAGCCAGCGGCAGGATGACCACGACTGAACTTTCCGCTCCGGTCCTAGATGCGTCCGCGCTCCTGGCCTTCGTCCTGAAGGAGCCGGGTCGGGAGGTCGTGAGCCTGGCAATATCCGGTGGGGCGGTGATCGGCGCCGTCAACTACGCCGAGGCGCTCTCGAAACTCACTGAAAAGGTGGGGTCGGCGTGGGTCTGGGAGGAGCGAATTTGCGAAATGACCAGATCTCGACTCGTAATCGAGCCCTTCCTCGAGGGTGACGCCGTCCGCGCGGCGGAGCTGCGCCCCCTTTCCAGGCGTCAGGGCTTGTCCCTGGGAGATCGCGCATGCCTGGCAATCGCCACGCGCCTCGGTGCCCGGGTGTTGACGTCCGATCGAGCCTGGCGCGAAGTCCCGGATCTCGCCGTCCCGGTCATGCTGATCCGCTGAGGCCCAGGGACCTCCGGACGGCTCGACGGATCCGAACTCGGCCGCTACGCTCGTTCGACGATGAACTCTGAGCCGGCAGCGGCGAACGCGGAGGCGATCGAAGCCTGGAGCGGGCCGCTGTTCGAGCGCTTCCTGACCTACCGCGACATCGTCGCCGACGGGCTCAGGGCGCACGGGGACGCGGCGATCGCGGCCAATCCGCCGCGGCCCGGCGACCGGGTCCTCGACCTCGGCTGCGGCTTCGGCGACTCGACCCGGCGGCTCGGCGAGCTGGTCGGCGATGGTGGCGAGGTGGTCGGGCTCGACGTCGCGGCGCCGTTCCTCGAGATCGCCAGTCGGGAGGCGGAGGAGGCCGGCGCCAACATCAGCTTCGTCGTCGCCGACGCCCAGGTCGGCGACCTCGGCGGTCCCTACGACTACGTCTTCTCGCGGATGGGGATCATGTTCTTCGCCAACCCGGTCGCGGCGCTGCGCAACGTTCGCGAGGCGATGGCGCCGGGCGGGCGCTTCAGCGCCGCGGTGTGGAGGCGCAAGCTCGACAACCAGTGGGCGCTGCGGCCCGAGCTGGTCGCCAACCGCTATCTCGAGCGTCCCGAGGAGACCGACGAGCCGACCTGCGGCCCCGGGCCGTTCTCGATGGCCGACGCCGACGTCGTCACCGATCAGCTGCTGGCGGCCGGCTTCACCGGCGTCGGCCTCACTCGCTGCGACCTGCCGCTGCGGATGGGCGAGGGGCTCGGCCGCGCCGTCGCCTTCTCGCTGACCATCGGCCCTGCCGGCGAGCTGCTGCGCCTCTGGGGCGAGCGCGCCGACGAGATCCGGCCGCGGATCGAAACCGAAGTGCGCGATGCGCTGGCCGACCTCGAGACCCCGGAGGGCATCGTCGCCCCGGCTTCGACCTGGCTGCTCAGCGCCACCGCGCCCTCCTCCTGACCAGCCCCGTTCAGTTTGTCGCCCACAGGGCGACAAAGCGGACAGCTGGATGTCCGCCCGCGATCTTCACCTGGCCGGACCGCTCGCCCGCTAGGGTCGCGGCGATGCCTGACGCCAAGCCGAAGCTCGACCTGCCCGAGGCGATCACCGCGCTGCTCTTCGATCTCGACGGGGTGATCACCAAGACCGCGGTCGTCCACGCCAAGGCCTGGAAGCAGATGTTCGACGCCTTCCTCGAAAAGCGCGCCAAGGACGGCGGCGAGGACTTCAAGCCCTTCGACGAAGCCGAGGACTACAACGAATACGTCGACGGCAAGCCGCGCTTCGACGGCGTCCGCGACTTCCTCGCCTCGCGCGACATCCACCTCGACGAGGGCGCCGAGGACGACCCGCCCGACGCCGAAACCGTCCACGGCCTCGGCAACCGCAAGAACGAACTCGTCCTCGAATTGATCAAGCGCGACGGGGTCGAGGCCTACGAGGGTTCGGTGCGCTTCGTCCGCCTCGCCGCCGCGGCCGGCTACCGGCGCGCGGTCGTCTCCTCCTCGGCCAACTGCCAGGACGTGCTGCGCGCGGCCGGGATCGAGGACCTCTTCGAGGCGCGGATCGACGGCGTCATCGCCGACCAGGAGCACCTGGCCGGCAAGCCGCACCCCGACACCTTCCTCGCCGGCGCTCGCGCGCTCGGGGTCGAGCCTGCCGCGGCGACGGTCTTCGAGGACGCGGTGGCCGGCGTCGAAGCCGGCGCCGCCGGGCACTTCGGCCACATCGTCGGCGTCAACCGCGTCGACCACGCCGACGCGTTGCGCGCCCACGGCGCCGACGTCGTCGTCGACGACCTCGCCGAATTGATCGAGGACGACGGGGCGTGATCGAAGACCCGATCTACACGGTCGAGCCCTGGGGCATCCGCGAAACCCACCTCGACCTCGATCGCCTCGCCCAGTCGGAGTCCGTGTTCGCCCTCTCCAACGGCCACATCGGCGTCCGCGGCAACCTCGACGAGGGCGAGCCCAACGCGCTCCCCGGCACCTACCTCAACGCCTTCTGGGAGGCGCGGCCGCTGCCCTACGCCGAGGCCGGCTTCGGCTACCCCGAGGCGGGGGAGACCGTCGTCAACATGACCAACGGCAAGATCATCCGGCTGCTGGTCGACGACTCGCCCTTCGACATCCGCTACGGCGAGCTGCTCGAGCACGAACGCCACCTCGACTTCCGCAGCGGCCTGCTCACCCGCACGGCGCTCTGGCGCTCGCCGACCGGCAAGACCGTGCGCGTCACCTCCGAGCGCCTCGTCTCCTTCCAGCAACGGGCGATCCTGGCGATCCGCTTCACCGTCGAGCCGACCGCCGCTGACACCCGCGTCGTCGTCCAGTCCGAGCTCGTCACCAACGAGCCGCGGCCGGCCGGCAGCAACGACCCGCGCGCCGCGGCGGCGCTCGAGGCGCCGCTGGAGGCCGAGGAATTCGTCGGCTTCGACCACCGCGCCGTCCTCGTCCACCGCACCAGGCAGTCGAGCCTGCGGGCGGCGGCGGCGATGGGCCACGAGGTCGACGGGCCAGAGGGCACGGTCTTCGAGCCGGCCGAAGCCTGGGAGGACCTCGGCCGGGTCACGATCAACTCCGAACCGGGCCCCGGCAAACCGCTGACGGTGACCAAGTTCGTCGCCTACGGCTGGTCGGCGCGGCGCTCGGTGCCGGCGATGCGCGACCAGGTCAGCGCCGCTCTCTCCGAGGCGCTCCACACCGGTTGGGACGCCCTCGTCGCCTCCCAGCGCGGCTACCTCGACGACTTCTGGGAGCGCGCCGACGTCGAGCTCGACGGCGACGCCGAGCTCCAGCAGGCGGTCCGCTTCGGCCTCTTCCACACCCTCCAGGCGAGCGCCCGCGGCGAGGGCCGGGCGATCCCCGCCAAGGGCCTGACCGGCCCCGGCTACGACGGCCACACCTTCTGGGACACCGAGGCCTACGTGCTGCCGCTGCTCTGCTACGCCGCCCCCGAGGCGGTCGGCGAGGCGCTGGCGTGGCGGCTCTCGACGATCGAGGCGGCGCGCGACCGTGCCAAGCTGCTGGGGCTCCGCGGCGCCGCCTTCCCCTGGCGCACGATCAGCGGCGCCGAGTGCGGTGCCTACTGGCCGGCCGGGACCGCCGCCTTCCACATCAACGCCGACATCGCCCAGGCCGTCGCCCGCCACGACGACGTCAGCGGCGACGCCGACTTCGCCCGCGACACCGGCCTGCCGCTGCTGGTCGAAACCGCGCGCCTGTGGCGCTCGCTCGGCCACCACGACCACCACGGCAGGTTCCGGATCGACGGCGTCACCGGCCCCGACGAGTACTCGGCGGTCGCCGACAACAACGTCTACACGAACCTGATGGCGCAGAAGAACATGGTCGCCGCCGCGGAGTTCGCCGAGCGCTTCGTCGAGGAGGCCGAGGAGCTCGACGTCGACCCCGAGGAGATCGCCTCCTGGCGCGAGGCCGCCGACAAGATGACGATCCCCTACGACGATGAGCTCGGCGTCCATCCCCAGGCCGAGAACTTCACCCAGCACGCGCGCTGGGACTTCGAGGGGACCGGCAAGGACGATTACCCGCTGCTGCTCAACTACCCCTACTTCGACCTCTACCGCAAGCAGGTCGTCAAGCAGGCCGACCTGGTGATGGCGATGCTGGTCCGCGGCGAGGCCTTCACGGCCGCGGAGAAGGCGCGCAACTTCGCCTACTACGAGCCGCTGACCGTGCGCGACTCCTCGCTCTCGGCCTGCGTGCAGTCGGTGCTGGCGGCCGAGACCGGACACCTCGAGCTGGCCTACGACTACCTCGGCGAGGCGGCGCTGATGGACCTCGACGACCTCGAGCACAACAGCCGCGACGGCCTCCACATTGCCTCGCTGGCCGGCACCTGGATCGCCGCCGTCTGCGGCTTCGGCGGCCTGCGCGACCAGGACGGTCAGCTGCGCTTCTCACCGCGCCTGCCCGAACGCCTCAGCCGCCTCTGCTTCCGGCTCGGCTACCGCGGCTCGATGATCATGGTCGAGGTTCGCGGCGACGGGGTCACCTACTCGCTGCTGCACGGCGACCCGGTGGCCCTGCGCCATTTCGACGAGGACCTCGAGCTGGGCGCCGAGCCGGTCAGCTTCGGCCCGCCGCCACCTCCGCAGCCACCGGCCGAGCCGGTGCGCCAACCCCCCGGCCGCGTCCCCAAACGCCGCCGCCCCCCGCGCGCCTAGTAGGCGACAAAGGTGACAAGCGACCCCCGGGTCGAAAGTCGCCCTATAGGCGACAAGCGGACCCCCGGGTCGAAAGTACTCAGGGCTGGTAGGGAGGGGCGACGCCCCAGCCCCAGCGCGGCACCGGGGCGTGTGCGGCGACGTCGGTCGCGTCGGGATCGGAGTTGTGCATCGCTAGGCGCGAGCCCCACTCGGCGTAGCCGATCAGCGCGGCGCGCAGCTCGGGGTCGGCGGGCAGCTCGGCGAGGTCGGCGGCGCGGCTCAGCAGGGTGACGAAGCGCAGCCGCTGCTCCGCCGTGATCCGCAGCGCCCGGTGGTGGGCGAGCATCGCCTCATAGCCGCCGTGGGCGGCGGTGTAGTCGGCCGGTCCGCCCATCACCTCGATCCACCAGAGCGCGACGTGGTCGCGGTGCTCGCGCCCGACGGTGCCGCCGAAGACCGGCGCCAGCAGCTCGTCGTCTTCGACCAGGTCGTAGAAGGCGTTCAGCCAGCGCTCGAAAGCCTCGGTTCCGCCGGCCCACTCGTAGATCGTCGGCGTCTCGGCCACCGGGGAAGAATCGCATCCCCTTGACATGTGACTATTTGGTCACGTATAGTCGGCGGCGTGGACGAGGTCTTCAAAGCGCTGGCGGACCCGACTCGTCGCGGCCTGCTCGACGCGCTCTTCGAGCGCGACGGCCAGAGCCTCTCAGAGCTCGAGGGACGCCTGCCGATGTCGCGCTTCGGCGTGATGAAGCACCTCAAGGTGCTCGAGGGGGCGGGGCTCGTGACCACGCGCAAGCGCGGCCGCGAGAAGCTCCACTACCTCAACCCCGTCCCGATCCGGCTGGTCCACGACCGCTGGGTCAGCAAGTACGCGGAGCCGTGGGCCTCGGCGCTCACCGAGCTCAAAAGAGAACTAGAGGAGGACGAGCGATGAGCGACGAGCAGCTATACACGGTGGTGGGCGATCGCGGCACCCTGACCGCCTTCGAGATCTACATCAAGACCAGTCCCGAGCGCCTCTGGGAGGCGATCACCTCGGAGAAGATGCGAGCGCGCTACAGCTTCGGCGTCGGCACCGTCTCGGACTGGACCGAGGGGTCGGAGTACCACGCCGGCGTCCCCGGCGTGGTCGACATCGCCAGCGGCGTCAACGTCGAGGTCGACCCGCCGCGGCGCCTGGTCCAGACGTTCACCGCCCACTGGTCCGAGGCGGTCGAGAGCGAGGGCACCTCGCGGGTGACCTGGGAGATCGAGCCGGTCGGCGACGATTCCTGCCGCCTCGCGGTGACCCACGACCAGCTCGCGCCCGGCGCCAACGACGAACTGTGGGGCGGCTGGCCGATGATCCTCTCCGGCCTGAAGACGCTGTTGGAGACCGGCGAGGACCTGACCACGCCGGGTTCGCTGATCTACGCCGAGCGCGGCGGCGCCTAGCGCTGGGGCGGCGGGGTCGCGTCCTCGGGCGCGATCCCGAACTTGGCCTGGTAGGTCGTGTTGAGCGCGGTCCAGGGGCCGGGGACGTCGTCGGCGCCGCCGGGCGGTTCGGGGTGGCCGGCGAGGTCGGCGGCGAGGGCGTCGAGGCAGACGTGCCAGCCGGCGCCGTCGCGGGCCGCCTTGAAGCGGTCCTCGAAGGTGTGGACGAGGATCAGCAACGTGCCCTCGTCGTGGGGTCGCAGCTCCCAGCGCAGGTGGTCGGGCCGCGGTCCCTCCTTGCTCCAGGTGTAGCCGAGCAGGCGCGGCGGGTCCCAGTCGGTCACCTCGCCCGCGTCCATGTCGGGGACGTGCCCGTTCGGGTCCCAGGCGGCGCGGCCGCCGGCCACCGGGTCGAAGACGGCCGGGGTGGGGTGCCAGGCGAACATCTCCTCGGTGTCGGTGAGGGCCCGCCAGACCCGCTCGGGCGGGTGGCGCAGCACGCGTTCGAAGCGCAGCGCCGGGCGGCCGTCGACTTCCTCCAGGATCGCGTCGGCGTCGGGCATTTCCTCACTCCTTCTCGTCGAGGTGTCGTTCGAGCGCGTCGAGGCTGCCGTGCCAGAGCCGCTGGTAGGGCGCGATCCACCCGAACAGCTCGGCAAGCCCCGCCGGGCGCAGCTCGTAGATCCGCCGCTGGCCCTCGGGCCGGGCGGCGACCACGCCGGCCTCGCGCAGGATCCGCAGGTGGCGGGAGGCGTTCGGCTGGCTGAGGCCGGTGGCGGTCGCGATCTCCCCGACCGGCCGCCCGCCGTCGACCAGCAGGTCGAGGATCCCGCGGCGGGCGGGCTCGGCGACGGCGTCGAACGCATTGTTCTTCACGCGCTCTATCTAATCATCCGATTATATAAGCGTCAAGTTGAATACGAGCGGAGGCGTGAGATGGCTGCCGGTGGGATGGACCTCGAGATCGAGGTGATGATCGCGGCGCCGCCGCGGGCTGTGTACGAGGCGATCACGACGGCGGCCGGGCTGCGCGCCTGGTGGACGCCGGAAGCCGAGGTAGCCGAGGCCGAGGGCGCGACGAGTCGCTTCGGGTTCGGCGCCAGCGGCTGGACCGAGATGCGGGTCGACCGTCTCGTCCCCGACTCCGCCGTCGAGTGGACCTGCACCGGGCAGGACATCGACAACTTCGACCCGACCGACGAGTGGGTCGGGACGGCGGTCTCTTTCCGGCTCGCGCCGGCGGGGGATGGGACGCAGCTGGCCTTCGCCCACCGCGGCCTCGCGAGCCTCGGCTGCGCCGAGCTCTGCGAACGCGGCTGGAGCCACTACGTGCGCGAGCCTGGTCGCCCTGCTCGAGACCGGGCAGGGAGCGCCGCGCGGTTAGGCGGCTCGCGCGGTCTCGGCGATAATCGGGCGATCGGCGAGATCTCCTTCACCGCGACCCTCCAGAAGCGCGGCCCGGCGGTCGCGGTCGTCCTCGGCGACGGCTCCGCGACGCTCGAGATGCTCCGCGACAGCCGCACGCGGAGCTGAAGGTGCCCCTGCTCGAGGCGGCGCTGAACGGCGACCGCGACCATCCCGCTGCGCCCCGCACCGCGGCGGCGATCGCCAGCGAGGCCGCCGCCGCGGTGGCTGCCGGCGCCGGCGCCGTCCACCTCCATCCCTACGACGCCGAGGGGCGCGAGACGCTCGCCGCCGAGCCCTGCGCCGAGGCCGTGCGAGTGGTCCGCGCCGCCTGCCCCGGGGTGCCGATCTCGCTCAGCACCTCGGCCGGCATCGAGCCCGACCCCGAGCGTCGCGCCCACCTCCTCGCCGGCTGGACCGAGCTGCCCGACCTCGTCACCGCCAACCAGGGCGAGGAGGGGATCTTCGACCTCTGCGAGGCACTGCTCAGGCGCGGCGTCGGCATCGAGGCCGGCCTCCTGACCGTCGCCGACGCCCTGCGCTTCGCCCACTCCGGGCTGGCGCCTCGCTGCGTCAGGGCGTTGGTCGAGCCGCTCGCCGCCGATCCGTCGGCGGCGCTCGCCGGGGCGGCCGAGATCGAAGCCGTCCTGCTCGCCGACGAGATCGGCCTCGAGCAGGTCCACCATGGCGACGGGGTCGCCTCCTGGGCGGTCAACCGCCGCGCGATCCCGCTCGGCCACGGCATCCGCACCGGCCTCGAGGACACCGCGGTCCTGCCCGACGGCCGCGCGGTCGACGGCAACGCCGACCTGGTCCGCGCCGCAGCCGGGTTGCTTGCCGCGAGCTGAGGGGCTTGCGCGGGCTCACGAGACCCTCGAGCGCCTGTGGGTGCGCCAGCCTAAGCGTCACTCCAGCGCTTGCGTCTGAGTTTAGGCGCCATATGCGGTGCCTAAACTCAGACGCATGACCGAGCACGACCACGCCTGCTGCGGGCCATCGCGGGAAGACCTGACGGGCGCCGCGGCAGCCCCGCTCGGCGCGGGGGATGGCGCTCCCGCTCGCGATGACGCCCCCGCGAGCGCCGCCGATGGTGCTTCGGCCGCCGACGGCGCCACCGACGGGATGATCCGGCTCGCCGGCACCGTCTTCCAGATGGGCTCCGAGGATCGCGACGGGTTCCCGCAGGACTGCGAGGGACCGATCCGCGAGGTCGCCCTGGCGCCTTACTGGATCGACCCGGTCGCGGTCACCAACGCCCGCTTCGCCGAGTTCGTCGAGGCGACCGGCCACGTCACCCAGGCCGAGCGCGAGGGCTGGTCCTTCGTCTTCGCCGGCCTCCTGCCCGACGACTTCCCGCCGACCCGGGCGATCGCCAGCGCGCAGTGGTGGCGCCAGGTCTTCGAGGCCGACTGGCGGCGGCCGGAGGGCCCGCAGTCGAGCATCGAGGACCGCCTCGACCATCCCGTCGTCCACGTCTCCTGGGAAGACGCCAACGCCTTCTGCGCCTGGGCCGGGGTGCGCCTGCCCCACGAGGCCGAGTGGGAGTACGCCGCCCGCGGCGGCCTGGTCGGCGCCCGCTTCCCCTGGGGCGATGAACTCGAGCCCGGCGGCCGGCACCGGATGAACGTCTGGCAGGGCACCTTCCCCGGCGTCAACACGATGGACGACGGCTGGCTCGGCACCTGCCCGGTCGACGAATACGAGCCCAACGGCCACGGCCTGCTGAACACCAGCGGCAACGTCTGGGAATGGTGCGCCGACGCCTACGACCGCCAATGGCGGGCGATCCGCGGCGGCTCCTATCTCTGCCACGCCTCCTACTGCAACCGCTACCGGGTGGCCGCCCGGACCGGCAACACGCCGCCCAGCTCGACCGGCAACATGGGCTTCCGCGTCGCCCGCGACGCCTGAACGTCCGCGCCGCGTCCGAGCGCTGCGCCCCCGGCGCCCGAGCACGTAGGGTCAGAGGATCGGGCGCCCCGGGTGGCCGGGGCGCGAATCCGACTGGAGGAGGCGATTCATCGATGGCCCACCCGACCCTTGAAGATGCCCGCGAGCTGAGTGACTGGAAGCCGTCGCTGGGCGTGATCTCGGTCTTCCTCGGCTTCGACCCGGCCGACCGCGGCGGTGCCTGGCGGACCGAGCTTCGCAACGGCCTCGACTGCGTCCTCGAGGCCGCCAAGGAGGCCGAGCACGAGCGCCGCGTCGCCCTGCGCGCGACCGCCAAACGGCTCACCGAGCGCTTCGAAGACGGCGACCTGCGCCCGCCGCCGCGCGGCGAAGCCGGCTTCGTCGAGGTCGCCGAGAAGGGTGGCGCCGAGCACTGGTGGGGGACGGGCGTCGCACCCGCCGCACCGGCCTGCGTCGAGCTCGGCGAGGGCGCCGTCCTGGCACCGCTGGTCGACCTCGCCTGCCGCGGCGACGCCCAGGGCATCGTCATCCTCTCGGCCGAGCGGGTGCGCCTGCTGCTCTACGCCGAAGCCGCGCTGGAGGAGCTCGAGGACTGGGAGCTGAACATCACCAGCGGCGACTGGCGCGAGCGCAAGTCCCAGAGCGGACCGACCGCCGGCGGCGGCCAGGGCGGCGGCGCTTCGGGTAAGGACTCATACGGCGAGCGCCTCGACCACAACCGCCACCGCTTCCTCGACGAGACCGGCCACCTCACCGCCAGGGCGCTGGAAGAGCGCGGCGTGCGGCGGCTGCTGGTCTTCGGCCCCGCCGGCGACCTCGAGCACTTCGAGCACGGGATCAGGAACGCGCCGGCGATCGACTACGCGGTGGCCGGCGAGACCGACCTGATCTCGACCCCGACCGGGCAGCTGATCGAGACCGTCGGCGCCGCCGTCGAGAACGCCGAAGCCCAGCGCGAGACCGAGACGGCCGCCGCGGCGCTCGAAGAGGCGCGTGGCGGCAGCCGCGGCGCGACCGGTCGCCAGGAGATCGGCGAGGCGCTGCGCGAAGCCCGGGTCGAGCACCTCGTCTTCGCCGCCGGCATCGGCGCCCCGGCCGAGGGCCTGGTCCGCGGCGCCCTCGCCAGCAACGCCAAGATCACGGTCGTCCACGGTGAGGAGCTGGCAGGGATGCTGGCCGAAGCCGAGGGCGTCGCCGCGATCCTGAGGTACTGAGACCGCAGGAGCCCGGTCAGGCAAGGACGCAGGGAGCGCCGTGTGCACCGCACACAGGCGACCGAGGACGCCGCATGCCGCGCTCCTGTGGTCTCAGGCGTCGCCGCGCGAACGGTAGCGGCGGGTCTTCGCGCGGTTGCCGCAGACTTCCATCTTGCACCAGGTGCGAGAGCGGTTGCGGGAGCTGTCGAAGAAGGCCCACTGACAGTCCTCGGCCGGGCACGCCTTGAGGCGCAGCCAGTCGCCGCCGTCCTGGATCCGCTGGATCGCGAGCAGGAGGCGCGCTTCGAAGTGCTCGGCGGCACCGTCGCCGAGCGGCGTCAGGGTCAAGCGACCGTCGTCGTGGAGGTCGATGCCGTAGCGGCTTCGCGCGGCGGCGTCGCGGATCGGCACGATCTTGGCCTCGCCTACCACGCCGCCGTTGTTGGCTCGCAGCAGCGCCCGCAGTGCTTCGCGGAAGGCGATCAGGTGAGCGTGGTCGGCAGCGGCGGCGTCCGCCGCTCGCCTCGGCTCTTGTGCCACGGCGGCGTCATGCCCTCCGTCGTGCCTGGCCAGCCACGAGGCGGCGTCGGCGGGATCGCGCAGGGCGTCCACGTCGATTTCGAGATTGATCGTGTTGACGAAGCCGACCAGGAGCTCGACCTCGGGATTCAGCGCGATTGGCTTCAACTCCGACGACACCGGCAAAAGATAGTAGTTAGTGTCGAGTGACACCGGCAAATCCGACTAGCCGGTGTCGGCGCATCCGCCGAGCCCGTCCAGCGTCCCGAGGAGGTCGAAGATGGAAGCCATGACGTCGATGCTGGGGGAGGAGCTGCGACCGGGGCTGCGGACCTGGACCGCGCATCACGAGGAGTGGAAACGGGAGGTCCGCTCGGTCGCCATCCTCGCGCCCGAGCGCCTCGTCCTCGTCGACCCGCTGCTGGTCGGCGAGGAGCAGTGGGCCGCCCTCGACGAGACGCTCGGCGAGCGCGACCTCGACGTCCTGCTGACGATCCACTGGCACGTCCGCTCGGCCGCCGCGATCGCCGCGCGCCACCCGCGGGCGCGAGTCTGGGCACACTCGCGCGACCGCGCCGCGATCGCCCGCCGGGTCGAGCCGACCGACGTCTTCGCGGTCGGCGACGAGCTGCCCGGTGGCCTCGTCGCGATCGCCGGCCGGCCCCGCACCGAGGTCGTCTTCTGGGACCCCGCCCACCGGGCGCTGATCGTCGGTGACGTCCTGCTCGGCGACGGCGAAGGGGACGCCGAGGGCCTCCACACCTGCCCGGCCTCGTGGCTGCCGAGGTCGACCGGCCTCGCCGAGCTGCGCGAGTCGCTGCGCCCGGTCCTCGAGCTGCCGGTCGAGCTCGTCCTCGTCTCCCACGGCGCCGTCGTCGAGACCGGCGCGGGGGCTGCGCTCAGCCGCGCGTTGGCGGCGCGAAGGTCTGAACGTGGGAGGTGAGAGCGCCGCCGTCGAGGACGTGGACGGCGAAGCCGGGCGGATCGTTGGCCATTCCCAGGTCGCTGGCGGTGAGCCTCAGCTCGCCCTGCAGGTAGGTGCTGGGGACGGTGAGCGCGGCGCGGCCGGCGAGCTCGGCGACGATCGTCCGGTGGACGTGGCCGGCGAGGATCCGCAGGACCTGGGGGTGGCGGCCGAGCAGCTCCGCCAGGCCTTCGCGTCCCGCCGCCGCCAGGCCGATCTCGTCGAAGCCCGGTATCGCGGTCAGGAACGGAGGGTGGTGCATGGCGATCACCGTCGGCTGCTCCGGCGCCCGCCCGAGCTCGGCGTCGAGCCACTCGAGCCGGCCTCCGTCGAGCGCGCCGCCGTCGCTGCCCGGGACGATCGAGTCGAGCGCGATCAGCCGCAGCGGCCCGAGGTCGACGGCGTAGGAGACGTGCTCCTCGCCGGCCCCGGGCAGGTCGAACGCCTCGCGCAGCGCCGCCCGCCGGTCGTGGTTGCCGGGGATGGGGTGGGGCTCGAGCCTGAGCGGCTCGAGCAGCTCGCGCACGGTCGCGTACTCCTCGGGGGTGCCGTTCTGGGTGAGGTCGCCGGTGAGGACGAGCGCGTCGGGTCGGTCCGGCAGCGTCAGCACCGCGTCGACGGCGCGGCTCAGGCCCGCCGCCGGCTGCGGGCCATCGGGACCGCCCCAGTCGGCGCCGATGTGAGGGTCTGAGAGCTGGAGGAGAGCGAAGGTCACCCGAGGTCGGCCATCTTACGGCGCAGCAGCCGCGCCTCGGCCTCGTCGTCGACCAGCTCGAGCGCCCGTTCGTAGGCCGCCGTCGCCTCCTCGTCGCGCCCGAGCCGGTGGAGCAGCTCGCCGCGGGTCGAGTGCAGGTAGCGGTACTCGTCGAGGACAAGGCCTTCGACCAGCTCCAGGGCGCCCGCCGCGTCGCCGGTCTCGGCGATCGCCACCGCCCGGTTCAGCTCGACCACCGGCGAACCGGTCAGCCGCGCCAGTTCCTCGTAGAGCGCGGCGATCTCGCCCCAGTCCCGCGGCTCCTCGGTGTGCAGCGCCGCGATCGCCGCCTGGACGACGAAAGGGCCGCGGCCGTGCAGCGCCAGCGACCGCGCCAAAGCGGCGCGCCCGGCGCGGATGCCGGCGTCGTCCCAGAGGTCGCGGTCCTGTTCCTCCAGCAGCACCAGCTCGCCGTCGTGCCAGCGCGCCGGCCGCCGCGCCTCGAGCAGGGTCATCATCGCCAGCAGGCCCTGGACTTCGGGCTCGTCGGGCATCAGCCCGGCAAGCGCCCGGCCGAGCCGGATCGCCTCGCCGGCGAGGTCGCCGCGTCCCGTGTAGCCCTCGTTGAAGATCAGATAGACGACCGCCAGCACGGCGGCGATCCGGTCGGGCAGCAGGTGGTCGGCCGGCACCCGGAAGGGAATCCCGGCGGCGCGGATCTTGTTCTTGGCCCGCACCAGGCGCTGCGCCATGGTCGGCTCGGGGACGAGGAAGGCGCGGGCGATCTCGGCCGTCGTCAGGCCGCCGAGCGTGCGCAGCGTCAGCGCCACCTGGGCCTCGCTCGCCAGCGCCGGGTGGCAGCAGGTGAAGATCAGCTCGAGGCGTTCGTCGGGGATCGCCGTCGTCTCTTCCATGTCAATCTCCTCTCGCGCCGCCGCCTCCGTCGCCGCGGTTTCGGCCCCCTCGCGGGCCGCCAGCAGCCGCGTCTTCGCGGCCAGGTTGCGCTCGCGCCGCAGCCGGTCGATCGCGCGGTTGCGCCCGGTGCTGACCAGCCAGCTGGCCGGGTTCGAGGGCACGCCGTCGCGCGGCCAGCGCTCGGCAGCGACGGCGAAAGCCTCCTGGGCGGCCTCCTCGGCGAGCTCGATGTCGCCGAGGATGCCGACCAGGGCCGCGAGGACTCGCCCCCAGTCCTCGCGGAAGGCCTCTTCGACGCTCCCTACCACTCCTGGACCGGACGGACCTCGACGGCGCCGCCCATCCGCGCCGCCGGGATCCGCGCCGCCAGCTCGATCGCCGCGTCGAGGTCGTCGGCTTCGAAGGTCAGGTAGCCGCCGAGGGCCTCCTTGGTCTCGACGAAGGGCCCGTCGGTGGTCAGCACTCGGCCGTCCTGGACCCGCACCGTGGTCGCCGTCTCCGGCGGCTGCAGCCCGTTGCCGGGCTCGACCCCTGGCGTTTCGTTGATCGCCTGGTAGTCGGCGGCGACCTGCTTCTGTTCCTCCGGCGGCACTTCGGCCCACCGCTCCGGCGACAGTGGGGTGGGCGCGTCGCCCTGGTTGATCAGGATCACGTACTTCATCGGGTCCTCCTTGGAAGGGATGGTTTCCGATTGGACGAACGGGGTTCGCTCCGATCGACAGCCTCGCGCAGATTCCTCACCGATCGGCGGGATCGCTGGCGAGGACCGGCTTGAGGTCGAGGATCGGCGTGCCGTCGAGGGCCTCCAGCCGCGCCACCCGCAGTCGCGTTCCGTCGACCTCCTCGACCCGGGCGCGGTGCAGGCCGATCGGGTTGGGACGGTCGGGCGAGCGGGTCGCGAAGACCCCGGTCGCCGGCCGCTCGCGATCGCCGCGCGGGTGGACCCGAAGGACCTCGCGATCGGCGCGGTCGAGCCAGGTGAGCACGAGCAGCTCATCGCCGGCGTCGATCCCCTCGAGCGCGGCCGCGACGGCGTCGTCGAGCTCGAGCCAGGCCGGCGGCGCGCCCTCGTCGGGCTGGCGCGGTGCCGTGCCGGCGTCGTTCAGCGGCGAGCGCACCCGCCCGATCGGTCGCAGTTCCATCCCGGGATCATCGCGCACGCTCGTCACGCGTCGCGGAGGGCCGCGACGGCGGCGTTGCCCCCGGGGCCGCCGTGGACGCCGCCGCCGGGGTGGGCCGAGGCGGAGCCGAGGTAGAGGCCGGCGATCGGAGTGCGCGGGCTGCCGATGCCGGGGACCGGGCGCAGGAAGAGCTGGCCGCGCAGCCGTCCGGTGCCGCCGTTGATCGCGCCGCCGGCGAGGTTGCGATCGGCGGCCTCGAGATCGTGCGGGCTCTGCAGGTGGCGGGCCAGGATCAGATCCCCGAAGCCGGGCGCGAGCCCCTCGACCTCGGCCTCGATCCGCGCCGCGAAGCGCTCGCGGTCGCCCTCCGCCCAGCCGGTCCCGAGCTCGCCACCGGCGTCGCCGCGCGGGCGCCGCGGCACCCGGGCGTAGGCCCAGGCGGCCTCGCCGCCGTCCGGTGCGCGCGAGGCGTCGGCCGCCGCGTACTGGCCGAGGATCAGGAAGGGACGCTCGGGCAGTAGACCGGCGGCGACCTGACGCGAGGCCCGGTCGAGGCCCGCCATCCCGTCGGCGACGTGAACGGTGCCGGCCCGGCGCGCCGCCGCGGCTCGCCAGGGGATCGGCCCGCGCAGCGCCCAGTTGACCTTGAAGGCGGCGTCGTCGTAGCGGAATCCGCGCAGGCCGAGGCGGGTCCGCGCCGGCACGTCGGCGGGGGCCAGCATCCGCCCGTAGAGAGCCGGCGCGCCGCAGTCGGCGACGATCGCCCGCCGCGCCTCGAAGCGCCGTCCGTCGGCGGTGCGGGCGGCGACGGCGCGACCGCCGGCGACCTCGATCCGCTCGATCGGCGCCCCGCAGACCAGCTCGCCCCCGCGCGAGCGCAGGCGCGCCACCAGCGCCGCGGTCAGCTCCCCGGAGCCGCCGGCGACGCAGGGGAACCCGTGCGTCACCCCGAGCCCGCAGAGCAGGGTGCCGACGATCCCGCCGCCGGCCGAGCCGAGGGTGAGGTCGGCGTGCAGGGCGCTCCCGGCCAGCAGGGTCGCGGCGCCCTCGCCGCGGAAGCGCGCCCCCGCCGCTCGCCCGGCCGGGGCCAGCGCCAGCCGGGCGAAGCGGGCGAGGTCGGCGGCGCCGAGCGCCCGCGCCAGCCGCGCCGCCGGCCGCGGTCCGGGCAGCGGCGAGAACAGCGCCTCGAGCAGGCCCGGTTCGGCCCGCCGCCAGAGGGCCATCAGCCGCTCCCAGCGCTCGCCGTCGCCGCCGGCAAAGGCCTCGAGCGAGGCGGCGGTCTCGGCCGGGTCGGCGGCGATCACCGCGCAGCGACCGTCGGCGGCAGGGTGGGCGAGGGCCACCGGCGCCCGCGCCCAGTGCAGGCCGTGGTCCTCCAGCCGCAAGCCCTGGATGTAATGGGAGCCGGCGGCAAGCGGATAGAAGCTGCTGTAGAGATCGTGGACGAAGCCGGGCGCGGTTACTTCGCCGCTGCGCACGGCGCCGCCGGGCTCGGTCTGCTCCTCGCAGACGACGACGTCCCAGCCGCGGTCGGCGAGCAGGTTGGCGGCGACGAGGCCGTTCGGTCCCGCCCCGATGACGACGGCGTCGGCCATCCCCGCAAGCTACCCGGCCCGCCGCGTGTCGCTGCTCCGGGCCAAGGCGCGGTTCCGGGCCAGGCGCGGCCGGGCACCGAACCGGCCGCCGAACCGACCCAGCAGCGGCCCGCCTCAGGCAAACGCCGGCGGTTGGTCGACCCACCCGAGCCCGGGAGCGGCGGTCAGGCCAGGATCGTCGGCGGTGCCGGGCTGGGCTGCGGAGTCGGCGGCACCGGCTCGGGCGCGGGCGGCAGCGGGTCGGGTCCGGGCTGCGGCGGCGCCGGATCGGGACCGGGGGAGTCGGGCGGAACCGGGTCGGGTTCGACCGGCGGCCCCGGGTCGGGCTGCGGGGGGATCGGCGGGCCCGGATCGGGTTGCGGCGGCATCGGCGGCCCCGGGTCGGGCCCGGGAATCTCGGAGCGCGGTTCGTTCGGCATGCACACACGAATACCCGGGCCGGATCGCCTCAACCTGCTCGGGCCTGGCGTAGAAAATGTCCATTACTAAAAGTGATTTTGGGTGTCATACGTGCATGTCAGGTAGTAGCGTTCGTCGGACAAGGAACCACGGGGACGGCGGAGCCTCCTACGGCCTCATTCGCCAGCGGGTTGCGGGAAACCAGCGTTGGTGAGGCGGCATCGGCGAGACCGGTAGGACCCGTCGGAGGAGTACCAAATTCGTTGGAAAACAGACCGATCCAAATTCGGATCGAGCAGTAGGCAAGGATCGAATTGGACGAAAGACCTGCACCCCCGACCAGCCGCCCCGCCCTGACCGAGATATCCAACGCTGCCGTCGCCCTCCACCGCGACCATTTCGGACGCGGACCCGGCGCGGCCAAGAGCTATGTGACCGACGATGCCGTCGTCTGTGTCCTCACCGATGTCTTCACCCCGGTCGAGCGCACCCTGATCGACGCCGGCGAGGCCGATCACGTGCGCAGGACGCGGGCAATCCACCAGGTCGCCCTCGAGGAGACCTACAAGCGGCGGATGGCGGAGGTCATCGGCCGCCCGGTCGCCGCCTACATGTCGACGATCCACATCGAGCCCGATATCGCGGTCGAGGTCTTCATGCTCGGTTCCGGCGGCGCGTCCGACGGCGACGGCGCCGGTTCTCGTTAGGCGAGGCGGAACACCTCGACCGACCAGGAGCCCGACTCCTCGTCGATGACCGTGCTGCTGGTGAAGCCGACGACGCGGCGCCCGGTGGCGCGCTCGACGATCGCCGTGAAGGTCGCGCGGACCGCGTTCTGGTAGGCCTCGCGGGTGCGGCGCACCTGCTCGGCATGGCCGGCGGCGACCAACGTCTCCTCGGCCTTCCAGAGCTCGATGTCCATCAGGACGGCGACGAAGCCCTCCTCGACGCAGACCTCGGGCGCCACCGGGTCGCCGTAGGAGTGCTCGTGCAGCAGAGCGATCTCGCGTCCGATCTCAACAGCTCTCTCGTCCGAGCTACTGGCCACGTGGCCAAGCTTCGCCGACCGCTCAACGAATAGCAATACCTGATTGTTCGCCGATCCCCCGAGGGGGTGATCGTCAAGGTACGGCTGAGTGCTCGGATTAGACCTCGGCCTTGATCTGGACGATCTCCTTGGCGGCGGCGACGATCGCCTCGGCGTCGATCTCGGCGGCGCGCAGGAGCTCCTCCGGCTTGCCCGAGGTCGGCATCGTTTCGACCGCCAGTACCCGGACCTGCGCCTGGGCGTTGTGCTCGGCCAGCGCCGCCAGCACCGCCTCGCCGATCCCGCCCTCGGGCCAGTGGTCCTCGACGGTGACGATCGCGCCGGTCTCCTCGGCGGCCTTGACCAGCGTTCCCGCGTCGATCGGCTTGACCGAGTAGAGGTCGATCACCCGGGCCGAGATGCCGACGGTCGAGAGCTGCTCGGCGGCGGCCATCGCTTCGTGCAGGGTGATGCCGGCGCCGACGATGGTGACGTCGTCGCCATCCATGACGACGTTGCTGCCGCCGATCTGGAACTCCTCGGCGCCGTCGTAGATGACCGGCGTCGCCGCGCGCGTCGTCCGCATGTAGACGATGCCGTCGGTCGCCGCCATCAGGCCCACCAGCTTGGCGGTCTGGTTGGCGTCGGAGGGGTAGAGGACGGTGCTGCCGTGGACCGCGCGCAGGCTGGCGAGATCCTCGAGCGCCATCTGCGAGGGACCGTCCTCGCCAATCGAGACGCCGGCGTGGGAGCCGCAGAGACAGATGTCGGCGCGGCTGATCGCCGCCATGCGGACGAAGTCGTAGGCGCGGCTGAGGAAGGCGGCGAAGGTCGAGGCGAAGGGGTGGTAGTGGCCGCGCACCTGGAAGCCGACCGCGGCCGCGACCATCTGCTGCTCGGCGATGTACATCTCGAAGTAGCGGTCGGGGTGGGCCTCTTTGAAGTCTTCGGCGTAGGTCGAGTTGCCGACCTCGCCGTCGATCGCGACGACGTCGGCGCGGCGGTCGCCGAGCGCGGCGAGGGCGGTCCCGTAGGCCTTGCGCGTCGCCGCCTTCTCACCCAGCTCCCAGGTCGGCATGTCGCCGCCGGGTACGTCTTCCATGTAGGGCTCGGCGGGACCCTCGGGCTTGAGCACGTCGACGTGGAGGTCGCGCTCGCCGCCCAGTTCCTCGATCGCCTTGGCCGGATCTTCGAGCGGTTTGCCGTGCTTTCCGTTGAGATCCTCGACCTCCTTGGCGCCCTTGCCCTTCTTGGTTCGGGCGACGATCATCGTCGGCCGGTCGGAGGCTTCGGCGGCACTGATCGCGTCCTCGATCTCGCCGACGTCGTGGCCGTCGATCTCGATCGTCTCCCAGCCGGCGGCCTCGGCGCGGCCGGCGTAGGAGGCCAGGTCCCAGCCGTGCATCGTTTCGCCCGTCTGGCCGAGGCGGTTGACGTCGATGATCGCGTTGAGGTTGCCGAGGCTCTGCTTGCCGGCGTGCTCGACTGCCTCCCAGATCGACCCCTCGGCCATCTCTGAGTCCCCGCAGAGGATCCAGACCCGCGAGGGCATTTTCTCCAGGCGCGCCGCCAGCGCCACGCCGACGCCGATCGGCAGGCCCTGGCCGAGCGAGCCAGTGGCGACGTCGACCCAGGGCAGCAGCGGGGTGGGGTGGCCTTCGAGGCGGCTGCCGAACTTGCGGAAGGTGAGGAGCTCTTCGTCGTCGATCGCGCCGACCGCTTTGAGGATCGAGTAGTAGAGCGGCGAGGCGTGGCCCTTGGAGAAGATCAGGTGGTCGTTGCGGGGGTCGTCGGGCTCGGAATAGTCGAGCCGCAGGTGCCCGTCGAGCAGCACCGCCATCAGGTCGGCGGCCGACATCGAGGAGGTCGGGTGGCCGGAGCCGGCAGCGTCGGAGCTGCGGATCGAATCGACCCTCAGCTGTTGGCCAAGTTCGCGTCGGAAGTCAGCGTCTCCACTCATATCCGGCAAGCTATCGAACCCGACGCCGCTGGTTTGGGATCCTCCTTCAGGTGACCTACGTCGCGCCCTCAGACAACCACGGCTACCGGCGCCAGCAGCGTCGCCGGGCGCTGATCGGCTGGGGTTTCGGCGCGCTGATCGTCGCCGGGACGATCGCCGCCGGCGTCTTCGGCGGCAGCGGCGAACAGCACGGTGCGCCGCCCTCCGACTTCACCGCCTACGACATGACCCAGAGCCAGTACGAAGGCCTCCACGATGGCCTCGAAGAGCAGGCCTTCGTCAACCGCCTGCAGAAGGTCGGCCTGCCGGAAAACCTGGCGCCGGCCCACTACGTGTCGCTCTTCCCGCCGGTCCAGGAAGGCGTGCAGTGCAGCTTCTGGACGATCTCCGACGTGCCCGAACACATCGCCCGCATCTGTTTCTCCGACCCGCAGGGGAAGCTCGTCGAAAAAGGCGAGACCTACGCCGGCGATCGCACCTCGGAAGTCGAAGCCTCGCCGGTCTAGGCGGCTTCGGGTCGGCGCCCGCCGGTCCTCAGGCGGCCGGGACCTGCTGGGTGATGCAGTGGATGTTGCCGCCGCCGAGCAGGATCTCGCGGGCGGGGACGCCGACGACCTCGCGCTCGGGGAAGGTCGCGGCGAGGATCGCCGCCGCCTCGGCGTCGGTGCGCTCGTCGAGCAGCGGATGGACGATCCGCGAGTTGCCGAGGTAGAAGTTGACGTAGGAGCCGGCCATGCGGTCGCCGGCGCGGCGCGGCTGGGTGCCCTCGACGACATCGACGCCGCCGGCCTCCTCGGGGGCGATCGCCAGCGGGCCGGGGGCGGGGAGGCGGACGATCTCGAAGGCGCGCCCGCGGGCGTCGCTCGCCGCTTCCAGGCGCGCCGCGGCGTCGGCCGAGACCGCCGTCTGCGGGTCGGCGGGATCCTCGGCCCAGGTCAGCATCACGACGCCGGGGCGGGCGAAGCAGGCGAGGTTGTCGACGTGGCCGTCGGTCTCGTCGGCGACGACGCCCTGGCCGAGCCAGACCACCTTCTCGGTCCCCAGGTAGGCGTTCAGCGCCGCCTCGATCTGCTCCCGCGAGAGCTCCGGGTTGCGGTTGGGGTTCAGCAGGCACTGCTCGGTGACCAGCACCGTGCCCTCGCCGTCGACGTGGATCGCGCCGCCCTCGAGCACGATCGGCGCCCGGTAGCGGCCGGCGCCCTCGACCTCCAGCACCTTGGCGGCGGCGCGGGCGTCGCGGTCCCAGGGGAAGTAGAGGCCGCCGTCGAAGCCGCCCCAGGCGTTGAAGCGCCAGTCGACGCCGCGGCGCCCGCCCTTTCCATCGACGAGGAAGGTCGGGCCGGTGTCGCGCAGCCAGGCGTCGTCGGTGGTGAGCTCGACCACCCGCACGCTCTCCGGCAGGGCGCTGCGGGCGTGCTCGAACTGGCCGTCGGAGACGCCCATCGTGACCGGCTCGGAGGCGGCGATCGCGGTGGCGATCTCGGCGTAGGCGGCCTGCGCCGGCTTGGCGCCGAGGCGCCAGTTGTCGGTGCGCTCCGGCCACGCCATCCAGCAGCCCGAGTGCGGCTCCCACTCGGCCGGCATCCGGTAGCCGTCGGCGGCGGGAGTCGAGTCGATCGCGGCGCTCATCCGGTGATTGTCGCCGACCGGGGCAAGTGGGGGAAGAACCTGTGGATCCAGGGCAAAAACTAAAGGCTTCTTGTCGAATCACCGATGACCCGGCATGCCCACTTCATCGGCGCTCCCTCGAGTCCTGTCAACGCGTTTCGTCGTCGGGCTCCTCGCCCTGGTGGCCGCTCTGCTCGCCCTCGCCGCACCGGCGCTGGCCGGCGCGGCGCCGCAGCCGCGGCCCAAACCGGCGCCCGCGACGGCGCTGCCGAAGCCGGCGGTGCTCACCTTCAGGACCGCGCAGGTCGGTGCGCCGGGCAACCCGTCGGTCGCGATCATCCCCTTCAGCGACGCCGCCTACGGCTCCTGCGCAGAACCGGCGGCAGAAGCCGCGGCGGCGGCAGAACCGAAGAAACCCTGCCAGCAGGTCGGCAGCGTCGGATACCGCTACGGGATCAACGAGCTCGAGGTGACGGTCCGCCAGTGGGTCGCCTTCCTCAACACCGTCGATCCACTCGGCCGCAACACCGAGGCGCTCTACTCGGAAACCGAGAGCGGCGCCGCCTGGCCGCGCTTCGGCCAGATCGACTTCAGCTCCGCCGCCCGTCCAGGCCGCCACTACTCGCTGGCGGCGCCGGAGTGGGCCGACAAGCCATACGCCTTCGCCAACTTCCTGCGCTCGGCGCGCTTCGTCAACTCGCTGACCAACGGCCGGGTCATCGCCCGCCGGCCGAGCACCTCGAACGGCTTCAAGTACGTCACCTACCGGGTGCGGCTCTCGCGGAACACCGAGATCGGCATGTACGACATGAGCAAACGGGCGCCGGTCCGCACCCGTAAATCGGGCTTCGTCATCCCCAGCCAGAACGAGTGGATCAAGGCCGCCTACTACGACCCGACCGGCGGCGGCACCTTCTCCTACTGGAAGTACCCGACCAACGAAGGCGTCTTCGGCGACGGCGGCGCCACGGCGCCGACCCAGGCGACGCTCGACCCGACCACCGGCGACCTCACCAACGCCGGCGCCGGCCCGACCGCGACCTACCACGAAATGGAAACCGAAGCGCCGTACTGGTGCCCGTCGAACCAGACGCGGGAAGCCTGCGAAACCGTCAACCCGTTCCACATCCCGCTCAAGGCCTACGCCAAGATCTACGCCGGCAGCGTCGGCACGGTCGGTCAGGCGCGGACCTTCTCGCCCTGGGGGACGCTCGACCAGGGCGGCAACGTCGTCGAGTGGACCGACACGATCACCCCGCCCCCGTTCGGGGTCAAGGGGCACCGCGTCTGGCGGCGGCTGCACGGCGGCATCGCCAACGCGCCGGTCTACCAGCTGTGGCTCTCGGCGATCGGCCTCAACCCGCAGGACAACGCCGCCTTCACGGCGACCTATCCCTGGC
Organism: uncultured Actinomycetes bacterium; assembly: GCA_963839115.1. GTDB lineage: Bacteria > Actinomycetota > Thermoleophilia > Solirubrobacterales > 70-9 > VAYN01. The sequence continues at coordinate 636,314 of CAWITM010000001.1, forward strand.
TCGGCATCCGGATCGGCGTGATCGGGAGCCTGCTCGGGAAGGCCAACCGATGACGGTGTCGAAGCTCCCGCAGGTGACTTCGACCCGGCTCTCGAGGGCGCTGCTCGCCCTCCTCGCCATTGCCCTGCTGGCGCTGCCGGCCGCCGCGAGCGCGGCCAAGGGCGGCTCCGGCAAACACCCGGTGGCGCCGAAGGACATCAAGCTCGGCAGCCTCGTGCAGCTGCCGGGCAGCCAGGGCTGCCTCGCCGACGGCGCTTCCAAGGACTCCGTCCGCTGCGGCCACGCGCGGGCGCTGATGGGTCCCGGCCCGTTCATGGGATCGCGGGCGATCGCCGTCAGTCCCGACGGCCGCGACGTCTACGTCGCCGCGGCGAAGAGCGACTCGATCGCCGTCTTCCACCGCAATCGCGCCACCGGCGCGCTGAAACAGGCGAAAGGCAAAGCCGGCTGCGTCGCCGCACCGGTTGCGGGCAAAGGCGCCAAGGGCTGCGGGGTCGCCCTCGGGCTGATCGGCCCGAACTCGATCGCGATCAGCCCCGACGGCTCCTACGTCTATGCGACCTCCCGCGAAGGCGCTTCGCTGACCAGCTTCCGCCGCCTCAAAAGTGGCGCCCTCAAGCAGCTGCCGCCGTCGAGCTCGGGGTGCATCTCCGGCCTGCCGATCCCCGACTGCACGCCGGGACGGGCGCTCAGCGGCCCCGACGTCGTCGTCGTCTCCCCGGAAGGCTCGAACGCCTACGTCGGCTCGTTCTTCGGCAACGCGATCGCCAGCTTCGCCCGCAATCCCGAAAGCGGCGCCCTCACCCAGCTCGAAGGCAGCGCCGGCTGCATCGCCGTGGCGACCGAAGGCTGCGCGACCGGCATCGCCCTCGGCTCGATCGAGGGGCTGGCGGTCAGCCCCGGCGGCGGCACCGTCTACGCCGCCGCGGCGCTCTCAAACGCGGTCGACGTGCTCTCCCGCAACCCGCTCAGCGGCGCGCTCAGCCAGGCGACCACGACCGGCACCGGCTGCATCACCGACGCCGCCACGACCGGCTGCACCACCGGCCTGCAGCTGGCCGGCGCCAACGCCGTCGCCACCGCCGCGAGCGGCAACTACGTCTACGCGACCTCGCTGTTCAGCAACAGCGTCACCTCCTTCCGGCCCACCGAAGGCGTCACCGGCCTGACCCAGAAGCCGGGCGCCAGCGGCTGCCTGATCTACCTGCGCGCCGCCGCCTGCTCGTTCGGGCGGGCGATGGTCGCGCCCGAGGGACTGGCCGTCTCGCCCGAGGGCCTGAACGTCTACGTCGCCGCCTATGAGACCGGCGCGATCGACGTCCTCGACCGCAACCCGGAAACCGGCACGGTCGCCCAGAAGCCCGGCGCCGCCGGCTGCCTCGCCCCGCAGACGTTGCCGGGCTGCACGCCGGGCCGCGCCCTCGGCGGCGTCAGCTCGGTCGCCGTCAGCCCCGACGGACGCAACGTCTACGCGACCGCAGCCACCAGCAATGCCGTCGACGTCTTCAGGAGGATCAAATGACCGAGAGCGACCGTCGCCAAGGCGGCATCACCCGCAAGCAGCTGCTCGGAACCGGGGCGGGGGCTGCCGCGGCGGCCCTGCTGACGCCGGGCATGGGCGTCGAACGGGCGCTGGCGGCGGGCGCCAAGAAGCAGAACGACATCGGCGGCAAGAACGTCATCCTCTTCCTGACCGACCAGGAGCGGGAGATCCAGCACTTCCCGCCCAACTGGCTGCGCCAAAACCTGCCCGGCCTGCGGCGCCTGCAGCGCCACGGCCTCAGCTTCGAATCGGCCTGCACCGCGGCCTGCATGTGCTCGCCCTCGCGCTCGAGCCTGATGACCGGTTACTTCCCTGCCCAGCACGGCGTCAAGTACACGCTCGAGTCGAACATGGACGCCAGCGAATACCCGCAGGTCGACCTGCCGACGACGCTGCCGAACCTCGGCACGGTGATGAAGGCGGCCGGCTACAACGTCGTCTACAAGGGGAAGTGGCACTGCTCGAAACCGGCCGGCGCCGAAGCGCAGCCCTCCGACCTCGAAAAGTACGGCTTCGAGCGCTGGGACCCGCCGGACGCCGGCGCCAACCAGAGCATCCCCGAGGCCGGCGGCGGCATCACGAACAACGACGGCCGGATCATGGAATCCAAAGGCCAGGCCAAGGAAGCCGCCGAGGGCGCGATGCAGTACCTCGACACGGTCGCCGGGCTGCAGCAGCCGTTCTTCCTGGTGATCTCACTGGTCAACCCGCACGACGTCCTCTTCTACCCGAGCCGGACGTTCGAAGAATCGGGCTACGACGACTCGTGGCTGGCCGGAGAGATCGAAGTGCCGGAGACCAACGGCGAAGACCTCTCGACCAAGCCGACGGTCCAGGAAGAATTCCTCAAAATCTTCAACCTCACCGGCAAGCCGCGCAAAGAAGCCGAAAAGAAGGCCTACCTGAACTTCTACGGCAACCTGATGCGCTCCTCCGACAACTATCTGGTCGAGGTGCTGGACAAACTCGAAGCGAACGGGATGTTCGACGACACGCTGATCATCCGCACCTCCGACCACGGCGAGATGGGGCTGACCCACGGCGGCATGCGCCAGAAGAACTTCAACTTCTACGAGGAGACGCTGAAAGTCCCGCTGGTCTACTCGAACCCGAAGATGTTCCCGCGCCCGGTCACCTCCGACGCGCTGGTCTCCCACGTCGACCTGCTGCCGACGCTGGCCAGCCTGGCGGCGGCGCCGAAGTCGGCGCGCCGCGACTGGCAGGGCGTCGACTACTCCGACATCGTCCTCAACCCCGACTCCGCGAAGGCCCCGCAGGACTACGTCGCCTTCACCTACAACGACATCCAGTCCGGCCAGGCCAACGGGCCGTATCCCAAACCGCCGAACCACATCGTCAGCATCCGCGAAAAGCGCTGGAAGCTGGCCAAGTACTACGACGTCACGGTGACGGTCGAAAACGGCGTCCCGGTCGAAACCAAACCGGAACACCCGCAGCCGGCGCAGTGGGAGATGTACGACCTGAAGACCGACCCGGACGAGGAAACCAACCTCGCCTACAAGGGCTACGAACGCTCGCCGACCCAGGAGCGCGAATTCCAGCGGCTGAAAAAGAAGCTGGAGAAGGTCGAGAAGGTCCGGATGCGCCCGCTCGCGAGCGTCTGAGCTTCCGCTCCGGGGAGACGGCGGGCGGGCCGACCGCTTACAGTCGGTAGCGCATGGCTGAGTTCGAGGTCATAACCGCGGTCGACGCGACGCCGGACTCGCCGGCGCGCACGCGGCCGCCGGGGCGCGAGCCGTTTCGCGTCGGTGCCGTGCAGCAGCGCTGGCACGCCGATCCCGACGAGCATCGCGCGGCGCTCGGCGAGGGCGTGCGCCTGGCCGCCGAGGCGGGCGCGCGGTTGGTCTGCCTGCAGGAGCTGACGCTCAGTCGCTACTTCGCCGTCGACCCGGCCGGGCCGGAGGGCGTCGTCGACCCCGAGCCGCTGCCGGGCGGACCGACGCACCAGTTCGCCGCCGAGCAAGCGCGCGAGAACGGCGTCCACGTCCACGCCTCCCTGTACGAGCGCGCCGAGGACGGCGGCCTCGGCTACAACACCGCGATCGTCGTTGCCACCGACGGCGAGATCGTCGCCCGCACCCGCAAGCTCCACATCCCGATCACCGCCGGCTACTACGAGGACCGCTACTTCCGGCCCGGCCCCGCCGGCGAGGACGCGACTCCGGTGGTGGCGCTCGGTGACGCGCGCCTGGGGCTGCCGACCTGCTGGGACCAGTGGTTCCCCGAGCTCGCCCGTGCCTACAGCCTGGCCGGTGCCGAAGTGCTGATTTACCCGACCGCGATCGGCTCCGAGCCCGACCATCCCGGCTTCGACACCCAACCGCTCTGGCAGCAGGTGATCGTCGCCAACGGGATCGCCAACGGCACCTTCATGGTCGCCGTGAACCGGATCGGCGTCGAGCCGCCGCTGACCTTCTACGGCTCGAGTTTCATCAGCGACCCCTACGGCCGCGTGCTGGTCAAGGCCCCCCGCGATCGACCGGCGGTCCTGGTCGCCGACCTCGACCTCGACCAGCGCCGCGACTGGCTCGAGCTGTTCCCGTTCCTGGGGACTCGGCGGCCCGACGCCTACGGGTCGCTGGTTGCGGCGAGTGGCCCGGCGAGCGCCGCGGAGCCAGGCGGATGAGCCGCGGCGAGGCGGGAGCGTGAGCGCCCCCGGCGACGGGAGCGACGGCGCGATGACCTGCCCCAAATGCGGGGCGGCGATGCGGACCCACCGCCGCAACGAGGTGACGATCGAGCAGTGCCGCAAGTGCCACGGCATCTTCCTCGACCGCGGCGAGCTCGAGCAGCTGATCGGCCGCGAATCCTCCTTCCTCGGTCGCGAGGGCGAGCTGCCGGGCCGTGGCGGCGAGCTCTCCGGCGACACCTCCACCGAACTTCGCCCGGGGACCTGAGATGCCGCGCCCGCTGATCGAGTTCCCCGCCGACGATCCCGAGCGCGCGCTGGCCTTCTGGAGTGGTCTGCTCGACCTCGACTTGACCCCTCGCGACTCCGGCTCGGGCGCCGGCTGGGTCGCCGACACCGACGGCGTCCGCCTCGGCGTCCACGAGCGCGGCCGCGGCCCCGGCGACACCGCCTCGCTGCCCTACTTCCCGGTCGCCGACATGGACGCCGCCGTCGCCAGGGTCACCGATCTCGGCGGCTCGGTCGTGCACCCCGGCGAGCGCTGGTCGATCTGCCGTGACTCCGAGGGCACCCCCTTCGCCCTCGAGTCGACCATCTAGTCGCCGCCAGCTCCGGCGAACAGGACGACCAGGACCCGGTGCGCGCGCCAGATTGTCGCGGCGCGTTGTGGTTGACATCAGGCCTCTATAGCGAGGGAAATGTCAACCACGTTTGGTGACGGAGGCGCGCGGTCAGCGGACGCCGGAACCGTCGAGCGGTTCGATGCGGAAAGCGCTGCGGGCCGGATTGGCCGGCTTCGAGAAGGTCGCCGTCTGGGTTTCCAGGCGCCACGGTGACGGCAGGTTCGGAGTGGCGGCGAGGAAGCGGGTGAAGAGGACCGAGGCTCGGTGGCAGCTGATGCCGGATTTCGGCGGCAGGTAGATCAGGAATTTGCCTTTGGTGAAGCGCAGCGGGCCGACGACAACGTTGGAGTTGACCGAGAAGGTGCCGTTGCAGAGAGTGCCGAGCACCGGGCTGGTCCCACTTTCGCCCCCGCCGTTTCCCGCGGCTTTGCCGAGCGAGACCGAGAAGCCGGGCTGGGTGCCCCGCATGAAGCTCGCCTTGCCGGACCCTTCGGCAGCGACTTTCCAGGGCCGCGGCAGGACGCCGTCGTAGTCCTCGAGGAAACGGGCGAAGAGTTCGTTGCCTTCCTTGCAGGTGAGGCCGGCCGCGGTCGAGATCCTGATCGAGTAGGTCCCGGCGGGGAAGCTCGCCGGCCCGATCCGGTCGTTATGGAGGACTCGGAAGCCGGGGCAGGTCGCCGTCGTCGTGGCGGCCGGCGCCGCGCCGGCCGAGCCGACTGCTGCGCCCACGAGTCCGAGCAGCGCCGCCGCGCAAAGAACCCCTGCAAGCGCCAGGCGCCTGCGCGGTCGTGCAAGTGGGGAGGCGGCGCGCATTGGCGCGCAACCTACCAGCCTTTGGCGCCCTTACCATGCGGCGAGCCGATGCCGGAGCCAGTCAAGCGCAACCAGCGCTACATGCCAGGCCTGGACGGCCTGCGGGCGGTAGCCGTTCTCGCCGTGATCGCGTTCCACCTCGGCTTCGGCTGGGCGCCCGGCGGATTGCTCGGGGTGGGGATCTTCTTCACCCTCTCCGGCTACCTGATCACCGACATCCTGCTGGCCCAGTACGCCCAGCGCGGCCACATCAAGCTCGGCCGCTTCTGGCTCGCCCGCGCCAGGCGCCTTCTGCCGGCGCTCTTCCTGATGCTGGCGATCGTCCTCGCCTGGGTCACCGTCTTCGGCCCCGCCCAGCCGGACCAGTTCCGCAAGGCCGTCGTCTCGGCGGTCTTCTACGTCAACAACTGGCAGCAGATCTTCAGCAACGTGTCCTACTTCGCCCGCTTCGCGCCGGAAGGCCCGCTGAACCACCTCTGGTCGCTCTCGGTCGAGGAGCAGTTCTACATCGTCTGGCCGTTCTTACTGCTGCTCGGCGTCAAGCTGGTGCGCGAGACGCCGCTGCCCTCCGGCGTGCGCCCGCGCCTCGCCGTCGCGACCGTCGGCCTCGCCCTCGTCTCCTCGATCCTGATGGCGGTCCTCTACCACCCGAGCCTCGACCCCTCGCGGATCTACTACGGCACCGACACCCGCGCCGGCGGCCTGCTCTTCGGCGCCGCCCTGGCGATGGTCTGGCCGAGCCGCCGGCTCTCGCACCGGATCACCCCGCAGGCGCGCAACCTGCTCGACGGCCTCGGCGCCCTCGGCCTGCTGATCATCGCGATCATGATCTGGCGCACCGGCGAGTTCAGCTCCTTCCTCTACCAGGGCGGCTTCATCGTCCTCTCGCTGGCGACGGTGCTGGTGCTGATGCCGCTCGCCCACCCGGCCTGCCGGCTCGGCAACGTCCTCGGCTGCAAGCCGATGCGCTGGATCGGCGCCCGCTCCTACGGCATCTACCTCTGGCAGACGCCGGTCATCGTCCTCACCGCCGCCCACGCCGGCAATCCCCAGGACGAGAGCCTGCTGCGAAAACTGGTCCAGGTCGCGGCGATCTTCGTCATCGCCTCGCTCTCCTGGCGCTACGTTGAGGAGCCGATCCGCCACGGCGCGATCGGCCGGCTGCTGGCGCGCCGCCGCCGCCTCGGCTGGAGCTGGGAGTCCTTCACCTCGAAAGGCCGCGCCGTGCTGATCGTCAGCGCCGTCGTCGGGCTGCTCGCCGTGCTCGGCATGGCCGGGGTCAACTCGGCGAGCGTCGAAGGCGAAGGCATCCGGGTCGCCGAAGCGACCGCCAAAGGGACCCGCGGCCCGGTGCCGCTGACTCCGGCGCAGGCGGCCGAATCGAAGCAGTCCTCCTGCCGGGCGGTCGTCCACATCGGCGACTCGACCTCGGAGGGGCTCGACTCGGCCGAATATCTGCCGATCGAATCCGAGCGCATCCCCTACCGCTACCGCGAAGTCGGCGTCCGGGAAACCCACATGGAGGTCGAGGGCGCGCGCTCGATCGAAGAGCGCTTCGAAGGCGAACCGAACGCCCAGGAAGTCGCCGAAGCCTGGAAGGCCGAAGGCTTCCACGGCTGCTGGGTGCTGGCGCTGGGGACGAACGAGGCCGCCGACGTCGCCGCCGGCTCCAACGTCTCGGAGCCCGAACGGATCGAAAAAATGATGAAAATCATCGGCGACGAACCGGTTCTGTGGGTGAATGTGAAGACGCTCCGGGGGGCGCCGGAAGCCTATTCGCCTCAAAACATGGAAGGCTGGGACGAAGAACTCGTCCGCGCCTGCCCGCGCTATCCGAATATGCGCGTCTACAACTGGGCAGCCGACGTCAAAAACGCCTGGTTCATCGAAGACGGAATCCACTTCACCTCACCGGGGTACGCGGCGCGCGCCGAGCTCATCGCCCAGGCGCTCGCGCACGCTTTCCCGGCCAAAGGGAAATCGCCAGACGGCGCGAAATGCGTCGTCAGCTGAGCGGTGATCCCCGATCCAATGCGGGTAACCGCGCACAAACCATCAAAGGGAGGACCACCACAAATGCCTGACCCCAACGAGCGAGACGCCAAGCTCATCCAGTACCTCAACGAGGCCTACGGCAACGAGAAGGAGCTCGAGGTCGCACTGGTCGCCGACATCGCGATGACCACCAAGGCCCCGTACAAAAAACGGCTTCAGCAGCACCTCAAAGAGACCAAAGGTCACGCCAAAGCGCTCGAGCGCCGGATCAAGAAACTCGGCGGCAGCCCCAGCACCGCCCAGTCGCTGGTCGGCAAAGTGACCGCGGCCGCCAAAGGCCCGCTGCACATGGTCCGCGGCGACGGCGTCCAGGAGAAGATGCTGAAGAACGCCAAGACGCAGTTCGTCGGCGAGCAGGAAGAGATCTCGACCTACCTGGCGCTGGAGACCTTCGCCACCAAGGTCGGCGACCGCGACACCGCCAAGGTGGCGCGCGACATCCGCAAAGAGGAGGAGCGGATGGCGAAATTCCTCGAGAGCCAGATCAGGCAGCTCTCGGGTGCAGTGGCGACCGAGGAGATCCCGGCGTCGCAGCGTCGCAGCCGCGGTTCGGCGAAACCGAAAGCCCGCAAAGCGAGCTCGAAATCGTCGGCGCGCAAACCCGCCGCGAAAAAATCGAGTGCCAAAAAATCGACCGCCAAAAAATCCGGCCGGGCGAAAAAAGCAGGCGCGAAAAAAACCGCCGCGAAACCAAAAGCCGCGAAAAAAGCGAGCGCCAAAAAAAGCCGGCGCTAGACAGCTCTGACCCCGGCCTCGGCGTTCAGTCGAGGCCGGGGATCTCGACCGGCTCGAGCGCGTCGGCCGGCTCGAAGCCGAGGATCCGGCCGTAGAAATAGAGCTCGGCTTCGAGGCAGCGGATCTCGGTCTCCGATTTGCGGAAGCCGTGCTGCTCGCCCTCGAAGGCGAGGTAGGCGTGGGGGACGCCGTTGCGCTCCAGCGCAGCGACCATCGTCTCGGCCTGGTTCGGCGGCACGATCTCGTCCTCCAGTCCCTGGAAGATGATCACCGCCGCCCGCAGCCGGTCGACGAAGTGGATCGGCGAGCGCTCGCGGTAGACGTCGGCGCGCTCGGGATAGGGGCCGATCAGACCGTCGAGGTAGCGGGCCTCGAACTTGTGGGTGTCGCGGGCCAGGGTCTCGGTGTCGGCGACGCCGTAGTAGCTCGCCCCGGCGGCGAACTCGTCGTGGAAGACCAGCGCGCAAAGCGTCGCGTAGCCGCCGGCCGAGCCGCCGCGGATCGTCAGCCGGGCGCTGTCGACCTCGCCGGTCTCGGCCAGGAAGCGGGCGGCGGCGACGCAGTCCTCGGTGTCGACGATCCCCCAGCCGCCGCGCAGCCGGTCGCGGTACTCGCGCCCGTAGCCGCTGGAGCCGCGGTAGTTGACGTCGACGACGCCGAAGCCGCGGCTGGTCCAGAAGACGTACTCGCGGTCGAGTGACGGGGTGACGTGGGAGGTCGGGCCGCCGTGGCTCTCGACGATCAGCGGCGGCCGTTCGCCGGCCGGCGCCTCGAACTCGGCGTTGGTCGGCGGGTAGTAGAAGGCGTGGGCGACCTCGGAGCCGTCGCCGGTCGGGAACTCGATCGCCCGGGGCACCGAGACGCAGGCGGGGTCGATCTCCTCGTCGCTGGCCGCGCGCACGGTCTCGGTCTCGCCGCTGGCGAAGTCGTGGACGAGGATGGCACCCTCGGCGGCCGGGCCGGCGGCGGCGAAGGCGAGCCGCGAGCCGCGCGCCGAGATCACCGGGAAGCCGAAGGCGGTGTTGGGGAGGTCGAGGTCGCGCACCGTGCCGCCGGTGAGCAGCGCCAGCCGTTCGGCGCCGGCCTCGGTGCGGACGAGGGCGATGTCGCCGCCTTCGAGGAAGGCGTAGGTCGCGCCGCCGAAGAGCCACTGCGGGTGGCCGAGGTCGGCGCGCTCGGCCGTCAGCTGGTCGATCGCCGGCGGCTCGCCGGGGGCTGGGCCGACGTCGTCCTCGGCGCTCGCCCCGCCGATCATCCCCGCCACCCGGTAGAGGTTCCAGAAGCCGTCGCGGTCGGAGACGAAGTGGAGGCGCCCGTCGCCGTCCCAGCGCGGCGCGAAGACCGACTCCCGCGGGCCGCCGGCCACCAGCCGCGCCGCCCCCGCGCCGTCCTCGTCCTCCTCCCAACTTTTGTCACCCAGAGGGTTACAAAGGTTGGCCGGAGCGACCCAGAGCTCGGTCCCGTCCCAGGGCATGTTGGGGTGGTCCCAGCAGGTCCAGCAGATCGTCTGCCCGTCGGGGGCGAAGCGCGGGAAGGAGTAGAAGTCGCGTCCGGCGGCGATCACCCGCGGCTCGGCCGAGCCGTCGACCGGCAGCGCCACCACTTGGTTCTCCGGTTCGCCCTTCTCACCGTGGACCTCGCGAACGCAGATGACGGTGGCGCCGTCGGGGGAGACGCTCATGTCGGCGTAGCGCAGCGCCGCCGGGCGCTCGGGCGCCGGCGTGATCGCCTCCGGCTCGCCGCCGAGCGCCAGCCGGTAGAGCCGCCCGTCGGCGAAGTCGACGTAGAGGACGACGTCGGGCGCCGCCAGGGCCCAGGCGCCGCCGCCGTACTCGTGGACGCGGGTGCGAACGTTGGCGGCGGGTGGGGTGACCTCTTCGGGGGCGCCACCCTCGGGGCGCCGCATCAGGGCCGAGCGCCCGCCCTCGGCCGGCCGTCCCTCGATCCACCACACGGCGCCGTCGGCGGCGATCGTGGCACTGCCCAGCCGCCGGCCGCCGCGGGCAACCTGGGCCGGCTTGATCGGCGAGCGCCAGGAGCCGAACGGGGCGGTGATGGTCAGGCCTCGACCTCGCGCAGGGCGCCGGTGTCGACGTCGTAGACGAAGCCGCGCACGTCGTCGCGGTGGGGGAGGAAGGGTGCGTGTCGGACCCGCAGCAGCGACTGGCGAACGTCGGCCTCGACGTCGTCGAAGGACTCGATCGCGAATGCCGGCGCGACCCCGGTCGCCTCGCGCAGCTCGGCCCGGAAGCCATCGTCGGTCACCGTCGCCAGGCCACAGTCGTCGTGGTGGATCAGCATCACCGCGGTCGTCCCGAGCTTGCGCTGCGACAGGGCGAGCGAGCGGATCACGTCATCGGTGATGACGCCGCCGGCGTTGCGCAGGACGTGGGCCTCGCCGTCGCCGAGGCCGAGCGCGGCGAAGACGTCGAGCCGCGCGTCCATGCAGGTGACGATCGCCAGGTGCCGGCTCGGTTCGACCGGCAGGTGGGTGTCGTCGCTGGCGGCGACGTAGGCGCGGTTGTTGGCGAGCAGCTCGTCGATCGTGCTCATCGGCTGCGGACCCTAGAACAAGCGGCCGCGGTGGTGCCGCCGGCGGGCTCGCGACGTGGTTGAGGGCGCCGTGGCTCGGGTACCCGGAGGTCAACCGAATCGAGCGAAAACGAGCGAAGGAACGGGAACCCAGATGGAGCTGAACACGACCAGCAAGAGCATCCTCGACGAGTCCAACAAGGAGGCTCGCGACCACGTCGTCGAGCTGCTCACCAAGGCCTATTGGGCCGAGATCGAGACGGTGATGAGCTACATCTCGGCCTCGACCAACGTCGACGGCGTCCGCGCGATGGAGATCAAAGAGTCCCTTGCCGGCGACGTCGAAGAGGAGCTCGGCCATGCGAAGGAGTTCGCCGCCCGGATCAAGGAGCTCTACGGCGTCGTGCCCGGCTCCGAAGACTTCAGCGCCGAGCAGAGCTTCCTGCAGCCGGCCGACGAGCAGACCGACATCGTCCACATCATCCGCGGGGTGATCGAGGCCGAGAGCGCCGCGATCGACCTCTACACCCAGATCGTCGAGGAGACCGATGGCGTCGACCATGTCACCCAGGACATGGTGATCGCGATCCTCCGCGAGGAGCAGGGCCACCGCCGCCTCTTCGAGGGCTTCCTGCGCGAGTACGAGGTCGAGGGCATCGCCTGAGGCAGCGCCGCCGGCGGCTAGCCTGCCCGGCATGAGCGAGACGCGCGACCGGCTGCCGGCCGAGACCTTCCGGCTGCCGGTCGAGCGGATCCGCTCCGGCTACTACTCCGACACCTACTTCAACCTCACCAAGGAGCTGCTCGAAGCCGAGGGCCGGCGGTCGCGGGTGACGGTCCAGGCCTTCGCCAAGCACCGCGGCCTGCTCGGCGGGATCGACGAGGCGCTCGCGATCCTGCGCCTCTGCTCGGGCCGCGCCGGCGAGAGCGGCTGGGTGGACGGCTGGCCGGGCCTCCGCGTCCACGCCCTCCACGAGGGCGATGAGATCGAGCCCTGGGAGACGGTGCTGGCGATCGAGGGCGACTACGACCTCTTCGCCCACCTCGAGACCGTCTACCTCGGCAGCCTGGCGCGGCGCTCGCTGGTGATGTCGAACGTGCGCCGCGTCGTCGACGCCGCCGCCGGCAAGCAGGTGATCTTCTTCCCCGCCCGCCACGACCACTGGCTGGTCCAGACCGGCGACGGCTGGGCCGCCCACGTCGCCGGCGCGATCGGCGTCTCGACCGACGCCCAGGCCAGCTGGTGGGGCGGGCGCGGCACCGGCACGATCCCGCACGCGCTGATCGCCGCCTACGGGGGCGACACCGTCGCCGCCGCCCGCGACTACGCCCGCCGCTACGCCGCCGAGTCGAACGTCGTCGTCCTCGTCGACTTCCACAACGACTCGGTCGCCGATGCCGTCGCGGTCGCCGAGGCGCTCGGCGAGGACCTCTGGGGCGTGCGCCTCGACACCTCCGAGAGGCTGGTCGACCGGGCGCTGCACGGGCGCCCCGACGAAGACGCGATGCACGGCGTGGTGCCGGAGCTGGCGCGGGCGGTCCGCACGGCGCTCGACGACGCCGGCCACGGGCGGGTCAAGATCGTCGCCTCGGGCGGCTTCGACGCCGCCAAGATCGAAGCGTTCGAGCGCCTCGGCGCGCCGGTCGACTCCTACGGCGTCGGCTCCTCGCTGCTGCGCGGCAGCTTCGACTTCACCGCCGACGTCGTCGAGCTCGACGGCCGCCCGGCCGGCAAGGTGGGACGCGAGCTGCGCCCCAACCCGCGGCTCGAGCTCGTCACCTAGGCTGCCGCCCGTGGCCGCCGCCCCGCAGATCACGATCCGCGCCGCCGAGGAGGGCGACGTCGACCTCCTCCTGGCGCTGATCACCGAGCTCGCGACCTTCGAGAAGCTCGCCGACGAGGTCGTCGGCACCCCGGAGAAGCTGCGCCGGACGATGTTCGAGGAAGGCGCCGCCGAGGCGATCCTGGTCGAGGCCGGCGGCGAGACGATCGGCTACGCGATCTTCTACACGACCTTCTCGACCTTCGAGTGCCGTCCCGGGATCTGGATGGAGGACCTCTACGTGCGCCCCGAGCACCGCGGCGGCGGCACCGGCCGGCGGATCATCGAGCACCTCTGCGCCCTCGCCCTCGAGCGCGAATACGTCCGGCTCGACTGGTGCGCGCTCGACTGGAACCCGGCGATGGAGTTCTACGACCGCCTCGGCGCCGCGAGCCTCGGCGACTGGACGATGCGCCGCCTCGAGGTCGACGACATGCGCCGCCTCACCGCCGGCGCCAAGGCCGCCGGCTAGCTCGATGCCGCTGCCTCGCCTGGCGTTCGCAGTCAACCGTCCAGAGGGCGGATAAGTGCGAACGCCGGGGGCGCGGGCCGCCCTCGTCCGCTACCCCGGGCCGCTTGCGGCCTCGGCGGCGCGGCGTTGGAGCAGGGTTCGCTCGCGCTCGTTGCCGGCGAGCTCGGCGGCGCGGCGGAACTCGGCGGCGGCCTCGGCGGGGCGGTCGAGGCGGGCGAGGAGGTCGCCGCGGACGCTCGGCAGCAGGTGGTAGTCGCGCAGCGCCGGCTCGTCGGCGAGGCTGTCGAGGAGCTCCAGCGCCGGCGCCGGGCCGAAGGCCATGCCGATCGCCACGGCGCGGTTCAGCTCGACGACCGGGGAGGGGGCGATCGTGCCGAGCGCCTCATACAGGGCGGCGATCCGCACCCAGTCGGTGTCCTGCGCCCGCAGCGCCCGCGCGTGGCAGGCGGCGATCGCCGCCTGGACGCCGTAGGGGCCCAGCGGCGCCGGCAGCGCTTCGGCGCGCGCCAGCGCGACCAGGCCGCGGTTGGCCAGCAGCAGGTCCCAGCGGCCGCGGTCCTGGTCGAGCAGCAGCACCGGCTCGCCGCCGGAGCCCAGCCGCGCCCGCTGGCGCGAGGCCTGGATCTCGAGCAGGGCGATCAGGCCGTGGGCCTCGGGCTCCTGGGGCGCCAGCTCGGCGAGGATGCGGCCGAGCCGCAGCGCTTCTTCGCAGAGGGCGGGGCGGATCCAGTCCTCGCCGGCGCTCGCCGCATAGCCCTCGTTGAAGACCAGGTAGACGACTTCGAGGACGCTCGGCAGCCGCGCCGCCAGCTCCTCGCCGCGCGGCACGTCGAAGGGGACGCCGGCCTCGCGCAGGGTGCGCTTGGCGCGGGTCAGGCGCTGGGCGACGGTCGGCTCGGGCGCCAGGAAGGCGCGGGCGATCTCCGGCGTCGTCAGGCCGCCGAGCAGGCGCAGCGTCAGCGCCACGCGCGCCTCGACGGAGAGCACCGGGTGGCAGCAGGTGAACATCAGGGCCAGCATGTCGTCACCGACCTCGTCGTCCAGTTCGGCGTCGAGATCGGCGCCGTCCATCGCCATCATCAGGCCGACCTCGCGGCCGATCTCCTCGCGTTTGCGCTCGAAGGTGGCCCTGCGGCGGGCGAGGTCGATCGCTCGGTTCTTGGCGGTGGCCATGAGCCAGGCGCCCGGATTGTCCGGGACGCCCGACTCGGGCCAGCGCTCGATCGCCGCGACCAGGGCGTCCTGCGCCAGGTCCTCGGCGAGGCCGACGTCGCGGACCATCCGCGCCAGCCCGGCGATCAGCCGGGCCGACTCGATCCGCCAGGCCGTCTCGACGGCGGTCCGGGCGTCGGCGGTTGGGCGAGCCGGCGCGGACACCGCTCAGGCGCTCGCTTCCCGCGCCGCCTCCTGGACGTCCTCGGGGAAGTCCTCCATCTCGAAGACGCGGCGGACCTCGATCCGGCAGTTCTCGCCGGGGCAGCGCTTCGCCCACTCGACCGCCTCGGCCTTGTCGCGGGCCTGGATCAGCCAGTAGCCGCCGACGACCTCCTTGGCCTCGGCGAAGGGACCGTCGGTGACCGTCGCGGTGCCGCCGGAGAACTCGACCGAGGCGCCCTCGCTGGGCGGCTGCAGGCCGTCGAGGGAGAGCAGCATGCCCGCCTTGCGGAGCTCCTCGTTGTAGCGGCCCATCGCTTCGACCGCCTCGGCGGTCGGCTGCCACTCCTCCTCGCTGATACCGGGGTACATGAACATCATGAATCGCATGTCGGAGTCACTTTCTCTGTGTGGTCATGTCGCGAGCACCTACCGATGTCGCGACCATGTCACAAGGACGACGTACGAACGTCGCAGAAAACGACGCGGTCGCGTCAAAGCCTTGACAAGTACTGCTGACTAAAGAGAAAATGCCTGCAATCAATTTGGTATCGCTATCGAGAGCCCCTGGTGACGATAGGCGCAAGGTGCTGGCGATCGGACGGGACCTAGGTGAGCGTGGTGCGCTCAGGGGCTTGACGACGGCTGCACGGACCGACCTGATCGAGGCCCCGACCGGCAACGAGGGCCTGCGGGCTTTTTACGAAGAGCGCCCCGACATCGTCGTCCTCGATCTCGACCTCGCCGACGCCGACGGCTTCGACGTCCTGGCGACGATCCGCGAACTCAGCGACGTGCCGCTGATTGCCCTCAGCGGCAGCGACGGCGAGGACGAACGGGTCCGCGGGCTGCGCGCCGGCGCCGACGACTGCGTCACCAAGCCGGCTGGCGACTCCGAGCTGCAGGCCCGCATCGAAGCGCTGTTGCGGCGGCCGAGCAGCTCGAGCCAGCGGCCGGCGGTGCTGGTCGACGAGTTCGTCCAGATCGACAAGGTGCGCCACCGGGTCGAGGTGCTGGGGGTCGAGGTCGACCTGACGCCGATCGAGTTCCGCATGCTCTCGACCTTCGCCGAGAACCCCGGCCGGGTGCTGGGTCACACGCAGCTGCTGGAGCTGGTCTGGGGCGATCGCATCCGCGAGCGCGACGAGGTCAAGCTCTACGTCAGCTACCTGCGGCGCAAGCTCGCCGCCGCCGCCTCGGTCGATCCGGTCGAGACGGTCCGCGGCGTCGGCTACCGCTACCGGCCGCGCCGGGTCGAAGCGGTGGCGCACTAGACGATCGATTCCAAGGCGCGACGCGATCGGGACACAGCCCTCGATGCCTTATGCCGCCCATAGGCGGTCAAAGGCGTCGAGGGCTCTCTTCGGTGGCCTTTTTCTCTGAGATCTACCGCACTTGGCCCGACGAGCATCAGGCACCCGGCGCCTGTCGCCCTCCGGGTGACGGGCGCCGGAGGCCGAGCCCCGCCGGCCCGGCGGCGGTGAGGGTCTCTGAGCGTCTACTCGTCGCGGGGGACGATGCGGAAGATCGAGACGACCTCGGCGTTGTGCGCCTCGGGGTGGACGACGTAGGCGCTGGGACCGCCGCCGAACCAGCCGGAGGCTTCGTTGTCGCCGACGAAGACGCCGGGATGGCGCTTGCCGTCGGCGTCCTCGACCCAGACCGGGTCGCCCTCCTTGAAGCCGTGGGCGATGACGTCGTCTGCCATCCCGCCATCCTAATCGCCTCGACGCGGTCCGGTTCGCCGTCCGGGCCGCGGGTACGATCGCGCCGATGACCCCAGCCACCGAGCCGATGAAGGCGACGCTCACCGAGGGGCCCTTCGACGACCCGGGCTGGGTCTTCGAGCGCAAGCTCGACGGCATCCGCGCCAGCGTCCGCCGCACCGCGAAGGGGGTGACCCTGACCTCGCGCACCGGGCGGGCGATGAAGGGCTACCCGGAGCTGACCGAGGCGCTCGAGGCCGAGGACGCCGCCGAGTTCGTCGCCGACGGCGAGATCGTCGCCTTCGAGGGCCCCCGCACCAGCTTCGAGAAGCTGCAGGGGCGGATGGGGATCAGCGACCCGCGGCTCGCCCGGCTGACCGGCATCCCGGTCTTCATCTACCTCTTCGACCTGCTCTCGCTCGACGGCCGCGACCTCACCGGCCTGCCGCTGCGCGAGCGCAAGGCGCTGCTCAAGCGCAGCCTCGCCTTCCACGGCCCGGTCCGCTACACGCCACACCGCAACGAGCGCGGCACCGAGCTCTTCGCCGAGGCCTGCCGCAAGGGCTGGGAGGGACTGATCGCCAAGCGCGCCGACAGCACCTACGTCCACAGGCGCTCGCGCGACTGGCTGAAGATCAAGTGCTCCTTCGAGCAGGAGCTGGTGATCGGCGGTTTCACGCCGCCGAAAGGTTCGCGGCAGCGCTTCGGGGCGCTGCTCGTCGGCTACCACGAGGACGGTGAGCTGCGCTACGCCGGCAAGGTCGGCACCGGCTTCGATCAGCGCACGCTCGACGACCTCGGCTACCGCCTCGAGGCGCTGCGCGCCGATGCCACCCCGTTCACCGCCGGTGCCGGGCTGCCGCGCGAGGCGACCTGGGTGCGCCCCGAGCTGGTGGGTCAGTTCGGCTTCAGCGAGTGGACCCGCGACGGCAAGCTGCGTCACCCGCGCTACCTCGGATTGCGCGACGACAAGCCGGCTTCCGAGGTCGTCCGCGAGCGGCCGGGTGCATCGCCGGATTAGGCAGGGCCGCTAATCTGGACGGGATGCCCTGGGACTGCTGGACCGCGGCGTCGCTGAAACCACGAGGTACGCGACACGGTCCATGGACCAGCGTGCGGACTCCCCGGTCACCGCCACTCGAAGGGCTCAAACTCGTGCTTCAAACCGGACGATTCGCGCCTCGCCCATCCTGCCCATCCGCAGCCCGCGGGAACCTTGGTGCCTAGCTTCCGGATCGAGGCGACCGACTCCGAGGGCGGCGTCGTCGTCATCGCCGTCACCGGCGAGCTGGATCTCGCCGTTGCCGATCAGGTGCAGGAGGCGATCGACCGCAGCGCCGAAGCCAGCCGCGTGCTCGTCGACCTCGCCGCCTGCGAGTTCCTCGACTCGACCGGCATCGCGGTGCTGATCCGCGGCCGCGAAGCGCTCGCCGTCGAAGGCCGCAACCTGGCGATCTGCAACCCGCGCCACCAGGTCCTGCGCGTCCTCGACGTCACCGGCCTGACCCGGCTCGACGGCTTCATCGTCGATCCGCCGGCGGACCCGTCTCCGGCTCTCTCCGGTTCGCAAAACCGCTCGTCCTGAGCAGGTCCCAGCCCTCGCTCGAGACGGCCAGGAAGCCGCGTCCTTCGCGGTCCCTGCGCTCGAGGATCAGGCCGCGGCGGGCGCCGCGGCCGATCGCCCGGCGCAGGTCGCGCTCGCCGACCCGGCGGAGGCTGAGGAAGAGGTCGCGGCGCCGCGCGAAGCCGTCGTCGGCGAGGGCGACGATCGCCGCCAGGATCTCCTCGTCGCTCGGCAGTCGCGGCACCGGCTGAGGCTACCCCGGGCGGTGGGGCGGTCGGGGATTAAAGACGTGGGTGCTCCGGGTAGACACGCGTCGACCATAGAAGCCTCCAGGGAAGCGCCGCCGGCGCCTCACGGGCCCCGATAGGAGGATGGCATGGCGGATTTGACGACCCTGGAGGAGAAGCTCGGAGAGGTGACCGGACTCGCCGGCGCCGCCCAGGAGGCGACCAGGAAAGCCGAGTCGCTGCTAGACGGCGACGAGTCGAGCCTGGCTGAGGTGCTGGAGAAGATCCGCGGCGAGGCCGAGGAGACCGAACGCCGCTGCGAAGAGGTCGCCGGCCAGATCGAGGGCAAGAAGACGGCGATCCTCGAGAAGGCGCAGGAAACCAAGAACGAGGGCGTCGAGATGATGCGCGCCTACCTCGGCGAGGACGACGACGGCCTCGACGGCTTCGAGTTCCTGATCATGGCCACGGCCGGCGAGGCGGGCCACTGGGCGATCCTCGGCAAGGTCAACGAGAAGGCCGAGGAAGGCCCGATCGGTGAGCTCGTCGAGTGGGCCCTGCCGGTCCACGAGCGCCATCTGACGGAAGTCCGCGACGGTTCGCTGCAGCTGGCCGCCGCCGAGGACCCGTACGGCGAGTGACCGGCGCGGTCGCACTCACCTTCGACGACGGGCCCGACCGGACCTGGACGCCGCCCCTGCTCGATCTGCTGGAGCGGCGCGGGGCACGGGCGACGTTCTTCGTCGACGCCCGCCGGGCGCTGGCCGAGCGCGAGCTGTTCGGTGAGATCCGCGGCCACGGCCACGAGATCGGCTTCCATTGTTTCGAGCACGTCCGCCACAGCCAGCGCACGCCGGCGCAGATGAACGCCGAGGTCGGCACTGGGCTCGGCCTGCTGGCCGGGCTCGGCGTGCGGCCACGCGCCTGGCGGGCGCCCTGGGGGGTCGCGACGGCGACGACCCGCGGCCTGGCCGCCGAGCACGGCCTGCGGCTCTGGCATTGGGACCTCGACTCCCACGATTGGCGCGGCGACCCGGCGGCGGCGATGTTCGCGGCGATCGGTGGCGAGCTGCGCGACGGCAGCGTCGTCCTGATGCACGACGGGATTGGGCCGGGGGCGCGCCGCGAGGGCTGCGCCGAGACCCTGGCGCTGACCGAGCTCCTGCTCGACGCCGCCGAGGACGAGGGGCTGGGGACGGCGTCGGTGTCGCAGCTGGGCAGCCGGGTGGCGGCATGAGCCACCTGGCCCGGGGAGCGGACTCCTTCGGCGATCTGCGGCTCGGCGGCGGCGAGCTCGACGAGGCGCTGGCGCTGGTCGCCGCCCGGGCCGAGGAATACGACCGCGAGCCACGCTTCCCGGCCGAGTCCTTCGACGCGCTGAGCGCCGCCGGCGTTCTCACGGCGACTGTCGGCGCGGCATCGGCCGGGGCCTCGGTCGGGCCGGAATGGGACCTCGTCCGCCGCACCGCCGCCGCCGACGCCTCGGTCGCGCGCATCCTCGACGGCCACCTGAACGCGGTCGAGCGCCTGGAAGTCGCCGCCGACCCCGAGGTCCGCGAGCGCGAGCTGGCGCGCCTCGCCGCCGATCCCGGCCGCCGGCTCGGCGTCTGGGGCGCCGATCCGGCACCCGGCGAGGGGACGCCGGCGCGCCTCGTCGGCGAGCCCGGCGACGCCGACCTGCGGCTGAGCGGCGTCAAGACCTACTGCTCCGGCGCCGGTGGCGTCGCCGCCGCCCTGGTGATGGTCGGCAGCGACCGGGGCGAGGCGCCGAGCCTGGTCCTGGTCGAGTGCGGCGAGGCCGTCGAGATCGACCGCGGCTGGTACCGCGCCGCCGGCCTGCGCGCCTCCGAGAGCCACCGCGTCGTCTTCGACGACGCTCCCGTCACCGTCGTCCTCGGCGGGCCCGGGGAGCTGGCCCGCGACCCCTGGTTCTCGCGCGATGCGATGCGCACCGCCGCCTGCTGGGCGGGCATGGCCGACGCCGCCGCCGGGGCCGCGCTCGCCGACCTCGGCGCCCGCCGCGCCGGCGACCCGCTGGCCGAGCTCGCCGCCGGTCGGATCGAGGCGGCGCTGGGGACGATCGACGCCTGGGTCGAGCGCGCCGGCGCCGCGGTCGACGCCGGTGCCGAGCTGAAGCCGCTCTCGGTGGCGATGCGGGCCGAGATCGACCGCGCCGCCAAAGCGATCCTCGAGCTCGCCGCGGCGGCCTGCGGCTCCCATCCCTTCGCCACCGGCGGCCGCCTCGACCGCGCCCGCCGCGACCTCGAGACCTTCCTCCTCCAGCACCGGCTCGAACCGATGCTGGCGCGCCTCGGCCGGGCCCGGCTGGAGGCGGGATGAGCGAGCGCGCCGAGACCCGCGACCGCACCCCGGTCGAGCACTTCGAGCGCCTCGCCCGCGAGTCCGCCGACCCCTGGGACTACGAGACCAGCGATTACGAGCAGGGCAAGTACCGGCGCACGCTGGAGTTCCTGCCAGAGGCGACCGGGGCCACGCTGGAGATCGGCTGCTCGATCGGCGTCTTCACCGAGATGCTGGCGCCGCGCTGCGCCTCGCTGCTCGCCGTCGACTTCAGCCCGACCGCGCTGGAGCGGGCGCGTGAGCGGTTGGCCGGCGCCGAGGGCGTCGAGTTCCGCCGCGCGCAGCTGCCCGAGGAGACGCCGGCCGGTCCCTTCGACACGATCGTCGCCGCCGAGGTCCTCTACTACTGGAGCCCCGAGCTGGTCCGCACCGGTCTCGAGAAGCTCGAAGCTGCGCTGGCGCCCGGCGGCACCCTGCTGGCGGTCCACTGGCGTGGCGGCGACCGGCGCCGCGAGCTGATCGGCGACGACGTCCACGCGATCCTGCGCGAGCGGACCAAGCTGCGCTGGGTCTCCGGCGAGGAGACCCCCAGCTACCTGCTCGACCTGTGGGTGGCGCCGTGAGCGAGGAGTCCCGCATCCTGATCGTCGGCGGCGGTCCCGCCGCCCAGGCCGCCGCGGGTGCCTACCGCGAGGCCGGCGGAGAGGGGTCGGTGACGATCCTCGCCGCCGAGCAGCGCCTGCCCTACGAACGCCCGCCGCTGACCAAGGGGTACCTGCGTGGCGAGTCCGGTCCCGACGACCTGCCGATCGAGCCGGCCGGCTGGTACTTCGACCGCGACATCGAGGTGCGTCGCGGTGCCGAGGTGTCGGGGCTCGACCTCGACGCCGGCCGCGCGACGACGACGAGGGGCGAGACCCACTCCTTCGACCGCGTCCTGCTGGCGACCGGGTCACGGCCGAAGGTGCCGCCGCTGCCCGGCGCCGACGGGCCCGGCGTCCGCACCATCCGCAACGTCGTCGACTCCGAGCTGCTGGCCGAGCACGCCGGCGAGAGCATCATCGTCGTCGGCTCGGGCTTCATCGGCTGCGAGGCGGCGGCCTCACTGGCGATGCTCGGCGGCGAGGTGACGATGGCGACGCTCGAGGCCGGCCCGCAGCTCGAGCGCCTCGGCGAGGAGGTCGCGGGGCGGATCCGCGGCTGGCTCGAGGATTACGGGGTGACGCTGCTGGCCGAGGCGAAGCTGGCCGAGATCGTCACCACCGAGGGCGTCCTCGCTTGCTTCGAGGACGGTCGCGAAGCGAGCGCCGCGGGGGTCCTGGTGGCGATGGGAGTCGATCGCAACGACGGCCTCGCGGCGAGCGCCGGGGTGGAGGTCGACGACGGCGTCCTCGTCGACGCCGCGATGGTCTCTTCGGATCAGCGCCTGCTGGCCGCCGGTGACGTCGCCTACGCCGAAAACGACACCGCCGGGCGGCGATTGCGGGTCGAACACTGGGGCGAGGCGCTTGCGATGGGCGCCGTGGCCGGCACCACCCTGGCCGGCGGCAGTGCCCGCTGGAGCGCCGCACCGGGCTTCTGGTCGGAGATCGGCGGCCACACCCTGAAGTACGCCGGCTGGGGCGAGGGCTTCGACGAGGTCCGTTTCGAGGCCGGCGAGGACGGCGCCTTCGTCGCCTCCTACGGGCGCGGCGGCGAGCTGGTCGCCGTCCTCGCCCACGAGAACGACGAGGCCTACGAAACGGGTCAGCGGCGAATCGAGGAACGGGCCCCGTGGGAGTGAGCGAGGCCCCCGAGCGCCGCGACGCCGAGAGCGCCGGGGTGGACGCCCCGCGTGCCGCAGCCGTTGCCGCGGGTGCGCCGCTCGGCGCCAGTCCCGTCCTGCCGCCGCCGTCTGCATCGCTGCGTGCCGTCGTCGTCGTCCCCGCCCGCGACGAGGAGCAGCGGATCGGCGCCGCGCTCGACGCCCTCGCCGCCCAGGTCGAGGTCGCGCCCGGCGCCTTCGAGGTGATCGTCGTCCTCGACGCCTGCGCCGACGCCACCGAGGCCGAGGTCGTGGCCGCTCGGGCCCGCTGGCCGGAGTTGTCCCTGGCGACACTGCCGGGCCCCGGCCGCGGCGCCGGGCCCGCGCGGGCGATCGGGATGGACGTCGCCTGCGCCCGGCTCGAGGCCGCCGGCCACGAGGACGGGCTGATCGCCTCGACCGACGCCGACACGATCGTCGCCGACGACTGGATCGCCCGCCAGCTCGACGCGATCGGCGCCGGCGCGGAGGCGATCGGCGGCGACATCGTCCTCGACCCGGCCGAAGCCGAGCTGCTCCCGCCTGGGCTGCTCCGCCGCCGCGACGCCGACCTCGCCGAGCGCACCGTGCGCGCCGCCGAGCGCGGGCCGTCCGAGCACGCCCACTTCGCCGGCGCATCGCTCGGCCTCACCCCGCGCGCCTACCGCCTGGTCGGCGGAATGGGCGAGTTGGCGGCGCTCGAGGACCAGGAGCTCGAGGACCGCCTCGCCGCCGCCGGCGTCGCGATCCACCGGCCGCGCGGCGTCGGGGTCGTGACCGCGGCACGCATCGACGGCCGCGCCGAGCGCGGCCTCGCGATCGACCTCGAGCTCGGCCACTGGCTCGCCGAGCGCTCCTACGACGGCGCCGACTTCGACCTCGACAGCCTGCTGGCGGCGAAGACCGAGAGCGTCGCCGTGATCCTGCCGGCTCGCGAGGTCGCCGCCACGATCGGCCCGATCCTCGCCGCGATCGCGCCGCTGCGCGCCGCCGGCCTCGTCGACGAGGTCCTCATCGTCGACGCCGACTCCGAAGACGGCACCGCCGAGGTCGCCCGCGCCGCCGGCGCCCAGGTCCTCTCCGAGAACTCGCTGATGCCGGACGCCGGGCGCTGCCGCGGCAAGGGCGATGCGATGTGGCGCGCCGTCGCCGCCGTCGAGAGCGACGTGCTCGTCTTCCTCGACGCCGACACCGCCGACTTCCGGCCCGGCTTCGTCACCGGCATGCTGGGGCCGGTCCTCACCGACCCCGGCGTGGACCTCGTCAAGGGCTCCTTCCGGCGGCCGCTGGCGCTCAACGGGTCGGTGGTGGCCGGGGAAGGCGGCCGGGTCACCGAGCTGGTAGCCCGGCCGCTCCTCAACCTCCACTTCCCGCGCCTGGCCGGCTTCGACCAGCCGCTGGCCGGCGAGATCGCGATCCGCCGCGACCTCTTCCGCCGCCTCTCGGTGCCGGTCGGCTACGGGGTCGAGATCGCGATGATGATCGACTGCCTGCGCCTCGCCGGCCTCGACGCGCTCGCCCAGGTCGACCTCGGCAGCCGCCAGAACCGCCACCAGAGCCTGCGCGCCCTCAGCGCGATGGCCGCCGAAGTGATGGTCGCCGCCGAGCGCCGCGTCGGCGCCGCCCCGCGCCCCGCATCCCCCGGCTTCCGTCCCCAGATGCTCGCTGGCGAGCCGCCCGAGCTCTGGCGCCTGCGCTGCGAGGAGCGCCCGCCCCTCGCCGACCTCTAGCACCGCAAGGTGTTTACTCGACTTCGGGGCGTTCCTCGCCCGGCCACTTGCCGGTCAGCTTGGCGAAGCCGGTGCGGGTGCCGTGGTTCACGAGGCCTTTGATGAGGCTGAAGATCGCACCCTCGACAAGCAGCGCCGTGATCATCTTCGGCCAGCTGAATTCGCGGTGCTCGGGCTTGGGCGCCTCTTCGTCATCGACGACGGCCCAGGCTTTTTCGAAGATCTTCTTGCCGATGATCCCGGCGATCAGGCCGGTGATGATGCTGATCGGGGTGAAGATGAGCTTCATTGGGTCCTCTCAGGTGGTCTTCGGTTGCTTGGGCTCGGCCCGTGGTTCTAGTTGAATCTCGCGCTCGGCGCGCGGGCGGCCTTCTTCGATCTCGAGGCTGCGCTCGCGCTCGGCGTTCAGCTGGTGGCCGAAGAGGATCGCGATGTTGCTGATCCAGAACCAGACCAGCAGCGCGATCAGCCCGCCGAGCGTGCCGTAGGTCTTGTTGTAGGAGCCGAAATTGGAGACGTAGAAGGCGAATAGGGCCGAGGCGATCACCCAGACGACCACCGCCACCACGCTCCCCGGCGTGATCCATTTGAAGCCGCGCAGCTTGACGTTCGGTGAGGCGTAGTAGAGGACGCCGATCATCACCATGAAGACGACCAGCATCACCGGCCACTTGGCGATGTTCCAGATGTCGACCGCGGTCGAGCCGATCCCGAGCGGCCCGGCGACGGCGTCGACGACCGGCCCGGTCAGCACCAGCGAGACCGCCAGCAGGGTCAGCAGCACGATCATCGCGAAGGTGACCAGCAGCTGCAGCGGCCGCAGTTTCCAGAACGGCCGGCCCTCGGGGGTCTCGTAGATGATGTTCGAGGCGCGCATGAAGGCGCCGGTGTAGCCGGACGCCGACCACAGGGCGACGAGGATGCCGAGGATCAGCGCGAAGCCCGCCGAGCCGCTCGATTCGGTGATCGACTTGATCGGCCCTTCGAAGGTTTCCGCCGCCGATTTCGGGCCGAGTTCGTTGATGATTTCGGTCAGCGAGTTGGTCGTCGTCCGCGGGTCGCCGAAGATCCCGATCAGCGACACCATCGCGATCAGCGCCGGGAACAGCGACAGCAGCCCGTAGTAGGTGAGCGAGGCGGCCCAGTCGGAGAGGTTGTCCTCCTGGAACTCGGTGGCGGTGCGTTTCAGCGTCGCCACCCACCCGGTATCGAGCGCTGCGCCCTGCGGGGCGTAATCGGCGCGAGCGCCGTCCGCCTGGTCGCGGAACTCGACGTCGCTGTCGGTTGGGTCGGGGCGGTCGGTCACGACTTCAACAGCCTCCAGATCATGAGGAGGTTGTCCTCGGTGCTCATGCGTTTCCTTCCTGAGCGCGGCCCTGCTCGGTGAGCTGTTTCATCAGCTCCGAGAGCGATTGTGATTCGGCGGACGTGGACATCGAGCTCCTCGGGTGGCGGCGGAAAGGGTCCTGGCCCGTTAGTTCCCGATCGCGGGCCGCCCGCAAACCCCGGTTGCCCGCGGGCCCGATCCGGGAAGGTGGGGCGGATGGAGAAACGAACCGGCGGGAAGCTCTCCGAGTACGAGCGCAAGCGCGACTTCGGCAAGACGAAGGAGCCGGCGCCGCCGCAGCGCTCGCCCAAGCGCCGCGGGCCGCCGCGCTTCGTCGTCCAGCAGCACAGCGCCCGCCGGCTGCACTGGGACCTGCGGCTCGAGCACGACGGCGTCGCCGTCTCCTGGGCGGTCCCCAACGGCATCCCGCTCGACCCCGACGAAAACCGCAAGGCGGTCCACACCGAGGACCACCCGCTCTCCTACATGACCTTCAGCGGCGAGATCCCGGCCGGCGAGTACGGCGCCGGCGAGATGGGGATCTGGGATCACGGCACCTACGAGATCGAGAAGTGGGAGGAGCGCAAAGTCGTCTTCGCCTTCCACGGCGAGCGCCTGCAGGGTCGCTATGCGCTCTTCCGGGCCGGGCGCGCCGCGAAGGACTGGATGATCCACCGGATCGACCCACCGGCCAGCGAGCGCGATCCCTTCCCGGGGCCACTGCGCCCGATGCTCGCCCGCGCCGGCGAGCTGCCGGTGCCCGAGCGCGGCTGGGCCGCCGAGCTCGCCTGGGGCGGAGTCCGGGCGATCGCCCACTGCCGGCCGGGACGGCTCGAGCTGCGCGACGCCGAGCTGGCCGAGGTGACCGAGCGCTGGCCCGAGGTGCGGCGATTGGCTCGCGCGCTCGGCGCCCGCGACGCGGTCCTCGACGGCGAGCTGGTCGTCTTCGACGCCGAGGGCCGACCCGACGCCGAGCGCCTGCGCCGCCGCGACAAACCGGGCTCCGATGGCGCCCTGCGCCGCCGCGCCAAGGAGAACCCGGCGACCTACGTCGTCTACGATCTCCTCTACCTCGACCGCGAGGACGTCACCGGCGACCCCTACGAGCGCCGCCGCGAGCTGCTCGCCGGCCTCGACCTGAACGGCGAGGCCTGGCGCACCCCGGAGTACTCGACCGGCCACGCCCGCAAGCTGCTGGCGGCGAGCCGCGGCCAGGGCCTCGATGGCCTGATGATGAAGCGGCTCGCGAGCCCCTACGCGCCGGGCCGGCGGACCGGCGACTGGCTGGCGGTCGGTGCCGCGAGCGGGGAGGAGGAGGGCGACGTCGGAGCGCCCAGCCGCGGCACTTCCCTGCTCGCCGCCGCCGAGCCGACCTCGAAGACCAAAGCGAAGCTCACCGTCGCGGGTCGTGAGCTGACCGTCTCCAACCTCGACAAGGTCCTCTATCCGGAGACCGGCTTCACCAAGGGCGACCTGATCGACGCCTACGCCCGCCTCGCCGATGTGCTGCTGCCGCACCTGCGCGGCCGCCCGCTGACCCTCAAGCGCTATCCCGACGGCGTCGCCGGCAGGTTCTTCTACGAGAAGCGCTGTCCCGGCCACCGGCCCGACTGGCTGGCGACGGCGCGGGTCTGGAGCGAGAGCCACAAGGCCGAGATCGATTATTGCCTGCTCGAGGACCTGCCGAGCCTGGTCTGGGCGGCGAACCTCGCCAACATCGAGCTCCACACCTCCCTCGCCCTGGCCGATGACATCGAGCGCCCGACCGCGCTGGTCTTCGACCTCGACCCCGGCGCCCCCGCTGACGTCCTCGACTGCGCCCAGGTGGCCCTATGGATCCGCGGCCTCTTCGAGCAGCTCGGCCTCGAGTGCTGGGTCAAGACGTCGGGCTCGAAGGGCCTGCAGCTCTACGCGCCGCTGAACGGCGAGGAGACCTATGCGGCGACCCGCCCGTTCGCCAAAGCGGTGGCGGAGACGCTCGAGCGGCGCTTCGGAGACCGCGTCGTCTCGCGGATGGCCAAGGCGCGGCGGACCGGCAAGGTGCTGATCGACTGGAGCCAGAACGACCGCCACAAGACCACTGCCTGCGTCTACAGCCTGCGCGCGAAGGACCGCCCGACGGCATCGACGCCCCTGGAGTGGGACGAGGTCTCCTCGGCGCTCGCGGCCGGCGACGCCGAGCGCCTCGTCTTCACCGGCGCGGAGCTGATCGCCAGGGTCGAGGAGCGAGGCGACCTCTTCGCGCCGCTCCTCAGCGTGCGCCAGGAGCTGCCGCCGCTGGGCTGATTGCAAGATCCGTCCCAACCGCGGCGCGGCGTCCGAGCGCGACGCCAACCTGGGGTCATGCCGATGTTCGAGATAGACGTCGTCTGCTCCGACCCGGAGTGCGACGCCGAGATGACCGTGTGGGCCGAGACCCTCGACGAGGTCGACCTCGAGGTCTGCGATTGCGGCGCCTGCGTCGTGACCGTGCGGATCTCCGAACACTGGCCGCAGCCGCCGGCCCGCGCCGCGCTGGTCCTCGTCCCGGACCTCCCCGACGACGAGGACGACTCGCCGCACGGCGAGCCGCCCGCGATCGCCGCCTGAGCGCCCCGCGTTTATCGGCGACCGGCGCGCGGGTAACCCGCCGTCATGCCAACGAACCAACGTGAGCCGCTTGCCGGCGGCAGTCTCGGCAAGCTCGCCGGACGGGCCAAGGAGATGGCCGGAAACCTGATCGGTCGTCGTGACCTCGGACGTGAGGGACGCCTGCAGCGGGTCGGCGTCGAGGCCGAGGAGCGAGCCGCCGCCAAATCCGAGGTGGCCGATCGCAAAGCCGAGGAAGCCGACGTCGCCGAGCGCCGCGCGGCCAACGAGGCCGAGCGCCGCGAGGTCGAGGTCGAGGCGGTCGAGATGTCCGCCGCGGACCGGATCGCGGCCCGCGCCAGCGAGAAGGAGCGCCAGGCGCTGCGCGCCGAAGCAGCTGCAGAGCAACTCGATCCCAAGGAGGAGAGCTGATGGCTCTGCCCGGCCCCGCCAAGACTCTCTTCGACATCGGGCTGCGCCTGTCGCGCACTCCCGTCGACCTCACGCTGCAGATCACCGGCCGCACCGACACGGCCCTGGAGCTGACCGTCGACCGGCTCGAAGCCGGCGTGCGCTCGGCGACCGGGGTCCTCTTCGCCGACGCGGAGCTCCGGGAGCAGGGGGCGCGGGCGCGGGTCGCGACCCGCGAACGCGAACGCGCCGCCGGCCTGCGCGAGGAGGCCGCCGCGGAGTCCGTCGAAGCGGTCGAGAAGCTCGAGGCCGTCGCCGCTGACCTGCGCCGCGAGAACGCCAAGCTCGACGCTTCGGCGCGGCTCGAGAAGGTCGAGGCGACCGATGCCAGCCTCGATGCCGAGGAGTCGGCGATCGCCGCCGAGCGCCAGGCCGAGCACGTCAAGAAAGCCGCCGCCAAAGCCAAGAAAGCGCGCAAGGGCAGCGCCAAAAGCGCCACGAAAGCTCCCGGCAGCAGCAAAAAAGCGAGCGCGTAGTGGCGAGTGCGGTTGCCGGGCGCCCTGGCGCCGGGCGCTTGCGGCGCGCCGATTGCTCGGGCGCCGGCATCCATCGCCGCGGACGCGGCAAGGGCTTCTCCTACGAGAACGCCGACGGCGCGACCGTCGACGACGAGGAGACGCTGTCGCGGATCCGCGACCTGGTGATCCCGCCGGCTTGGCAGGACGTCTGGATCTGCCCCGACCCGATGGGCCACATCCAGGCCACCGGCTTCGACGTTGCTGGGCGCAAGCAGTACCGCTACCACGACCGCTGGGCGCAGCGCCGGACCGTCGCCAAGTACGAGCAGATGCGCGAGTTCGCGGCGACGCTGCCCAAGCTCCGCCGCGCCGTTCGCCGCGACATCGCCCTCGACGGCATGCCGCGCGACCGTGCCCTCGCCACCGCCGTCCGCCTGCTCGACCTCGGCTTCTTCCGGATCGGCGGCGAGGAATACGCCGAGACCAACGAGAGCTTCGGCGTCGCCACGGTGCGCCGCGAGCACGTCACCCGCGACGGCAATGAGCTGGTCTTCGACTTCCCCGCCAAGAGCGGCCAGCGCCGGGTCCAGTCGATCCGCGACCCCGAGGCGATCGAGGCGCTCGAAGTCATGCGCCACCGCCGCGGCGGCCCCGACGACCTGCTCGCCTACAAGGACAAGCGGACCTGGCACGACATCCGCTCCGACTCCGTCAACGGCTACATCCAGGAGCACATCGGCGAGGAGTTCTCGGCCAAGGACTTCCGCACCTGGAGCGGCACCGTCCTCGCCGCCGCGGCCCTCGCCGGCGAGCCGAAGCCGGCCTCCGAAGCCGCCGCCAAGCGCACTGTCGCCGCCGCCGTCAAGACCGTCTCCGAAGCGCTCGGCAACACCCCGGCGGTCTGCCGTCGCTCCTACATCGACCCGCGCGTCTTCGACCGCTACCGCGATGGCGAGACGATCGACCTCGGCCGCCGCGCCGCCGAAGCGGGGGAGATGAGCGAGCGCACCCGCATCAAGATCGAGAAGGCGGTCCTCGAGCTCGTCAGCTGACGCTCGGGGTGTCCGCCGCGGTCGGGTAGAAGTCGGCATGGACCCGATGGCCCCGCTGCGCCGCTTCGACGCCTACCAGCAGCGCCACCGGATCCTGGCGGCGCCGCTCGGCGTGGTCAAGAAGTTCGGCGACGACGAAGGCGGCAGCTACGTCTCGCTGATCGCCTACCGGGCCTTCTTGTCGCTCTTCCCGCTGCTGTTGCTGATGGTGACGATCCTCGGCTACGTCCTCGCCGACGACGCGAGCCTTCGCAAGCAGGTGATCGAATCGACGCTGTCGCAGTTCCCGGTGATCGGCAACCAGCTCAGGGGCGGTGGATCGCTGCAGGGGAACGGGGTCGCGCTGCTGGTCGGGATCGTCGGCTCGCTGGTCGCCGGCCTCGGTGTCGTGCTGGAGACCGAGCGCGCCTTCGACCGGGCCTGGGGAGTTCCCGACGACGATCGCCACGGCTTCCTCCACTCGCGGCTGCGGGCGATCGGGCTGCTGGTGGCGCTCGGCGGGATGTCGATCGCCCCGACGATCGTCGCCAGCCTCGTCAGCGGCGGCTCCGACGTCTTCGGCCCCTACTCGGGGATCGCGATCGCGACGCTGCTCAACCTGGCGGTCTTCGCCACCGTCTTCCGGCTGCTGACGACGAGCACGGTGGCGACCCGGGACCTGCTGCCGGGGGTCGTCGTCGCCACCGTCGGCTGGGAGATCCTGCAGCTCCTCGGCGGCTGGTTCATCGCTCACCAGGTCAAGAACGCGACGCCGGTCTACGGCACCTTCGCGCTCGTCATCGGCCTGCTCGCCTGGATCCATCTCGGCGCCACCTTCGTCGTCATCGGCGCCGAGACCAACGTCGTGCGCGCCCGTCGCCTCTGGCCACGCAGCCTGTTCGGAGAAGCCCAGGACGGGTAAACGCCAGAGGTCGAAAGGGTGCCACCAGAAGGGAGAGATCGATGCCACCGCGCGGAGTCAAAAAAGGCAGCAAACGGGACCGCCAGTACAAGGAGGTCAAAAAGAGCGAGGAAAAAGAGGGACGCTCGAAAAAACGCGCGGCCGAGATCGCAGCGCGAACCGTCAACAAGGAAAGGGCCCGCACGGGCGAGAGCAAAACCGCCTCGCGCAGCTCGACGAAGGGCAAATCGGCGAGCGCCCGCGGTGGCCGGCAATCCGGCAAAGGCCCCGGCGGCCGCACCAAGGAACAGCTCTACAACGACGCCAAGAAGCTCGGCATCGAGGGCCGCTCCTCGATGAGCAAGGGCGAGCTGGAGAAGGCGGTGGCTGGCGCCAGCTAGGCCGCCGGTGCGGTCTCGAAGCCGGCGACGGCGGCGATGACCGGGATGCCGTCGTCGGTGCCGAGCCGCTCGCGCGAGTGGGCGTGGACCTCCTGCAGGGCCTTCAGCGCGCCATCGAGGACCTCGGCCATTTCGCGCCAGCCGCGCTCGTCGACCTGCATCGGCAGCCAACCCAGGGTGGTGTCATCGCGCCCGTCGAGCGTGCCCGCCTCGAGTGCCGCGCCGGCCCGCTCGATAAATGTGCGCAGCGCCGCTTCGGAGATGCCGCCGCGGACCGAGAGCGGCGCCGTCCGCCAATCCTGATCGCCGATAAACGAGCGCGGCACCGCGGTGAAGAAGTGCTCGATCGTCCCCCGCCGAGGTCGCGTCCGGGTCTGTTCGATGCAGCCGCACTGAACCAGCGCGTTGGTGTGGTAGCTGACCACGCCGAGGCTCTCGCCAAGTTCCTTCGAGAGCGCAACCGGGCTGGCGGAACGCCCCTGCAGGGATTCGAGAATCCGGATGCGCAGCGGGTGGCCGAGGGCCTTGACTAGATTCTGGTCGATGGAGTACACGGCCGGGCACTCCAGCGCAACCGCACCACTAATGCTATCCCGAGTATTAGAACGGAGCTACGCGCCCGGTGCAAAAAACTCGACGATTACCCAGATATCCGGCTTTCCAGAGCGCCGCAGAGGCGAGGAGATAAGACGAAGTGAATAACGAAGAAATTTCTGGGGCCGTGGCAGTACTGGGCGCTGGCGGCACGATGGGGAGGGGAATGGCGCTCAACGCGGCAGCCGCGGGCATCCCCGTCCGGGCCTGGAACCGTACCGCTGCCAAGCTCGCCGACCTCGCCGCCGAGGATGGCGTGACCACCTTCGAGACCGCTCGTGAGGCCGCCGCCGGAGCCGCCGTCGTGGTGACGATGCTGAGCGATGCCGACGCGACTCTCGCCGCGATCGAAGGCGACGACGGCGCCGCCGCCAGCGTCGCCCCCGGAACCGTCTGGGTGCAGATGGGGACGATCGGGCTCGACGCCACCGAGCGCTGCGCCGCGCTCGCCACCGAGCGCGGCCTCGCTCTCGTCGACGCGCCGGTGCTAGGCACCAAGGAGCCGGCCGAGGCGGGGCAGCTGGTCATCCTGGCCTCCGGTCCCGAGGATCAGCGCGAGCGCCTTGCGCCGCTCTTCGAGGCGCTCGGCAAACGGACGATGTGGCTCGGCCCGGCCGGTCGCGGCAGCCGGCTCAAGGTCGTCGTCAACGCCTGGATCGTGACCGTGACCGAGGGCGCGGCCGAGGTTCTGCGACTGGCCGAGAGCCTCGGCCTCGACGCGGCCCTGCCGCTGGAGGCGATCAAGGGCGGCCCGCTCGACCAGCCCTACCTGCGGATGAAGGCTGAGGCGATGATCGCCGGCGACTTCACGCCCTCCTTCCGGCTGGCGCTGGCGAGCAAGGACGCGCGACTGGCGGTCGAAGCCGGGCGGGGTGCTGGTGCCGAGATCCCGATGATCGAGGCGATCGCCGCGCAGATGGCGGCCGTCGCCGAGCACCACGGTGACGAGGACCTCGCGGCCCTCTACTTCGGCCGCGATTCCGGCGGTTGAGGGAGCCCCGTCATGCTTGTTCGGCTCCGGGCAGGAGCGTGGCGACCCACGTGTAGGCGGGCCGCCTCCGGGGTACCGGAGGGACATGTCTTCAGTCAAAACGAAACTCGCACGCAAGGCGGTCAAGTCGACCGCGAAGCACACCGCCAAGGGCTCGGCCTCGAAACTGGCCCGCCGGCCCGCCCGCGCCGCCACCCTGCTCGGGCTCGGTGCCGTGGTCGGGATCCTGGTCGGCCTGATGATCGGCCGCACGACCGGGTCGACCCCAGCGCCGGCGGCCCCCGCCGCATGAGCGCCGCTCCCGGGGAGCGCGACGAGGCCTTCCTCGA
This sequence comes from uncultured Actinomycetes bacterium, assembly GCA_963839115.1. Taxonomy (GTDB): domain Bacteria; phylum Actinomycetota; class Thermoleophilia; order Solirubrobacterales; family 70-9; genus VAYN01. The sequence continues at coordinate 669,316 of CAWITM010000001.1, forward strand.
GGAGGAGGAAGAGGCGGCGGCCAAGGAAGCCGCCGGTATCGGCGGCAGCGTCCCCCACGACACCGACGACCCTGCCCAGCAGCCGCTGATCGAGGGTGGCGAGGGCGAGGCCGAGGGCTTCGAGCTGGCCGAGAAGGAACTCGAGGACATTGCCGAGCACGGCGACCAGCACCAGTTCCCGACCGGCACCTCACCGGTCGAGGAGGCCGGCGCCGACACCACCTACGGCGAGGCCGACGAGCTCCCCCCGGAGGGAAGAGACGCTGCCGGAGACGAGTGACGTGCCGGTAGGAAGCGTCATCACGATCGTCACCGAGGCCTTCGGGTCGCCCGATTCGGTCGCCGAGCTGAAGCGCCTAACCGCCGACGACGCGACCGAGGTCCGCCTCGTCGTACCGGCGGTCGAGGCGAGTCCCTTCCGCCACACCCTCGGCGATATCGACGGGCCTCGCGAAGACGCCCAGCGCCGGCTCGAGACCGTCGTCGCGGCGATGCGCGAGGCCGACGTCCCGGTCAGCGCCGAACTCGGCGACCCCGATCCGGTCCAGGCTGCCCAGGACGCGCTCTTCAAAGGAGCGGCCGACGAGATCCTGATCTTCGCCCACGCCGATGACGAGCAGGCCTGGTATGAGGGCGACCTCTTCAAGCACGCCGAAGAAAGTCTCGAGCCGCCGCTGCGGCTGATCGTGGTCGATGGCGGGCCGGCCGGCGACCAGCGCGTCGTCGGGATCGAAGAGTCGGGTCCGGGCCTCAGCAATCCCTACGCGGACGAAGAAGTCAGCACCGCCTATGTGCCGGGCCTCACCCGCAGGGACTTCGCCGGGATGGTCATCGGCCTCTTCGGCACCCTCGTCGCCGCGATCCTCGCCGCCGCCGCGACCGCCGGCAGCACCGCCAGCGGCTGGAGCGCGGTTGCGATCGGCATCGCGATCGCCACGGCCCTCGTCAACATGGCCCACGTCGTCGGCCTGACGCTGATGGAGAGCGTCCGCTACCGCGGCGGCTTCGCCAAGTTCTTCCGCACCCTGGCGATCGTCGGCACGCCGATCGCCGTGCTGGCAAACCTCCTGATCCTGCTGTTCGCCTGAGCGCGGCGGTCGGATCTCCGCGAACGAAAGGAATCAGATGGACAAGCGCAAGCTCGGCAGCGACGGGCCCGAGGTCTCCGCACAGGGGCTCGGCTGCATGGGGATGTCGGAGTTCTACGGCTCGGCCGACGAGGCGGAGGCGCGGGCGACGATCGACCGCGCCCTCGAGCTCGGCGTCGACTTTCTCGACACCGCCGACATGTACGGGCCGTTCACCAACGAGAAGCTGGTCGGCTCGGCGATCGCCGACCGCCGCGACGAGGTCGTCCTGGCGACCAAGTTCGGCAACGTCCGCGGCGAGAACGGCGAGCGCCTCGGCGTCCGCGGCGATCCCGAGTACGTCCACACCTCCTGCGACGCGAGCCTCGAGCGGCTCGGCGTCGACCACATCGACCTTTACTACCAGCACCGCGTCGACACCGACGTGCCGATCGAGGAGACCGTGGGCGCGATGGGGGAGCTGGTGACGGCCGGCAAGGTCCGCTTCCTCGGCCTCTCCGAGGCAGCCCCGGAGACGATCCGCAGGGCGCACGCGACCCACCCGATCACGGCCTTGCAGACCGAGTACTCGCTGTGGAGTCGCGACCCCGAGGACGAGGTGCTGCCGACCGTGCGCGAGCTGGGGATCGGCTTCGTCGCCTACAGCCCGCTCGGCCGTGGTTTCCTGACCGGCCGCTTCCGCTCGATCGACGATCTGCCCGAGGACGACTTCAGGCGCTCGAGCCCGCGCTTCGAAGGCGAGAACTTCGATCGGAACCTCGAGCTCGTCGACCGGGTCGAGGAGTTGGCCGGCGAGAAGGGCGTGACCGCCGGGCAGCTGGCGCTCGCCTGGGTGCTGGCCCAGGGCGAGGACATCGTCCCGATCCCCGGCACCAAGCACGTCGCCTACCTCGAGCAGAACGTCGCCGCGAGCGAGATCGAGCTCGGTGAGGATGACCTGCGGAGGATCGACGAGGCCGCCCCCGCCGGCGCCGCAAGCGGCGACCGCTACGCCGACATGTCGCCGGTCCACCGCTAAAACCGCCGGCGTTCGCAGTTATCCGCCCAGGGCGCGGATAACTGCGAACGCTCAGCGGGAGGACGTCTCCATTTCGGCGGTCTCGTCGCGGCGCAGCGCCTCGAGGACCTCCTCGGCCAGCTGTGAGCCGTCCTCGGGGCGCATCGGCGTCGCCGTGATCCGCAGCACGACCGAGTCGGAGTCGACTTCCTCGAGTGCGACGCTGGGCCGGTAGCGGGTCGGAACGGTGATCCGTCGCAGCAGCCGTTCCTCGATCCGCTGCGGGCTGGCGTCGGTCGAGAAGCGGGCGCGGACGTCGACTTTGTCGGGCTCGCGCAGCGGCACCACGACGAGGCCGAGCAGGACGTTGTTGGGGACCAGCAGCCGGTCGGCCCCCTGGCTCAGCGTCGTGTAGAAGAGGCCGAGCGAGGTCACCGTCCCCTCCAGTGAGCCGGCCAGCGCGCCGCCGACCAGCCGGACCCGTTCGCCGACCCGGAACGGCCGCGTGCTCTGCAGGACGACGCCGGCGAAGACGGCGCCGAGGCTCTGCTGGGCGGCGAGGCCGACGAGGACCGCGGTGAAGGCGCCGCCGACCGCCAGGGTCGAGGCGGTGACGCCGGCGATCCGCAGCGCCACGACGACGACCAGCAGCATTGCCAGCAGGCGGAAGACGAAGCCGGCGGTGCCGGCGGTGGCGGGGTCGAGGCGGCGGTAGAGGCGCGGTTGCAGCCCGCGGGAGAACCAGTGGATCGCGACGCTGCCGACGATGATCAGGACGATCACGGTGCCGATCTGGAACCACTGGCCGTAGCCGGGGGCGATCTGGCGCCGGTGCGAGTAGACGACCAGCGTTGCCACCAGCACCACGAGGGCGAAGACGAATCCGGCGAGCGAGCGCGTCGACACCGTCCGCGGCGTCAGCTCGTCGCCGATCCCCAGCGATTGCCAGGTGTGGCTGCGGGTCTCGAAGAGCTCGCGCGGCAGTCGCGGCCGTGGCCTCGGTTTGCGTGGATTGGGCATCGATCCAGGCTAACCCCATCGACCCCCGTCACTACCGCCCGGGGGGCACTCTTGTGACGACACTCACGCGCGCCGGCGCGCGCTCAGCCGCGCAGCGCTGCCAGGGCCTCGTCGCGAGTCGTGAAGATCGCGATCGAGTTATCGAGGCCGGTGACCTCGAGGACGCGGCGAACCTGTTCGTTGCCGGAGCAAAGGACGACCCGACCGTTGCCGCCGTTGCCCGAGCGAGCGTCGACCCGCTGCCAGGCGCGGACGATCAGGGCGATGCCGGTCGAGTCGATGAACTCGCAGTCGCTGAGGTCGAGCAGCACCGAGCTGTGCTCGTCGGCGATCGCCTGGTCGAGCGGCCCTTCGAGATCGGGTGCGGTCGAGAGGTCGAGCTCGCCGCGGACCTCGACTACCCGGACGCCGTTCTCGGTCTCGGCAGCGCTTGCTTCGAAAGGAGCTGGACCCACGGCCAGCGATGCTACCGCAGCGATTCGGACGGGCGCAACGATTTCGTTTGCCGATATCGGTGGTGGGTAGGGAGCCAACGTCGGCGTAAAAGTTAGAGTGCGCCGCCTGGACTTGACCGACGTCGTTGAGCTGCGGACATCCCGCTGAACGTGAGCACTCTTGAGCACTACTGAAGACGAGCGAGCAGGGCTTGAGATGTCGTTGCCCGCGCGGGCCGAGAACGTCGCCGTGGTCCGCCACTCCGTCGCCGGCCTGGCCGAGCGGATCGGGATGGACGGGGCCGGGATCGCCGATCTGAAGACGGTCGTCACCGAGGCCTGCATGAACGTCGTCGTCCACGCCTACCCCGACGGCACGCCCGGCGTGCTCGAGATCGAGGCGGTGCCCGAGCACGGCGGCCTCACCGTCGCCGTCCGCGACTTCGGCAGTGGCATCAGCCCGCGCCCCGGCGTCGACCGGCCGAGCCTGCGGATCGGCCTGGCGCTGATCGCCGCGCTCTCGGCCAGCTTCGAGATCAAGGGCGGGGTCGGCCGCGGCACCGAGATCCGCATGCACCTGCTGCTGATCTCCCAGGCCGAGGTCGCTCCGGAGGAGGCTGACGAGGCCGCCGCGGTGGCGCCGCCGCCGGAGGCGACCGAGCTGCGGGTCGGACCGCCGGAGCTGGTCGGCGCCGTGCTGAGCCGCGCCCTGACCGCGCTGGCCGCCCGCCACGAGATCACCGTTGACCGGATCTCCGACGCGATGCTGCTCTCCGACGCGATCTCGGCCAGCGCCCCGCGCGCCTTCGAGGACGGCCACGTGCGCCTGTCGATCGCCGATCGCCCCGAGGGGGTCGAGCTGCGGGTCGGGCCGATGCTCTCCGGCGGCGCCCAGAACCTGCGCGAGAGCCTGGCGCTCCCGGAAGACGGCGGCTCGCTGGAACTGCTGGCCGACGAGATGCGCACCGAGAGCGGTGACGGCGGCGAGTTCCTTATCGTCGGCATCGCCTCGCTGGCCTCCTAGCTAGTCCTCCCGAGCCGCCTCGGCTTCGTCGCTGCGGCGGCTCTGTTCGGCCACCTCTTCGCGGATCCGCTCCAGCGTCCGCCGCAGGATCCGCGAGACGTGCATCTGCGAATGGCCGATCTGGTCGGCGATCTGGGACTGGGTCATGTCCTCGACGAAGCGCAGTCGCAGGATCAGCCGCTCGCGGTCGTCGAGGTGGGGGAGGACACCCTCGAGCGCCAGTTTGTCGTCGATCAGCTCGAAGCCCTCGTCCTCGTCGCCGACCCACTCCGAGGCCGGCGATTCGTCGTCTTCGCCGCCGACCGGGCGGTCGAGTGAGAGCGGGCGTCGATTGTGGTTTGCCTCGAGCACTTCGAGGACGTCGGCCGGGTCGATCTCCAGTTTGGCGGCGATCTCGCCGACCGAGGGCGAGCGCTGCAGCTCGACGGTCAGCGCCGTCGTCGCTTTCTCGACTTCGGCCATGCGGTCGTGGAGGCCGCGCGGCACTCGCACGGTCCAGACGCGGTCGCGGAAATGGCGCTTCAGTTCGCCGAGGATCGTCGGCGAGGCGAAGGCCGCGAAGGGCGTCCCGCGGGCCGGATCGAAGCGGTCGACGGCGTTGACGAGGCCGAGGTTGGCGACCTGGAGGAGGTCGTCGAAGGACTCCGAGGCGCCGCGGTAGCGCAGCGCCAGGTTCTTGGCGAAGGGCAGGTAGCGGCGCACCAGCTCCTCGCGGGCGGCGACGTCGCGCTGCTCGCGCGCCCGCTTCCAGAGCAGGCGCTCAGCCGCGAGGCCTTCGCCCGGGCTGGAGGCGCCGTGGTCCTGAGAAGGGGGTTTCGGGTTGCTTTTCGCTGCCATGGGAACTCACGCCGGACTACGCCGATCCGGCGCCGCCCAGAGGACTCCCCGCGAGGAATCGTGCAGCGCCCGGCGGCCAGGCTGGACACCGTGTTCACACTCTAGCTACTGGCGGCGCCTGGTCCTCGCGGTCGTGCGAGGGTCCGAACTGGCCGCGCGGCAGGCGCCGCGCCCGGCCCTCGGCGACCGCCTGGCGCAGCGCCGCCGCGAAGCGTCCCGGGCCCCAGTAGCGGGCGCCGACACGGCGCCCGAGCTCGCGGCGGTTGGCGGCCCCGTGGTCGCGCAGGGCGGCGTCGATGAGATCGACCTCATGGTCGAGGGGGATGTCGGGATAGGGCCCGGAGAGCGACATCGCCCGCGCCGAGGCCAGCGGGCCGGGACCGGGGCGGTATCGAGCCGCGGGCCGACTCGGAGGCTTCGCCTTCGGCTTGGTTCCGGTGCCCTCGGACTTGCCGTCGTCGCCCTCGCTGCCTCCTTCGCCTTCGCCGCCTCCCTCGGCGCTGAGCGGTTCGGCGACGTCCTCGAGCTGCTCGCCGGCCGCTTCGACGCCGAAGAAGATCTCGGCGATGCCGCCGATCGCCATCACCACGGCGCCGATCAGGAAGCCCCAGGCGACGTTGTCGAGGCTGCCGCTGGCGATCAGGTGGCCGAACAGCAGCGGTCCGGTGATGCCGCCGGCGGCGGTGCCGACGGCGTAGAAGAAGGCGATCGAAAGCGCCCGGCTCTCCATCGGGAAGATCTCCGAGACGGTCAGGTAGGCGGCGCTGGCGCCCGAGGAGGCGAAGAAGAAGATCGCCAGCACGAAGGCCATGAAGACCCAGACGCTCGGCGTCGTGCTCAGCAGCAGCACCCCGAGGGCGGCGGTGAGAACGGCCGCGGCGAGGTAGGTGCCGGTCACCATCGGTTTGCGCCCGACGGTGTCGAAGAGCCGCCCCAGGGTTAGCGGGCCGAGGAAGTTGGAGGCGGCAAAGACGGCGATGTAGAGCGGGATCTGGCCTGAGCCGACGTTGAAGAATTCACCCAGCAGGGTGCCGAGGTCGAAGGTGACGGCGTTGTAGAGGAAGGCCTGGCCGACGAAGAGCGCCAGCCCGAGGGCGGTGCGCCGCGGGTAGGTCGAGAAGGCGGTGCGGGCGATCTCGCGGAAGGGGATCGTCTTGCGCTGGTGGATCTTGAGGATCTCGCCGTCGCCGACCTCCTCGAGCTCCTGACCGGTGTCCTCGCGGACTTCGTCCTCGATCTCGCCGACGATCTTCTCGGCCTCGTCCTGGTGGCCGTGGATGAAGAGCCATCGTGGGCTCTCGGGGACGTGGCGGCGAACGATCAGGATGCCGAGGCCGAGGACGGCGCCCATCCCGAAGGCGAGCCGCCAGCCGAAGTCGATCGCGAAGAGCGAGGTGTTGAGCAGGGCCACGGTGACGAGCGCGCCACCGGCGGCGCCGACCCAGTAGGAGCCGTTGATGATCAGGTCGACCCGGCCGCGCACCCGCGCCGGGATCAGCTCGTCGATCGCCGAGTTGATCGCCGCGTACTCGCCGCCGATGCCGGCGCCGGTGAAGAAGCGGCAGACGAAGAAGAAGAGGGCGGTGGTCGAGAAGGCAGTGGCGACCGTCGCCGCGATGTAGAGGCCGAGGGTGACGAGGAAGAGCTTCTTGCGGCCGAGGCGGTCGGTCAGCTGGCCGAAGAAGAGGGCGCCGAGGCAGGCGCCGCCGACGTAGAAGGCGGCCGCGGTGCCGATCTGGGAGGCATCGATCGCGATGCCGGACCCGTGTTCGGTGAGGCGGTCGCCGATCGATCCGACGATCGTCACCTCGAGCCCGTCGAGGATCCAGACGGTGCCGAGGCCGATCACGACCAGCCAGTGGAACCGCGACCAGGGCAGGCGGTCGAGCCGAGACGGGACCTTGGTCTCGATGGTGTCCTGGCTCGCCTCCACGGAGCGCTTCTTTCCCACTTCGGCGCTTGGTCAATCATCCCCATCCGCCGTTTGGCCCGCCGCGGCCGACGGGTAGGGTCGGCGCAATGCGCAGATTCGGCCCCGCGGCGCTTCTTGCCGCCCTCATCGCCCTCTCGGTCTTCGCCCCCGGCGCCGGCGCCTACTGGCACCCAACGCCGACCACGACCGCCTGGCAGTGGCAGCTGCAGGGCAAGCTCGACCTCAGCCCGGCGGCCTCGGTCTTCGACATCGACGGCTTCGAATCGACCAAGGCCAACGTCGCGGCGCTGCACAAGCGGGGCGACGAGGCGATCTGTTACCTCGATGTCGGCAGCTGGGAGGAATACCGTCCCGACGCCAGCCAGTTCCCCAAATCGGTGATCGGCGCGGTCTACGAAGGCTTCCCGGAAGAGCGCTGGCTCGACATCGCCCACTTCCATCGGTTCGCGGCGATCATGGAAGCGCGGATCGCGATGTGCGCGCGCAAGGGCTTCGACGCGGTCGAGCCCGACAACATCGCCGGCTGGGAAAACAGGACCGGCTTCGATCTCAGCGGCGCCGACCAGCTTCGCTACAACCGCTGGATCGCCGCGAAGGTCCATCGGGCCGGCATGGCGGTGGCGCTGAAGAACGATCCAAAGCAGGCCGCCAAGCTGGTCGGCCTCTACGACTTCGCGATCGTCGAGGAGTGCTTCCAGTACGAAGAATGCGGCTACTACAAGACCTTCGTCAGCCACGACAAGGCGGTGTATGAGGCCGAGTACGAACTCGAACCGAGCGAATTTTGCGCCGCCGCCCAAGCCCTAGACTTCTCGGCGGTCCGCAAGAGCCTCGAACTCTTCGCGAAGCCATTCGAGCCCTGCGATCCGCTCAAGGAGGAATAGATGGGATTCGACCAGTACCACGAGCCACCGGAGGAGCTCTCGGCGGAGACCCGCACCTTCGCCCGGCTCTGCGCCTCGCTCGAAGAGGAGTGCCAGGCGATCGGCTGGTACCAGCAGCGGCTGTCGCTCGAGCCCGACGCCGACGCGCGGGCGATCATGGAAGACGCCCAGGGCGAGGAGTTCAAGCACTTCTCGATGGACCTCGAGTTCCTCCTGCGCAAGACGCCACGCTGGCGGGCGATCGCCGAGGGCGTGCTGTTCCAGGAGGGCGACATCGTCGAACACGGCGAGGCGGCCGAGGCGGCGTCCGAGGACGACGATGACGACGGCGGCGAAGCGGCCCCGATGAGCGCGTCGGACGGCTCGCTGGCGATCGGCAGCCTGAAGGGGGAGGGACGATGAGCTACTCGACCAACCACCTGCTGCGCAGCCACGCGCCGCTGACCGAGTCGAACTGGAAGCTGCTCGACGACGAGGCGCGCGAGCGGCTCACCGGGCCGCTCGCGGCGCGGCGCCTGGTCGACTTCGTCGGCCCGCGCGGCTGGGAGCACTCGGCCACCAACCTCGGCCGCACCGAGGACGTCAAGGCGCCCGGCGAGGGCGTCGTGGCGATGCAGCGGCGAGTGCAGCCGCTGGTCGAGCTGCGCGCCGACTTCACCGTCTCGCGCGCGGAGCTGCGCGACGACGACCGCGGCGCCGTCGACGTCGACCTCGAGTCGCTCGACGCCGCCGCCCACAAGCTCGCCGTCTGCGAGAACCTCGCCGTCTTCGAAGGCTGGGCGGCGGCCGGGATCGCCGGCATCGTCGAGAGCTCGCCGTTCGAGCCCGAGCCGCTGGGGACGAGCGCCGAGGTCTATCCGCGCTCGGTCGCCCGCGCCGTCGAGGCCCTGCGCGAGGCCGGGGTGGAGGGGCCCTACGGGCTCGCCCTCGGCCCCGACGAGTACATCCGCGTGATCGAGACCGCCGAGCACGGCGGCTACCCGCTGTTCGACCACCTGGCGCGGATCCTCGAAGGTCCGATCGTCTGGTCGCCGGGGTTGAAGGGGGCGGTCGCGGTCAGCCTGCGCGGTGGCGACTTCCTCTTCGAATCCGGCCAGGACCTGGCGCTCGGCTACAGCCACCACGACGCCGACGAGGTGCACCTCTACCTCGAGGAGAGCTTCTCCTTCATCGTCGCGACGCCGGAGGCGGCGGCACCGCTCAGTCCCTGAGCGGTGCCGGGCGAGCCGGGCTCTCGGGCCCGGCCCCCGCCGCGGCTAGGCCGATGCCTTGGCGCCGGGGTCCGGCGACTTGAAGTGCATCATCTCGACCTTCGTCAACATCCCGTCCTCGCCGCTCTCGGCGAGGCGGCCAGATGCCTCGGTCTGGATCTCCAGGATCCGATCCAGGGTCTGGCTGAGCAGTTCCGAGGTTTCGTTCCAGGCGCGTTTGTCGACGACCATCGAGGTGCGGCTGAGATGGCGGTCCTCGAGCTCATCGAGGGTCCCGGTCGAGATCGCCTCTTCGATGTCGTCGAACACCGATTTGAGCATCGCCCCGGACAGGCCCGGGCGCAGGCTCTGCGGCATCCGCGACCATTCGCTGTCGGTCAGGAACTGACGGCGGGTGGCACGGTAGAAATGCTCGGTGGCACCGCGGCGCTGCTTGGTGTCGACGAGCTCGATGCAGTCGTATTTCTCGAGCACGCGGACGTGGTAAGCGACCAGGTTGAGACTCTGGTCGAGCTCCTGTGCCAGCAGATTGGGGCTGGCGACGCGCTCATTGAGAATGATCAGGATCTGTACTCGGAGGGGGTGTGCGAAGGCCTTGGCGACGATCTGTTCGACGCCGTCCTTCTTCTTGGTTTTCGGCAAGGGGGCTTCCTTTCGGCTCTCTGAATGGGTGGCTGGCCGATTGACAGACAATAACCACGGAAGCTCAAGAAATCCACAATTGATTCTCATCCGTTCGTTTATTTGTTGATTTTTACCGCTCGGTCCTTGATTGATGCAATCCGTTGCAGTAGTTATGCCTGGCCGTCGCCATGGGGGCGGCATCGGCCATAGGGGGAGCTGGGAGGGGAGGTGGAACGTGAGGATCGGAACCACGGAGGCGCGCGTCATTGCGCCTGCATTCATCACGAAGGGGAACTAGAAGCGCCCCGTCGGCGGGGCGGCGAGCGCCGTGACACTCTTGGTCGGTGGCCCCTTGGAAGCTGCCTCTGGTAGTGCTGGCGATCGCCGTCCCCGTCGTCATCGGGTTTGCGGTCGGCGGTCCAGGCCTCGGCACGGCGGCAACCGGTCTGGTCGGCGTCGGCCTCGTCTACGTCGCGGTCAGGGCGCGGCCGCGCGGAGGGATCGGCGAGCGCCCGGGCGTCGCCGCCAGACGGCGCCTCCTGATCGTCGTCAGCCGTCCGGTCGAGGACGCGACCACCGTCGCCGCGGTCGCCGCCGAGGTCGAGCGCGGCGCGGAGGCCGAGGTGATGGTCCTGGCGCCGGCCCGGATCGGCTTCCTCGACCGCTGGGCCTCCGATCTCGAGGACGCCCGCCGCGACGCCCAGAAGACCCTTGTCATCTCGGTCGCCTCACTGGCCAAGGTCGGCGTCGCCGCCGAGGCCCGGGTCGGCGACGAGGACATCGTCCAGGCGGTCGAGGACCAGCTGGGAGGTTTCGCGGCGACCGAGGTCGTGTTGGTGACGGCCAGCGATGAGGCCGACCCGGGAGCCGCCGCGGCGGCGGCGGAGCTGGCCGGGCGGTTGCGGCCGGAGTTCAGGCGGCTGGTGGTGGCGGAGGTCGGGGTGGGGTAGGGCGCTCCCTTCCGGTGCGACTTTCAGACATATAGCCCGGGCCGAAAGGGGGTGGACGCCGTCGAGCGGCCTAAATCCGTCTCGAGAGACGGTCGCCGTCAGTGGTCGAGCAGCTCGCCGAAACGCAACGCGGCCCGCGTCGGCGTCACGAAGTCGTCGCGCAGGTGGAGCAGTCCGCTGCCGGAGAGCTCTCGGGTCGCCCGTTCGATCGCGTCGCGCTCGGCGAAGCTGGCGTTCTCGCCGACCAGCTCACGGGTCAGTTCGGCGACCGTCAGGGTCGTCGGATGCAGCTCGATCAGCCGGCGCAGCACCGCGGCTTCGTAGGCCTGGTCCTCGGCTTTGGTGGTGAAGTTGTCGTCGCTCTCGTCCATCGATCCTCCTCGTCGGCCTAAGGTGCCGGCTCCCCTCGACTCTCCCCCGAACCGGCGGATTTCTCGGATTCCTCCTCGGCAAGTCCGAGAACTGCGCGCGCCCAGGGCGCCTCGATTGCCGGCCGGTAGAAGTGCTGCATCGAGCCCCGCACCGGCAGCGTGTCGACCAGCGTCACCGCCGAACAATCGGCCAGCACACGCACGTGGTAGCTGACGTTGGAGAGCGGCTGGCGCAGGGCGGTCGAGAGCTCGCGCGGGCTGATCGCATCACCGCTTGCCATCTCGCGGAGGATTCGCCGGCGCAGCGGATGCCGCAGCGCAACCAGGAGGTCGTTGTCGTCCGAGTGGTCGAGAGGGGTCATCTCGCTCGGAATATAGAGGAAACGAAACGTTTTGTCTGTCGACTAGTTAGCTGTCCTCGCGAATTCCACCCATCGTGGTGAAAGCGGCGCTGGCGCCGCCCTCGGGATCCTGCTCGTCGGCGATCACATGGGAGACCGCGTTGATCAGTGCCAGGTGGGTGAAGGCCTGGGGGAAATTGCCGAGGTGGCGATTCGATCCGGCCTCCAGCTCCTCGGCGAAGAGGTCGAGCCAGCCAGCCGCCTCGAGCAGGCGCTCGCAGAGCTCGCGAGCGCGCTCGCGCTGGCCGATCTCCGACAGCGCCGAGACCATCCAGAACGAGCAGATCAGGAACGTCCCCTCCTTGCCGTGCAGGCCGTCGTCGGTCTCCTCGACCTTGTAGCGCAGAACGAGCCCGCTCTCGGTCAGCTCGGCGGCGATCGCCTCGACCGTGGCGACGATCCGCGGGTCGTCGGCCGGCAGGAAGCGCAGCAGCGGCATCAGCAGGAGCGAGGCGTCGAGGGCGTCGGTGTCGTAGTGCTGGCGGAAGACGCCGTCGCGGATGCCGCGGTCGCAGACCTCGTCGCGGATCTCCTCGGCCTTGGCCTCCCACTCGGCGGCGAGCTCCGCGTAGCCGAACGAGCGCGCCAGCCGCGCGCCGCGGTCGACCGCGACCCAGATCATCACCTTCGAGGAGACGTAGTGCTGGGGCGCCCCGCGGGCCTCCCAGATCCCCTGGTCGGGCTCCGGCCAGGCCTCGATCGCGGCTTCAACCTGGTAGCGGATCAGCTCCCGGTCGGCCGGGTCGCCGCTGCCCCGCAGCGCTTTTTCGTGCAGGTAGACGGAGTCGAGCAGGGCGCCCCAGACGTCGTTCTGGCGCTGGTCGAAGGCGCCGTTGCCGATCCGCACCGGCTGGGCGCCGCCGTAGCCGGAGAGGTGGTCGAGGGTCGACTCGGTCAGCTGTTTCTCGCCGCCGATCCCGTACATGATCTGCAGGTCGGGGTGGTCGCGGCAGACCTGGACGATGAAGCGCATGAAGTCGCGCGCCTCGTCGTCGAAGCCGAGCGTGTGGAGCGCCCAGAGGCTGAAGGTCGAATCGCGGATCCAGCTGAAGCGGTAGTCCCAGTTGCGCTCGCCGCCGGGCGTCTCCGGCAGCGAGGTCGTCGGGGCCGCGACGATCGCCCCGGTCGGCGCGTAGGTCAGGCCCTTGAGGACGAGCGCCGAGCGCTGCAGGTGGATCCGCCAGGGGTGGTCGGGGAATTCACCGTGGCGCAGCCAGTCGCGCCAGAATTCCTCGGTCGAGTCGATCCGCTCGAGCGCCTCCGGAGCGCTGCGCGGGCCGCCGAGCCCGCCCTCGCCCCAGCCGAGCGCGCAGAAGCCGCTCTCGTCCTCGCGCAGGTGCAGGGTGCCGCGGCAGGCGCCGCCGTCGAGCTCGAGCTCCAGGTCGCTGGTCAGCGCCAGTCGCGGGCCGCCCTCGCCGCTCGCGGTCGCCTCGCCGAGGTCGCCGCCGCTCCACTCGGCGCCGGCGGCGCCGTAGCCGTAGCGCGGCAGGCATTCCATCTCGATGTCGACCTCGCCGTCGATGCAGGTCAGCGTCCGCACCAGCGAGCGGTCGGACTCGTGGCGGGAGACCGGCCGGCCGCGCTCGCCGGCGTCGCGCTCCCAGTTGGCGATCGAGAGCGCGTCGCAGACGACCAGCCAGCCGGTGTCGGTTACCCAGGTCGTCTCGATCACCAGGCTGCCCGGCTTGTAGCGGCGGCTGATCGGGACGACGACCCCCTTGGGCCGCAGGGTCAGGTGGCCGGCGCCGCGGTCGAGCACGGCACCGAAGACGCTCGGCGAGTCGAAGCGGGGGAGGCATAGCCACTCGACCGTCCCGGCGTAGGAGACGAGCGCCGCGGTATGGCAGTCGGAGAGGAACCCGTAGCTGCCGATCCCGGGAAAGCGGTCGTCGATCTGGCTCACTGCGGAGCGCAAGCTACCAGTGGCTCCGGGCGCCCTCGGGCGGCCGGCCGCCGCTGCTACGGCGCTACGCTGGAGGCCTTATGACGATGCCCGTCGCGCACGTGACCGGCGTCTTCGGACCGCTCGAGCTGGCGCCGATGATCATCGCCGCCGGGCTTTACGCGAAGCGGTCGCAGACGCTGGCGGCCAAAGGACGCCCGGTGCCCCTGTGGCGCCAGATCTGCTTCGCGGCGGGGCTGCTGTGCATCGTCGCGGCGCTGATCTCGCCGCTCGCCGACCTCTCCGACGAACTCGTGATCGCCCACATGTGCGAGCACCTGCTGATCGGCGACGTCGCCAGCCTGCTGATCGTCCTCGGCCTGACCGGGCCGCTGCTGCAGCCGATCCTGGCGATCAGGTTCTTCGACCGCCTGCGGGTCCTCTGCAACCCGGCGGTGGCGATGCCGATCTGGGCGATCAACATGTTCCTCTGGCACATCCCGGCGCTGTATGACGCCGCCTACGGGGGCGCGCCGATCCACTTCCTCGAGCACACCACCTTCATCGCCTTCGGGGTGCTGCTGTGGATGCCGGTCTTCGGGCCGCTGCCCAATCCGCCCTGGTTTACGGCCGGCTGGAAGGTCGTCTACGTGATCGTGATGCGGCTGATCGCGACCGTGCTCGGCAACATCCTGATGTGGGACGGCCAGGTCCTCTACGACGTCTACGCCAAGGGCGAGGCGGCCCACCACATCTCAGCGCTCACCGACCAGTCGATCGCCGGCGTGGTGATGATGGTCGAGGGGGTCTTCTTGGGGCTCGGGGTGCTGGCCTGGTTCTTCTTCCAAGCCGCCCAGGAGGGGATCGAGAAGCAGCGCCTGCTCGACCTCGCCTACGACCGCGGCTTCGAGCTCGACCCGGCCCGCGCCCAGCGCGCGGTCAGCGGCGGCTACGGCGCCCGGCTCGAGCAGCAGATCCTCGCCGGCGCGACCAAAGAGGGCTACTCGCCGCCGCCGCCGAGCGCCAACGGAGGTCCCGGTGTCGCCGCTCGATAGGGCCCGCGCCTGGCTCGTCACCGGCGCGCCGGGCCGCGGCCTGGCCTTCGCGATCGACTTCGGCGCCGCCCTGCGGACTCTGCTGGCCGAGCGCCGAGCCCGCTAGAAACGCCGAGAACGCTAGGGTCAGCCGACCATGGAAACCACCCTCACCGAGCTCCCCGACTCGCGCGTCAGCGTCGCGGTCGAGGTTCCCCCGAAAGACGTCGAGAAGGCCGCCTCGCGCGCGGCCCGTGCCCTGGCGCGCGAGATGCGCATGCCGGGCTTCCGCAAAGGCAAGGCGCCGCCGTCGCTGGTGATCCAGCGGCTCGGCTTCGGCCCGGTGCTCGAGGAGGCGATCCGCGAGGCCCTGCCGGACTGGTACGAACAGGCCCTCCTCGACGCCGAGGTGACGCCGATCGGCGAGCCGAACATCGAGATGGTCTCGACCCCGGAGTCGGCCGGCGAGCCGCTCAGCTTCAAGTTCGAGATCGGCGTGCGGCCGAAGGCCGAGCTCGGCGACTACAAGGGCCTCGAGGTCGAACGCGAGGAGAAAGAGGTCGACGAGGAGGTCATCGACACCGAGGTCGAGCGCCTCCGCGAGGGTTTCGCGCGCCTGGAGCCGGTCGAGCGCGAGGCCGTCGAGGGCGACTCGATGCTGGTCGACTTCGAGGGCTTCGTCGACGGCCAGCCCTTCCAGGGCGGCAAAGCCGAGGACTACCTGCTGGCGATCGGCACCGGCCAGCTGATCGACGACTTCGAGGACCAGCTGGTCGGGGCGAAGCCGGGCGACGAGGTCGACGTCAACGTCACCTTCCCGGAGCCCTACCAGGAAGAGAAACTGGCCGGCAAAGACGCCGTCTTCAAA
Organism: uncultured Actinomycetes bacterium; assembly: GCA_963839115.1. Taxonomy (GTDB): domain Bacteria; phylum Actinomycetota; class Thermoleophilia; order Solirubrobacterales; family 70-9; genus VAYN01. The sequence goes on from CAWITM010000001.1 coordinate 684,874, forward strand.
GTCAAGGTCAAAGAGATCCGCGAGAAAATCCTCCCCGAGCTCGACGACGACTTCGCCTCCGAGGCTTCCGAGTTCGACACCCTCGAGGAGCTGCGGACCGACATCCGCGACAAAGTCAAGGCGGCACTCGACTCGCGCGGCAACGAAGACTTCCGGATCGCCGCGATCGACGCGGCGGTGGCGGCGTCGACCGTCGAGGTCCCCGACGACATCGTCGCCGCGCGGGCGGCCGAACGCTGGGACCGGATGGAGCGCCAGCTCGCCGGCCAGGGCATGGATCCCAACGCCTTCCTGCAGATGCAGGGCAAAACCCGCGAGGACCTGATCGCCGAATCGGCCCCCGACGCCCGCCAGGAGCTCGAGCGCGAGGCGGTGGTGACGGCGATCGCCGAGGCCGAGGGGATCGAGGCGACCGAGGAGGAGATGCTCGAGGCGCTGGAGCACAGCGCCGAGCACGAACGGACGACGGCGGCGAAGCTGCTGGCGCGCCTGCGCGAGAACGGTCGCGACGCGATGATCGCCGAAGACATCCGCGCCCGCAAAGCGATCGAGGTCGTCGCCGATGCCGCCAAACCGGTGCCGATCGACCCGAAAAAGGTCGCGGCGGCCGAAGCCGAGGCGGAGGCGGCGGCCAGCGAGGCGGCGGCGAGCGCCCAAGCGGAGCCCCCCGCCAAAGAGGGCGAGGACGAGATCTGGACGCCCGAGAAAGAGCGCGAGGCCGCCGGCGGTCTCTGGACTCCGGGCGACGACTGAGCCGGGCAACGGCTTCTATAGAGTCAGCAGCATGAGCCCTCTGGTCCCAATGGTGGTCGAGCAGACCTCGCGCGGCGAGCGCGCCTACGACATCTACTCGCGCCTTTTGGGCGAGCGGATCATCTTCCTCGGCACGCCCGTCACCGACGACATCGCCAACCTGATCGTCGCCCAGCTGCTCCACCTCGAGTCCGAGGACCCCGACAAGGACGTCAGCATCTACATCAACTCACCGGGCGGCTCGGTCTACGCCGGCCTGGCGATCTACGACACGATGCAGTTCATCAAGCCCGACGTGCAGACGATCTGCGTCGGCGTCGCGATGAGCATGGGCGCGCTGCTGCTCTCCGGTGGCGCCGCCGGCAAGCGGATGTCGCTGCCCAACTCGAAGATCCTGATCCACCAGGTCTCGGCCGGCTTCCAGGGCCAGGCGACCGACATCGAGATCCATGCCAAAGAGATCATCGACATCCGTCGCCGCCTCGACGAGATCATCGCCCACCACACCGGGCAGACCTTCGAGAAGGTCACCAAAGACACCGAACGCGACTACTTCATGAGCGCCGACGAGGCCAAGGAGTACAACATCGTCGACCGCGTCATCGAGCACCATTAAGCGGCTTCTCGCCGCGGTTCTATTCTCGCTGCTCGTCGTCCCTGCGATTGCAACCGGAGCCAGTCCGTTCCTGTCTACGAACGGCGGTGTCTCCTACTTCCAGCACGAGTTTCCGGTGCGCGGGCCGCACGGCGAACGCGGGGCGGTCGGCGAATTCGGTGCTCCCCGGGACGGCGGGCGGATCCACGAAGGCTTCGACATCCTCGCCGCCTGCGGGACGGAACTGGTCTCGGCCGTCACCGGCAGGGTGCGAGAAACCGGCTACGACCCGGTCCTCTACGGCAACTACCTGCTGATCCACGGCTCAGAAGAACACCGCACCTACATGTACGCGCACATGAAGAAGCCGCCGCGCGTGCACGAGGGCGAACGGGTCTGGGCGGGGGAGAGAGTCGGCGAGGTCGGCAAGACCGGCAACGCCCGCAGCGTCGGCTGCCAGCTGCACTTCGAGATTCACGTCGACGGCGTCCCGATCGACCCGAAGCCCGAACTCGAGCGCTGGGACGCCTACAGCTGAGCACCTCCCTCGACGGCTGGCGTGATTAGCTGCGGCGCGTGAGCGAGGAGAGCTACGAGGTCAACGCCGACGGCACCCCGGTCGCCGAACGCGACGATGCCGCCGCCACCGCGGCGATGCGCCGCCAGGTCGAGGTGACGCTGCGGTTCATGGTCGTCACGACCCTGATCGGCCTACTGGTCATCGCCGTCCTCGCCATCTTTGCCTCTAGCATCCGCGGCGTGCTCATCCTCGTCGGCGCTGTCTACCTGCTGACCTCGCTCGGCGCCTACCTATACCTGCGCCGCACCCTCAACCAGCGCCTCGCGCGCGGCCTCCCGCCGATCGAGTAGCCGCCTTTTACGTCCTATAGACGGAAAAGATGGCGCTCGATCTCAGAGGCGGCGTTCGAACCAGAGGTCGGCGTGGGGGTTGTCGTTGTAGCGCGGGATCTCGGTGTAGCCGGCGCGGCGGTAGAGGGCGATCGCGGCGGTGAGGTGGTCGGAGGTGTCGAGGCGGACGGCGGGGCAGCCGCGCTCGGCGGCGATTCCCTCGAGGGCGGCGAGGAGCCGCGGACCGAGGCCGGCGCCGCGGGCGGCGGGGGAGAGGTACATCGATTTGATCTCGGGGGCCTCGGTGTCGAGGTGGCGGATGCCGCCGATCCCGATCGGCTCACCGTCGCTGCGAACCAGCAGCATCGCGCCGTCCGGGGGGACCAGGTCGGCCGGCGGCCCGGCCGCGATCGAGGCCTCGACCTCCTCGGCGCCCAGGACTTCGTCGATCTCACGGACGTAGGCGGTGAACAGCGCCCTGACCTCGGGGTCGTCGCGCGATGCGATCTGGAAGGAAATCGAGGAGTGCATCGACCTCGTATGCCGTGGTGAATGCACTCTTCGATTCTTCGGCGCTACAGGCCGAGCTCGTACTCGACCCATTCCGAGCGGCCGCTCGTCATCGAGTCGTAGAGGCGCTGGGCGGTGTGGTTGTCGGGCGCGGTCGCCCACTGCAGGTGGGCGGCGCCGCGTTCGCGGGCGACCTCGGCGCTGGCTTCGATCAGCGCCCGGCCGATGCCGCGGCCGCGCTCGTCGGGGTCGGTGAAGAGGTCGTTCATCAGCACCGTCTCGCGGGCGCCGACCGAGGTGAAGTGCCAGTAGAGGCAGGCGTAGCCGACCAGGCGGCCGTCCTCGCGGGCGGCCAGCAGCATCCCGACCTCGCTGGGGGCGATGAAGCGCCGGAAGAACTCGCGGTTGCGCGCCTCGTCGATGTCCGTCGCCTCGTAAAAGCGCTGGTAGGCGGCGATCATCGGCAGGAGCTCCTCGTACTCCTCCGCCGCCACCGCGCGGATCTCGATCTCGGCCATGGCCGCAACCTATCGCTCACGGGGAGGGACGGCCGCGCGGGCGCCGTAAGAGACCCCCACGTAACGCGGCACCTGGCCCCGTCTAAGCTTTGGGCCCCCGCCGAATGCACTTCGTCCCGATTAGGAGGGGATTCCGCTGGCACGCCCGACCGATTCCAACGAGCAGCTCCTGTGCAGCTTCTGCGGCAAGTCGCAGCGCCAGGTCAAGAAGTTGATCGCCGGCCCCGGCGTCTACATCTGCGACGAGTGCATCGACCTCTGCAACGAGATCATCGACGAGGAGCTGACCGCGCCGCCGGTCTTCGAGCTCGAGAACCTGCCCAAGCCGCGCGAGATCCACGACGTCCTGCAGGAGTACGTGGTCGGCCAGGAGGCCGCCAAGCGCTCACTCTCGGTCGCCGTCTACAACCACTACAAGCGCGTGCAGATCGCCCAGTCCGACGAGAACGAGGTCGAGCTCGGGAAGTCGAACATCATGATGCTGGGCCCGACCGGCTGCGGCAAGACGCTCCTGGCGCAGACCCTGGCCCGCATCCTCAACGTCCCCTTCGCGATCGCCGACGCGACCGCGCTGACCGAGGCCGGCTACGTCGGCGAGGACGTCGAGAACATCCTCCTGAAGCTGATCCAGGCGGCTGACTTCGACGTCAAGAAAGCCGAGACCGGGATCATCTACATCGACGAGATCGACAAGATCGCGCGCAAAGCCGACAACCCGTCGATCACCCGCGACGTCTCCGGCGAAGGCGTCCAGCAGGCGCTCCTGAAGATCCTCGAGGGGACCACCGCCTCGGTGCCGCCGCAGGGCGGGCGCAAGCATCCCCACCAGGAGTTCCTGACGATCGACACCACCAACATCCTCTTCATCTGCGGCGGCTCCTTCGCCGAGCTCGACAAGGTGATCGAGCGGCGGGTGGGCGACCGCGGTATCGGCTTCGGCGCCTCGATCTCCTCGCGCGAGAAGCGCGACGCCGGCGAGTGGTTCGAGCAGGTGCTCCCCGAGGACCTGATCGAGTACGGATTGATCCCCGAGTTCATCGGCCGCCTGCCGGTGATCACGGCGATCCACCAGCTCAGCCGCGACGACCTGACGACGATCCTGACCGAGCCCAAGCACGCCCTGACCCGCCAGTTCCAGCGCTTCTTCGAGTTCGACGACATCGAGCTGGTCTTCTCCGAGGACAGCCTCGAGGCGATCGCCGACAAGGCGATCGAACGCGAGACCGGCGCCCGCGGGCTGCGCTCGATCCTCGAGGAGACGCTGCTCGACGTCCAGTTCGAGCTGCCCTCGCGGCGGGACGTCACCAAGTGTGTGGTGACGAAGGAGACGATTTTGCAGGGCAGACGGCCGACGCTGGTGACGGAGGCGGCCCAACAGGACATCGGGCCGGCCGGGGACGAGCTGGGCGAGGAAACGGCTTAGGGACGGAAGGCGGGGGAGGGTTGTTGGACCCCCTCTCTCACAACTGCTGGGGAGGTTCGTTCGGGGGTCCAACGACCCTCCCTTCGCGATTCGTGGGGCGGTTGGCCCCGAAAGGGACGTCCACGCCTTCCCTCACATCGAAGGTAATTTCCTCACATCAGAGCTATTGCGAGGGATCCGGCTAGGAGGAGGGCGCTGCCGCTGAGGGTCAGGGCGGTTGAGATTGACGCGAAGGATCCGATCAGGGCTACTCCGATTGCTCCTCCGACCTGGCGGCTGGTGTTGTTGACGGCGGCGGCGATGCCGGCTCGGTCGGGGCCGAGGGCCTCGGTGGCGCCGGCGACGAGGGCGGGAACGGCGATGCCCATACCAATTCCGGCGAGCGTCAAGGTGGCCCAGCCGGCGGGGGTGTCAAGGGCGCTGCCGGCCAGCAGGGCCGCGCCGAGGTATCCGGCGCCACTCGCCGCCAGGCCGAGGCCGGCGGGCAACCGGGCGCCGACGGCGCCGACGAGGCGGCCGGTGAACGGGGTCAGGACGGCCAGCGGCAGCGCCAACGGGACGAGGTCGAGGCCGGCGTGGAGGGGGGAGAGGCCGCGGCCCTCCTGCAGGTATAGGCCGATCGCGAAGAGGGCGCCGAGCGTCCCGAGGTTCATCAGCGCCGAGCCGGCGTTGGCGCCGCTGAATTCGCGGCGCCGGAACCAGCCGAGGTCGAGCAGCGGCCGCGGCGAGCGGCGCTCGGCGGCGATGAAGGCGGTGAAGGCGACGAGCGCCGCCGCGGCAGCGCTGATCGCCGGAGCTGCAGTGAAGCCGCCCTTGCCGCCCTCGATCAGGGCAAGAACGAGGGCGGCAAGGGCGGCGGTTCCGAGCGCCTGGCCGGGGAGGTCGGGACGGGCGCCGCGGATCGTAGGGCCGGCGGGCAGCAGGGCCAAGCCGCCGGCGAGGGACGCCAGGACCAGCGGCGCGTTCAACCAGAAGATCGCCCGCCAACCGAGCGGGCCGACCAGGGCGCCGCCGAGGATCGGGCCCAGCACCAGGGCTGAGCTGCCAAGTCCGGCCCAGACGCCGATCGCCCGCGGACGCTCCTCCGGGTCGGGGAAGAGCTGGTTGACGATCGCCAGCGAGCTCGGCAGGATCGCCGCCGCGCCGAGGCCCTGGAAGGCGCGGGCGCCGATCAGGACGCCGGCGCTCGGAGCCAGCGCGCAGAGCGTCGAGGCGCCGCCGAAGAGCGCCAGCCCGGCGAGGAAGCAGCGCCGCGAGCCGAGCCGGTCGGCGAGGTCGCCGGCGCCCAGCATCGTCGCCGCCAGGACCAGCGCGTAGGCGTCGACTATCCACTGCAGCGCGCTGCGCGAGCCGCCGAGGTCGCCGCCGATTCGGGCCAGGGCGACGTTGACGATCGTGACGTCGAGGAGGACGAAGAAGTAGCCCGCCGAGGCGACGCCGAGCGCCGGCCAGCGGCCGCGAGGAAGGTCGAGGTCGGTCATCGGCCGACCGTAGGCGCCAGATGGTTCGGTGGCGGCCGAATTGTCCCGGCCCTAGCCTTGGGGTATGGCGAGCGTGCAGATGCCCGATCCGGAGCTCCGCGGCGACCCGGACTTCGGCGCGATCGCGGCGCTGATGGCCGACCCCAGCCGCGCCGCCGTCCTCGCCGAGCTGGCCGACGGGCGGGCGCTGCCGCCGAGCGAGCTGGCCGAAGTCGCCGGGGTCTCGCGCTCGACGATCTCCGAGCACCTCGCCAAGCTCGAGCGGGCCGGGTTGGTCAGCGTCGAGACGGGCGGGCGGCACCGATACTTCAGGCTCGCCGGGCCTGAGGTCGCGACCGCGGTCGAGGCGCTGGCGGCGCTGGCGCCGCGCCGCCCGGTGCGCTCGCTGAAGGGGGTCAATCGCGCCGGCGCCCTCGGCGCCGCCCGCACCTGTTACGGCCACCTCGCCGGCCGCCTCGGGGTCGGGATCACCGAGGCGATGGACGAGCGCGGCCTGATCGCGCGCGAGGGCGAGGTCTTCCTGCTCACCGACGCCGGCGCCGCCTGGCTCGAGGGACTCGGGATCGAGCGCCCGCCGCGCGCCGGCAAGGCCTGCAACGACTGGTCCGAGCGCCGGCCCCACCTCGCCGGCGCCCTCGGCGTCGCCCTCACCCGCCGCCTCTTCGAGCTCGGCTGGATCGAACGCACCGCGCGCCCCCGCGCCGTCACGCTCACCCCGACCGGCAACCACGAGCTCGCGAGACGCCTCGGCATTTGAGAGGTCGTTCGGGTGGACCCCGAACGAACCTCCACAGCTGTTGTGAGAGAGGGGTCCACCCGAGCGACCTCTCTACTGCGAGCCCCGCTATCTAGACTCGGCCGCCATGGACGCCGACGCCCGCAAGCGCCTCGAGGAGACCACCCGCTACGAACCGACGGCGGTCGAGGGACGGATCTTCGCCGAATGGATGGAGGGGGGCTACTTTCACCCCGAGGCGACGGGGACGCCGGCGGAGAACTTCTCGGTTGCGATCCCGCCGCCGAACGTCACCGGGGCGCTGCACATGGGGCACGCGCTGAACGGCTCGATGCAGGACGCGCTGGTGCGGCTCAACCGGATGCGGGGCCGCAACGCGCTCTGGATCCTCGGCACCGACCACGCCGGCATCGCGACTCAGTCGGTGGTCGAGAAAGAGCTCCGCAAGGAAGGCGTCTCACGCCACGAGCTCGGCCGCGAGGCCTTCGTCCAGCGGGTCTGGGCCTGGAAGGAGGAGTACGGCACGCGGATCGTCGAGCAGTACAAGCGCCTCGGCGCCTCGCTCGACTACGAGCGCGAGCGCTTCACCCTCGACGACGGCTACGTCCGCGCCGTCTACAAGGTCTTCAAGGGGCTCTACGACAAGGGCTACATCTACCGCGACAACTACATGGTCAACTGGGACCCGGGGTCGCGCTCGGCGATCTCCGACCTCGAGGTCGAGAACCGCGAGGTCGAGGACGCGCTGTACTCAATCGACTACCCGGTCGACGGCACCGACAGGGTGCTGACGGTGGCGACGGTGCGCCCGGAGACGATGCTCGCCGACACCGCCGTCGCCGTTAACCCCGACGACGAGCGCTACGCGGACCTGGTCGGGGAGTTCGCGGTGCTGCCGCTGGTCGGGCGCCGCCTGCCGATCATCGCCGACGCCTACGTCGACACCGAGTTCGGGACGGGGGCGCTGAAGATCACGCCCGGCCACGACGTCAACGACTTCGAGATCGGCCGCCGCCACGGGCTCGAGGAGATCGGCGTGATCGGCGAGGACGGCCGCATGAACGAGAACGCCGGCGGGTACGCGGGCATGAGCGTCGGCGAGGCCCAGGCGGCGATCGTCGAGGCGCTCCGCGCCGAGGGGCGGCTGCGCGCCGAGGAGCCCTACACGCACTCCGTCCCGTTCTCGCACCGCTCCGGCGAGCGGATCGAGCCGCTGATCAGCCTGCAGTGGTTCTGCCGCATGGACGAGCTGGCGAAGCCGGCGATCGAGGTCGTCGAGCGCGACGAGGTCCGGATCACCCCCGAGCAGTGGAAGCGCGTCTACCTCAACTGGATGGGCGAGATCCGGCCCTGGTGCGTCTCGCGCCAGCTCTGGTGGGGGCACCAGATCCCGGTCTGGTACTGCGCCCGGTGCGAGGCCGAGATCGTCGAGGAGGTCGCGCCCGAGCGCTGTCCCAACTGCGACGGCACGACGCTGCGCCAGGAGGAGGACGTGCTCGACACCTGGTTCAGCTCGGCGCTCTGGCCGTTCGCGACGCTCGGCTGGCCCGACGACACGCCGGAGATGCGCGCTTTCTACCCGACCAGCTTCCTGACCACGGCGCGCGAGATCCTCTTCCTCTGGGTGGCGCGGATGGTGATGATGGGGATCGAGTTCCCCGGCGACATCCCCTTCCGCGACGTCTACGTCCACTCGGTGATCCAGGCTCGCGACGGGCGGCGGATGTCGAAGAGCCTCGGCACCGGGATCGACCCGCTCGAGGAGATCGACGCCCGCGGCGCCGACGCCCTGCGCTTCGGCCTGCTGGCGATGTCCTCGACCCAGGACGTGCGCTTCTCCGACGACAAGGTCCAGCAGGGCCAGGAGCTCGCCAACAAGCTCTGGAACGCCAGCCGCCTGATCCTCCTGAACGCGGCCGAGGTCGAGCCGGCAGCGCGCCCGCTCCATGTCGAGGACCGATGGCTGCTCTCGCGGCTGGAGCGGACGATCGCCGGGGTGACCGAGAAGCTCGAGGCCTACGACTTCGCCCATGCCGTCCAGGACGCCTACGCCTTCGTCTACCGCGACCTCTGCGACTGGTACCTGGAGATCGTCAAGCCGCGCCTCTACGAGGGCGAGGCGGAGGTCTCGGCGACGCTGCTGCACGCGCTCGGGAGGGTGCTGGCGCTGCTGCACCCGGCGATGCCGTTCGTGACCGAGGAGATCTGGTCCTTCCACCCGGCCCGCCAGGGCCACCTCGTCGTCGCGCCCTTCCCGGTCGCCGACGCCGAGCGCTTCGACGAGGCCGCCGAAGCCGACGTCGCCGGCGGCATCGGCCTGACCGAGCAGCTGCGGACCTGGCGCGACGGGGCCGGGGTGCCCGCCGGGGCGATCCTCCGCGGCCGCGTCGAAGGCGTCGAGCCACCCGAGTTCGTCGCCCGCCTCGCCCGCTTCCGCTTCGACTCCGGCGACGGCGGCGATCCGGTCGCCGCGGTCGGCACCGTGCGCGTCCTGCCCTCGGAGGATCTCGATGCCGGCGCCGTCGCGGCGCGGCTCGAGTGGCGCCGGGTCGAGCTGCGCGAAGAGGTCGAGCGCTCGAGCCGCAAACTCGAGAACGAGCGCTTCGTCGCCAAGGCCCCGGCCGCGGTCGTCGAGGAGGAGCGCGAAAAGCTCGAGCGCTACCGCGCCGAACTCGCCGAGCTCGAATAGCCGTGGCGGCCGCGGCCGACTTCGACCCGGACGCATACCTCGACTCCCTCGAGCCGGTCGGCTGGCGGCTCGGCCTGGAGCGGATGCGGACGCTGACCACCGCGCTCGGCCTGCCCCAGCACCGCTTCGCCTCGATCCACGTCGTCGGGACCAACGGCAAGTCCTCGGTGACGCGGATGACCGCGGCGCTGCTGGAAGCCCACGGGATCAGGAGCGGCGCCTGCCTCTCGCCCCATACCTCGCATTGGTCGGAGCGGACGCTGATCGGCGGTGAGGAGATCGAGGCGGCGGCCTGGGCCGATGCCGTGGGGAAGGTCGCGACCGCGGCCGAGGGTGTGAATCGCACGCTCGAGGAGGGCGAGGCCGTCACCGAGTTCGAGGCGGCGACGGCGGCGACCTTCGTCGCTCTCGCCAACGCCCGGGTGCAGGCGGCGGTGATCGAGGCCGGGCTCGGCGGTCGCCTCGACGCCACCAACACGATCCCCTCGCGGGTCGCCGTCCTCACCTCGGTCGGCCTCGACCACACCGAGTGGCTGGGGGAGACCGAGCTCGAGATCGCCGCCGAGAAGCTGGCCGTTCTGCGCGACACCACGACCCTGGTCCTGGGACGGGTCTCGCCGCAGGTGCGGGAGCTGGCCGAACGGGTCGCGGGCGAACGCGCGGCGAACGTCGTGATCGCCCCGGAGGAGCCGGGGGAGGGCATCGAGCTGGCGGCGACAGGGAGCTTCCAGCGCCGCAACTTCGCCCTCGCGATGGCCGCCGCCGAGTCCTTCCTCGGCCGCCTCGACGCCGAGGCGGTGGCGCGGACGGCGGCCAGTGTCCTCGTCCCCGGCCGGCTCGAGCGCATCGCCGAGGCGCCGCCGACCTACGTCGACGCCGCCCACAACCCCGACGGTGCCGCCGCCCTAGCCGAGGCGCTGCCGGGGATCGCCGAAGGGCGCCCGGTCGTCGCCTGCCTGGCGGTCCTCGCCGACAAGGACGCCGCGGCGATGGTGGCGGCGCTGGCGCCGGCGCTGGAGACCGCGGTCTGCACCGAGCTGCCGCGGGCGGCGCTCGAACACCACGGCCGCCCCGGCGCCCGCTCGCGGCCGGCCGAGGAGCTGGCGGCCCGCTGCGCGGCGGTCGGCCTGCCGGCGGTCGCCGAGCCCGACCTCGAGAAGGCCCTGCGGCGCGCCACCGAGCTCGCCTGCGGAACCTTCGCCGGCATCCTCCTGATCACCGGCTCGCACTATCTGATCGCCCCCGCGCGGGCGGCTCTCGCGGCCGCCTGAGCGCCGCCGTGGAAACCGCTGGAAATCGCCGCAAACCCGTTGCTGTGCGAGGATTCGGGCATGGATCGTGGCGCCGGCTCGGAACTGCTCTCGATGATGGCCCTGGTCGCCGCCGTGGTCGCGATCGTGATCCTCGTATTCTTCGGCGTCGGCTACCTGTTCGGGAGGCTGTTCCTCTAACCGAGCGGCAGGGTCGTCGGGCGCACGGCAAGGGTTAGGCGCGGCGACGGCGAATACACTGGCCGATCCCCAACCCCACCGGGGGAGACTCCCATGGCACTAGCGATCTTCGGCATCAAGAACAACAGCCTCAACCTGGCTGCGACCCTCGTCCTGCTGGTCCTGATCGTGATGTGGCTCGCGCTCATCGTCTACACCTACCTCGACGCGCGGCGCCGTATCTCCGATCCGTTCCTAGTCGCCTGCGCAACCGTCGCCTCCTTCTTCCCCTTCATCGGCACCGCCGTCTACACGATCGTGCGCCCGCCGGAGTTCCTCGAGGACGCCCACGAGCGCGAGCTGGAGATCAAGGCGGCCGAGCTGCGGGTGCGCCAGCTGCGCGAGCAGACCTGCCCCAACTGCGAGTACCCGGTCGAGAAAAATTACCTGCGCTGCCCCAACTGCCAGCGCCGCCTCAAGGACCCCTGCCCGACCTGCGGCAAGCCGGTCGACCCGCGCTGGGGCCTCTGCCCCTACTGCGAGACGACCCTCGGCGGCGAGAAACGCGCCCGCCGCCCGCGCCGGCCCGACGACGAGCGCCCGCGTGAGGACCGCCCGCGCGAGCGCCGGCCCGACGACGCGCCCCGTGAGCGCCGCCCCGAAACCGGCGAAGACCCGGTGAAACGGCCGCGCCGCAAAAAAACTCGCGCCGCGTCCCCGTCGGCGAGCGCCGCCCCCGACAAACCTTCATCGAGCGGCTCCCGCAAAGAGGCCCCTCGCCCCAGCGCCCGCAAAGAGGCGCCGACCTCAGAACAAGAGCAACAAAGGAGCCCTTCACGTGAGCCGGACCCTGATCCTCGTCAAGCCTGACGCCTTCGAGCGCGCCCTGACCGGAGAGGTGATCGCCCGCTTCGAGCGCAAGGGGCTGCGGATCGCCGCCCTCAAGAAGATGATTGCCGACGAGGCGATCGCCAACGAGCACTACGCCGAGCACTCGGAGAAGCCGTTCTTCGGCGAGCTCGTCTCGTTCATCACCGGCGGCCCGCTGGTGGCGATGATCCTCGAGGGGGAGAACGCCGTCCCGGCCGCCCGCCAGCTGATCGGCGCCACCAATCCCGTCGAGGCCGCGCCCGGCTCGATCCGCGGCGACTTCGCGCTCGAGGTGACCTTCAACATGGTCCACGGCTCCGACGCCGACGAGTCGGCCGAGCGCGAGATCGGCATCTGGTTCCCCGAGCTGTCCTAGCCTCGAGCTCGCCGCAGCGGCGGGAGATCCTCACCAAGCTGGGGATCGAGTTCGACGCGATCTCCCCCGGCGTCGAGGAGCTGACCGGGGGAGACCCCGACCTGGAGGTCCTCGAGAACGCCCGCCTCAAGGCGCGCGCCGTGGCGGCGCCGGCGGGGGCGCTGGTGATCGCCTGCGACACCGACGTCGTCCTCGATGGCCGGGCGCTCGGCAAACCGGCCGACGCCGCCGAGGCACGCCGTTACCTCGACCGTATGGCCGGGCGCTCCCACACCGTTCTCAGCGGCCTCGTCGTCCTCGACGGCGGCGAGGAGCGGGGCGGGCTCGAACGCACCGAGGTCGTCTTCAAGCCGCTGTCGGAGGCCGAGCGGGAGCGCTACGTCGCCTTCGGCGAGTGGCGGGGACGCTCCGGCGGCTACTCGATCCAGACCCTCGGGTCGACTCTGGTGGCGCGCCTGGAGGGCAGCGTCTCCAACGTCGTCGGGCTTCCGGTCGGCCTTTTGGCGGAGCTGGCGCCGCAACTCTTCGTGCGGAACTGAGGAAAAGTGCCCCTTTGCGGGGGTTGAGACCGGTTCGATTGCCCAGGTTTGGGATCATCCCCATTCTGCATTACGCGAAATTCCATCCGGCACCTCCTGTATGAGCTTCCTGAGCCGCTTCTTCAGACTCGGCGGGCGCGATATGGCCGTCGATCTCGGGACCGCAAATACGCTCGTCTACGTCCGCGGGCGAGGCATCGTCCTGTCCGAGCCCTCGGTCGTGGCGATCGACTCGCGCGACGGCACCGTCCATGCAGTCGGCGTCGAGGCCAAGCGCATGATCGGCCGCACCCCCGGCTCGATCACGGCTATCCGCCCGCTCAAAGACGGCGTCATATCCGACTTCGAGGTCACCGAGGAGATGCTGCGCTACTTCATCCAGTCGGTCCACTCCAACCGCTTCGCGCACCCGCGGGTCGTCGTCTGCGTCCCCTCCGGCGTCACCGGGGTGGAGAAGCGGGCGGTCGAGGAGGCCTGCTTGTCGGCCGGCGCCCGCCAGGCCTACCTGATCGAGGAGCCGATGGCGGCGGCGATCGGCGCCGGCCTGCCGGTGGCCGAGCCGACCGGGTCGATGATCGTCGACATCGGCGGCGGCACCACCGAGGTCGCGGTGATCAGCCTCGGCGGCATCGTCGTCTCGCAGTCGATCCGGGTCGGCGGCGACGAGCTCGACGACGCGATCGTCGCCCACTGCAAATCGGCCTACAAACTCGCGATCGGCTCCCAGACCGCCGAGGAAGTGAAGCTCGAGGCCGGCTCGGCGGCGGTGCTGCCGCAGGAGGTCACCTCGGAGATCCGCGGCCGCGACCTGGTCAGCGGCCTGCCGAAGACGATCACGCTGGGCTCGGAGGAGATCCGCGAGGCGCTCTCCGAACCGGTCGGCAACATCGTCGCCGCGGTCAAGGAGACGCTCGACCAGACGCCTCCCGAGCTCGCGGGTGACATCATGGACCGTGGCATCACTCTGGCCGGCGGCGGCGCGCTGCTGCAAGGACTGGAGCAGCGACTGCGCGACGAGTGCGAGATGCCCTGCCAGCTGGCAGAGTCGCCGTTGACCTGCGTAGCGGTCGGATCGGGCATGTCGCTCGAGGAGTTCGAGACGATCCACCGCGCCGGGCGCAGCGGCAGGAACGGGTCGCGGCGGCGTGTTTAGTCGCCTCTCAGGTAAAGCCTCAATCCTTAGGGTCACCACGTGTATCGAAAGCAAGTACGCCGCCGCAGGGCGGTACTGGCACTGTTGATCGTCGGCAGCTTCGCGCTGCTGACGTTGACCTACGGTCGCGGCTCGACCGGGGTTCAGAGCGGCGTCAGCGCCATCCTCAACCCGGTTGCCTCGGTGCTCGACCGGGCCCTGAAGCCCGCCCGCGACCTGGTCAACTGGTTCGATGAAACCTTCGACGCCCGCGGCAAGAACTCGCGCCTGCACTCCGAACTGGAAAAGGCCCGCCGGCAGGCGGTGGGCGGGCAGGCGGCGCTGGCCGAAAACGCCGAACTGCGAAAGCTCCTGCACCTCGACGAAAGCGGCGCGATCCCGTCCGGCTACGAACACCCCACCGGCCACGTCATCAGCCGCTCGCCGACCGTCTGGTACTCCGACGTGACGATCGACCTCGGCTCCTCGGACGGTGTCGCCGTCGACGACCCGGTGATCGACGGCGACGGCCTGGTCGGCAAGATCGCCGCGGTCAGCGGCGGCTTCGCCAAGGTCTCGCTGATCACCGACAGCTCGATCGCGGTCTCCGCCAAAGCCGTGCCCGGCGGCCTGCAGGGGCTGCTCACGGCGACGGTCGGCGAACCCAACACGCTGGTCATGGAATTCATCAACTCCGACAAGGACCTGCACAAAGGGCTCACGGTGGTGACCGCCGGCTGGAAGACGCCGGGCGGGCTGGAAGCGCGCTTCCCGCCGAACATCCCGATCGGCGAAATCACCAGCGCCTCGTTCGTCGAACAGGAGACGCAGGCGATCGTCCACGTGCGGCCCTACGCCGACGTCCGCAACATGGAAACCGTGCAGGTGCTGACCGGCGGCTCGCGCAAATGATCCTGACCCCGAAGATCACCGCCCGCCTGGTCGCGATCGTCTTCGCCGGCGTGCTGCTGCAGCTGACCTTCTTCTCGCAGGTCGAGCTCTTCCACATCAGTCCCGACATCCTGCCGGCGCTGGTCGTCAGCCTCGGTCTGCTCGGTGGCACGATGACCGGCGCCGTCACCGGCTTCTCGATCGGCTTCCTGCTCGACTGCATGCTGATCCAGCCGCTCGGCGGCGGCTCCCTGGTGCTGCTGGCGACCGGCTACCTGGCCGGCCTCTTCCGCGAGCGCTTCGAGATCCACAGCCGCTTCGTCGCGCCGCTGCTCTGCGCCATCCTGACCGTCTTCGCCGAGCTCGGCTTCGGCGCCGTCGAACTGATGCTGGGCATCGAAGCCGGGGTCAGCCCGCTGGTCGTCCGCGACATCCTCGTCAAGGGCGTCTTCGCGTTCTTCCTGGGCTGGGCGATCTACCTCGGCGTGCGCCGGGCGCTGCGGCCGGCGCTGGTCGACGAGGGCGTCGTGCGGCGGACGCGGCGACCGACGGTGCTGGGAGCGTAGGCGGCGATGTACCTGCGACCCGAGGATCGCGCCAAACCCGGCCGCACGGCGCTGCGGATCGCCGTCGTCGGCGGGGTCGCCGTGGCGCTCTTCGCGATCCTGTTCTTCCGGCTCTGGGACCTGCAGATCCTCGAAGGCGGCAAGAACCTTGCCCAGGCAAAGAACAACCGCACCCGCTCGTTCAGGGTGACGGCGCCGCGCGGCAAGATCCTCGACCGCACCGGCCAGGTTCTGGTCGACAACCGCACCAGCCTGGCGCTGCAGATCAACCCCGAAAAACTGGCGGCCGGCAAAGCCGTCGAAATGGCCGAGCTGCGGCGGCTGGGCGGCCTCGTCCACATGAAGCTGCCGAAGGTCGAAAAGACGATCGAAGAAGGCGAGGAAGTCGCCGCGGGGGCGCCGGTGACGCTGCGCCGCGACGTCGGCTACGACCTCGTCTACTTCATCAAGGAAAACCAGCGCGATTTCCCCGGCGTGTCGGTCGAAAAGGTGTTCGTCCGCAACTACCCCGACGAAACCCGCGCCGCCCACGTCGTCGGCTATGCCGGCGAGGTCTCCGAAGAAGAGCTGAAAGAACCGGGATACAAGAACATCGAACCGGGCGAAGTGGTCGGCAAGGAAGGCGTCGAGCAGACCTACGACAAGTACCTGCGCGGGACCGACGGCACGACCCGCTACCAGGTCAACGCGCTGGGTGTGCCGACGCCGGGCGGGCAGCTGACCGAAACCCCGCCGGTCGCCGGCGACAACCTCAAGCTGACGATCAACCCGGCGATCCAGAAGGCGGGTGAAGCGGCGCTGGCCGAACGCGGCCTGCCGGGCGGGTTCATCACGATGAACATCCACAGCGGCCAGATTCTCGGCCTCGGCTCCTACCCGACCTTCGATCCAGCCGAACTGACCCCGCCGATCAGCGAAAGGAAGGCCGAAGAATTCTTCCAGAGCGAAACCACGCCGCTGGTCGACCGGGCGACCCAGGGCGCTTACCCGACCGGCTCGATCTACAAGATCATCACCGCTCTGGCGGCGCTCGAAAACGGCATCCGGTCGCCCTCGACGGTCGTCCAGGACAACGGCTTCATCGAAATCGGCGGCGAGAAATTCGAAAATTCGGAAGGCGCCGTCAACGGACCGGTGTCGCTGGTGCCGGCGCTGAAGGTCTCCTCGGACGTCTACTTCTACACGCTCGGCGACGCGATGTGGCAGAACAACGACCTCCAGGAATGGTCCCACAAGCTGGGGATCGGCGACGAAACCGGGATCGACCTGCCGGTCTCCGAAAACGGCCTGGTGCCGAGCAAGAAATGGCGCGAAGAACTGTATGCCGAAGCGATCGCCAACGGCGAAGAACAGCGCCCCTGGGGTCCCGGCGACGACATTCAGCTGGCGGTCGGCCAGGGCGACCTGCAGACCAACCCGCTGCACATGGCGATCGCCTACGCCGCGCTCGGCAACGGCGGCACGATCGTCACCCCACACATCGGCCTCGAAATCCAGGACCCCGCCGGCCGCGTGATCAAGGAATTCAAGCCCGGGCCGCGCCGTCACATCCACATCAACCCGACCTTCCGCGCCGACATCATGGAAGGCCTCCATGAGGCGGCCCAGGAACCGGGCGGCACCTCGGACGAAATCTTCGGCGGTTTCCCGATCCCGATCGCCGGCAAGACCGGCACCGCCGAACGCCCGCCCCACCCCAACAACCAGTCCTGGTACGCAGCGCTTGCGCCCTATCCCAATCCCCGTATCGTGACCGTGATGACGATCGAGGAAGGCGGCTTCGGCGCCGAAGCGGCGGCGCCCGCGACCAAGCCGATCCTCGAAGCCTATTTCGCCAAGCAGCTCAAAGCCGAAGGCAAAGCCGGCGAAGAAGAAGAAGGGACCGAAGGCAGCGGCGGATGATGTACGCGACTCGCACCAGGCAGGCAAAGCCGGAACCCTTCGCCGAAGACGTCGGCCTGGCCGAAAAGCTCGGCATCGCCCACATGGACTGGCCGTTGACCTTCGCCGCCGTGGGGCTGATCGCCTTCAGTGTCTTCACGCTCGGCCAGGCGACGCTCCAGGACGTCCCCGGCGACCCCCACTACTACGTCAACCGCCAGATGATCTACGGCCTCGCCGGCATCCTCGGGATGCTGGTGCTGAGTCGGATCGATTACTCGCGCTTCCGCGAGCTGCGGGTCGGGATCTACACCTTCCTCTGCGTCTCGGTGGGGCTGGTCTTCGTCTTCGGCTTCGCCGCGCGCGGCTCGCGGCGCGCCTTCGAACTCCCGTTCTTCTCCTTCCAGCCCTCCGAGCTCGGCAAGCTCCTGCTCGTACTGGCGCTTTCGGGCTTTGTCATCGACGGCGCCCGCAGGGGCTCGCCGGCGCGGCGGACGCTGCGCTACCTGTGCCTCGGATTCGGCCCCGCGGCGCTGGTTTTCCTGCAGCCGGATCTGGGAACTTCGCTCGTTTTCGTCGTCGCCACCCTCGCCGTGATGTACTTCGGTGGTGTCCCATGGACCCACTTCGCCGTAATAACCGGCGGTTTAGCCGCCGCAATAGCGCTTGTCCTGGTCGTGGCGCCCGCTGTCGGGCACCCGGTCTTGAAGGGCTACCAGGAACAGCGACTGACTTCATTCCTGCACCCGAGCTCCGATCCCGGAGGCGCGGGCTACCAGCAGGATCAATCGATGGTTGCCATCGGCGCCGGTCAGAAAACCGGCCGCGGCAACAAAGCCACCCAGACGCGGCTCGACTTCGTGCCCGAGCGCTCGACCGATTTCGTATTTGCAGTGATCGGCGAGCGCTACGGGTTCGTGGGCGCCGCGTTCGTCCTATCCCTTTACGCCCTGCTCCTCTGGCGGGCGCTGCGGATCGTGACGCTTTCGAAGAACTCCTACGGCATCCTGGTCGCGGGCGGCATCGCCGTCTCGCTGCTGTTCCAGGTGTTCGTCAATGTCGGGATGAACCTCGGCATCATGCCGATCACGGGCATACCCCTGCCCCTGATGAGCTACGGAGGGTCCTCCGTGCTCGCTACGTTCCTGGCAATAGGAGTTCTTCAGAGCATCAACATCCAGGCGCATCTCAGCCGTCGGGGCAGGTTCGCGTGGTGATCCTCTAGAGGACCACGCTGCGTACCTAATCCTGAACTGAGTGAAATGAAAAAAACTATTTTGGTTTCCGCCGAGCGCGGCGAGACTCGCGTCGCCGTGCTCGAGGCCAAGACGAAAGGCGGCAAGGCCAGTGTGGCCGAGCTCTACATGGAGCGCCGCGGGCGCCGCTCGATCGTCGGCAACATCTACAAGGGCAAGGTCGACAACGTCCTGCCCGGCATGGAGGCCGCCTTCGTCGACATCGGCCTCGAGCGCAACGGCTTCCTGCACGTCGACGAGATCGTCCTCCCGGGCGGCGAGCAGGCGCCCAAGCGCGGGCGCGGCACCGGCAGGCGGATCAACGAGCTGATCAAGCCGGGCCAGGAGATCCTGGTCCAGGTCGTCAAGGACCCGCTGAAGACGAAGGGCGCGCGGCTCTCGATGAACGTCTCGATCGCCGGCCGTTACCTGGTCTTCGCGCCGACCGGGTCGGGCGTCGGCGTCAGCCGCCGGCTCTCCGACTCCGAGCGCGACCGGCTGCGCAAGATGGTCGACCGGACCTACAAGGGGCCCGGCGGGCTGATCGTCCGCACCGCCGCCCACGGGGCGAAGAAAAGCGACTTCGTGCGCGAGATCTCCTACCTGCAGAAGCTCAACGACGTGCTCGATCGGCGCAGCGACCAGACCAAGGCGCCGGCGCTGGTCTTCCAGGAGGCCGACCTCTCGGTGCGGGTCCTGCGCGACGTCTTCCTCTCCGAGTTCGAGAAGGCGATCATCGACTCGCCGAAGCAGTTCGAACGGGTGACGAGCTTCTTCCAGCGCACCGCGCCGGAGCTGGTCGGCGGCGTCGAGCTCTACGAGGACAAGAAGCCGCTGTTCGAAAAATTCAAGATCGACGAGGAGATCGAGTCGACGCTGAACCGGCGGATCGACCTGCCCTCGGGCGGTTACCTGATCATCGACTACACCGAGGCGCTGACCGTCGTCGACGTCAACTCCGGCAGCTTCACCGGCCGCGGCAAAGGCGGCCTCGAGGAGACGATCACCAAAGTCAACACCGAGGCCGCCGACGAGGCGGTGCGACAGCTGCGGCTGCGCGACATCGGCGGGATCATCGTCATCGACTTCATCGACATGGCGCGGGCCTCGAACCGCGACAAGGTCCTGAAGACGATGCGCAAAGCGCTCGACGCCGACAAGTCGAAGAGCTACGTGGTCGAGGTCTCGCCGCTGGGCCTGGTCGAGATGACGCGCCAGAACGTCACCGACGGGGTGCGCGAGATCCTCACCGAGCTGTGCCCGACCTGTCACGGCGAGGGCGTCGTGCTCTCGGCCGAGACGGTCGCGCTGGAGGGGTTGCGCCAGATGCGCGACATCGCCGCCGAAAAATCCGACGAGGCCTTCCTGCTGCGGGTCAACCCGAAGGTCGCGGCGGCGCTGACCGATTCCGACAGCGGTCTGACCGAGCTCGAGGAGGAAACCGGCAAGCGCTTCCACTTCGAGGGCGGCGACGCGCTGGCGATCGGCACCTTCGACCTGATCGAGTCCGGGACCCGGGCCGAGATCGAGGAGCGGGCCCTGCCGTTCAAGGTCGGCGAGGAGGTCCTGGTCCACATCGACGAGCCGCATATGTACAACGCCGACGACGCGGTGGCGCGGATCGACGCCTACATCGTCAGCGTCACCGGCGGTGGCCGGTTCGTCGGCGAGCGCAAGCTGGTGCGGATCGACGAGGTCGAGCGGGCGGCGGCGATCGCCTCGCTGCTCGGCGCCGATGCCAGCAACGGAGCGGCCGCGGAATCGCAGAACGGCTCCTCAAACGGCACCACGAACGGCGACTCCCTAGAATCCGACGCCCCTTCGCGCAAACGCAGTCGCGGCCGCCGGGGCGGTCGGGGACGTTCGCGCGCCAAACAAGGCAGTGACAAGGACGAGAGCTGAGCATGTACGCAGTAGTCGAAAGCGGTGGAAAGCAGTACAAGGTCGAGGAGGGCACCTCGCTGCTCGTCGACCGCCTCGACGTCAAGGAGGGCGACAAAGTGGCGCTGCGCCCGGTCCTCTTCCGTGACAAAGAGGTGCTCGCCGGTCCCAAGGACCTGGCCAAAGTCAAAGTCGAGGCCAAGGTCGCCGGCCACCTCCGCGGTCCCAAGATCAAGGTCTTCAAATACAAGGCCAAGAAGGGCTACCGGCGGCGCGCCGGGCATCGCTCGGAGCTGACCCGCCTCGAGGTCACGAGCCTGAAAGCCGGCAAATCCGGCGGTTCGGCCAAAAAAGCCGACACCGAGAAAAAAGCCCCGGCCAAAGCCGACAAAGAGGAGGCCTAGGACATGGCACACAAGAAAGGCCTCGGTTCCAGCCGCAACGGCCGCGAATCCAACCCGAACATGCTCGGCGTCAAGGTCTTCGCCGGCCAGCAGGTGACCGGTGGGGAGATCATCGTCCGCCAGCGCGGCACCCGCTTCTGGCCCGGCGAGGGAGTCGGCATCGGCCGCGACCACACGATCTTCGCGACGCGTCCGGGCAAAGTGGACTTCCACTCGGCTCGCAAGGGGCGCACGATCAGCGTCCTCGCCGACGACTGAGCGTCCTGTCCGCCGCGCGTTGCGGCTGACGGTCAGGGCTGAGGGCTGGGAGGGGTCGGGTACCCCTCCCGCTTGCTGACTTTTCGCCTGGGGAGTTGTCGCCCGTCCGAGGATCGCTGGCGGAGGCGAAAAGGGATTGGGGCGCCGCTGCGCGGGAGGGGTACCCGACCCCTCCTCGAGGGTTCAGGCCTCGCCCAACTCTGCCTCCCGGCGCGTTCGCGGTTAGCCGTCAATACGGCGGATAAGTGCGAACGCTTGCCGTAGCGCTTCGGAGCGTTCGCAGTTTTCCGGCCTATAGCGGGGATAACTGCGAACGCTGGTGGTCGGGGTGGGGCGGCTATCTTGAGATCTCATGGATGACACCGCGAAAATCTGGGTCGAGGGTGGAAGGGGTGGCAATGGCTGCATCTCCTTTCGGCGCGAGGCGCATGTGCCGCGGGGCGGGCCCGATGGAGGGGACGGTGGGCACGGGGGGAGCGTCGTGCTGGTCTGCGACCCGTCGAAGCGCGACCTCGGGGCTCTGCGCGGGGCGCGGCACCACCGAGCCGAACGGGGGCATCCCGGCGAAGGATCGAATCGTCACGGGGCGCGCGGGGAGGATCGGGAGATCCCGGTTCCGGCGGGGACGCAGGCGGTCACGGTCGAGGGCGACCCGGTCGACCTGGTCGAGCCGGGCCAGCGGGCGGTCGTCGCCCAGGGCGGCCGCGGCGGGCACGGCAACAAACGCTTCACGACCTCGACCCGGCAGACGCCGCGCTTCGCCGAGAAAGGCACCAAGGGCGAGGCCGACTGGATCGAGCTGCGGCTGAAGCTGCTGGCCGACGTCGGCCTGGTCGGGCTGCCCAACGCCGGCAAGAGCTCGCTTCTCGGCCGCCTCACCCGGGCGACGCCGAAGGTCGCCGACTATCCCTTCACGACGATCTCGCCGGCGCTGGGGACGATCGAGGGCGACGAACGCCAGGCGATCGTCGCCGACATCCCCGGGCTGATCGAAGGCGCCGCCGCCGGCGCCGGGCTCGGCCACGAGTTCCTCGCCCACATCGAGCGCTGCTCGATGCTCGTCCACCTGGTCGACGTGGCGCCGCTGGAAGGCGACCCGGTCACCAACTACGAGACGGTCCGTGGCGAGCTCTCGGCCCACGGGGCCGGGCTCGAGAACCTGCCGGAGCTGGTGGCGCTGAGCAAGCGCGACCTGCTGGCTTCGGAGGAGATCGACGCGCTCCTCGCCGAGTGGAGCGAGCGGCTGGGAGTGGGAGTCCTCGGCGTCGTCGCCGTCTCCTCGGCGACCGGCGAGGGGCTCGAGGCGCTGCGGCGCCGGATCCTCGCCGAGCTCGAGGTCGTCCAGCCTCCGGTCGCGGCCGTGGCGCCGGCGCCGGAGAGCGAATTCGAGGTCGAGCACCGCGTCTACCGTCCCGCTGGCGAGGGTGGCTACTGGGTCGAGCGCGAGGACAACGGCGCCTTCCGGGTCGGCGGCCGCGGCGTCGAGGTGCTCTTCGAACGCCACGACACGACCAACGAGGAAGCCCTCGCCTACCTCGAGCAGCGCCTCAACGAGATCGGCGTCATCGCCGCTCTGACCCGCGCCGGCTTCGAAGCCGGCAACGACGTCCGCATCGGCGAGCACGAGTTCGAGCTGCACATATAAAGCTCCACCTCCTCGGCCACCCCTACTCCAGCAGAAATGGCTCCAGCCGCTCGCGGATCTCGTCGGAGATCGGAGTTTTGTCCCAGGTCTCGATGTCGACGAAGACGTAGCGGACGTCGGCCTCGACCAGGAGCTCGTCGCCGCGGTTGAACCAGAGCCGCAGGACCGTGCTGGTGCGACCGAGGCCGTCGAAGCCGCTCTCGATCCGCAGCAGGTCGTCGAAGCGGCCCGGGGCGCGGAAGCGCAGGTTTGCCTCGCCGACGACGGTGTCGACGCCGTGGGCGAGCAAAGCGTCGTAGGAGCCGAAGGCCGCGCGCCAGATCTCGGTCAGGACGACGTCGACGTAGGCGAGGAAATTCGCGTTGAAGACGATTCCCTGGGCATCGCACTCGCCGTAGCGGACCCGCAGCTCGTGGGTGAAGGGGCGGCCCTCGCTCTTAGACTCCGCGGTCATGACGCTGGTAGTAAAGCTGGGCTCCTCGATCGTCGCAGCCGACGACGGTGAGCTGCGAGCCGACGTGCTGGACTCGGTCTGCGCCGAGGTGGCTGGCCTGCGGGCAGCCGGCGAGGACGTGGTGATGGTCACCTCGGGGGCGATCGCGCGGGGCATCCGCCTGCTCGGTCTGGACGGGCGGCCGACCGAGATGGACGCGCTTCAGGCCGCATCAGCGGTCGGCCAGGGCGATCTCTTCCGCGCCTACGAGGGGCGGCTCGGTGAGCGAGGGGTGCGGGCGGCGCAGGTGCTCCTGACCCTCGCCGACGTCTCCGAGCGTGCCCATTACCTGAACGCACGCGGGACCCTGGAACGGCTCCTGCGCTGGAACGTCGTCCCGGTGATCAACGAGAACGACACCACCGCCACCGACGAGATCACCTTCGGCGACAACGACTTCCTCGCTGCTCTTGTCGCCGGCCTCCTGAAAGCGCGCCTCCTGGTGCTGTTGACGAACACCGACGGAGTCTTCACCGCCGACCCGCGCAGCGACCCGGGAGCGGAGTTGATCGGCGAGATCGCCGACACGGCGGAAATGGCGGCGATCGAGATCGGCACCACCTCGGCCTGGGGCCGCGGGGGGATGAGGAGCAAGGTGACCGCGGCGCGGATCGCCGCCGAGTCGGGGGTCGCTGCGGTGATCTGCAACGGCACCGTGCCGGGAGTGCTGGCGGAGGCGGTCGCGGGAGGGAATGTGGGCACCCGCGTCGCGCCCTCGCGCAGCGGCGGCGTGCCGCTCTACAAGCTCTGGCTGAAGCACGCCAAGCGCCCCGACGGCGTCCTCCTGGTCGACGCCGGCGCCGCCGCGCGGCTGCGCGAGAGCGGCTCCAGCCTGCTCGCGGTCGGGGTGGTCGAGGCAGAAGGGCGGTTCGTCGCGGGCGACGCGGTCAACGTCGTCGACGAGAAGAGCGGCGAGCCGATCGGCAGGGGGATCGTCGAGTTCGGCTCGGCCGAGCTCGCGCAGATCAAGGGCCAGCGCAGCGAGCTCGTCCGCGAGCGGTTCCCCGACGCCGCCGACGAGGTGGTCCACCGGGACCGCTTCGTGCTGCTCTGAGGACGAGTCTGCACTGACCCGTTCCCAGCACGGGTAAATGCAGACTCGTGCGGCGCCGAGGCGGCGCCGGTTACCCTTATCCGATGGCAGTGACGACCGAATCCGTTGCCGAGAGCTGCGCCGCCGCCAAGCGCGCGGCGCGGGCGCTGGCGCGGGCTCCGCGGGAGACGCGCGACGCGGCGCTCGAGGCAACCGCGCGGCTGCTCGACGAGCGCACGCCGCAGATCCTCGAGGCGAACCTGGCCGATCTCGCCGACGAGCGCGCCGAGGGGCTCTCGGAGGCGCTGCGCGACCGCCTGACCCTGTCGCCGGCGCGGATCGCGGCGATGGCGGCGGGGGTGCGGGCGATCGCCGCGCTCGACGATCCGGTTGGCGAGGAGCTCGACCACCGGACGCTGGCGAGCGGGGTGGACCTGCGCAAGGTGCGGGTGCCGCTGGGGGTCGTCGGCGTCGTCTACGAGGCGCGCCCGAACGTGACGATCGACTGCGCGGCGCTGACGATCAAGAGCGGCAACGCGATCGTGCTGCGCGGCTCCAGCTACGCCCAGCGCTCCAACGCGGCGCTGGCGGCGATCGTCGGCGAGGCGCTGGCCGAGGCCGAGCTGCCGGCTGAGGCGGTGACCCTGCTCGATGCCTCCGACCGCGACAGCCTCGCCGAGCTGGCGACCCAGGAGGGCGTCGTCGACCTGCTGATCCCGCGCGGCGGCGAGGGCCTGAAGGCGGCGATCAAGGCGGTGGCGACGGTGCCGGTGATGTATGCAGCGGCCGGCAACTGCCACGTCTACGTCCACGCCGAGGCCGATCCCGAGATGGCGGCGGCGATCGCCGTCAACGCGAAGGTCCAGCGTCCCGGCGTCTGCAACTCGGCCGAGACCCTGCTGCTCGACGCGGCGATCGTCGCCGAGCAGGGGCCGGGGATCCTGGCCGCGCTGGCCGCCGAGGGGGTCGAGCTGGTCGGCGACGAGCGGGCGCGGGCGGCCGCCGGGACCACCGAGGTCGGCGTCGCGACCGAGGCCGACTGGGACACCGAGTACCTGGCGCTGAAGATGTCGGTCGCGGTCGTCGACTCCCTGGCTGAGGCGATCGACCACGTCAACGCCCACGGCACCGGCCACTCGGAGGCGATCGTCACCGGCTCCGCGGAGGCGGCCGACGAGTTCGTCGGTGCCGTCGATGCGGCCGCGGTCTACGTCAACGCCTCGACCCGCTTCACCGACGGCTTCGAGTACGGGATGGGCGCCGAGATCGGCAACTCGACCCAGAAGCTCCACGCCCGCGGCCCGATCGGGTTGCGCGAGCTGACCACCACCAAGTACATCGGCCGCGGCAGCGGCCAGGTGCGTGAGTAGCTCGCCCGGTTCCGGCATCGGCGTCCTCGGGTCGGCCTTCAATCCGCCCCACCTCGGTCACCTGGCGCTCGCCCAGGAGGCGCTGTGGCAGCTCGGGCTGTCCGAGGTGATCCTCGTCCCGACCGGCGAGGCACCGCACAAGCGGATCGCCGACGACCCCGGCAAAGAGCTGCGCTTCGCGATGACCCGGCTTGCCGCCGCCGACGACGAGCGCTTCTCGGTCTCCTCGCTGGAGGTCGATCGCGAGGGGCCGTCCTACACGTATGAGACCTTGCAGCTGCTTGCCGAGGAAAGAGGCGAAACGGAGCTCGTGTTCGTGATGGGGGCCGACGCGGCCGTCGGGCTCGAGAGTTGGCGCGAGCCCGAGCGCGTCGTCAGCCTCGCCCGGCTCGCGGTCGCCCGCCGGGCCGGCGTCTCCGACACCGAGGTTGCGGCGGTCCTGCGCAGCCTCGGCGCCGACGGGCGGGCGACGATGCTGGAGATGCCGCAGTTCGGGGTCTCGTCCTCGGCCGTGCGCGAGCGGGCAGCGGCGGGGCGGCCGCTGCGCTACCTCGTGCCCGAGCCGGTTGCCCGCCTCATCGAGGAAAAGGGGATCTACTCGTGAACGCGATTCAGTCCGAGAACCTGGCCCGGCGCCTGGCCGAGCTGGCCGACGACAAAAAAGCCCAGGACATCGTCGTCCTCGACATGCGCGGTCTCGTCGCCTACACCGATTACCTGGCGATCTGCACGGCGCGCAACGATCGCCAGGCGGGGGCGATCGTCGACGAGGTGCGGGTGCGCCTCAAGGCCGAATCGGGGCTGCTGCCGAGCGGCAGCGACGGCGGTGCCGACGCCGGATGGATCATCGTCGACTATCTCGACACGGTCCTGCACGTCTTCACGCCGGAAGCGCGCGAGAGGTTTGCGCTCGAGGACCTCTGGCACGAGGCGCCGCGCCTCGAGCTCGACTTCAGCGCTCCCGAAGCGCCGCCCTCCGCCGCCAGCGCCTAGCCCGCGGCGGCCGGTGACTCCGCCGCCGTCGGGCTTGCGTCAGAAGTTACGTCCGGGGGTCACCCTACGGTGGCGCGCATGAACAGCTTCAAGCGCTCGTTCTTCGGCTATCGCCGCCCCGAAGTGGATGCAGCGATGACCGCGCGCGACGTCGAGATCGCCGACCTCAGGCAGAAGGCCACCGAGCAGGCCGACGCGATCGGCTCCTTCGAGGGCGAGATGGAGCAGCTGTCGGGGATGGTGATCGAGCGCGAGGTCGAAATCCGCGTCCTCGGCGAGCGCCTGCGCGAGGCCAACGAATGCCACGACCGCAGCATCGCCTCGCTCGACGCGGTGTCGGCGCGGCTAGAGGACCTGCAGGCCCAGGCCCGCGGCCAGGCGACCCGGATCCGGATGAAAGCGCTGCGCGAGGCGGTCGAGGTCAGCAAACGCGTGCAGGCGCTGACCGACGCCGAGGCTGAGGAGCTCTCCGCCGATGAGGCCGGCTCCGACGGCGGCGAGGGCCTGCCGCAGCGGGCCGAGGTCGAGGACCTGCCGGTCGCGGCGGGCGGGTCCCAGACCGCGACCAACGGCAACGGCCAGGCGAACGGCAACGGCCACTCGCTCTTCGCCGGGGACCTCCGACTGGAGATCGGCCCGCTGGGAGACTTCTCACAGCTGGTCGGGTTCGAGGACGCGGTCGGCCGAGCCGGCGCCTCCGACATCTCGGTCGAGCGCTTCTCGGAGGGTCGCGCAACCCTCTCGATGCGCCTCGAGCAGCCGACCGATCTGCTGCGCGAGCTCGAGGCCCTCTCGATCCTGGACTTCAAGGTCCGCAACACCGCGCCGGACAACCTCGTCCTCGACGTCGACGACGACGCCGATCCCAACGCCCACGCCGCCTAGCGGCGGGCCGGACCGCGGCGGCGGTTCACGTTAAACTCGCAGGCCGTCCCGGGGCTGTAGCTCAGCTGGAAGAGCGTCGCGCTGGCAGCGCGAAGGTCAGGGGTTCGAGCCCCCTCAGCTCCACTCTCAGATCTCAACCCATGGCTGCTCGGTGCCGATGACCTAGCGATGAGCGCCGTGAACCACAGCGTGTTCTCGCACGGGATGCAGGACACGCGGGAGACGATCGATGCCTGGAGCGGGCACCCCTGGCGGGTGGTGCGGGGCTGGCTGGCGCTGAGCGTGACGATCGCGTTGACGCTGCTGGCGGCGACGTGGTTCACCGCCGGCCTGCTGACCCCGGACATCACCCCGTTTCACCTGCCCGGCCTGACCGAGTCGTCGAACCCCGGCGACCTGCTGCCGATCCTCTACCGCAACTCGCTGGTCCTGGCGCTCCACGCGACGGCCTGTCTCGCCGGCTTCATCGCCGGTGCCTCGATGCCGATCGCCGCCGCCGAGCGGACCGGGATATCGCGCTGGATCCACGTCAAGGCCGGCGAGCTGGCGATCCTCTTCGTCGCCGCGGTGACGCTCTTCTCGCTCTCGACCCAGGCGCTCTACCTCGGCTTCCAGGGCTCGACGCTCGCCTACCAGCTCCACATCACCCGCCTGCAGCTGATCCTCAGCGTCCTCCCGCACGCGATCCCCGAGCTGACCGCGCTCTTCCTGCCGCTCGCCGCCTGGCTGATCGCCAGCCGCCGCGGCGAGTGGAACCAGCTGCTTGCCGCCACCTTCATCACCGTCGCCCTGGCGATCCCGACCCTGATCGTCGCGGCGACGATCGAGGTCTACGTCTGGCCCCACATCCTCCACGCGATGTCCTCCTACCACTACACGTTCTCGGAAACGGTCTATATCCACTAGGCGGGCGGCCGCCTCGGCGCGACGGCGCGTTGCCTCCTGCAAGCGGCGAACTCCGTCGCCTCCATAAGATCGGCGGATGGCCGACAAGTACGAACCGAAGGCGATCGAGCAGCGCTGGCAGGCGGTGTGGGCCGATGAGCGCACCTGGGAGGTCGCCAACCCGGGCCAGCCCGGCTACGACGACTCGAAGCCGAAGAACTACGTGCTCGAGATGTTGCCCTACCCGTCGGGAGAACCCCACGTCGGGCATCTCAAGTGCTACGCGGTCGGCGACGCGATCGCCCACTTCCGCCGCCGCCACGGCTTCGAGGTCGTCCATCCGATGGGCTATGACGCCTTCGGTCTGCCGGCCGAGAACAACGCGATCAAAACCGGCGAACCGCCGCGGGTCGCGACCGAGCGCTCGATCGCCTCGTTCCGGCGCCAGTTCCAGGAGTGGGGGATCTCGATCGACTGGTCGCGCGAGCTCGCCACCTGCGAGCCCTCCTACTACCGCTGGACCCAGTGGATCTTCCTGCAGCTCTTCGAGGCGGGCCTCGCCTACCGGACCGAAGCGCCGGTCCAATGGTGTCCCAAGGACGCGACGGTGCTGGCCAACGAGCAGGTCGTCGACGGCCGCTGCGAGCGCTGCGGCACCGAGGTGATCCAGCGCAACCTCGAGCAGTGGTTCTTCAAGATCACCGACTACGCCGATCGCCTGCTCGCCGACTTCGAGACGCTCGAGTCCTGGCCCGAGCACGTGATCACGATGCAGCGCAACTGGATCGGGCGCTCCGAGGGCGCCGAGGTGGTCTTCCGTTGTGCCGAGATCGACCTCGACTTCGCGGTCTTCACGACCCGCCCCGACACGCTCTTCGGCGCCACCTTCTTCGTGCTGGCGCCCGAGCATCCCGAGCTTGAGCGCCTGGTCGCCGGGACGCCGGCCGAGGGCGCGGTGCGCGAGTACGTCGACCGGGTCGGCCGCGAGTCGGCCGAGGAGCGCGGCGACGAGGACCGCGAGAAGACCGGCGTGCCGCTGGGGCGCAGCGTCGTCAACCCGGTCAACGGCGAGGAGATCCCGATGTTCGTCGCCGATTACGTGCTGATGGAGTACGGGACCGGCGCGATCATGGCCGTTCCTGGGCACGATTCGCGCGACTACGAGTTCGCGCGCAGGTTCGACCTGCCGATCAGGCGGGTGATCGAGGGCGAGAACCCGGAGGGCGACGCCGACGGCCTGCCCTACGCCGGCGACGGTCCGATGGTCGGCTCCGGGCGCTTCGACGGCCAGGGCAACCGCGAAGCCTACGAGTCGATCGTCGCCTGGCTCGGCGAGGAGGGTCGCGGCGAGCCGGCCGTCAACTACCGGCTGCGCGACTGGCTGGTCTCGCGGCAGCGCTACTGGGGGGCGCCGATCCCGATCGTCTACTGCGATGAGTGCGGCATGGTCCCGGTCCCCGAGGACCAGTTGCCGGTCGAGCTGCCGGAGATCGAGGACTACGCGCCGCACGGGCAGAGCCCGCTGGCGGCGGCGACCGACTGGGTCGAGACCGAGTGCCCGCGCTGCGGCGGCCCGGCGCGCCGCGAGACGGACACGATGGACACCTTTGTCGACTCCTCCTGGTACTTCATCCGCTATCTCGACGCGCACAACGCCGCGGCGGCCTGGTCGCGCGATGTGGTCGACCACTGGATGCCGGTCGACCAGTACATCGGCGGGGTCGAGCACGCGATCCTGCACCTGATGTACGCGCGCTTCTTCACCAAGGCGCTCGCCGATCTCGGCCACATCGGCGTCCAGGAGCCCTTCGCGAACCTCTTCGCGCAGGGGATGATCACCCGCGACGGGGCGAAGATGTCGAAGTCGCGCGGCAACACGGTGAGCCCGGCCGAGTACGTCGAGCGCTACGGCGCCGACACGGCGCGGACCTACGTCTGCTTCATGGGCCCGCCGGAGCGCGGCGGCGACTGGAGCGACGAGGGTGTGGAGGGTGTCAATCGCTTCCTCTCGCGACTGTGGCGCCTCTGCAACGAGGTCGTCGACCGGGCCGGGGCGGGCGGTGCCGCGGCCACCAACGGCAGCGCCGCGACCGACGGTCCGGCCCGCGACCTGCTGGCCAAGGCGCACTGGGCGATCGACAAGGTGACGAGCGATTTCTCGCGGGGCTTCCAGTTCAACACCGCGATCGCCGCGGTGATGGAGCTCGTCAACGACTCCTACCGGTTGAAGGACGGCCTCTGGGGCGACCCGGCGGGCGAGGCGGCGCTCGGCTTCGCGACCGCGACGGCGGCGTCGCTGATCTTCCCCTTCGCCCCGCACCTCGCCAGCGAGGTCTACGAGCGGCTGACCGGCGAGCGGGTCTGGGAGCAGCCCTGGCCGGTCGCCGACCCGGCGCTGCTGGCCAGCGACACGGTGACCGTCGTCGTCCAGGTCAACGGCAAGCTGCGCGACCGCATCGAGGTCGCCACCGAGGCGCCCCGCGAGGAGATCCTGCGGGTCGCTCGCGCGAGCGAGAAGGTGGCGCGCCACCTCGACGGCAAAGAGGTCGTCAAGGAGATCGTCGTGCCCGGCAAGCTGGTCAACCTGGTGGTCCGCTAGGCGCCGGATCGTGCCTCTCCGTCCGGCCGCCACCGGTCGGCGCCCGCGTTCTGGTAGAAAATCGGGCTCGTGCTCGTCAGGCGTCTCGAGGACGCACCCGTTGAAGAGTGGCATCGGCTCCGCACCCACGTCCTGATGGACGCGGGGGAACTCGGCGCCCGCAATCTCTCCGTCACCTGGCTCGCCGTCCCCGTCGGCGCCGAGCAGAGCCTGCGCTCGCACGAGCAGTCCGAGCAGGCCTACGTGATCGTGCGCGGCAGCGGGTCGATGTCGGTGGCGGGGGATACGCAGCGGGTCGGCGAGGGCGATCTGGTGCTGGTGCCGCCGGCGACTGAGCACTCGGTCGCAAACGACGGCGACACCGAGCTCGCCTGCGTCTCGATCCAATCGCCGCCGGTCGCCGCCGAAGAGCTCTACAGCGATCAGCTCGCCGAGGTCGCCGGCTACGACGACGAGGACGAGTTCTAGCGGGAGGAATCGACGCCTGCGAGTTCTGACGAACTCGTCGGTGAATTGTTTGCCTTGGCGCGCCACGCGTGCGCCCTGACCCGGCAGCCTCCGGGTCGTGCCCCAGCTGAGCAGAACCCAGGTCCTCGTCTACGGCGCCGTCGCGGTGGCGCTGTTGCTGGTCGGGGCGCGGGCGATCCGCGGCGAGGGCGGCAGCGGCAGCTCCTACACGAGCTCGTCCTACTCCGACTCGGGGAGTTACTCGGGCTCTTCGTCCTATTCGGGATCGGGGGGCGAAGAAGGGGAATCGGGTTCCGGCGAAGGCGGCGAATCGGGCGAATTCACGGTCAGCGGGGAAGGCAGCGACCTGGTCGTCGACGTGACCGGGGCGGTCGCGAAGCCGGGCGTCTACCGGATGCCGGCCGGGAGCAGGGTCGACGACGCGGTCCACCGGGCGGGAGGGGCGAGCGGGAAGGCGGAGCTGGAAGCCGTGAACCTGGCGGCGCGCCTGGCCGACGGCCAGCAGGTGGTGATCCCGGAACGGGTCGCCGGCGGCGCGCCCGGGGTCGCGGCGAGCGCGGCGGCCGGGGCGGTCGGCGAAGAAGGGCCGATCAGCCTCGGCACCGCGACGGTCGCCGAACTGGACACGATCGACGGCATCGGCCCGGTGACGGCCCAGGACATCGTCGATTTCCGCGAAGCCCACGGCGGCCTGTCCTCGGTCGAGCAGCTCGATCAGGTGTCGGGGATCGGACCGGCGACGATGGCGGCGCTGCGCGAACGCCTGCAGCCCTGAGCGATGCGTTCGCCCTGGCCCTCGCTGCCGGTGCTGATCGGGATCGCCGCGCTGGTCGCCCTGGCGATCGTCCACACCGGGGCGATCCGCGAACGCGCCGAGGCCGGGCTGGGGGAGGGGATGCCGGCGCGCGAGGCGGCGCTGGCGCGCGGCTTCGTCCTCGGCGACGACGGCGGCGTCGACGAAGCGACCAAGGAAGACTTCACCCGCGCCGGGCTGAGCCACCTGCTGGCGGTCAGCGGCGAGAACGTGACCCTGCTGGCGCTGCTGGCGATGCCGGTCCTGGGCCTCTTCGGCGTCCCGCTGCGCGAGCGGCTGGTCTGGGTCCTCGGCCTGATCGCCGTCTACGTGCCGCTGGCCGGCTCCGGCCCGTCGATCCAGCGCGCCGGGGTGATGGGAGCGGCAGGGCTGCTCGCGACGCTGGCGGGGCGGCGGGCGTCGCGGCTCTTCGCGTTGGCGGTGGCGCTGCTGGTCACCCTGGCCGTCGACCCCGGAGTCGCCGGCAACGTCGGCTGGCAGCTGAGCTTCGCCGCCGTGCTTGGAATCCTGATCCTGGCCGGCCCGATCCGCGAGGCAGTCCTCGCCTGGCTCGCGCGAGGCGGCCGGCGAGCCGGCTCACCGTACTCATCCCTCGCTGCCGGGCGAAACCGGGGCAGCGCGACGGGCTGGCGGCGGGCGCTGGCCGAGGGCATCGGCGTCACCGTCGCCGCGACCCTCGCCACCGCGCCGCTGATCGCCTACACGTTCGAAGAAATCTCGACGACGACGCTCCTCGCCAACGTCCTGGCGCTGCCGGCGGTCGCGCCGGCGATGTGGCTTGGGATGGTCGGCGCCGCCGCGGCCCAGGTCCCCGGACTTCCCCTGACGCCGATCAACGGCCTCGATGCCCTCCTGCTCGCCTACGTCGCCCAGGTCGCCGCCTGGTGCGGCCGCCCCTCCTGGGCGGTCATCCACGTCCACCTGACTCTGGCCGGCCTCGCCGCCGCCTACGCCGGCCTGGCGGTCGCGCTGGCCGGGATCAGCCTGGCGCTGCGCGAGCGGCGCCTGCGGAGCGCCCGCGCCAGATCGGCGCCGTCCGCCCCGGCCTTCACGCCCGCGCCGCCGCCCGGCGACCGAGCCTCAGCCGATGCGTTCGTCGCTTGTACACCTATGGGGGACAAGCGACGAACACCCCGGCACGGCCCGGTCCTCGCCGGGATGCTGGCCGTCCTGCTCGTCGCCGTCGGCCTCTTCGTGCTGGGGTCGCATCGGGCCCCGCCGCCGGCCGGGCCGGTGCCAGGGCTCCGGGTCGAGGTCATCGACGTCGGCCAGGGCGACGCGATCCTCCTGCAGCCCCGGAACGCACCAGCGGTCCTGGTCGACGGTGGGCCGCCCGGCGACGAACTGGTCGCGAAGCTCGGCGAGGCCGGAGTGGAGCGACTCGGCGCCGCGGTCATCACCCACGACCAGTCCGATCACGCCGCCGGGGTCGAGGAAGCGCTCGGGAGCAGCGTCCCGATCGCCAGGCTCGTCTACGGACGCCTGCGTCCCAGAGCGCTCGAAGAGGCGCGCGCCGACGGCGCCCGTCCGGTGCAGGCGTCCGCCGGGGAGACGCTGCGCTCCGGCGCCCTGCGTCTCGAAGTCCTCTGGCCGCCGCCCGAGCTGCTGGCCGAAGCCGATCCCGAAACCGACCCCAACCTGCTGGCGCTGGTCATCCGCGCCCGCTGGCGCGACTTCACGATGCTGCTGACCGCCGATGCCGAGGCGGAATCGGTTCCGATCGACCCCGGTCCGATCGACGTCCTCAAGGTCGCCCACCACGGCTCCGACGACGCCGGCCTCGGCGCCCTGCTCGACCGGTCGCGGCCGCGGCTGGCGGTCATCTCGGTCGGCGCCGGCAATCCCTACGGCCACCCAACCCCCGGGACGCTCGCGACCCTCGCCCGCCACCGCGTCCCGACCCTCCGCACCGACGAGGACGGCACGGTTGAGATCGACGTCCGCCGCGGCTCCTTTTCGGTCCGCGACGATGGCTGAAGGACTCATCTCCGCCCTCAGGCTGGCCCCCCGGCCACCGCGGGTCCCCTCACTACACTCGCCGCATGCCCGACGCGATGCACCCGCTCTACCTGATCTCCGGCACCGACGGGGCCAAGATCGACGCCACGCGCAGCCGGCTGCGCGCCCGCGCCGAACGCGAGGGCGGGACCGCGGCGCTCGAGGTCTTCGAGCCCGGCGAGGGCCGCGGCATGCCCGACCACGAGGCGCTGCTGCAGGCGATCCCGGCGATGTCGCTGATGGACTCGCGCCGCTACCTGCTCGCCGACGGGGTCGAGAAATGGCGCGACAAGCAGCTCGAGCCGGTCATCGCCGCGCTCGGGGCACTGCCGCCCGACCTCACGCTGGTCCTCATCAGTCGTGCCAAAGCGCCCGCCAAGCTGCTCAAAGCGGTCAAAGCCGCGAAGGGGGAGATCCACGACTTCGAGGCGGCGAAAGCGCGCGAGATGCCGCGCACGCTCGTCGCCGACGCCAAACGCCTCGGCTTCCGCCTCGACCCAGCCGCCGCCCGCCTCCTCGTCGAGCGGATGGGCGCCGGCCCGGTCCGCCTCCACACCGAGCTCGAACGTCTGGCGCTGTGGGCCGGGGAGGGGGGCGAGGTCAGCGCCTCAGACCTTGCCGAGATGGTCGCCGACACCTCCGAGGAGGCGGTCTGGTCGCTCTCGGACGCGGTGATCGAAGGCGACGCCGCTAAGGCGCTGCGGATCGCCGAGCAGCTGACCTCCCAGGGCGAGAACGTCACCGGCCTGATCTACGGCCTCGCCTCACGCCTGCGCGGCGCCTGCGCCGCCGCGGCGATGCTCGACGACGGAATGCCCGCGCGCGAGGTCGAGTCGAAGCTCAAGATGCACCCGTACGCCGCAAAGCAGCTCGTCGCCCGCCTGCGCGACGCCGACCTCGCCAGCCTCCGAGCGGCCACCGAGGCGCTGGCGCAACTGGAGCTGTGGTGCCGCGGCGGCGCCGACTACGGCGACAGCCTAGCCCTGACCCTCTCCCTGCGCGCGATGGCCGCCTAAGCGGCGTCGGCGCTGCGAGTGGCGATGCGCGAGGCCTTGGACTTCTTGCGGGCGCCGGTGTTCTTGTGCATGGCGCCCTTCTGCACGGCCTTGTCGATCTTCGAGATGAGATCGCGGAGCTCGCTGGAGACCGTCGTGGCGTCGCCGCCCTCGACGGCGCTCTCGAGGCGGCGGAAGTGAGTCTTCACCGTGCTCGTGAGCAGGCGATTCTCCGAGCGCTCGCGCTCGCTGCGTAGGATCCGCTTCTTCTGTGAGGCTATGTTGGCCATGTCGTAGGGCCCGGGCGAGCGATTGCCGCTGCGGGCGGCCGCCGACTATAGCGACTGAGACAAAGCTTGGAGAGGCGAAGGCCAAACGACAACACCGACTTCGGTAGCCGGGCGATCAACGCGGAGGTCGCCCTGCGCGAGGCGGAGGCGTTCTACCCCAGCGAGGAACTGGTCGTCCCGCCGCCCCCGTCGCCGCGTCTCGACGAGGAGGAGGGACCGCGCGAGGGCGGCAACCAGGCCGGGCGGATCGGCCGCTCGACCGCGTTCTTCTCGATCGCCACCGCCGCCTCGCGCGTCGCCGGCCTCGCCCGCGAAGTCCTCGCCGCCGGTTACTTCGGCGTCAAAGGGCCGGTGTCGGCCTTCACGATCGCCTTCCAGGTCCCCAACCTGGTCCGCGCGCTGTTCGCCGACGCCGCCCTGCAGCCCGCCTTCGTCCCGGTCTTCACCGACCTCGTCGGCCGCCGCCAGTTCAAAGAGGCCTTCCGCCTCGCCTCGACCCTGCTGCTCCTGATCACGATGGTGATGGGCGCGATCACGGCGATCTTCGTGCTCGCCGCGCCGGTCATCATCCCGCTCTTCGCCCCGGGCTACTCGGGGCACATCCTCGACCTCACGATCTCGCTCTCGCGCGTCCTCTTCCCGATCCTGATCCTGCTCGGGGTCAGTGGCATCGTCGTCGGGATCCTCAACAGCTACGACCGCTTCGGCGCCTTCGCGATCTCGCCGTTCTTCTGGAACATCGCGATCATCATCGCCCTGGTCGTGCTGAAGCCGCTGTTCGCGAAGCCCAACCAGATCTACGCCTACGCGATCGCGATCCTGATCGGCACCGCGGTGCAGCTGGCGATCCCGGCCTGGGACCTGCGCAACACGCCGTTCCACTTCACCTGGAGCTTCGATTGGCGCAACCCGGGGGTGCGGCGGGTCCTGCTGCTGATGCTCCCGGTGACGATCAGCCTCGGCCTGATCAACTTCAACCAGCTGATCAACAGCTTCTTCGGCAGCCTCGTCTCCGACGAAGCACCGGCGGCGATCGACAAAGCCTTCCGCCTCTACCAGCTGCCCCAGGGGATCTTCTCGGTGGCGATCGCGACCGTCCTCTTCCCGACCCTCGCCCGCTTCGCCAACAGAGGCGAAATGGTCAACCTGCGGGCGACGCTGGCGAACGGGATGCGCCAGATCCTCTTCGTGCTGCTGCCGGCGACGGCGGTGATCCTCGCTCTCTCGGACCCGATCATCCGGCTCGTCTACCAGCGCGGCGAATTCCACCCGGAGGAAACCCAGATCGTCGCCACCGCTCTCTTCTGGTTCGCCTTCTCGCTGCCGACCAACGGCGTCTACCTGCTGCAGACTCGGACCTTCTTCAGCCTCCAGCGACCCTGGCAGGCGACGGCGCTGGCGGTTATCGACCTGGTCGTCTCGGCGATCGCGGCCTGGGCGCTCTACAAGCCGTTCGGGATCGGCGGGATCGTCGCCGGGACGGGGATCGGGACGAGCGCCGCGGTCTTCGCGCAGACCTACATCCTGCGCCGCAAGTTCAACGGCCTCGAGCTGGGACGGCTGCTCTCGACGACGGTCCGGATCTCGATCGCCTCGGCCGCCCTGGCCGGCGTCAGCTGGGTGACCTGGTACGGGCTCGACCAGGCTCTGGGACGCGGCCTCGGCGGCCAGATCGTCTCGCTGGGCGGCGGCCTGGTCCTCGGCGGCATCGCCTACTTCGCCGCCGCCAAGGTCCTGCGGATCGCCGAGCTGGAGCAGATCCTCCGCCTCCTGCGTCGCCGGCGCGGCTAGATGGAGCGACTGAGACCAACGCCATCGGCGCGAGCCCGCGCCGGACGTGGCCGCTAGATGCTCGGCCCCGGTCGATACCTCCTCGGCGTAGCCGAGCTGGCCCTCCTCATCGGCTTCGCCTGGACCGGCGCCTCCCAGCTGCGCCGCCGTCTGCTCCCCCGCTTCACCGGCGCCCCGGCGATTCTGGCAACCAGCGTTCTGACTCTCGCCGTCCTGTTATGGGGCGCCGAGCTCTTGGGAACCGTCTCCCTCTACGAGCCCGTCCCTTACATCCTCCTCGTAGCAGCGGCAGGGTTGGCCCTGCGCTTCGGAGTCCCGGCAGCTCCAGGCCCGCCGGCCGTGGGTGGCGCCGATGCGGGGGCCCCCCGCGGCGCGGAGCGACCTCCGGTCGCGAGCACCGTGGGGGAAACCGCCGTGACAGGACCCGCGGCCGGCGGGCCCCGTCCCGCGCCGTACACCGTCTCGCTCCCGGCCCTCGCGATCAGCCTGGCCATCGCCGGCGCCTGCCTGGGCCACTTCGCCGCCGAAGCCCGCCTGCGCCTCGGCACCGGCATGACCGGCTTCGACTCCACCTGGTACCACGGCCCCTTCGCCGCCGGCTTCTACCAGTCCGGCAACACGATCGACCTGCACTTCATCGCGCCCCAGTTCCTGGCCTGGTTCTACCCCGCCAACAGCGAAATCTTCCACGCGATCGGGATGCTGGCGTTCAGCCGCGACCTGCTCTCACCGCTGCTGAACCTCGCCTGGGTGGCGGGATGCCTGCTGGCCTGCTGGTGCATCGGCCGGCCCTACCGGGTGGCGCCGTGGTCGCTGGCGCTCGGCGCGATCGCCCTCAGCGTCCCGGCCCTGGCCGACCAGGGCGGCGAGGCCCGCAACGACGTCGTCGGCATCTTCTTCCTGCTCGCCGCGGTGGCGGTGGCGGTGAACGCATGGGGGGATGGAGGGACGGGGAGGCGCGGGACGCGATCGGCCCGGACGCGAGGGGCACGATCGGCCGGGACGCGATCGGCCCCCACCGGCGAACTGGCAGGTGTGCCGGCGGGGGCCGATCGCGTCGGGACGAGGGCGGGGGGAGGGGCGGTGGGCTCTGACAGCGATGGCCGGCTCGGTCTCTCGACCGGCGCCGTGGTGGTCGTCGGTCTGGCGGCCGGGCTCGCCGCCGGGACCAAGCTCAACTTCCTGCTGCCGGCGGCGGTGATCGTCCTTGGGCTGACCGCGGTCGCACCGCGCGGGGGGCGCTGGCGCGCCCTTGCTGCTTCGGGGCTGGCGGCGCTGGTTGGAGGCGGCTACTGGTACATGCGGAACCTCGTCCACACCGGCAACCCGGTGCCGTGGATCCACCACCTCGGGCCGATCGACCTGCCCTCGCCGGGCCAGACCCTCGGCGGCCGCGAAGCCCATAGCGTCGTCGGCTATCTGACCGATGGATCGGTGTGGTCCGGCTGGTTCCTGCCCGGTCTCCACAGCGGGCTGTGGCTGATCTGGCCGCTGCTCGGCGCCGCCGCCCTGGCAGGCCTGCTCTTCGCTTTTCTCCCCGTGCGCGGCGGCAGACGGCTGGATGGCGGGCGGCCGACCTCCAGCGCCGTCCCGACGAGTACCGCGAGGTCGTGGTTCAGCCGCGTCGACCCGGCGCTCGCGATCGGCGGCTTCGTCGGGCTGGCGACGGCGCTGGCCTGGATCGTCGCCCCGACCTCGGCCTCGGGCCCTCAGGGGATGCCGCGCGGGTTCGAATCCGGGCTTCGCTACCTCACCCCGGCGCTCGTCCTCGGCCTAGCGCTGCTGCCGGCGACGCCGCCGCTGCGCCGAGCCGCCGCCCGCCTGGCGTCCCTTGGAGCGCGGTCGCCATCTCCCTCAGATAGCGAGGGAAATGGCGACCGCGCTGAAGTGGGGGGCGCTGGCGGGCCCGGACCGTTTCCGCGCGCCTGGCTCGTCTCAATCGGGGCGATCCTTGTCGTGGCGACGATCGTCGTCGGCTATCCCGTCCAGCGGCACTACCTGCAGAACCGCTACCGCGACCCGAACTTCACGACTCCGGGGCTGAACGCCGCCTTTGCCTGGGCCGGGGACGTCTCCGGCGCTCGCATCGCCACGACCAGCACCCGCCAGTACCCACTGTTCGGGACCGATCTCTCCAATCGGGTCGCCTACGTCGGCACCGAAGAGCCCCACGGCGGCTTCGAAGCCGCCAAGACGTGCTCGGAGTGGCGCCGGCTCCTGAACGAAGGCCACTACGACTACGTCGTCGCGTCCTGGGACCGGATCGAAGCGGGCCAGCCGTCCTACCCGCCGCAGGTCCGCTGGACCGAATCGCCGCAGGCAAAGGTGGTGCTGAAGAAGCCGCCGACCGTCGTCCTCCGCCTCACCGGCCCCCTCAATCCCGCCACCTGCCCCAGCTAGGGGCAGCGAGGTGGGCGAGAGGATCCTTTCTCAGGGTCGCGCCGCAGGCCGTCTCACCTCTGCCGCGGTCGGTGGGTGGCATGAGGGGAGACACCGAGAACGAACACCTCGCCCGCAGGTGTCTCCCCTCATGACAGGCCCCGCCGACCGAGTCGACGGCGTCCCGCCTCCCCGCCCCGGCATACTCACTGCTCGCCCATGGAGCACATTCGCAACTTCTCGATCATCGCCCACATCGACCACGGCAAGTCGACCCTGGCCGACCGCATCCTCGAGGTCACCGGCGCCGTCGACCCAAAAAAAATGCAGGCGCAGATGCTCGACTCGATGGACCTCGAGCGCGAGCGCGGGATCACGATCAAGGCGCAGGCGGTGCGGGTCGAGTACGCCGCCGAGGACGGCGAGACCTATCACCTGCACCTGATCGACACGCCCGGCCACGTCGACTTCTCCTACGAGGTGTCGCGCAGCCTCGCCGCCTGCGAGGGCGCGCTGCTGGTCGTCGACGCCGCCCAGGGGGTCGAGGCGCAGACCGTCGCCAACACCTACCTGGCGATCGAAAACGGGCTCGAGCTGATCCCGGTCATCAACAAGGTCGACCTGCCCGGCGCCGAGCCCGAGCGCGTCGCCCAGGAGATCGCCGACCTGCTCGGCACCGATCCCGAGGACGCGCTCTGGATCTCGGCCAAGACCGGAGTCGGCGTGCCGGAGGTGCTGGAGGCGATCGTCGCCCGCATCCCGCCGCCCCAGGGCGTCGCCGACGCGCCGACCCGCGCCCTGATCTTCGACTCCGAGTTCGACCAGTACCGCGGCGTGATCGCCTACGTGCGGATGGTCGACGGCCACTTCCGCAAGAACGAGCGGATCCTGGCGATGCAGAACGGCACCGAGGCCGAGATCGACGACATCGGCTTCTTCCGTCCCAAGATGACCGCGGTGCCCGGCATGGAGGCCGGCGACGTCGGCTACCTGATCACCGGGATCAAGGACGTCACCAAGCTGCGCGTCGGCGACACCGTTACGACCCAGGCGCGCCCGGCGTCCGAGCCGCTGGAGGGCTACCGGGAGGTGCGGCCGATGGTCTTCTGCGGCGTCTTCCCGATCGAGACCGACCGCTTCGAAGACCTCCGCGACGCGCTCGAGAAGCTGTCGCTGAACGACGCCGCGCTGTCGTGGGAGCCGGAGACCTCGGAGGCGCTCGGATTCGGCTTCCGCTGCGGCTTCCTCGGCCTGCTGCACATGGAGATCGTGCGCGAGCGCCTCGAGCGCGAGTACGACCTCGACCTGCTGGCGACGACGCCGAACGTGCGCTACGTCGTCCACCTCACCAACGGCACCGAACACGAGGTCCACAGCCCCACCCATCTGCCCGACCCGGCCTTCATCGAGTCGATCGAAGAGCCCTACATCCGCGCCACGATCATCTGCCCGAAAGAGCAGGTCGGCCCGGTCATGGAGCTCTGCCAGCAGCGCCGCGGCACCCATGTCGACATGCACTACCTGAGCCCGCAGCGGGTTCAGC
Source organism: uncultured Actinomycetes bacterium (assembly GCA_963839115.1). GTDB lineage: Bacteria > Actinomycetota > Thermoleophilia > Solirubrobacterales > 70-9 > VAYN01. The sequence continues at coordinate 726,072 of CAWITM010000001.1, forward strand.
TGCGCTACGACATGCCGCTCGGCGAGATCGTCCTCGACTTTTTCGACCTGCTGAAGAGCTCGACCCGCGGCTACGCCTCGCTCGACTACGAACCGATCGGCAACCGCCCCGCCGACCTCGTCAAGGTCGACATCCTGCTGGCCGGCGACAAGGTCGACGCGCTCTCGATCATCGTCCACCGCGAATTCGCCTACGACCAGGGCAAGCGCCTCGTCTCGCGGCTGCGCAAAACGATCCCGCGCCAGCTCTTCGACGTCCCGGTGCAGGCGGCGATCGGCTCCAACATCCTCGCCCGCGAGACGGTCAAGGCGCTGCGCAAGGACGTCACCGCGAAGCTCTACGGCGGCGACGTCACCCGCAAGAACAAGCTGCTGAAGAAGCAGAAAGCGGGCAAGAAGCGGATGAAGGCGGTCGGCCGCGTCGAAGTTCCCCAGGAGGCGTTCCTGGCGGTTCTGGAGATCGACTGAGCGCTCGGCGCACCCGCCCGGCGACGCGATAGGTTCCCCGGCCATGGCGATCAAGACCGACGCGGTCGGCAAGGAATGGGACGCGATCACCTACCAGGTGGGTCGCGAGAAGATCAAGGAGTACGCGACCGTGCTGGGGATCCAGAACCCGGTCCACTTCGAGGTCGAGGCGGCTCGCGCGGCCGGCTTCCGCGACGTCGTCGCGCCGCCGATGTTCGCGGTGGTCTACAGCATGCGGGCGCTGGCGCCGGCGATGTTCGACCCCGACGTGGCGATGAACTTCGCGACGATGGTCCACGGCGGCCAGGAGTTCGAGTGGGGCGAGCCGGCCTGCTCGGGCGACGAGATCACCACCAGCGCCAAATGCCTCTCGATCGAGGAGAAACTCGGCAACGGCTTCTACGTCTTCGAAACTAAATCCGTGAACGGGGACGGCGCGATGGTCGCGATCGGCACCTGGACCAACATCGTCAGGGGGGTGTGAGATGGCCGATTTCAAAGCCGGCGACACGGTGCCGGAGCTGCGGGTCACGCCCGACAAGTACCTGCCGCACCGCTACGCCGGCGCTTCTGGGGACTTCAACCCGATCCACATCGACCGCGAGTTCGCCGAGATGGTCGGGCTGCCGAGCACGATCCTCCACGGCCTCTATTCGATGGGACTGGTGGCGCGGGCCAACGCCGAAGGCATCGCTGGCGGCGACCCGCGGGCGCTCAAACGGCTGAAGGTCCAGTTCCGCGGCATGGGCTTCCCGGAGCAGGAGATCGCCGTGACCGGCACCGTCAAGGAGGTCGACGGCAACCGTGTCGTGGTCGAGACCGAGGCCGCCCAGGGCGACAAACGGATCATCCGCAATGCAGAGGCTGAGTTCGAGCTTTAAGCGCCTCGACAAGCGGGCGGAGAAGCTCCGTTCCGCTGCTTCCTAAGATGTAGGGGTGCTCACCCCGCGCCAGGAACTGATCCTCCGCCTCGTCGTCGACGCCTACCTGGCGTCGGCGCGGCCGGTGCCCTCGAAGGAGGTCGCCGAGCTGCCGGAGGTCGAATGGGGGCCGTCGACCGTGCGCTCGGAGCTGGCGCTGCTGGAGGCCGAAGGCTTCCTGACCCATCCGCACACCTCCGCCGGGCGGGTCCCGACCGACTCCGGCTACCGCCTCTACGTCGACGTCCTGCTGGAAACCGGCGGCGCCCCGCCGGCCGCGGCGCCCGTCGACCTGGAGCTGACGCGGCTGCGGGCCGAGGTCGACGAGGCGATGCGCGAGACGACCGCGGCGCTCGCCCAGGTCACCGACCTGGTCGCGATGGCGACGGCGCCGCCGCTCAGCGTCGCCGCGACGATCCACCGCGTCGAGGTCCTGCAGCTGCAGCCCAACCGCGTGGTGGTGATCGCGATCGCCTCGACCGGCGACGTCGCCCGCCGCGTCTTCGAGTTCGAGGGCCCGGTTGACCGCGGCCTCGTCCAGTGGGCCTCCAGCTACCTGAACGAGCAGCTGAGCGGGCTCGGGATCGGCGCCCGGATGATCGCCGGTCGGCTCGCCGACCCGGCGCTCGACCGGCTCGAGGCTGAGTTCATCGCCACGCTGAGCGCCGCCTTCACCGAGCTCGAGCCGGAATCCCCGGCCGACCTCTACATGGACGGCGCCGCCCGCCTGCTCTCGGAAGCCCACATCGACGACCTGCCGCGCGCCGACGAGCTGATGACCGCGCTCGAGCGCCGCGCCGACGTCCTCTCGATGCTGCGCTCCTCGCTCGACGAGCGCTCGGTCTACCTCTGGATCGGCGACGAGAACCCGCAGCCGAGCATGCGCTCGGTCAGCGTCGTCGGCGCCAACTACGGGCTCGGCCACCGCAACCTCGGTGCCGTCGGCGTCGTCGGGCCGCGGCGGATGGACTACGCGACCGCGATCGTCTCCGTGCGCGCCGCCGCTCGCGAGCTCTCCCGCTACTTCGAGACCGTCTACGACAACTAGCCCAGGAAGCCACTTGCCCAGCGATTACTACGAGGTCCTCGGCGTCCCCCGCGACGCCGACCAGACCGCGATCAAAAAAGCCTTCCGCGGCCTCGCCCGCGAACTGCACCCCGACGTCAACGACCACGATCCCGAGGCGGAAGCCAAGTTCAAAGAGGCGGCCGAGGCCTACGAGGTGCTCTCTGACGCCGACCGGCGCCGCACCTACGACCAGTACGGCCAGGAGGGGCTGCGCTCGGGCGGCTACGACCCGCGCGCCCAGGGCTTCGGCTCGATCGACGACATCCTCTCCGCCTTCTTCGGCGGCGGCGGGGGCGGCGCGGGATTCGGCTTCGGCGGCGCGGCGGGGCCGGCGGGCGGCGGCGACGTGCTGGTCGCGGTCGAGGTCGACCTCGCCGAGGTCGCGACCGGGGTCCAGCGCGAGGTCAGCTTCGACGCCGTCGGCGCCTGCGAGCACTGCCACGGCAACGGCGCCGAGCCGGGCACGCCGATCCGCACCTGCGAGAACTGCGGCGGCGCCGGCCAGCTGCGCCAGGTGACGCGGACGCCGTTCGGGCAGATGGTCCGCGGCGTCACCTGCGACGTCTGCAACGGCGCCGGCAAAGTGCCGGAGACGCCCTGCGAGGTCTGCCACGGCAGCGGCCGCACGCGCGGTTTGGTGACCAAGACGATCGAGGTGCCGGCCGGGATCGAAGACGGCCAGCGCATGCGGGTCGCCGGCGCCGGGCACGCCGGCGAGGTCGGGGCGCCGGCCGGCGACCTCTACGTCGAGGTCTCGGTCGCCGCCGACGCGCGCTTCGAACGCGAAGGCACCGAACTCGTCACCTCGGTCTCGATCCCGGCGACCGAGGCGATGCTTGGGACCACGATCACGGTGGCGACGCTCGAGGGCGAGCGCGAAATCGAGCTGGCGCCCGGCGTCCAGCCCGGCCACGGCGAGACCCTGCGCGGGCTCGGCCTGCCGCGGCTCGGCGCCCGCCGCCGCGGCGACCAGCGGGTCCTGGTCGACGTCGTCGTCCCGACCAACCTCAGCGAGGAGCAGCGCGAGCTCGCCGAGCGCCTCGACGAGACGCTCGAGGACGCCAACCTCGGTCCCCAGCACGGCGAGGGCATCTTCAGCCGCGTTCGCCGCGCCTTCGGATAGCGCGCCGGCGATGATTCGCCTGGCGGTGCGCTGCAGCCCCGACCAGGCCGATCTGGTGCTGGCCGAGCTGACCGTGCTGGCGCCCAACGGGGTCGAGGAGGAGCGCGGGCCGGGCTTCGTCGAGTACGCGATCTACGGTGGCGAGGGCGAGCTGCCGGAGCTCGGCGAGATCGACGCGGTGGTGGGGGAGGGCCGGGTCGAGGTCAGCTCGACCGAGGTCCCCGACGACTGGGCCGACCGCTGGCGCGACTTCCACAAACCGGTTCTGGTCGGCGGCCGCCTCTGGCTCCGCCCCTCCTGGGAGCCCCCGCGTCCCGACACCATCGACCTCGTCGTCGACCCCGGCCGAGCCTTCGGCACCGGAGCTCATCCCACGACGAGGTTGTGTCTGGAGCTCCTCCTCGAGGTGTCCCAAGAAAGCGCTCCGAACGACTTCGCCAACCTCGGTCCCCTAACCGATCTGGGCACCGGCTCCGGAGTCCTTGCCATCTGCGCCGCAAAGCTCGGCTACTCCCCAATCTCCGCCTACGACCACGAGCCCTTGGCCCTAGAGGCCACCGACCTCAACGCCAAAGCCAACGAAGTCCAGCTGTCCAATCTCGAGCGCATGAACCTTCGCGAAGCTCTGCCTCCACTGGCACCCACGGTCATAGCCAACATGACCGCCCCAATCCTGAAGGCAGTAGCCGCCCAGCTCCCGAAGCAGGGCGGGGATCCGGGGGACCCTCAACCGAACCTCCCCGCTGTTGTGAGGGCGAGGGTCTCCCGGAGTCCCGCCACGCCACCCTCAACGCTGATCTGCTCTGGAATCCTGCCCTCCGAGCTAGACGAGGTCGCGGCGGCGTTCGAGCCCGCAGGTCTCTCGGAGAGCACCCGCCGCCGCGACGGCGATTGGGCCGCCCTGCTCCTCCGTCGCCCCTGAGAGATATCGTCCCCGCCGTGCTCCCGTTCGCCAGCTACGTGGACAGCGGCTACAAGATCGCGCTGTTCTTCCACATCGTCGCCGTCGTGGTCGCCTTCGGGCCGACCTTCGGCTACGCGCTGACCCTCTCGGTCTGCCCGCAGTTCCCGCGCTCAACGCCGGCGATCATGGAGGGCGTGCAGCGGATCGACCGCTACCTGGTCAACCCGGGAATGGTCATCCTGCTGATCGCCGGCATCGTGCTGATGATCAGCGGCAACAACGTCTGGGACGGCAGCGACTTCTTCATCATCTGGGGCTGGATTGCGATCATCGCCCTCTTCGGCCTCCAGCACGGCTACTTCCAGCCGGCGGTGCGCAAAGCACGCGGGCTCGCCGAGCGCGACCTCGGGACCGGCGACACGCTGAGCCCCGAGTTCGAAGCGCTCAGCAAGCAGTACGGCCAGGTCGGGACCGTGGCCGGCGTGCTCATCATCGTCACGATCTTCTTCATGGTCTACAAGCCGTTCATGTGATCCCGCCGTCGCCGACGGCACCCGCATGACCCGGCCTCACGCATGACCTCGCCCGATTCATCGCTGCCGGTCGCGATGTTCGACTCCGGCGTCGGCGGCCTCACCGTCCTCCACGAGTGCCTGGTCTCGCTGCCGGGGGAGGACTACGTCTACCTCGGCGACACCGCCCTTTTCCCCTACGGGACCCGCGATCCGAAGGAACTGCGCGACCGCATCGGCGTCATCTCCCAGCTCCTGCTCGACCGCGGCGCCAAGCTGCTCGTGATCGCCTGCAACACGGCGACGTCGGTGGGTGAGAACGTCGCCCGCGAGGTCGCCGCGCGGGCCGGGGTGGAGGTGGTGCCGGTGGTGGCGCCGCAGGCCGAGATCGCCGCCGCGATCACCGACAACGGCCGCGTCGGCGTCCTCGCCACCCCCAACACCGTCGCCAGCGGCGCCTACCGCCGGGCGCTCGAAGGCGAGGGACGGGCGCTCGAGGTGACCGAGGTCGGGGCGCCGCGCCTCGCCCCGTTCATCCAGGACGGCACGCTCTTCGACGAGGAGACGATGGCGATGGCGCGCGAGTACTGCCGGCCGCTGCAGGAGGCCGACGTCGACACCCTGATCCTCGGCTGCACCCATTTCCCGCTGGTGGCGCCGATGCTGCAGCGCATCCTCGGCCGCGACGTCCGCCTGGTCAGCGGCGGCCACGCCGTCGCCGCCGCCGTCCAGCGCACGCTCGAGGGCGCCGGTCTCGCCTCCGAGTCCCGCACCGAGGGCACCTACGACTTCCTCTGCACCGGCGACGTAGCCGGATTCCGTGAGGTCGGCACCCGCTTCCTGCAGATGCCACTCGGCGAGGTCGAGCGCGTCGAGTTTCCCGCCCGCGTCTGAGCCGGGCCTCGGCGCGCCTTTGGCGTGGAAATCGACACCGAATTGGCACAGTTGACGCACCACGCGTGCGCTTTTCCCTGCCACTCTTCAACCATGCCGTCGAAGACGTCGGAAATACCGGATATACTCGAAGGGTGGCCAAGGTGCTGATCTCACTTCCAGGGGCGCTGCTCGAGCGCGTCGACGCCCAGACCGCCCGCGTGGGCGAGACCCGCAGCGGCTTCTTCCAGCGGTTGGCAGAGCGCGAGCTCGAAGCTGAGGAGGACCGCGGCCGCGACGAGGCGAGACGGCTCATGGATCTGATCCGCGCCGAATTTCACGACGGCGAACCCGCGATCGACGCCGCTCGGTTGATCCGCGAAGACCGGGAATCGCACTGATGGCCCTGCTCGTGGACGCGAGCGTGTGGGTTGCTGCCAGTCATCCCGAAGAGTCGCATCACCAAGCGGCCGAGGCGGTCGTCGAATCTGGTGAGCTGTTGGCCGCGCTCGACCTGACTCTGTTCGAGGTCGCCAACGCCGTCGGCGCGAAGCGCCGGGAGCCCCGCCGGGCGGGGCATCTCTGCGGCGCGATCGTGGCGCGCTGCCGCAACCGCTTCGTGCGCGTCGATCGCGATCTGATCGACCTGAGCTTGGAACTCGCGGTCGAGCACGGCTTGACCGCCTATGACGCCGCCTATGTCGCGGCCGCGCGGCGCAACGGCTGGACCCTGGTCAGCGCCGACGTCAAGGACCTCGTCGCCAAAGGGCTCGCGGTCGCTCCCGACGCCGCCGTCTAACCTAGATCTCGTGACCGTTCTCGAACAAATTCAGGACGACGTCCGGACGGCGATGAAAGCGCGCGATCGCGACCGCGCCGCGGCGCTGCGGATGGTCGTCGACGTGCTCCAGAAGGACGCCAAGCTCGGCGCCGGCGACGAGGTCGCGGTGCTTCAGCGCGAGCGCAAGAAACGGGTCGAAGCCGCGGAGGCCTACGAGGGCGCCGGGCGCGAGGAGCAGGCCGCCGCCGAGCGCTTCGAGGCGGGGCTGATCGAGAGCTACCTGCCGCAGCAGCTGTCCGACGAGGAGCTCGAGGCGATCGTCGACTCGGCGGTTGCCGAGACCGGCGCCACCGGGCAGCGGCAGATGGGCCAGGTGATGTCGGCGGTGATGCCGAAGGTCGGCGGCAGCGCCGACGGCAAGCGGGTCAGCGCCGCGGTGCGCAAGAAGCTGGGTAGCTGAGCTTGGCGCGTCGGCAACTGACGCTCGACAACTCGGTGGCCGCCGAGCTGGCCGGCTCCGAGGACTCGGTGCTGCGCGGGCTGCGCGAGCGGCTGCCGGTCGAAGTTCACCTGCGCGGCAACGTGCTGACGCTCGACGGCGACGCGTCCGACCTCCAGGAAGCGGCGACGGTGGTCGACGAGCTGGTCGAGCTGATCGAGGGCGGGCACGACGTCGCCCCCGGCACGGTCGACGCGGTGGCCGGCGCGCTGGAGGCCGACGAGAGCCCCGGCGAGATCCTCGACGACGTCGTCTGGCGCCACCGCAACACCAGGGTCGCGCCGAAAACGCTGAACCAGAAACGCTACGTCGATTCGATCCGCCGCAACACGATCACCTTCGGGATCGGCCCGGCCGGCACCGGCAAGACCTTTCTCGCCGTCGCGATGGCGGCGGCGGCGCTGACCGAACGCAAGGTCCAGCGGATCATCCTCACCCGGCCAGCCGTCGAGGCCGGCGAGCGGCTCGGCTTCCTGCCCGGCGACATCCAGGCCAAGGTCGACCCCTATCTGCGGCCGCTGTTCGACGCGCTCTTCGACATGCTCGATCCCGATCGCGTCAACGGCTACTTCGAGCGCAACGTGATCGAGGTGGCGCCGCTCGCCTTCATGCGTGGACGGACCCTCAATGACTCCTTCGTGATCCTCGACGAGGCCCAGAACACCAGCCCCGAGCAGATGAAGATGTTCCTCACCCGGCTCGGCTTCAACTCCCGCATGGTCGTCACCGGCGACGTCACCCAGATCGACCTGCCCAAGGACCAGCGATCGGGGCTGATGGCGGTCCGCGACATTCTCAACCGGGTCGAGGAAATCTCCTTCGTCGAGTTCGGCGGCGAGGATGTCGTCCGCCACAAACTCGTCCAACGCATCGTCGCCGCCTACGACGAGGCCGGCAACGATCGTGACCGCGCCGTGCGCAGCGAACACGGCCCGACACCGCGCTCTTGACGGTCGACCTGGCCGACGTCCCCGCCGATCTGCGCGCCCCGGTTGCGGCGGCGCTGGCCGCAGCCGGTGTCGACGACGGTCACCTCGCGGTCGAGATCGTCGATGCCGCGCGCATCCAGGAGCTGAATCGCGAGCATCGAGGCAAGGACAGCCCCACCGACGTCCTCGCGTTCCCGGTCGACGGGACCGGCCCGGTCGCCGGCCCGCGCGAGCTCGGCGACGTCGCGATCTGCCCCGAGCTCTGCCTCGACATGACCCTCGCCGAGACCGCCGTCCACGGGGTCCTTCATCTCTGCGGCCACGACCACGAAGCCGACGACGGCGAGATGCTGGCGCTCCAGGGTGAGATCCTGGCGGCGTTGCGGTGACCCGCTCGGGCTTCATCGGCCTGGCGGGCCGGCCGAACGTCGGCAAGTCGACGCTCGTCAACGCCCTGGTCGGCTCCCACGTCGTCGTCGTCTCGGTGCGCCCGCAGACGACCCGCCGGGCGATCCGCGGGATCGCCACCGACCTCGAGGCCGGGCGCCAGCTGGTCCTCGTCGACCTGCCCGGGGTGCAGCGCCCGCGCGACGAGATGACCGAGCGGATGCAGCACCGGGTCGAGCGCGAGCTGGCCGACTCCGACGTGGCGCTCCTGGTCGTCAACGGCGAGGAGGGGGTCGGCGCCGGCGACCGCTTCATCGCCCGCTCGCTGCTCAGCGCCGGGCCCCACATCCCGATCATCTGCGCGGTCAACAAGGCCGACCGGCTCGGCCCCAACGAGATGGTGCCGGCGCTCGCCGACGCCGCCAACCTGCAGGGCGTCGAGGAGGTCTTCCCGATCAGCGCTCGGTCGGGCGAGGGGCTGGCGCCGCTGCTCGAGCGGCTCGGCGAGCTGGTCCCCGAGGGTCCCTACATGTATCCGCCCGAGGACTCCAGCGACCAGACCAGCGAGCTGCTGCTGGCCGAGCTGATCCGCGAGCAGGTGCTGAACCGGACCCGGCAGGAGATCCCGCACTCGGTCGAGGTCTCGGTGACCGAGGTCGCGCCGCCGCGCGAGGACGGTCTGGTCGCGGTGACCGCTGAGATCTGGGCCGAGACCGAGAGCCAGAAGGGCATCCTGATCGGCAAGAAGGGGACCAAGATCGGCGAGATCGGCTTCGCCAGTCGCCGCTCGCTGGAAACCGAGCTCGGCGGCCAGGTCCACCTCGACCTGACGGTCCGCGTGCGCAAGCATTGGCGCCGCGACGAGGACCTGCTCGACCGGCTGGGAATCGAGTAGACCCCTCTACGATGAACGCCGTGTTTCCGGAAATCGACTTCGACGAGCGCGGGCTGGCGCCCTGCATCGTCCAGGACGCCGCCTCCGGCGAGGTGCTGATGTTCGCCTGGGTTGACGCCGAGGCGCTCCAAGCGTCCCTGGAGACCGGCGACATGCACTTCCACAGCCGCTCCCGCGACGAGCTCTGGAGGAAAGGCGAAAGCTCCGGCAACTTCCTGCGCCTGCGCCAGCTCCGCTACGACTGCGACGGCGACGCGGTGCTCGCCCTGGTCGATCCGACCGGCCCCGCCTGCCACACCGGCGAGCGCAGCTGCTTCTACCGCCAGGCCGGCGGTGCGGCGGCGCCGGGCGTGGACGCGCCTCCGGCTCCCGGCGAGCCCGCCGCGCTCCCCGCCGAGGTCCTGCCGGGCCTCGAGCGCACGCTGCGCAGCCGGGCCGCCGAGCGTCCCGCCGGCTCCTACACCGTCGAGCTGCTCGACGACCCGCCGCGGATCGGCGAGAAGGTCGAGGAGGAGGCCGAGGAGGTCGTCCGCGCCGCCCGCGAGGAGACCGACGAGAGGGTCGCCGAAGAGGCCGCCGACCTGATCTACCACCTCAGCGTGCTGCTGGTCTCGCGCGGGGTCGCCCAGGCCGACGTCATGGAAGTGCTGAATGGCCGTAGCCGCTGATTCCCAGCTGACCCTCGAGCCGACGCTCGAGGAGGCGCGCGAGCTGGCCCGCCAGGGCAACGTCGTGCCGGTCCGCGCCCGCTTCATCGACGACACCGAGACCCCCGTCTCGGCCTTCCTCAAGCTGCGCGCCGGCGAGCCGGAGGGGGCGCCCTGCTTCCTGCTCGAGTCGGCCGAGCAGGGTCAGGTCGGCCGCTACTCCTTCGTCGGTCTGCGCCCGCGGGCGGCGCTGCGCTGGAGCGACGGCGAGCTCTCCGAATGGGACGGCCGCGCCGCCAGCCTCGGCGGCGAGCCGACCCGGGTCGACGCCGAGCCCGATCCCTACGCGGCCGTCGCCGCTCGCTTCGACCGCTACACGCCGGCGCCGATCGCGGACCTGCCGCCGTTCACCGGCGGCGCCGTCGGCTTCTTCGGTTACGACCTCGTGCGCACCGTCGAGCCGCTCGGCCCGCCCAACCCCGACGAGCTCGGCCTGCCCGACATGGCGCTGATGGTGACCGACGCGATGCTGGTCTTCGACCACCTCAACCACGAGCTGACGATCCTCGCCTGCGTGTACGCCGACGGCGAGGAGGGGATCGAGGCCGAATACGCCCGCGCCGCGGCGACGATCGCCGAGATGCGCGAGCGCCTGCGCGGCGCCGTCCCCGCGGCGCCCGCCGCCGCCGTCACCGAGCCGCCGGAATTCACCGCCAACATGCCGCGCGAGAAGTTCGAAGACAACGTCGCCCGGATCGTCGACTACGTGCACGCCGGCGATGCCTTCCAGGTGGTGCCGAGCCAGCGCTTCTCGGCCGACGCGACGGTCGAGGCCTTCTCGGTCTACCGCGGCCTGCGCGCCGTCAACCCCTCTCCGTACATGTACTTCCTGGAGTTCGGCGACTTCCAGATCGCCGGGGCCTCACCGGAGCCGCTGGTCAAGGTCCAGGGTGGCAAGGTCGAAACCCGGCCGATCGCGGGCACCTCGCCGCGCGGCAAATCCGAGGAGGAGGACCGCCGCTTCGCCGAGCGGCTGATGAACGACCCCAAGGAGCGGGCCGAGCACGTGATGCTGGTCGACCTCGGCCGCAACGACCTCGGCCGGGTCTGCGAGTACGGCACCGTCAAGGTCGACGAGCTGATGGTCGTGGAGACGTATTCACACGTGCTCCATATCGTCAGCAACGTGTCGGGGAAGCTGCGCGAGGGGGTGACGGCGATGGACGTGCTGCGCTCGGCGCTGCCGGCCGGCACGCTCTCCGGCGCCCCCAAGGTCCGCGCGATGCAGATCATCGACGAGCTCGAGCCGGTCAAGCGCTGCTCCTACGGCGGCGCGATCGGCTACCTGTCGTGGAACGGCGACCTCGACACCGCGATCCACATCCGCACCGTCGTCTGCAAGGACGGCCGCCTCCACGTCCAGGCCGGCGGCGGCACCGTCGCCGACGCCAAGCCGGCCTATGAGTGGAACGAGTCGGTGAACAAGGCCCGGGCTGTCTTCCGCGCCGTCGAGGTCGCCTGCGAACAGCCCGACTGGGCCTGACCGGAGCCCCCATGCGCGTGCTCGTGATCGACAACTACGACTCCTTCACCTACAACCTCGTCCAGTACCTCGGCGAGCTCGGCTCCGAGGTCGACGTCGTCCGCAACGACAAGGGCGAGGTCGCCGAGTTGCTCTCGCGCGGCCACGATCGGCTGGTCGTCTCGCCCGGCCCCGGCAAGCCGGCCGACGCCGGGATATCCGGCCCGGCGATCCGCGCCTTCGCCGAGGCCGGGACGCCGGTGCTGGGCGTCTGCCTCGGCCACCAGGCGATGGTCGAAGTCTTCGGCGGCCGGGTCGTCCAGGGCGAGCCGGTTCACGGCAAGGACGCCGAGGTGGAGCACGACGGCCGCTCGATCTACGCCGGCCTGCCGACCCCGATGGTCGCCGGCCGCTACCACTCGCTGATCGCCGATCCCGCCCTGCCCGACGAGCTCGAGCTGAGCGCCAGCCTCGGCGAGGTGGTGATGGGTGCCCGCCACCGCGAGCTGCCCTGCGAGGGCGTCCAGTTTCACCCCGAGTCGGTGCTGACTCCGCAGGGCAAGCACCTGCTCGCCAACTTCCTCGGGCTGGGGGAGGGCGACCCGGATGCCTAACGACGTCGTCTCGCGGGCGATCGACGCGGTCTGCGCCGGCGACAACCTGACCGCCGACCACACCTCGACCGTGCTGGCCGAGATCATGGAAGGGCGCACCGATACGGTCCAGACCGCCGCCTTCCTGATCGCGCTGCGGGCCAAGGGCGAGACCGTCTCCGAGCTGGTCGGGCTGGCGCGGACGATGCGCTCGCTGGCGTCCCCGGTCCACACCGAGCGCTCACCGCTGGTCGATACCGCGGGCACCGGCGGCGGCCCCTCGACCTTCAACGTCTCGACCACCGCGGCGCTGGTAGCCGCCGGGGCGGGCTGCGCGGTCGCCAAGCACGGCAACCGCTCGGCGACCAGCAAGTCGGGCTCGGCCGACATGCTCGAGGCGCTCGGCGTCGACGTCGACATCGACCCCGAGGCGGTCGGCCGCTGCCTCGACGAGATCGGCTTCGGCTTCATGTTCGCGCCCCGCCACCACGCCGCCACCGCCCACGTCGTCCCGGCCCGCAGAGCCCTTGGCGTGCGGACCGTCTTCAACTTCCTCGGGCCCCTGACCAACCCCGCCGGCGCGACCCGGCAGCTGCTCGGCGTCGCCGACCGCCATTACCAGGAGACGATCGCCGAGGCGCTCGTCGGCCTGGGCTCCGAGCGCGCCCTCGTCGTCGCCGCCGAGGACGGCCTCGACGAGCTCTCGCTCTCCTCGCGCACGCGGGTGATCGAGGTGGTCGACGGTCGCACCACCGAGTGGTTCGTCGAGCCCGGCCAGTTCGGCCTGGCACCGGCCGAGATCGCCGAAGTGGTCGGCGGGACGCCGGCCGAGAACGCCGCCGCCGCCCGCTCCGTCCTGGCCGGCGAGCCGGGCCCGCGCCGCGACATCGTCGTCCTCAACGCCGCCGCGGCGATCTACGTCGGCGGGCTCGCCCCCGACCTCGAAGCGGGGGTCGAGGTCGCCGCCCGGGCGATCGACTCGGGGGCGGGCGCGGCCGTGCTCGAGCGTCTGGTCGCGGCGACGGTCCCCCGGCCCAGCTAGGCTGGTCCTCTCAAGTGGGAATGATCGAGCAGCTGATCGACGGGGCTCAGGAGGGTGTGGACGCGCGTCGCCGCGACCTGCCCCAGCAGGAGCTCGAGTCGCGCCTTTCCTCGCGGGGGGAGGACCGCCCCTTCAACGAGGCGCTGGTCCGGCCCGGCCTCTCGGTGATCGCCGAGTTCAAGCGCCGCTCGCCGAGCATCGGCGACATCAACCCCGGCGCCGACGTGGCGACCCAGGTCGCCGCCTACGAGCGCGGCGGTGCCGCGGCCGTCTCGGTGCTCACCGACAGCCCGCACTTCGGCGGCTCGCTCGAGGACCTGCACGCCGCGCGGGCCGCCTGCGGCATGCCGATCATCCGCAAGGACTTCATCGTCGACCCCTACCAGCTCTACGAGGCGGCGGTGTACGGCGCCGACGCGGTGCTGCTGATCGTCCGGGCGCTCTCGGACCGGCGCCTCAGGGCGCTCTACGACGAGGCGCGGGCGCTCGACCTCGACGTGCTGGTCGAGGTCCATGACGCCGACGAGCTCGAGCACGCGCTCGAGGTCGACGCCGAGGTGATCGGGATCAACAACCGCGACCTCGACGAGGGGACGGTCGACGTCGCCACCACCTACGAGCTGATGCCCGACGTGCCGGCCGGCAAGACGGTCGTCGCCGAGAGCGGGATCTCCGGCCGCGAGGAGCTCGCCGAGCTCGACCGGGTTGGTGTCGACGCGGTGTTGATCGGCGGCGCCCTGATGACCGCGGCCGACCCGGAGGCGAAGACGCGCGAGCTGACCGGGGCCGACGAGGGGACCCGGGAACACCTCTACTAGCGCCGATCCGGCGTCTTTAGAAAACTTTTGGAGAGCATTTAGGGGCGAATCAGTGCCCTCCGCGACCCTGCCGCCATGAAAACCAAACGATTCTTCCGCTCATCGTTCGGCTCCGCTCTGCTGGGCGGGGCAATCGTCGCCGTCGTCGCCGTGATCGTCATCGCCTCCGGGCTGGTCAAGGGCAGCGGCGGCTCGTCGACCACCACGGTGCAGACGTCGCTCGCCGCTCCGGCCGCCTCGACCTCCTCCGGAGAAGGCGCGACCAACACCGTCAACCAGATCTACAAGTCCGACGGCGACGGCGTCGCCTTCATCGAATCGACGCTCGAAGCCGAACCGTCGAGCCAGGAAGCCTTCAACCCATTCGGCGAACCGGAAGAAGAAAGCGGCGGCGGCACCGCCACCGGCTCCGGCATCGTCATCGACAACGAAGGCCACATCCTCACCAACAATCACGTGATCGAAGGCGCCAGCCACATCGCCGTGAAACTGGGCGAATCCGACACCGAGTACACCGCCGAAGTGGTCGGTGCCGACCCGGCCTCCGACCTGGCGCTGATCAAGGTGAAGGCGCCGCAGAGCGAACTCGACGCGCTGCGGCTGGGCGACTCCTCGAAGGTCGAAGTCGGCGACCCGGTGGTCGCGATCGGCAACCCGTTCGGGCTCGACCGGACGGTCACCAGCGGCATCGTCTCGGCGCTGCAGCGCCAGATCCAGGCGCCCAACGGCTTCTCGATCGACAACGTCATCCAGACCGACGCGGCGATCAACCCCGGCAACTCGGGCGGCCCGCTGATCAACGCGGCCGGCGAAGTGATCGGGATCAACTCGCAGATCGAGACCGGCGGCTCGGGCTCGCAGGGCAACGTCGGCATCGGCTTCTCGATCCCGATCAACACCGCCAAGGAAGAGATCAGCCAGCTCGAGAAAAACGGCGAAGTCATCCACGCCTACCTCGGTATCGAAGGCGGACCGATCACCCCCGAATACGCCAAGACCTTCAACCTGCCGGTCGAAGAAGGCGTGATCATCCAGACCGTCGTCAAGGGCGGCCCGGCCGACAAGGTCGGGCTCAAGGGCGGCGACACCCCGGTCACCGTCGACGGCGTCCAGCTCGAAGCCGGCGGCGACATCATCACCGAAGCCAACGGCAAGAAGATCCACGGGATGGAAGAAATCATCGAACTCGTCAACGAAGACAAGCCCGGCGACGAAGTCGAACTGACGATCCTGCGCGACGGGCAGACCAAACACGCGACGGTGACGCTGGGTAAGCGGCCGGCCTCGGTCGAAGAAGCGCAGAAAGCGGGCTGAGGTCACCGAAAGAGCGGGCTGGTGGGGGAGGGAGTCGGGGGACCCTCGCCCTCACAACAGCGGGGAGGTTCGGTTGAGGGTCCCCCAACCCCCTCCTTGCTCGAGGGCTCGGGTGGCGGATCCGCTCCTCCCTTACCCTTGAGCTATGAGGGTCAAGTTCTGTGGGATCACGAATATCGACGACGCCGCCGAGGCGGTGCGCCTCGGCGCCTGGGCAATTGGTTTGATCCACTTCGACGGCAGCCCCAGGTGCGTTGAGGCGGGGGCGGCTACGGAAATCTCCTCGGCGTTTCGGCGCAAGCTGGAGGTCGTCGGGGTATTCGTCAATCCGACCCTGGCGGAGGTCGCCAAGGCGGTCGAGGACGAGCAGCTCAGCATGGTCCAGCTGAACGGCGAAGAGGGGATGTCGTTCTGCTCCGAGGTCGCGCGCCGGACCGGGGTCAAGGTGATCAAGGCGGTCCACGTCGCCTCCGCCGCCGACATCCACGGGGCCGAGGCCTACCGCACCGACTTCCACCTCTTCGACCGCCGCGGCAAGGGCGCCTGGGGCGGCACCGGGCAGAGCTTCGACTGGGAGCTGCTGCGCGACCACCGCTCCGAGGTCCCGCCGATCCTGGCCGGCGGTCTGCGTCCCGACAACGTCGCCGCCGCGATCGGCGTGGCGCGGCCCTACGCGGTCGACGTCGCCAGCGGCGTCGAGATCGAGCCGGGCCGCAAGGACCACGCCGCGATGGCGGCCTTCTTCGAGGCCGCGAACCCCGTCGACGTCGCCACCGCATCTTGAGCGCGGTCGAGGAGCGCTTCGGCCCCTACGGGGGGCGCTACGTGCCGGAGACGCTGATCGCGGCGCTCGACGAGCTGACCGCGGCCTGGGAAGAGGCCCGCGCCGACGGACCGTTCATGGCGCGGATGGATGCCCTGCGCAAGGACTACATCGGCCGCCCGACGCCGCTCTACCTGGCCGAGCGGCTCTCCGAGCGAGTCGGCTCGCGGGTCTACCTGAAGCGCGAGGACCTCGCCCACACCGGCGCCCACAAGATCAACAACGCCCTCGGCCAGACGCTGCTGGCCCAGCGGATGGGCAAGGAGCGGATCATCGCCGAGACCGGGGCCGGCCAGCACGGCGTGGCCACCGCGACCGCTTGCGCCCTGCTCGGCCTCGAATGCGTCGTCTACATGGGCACCGAGGACATCCGCCGCCAGGCGCCCAACGTCGAGCGGATGAAGCTGCTCGGCGCCGAGGTGGCGCCGGTCGAGGCCGGCGCGCGGACGCTCAAGGAGGCGGTCTCGGCGGCGATCCGCGATTGGGTCGCCAACGTCGGCGACACCCACTACGTGATCGGCTCGGCGGTTGGGCCGGCGCCCTATCCGGCGCTGGTCCGCGACCTCCAGCGGGTGATCGGCGAGGAGGCCCGCGGGCAGGCCCTGGCCGCCGAGGGCGCGCTGCCGGCCCGGGTCGTCGCCTGCGTCGGCGGCGGCTCCAACGCGATCGGCATCTTCAGCCCCTTCGTCGACGACGCCGAGGTGGCGCTGGTCGGCGTCGAGGCGGCCGGTGAGGGCCTCGGGACGCGCCGCCACGGCGCCTCGCTGCAGGGCGGGACTACCGGGGTCCTGCACGGCTCGCTCTCCTCGGTGATCGCCGACGAGGAGGGCCAGATCCTCGAGGCCCACTCGATCTCGGCCGGCCTCGACTATCCCGGCGTCGGGCCAGAGCACGCCTACCTGCGCGACACCGGCCGGGCCCGTTACGTCGGTGTCACCGACGACGAGGCGCTGGCGGCCTTCGGCGAGCTCTCGCGACTCGAGGGGATCATCCCGGCGCTGGAGAGCTCGCACGCCGTGGCGTGGGTCCTCGACAACCCGGGGGACGGCGGCGGGTTCGACGTGCTGTGTCTCTCGGGGCGGGGCGACAAGGACTTAGCTGAGGTCATTGCGAAGACGGGTGGGATTTAGGTGAGCGCCGAGGAGGAGATCCTGGACGGGGGAGTCCATCGCGTCCCCGATCCCGAGACCCTCGAGGAAGCCACGCGCGGCGCTCCCATCGATGCTCCACCCGGCGAGGACGCAATAGCGGCTGCCTTCGCCGCCGCCAAATCCGAAGGCCGCGCCGCTCTGATGCCGTACATGATGGCCGGGTTCCCGGATCGGGAGTCGGGGCTCGCGGTGGCAGCCGCATATGCGGACTCCGGGGCCGATTTGATCGAGCTCGGCGTGCCGTTCTCGGATCCGTTGGCGGATGGGCCGACGATTCACGATGCCGGCACCAAGGCGCTTGAATCGGGGGCGACGCTGGCGACGGCGCTGGAGACCTGCCGCTCGGTCGCCGATCGCGTCCCGGTCGTCCTCATGGCCTACACGAACATGGTTCTGGCCCATGGTGGCGCCGCCGAGTTCGCCCGCCTCGCCCGCGCCGCCGGCGCGGCTGGGGCGATCATCCCCGACCTGCCGCTCGGCGAGGCCGAGGACATCCGCGAGGACTTCGGCGCCGCCGGCCTGGCCCTCGTGCCGCTGCTGGCGCCGACGACGCCGGCCGATCGTCGCGCCGCGATCGCGGCCGTCGCCCGCGGCTTCATCTACGTCGTTTCGACCGTCGGGACGACCGGCGAGCGGGCCGAGGTGCCGGCGGCGCTGGCCGATCTGGTCGCCGCGACCAAAGCGGACGCGGGGGAGACCCCGGTCGCGGTCGGCTTCGGGATCGGCACCGCAGCCCAGGCGGTCGAGGTCGGGCAGATCGCCGACGGCGTCATCATCGGCAGCCGCCTGGTTCGCGCCGCCGCCGAGGGCGGCTCGCCGGCGGGCGCCGCCGACGCGGTCGCCGGCTTTCTCGCCGAAGCGCGCGTCGGCCTCGCCGGGTAGGATTCGCGCACGATGTCGATGGTCGTCTCTACCTTCCTCGCGATCGCCGTAACGGTGATCATCTACGCCTGGCTCGGCCAGGGCGGCGGCGTCTCGGGGCTGATCTTCTTCGGAATCCTGCTGCTCGGCGGGATCTACCGGGTCTTCGGCCCGAAGCCGCAATCCAAGCAGCTTCCCCAGTAGCTACGCGCGCGTCGCGACGACCCGCAGATAAGTCGGTTCGAGGACCAGCGCCCGCTCGCCGCCGCTGTTGATCGCCTCGAGGTGCTCGCGCAGATCGCCTTCCAGCGCCGCCTCGCCGTCTGGTCCGGCTTTCTCGAAGGCGGTGCGGATCGGCCCGAAGTAGGCGCGGAAGAACTCGATGTAGTGGTCGACCGAGCGGAAGGACTGGCGCGAGACGCGGCGCTCGACCCGCAGGTCGACGATCCCGTCGCCGAACAGCTCGCGGACCCGCTCCTCGGTGCCCCAGAGCGCCGGCGGCACGAAGCCCGGCGGCGGCCCGCCGGTGTGTTTGGTGACGATCACGAACATCTTGGCGACGCCGCCGTCGGGGGTCCAGTTGGCCATCCCGATGCGCCCACCGGGGCGGACGACGCGCAGCAGCTCGGCCGCGGTGCGCTCCTGGTCGGGGGCGAACATCGCGCCGAAGATCGACATCGCGACATCGAAGCTCGCGTCCTCGAAGGGCAGGGCCTGGGCGTCGGCCTCGACGAACTCGACGTCGAGGCGCTCGGCGGCGGCGCGTTCGCGGCCGCGCTCCAGCAGCGCCGGCACGAAGTCGGCGCCGACGGCTCCGCCCCAGCAGCGCCGGGCGGCGGCGAGGGCGCCGTTGCCACTGCCGGTGGCGACGTCGAGGACGCGCTCGTCGGGCAGGATTTCGAGCGCCGAGGCGAGGTCGTCGGCGACGTTAGTGATCATCGCGGCGACCATCGAGAAGTCGCCTTCCGACCACACTTTCTGCTGGGCCGCGGTCCGCGCGGCGTTGTCGGGGTTCGCGGCCATCCGTGTCTAAGCTAACCCGATGCGACTCGGCGTGCTGACGGGAGGTGGGGATTGCCCCGGATTGAACGCCGTCATACGCGCCGTCGTCCGCAAAGGTGCCGGCGTCTACGGCCACGAGTTTGTCGGCTACCGCGACGGCTGGCGAGGCCCGCTGGAGAACGATTTCGGCGCCCTCGGAGTGCCCGAGGTGCGCGGGATCCTGCCGCGCGGAGGGACGATCCTCGGCTCCTCGCGCACCAATCCCTTCGCGGCCGAGGGTGGGCCCGACCGGATCGCCGCGAACCTCGCCGAGGCCGGGGTCGACGGTCTGATCGCGATCGGCGGCGAGGACACCCTCGGGGCCGCCTCGCACCTGCACACCGAGCACGGTCTGAACGTCGTCGGCGTCCCCAAGACGATCGACAACGACCTCTCGGCGACCGACTACACCTTCGGCTTCGACACCGCGATCAACATCGCGATGGAGGCGATCGACCGCCTCCACACCACCGCCGACAGCCACCACCGCGTCCTGATCGTCGAGGTGATGGGCCGCCACGCCGGCTGGATCGCCTTCCACGCCGGCCTCGCCGGGGGCGCCAACGTCATCCTCATCCCCGAGCGTGAGTTCGACGTCGACGAGGTCTGTGGCCTCGTCGGCCGCCGCTTCGCCAGCCACTACGCGCCGATCATCGTCGTTGCCGAGGGCGCCGGGCCGAAGGGCGGGATGCCGAGCGCCGCCGACGCCCCGGCCGACGCCTTCGGCCACGTCCGGCTCGGCGGGGTGGGGCACTGGCTGGAGGGGGAGATCGAGCGGCGGACCGGCAAAGAGACCCGCGCCACCGTCCTCGGCCACGTCCAGCGCGGCGGCACCCCGACCGCCTTCGACCGCGTCCTCGCCACCCGCTTCGGCCTCCACGCCATCGACGCCGCCCACGCCGGCCGCTGGGGGACGATGGCGGCGCTGCGCGGCACCGACATCCGGCTGGTCGAGCTGACCGAGGCGACGGCGGAGCTGAAGACGGTCCCCGAGTCCCTCTACGCCGAGGCCGAGGTCTTCTTTGGCTGAGCGGGGCCGACGGGCGTCGGTCGCGGTCGGGGTTGGAGTCGGGGTCCTGCTGTGTTCCCTGCTCGTCGCGGCGCTCACGGGCTGTGGTGGCGGCGACGCCAAGGGCGCGACGGTCACCGTCTACGTCGGCGCCCCGCTCTGCCCGGCGGCTGAAGCCGACCTGGCGAGCGCCGGCGGGAAGGCTGGCAACTTCGCGGTCACCGCCGTCTGCCTGCCGGCGACCGAGGTTCCGGCAGCGGCCGGGACCAACGCGGGTTCCCGCACCGATCTCGCCAGCGCCGGAGCCAACGCTCGCCGCGCCACCGAGGACACCTCAGCGGTCGCGCTCCTCGAACCGCCGGGTCAGGCGTCCAGGTTCACCCATCCGATCCTCGAAACCGCCGGCATCCCCCTCGTCTCCTCAAGCTCAGGAAAAGCGGCGATGCAGCGAACCCTCACCGCGATTGAAGAAGCCGGCTCCTCGTCCGTCCGCGACGGGGTCCGCGAAGCCCTCGAACCCTCCTAGGTCGCCCTGGCCGACTAGACCAGGTCGCGCAGCGCCGCGTCCAGCGCGGGGAACTTGAACACGTAGCCCAGCTCCTGGGTCCGCCGCGGCACCGCTTTCTGGCCGCCCCGCAGCACCTTGCCGAACTCGCTGCCGAATTTGAGGTCGAGCACGAAGCCGGGCAGCGGCAGGACCGCTGGGCGTCCGAGCGCCTTGCCGAGCGCCTTCGAGAAGTCCCTGTTGGTCGCCGGGTTCGGCGCCGTGCCGTTGACGATGCCGCTGACCGAGTCGTTGTCCAGCGCCCAGAGCAGGATCCCGACCTCGTCGTCGATGTGGATCCAGGGCATGTAGTTCCTGCCGCCGGCGATCGGGCCGCCGACGCCCGCCTTGAAGGGCAGCATGAGTTCGCCGAGCAGGCCGGCGCTCGGGTCGAGGACGAGCCCGGTGCGGACGATCACCAGGCGCACGCCGTGGGCGTCGAGTTCGTCGGCGGCCTTCTCCCAGGCGACCGAGACCTGAGCCTCGAAGGTCGAGCCGGGGCCGGTCGACTCATCGACCACCGCGTCGCCGCGGTCGCCGTAGTAGCCGACCGCCGAGCCGCTGACCATCACCTTGGGCTTGGCGTCCAGCCCGGCGATCGCGCCGACCAGGTTGTGGGTGGCGGTGCGGCGGCTTTCCATGATCCGGGTCTTCGCCTCGTCGGTCCAGCGCTGACTGATCGGCTCTCCGACCAGGTTGACGACCGCGTCGACGCTCTCGAAGGCCGCCGCCGGCGGCCGTTCCAGGGTCGGCTCCCAGGCGTGCCAGGTGACCCCCGGCTGCTTGGCGCCGGACTTGGCCGGGTCGCGGGTGAGCCCGACGACCTCGTCGCCGCGAGCGAGCAGCTCCGCGGCAAGCTTGGTGCCGATCAGGCCGCTGGCGCCGGTGACGAGGACCCGCATCAGGCGTCCACGACCGCGGCGAACGTCCCGGTCTCCTCGTTCAGCCGGGCGATGCCGTCGCGCTTGGCCTCCTCGATGACCGCCTCGGCCACCTTGGGGGCGACTTCGCGGTTGAAGACGCTGGGGATGATGTAGTCCTCGGCCAGGTCGGCCTCGGCGACCGCCATCGCGATCCCTTTCGCGGCCGCCAGCTTCATCGACTCGGTGATGCTGGGCGCGCCGGCGTCGAGGGCGCCGCGGAAGATGCCGGGGAAGGCGAGCACGTTGTTGATCTGGTTCGGGTAGTCGGAGCGCCCGGTGGCCATGATCCGCACGTGCGGGGCGGCGTCCTCGGGCATCACCTCGGGAGTCGGGTTGGCCATCGCGAAGACGATCGCGTCGTCGTTCATCTTCTCGAGGTCGGAGCCGACGATGATCCCGGGCCCGGAGAGGCCGATGAAGATGTCCATGCCCTCGAGCGCGTCGGCCGGCTCGCCGCTGACCCGGCCAGGATTGGTGTTCTCGGCGTACCAGCGCTTGGCCTCGTTCATCTCGCCCGACTGGTAGTCCTCGCGGTCGATCGAGACGGCGCCCTTGCGGTCGCAGCCCACGATGTCGGTGACTCCCGCTTCGAGCATCATCTTGGTGACCGCTACCCCTGCCGCGCCGAGGCCAACCACCAGCGCCCGCAGCTCGCCGATCGGCTTGCCGGTGATCTTCAGCGCGTTGAAGAGGGCGGCCATCGTCACCACCGCGGTGCCGTGCTGGTCGTCGTGGAAGACCGGGATGTCGATCGCCTCCTTGAGCCGCTCCTCGATCTCGAAGCAGCGCGGCGCGGAGATGTCCTCGAGGTTGATGCCGCCGAAGGTCGGTGCCATCAGTTCGACCGTGCGGACGATCTCGTCGGCGTCCTGGGTGTCGAGGCAGATCGGGAAGGCGTCGACGCCGGCGAACTCTTTGAAGAGCATGCACTTGCCCTCCATCACCGGCATCGCCGCCTCGGGGCCGATGTTGCCGAGGCCGAGCACGGCGCTGCCGTCGGAAACCACCGCGACGGTGTTTTTCTTGATCGTGTACTCGAAGGCCTTGCTGCGGTCGGCGTGGATGTCCATGCAGACCCGAGCGACGCCCGGCGTGTAGGCCATCGAGAGGTCGTCGCGCGTTTTCACCGGGTACTTGTTGTGCATGTCGATCTTGCCGCCGCGGTGCATCTGCATCGTCCGGTCGACGTAGTCGAGCACCCGGGCGCCGCGGGTCGAGCCGATCGCCCGCAGGATCCGCTCCCAGTGGTCGCGGTCGGTGGCGTCGATCGTGAACTCGCGCACCCGCTTGCCCTCTGGACCGGCGCCCGGCACCAGGTCGACCCCCTGCAGCTGCCCGCCCGCCTCGGCGATCGCCGCCGTCAACTTGCCCAGCGGCTCCTGGCGAGCGTCGAGCTCGACCCGGATCGTGACGCTGTATTGAGCGCTGACGGCCATCGCCCGGCTATCGAATCAGATCGGACGCGCGGGACGGAGTGCGTCGGCCGAGGGGAGAGGTCGGAGGGCTTGGCGACTTACTCTCGGTATGCGAGAGGAAATCGCCAAGCGTGAGGTGGCTCTGGCTCGAATTGCAGAGGGTCAGTGGGGCGTGGTGACGGTTGCCCAGCTCGAGGAGGTTGGGATCGATCGGAGCGCGGTGTCGCGGCGGGTCGGGGCTGGGCGCCTGCATCGACTGCACCGCGGCGTCTATGCCGTGGGGCACCGCAGTCTCTCCTGGCGCGGGCGGTGGATGGCGGCGGTGTTCGCTGCAGGCGACGGGGCGGTGCTGAGCCACCACAGCGCGGCGCCCCTCTGGGAGTTCATCAGGCCGATCGCGGGGCCAATCGACGTCAGTGTCGGTCGCGACACCGGCCGCGCACGCCGCGCCGGGATCAACCTCCACCGCAGCCGCACGCTCGGGCCGGGGACCGTCACCCGCCGCCACGGGTCCCGGTGACGACGCCGGCGCGGACGATCGCCGACCTCGAGGGGACCGTGACGCCGCAGCTGCTGCGCAGGGCGACTCGCCAGGCGGAGCTCGCCGGGCACCGGCTCGGCGCCGGCGTCACGGTCCACGGCACCCGCAGCGACCTCGAGCTCGACTTCCTCGCCTTCTGCGCCCGCCACGGCCTGCCGCGCCCCGAGGTCAACGCCCGCGTCGGCCGTCACCTCGTCGACTTCCTCTGGCGCGAGGCCCGTCTCGCGGTCGAGACCGACAGCTGGACCTATCACCGCGGGTCGGCCGCCTTCGAGGACGATCACGAACGCGATCTCGAGCTGCAGCGGCGCGGGATTCAGCTTCTCCGGGTCACCTGCCGCCAGCTGGAGGAGCGAAAAGCGCTCGTAATCGAGCTATTGAGGGGCTACCTTTAGCTGGTGCGGGGAATCTCGACGTATGTCCTACCGCTCGTGGCGCTGGTCGCGCTGGCCTGCTTTGCCTCGCCCGCGACCGCGCAGCCGCCGGCCGACTGGATGTACGAACCGACCACCTTCACCGAAGTCCAATTGACCCTGCCGCCGACCTCGGTGCAGGAACTGGAAGCGGAACCGAAGGAATACGTGCGGGGCACGTTCTCGCTCGCCGAAACCGACGGCACGCCGGGCGCCGTCGGTCCGTTCTCGACGCCGATCGAAGTCGGAATCGAGCTGAAGGGCAGCGTCGGCTCGCTGCGGAAACTCAGCGAAAAGGCCGCCTTCAAGGTCAGGTTCGACAAATTCGTCGAAGGTCAGTCCTTCGAAGGCCTGGAAAAGATGACCTTCAACAACATGGTCCAGGACCCCTCGATGATCCACGAGACCACCACCTACCAGGCCTTTCACGACATGGGGCTGGAGGCGCCGAACACCGGCTACACCTACCTGACGGTCAACGGCAAGAGCTACGGCCTCCACCTCAACCTCGAAACCCAGGACGCGCAGTCGCTCCAAAACGCGTTCGGGACGCCGTTCACGAGCCCCCCGCAGCACCTCTACGAGGGCGAAGAGGGCGCCGACGTGTCGAACGAACCGTGGCACGGGACGGCGAAGAAAAAATGGGAAGCGCTGGAAGTCTCGGAAGGGAAAAAGAAAGAAAAAGGCGACCTGATCGCGCTCGTGGGCGCGGTCGAAGGGAGCGGGTCATTCGCCCAGCGGGTCCAGGGCTTCGCCGACCTCAACGAGATGACCCGGGAGTGGCTGGTCGAAAAGTACGTCGGCCATTGGGACGGCTACAGCGGCATCGCCCCTACCGAATCGCAGCCCAACAACTACTACCTGTACAGCAACACCGCCGGCGAATTCCAGATGCTGCCGTGGGGCACCGACCAGACCTGGCAGGAAAACCGGCACCTCAACTTCGAAACCGGCGGCGGCAAGCTGTTCAGCGATTGCATCGCCGACACCAGCGGCTGCCGTCAGACCTACCTCGCGGCCGGGAACCTCGCCCTCTCGAAACTGAACGCCCAGGGGCTCGACACCGTCGCCCGCTGCACTGCGGCGGCGATCAAGCCGTGGCGCGAATACGAAGTCGAAATCGGTGAAAGCGAAAAGCTGCCCCCGTACACGCCGCAGGAGACCGAAGAAGAAACCGCCGTGGTGCGGAGCTTCATCGCCGCCCGGCCGGCCGAGCTCGCCTCGTTCCTCGGCGTGGCGGCGCCGCCCGCCGAACCGGGCGAACCGCCCTGCCCGCCGCTGCGGCCGATCGGCGGCTTCCCGGTCCCGTCGGGAGAAACCGGCACCGGCGGGCCCTCCGCCGCCGGGTCGCCCGGCCCGGCCAAGAGCAGCCCGACCTCCGGTGCCCTCGGGCGCCTGCGCCTGAACCGCTCCCACCGCGCGCTCGTGATCCACACCGTCGCCCCTGGGACGGGAAGGGTCGTCGTCACCGGCTCGATCGGGTCCGGGGCGGCCGCCAAGATCGCCTGCCGGGGCCACGCCGCGGTCGGCGCCGCCGGTCCGGCCACGGTCCGCTGTCGCCTCAACCGGTGGTTGCTCCATGCCCTGCGGCAAGGTCCGCTCCGGGTCGCGATCCGCGCCGACTTCATCCCGCCGGGAACCACCTCGGCGGCCTCCGTGTCGTCGGCGAGCGTTCGCCTCGGCGGCACCTGACGGGCCTGGTTCCGGCGCCCCACGGCCGCCGCCCCGGAACCGTAGAGTTGCGCCGATGGCCGACGCCCCGCAGCTCTTCCTGATCGACGGCAACAGCCTCGCCTACCGAGCCTTCTACGCGCTCCCGGAGTCGATCGGGACCAGCGACGGGCGGCCGACCAACGCGATCTTCGGCCTCGCCTCGATGCTGGTGAAAATCATCGACGAGCACCATCCGCAGGGGGTGATCGTCGCCTGGGACGCCGGCTGGAGCGGGCGCGAGAAGACCTATGACCTCTACAAGGCCCAGCGCAAACCGCGGCCCGACCTGCTGCGCGAGCAGTGGCCGCACCTGATGCCGCTGGTCGAGGCCTTCGGCTACACCAACGTCAAGGTCGAAGGCTACGAGGCCGACGATGTGATCGCCTCGATGGTGCGCCAGGCGCGCGCCCAGAGAATCGAGGTGATGGTCGTGACCGGCGACCGCGACGCCTACCAGCTGGTCGACGAGGGGGTGCGGGTGATGAGCACCTCGCGCGGCATCACCGACACCAAGATCTACGACCGCGCCGCCGTCGAAGAGCGCTACGGGGTGCCGCCGGAGAAGATCACCGATTTGATGGGGCTGCGCGGGGACACCTCCGACAACATCCCCGGCGTCCCCGGCATCGGCGAGAAAACGGCGACCCAGCTGCTGCAGAAATTCGGCGACCTCGAGACGGTGCTCGCAAGTGTCGACGAGATCTCCGGCGCCAAACGCAAGGAAAACCTCATCGAGCACGCCGACGACGCGAGGATGTCCCAGGCGCTGGCGACGCTCCAGTACGACATCGAGACCGGGGTCGACTTCGACGCGGCGATGGGCAGCGAGCCCGACCGCGGCGCCCTGCGCGATTTCATGCGCGAGTTCGAGCTCCGCGCGGTGATGGAGCGCCTCGAAGAAGCGCTGCCCGAGGGCGACGCCGTCCCCGGCCGCCGGGTCGAGACCGAGCTCGAGGTCGCCGCCGAGGAGGGCGCGATCGCCGACCTCCCCGAGGGCCGCGTCGCCCTGGCGCTCGACGGCGACGCCTGGGCCGCCGCCGCGGGCGAGCGCATCGTCACCGGGACGGCCAGCCACGACGAGGTGGCCGTCGCGCTCGGCGAGCGCCCGCTGGCCGGCCACGACCTCAAGTCGCTCGGCGGCGGCCGCCACGGCCTGCTCGCCGCCGCCGCCCGCGAGGGCGTCGAGCTGAACGTCGACCACGACACCATGCTCGCCGCCTACCTGCTCGAGCCTCAGCGCCGCACCTACGAGCTGACCGAGCTCGCCGCCGACGCCGGCATCGGCATCGCCGAGGGCGCCGGCGCCGAGAAGGCTGGCGAGGCCGACGGCCAGATGGCGCTCGGCGAGGAGCTCGAGGCGGGGCTCGACCCGGCCGAGGAGGCGCGCCTGGTCGCCGCCCTCGCCGAGGTCCAGCACGGCCGCATCGGCGAGATCGGCCTCGAGTCGCTGTTCCGCAACGTCGAGCTGCCGCTGATCGGGGTACTGGCAGCGATGGAGCGGGAGGGACTGAAGCTCGACGCCGAGCGCCTCGCCGCGGTCGGCGCCGGCTTCGCCGAGCGGATCGACCAGCTCGAAAAAGACATCTACGAGCTCGCCGACGAGGAGTTCACGATCGGCTCGCCTCAGCAGGTCGGCCGGGTCCTCTTCGAGAAGCTCGCGCTGACCCGCAAGCGCCGCGGCAAAACCGGCTACTCGACCGACGCCCGCGTCCTCGCCCAGATCCGCGACGAGCACCCGATCGTCGAGAAGATCGAGAACTGGCGCGAGCTGACCAAGCTCAAGAACACCTACCTCGACTCCCTGCCCGACCTGATCGACCCCGATACCGGCCGCGTCCACACCACCTTCAACCAGGCCGCGACGACCACCGGGCGCCTCTCCAGCACCAACCCGAACCTGCAGAACATCCCGATCCGCACCGAGATCGGCCGCCCGGTCCGCGCCTGCTTCGTCGCCGAGAAGGGCGCCCGCCTGCTGTCGGCCGACTACAGCCAGGTCGAGCTCCGCGTCCTCGCCCACGTCGCCGACGAGGGGGTGCTCAAGGACGTCTTCACTGCCGGCGAAGACGTCCACGCCGCGACCGCCGCCGAGGTCTTCGAGATCGGCCGCGACGAGGTCGACGTCGGCCAGCGCTCGAAAGCCAAGATGGTCAACTTCGGGATCGTCTACGGGCTCACCGGCTTCGGCCTCGCCGACCGGCTCAACATCCCCCGCAAGGAGGGCGAGGAGTTCGTCGCCCGCTACCTCGAGCGCTTCCCGGCGGTGCGCGCCTTCCGCGAGCAGGTCGTCGAGCGCGCCCAGGAGGAGGGCTACGTGACGACCCTGATGGGACGCCGCCGCGCGATCCCCGAGCTGCGCTCCGGCAACCCCAACACGCGCCGGCTCGGCGAGCGGCTGGCCGTCAACACGGTGATCCAGGGGACCGCCGCCGACATCATCAAGGTCGCGATGGTCAGCTGCCAGCGGGCGCTGCGGGAGGCCGGGGGGGAGACCCGCCTGGTCCTCCAGATTCACGACGAGCTCCTCTTCGAGGGCCCGCCCGGGGAGATGGACGCCGCCACCGAGCTGGTCCGGCGCGAGATGACCGGCGCCTACGACCTCGACCCGGCGCTCGAGGTCGACATCGGCGTCGGCGAGGACTGGCTCGACGCCAAGTAGCTCCGGTGGGGCGGCTCAGCCCCCGGCGCTCGCCCCGCAAGGTGACGAGCGCCGGGCGGGCCTGGCTCCCTCCCTAGCCGTGGGCCAGCTCGACCTCCTCGAAGGTCGCGACGCCGCCGCGGGCGCGCAGCTTGGCCTCCTGGACGACGGCGCCGGGAACCAGCGCCGCGGTCGTGCAGTTGGCGTTGCCGCGGCCGTCGTGGCCGCCGTTGCCGGGGCCTGAGTTTTCCGAGCCGGGACCGGAGTTGTCGACGCCGCTGGCGCCGCCGTTGTCGTCGCCGGGCTCGTTGCCCTGGCCGCCGTTGTCGTCGCCAGGCTCGCCGCTGCCCGACCCGCCGTGGGACATCAGGCTGCGGTCGCCGCGATGATGCTCGACGCCCTGGCACTGAAGCTCGGTGGACGAGCTGACCAGGCCGCTCAGCGTTTCGCCGCCGGACAGCGTGATCGTCAGCTTGTCGCTGGTGGCATCGAAGGCGGCGATCGTGCCGGCGGGCTGATCGTTGTGCCTCGCTCCCTGGTCGTGGTTGCCATCGTGGTTGCGGTCCTTGGCCGCCGATCCTGCCGGCAGCGCCAGCAGCGCCGCGGCGCCCAGGACCAGAGCCAGCAGGCCGCCGAGGCGGACCATCTTTGCCTTGATGCGATTCATCGTTTTTCTCCTCTTGGTTGACACCGTCAGGGCTTCAACCCGAGGGCCCCGCGAAGATCACGCGACATCTCGAACGTTTCTAGGAGCCGGAGCCGCCGGAGGAACCGGAGCCAGCGGAGGGTGCGGTGAGCGTGGCCGCCGAGTCGGCGCTGGAAGTGGACCCGCCGTCTCCGCCGGAGCCGCCCGAGACTCCGGACGTCGGTTCGAGGGCGCCGGCGTCGGAGCCTTCGGGCTCGGTCGGGATCGCTTCCGGCGCCGGGCTCCCGCTCGGCGAAGGAGGTGCGGGGTCACTGGAGCCCGAGCCGCCACCCGAACCGCCGGAGGAGGAGCCGCCGCTGCCCGAGGTGCCCCCGGAGGTTCGCCCGCCGGAACCACCCGATCCGCCGCCGGAGGTGGACCCGCTGGATCCGCCGGAGTCGCGGCCACCTCCTGATTCGCGCCCGGATCCACTCCCGCCGCTCGAATCGCTGCCGCCGCCCGAGCCGCCCCGACCGCTCGAATCGCTGCCGCGCGATCCGCCCCCGTCGCTGGAACCGCTTCCCCCGCTCGATCGGCGTCCGCCGTCGGATCCGCTCCCGCCGCTCGATTCGCGCCCGGAACCGGAGCTGGACCCGTCGCCGCTCGATCCCGAGCCGGAGCCCGGGTGGTCTGGATCGTCGGAGCCCGACTCGCCGATCCTCCCGCCGCTGCCGCGGTCGCCCCCGTCGTCGCGACCGCTACGACGGTCATGGGATCCGCGCGCGGACGCCCGATCCTCGACCCGACGCCCTCCATCGCTCTCCTGCGAGCGACTGCCGCTCGAGCCACCGAAGCTTGCGTCCCGCGTCGATCCGTTGTCCGCGCCGCCGGCCGATCCGCCAGTCCGAACCGCCACTGCCGCCCCCGCCTGCGCGGCCGCCACCTTCGGCGCCGCCGCCCGTTTCACGGTCTCCTTGTCGGAGTGGTGCTCGACCGCGACGCCGGCCCCGACCCCGCCGGCGACGAGCGCCGTCGCCAGCCCGAGCTTCAGGGCCCCGCCGGCGCCAATCGCCCCGGCGCCCAGCATCCCGCCGGCGCCGACGGCGGCGGTCCCCGCCGTTGCATCGGCGGCCGCGCCGCCGCCGGCCAGACCGCGCAGCAGCGGCAGCGGCAGCAGAGCCCCGAAGCCCGCCCGCAGCGTCGTCCGGGCACGGTGGATCGCCTGGCGGGCGGCGCCGCCGCTGAGGCCGAGGGCGCCGGCGATCTCCTCGTGGCTGCGGCCTTCGAGCTCGCGCATCACGATCGCCGAGCGCTGCCGGTCGGGGAGCGCCCCGATCGCCGCGGTCAGCCGCCCGACCTCTTCGCGGCCCTCCGCCTCGGCCGCCGCCGAGCGGCCGCCGGCAACGCGGTCATCGCCGAGCTCCTCGGTCGCCGGTGGCCGGTCGCGCAGGTCGTTGAGCGCCGTGTTGCGGACGATCCGGTAGAGCCACGGCCGCAGCTCGACCTCGCCATCGGAGCGTCGCAGCGCCAGCAGGGCCTTGGAGAAGGAGTCCTGCAGGACGTCCTCGGAGCGACCGCCGACGATCGCCGCGGCGAAACGGTCGAGCGGGCGGCGGTAGCGGCGGACGATCTCCTCGAAGGCCGCCTCGTATCCCTCGCGCACCAGCCGCACCAGGCGGCCGTCGGTCTGGGTTCGCAGCGCCGGGCCGAGGAAGAGGCGCGAGCGGAGGGGAGCGGCGGCGGACGAGGGCAGCGTTTGGTTGGCCACGACCGGGGATACCGCCCGGGCGCCGCCGAGGTTCAGATCGGGCCGGCGGGCCCGTGGCGCGAGCGGCCTGCTGCCCGCGGTCCGGTCAGGCCGGCGTCGGAACCTCGTCGCGGCGCTGCTCGCCGGCCGAGCCGGCGAAGTCCGGCGGCGCGACCGCCAGGTAGTGGGCGAAGGCCCAGTCGATGAAGCGCTTACGCCCCATCAGCCGGATCAGCGGCCCCAGCATGCGCGGCGGCACCCGCGGCACCAGCTTCTGCACCCGCAGCATCCAGCGGAACTTCCACTCGTGGGAGTCGTGGAAGGCGGCGTAGGCGGCGGCCGCTTCCTCGCGGCTCTGGCGGCCCTCGACGACGCCGCGCAGCTCGCGCCCCAGCCCGATCCCGAAGTAGAGCGCCGTCCGGATCCCCTCGGCGCTCAGCGGCAGGCAGTGGCCGGCCGAGTCGCCGGTGAAGAAGACGCCGCCCTCGGTCGCCCGCCGCAGCTTGTGGGGGATCCAATTGCCCTGGTACTCGTTGGGTTCCTTGCCGAGGTCATGGGTCAGCTCGACGGTGGTGTCCTTGACGTGGAAGCGCGGGTCGAAGGAGCCGACGCCGATCCGCAGCTCGTCGGCGGCCGGGAACGACCAGCCGTAGCCGGCGGGAACGTAGCGGCGGTCGATCCAGATCTCGAGGTCCTCGCCGACGCCGCCCGGGTGGACCTCGAGGCCGCGCGAGAGCGGCGCGTCGGGCGGCTGGTAGCCGTCGCCGGCGGCCAGCATGCGGCGCCAGCCGAGCGCATCGACGACGAGGGGGGCGGAGATGACGCCACGGTCGGTGTCGACCGCGATCTCCCCCGAGCCGTCGGCAGCGCCGGCGGGCGCGCGGCCGTTGACCTTGGCGGTCTCGAAGCGGGCGTCGCAGTCGGCCCAGAGCAGCTGGCAGAGCTCGCGGTAGTCGAAGGTCGAGAAGGTCCACGGGAGGCGGTAGCGCGTGTCGCCGTGGGGCGTGTGCATCAGCAGCGAGTCGAAGCGCTGGCGCTCGGAATCCATCAGGCCGAGCTGGCGCAACCAGTCGGTCGGGATGCCGCAGGCCGAGGTCTGGCGCTCGCCGATCTCGTAGCGGTCGACGATCAGGACGTCGGCCCCGGAGCCCGCCAGCTCGCGCGCCACCGCCAGGCCGGCGAAGCTGGCGCCGCAGATCAGGACGTCGTGGGAACCGTCCAGAGGGGTACGCTCGTCACCGCGTTTGGTCGCTCGGATCGGCATTACGCGCAGCGTACTTGGCGAGGCCTGGCCGGACTTCGAGGCCGGGAATCCACGCGTTTTCGTTTCTGCCATTATTCGCCGTCGTGGCTGCAACCGAGACCATGACGCCTGCTCCCACCGCTACGCCCGTCGAGGGCTCCGGTGGGTTGCTGCTCAACATCGATGGACAGATCGTCCCCAACTACGCGGCGACGATGGTGTCGTTCGACGAGGGCGACGTCGTCAACGGCAAAGTCGTCCGCATCGACAAAGACGAGGTTCTGGTCGACATCGGCTACAAGGCCGAGGGCGTCATTCCCTCCAACGAGCTCTCGATCCGCAAGTCGGTCGACCCGGCCGAAGAGGTCGAGCTCGGTGAGGAGGTCGACGCGCTGGTCCTCACCAAGGAGGACGCCGAGGGCCGCCTGATCCTCTCCAAGAAGCGCGCCCGCTTCGAGAAAGCCTGGCGCCGCATCGAGGTTGCCGCCGACTCCGGCGAACCGGTCGAAGGCAGCGTCATCGAGGTCGTCAAGGGCGGCCTCATCCTCGACCTCGGGGTGCGCGGCTTCCTGCCCGCCTCGCTGGTCGACATCCGCCGCGTCCACAACCTCGACGAGTTCATGGGCCAGACGCTCGAGTGCAAAGTCATCGAGCTCAACCGCTCCCGCAACAACGTCGTCCTCTCGCGCCGCGCGGTCCTCGAGGAGGAGCGCAAAGAGGTCCGCGAGCAGATCCTCGGCCGCCTCGAGCCCGGCCAGGTGGTCGAAGGCAAGATCTCCAACATCGTCGACTTCGGCGCCTTCGTCGACCTCGACGGGATCGACGGCCTGATCCACATCTCCGAGCTCTCCTGGAGCCACGTCAACCATCCTTCCGAAGTGGTCGCGATCGGCGACACCGTGCGGATCAAAGTCCTCGACATCGACCGCGACCGCCAGCGGATCAGCCTCGGTCTCAAGCAGACCCAGGAGGACCCGTGGCAGCGGGTCATCAGCACCCACCGCCCCAACGACGTGCTCGAGGGCACGGTCACGAAGGTCGTCGCGTTCGGCGCCTTCGTCGAAATCCTCCCCGGTGTCGAGGGCCTGGTCCACATCTCCGAGCTCGCCGACCACCACGTCGAGAACCCCTCCGAAGTGGTCGAGCCGGGCGCCAAGCTGAACGTCAAGATCCTCGAGATCGACGAAGACCGCCGCCGCCTCTCGCTCTCGATCAAGCGGGTCGAGGGCCAGAACATGCCGATGCAGGGCCTCGGCGACCAGATCGCCGCCGCGACCGGCGAGATCGCGGTCGACGGCGAGGCTCCGGCCGAGGGCGAGGTTCCCGCCGAGGGTGATGCCCCCGAGGCCGAGGGCGAGGCCCCCGAGGCCGAGGGCGCGCCGGCCGCCGAAGAGACTGCAGCCGAGACGCCCGACGGGGGCGCCGCCGAGGCCGAGATCGATCTCGCCGAGGACGCCGCGCTCGAGGACCAGGAAGTCGAGTCTCCCTCGATCGAGTCGGAGACCGTCGCCGCCGAGGTCCCGGCTGAGGCCGAGGCACCCGCCGCGGTCGAGGCCGCCGGCGAGGCCGAGGCTCCGGTCGCCGAGTCCACGGACACGCAGGACGGCACCTCGGAGTCCGAGTCCGACGACGCGGGTGGCGAGGCCCAGGAGGGCGAAACCGCCGCCAACCGTCCCGACTCCCCGGACGACCTCGACGAGGCCGCTGGCGAGTCCGACAAAGACAGCAGCAGCGAGTCCGAGCAGGGCTGAGCGGCGGGCCGGATGGCGCCGCCGCTGACGATCGGACTCACCGGAGGCATCGCCGCCGGTAAGTCGGAGGCGCTGGCGGCTTTCGGCAGGTTGGGCGCGGCGACGCTCTCCAGCGACGCCGTCGTCCACGAGCTGCTGGAAGGCGAACCGCTGCGCGGCCGCCTGGTCGAGCGCTGGGGCGCCGAGGTTGCGCCGGCCGGCGCCGCCGTCGACCGCACCAGGATCGGCGAACGCGTCTTCGCCGACCCGGCCGAGCTGGGGTGGCTGGAGAGCCAGATCCACCCGCTGGTCGCCGAGCGCACCGGCGAATGGCTGGCGGGGCTCCCGGCCGGCACCGAGATCGCCGTGGTCGAGGTGCCGCTGCTCTTCGAGGGCGGTCGCGAGGCGGTCTTCGACACCACCGTCGCGGTCGTCGCCGGCGAGGACATCCGCCGCGCCCGCGCCGAAGCCCGCGGTCACGCCCTCGTCGGCGAGCGCGAGGCGCGCCAGCTGAGCCAGGACGAGAAGGCGTCGCGGGCCGAGCACGTCGTCGTCAACGACGGTTCGGTCACCGACCTCGAGGAGGCCCTGTCCGCCCTGGTCGCGAAGCTGGGGCGATGAACGGGAAGGCTCGCGTGCGGCGCCGCCGCTGGCTGGGGCTGGGCGGAGTCGCGATTGTCCTCGGCCTGATCATCGGCGTGATGGTCGCCAGCGGCGCCTTCAACAAGGCGATCGACGAACTGACCCTGCCGCTCCAGCACGAAGACATCATTCGCCAGCAGGCCAAGGAAAAGGGCGTCGACGCGGCCCTGATCGCCGCCGTCATCGACACCGAGTCGAAGTTCTCCGACGCCGAATCGAGCGCCGGTGCCCGCGGTCTGATGCAGATCACCCCGGAAGCAGCCAAGGACATCGCCAAGCACAGCGGCGCGACCAGCTTCGAACTCAGCGACCTCTCCGATCCCGAAATCAACATCAAATACGGGACCTTCCTGCTCAGCGAACGGATAAAGCAGTACGACGGCAACGTCGTCGCCGCGCTCGCCTCCTACAACGCCGGTCCGGTGCCGGTCGAAAAGTGGGGCGGCAAGGAACTCACCGTCGGCGAGATCGAATACCCGGAAACCCGCGCCTACGTCGAAGGCGTGCTGGAAAAGCAGAAGGCCTACCGCTCCAAGTACGCCAAGGAGCTGGGCTACTGAACCCCGGCGCCCCCAGGCCGCGCCAGGCGGCGCTGGCGCTCGCGGTCGGGCTCGTCCTGGCCGACTCGTCGATCGTCGTCCTGGCGCTGCCGGAGATCTACCGCGACCTCGACACCAGCGTCGCCGGCGTCACCTGGGTGCTCGTCTCCTTCAACCTGGTGATGGCGCTGGCGGCGGTGCCGGCGGCCTTCCTGGCGCGACGCGCCGGGCCCGGCCGGGCGGCGGCGGTGGGGCTGGCGATCTTCGCCGGCGCCGGGCTCGCCTGCGGGCTCTCCGACACCCTCACGACCCTGGTCGTGGCCCGCTGCGTGCAGGCGATCGGCGGCGCCCTGGCGGTGACCGCGGCGCTCGAGCTGCTGCCGCTGGCGACCGGCTCGGAGCGGCGCGCGACCGCGATCTGGGCAAGCGCCGGCGCGGCCGGCGCGGCGCTCGGGCCGGCGCTCGGCGGCATCCTCACCCAGCTCGTCTCCTGGCAGTCGATCTTCTTCCTCCAGGTGCCGCTGGCGCTGGCCGCGGCGGTGCCGATCCTGGCGGTCGCCAGGGACGAGATGTCGACCCGCGTGATCGAGGCCGAGGTGAGCCGCACCGGGCGCCCGCACCTGTGGGCGAACGTCGCCCTGGCGATGGTCTCGGCGGCGATCGCGGCGGCGCTCTTCCTGCTGGTGCTGCTGCTGATCGAAGGCTGGCGCCTCTCGCCGATCGGCGCCGCGATCGTCGTCTCGGTGATGCCGCTGGCGGCCTTCTTCGGCGAGCGGCTGGGGCGCTTGGTCCCGGGCGCGCGGGCGCGGGCCGCCGCCGGGGCGATCCTGCTGGCCGGCGGGCTCGGCGGCCTGGCTCTGCTGCCGAGCGCCCAGGTGGCGCTGACCGTCCCGCCCCAGGTGCTGATCGGGATCGGGCTGGCGCTGGTGCTCTCGGCGCTGACCGAGGCGGCGCTGAGCGGTCGCGCCCCGCAGGCGATCCACGGCGGCTGGACGATCTCGGCCCGCCACGCCGGCGTCGTCATCGGCCTGCTGGCGCTGACCCCGGTCTTCACCCACGACATCGACGTCCAGCGCAAGGACGCGATCAACGCCGGCACCGCGGTGCTGCTCGACTCGCGGATCAACCCGATCCTCAAGATCAGCCTCGGCGAGAAGATCGGCAACCGGCTCGGCGAAGAGAAGGGCAAGGTGCCGACCCTTGGCCACGTCTTCGATCCGCTCCCCGAAGACGAAGGCGAACGCGCCGAAGTCGTGATGCTGCGCGAAGAACTCCAGGACCAGCTCGACCGCGGCGCCACCCACGCCTTCAGCCCGTCGTTTGGGATCGCGGCGCTGATCGCGGCGCTGGCATTGCTCCCGATCGGCTTGGCACGGAGGTTCGAGCTGTGAGCGCCGGGCTGCGCGGCAGGGTCCTGGTCGTCGGCGCACTCGTTCTGGCGCTGGCGCTGGTCGGCGCCTACCTCGCCGCCGGCGGCCTCTCATACACGCCCGAGAAGAGCCAGAACCCCTGCGATCCGCGTCCCTGGCGCAACCCCGAAGGGCTCGACGAAATCGCCACCCAGTTCTCGCTCTCGGCGCTCGACGGCGCTGCCTGCAAGCTCGGCGTCAGCCGTGAGACCCTGGCCCGCGCCCTGGCGACGACTCAGTCGCGCGAAGAATTCGCCCGCAAGTACCACATCACCGACGCCAAGCTGAGTGAAGCGATCCAGGCCGGCCTCGTCCGCGCCGTCGACGACGCCGAAGAAGCCGGCGCCCTCAGCCCGATCCTGGCCGGACCGCTCCGAACCACGGTCGAACACATCCCGCTCGAACAGGCGATCGAACTGACCAAGGACGCCAAATCGATCTTCAACTCAGCCGAAGGCTTCCTCGGTCCGGTCACCGGCTTCCTCGAAGAACTGCTGCCGTAGCCAGCGCTGGAGGGCGAGGCGGCGGCTTGGGCCGCGGCGGCGACCCAGCGCCGCAGCGGCAGCTCAGCCCTCGGTGGCGCGCCAGACCCAGAGCATGCAGAGCGGCTGCAGTGGCAGCCGCGCCCACAGCGCCCAGCGCGGGATCTTCGACTTCGAGAGCCCCGGCACCTGCTCGGGGTTGACCGCCATGTGGACGTTGGCCGGGAAGACCGCCAGCAGCAGGCCGAGCAGCCACCAGCGACCGGTGCGGCGGGTGGCGGGGTGGAGGACGGCGAGCCCGCCGAGGACCTCGGCGACGCCGGAGACCGCGACCGCCTCCTTTTTCGGGATCCCCGGCGGCACGATCGCTTCGTAGCCGCGCGGTTTGACGAAATGCATGACGCCGGCCGAGGAGAAGAAGGTGGCGAGGAGGGCGCGTGAGATCTTCATCGGGAGCCGAGTCTAGGCTCTCGGTAAGGTCAATTCGTGCCTGATTTCAAACTTAATCCCGCCTACACGCCGACCGCCGACCAGCCGAAGGCGGTCGCCGGGCTCGCCGAGGGGCTGGCCAAGGGCGAACGCTTCCAGACCCTGCTCGGCGCCACCGGCACCGGCAAGACCTTCACGATGGCAGCGACGATCGCCGCGGTCCAGCGCCCCTCGCTCGTCATCGCCCACAACAAGACGCTGGCGGCACAGCTCTGCAACGAGTTCCGCGAGTTCTTCCCGGACAACCAGGTCGAGTACTTCGTCTCCTACTACGACTACTACCAGCCCGAGGCCTACGTCCCGGCTCAGGACCTCTACATCGAGAAGGACAGCTCGATCAACGACGAGATCGACCGCCTGCGCCACGCCGCCACGGCGGCGCTGTTCGCGCGGCGCGACGTGATCATCGTCGCCTCGGTGTCGTGCATCTACGGGATCGGCTCGCCGCAGGTCTACAACGAAAAAATGCAGCTCTTCAAAGTCGGTTCCTCGATCGACCGCGACGAGGTCCTGCGCAAGCTGGTCAAGATGCAGTACCAGCGCAACGACGCGGTGCTCGGCCGCGGCTCCTTCCGGGTGCGCGGCGAGGTCCTGGAGATCATGCCGTCCTACGCCGAGTCGGCCTACCGGATCGCGCTGTTCGGTGACGACATCGAGGGGATTCAGCATTTCGATCCACTGACCGGCGAGATTCTCGACACGATCGATCACGTCTCGGTCTGGCCGGCGTCGCACTACGTCACCAAAGACGAGACGGTCGAGCGCGCGGTCGAGGAGATCCGCGCCGAACTGGAACAGCGGACCGCCGAACTGGAGAACGAGGGCAAGCAGCTGGAGGCCCACCGCCTGCGCCAGCGGACCGCCTACGACCTCGAGATGATCAAGGAGATCGGCTTCACCTCGGGGATCGAGAACTACTCGCGGATCCTCGACGGCCGCCCGCCGGGCAGCCCGCCGCACACCCTGATCGATTACTTCCCCGACGACTTCGTCGTCTTCGTCGACGAGAGCCACCAGACGATCCCGCAGATCGGCGGCATGTTCGAGGGCGACCGCTCGCGCAAGCAGACGCTGATCGACTTCGGCTTCCGGCTGCCCTCGGCGATCGACAACCGGCCACTCAAGTTCGGCGAGTTCCTCGACCGCGTGAAGCAGCTGGTGATGGTCTCGGCGACCCCGGGCCCCTGGGAGAAAGCCGAATCGACGCGGACGGTCGAGCAGATCGTCCGGCCGACCGGGATCATCGACCCCGAAATCGAGCTGCGCGAGACCCGCAACCAGATCGACGACCTGATGAACGAGGCGCGCCGCGTGGCCGCCGCCGGCGAGCGGATCCTGGTCACGACGCTGACCAAGAAGATGGCCGAGGACCTGACCGCCTACCTGCTCGAGTACGGGATCAAGGTCCGCTACCTCCATTCCGAGATCGACACCCTCGAACGGATTCAGATCGTCCGCGACCTGCGGCTCGGCGAGTACGACGTGCTGGTCGGGGTCAACCTGCTGCGCGAGGGTCTCGACCTCCCCGAGGTCTCCCTGGTCGCGATCCTCGATGCCGACAAGGAGGGCTTCCTGCGCGGCGAGACCAGCCTCGTGCAGACGATCGGGCGGGCGGCGCGAAACGTCAACGGCCGGGTGCTGATGTACGCCGACAAGGAAACCGACGCGATGAAAGCGGCGATGCGCGAGACCGACCGGCGCCGCGCAATCCAGCTCGCCTACAACGAGGAGCACGGGATCACCCCGGAAACCGTCCGCAAAGGCATCTCCGAGATGTCGCAGTTCCTGGCGATGGAGGACCGCGCTCCGGCCAAGCGCCGGCAGCGCGCCAGCGGCGACTTCGAGAGCCCCGAGGAGCTCGAGCGCACGATCGTCACCCTCGAGGAGGAGATGCTGGCGGCCGCCGACGACCTCCGCTTCGAGGAGGCCGGGCGCCTCCGCGACGAGCTCAAGGAGCTGCGCCGCGACCTCGACGGGATGACGGCGGGGACCTAGTGGCGGCGGCTCCGACGGCGAGGACCGCGGCTTAGCTATGGCGATCGACGTCACCGAGGCGACCTTCGAGGCGGAGGTCGTCGAGCGCTCGCGCCAGGTCCCAGTCGTGGTCGACTTCTGGGCCGACTGGTGCGGGCCCTGCAAACAGCTCTCGCCGGCGCTCGAGGCGGCCGAGGCCAAGCGCGACGGCGATGTCGTGCTGGCGAAGATCGACGTCGACTCCAACCAGGCCCTGGCGGCCCGCTTCGGCATCCAGGGCATACCCGCGGTCAAGGCTTTCCGCGACGGCGCCGTCACCGACGAATTCACCGGCGCCCTGCCGCCGGCGCGGGTCGAAGCCTTCTTCGAGGGCCTCGTGCCCTCGCGCGCCGACGAGCTGCTCGCCAAGGGCGACGAGCTTTCGCTGCGCGAGGCGGCCGAACTGGAGCCGCACCGCGCCGACATCGCCGTGGCCCTGGCCAAGGCGCGCCTCGCGCGCGGGGCGGAGGACGAGGCGCTCGAAGCGGTCGAGCCCTTCCTCGATACCGACTTCGTCGCCGCCGGGATCGCCGCCCGCGTGCGCCTCGCCAAGGCCGGCGTCGCCGCCGAGGCTTTCTCGGCGCTCGACCGCGGTGAACGCACCGCGGCTCTCGACGCCCTGCTCGCCGAGCTCGGCGACGGCAACGGCAATCCGGCGGCGGCCGCGGCGGCGAGCGGTGACGGCGAGACGGCCGGGGCCGGTGGCGGGCCCGCGATCCTCGACCCAGCCGAGCGCCGCGACCTCCTCCGTCGCGCAATCGTCGGCATCCTCAACGAAGGCGACCAGGCCGACCCCACCGCCCGCGAGTACCGCCGCAAGCTGGCCACCGCCCTCGGCTAGCCACCGCCCTCGCCTAGCCCTCCACGCTCGGCCTTCTCCCCGGCGTTCGCACTTATCCGGGATATCGGCGGAAAACTGCGAACGCCAGGGATCTGCTCGCTGGCGCCGAGACGCGCCAATTGCTCGCGGCGGCGATTGAGCAGGATCCCGAGGCGTTCGGCAATCTGCTCGGGCTCTCGAGCGAGACGCGTGCCGGTGACGCGGATCATCTCGATACCGGCGAGCATGAGGTTCTCGTGGCGCTTGCGGTCCTCCTCGAAGGAGCGGCGGGTCTTGTGGGCATCCCAGCTGTCGAGCTCGACGGCGAACCGCTCGCGCTCGAAGTAGAGGTCCACCTCGTAGCCCTCGACCCAGGTGTTGAGGTGGGGTCGGGGCAGACCCGCATCGCGCAGCAGGCGAAGAAATCGCTTCTCGCCTCGCGACCGCGCGGACCCGACTTCGCGATGGATGTCGACGGCCCGCAGCAGCTTGCTGCGACTGGGGTGGGTAGGCATAGCCGAGAGGAGCTCGTCGACGGCGTCGACATCCAGGATGCCTCTCCGTTCGGCCTGGTCCAGCGCCCGTTCCAGGCGCCTGGGTTTGACCTCCGATGCAAGGTCGAGGAGCGTCCTGGGGACCGCCGTGACCGGTATGCGTTCGAAGATGGCTACGTCCTTTGCCCGCAGAGCTGGGCAGTGGTGCAG
Organism: uncultured Actinomycetes bacterium; assembly: GCA_963839115.1. Taxonomy (GTDB): domain Bacteria; phylum Actinomycetota; class Thermoleophilia; order Solirubrobacterales; family 70-9; genus VAYN01. Next base: position 766,882 of record CAWITM010000001.1, read on the forward strand.
GCGGAGCTTGTGGCGACGGTGGCCGCGCCAGCTGACGCTCACCTCGATCGGCAGTTCGAGCGTTCCCTCGATCCCCCAGAGCCACGCCGCCGACTGAAAGCTCAGAACCGCCCCCTCGCCACGAGCGAGGACCGCTGCCAGGCACTTCCCGCGCCGCGACAGGCCGCCGTGGCCGACCGCGAAGACGGTCTGGTGGACGGGATGGAGGCGTCCGCTGGCGCTGGCGCCGTCGATGGCGTCCTGGCTGTAAGCGAGTCTCCGCAGCTGCCGCCGGGTGACGACTCCGTATTGCCGGGCTGCCAGCTCTGCCAACTCCAGGTGCGTTCGCGGTGATCCGTCCATATCCCGGATAAGTGCGAAGGCCCGGCGAGTTCTCCCCCCAGGACGACTGATCTCGAGCCGGCGTTCGCAGAAATCCGCGCATATCGCGGATAAGTGCGAACGCCGGGGGTTGGAGCGGGGCGGATTCGGGGCGGAAGGGTGGGGGAACATCTGTTCGCCTAGCTAAGATTATGGATAGTGGCCGCCTCTGACCGCATCGTCATCTCAGGCGCCCGGGAGCACAACCTCAAGGACGTCGACCTCGAGTTGCCCCGGGACGCGCTGATCGTCATCACCGGGCTCTCGGGCTCCGGCAAGTCGAGCCTTGCCTTCGACACGATCTACGCCGAGGGCCAGCGGCGCTATGTCGAGTCGCTGTCGTCCTACGCGCGCCAGTTCCTCGGCCTGATGGAGAAGCCCGACGTCGACTCGATCGAGGGCCTCTCGCCGGCGATCTCGATCGACCAGAAGACGACCTCGCGCAACCCGCGCTCGACGGTCGGCACGGTGACCGAGATCTACGACTACCTGCGCCTGCTGTGGGCGCGCATCGGGGTCCCGTACTGCCCGACCTGCGGCCAGGAGATCACCGGACAGACTCAGGAGCAGATCGTCGACCGGCTGATGACGATCGAGGACGGGACCAAATTCATGGTCCTGGCGCCGATCGTCCGCGGTCGCAAAGGCGAGTACGGCAAATTGCTCGACCAGATGCGCCTCGAGGGCTACTCGCGGGTCAAGGTCAACGGCGAGCTGCGCCGCCTCGACGAGGAGATCGTGCTCGACAAGAAGTACAAACACGACATCGCCGTCGTCGTCGACCGGCTGGTAATGAAACCGGACCTGCGGCGGCGGCTCTCGGAGTCGGTCGAGGCCGCCGCCGGCCTCGCCGCCGGGTTGATCGAAGTCGAGTTCGTCGACTCCGACCAGCCTCCGCTGCTGTTCAGCGAGCAGTTCGCCTGCCTCAACTGCGGCACCTCGATCCCCGAGCTCGAGCCGCGGATCTTCTCCTTCAACTCCCCCCACGGCGCCTGCGACCGCTGCCACGGCCTCGGCTTCCAGCGCGTCATCGACCCCGAGCTCGTCGTCCCCGACCCGACGCTCTCGCTCGGCGAGGGCGCCCTGCAGCCCTGGAACCGCGGCATCACCGCCTACTGGAAGCGCCTGATCGCCTCGGTCGCCGAGGAGAACGGCGTCGACCTCGACCTGTCCTGGTCGAAGCTGAAGAAGGCCGAGAAGGAGCTCTTCCTCTACGGCACCGGCGAGCAGCGCCACCAGGTCACCTACACCAACCGCTTCGGCCGCCGCCGCTCCTACAAGGTGCGCTTCGAGGGCATCGTCAACAACCTCCAGCGCCGCTACGAAGAGACCGACTCGGAGACCAACCGCGAGCGGATCGAGAGCTACATGGCCGAGCAGCCGTGCCCGGCCTGCAAGGGCGCGCGCCTGCGGCCCGAGAGCCTCGCGGTAAAGATCGGCGGCCTCTCGATCTCCGAGTACTGCGACCTCTCCGCCCGCCGCGCCGGCGAGTGGATCGAGGAGCTCGAGATGACCGAAACCGAGCGGGCGATCGCGCGGCTGATCGTGCGCGAGATCACCGAACGACTGGCCTTCCTCGACAACGTCGGCATCGGTTACCTCTCGCTGGCCCGCTCGGCGCGCTCGCTGTCCGGCGGCGAGGCCCAGCGGATCCGCCTCGCGACCCAGATCGGCTCCAGCCTGGTCGGTGTCATGTACGTCCTCGACGAGCCCTCGATCGGCCTCCACCAGCGCGACAACGAGAAGCTGATCGCAACCCTCGACCGCCTCCGCGACCTCGGCAACACGGTGATCGTCGTCGAGCACGACGAGGGCACGATGATGGCCGCCGACCACCTCGTCGACCTCGGCCCCGGTGCCGGCGAGCACGGCGGCTACGTGATCTCCGCCGGCACGCCGCAGGAGGTCGCCAGGGACCCCGCCTCGCTGACCGGCATGTACCTCTCCGGCAAGCGCCGCATCGAGGTCCCCGAGGAGCGCCGCGACCCGCGCGGCGCGCTGCTGATCCGCGGCGCCCGCGAACACAACCTCAAGGACGTCGACGTGACGATCCCGCTCGGCGTCTTCTGCTGCGTCACCGGCGTCTCCGGCTCGGGCAAGTCGACGCTGGTCAACGAGACGCTCTACCCCTCGGTCGCCAACCGCCTGCACCAGGCGAAGCTGCGCCCCGGCGAGCACGACGCGATCGACGGCCTCTCGCAGATCGACAAGATCATCGCGATCGACCAGTCGCCGATCGGGCGCACGCCGCGCTCCAACCCGGCCACCTACACCGGCATCTTCGACCACATCCGCCAGCTCTTCACCCAGACCCAGGAGTCACGGGCGCGCGGCTACAAGCCGGGCCGCTTCAGCTTCAACGTCAAGGGCGGCCGCTGCGAGGTCTGCAAGGGCGACGGCCAGATCAAGATCGAGATGCACTTCCTGCCCGACGTCTACGTGCCGTGCGAGCAGTGCCACGGAAAACGCTACAACCGCGAGACGCTCGAGGTCCGCTTCAAAGGCAAGAACATCGCCGACGTGCTGGAGATGTCGGTCGAGGACGCCGTCGACTTCTTCCAGAACGTGCCGAAGATCGCCCGCCGCCTGCGCACCCTGCACGACGTCGGCCTCGGCTACATCCGCCTCGGCCAGCCGGCGACGACGCTCTCCGGCGGCGAGGCCCAGCGGATCAAGCTGGCGACGGAGCTCTCGAAAGTCGCCACCGGCGACACCCTCTACATCCTCGACGAGCCGACCACCGGCCTCCACTTCGCCGACGTCGCGCGCCTGCTCGAGGTACTCGGCCGCCTCGTCGACGCCGGCAACACGGTGGTCGTCATCGAGCACAACCTCGACGTGATCAAGACCGCCGACTGGATCGTCGACCTCGGCCCCGAGGGGGGCGAAGGCGGCGGTGAGATCATCGCCACCGGGACGCCGGAGGAGGTCGCCGCCGTCGCCGACTCATACACCGGCAGCTTCCTCGCCGGCATGGTCGCGCCGGCAAAGCCGAAGCGCGGCGGCAGGCGCCGCCTCGCCGCCGCCGCGTGATCTAGGCTGGTCGACGCAACCCCCGGAGTAAGGTTGTCCACAGTGGCAATCCGGTCCACCATCTGTTGTCCTTAATGGGATTTCCCTGCGTATGAGCTTGGACGAAGGGTAGGGTCGGTCGGGGAAAAGCAGTGGGAGCAAAAGGAGGAGTTATGCATCAATCAGCTTCGAGAGGCCGCGCGCTATTCGCTTTGTCGATGGTGGCGGTGCTGGTTGTCGCGATTGTCGCCGCCGGATGCGGCAGCAGTGGCAGCAGCAGTAGCAGCGGTAGCGAAACCGGTGGCAGCACGGAAGCCGGTGGCGGCGGCGAAAGTGGTGGCGGCAGCTTGAAGATTGCCCTGCTCCTGCCCGAAAACGAAACGCCGCGCTACGAAACCAACGACAAACCGGACTTCGAAAAAGCGGTTCAGGAACAGTGCTCCGGGTGTGAAATCACTTACTACAACGCCGGTGGCGACGCTGAAAAACAGGCGAGCCAGGGCGAAGCCGCACTGACCCAGGGCGCCGAAGTGATGGTCGTCGACCCGATGGACTCGAAAGCGGCTGCGGTAATCGTCGAAAAAGCGCACGCCCAGGAAGTCCCGACGGTCAGCTACGACCGCCTGATCGAAAACAGCGAAGTCGGCGCCTACGTTTCGTTCGACAATGAACGGGTTGGTGAACAGCAGGCCGAAACGTTGGTCAAAAAGCTGAAGGAAATCGGCAAACCCAAAGGCCCGATCATCAAGATCAACGGTGATCCTGCCGACCCGAACGCAGCACTCTTCAAGGCGGGCTCGAACAAAGTGTTCGAAAAAGAAGGTGTCCAAATCGGCAAGGAATACGACACGCCCGGTTGGACCGCCGAAAACGCCCAGAAGGAGGCGCAGCAGGCGATCACCGCCCTCGGCAACAACGGTTTCGCGGCCATCTACGCGGCCAATGACGAAACCGGCGGCGGCGCGATCGCGGCAATGAAAGGCGTTGGCATCAACCCTGAAGAAAGGCCGGTCACCGGTCAGGACTCGACCGTCGCGGGGCTGCAGCGCATCCTCGTCGGCGAACAGTTCATGACCATTTTCAAGCCGATTGAACCGGAGGCCAAAATCGCCGCCGAAATGGCGATCTCCCTCGGCGAAAACGGCGAAGTCGAAACCGAAGAAAAAACCGAAGAAATCGAAAACGGCAAGACCGAAGTGCCTTCGGTCCTTCTGACCTCGACGCCGGTCGTGAAAGAAAACATCAAGAGCACGGTTATCGCCGAAAAATTCGTCTCCCCGGCGGAACTGTGCGAAGGCGCCTTCGCGGCGGCTTGCAAAGAAGCAGGGATCTCGGGCTGAGCATGAGCCCGAATGCCCCCCTCCTGGAGATGGAGGGGATCAGTAAGCAATTCGGCCCGGTCCGCGCGTTGGACCGGGTCGACTTTGCCGTCAGCGCCGGCGAGGTCGTGGGCCTCGTCGGCGATAACGGCGCCGGCAAGTCGACGCTGGTGAAGACGATCGCCGGGATCCACAGCGCCGATTCCGGAACGATCCGCTTCGAAGGCAAAGAGGTGTCGATCAGCCGACCCCAGGACGCCACGAACCTTGGAATCGCGACCGTCTACCAGGACCTCGCGCTCTGCGACAACCTCGACGTCGTCGCCAACCTGTTCCTCGGTCGCGAGGAGACGCTCGCCGGCCCCGGAGCGGCGACCCGCCAGCTCGACGAGGTCGACATGGAGAACCGCACCGGGGACCTGCTGTCGAACCTCGCGGTGACGATCCCCAGCCTCCGCAGCGAGGTCGGGACCCTTTCCGGCGGCCAGCGCCAGCAGGTGGCGGTCGCTCGTTCGCTGCTCGGCGAACCCAAGGTCGTGATGCTCGACGAGCCGACGGCCGCGCTCGGCGTGCCGCAGACCAAGCAGGTGCTGGCGCTGATCAGCAAACTTCGCGAGCGCAATCTCGGCGTCGTCGTCATCAGCCACAACCTGGCCGACGTCTTCGAGGTCGCCGACCGAATCTTCGTACTTCGCCTCGGCCGCCCGGCCGGTGACTTCGGCTCGACCGAAGTGACCGAGGAGCACATCGTCGCCGCGATCACCGGGCTCGGCGGCAACGCTGGCGCCCGCGCCGAGGTTGCCGAGGACAACGCGGAAGCCGCCGACCGCGGCTCCGAGGGAGAGAAAGCATGAGCGCGACGCCCGTACCGACCTCACCGAAGGCCGGCGAGCCGGAGGAAAAGCCCAAATTCGATCTGCGCGTGGCGGTCCGGCGGATCGTCCAGGGCGACCTCTCTTCGGTTCGGGTCGTCTTCGGCCTGATCCTCATCGCGATCATCTTCCAGGTCCAGGAAAGCCGTTTCCTCTCGGCCGAGAACCTGACCAACCTGATGCTGCAGATCACCACGATCGGGTTGATCTCGGTCGGCATCGTCTACGTACTGCTGCTCGGCGAGATCGACCTCTCGGTCGGCGCCGTGTCGGGCCTCGCCGGGGCGGTGATGGTCGTGCTGAACGTCAAACACGGCTGGAATCCATACCTCTCGATCGCCGCGGCGATCGCGGTCGGTGCCGCGATCGGCTGCGCCCAGGGCTTCCTATTCAGCAAATTCGTGATTCCGTCGTTCGTCGTCACCCTGGCAGGCTTATTGATCTGGCAGGGAGCGCTGCTACAGGTCTTGGGAAAGACCGGGTCGCTGAACGTCACCGACCCGAAGATCACCGGGCTCGCCAACATCTTCTACGGCAAGACGACCGGCTGGATCATCGCCGTCGTGATCATCGTTGCCTATGGGCTCGTCCTGGCGATCGGTTATCGACGACGGGTCGCCGCCGGGCTCGGCGACGCCAGCCTATTTCCGCTGGTCACCCGCCTCGTGCTGGTCGCGGCCATCGTCATCGGCGCCGTCGCGATTCTCAACTCCGACCGCGGCGTGCCGCTGGCGGTGCTGATCCTCCTGGCCTTCGTCGTCGGGATGGAGTATGTGGTGCGGAAAACCACCTTCGGTCGCCACGTATTCGCGGTCGGTGGCAACGAGGAGGCCGCCCGACGGGCCGGCATCCGTGTCAACGGAGTGAAGGTGGCGGTCTTCAGCATCGCCGGCGCGATGGCGGCGGTCGGCGGCGTGATGGCCGCCTCGCGGCTCTTCGCCGTCAACCAGAACTCCGGCGGCAACGAACTTCTGCTGCTGGCGATCGCCGGCCCGGTCATCGCCGGCACCAGCCTCTTCGGCGGCCGCGGCTCGGTCTGGACCGCTCTGCTGGGTGCTCTGGTGATCGGCTCGATCTCCAATGGCATGGACCTGCTCGGCCTTGCCTCGCCAATCAAATACATGGTCACCGGCGGCGTGCTGCTGCTGGCGGTCCTGGTTGACGCGGTGGCCAAGAACCAGCGGCAGAGTTCCGGGCGCGTTTAGGGGAGGGACGGGGGACACCCTCGCCCGTCCAATCGCCGGTCTAATGAGACCGGCGATTTGAGTATCCGCCCGTTCGAGGGTATCCCTGCCCCTCGGCGCAGGGCGCGAACCGGCGCGAGGATAAAAAGCTAGGTCAGCGACTGACCAACAACGAAGCGCCGATGGCTCCGCCTAGGTCCCCTAGGGACGCTACTCGAACCTCGGGGGGGCGTTTGTCGACGAAGAGGTGCTTCAGCATCTCCTCCATCAAGGGGTCCATCAGGCGCTCTCCGAAGCGGATTCCGAGGCCGCCGCCGAGGATCACGGCTTCGGCGTCGAGGAGATTCTGGGCCGAGGCGATGCCGGTGCCGAGGGCCTCGACCGCCCGGTCGATCAGATGGATGGCGACCTTGTCGCCGTTGTCGAGGGCGCGCTCCCAGATGCCGCTGGTCAGCCGCGGTTTGTCGTGCTTCTCCATCAGCTTGAAGAGATCGGTCTTCTCGCCGTCCTCGTGGCGGCGGCGGGCCTCGGCTTCCATCGCCAGGCGGCCGGCGTAGGCCTCCATGCAGCCGCGGCGGCCGCAGGGACACTTGGCGCCACCGTGTTTGATCACCATGTGGCCGATCTCGCCGGCGGCGCCGCGGCCGAGCCACGGTTTGCCGTCGAGGATCAGCCCACCGCCGACGCCGGTGCCCCAGAAGACGCCGATCAGGCTCTGGAAATCCTTGCCCGCGCCGAGGTGGAACTCGGCTTCGGTCGCCACCTGGACGTCGTTGCCGACCCTGACCTCAGTCCCGAGCTCCTTCTTCAGGGTTTCGCCGACCGGGAAGCTGCCGTCCCAGTCCGGGAGGTTTTTGGCGCCCGAGACGGTGCCGGTCTTTTCGTCGGCATCGCCGGGCGAGCCGACGCCGACGCCGGCGAGATCCCCGGTCTCGACCCCCGCGGCTTTCGCGGCCTCGGTCATCGCCGCCGCCATCGCCGCGACGACGCCGGCGGGACCGCCATCGGTCGGGGTCGGGTGGCGCGCTTCGCCGAGAACCTTGCCGCTGCCGTCGATGACCGCGGTCTGGATCTTGGTGCCGCCGAGGTCGATGCCGCCGCGCAGGTCCGCCATCCGCCGGAGTCTATTCCGCGCGGTCGACGGGGCCGATCCCGCTACCCACGGTCATGCTGTCGTCCCGTCGGCGGCGGATACGGTGGGGAGATGGCGGACGCGCGGGAGACCGGATGGAAGCTCTGGTGGCAGAAGCACCGCTGGTATGAGCGCAACCACCGCCTGGCGCGGCGGCTGCGGATCGACCGCCACGCCGCCCGCGGCGGCTTCTACGTCCGCCATCCGGTCGAGGGCGAGATCCTCGAGGCGCTCGACCAGGGCCGCCTGCGGATCGGCGCCGGCACGCTGCTCGAGCCGGGCTGTTGGCTGACCCTGGCGCCGGAGGCCGAGATCGAGATCGGCGCCGGCTGCTTCCTCAATCGCAACACGATGATCGCCGCCCAGGGCCGGGTGGCGATCGGCGACCACGTGATGTTCGCCAACGGCTGCTTCATCGGCGACGCCGAGCACCGCTTCGACGATCCCGAGCTGCCGATCACCTGGCAGGGGTTCACCAGTAAGGGGCCGGTTTCGATCGGCGCCAACTGCTGGTTCGGCGTCAACTGCGTCGTCACCAGCGGCGTGAGCGTCGGCGAGCGCTGTGTGATCGGCGCCAACTCGGTCGTCAACCGCGACCTGCCGCCGCGGACGATCGCCGCCGGCGCGCCGGCCAAGGTGATCCGCGCGATCGAGTTCCGCGCGCCGGACTCAGCCGCAGCCGAGGATCGCGCGGCCGACTCCTAGGGGGCTGAGGGTGCGTCGGCGACGGGTTCGGTCGGCGTCCCGAAGGCCCGCGCGAGGACGATGCTGAGCTCGTAGAGCACGACCAGCGGCGCCGTCTCGAGCAGCATCGATATCGGGTCGACACCCGGCAGGGCGGCGGCGACGACGGCGCAGATCAGATACGCGTAGCGGCGGTTCTTGGTCAGCTGTTCGACCGAGACGATTCCGAGCCGGGTGACCGCGAGGATCCCGACCGGGACCTGGAAGACGATCCCGCAGGCCAGCAGCGTGGTCGCGAAGAAAGAATAATATTCTTTAGCTTGCAGCTGGACGTTGAACGTCTGGTCGTTGAAGTTGAGGAGGAACTTGGCGGCGGCCGGCAGCACGACGAAGTAGCCGAAGGCGACGCCGCCGATGAAGAGTGCCGGGATCATCAGCAGCAGCGGCAGGATCGCCCGCTGCTGCTGGCGGCTGAAGGCTGGCAGCAGGAACGCGTAGAGCTGGTACAGGATGAACGGCAGGGCGAGGATGATCGCCGCGTAGGCCGAGACGGTCAGCGTCGTCGTGAACGGCTCGGTGACACCGAAGGTGATCAGCTTGTCGTGGGCGGACGGCAGTGGCACCGCCGCCGCTTCGAGCAGAAGGGTGTTCTGCCAGAAGCAGACGGCGAGTGACACACCGAAGATCGCCGCACAGACGATCAGCCGTGCGCGCAGCTCGTCGAGATGCTCGACGAGACTCATCTGGGCCTCGGGTGAGGCTGGTTTGATGCGGCGCACGGCTGATCTCCTTGGGGTGGCGTTACGCCTGGTTAGGCGTGGGTGTGAGGCGTGGTGCTGGTGGTCGGAGTGACCTTGGGTGCGGCCGGCGTCTCCTCGACGCGAGCCTCGACCCGGGCGGAGGGAGCATCATCGCTCTCACCGCTGATCGACCCTTTGAACTCCCTGATGCCTTTGCCGAGCGAGTGCCCGAGGTCGGGCAGCTTTTTCGGCCCGAAGACGATCAGGGCAATGATCAAAACGACCACGATCTCGAGTGGTCCGACGTTGGGCATCATGGTGTTGCCTTTCTCCTAGGTGCTTCTGTCCGGCCCTCTAGACGAGGAATTCGGTTTCGCCCACGGCCTTGAGGACTTCCTGAGCGGTGAACGGGGTATCGAACGCACCGTCGGGCGAGATGTTCTTCGGGGTGGCACCCATCAGCAGACCGGCGACCGACGCGTGACGGGCCTCGATCGTGAGGATCGAAGCCGCGGCGGCGACGTAGGCGGGGTTGGTGATGTTGAGGACCTGACCCGAGTAGGCGTGAACGCCGGTGTTCTCGAGCGCGAACGAGGTCGGGATCCACTTGGCCTTGCTGGTGGCGTCGCCGAAGTCGACCTTCGGGGCCTTGGTGGCCTTCGAGCCGAGGGCCTTCTTGAGGAACGCGACGTGGGCGTTCTCGTCGGCGGTGGTGCGCTTGAGGAAGGCGGTCTCTTGGGCACCCTTGGCGACCTTGTTCTTGGTGGCCTCGTTGTAGAACGCGGCCTCCAGGTACTCGAGCGTCAGGGCAAAGTTGAGGATGCCGATGTCGCCCTTGCCGAAGCTGGCGGGCGGAGCACCCTTGCCCTTGGCCATTGCGCCGGCGGGGGTGAGGGCGGCGAGCAGGGCGCCGGAGCCCATGACGGCTCCACCGGCGAGGCCGGCCTTCTTGAGGAAGCCGCGGCGGCTGTCGCCTTCGGCCTCGAGCTGCTCGACGGCGTTGTAATGCGTTTCCGCAAGCGCGCCGTCCTGGTCGAACTGCTGGAGAAGTTTCTCCGAACTCATCTCATGCCTCCTGGGGGGTGTTGGGTTAAATCCGTTTCGCCTCCTTGCGTGGCCCACCGGCGGATGGATCATTATTTTCGCGCTCGGAGGGCGTATCATTCGCCGCAGCACCGGCCGTGACCCTCGAGGCATGGACCTATGAGCACCAACTTCCCCACCGGCGACACCGTCACCACCAGCCTGTCCGCCCGCGTCGTGCGCGGCCGCGGCGACCTGCGCGCGGCGCTGGCGCCGGCCCGTCGCCAGGGGCTGACAATCGGCCTGGTGCCGACGATGGGCTTCCTCCACGACGGCCACGTCTCGCTGCTCGAAGCCGCCCGCGCCGAGTGCGACGTCGTCGTCATGAGCCTGTTTGTCAACCCGACCCAGTTCGGTCCAGGCGAGGATCTCGACCGCTACCCGCGCGACGAGGCCCGTGACCTCGCCAGGGCCGGCGCCGCCGGCGTCGACCTCGTCTTCGCCCCGGCGGTCGAGGAGCTCTATCCCGAGGGCTTCGCGACCGCGGTCACGGTCGCCGGTCAGCTGACCGGCGTTCTCGACGGCGACCCCGAGCGCCGCGGCGCCGGCCACTTCTGCGGCGTCACCACCGTCGTCGCCAAGCTCTTCAACGTCGTCGGCCCCGACGTCGCCTATTTCGGCCAGAAGGACGCTCAGCAGGCGGCGGTGATCAAGCGCATGGTCGCCGACCTCGACTTCCCGCTGCGGGTCGTCGTCTGCCCGACCGTCCGCGAGCCCGACGGCCTGGCGATGAGCTCGCGCAACGTCTACCTCGATCCTGCCGACCGCGCCCGTGCCGTGGCGATCCCGCGGGCCCTCGAGGCGGCCGCCCGCCTCGCTCGCGCCGAGACTCTCGACGCCGGTCTCGCCGCCGCCCGCGCCGAGCTGGCCGCCGCCGGGATCGAGCCAGAGTACCTGGAGGCGCGCGACGCGGAGACGCTCGAGCCGGTCGAAGGCCTGGCCGGGCGCCGGGTCCTGATCGCCCTCGCCGCCCGCGTCGGCAGCGCCCGCCTGATCGACAACGTCGTCGTCTAAGAGAGAAAGAGGAGAGGCAGTGCAGAGACAGATGCTGAAGTCGAAGATCCACCGCGCGACGGTGACCGACTGCGACGTCGACTACATCGGCTCGATCACGATCGACACCGACCTGATGGCCGGCGCCGACCTGATCACCAACGAGCAGGTCCACGTCTGGGACGTCGACAACGGCCAGCGCTTCGTCACCTACGTGATCGACGGCGAGCCGGGCTCGGGGACGATGCAGGTCAACGGCGCTGCCGCCCACCTGGTCTCGCCGGGCGACAAGATCATCGTCGCCTCCTTCGGCAGCTACGACGAGACCGATCTCGAGGCCTACGAGCCGACCGTCGTCCACGTCGACGCCGGCAACAGCCCGATCGCAATCGACAATCATCCGGAGGTGCTGGTCGCATGAGCTCAGGAGGCCGTTCCCACACCGTCCCCGCCGCCGACCGCGTCGCGATGAGCCTGCCGCGGCTCGAGGAGATGAAGCGCGACGGCGAACCGATCGTCATGGTCACCGCCTACGACTACCCCTCGGCGACGGTCGCCGAGGCCGCCGGCGTCGACCTCGTCCTGGTCGGCGACTCGGCCGCCAACGTCGTGCTCGGCTACGACCGCACCGACCTCGTCTCGATGGAGGAGATGATCGTCCTCGGCAAGGCCGTCCGCCGCGGCCTCAGAACGCCGCTGATGATCGGCGACCTGCCGATGGGCAGCTATGAGTCGAGCAACGAGCTGGCGATCACCAGCGCCCAGCGTCTGGTCAAGGAGACCGGCTGCCAGGTCGTCAAGCTGGAGGCCGGCGGCGTCTCGGTCGAGCGCGCCAGGGCGATCGTCCGCGCCGGCATCCCGGTGATGGGGCACATCGGCCTGACCCCCCAGACCGCGACCGCGCTCGGTGGCTACAAGGCTCAGGGCAAGAGCGCCAAGGCGGCGATCCAGCTCTGCGAGGACGCCTTGGCACTGCAGGCGGTCGGCTGCTTCGCGGTCGTCTTCGAGGCCGTCCCGGCGGCGATCACCGAGGCGATCGTCGCCAAGCTCGACATCCCCTCGATCGGCATCGGTGCCGGCCCCGCAACCTCGGGCCAGGTGCTCGTCTTCCACGACATGCTCGGCATCACCACCGGCCACATGGCGAAGTTCGTCAAGCGCTACGCCGACCTCCACGAGGAGATGGTCGCCGCGGTCAGCCGCTACGGCGAGGAGGTCCGCGGCGAGGCCTTCCCGGCCCCCGAGCACGCCTACGGCATCGACCCCGACGAGCTCGAGGAGTTCCACCGCTATATCGACCAGGAGAGCCTCAGCAGCCAGAAGGCCTGGGATTGGGAGCCACTGAGCTAGGCGCGGTGAACCGGGGCGCTGCCGCTAGCCGGCTTCCTTGACGTAGTGGGAGCCGTGTCCGGGCGGCAGCGACCCGCCGCAGTGTTTGGAGATGCAGAGCTGGGAGCGGAACCGCGGCCCGGCGAGGCGGACCTCGCCGACCCCCGGCAGTTCCACGGCGAGGTCGCCGGTCCAGGTCGAGGTGTGGGAATCCTGGAGTTCGAAGGCGGCCGAGCCGCTGAAGGGCGCCGGCGGCGCGACCGTCGCCGACTTCGGGAATTCGATGTCTTCGCCGGGCAGGACGACCGGTGCGGAGCCGAATTCGATGACTCTGCTTTCGACCAGCATCCCGTCACGGCGGCGGGTGTGGGAGGCGCCTAAGATCGAGAGTTCGACTTTCGCCTTGCCGACCTCGATCTGGCCGCCGAAGAAGGCGACGGCGCCGGCTTTGGCCTGGAACAGCAGGAACTGGGCCTTCTGCGGCTCGATCGCCCGCACCAGCGCCGACTGGCGGCGCTTGGGCTTGCGGTAGCAGTCGCGCCGCGGGGTTTCGCTGACCGTCCCCTTGACCCGAGTGGCGTCGACCTCGGTGTAGTCCTGTTCGCCGCGAAGGTGGACCGTGCCGACGAAGTAGCCCGGGCGCACCAGGGTCGGCGCCTGCCGGCAGAGGATCGGCAGGCGTTTGGTCCTGCCGTGCTGGTGGAAACGAACCGAGACCCTGCCGATTCCGGGCAGCGTTCCCGCAAAGCGGCCGTCCCCGGCGCTGCCGCCGTGGACTTTGTAGCTGACGGTCGCCGGGCCCTTGGAGGCGGCGGCGCCGAAGGCCCGCTTGGAGAGCACGAACTGCACCCGGAACCCGTTGCTGCCGCTGGCTTCGAATTCGGCTTCTTGCCCCGCCGAGATGGCGCTGGGCGAAATGGCGGCGGCGTCGGCGCACGGGGCCAGGGCGGTGGTGAGCGCGGCGAGGGCGATGAGCGTCGCGGCGATCGGTCGATTGAGCTTCATCGCCGCAGCGTATTTAAAACGTTCAGGTAAGCGTTTGACATCCAATTGTCCGACAAGTAAAAGCTTGTGAGCAAACCCTAATTAAACGAGAATAATTCGGAGCGAACATGCCCAAATCCAGTCAAGGCTCGGCCGTGCAAACCGTCGAACCAGCCGTCGGCTTCGACCGGACCATCGACCGCAACCTCGTCCACCGCGCGGCGCTGGCCGAGGTGCTGCTTACCGACGTGGTCCGGCTCGACGCCGATCGCTTCAACCTCGGCGTCCAGTGGCCGCGGGCGCACACCTTCTATGGCACCGACGCCGGTGGACGCCACGATCCGATGTTGATCGCCGAGTGCATCCGCCAGTCCGGCCTGCTGCTGTCCCACATCGGCTTCGACGTGCCGCACGGCACCCAGTTCGTGTTCCGCGACCTCGACTTCCACATCGAAGGTGAGGAGGCGATGCTGGTCGGGGCGGTGCCGACGAACCTCGACGTGCTCGTCACCTGCACCGAACTGCGCCATCGCGACGAGGGACTGGGCGGGATGCGAGTGAACCTCGAGCTCTACCGCGACGGTGATCTGGCGGCAGCCGGATCGGGCGCTGTCGCCTGCGTCTCGCCCGCGGACTACCCCGCCCTGCGCTGGCGCGGCGGGTCCTCGCGGACGCACCTGCAGGCCGCCGAGCCGCCACCGAGCGCCGCGCCGGCGCGGGTCGCCCGAAGCAGCGAGGACGACGTCGTGCTCGGGGCGACCGGCGAGGAGGACCCCGGCTGGTGGTCGGTGCGGGTGCTGACCGACCACGCGGTGCTCTTCGACCATCCGCTCGACCACATCCCCGGGATGCTCGAGCTAGAGGCCTTCCGGCAGGCCGCGCTGGCCTCGGTGGGGGTCCCCGAGGAGGGCCCGCCGCCGCTGCTCTCCGAGCTGCGGATCAAGTGCCTGCGCTACGGCGACCTCGACCGTCTCGCCTACTGCCGGGCCGAGCCGGACGAGGCCGGCGTGCAGCAGCTGCGGATGACCCAGGACGACGAAGACATCGCCGTCGGCAGCATCGCCTTCCTGTGAGCGCACTTGAAACCGCGGGCGGACCGCCGCGGGGGCTGCTGCTCGACCTCGACGGCACGCTCGCCGACAGCGTCTACGTCCAGGTGGTCGCCTGGCAGCGGGCACTGGCGGCGCGGGGTCTGGCGATTCCGGGGTGGCGCGTCCATCGGCTGCTCGGGCGTGGGTTGAAGGCTCTGGAGGATGAGATCGGGCCGGTGCTCGACGGTGGCCTCACCGGAGCGGAGGCGAAGCTGCTGGGCGTCGCCCACGCCGAGGCGATCGAGCCGCTGCTGGCCGGCGTCGGACCGTGCCCGGGGGCGGCGGAGCTGAGCGCCGCGGTGGCGCGGTGGGAGCTGCCAACCGCAATCGTCACCGGTGGCGGCCGGGCGACGGCGGAGGCGCTCCTGCGGGCGGCGGTCGGCCACGGCGAGTGGCCTCTGTTCGTCGCCGGTGCCGACGCCGCGGCGAAGCCGGCGCCCGACTCGGTCGAACTGGCGGCGCGCGAGCTCGGCTTCGAGCCGCGGGACTGCTGGTACGTCGGCGACAGCGCCTGGGACATGCGCGCCGCCGCGGCTGCGGGCGCGGTGGCGGTCGGGGTGCTGACCGGCGGCCGCACCGAGGCCGACCTGCGCGAGGGGGGGGCGATGAGGTCTTCGACGACCTGCGCGGGGTCACCGCCGCCCTCGACGGCGCGGATCGAGGAGTGCATCGAGGGTCTCCGGCAACCTCAATGCACTCCTCGATCTCCCCGGAAGCCGGGGGGCGGGGATGACGGCCGCGTCGCCGGAGCAGCTCGGCGAGCTGGCGGACGGGCTGTCCGGCGCGGTCATCGGCCCGGCCGACCCGGGCTACAGGGAGGCGCGGCGGATCTGGAACGCGGCGATCGATCGCCACCCGGCGGCGATCGCCTACCCGGCCAGCGAGGCGGAGGTCGAGCACTGCGTGCGCTGGGCGGTCGCCCACGAGGTCGAGATCGCGGTCCGCGGCGGCGGCCACAACGTCGCCGGCCTCGCCGTCTGCGACGACGGTCTCGTCATCGACCTGGCGCGGCTGGCCGACGTGTCGATCGACCCCGGGGCGCGTCTCGCCACGGTCGGCGGCGGCGCCACCTGGGCGATGCTGGACGCGGCATCGGGAGCCCACGGGCTGGCGAGCCCCGGCGGCGTCATCTCCTCGACCGGCGTTGCCGGGCTGACGCTCGGCGGCGGTCTCGGCTGGCTCGCCCGGCGCGCCGGTGCCGCCTGCGACAACCTCCTCGGCGCGCGGGTGGTGATCGCCGCCGGGCGGACCGTCGAGGTCTCGCTCGACGACCACCTCGACCTGCTCTGGGCGCTGCGCGGCGGCGGTGGCAACTTCGGCGTCGTCACCCAGCTGCGGTTCGGGCTCCATCCGATCGGCGAGACGGTCTTCGCCGGCGCCCTGGCCTTCCCGGCCGACCGGGCCGAGGCGGTCCTCGGCACCCTCGCCTCGCTCGCCGCCGAGGCGCCGGAGAGCCTCGCCCTCGCGGTCAGCCTGCAATCGGCGCCGCCGCTGCCCTCGTTGCCGCCCGAGCTGGTCGGGGCCAAGATTGTCGCCCTGGGGGCCTGCTGGTCCGGCGATCCGCGGCGCGACGGCGAGGTCGAGGCGCTGCTTCGGCGAGCCGGAGAGCCGCTGCTGAGCACGCTCGGCCGCCTGCCCTACGCGACCTGGCAGAAGGCGAACGACCGCAACGGCCAGCCGGGCCTCTTCAACTACTGGAAGGCCGGCTACCTGCCGAGCCTCGAGCCGGCGATCGCCGCGGCGCTCGCCGACTACGGCCGGACCGCCCCCTCGCCGATGACCCACCTCGACATCCATGCGCTCGGCGGGGCCCACGCCCGCGAGCCCGTCGGCGGCTCGGCCTACGGCCACCGCGGCGCCGGCTTCGTCTACAACCTGATCGCGACCTGGCCGCCCGGCGAGCCCGGGGCGGCGAGCATCGAGCACACCCGCAGCGCCCACGAGGCGATCGCCGCGGTCGCCGGTGACGAGGCCTACGTCAACTACCTGGCCGAGGACGAGACGGCGCGGATCGAGCAGGCCTTCGACCCCGACACCCACCGCCGCCTGCAGCAGGTCAAGGCCGCCTATGACCCCGACAACGTCTTCCACCGCAACCACAACATCCTGCCGGCGCGATGATCAGGTAGGTGCCGGGTGGGCCTCGCCGCAGGCGAGGGCGAGCGTCAGCCCGCCGCGAAGGCGGCGGCGAGCTCGGCGGCGACCGGAGCGCCCTCGTCAGGCGCGGCGATCACCAGGACCAGCTCCCCGGCCCCCTCGCGGATCTCCATGTCCAGGAACGGGCAGCACCTCGCCTCGGCGGCGATGACGTTCTCCAGCGAGCGTCGCACGCCGTCGTCGCGCCGGAACCTCAGCAGCTGGGTGTCGCCCTCGGTGTCGTGGGAGATCAGGCTCTCGGCGCCGATCGCGGCGATCAGGTCGAGCCGGGCCGTCAGGTCAGCGGCGCCCAGCGAGCAGGCGATCGATCGCTCCTCGGGCATCGCCGAAGGATGGCAGACACCCTGCCCCAGGGGGAATATCGGACCCACCCCGCGACCCCCGTCACCCCACCACGTCGCGTAGCCTGCCCGCCATGTTGGGCCATGCACTCCTGGGCGGTGGCCTGGCTTTTCTGATCGCGGTCGTGACGACGCCGGTCGGTGTCTCGGGCGCGGTCTTCCTGGTCCCGGTCCAGGTGAGCCTCCTCGACACGCCGAGCCCGTCGCTGACGCCGACGAACCTCCTCTACAACGTCATCGCGACGCCGGGCGCGCTCGCCCGTTACGCCGGGCGCGGCATCCGCGCGGCGCCGCTGACCAAGGCGCTCGTGATCGGGACGCTGCCCGGCGTCGTGATCGGCGCGGTGATCCGGGTCGAGCTGCTGTCCGGGCCGAGCGCCTTCTACCTGGTGATCGCGGCGGTGCTGGTGCCGCCCGGCGCCTGGCTCGCCCGCGGCCGCTCGGCGGCCGGGCGGCGAACGCCACCCGCGGCGGACGACCGGCGGATCACCGCGATGGCGCTCCTGGTCGGCACGATCGGCGGCATCTACGGGATCGGCGGCGGCTCGCTGCTTGCCCCGGTCCTCGTCGGCCTCGGCTTCACGGTCGTCGAGGTCGCCCCGGCCGCGCTCGCATCGACCTTCCTCACCTCGATCGTCGGCGTCATCGCCTATGCCGTCCTCAGCCTGCGCCACAGCGGCTCGATCGCCCCGGTCTGGGTCGTCGGCCTCGCGATGGGGGCCGGCGGGCTGCTGGGCGGCTACGTCGGCGCCGGCCTGCAATCGCGACTGCCGGAAGACCGCTTGCGCCGCGGGCTCGGCGTCGTCGCGCTGGCCCTCGGCGTGCGCTACGCGGTGCTGGGACTCTCCTGACCGGCGCCGTCCTGGGGCACCATGATCTCGGCGGCCTCCGCGGCGGAGAGGTCGGGGTAGAGGACGCGGATCAGGGCCAGCGCGACAGCCCCACCGAGGAGCTGCACGGCGACATAGGCCGGCACCGAGGCCGGAGCGATCCCGGCAAACGTGTCGGAGAACATCCGGCCGACGTCGATCGCCGGGTTGGCGAAGCTGGTCGAGCTGGTGAAGAAGTAGGCGGCGCCGATGTAGGCGCCGACCGCGGCCGGCGCGATCGAGCCGCGACGCGTGCGGGCCAGGGAGAAGATCACGAGCCCGAGCCCGAGCGTTGCGACGACCTCGGCGAAGAGGTGGGGCGGTGAGGCGCGATGCGTCGTCGAGATCGAGACCGCGGTGAGGCCGAACATCGCGTTGGCGGTGATCGCTCCGGCGATACAGCCCAGGACCTGGGCGGGGATGTAGCCGAGAAGGTCGCGGCGCGGCAGCCCGCCGAGCGCCGCGTCGAGGAGCGAGACGACGGGGTTGAAGTGGGCACCCGAGATCGGGCCGAACATGAGGATGAAGGTGAAGAGGCCGGCCGCCGTGGCGGCGGCGTTCTCGAACAGCTGCAGCCCGGTATCGCCGGGGGAGAGCTGCGCCGCGGCGATACCCGAGCCGACCACCGCCGCCGCCAGGAAGGCCGACCCGAGGAACTCGGCGAGGAGGCGGCGGGGCAGGGGCGCGTCGACCACGCCACGATCCTACGTATTGACAGACGCTGATTCAATAGATATATGTAGATAGATGTCGGTCGATATGCAGCTCTCCCCGAAGACCAAGAGGCCGGCCGGCGATCCCTGCTGCGAGCCGGTCGTCTACCCGGACGTCGAGCGTGCCCGAGCTGGGCGCATGGCGGCCATCGCCAAAGCGCTTGGCGATCCGGTGCGCCTGCAGCTCGTCGACGTGCTGCGAAAGCACGCCGGCAAAGTCTGCGTCTGCGAGCTGGTGCCGCTCTTCGACCTCTCCCAACCGACCGTCTCCCATCACCTGAAGGTGCTCCGCGATGCCGGTGTCGTCGGCTCCGAGCGCCAGGGCCTCTGGGCCTACTACTACGTTATCCCCGACGCCCTGGAGGAGCTGTCCGCATGGCTGAGCTGAATCAGGTGCCACCGACCACCACGACCGACGGCAGCTCGACCGAGGCCAAGGCCGAGGCGATCCGCGAGGCCGTCCGCGCTCGCTACGCCGCCGCCGCGACCAGCGTCAGCGGTGCAGATCAGGCGGGCGGGTCATGCTGCGCCCCCGACACCGTCCTGACCGACGACGAAGCCAGGGTCTTCGGCGCCGGGCGCTACGAGGAGGGCGAGCGAGACGAGCTTCCCGACACCGCGACGATGGCCTCGTTGGGCTGCGGCAACCCGACCGCCGTCGCCGAGCTGCGCGAGGGCGAAACCGTCCTCGACCTGGGCTCCGGCGGCGGCATCGACGTGCTGCTCTCGGCCCGCCGCGTCGGCCCGACCGGCAAGGCCTACGGTCTCGACATGACCGACGAGATGCTGGCCCTGGCGCGACAGAACCAGGCCAAGGCCGGGGTCGAGAACGTCGAGTGGCTGCGCGGCCAGATCGAGGCGATTCCGCTGCCGGCCGAGACCGTCGACGTCGTCATCTCCAACTGCGTCATCAACCTCTCCGGCGACAAGCCGCGGGTCATCGCCGAGGCAGCGCGCGTGTTGAGGCCCGGCGGCCGCTTCGCCGTCTCCGATGTGATCGCCGACGAGGGCATGGACGCAGCCACGAAAGCCGAGATGGCCGAGTGCACCGGCTGCATCGCCGGTGCTCTCACCCGCCGCGAGTTCACCGAGGCGCTTGCCGCCGCCGGGCTCGAGGAGGTCGAGATCACCGAGACCCACCGCGTCCACGCCGCCGCCGCCTCGGCGATCGTCCGCGCCCGCAAGCCGCTGGCCTAGCACCGCACGATGGCAAACGCCCTCTTCGTCTGCCTCCACAACGCCGGCCGCTCGCAGATGAGCCAGGCGCTCTTCGAACGTGCCGCCGAGGGTCGCCACGGCGCCCGCTCGGCCGGCACCACGCCCGGCCGGCACGTCCACCCCGAGGTCGTCGCGGTGATGGACGAGATCGGAATCGACCTGCGCGGCCGCGTGCCCCACAGGCTGACCGAGGAGGACGCCCGCTGGGCCGACGTGGTGGTGACGATGGGCTGTGGCGACAAGTGCCCCTACATCCCCGGCCGCCGCTACGTCGACTGGGATCTTCCCGATCCGAAGGATCAGCCGATTGAGGCGGTGCGGGCGACGCGCGCGGAGATCGCCGAGCGGGTCGGGGCGCTCGTCGCCGAGCTGGACGCCTAGGTCGAGCGCGCTGGGCCGTTGGCGGCCGGGCCGCAGTGGGTCGGGCGACCGCTCCGCCCCGAGATTTGGCAGCCTAGAGCGGGATGTCGACCAACCGCAAACAGTCTTAAGCCCACTTGCCGATCTACGAGTTCGAGTGCGCGGGGTGCGGGGAGCGGTTCGAGGAGCTGATGGCCGCCGATGCCGCGGCGCCCGCGTGTCCGAGCTGCGGGGCGGGGGAGACGCGGCGGGTGTTCACCTCGGTCTCACCGCCGGGCCGGTTGCCGCGCGGGGCCGGCGTGCGCTCCGACGAATCGCGGCGGCGCGAGCGCGAAGCGGCGCGGACCGACCGGATCAGCGAGTCGCGCAAGCGGCGGGCGGCGGGGGAGAAACCGTGAGCGGCGCGCCGAGGGGACGGGGCCGATGGCGGCGATGAGCGCCGAGGCGCGGCGCGAGCGCCTGGTCGAGCTATACCGCGAGGTGGCCGACTGCACCAAATGCCCCCTCTATGAGACCCGGACCAAGGCGGTCTTCGGGGCCGGCAACGCCGACGCCGACCTGATGTTCGTCGGCGAGGCGCCGGGCGCCGAAGAGGACAAGCAGGGGCTGCCGTTCGTCGGCCGAGCCGGCCAGCTGCTCAACCAGATGCTGGGTGAGATCGAGCTGGCGAGGGAGGACGTCTTCATCTGCAACGTCCTGAAGTCGCGGCCGCCCGGGAACCGCGACCCGCTGCCGGCCGAGATCGGCGCCTGCGAGCCCTATCTGTTCGAGCAGGTGCGGCTGATCCAACCGCGCGTCCTCTGCACGCTCGGCAACTTCGCCACCAAGCTCCTGACCGGCAGCCCGGTCGGCATCACCAAGGTCCGCGGCGAGCCCCAGCTGCACGAGCTCGGCGGCCGCCCGGTGTTCCTGCTGCCGCTCTTCCACCCGGCTGCGGCGCTTCGCACTCCGGCCGTCAAGGAGACCCTGAGGGGCGACTTCGCGACGATCCCGGCCCTCCTCGAACGGCCGCTGCCCGAGCCGGGGCCGAGCGCCGAGGAGATCGCCGAAGCGGAGGAGATCGGGCGCGGCGACAGCGAGTCCGATTCGCCGCTGCCGCCCTCCGAAGACCAGCTGGACTTCTTCGGGTAGGGAACGTCCGTGTCACTTCAGGAGACCGCGAGTGCCGCCGACACCGAAGCGATCGGGGCCGAACTCGCCGCGCTGATCGAGCCCGGTGACGTCGTCGTCGTCTCCGGCGAGGTCGGGGCTGGCAAGACGACCCTGATCCGCGGTGTCGCCCGCGCTCTCGGGGTCACCGAGCCGGTCACCTCGCCGACCTTCACGATCGGCCAGCGCTACGGCGGCGGCCGCCTGCCGATTTCCCACCTCGACCTCTACCGGCTCGAGACGCTGGAGGGCGAGGACCCGGCGCTGCTGGATGACTACCTGGGCGGCGACGGCGTCGCCTTCGTCGAGTGGCCGGCGGCCGGCGCCGAGCGGCTCGGCCCGGTGGCGCTGGAGGTGCGGATCGCCCACGCCGGCGGCGAGCGACGGACCATCGAGGTCACTCGCTAGCCTGCGGACCGCATCGAGACAGACCGATCGGGGTTGTCGAAGGTGCCGCATCCAGCCAGAGATTCGACGAGGAAGGGTCTGAACACGATGAAGGGACTGAAGGCGCTCGCCGCCGTGATGGTGGTCACGGGATTGCTGGCGAGCGCGGGTTCGGCGTCCGCCGCCGGCCCCGCCTACAAGCACTACGTCGCCTGCGGGCTCTCGCGCAAGGCGACTCCCGATCACGTCTGCCCCAAGGGCAGCAAGAAGGGCGCCTTCTTCAAAAGCCTCAAGGGAGAAGTGAGCTACACCGTCTGCGTCAAGTTCCCGAGCGGCAAAAACCTCTGTGCGAAGGCCCAGCAGGCCGAAAAGGGCACGCTCTACGTCAACAAGGTCACCTCGACGATCCCCGGCCGACACGTCGTCAGCTGGTTCGTGAAGGGCAAGAAAGTCGGCTCCTTCGCCTTCCGAGTCAAGGGGTAGGGGAGCGGTCGCCGGTGACGGCGGCCCCCCGACCGTAGTCGGCTTCGACACCGCGACCGCCGACACCGTGGCCTGCGCCCGCCGCGGCGAGGAGATCCTGCTCGAGGGCCGGCTGGGGCTCTCGGCGGCGGGCCGGCCGCTGCACGCGACCGGCCTGCTGGCCGAGGTCGAGCGCTGCGCCACGGCGGCCGGGGGCTGGGACGGCGTCGACCTGATCGCGGTCGGGCTCGGGCCCGGCTCCTTCACCGGCCTGCGGGTCGGGATCGCGACCGCCCACGGGCTCGCCGCCGCCACCGGCCTGCCGGTGCGGGGGGTCGGCACCCTCGACGCGCTTGGTGCCGGGATCGCCGCGGCTGGCGCCGCGGGCGAGCGGCTGGCCGTCCTCGACGGCTACCGCGGCGAGGTCTTCGTCGCCCTCTACGGGCCGGCCGGCGAGCGTCTCTGGGAGCCGGCCGTGATGGCCCCCGAGGAGCTCGCCGAGCGGGTCGCCCAGCTGTCGGTCCCACCTGCTGTCGCCGGTTCCGGGGCGGTACGATTCCGAGGCGAGCTGAGCGGGAGCGGTGTCCGGATAGCGGACGACGACGACCCCGTCCACCGCGTCGCCGCGCGCCACATCTGCGCCCTGGCGGCGGCGGCCGGCGGCGATTCGGATCCCGATCCGCTCGAGCCGATCTACATCAGACCCCCCGACGCGGAGCGCTGGCGTGCACGAGACTCTTCCCCAAGACCGCAGTGAGCGCAGCGGCGAGCTGCGGGTCCGCCGCCTCGCCTACAGCGACCTGCCGGCGGTCATCGCGATCGAGCGGCGCTCCTTCCCGACCCCGTGGTCGCTGGCGATGTTCGTGCTCGAGCTCTCCAAGCCGTCGGGGATCTGCCTCGCCGCCAGCGCCGGCGACGACCTGCTGGGCTACGTGATCTGCTCGCGCTACGACCAGGTCTGGCACCTGATGAACATCGCCGTCTCGCCCGAGCACCGCGCCGGGGGCGTCGCCGGGGCGCTGCTGCGCCGGCTCTTCGAGGAGGGCCGGGGCACGCTGCCCTTCACGCTCGAGGTGCGGGTCACGAACAAGCGCGCGATCGGCATGTACGAGCATTTCGGCTTCCGCTCTGCCGGCGTCCGTCCGCGCTATTACCACGACAACGGCGAGGACGCGCTGATCATGTGGCTGGACTGAAACGGGTAGGGAAGCTGCCGTGCTGCTGGCGATAGAGACCTCCTGCGACGACACCTGCGCCGCCGTCCTCGACGGAGCGAGGATCCGCTCCAATGTCATCTCCTCGCAGGCCGCCGCCCACGCCGGCTTCGGGGGCGTCGTCCCCGAGGTCGCCGCCCGCCACCATCTCGAGCTGATCGAGCCGGTGGTTCAGGCGGCGCTCGGCGAGGCGGGGGTGACGCTGGACGACATCGAGGCGATCGCGACGACCCGCGGGCCGGGGCTGATCGGCGCGCTCCTGGTCGGGGTCTCGACCGCCAAGGCGATCGCCGCCGCGCGCCGCCTGCCGCTGATCCCGGTCGACCACCTGCAGGGGCATGTCGCCGCCAATTTCCTCGAGCCCGAGCCGCTCGAGCCCCCCTTCCTCTGCCTGGTCGCCTCCGGCGGCCACACGCTGCTGGCCGGGGTCCGCGACCATGGCGGCTACGAGCAGCTCGGCCAGACCCTCGACGACGCCGCCGGAGAGGCCTTCGACAAGTCGGCGCGCCTGCTCGGCCTCGGCTATCCGGGCGGCCCGGCGATCCAGAAGGAGGCCGAGGCAGGCGACCCCGAGGCCTTCGAGCTGCCGGTGGCGATGGCCCGCGACCCCGGCCTCGACTTCAGCTTCAGCGGCCTCAAGACGGCGCTCGTCTACCGCTGCCGCGACCTCGGCGATGACGGGGTGGCGGAGCGCCGCGCCGACCTCGCCGCCTCGTTCCAGAAAGCGGTCGTCGACCAGCTCGTCGCCAAGCTCAAGCGGGCGCTCAAACGGGGTGATTGGGAGGCCGTCGCGCTCGGCGGCGGGGTCGCCGCCAACGGGCCGCTGCGCGCCGCCGTCGCCGAGCTCTGCGAGCGCCAGGGCGTCCGCCTCAAGCTGGTCCCGATCGCGCTCTGCACCGACAACGCGGCGATGATCGGCTCGGCCGCCCGCTTCGCCGACGCCGTCCCCTATCCCGACTACCTCGGCTACGACGCCTTTGCCAGCGGCGAACGCGCCGCCGCCTAGGCCCGCCGAGTCCCGATGGCCGCCGAGCCCGAGCGCCTGCCCGAGGTCGTCGTCTACTCCAGGCCGGGCTGCCACCTCTGCGAGGAGGCGGTCGCCAGGATCGTCGCTCTGCACGCCGAGGGCTACCGCTTCGCCCTCCACGAGATCGACATCGAGAGCGACGACCTGCTGCTCCGCCGCCATCTCGAGCGCATCCCGGTGGTCGAGGTCGACGGCCTCCTCGCCTCCGAGCTGGTGCTCGACGAGGCCGGGCTGCGGGGCAGACTAGATACGCTGGGGGCATGGTCGAGGTGATCGATGAGCTGGACGCGGCGCCGTTCCCGGTCGAAGGCGAGCGCCTTTCGCTGGGTGTCGCCGCGCGCCTGTCGCGCTATCTGCAGGTGCTGACCCAGGCCCGCAAGATGGGACGCGAGACGATCTCCTCGCAGGAGCTCTCCGAGTACACCCACATCAACCCGACCCAGATTCGCCGCGACCTCTCCGGCTTCGGCAAGTTCGGCAAGCGCGGCGTCGGCTACAACGTCGACTCGCTGGTCTCGGAGATCCGCAAGATCCTCCGCACCTCGGGCCAGCACAACATCGCCCTGTTCGGCGCCGGCCACCTCGGCCAGGCGATCGCCAGCTCGGCGATCTTCGCCGACCACGGGTTCCAGGTCGTCGCCGTCTTCGACGTCGATCCCGCCGTCGTCGGCACCAAGGTGGGCGAGCTGGCGGTGCGCGAGCTCGCCGACCTCGACGCCGTGGTCAAGGAGGAGGACGTCGTCGTCGGCGTCCTCGCGGTGCCGGCCGAGGCCGCCCAGGGGGTCGCCGATCGTCTCGTCAAGGCCGGCGTCAAAATCATCTTCAACTACTCCGAGCAGCTCCTCCAGGTGCCGCCGGAGGTGACGGTCCACACCTCGAGCCCCGCCGTGGACCTGCTCTACGCGCTCTACTTCTACCTGGCCTGAGTGACCGCGTCGCCGGACCCGTCCCTGGACCTCGACCTCGCGCGCGAGCGCTTCGAGGACTCGACCGACTTCACGATCGGGATCGAGGAGGAGTTCGCGATCCTCGACCCGGCGACGCTCGATCTCGAGCACCGCTTCGAGGACCTCTACGCCGCCTGCCAGGAAGACGCGGTGCTGGCCGAGGCGGCGGCCGGCGAGCTGATCGCCGCCGAGATCGAGATCCGCTCCGGCCGCGGCGAGACCTTCGGCGAGGCGGTGGCCCAGCAGCAGGAGCGGCGCACCCGCCTCTTCGCCCTGGCCGAGTCGATGGGGCTGGCGCTCGGCGCCACCGCGACCCATCCCTGGGCCAGCTACCTCGACCAGACGATCATCGACACGCCCCACTACAACCGCCTGCGCGGCGAACTCGGCTACGTCGCCCAGCGCAACAACACCTGGAGCCTGCACCTCCACATCGGCATCCACGGCGCCGATCGCGCGGTCGCGGTCTGCGACTGGATGCGCGAGCTGCTGCCGCTGCTCCTCGCCGTCTCCGCCAACTCGCCCTTCCTCGACCGCCGCGACACCGGCCTCGCCTCGGTCCGCAGCGAGACCTTCACCCGCATCTTTCCGCGCTGCGGCGTGCCGGCGACGTTCCGCGACTGGGACACCTACACCGGCTTCGTCGGCCTGCTGGAGCGCACCAACTCGATCGTCGAGGCGACCCAGCTGTGGTGGAGCGTGCGCCCGCACCACAGCTTCGGCACCGTCGAGGTGCGGATCTGCGACGCCCAGACGCGCGGCGAGGAGTCGACGGCGCTGGCCGGGCTGATTGCCGCCTGCGTGGCCCAGACCGCCCTGGATCTCGACGAGCGCGGCTACGAAGGGGCGGGACGGGCGCCGCTCGGCGACCGCGAGATCGAGGAGAACCTCTGGCGGGCGATCCGCCACGGCGCCGGCGGCCGGATGATCGACTTCCGGGCCGGCGAGGAGATCGAGACGCGGGCGCTGCTCGACCGGGTGCTCGCCTGGAGCGAGCCGGCCCGCTCGCGGCTCGGCATCGACGTCGCCCTGGCGGACCACAACGGCGCCGAGCGGGCGCGCGCGGCGCTTGGCGGCGGCGCCTCGCTCGAGGACGTCTACCGCGAAGCGGTCGCCGACACGCGCCGCACCTATGCCGGCGCCGGCCAGCGCGCCCAGCAGGCCTCTTGACAAGGCCGAAAAGCCCCCGAAAGCACCGATTCTGCGCTCTGCCGGCGGGACCGCAGGGCGTGGCCTCCGTCGCTCTATATACACTCGCGCCGCCAATCCACCGGAGGAATGAGACTTGACCAGCTTCTTGAGGGAATACGGGGTGGTCGTCGCGCTGGTCTGCGCCGGCGCCGCCGTCGCATATGGACTTCTAATCACCCAACGTCTGCTGGCGAAGTCGCCCGGCAACGATCGAATGCAGGAGATCTCGGGGGCGGTACAGGAGGGAGCCCAGGCTTATCTCTCCCGCCAGTACACGATCATCGCCGCGGTAGCGGTGCCGATCGCGATCCTCCTGCTGATCCTGCAGGACTGGAAGACCGCGGTCGGCTTCATCATCGGAGCCACGCTGTCGGGGTCGACCGGGTTCATCGGCATGAACGTCTCGGTCCGCGCCAACACGCGCGTCGCCGAGGCCGCTCGCGGCGGTGTGCCGCCGGCGCTCGACGTCGCCTTCAAAGGCGGCTCGGTCACCGGCCTGCTGGTCGTCGGCCTGGCGCTGCTCGGCGTCGCCGGCTACTACGGGATCCTGATCGTCACCGGCAGCACCGACAAGGAGGCCGTCGATGCGCTGATCGGTCTCGGCTTCGGAGGCTCGCTGATCTCCGTGTTCGCCCGTCTCGGCGGCGGCATCTTCACCAAGGCCGCTGACGTCGGCGCCGACCTGGTCGGCAAGGTCGAGGCGGGGATCCCCGAGGACGATCCCCGCAACCCGGCCGTGATCGCCGACAACGTCGGCGACAACGTCGGCGATTGCGCCGGCATGGCCGCCGACCTGTTCGAGACCTACGCGGTCACCTCGGTCGCCGTGATGCTGCTCGGCGTCCTCACCTTCACCTCCGACTACGCCCGCGAGGTCGCGATCTACCCGCTGGTGCTCGGTGGGGTGGCGATCATCGCCTCGATCATCGGCGCGCTCTGCGTGCGGACCAAAACCGACAAGGTCGAGGGCGCGCTGTACCGCGGCCTGCTGATCTCCGGGGTGCTCTCAATCGCGGCGTTCTACCCGATCACCGACTGGATGATGAGCGACCCGCTGCGGCTCGGATTCGCCAACACGGCGGCCAAGGCGGTCAGCGTCGGCGACCTCTGGCTGTGCGCCGTGATCGGCGTCGCGGTCACCGCGCTGCTCTTCGGAATCACCGAATATTATACGTCGACTCGTTTCCGACCAGTCAAGTCAATTGCTGCCGCTTCGGAGACCGGTCACGCGACCAACATCATCCAGGGACTGGCCCAGGGCATGCAGTCGACCGCCGCTCCGGCGCTGGTCATCGCCCTCGCGATCCTCGGCGCCAACGAGCTCGCCGGGATCTACGGCATCGGCATCGCCGTCGTCGCCCAGCTCTCGCTCTGCGGCCTGATCGTCGCCCTCGATGCCTTCGGGCCGATCACCGACAACGCCGGCGGCATCGCCGAGATGGCGGACCTGCCAGAGGAGGTGCGGAACGTCACCGATCCGCTCGACGCGGTCGGCAACACGACCAAGGCGGTGACCAAGGGATACGCGATCGGCTCCGCCGCGCTGGCGGCGCTGGTGCTGTTCGCGGCGTTCCGCAGCGAATTGGCCGACGAAGCACCGCCCGGGTTCAACCTCAACGGGCTGTTCCATCTGACCAGCCCCGACGTGCTGATCGGGCTGATCATCGGCGGCATGATGGTCTACCTGTTCCTGGCGCTCTCGATCGAGGCGGTCGGCCGGGCCGGCGGCCAGGTCGTCGAGCAGGTGCGCAAACAGTTCAAAGAGCACCCGGGGATCATGGAGGGGACCGAAAAACCTGATTACGGGGAGACGGTCTCGATCGTGACCCTGGCGGCGCAGAAAGAGATGATCGCGCCGGCCCTGATCCCGATCGTCGTGCCGGTGATCGTCGGGCTGCTGAGCGTCGACGCGCTCGGTGGGCTGCTGATCGGCGTCATCGTCGTCGGCCTCTTCGCGGCGATCTCGATGACCGCCGGCGGCGGTGCTTGGGACAACGCCAAGAAGCTGATCGAGGACGGGGCGCACGGCGGCAAAGGCTCCGAGGCGCACGAAGCGTCGGTGACCGGTGACACCGTCGGTGATCCGTACAAGGACACGGCGGGGCCGGCGATCAACCCGATGATCAAGGTGGCGAACATCGTCGCCATCCTGATCATTCCGATCGTCCACTTCTAGGGACGGATTTTGCTGGCGAGGGGGGGGCGTGGTGCCCCTCTCCCTTTGCTGGCCTTTTCGCTGGGAGGCTTGCGGCCGTCCGAGTTCGCTTGGTTGAGCGAAAAGGAGGACGCCGCGTCGGGAGAGGAGCACCACGCCCCTCCGGCAACGGCTTGTTCCGGCAACAGCTTGTTCCGGCGACAGCTGGTGCAGGCTCGACGGGTTGAGCACCTCCATCTCCGTTGCTTGTTAGCGTTTGTGGAGTGCGCAGGGGATTTGAGACGCTGACTTATCCGTTTCGGCGGTGGAAGAAGACGACTGCCGTTGTGGGCGGGTCGATTGCTCTGCTGGCGCTGGTGATTGCTGGGTCCAATGCGTACATCCTCCTGACCACGGAGGGGGAGGCGACCTCCAGGGTGGCTGACGTGCCGCCGGCGGAAGTGGCGATCGTGCCGGGGGCACTGGTCAATCAGAACGGGCACATGAGCGGGATGCTGGCGGACCGGGTCAGCGAGGCGGCGAAGCTCTGGCACGCCGGCAAGGTCCAGAAGGTCCTCGTCTCGGGGGACCACCACACCTGGGCCTACGACGAGCCCGACACGATGCGCAAGGCCCTGGTTCGGGACGGGGTCGCGCCGGCGGACATCTTCGAGGACCACGCCGGGCTCGACACCTGGGCGACGATGGTGCGGGCGCGGTCGATCTTCAACATCACCGACGCGGTCGTCGTCACCCAGGGCTTCCACATGCCGCGGGCGCTCTACCTCGCCGAAGAAGCCGGCATCCACGCCAGCGGCCTGCTCGCCGACCAGCACCACTGGGGCTATCAGGGCGAGCGCAGCGAAATCCGCGAGGTCTTCTCGCGGGTCAAGGCGATCTGGGACACGACCGTCGACACGCCGGCGATGGCCGGCAAACGGATCCCGATCCAGACCTCCGACGGCCGCGAAAGCTGGGGCCCGCCGCCGCCTCCCGGGACGCCGCCGGCGGGGTCGCCCGACACTTCCGCGCCCTCCAAGCGCGCCTGAGCAGCGGCCGCAGCTAGGCTCGCGCGGTGTCTGCGGGCTGGATCAACGTCGGCGATGCCGAACGCGAGGCCGCCGAGCTCCTCGAGCCCGGCCCGCACGGCTATTTCGCCGGCGGCGCCGGCGACGAGCTGACCCTCGCCGACAACCTCGAGTCCTGGCGGCGCTGGCGGCTGCGCCCGCGGATGCTGACCGGCCGCGACGAGGTGACGAGCGCCGCCACCGTCCTCGGCGGTCCGGTCGCGGCGCCGATCCTGGTCGCGCCGGTCGCCTACCAGCGCCTCGCCCATCCCGACGGCGAGCCGGCGATGGCCCGCGCCGCCGCGGCCGCGGGCACGGTGATGTGCCTGTCGACCCTTGCCACCGCGACCCCGACCGAGGTCGCCGCCGCCGCGCCGGGCGGCCGCCGCTGGTTCCAGCTCTATCCCTTCCGCGACGCCGGCGTGACCCGGGCGCTGACCGACGAGGCGCTCGACGCCGGCTTCGAGGCGATCGTCCTGACCGCCGACCTGCCGCCCGGCGGCAACCGCGAGCGCGATCTGCGGACCGGCTTCCGGATCCCGGCCGAGGTGACGATCCCGAGCGTCGCCGCCGCGCTCGGCGGCTCGCGGGCGATCAGCGTCGAGGAGACCTTCGAGCTGATGGACGCCTCCTTCGACTGGGCGGACGCCGGCGAGCTCGCCGCGGCGACCGGCGTGCCGCTGCTGATCAAGGGCATCCTGACCGCCGCCGACGCCGAGCTGGCGATCGAGCACGGCGCCGCCGGGATCGTCGTCTCCAATCACGGCGGCCGCCAGCTCGAACGCGCGATCGCCCCCGGCGACGTCCTCGCCGAGATCGTCGACGCGGTCGCCGGGCGCGCCACCGTCATCGTCGACAGCGGGGTCCGCCGCGGCGTCGACGCCGCCCTCGCGCTGGCCCTCGGCGCCGACGCGGTGATGGTCGGGCGGCCGGTGCTCTGGGGGCTCGCGGCCGGCGGCGAGGAGGGCGCGCGGCGGGTCCTGGAGCTGCTCGGAGCCGAGCTGGAGCTGGCCCTCGCGCTCTGCGGCTGCGGCGCGCCGGGTGACCTGACGCGCGACCACGTGAGGCGCGCGCCTTCCACGTCCGTATATTCGCTCCAAGTGAACGTTTCACCCAGCAGCTAGATGGCCCAGCGAATCCCCCGAGACGAATCGCTGAGCCGCGTCCACGGCGTCGGCGCCCTGTTCGCCGCCGCTTACGGCAACGTCGGCTCCTCGATCTACTACGCCCTCGGCGTCACCGCCGCGTTCGCCCTCGGGCTGACCCCGATCGCCTTCGTGATCTCGGGGCTGATCTTCGCCGCCACCGCCGCCACCTACGCCGAGGCGACGGTGATGTACCCAGAGGCCGGCGGCTCCTCGAGCTTCGCCCGCCACGCCTTCAACGAGTTCGTCAGCTTCATCGCCGCCTGGGGGCAGATGCTGAACTACACGATCACGGTCGCGATCTCGGCCTTCTTCGTGCCCCACTACCTGGCCGTCTTCTGGCCCTGGCTCGGCAACAGCCCCGGCGACATCGTCGGCGGCGCGGGGCTGATCGTCGGCCTGGCGCTGCTGAACATCCGCGGCACCGAGGAGTCCTCGAAACTGAACCTGATCCTCGCGATCGCCGACCTCGCCACCCAGGTCGTCCTGGTCGGGATCGGGATCGTCCTCGTCTTCAGCCCCCACGTGCTGATCGACAACGTCCACCTCGGCGTCGCCCCGTCGTGGAGCGACTTCGCCCTCGGGATCGCGGTCGGGATGATCGCCTACACCGGCATCGAGACGATCTCGAACATGTCCGAGGAGGCCAAGGACGCCGCCAAAACGATCCCCAAAAGCGTCGGCCTCGTCGTCGCCGCGGTGCTCGGGCTCTACCTGCTGATCCCGATCGTCGCGCTCTCGGCGATGCCGGTCGTCCACGACGCCGCCGGCCACTACACGACCGCGCTGGGCAGCAAATACGCCGACGATCCGATCCTCGGCATCGTCGAGAACCTCGGCCTCTCCAACGGCCCGACCGAAGTCCTGCGCTACTACGTCGGCGTGCTGGCCGCGGTGATCCTGCTGATCGCCACCAACGCCGGGCTGATCGGCGTCTCCCGCCTCACCTACTCGATGGGCCAGCACCGCCAGCTGCCCGAGGGCCTGCGCCAGGTCCATCCCAAGTACCGCACTCCCTACATCGCGATCGTGATCTTCGCCTTCGTCGCGATCCTGACCCTGCTGCCGGGCAAGACCGACTTCCTGGCGACGCTCTACTCGTTCGGGGCGATGCTCTCGTTCACGATCGCCCACGTCGCCGTGATCCAGCTGCGCCGCATCGAGCCCGAGCGGGAGCGGACCTGGAAGCCGCCGCTGAACATCCGCGCTTTCGGCTTCGAGCTGCCGCTGACCGCGGTCCTCGGCGGCCTCGGCACCTTCGCCGCCTGGATCGTGGTGATGGTGCTGAACCCCTCGACGCTCCTGGTCGGCACCGGCTGGATGGTGCTGGGAGTGATCGTCTACGTCCTCTACCGCCGCAACCAGGGCCTGCCGCTGACGCGCACGGTCAAGGTCGTGATGCCGGAGCCGCTGGGGGTCGAGGAGGTCGAGTACCGAAGCGTCCTGGTCGGCTTCGAGGACGACGAAGACTTCTCGCCGGAGATGGTCGCCACCGCGGTCAAACTGGCCTCGAAACGGCGCCGCGGCATCCACGTCCATTCGATGATGACCGTGCCCACCAACCTGCCCCTGAACGCCGACATGCCGGAGGCCGAAGCCGAGGCCCAGCGGCGGGTCGAGGAGGCGAAGCTGATCGGCGGCTCGCGGGTGACCGGCCATGTCGACCGCGTGCGTCCCGGCCAGGCCGGCTACTCGGTCTCCGAGGAGGCGACCGAGATCAAGGCGGCGGCGATCGTCGTCGGCCTGCGCTACCGCAACGGCGTGCCGCAGTACGACAAGACCCTGGCGACGGTGCTGAGCGAGCGGCCCTGCCGGGTGATCGTCGTCTCCGACCCGAGCGAACGCCCGAGCGCGATCCCCGGCCAGGCGCTGGTCGAGGCCGGCGCGTGAACGGCGACCGCGCCTACAAGGCCGCGGTCAAGGGCTTCTCGGCGCTCTTCATGGTGGTCGGCCTTCTCCTGATCGTCGTGACGCTGGCCAACGGCGGCGGCCCCGCCGCGGTCGGCTTCCTGATGGGGATCGCCTTCTTCGCGGTCGGCGCCGGCCGCCTCTGGATCTCGACCAGGATGGGCCGGGACGGATGAGGCGCGTCCCGCACTACCAGAGCAAGGGCCGGCTGAAGCGTGGCCTCGGCGCTCCCTGGCTCTTCGCCGCCGCCTACTCAGCGGTCGGCTTCTCGATCTACTTCGCCCTCGGCGTCGTCGCCGAGCGCGGCCTCGGCCTGACGCCGCTGATCTTCCTCGCCGCCGGCCTGCTCTTCGGCCTGACGACGCTGACCTACGTCGAGGGCAGCGCGATGCTGCGCGAGCGCGGCGGCTCCTCGAGCTTCGCCCGCCACGCCTTCAACGAGCTGATCGCCTTCATCGCCGGCTGGGCGATCCTGCTCGACTACCTGATCGTGATCGCCCTGGCGGCGATCTCGGTGCCGCACTACCTGACCCCGATCTCGTCCCATTTCGACGACACCGGGCCGGAAATCGCGATCGCCGCCGCGGTCATCGCCGGCAGCGTGGTCCTCAACATCTTCAACGTCACCGGCCGCGGCCGCCAGCGCTCGCTCGGCTTCCTCGCCCTCGCCGACCTCGCCCTGCAGCTGACCGTGATCGGGGTCGGCGTGGTCGTCGTGATGCACCCCGACCGGCTGACCGAAAACATCCACCTCTTCAGCCAACCGAGCTTCCGCGACATCGTCTACGCCGCGGTCGTCGCGATGCTGGCCTACGCCGGGATCGAGGCCGCCTCCGACCTCGCCCCCGACATCGAAGTGAGCCGCCGCGACCTCAAGCGGGTCGCCAGCCTCGGGGCGATCGCGGTGCCGCTGGTCTACGCCGGGATGGCGGCGATCGCGCTGATGGCGGTGCCGGTCATCACCGGCCCCAACGGCCCTGAAACGGCGCTCGGCCACCAGTACATCCAGGACCCGGTGCTGGGCGTGGTCTCGGCCTTCCACCCGCACTGGGTCGCCGAGAGCATGCGCTGGGTCGTCGCCCTGGTCGCGGCGCCGGTGCTGTTCTGGGCCGCCACCACCTCGATGCTCGGCGTCTCCCGCCACATGTACACGCTGGCGATCAACCGCCAGATCCCCAGCTGGCTCGGCAAGCTCGAGCGCAAGCGGGCGACGCCCTACGTCGCGATCGTCATCTGCGGGCTGATCGCCTTCGGTCTCGTCGTCCCTCACAACATCAAGCTGCTGGCCGGGATCTACGCCTTCGGGGCGACCCTGGCGATCACGATCGCCCACCTCTCGATCATCCGCCTGCGGGTCACGGCACCGGCGAAGAAGCGCCCGTTCCGGATCCCCTGGGGGATGCGCTGGGGCAACGCCGAGCTGCCGGTCCCGGCGCTGATCGCGGCGCTGGTCAGCTTCCTCGCCTTCATCAGCGTCCTCGCCTACCACACGACCGCGCGCTGGGTCGGGATCGGCTGGATGGTCTTCGGCCTGACCTTCTACGTGATCTACCGCCGGGTCTTCGAGAACACCTCGCTGACCAAGCGGGTCTCGGTCGGCGAGAAGGCGCTGACCAAGCAGATCCCCGAAGTCGAGTTCCGCAACATCCTGGTGCCGGTCTTCGGCACCAAGCTCGACGACGACATCGTCGCCACCGCCGGCCGCCTCGCCGCCGCCGAGCAGGAGGAGGGGGGAGGCGACTCCCACCTCGAGGTCGTCTACGTGATCGAGGTGCCGCTGACCCTGCCGCTCGACGCCGTGCTGCCGCCGGAGCGCGAGGCGCAGGCCCGGCGGGCGCTCCTGCGGGCGCGGGAAATAGCCGAGGAGTACGAGGACGTCGAGGTGACGACCGAGACCGTGCGGGCCCGCAAGACCGGCGCCGGGATCATCGAGGCGGCGCGGCGGGCCGGGTCGGAGGCGATCGTCGTCGGCGGTGAGCCGCCGACCAAGATCCGCGGCGGCGGGCGCTTCGGCGGGATCGGCGCCGGCAAGCCGGCCGAGATCGGCGCCGCGACCGAGTACGTGCTCAAAAAAGCCCCCTGCCGGGTGCTGCTGACGGCGCCGCCGTCGCTGGACTACGAGCCGGGCGCGGCGCTCAAGCCGGCGCCCCTGACCGCGACCGCGGATTCGGCGCCGTGAGGGTCGGACGTCCGTCCGTGCGCCGCGCCACGCGTCCGAACTAGTATCCGCCGCATGTTCATCCTGATCGTCGGCTGCGGCCGAGTCGGCTCCTCTGTCGCGCGGGCGATGCTCCGCGAGGGACACCAGGTTTCCTGCCTCGACGAGGACCCCGAGTCCCACGCCCGGCTCGAGGTCGGGCTGGAGAAGAGCTGGGAGGATCTCGGCGGCCAGTTCACCGTCGGGGCCGGGCTCGAGACCGAGGCGCTGGAGGCCGCTGGGCTCGAGAACGCCGACGTCTTCATCGCCTCCACCGATGGCGACAACACCAACATCATCATCGCCCAGATTGCCCAGAAGCGCTACGAGGTGCCGACCGTGATCGCCCGCGTCCTCGACCCGCTTCGGGCCGAGTGGTACGCGCGTCAGGGGCTGAAGACGGTCTGCCCGACGCGGGTCGCGATCGACATGCTCGAGTCCGCGGTCCGCGAGTCCGGCGGCCGCGACGGCACCCCGAGGGGCGGCAGCGACGACAGCGACAGCGGCGACGCGCAAGCGGCCTAGGGGAGCGGGGAGAGCGCATGTACATCATCGTCGTCGGAGCGGGCAAGGTCGGTTGGAACCTGGCGCGTGAGCTGCTCGAGAAAGAGCACGAGGTGACGCTGATCGAGAACAATCGGCGCCGCTACCTGACCGTCGAGCAGGAGCTCGAGCACAACGTCTCCTACGGCGATGCCTCCGAGCTCTGGGTGCTCGAGCGGGCCGGAATCCAGCGCGCCGACATGGTGATCGCGCTGACCGGCGACGACGAGGACAACATGCTGATCTGCCAGGTCGCCCGCGAGAAGTACCTCGTCGACCAGATCATCGCCCGTGTCAACAACCCGCGCAACCGCCAGCACTTCGACCTGCTCGGGATCAAGCCGTCGGTCTCGGCGACCGACCTGATCCTGCGCCTGCTCGAGCACGAGGTGCCTGAGTACGGCCTGGTCCACCTGCTCGACCTGCAGGAGGAGCAGCTGGAGATCATCGAGATGCTGCTCGGCTCGGACTCCGGCGTGACCGGGCGCCGCGTCGGCGACCTGCAGATGCCCGAGGGCAGCCTGCTGATCTCGGTGCTGCGTGCCGGCAAGGGCTTCGTCCCGACCGCCGACACCGTGCTCGAGGAGGGCGACGAGGTGCTCGCCGTGCTCGATCCCGGCATGGAGGAGGCACTGAAGACCCTCTTCGGTCCCGGCGACGGCGGCGACTCCGGCGGCTGAGCGTGGCTCGCTGCTGACCATGGCCGATCGCGAGGTCGACTTCCTGCTGATCGGCGGCGGCCAGGCTGCCGCCAGCTGCGCCGCGGAGCTGCGCCGCCGCGGGGCGGAGGGCTCGATCCTGCTGGTCGGGCGCGAGCCCGAGCCGCCCTACGAACGCCCGCCGATCTCCAAGGAGTACCTGCGCGGCGACGCCGAGCGCGCCGATGCCTACGTCAACCCGCCCGAGTGGTACGGGGAGAACGGCGTCGAGCTGCTCAGCGGACGAAACGTGCTGGGGCTCGACCCGGCGGCGAAAACGGCGAAGATCCAGGGCGGCGAGGAGGTCGCCTTCGGCAAGGCGCTGCTGGCGACCGGGGCGATGGTGAACATCCTCCGCGTCGAGGGCGCCGAGAACGAGGGCATCCACTACCTGCGCGCCTTCGGCAACGCCGACGCGATCCGCGAGGACGCCGCGAAGGCCGAGCGCGCGGTGCTGATCGGCGGCAGCTACATCGGCTGCGAGGTCGCCGCCTCGCTGACCGCGGGCGGCACCGAGTGCGCGATCGTGGCGCTCGAGGACGTGGCGCTCTCGCGCACCTTCGGGCCTGACGCCGGGCGCTGGTTCCAGGCGCGGCTGGAGGAGCACGGGGTGGAGTTCCACGGCGGCGAGACGCTCAGCGCGTTCGAGGGCGACGGGCGGGTCAGCGCTGTGGTGACCGAGAGCGGCCTCAGCCTCGAGTGCGACCTGGTCGTGGTCGGCGCCGGCGTCCGGGCCGACGCGATGCTGGCCCAGCGGGCCGGCCTCGAGGTCGACGACGGCATCGTCTGCGACTCGAAGCTGCGGACCTCGGCGCCCGACATCTACGCCGCCGGGGACTGCTGCAACTACGACAGCGTCGTCCACGGCCGCCGGATCCGGGTCGAGCACTGGGACGTCGCGATGCAGCAGGGCATGCACGCCGCCGCCAACATGCTCGGCGAGGACCGCGACTACGACGTCGTCCCCTACTTCTTCAGCGACCTCGCCGACTGGGCCAGCCTCGAGTACGTCGGCCCGGCCCGCGAGTGGGACACCGAGATCTGGCGCGGCGACCGCGACGAGGGCGAGTTCTCGGTCTGGTACCTGAAGGGCGGCCGGGTCGCCGGCGCGCTCAGCGTCGGTCGCTCCGAAGACCTCGCCGAGGCCCGCCGGCTGCTCGCCGAGGGCACCGACGTCTCGGGCGCGCTCGAGCAGATCGGCGACGCCGACAGCGACCTGTCGGGCCTCTAGTTATCCTCCACGAAGTTCCGTTGCGCCCTGGTGTAATGGCAGCACGCCTCGCTCTGGACGAGGTAGTCGGGGTTCGAGTCCCTGGGGCGCAGTCGAAGCCCTCCCTGTAAAGGCGTCGTTTACAACTGCTAGCGTCGCGCCCGCTATGAGGTTCTCGCGACTTCCCCTGCTCCTGATCCCGGCGCTGCTCGCGCTGGCGCTTGCCGTCGCCGGCTGTGGTGGTGGCGGTGGCGGCACCACCGAAGCGACGGAACCGGAAGAAAAGCCGGAAGCCAAGTCGTCGCTGACGAAAGCCGAATTCATCCGCCAGGGCAACGACCTCTGCGGCGAGACCAACAGCGCCGTCGGGTCGGTCACCGCCTCGGCGGCGGAATCGAAGACCCAGACGACGCAGATCGCCAGCCTCTACACGGGGATGGTCGAAGGCCTCAAGAAACTCGGCCGTCCTCAGGAAACCGAAGGCTATGCCGAATTCATCGAAGCCGGCGAAGCGCTGGCCAAGGTTGAGGGCGAGCTGAAACTGGCGGCCGAACGCGAAGACGTCGAAACGCTCGAAACGGCCTCCCAGGAAGCGGTGCCGGCGCTCGAAGAATTTCAGTCCCAGGCGGCGATCTACGGCTTCGCCGACTGCTCGGAAGGCCCGCACGCCGTCGAAGCGAGCCCGGAAAACTCGCCCCAGACGGCCGAAGAAGAAATCCAGGAAGAAACCGGCGGCATCGAAGAAGCGCTGCCCGAAGAAGAAATCGAAGAAGTGGCGCCCGAAGAAGAATTCATCCCCGAAGAAGAAGTCGAAGAAGTGGCGCCCGAAACCGGCGGCGCCGGCGGCGAAATCGAAGAAGTCGCCCCCGAACCGGAAGTCGAAGAATCCGGCGAATCCGGCGGCGTTGGCCCCGGCTGACTCCGCCCGCTTAGGCGAGCGAAAACCAAGCAGGTCGGAGGACGCAGGGAAGCGAGGTGAGGGAGCGCACTCAGGTGCGTGACCGAACCGAGCGACCGAGGACCCCGAGATGCGCAGGTTTGCAGCCGCCTAGGCGGCGGAGGACTCTTCCCAGGCTCCGTAGAGCTTGGCGTAGATGCCGCCGGCGGCGATCAGCTCGTCGTGGGTGCCCTGCTCGGCGATGCCGCCGTCTTCGAGGACGACGATCTTGCCGGCGCGGCGGATCGTCGAGAGGCGGTGGGCGATGACGATCGCGGTGCGGCCGTGGAGCAGGCGTTCGAGGCCTCGCTCGATCGTTTTCTCGGTCCGGACGTCGACGTTGGAGGTGGCCTCGTCGAGGATCAGGATCCGCGGCTCGGCGAGCAGGGCGCGGGCGAAGGCGATCAGCTGGCGCTGGCCGGCGCTGAGCGAGACGCCGCGCTCGCCGACCTGGGTTTCGATCCCGTCGGGTAGGGCGGCGACGAAGTCGGTGGCGCCGACCGTGGCCAGCGCCTCTTCGATCTCCTCGAGGGTCGCCTCGGGGCGGCCGAAGGCGAGGTTTTCGCGGACGCTGCCGCTGAACAGGAAGCCCTCCTGGGGGACGATCCCGAGCTGGCGGCGCAGCGCCAGCTGCTGGACGCCCCTGAGGTCGTGGCCGTCGATCAGCACGCGGCCTTTCTGCGGGTCATAGAAGCGCGCGACCAGCTTGGCGAAGGTCGACTTGCCCGCCCCGGTCGCGCCGACCAGCGCCAG
The DNA here is from genome assembly GCA_963839115.1 of uncultured Actinomycetes bacterium. GTDB lineage: Bacteria > Actinomycetota > Thermoleophilia > Solirubrobacterales > 70-9 > VAYN01. Next base: position 806,292 of record CAWITM010000001.1, read on the forward strand.
CGTCTGGCCCGGCGGCACGTGCAGGTCGACGTCGCGCAGCACCCAGTCCTCGGCGCCCGGCTCGGGATCGTCGGTATAGGAGAACCAGACGTCCTCGAGCTCGATCTCGCCGCGGATCGTCCCCGGGTCGATCGCCCCCGGCGCGTCGACCATGTCGGGCTTGGTGTCGAGCAGGTCGAAGATCTTGTCGAGGGCCGCCATCCCCTGCTGGTAGGTCGTGTAGAGCTGGCTCAGTTCCTGGATCGGTTCGAAGAACGTCGTCAGGTAGCCGACGAAGGAGACGACGATGCCGATCTTGATCGCCCCGTCGATCGCCTGGCTGCCGCCGTAGAGGAGGATCACCGCGGTCCCGATCGCGGCCAGCAGTTCGACCGCCGGGAAGTAGCTGGCGTTGAGGTAGACGGTCTTCATGTTGATCGCCCGGTTGGCCTCGTTCAGCTCCGTCATCTCGGCGACGTGGCGCGGCTCCTGGCCGAAGCTGCGCACCACCCGAACGCCGCTCAGGCTCTCCTGCAGGTAGGCGGTGACGGCGGCGATCCGCTCGCGGGTCGCCCGGTAGGCGCCGGCGCTGACGATCCGGAAGATCAGGCTGGCGATCAGCAGCAGCGGGAAGGTGAGGAAGGTGATCAGCGCCAGCTTGACGTCGAGCAGCAGCAGGATCACGACGACCCCGACCAGGGTCAGCGTGCTCGAGAAGATCGTCACGACTCCGTCGGTGACCAGCTGGTTCAGCGCTTCGACGTCGTTGGTCATCCGCGAGATCAGCACCCCGGGGCTGTTGCGGGTGAAGAAGCCGATCGACATGCTCTGGATGTGGGAGAAGAGGCGCTCGCGCAGGTCCTGGAGCGCCCGCGTCCCGACCCAGCCGACCAGGTAGGTCTCGGCGTAGGTGGCGACCGCGTAGAGGATCGCGGTGACGACGAAGGCGGCGACGATCCAGTCGAGGGCGCTGAGGTCGCCGGCCACGATGCCGGAGTCGATCGCCTTGCCCGCCAGGAAAGGCGGCGCCAGGCCGGCGCCGGTCTCGATCAGCAGGGCGACGAACATCAGCGCCATGCGGCCGCGGTAGGGGCGCAGCAGGCCGATCATCCAGCGCACCTTGCGGCCGCGCTGGTCCTCGCCGCGGACGAGCCGCCAGAGCGCCCGGAAGAGCATGAAGACGTTGCCGAGGGGACCCTCTCTCACAGCCGCGCCATCTCCTCGCGCTCCTCGAGGTCGTGCTGGAGGAAGACCGAGTCGGCGAGGCCGTGCTCGGCGATCTCGCGGTAGAAGCCGCAGCCCTCGAGCAGCTCCTCGTGGGTGCCGCGGTCGACGATCTGGCCGCCGTCGAGGACGATGATTTCGTCGGCAAGCGAGACGGTCGATAGGCGGTGGGCGATGATGAAAGTCGTCCGGCCGGTCATCGCCTCGCGCAGGCCCGCTTTGATCGCCGCCTCGGTGGTCGCGTCGACCGAGGAGGTGGCGTCGTCGAGGATCAGGATGCGGGGGTCGGCGAGCAGGGCGCGGGCGATCGCCACGCGCTGGCGCTGGCCGCCGGAGAGGGTCAGGCCGCGCTCGCCGACGCGGGTGTCGTAGCCCTCGGGCAGTTCGCGGATGAAGCCGTCGGCCTGGGCCAGCTTGGCCGCCGCTTCGACCGCCTCGCGGCCGGCAGCGCCCGCCGCGTAGGCGATGTTGTCGGCGACCGAGGCGGTGAAGAGGAAGCTGTCGTCGGCGACGAAGGCGATCTCCGAGCGCAGCGCCGTCACGTCGACGTCGCGGACGTCGACGCCGTCGACCAGGACCGCGCCCTCGGTCGGGTCATAGAGGCGCGCGATCAGCGCCACCAGGCTGGTCTTGCCGGAGCCCGATGGGCCGACGAGGGCGATCGTCTTGCCGGCCTCGACCTCGAGCGAGACGCCGTTGAGGGCCGGGACTGCCTCGCGTTCGTGGAGCGGCGCGGCGCCCGCCGTCCCGGGCGCGTCACCGTTGGCGCGGTCGGCGGCGTCGTTTGCCGCTTTGGCCGCCGCGGCCGCCTCCGCGGCGGCGGCGATCGTCCGTTTGGTCACCGCGGTCGAGCCGTTGCCGGGGGCGATCGATCCGGCACCGACTCTGCCGGGCGCCGCCGCGTAGCGCAGGGTCACGTCGCGCAGCTCGACGGCGCCACCGCCGTCCGGCAGCGGGGTCGGGTTGGCGGGGCTCTGGATCGTCGGTTCGCGGTCGATGATCTCGAACATGCGGTTGCCGGAGGCGACCGCGCGCTGGGCCATCCCCATCGCCACCCCGAGCATCCGCAGCGGCCCGGCCAGCATCACCAGGTAGGTGTAGAAGGCGGTGAAGTTGCCGAGGCTGAGGTTGCCGTTGATCACCTCGCGGCCGCCGATCAGCAGCACCAGGGCGATCCCCATCTGCGGCAGCAGGCCGATCAACGGGCTGAAGAAGGCCTGCAGGCGGGTCGAGTAGATGCTCTGGTCGAAGACCCGCTTGACGACCCGCCGGAAGCGCTGCAGCTGGAACTCCTCGCGGGCGAAGGACTTGACGATGCGGATGCCGGAGACGTTCTCCTCGGCCTCGGCGGTCAGTTCGGCGACCCGCTGGGCGACCTCCTGGACCGCCGGCCGCGAGATCCGGTTGTAGCGCGAGGCGATGTAGACGACGAACGGGGCCGGGATCAGCGCGATCACCGCCAGCAGCGGGTTGATGATCAGCATCACCGTGCTCGCCAGCACGATCGTCAGCAGGTTCTGGGTGATGAAGACGAGGCCGTAGCCGAGGAAGAAGCGGATCGCCTGCAGGTCGACCGTCGCCCGCGACATCAGCTGGCCGGTCTGCTGGCTGTCGAAGAAGCCGAGCTCGAGCTTCTGCAGGTGCTGGTAGAAGAGCTGGCGGAGGTCGAATTCGACCGCCAGGCTGACTTTGCCCGCGACCAGGCGGCGGACGACAGTGAGGCCGAGGCGCAGCACCGCAGCGCCGAAGATCACCAGCGCCAGCGGCACCAGGTCGGGCTTGTTGCCGTCCTGGATCGCGTTGATCGCGCGGCCGACCAGCCACGGGATCAGCACCGTCATCCCCATCGCCGCCCAGGCGAACGCCAGCGATCCCCATAGCTGCAGGCGATAGGGACGCAGGAAGCCCATCAAGCGGCGATAGGTGCGCACCTACCTACTATATAAAATGAAGTATTGGGCTCTGTTCAAGCGCTCGGGCGGGCTCGGCGGAGCACCGCTTTCAGCCGCTGAGGCGGGCGGCGGCCTGGGCGCTCGGGACCTTGCCGCTCGGGCAGGCTTCCGGTTTCCGTTTGGCCTTCGGGTTGGGGAGGATCTGGAAGTTGGTGACCGCGTGGGCGCCGGTCAGCGGCGCACCGTTGTTCTGGGCCAGGGTCACGATCATCCGGTAGAAGCCGGGCGGGAGTTCGTGGTAGTAGATGACCGGCCGCGTCGCCGGCGAGAAGCTGCCGGCACTGTCGATCCGTTCGGCGAGGATGCCGTTCGGCCCGGAGTACTGGGGGTAGTCGAATGATTTGCCCTTCAGGCGTTCGTTGCCGAGCGGGCTGTTGATCGCCCGTTCCAGTTTTTTCGGGTCGACGCAGTCGGGGACGCGGTTGAGGCTGAAGCGGATCATCCCCTCGCCGAGTTCGGGCTCCTGGCCGAAATGTTCCGGCGCCAGTTCGAAGTTCTGGACGTCGACCGTGACGACGACCGCCCGCGAGCTCTGCACGGCGCCGTTGCGGGGCGAGACGATTGCTACCGTCGGTTCGCCGGGAATCGCTTCGACCTTCGCCTCGGCTCTGGTCGAGCCCCCGGTGCTGCCGAAGATCAGGGCCAGCGCCACCGCGGCCGCGGTCGCCGCGAGGGCGCCGATCGTTGCCTTCCTCAGCCGCATCGGACGGGAACATTACGCGTAAGTCGATAAGCCGAATCGCTGCCCCCCGGGGCGCAGGCCACCGAGCCGCCGTGGGCCGCCGTTCCGTCGCCGGCCACCGAGCCGTTGCCGGTCTGCTCGCGATCGTGGCGCTGGTGGCTCTGGCCGCGTCGCTGCCGGCCGCCGCCGCCGCCCAGAGCCCGGTCTCGCGGGTCGACGCCTTCGCCGGCACCCAGCCGGGCCTGGACACCTTCGGCGGCGGCCACAACTACCCCGGCGCCGCGGCCCCGTTCGGGATGGTCCAGTGGAGCCCCGACACGACCCCGGCGGCTCCGCACTCGGGCGGTTACGACTACCGCGACCACCACCTCTCCGGCTTCAGCCTCACCCACCTGAGCGGCGCCGGGTGCGCGGTCTACGGCGACTTCCCGTTCCTGCCGACCACCGAGCCGATCGACGCCTCGCCGGCGCCGAGCGCCGGGCCGGGTCTCGCCGGGCGCTTCCAGCCCGGCTTCTCGCACGCCTCCGAGAGCGCCGAACCGGGCTTCTACTCGACGCGGCTGCAGCCGCACGGCGGCGGCCCGATCGGGGTCGAACTGACCGCGACGACGCGCACCGGCTTCGCCGAGTTCCACTTCCCGAAGAGCCCGCATGCCAGTGTCCTGATCAACGCCGGCGGCAGCGCCCAGCCCGACGACAGCGCCGAAGTCCACCTCGACCCGAGCCGGCGCGAAATCAGCGGCAGCGCCTCGAGCGGCCTCTTCTGCGGCCAGCGGCCGCGCTACCGGGTCTACTTCGTCGCGGTCTTCGACCGCCCGTTCGCCGCCTCCGGCGCCTGGCAGCGCGAACAGCTGATGCCCGCCGCGACCGGCGCCGCCGACGCGGTCGAACCGGCCGCCAACCCACCGGTCACCGCTCGCGCCGGCGCCTACGCGACGTTCGACACCGGGGTGCGCCGCGAGGTCGGGGTCCGTGTCGGCGTCTCCTTCGTCAGCGTCGCCGGCGCCCGCCGCAACCTCGCCGCCGAAAGCACCGGGAAGGGATTCGGGACGGTCAGGGCGGGGACCCGGGCCCGCTGGCGCGCGGCGCTCGGCCGCATCCGGGTCGGGGGCGGCAGCAACGCCCAGCTCGACACCTTCTACACGGCGCTCTACCACGCGCTGCTGGCGCCGCGGACCTTCAGCGACGTCGGCGGCGACTACATCGGCATGGACGGCCAGGTCCACCGTGCCGTCGACCGCGTCCAGTACGCCGACTTCTCCGGCTGGGACGTCTACCGCACCGAGATCCCGCTGCTGGCGCTGCTGGTCCCCGAACGCGCCGGGCAGATGGTCCAGTCGCTGCTCGCCGACGCCGCCCAGAGCGGCTGCCTGCCGCGCTGGCCCTACGCCAACGGCCAGAGCATGACGATGGTCGGCGACTCGGCCGACCCGATCATCGCCGGCGCGGCGGCCTTCGGCGCCGGCGGCTTCGACCGCGCCGCGGCGCTGGCGGCGATGGTCAAGGGGGCCGACGAAGGCTGCTTCAGCGCCAACGGCGAATACGTCGAGCGCCAGGGGCTGGCCTCCTACCTGACCCACGGCTGGGTCGCCTTCGACGAAGACACCGGCACCCGCAACGCCAACTCGATCTACGGCAGCCCGGATTCGGTCTGGGGCTCGGCGGCGACCAGCCTCGAGTACTCGATCGACGACTTCGCGATCTCCCAGTTCGCCGCCCGCCTCGCCGGCGCCTCCGCCGACTACCGCGCCTTCATCCACCGCGGCGCCAACTGGCGCGACCTCTTCGAACCGGCGGCGAAGATGATCGAGCCGCGCTACGCCTCGGGCGCCTTCCCCGAGCCCTACGACAACCTCCACGGCGGCGGCTTCGTCGAGGGCGACTCGGCCCAGTACACCTGGATGGTGCCGCAGGACCCGGCCGGGCTGATCCACCGCCTCGGCGGCACCGCCCGGGCGGCGGCGCGCCTCGACTACTTCCTGCGCGAGCTGAACGGCGGCGCGGGGGGGACGCACACCGACCACGCCCTCCTCGGCGACGAGCCGACCCTCGGCGCGCCCTGGCTCTATGACTGGATGCGGCGACCGTGGGCGACCCAGGCGGCGGTGCGCCGCCAGCTGCGCCTCTACTCGACCGCGCCGGACGGCTATCCCGGCAACGACGATCTCGGGACGCTCTCGGCGGCCTACGTCTTCGGGGCGCTGGGGATGTACCCGGCCCAGCCGGGGACCGGCAACCTGGCGCTGGCGACGCCGATCTTCAAGCGCGCCGAAGTGAAGCTGGCCCACGGCCGGCGGGCGCTGATCACGGCCTCCGGCCACGGTCCATACACCGCCGGTCTGAAGCTGGACGGCCGGGCCTACGCCAAGCCCTGGACCACCTACTGCGCCCTCGCCGGCGGGGCGACCCTCGCCTACGAACAGGCCGCGAAGCCGGCCAGGCGATGGGGCGCGGCCGCGGCCGCGTCGCCACCCTCCTACGGTCCCAACCGGCCGATGCCGCGCAGCGCCTGCGCCCCCTGAGCGCCGTCGCCGCCGGACCGTTCGCAGTTTGCGGTCGTATCCAGGACGTTCTGCGAGCGCCGGCCGTTTAACCGTCATTTAGCCGCGCTTGAAGGCCCGCTCAGCAGCCGGGGCCATGCTCGGGGGTCGTGAACCGGTCCGCTGCCACCGTGCCCGTCTCCGGCGTTGCCTTCGGCGGCGGAGTGGAGGCGAGCGGAGCGATCCGCGACGGCGCCCCGCCGGAGGCCCGCTCGCGATCGTTCGCGGTCATCGCCTGGGTCGCCGCCCTGACCGCCGCCGGCGCCGCGATCCGCTTCGTCCCGCTAGGCGTCCAGAGCTTCCACCACGACGAGGTGATCACGGTGATGCGGGTGATCCCCGGCTCGTTCGGCCACATGCTCCACGAGGTGCGGGTCAGCGAGTCCAACCCGCCGCTGTACTACGCGCTGGCCTGGGGCTGGGCCAAGCTCTTCGGCAGCGGCGAAGTCGGGATCCGCTCGCTCTCGGCGCTGGTCGGCACCCTGACGGTCGCGCTCGGCTATCCGATCGCACGCCAGCTATCCGGCCGCCGCGCCGGCCTGATCCTGACCGGGCTCCTCGCCGTCAACCCGATGCTGATCTGGTACTCGCAGGAGGCCCGCTCCTATGCCCTGCTGGTGCTCTTCGGGGCGCTGTCGTTCCTCTTCTTCGTGCGCGCCCTCGACAGCCGCCGCGGGCTCGACCTCGGCCTCTGGGCGGTGTGCTCGGCGCTCGCCCTCGACAGCCACTACTTCGCCTTCTTCGCGGTCGGGATCGAGGCCGCCTGGCTCGTCGTCGCGCTGCGCGACCGTTGGCGGGCGCTGCTGCCGGCCCTGGCCGTCGTTGCCGCGGCGGCGCTGGCGCTGCTGCCGCTGATCGCCGCCCAGGTCAACCCCAACCACATCGGCTGGATCGAAGACACCTTGCTCCCGCAGCGGCTCTTCCAGACCGCGGTCAGCTTCCTGATCGGCGAAACCGGCCACGTCATCGCCGAGCCGCCGCGCACCCGCTACGCCGTCCTGCCGGTGATCGTGCTGGGCCTCGGCGCCGCCCTGCTCGTCCTCCGCGGCAGCCGGCGCGAGCGCCGCGGCGGCGCCCTCGGCCTGCTGGTCGGCCTCGGCGTCGTCGCCCTCGCCGCCGCCGCGGCGCTGGTCGGCAAGGACTACGTAATCGAGCGCAACCTGCTGCCGGCGCTGGTGCCGCTCTGCGCCGTCGCCGCGCTTGGCTTCGCGACCCGGCGGGCGCGCACGGTCGGCCTCCTGCTGGCGGTCGCGGTCTGCGCCTACTGGGCCGCCTTCGACGTCTACGTCACCCAGACTCCCAACCTGCAGCGTCCCGACTATCGAACGCTGACCCGCGAACTCGGCCCCGCCCGCGCTCCGCGCGCGATCGTCACCTGGCGCCTCGCCGCCGATCCCGTCCGCTGGTACCTCGCCAGCCACTCGCTGCGCTGGTACGGCGGCGTCGAACGGGTCGGCGAAATCGATGTCATCGGCAAGCCCAGCGCGGCCGGCAGGCCCGCTAACCTGCCGCGCTCGTTCCACTCGGCGGGGGTGGTTCATAAAGACCGACTCATACTCAGTCGATATATCTCGTCACGCCCGATGAAGATCTGGATACGCCAACTCGAGAGGGTCCCGACCGGCTACGCGGCCAACGCCGTGGTGCTGGACGGCCCGGCCGGTGACCCGGCGATCGGCCGCAGCGCCCGCACCGCGCCGGCGGGCGAAATCAGCGCGCGAAGGGCGGCGAGCCAGTGAGCACCGGCGACGGCAGCCCGAGCCTGGCCTACCGCGTCGGCAACGCCGCCCGGGAACCCGAGAGCTGGATCCAGCTGATCAAGTTCGGCCTCGTCGGCGGGTCCGGCTACCTGATCAACCTCGGCGTCTTCGCCGTCCTCTCCGGCAACCTCGGCATCTACCACCTGGTCGCCGCGATCGGCGCCTTCGCGGTCGCCGTCGTCAGCAACTTCCTCTGGAACCGCTACTGGACCTTCGGCCCCGGCGACGGGCTCGCCCACCTGCAGGCGGCGCGCTTCTTCGCCGTCAGCCTCGCCTCGCTGGGACTGAACCTGGTCTTCCTGGAGGGCCTGCTGAGGTCGACCTCGATGGGCGAACTGACCGCCCAGGCGATCGCCGTCGCCGCGGCGATGCCGTTCAACTTCCTCGGCAACAAGCTCTGGACCTTCGCCTAGGCGAAGGGGTTTTGCTGCTCAGCTAGCCTTGATGGGATGAGTGAGAACGCCCGCAAGCCGGGGTACGACCCCGCCCGAATCGAGCCCGAGCGCCAGGCCGTCTGGGAGACCAGGGGGGACTTCGACGCGCCTGCGCCGCCGCCCGACGGCGAGCGCGGCGTCTATGTCAAGTCCTCGAGCCCGTTCACCTCGGGCAACCTGCATATGGGCCACGTCCGCGACTACGCGATCGGCGACGCCTACGCCCGTTTCCGCCGCGCCCGCGGCGACAGCGTCCTGATGGGCTTCGGCTTCGACGCCTTCGGGCTGCCGGCCGAGCTGGCCGCGATCGAGCGCCAGGAGCCGCCCGCCGAGTGGGTCGCCCAGTGCGGCGAGCGCATGCTGGTGCAGATGAAGCGGCTCGGCTTCTCCTTCGACTATGACCGCGTCTTCTACAGCTCCGACGAGGGCCAGTACCGCTGGTCGCAGTGGCTCTTCCTGACGCTGCACGAGATGGGCCTGATCTACCTCGACGACGCCACCGTCGACTGGTGCGACACCTGCCAGACGACGCTGGCGACGATCCAGGTCGAGGACGGGCTCTGCTGGCGCTGCCACAACGAGGTGCGGCTGATCCGGCGCCCGACCTGGTTCCTCAAGATCACGCCCTACCTCGAGGAGAACGACGCCAACACCGAGAAGCTCAGAGATTGGGACGAGCTGGCCCTGGCGACCCAGCGCTACATCCTCGGCCGCTCCGACGGGGTCGAGGTCGACCTCGGCGGTGGCGACGGCGACGAGCGTTCCTTGACGGTCTTCACGCCGCACCGCGGGGCCGTCGCCGAGGCGCGCTTCGTCCTGCTCTCGCCGCGCCATCCCGCGGTCGAGGAGTGGATCGGGGACGGCGCCGCCGGCGAGGAGCTCGAGCAGCTGCGATCGGGCGGCTGGGAGCGCAGCGCCCGCGACGCGGCCTCGGTCCCGATCATCGACACCGGCGCCTCGATCGCCGCCGCCGGCCCGACCGGCGCCGGCGGTTCGGCGCAGCTGCCGGTCCTGGTCTCGCCGCTGGTCGACGCCCGTTTCGGGCCGACCGCGGTGCTCGGCATCCCGGCTGTGGACGAGGCCGACGCCGACGTCGCGGCGCGGGTCGAGCGCGTCGATTGGGAGCCGCCGGCCGGTGGGGCGGATGGGGACGCTGCCGACGCTGCCGGCGAGGGGGGGAGCGCTTCGCCGTCCCCGACCCCGGTCGCCGATCTGCGTGAGGCCAAGCGCTACCGCGCCAACGACTTCTCGATCTCCCGCCAGCGCTCGTGGGGGACGCCGATCCCGATCATCCACTGCCCCGAGCACGGGCCGGTTCCAGTCCCCGAGGCCGACCTGCCGGTGGTGCTGCCGCGCGACATCCGCCCGACCGGTGAAGGGAACCCGCTGGCCGAGCGGCCTGATTTCGTCGACGTCGAGTGCCCGGTGTGCGGGGCGCCGGCCAAGCGCGAGACCGACACGCTCGACTGTCACTTCGACGCGCTCTTCCTGTGGGTGCCGGCGGCGGTGCCGCCGGAGGACCGGGCCGAGCAGATGTTCACCCATCCCGAGCTGCGGAAGTGGCTGCCGGCCGAGCGGCTGGTCGCCGGCGGCGACTCCGGCGGCTTCGTCTTCGACCAGCGCGTCGTGACCAAGGCGCTGCGCGACCACGGCGAGTTCGCCTTCATGGGGGAGGGCGAGCCGTTCGCCGGCTGTCTCTTCCACGAGATGGTGATCGCCGACGGCCGCAAGATGAGCAAGCACCTCGGCAACGTCGTCAATCCCGACGAGCTGGTCGGCCAGTACGGCGCCGACACCGTGCGGGTCGCGGTGCTCTGGGCGGCCGGGCCGGCCAAGACGCTGAATTGGTCCGACGGGGCGATCCGCTTCGCCAACAAGTTCCTGCGCGGCTTCTGGACCTACGCCCACGATCGCTTCACCGCGCTCGAGTTGGCCCAGCACGATCCCGAGAAGGCGGCCAAATCAGAGCCCGACCGCGAGCGGTTGCGCAAGTGGTGCGAGAACGGGCTCGAGCGGGTCACCGAGGACACCGCCGAGCTGCAGATGCACAAGTCGATCCGCGACCTGACCCGCCTCTTCGAGCGGATCCAGGACTTCGAGAAGCGCCTCAAAAAGCACGGCCAGCTCGATCGCGTCGATGCCGAGGCGCTGGTCGAGGCGCTGTTGCTGCTGGCGCGAGCGCTGATCCCGTTCGCCCCGCACACCGCCGAGCAGATCCTGCTCGACTCGGGCCGTGTCGACGCCGCCGAGCTCCCCGGCTCGTGGCCCGACGCCGCCGGCATTCCGGTCGCTGTCGACGCCGCCGCACCGACCGCCTGAAGGACCCAACAAAAGTCCACCTTATTATGCAATGACCCTTGATTGGAACACAACAGTCTGTTATGAATGCACCTGTCGGTGCGATCACACCGGCACATGGGGCGGGGCACACTCAGACCGGGAAACCGCCTTGGGGTGGCAAAGGAGGACCAGTACTGAGCAGGGGCCGCATTCGTCACGACCGGCCCTGAAGCGTCGGCGCGCTGCGCCGGCGCCGCCCCGCCTCTTTTCGTCGTCTTGCCGCCACGGGAGGGCGGCATGACGACGTTCCCCGGAAGCCCGGGCGAGCGGTTGAGTCCGGCCCGAGCGGCTTAGTCCGGCCTCGGAGCCCCGCCAAGGGGGGAGAACCTCGAGCGTTTCCGATCTTTTCCACACCATGGTGTGGAAAAAGCCGGGATCGCAGCAGCCGCCCTCACCCAGCGCCGCGGCCTGGGCCCTTGCTCGGCGGCAACATGGCGTCCTTGCCCGGCGCGACCTGCTGGCGCTGGGATTCACCCGCCGGGCGATCGAACACCGCCTCGCCACCGGCCGCCTCCACACGATCTCACCCGGCGTCTACGCCGTCGGTCGCCGCCAGTTGACGCCCGAGGGACGCTGGATGGCCGCCGTCCTCGCCTGCGGGGACGGCGCCCACTTGAGCCATCGCAGCGCCGCGGCGCTCTGGCGGATCGGCTCCGAGCAGCCGGCGCGCATCGATCTGACCGTGCGCGGCAGACGCGAAACCCGCCGCCCGGGACTCAGGGTCCACGCCCGCTCCTCCCTCACTGCCCGTGACTTCACCCGGCGCCGCAACATCCCCGCCGCCACTCCGCTCCGCACCCTGATCGACCTCGCCACCGTCCTCGACGACAACCCCCTGGAGCGAGCGGTGAACCAGGCCGACGTCCATGACCTCCTCGACCCAGAGTCCCTTCGCGAAGCGCTCGTCCCTCGCACGGGCGAACCAGGCGTCAAGCGCCTCGCGTCCCTCCTCGACCGCCACACCTTCCGCGTCTCCGACTCAGACCTCGAGATCTACTTCCGTCCCCTGGCAGCCGAAGCGGGCCTGCCGGTCCCAGAGACCAAAGCCTGGGTCCTCGGCTTCGAAGTCGACTTCAGCTTCCCGTCCCTCTGCCTCGTCGTTGAGACCGACGGCCTGCGCTACCACCGCACGCCCTCCGAGCAGGCGCGGGCGGTCAAGCGCGACCAGACCCACGTCGCCGCCGGGCTGCGGGTGCTGCGCTTCACCCACTGGCAGATCGCCTATGAACCCGGCTACGTGGTGGGGGTGCTGGGGCGAACGCGGGCTTTGGCGAGCTCCACCTGAATCGACTTTGGCCGTTAGAGACGGATTGTCTGTAGATGTGTTGTCTCGCGCTACAGACAATGCATTCCCGTGACGGCAAGCGAACAAGTCGGCAGGAACTTGCAGGTTCTGCGCAAGAGACTCGGCCTGTCTCAGGAAGAGCTCGGGTTTCGCAGCGGGCTGCACCGCACCGAGATCTCGTTGATCGAGCGATCGATCCGCAAGCCCGGCTTGGAGACGCTCGCCAAGCTGAGCACCGGACTCGAAATGCCGATTGCGAGCCTCCTGAACGGGATCGGCTGGCAGGGCGAGGCGCACCCGGCTGCCGTCGCGGCAACGGTGATCGGCGTAGGCGAGGGCGCTTAGCGGCCGGGGGGCTGGGCTTCGCCGAGGCCGTGGGAGCCGGCGGCGTCGGCGCCGGTCGCCTGGTCGACGCGGTGGACGACGCCGCCGGGATCGGCGACGCCGTAGAAGACGAAGGAGGAGTCGTCGCTGGCGGCGGTGTCGAAGTCGACGTCGCCGATCTGCATCAGCCGCTGGTAGACCGACTGCTGGTAGTTGACGTTCTGGACGCGCTCCAGGCGGGTCTCCTGGATCTCGCGCGAGAAGATGCCGCGCTTGATGTTGAGGCGGCGGTTGGTGATCGTGTAGGTCGTCGCCACGCGTTTGATGAAGCCGACCAGGACGGTCACCGCGATCACCACCAGCACGACCAGGAAGACGGTGAAGCTGCTGGCCCCGATCAGCTTGACGATGACGCCGATGATCACGGCGATCAGGATGCCTTTGAGGTAGAAGCCGAGGATCGCCCGCCACGAGGGGTGACCCTGGAAGATGACCTGCTCGTCGGCGCTCAGGTGGAGGCTCACGGGCGCCAGCATAAGCGCTCGGTCGGCCGCTGGCCAGGGGTGTGGATGGGGTTCGGGCCGCCGCGGGCGCGCGGTCGGTTTGGGTCGCGGTGAGGAGCCGGTGCCTCGCCGCAGATTGCGGAAACGCCCGGCGGTGGGCGTCCCCCGGTATCCATAACCTCGCTGCGTGTCGATTCTTCGAGTCGAGCCGCTGACGACTGCCCGGGCGCTGCGGGGGCCGTTCGACTACCGCCGGCCGGCGGCGATGGCCGAGGTCGAGGTCGGCAGCGTGGTGCGGGTGCCGTTCGGGCCGCGGCGGATCCTCGGCGTCGTCGTCGAGGTCGCCGAAAGCTCGGAGCTGGCGCCGGACCGGCTGGCCGAGCCGATCGAGGCGCTCGCGGCGGGGACGCCGCCGGAGCTGGTCGCGCTCGGCCTCTGGGTCGCCCGCGAGTACTGCTCGACGCCCTCGCGCGGCCTGCAGCTGGTGCTGCCGCCGGGGACCGGGAGCGGCCGCGCCGGGCGCACCGTGCGGGCCAAGGTCGAGCTGCGGGCCGAGCTCCTGCCGGCCGGCGAGGCGGCGCTCGCGGGCGGCGAGCGCCTCGGTGTGCGCCAGCGGGCGGTGCTGGAGGCGCTGCGTGAGGGCGAGATGTCGGCGCCGGCGCTGGCGGCGGCGGTCGGCGCCGATCGCGGCGTACTGCGGCGCCTCGAGGAGCGCGGTCTGCTGGCGACCCGCGACTCCCACAAGCGCCGCGCGCCCGCCGACTCCGGCCTGCGCGCCGCCATCCACGCACCCCAGTTGCTGCCAGAGCAGCAGACGGCGGTCGACGCCCTCGTCGCCGCCCTCGACGGCGCGGCCGGCGCGCCGCGCGAGCAGCTCCTGCACGGCGTCACCGGCTCGGGCAAGACCGAGGTCTACCTGGCGGCGGTCGAGGCGGCGCTGGCGCGCGGGCGCGGGGCGATCGTCCTCGTCCCCGAGATCGGGCTGGCCCCGCAGGCCGTCGCCCGCTTCCGCGCCCGGCTCGGCGACCGCTTCGCGGTCCTGCACTCGGCGCTCTCGCCGGGCGAGCGCTTCGACGAGTGGCAGCGCCTGCGGACCGGCGAGGCGAGCGTCTGCGTCGGCCCCCGCTCGGCCGTCTTCGCGCCGGTCCGCGACCTCGGCCTGATCGTCATCGACGAGGAGCACGACGCCTCCTACAAGCAGGAGGGCGACCCGACCTATGACGCCCGCCTGGTCGCCCGCCACCGCGCCGCCGAACGCGGCGCCGTCCTCGTCGCCGGCACGGCTACGCCGCGGCCGGAGACCTGGCTGGAGCTGCCGCGGATCGAGCTGACCCGCCGCGTCGATGGCCTGCGGATGCCGCCGGTCGAGGTCCTCGACATGCGCGAGGCCGACCCCCGTTCGGGGCCGCTGCATCCCGACACCTGGGCCGCCCTCGACGAGGTCCGCGCCGCCGGGCGCAAGGCGATCGTGATGCTGAACCGCCGCGGCTTCGCGCCGTGGCTGACCTGCCGCTCCTGCGGCCACCACTGGTCCTGTCCCAACTGCGACGTCTCGCTGATCGTCCACCGCGACAGCGGCCGTCTCGTCTGCCACCACTGCGCCCACGCCGAGCGGGCGCCGCGCGCCTGTCCGGCCTGCGCCTCGACGACGTTGGCGCGGGCCGGGGTCGGGACCGAGCGGATCGAGGAGCTGCTGGCCGAGCGGCTGGCGCCGATGCCGGTCTTCCGGCTCGACTCCGACACTGCCGCCGAGCGCGGCGCTCACGCGCGGATCCTGGCCGCCTTCGGCGAGGCGGCGAGCGGGGTGCTGGTCGGGACCCAGATGGTCGCCAAGGGCCACGACTTCCCGGAGGTGACGCTGAGCGCGATCCTCGACGCCGACGCCACCCTGCGCTTCCCCGACTTCCGGGCCGAGGAGCGGACCTTCGCGATGGTCGCCCAGCTGGCCGGGCGCTCGGGGCGCGGCGAGGCCGGGGGAGACGTGATCGTCCAGACCCTGGCGCCGGGCGCGTCGAGCATCGAGCACGCCGCCCGCCATGACTCGGCCGGCTTCCTGGCCGGCGAGCTCGACCGCCGCGAGCTGCTGCGCTACCCGCCCTACTCACACCTCCTGCGGGTCAACTTCGCCGGGCCGCTGGAGCGCCAGGTCGACGAGGCGGCGCGCTCGATCGCCGCCGAACTGGGCGCCCGCCTGCCGCCCGACTCCGAGCTGCTCGGCCCGGCGCCGATGTTCCGCGTCCGCAACCGCCACCGGCGCCGGATCCTGGTCAAGACCCAGGACCGGGCCGGGACGGTCAACGCCGCGCGGGCCGTGGTCGAGCGCCGCGCCGGCGGCAAGGCCCTGCGCGAGGTCGCGATCGGCGTCGACGTCGATCCGCAGTGAGCGCGGTCCCCCACCCGCCGCCATCCGCAGCCCCCGGCCCCGGCGCGCCCGCCTGCCGCCTCCTACAATCGCTGCGGTGAGCGACGAGAACGCGATCGAGGCGGGCGAGGACGAGCGCGAGGACCGCGAGCTCGAAGATCGGTTGATCGAGCGGCGCGAAGCCGCCCTGGCCCACGTCGTCAAGTGGGGCGACCCGATCCTCAAGTCGAAGGCCTCCCCGATCGCCAACTTCGGCCCCGAGCTGCGGGCCGAGGTCGAGCGGATGATCGCGATCATGCGCGACGGCATGGGCGTCGGCCTGGCCGCCACCCAGCTTGGCGTGCTGCGGCGCCTGCTCGTCTTCCAGGCCGGCGCCGACGCCGAGCCGGCGGCGCTGGTCAATCCCGAGATCGAGTGGCACTCCGACGAGGAGGCGATCGCCGAGGAGGGCTGCCTCAGCCTGCCGAAGGTTACGATGGACGTCGAGCGTCCGCTGCACGTCCGGGTCAGCGGCCGCGACGCCGAGGGCGAGGAGATCTTGATCGAGGCCTCGGGGCTCGAGGCGCGCGTGCTCCAGCACGAGATCGACCACCTCGACGGCGTCCTCATCCTCGACCGCACCGAACGCGCCCAGCGCAAGGGCGCGCTGCGGGCGCTCCGCGGAGGCACCAGCTACCACCCGCCGTCCGAGCACGAGGACGACGACGCCGGCGAGCTGCGCGAGCCGCGCACCGACGCGTGAAGACCGCCTACCTGGGGACCTCCGACTTCGCCGCCACCGTCTTGCGGCGTCTGGCGGCCTCCCCGCACGCGCCGGCGCTGGTCGTCACCCCGCCCGACAGCAGGCAGGGACGGGGACGGCGCACCTCGCCGCCGCCGGCCGCCGCGGCGGCGAGCGAGCTCGGGATCGAGCTGCTGCAGACGGCGAACGTCAACGAGGAGGACGCGCGCGCCCGGATCGCCGCCGCGGCGCCCGAGGCGGTCGTCGTCTGCGCTTTCGGCCAGCTGATCCGCGAGCCGCTGCTCTCCGATTACGAGATCCTGAACGTCCATCCCTCGCTGCTGCCGCGCTGGCGCGGGGCGGCGCCGATCGAGCGGACGATCATGGCCGGGGACGAGCGCACCGGGGTCTGCGTGATGCGCCTCACCGCCGGCCTCGACTCGGGCCCGGTGGCGCTGCGCGAGGAGGTGCCGGTGGGGCCCGACGAGGACTACGCGACGCTCGCCGCCAAGCTCGCCGCGCGTGGCGGCGAGGAGCTGGTGCGGGCGCTGGCCCTGCTCGAGGACGGCACCCTCACCTTCACCGAGCAGGACGAGGACGGCGCCACCTACGCCGAGAAGATCGACCCCGCCGAGCGGCGCCTCGATCCCGCCCGCCCGGCGGCCGAGCTGGCGGCGACGGTGCGCGCACTGACGCCGCACATCGGCGCCTACCTCGAGCTCGCCGGCGGCGAGCGGCTCGGCGTGCGCCGCGCTGGCGCCGTCGACGCCCCGGTGGCGCCCGGCGAGGTCGTCGTCGAAGACGAGTCGAGAGCGCTCCTGGTCGGCTGCGGCGCCGGCGCGCTGCGCCTCGACGTCGTGCTCCCGCCCGGCGGCAAGCCGATGCCGGTCGACGCCTACCTGCGCGGCCATTCGCTGCCGAAGCTCGCCTAGATGGCGATCGCGCCGGCCCGGACGCTGGCCTTCGAGGTCCTGCGCGAGACCTTCGAGCGGGACGCCCACACCGAGGCGGTCTTCCGCGCCGGCTCCGAGCGGCTGCGGCTGGAGGGCCGCGAGCGCGCCCAGGCCCAGCGCCTCGCCTACGGCTCGGTGCAGCGACGGGGGACGAGCGACGCGGCGATCGAGCGCCTGGCGCGGCGCGGTATCCGCGGGCTCGACCCGCCGGTGCTGGCGGCGCTGCGGCTGGGCCTCTACGAGCTGCTCTTCGCCGACGGGACGCCCGACCACGCCGCCGTCGACCAGGCGGTCGAGCTGACCAAGGGCGCAGGCGCCGCCCACGCCGCCGGCTTCGTCAACGCGGTGCTGCGCCGGGCGGCGCGCGAGCGCGCCGAGCTGGTCGCCGAGCTGCTGGCGGACGACTCGACGCCGGCCAAGGCGGCGGTCGCCCACTCGGCGCCGGAGTGGCTGGCGCGGATGTGGTGGGAGGAGCTCGGGCCCGAGGGCGCCCGCTCGCTGCTGGCCGCCTGCAACGAGCCGGCCGAGGTGGCGATGCGGGCGGCGCCGCTGCCGGCGGGTCGCGCGTCGGCGGCCGGAGAAGCGCCCGGCGCCGGCGCCGGCGGTGAGGACCGTCTCGCCGCCGCCCGCGCAGCCGTCCTCGCCAAGCTCGCCGCCAACGGCGTCGAGGCGGCGCCGGCCGCCGGTCCCTGGCCGCTCGACGCGCCCGAGTCGATCGTCTTCACCGGGCGCGTCGGCGAGGGCGTCCCGACCCTGGTCGCCGAAGGCGAGCTGACGCCGCAGAGCCGCGGGTCGGCCGCGGTCGTTGCCGTCCTGGCGCCGCAGCCGGGCGAGTCGGTCGCCGACCTCTGCGCCGGTCCCGGCATCAAGACCGGCCAGATCGCCGCTCGCACCGGCGACTACGGCGAGCTGATCTCGGTCGAGCTCGATCCCGAGCGCGCCGCCGAGGTCGCCGGCCAGGCGCGGCGCCTGGGCCTGCGCAGCGTCACCGTGATCGAGGGCGACGCGACCGACGCCCACCTGCCGGTCGGCTTCGACCGCGTCCTCGTCGACGCGCCCTGCTCGGACCTCGGGACCCTCGCCTCGCGACCCGATGCCCGCTGGCACAAGAGCCCGCGCCAGATCGAGCGGGTCGCCGCGATCCAGGCCGCGACGCTGGCCGAAGCGGCGCGGATCCTGCGTCCCGGCGGCACCCTCGTCTACTCGACCTGCACGATCTCCAGGCGCGAGAACGAGGACCAGGTGGCGGCCCTGCTCGAAGCTTCGGTAACCGGCTCGGCGCCGCCGCTGGAGCTCGACGATCTCGGTGCCCTCGCGCCCGATCTGGCCTCGCCCCAGAACCCCCGCACCCTGCAGCTGCGCACCGACCGCGACCGCACGACCGGCTTCTTCATCGCCCGCCTGCGCCGGTCGGCGCCGCCCGAGCAGGCATGATTAGGGCGATGGCCGAGCCGAACAGCAGATCGACGACGCTGGGACGGGCACCCTGCCCCAACTGCGGCGAGCCCTGGCTGCGGCCGACCCAGCTGCCCGGCCGCCTGCGCTGCGTCAACTGCCTGAGCCGCTTCGAACTCGTCTCCCAGTGCCCCAACTGCGGCGAACACCAGACGATCGCCCGCATGACCCACACCGAGGACATGCGCTGCCAGTCGTGTGGGGACTCGATGTTGCGTCCCACGTGAGGCCGCGCCGATGAGCGAGCGGATGCGGGAGCTGCTGGAGTCGCCGCGGGTGGCGCCGTCGATCCTCTCGGCCGACTTCGGGCGGCTCGATGAGCAAGTCCGGACGGTGCTCGAGGTGGGGGCGCGGGTGATCCACGTCGACGTGATGGACGGGCAGTTCGTGCCGCCGATAACGATCGGGCCGCTGGTCGCCGAAGCTGTCGCCGAGACCGTCCACGCCGCTGGGGGCGCGATCGACGTGCACATGATGATCGCCTCGCCGGAGCGCCAGATCGAGGCCTTCGCCGACGCCGGGGCAGACTCGATCACCTTCCACGCCGAGGCGACCCCGCACGCCAACCGCACGCTTGCGGCGATCCGCGAGCTCGACTGCTGCGCCGGCATCGCGATCAACCCCGGCACCCCCGTCGAGGCGGTCGCCGAGCTGCGCGACCTCGCCGACGTCGTCCTCTGCATGAGCGTCAACCCCGGCTGGGGCGGCCAGTCCTTCATCCCGACCTCGCACCGCAAGGTCGAACGCCTGCGGCCACTGGTCGGGACGGCGGCGATCGAGGTCGACGGCGGCGTCGACGCGACTACGGCGGGCCCTCTGGCCGACGCCGGCGCCCGCCTCTTCGTCGCCGGCTCGGCGATCTTCGGCGCCGGTGATCCCGCGGCCGCGTACCGCGAGATCGCTGCGGCCGCCGGCGCCGCCTGAGCCCCGCCCCCGGCGTTCGCACTTTTCCGTCCATAGCCCGGCTTTCTGCGAACGCCGGGTCCGGGGACAGCGCCGAAGGCTCGCCGGGGCGTTCGCACTTTTCCGTCCCCAGCACGGATAACTGCGAACGCATCCGATCTGTCCCGGCGTGGCACGCCCGGCGTTCGCAGTTCTCCGGGGTAAGAACGGTTAACTGCGAACGCACCCGCGTCGCCCGCCCGTCCCGAGGACGGGGACAGGCGTCAGCGGCTCCGGCCGCGGGCGATCAACGCCCCCGTGACCTCCTGCCACCAGGCCCGCTCCTCGGGATCGACGCCCTCGCGCTCGACCCGGCGCTCGCACCAGTTGGCCAGGGCGCGGCGGCCGCCGATCGCGACGACATCGGCACCGAGGACCGCGTAGCGCCCGTCGGCGAGGGCCGCCATCGCGCCGACGCCGTCGTTGCGGGTGCGAAGGACCGCCACGACGGGGATGCCGTCGACTACGGTCAGCGCCGCGCTGCCGCCGTCGCGCCCGCCCCGCTCGAGCGCCTCGGCGGCCGTCACCGGGCGCACCGAGAAGACCTGCGAAGCGGCGCGGCGGGGGAGGGGCGGCGGTGGCGGCCGGCCGATCGGGCCCTTGACCCAGACGTCGGTCTGGCGCTCGACTGCCTCGCGGACGTTGCCGCGGACGAGGACGTGGAGCTCGTCGCCCTCCTGCAGCTCGGTCGAGCCGCGCGGCGGGATCGCGTGGCCGTCGCGGACGATCACGTTGACCAGCGCCTCGCGCGGCAGGTCGAGTTCGCGCACCCGGTGGCCCGCCGCAGCCGCGCTCGGCGGCAGCTTGAAGGCGACGACGTCGCCGCCCATCTGGCGGATCCGCCCCGACTCCAGCAGGCGCCGCGGCAGCGCCGGCTCGTCGGTCGTCAGCCCCAGCCCCTCGGCCAGCGGCTCGAAGGTCGCGCCCTGGACCAGGGTCGAGGTGACGACGACGAAGAAGACGATCGCGAAGATCTCCTGGCCGGCCCCGATCCCCGCCACGACCGGGAAGGTCGCCAGCCAGATCGGCGTCGCGCCGCGCAGGCCGGCCCAGCCGAGCATCACCCGCTCGCGCACGTTCAGCGGCGCCAGCGCGGTGGCGACGAAGGTCGCCGCCGGCCGCGCGAGGAGGATCAGCACCGCCGAGAGCGCCAGACCCTTCAGCGCCACGCCGCCGAGGTCGCCGGGGAAGACCAGCACGCCGAGCAGGATGAAGAGGCCGATCTGGGCCACCCATCCGAGGCCCTCGTGGAAGGAGACGACATTGCGCTTGGAGGGGATCGGCGCCGAGCCGAGCGCCAACGCGGTCAGGTACACCGCCAGCAGACCCGACCCGCCGGCGATCTCGGCGATCCCGTAGGCGAGCGCCGCCGCGGCGATCGTGGCGACCGGGAAGAGGCCGTCGGATGGCAGCTCGATCCGCGTGATGACCCAGGTCGCCGCCCTTCCCATGATCAGCCCGACGACGATCCCGACCGCCAGCTTCACCGCCAGCAGCCCGACCATGTCGAGGGCGCCGTAGCCGGGCTGCTGGATCCATTCGATGAAGCCGATGACGAGCAGCAGGGCGACCGGGTCGTTCATCCCCGACTCGCCCTCGAGCGAGCGTGCCAGGCGCTTCTCCAGGGTCGAGTTGCGCAGCACGGCGAAGATCGCGGCCGAGTCGGTGGCGGCGATCGCGGCGCCGACGATCATCCCTTCGAGCAGCGAGAGGTCGAAGATCAGCTTCGCGGCGAAGCCGGCCACCAACGCCGTCAGCAGCGTCCCCAGGGTCGCCAGCGAGGCCGCCGTGCCCAGCACCGGCCGGATCTCCGACCAGCCCGCGGTCAGCCCGCCCTCGAAGAGGATCAGCACCAGCGCGATCGTCCCCAGCGTCCGCGCCAGGTCGGCATTGGTGAAGTCGATGCCGCCGACCCCTTCCGAGCCGGCCAGCATCCCGAGGCCGAGGAAGAGCAGCAGCGCCGGCACCCGCACCCGGTCGGCCAGCAGGGCGCCGGCGATTCCGGCCGCCAGCAGGACGCCGGCGATCAGGATCAAGTCGGCGTCGTGGTGGCCCATCTGGGGACTCTACGGGTCGTGGCGGGGGGCGAGGGGTCGTTGGACCCCCTCTCTCACAACAGCTGGTTTGCGTCCGGGGGATCGTCGGACCCCCCTCTCTCACAACAGCGGGGAGGTTCGTTCGGGGGGTCCGACGATCCCCTGATCTTTCCCTCAGCTAGATGCCCTCGTCGATGATTGCTAGGCGGGCCTCTAGCTCCTCACCGGAGCCGGGGGTGGGGGTATCTCCCTCGTGGGCGTGGGGGTGGCGGTAGACCCAGTAGAGGAGCGCGAAGAGGGCGCCGGCGGCGAGCAGGAAGCCGAACTCGACGCGGCGGAACTCGTTGCTGACCAGGGGGATGAAGTTCCAGCCGATGAAGATTGCCGCGCAGGTGATCCAACGAGCGGCGGCGCGGCGGACCTGGCCCTGGGCGATGCAGGCCTGGTTGACGGTGACCGAGGCGAGGTAGAGCCCCATCCCGAAGGTCACCAACAGGAGGCCGAGACGGTCGTAGGTGAAGTTCTTGCCGAAGGCGATCTGCATGCATTTCGGCCCGGCGATCAGGACGACGACCACGACCAGCGCCGTGAAGGCGCTGATCCCGAGCAGGACCATGCGCACGGTCTTCGAGAATTCGCGGTCGCTGTCGGGCTCTTCGGAGGCGTGGAGGCTGGTGAGGTGGGGGAGGATCGAGGTCGAGACCGACTGGAAGAGCTGCAGCGGCGCCCGCGCCAGCATCAGCACGTTGAAGATGAAGCCCGCCGCCGATGCGCCCTGCAGACCGCGGATGACCAGGGGCCCGGCATTGAGGAAGGCCTGTTCGCTGAACATGATCAGGAGGACCGCCGCGGCGAAGCCACCGCCGGAGCGGAAGGAGAAGTGCTCCTGCTCGGCGTCGGCGACCGGCGCCGGCGGCGCGTCGGCTTCCTGTTTCGCCCGCCGCGCGAAGGCGAACGGGACTACCAGCAGGCTCAGCGCCGGCGCCGCCGTGATCCCGATCGCGACCGCCGATTGGCCGCTCAGCAGGTCGACCGCGACCAGCACCGCGAAGACCGTGCGGAAGCAGGATTCGCTGAGGATCAGGGCGACGAAGAGGCCGAAGCGCTGGCTGCCGGCGAGGAAGCCGCGGGCGAAGTAGGAGGCGGCGTAGAAGAGGACCGAGGAGAAGAAGACCCAGTAGATCGTTTCGTTGTGCTCGAAGAGGTCGTTCTGGATCGGGCCGCGCAGGGCGAGGGCGATGACGAGGAAGAAGAGCGCCAGCCCGAACTGGATCGTCGAGGCGACCCGCATCGGCTGGTTGATCGGTTCGCCGCGGGTCAGCCGCTCGGAGATGTGGCGGCTGAGCAGCTGTTCGATCGGCCGGTAGAGGGTCGAGATCGTGATGAAGACCGCCGACCAGAGCACCGTGATCTGCCCGTAGTCATGCTTCGACAGGGTGTGGGAGGCGATCAGGAAGTAGGCGTAGGTGATGACTCCGGTCAGCCCGACCCCGACCGCCAGGAAGGACGCGGTGCGGCCGTAGTCGGCCGAGGAGGTGGTCGCCTTGCCGGCGGCGGCCGGTGGGGTCTGGGTCGGCTGGGCGCTCATCGGTCGATCTCGGTCGGAGCCTCGGAAGCGGGCGGCGAGTCGGTCTCCGTCGGCGCCTCGGCGGCTGGCGAGTGGAGGCCGGTCGGCGCCTCGGAGGCGGCCGGCTCAGCCGCCCCGCGCTCGTAGTGCGAGGGCGCGACGCCGAGCGCCAGCTCGACCCGCCGCACCCGCTCGAAGACCCGCTGGGTCATCACCCGCTGCCCCGCCAGCAGGTCGCCGATCACGCCCAGCGCGAACAGCTGCACGGCGGCGATGAAGAGCACGGCGCCGAGGATCAGCGACTGGATGTGGCCGTTGGAGCGGCCGTTGAAGATCCAGTCGATCAGGAACGGCAGCCAGGCGAGGAGCGCCAGCACGCCGACGACGATCGCGGCGCTGACGAACGCCCGCAGCGGCTCGTAGCGGGCCCAGATACGCAGGATCGCGGGGGTGTTGCGACGCACGTAGTCGCCGGTCGAGCCGGCCAGCCGCGACTCGCGCGTCTGCGGGTTGGTGGCGACCGGCACCTCGTCGACGGCGACAAGCATCTTGCCCGCCTGGACCAGGCTCTCGAGCGTGTAGGTGAAGTTGTCGACGACCGAGAGCTGCAGTGCCGCCTCGCGGTTGTAGGCGCGGAAGCCGGAGGTGGTGTCGGTGATCTCGGTCCCCGAGACCCGCCGCACGACCCAGCTGCCGAAGTGCTGGAGCTGTTTCTTGGCGTCGGAGAAGTCCTCGATCCCGGCCACCTCGCGGTTGCCGACGACCATGTCGGCGTCGCCGGCGAGGATCGGCGCGACCAGCTTGGCGACATCGGCGCCGCGGTACTGGTTGTCGGCGTCGGTGTTGACGACGACGTCGGCGCCGAGCTTGAGGCAGGCGTCGAGCCCGGCCTGGAAGCCGGCCGCCAGGCCCTTGTTGTTGGTCAGTCGCACGATGTGCTCGACGCCGCACTCGCGCGCCACCTCGACGGTGCGGTCGGTCGATCCGTCGTCGATCACGAGCAGCTCGATCTCATCGACCCTCGGCAGCTCGCGGGGCAGGTCGGCGACCGTCGCCGGCAGGGTCCTTTCCTCGTTCAGGCAGGGAATTTGGATGATGAGCTTCATGGGCTGAGGCGGCCGCTGGGGTTGACAGGATCTGTCTCGGCCCCCTCAGGTTATTCATGGGGGCGGGGCGTTTACCTGCGGGCGAGGGCCCGAAGCTAAGATCGTTTGATTGACCAGTCAGTCAACCCCAGCATTCGATTCTAAATTTCTCCTGCGGGCGCTGGTGCTCGCCGACGGGGGCCGCGGCCGGGTGAGCCCGAACCCGCTGGTCGGCGCCGTCATCGTGCGCGACGGCGAGATTATCGGGGAGGGCTTCCACGCCGAGCTCGGCGGCCTCCACGCCGAGCGCGCCGCGCTGGCCGACGCCCGCCGGCGCGGCGCCGATCCGGCCGGGGCGACGATGTACGTGACGCTCGAGCCCTGCGCCCACCAGGGCCGCCAGCCGCCCTGCACCGAGGCGCTCCTCGAGGCCGGGATCGCCAGCGTCGTGATCGCCGCCGAGGACCCGACCGCGAAGGCGTCCGGGCGCGGCCCGATCGCGCTCCGCGACGCCGGCCTCCAGATCGCCTTCGCCGAGGGCGACGAGGCCACTGCGGCGCGCCTGCAGAACCAGCCCTTCCGCAAGCACGGCCGCACCGGCCTGCCGCTGGTGACCCTGAAGCTGGCGATGTCGCTCGACGGCCGCACCGCGACCGCCGCCGGCGAGTCGCCCTGGATCTCCGGCGAGCGCAGCCGCGAGCTGGTCCACCGCTGGCGCGGCGAAAGCGACGCGATCGCGGTCGGCATCGGCACCGTCCTCGCCGACGACCCGCTGCTGACCGCACGACTCGGCGGCGCCCGTCAACCTGTGCGGGTCGTCTTCGACTCCGACGCCCGCCTCCCCTTGGACTCCCAGCTCCTCGCCACCATCGACCAGTCCCCGGTCCTCGTCGTCACCGCCCCCGACGCTGACGCCGAGCGCACCGCCGCCCTGCGCGCCGCCGGCGCCGAGACCATTCCCGCCCCCGGAACTTCACCAGCCGACCGAATCCACTCCGCCCTCGTCGAGCTGGGCCGCCGCAACCTCACCAGCCTCTTCCTGGAGTGCGGCCGAACCCTCGCCGGAGCTTTTTCAGCTGCAGACGAGATTGACGAGGCAAGAACCTTCGTGGCCCCGGTCCTCTTGGGTCCCGAACCGGACGCTCCGAGCGGGGGCGGCGGCGCGCAGGGATATTCCGAGAACGAACACCTCGCCCGCAGGAATGTCCCTGGGGGGCGACGCCCCCGCCCCGCAAACCCTGGTCCCTCGTCCGTCCATTCCGAGCAGGTCGGCGAGGACACCCTGATAACCGCCCGATTCAAGGAGTGGTGATGTTCACTGGACTCGTAGCCGACATCGGAACCGTCGAGGCCGTCGACTCCGGCACCGACGGCGCGCGCCTGCGCATCGCCACCTCGCTGGGCGCCGAAATCGGCCTCGGCGACTCGATCGCCGTCAACGGCGTCTGTCTGACCGCGACCGATGCCGACGCCGAGGGCTTCGCCACCGAGGCGATGAACCAGACCCTCGACGTGACCGTGATCGGCGCGCTGGAGACTGGGTCGCGGGTCAACCTCGAGCTCGCGACCCGTGCCGACGAGCGGCTCGGCGGCCACATCGTCCAGGGCCACGCCGACGGCTCCGGCGAGGTGCTCGGGATCACCGAGGACGGCTTCGCGCGGCGCCTGCGCGTCGGCCTGGCCCCCGACCTGCTGCGCTACGTCGTCGACAAGGGCTCGGTCGCGCTGAACGGCGTCAGCCTGACCGTCGCCGAGCTCGGTCCCGAGTGGGTTGAGGTGTCGCTGATCCCGGAGACGCTCGAGCGCACCAACCTCGGCGACGCCGCTCCCGGCGACCGCCTGAACGTCGAGGTCGACATCGTCGCCAAGTACGTCGAGCGGCTCCTGTCACCATTTGAGGACCGCCGCTCGTGAAAGCGCCCGGCCGACCCGATACCAAGCAGGGCACCTCCAACACGATCCAGGGGATCCGATGACCCAGACCGACCAGAACACCGACATGCTCACGGAGTCAGGCGAGAGCCCGTTCTCGACGATCGAGGAAGCGATCGAGGAGATCCGCCGCGGCAGGATGGTCGTGATCTGCGACGGCGAGGACCGCGAGAACGAGGGCGACCTGGTGATGGCTGCCCAGTTCGCCACTCCCGAGGGGATCAACTTCATGGCCAAGGAGGCGCGTGGGCTGATCTGCCTGGCGCTGACCCCGGCGCGCTGCCAGCGGCTTGGCCTGAACCTGATGGCGGCCAAGAACGAGGCGCCGCTGCAGACCGCCTTCACGGTCACGATCGAGGCCGCCGGCGGGGTCAGCACCGGCATCTCCGCCCATGATCGCGCCCACACCGTCCAGGTCGCGATCGACCCCGAATCGGGGCCGCGCGACATCGTCGTGCCCGGTCACATGTTCCCGCTGCAGGCCCGCGAGGGCGGCGTCCTCGAGCGCACCGGCCACACCGAGGCCAGCGTCGACATCGCCCGCCTCGCCGGCCTCACCCCGGCCGGGGTGATCTGCGAGGTGATGAACGACGACGGCACGATGGCCCGCGTCCCCGACCTGATCCCCTACTGCGCCAAGCACGGGCTGAAGATGGTCACGGTCGCCGAGCTGATCGCCTACCGGCGCCGCACCGAGCGCCTGGTCGAGCGCGTCGTCTCGACCGCGCTGCCGACCTCCTTCGGGGACTTCAACGCGGTCGGCTACCGCTCGCTGGTCGACGACAAACACCACGTCGCGATGGTCAAGGGCGAGGTCGACGGAGTCGACGACGTGCTCGTCCGCGTCCACAGCGAGTGCCTCACCGGCGACGTCTTCCACAGCATGCGCTGCGACTGCGGCGAGCAGCTCGAAGCCTCGCTGGGGATGATCGAGCGCGAGGGCCGCGGCGTCCTCCTCTACCTCTCCCAGGAGGGTCGTGGGATCGGCCTGCTGAACAAGCTGCGGGCCTACAAACTCCAGGAGGAAGGGGCCGACACGGTCGAGGCCAACCTCAAGCTGGGGCTGCCGGCCGACCTCCGCGACTACGGCATCGGCGCCCAGATCCTCGGCGACCTCGGCCTGACCAGCATCCGCATCATCACCAACAACCCGAAAAAGATCGTAGGCCTCGAGGGCTATGGCCTGTCGGTGACCGAGCAGGTGCCGATCGAGTCGGCGCCCAACGTCCACAACGAGGCCTACCTGCGGGTCAAGCGCGACAAGATGGGCCACATCCTCCACCACCAGGGCCTCGCCCTCGACGAGGAGATGCTCCACGACGAGGAGGAGCGCGACGCCCACGGCGGCGGCGCCGGCGGGCTCGGCGACGAGGGCGGGAGCAACGGCAATGGCTGAGGGCGGCGCCTTCCTGGAGACCTTCGCGCCGGAGGAGCGCGCGGCCCTGGCGCCGCTGCGCTTCGCGGTCGTCGTCGGGCGCTTCTACGAGGACCTCGCCCAGCGCCTGCTGGCCGGCGCCAACCAGGGCTTCGAACTGGCCGGCGTGCCGGCCGAGCGGGTCGAGCACCTCTCGATCCCCGGCGCCTTCGAGCTGCCCTTCGCCGCCAAGGTCCTGGCCGCGACCGGCGACTTCGCCGGCGTCGCCTGTCTCGGCGTCGTGATCCGCGGCGAGACCGACCACTACGACTTCGTCTGCGCCGAGTCGGCGCGCGGGATCCAGGACGTCCAGCTGGAGACCGGCGTGCCCTGCGCCTTCGGCGTCATCACCTGCGACAACATGGACCAGGCGCTGGCCCGGGCCGGCGGCGACAAGCGCGACCAGGGCCGCAACGCCGCCCTCACGGTTGCGCGGATGGCACTGTTGAAGCGCCGATTCGCCTGACTGGCTACCATCCAGCGTCCGATGGCAAAGGTCTGTCATAGCTGCGGCAAGGGACCGGCGTTCGGTCAGTCCCGAAGCCACTCGATGGTCGCCACCAAGCGACGCTTCGATCCGAACCTCCAGAAGGTCCGGATTCAGGAGAACGGGCGAAAGCTCCGCACCTACGTGTGCACCCGTTGCCTGAAGAGCAACAAGGTCACCAAGGCCGCCTAGCCCTCACGACGTGGACTCCTCTGGGCTCGCCGGCTACCGGCGCGTTCTGACGACGCCGGAGGTACTGCCGCTCGCCGGTCTATCGGTGCTGGCCCGGATGGGGGGCGGGATGGGCTCGATCGTCCTGATCCTCTACGTCCACGGGATCAGCGGCTCCTTCGCCGCCGCCGGGATCGTCGCCGGCGCCTTCACCATCGGATACGGGATCACCGGGCCGCTGCTGGGCCGGCTGATCGACCGGCGCGGCTCGCGCCTGGTCGTCCCCGCGGGGCTGCTCAGCTCGGCAGGGCTGGCCGCGGTCGTCGTTCTCGGCGACAACGGCGCCGCGACGGGGCCGCTGGCGGCGGCGGCGTTCCTCGGCGGTGCCGCCTACCCGCCGATCGGCGGCATACTGCGCCGGCGCCTGCCCGAGGTGGTGGCGCCCGCGGACCTGCCGACCGTCCTCGCCCTCGACGCGATCCTGATCGAGGCGATCTTCATCTCCGGGCCGCTGCTCGCCGGCCTGCTGGCGGCGACCGCCGGCCCGGCCACCGCCGTGATCACCGCGGCGGCGCTGGGGTTGATTGGGATCGTGCTGTTCGCGCGGGTGGCGACGATCGGCCCGGCCGCCCACGACGGCACCCCGCGGCACTGGCTCGGCGCGATCGCCTCGGCGCGCCTGCGCCTCCTGGTCTTCGCCGGTGTGCCGATGGGCGGGACCTTCGGGGCTCTCGAGGTCGCCTGGCCCGCCTTCGGCGCCCACCACGGCGTCCCCGCCCTGGGCGGTACCTATGCCGCCGCGTTTGCCTTCGGCTCGGCGATCGGCGGGATCGCCTACGGCGCCCGCCACAACCGGTTCGGGCCGCCGCAGCGCGCAATCCTGATCCTCGGAGTGCTGATGACCGTGCTCTGCCTGCCGGTCCTCGGTGCCTTCTCGATCCCCGAGATGTTCCTCTGCGCCGCCCTGGCCGGCCTCTGCGTGGCGCCGCTGATCACCGTCCGCAACCAGCTTCTGCAGACCGGCATCCCGACCGGGACGATGACCGAGGCGTTCACCTGGCTCAGCCTGGCGCTGACCTTCGGCGGCAGCATCGGCGCCGCGATCGGCGGTCCGCTGGTCGAGGCCGCCGGCTGGCGCGCCGCCGCCGCCATGGCCTGTGCACTGCCGGCCCTGGCGACCCTCGTCATGTTCTCCCGCCGCCGGCTGCTCGACGACGAGCCGGCCCACGAGCCTGCCCCAGGGCCCGGTGTGCGGGTGCGGGAGCAGACTCGTGGCTGACGTCGCCGGCTAGCCCTCCTCTGGGACCGGCTCGGCCGTCGCCGCCGTCACCGGCCTTTCCGGCGGCTCGACCGAGAGGTTCGGCAGGCGCCTTTCCAGCCAGTCCGGCAGCCACCAGGCTTTCGCGCCCAGGAGCTGCATGATCGCCGGCACCAGGACCGAGCGGATGATCACCGCGTCGATCAGCACCGCCGAGGCGAGGCCGAGGCCGAACAATTTGATGATCCGTTCTTCGCCGAGCATGAAGGAGGCAAAGACGGTCACCATGATCGCCGCCGCCGCGGTGATCACCCGGCCGGTCAGGGCCAGGCCGCGGGTCACCGCTTCGGAGGCCTCGTGGTGTTCCTCCCACTCCTCGTGCATCCGCGACATCAGGAACACCTCGTAGTCCATCGACAGCCCGAAGACAATCGAGAACAGGAATATCGGGAAGAACGCGATGATCGGGCCGGTGTTGTCGACGCCGATGATGCTGGCGCCCCAGCCCCACTGGAACACCGCGACGATGATGCCGAACGCGGCGCCGATGCTGAGCAGGTTCATCACCACCGCCTTCAGCGGCACCAGGATCGAGCGGAACACGATCATCAGGAGCAGAGCCGAGAGCGCGATCACGACGCCGATGAAGAGCGGCAGCTTTTCGGAGATCGCGTTGCCGAAGTCCTCGAAGATCGCGGTGATGCCGCCGACGTGCAGCTGGGCACCCGTCTTGGATTCGATCGGAGGGATCACGTCGCTGCGGATGTGGTCGAGCAGCTTCGTCGTGTCCTCGCTCTGCGGCGAGGTCGTCGGGTAGACCTGGCAGAGCGCCGTGGTCTTGGCCGGGTTGTAGGTGACGGCGGTGACGCTGGCGACCCCTTCTTCGCTCTTCAGGGTCTTGCAGAGGTCGACGATCCCGGCGTCCTGCCCCTTGGCGGGGAGCGCCGCGACCATCGTCAGCGGGCCGTTGAAGCCCGGACCGAAGCCTTCGGCCAGCAGGTCGTAGGCCTGCCGGGTGGTCGTCCCCGAGGGATTGGTGCCGGCGTCGTTGGTGCCGAGCCGCAGCGAGAGCGTCGGGACGCAAAGCAGCAGCAGGAGGCCACCGGAGAGCGCCGCCGCCAGGATCGGCCGCCTCTGGATCGCCCGGCTCCAGCGGAACCAGGGGGTCTCCTCGTTGATGCTGGTCTTGCGCTTGCCGAGCCCCGGGATCCGCAGACGGTCGACGCGGTGCCCGGCCCAGGTGAGCAGCGCCGGCAGCAGGGTCAGCGCCGCGATCATCGTGAACAGCACCGCCAACGCTGCCGCCACGGCGACGCCGTAGAGGAAGCTGATGCCGAGCAGCAGCATCCCCATCAGCGAGATGATCACGGTGATGCCGGCGAAGAGGACGGCGCGCCCGGCGGTGTCGACCGCGTGGATCGCCGCCTGTTGGGGCTCTTTGCCTTCGTCGAGCCCGTTCCTGAATCTGGTCAGGATGAAGAGCGCGTAGTCGATCCCGACCCCGAGCCCGATCATCGCCGCCAAGACCGGGGCGAAGTTGGCGGTGCTGAAGACGTGGGTGCCGAGCGTGACCAGGCTGATCCCGACCCCGAGCGCGAACAGCGCGGTGATGATCGGCAGCCCCATCGCGACCACCGAGCCGAAGGTCAGCAGCAGGATGATGACCGCCGCCAGCAGCCCGATGAAGAACGAGGAGTCGCCGCTTTCTTCTTCGGCTTCCTGGATCGGCTGACCGCCGAGCTGGACGTCGAGACCGCTGCCGGCGACCCCCTGCGCGGTCTTGATGATTTCTTCGGTCTTCGCCTTGTCGAGCTTGTTGCTCTGGACGTCGAACTGGATCGTCGCGTAGGCGATCTTGCCGTCTTTGCTGACCGCCGCCGCGCCGCCGCCCTGGTAGGGGTTGGCGACTTCGGTGACGTGGGGCTCGCTTTCGACCTTCTTGAAGACCCCTTCCATCTTCTGCTTGACCGCCGGCGATTCGACGCCGCCGTCGGCCTTGTAGACGATTAACGAGGTTTCGCCGGACTGCTGCGGGAAGTGGTTTTCGAGCAGTTCGTAGGCTTCGGTCGAGTCCGACTGCGGCAGTTTGAATTCTTCACTGAAGTCCGAGCCCGCCGCGCCGGAGAGGGCGCCGATGATGAACAGGGCGGCGATCCAGGTGAAGATCACCGTCTTGCGGTGGCCGGTGGTCCAGGTGGCGAAGCGTCGCATTCGGGTCTCCTTGTCGGTCTGACAGGTAGGGCTCGGGTCGCCGGAGCGGCAGTGGAGCAGTCTGGGACGAAGCTATGGAGGTGGACGGGGCCTGTCATCGGCCCAAGGGGGGAAAATCGTCCTCCACCCGTAGGTGGAACTGGTGAAAGTAGCGAAACCGGCGGCGTCGATCATGCCCGCCGCGCCGGTCTCGTCGCGTCGGCCGACTAGATTCCCCGCTCAGATGCCTGATCCGTCCCTCGCCCGCTTCCGCCGGGTCCTCGCCGCTGCCTACGCCTCCCTGGAGGCGCGCCGGCAGGAGGTGAACGACCTCAACGTCTTCCCGGTCGCCGACGGCGACACCGGCGACAACATGGCGATGACGCTGCGGTCGGTGATGGAGGAGCTCGACCGCGTCGACGAAGACACCAGCGGCGAGGAGCTCGACCGCACCGAGCTGGTGCAGACGCTGGCGCGGGCGGCGCTGATGGGGGCGCGCGGCAACTCCGGCGTGATCCTCAGCCAGATCGTCCGCGGCGCCGCCGAGGAGCTGGCCAGCCGGCCCGGCGAGCTGGTCGACCCGGTGCTGGTCGCCGCTGCCTTCGCCAGCGCCGCCGACGCCGCCTACGACTCGGTCCGCGAGCCGGCCGAGGGAACGATGCTGACCGTCTTCCGCGAGATGGCGCACAGCCTCGCCCGCCAGCTTGCCCACCTCGAGGCCGACAAGGCCCGGCTCGGCTCCGACGTCGACGAAGCCCGCCAGGACGCCGTCCTGGCGGAGGTCCTGGAGCGGGCGATCGCCGACGGCGAGCGGGCGGTCGCGCGGACCCCCGAACAGCTCGAAGTCCTGCGCGAATCCGGCGTCGTCGACGCCGGCGGGCACGGCCTGGTGCTGATCATCGCCGGCGTCGTCGCAGGGCTGAAGGGCGACGGCGAGGCGGCGCCCGAGGTGCCCCAGTACGAGCCGCCGAAGACGACCTTCCCCCACCACGAAGACAGCCGCTTCCGCTACTGCACCAACTTCATCGTCGCCGGCTCGGGGCTCGACAACCGCACCTTCATGCCGCGGCTGGAGCGGCTCGGCGACTCGGTCCTCGTGGTCGGTGACCAGGCGACCCTGAAGGTCCACCTCCACACCGACGAGCCCGACGTCGCGGTGGCGCTCTTCGACGACATCGGCACGGTCTCCAACCTCGACGTCGCCGACATGCGCAAGCAGGTCGCCGAGCGCGACGCGCGACTGGCCGCGGCGACGCGGACGGGGGTGATCGCGGTGGCGGCGGGGGAGGGGCTGGAACGGCTCTTCACCGAGCTCGGTGCCGATGTCGTCCCCGGCGGTGAGACGCTCAACCCCTCGACCTATGAGCTGCTGGCCGGGATCCACGCCACGCCGGCCCAGGAAGTGCTGGTGCTGCCGAGCTCCTCGAACGTGATCATGGCCGCCGAGCGAGCCTGCGAGCTCTCCGAGAAGCCGGCGTGGGTGGTGCCGGCGACATCGCAGCAGGCGAGCCTGCTGGCGCTGGTCGAGCTCGATCCCAGCGCCGGCGCCGCCGAGAACGCCGAGCGCCTCGAGGCGGCGCTGGCCGACGTCCGCACCGGCGGGGTCGCCCCGGCCGCCCGCGACGACGCCCAGGGCCGCTTCAAGCAGGGCGACGCGGTCGGTTTCCGGGCCGGCGAGATCGTCGCCTGGGGCGGCGCCGGCTCGACCCTTACGGCGACGATCCAGGAGCTCGCCGAGGGCGCCGAGATCGTCACGATCATCGGCGGCGCCGGGGCGCCGATCCCGCTCTCAGAGATCGACACCCACGTCCCCGACGGGGTCGAGGTCGAGACCCACGCCGGAGGTCAGCCGAGCTGGTGGTGGCTGCTCGCGGCGCAGTAGTGCGGGGGTTCGCCGGGGTCGGCGAGCCGAGCGCCGCCGAGCTTCGCGACGCCCCCGTCCACTGGCCGCGCCCGAGCGTCCTCGAGGCCGGCCTGGAGGCGCTCGACGGGGTCGGGCCGAAGCTGGCGGCGGCGGCCCGCGAGGCCGGGATCGCGACCGTCGGGGACCTCCTCTACCGCCTGCCCCACAGCCACCGCGACCGCCAGGTGCGAGCGCTAGGCAGCTTGGAACCTGGGGAGACCGGAACCGTCGCCGTCGAGGTGCTGGGCTCGCAGCCGCGCCCGTTCCGGCGGGGAAAGCTCACGATGGTGGGCGTGAAAGTCGGCGACGACACCGGTCATGTGCGAGCCACGTGGTTCAACCAACCCTGGGCCGCCGCCAAATTGATCCCGGGAACCGAGCTCCTGCTCACCGGCAAGCTGACCGGCAAAGGGTTCACCGTCGGCGAATGGGAGGTTCTGAGAGCGGCGGACCCGCCGCTCTCGCCAGCGAGCTTCGTCCCGGTCCATCCCGCCACCGAGGACCTCCGCCCCGCGAAGATCCGCGAATGGGCCGAGCAGGCGTGCAAGCTGGCGCCGAACGTCGTCGAGGGATTGTCGGCGGAGCTGCGGACTCGGCGCCGGCTTGCCGGCGTCAGCGACGCTCTGGTCTCCGCCCACTTCCCGGAGAGCGCTGAGGAGCTTGGCGAGGGCCGCGCCCGCCTGGCCTTCGAAGAGCTCTTCCTCCACCAAGCCCTGCTGGCAACCCGCAAGCGCACCCACCGGCTCTCGCGGCCGGCGCCGCGCTTCGGGCGCCCGGGGGAGACGGTCGGGCGCTGGATCGCGGCACTCCCGTTCGAGCCGACCGGCGACCAGCTCGCCGCCTTCGACGCCCTGGAGACCGACCTCGACGCCGGCGAGCCGATGCAGCGGCTGCTGATGGGCGAGGTCGGCTCGGGCAAGACCGTGGTTGCCGTGTACGCGATGCTGCGGGCGCTCGAAGCCGGCCACCAGGCGGCGCTGATGGCGCCGACCGAGACCCTCGCCGAGCAGCACGCGATCACGCTCGGGCGCCTGCTCGCCGCCGAGGCGACGCCGTTCGCGCTGTTGACCGGGGCGACCTCGGCGGCGGCCCGGCGGCGAGCCCTGGACCAGCTGGCGAGCGGTGAGCTGGGGCTGATCGTCGGGACCCACGCGCTGATCGAGCCGACCGTGCGCTTCGCCCGGCTCGGCGTCGTCGTCGTCGACGAGCAGCACCGCTTCGGGGTCGAGCAGCGGCGCGCGCTCGACTCCAAGGGGGTCGCCGGGATGGCCCCACACGTCCTCCACATGACCGCGACGCCGATCCCCCGCACGCTGTCGCTGACCGCCTACGGCGACCTCGACGCGACCGCCCTGCACCAGCTGCCGGCCGGGCGGGTGCCGGTGACGACGCGGATCGTCGGCGAGGAGGAGCGCTCGGTGGCGTATGAGTTCCTGCGCAAGCGGCTGCGCGAGGGGCGCCAGGCCTTCGTCGTCTGCCCGCTGGTCGAGGCCTCCGACAAACTGCCGGGCAAGGCGGCCGGCGAGGAGGCCGAGCGGCTGCGCCGTGGCGAGCTGCGCGACTTCCGCGTCGGCCTGCTCCACGGCCAGATGCACTCGCGCGACAAGAACGCGGTGATGGCCGCCTTCGCCGCCGGCGAGACCGACGTGCTGGTGGCGACGACGGTGATCGAGGTCGGAATCGACGTCCCTAACGCGACGGTGATGATGATCGAGGGCGCCGAGCGCTTCGGCGTCTCCCAGCTGCACCAGCTGCGCGGTCGGGTCGGGCGCGGCGAGCATGCCTCGCAGTGCCTGCTCTTCGCCGAAGGCGCCGGCGAGCTGGCCCGCAAGCGATTGGCGGCGGTGGAGGGGGAGAGCGACGGCTTCCGGCTGGCCGAGATCGACCTGGCGCTGCGCGGCGAGGGCGAGATCTTGGGGACGCGGCAGAGCGGCCAGGCGCGCTTCGCGGTCGCCCAGCTGCCCGAGGACAAGGAGGTCCTCTACGAGGCCAAAGAAGAGGTCGAAGCGCTGCTCCGCGAGCACGGCTCGCTGGAGGTCCCGAGCCTGGGACCATTGCTGGAGTCCGCCCGCCGCCGCTTCGGCGCCGGCGTCGCCGACCCCATACCCCTCTGAGTTGGAGCCCCGAACGAATGAGCATCCATACGTGATTCCCTGCGAAATGAGAGAGGGGCGACTGTTGTGATGAGGATCATCGCCGGGGAGCTCGGGGGGCAGCAGCTGGTCGCGCCGCGCGGCTGGAAGGTCAGGCCGACCTCCGAGCGCGTGCGCGAGGCGATCTTCTCGACCCTCGGCGAGCGGGTCGAGGGCGCGACCGTCCTCGACCTCTACTGCGGCACCGGGGCGCTGGCGATCGAGGCGCTTTCGCGCGGCGCGGCCGCGGCCGTCCTCGTCGACCGCGACACCCGGCCGGCGCTCGGCAACGTCGAGCGCCTCGACCTGGCGGCGCGGGCGCGGCTCGTCCGCAGCGACGCCGAGCAGTGGTTGCAGGGAGTTTCGTCGAGTGGCGAAGCGGGCAGATTCGACCTCGTCTTCGTCGACGCCCCCTATAGACTCGCCGACCTCGTGGCCACCTCCCTCGACACCCACCTGCCCGCGGCGCTCGCTCCCGGCGGGCGCGCGATCGTCGAGTCCGGCGCCCGCCGGCCGCTGCGGATCGAGTCGCTCGAGCGCCTGCGCCAGCGCCGCTACGGCGCCGCCGACGTGTCGATCTACAGGCGGGCGGGCGAGTGAGCGAGCGCAACGGGACCGTCGTCTGCCCGGGCACCTACGACCCGGTCACCAACGGCCACCTCGACATCATCACCCGCACCGCCGCGGTCTTCGACAAGGTCGTCGTCGGCGTCGTCAACAACCCGGTGCGCAAGTCGACGACGCTCTTCAGCGCCGAGGAGCGCCAGGCCTTCATCGACACGGCGACTGCCGACCTGGCCAACGTCGAAGTGCGGATCTTCTCGACCCTGCTGGTCGAGTTCGCGCGCGACAACGACGCCAAGGCGATCGTCAAGGGCATGCGGGCGATCTCGGACTTCGAGTACGAGTTCGAGATGGCGCAGCTGAACCGCAAGCTCGACCCGGGGATCGAGAGCATCTACGTGATCGCCTCGCCCCACTACTCGTTCCTGTCCTCGACCGGTGTCAAGGAAATGGCGACCTTCGGCGGCGACGTCGGCGATCTCGTTCCCGACCCGGTGGCGGCCGCGCTCTCCGAGCGCTTCGGCGGCAGGTAGGCTGTGCGCTCGATCGTGTTCCCGGCTGGGCGCGCGCTTGCAAAAAACGCCCGTGATCACGTCCTCTTCACTAAAACTCCCGCATACACGTAGGCTTACGCACTGAATTCATGGACGTCCTGGTCCTCATAGACAAGCTCGATGACGTAGTTCACAACGCCCGACCCGTCCCGCTGACGGATCAGGTCCGCGTGGACCGCGAGGAGATCTACGACCTCCTCGACCAGATGCGTGCCACGATTCCCGAGGAGATCAAGCAGGCGCGCTGGATCGTCAAGGAGCGCCAGGAGATGCTGGCCGAGGCCAAACGCGAGGCCGAGCGCATCGTCCGCGAGGCCCGCGAGCAGCAGGCCCGACTGATCTCCGACGAGGAGGTCACCAAGCAGGCCGAGCGTGCCGCAGACGAGATCGTCGAGGACGCCCGCAACCGCGAGCGCGAAATCCGCCTCGGCGCCGAGGACTACGCCGACGAGATCCTCAACACCCTCGAAGTGAACCTCCAGAAGTTCCTGGCGGCGGTCCAGCGTGGCCGCGATCGCCTGGCGGGTCGGGACGAAGAGCCCGCGCCCGAGCTCGACCAGCAGCCCTAGGGCTTCCAGGGCGGGCCCGGCCCGGTCGGGTACCCCTCCTCTCTCGTCCCGTCCCTTCACTTCGAGCGCTGGAGCGCCTGAACTTGATGCTTTTTGCCGGCTATGGCCGGCAAAATGCGTCGAGCTTGCGTGGGTTAGTCGAGCTTCAGGTCGCTCAGGGCGGACCAGCGGGGGTCGATTGGCTTCTCGTGGTCGTGGGCGGCGGGATCGGCGTCGTTCAGGGACTCGCCGCAGTCGGGGCAGAGGCCGAGGCAGTCGGAGCGGCAGAGGATCTGGGTGGGGAGGGCGAGCATCACCGCGTCGTGGGCCCAGCGGCTGATGTCGAGCTCGTCTTCCTCGACGTAGGGGCTGCGCAGCTCGGCGTCCTCGGTCGCGGCGTGGTCGATCTCGCGGGCCTCGACGTCGACGCCGAGCTCCGCCTCCTCGAGGCAGCGCATGCAGGGGCCGACGACGCGGACCGGGAAGTTGAGCTTGAGGGCGAAGCCGCCGCTCGGGCGCGAGACCTCGAGGCGGACCGTCGGCGCGGGCGGGTCGGCGACGTAGGTCTGGCCGGCGAGCTCGAACGGGGCGAGCTCGACGGGCAGCTCGATGCGCCGGCCCTCGCCGTGGGAGAGGGCGAGGCTGGAGAGGTCGATGACGGTGGCGCGGGCGTCCTGCATATCCTCCAGTGAGGTTACGAAATGGCCGATCCCGACTGGAACCCCAACACCTACCTGGAGATGATCCGGGCCGAGGTCCCGCGCTACGACGAGCTGCAGGACGCCGCGATCGCCGCGATTCCCTTCGCCCCCGAGCGCGTGCTGGAGCTGGGGATGGGGACGGGGGAGACGACGCGGCGGCTGATCGAGGCCTACCCCGACGCCTGGGTGATCGGCCTCGACTCGAGTCCCGACATGGTCTTCCGGGCCCGCCAGCACTACGACGACGTGCAGCTGGCGCGGATCGAGGACCCGCTGCCCGACGGCCCCTGGGACCTGGTGATCGGCGTGCTCTCGATCCACCACCTCAGCGCCAAGCGCAAGCGGGAACTCTTCCGGCGGGTGCGCGAGGAGTCGCGGGCGCTGGTGATCGGCGACGTCGTCAAGGCCGATGTCGCCGTGACCCCGATCGAGGACAACTTCGACTTCCCCGAGACCGCCGCCGACCTCGCCGAGTGGTCCGGTGGTGAGGTCGCCTGGGCGGTCGACGACCTGGCCGTCGTGCGCGCGGAGTACTGAACCGCTAGCATTCCGCGGCCGATGGCGGTCCCGAAGAAGAGAACCTCGAGTGCCCGGCGCGACAAGCGCCGCGCCAACCACAAGGCCGGTCAGCCGGCGCTGCGGCGCTGTCCGCGCTGCCACAGCCCGAGCCTGCCGCACCGCGTGTGCAAACAGTGCGGCACCTACGCCGGTCGCGAGGTCATCTCCCACAAAGTCGTCGACCCGACGGCAAGCACCGACTCTCAGTAGCCGATGGCGCCCGGGCGCCCGGTCACGATCGCCCTCGACGGTTACGGGGCAGAGCTTGGTTTCGAGGTGCTGGCGGAGGGCGCGCGTCTCGCTGCCGCCGACGGCATCGGCGTGCGCGTCTTCGGCCCTGAGCGCTCGCTCGGGCTGGAGGGGGTCGACGGGATCGAGGTCGTCCCGACCACCGACTGGATCGGCAACGAGGACGATGCCGTGGCGGCGGTGCGCGGGCGCCGCGAGGCCTCGGTCGTTCGCGCCGCCCGCGACGTCGCCGAGGGCGACTCGGCGGCGATGGTCAGCCTCGGCTCGACCGGGGCGACGATGGCCGCCGCCACCTTCGGCCTGCGCCGCCTCAAGGGCGTGCAGCGCCCGGCGCTCGCGGTCCGCATCCCCTCGCCCGGCAAACCGGTGCTCTTCCTCGACGTCGGCGCCAATATCGAGGTGCGCGCCCAGCACCTGGTCCAGTTCGCCTTCCTCGGCGCCGCCTTCAGCGCCGCTGTGCTCGACGTCCGCGAGCCGAGCGTCGGTCTGCTCACGGTCGGCGAGGAGGCGGGGAAGGGGCGGCCCGAGATCGTCGAGGCCCATCGGGTCCTCACCGCCGCCCCGAACGTCAACTTCGCCGGGAACGTCGAGGGCGGCGACCTGCCCGGCGCCAAGGTCGACGTCGTCGTCACCGACGGCTTCACCGGCAACGTCGCGCTGAAGGTGATGGAGGGAGCGGCGCGGGCCGTTGCCGGCGCGGTATCCGACGCCGCCCGCTCCAATCCGATCGCCGCGGCCGGCGGCCTGCTGCTGAAACCGGCGCTCGGCGGTTTGCGGCGCGAATTCGACCCCGACACCACCGGCGGAGCGATCCTGCTGGGACTGCGCTCGATCGCCGTGGTCGGTCACGGCGGCTCCGGCGCGGACGGCGTCGCCAACGCGGTGCGGCTCGCCGCCCGCTGCGCCGACGTCGACGCGGTCGGGCGCACCGCCGCGCTGCTGCGCGAGGGCGGCGGCGGCCGCGCCGCGCTCGCCGAGGACGATGCCGTGGTAAGAAGTTCGCAGTGAGCCACGACGAAGTCCTCACCCTGGTCCGCGAGCACCTCGCCGAGGAGCTCGAAATCGACGAGTCCCGGATCGCCGAGACGACCCGCTTCAAGGAGGATCTCGACGCCGACTCGCTCGACCTCTACGAGCTGGTGATGGAGCTCGAGGACCGCTACGGGGTCAAGATCTCCGAGGAGGAGGCGACGCGGATCCAGACCGTCGGCGACGCCGTCTCCTTCGTGCTCGAGCGTGCGCCTGCCTAGGTGGCGGGCCACTAGCCCATGGACGCGCCGCCCGAGACCGCCGTCGCGGCCCTCGCGGCGCTGATCGAGGCCCTCCCGGAGGACCTCCGCGAGCAGGCGCTCACCCACTCCTCCTGGACCGAGCGCCGGGTCGACTCCTTCGAGCGCCTCGCCTTCATCGGCGACAGCGTGCTCGGGCTCTCCGTCGCGACCGAGCTTTTCGCGCGCTTCCCGGCGGTCGACTCCGGCGGGCTCACCAAGATCCACAACCAGGCGGTCAGCGGGGTCAGCTGCGCGGCGGTCGGGCGCCAGCTCGGGGTGCCGGAGATGCTCCGCGCGAACGAGCCGGAGGACGCCACCGCGGCGATCCCGGCCGAGATCCTGCTCGAAGGCGAGCGGCCGCTGCCGGAGGCGACCGAGGCGCTGATCGGCGCCTGCCACCTCGCCTTCGGCTTCGAGCGCACCGCGGCGGCCGTCGCCGAGGCGTTCGAGTCGCGGATCGCCCTGGCGACGGAAACGCGGATCGACTTCAAGTCGGCGCTGCAGGAGCTGCTGGCGCGGCGTGGGGCGCG
Source organism: uncultured Actinomycetes bacterium (assembly GCA_963839115.1). Classification (GTDB taxonomy): domain Bacteria; phylum Actinomycetota; class Thermoleophilia; order Solirubrobacterales; family 70-9; genus VAYN01. Next base: position 846,898 of record CAWITM010000001.1, read on the forward strand.
GGTCAGCTACGAGGTCGTCGGCGCCACCGGGCCGCCGCACCGGCGCACCTTCGCGGTCGAGGCGATTGTGGACGACGAGCGGGTGGGGGCCGGGGAGGGAAGGAGTAAGAAGGCGGCGGAGCAGGTGGCGGCGGAGCAGGCGCTGCAGCAATTTGGCGGGTGACGCTAATCGAGGGACGGAGTGGCGAGGGACGGGCTTGGGGGATGCCCTCTCTCACAACAGCGGGGAGGTTCGTTCGGGCATCCCCCAAACCCGTCCGCGAGCGGTTTGCGCAATTTGCGGTGCCCTTGCTTGGGCGCTTAGATCGCGGGTCGCTTAACTAAGCGGGGGTGGACGGGATTGCGTCCGACGTGGGGGGGAGGCTGAGGGTCTAGTCATGTACCTGAGATCGATATCTATGAAGGGGTTCAAGTCTTTTCCGGAGCGGACGAGTCTTGAGTTCTCGCCCGGGGTGAGTGTCATCGTCGGACCGAACGGGTCGGGGAAGAGCAACATCACCGACGCGGTGCTCTGGGCGCTCGGCGAGCAGAGCCCGGGGGCGATCCGCGGTGGCTCGATGCAGGACGTGATCTCGGCCGGCGGCAAGGGCATCGGGCCGCGCCGCGAGGCTCAGGTCGAGGTCGTCATCGACAACTCCGATGGGCGCGCCGCGACCGAGTTCTCGGAGATCTCGGTCGAACGGCGGCTCGGCCGCGACGGCGACGGCGGCTACCGGCTGAACGGGGCGCGGGCGCGGCTCGCCGACGTCAGCGACGTCCTCTCCGACACCAACCTCGGCCGCGAGATGCACTCGGTCATCAGCCAGGGCCGGGTCGAGACGATCATCCACTCCAAACCGCGCGAACGGCGCCTCTTGGTCGAGGAGGCGGCGGGGCTCGGCAAGCATCGCAAACGCCGCCGCCGCGCCGAACTGAAGCTGAAGGGGACGCGCGACAACCTCGATCGCGCGCTCGACGTCGAGCGCGAGGCGCGGGCGCGGCTGCGGCCGCTGAAGCGCCAGGCCCAGGCGGCCGAGATCGGCGCCCGGATCGAGCGCGAGGAAATGGAGCTGCGGGCGCGGATCGTCTCCGAGGAACTGCGCTTCGGCGCCGATCGGGCCGAGGCCGCTGCGAAGGCGGCGGCGACCGCGCGGGCGGCCCGGACCGAGCTCGAGCAGAAACTCGGCGCGGTCAGCAAGCGGCGGGCGGCGGCCGAGGAGCGCTTCGCCGCCCGCGACCGCGAGCGCACCCAGGCCTGGGGACGGTTGACGAAGCTGCGCAGCGAGCAGGAGCGGGTCGCGGTCCGCCACTCGACCCTGACCGCGCGCGAGGGCGACGTCGAGGCGCGGCTCGAGGGCCTGCGGGCCGAGCTCGGGCCACTGACCCTCGATGTCAGCACCGGCGGCGCCCCCGCCCAGCGCGCCCGCAAGCTCTCCGAGGAGCTGAACGAGGTCGACGCCGGGCTGCGCGGCGCCGCCGAGGGCCTCGCGGTCGCGCGCTCCGACGAGCGCCAGGAGTCGGCTCGCGAGGCCGCGCTCGGCGACATTCGCGCCGGCGCCGAGCGGGCGATGCGCCACGCCCGCCGCGCCGAAGGCCTGCTGGGCGAGCGCCACCGCGAGGCCGCCCGTGCCCGCCTGGCCGCCGGTGAGGAGCTGCTCGACGACGTTCGCGCCGCGCTGGCCGCGGTTGAGGCAGCGGGGACGGCGATCCGGGAGCGGGTTGCGCGGACCGAGGCGACGGTGGTCGGCGGCGAGGGCGACGGCGACGAGATCGCCGACGAGCTGCGCGCCTGCTCGGCCCAGGAGTACGAGCTGCAACAGCAGATGAGCGCCGCCTCCGACGAGCTGACCAGGGCCGAGGTCGAGGCCGCCCACCTCGGCGACCGTCGCGCCGAGGCCGAGAAGGAGATGGCGGCGATCGTCGCCAAGCTCGGCGAGGACGTGCCGCTGGCGGCAGCGGCGATGACCGATGAGGAGCGCGCCGACATCGACCGCCGCCTCGAGCGACTCGACCGCCGCCGCGCCCAGATCGGCCCGGTCAACCCGTTGGCCCAGCAGGAGTACGACGAGGCCCGGGAGCACGTCGAGTCGCTGCAGGCCCAGCGCGAGGACACCGAGCGGGCGATGCGCGAGCTCGAGTCGCTGATCCGCGACATCGACGCCGAGATCGAGCGCGCCTTCGAGGAGACCTTCGAGGCGACGGCGGTGAATTTCGAGGAGATGGTCGAGCACCTCTTCCCCGGCGGCCGCGGCAAACTGCGGCGGGTCAGCCTGCGGCCGGTCCGCGACGAGCCCAACCCGTCCGGTGAGGGGGAGGCGCCGAGCGATGACGCCGAGCCCGATCCCGACGAGGAGGAGCGCGAGGAGCGCGACGAGCTCGGGGTCGAGATCGAGGTCAGCCCGGCCGGTAAGTCGACGCGCAAGCTGCAGCTGCTCTCGGGCGGTGAGAAGTCACTGGTCGCCCTCGCCTTCGTCTTCGCTGTCTTCCTCGCCCGGCCGTGTCCCTTCTACATCCTCGACGAGGTCGAGGCGGCCCTCGACGATGCCAACATCGATCGCTTCCTGCAGCTGATCCGGCGCTTTTCCGACCGCGCCCAGTTCGTCATCGTCACCCACCAGAAACGCACCATGGACGCCGCCGACGTCCTCTACGGCGTGACGATGGGCGGCGACGGCGTCACCAAAGTCGTCTCGCGACGGCTGCCGCGCGACCGCGCCGAGGACGAAGAGGTCGAAGACGAGTCCGACGACGGCGAGTCCGGCGGCCGACTCTCCGCGGTCGCCTGAGACCTAGCCGGCCAGAAACGGCCCAACCGCCGAAACGAGCACCTCCGGAGGGACCACGTGGTGCTGGCCCTCCAGATCGAGCACGCCGCCGTGCTTGACGCTGGCGGCGATCTGCAGTGCGGCTGCTTTCATCATCGGCGGACTGACCGTCCCGTAGAGCGCAAGCGCCGGCGCGTCGATCCGCGCAAGCTGGTCCACCGGAACCAGAGCGCCGGTCTCGAGGTCTTCCATCACCTCCGAGTCGTACGCAAGGGTGGGCGCGATCCTCGCCATGGCGGGCCAGGAGGGATCGCCGCGCATCGCCTCGATCATCGGCGCCGGCATGCCGGTATGCATCATGAAGCGAGCGATCGCGCCGCCGCCGTCGCCGGCTTTGATCAGGTCCCTGACGTTGCGACCGTAGGCGCGAGCGTGGTCCTGCTCAACGCTGTCGGGCGGCGAGTAGGGGGCCTCGTGTGCAACGACCCTGGTGATCGGCAGGCCGGCGGCGGCGGCACGGAGCGCCAAGGCGGCACCGGAGGAATGGCCGTAGATCGCCGCCGCGCCACCGGCTGCGGTGAGGAGCGCGGCCAGATCCTCGATCTCACGCTCGACCGCGTAATGAGCGCTGTGGCCGCTGTCGCCGCGGCCGCGGCGGTCGAAGTTGATCACCGTGAATTCGGCGGCCAGGGCAGCGCTGATCGGCCGCATCTTCGCCCGGTCGCAGGTGGCGCCGCCGACGACGAGCAGCGCAGGTCCCTCTCCCAGGCGCTCGAAAGCGATCCTGGTGTCGTCTTGCGAGGTGGTGGTCTCCATCGGTCTCCTCTTCGAATCGGCGAGCCCAATGCTCGCTTCTACCATGAGACCGCGAGGAGGCGGGCAACTCATCGCTGACCACGCGGATAGCCTGCTCGGACGATGGCGACGAGCTGGCATGAAATCGTGGACCTGGGGGCCCGCATCGGCACCACCGCGCCGCCCGAGGAGGAGTCCGAGCCGCAACGTCGCGGCGTCTTCAAGCGCCTGCGCGAGAGCCTCTCGAAAAGCCGCCAGGCTCTGCAGGAGGAGATCTCGGCCAGCCTCTTCGACCGCATCGACGACGAAACCTGGGAGCGCCTCGAGGAGGCGCTGATCCTCGCCGACGCCGGTGCCCCGGTCACCGCCGCGGTGGTCGAGCGCCTCGAGCACGAGGTCGAGGCCGGGACCGTCCCCGCCGACGGCGCCCTGGTCCGCGACCGCCTGATCGAGATCCTCGCCGAGGTCGCCTCGACCGGCCGCGCCCCGATCGACCTCTCCGCCGAACCCGCCGTCCTGATGATGGTCGGCGTCAACGGCACCGGCAAGACGACGACGATCGGCAAGATCGCCTGGCACCTCTCCAAGGAGATGGGCCTCTCGGTGGTCATGGCCGCCGGTGACACCTACCGCGCCGCCGCCGCCGAGCAGCTCGCCGAGTGGGCCGACCGCGCCGGCGCCCACCTGGTCCGTGGCCAGTCCGGCGCCGACCCCGGCGCGGTCGCCTACGACGCGATCACCGCCGCCCGCGCCCGCGGCGCCGACGTCGTCATCGTCGACACCGCCGGGCGCCTCCACACCCAGACCAACCTCATGGACGAGCTCGCCAAGGTCCGCCGCGTGATCGCCAAACAGATCCCCGACGCGCCCCACGAGACGCTGATCTCGATCGACGCCACCACCGGCCAGAACGGCCTGCGCCAGGCCAAGGTCTTCTCGGAAGCGGTCGAGGTCGACGGCGTCGTCCTGACCAAGCTCGACGGCACCGCCAAGGGCGGCATCGCCCTGGCGATCGCCTCCGACCTCGGCATCCCGGTCAAGCTGATCGGCGTCGGCGAGACCCTCGAGGACCTGCGCCCCTTCGACCCCGCCGAGTACGCCGCCGCCCTCCTCGCCGAGTAGCGCCGGCCCAAAGCCGGCGTTCGCAGTTCTCCGCGATATGGACGGATAACTGCGAACGCTTCGCCGTCTAAGCTGCTCTGACCATGTTCGACCAGCTTTCCGACCGCCTCCAGTCGACCCTCTCCGAGGTCCGCTCGCGCGGCAAACTCAGCGAATCCGACATCGACTCGGCGATGCGCGACATTCGCCTCGCGCTGCTCGAGGCCGACGTCAACTTCAAAGTCGTCAAAAGCTTCACCAAAGGCCTGAAGGAGCGCTGCCTCGGCGCCGACGTGCTGAACAGCCTCGATCCCGGCCAGCAGGTCGTGAAAATCGTCAACGAGGAGCTCGCCGGGCTGATGGGCGGCACCGGCTCGGAGCTGGCGATGGCCAGCTCGGGCCCGACCGTGATCCTGATGGCCGGCCTGCAGGGCTCCGGCAAGACCACCGCCTGCGCCAAGCTCGCCCAGTTCTTCAAAAAGCAGAACAAGGACGTCGCCCTCGCCGCCTGCGACGTCTACCGCCCGGCGGCGGTCGAGCAGCTGGTGACGATGGGCCAGCGCGCCGGCGCCCACGTCTACGAGCAGGGGACCGACGCCGACCCCGTCGACATCGCCGCCTGGGCGCTCGACCGGGCCCGCGAGGAGCGCCGCGACGTTCTCATCGTCGACACCGCCGGCCGCCTCCACATCGACCAGGACCTGATGGGCGAGCTCTCGCGCATCCGCAAGAAGACCAGCCCGCACGACGTCCTCCTGGTCGTCGACGCGATGACCGGCCAGGACGCCGTCGGGGTCGCCGAATCCTTCGCCGAGGCCGCCGAGTTCGACGGCGTCGTCATGACCAAGCTCGACGGCGACGCCCGCGGCGGCGCCGCGCTCAGCGTCAAGGCGGTCACCGGAAAGCCGATCCTCTTCGCCTCGACCGGCGAGAAAATCGAGGACTTCGAAAAGTTCCACCCCGACCGCATGGCCCAGCGGATCCTCGGCATGGGCGATGTCCTCAGCCTGATCGAGCGGGCCGAAAGCCAGGTCGACGAGAAGAGCGCCGCCGAGCTCGAGGACAAACTCAAAAAGGACCAGTTCACGCTCGAGGACTTCCTCACCCAGATGCGCCAGGTCCGCAAAATGGGCCCGCTCAGCGGCATCCTCGGGATGATCCCGGGGATGGGCGCGATGAAACAGCTCAAGAACGCCAATATCGACGAGCGCGAGCTCGACCGCACCGAGGCGATCATCCTCTCGATGACGCCGGCCGAGCGCGCCAACCCGCACATCATCAAGGGCTCGCGCCGCAAACGGATCGCCAACGGCTCCGGCACCCGGGTCCAGCACGTCAACCAGCTGGTCAAGCAGTTCGACCAGATGAAACTGATGATGCGCTCGATGACCAACGGCAAGATGCCCGACCCCCAGAAACTGATGCAGATGAGCGGGCAGGCGCCCCGGCCGAAGGTGCGGCGGCGCTAAGTCGCCTTGTTCGCTATCTTCCTTCGGCTCATGGCTGTCCGAATCAGACTCCGAAGGGTGGGTTCCAAGAAGAACCCCGTCTGGCGCATCGTCGTCGCCGACAAACGCTCGCCGCGCGACGGTCGCTCGATCGAGACGATCGGCCAGTACAACCCGCAGACCGACCCGTCGACGATCGTCGTCGACGAGGAGCGCGCCCGCCACTGGCTCGCCAACGGCGCCGAGCCGTCGGAGACGGTCGCCGGGCTGCTGCGCACCAAGGGCATCGCCGCCCACGGCAGCTAGCGTCCCGCTGGCAATGACCGAGCTGCTCGAATTCCTCGTCAAGTCTCTGGTCGAGGATCCCGAGGCCGTCGAGGTCGAGGAGCTCGAAGAGGACGGCGACCTCATCTATGAGATCAGCGTCGCCGACGGCGATCTCGGCCGCGTGATCGGCAAGGGCGGGCGCGTCGCCAACGCGATCCGCACGATCGCCAAGGCGGCGGCGGTGCGGATCGACCGCCGCGTCATCGTCGACATCCTCGACTGAGCGCCCGCCGGGCGTTCCACAGCGCGTGAAGCTCGACGTCTTCAGCCTCTTCCCGGAGGCGTTCGACTGGCTGCGCACCCAGCGCTCGGTCCAGAACGCGCTGCGCGAGGGCAACGAGCTGAACCTATTCAACTACCGCGACACGACGCCGCTCGGCGCCGGCCAGGTCGACGACGCTCCCTACGGGGGCGGCGCCGGGATGGTGCTGCGGGTCGACGTCGTCGACGCCGCCCTGCGCGCCGCCTACGGGGAGGGGCCGCTGCCGCGGATCGTCCTCCTCACCCCGACCGGGCGCCTGCTCGACGACGAGCTCGCCGACGAGCTGGTCGCCGAGCCCCACGTTGCGCTGCTCTGCGGCCGCTACGAGGGCTTCGACGAGCGCGTCCACGAGCACTTCGCCGACGACGAGGTCTCGATCGGCCGCTACGTGCTGGCCGGCGGCGAGCTGCCGGCGATGGTCGTCGCCGACGTCGTCATGCGCAAGCTGCCGGGTGCGCTCGGCCACGCCGACTCGGCCGCCGAGGAGTCCTACAGCCGCCTGCTCGAGGGTATGCCGGAGTACCCGCACTACACCCGCCCGCCGGTCCACCGCGGCTGGAAGGTGCCGGAGATCCTGCTGTCCGGCGACCACGGCAAGGTCCGCGAGTGGCGGCTCGAGCGCAGCCGCGAACGGGCGGCGGCGTTCGCCCGGGCCGAGCGCGAGGCGGCCGCGACGAGCGCCGAGACCCGCGACGAATCCGCGGCCGACGCGGAATAGCTACCATTGCGCGACCGCGCGGGTCCCGCACCGGGGGCTGGGCGGTTTTTCTTCGCCAGAACCTAAGCGCCTTCGCAGAACCTGAGGACTTATGAGCTCCGTAATCGACAGCATCGAGCGCGACCAGCTGAGGAAGGGCCTGCCCTCCTTCGACGCCGGCGATCGCGTGCGCGTCCACTTCCAGGTCATCGAGGGAACGCGCAAACGGACCCAGGTCTTCGAGGGCGTCGTGCTGCGGCGCCAGGGCTCGGGGGCGCGCGAGACCTTCACGGTGCGCAAGCAGAGCTTCGGCGTCGGAGTCGAGCGGACGTTCCCCCTGCATTCGCCCAAGATCGAGAAACTCGAGGTCGCAGCCCGCGGCGCTGTGCGTCGGGCCAAGCTCTACTACCTGCGCGGCCGGATCGGCAAGGCGGCCAGGGTCGCCGAGCGCCGCTGGGGGATCGACGAGGACATGGTCTCGGCGGCTGCGCCCGAGGAGGCCGTCGCGGTCGATGCCGAGGGCGTGGCCCAGGACGAGGTCGTCCCGACCGAGGACGAGCAGGCCGCGGCCGAGGCTGAGGCCGCCGATGCCGAGGCGACCGATGCCGAGGCCGAGGGCGAGGCGCCCGAGGCTCCGGCCGCGGAGGCTGAGACCGCGACCGCTGACGAAGGAGCCGACGGCGCGGGAACGCCGGAGGCGGAGGCGGAGACTGATGCAGCGGCGGATTCGGCTGAGGAGCCGACCGCGGCGGGGGAGACCGAGGACACTGCAGCGTCGGATGCCGAGGACGAGGAGCCGGCCGATGCCGGTGACTCCGACGAGGACTCCAAGGCCTGAAACTCCGGATCCCGAAGCCGAAGGGCAAAGGCGGCGGGCTGGTTGAGTTGGTCGTCATCGTCGCGCTCGCCCTGGCGCTGGCGCTGGGCATCCAGGCGTGGGTCGTCAAGCCGTACCAGATCCCCTCGGAATCGATGGAGCCGACCCTCGACGTCGGCCAGCGGGTCCTCGTCAACCGCTTCCTCTACCACTTCCAGGAACCGAAGATCGGCGACATCGTCGTCTTCCATCCGCCCGCCGGCGCCGAGTCCGAACGCGAATGCGGCGTCATCGCCAAGGAACACGAACCGTGCCCGAAGCCGACCCCCGGCGAGTCGAACCAGAACTTCATCAAGCGGATCGTCGCGGTCGGCGGCGACACCCTCTCGATCAAGGGCGGGCACCCGGTCGTCGATGGGAAAGAGGAGGAGAACGAGCCCTTCATAACGCCCTGCGGCCCTGCCCCTCAGTGCAATATGGGGAAGACGATCAAGATCCCGCCCGGCATGTTCTTCATGATGGGGGACAACCGTGGAGCCAGCGACGACAGCCGCTTCTGGGGTCCCGTCCCCAAGTCCTGGATCATCGGTGAGGCCTTTGCCACCTACTGGCCCCCAGACCGCATCGGCACCCTCTAAGCCCAAGGGCGGCCCGAAGCTGCACAAACGCCGGCTGCGGCGCTCGCAGCGGCTGTTCGACTTCGACCGCGCGCTCGGCCATCGCTACGTGGCGGGCGCCGACGAGGCCGGCCGCGGCTGCCTCGCCGGGCCGCTGGTCGCCGCCGCGGTGCTGATCGACTACGAGAGCCTGAGTGTCGGCGACCGCCGCATCCTCGGCGGCCTCCACGACTCCAAGCAGATGACCGAGGAGCGGCGCCTGGAGATGTTCCCCTGCGTGCTGCGGGCGGCCTCGCGGGCGAGCGTGGTGGTGCGCTCGGCGGCCGGCATCGACCGCCGCGGCCTCCACAACACCAACCTCGAAGCGCTCGCGGTGGCGCTGGAGCGGCTGGAACCGGGGGAGGAGACGATCAGCCTCACCGACGGCTTCCGCCTCGGCCGCCGCTGCTCGGTGCCTCATCGGGCGGTCGTCCACGGCGACGCGACCAGCGCCGCGATCGCCGCCGCCAGCGTGCTCGCCAAGGTGACGCGGGACCGCTACATGCGCGAAGCGGCCGAGCGGCATCCGGGCTGGGGGTTCGAGGAGCACGTCGGCTACTCGACCCCGGAGCACCGCGCGGCGATCGACCGGATCGGCATCTCGCCGCTGCACCGGCGCTCTTTTCAGAGCGTCGCGTACTCCCAATTGGGCTTCGCCGAGGGGTTCGAATAACGGCGGCGCCTAGAAGGCGCCGGAGATGTGCTCGAAGTCGGTCACTCGGTCCCCCGCGTACGTGACCCCGATCGCGTCGAAGCGGATCTCCTCGTAGAAGGGGAGGGTCGGGCGGCGCTCGGCCATCCAGGCGGTGGCGAGGCGGCGGACCTGGAGCTGCTTGCGGGCGCCGATCGAGAGGATCGGGCGCTCGGGGCCGAAGCGGGCGTCGGCGCGGCCGGCCTTGACCTCGACGAAGACCAGGGTGTGGCCGTCGACGGCGACGATGTCGAGCTCGCCGAAGCGGGTGCGGGCGTTGCGCTCGACGATCTCCCAGCCGGCGGCGGCGAGGCGCTCGGCGGCGTAGGTCTCGGCGAGGCGGCCGATGCGGAGGCGGGCGTGCGTCATCGAGGGGCTAAGGATCCGGCGTGGGGAAAGTCTCCCCACCCCCGGCACCGAATTGTCACTTTTGCCGCACCACGCGTGCGGATTTGCTCCCTAGCGTCATGGCCGTGCTCGCCACCGCCAGAACTTTCACGCTCGACGGCATCGCCGCCCGCCCGGTCCGGGTCGAGGTCGACGTCCACAAGGGCCTGCCCGGCTTCGCGATCGTCGGCCTGCCCGACACCGCCGTGCGCGAGGCACGCGAGCGGGTGCGGGCGGCGCTGGTCAACTGCGGCTTCGAGTTCCCGCTGCGGCGGATCGTCGTCAACCTCGCGCCCGCGAGCCTGCGCAAGGCCGGGCCGGGGATGGACCTGGCGATCGCCGCCGCGCTGCTGAGCGCCTCCGACCAGCTCGACTGGAGCGCGATGTCGCGGGTGGCGCTGGCCGGGGAGCTGGCGCTCGACGGTTCGACGCGGCCGATCAACGGGGCGCTGGCGATTGCCGAGGCAGCGCGCGAGGGCGGGGCGGAGGTGATCGTGGTGCCGGCCGAGAACGGCGCCGAGGCGGCACTGGCGGGTGGGATCGACGTGGTGCCGCTGGACGGTCTGGGACTGCTGCCGGCGTTGGTGTCGGGCGACTGGTCGCCGGTGCCGCCGGAGCCCCTGCCGCTCCGCCTCGATGTCGCCCCGAGCGCACCGGACCTCGCCGACCTGCGAGGCCAGCCGCACCTGCGCCACGCGCTCGAGGTCGCGGCCGCCGGAGGCCACAGCCTGCTGATGATCGGCCCGCCCGGCGCCGGCAAGTCGCTGGCGGCGAGCCGGCTGCCCTCGATCCTGCCGCCGTTGGCGGCTCGCGAGGCGCTCGAGGTGGCGCGGATCGCCAGCGCCACCGGGCGGCTCGCCTCCGGGATCCCCGCCGGCCGGCCGTTCCGGGCGCCGCACCACACGATCAGCCCGGCCGGCCTGGTCGGCGGCGGCGCGCCGCCGCGGCCGGGCGAGGCAACTCTGGCCCACCGTGGCGTTCTCTTCCTGGACGAGCTCTGCGAGTTCCGCCGCGACGCGTTGGAGGCCCTGCGCTCGCCGCTGGAGGCAGGGGAGGTGGCGATCGCCCGGGCCAGCGGTCGCCGCCTGCTGCCCTGCCGCTTCATGCTCGTCGCCGCCTCCAACCCCTGCCCCTGCGGGCGCGGCGAAGCCGATCCCGAGTGCAGCTGCGGTCCGGCGGCGGTGCAGCGCTACCAGGGGCGGCTGAGCGGGGCGCTCGCGGACCGCATTGACATCCTCGTCGCCGTCTCCCAGCCCGGCGCGGCCGAGATCGGCGGGCCTCCGGGCGAGAGCTCGGCGGCTGCGCAGGGTCGCGTGGTGGTGGCGCGCGAGCGCCAAGAGCGCCGGCTCGGGCCCGGACGCAGCAACGCCGAGATGACGCCCTCGGAGGCGCGCGAATGCGTCCTCGACCCGGCGGCGGGAGCGCTGCTCGCCGACCTCTACTCGCGCCAGCGACTCAGTGGCCGCGCCCACGACCGGGCGCTGCGGCTGGCCCAGACGCTGGCGGACCTGGCCGGGCGCGAGCGCATCGGTGAGGACGAGATGGCGCAGGCGCTGGCGCTGCGGAGGCGCGATCGTGGCTGAGCCAGGCGCCTGTGTCGAGTGCCTGCGGCGGTCCTGGCTGCTCGCCCTGCTCGGCCCCTACATCGAGAAGATCGCAACCGGAGCGGTCGGCCAGCGCTCGCCGGAACTGCTGCGCCTCACCAACGAGGACCTCGTCGAGGTCGCGGCGCCGAAGGTCGCGAAGCAGTTGCTGGGCCGGATCGCGGCGCTCGAGGAGGGCTACTTCGAGGCCGAGCTGGCGGCCGCCGGCTGCTGGGCCTGCTGTCGCCACGGCGACCTCTACCCGGTCGGCCTGCGCGATGCCGCCGACGCGCCCTGGGCGCTGATCGGCAATGGCGACCCGGGCCTGCTGGACGGCCTCGAGCCCTTCGGCGCGGTGACGATCGTCGGCTCCCGCCGGGCCACCGCCTACGGCCGCGAGGTGGCGCGCGAGCTCGGCCGCGAGCTGGCGGCGGCCGGTCTCGTCGTCATCAGCGGCCTCGCCTTCGGCATCGACGGCTGTGCGCATCGCGGCGCCGTCGACGTCGGCAGCACCGTCGCCGTCCTCGGCTGCGGTCCCGACACCGCCTACCCGGTGGCCCATCGCGGTCTCTGGCGCCAGATCACCGAAAAGGGCCTCGTCATCAGCGAGCTGCCGCCTGGCGCGACGCCCTGGCGCTGGACCTTCCCGGCCCGCAACCGGATCATGGCGGCGATGGCCGGGATGACCGTCGTCGTCGAGGCCGCCGCGCGCTCCGGCTCGCTGATCACCGCCGATCTCGCCGCCGACCTTGGCCGCGACCTCGGCGCCGTGCCCGGTCCCGTCACCTCGCGCTCCTCGGCCGGGCCGAACAACCTGCTGGCGGGGGGCGCCTGCGTCATCCGCGACGCCCAGGACGTCCTCGACGCGATGCTCGGCCCCGGCGCCAAGCCGCTCGCGCCAGCCCCGCCACCGCTCGACGACGACCTGGGCGCGGTCCTCGCCGCCGTCGAGGCGGGCGCGATCAGCGCCGACGCCGTCGCCGCCACCCTCGACCTCTCCGGCGCGGCGGCCGCAACCGCCCTGACCCGCCTCGAGCTGCTCGGCTACGTCGCCTGCTCACCGGTCGGCATCTACTCGAGGACCCTCCTCAGTTCCTAGCTATAGGAGGGTCCCTTCGACGTCCCCTTCGCCCTACCGACGGAGGCGTCTCAGGGCGTTAGCCTTACGGCCGAATGAGCGGAAGCGACGACAGGGGATACCTCTCAGCATTGGAACTGGATCGAGCCCAGGTAGTTCAACTCCTTATTGCCGGCCTTGTCCTAGGTGTCGGCGTCAACATGGTGAGTTCTTTCGCCTTCGTTCTACTTGGCCATACCGCAGGCCTCATCGTCGGTCTGTTCGCCGTCGTCTTGGCCGTTACTTTGCTTTTTGCTCGGGTCATCCGACCTCGTCCACGGACCAGGCGATTCGAGGGCTTTCTAATCTACGATCGGCGGACCAGCAAACTTATAGAGCACGACTTTGACTATGAGTTCGGTCGAAACGTAGGGGGCTATCTAGATGCAGCTTTCGCCGAGGACGCATCCATAAGGGCTATCTGGGATCGAAATCCGATCGGTGGCGAATCGATCCCGCCTGACAAAGAAAAGCGGAAAAAGAGCCTCGATCTCCTCTCTCAGGCAGCTGAGTATTTCGTTCTGAGCAACTTCTCCACCCGCCTGTCCGATCATTTTCGTTCCGGAGACTTCGATCCTCGAGAGCTAGACACTCTTACGCACACGGATCTGCCCGACGTGCTGTTGCAAAACCGATTCCTTAGGCTGTTCGCTGAACCGATGGAGGACCGTGCACCTTTTGATTTTGACCCAGAAGTCGAGGCGGGCGGCCGAATCTATATGGCCAATGGCCAAGGCGGTGCCCTTTACGAACGCTTCGAGATGGTGCTTCCAAGAGGGTGGTCGGTACGGCGATCGGATTCTGGCGTCATTGAAATCATCACTAGGCGATTTCTACTGACGGTTCGCACGGTGTGCGAAGGGTGGGGTGCGGTTATTTCCCCTGTCTATATCTCGGACTACCTCGGACTCACCCCTTTGGTCGAAGACAAGAAAACGTGCCATTCGGCGCTCAGGGTTGACGTTACGATCGATATATCGCCTCGGTCTGTCTGGTCCCTGACGGACAAAAGCTGGAAGTACTACCGGTGGATAGATGATTGGATTGCTGATCTTGAGCCACAACTCTCCCAAGTGGCATACTTCAGGCGGATCGGGTTCCAGCACGGGCAAACCGTTCAGCGATTGCTTGCTAACAGGGACCATGCAGACAAGGCAGATCGTTCCGCTGTCTCGGCAGGAAGGGCTGCACCAAAGCCTCGTCGCAAAACGTCGCGCTCCGAAACGCGCGGCAATCCATTCGTAAAGGGTGATGTCGTGGAGCACGCCACTTTCGGTCGCGGCAAGGTTGTGGGAACTGAGCCAGAAATGATCGTGATCGTCCGTTTCAATGACGACGGCTCCACGCGGAAGCTGATGGCCCCTTACGCCCCCTTGCGGCTAGTCCCCGCATAGAGTCGCTGGACAACGGTCCGACACCTGGCTGTCAGTCACCCCGTCTCTCGCGAAACCTGGTTGGCGCCTATTGAGGCTGATGGCAATCAAGACGGACCCTTAGTCTGGGCCAATGAGTCCCAAACTCGTCCCCGCGGTGCTCTCGATCGCCGGCTCGGACTCCGGCGGCGGCGCCGGCATCCAGGCCGATCTCAAGGCGTTCGCGCGCTGCGGGGTCCACGGAATGACGGCGATCACCGCGATCACGGCGCAGAGCACGGTCGGGGTCGAGGCGGTCGAGGCGATCTCGCCGTCGATGATCGTCGCCCAGGTCAGGGCGGTCGCCGGGGACATCGGCGTCGACGCGGTCAAGATCGGGATGCTGGGAACGGCGGCGACGGTCGCCGCCGTCGTCGAGGCGCTGGGCTCGGTCGGCGAGGCGCCGATCGTGATCGACCCGGTAATGATCGCCGAGAGCGGCGCCCAGCTGCTCGACGAGGATGCGCGGGGCGCGATGGTCGAGACGCTGCTGCCCCTTACCACCTTCGCGACCCCCAACATCCCCGAGGCGCGGGCGCTGGCCGGGCTTGGCGAGGACGCCTCGCAGGAGCAATTGGCGCGGGCGGTGCACCGGCTCGGGCCCGACTACGTCATCGTCACCGGCGGCCACAGCAAGGGCCTGGTCGACCTCTTCTTCGATGGCTCCGAACCGGTCGAGATCCCCGGCGAGCGGCATCCCGGCGAGGCTTCGCACGGCTCCGGCTGCACCCACTCGGCCGCCCTCGCCGCTTTTCTCGCCCGTGGCGCCGAGCCGCTGCAGGCCGCGGTCGCGGCTCGCCAGGTGGCGTCCAACGCGGTCGGCTCTGGGCTCGACGAGCTGGGGGAGGGGCCGGGGCCCGTCGACGTCTTCGACCTGGCGGCCCGGGCGCGCGCCGACGCCGAGCTCGCCCGCTGATTAGATTCAGTCCGATGAGCACGAACGGCGGCACCACCCAGACCAAGCTTCCGCGTCCGCGCTCGGCGACCGTCTTCGACGGGCCCGATCGCGCTCACGCCCGCGCCTACATGAAGGGCATCGGGTTCGACGACGACGCGCTCAGCCGGCCGACGATCGGGATCGCCAACACCTGGACCGAGGCGATGCCCTGCAACTTCCACTTGCGCGGCCTCGCCGAGCACATCAAAGAGGGCGTCCGCGCCGCCGGCGGCACGCCGATGGAGTTCAACACCGTCGCCGTCTCCGACGGGGTGACGATGGGCACCCAGGGGATGAAGGCCTCGCTGATCAGCCGCGAGGTCATTGCCGACTCGATCGAGCTGATGGCGCGCGGCTACCAGTTCGACGCGATCGTCGCCCTCTGTGCCTGCGACAAGACGCTGCCTGGCTGCGCCATGGCGCTGGCCCGGCTCGACGTGCCGTCGGTGCTGCTTTACGGCGGCTCGATCGCCCCGGGCCACTGGCACGGGCGCGACGTGACGATCCTCGACATCTTCGAGGCGATCGGCGCCCACAACGCCGGCGACATGTCCGACGAGGAACTGCACGAGCTCGAGGGCGTCGCCAGCCCCGGCGCCGGCGCCTGCGGCGGCCAGTTCACCGCCAACACGATGGCCTGCGCCTTTGAGGCGCTCGGAATCAGCGCCGGCGGCTCGGCGATGGTGCCGGCCGAAGACGACGACAAGCAGACCGTCGCCGAGAAGGTCGGCGAGCTGGTGATCCGCGTGCTCGCCGAGGACATCACGCCGAGCAAGGTGATCACCCGCGACTCGCTCGAAAACGCCATCGCCTGTGTCTGCGCCTCGGGCGGCTCGACCAACGGCGTCCTGCACCTGATCGCGCTCGCCCACGAGCTCGGGATTGAGCTGACGATGGACGACTTCGAGCGGATCTCGCGCTCGACTCCGCTGTTCGCCGACCTCAAACCCGGCGGCCGCTTCGTCGCCACCGACCTCTACGCCGCCGGCGGCGTGCCGGTGATCCTCCACCGGCTCGAGAAGGCGGGAATCCTCCACAGCGACGCGATCACCGTGACCGGCCAGACGATCGGCGAGGTCGCCGCCGAGGCCACCGAGGCGCCCGGCCAGGAAGTGGTGCGGCCGCTGGAGCAGCCGGTCAAGCCCGAAGGCGGCCTCGCGATCATGCGTGGCAACCTGGCGCCGGAGGGATCGGTGGTGAAGGTCGCCGGCACCGAGCGCCGCCAGCAGACCGGCCCCGCCCGCGTCTTCGAGAACGAAGAGTCCTGCTTCCGCGCCGTCAAGGAACAGAAGATCAACGCCGGCGACATCGTCGTGATCCGCAACGAGGGTCCGGTCGGCGGCCCGGGGATGCGCGAGATGCTGCAGGTGACGGCGGCGATCGTCGGCGAGGGCCTCGGCCAATCGGTGGCGATGGTCACCGACGGGCGCTTCTCCGGCGCCACCCGCGGGCTGATGATCGGCCACGTCGCCCCCGAGGCGGCCAAGGGCGGCCCGATAGCGGCCGTCCGCGAGGGTGACGAGATCACCGTCGACATCGACAACCGCACCCTCTCGGTGGCGCTCTCCGACGAGGAGATCGCCGCGCGCATCGCCGCCTACGAGTCCCCCGAGCCGCCCTTCACCCGTGGGGTGATGGCGAAGTACGCCGCGACCGTCTCCTCAGCCGCCCACGGCGCCGTCACGAGCTAGCCGGCGCAGCGCATTTCGGCGTCCTCGGTCGCTCGCGTGCGGAGCACGCCACGCTCCCTGCGTCCTTGAACTGCTTGGCCGGCTAACTCGTGTCGCCCTTAAAAGTCTGGGCCGAACTGCCGATAGGACCCCATGAGGTCGAAGACTGAAGTCCACATCGCCGACGTCCGCCTGCTGCAGCGAAGCTACGTCGCCTTCTGCGGCACCTGCACCTGGGTCGGCCCCGAGCACGAGGAGCCCGACGCCGCCGTCCAGGACGCCCGCGCCCACGAGAAGGACCCCCGCGCCTCCAACTGGAAACCGGGCATGAAGCTGAAGAAAATCCGCCGCCGGCTATAGCCGCGCGCGGAGATAAGAAACTTGGTCAGGGATCGTTGATCTTAAGCGGGTAGGCGATCACCCTGACAGGGCGGCTCGCCAGAGCCGCCCGGGGCCGGGGTGCTCGCCGGTCTCGGCATCACAACCGAATAAGGATTCGATCATGGGTAAAAAACTGAGGGTGATCGGCCCGATCGGCCTTGCCTTGTTTGCCGTCTACGCGTTCGGAGCGTTCTCGGCACCAACGGCTCAGGCGGCAGTTCACTGGAACGTGGCCGGCGTGGAACTGGCCGAAGGCAAAGAAGAAGAAGTGGCGGAAACCGTCGAACTCGAAGGCGCAATGACCTTGACAGTCCCAAACTTCTTCAGAATCTCCTGTAAAGCATTGAGGTTCGTCAGACGATTCATCCGCGGCAGGAGAAGCGGCAGGATCGCGGACATAATTCTCGCCCTTTGCACCGTTCTCAACAAAGGTGGTGAAGCCACCAAATGTGCGGTGAAAAGCAGCGGTGGAACGTTGGGAACGATTGAAACGGCCGCGATCGTGGACGAATTAAAAGAAGTGTCAGGCAGCGCCTACGACTTTCTCACCCCGGCATCAGGCACGACGTTGACTACGTTGGTGATCGAAGCAAGTGGCGGCGCATGTGCGCTGAGCGGGACCTATGTGGTCAATGGCTCGTTGGCGTTCAAGATCCCAACCGGGACCAATGAAGCAAGTCTCACCATCGAAGCATCGGAAGCGATTCAAAAAGCAGCCGGAGCGAAACTGCTGTTAGGCGAAAGAGAATCCTTTGTTGACGGCAAAGGCAAAATGAAACTCGTCAGTGGCAAAACCTGGGGCGTCGGCCTCTAGGTAGAGCGAAGAGTTGTCTCCAAGTCGGGAGGGTGCCCACCGCGGCCCCTCCCGACGATTTGCGGAGGCGCGCCCGCCCGCGGCCCTCCCGGGCACTGCCAGCCCAGGACGCCTCAGGCGTAACCCATCCGTTCGAGCACCGGGATCTCGCGGATCTGGGGGGGCTGCAGGTGGTCCCAGAGGATGCCGCGGGGGCGGTCGTACTGGCGCTCGACTTCGATCACGGCGCGCGGCGTCGCGATCAGGTCGCAGGGGAGGTCGTGGTCGGTGACCATCAGGTGTTGGCGGAGGATCTGGACCGGGTGGACGGTGGTGGCGACGGTGATGTGGGAGTCGATCTTGCCGGTCTCGACGAGGATCCCGTACTCGAGATCGTGGTAGCCGCCGCCTTTGCCGACGCGGGCGCCGCTGAGGTTGACGGCAACCGAGCCGCAGAGCAGGAAGTCGATCTCCGGCAGGTCGTCGAGGGCGACGACTTTGCCGTGCTTGAGGGCGCCCTTGATGGTGGCCGCCTCCTGGACCGCCTTCTTGTTCATCCGCTTCGGTTCGAGGACGCGGAAGGGGTGGGGGTCGCGCAGGCGCGGCACCGCCATGATCACCGTCTTGCCCTCTTCGAGGGCGATCCGCCGAGCGTGCGTCTGCGGCGAGTCGGGGTTGGCCTTGATCACCTGGGCGCGCTTCCAGAGGCGGTGGTTGGCGAGCTTCTCGGCCGCCAGCTTGGCGCCGGCGAAGTTGGGGATGCGGCCCTCGGCGCCCGGGAAGCGCGAGACCCCCTTCTCCTCCATCGCACGCCAGACTTCGGCGCGGACCTCGTCCTTGGAGCGCATCCGCGAAACATATCCCGCAGGCGCGGGGAAAGCCTGAGCCGGTCCGTCCGGCCTCCTATGCTTCCGGGACCGTTCGTCCAATACCCGAGCTGCACTGGGGAGTCAGCAATGGGCCGCAAGTCCGCAATCGCCGCACTGATGGTCGTCGCCGCGCTCGCGCTGGTCGCGGTCGGCGCGCTTGCCTACGACCATTCGCGCCGCGGCGAGATCGCCGACGGGGTGACGATCGCCGGCGTCGCCGTCGGCGGGATGAGCGCCGCCGAGACCGAAGCCGCGGTGCGCCGCGGGGTGCTGGGACCGCGCCACCGCGCCCTCGCGGTCACCTACGACGGCCGCACCTGGCGCCTCCCCGCCGAGAAGCTGAAGGTCCGCGCCGACGTCCCCGCCGCGGTCGAGGCGGCGCTGGCGGCAAGCCGCGACGGCGGACTGCCGAGCCGCCTGGCGCGCTACATCACCGGCGGCGAGGTCGATGAGTCGATCCCTGCACCGGTCGCCTACTCGCGCTCGGCGATCAACCGCTTCGTCCGCCACGTCGCCGCCGAGATCGACCGCGACCCGGTCGACGCCTCGGTCGAGCCGGGAGCCGCCGAACTGCACGTCCTCGCCGCCCGCCCTGGGCGCAAGCTCCGCGACAACAGGCTGACCGCGGAGCTCGAACTGGCCGTCCGCGCCGGCGCCGGCGAAGCGATCGTCGCCGCCGTCCACGAGACCGCGCCCGAGGTGACCACGGCCGAGGTCGCCTCGCACTACCCGTCCTACCTCACCCTCGACCGCGACAACTTCACCCTGCGACTCTGGCGGGACCTCGATCTGGCCCGCACCTACACCGTCGCCGTCGGCCAGGAAGGGCTCGAAACCCCGGAAGGCCTCTACGAAATCCAGGAAAAGGAAGAAAACCCGACCTGGCACGTGCCGGAATCGGCCTGGGCCGGTGATCTCGCCGGGGAGACGATCCCGCCCGGCCCGGAAAACCCGATCAAGGCGCGCTGGATGGCGATCTACGAAGGCGCCGGCATCCACGGCACCGAAGAAACTTCCAGTCTCGGCAGCGCCGCGTCGCACGGGTGCGTCCGGATGGCGATCGCCGACGTAGAAGAGCTATATGACGAAGTCGAAGTTGGAACGCCCATCTTCATCGGATAGCGACTCGATCTTCGACCCCAACTGTTTTCGGAAGGTTTTCCTACCCTTCGCGACGAACCAACGTGCTGTGAACTGGGACGCGGCGCTAGCCGACTACGACCGCGATCTCCGGGTGCGGGGATCGGCGGAGCGGACGCGGCGTGCCTACGCCGTCGATCTGGCCGGCTTCGCCGAGTGGCTCGCGCCGCAGGGGCTCGCGCCGGGCGACGTCCGCCACCGCGACGTCCGCCGCTTCGGTGCTGGGCTGTCCAGTGCCGGCGCCGCGCCGGCGACCGTCGCCCGCAAGCTGGCGGCGATTCGCGGCCTCTACGGCTACCTGGTGCGGGTCGAGCAGGTCGGTCAGAACCCGGCCGAGCTGGTCTCGAGCCCGAAACGCTCGGAGAAGCTGCCGCAGGTCCTCACCACCGAGCAGATGCGCTCGCTGCTGGAGCGCATCCCCGCCCACACGCCGCTGGAGCTGCGCGACCGGGCGATGCTCGAGCTCGCCTATTCCTGCGGCCTGCGCTGCGAGGAGATCGTCAACCTCGACCTCGGCGCCTTCGACTTCGAGGAGGAGCGGCTGCGGGTGCTGGGCAAGGGCTCCAAGGAGCGGATCCTGCCGGTCGGCGAGCCGGCCCAGCGAGCGCTCGAGCGCTACCTGGAGCGCGGCCGCCGCGCCCTCGCCACCGATCCCCGCGAGCCGGCGCTCTTCCTCTCCAAGAGCGGCCGCCGCCTCTCCAACTCCGACGTCACCCGCCGACTCGGCCTCTGGACTCGCGAGGCCGCTCTGGCAGCGGGAATATCGCCGCATTCACTTAGGCATTCCTTTGCAACCCACCTCTTGGAGGGAGGGGCGGATCTGCGTACGATTCAGGAGTTGCTGGGCCACTCCTCGATCTCGACGACGCAGGTCTACACCCGCGTCGACGCTGCCCGGTTGCGCGACACTTACGCCGCCAGCCACCCCCGCGCATGACGAAGCCAACCGCCCCCAACCATAGAATCGGCCACTGATGGCCATGGAGACCGGAGTCAAAGAGGTCGAGTTGCGTGATCTCTGGCGCCGCTACAAAGAGCAGGGCGACCCGACCGCGCGCGAGCGCCTCGTCGTCGCCTACTCGCCGATGGTCAAGTTCGTCGCCGGTCGGCTCGGCGCCGGGCTGCCCTCACACGTCGAGGACGCCGACCTGATCTCCTACGGACTGGTCGGGCTGATCGGGGCGATCGAGCGCTTCGAGCCCGAGCGCGGGATCAAATTCGAGACCTTCGCGATGACCCGTATCCGCGGCTCGATCATCGACGAACTGCGATCGCTCGATTGGGTGCCGCGCTCGGTGCGCTCGCGAGCCCGGGAGATCGAACAGGCCCAGGCCAAACTCGAGCACGAACTGCAGCGGGCGCCGAGCGAGGCCGAGCTGGCGGGGAAGCTGAAGATGAGCGAGGCCGAGCTGCAGAGCGCGCTGCTGGAAATCGCCAACTCCTCGGTTTACGCGCTCGACGAGCTCTGGACTGTCTCGGACTCCTCCGGCGACCAGGTCAGCCTGCTCGACACGATCGCCGACGAAGGCGCCGCCGACCCGCAGGAGGCGCTGGCCTCCAACGAGGTCAAGGACCGTCTGACCGAGGCGATCGGATCGCTGCCCGAGCGCGAGCAGCTGGTCGTCGCCCTCTACTACTACGAGAACCTCACCCTGCGCGAGATCGGCGAGGTCCTCGGCGTCACCGAGTCGCGCGTGTCGCAGCTGCATACGAAGGCGGTCATGCGGCTGAAGTCCCACCTCCAGACTGGCTAGCCACCGCTGCTAACTTGGCCGGATGAGCGCCACTGCGACCTGCGCGGTCTGCGGCCGGACGATCCTCGACGGCGAGCGGATCCACACCTACGTATCGGTCGCGGGCAGCCATGACGTCTGCCCGCTCTGCGCGCCGCGGGCCGTCGCGGCGGGCTGGTTGCCGGCCGACCAGGTCGAGGCCGAGGCGCTGCCGCTGCCACCGAAGCGAGGCCTCCTCGACCGCATCCTGGGACGCGGCGAGCGCGACGAGGACGGGGCGGAGGAGCCGGTCGAGGGGCCACCGCCGCCCGCCTCGCCGGTCGCTGAAAGCGATCTTGCAGAGGAGCCTGAGGGTGAGGGACCGGCGCGCCGGCGCTTCGGGCGCCGCCCTGCCGCGGAGCCGGAGCCCGAGCCCGAGGCGGTCGAGCGGGAGGCCGCGCCCGAACCGGCGCCGCGTCCCGACCCCGCCGGGCCGGGGATGCGCGGGCGCTCGCGACCGCTCGACGACGCCGAGGCCGACCTCTCGCCGACCAGCCGCTTCGAACGGGCGATCCTGCGCTTCAACGTCTCCGAGGCCGGCCGCACCGTCGCCGGCCTGACCCGCACGCTGGGCCAGCCGTCGGTCTCCGTCGGCGCCTCGGCCAGCGGCCCGCAGGACGTCCGCATCACCGTCGCCTGGGAGATCTCCTGGTACCAGTGGGGAGTCGACCTCGGCGACGAGCTGCGACCGGTTTTCGAGATCGCCAAGGGCTATGAGGTCTCAGAGCTCGACTCCTCGGCGCGGCAGTGGAACGCCACCGCGGTCGAAGGGCGGATCGCGATGGGCGCGCCCGAGCGCGGCGCCGAGCACGGCGACACGGTCCGCCACTAGCCGATGGCGAAGCTGACGGTCAACGTCGACGGTGGCGCGCGCGGCAACCCGGGTCCGGCGGCGCTCGGCGTCGTCGTCCGCGACGACGAGGGCACCGTGGTGGAGAGCCGTGGCGAGACAATCGGCACGGCGACCAACAACGTCGCCGAGTACCGGGCGCTGCTGCTGGGGATCGAGCTGGCCGCCGCCCACGGCGCCACCGAGGTCGAGCTGATCGGCGACTCGGAGCTGATCGTCCGCCAGGTCGAAGGCCGCTACAAGGTCAAAAACGCGGCGATGAAGGAGCTGCACGCCGAGGTCCAGCGGGCGCTGGCCGGCTTCGACTCCTGGAAGATCCGCCACGTGCGCCGCGAGCAGAACGCCGACGCCGACCGGCTCGTAAACGAAGCGCTCGACTCGGCCTAGCTAGGGACGCGACGCGGTCGCCGGCGCCGGCGCCGCGGAGGGACCCGCCGGTGCGGAGGGCGACGCCGGCGATTCGGCCTCCGGGCCGCCGACCCAGAGCAGGTAGACCATCGCCGCCAGCAGCGCCGGAGCGAGGGTGAGGCTGGGGATCCACTCGCCCTGGCCGATGCCGGAGGTGACGATCGCGCCGACCATGATCGCGCCCAGCAGGAGCGCCGTGGCGCGGGTCTGGAAGCCGGCCAGGAGAGCGATGCCGCCGGCGATCTCGAGGAAGCCGATCACGAAGACGAAGGCGTCAGGAAAGGGCAGTCCGTAGGTGCGGAAGTGGCCGGTCTCCCAGGAGTGCCAGGCGAACTTGGGAACGCCGGCGCCGACGAAGACCAGCCCCGAGAGCAGCCGCACCGCCTGTGGCCATCCGCTGAACCTCACCGTCCCAACCTAGACGGCTGGTCCTGCCGGCCGGGCGACTCTGATTCACTGAGCAGATGGCTGAGCGGCCCGCAAAACCGATCGACGGCGCCGTCGACATCGGCCACGTTCACCTCAAGGTCGCCGACGTCGAGCGGGCACTGGACTTCTACGTCGGCGTGCTCGGCTTCGAGCTGATGACGCGCTTCGGCAGCGAAGCCGCCTTCATCTCGGCCGGCGGCTACCACCACCACATCGGGCTCAACTCCTGGGAGTCGCGCGGCGGCGAGCCGCCGGCGCCGGGCACGACCGGGCTCTACCACACGGCGATCCGCTATCCGACCCGCGCCGCCCTCGCCGACGCGCTGCGGCGCCTGGTCGAAGCGCGGGTGCCGCTGCAGGGCGCCTCCGATCACGGCGTCAGCGAGGCGCTCTACCTCGCCGATCCCGACGGCAACGGCGTCGAGCTCTACTGGGACCGCCCGCGCGAGGACTGGCCCGAGCCCGATCCCGGCGAGCAGGTCAAGATGTTCACGCGCCCGCTCGACGTCGAGGATCTGCTGCGCGAGGCGGTGGAGGCCTGATGGAGGTCGCGATCGCCGGCGGTCACGGCAAGATCGGGATGCTGCTCGGCCGGTTGCTGGTCGAGCGCGGCAACTCCGCCCTCGGCCTGATCCGCGAGCCCGAGCAGGAAGACGACCTGCACGCCGCCGGTATCGAGCCGGTGCTGGTCGACCTCGAGGGCGACGGCGACGACTCGATCGCCGCCGCGGTCAGCGGTGCCGACGCGGTCGTCTTCGCCGCCGGCGCCGGGCCCGGATCGGGCATCGAGCGCAAGTGGACGATGGACTTCGGTGGCGCCGTCAAGTTGATCGAGGCCTGCAAGGCGGAGGGCATCAACCGCTACGCGATCGTCAGCGCGATGGGCGCGACCGACCCGCCGGCCGAGAGCGACGATGTCTTCAACGAGTACCTGCGCGCCAAGGCCGCCGCCGATGCGGCGCTGCGCGAGAGCGCCCTCGCCTACACGGTCGTCCGGCCCGGCGGCCTCACCGACGACCCGCCGACCGGCCGCGTCAAGCTCGGCGACCGCCTCGATCGCGGCCAGATCCCGCGCGCCGACGTCGCCGCGGTGCTGCTCGCCGTCCTCGACGCCGAGCACGCGATCGGCGCCGAGTTCGACCTGATCGCCGGCGAGACCCCGATCGCCGAGGCGATCGGGGCTCTCTGAGGCGGGATTCGAGCGGCGCTCAGGCGCCGAGGATCGCTTCGACGAGATTGGCCTTGAAGGGCACGGTCCCATGCACCAGTTGCAGGTTCGGGAAGGGCCCGTTGGCGCGCTCGTAGGCGAGCTCCTTGGCCAGGTCGCCGACTCCGTTGGAACCGGCGATCGGAGCGAACTGCAGGGTGCTGAGGACGCCGATCGCTTCGCCCGCTTCGTTGAGGAAGCCGCTGCCCGAGTCGCCGGGGATGCCGGGGGTCACGGTGGCGACGTTGTGGCTCCAGCCTTCGCCTTCGTTCTGGAGGATCACTCCCTGCTTGTGGCTCAGCTTGGTGATTCCGCCGCGCAGTTCGGAGTTGCCGTAGGAGTAGACGGTGGCGCCGGTTTCGCCGGCCGCGCCGACGCCTTCGGGACCGCCGAAGCCCGGTACCGAGGGGTTGACCGAGCCGATGTCGGCAGGGCTGACGGCGACGAGGGCCAGGTCGTTATAGGCGCAGGTGCTTTCGCCGCTCTCGCCGTTCGCCTGCATGGTCAGCCAGGAGTTGTAGGCGAGCTTGCCGGGCTGCGAGGCGCCGGCGATTTCGACCGCGGTGCCGAGCGGCAGGGAGGGGCTGGTGCAGCCGTTCGTTTCGGTCTCACCGCCGGTGCCGGAGCAGTGGGCGGCCTGCCCGAGGTAGACGTCGCCGCCTTCCTGGAAGACGAAGTTGGAGGTGCACTGGGCGCCTTCGGTGTGGGTCTGGACGCCGGGGTGGATCGGCGCGGTCCCGGCCGGTGCCCAGGCCGAGGCGGCGGCTGGGGCGATCATCAGGGCCAGGGCGGCGACGGCGGCAAGGGCCGGCAGCGCGGCGGCAGGCAAACGACGTTTCATCTCTCGGAGCCTCCCTCTCGGGGTTCGATTTCCCAGCGCCGCTGGAGGCGGCGCGCAGAGAGGGTACCCAATATTCAGTAGATGAGTCAGGTGGAGCTGGGAACCCTGGCCGGACCGCTCTCGACCGGGTTGCCACCGTTGCGCCAGGCGCCGACGCCCTTGCCGACGTGGATTACGTCGGTGAAGCCCTCGCGCTGCAGGATCGAGGCGGCGAGGCCGCTGCGCTTGCCGCCGCGGCAGATCGCCGCGATGGTGCGGTCGCGGGGCAGCTCATCGACCCGCCTGGCGATGTCGCCGTAGGGGATGTGGAGGCTGCCGGGGATGTGCTCGGTGGCGTACTCGGAGTCGTTGCGGACGTCGAGGACCACTGGCGGCTCGGCACCGCCGACGCGAGTGGCCAGCTCCGCGGGGTCGATCAGCTCGATCCGCTCGACGGGGCGGCCGTCGGTGCGCCAGGCGGTCATCCCGCCCTCGAGGAAGCCGCGGACCCGCATCCCGACCGCGGCCAGCAGCTCGGCGGCCTCGCACTCGTCGATGTCGGAGGCGGCGACGACGATCACCTCGGCACCGGGCGGCGCCACCCGCGAGACCTTGGTCGCGAAGCCGGTGTCATACGAGGACGTGCTGAGGGCGCCGGCGATGTGCGACTCATCGAACTCCTCGTTGGTCCGGCCGTCGAGGACGACGGCGCCGGCGGCAACCGCCTCCTCGACCTCGTGCGGCGAGAGCGGGGTGGGGGTCCCGAAGTCGTCGACCAGCGGGCCCTGGTTGATGGCGACGATCTGCTCGACGTTGGGCGGGCGGTCGGGCAGCGAGGTCGTGGCGGCCTCGACGAACTCGGCCTCGCCGGCGATCGCCAGCGCCGGGTTGTGGCGGCGCTCGAAGCCGATCGTCGAGGACGTCTTGAGGTCGACCGCGGCGCCGCCGCAGAGCGAGCCGCCGAGGTGGCCGGGCCAGACCTCGACCTCGTCGTCGAGCTCGAGCAGGCGGTCGTGCAGGGAATGGAACATCTCGGCTGCCCCCTGGCGCGGCTCGATCGCCAGGTCGGGACGGGCGACGTCGCCGATGAACAGCGAGTCGCCGGCCAGCAGGGCCCAGGGAGCGCCGCCGCGGCCGGCGTCGCGCAGGAGGAAGCAGGTGTGCTCGGGGCGGTGGCCGGGGGTGTGGATCGCTTCGATCGAGAGGTCGCCGGACTTGAAGACCCAGCCGTCGCCGAAGGGCTCGTGGTCGTAGCTCGCTTCGGCCAGCTCGTGGACGTGGATCGTCGCGCCGGTGCGGCGGGCGATGCGGCCGTGCCCGGAGACGTGGTCGGCATGGTTGTGGGTCTCGAGGACATCGGTGACGGTGACGCCGTGGAGGCGGGCGAGCCGCCGGTAGGGGCCGATGTTCCATTGCGGGTCGACGACGATCGCCTCGCCGGTTTCGCGGTCGGCGATGAGGTATGAGGCGCAGCCGAGGTCCTCGTGGATGATCTGGCGGAAGAGCATGGTTTCCCTTTGAGGCAGCCTAGCGACTGTGGCGGAACCGGTCGAGCGCTTTCGGGCTTTCCTATCGCACCGCTTGGGCGCTGCGACGGGAGGGCCGCTTTTAGTGCACTGATTTCAACTCATAGAGCCAAATAAGTGCCTAAAAAAGTGCCCAAACAGGAAATGGTTCGGATACCATTCCTAATCCCATGGTCAATCTGCTGGGAGTAAAAGGTGGCGGTTAAGCAAAGGCGGCAGCGTCCGTCGGCCCCCTCGGTCACGGCGATCGTCGCCCACCCCCTGCGCGCCCGCTGCTGGCTGGTCCTCAGCGAACGCGTCGCCAGCCCCAACGAGCTGAAGAACATGTTCGGGGCCGCGATCGGCGACGTCAGCTACCACGTCGGCGTCCTCGAGAAGCTCGGCCACGTCGAACTGGTAGACACCAAACCCCGCCGCGGCGCGATCGAGCACTACTACCGCGCCGTCCAGCGGCCCCCCGCCGCGGACGAGCGCCAAGCGAACCTGACCCCCGAGCAGCGGGCCGAGCGCGGCGAGCGCACCGTCCAGCTCGCCTTCGCCGACGCTGCCGTCGCCTTCGACGAGAAGACCTTCGGCCGCCGCCCCGAGACCTCGGTCCTGCGCATGCCCTGCACGCTCGACGAGCAGGGCTTCGCCGAGCTGGGTGACGCCTATGCCGATCTCCTCGAGCGCTCCACCCAGATTGCTGCCGCCAGCGCCGATCGTCTGGCCGCCGATCCAGCCTCCGAGCCGATCCCGGTCAGCGCCGTCGCCATGTTCTTCGAGATGCCCGCGCCCAAGGGCTCGCCCAGCGACGCCGACGGCCGGACGAAAGCCGAGCCCTCAAGCTAGACTCCCCGGACCGTGCGGCTGTAGCTCAGCTGGCTAGAGCGTCTGCTTGCCATGCAGAAGGTCGAGGGTTCGAATCCCTTCAGCCGCTTCCCTGTAAACCGGCGCCTCTCAGGCGCCGGTTTTCTATTAACCGCCCCCTTTCTCAGCCACCAATTGGGGCACAGTCAGGAAGAGCTCGGCTTCCGCGCCGATGTCCACCGCACCCAGATCAGTCTGATCGAGTCGGGACAGAGGTTCCCGAAGATCGGCACCGCTCTGAAGCTGGCGGCCGCACTCGAGGTCGAGCTGTCAACGCTTCTCCGGCATCACCTACCGGCCGCGATTCTTCTCCGCGGCCCGCGGCGAGTTCGAGATCCCCGCGGTCACTGATCGACCTGGGCGCGGATCGATTCGAGCGGGGTGTAGACCGGTGACCGGCGTCGCCGAGTTCTCCGACGATCATTCGAGCAGCGTGGCGGTGATCGTCGAGAAGCCTCTGTTCGGTCTTGAGACAAACGTCCCCCTGGCCCCTGCGTAAATCCCCGTGCCGCCGGTGATGGCACCTTCGATAGGGCCTTCGCGCCCTTCTCCCTCGAGGATCAGGGTCCCGCCCGGAATCCTTGCGATCCCGGAGCAGTTAAAGCCCGCGCTGTTGACGTTCTTGGTGTTGCCCGCCCGGGTCGCCGTACAGATGACGCGCATCTTGCCCGCGATCCGCCCTTTTATCGAGAGAGGGTTGGTGGAAAGCAGCTCGTCCCCCGGGCTGATCGACACGACGCCGTGGTTCAGTGTCGCTTCAGGGGAGTTGTCGAGGAAGTGGAAGGTCGCACCCTTTTCAAGTTCCTTGAACGTGATCGTGGTGGGTTCGCCGACTGCACTCGCAGGGCTCGCGACGAGGGCGAGGACGGAGAAGCCGAGAACCACGGCTAAAGGAAAAAGGCGGCTTGTCTTCAGGAAGGCGTTCAACAGATCTCCTCCGTCGTAGGTACTTGGCGCGCGTGCAGGAGCGCGGAATCGCGCGCAACCTATACCGCGCCGACGGATGTCGACTAATCGGCGGCAAACACGTGGTCGGTCGCCAGCAGCGCGGTAGCCCTCATATCTCAATCTTCGACACTCCGTGTACATAATCGTGTACTCTCGGGCAATGGCAAAGACCGTTCCCGTCCGCGAGCTTCGAGCCAACCTCAGCAGCCTGCTCGACGAGGTCAGCGACCGCCGCGACCACGTGCTCGTCACCCGAAACGGCGTGCCCGCGGCGGCACTGGTGCCGATCGACGAGTACGAGGCGCTGGAGGAGACGGCCGAGATCCTCTCGGACCCCGCCGCAATCGCCGCCCTCGAGGAGGGCCTCGGCGAGATCGAGCGCGGCGAGACCGTCACGCTCGTCGAGCTGCGCAAGGAGCTGGCCGCGGCCCGCTCGACCTCTGACTGAGCCTTGGCGCGACTCGTCCTCGCGCGCGGAGCCCGGCTCGACCTCCTCGATCTCGGTTGGCCGCTGATCGATGCGATCGAGGATGCCCTCGGTCTCCTTGAGCGCGAGCCCCTTGCGGGACACACCCTGCGCGGCCGGCTCCGCGGCCTCCGCTCACTTCGCGTCGGCGCGTACCGGATCCTCTACCAGGTGACGGACGAGGGGAAGACAGTGCGGGTTGCCGCCATCCGGCACCGCTCTGTCTCCTACGGCAGCGACCCGCGCTGAGGAGGCGCGAAGCCTTCGGGGCGTCGCCGCTGCGGGGTCCAGCAGGGGGTCCACCGGGTCCATGTGAAGTCGCTCAAGGACGAGAAGGCCCCCTCGAGCTGCCTCCGTGAGACGCCCACCCGTTGCTCTCGTCTGGCGGCGACGCTCTCGACTAGAGGCTTCCGAGCCCAGGCCAGGATGGCGTTTAACCACGGTGGCAAGTTCGGGCACTTCTCGCGGTGAGTGCCCGAAACGCCGCGTATCGCCCGGATCGGCGATTCCGTCCGAATCTAACTTCGGCCTTGATTACCCTGCAAATCCAGCTCTTTACATGAGCGCGCCCTCCCATCCGGAGCGCGTTGCCATGCAGAAGTCAACCCACCCTGCCAAGGACGCAGTGTCCCCGCTGCCGGATGCGAATCCGTGCCGCCGACCCGCCGCTCCATTGCCCCCGTTGCCTGGCGCGAGGAATGGGGCATTTCGAGCTCATCGCCGTTGCCGACGATGGGAAGCTCAGACGCCAGGAGCCGGCTCGGTTGGATCGGGAGGGTTTGCCGCTGCCGCGGCCGCCGCTCCGGATCGAGCAGACGGTGATCTGGGCCGAGTCGCGGCAGTTCAGCGTCACGGGTGACCTGGACCAAGCCGGCGCCGTGACGCTGAAGCGCCTGCTCGCCGGCGCCGTGAGATCGGGCCTGCCCTGCATAGTCCTGGATCTGTCGGCCTGCGAGGTCCTCGATGCCGTGCGGTCGGCGTCATCGTCGGGCTGGAACTTCAGCTCGCCGCCAATGGCCAGGAGCTGGTGATCGAAGGCGCGAACGGCCGAGTCGAGCGGCTGATCGAGCTGGCGAGGGCAATTTCTCCCCCGGTATGTCTCGACGAGCCGAAGCGTCGCCCGGTGTGACCGCTACCCGACGCGCCGGCCCTCACCCCGCTATACCTTCTCTTGTGGGTTACCGCTCAACGGAGCGGGATCCTGGCCGGAAGGGGCCGTCAGATCAAAAACAGTGATCGAGTACGGCACGGTGCGGGCCCCACGGGGGCCGGGGCGGACAGGCCCCGCCCGACGCGGTTGGCGCTCGAATGCGCCGAGCAGCTGGCCCAGACCGCGAGCTGGGACTGGGATCTCGAGGCCGACGTGTTGCTCTGGTCGGACAACATGTTCCGGCTGCTCGGGCTGGACCCAGGGGCGGTCATCCCGACCCCCGAGTACGTCATCGAGCAGACCCATCCGGACGATAGCCGGCGGGTCGAAGCAGAGATCGACGCGGCGCGGCGGCAGGGCACCCCACCGGATGTGACCTACCGGGTGGTCCTGCCGGACGGCAGGATCCGCGTCCTTCGCGGAGCCACCACCGCGGTGGCCGAGATGAGCGACGGCCGTCCCTCGCGACTGATCGGCTCCGTCCAGGACCTCACCGACGCGGTCGAGGCGGAGCGGAAGATGGCGGAGTCACTGACTCTGATGGAAGCCATGCAGTCGGGCGCCCCGGTGGGCTTCGCCTTCGTCGATACCGACTTCCGCATCGTCCAGTTGAACCAGACGCTCGCCGAGGTCAACGGCTCCCCCGCCGAGGAGCAGGTGGGCAAGACCGTCGCCGAGGTGGTCCCGGAGGTCTGGACCCAGATGCAGCCCGTGTACGAACGGGTCCTGAGCTCAGGCGAGCCCGAAGTCAACCTCGAGGTCGAGCGGGAGCGCGGCCCAGCCGGGGATCTGCGCTCGTGGCTGACGAGCTACTACCCGGTCCGGGTCGAGGCGGAGGTGATCGGGATAGGCGTGATCGTGGTCGACATCACCGACCGCACCGAGGCCGAGCATTTCCGCGCCGCGGTGATGGACACGATCGTCGAGGGGCTCTACGTCCTCGACAGGCACGGTCGGTTGAAATTCATGAACCCTGCAGCCTCAAAAATGCTCGGTTGGAGCGAAGAGGAGCTGTCTGGCAAGTCGATGCACGAGGCGATCCACTATCAGGGCGCCGACGGCACGCCCCATCCCGAGGAGGAGTGCGCTCTGCTGAAGGTGAGGACTGAGCGCCGGGAGGTGCAGATGATGCACGAGGCATTCACCAGCAAGAACGGGACGATCATCCCGGTCAGCTACTCGGCGGCACCGCTGATGCGCGGAACCTCGCTCGACGGCGTCGTGGTCGTCTTCCGCGACCGCACCGAGGAGCAGACGAAGGAAGGGGAGGCCGGGCGCGAGCTCGACGCCCTCGCCTGGGTCGGACGCATCCGCGACGCCTTCGACCAGGACCGGATGGTCCTCTATTCACAGCCGATCGTCCCCCTCACCGGCGGACGCCCGAGCCAGGAGCTGCTGTTGCGGATGCTCGGCGCCGGCGGTGACGTGATCCTTCCCGGCACTTTCCTGCCGGTCGCAGAGCGCTATGGGTTGATTGGCGAGATCGACCGTTGGGTGATCGGCCAGGCGGCGCGGCGCGCCGCCGGCGGCTCACGGGTCGAGGCCAACCTCTCGGCCCGGTCGATCGGCAACCTCGACCTGTTGCCTTTGATCGAACATGAACTGCAGGCGGCCGGCGCAGATCCCGCCAACCTCATCTTCGAGATCACCGAGACCGCGTTGATGGGCAACACCGAGGCCGGCGAAGCCTTTGCCCGGGGCCTCAGCGCGATCGGCTGCCAGATTGCCCTCGACGATTTCGGCACCGGGTTCGGCAGCTTCACCTACCTGAAGACCCTGCCGATCACCTACCTCAAGATCGACGTCGATTTCGTCCGCGACCTGGCGAGAAGTGAGGCGAACCAGCACCTGGTCCGGGCGACCGTGGGTCTCGCCAGCGACTTCGGCTACCAGACGATCGCCGAGGGCGTCGAGGACGCCGGGACGCTGGCGATCCTGAAGGAGTTAGGCGTCGATTTCGCCCAAGGCAACTATCTCGGTGCCCCAGCGCCCTGAATCTGGCATTGCCTACCCTTTGCGACGCTTGCCATGCAGAAGGTCGAGGGTTCGAATCCCTTCAGCCCGGCCCAGTCGGGGTCCAGAGCGCCGGACGGCGCCTGCGGCGCTTTATTGAATTCCCGGCACCAGCCGCTGCATGCCGTTTCTGCCGACTTTCACCACGCCCAACCCCCCCGGCCACATGGCGAGCGTGGCGAGCATGCCGATCGCCAGCAGCCCGCCGGCGATGTAGGTCCCGGCATCGAGGGAGTAGCCGTCGAGCTTTGAGACCTTGGTGATGAGGATGGCCAGTCCGGCGGCCCACAGCAGCGCCGCCACGACCACCCGCAGCCGATAGAGCCGCTTGAGGGCAAGTTGGCGACTGCGACCGAGAACCAGCGGCAGGGCGATCAGGATCAGCACCGGCCCGACGAGGTATCCGGTCCCGATCTTCACCGTCTGGCGGCTGTTGCTGGCCAGGTCGAACAGGGCCGACCGGTCCCACCAGGTGAGAGCCGAGCCGAGGAGCCCGAGCAGGAGCCCGGCCGCGCAGAGTGCGGCGATGTCGCTGGCGTAGCGAACCCGCCGGTTCGGGACGTATGCGTCCCGCAGCTGCAACGGCTTCGGATGCATCTGCTCGGACATGGCCCGAAACTAAGGCCGCTCCGCGCCGGGGTCATCGGGATAAGACCGACGACGCTCGCGGCGAACTACCCATCTGTGCAGACGCCGCGATGGGGCGACTTCGGCTTGACGCGGCCGGCGCGTCCTTATACGCTCGTGAAATACTAATTTCACTAGTCTTTTAACCATGAACAAAACCGTACAGACGCATCGAGGACCGACCTCGTCCCCCTTCGCTCGGGAGTTCGGGCGGCGGGCTGTCGAGCTCGAGGACCGACTCTCGAAAAACGATCGTCGGATCGTCGCCTATCTGCGCGAGCACCTCGATGAGCTGCCGTTTCACACCGCCGACTCGCTCGCCTCGGCCACCAAGGTCAGCCGGGCCGCGGTCATCAGGCTCGCCCATCGACTCGGCTACGAGGGGTTCGCCGAGCTGCGTGACCTCGCGCGCGAGGATCTGCGCGCCGCCGGACCGTCTCCGCTGGCGCGCTTCAGCGATGGCGAGCCCGACTCCCATTTCGAGCACAAGCTGCGGCTCGACCACGAGAACCTCGCCCTGACCCACGCGATCGGCGACGACGTGATCATCCGTGCCGCGCAGACACTGGCCGACGCCCGCGCCGTCTACGTCGTCGGCAACGGCGTCTCGGCGGGCATGGCGCTGTACTTCCACCGGGTGCTGCGGGGCGTCCGCCCCGAGGTCCATTTCGTCGACGCCAGCTATCCGGACTCGCTCGCCGGGCTGAGCGATGAAGACGCGATCGTCGCCCTCCTGTTCCGGCGCTACTCGCGGCTCACCGTCTCGCTGGTCGGGCGGGCTCGCGACCTGGGCGCCTCGACCGTCCTGGTGAGCGACGGCGGCGGCCAGCGTTTCTCGCTCGAAGGGGACCAGATCCTCGTCGCCGCGACCGAGAGTCCGACCCTCTACCCGAGCATGGTCGCCGCGACCTTCCTCCTCGAGGCGCTCTGCGCCGCCACCGCGCGGCTCGACCCGGAGCGGACCCGCCTCACCCTGGAAGAGGGCGAGCGCTTCAACTCGGAGCAGAACCTGCTGCTGGGCCTGACCCCAGAGACGGACGACACCTCTTCGGAGACCCCTTGAGCACGTCGGCGACGAAGCTCGACCGCTGGCTCTCGATCGCCGACTGGGAGCCGCTCGCACCGGCTTCGGGTGGTTACCGGCCGCAGGTCAACCCCGCCACCGGCGAGCAGTTCTCCCGCGTCCTGGAGATGACCGCCGCGGAGGCGCGGAGCGCAGCCTCGAGCCTTGCCGCCTCCTATCGCTCCGAGCCGGTCCCGGGCCCGGCCGAGCGGGCTGACCTGCTCGAGCGCCTGGCCGCCGCGATCCGCGACGGCGCCGAGGAGCTCGCCGAGCTCGACGCCGTCGCGACCGGGAAGCTGCGACCGCTCGCCCACGCCACGGCGCTCGCCGGCGCCAACGTCCTGGACGACTGCGCGCGCCGGATCGGGGACTTCCCGTTTCGCCGCGAGCCCGAGCCGGCGGCCGCCCGCGTCCAGCAGTACGTCGACCGGCTGCCGGTCGGCGTCGTCGCCTGCATCCTGCCCTGGAACTTCCTCCTCTCGCAGACCTGCGCGCGACTCGCGATGCTCTTCGGCACCAGCAACGCGGTGGTCCTCAAGGGACCGGAGCTGGCCCAGGCGCCGCTGCTGGCGATCGAGCGCCTGGCCCGCGACGCCGGCTGGCCCAGTTGGGCCTGCACTGTGCTGACCGGCGGCCCTGAGGTCGGCAAGGCGCTGGTCGACCACGAGGACGTCGCCGGGGTCTGCGTCACCGGTGGGGTGGCGACGGGGGTCGCGGTCGCCGCGGCGGCGGCGCCCGGCCTGAAGCGGCTGGTGCTCGAGCTTGGCGGCCGGACGCCGGTCGCCGTCTTCGCCGATGCCGATCTCGCCCAGGCGGTTCCGGGGGCGGTCGCGGCGGCGTTCTCGAACGCCGGCCAGGCCTGCAACGCGGGGGCGACGCTGCTGGTCGAGCGCCCGGTATACGACCAGGTCCTGGCGGACGTCGTCGAGCGTACGGCGGCCCTTCAGGTGGGGGACCCGCTTGACCCGTCGACCGAGGTCGGCCCCCTGTTCTCGCCCGCGCAGCTGGAGCGCATCGGTGGCCTGGTCGCCGACGCGACGGAGCAAGGGGCGAGCGTCGAGGTCGGCGGCGAGCCGATCGGCGGGCCCGGGTACTTCTTCGCGCCGACCGTCGTCTCCGGTCTGCCGGCCGGCGCCCGCCTGGCGCGCGAGGAGGCGTTCGGACCGATCGTCTCGGTCGAGCCCTTCGATCGCGAGGAGGAGGTCGTGCGGCGGGTCAACGAGAGCGAGTTCGGGCTTGCCGCCGGACTCTGGAGCGGCGACCGGGAGCGGGCCGCGCGGGTCCGCGACCAGCTCGAGGTCGGCGTCGTCTGGATCAACTCCCACGGGGCGATCCCCACCAATGCGCCGTGGGGCGGCTTCAGGATGAGCGGCGTCGGGCGGCTCTACGGTGAAGACGGCCTCTACGCCTTCACGGAAGCGAGGTCGAGCTATGAGCAGCTGGGTGTGACAAAGGCACCCGACTGATCGCTGCTCGCAAGTGACCATCGACGAGCATGACCTGCCGGGCCTCGCGGCAGCGGTCGAGATCCGGGTCGACCGCTGGGGCGTCCCGCACATCTACGCCGACTCGGTCGGCGACCTCTTCCTCGCCCAGGGCTACAACGCCGCGCGGGAGCGGCTCTGGCAGATCGACCTGTGGCGTCGTCGCGGCCTCGGCCTGCTCGCCGAGGCGTTCGGCCCCGAGTTCGTCGAGCGCGACATGGCCGCCCGCCTGTTCGTCTTCCGCGGCGACATGGAGGCGGAGTGGGGCGCCTACGACGAGCTGGTGCCGCTCGCCGCGCGCCGTTTCACCGAGGGCGTAAACGCCTTCGTCGAGGAGGCGATCCTGCGGCCCGAGCTGCTGCCGGAGGAGTTCGGCGAGCTCGGTTACCTGCCGGGCCGCTGGGCGCCCGAGGACGTGCTTCGAATTCGCACCAACGGCCGCCATCACAACGCCGGCAGCGAGCTCGCCCGCGCCCTCGCGATGCGCGATTTCGGCGAGGCGGTGGAGCGGCTGCGCACGCGCCTGGAGCCCGACCGGCCGATCGTCGTGCCGCCCGGACTCGACCTCGAGGCGATCCCCGCCGACGCCCTTCGCCTCTATCGCCTGGCGGTCGCACCATTCGAGGCCGGGGCTCTCGAGGAGCCGCAGAGCGTCGAGGTGGCGAGCGCCTGGGGCAGCAACAACTGGGCCCTGGCAGGCTCGCGGACGGCAAGCGGGCGCCCGATCCTCGCCAACGATCCCCACCGAGCCCTCACCTTTCCCTCGATGCGCTACATGGTCCACCTCAGCGCCCCGGGGCTGGAGCTGATCGGCGCCGGCGAGCCATCGGTGCCGGGGGTGGCGATCGGCCACAACGGCTTCGCGGCTTTCGGGGTGACCACCTTCAACGGCGACCAGGAGGACCTCTACGTCTACGAGACCGACGAGGAGGATGCCCGCTACGGCTACGACGGCGGCTGGGAGGAGTTCGAGCTGGTCCGCGAGCTGGTCCCGGTCCGCGGCGAGGAGCCGCGGGAGATCACCCTCCCCTTCACCCGCCATGGCCCCGTCGTGCACCGCGGCAAGGGCGCCGCGGTCGCCGTTCGCGCCGCCTGGCTCGAACCGGGGATGGCCCCCTATCTCGGCGCGCTGAGCTGCCTGCGCGCCGGCAGCTGGCCGGAGTTCGAGGTCGCCGCGGAGCGCTGGGGCTACCCGGGGGACAACCTCGTCTACGCCGACCGGGACGGCAAGATCGCCTGGAAGCCGGCCGGCCGCTTCCCGGTGCGCCCCGGTTGGGACGGCCTCCTGCCGGTGCCCGGCGACGGTCGCTATGAGTGGGACGGCTTCCACGATCCGCGGGCGCTGCCGGCGGTGGTCGACCCAGACTGCGGCTGGGTCGCCTCGGCCAACGAGTGCAAGCTCCCGGCGGCTTCGCTGGAGCGCCTCAACCTCGGCTACGAATGGCTGCCGCCGTTCCGCTCCGAGCGCATCGCCGAGGTGCTCGAAGCCGCGGCGGCGGCGACCGTCGCCGATTCGGTGGCGCTGCAGTCCGATTACGCCTCAGTGCTCGCGCGTCGGGTCCTGCGGTGCCTGGCCGGGCTGACCGCGGATCTTGAGGACGCCGCCTGGGGCCTCGGGGTCCTGCACGCCTGGGACGGCGAGCTGGGGCCCGAGAGCGCGGCGGCGGCGCTGTTTGAGACCTGGTTCCGGTTCCACCTGACGCCAGCGCTGCTGCGCGAGGCCCTGCGCTCGCGGGTCGATGGGGGCGATGTCGAGAGCGCCCTGGAGCTCGTGCTTCCCTCCGGCTCGGTGCCAACCGACCCGCGTCCGGTGCTCGAGATCCTCGAGGCGCCGGGCGAGCACCTCGGTCCCGGTGGGGACGCGGTCCTGGCCGCCGCCGTCGAGGCCACCCTGGCGGCGGCGGTCGCCGATCTCGACGGCAGGTTGGGAGAGGATCGCTCGCTCTGGAGCTGGGGAGACCTGCACCGGGTCGAGCTAGCCCATCCGGCCCGCGCCTGGATGCCGGGGCTCGATCCGAGCCTGCTCGAGATGCGCTCGAGCGAGCGCGGCGGCAGCGTCGAGACCGTCGGCAACGGCGCCTACGGGCGCCCCGACATGCTGCAGACCGACGGCGCCTCGTGGCGGATGGTGCTCGACGTCGGTGCCTGGGACCACTCGGTCGCGGTCAACTTTCCCGGCCAGTCGGGCCGGCTCGGCGACCCCCATCAGCTCGACCTCGCCGAGGCCTGGGTGCGGGGCGAGGCGATGCCGATGGTGTTCTCCCGCGCCGCGGTCGAGGCCGCGACCGAGCAGGTGACCCAGCTTCGCCCGCGCCCCTAGAGATTCGACGCGCGACGCATTTGACCGCCTATGGGCGGCTCAAGTCATCGAGCCCTAGACCGTGACCACGCGGCGGGGGAACGAGGTCAGGACCTCGCAGCCCTCGGCGGTGACGAGAACCGTCTCGCTGAGGCCGACGCCGCCGAGGCCGGGCAGCACCACGTGGGGGACCAGGTGGAAGACCATCCCCGCCTCGATCTGGCGCTCGTCGCCCGGCTTCAGGTTGAAGACGTGCGATTCGTTCCATCCCGGCGGATAACCGACGCCGATCGCGTAGCCGGCCTCGTGCTGGAAGGCGAACCCCTCGGCGTCGAGCGGCGCCCGGCAGGCGGCGTCGACCTCGCCGGAGGTGGTGCCCGGCCGCAGCGCCGCGATCGCCGCCTCGAGCGCGGCGACGATCGCCGTCTCGAGCCGTGCCAGCTCGCCATCGAGCTCTCCCGCCCAGATGAAGTCGCGCATCAGCGCGCCGCCGTAGCGGCGTACGCAGGCGGCCAGCTCGAGGTGGACCTGCTCGCCGGGTTGGACCGAGCGGCTGGTCCACGAGGCGTGCGGATGCGTGACCCGCGGACCGCTCGAGATGTAGGGCGGACTGCCGGGGTACTCGCTGCCGCGACGCAACATGCCGCCGTAGGCGACGGCCGCCAGCTCGCCCTCGCTGGGACCGGACGAGATCGCCGCCGCCAGGTCGGCCATCGTCTCGCTGGCGATCCGCGCCGCGAACCGCGAATGGGCGATCTCGGCGGCGCTCTTCACCGCCCGGCACTCCTCGACCGCGCCGTCGGTGCCGCGCAGCTCGGTCCCGGCCAGCTCGGCGCCCAGCTTGTCGAACATCGCCGGGGAGAGGAACGGGCTGCGCGTCTCGACGCCGATCGGACCCTCGACCCCGCGCGAGCGCAGGGCCGCGCCGAGCGTCTCCATCGGGCTGTCGTTGGGACCGTAGGCGACCGCCGCTCCGAGGCCGGGGCACTCGCGCGCGAGATCGACGTCGGAGACGTAGCAGAAGAGGAAGGGATCGCCCTCGACCGGCAGGAAGAGCGCCTGCGGCTGGTAGTAGCCCGGCGAGTCGTAGCCGCTCAGGTAGTAGAGGTTCTCCGGCGTCATCACGACTGCCGCGGCGAGGTCACGGGCCGCGAGGCCGCTCCGCGCCCGCTCACGCCGAGCCTCGAACTCCTCGGTCCGAAAGGGCTCGGGCATCGGCGGATTGACCGTCTGCGAACCACTGTCCATAACGCGATCCCTCCTGTTGACGAAATGTCTGTACCAGACTATAGTCTCGCCTCGATCTATTCGTTTCAATATTGGAGTGTGGTCCGGCTGGCCCGGTCCCGGTGTTCCGATCCCAAGGAGGCCTGAATGACGAAGCTCGCGCCGCAGCCGCCGGCTCCCGAAGTCCGCGACCGCCCCGCCGGCTCGCGGGTCTGGCATCAGATGACCAACGCCGTCGCCTGGGCCGAGCGGCCCGGTCCCTGCATCGTGCGCGGCGAGGGCGCCTACTTCTGGGACGCCGACGGCCGCCGGATCATCGACGGCAACAGCGGCCTGCAGAACGTCAACATCGGTCACGGGAGGCGGGACATGGCGGCCGCCGCGGCCGCGCAGATCGAACAGCTCGAGTACTTCCCCGTCTACAACGGCACCCACCCACCGGTCGAGGAGCTGGCCGACGCGCTCCACGCGAAGCTTCCCCACTTCGAGCGGTTCCTGTTCCTCAACAGCGGCTCCGAGGCGAGCGAGGTGACGATCAAGCTGCTGCGCGAGTACTGGCTGCTCCGCGGCGAGCCGCAGCGCCAGGTCCTCCTCAGCCGTCTCAACAGCTACCACGGCGCGACGCTGGGTGCCCTCGCACCGACCGGACGCGCGAAAGGGGCGCTGCGCCAGCCGTTCGAGCCGTTCCTGATGGAGTCCCACAACCTCTCCGACCCGACCCTGCTGGATGGCGAGACCGAGGACGAGGGCGTGGCCCGTCTGCTTGCCGAGCTGCGGGCGACGATCGAGCGCTGCGGTCCCGAGCGGATCATGGGCCTCTTCGCCGAGCCGGTCCAGCAACAGGACGCCCCGGTGCCGCCGGCGGGATACTTCCGCGGTCTGCGCGAGATCTGCGACGAGTACGAGATCCCGCTCGTCGCCGACGAGGTGATCACCGGCTTCGGTCGCACCGGAGCCTGGTTCGGGATCGAGCACTTCGGCATCACCCCCGACATCGCCGTCCTCGGCAAGGGCCTCGCCAGCGGCTACGCGCCGATCAGCGCGATCGGGGTATCGGAGCGGGTGCTCGCACCCTTCGAAGCGGAATCCGGCGCCCTCTTCCACCATCTCTCGACCACCGCGGGCCATCCGGTGGCCTGCGCACTGGCGCTCGAAAACATCCGCATCCTCGAGCGCGAGGATCTGATCGTCCGCGCCCGGACGTCGGGCGAAGCGCTGCGCAGGATGCTCCGCGAGGCGTTCGACGGCCGCTCCTACGTCGCCGGCGTGACCGGCCTCGGCATGCTCAGCTCGGTCGTCTTCCATCCCGATCAGGTCGAGCTCGGCCTCGCGGCGAACGCCGAGCTGCGGGCGGGCTGCCTCGAGCGCGGTGCCTACCTGCGGGTCGACGGCCAGATCTGGTTCATCCCACCCTTGACGATCGAGCTCGACGCGCTCGAACGGCTGACCGCGATCGCCGTCTCCGCCGCCGACGCCTGGGTCTCGAAGGGGGGCCGGCGATGACGCTCGCCGCCGGGCAGGAAGCACGGACGCCGGCCGTCGTCGCGGCGCGCGCAACGGCGATCAGGCGTCGCATTCTCGAGACGGTGGCGCCGCTCGGGGAGGGCTACATCTCCCAGGGACTGGGCGCGGCCGAGCTGTTCGCCGCCCTCTACTTCACCGAGCTGCGGTTGCGGCCGGAGGACCCGGACTGGCCCGAGCGCGATCGCTTTCTGCTCTCGACCGCCCACAACTCGATCGTGATGTACGCGACGCTCGCCGAGCGGGGGATCATCGACGAGGACGAGCTGAGCTACTACGGCCGCGACGAGAGCCCGCTCGAGATCATCGCCGCCGAAGAGGTCCCGGGCGTCGAGGGCACCTTCGGCTCGCTCGGCCAGGGCCTCTCGGTCGGCGTCGGGCTGGCGCTGGCGGCGCGGCGGCGCGACCTTCCTTCGCGCACCTACGTGATGCTCGGCGACGCCGAGGAGCAGGAGGGCGCGGTCTGGGAGGCGGCGATGGCGGCGGCCAGCTTCGAGCTCGCCAACCTCTGCCTGATCGTCGATCTGAACGGGATGCAGGTCGAGGGCGAGACGCGAGCGGTGCTCGACATGGGGGAGATCGGCGCCAAGTGGAGAGCCTTCGGCTGGACGGTGATCGAGATCGACGGGCACGACCCCGAGGCGATCCTGTCAGCGCTGGAGGCGGCCCGCGAGGAGAGCTCGAGGCCGACCGCGATCGTCGCGCGGACCGTTCCGGGGCGCGGCGTAGCGCAACTCGAAGGGAGCTTCGACCACTACGCCAAGCTGGCGCCGGACGAGGTGCAAGAGGCGCTCGCCGGCCTCGTTCGGGGGCAACGATGAGCGTCACCGTTTGGGACACCGCGACGCCGACGGCGATGAAGGCCTACGGCCGGGCACTGGTCGACCTGGCTCGGGAGCGGGAGGAGGTCGTGTGCCTTGGCGCCGACCTGACCGGCCCGACCGAGACCGACCTCTTTCGCGACCAGATACCCGATCGCTTCTTCAACCTGGGAATGGCCGAGGCCAATCTCATGGGTGTGGCGGCGGGCATGGCGAGGGCGGGCGACCTGCCGTTCGTCAACACCTTCGGCGTCTTCGCTTCGCGCCGGCCGCTCGACCAGATCGCGATGCAGATCGCCTACCCGCGGACGAACGTGAAGATCGCCGCCTTCATGCCCGGGCTGACGACGCCCGGCGGCGTCACCCACCAGGCGATCGAAGACGTAGCGCTGATCAGGGCGCTGCCGAACATGACCGTGGTGGAGCCGGCCGATGCCGCCCAGATCGCCGTGGCCGTCGCCGCGGTCGCCGCCTACGACGGCCCGGTCTACCTGCGCCTGAAGCGCGGCGAGACGCCGCTGCTCGAGGGGCTCGACCAGGACTTCGAGATCGGCCGCGCCCAGCAGATCCGCGAGGGCTCCGAGGCGATCGTCTTCGCCTCCGGGCTGATGGTGCCACTGGCCCTGGAGGCCGCGGCGGAGCTGGCGGCCGAAGGGATCGAGCTGGCGGTCGCCAACATCCACACGCTGAAGCCGCTCGACGTCGAGTTCGTGGTCGAGCGGGCGAGCCGCTTCGGCGCCGTGGTGACCGCCGAGAACCACACCGTGATCGGCGGCCTCGGCAGCGCTGTCGCCGATGCCCTGATCGACGCCGGTGTCGCCGTCGCCTTCGAGCGGATCGGAATCGCCGATACGTTCGCCCGCGGCGCCTCGGCCCCGACCCTGTTCCGCGAGCACGGCCTGACCGCAGCGGCGATCGCGGCGTCGGTAAGGCGCGTGGTGGTTCAGCGATCTGGATAGTTTGCCTTGCAGCTTGACAGAAACAGTTCAGATCAAATAGGTTCACTGAACATCTTATTTCATTCGGGTTCGAGGAGGAGGGTATTTCAGTGGGAAAAAGCTTGATGGGGCGCAGTTCGCTGGTGCTCGCGCTGCTCTGCACAGCGATCGCTCTGCTGGTCGGCGGCTGCGGCAAGAGCGGCAGCGGTGGCAGCAGTGGCGGCAGCAGTGCCGGTAGCGCGGCGACCGAAGAAGCCGAAGCGCCGGCGCCAAAGACGAACGAACTGGTGATCAGCTCCTTCGGCGGGTCGTGGGGCAACGCGATCCAGAAGGGCTTCATCGACGATTTCGAAAAACAGACCGGAATCCAAGTCAAGCTGCTCAGCACCGATGAACCGGCGAAGAGCAAGCTGGCGATCGAAAGCGGCAACAACCCGCCCGAGGACATCGTCGACTACGACTACGGAACCGCGGTCTCGTTGCAGAAGGACGGCCTGCTGGCGCCGGTCGACTACAGCGAACTCGATCCATCGATTCGCTCACAGGTCCCGTCCAGCTACCTGAAGCCCTACGCCGAGGGATGGGGCGGATTCGCGATCGCCCTCTGT
Source organism: uncultured Actinomycetes bacterium (assembly GCA_963839115.1). Classification (GTDB taxonomy): domain Bacteria; phylum Actinomycetota; class Thermoleophilia; order Solirubrobacterales; family 70-9; genus VAYN01. Next base: position 889,751 of record CAWITM010000001.1, read on the forward strand.
TACGACAAGCAGCAGTTCGCCGCCGACCCGCCCAAGAGCTGGGCCGACTTCTGGAACTTCTCGAAGTACCCGGGCGGCCGCGGCATGGTGTCCTGGCCGGTGCAGCCACAGCCCGAGTTCGGCCTGCTCGCCGCCGGCGTGCCGGTGAACAAGCTCTATCCCCTCGACATCCCGAAGGCGATGGAACAGATCAAGGCGCTGCAGCCGCACGTCCCGAAGTTCGTCGAAAGCCCGGCGACCCTGCAGCAGCAGATGATCGACGGCACGACGACGATGTCCGCCTGCTTCGCCAACCGAGCCGCGGCGCTGATTGCCAGCGGCGAAGAAAACCTCGGCATCGAGTACAACGACGCCCGGCTGATCGACGACTACTTCATGGTGTGGAAAAACGCTCCGAACCGCGCCAACGCGATGAAGTTCCTCGCCTTCGTCCTGAAGCCGGAAGAGCAGGCGAAATGGGCCAAAATCGGCTACACGGTTCCGGTCAACACCGCGGCGCTCGAAGAACTGCCGGAATCGGTCAGCTCGAAACTGCCGGCGCCCGGCGAAGCGTTCCCCAGTAACGACACCTACTACACCGAAGAAACCGAAGGTAAAACCAACCAGGAACTGATCATCGAAGAATGGAACTCGCAGATCGGCCTCTGACACCAGCGCGAGTTCGCGGTCGCCGGCGGAGCCTTTCGGGGCTCCGCTGGCTGCTCGCTCTGACGCCCCTCACCGTGTTGTTCGCGGTGGGGCTGGTGGCGCCGCTGTGGCTGCTGTTCCAGTATGCCGTCGGCGAAGGCTCCGCCTGGCAGGCGATCTTCGACAGCCCGGTCGAGGTCCACGGGCTCGTCAACACCTTCGTCATCGCGCTCGAGACGACCGGCTTCTGCATCGTCATCGGCTACGTCTACGCGGGCACGATGGTCGCCATGGGGCCGCGTCTGCGGGCGGTGATGCTGGCGGTCGCGGTGCTCCCGTTCCTGGTCAGCACCCTGGTCCGATCCTACGGCTGGATCATCGTGCTCGGCCCGAACGGTCCGCTCAACGACGTGCTCGGCTGGTTCGGTCTCCACGGCGGATTCCTCTACAACCGGACCGGGGTGGTGATCGGCATGGTGAGCCTGATGCTGCCGGTCTTCCTCCTGCCGCTCTACGCGGTCTGGAGCCAGGTCCCCGGCAACCTCAGGAGGGCGGCGCGGACCCTCGGCGCAAACCGCGTCGACGCCTTCCTGCGGGTCGACCTTCCCCTCACCCTGCCGGGCGCGGCCGCCGGATCGCTGCTGGTCCTCGTCACCTCGCTCGGCTTCTTCATCACTCCGTCGCTGCTCGGCGGTGAAGGCGATCGCATGGTTTCGCAGCTGATCGACCAGCAGCTGACCCGGTTGGTCGACCTGAACGGGGCCGCGGTCCTCGCCGCGCTCCTGCTCGGCGCGGTCGCGGTACTGCTGCTGGTGTTCCGGCTGCTCTATCCGATCGAGCTCCTGTTCGTCCAGAACCTCGACACCGTCCAGCGGGTCCGAGCGCGCCGTCGCCGGGTCCGCCTCTCCCTGCCCGCGGTTGCGCATCGCGCCATCCTCAAGGCCACCGCGGCCGCCGACCTCGTGCCGTGGCGCCGGCTGAGCCAGGTCGTGAGCGGGCTGACCGGCCTCTTCTTCCTGGTGCCGCTCCTGATCGTGATCCCGATCTCGCTGACCGGCAACGCCTACCTGAAATTTCCGCCCAGCAGCCTCTCGCTGCGCTGGTTCGAACAGATCATCTCCGATCCGACCTGGCGCAACGCCGCCCTGCACTCGCTGATCGTCGGGGTCCTCGCGGTGGTGATCGCGCTCGCCGTCGGCCTGCCGGCGGCCTTCGTGCTGGCGCGGTCGGGGATGCCGAACCGGCTCAAGGGTGTGGTGCTGCTGCTGGCGACGCTGCCGGTGATTCTGCCGCCGATCGTCCTCGCGCTCGGGGTGTACGTGTGGTTCCTCGAACAACATCTGCTCGACAGCCTGCCGGCTCTGGCGATGGTCCAGGCGCTGCTCGGCCTGCCGTTCGTGATCGTGATCGTGATGTCGACCCTGCGTGACTTCGACGTCCGGCTCGAGCGGGCCGCCCGCAGTCTCGGCGCCAGCTGGCAGACGACGATGCGGCTGATCACGCTGCCGCTGATCAAGCGGGCGATCTGGGCGGGGGTGCTGTTCGCCTTCCTGCAGTCCTTCGACGAGCTGCTGATCGCTCGCGCGGTGACCGGGGTCGACACGCAGACGCTGCCGGTGGTGATGTGGAACGGTGCCAACGAGCAGATCAGCCCCGCCCTCGGAGCGGTATCCGTGATGTTGATGGCAATCACCTTCGCGGGTTTCGCGTTGGTCGTCCTGATCCGCCGCCGGATCGAGAAGGAGGTGAGTTGATGACGTCGACTTCAGAGCCGGCGCTCGTCGCGGGCAAGGGGGACGTCGCCACCGCCGCCGGCGCTCCCTCGGTTCTGCTGTCGGTGCGTGAGATGAGCAAGGCTTACGGCGCCCGCGTCGCGGTCGACTCCCTCTCGTTCGAGGTCCACGACGGCGAGTTCTTCACCCTGCTCGGCCCGAGCGGCTGCGGCAAGTCGACGACCCTGATGGCGCTCGCCGGGTTCGAGCGCATCGACGGCGGCACCGTGGTCCTCGGCGACCGCGACATCACCAACGAGCGCCCGGAGCGCCGCGACATGGGCGTCGTCTTCCAGAACTACGCGCTTTTCCCGCACATGACCGTCCTCGCCAACGTGGGCTTCCCGCTGCGGATGCGGGGAATCGTCGGCGCCGAGGGGGCGAAGCGGGCCCGCGAGGCACTCGAGCTGGTCGAGCTCGAGGCCGACCGTTACGACCTGCGCCCCGGCCAGCTCAGCGGCGGCCAGCAGCAGCGCGTCGCCCTGGCGCGGGCGATGGTCTTCCAGCCCAGCGTCCTGTTGATGGACGAGCCGCTTTCGGCCCTCGACCGTCGCCTCCGCCAGAACCTCCAGATCCAGCTCCGACACCTGCAGGCGCGTCTCAACACCACCGTGATCTACGTGACCCACGACCAGGAGGAGGCGCTGACGCTTTCAGATCGGATCGCGGTGATGCGCGAGGGTCGCTTCGATCAGGTGGCGCGGCCGCGGCAGATCTACGGCGAGCCGGCGACCGCCTTCGTCGCCGGCTTCATCGGCAACTCGAACAGCGCCTCGGTGCGGGTGGACCGCCGCGGCCCGGCGATCGTCGAGGTGCGGGCGGCGGCAGGGGAGGGACCGCTGCTGAGGATCCCGAGCGCCCGGACGATGACCGGCGAGGACGGCGGCCTGCTGTTCGTCCGCCCGGAGCGGATCGCGGTCTCCGATCTCGCCGCCGACGAGACCCACGACCGCTGCGAGGCGATCGTCACCGACGTCGCCTTCCTCGGCGACCACGTGCGGCTCGAGGTCCGGCTGGATCTCGGCGACACGTGGACCGTGCCGGTCCCGATCGGCGAGTCCGCGGGCATCCTCGATCGGGCTCGGGTCGGCGAGCGGGTCGCCCTGCGCTGGGCGATCGACGATGCCCATCTACTCGCCGAAGAATGAGCTCCGGCTCGAGGAGCGAAGCACGATGCGCGTCTCGGTCCCCGCGGCGCCGGCCTCGCGGCGGATCGAGCGCACCGCCTTGTTGAGATCGTCGGCGTCGCGGCAGGCGACCCGCAATTGGTAATCGAAGCGGCCCGTGAGGAAGGTCACCTCGCGAACCGAGTCGAGGCGGGCGACGTGACGCTCGAAGTCCTCCGGGTCGGTGGCGGGGAGGAGGCGGACGTCGATGATCGCGTCGAGCGAGCGGCCGCGGCCGGCGGGATCGATGCGGGCGGTGTAGCCGGCGATCACGCCGTCGCGCTCGAGCCGGCGGATCCGATCGGCGGCGCCGTGCGGGCTGAGACCGACTTCGGCGCCGATCGTCGCGAACGACGCCCTTCCGTTCGTGGAAAGGATGTCGAGGATTCTGTCGTCGATCTTGTCCATGACTGTGGAATCGAGGATATTAAGGGAGAAAAGTTGTGGAGCGGTATCGCGAGCTCCCACAATCGCCGGAACATCCACAGAACAGATGGGAGAAGGCGATGAAGATCGGCGTGCCGAGCGAGGTGAAGGTCGACGAGTACCGGGTGGCGATGACCCCGGCTGGCGTGAGAGAGCTGAGCGACCGCGGGCACGAGGTCGTGGTGCAGGCCGGAGCGGGGATCGGCTCGGCGATCGCCGACTCCGATTACGCCGACCAGGGCGCCGAGATCCTGCCGGACGCGGCCGCCGTCTTCGCCACGGCCGAGATGATCGTCAAGGTCAAGGAGCCGCAGCGGGCCGAGGTGGAGATGCTGGAGTCCCGCCACATCCTCTTCACCTACCTCCACCTCGCCCCCGACGCCGAGCTGACCCAGGGCCTGATCGACTCGGGTGCCACCTGCATCGGCTACGAGACGATCAGCGACCCCGCCGGTCGCCTCCCCCTGCTCGCCCCGATGAGCGAGGTGGCAGGGCGGCTCGCCGCCCAGGCCGGTGCCTTCATGCTGGGCCGGCCGGCGGGCGGCTCGGGCGTCCTGCTCGGCGGCGTGCCGGGCGTCGCCTCCGGCAAGGTCCTGGTGATCGGCGGCGGCATCGTCGGTTCCAACGCGGCGCGGATGGCACTCGGCCTCGGCGCCGACGTGGTCGTCCTCGACCGCTCGATCGACCGCCTGCGGGAGCTCGACCAGATCTTCGTCGGCGCCGTCCAGACCAGCTATGCGACCGACCTCGAGATCGAGTCACGCCTTGCCGAGGCCGACCTGGTGATCGGCGCCGTCCTCGTCAAGGGGGCGAAGGCGCCCCACGTCGTCAGCCGCGCCCAGCTCGCGCTGCTGAAGCCGCGCTCGGTCCTCGTCGACGTCTCGATCGACCAGGGCGGCTGCTTTGAGACCTCGCGCCCGACGACCCACTCCGACCCGGTCTACGAGGTCGACGGGCGCAGCCACTACTGCGTCGCCAACATGCCCGGCGCGGTGCCGATCACCTCGACCCGGGCGTTGACCAACGTGACGCTCCCCTATGTGGTGCGGCTCGCCGACCAGGGCGCGCCCGCGGCCCTGGCCGCCGACCCAGGTTTCCTCGCCGGCCTGAACGTCGCTGCCGGTCAGGTCACCAGCGAGCCGGTCGCGCGGGACCAGGGCCGGGATTGGACGCGGCCGGGGGAGCTGTTGGCGGCCGCCGCTGCCTAGTCATGGGGGCCGCGCCCTCACCCGGGGTCTCAGAGTTCGACGCCCTCGGACGCGCGGTGGCGGAGATCGACGCCGACACGATCCGGGCGAACTGCGCGGTGCTGGTGGGTCGGCTTCGGGCTGGAGCCGAGCTGTGTGCCGTCGTCAAGGCCGACGGCTACGGCCACGGTGCCGCCACCGCGGCGGCTGCGGCGCTCGCGGGTGGGGCGACGCGGCTTGCGGTCGCCGCCGCCGTCGAGGCGAGCCAGGTTGCGCCCCGCTTCCCGACGGTGCGGATGCTGACCCTGGGAGCCCTGTCGACCGCGGAGCTCGAGCAGGTGCTGGCGGTCGGCTCCGAGGTCGCGGTCTGGCAGGAGGGCTTCCTGGGGCTGCTCGCGAGCCGTGCGCGGGCGCTCGGCAGGAAGGTGCCGGTGCACGTCAAGTTCGACTCGGGGATGGGGCGGCTCGGCTGTCGCGATCCCGCGGCAGCCGTCCGTCTGGCCCGCGCGACGGCCGCCGATCCCGACCTCGAGCTGGCGGGGATCTGGACACACCTCGCGACCGCCGACGAACCGGCCAACCCGTTCTTCGCTCAGCAGTTGCGTGCCTTCTCCGCGGTGGCAACCGCCGTGAAGTCCGAGTACCCGTCGGTCACGATCCACGCCGCCAACAGCGCCGCCGTCCTTCGCGGTGGAGAGGCTCACTTCGACATGGCGCGGTGCGGCTTGGCCATCTACGGGTTGGATCCGTTCCATCGGGATCCGTCGGACCACGGCCTGACCCCAGCGTTGCGCCTCCGGTCATACCTGGCCCAGGTGAAGCGTCTCGATGCCGGCGAGAGCGTCGGCTACGGCCGAACCTGGCGAGCAGCTGCCGAGACCCACATCGGGGTCGTACCGATCGGCTACGGGGACGGCGTTAGACGCGGCCTCTCGAATCGCTGCGCGGCGCTCGTCGGCGGCAGGCGGGTGCCGGTGGTGGGGACGATCTCGATGGACAACCTGACCGTCGACCTGGGCCCCCACCCCTCGGGGGCGGACACAGGAGCGGAGGTGGTCCTGATCGGCTCGCAGGGAGAGGAGACGATCCTCGCCGAGGAGCTCGCCACCCAAATCGGGACGATCAACCACGAGGTGGTCTGCGGCATCGCCGGGCGAGTCAGCCGGCGGGTGGCTGGGTAAGCCGGCTCCGCCCGACCCGTCGACCACTCGAGTCCGTCGACAACTGTCTGGTCGGCGGTCCCTCAGGCGCGACGGGGTTCCGAAGACAGGCATTTTGCGGCGGACTACGCTGGCGAAATGGTCTCCGACCCGGTCAGCGCCGAGTTCGAACACGAGCGCCTCACCGTGTTCAGCGATCCCGAGACCGGGGCGACCGGGGCGATCGCGATCCACTCGACCGCGCTCGGACCGGCGATGGGCGGACTTCGCCTCTTCGCCTACTCCGGGATGGGCGAGGCAATCGTCGACGTCCTGCGCCTCGCGCGGGCGATGTCCTTCAAGAGCGCCGCCGCGGGTCTCGACCTCGGCGGCGGCAAGGCGGTGCTGATCGACGACGGCGGCTGGACCGAGCAGCGCCGCGAGCGGATGCACGCGGTCGCCCGCGCCGTCGACTCGCTCGGCGGCAGCTACATCACCGCCGAGGACGTCGGGACGGCCGCCGACGACATGAACACGATCGCCGAGGTGACCGACCACGTGGCCGGCGGGACCGGCGAGCTCGGGGGCAGCGGCGACCCCTCGCCCTACACCGCGAGGACCGTATTCGGCTCGCTGGCGGCAGCCGTCAGGATCCAGCTATCGCGCGAGAGCCTCGAGGAGGTGCGGGTCGGGGTCCAGGGCGTCGGCCACGTCGGCCGCGAGCTGGTCGGGCTGCTCAGCGCGGCCGGGGCCGAGGTCCTGCTCACCGACATCGACGACGACCGGGCCGCGGCGGTCGCCGCCGAGTTCGGGGCGACGGCGCTGCCGCGCGACGGTTTCCTCTACGGCGACTTCGACGTCTTCGCACCGTGCGCCCTCGGTGGCGCCATCAGACCCGCCGACGTCGATCGACTCGCGGCGCGGGTCGTCGCCGGCGGCGCCAACAACCCGCTCGCCCACCGCCAGGTCGCCGCCGAGCTGGCGGCCAAGGGAATTCTCTACGTGCCCGATTTCATCGCCAACTCGGGCGGCATCATCCACGTCGGCGCCGAGGTGCTGGCGCTCAGCCAGCCGGAAGTCGACGCATTGTTGAGCGCCTCGATCGAGCGGTCCGAGCAGATCCTCACCGACGCTCTCACCGCCGGCAGGCTGCCGCTGGACCTCGCCGAGGAGCGCGCCGAAGCGCGCCTCGGCAGCCGCCGCCAAGCCGCCGTCCAGCCGAGCGGCTGAGCCCGCCGCCACATTTGACGATGGGATCCCCGACCGAAACCGAAGCTCGGGATCCCTCGCCGCAATCTCTGGTCGATGCGCTCAGCGTCGCGGTCGGGCGCCCGGTCCTGCTGGACGACGCGGCCCTCGTCCCCCTGGCCTACAGCCGCCAGCTGGAGGTCGACCCGGTCCGCAGCGAAAGCATCCTCGGCCGCGGTCCCTCGGCGGCGGTGCGCGCGGCTCTCCTCGCACAGGGGATCGCCAGCGCCGAGGACATCCTCCGGACCACGCCCGACCCGGCGCTCGCGATGGACGCCCGCGTCTGCATGCCGGTCCGCGCCGCGAAAGGGGTCCTCGGCTACGTCTGGCTGCTCGACCCCGCCGCGGACCTCGGAGAGGCCGAGCTCGACCGGGTCCGGCGGGCGGCGCGCGAGATCGCGCCGATGCTCGCCGACTCCGAGGGTCGACCGGTCCCCGACGAGGCGGCGCTCCTCGACGCCCTGAGGTCTGCCGACCCCGGGGTCCGCTCGGGCGCGGCGGAGAGGGCGCGCGAGCGCCACCTGCTGCCCGACGGACAGCTGGTCGTGTGCGTTCTCGGCGCGCCCGCGTCGGCCGGTGGGGCGATCGAGGCCGCCCGGGGGGCGGTTCGCCGGCTTTCCCCGGGGCGGGCGATTGCCGCCACCCTGCCCGAGGGCGCCACCTTCGTCGCCTCGCTCGGCGATCCGGTGCTGCGGACGCTGGGCGAGGTGGAGATCGGTGCCTGGCTGCGCACGGTGAGCGGCGCCGAGGTCGTGGTCGGTCAGTCGGGCCCGGCCGAGCTCACCGCCCTCGACGAGGCCTTCCGCCAGGCGCGCCTGGCGCTGCGGGTCGCCCGCGCGCGCGGTGCCAGCGCGGCCTGGCCGGAGCTCGGCGCCGACCGGCTCGTCGCCCAGCTGCCCGCCGACGCGCTGCGCGACGTGCCGGAGGGGCTCGCGCACCTGCTCCGCGAGGAGCCGGGACTGGTCGAGACGCTGAGCGCCTTCCTCGAGGCCGCCGGCGAGATCAAGGCGACCGCGGCGGCGCTCTCGCTGCATCGCAGCGGTCTCTACTACCGGCTGCAGAGGATCGAGCAGCTGAGTGGGCTCGACCTCGGTCGCGGCGACGATCGCCTGCTCGCCCATCTCGCGATCCGCACTGAACGAATGCCCTGAATCCTCGGCGCAATCGTCCGTGGCGCGGCCGGGCGCGCGAGCGTACATTCGAAACGTGCCCGAGACGCTCCGGCAAACAGGCCGAAAGCCGGCCCCGGTCGAGGTTCCCGAGATCGAGGCCGAGGTGGTCGATTTCGGCCGGCGACTGGGCGAGCGGCATCGATCCCTTGCGGCCGCCAAGCGCGGCGCTCACGACCGCGCGATGAACGTCGTCTCCGCCGACCCGCAGCTGCGCGCCGCGCTGTTCCGGCTCGTCGACGTCGCCCCCGCCTGCGCCGACAACGCCGAGCTGGCCCAGCACCTCGCCGCCTACCTCGGCGATCTCGACGACGACGCGCTGCCGGTTGCGCTCGGGGTCCGGGCCGCCGACTCGCCGCTCCTCGGTCGCGCCACCGGCCGCGTCGCCGCTTCGATCGTGCGCCAGATGGCCGGCCGTTTCATCGTCGGCGAGTCGGTCCCCGACGCCGCGCCGGCGCTGCGCAGGCTCTGGTGCGGCGGCGTCGCGACCACGGTCGACCTGCTCGGCGAGGCGACCGTCACCCACGCCGAGGGGCAGGCCTATGCCGATCGCTGCGAGCAGGCGCTGCGCGCGCTCGCGGCGGCGAGCGCCGAGTGGCCGGAGCGGCCGCTGCTCGAATCCGACTCGATCGGGCCGCTGCCGCGGGTCAACCTCTCGGTCAAGGTCACGGCGCTGACGCCGCTGACCCGCGAGGAGGCGCCCGAGCGCGCCCGCGAGGACGCCGCCGGTCATCTGCGGCGGCTGCTGCGGGTGGCGGAGGAGCTCGGCGCCCACCTCCACGTCGACATGGAGGCGATGGATTCGCGCGAGCTTGTCCTCGACCTCGTGCTCGACGTGCTCGGCGAGCCCGAGTTCGCCGACGGGCCGTCGGCCGGATTGGTCCTGCAGGCCTATCTGCGCGACTGCGAGGAGCTCGTCGACCGCGTCCTCGAATGGACCGAGGAGGCTGGGCGGGCCGTCCCGCTGACGGTCCGCCTCGTCAAGGGCGCCTACTGGGACCACGAGACGATCGAAGCTGCTCAGAACGGCTGGGAACCGCCGGTCTGGACCGAGAAGGCCGACAGCGACCGCTGCTTCGAACGCGTCTCCCGCCGCCTGATCGACGCCCACCCGCTCCTCCGCGCGGCGATCGCGTCACACAACCTCCGCTCGGTCGCCCACGCCGCGACCTATGCGCGCGACGCTGGCCTCGGGCCGGGCGACGTCGAGTTCCAGGTGCTGCGCGGCCTCGGCGACGACCTCCAGGAAGCGCTTGCCGCGACCGGCCTGCGCTGCCGCACCTACTGCCCTGTCGGCGATCTGGTCGCCGGAATGGCCTACCTGGTCAGGCGGCTGCTCGAGAACACCTCGAACGCGTCCTTCCTCGCTCGCCGCGCCGGCGGCGCCGATTTCGAGGAGCTCCTGAGGCGACCGTGAGCTTCGTCAACGAGCCGGTGCTGGAGCTGCGCCGCTCCCACGAGCGGGAGCGCCTGAGCGCGGCGCTGGCGGCGATCGACGGGGCCGGCGCGATCGAGGTCCCGGTCATCGTCGGCGGCGAGCGCCGGCTCGATCCCACCCTGTCCTCGGTGGACCCCGGCGCCCCCCAGCGCCTGGTGGCGGCGGCCACCGTGGCGACCCCCGCCGAGGTCGACGAAGCCGTCGCCGCGGCGACGGCGGCGAGCCGAGGGTGGGCCGGGACGCCCGCCGCCGAGCGCGCCGCGATCCTCGCCCGCGCCGCCGGCGAGCTGCGCAGCCGCCGCTACGAGCTCGCGGCCCTTGCGGTGCGCGAGTGCGCGAAGCCCTGGGCGGAGGCCGACGCCGACGTCTGCGAGGCGATCGACTTCCTCGAGTACTACGGCTGGCAGGCGGTCGCGCTCGACGCCGGGCCGGAGCTGATCCAGATGCCGGGCGAGCGCAACACGATGCACTACCGCCCGCGCGGCGTCGTCGGCGTGATCGCCCCCTGGAACTTCCCGATCGCGATCGCCACCGGGATGACCGCCGCCGGCCTCGCCACCGGCAACTGCGTCTGCCTGAAGCCCGCCGAGCAGTCGCCGGGCTGCGCGCTGGCGCTCGTCGAAGCGCTCGAGCGCGCCGGCTTGCCCGCCGGAGCGATCGCGCTGCTGCCGGGCGAGGGCGAGGTGGGCGCGGCGCTGGCCGGCCACGCCGGCGTCCAGACGATCGCCTTCACCGGTTCCGCCGCCGTCGGCCTGGAGATCCTGCGCCGCGCCGCCGAGCCGGCGGCGGGCCAGCTGCACCTGAAGCGCGTCGTCGCCGAGATGGGCGGCAAGAACTGCATAACCGTGGACGCCGACGCCGACCTCGACGACGTCGTCCCCGCCGTCCTTCACTCGGCCTTCGGCTTCGCCGGCCAGAAGTGCTCGGCGGCGGCCCGCCTCTTGGTCCACGAGCGCGTCGCCGGCGTCCTCGGCGAGCGCCTGCGCGGCGCCCTCGACACCCTCCTGGTCGGCCAGGCGGAGACCTTCGGCGTCGACGTTCCGCCGCTGATCGAGGCTGGCTCCCGCGAGCGGGTCGAGCGCGTCGTCGCCGCGGCGGTGACCGAAGGAGCCGAGGCGCACCGGGTCCACGAGCTGCCCGACGGCGACGGCTTCTTCGCCGCCCCGACGTTGATCACCGGTGTCACCCCCGAGGCGCCGGTGGTGCGCGATGAGATCTTCGGTCCCGTCCTCACCCTCGAGCCGGTCGCCTCCGTCGAGGCGGCCTGCGAGCTGATCGAGGCCCAGCCGCAGGCGCTCACGGGAGGCCTCTTCTCCCGCAACCCGCGCACGATCGCCGCGGTCGCGCGCCGCACCCCGGTCGGCAACCTCTACGTCAACCGCGGGACGACCGGGGCGATGGTCGGCCGCCAGCCGTTCGGCGGCAACCGGCTCTCGGGCACCGGGACCAAGGCCGGTGGCCCCGACTACCTGCTGCACTTCGTCGAGCCGCTCGTCGTCACCGAGAACACGGTCCGCCACGGACTGGCGCCGTGAGGGGCTGATCGAGCGCTAGCCCGCCACCGCGCTGAGCCGCTCGGCGGCCGCCCGGGCGACGATCAGGTCCTCGGAGGGAAGGCCGACCGACTTGAAGACGGAGACCTGATCCGGCGTCTGGCGCTCGACCTCGCCGCGCAGCAGGGCGGTCAGCTCGGCGGCGAAGGCCGGCTCGTGCAGGACGCCGGCCGCGAGGGCCTGGATCACGTCACCGGCCTCCTCGCGGGCCGCCGCCAGCGTCTCGACGACGAGCAGGGCGCGCTCGAGCAGCTCGAAGTCGAGCTCGCGCATCGCCGGCTTGTAGGCCCCGACGGCACCGACGTGGGCGCCCGGCGCCAGCAGGGTGCTGTCGAAGACCGGCGAGGAGCTGGTCGTGCAGGTGAAGACGACATCGGCCTCGCCGACCCGGTCGCGCTCGCCGACCCGCGCCGCGATCACGTCGGCGCTCAGGCGCTCGGCGAGCGCGGCTGCGCGGGGGCTCTGCGCGGAGCTGCCGACGATCGTCACCCGCTCGATCGGCAGCACTTCGGGGATCAGCCGCGCGTGGGCCTCGGCCTGGGCACCGGCGCCGAAGATGTACATGTGGCCGGCGTCGGGGCGAGCCAGGTGACGGGTGGCGAGCGCCGAGACCGCGGCCGTTCGCAGCCGGGTCAGGCCGGGACCGTCGATCAGGAGCTCCGGGACGAGCGAGTCACGCGAGAAGAGGACGTAGAGGCCGCTGATCAAGGGCAGGCCGCGCTCGGGGTTTCCGGGGACGACGGTGACCAGCTTCGCTCCCGCACCCTCGCTGCCGACGGCGGGCATCGAGAGGAAATCACCGAGCTCGTGCCGCAGGACGGCCCGGGGCTCCTCGGCATCCGATCGGTCGGCGCGCGAGAGAAAGCCGGCTTCCAGCGCGTCGACGGCGGCGGCGCCCGGCAGCAGCGAGTGAAGCTCGGAGCTGGAGATGTATCGGGGAGGCGCTGCTTCCCCTGTGGTCGGTCGGGAGGCCATCGTGAGCGACGACATCTTAGGGGCACCCTTAGTGTTGAGACCTCGATGGCAACGGCTCCGTTCAGACCCACGGCCGACGTCCTGGAGTCGGGGAATGAGTGACGTCCAGGCCCTGGTCGACGCGCTCGCCCTCGAGCTCGACCGCCCGGTCGGCGTCGACGACCGCCGCTTCCGCACGATCGCCTACAGCTCCCACGACGATCACGTCGACCAGGTCCGACTCGCCTCGATCCTCCGCCGCGAAGCACCGCAGGAGGTCGCTGACTGGCTCGAGTCGCTGGGGCTCGGCAAGGTCGAGCGCTACGTTCGCGTGCCGGCCAACGAGGGGCTCGGGATGGGCGCCCGGGTCTGCCTCCCGATCCACTTCGACGGGACCCTGCTCGGCTTCCTCTGGCTGCTCGACGAGCCCGCCGAGACGACCGAGGCCCAGCTCGAGAAATCGCTCGGCTATGCCGAGGAGCTGGCCGTCGCCCTGTACCGGACGCGGCTGCTGGAGCAGGACAGCCGCGAGCGCGAGCGTGAGCTCGCGGGGCAGGCGCTCGGCCTCGTCCCCGAAGAGACCCGCGGCGCCGCGGCGAAGCTGGTCGCCGGCGGACACCTGGCCAGCGCGCCGATCTATCTGGCGCTGGTCCTTCGCGCCTCCCACCGCGGCGGCACGCAGACGCCGGCCACGGTCGGGGTCCGCCTCGTCGACTCGGCCGAGCACCTGCGGCGCTCGATGGCCCCGCACCACATGCTGGTCCTAACCGCCGCCGAGGAGGTCGTTGTCGTCCTCGCCTGCGGCTCGGCGGAGGAGGTCGAGCGCCGCGCCGAGGCCCTCGCCGCCGGTGCCCGAGACGGGCTTCGCGACGCCGCTGAGTGGGACGTCGTGGTCGGCGTGGGGGAAGGGTCGGAGACCCCCGACGGGCTGCCGAGCTCCTACCGCCAGGCCCGCCAGGCGGCGTGGGTCGCCCAGGCCCTCGGTCACGACCGCGGCTTCGTCGCCTGGTCGGAGCTCGGCGCCTACCGGACGATCGCCACGCTTCTCGACGAGGACGGGGCGGGCGCGAGGATCCCCGAGTCGCTGGCGCGGCTGCTCGCCTGCGAGGAGGCCGAGGCACTGACGCGGACGCTGGAGTGCTACCTCGATCTGGGCGGCGATGCCCGCGCCGCGGCGGAAGCCCTCTACATCCACCGGAGCAGCCTCTACGGGCGCCTTCACCGCATCGAGGAGATCGCCGGCGTCGACCTGCGCTCCGGTGAGGACCGGCTCGACCTCCATCTCGGGATCCGCCTGTGGCGCCTCCTCGGCGGCGGTCTCGATTCCGACTAGATGGTTGATTCCACGGCGACGTATGACTGGGGGCGGCCCTGGCCAAGCAGATCAAGGACGCAGGGCGCAGCCTTTGCCGGTGGGCAAAGGCAAGCCCGAGGACGCCGAGATGCGCAGGGTGCCAGGGACGTCATCCAGGCGTGCGTAGTCGTGGAATCAACCATCTAGCGGGCGGCAAAGGCAAACTCACTTGCAGGCAGTGGAGATTGGGTATGGCCCCTATTAGGGGGCGCTCATAGCGTGCTCACGTGGCCTCCGAGATCGAGCGGATCGACCTCTACAACTTCCAGCTGACCTACGTCGGCGGCAGCTACGTGATGTCGAATGGCCGCGTCGTCGGCGCCCTCGACAGCACCGTGGCGCGGGTCCAGACCCGCGACGGCCTGGTCGGCTTCGGCGAGTCCTGCCCGCTCGGTCCCAACTACCTGCCCGCGCATGCGTCGGGAGCTCGCGCGGCGCTCGCCGACCTGGCCCCCCAGCTCCTCGGCCTCGACGCCGCCGACCCGGTCGGTGTCGCCGTGGCGATGGACGCGGCCCTGCTCGGCCACGCCTACGCCAAGAGCGCCGTCGACATCGCCTGCTGGGACGTCTTCGGGAAGGCCACCGGACGACCAATCTGCGATCTGCTCGGCGGGCGCCGGCATCAGACGTTTCCTCTCTACGTCGCGATTTCGCTCGGCGCCCCCGAGCAGATGGCCGCCGACATCGAGCGTCACCGCGCGGCTGGGATCCATCACTTCCAGCTGAAGCTCGGCGGCGATCCGGACGAGGACGTCGCCCGGGCGCGAGCCGCGGTCGAGGCGACGAGCGACGGCGACCTCGTCGTCGGCGACGTCAACCGCGGCTGGTCGCTGGGTGACGCGCTCCACGCCGCCTTGGCGCTCGACGGCCTGCCGCGGTTCTGGCTCGAGCAGCCCTGCGCCACGCTCGAGGAGTGCTTCCGGGTCGCCGCCCGCGCCCGCCTGCCGCTGATCCTCGACGAGTCGATCGTCGACGTCGAAACCCTCTTGCGGGCGTGGAACGCCGGCGCGATGGTCGGTTTCAACCTCAAGCTGAGCCGGGTCGGCGGGCTGACCAAGGCGCGGGCGCTGCGCGATCTCGGCGCCGGCCTCGGCCTGAACGTCAGCGTCGAGGACTCCTGGGGCGGCGACCTGACCACGGCCGCGGTCAGTCACCTGGCGGCCAGCACGCCCTCGGGAACGCTCGGGATGGTCTCGTTCATGAACGACTGGACCAACGAGCGGCTGGCGGGCCACCAGCCGCGTTCCGTAAACGGGGTGGGCGCCGCCCCGCGGCAACCCGGACTCGGGATCGAGATCGACGAAGAGAAGCTTGGAGAGCCTTTTGCATCCTTTGCCCTCTAACGCGAGACTGTCCAACAATGACCTTGCAGCAGTTGCGCTACTTCCTTGCCGCCTGCGACGCCGGCTCCTTCACGGCCGCCGCCGATTCGCTCTTCGTCGCCCAGCCCTCGCTGGCCCAGCAGGTGAGGCGGCTCGAGGACGAGCTGGGGGTTCGCCTCTTCGTGCGGACCGGGCGCCGGCTGCGGCTGACCGAGGCCGGGCTCGTCCTGCAGGCCAACGCCGAGCAGGTGATCGCCGCCCTCGGGACGACCGAAGAGGCGGTGCGGCGGACGCGCGAGCTGCGCGGCGGCACCGCCTCGCTGGGGACCTTCGGGATCGCCCAGCGCTACCTGGTCAACGACGTCATCAGCACCTTCGTCGCCCAGCACCCCGATGTCTCGGTGCGGGTCATCGGCACGCACAGCTTCGAAGTCATCGACCTCGTGATGGCCGGCGAGCTCGAGGCGGGTTTGGTGACGCTGCCGGTCGAGCAGGCCTCGCTCGTGGTCGAGCCGGTGATGTCGGATGAGCTGCTCTACGTCTCACTGCCCTCTCCGGACACGCGCGGCCCGCTTGCGATCACGCGGCTGGCGGACCTGCCGCTCATCACCTGGCCGGCGGTCGCCGGCTGGCGGGACTCGATTCGCCGCCAGTTCAAAGCCTGGGCCGACGAGGAGGGTGTCGAACTCACCGTCGCGGTCGAGGTCGAGCATCTCGAGTCGGCTCTCGATCTCGCCGCCCTGGGGCTCGGCGGGACCTACGTGCCGCGGACGGTCGCCGAGGCCGGAGTCTTTCCGGCGGCGCTGGCGACGACCACCTTCGAGCGGCCGCTGCACGACACCTACGCGTTCGTCAGGCGAGCCGACCACAACCTCTCGCCGGCCTCGGCGGAGCTGGTCAGGGTCGCCCGCGAGCAGATGGAGGCCTACGGGATGCCCCCGCTCGTCGGCCGGCGCGGCTGAGCCGATAATCGACCGGCGCGAGGGCACGGCCGGCTCGGCGGCCACCGGGGTGGTCGGATGACCGACGTCCTGATCGTCGGCGACACCCGCTCCGCCGCGCTGCGCCACGAGGTCCAGATCGGGCTTCCCCATCTGGCCGGCTACGCCGAGCACGACGGTCGCCGTTATGTCTTCGTCGGCCGCCTCGAGGAGAACCGGTTGCGCGAGGTGGGCGGCCTGGAGGTCCTCACGCTCGAGTCGCTGGGGCTGATCGAGGCGCTGAGGGAAGGCAGGACGATGTACGGCGCGACCCTCGTGGCGATCGCCGCCGGCTGCGAGCGGATCGGCCTGCGCGAGGCCGTCACCCCGGGCGACTTCCCGCTCTTCGCCGCCGAGAGCCTGAGCGCCGTCGGCATCACCCTGCGCTCCGACGCCAAGGCATTCGAAGACCGGCGGCGGGCGAAGAAGGACTGGGAGCTCGCCGGCCTGCGGCGCGGCGCCGCCGCCGCCGAGGCGGCGCTGCTGGCGATGCGGGAGCGGATCCGCGCGCCCGAGCCGACCGACACCGAGGAGGTGCGGGCGATCGCCCGCCGCGTTTTCGCCGATCACCGCTGCATCGAGCATGAGGTCGGGACGATCGTCGCTCCCGGCCCGCAGGGCGCCGAACCGCACCGCGAGGGCGATGGCCCGATCGACTCGGGCGTACCGATCATCCTCGACATCTTCCCCCGCGATCTCGCCTCTGGTTGTTGGGGCGACATGACCCGCACCCTCTGCAAGGGCGAGCCGCCCGAGCGGCTGCGCCGGTACCACGCCGAGGTGCGCGAGGCCCAGCGCGGGGCGCGGGAGGCGGTGCGACCGGGGATATCGGCCAAGGACCTGCACCGCGTCGCGGCTCAGTACCTGGCCGACAAAGGACACCCGACGCGGCTCGACAAGGCGCCCGACGAGATGCCCGAGGAGGGCTTCGTCCACAGCCTCGGGCACGGCGTCGGAATCGACATCAACGAAGCGCCCAAGCTCGACGAAGGAGTCGAGGATCCGCTCGTCGTGGGCGACGTGATCACGATCGAGCCGGGCGTCTACTACAGGGATTTCGGTGGCGTCCGAATCGAGGACATGG
The DNA here is from genome assembly GCA_963839115.1 of uncultured Actinomycetes bacterium. Taxonomy (GTDB): domain Bacteria; phylum Actinomycetota; class Thermoleophilia; order Solirubrobacterales; family 70-9; genus VAYN01. Next base: position 907,170 of record CAWITM010000001.1, read on the forward strand.
TCCTCGTCACCGCGGACGGTCACGAGGTTCTGACTTCTGCCCCCTACCACCTCGAGGCCTAGCCGCAGCGGCTCGACCTCTCGATTTGACATGGCTCAACGGAAGAATGGAGACGAAGTGAACGGTGATGAGTCGGACAACAGCATCGACCTCTCCGCGGCGTTCGGTCCCGGCGCTCTCGGTGGGCTGACGCGCCGCGACATCCTCAAGCGGAGCGGGGCGGTGGGCCTCGTGCTGGCACTCCCCGCCGGTCTCGCCGCCTGTGGGTCCGGCGGCTCCACCAGTGGATCGGCGACCGGAAGCTCCGGAGCGACTGGGAAGGCAAGCTCGGCCGAGATCGACCACGTCACCTGGGGCGTCAGCGGCTCCGCGCCGAGGGCGCTCGACATCGCCCGCGACTGGACCGTGCCCGACCTCACCGCCTCGTCGCTGGCGGTCGAGGCGCTGTTCACCACCGGGCCGGACCTGAAACTGCAGCCGCTGCTCGCCAGCGGAATCACCCAGCCGGACCCGAACCACTACGTCATCCAGCTGCGGCCGGGGGTGAAGTTCTGGGACGGGACGCCGCTCACCGTCGACGACGTCATCTACTCGATCACCCGCAACCAGGACGAAGAACTGGGCTCGCCGATCGGTTTCCTGTTCGAAAAGGTGGAATCGGTCAAAGCGCAGGGATCCAACCGGATCGTGATCACGATGAGCGAACCGGAACCGAGCTTCCCGCAGATCCTCACCCTCGCGCAGGTCGTCTCGAAGAAGTACTCCGAACAGCAGGGCGACAGCTACGCCAGCCCGGGCTCGACGGTCAGGGTGCTCGGCACCGGCCCCTACAAAGTCACCGCCTTCACCACCGGTGGCGGCGTCGAGGTGGTCCGCAACGAGGGCTACTGGGGCGAAAAGCCGAAGGTCAAGGCCGCCTCGCTGAAATATTTCGAAGACCCGCAGACGATGCTGCTGGCGGCGCGCCAGGGGGAAATCGACGGGGCCTTCGGATACCCGCTGTCGGAAGCCGACAACTGGGGCTCGGTCTCTTCACTCGAAACCCAGTTCAACAAAGGCAACGGGCTCAGCTCGATCTTCCTCTCGTTGGACATGGAATCGGAACCGTGGAGCGACATCCACGTCCGCCGCGCCCTCGCCTACTGCTGCGACACCGCCGGCTACAACAAGGCATTCCTCAGCGGCGACGGCACCCCGGCGACCTCGGTCATCCCCCAGGGACAGTGGTCCGACGTAGCCTCGGAAGCCGAAGTCGCGGCGATCTACAAAGCGATCCCGCAGTACCCCTACAGCATCGAAAAAGCGAAGGAAGAGCTGGCGAAATCGGCCTTCCCGAACGGGTTCTCGGCCGAGCTGCCCTACAACAATGCCTTCCCGGAGATCGGCCGGGCGCTGGTCAGCCTCAGCCAGTCGCTGAAGCAGATCGGCGTCGACCTGAAGGTCAAGGCGCAGACCGAATCGGCCTGGATCGCGCCGATACTCGCCCACAAGAACCTCGGCATCCAGGCGTTCTGGTTCGGGCCCGACTACAACGACCCGTCGGACTTCATGGGGACGATCTACCCGAGCGCGGCCGCGGTCGAAAACGCCTTCAACACGGCGAACTACAAAAACCCGACCGTCGACCGGCTGCTGAAAGAACAGACGACCGCGACCGACAAAAAGAAGCGCGCCAAGATCCTCGGCGAAATCGTGAAGATCGCCGGTGAAGAACTCCCCTACATGCCGCTCTGGTGGGAAGGCCCGGCGCTGGCCGCCTCGACCAAGTACGTGTTCAACGGATTCAGCCCGCTCTACTACTACCAGGCCTGGCTCAAGTACCTTGGGACTCGGGCCTAGAGAAGCCGTTCAGATCCCCGCCGACCTCGCCCCCGAGAGCCGCCAGATCATGGAGGCGCTGGACGGGGTCGGCGGCTTCGATCGCCGCGATGCGTCGATCGCGGAGATGCGCGACCTGTCCGCGAGGGAGCTCCCGCTGCTGGGCGAGCGGGAGCCGGTCGCCCGGGTCGAATCGGTCGAGATCGAGGGCCGGGCCGGCCCGATCGCGCTGCGGATCTTCCATCCCCCCGGCAGTCCCGGAGTCGCCGGCCGGGTTCTGCTGTGGCTCCACGGCGGCGGTTGGGTGCTGGGCGATCTCGATCTCGCCGACGCCGAGTGCCGGCGCCTCTGCCGCGCCAACGGCGCCGTCGTTGTCGCGGTCGACTACCGGCTGGCCCCGGAGCATCCCTATCCGGCCGGCCTCGAGGACGCCTACGCGGCGCTCTGCTGGGTCGACGGCGAGCTCGGCGGCGGCTCCGGCACGCGGCCGCAGCTGATCGTCGGCGGCGACAGCTCGGGCGGCAACCTCGCGGCCGCTCTCTGCCTGCTGGCCCGCGACCGCGGCGGCCCCGCAATCGATCATCAGCTCCTCATCTACCCGGTGACCGACTGGGCCTTCGAAACCGATTCCTACCTCAGGTACGGCGACGGGTACGTCCTGACCGCCGCCGGCATGAAGGCCTACTGGGAGCTCTACGCGGGCGACGCCGGGCGCCCCGCCGACCCGCTGCTCTCGGTGCTGCGCGCCGACCGGGCCGCGATGCTGCCCTCGGCGACGATCGTGGTCGCCGGCTGCGACGTGCTGCGCGATGAGATCGAGGCATACGCCGACAAGCTGCGCAACGCCGGAGTCGCCGTCGAGCTCCTTCGCTACCGCGGGCAGATCCACGGCTTCTGGTCCTACGCCGGAGTCACCGACCTGACCCACGCGGTCAACGCCGACATCGGCGCGGCGATCCAGCGCGCCCTCGGGACCACCGCATGACCCCGCTCGAAGACCCCCGCGACGTCACCGCCGAGCGGCTCCTCCACCTCCGCCGGCCCGAAGAGGTGACGCTCTCCCGCGACGGCCGGACGGTCGCCTTCGTGGTGAGCGACACCTCGATCGAGCTCGGCGAGGCGCCGGCCAGCCGGATCTGGAGCGGCCCCGACGACGGCCCCGCCGAGCAGATCACCGACGGCCCCGGGACCGACACCTTCCCGCGCCTCTCGCCGGACGGCTCGCGGCTCGCCTTCGCCTCCGATCGGGATCACCTCGGTCGCCTCTCGCTCTACCTCCTCGAGCCCGGCGGAGACCCGCGAGCGCACGGCGAGGTGGCCGGCTCGATCGAGGCGGTGCAGTGGTCCGACAGCGGCCGCCACATCTTCGCGCTCGCCGCCGACCTGGGCTCGGACTCGGCCGGCGTCAACGTCTCGAAGGTGATCGAAGAGGTCGACGGAGAGGAGGAAGACCCGGTGGTCAAGCGGCCGGCGCAGACCTGGCGCCGGCTCTTCCGCATCGATGCCGCGAGCGGTGAGACGGTCGAGGTCAGCCCCGAGGGCGTCAACGTCTGGGAGTTCATGGCGCACCCGAAGGGCATCGTCGCGGTCGTCTCCGACGGGCCCACCGAGAGCGACTGGTACGACGCGAGGGTCGGCATCATCGACCCCGACAAGCGGGCGATCGAAACCGTCTACAGGCCGCAGTGGCAGGTCCAGTCGGTGCAGCTCTCGCCCGACGGCTCGACCGTGGCCCTGGTCGAAGGCGTCTGCAGCGACCGGCTGCTGGTGACGGCGACGGTCACCGTGATCGACGCCGTTTCCGGCGAGGTCAGACAGCTCGCCACCGATCACGACGTCGCCGAGCTCCGCTGGGTCGACGACGGGCGACTCGCCTTCTGCGGCCGCAATGCCCTCGACTCCCACTGCGGGTTCATCGGCCTCGACGGCGAGGTCGAGGAGGTCTGGCGCGGCCCCGAGCAGTTCGGCCTGCTGCACCTCACCGAGGTCAGCGTCGACGCGGCCGGCAAGCGGTTCGCGGCCGCGCGGGAGACGATCGGGATGCCACCCGAGGTCTGCGTTCTCGATTGCGAGGAGCCCGACCGCGGCTGGCGGCCGATCTCCGCGCTGAACGAGGAGCTGGGGCAGGTCGCGGTCCCCGGCGTCCGCGAGCTCAGCTGGCGCTCCGACGACGGGCTCGAGATCGAAGGTCTGGTCCTGACCCCGGCCGACGCCGGCTCGGCGCCGCTGCCCCTGGTGGTCGTCGTCCACGGCGGCCCGACGACCAATTGGACCTGCGGCTTCGCGCCCGGCTACCTCGGACACGGGCTCTGCCTGGCCAACGCCGGCTACGCCGTCCTGCTCCCCAACCCCCGCGGCAGCACCGGGCGCGGCCCGGAGTTCGCCCAGGCCAACCTCGGCGACCTCGGCGGCGGCGACTTCCGCGACATCCTCAGCGGCGTCGAGGCCTGCGTCGAGGCGGGGATCGCCGACACCGACAGGGTCGGCATCACCGGCGTCTCCGGCGGTGGGCTGATGTCGGCGTGGGCGGTGACCCAGACCGACCGCTTCGCCGCCTCGATCCCGATCTCGTGCGTCTCGAACTGGTTCAGCTTCCACAACACCGCCAACGTCGGCCGCTTCGACGAACTGTTCCTCGACGCCGACCCCTACGACCCGACCGGGAATTACTTCAAGCTCTCGCCGGTGGCCCACTGTCGCAATGCCACCACCCCGACCCTGATCATGCACGGCGACCTCGACCTGATCTGCCCGAAGACGCAGGCCCAGGAGATGTACCAGGGGCTCGCCGAGGCGGGTTGCGAGGTCGAGATGGTCGTCTACCCGCGCGAGGGGCACGGCCACGCCTGGATCGAGCGTCCCCACCTGCGCGACTGCTGGATCCGGATGCGCGAGTGGTTCGACGGCCACCTGGGGTCCTGATGCGCGCCGTCGCGAAGTCGCACCCGATGCTGTGGTTCCTCGCTCGGCGCATGCTGGCCCTGCTGGCGCTGCTGCTTGTCCTCTCCTTCGTCGTCTTCACGATGCTCTACCTGGCGCCGGGCAGCCCCGAGCAGACCCTGCTCGGCTCGCACAAGGTGTCGCCGGGCGTGCTCGAAGCGATCCGCGCCAAATGGCACCTGGACGAACCCTTCCTCGCCCAGTACTGGATCTGGTTGAAGGGCGTGATCCACCTCGAATTCGGCACCTCGATCCGGACCGGGCAGAAGGTGACGGAATCGATCTCCGACCGTGCCGGCGTCACCGCCTTCCTCGCCGGCTACGCCTTCGTCATCTCGATCGTCCTCGGGCTGCCGCTCGGCATCATCGCGGCGCTGAAGAAGAGCACCCCGGTCGACCGCGGCGTCGTCGGCCTCAGCGTCCTCGGGGTCAGCGCCCCCGCCTTCGTCACCGGGGTGGTGCTGATCTTCGTCTTCGGCGTGCAGCTGGGCTGGTTCCCGGTCTACGGCGCCGGATCGGGATTCAGCGACCGACTCCTGCACCTGACCCTGCCGGCGATCGCGCTGGCGCTCTCGACCATGGCGGTGGTGGTGAAGATCACCCGGGCGGCGATGATCGGTGCCCTCGACCAGGACTACGTCGCCTTCGCCAAGGCGCGTGGCGCGGGCGGCATGCGGGTGGTGATCCGGCACGCGCTCCGCAACGCCCTGATCCCGATCGTCACCGCCACCGGGATCCTGATGACGACGCTCGTGATGGGCACCCTGATCGTCGAAGCGACCTTCGCCCTGCCCGGCGTCGGCACGATGATGATCGAAGCCGTCAACAACAAGGACCTGCCGATCCTGCAGGGGGTGATCATGCTGCTGGCGGTGATCGTGATCCTCGTCAACCTCCTGGTCGACGTCACCTACACGCTAATCGACCCGCGGATCCGCGTCGGCAGGGCGACCGGATGAGCGCGCCCGGCCCCGAGATGAGCGCCCCGGGCCCCGAGAGCCTCGACGCCGTGCGCCCGGCGGGCGCGGCGGGTCTGCGCCGGCGCCGCCGTTCCTCCGGCTGGCCCTCCCCCGAGATCGTCCTCTGCCTCGCCTTCGTCTGCCTGGTCGTCCTCGCCGCGGTCGCCAGCTCGCTGCTGGCGCCGCACGATCCGGCCGCCGAAAATCTCTCGGCCGGGCTGCAGGGGCCGAGCTCGGCCCACCTGCTCGGCACCGACGAATCGGGGCGCGACATCCTCTCGCGGGTCATCGCCGGCGCCAAGTCGGCGCTGGTCGGGCCGATCGTGGTCGTCCTCGGCGCGATGATCATCGGCACGATCTTCGGCCTCCTCGCCGGCTACCGGGGCGGCTGGGTCGACTCGGTGATCATGCGGGTCGTCGACCTCCTCTACTCGCTGCCGGGCCTGCTCGTCGCGGTGGTCGCGCTGGGCGTCTTCGGCGGCGGCTACTGGGTCGCGGTCCTGGTCCTGGTCGTCCTCACCTCGCCCTACGACACGAGGCTGATCCGCGGCGCGACCCTGGAGCAGCGGAACCTCCCTTATGTGGACGCGGCGCGAACGCTCGGCCTCTCCTCGCCACGGATCATGCTGCGCCACATCTGGCCGAACATCACGCCGCTGATCGTCGCCAACTCGTTCCTCAACTTCGCCTTCACCCTGGTCGCTCTCGCCTCGCTCGCCTTCCTCGGCCTCGGCGCCGGCCCCGGCGCCACCGACTGGGGCCAGATGCTGCACGAAAACATCTCCCAGATCGAAGCGAACCCCTGGGCGGTGATGGCGCCCGGGATCGCGCTGGTCCTGCTGGCGCTGAGCATGAACCTGATCGGCGACTGGATGTACGAACGGCTCTCGGCCCGGGGGATGGGACGTTGACGCTGCTCGGAGTCGAGGACCTGCGGATCGCCGCCGGGGCGCGGGAGATCGTCACCGGGATCGACATCGAGCTCGAGCGCGGCGAGGCGCTCGCGATCGTCGGCGAGTCGGGCAGCGGCAAGTCGCTGACCGCCCGCTCGATCAACCGCACCCTGCCGGCCGGGGTCCACGCCAGCGGCCGGATCACCTACGACGGGCGTGACCTGCTCGGCCTGCGCGAGAAGGAGATGCGCAGGGTGCGCGGCGGCGAGATCGCGATGATCTTCCAGGACCCGTTCACGATGCTGAACCCGCTGATGCGCTGCGGGGCGCAGATCGTCGAGCTGCTGCGCGACGAGCGCGGCCGGCGCCTCGACCGCAAGGCCCGCAACGTGGAGGCGGTGAGGCGCCTGGAGGAGGTCGGGATCGAGGACGCGGCGGTCGTCGACGCCTATCCGTTCGAGCTCTCCGGCGGCATGCGCCAGCGGGTCGGCATCGCCGCGGCGCTCGCCCGCGACCCAAAGGTCGTGATCGCCGACGAGCCCTCGACCGCGCTCGACGTCATCACCCAACGGAACATCCTCGCCCGCCTCCGGGAGCTGCAGACCGAGCGGGGGATGAGCCTGATCCTGATCACCCATGACCTGCGGGTCGCCTTCTCGATGTGCGACCGGGTCAACGTCCTCTATGCCGGGACCCTGCTCGAGGGGGCCGGGGCGGAGGAGCTCGAGCGGCGGCCGCGGCATCCCTACACGCTCGGCCTGCTGATGTCCGAGCCGCCGGCCGACCGGCGCGTCCAGGAGCTGGCCTCGATCCCCGGCTCGGTTCCCTCGCCCGCCGAGGTCGCCGGCTCCTGCGTGTTCGCCCCGCGCTGCGAGTGGGTCCGGCCGCAGTGCCTTGCCGCGGCGCCGCCCCTGGTGCGGATCGCCGACGGGGCCGGCGGCCACGCCACCGCCTGCATCCGCCACGACGAGATCGAAGCCGAGCTCGACGGGTTGGCGACGGCCGCCCGCGAGAGCATCGCCGTCGCCGAGCAGGACCGGCCCTCCGGCGACGTGCTCGTCCGGCTCGACGGCCTTTCGAAGACCTTCGGCACCGCCGGCGAGGGCCGCGTGGTCACCGCGCTGGACCAGGTCAGCGTCGACCTCGCCTACGGCGAGAGCGTCGGCCTGGTCGGCCAGTCGGGGTCGGGCAAGACCACGCTCGGCCGCTGCCTGATGGGCCTCGAGGAGCCGAGCGGCGGGCGCATCGTCGTCGGCGGCCTCGACGTCTCCGACCGCCGGTCCCTGACGCGGGGGCAGCGGCGGACGCTTCAGCGCGAAATCCAGATGGTCTTCCAGGACCCCTACTCGACCCTCAATCCGGCCCGGACGGTCGGCTCGACGCTGACCGAGGCGATCGTCGCCGGCGGCGGCGAGGGCGGCAGGAAGCAGCCGGGGGTTGCCGACCTCCTCAAACGGGTCGGCCTCGACAAGGGCTACGCGGCCCGCAAGCCGGCGGCCCTCTCGGGAGGCGAGCGCCAGCGCGTCGCGGTGGCGCGGGCGCTGGCCACCAACCCGCGCGTGATCGTCTGCGACGAGGCGGTCAGCGCCCTCGATGTCTCGGTCCAGGCCCAGATCATCAACCTCCTGCTCTCGGTCCACCGGGAGACCGGTGTCAGCCTGCTGTTCATCACCCACGACCTGGCGATCGTCCGCCAGGTCACCGATCGCCTCTACGTCCTGCGGCGTGGCGTCGTCGTCGAGCAGGGGACGACCGACGGGGTGCTCGACAGCCCCCAGCACCCCTACACCCGCGAACTTCTCGCCTCCGTCCCAAGCTCCGAGGAGAGCTGGCTGAACGTCAAATCCGCAACGACTGTGAGGTCCAAATGATTCCCAACATCGGTCCGCTCGAGATAGCGGTCGTGCTGCTCGTCGTCATCGTCCTCTTCGGGCCCAAGCGCCTGCCGGAGCTGGGCAGCGGCCTCGGCAGGGGGATACGCGAGTTTCGCGACGGCATCAGCGCCCCGGGCGAGCGCGGGTCGAAGGATCCGAGTCATGTCACCCCGGAACGAAATCCAGACAGGTAGGAGTTAGATGAACCAGGTAGGTGTAACGAGTCCCGCGGCGACGGACCTGCAAGCCAACGCCGAAATGATCGTGCAGCGCTTCGTCAGGGTCGACGCCCTGGAGCGCGTGTCGGTCTTCTTCGACAACCGGCGTGCCTCCGAGGCCGCGGCCCTGGCCGCCGCCGCCGAGGCGATCGGCGCGGAGGTGGTCCGTGTCGACATCACCCAGACCGTCGAGGACCTGCTGCGATCGGGCGAGTTCTGGCTCCCGATCCCGCAACACATAGTCGCCCTCGCGAACGCCACGACGGTGAACATCTTCGTCGTCGATGAGACCTTCGCCTTCCGGCTCGACCACAAAGTCGCCTCGACGTTCGAGACCAGCGAAGACTGCTCGATCTTCAAGGTCGACGCCGGGATGGCCGAGTGGCGGATGAGCGCCGAGGACGTGCCGATGGTCGATGCCAACTGCGATCGCATCATCGCCGCCCTGGACGGCGCCGAGGACGTCCACATCACGACCCCGGCCGGCACCGATCTGCGCCTGTCGCTGGCCGGGCGCGACTGCCTGCCGATCTTCCCGATCCCCGAGCGGGGCAAGCCATACGGGCTGTCCGTGCCGCTGTGGGGCGAGCTGAACTGGGCGCCGATCGAGGACTCGACCGAGGGCACGATCGTCGTCGACGGGCTCACCGAGGCCGGTCCGGAGATGCACACCGTGAGCGAGCCGGTGACGATGGAGGTTCGTAGCGGCCGGGTGGTGCGGGTGAGCGGCGGACTGGATGCGGCGGAGTTCGAGGCGGTCTTCGCGATCGACGAGAGCGCCCCCACCGTCGCCGAGCTCGGCGTCGGCGCCAACCCGTTCGCCCTCCAGGGCCACGAGAGCGAAAAGGCGCGCCTCGGGACCGTCCACTTCGGCTTCGGCAACAACGCCGTCTACCCCGGCGGGCAGAGCCGCAGCATCGTCCACGTGGACGGCGTCGTGCGCGAGGTCTCGATCACGGCCGCGGGCAATCCGGTGATCGTGGAGGGGGACCTGCCAAAAGATGGCTGATGGCTTCGACGGCAAGGTCGTCCTGATCACCGGCGCGAACGGCGGGCTGGGCGTCAGCCTGGTCGACGCCTTCCGCCGCGCCGGGGCGCAGGTCGTCGGGGTCGATCGCGAGGGCGCCGACTGCCTGCACGCCGACGTCGGGACCGCGGCGGGGGTCGAGCTGATGGTGAGCAGCACGCTCGAGCGCCACGGCCGACTTGACGTCCTGGTCCTGAACGCCGGGGTGCAGCACGTCGCTCCGATCGCGGATTTCGACGAGGACCAGTGGGACAGGTTGCAGGACGTCATGCTGAAGGGGCCGTTCCTGGCGCTGCGGAGCGCCTGGGACCAGCTCGTCGCCAACGGCGGCAACGCGGTGGTGATCAGCTCGACCTCGGCCTTCGCGGCGGAGCCCCTGAAGGCGGCCTACGTCGCCGCCAAGACCGGCGTCCTGGGACTCGTCCGCAACGCCGCCCTCGAGGGCGGCCCGCACGGGGTGCGCGTCAACGCCGTCGCCCCGGGTTGGATGCTGACCCCGATGGCCGAAAAGACGGTCGAGGCGCTGATCGCCGACAGCGGAATGGAGCGGACCGCGGCGATCGAATCGATGCTCGACCGCCAGCCGGTCAAGCGGTTCGTCGAGACCGACGAGGTCGCGGCGGCGGTCCTGTTCCTGGCAAGTCCCGCCGCCTCGGCGATCACCGGCTGCTGCCTGCCGGTCGACCTGGGCCTGCTCGCCGGCTGAGATGAGCGAGGTCCAGGTCCACGCCCTGCACTGCGGTGGCGACCTGAGCGCCTGGGAGGATCTCGACCCGCTCGACGAGCGCCGTGGGGAGACCGTCTACGTCCCCTACTTCGTCTACGTGGTCGTCCATCCCGAGGGCGTGGTGCTGTTCGACTCCGGCGTCCATCCCGGACTTGCCGAGGACCCCGCCGGCAGGATGGGCACGGGGGCGGAGGGGCTGGTCCTGAAAGTTGGTCCGGAGGACCGGATCGAGCGCCTCCTGGCGCGGATCGGGATGGTGCCGGGCGACGTCGACCTGGTGATCCAGTCGCACCTGCACTTCGACCACGCCGGCGGTCTCTACGCGTTCGCGGAGACGCCGGTGATGGTGCAGCGCAGCGAGCTCCGGTTCGCCGAAGACCCGACCGCGGCTCAGCGCGACATCTACGTCGCCGAGGACTTCGCCGGGGTCACGGACTGGCGCCTCCTCGACGGCGACGAGGACGTCTTCGGCGACGGCCGACTCAACGTGATCGCCACCCCCGGCCATACCCCCGGGCACCAGTCGCTGCTGGTGAGGTTGCGCGACCGGGTCGTCTTCCTGCTCGCCGACGCCACCTACCTGCTGGCGATGATGCGCGAGCGGCGGCCGCCGACCGTGGTCTGGGACGAAGTGGCCCTGCTCGCCACCTGGGACCGGGTGGAGGAGATCGAGCGCCGGCACGACGCCTTCCTGATCGCCACCCATGACGTCGACTACGAGGAGCGGATCGAGATCGCTCCGCGGGGTTTCTACGAGTGAGTCGAGCCGAGCGGCAAGGGACGCCGTCAGTCCGCTCCCCGCGACCAGACGTCGAGCACCATCAGGGTCTTGGTGCCGGTGATCCGCCCGCTGGTGCGGATCCGGTTGATCGCGACCTTCAGGTGATCGACGTCGGCGACGCGCAGGCGGAGCAGAGCGTCGGGATCGCCGGCGATCGTGAACACCGAGTCGACCTCGGGAATCTTGGCGGCGAGCTCGGTGATGTCGTCGACCGGCGTCGCGCCGGCGAACCGCAGCTCGACGAAGGCCTCCAGGGGCCGCCCGAGCAGTCGCTGGTCGACCTTGACCGTGAAGCCGCGGATGACCCCGGTCTCGGTGAGCCGATCGATGCGGCGCTTGACCGCCGGACCGGAGAGGTTGACCTTCTCGGCGATCTCCGAGAGCGTCTGCCGGGAGTCCGCTTCGAGCTCGGCGACGATCGCTCGGTCGGTGTCGTCGATGGTGTTCGTGGCCATTTGCGGCTATCTCCTCGCTTGCAACTTTATTGCGTAGAAGTGCTAAATGGCGCCCTCATCTTGCGTGTTGGTGACATCGGTGCAACGAACACGGCACTCTCGTCAGTATGAGCGCGACCGTTGCCATCCCGCCGGTCTCCCTCGAGGACAAGTACCGCAGCACCTCGGGGACGGCGCTGATGTCGGGCATCCAGGCGCTGGTCCGCCTGACCCTCGATCAGCGGCGCCTCGACGATGCCCGCGACCTCTCCACCGCGGTGTACGTGAGCGGCTACCAGGGCTCGCCGCTGGGCGGGCTCGACCTCGAGTTCGGCCGCGCGGCGAAGTTCACCGATCCCCTCGACATCGTCTTCCGGCCGGGCTTGAACGAGGAGCTCGCGGCGACCGCGGTGGCCGGCACCCAGCTGATCGGCGAGCTCGATCGGCGCACCCGCGAGGGGATCGTCGGCTTCTGGTACGGCAAGAACCCGGGCCTCGATCGGGCCGCCGACGCGATCCGCCACGGCAACGTCAGCGGCACCGCCGCGCTGGGCGGAGCCGTCGCCCTGATCGGCGACGACCCGGACTGCAAGTCCTCGACCCTGCCGAGCGCCTCGGAGCAGATGTGCCGCAGCCTGGCAGTGCCGATCCTCGCCCCGGGGACGGTCGATGAGATCCTGCGGCTCGGCCTGCACGCGGTCGCGCTCTCGCGCGACGCCGGGCTGTGGACCGCGATCAAGGTGGTCGCCGACATCGCCGACGCCTCGGCGACGGTGTCCCTCGATGGCCTCTTCGACGGGATCCCCGTCCCCGAGCGGCGCGAGCACCACCCGCCCGTGCTCCTGCCGCCGACCTCGCTCGAAGCGGAGGCCGACATGCTGGGCAGGCGACTCCGGCGGGCGGCGGCCTACGGGGCGCGCGCCGAGCTGAACCGGATCGACTTCGAGCCGCGGCGCCCGCGGCGCGCGCTGGTCGCCTCCGGCCTCGCCTACCAGACCGTGCGCCGGGCGCTCCTCGAGCTCGGGCTCGGCGAGCCGGAGCTGGAGCAGATCGGGCTCCGCCTGGTGAAGCTCTCGATGCCGTGGCCGCTCGACGGCGACTTCGTCAACCGACTCGCCGCCGGGGTCGAGGAGGTCGTCGTGGTCGAGGACAAGACCCCGTTCATCGAAGGCCAGCTCAAGGAGCTCCTGTACGGCAGCGCCTCCCAGCCGCGGGTGACGGGCCGGAAGGGGATCGTCGACGCCGGACCGTTTGCGCACGCGGGGACCGTCGGGACCGCGGATGTGATCGCCGGCCTGGCGGCCTGGCTCCCGGAGCTGCCAGAGGCCGCCCGCGCCCGCGCGGAGGCGACGAGCGCCGTGCGCGAGCCTGCCGGGCCCCCGTCCCCGGCCCGGATCCCCTACTTCTGCTCGGGCTGTCCCCACAACCGCTCGACCAAGGCCGCGCCGGACACGCTGGTCGGGGTCGGCATCGGCTGCCACACGATGGTCGCGCTCGACGACGATGGCCGCGGCACCCTCCTCGGCATGCCGCAGATGGGAGGGGAGGGGAGCCAGTGGTTCGGCCTCGCCCCGTTCACCGAGGACCGCCACTTCACCCAGAACCTAGGCGACGGCACCTTCCACCATTCCGGGTCGCTGGCGATCCGGGCGGCGGTCGCGGCCGGGGCGCGGATCACCTACAAGCTCCTCTACAACGATGCGGTCGCGATGACCGGTGGCCAGCACCCGCAGGGCAAACGCTCGGTGCCGACCCTGACCCGGCTCCTCGCCGCTGAGGGGGTCGCCGAGGTCGTGGTGGTCAGCCCGGAGCCGGGCTCCTACCGCGACGTCGCCCTCGACCCGATCGCGCGGGTCGCCCACCGCGACGATCTGGCCGACGTCGAAGCGGCGCTGGCCGAGGTCGACGGCGTCACCGTCCTCGTCTACGACGATCGCTGCGCCACCGAGGAGCGCCGCCTGCGCAAACGCGGCAAGCTGCCGTCGCCGACGACGCGGGTCTGGATCAACGAGCGGGTCTGCGAGGGCTGCGGCGACTGCGGCGAGAAGTCGACCTGCCTGTCGGTGCAGCCGGTGCAGACCGAGTTCGGCCGCAAGACGCGCATCCACCAGGCATCGTGCAACCAGGACTACTCCTGCCTGGACGGCGACTGTCCGTCGTTCGTCGTGGTCGAGCCCGGCAAGCGCCTCGAGCACTCCGCCCCCCCGGCGCCAGCGGACCTGCCGGAGCCAGTACGCGATGCGGCGCGCCGCGACGTCCTCATGCGGATGCCCGGGATCGGTGGGACCGGGGTCGTCACCGTGTCCCAGATCCTGCAGATGGCAGCTCACCTCGACGGGCTGGAAGCGGCCGGGCTCGAGCAGATCGGCCTGGCGCAGAAGGGTGGCCCGGTGATCTCCGACGTCCGCATCGGGCCGCGCGCCGCCGCCGGGAGCCTGCGAGCGGGCCGCGGCGCCGCCGACGTTCTGATCGGGTTCGACCTGCTCGGCGCCGCCGCTCCGGCCAACCTCGAGGTCGCCGATCCGGAGCGCACGGTGGCGATCATCAGCACCAGCGCGGTGCCGACCGCGCTGATGGTCACCGACGTCGACGCCGCCGTCGCCCCCGAGTCGCTGCTGCGCCGGCGCATCGACGCCACCACCCGCCGCGAGTCGAACGTCTACATCGACGCGGTCGACCTCTCCACGCGCCTCTTCGGCGACCACCTGCCGGCGAACCTGCTGCTGATCGGGGCGGCTTACCAGAGCGGTTGTCTGCCGCTGTCGGCGGCGGCGATCGAGCAGGCGATCGAGCTCAACGGGGCCGCCGTCGACACCAACCGGGAGGCCTTCCGCTGGGGCCGCGCGATCGTCGCCCGGCCGGAGGCGCTCGAGTCCATCCCGAGCACCGAGGCCGAGCCCGCTCCGCCCGGTGCGGAGGCGACGGCGATGGCCGCGGCCCTGCCGTTCGGCGAGGCCCTGCGCGACCTCGTGGCGCGGCGGGCCTCGGATCTGACCGGTTACCAGGACGGCCGCTACGCGCGCTCCTATGTCGACGCCGTCGCCGCGATGGCGAGCCGCGCCGAGGAGTCGCTTGGCGAGGGCGGCGAACCGCTCGCCGTCGCCTACGCCGGCGGCCTCCACAAGCTGATGGCCTACAAGGACGAGTACGAGGTCGCCCGCCTGCACCTCGACGGCCTCGAACGGGCGCGGCTCAACCGGGAGTTCGGCGACGGCGCCCGGGTCAAGATCAAGCTCCACCCGCCGGTCCTGCGGGCGATGGGAATGCGCCGCAAGATCGGCCTCGGCCGCTCGGCGGTGCCGCTGCTGAGCGTCCTGCGCAGCGCCAAGTCGCTGCGGGGACGCCCCTGGGACCCCTTCGGCCACGCCCACGTCCGCAAGGTCGAGCGAGCCTTGATCGCCGAGTACCAAGGCTTCGTCGATACGGCGCTCGAGCGGCTGCGGCCGGAGAACGCCCATCTGGTCGCCGAGCTCGTCGCCCTGCCCGACGTCGTCCGCGGCTATGAGGAGATCAAGCTGGCGAACGTCGAGCGCTTCCGGGGCCGGGCCGCCGAGCTGCTGGAAGCGATCGAGGCGCCGGCTCCGGACGCGCTGGCGGTGCAGCGGCGGGGGTCAGCGGTCCAATAGCGGGTGGGTGAGTAGGGCCGGCATCAGCGCGGGGGGCGGTGCCTGAGGGGGATGCAAAGAGGGCCTTGACTTTCCGGGTGGGCTCGGAGAGACTGTCGCTCGCGACTTGAGAATCAAGTCACAATTCCCTATTAGAAGATCACGAAGGGAGCGACTTCATGGCACCAGTCGACCGAGGGGACCCGCCGCCGGATCAGGCGTTGGCGGGTCCGGCTCAGCCCGACCGATCACTGCGGTTCTTTGGGACGATCGCCGTCTCCATCGCCATCGTGGCCCCGACGCTGGCGATGTCCGTGACGCCGTCGGCGGTGGCGGGGCTGATGGGCTCGGCGGTGCTCCTGCCGTTCCTGTTCGCGCTGGTGATCATCGGCCTCGTCGCCTGGGGCTTCATGCGACTCACCGCGCGCTACTCGAGCGCCGGCTCGGTGTACGCGTTCACCGGCCTGACCCTCGGCCCGCGCTCGGGCTTCTTCTCCGGGTGGGCACTGCTGGGGACCTACATCGGCGGCGTGGCCGCGTCCTCCGCCGTCGCGGCGGTCTTCGGCCAGGACGTCATCCACCAGATCGACAGCGGCGCGACGATCTCCTGGATCTTCATCGCCGCTGCGGTGGCGATCGGCTCCGGCCTGCTGGCCCTGCGGCCGTTGAAGCTGGTGACGACGACCCTGCTTTGCATCGAGTGCGCGTCGGTCGTTCTCGTCCTCGTGCTCCTGGTCATCGTGAGCGTGCGGGTGCTCGGCGGCTTCAGGCCGTATGGCGGGGTCTCGGCGAAGGACGTCGTCGTGCCGCAGGGCAATCTCGGGATCAGCACCATCGCGCTGGCGTCGATCTTCGGGTTCGCGGCGTTCCTCGGCTTCGAGGGTGCCGGCTCGGTCGGTGAGGAGACGCGCGAACCGCGGCGGACGATCCCGCGGGCGATCATGGTCGTCGTCATCGGCGCCGGCATCTTCTTCGTCGCCTGCGCCGTCATCGAGAGCATCGGGTTCGGCACCAGCAAGAACGGCCTCGCCGCCTTCTCCTCGTCGACCTCGGCGCTGGCCGACCTGGGGCGGACCTACGCCGGCCGGCCGTTGGCGATCGCGATCGGCCTGGGCGCGACCGCGAGTGGGTTCTCGGCGGCGCTGGCGCAGGTCGCCGCCGCCTCGCGCCTGTTGTTCGCGATGTCGCGCGACGGCAAGACGGTGCCGTTCCTCTCGCGGGTCTCGCGTGGTTCGGCCGAGCCGGCCAACGCCGTGCTGTTCACGACAGGCGTCGCGCTCAGCCTGCTGTTGGGCTTCCTCATCGCCGGCACGGCGGGCAGGAGCGTGTTCCTCTACATCGGCTCCTTCCAGGTGATCGTGGTCCTGGTGGCCTACGCGATGACCAACGTCGGCGCCGGTGTCCTGCTCTTCATCCGCGAGCACGTGGTGAGGCGGGTCGAGGTGGTGTTCCCGCTCGCGGCCATCGCCTGCCTGATCTACACCCTCTACAAGCAGGTCGTCCCCGCTCCGCCGCCGCCGTTTGACCGCATCCCCTACCTGGCGCTCGCGTGGCTCGTGCTCGGGCTGTTGATCGTCGCCGCCAGCCCGTCGCTGGCCCGACGCATCGGCTCAGGTCTGACCGAGTCCCAGGAGGTCCAGCACCAGCGCGAGGCCGACGAGGTGCTGGAGGGCTCGACGCTCGGCGTCGCGGCGGCGGGCGGGCCCGGACGGCCGGTCGCGAGCCCCGGCGACGCGCCGCGGGTCGGATAGGCATGTGCACGGCCCACAACGACGATGGGCAGCTCGCGCCGGCTCCGGAGCCGTCGGAGGAGCGGCGGCGCGAGCGTTGCGAGCCGCCGCTCGCCTCGACCGGCCGGGTCGCCGATCTCACCCACTGCTTCCGGGCCGGCTTCCCGGTGGCGCGCTTCGAGGCGCCGCGGCGGGAGGCGGCCGCGGACTTCGCCAGCGAAGGCTCGCAGAACCAGCGCTGGAGGTTCGTCGAGCACTCAGGCACGCACGTCGACGCGCCGGCGCATTTCTTCCCCGACCTGGCCGATGTCTCACAGCTTCCGGCGACGGACCTGATCGTCCCGGTCGTGGTTATCGATGTCGCCGCGCGCGCCGCGCGCGATGCCGACACGCTGCTGGAGGTCGCCGACCTGCGCCGTCACGAGTCCCGCCACGGGCCGATTCCGCCTGGCGCCGGCGTGTTCATGAGCTCCGGCTGGGACGCGCACGCGGCCGATCCGGAGCAATTCGCCGGGCTGAGAAGTGACGGGACCATGCACTCCCCGGGCTTTTCGCTCGAGGCCGTCGATTGGCTGGTCGCCGAGCGGGACATCGCCTGCATCGGCGTCGACACGCTCAGCATCGACGCCGGCAACGACACCGCCTACCCGGTGCACCGCCGTCTGCTGGGCGCCGGCCGCTATGCGATCGAGTGCCTGTCGGCCGTGAGCACCGTGCCGCCTGCGGGGGCGACCGCGATCGTCGGCGTGGTGCCCTGGGAGAATGGCTCGGGTGGACCATGCCGGGTGATTGCTTGCTGGTGAGGACCGGCCGCGCGGGCCGCTACGCTAAGCGAGAGATGAGTCGTGATTCCCACGACACGTCGCACCAGCGGGAGGCGGGCCTGGTTGGTCAGCGTTCCGAACCGCTGCGTCGCGACTCCCGCGAGAGCCGGCGCAAGCTGCTGGACACGACCGGACGCCTGCTTGCCGCCGGGAAAAGGCCGCGCAGCCTCCAACAGCTCGCCGTCGAGGCGGGACTGTCGGGCGCCACGGCCTATCGCCATTTCGCATCGCTCGACGACGTGCTGCGGGCCTACGCGCACCAGACGATCCAGACCATGGGCGAGTTCGCCGCCGAGCAGGACGCCAGCGGCGCCGAGCTGCTGCGGCTGGTCACCGCCGAGTGGATCCGCATCACGCGCGAGCGCGGGCAGGCGATGGTCCAGCTGCGGTCGCGGCGCGGATGGTTGGAGCGCCTCCACGCCAAGGACCCGATCATCACCGATACCTGCGTCTACCTCGAGCCGGCGCTCCTCGGCATCATCGCCGACGAGGGCCTGGCACCCGAGTCGCTCGAGGTCGGGCTGTTCCTCTGGAACATCACCTTCGATCCGCGCGAGATCCTCGACCTGATCCAGACGCTGGGCTGGAGCGACGAGCAGGTCCTCGACCGGCTGCTGCGGGTCTTCCACGCCGGTCTGCGCGCCGCCCTCGAGGACGGCTGAGCCGACCGGCAGCGCCGTGCAGCCAAGCGGCGTCGCCACGCTCGTCGCCCAGCTGGCCGGCGGCGAGCTCTCCCCGGCTGAGGTCGTCGCCGAGCACCTGGAGCGCATCCGCTCAGAAGATCGGGCGCTCGACGCATTCGTGCTCGTCGATGGCGCCCGCGCGCTGCGCGAAGCCCGCCAGCTCACCGCTGCCGTCCGGCATGGCCGCCGGCCGGGACCGCTGTACGGCGTGCCCTTCGCGGTCAAGGACATGATCGATGTGGCCGGCTGGCCGACCCGGGCGCACTCGCGCGCACTCAGCGCTCGCCCGGCGACGGTCGATTCGGTGGTCGTGGCCAGGCTGCGGCGCGCGGGGGCGATCCCGCTCGGCAAGCTGGCGCTCCAGGAGCTCGGGATCGGCGCCGACGAGGACGCGACCCCGTGGCCTCCGGCGCAAAACCCGTGGGCCCCCGGACACACCGCCGGGGGCTCCTCCAGCGGCGCCGGGGCGGCGGTGGCGGCCGGCCTCGTGCCGCTCGCGATCGGGACCGACACCGGTGGCTCGGTTCGGATGCCGGCGGCGCTTTGCGGCGTCGTCGGCCTCAAGCCCACCTACGGTCGCATCGACCTCGGCGGGGTCCTGCCGCTGGCGCCGTCGCTCGACCACGTCGGGTGGCTGACGCGCTCGGCGCGGGATGCCGAGCTGGTCCTCGAAGCGCTGACCGGGGAGGGCGGCTCAACGCCGGCCGCGGCCGTCGACCTGGCGGGCCTGTCGGTGGGCGTGGTCCGGCACTTCTTCGAGCGCGACCTGGTGGCCGGCGCCGAGACACGCGCGGCGATCGACGCGGCCGTCGGCGTCCTGGCCGCTCTCGGCGCCGAGGTGCGCGACGCCGAGCTGCGGCCGGCGGCGACCTACCGAGCCTGCGGGGCGACGGTGCTGGAGTTCGAGGCCCATGCCGTTCACCGGCGCCGGCGGGCAGGCGTCGCCGACGCCCTCGGCGCCACGGTGGGGGCGCTGCTGGAGCGTGGCGCGCTGATCGAGCGGGAGCGCTACGTCGCCGCGCTCCGTCAGCGCGCGCGGCTGCGGGCCGAGGCCGAGGAGCTCTTCCGGACCAGGCGGCTGGACGTGCTGGTGACCGGCGTGACTCCGGAGCCGGCGTGGCGGATCGGCGACATCGCCGCCGCCCGGCGGGCCGGCGACGGAGCGCAGCGCATCGCTTTCAACCTGCTCGGCTTGCCGGCCCTGGCCCTCCCGGTGGGCTTCGGCGGTGACGGTCTGCCGCTGGCCATGCAGCTCGTCGCGCCGGCCCGACACGAGGCGATGCTGCTGCGGGTCGGGCGCGCGTATCAGCGGGCGACCGCCTGGCACCGCGCGGCTCCGCCGAAGCGCGACGAGTTTGACGTGCTGGAGCAGCTCGGCTATAGTTGAGAACAGAGTCGCAAGTCTCAATTGCAGACACTTCGAACATACGAAGAAAAGCGAGAGTCGTGGCAGGGAAGACATTGAGCCCACTTGTGGACACCGAGATCGTCGGCCTATCGCTCGAGGGTGCACTGGCCGCGATCGGAGGCGGGGAGGTGTCGGCGGCGGAAGTGGTCAGGGCCTACCTCGACCGGGCCGAGGACCACGAGGAGCTCGGCGCGTTCATCACCCTGGCCCGCGGTGAGGCTCTGGCCGCGGCGGCGGCCGCCGATCGCGCCCGCTCGGCCGGCGAGCCGTGTGGGCCGCTGCACGGCGCGCCGATCGCGCTGAAGGACATGATCGCCACGCGGGGCCTGCGCACGACCGCCGGCTCCGAGGTGCTGACCGAGTGGATGCCCGCCGAGGACGCCGCCGTGGTCGCGACGCTGCGCGGGGCCGGCGCGATCATCGAGGGCAAGACGCACACGACCGAGTTCTCGGTCTGGGCGACCGGTGGCCACCGGCTTTACCGGACGCCGCGCAACCCCTGGGACCCCTCGCGGGTGCCGGGGGGCTCGAGCACCGGCTCGGCGATCGCGGTCGCCGCCGGCCTGGCCCCGGTCGCGCTGGGCACCGACACCGGCGGGTCGGTGCGGATCCCGGCCGCGGTGTGCGGCGTGATCGGCCTCAAGCCGACCCGCGGAGCGCTGAGCACCACCGGGGTGATCCCGCTGTCTCGCTCGCTGGACCACGTCGGGGTCCTGGCCCGGACCGTGCGCGACGCGGCCCTGGTCCTTGCCGCGACCCGAAGCGATCTCGCCCCGCCCGGCCCGGCGCCGGCCCGGGTCGATCTGCACGGGGTGCGGATCGGGATCCTGGAGCTGGTGTCCGCACCCGACGCCGAGGTGGCGCGGGTGCTGGGCCAGGCCGAGGCGGTCCTGTCGGGCCTCGGTGCCGCCCTGGGATCGACGAGCGTCCCGATGCTCGTCGACGCGCCCGAGCTCTCGAGAGCGATCCAGTACCCGGAGCTGCTCGCCTACCACCAGGACGGGCTCCGCGATCGCCCCTATGCCTACGGGCCCGAGCTGCGCTCCGGGTGCGCGCTCGGGGCGAGGATCACCCCCGAGCGCCAGGCGCGCGCCCGCGCCGGCGCCCGGCGCCTGACCGCCGCCGTCGATGACGCCCTGACTCGGGACGACGTGTTGCTGCTGCCCACCGTTGGGCTGGGCGCTCCGTCGATCGGTCAGGACGAGGTGTCCTTCGACGGGCGCCCGCAGTCGGTCGACGCGGTGCTGAGCGAGTACACGCGCGCCTTCAACCTCACCGGCCACCCGGCGATCTCGGTGCCCTGCGGCCGCACCGCCGAGGGCCTGCCGATCGGGCTGCAGCTGGTCGGTCGCCGCGGCCACGACGTGGCGCTGCTCGAGGTGGCGCACGCCTACGAGCGCGCGACCCCATGGCACCGGGACCTGCCGGCCCAGCCGGCCGCGATTTCGATCAACCAACGACCAAAGGGCACTGCATGTTCCACGTGATTCGCAACTATCGCCGGGTCGACCGGGAGCTCGTCGAAGCCTTCTCCGAGCTCGAGGTCGCCACCGTGCACGAGGCCTACGAGAAGCGCGGCGCGCTGGCCGCGGCGATCAAGCCGCTGTCCCGGTCGATGCGGCTGTGCGGCCCGGCGCTGACGGTCACCCTGCACGCGGGCGACAACCTCATCCTCCATAAGGCGCTCGACATCGCCCGCCCCGGCGACGTTCTCGTCGTCGACGCCGGTGGCTGGGAGGGGGGCCCGTGGGGCGAGCTGATGACCGTGATCGCCCAGGCCCACGACCTCGGCGGCCTGGTGATCGACGGCTTCGTCCGCGACGTGTCGGCAATCCAGGAGCTGGGGTTCCCGGTGTTCGGGAGGGGCAGCTCGGTCAGGGGCACCTTCAAGGAGGACCTCGGCCTGATCAACCACGTCGTCAGCTGCGGCGGCATCAGCGTCGCGCCCGGCGACCTCGTCCTCGGCGACGAGGACGGCGTCTGCGCGGTCGCGGTCGCCGACGCACCGGAGGTGCTGGTCGCCGCCCGCGCCCGCGACGACCACGAGGCCCAGCTGCGCCGCCGGTTCGCCGCCGGCGAGACGCTGTGGGACGTGGCCGACCTCGCCGCGGTCGGAGCGGCGCGCGGGCTCGCCGAGGAGGACACGGCGGAGGGCGACCGATGACCGTGACGCTCCCGCTCGAGAAGACCGTGGCTTCGGCTGCCGCTCGCCGGGCGTTGAGCCCCGAGCGCAACGCCGGCGTCGCCGTCGTGCCGCGCCCCGGCCTCGCCGCGCTACATAAGGGCGACCCGTGCTTCGCCACCCCCGACCACATCCGCGAGGCGCAGGACCGGGCGGTGCGCGACGGATATACGCACTACGCGGCGCCCCAAGGCGACCCGGAGCTGCGCGAGCTGCTCGCCGCCGAGATCGGCGGGGGGAGTGGCACGCGAGTCTGGACGGCCGACGACGTCCTCGTGACCTGCGGTGCGACCGAGGCCGTCTTCTGCGTTCTCACCGCGCTGCTCGACGTCGGCGACGAGGTCGTGATCTTCGATCCGACCTACTCGGCCTACGCGCCGGTGGTCCGACAGGCCGGAGCGCATCCCGTACCGGTGCCGCTCACCGAGGACTTCCGCCTCGACGTCGACCGCCTGGTCGACCAGCTCACGCCGCGGACCAAGATGATCGTCGTCAACAACCCGGCCAACCCGACCGGCGTCGTGTTCACCGGCGACGAACTGCAGGCGATCGTCGACGTCGCGTGCGAGGCCCAGGTGCTGGTCCTCGCCGATGAGGTCTACGACCGCCTCATCTACGGCGCCGAGCATCGATCGCTGACCGAGTTCCCCGAGCTGGGCAACCTGCTGATCTACGTCAACAGCTTCTCCAAGACGTACGCCATGACCGGTTGGCGCCTGGGCTACGCGGCGGCGGGCGCGCACCTGCTCGGCCCCGCGCGGGCGATCCACGACAACACGGTCATGGCAATCCCAGGTCCTGTGCAGCGGGCCGGCATCGCCGCGCTGACCGGTCCGCAGGAGCCGGTGCGCGAGATGCACCAGGGCTACGCGCACCGTCGCGCCCTGTTGCTCGAGCGGCTCGCGGGGCTGCCCGGCGCCACTCTGACCGTCCCCGAGGGCGCCTTCTATGTGTTCCTGCGCTTCGATCCCCGCCTGCTGGGCGTCGACTCGGCGGAGCTGACCGCCCTGTTGTTGGACGACGGCGTCGCGGTGCGAAGCGGGACCGAGTACGGCGCCGCCGGGCGCGGGTGCCTGCGGGTCAGCTTCTCCTCGGACATCGGCGACATCGAAGGCGGGGCCCGCATCCTCGCCGACCGGTTCGCCCGCCAGCGCGACGCCCATGCCTGATCCGCAGATGCCCCGCTTCCTGCTGACGCTGCCGCTGCCCGAGCCGGCGCCGACGGTCCTTGCCGCTGCCGGCGAGGTCCAGGTGCTGGGTCGCATCCCATCGCCGGTCGAGCTCGCCAGCGAGCTCGCCGCCGGTCCCGACGTGCTCTGCAGCCAGCTGCGCGACGTCCTCGACGAGGAGGCGATCGGCCACGCCCACCCCCGACTGGGCGCGATCTGCAACTTCGCCGTCGGGTTCGACAACGTCGATGTCGCCGCCGCGACCCGGCGCGGCGTGTTCGTCACCAACACGCCGGATGTGCTGACGACCGCGACCGCCGACTGCGCGATCGGTCTGATGCTTGGCGCGGCGCGGCGGCTCAACGAGGGCGACAGGGTGGTCCGCGCCGGCGGCTACGACGGCTGGCGCCCTGATTACATGCTCGGCCTCGACCTCCACGGGGCGACGCTGGCGATCCTCGGCTTCGGCCGCATCGGCCAGGCCGTGGCCGAGCGCGCCCTGGCCTTCGCGATGGACGTCGTTTACGTCGATCCGGGGTGGCCGCAGCCGCCGACGCACCTCGCCGCGACCCGGCCGGTCGAGCTGGCCGAGGCCCTGGCCGCAGCCGACGTCCTCTCGATCCACCTGCCGCTTAGGCCAAGCACCCACCATCTCATCGACGCCGCTGCGCTGGCCGCGATGAAGCCCACGGCGATCGTGGTCAACACCGCCCGCGGCCCGATCGTCGACGAGCGGGCGCTGGTCCAGGCGCTTCAGGAAAAGCGGCTCGCCGGGGCCGGACTCGACGTCTACGAGGACGAGCCCCGCCTGGCCCCGGGCCTGTCCGACTGTCCGACCGCGGTGCTGGCGCCGCATCTCGGCAGCGCGACCCACCGCACCCGCTCGGCGATGGCGCGGGTCTGCGCCGAGAACGCCGTCGCCGCCACTCGCGGCGAGATCCCGCCCCACGCCGTCAACCCGGAGGCACTGCGCCACCGGGCGGTCGGATAGGTAGGACCGAGCCGGATCGTCCTCAGCGCCACAGCTCGCGGCGCAGGACTTCGTTGCCGCGCTCGAGCTGGCCGATCGTGGCGCTGGCAACCGAGCGCACCCGGGTGTCGCGGTTGACGCGGGCCTGGATCTCGCGGTGCGACTGGCCGGTGCGACGGGCGAGGTTGGCGACCAGGCGACTGCGCTCGGCGCGCAGGCGCTCGCGGGCCTCGTAGGCCGACTCGCGCTCCGGCTCGCGGGCCGCCGACTCGGCCGTCGGGTCGGCGAGGGCGATCGACTTCTTCGCCGCCTGCCCGGGGTCCTCGGTGGGGAAGAGCTGAAGCGCGGTCTCGCTCATGATCGCGTCGTCCAGCTCGGCGGCGCTGGAGCTGAGGACGGCAAAGCCGCCGCCCGGCTCGGGCCGCTCGGGATCGGGCTCGTCGAACCCCTCGTCCTCCTCGGCCTCCGGCGAGAGGTCGAGCGCGTGGCGGCGCTCCAGCTCGATCTCGTGGGCCAGCGCCTTCAGCCGCGAGTCGGCCGGCATCAGCAGGTAGCTCATCTGGTGGCGCGGCCCCGGGGTGGCGCGGATGAAGCGCCCGACCACCTGGCGGAAGAAGAGCTCGGTGCGGGCCGCGGTCGCGTAGACGCCGACGCGCAGGCGGGGGATGTCGACGCCCTCGGAGACCATCAGGACCGAGACCAGCCAGCGGCGGTCGGAGGCGGCGAAATCGGCGATCCGCCGGCTGGCGCCGGACTCGTCGCTCATCACCAGCTCGGGTTGCTCCCCGGCGACCGCCGCGAGGCGCGCCGCGATCGCCCGCGCGTGATCCTGGTCGGAGGCGATGACCAGGCCGCCCGCGTCGGGGTGCCCGTCGGCGCGCACCTCGCTCAGCCTGGCGTCGCCGTCGCTGAGCACGTGTCCCATCCACTCGCCTTCCGGGCTGAGCGCAGTTCGCAGGCGCCGGGCCGACTCGGCCGCCGGCAGGACGAGATCGAAGTCGGCGCTGCGCAGCCGGCCGTCGGAGAGCCACTCCATCTCGCCGTCGTAGGGCAGGAAGGTGATCGGGCGGCAGACCCGGTCGCGCAGCGCCTGCGGATAGCCGTAGGCGAAGTCGGCCCGGCTGACTCCGTCCTCGTCGTAGGCGACCCAGGGGATCGCCGAGTTGTCGGAGCGGAAGGGCGTGCCGGAGAGCAGCAGCCGGAAGCGGGCGCCGTCGAAGGCCCGCCGGGTCCGCAGGCCCCAGGCCGCCAGATCGCCCATGTGGTGCGGCTCGTCGGCAATCAGCAGGGTCGGCCGCCGCGCCGCGGCGCCGCGGTGCATCTCCGGCCCCGCCGCAATCGTCTGGTAGGTGACGGCGACGCCGTGGAAGTCGGCCGACTCCGGCCCGTCGGAGTTCGGGCGGTTGGGCTCGAGGTCGATGCCGTAGCGCCCGGCGTCGGCGGCCCACTGGCGGCAGATGTGGGTGGTCGGGCCGGCGACGACCACGCGCGCGACGAACCCGGCGCTGAGCATGCGGTGGGCGATGTGCAGACCGAAGGTCGTCTTGCCGGCCGCCGGCGTCGCCGAGGCCAGGAAGCTGGCGCCCGAGTGCGCCCGCACCGCCTCGGTCGCCTCCTTCTGCCACGAGCGCAGCGGCCGGGCGTCGGGCCAATCCGGAAGCGATCGGGCCCGCGCGCCGCCGCCGATCGGGTGCTGAGAGGGGTCGTACAAGGGCGCGGAACAATACGGTCGCCCGCGGCGGACGACAGCCAGCCGCATCCGGGCTCGATTGGCGCCGATCCCGTTCTACGCGTTCGCCTCGCCGAAGAGGGATGAGAAGGCCTCGGGCTGGCCGGTCGACTCGCCTGCGGCGACTGTCAAGGCGCTCGCCACCGGGAGCTCGCCTCGGGCGACGGCCGCCATCGCCTCGGGATCGGCGGCGAAGGTGGTGGCCGGATTCTCCGCGACGCCGCGGCGGACGGCCAGCCGACCGTCGGCAACCTCGAACTCGAAGGCCTCGGCGTCGAACCGGACTTCGTAGCGGGCATCCGGAACGTCCGCGACATCGGGACGGAAGCGGTTGCGCAGTCCCAGCACGAAGGTGTCGACGCCGACGCTTTCGCTGTCAGGGAGGAGGGCCGAGCCGGCGCCCCAGCGGCCGATCGCTTCCAGCACCGATTCGAGCTCGAGGCCCCGGGGCGTCAGCTCATAGACGGCGGCGGCGGTGGGCGGGGGGAGGGTTCGGCGCTCGAGGACGCCGGCCGCCTCGAGGTCGTCGAGGCGCTGGGAGAGCACGTTGTTGCTGATCTTCGGCAGGCCCTGGCGCAGATCGGTGAAGCGCTTGGGCCCGAGCAGAAGCTCGCGGACGACCAGCAGGGCCCAGCGGTCGCCGATCAGGTCGAGCGCGTGGGCGCTGGGGCAGCCGTCGAAGAGCGGGGCGCGAGACATTTCGAGAAGCCTACAACGGCGTTCGCTAAATCCGATCCGTGACATGCGGTTTTAAGATTGGGCGCTCTTTTTTTAGGACCACATGTGCTTAACTGCGGCCCCGCCCACCAGAGAGGAGCATCCGATGGCCCTGACCCTTGCCCATTGCTTCATCACCGTCCGCGACCAGGACGAGGCGCTCGGCTTCTACCGAGACGTGCTCGGCCTCGAGGTCATGGTCGACACCGCGATCGGCGAGATGCGGTGGCTCACCGTTGGCGCCGCCGGCCAGGGCTCCGATGTGCAGATCTCGCTCGAGACGCCCACCGGGCGTCCCGGCGAGCCCGGTGCCCTCGCCAAGGTGCTGGGCGAAGGCTCGCTGACCGCGGCAAATTTCCACAGCGATGACTGCGACGCCGATTTTGCCAGGGCGGTGGAGTCCGGCGCGCCGGTGATCCAGGAGCCGGAGGACCAGCCCTACGGCGTCCGCGACTGCGCCGTGCGCGACCCCTCGGGGAACATGGTCAGGTTTTCGACTCCGCTCTAGCGGGGGTCCGGCCCCGCCGACTGCCACGCCGGTAGGCGGTCGGCGGGCATCCGTACTCGTGGGTGAACGTGGTCGTGAAGGAGCCGATGCTGCGCCACCCGACCGCGCTGCAGATCTCCGCGACCGGGCGGTCGGTCTCGCGCAGCAGCGCCGCGGCCCGCTCGAGGCGCTGCTCGACCACGTAGCGGTGTGGGGAGACGCCGAACGCGGATCGGAACTCGCGACTGAAATAAGCGCGGCTCAGCCCGACCGACCCGGCGATTGCGGTCACCTCGAGCGGTTCGCAGCAGTGCTCGTCGATCAGCCGGCGAGCCTGGCGCAGTCTCCCCATCGGCTCGCCGGCAGCGGTCATCGGTTGAGGCCGTCCTCGATTGCCGCCGCGGTCACCTCGGGGTCGATGTCGTGGCTCTGGCCAGCCAGAGTGGTGATCTCACCCTGCGGCAGCGCCTCCGCGGCGGCCCGGGTCCCGGCGCGCAGAAAGGGCCAGCTGAGGTCGCCCTCGAGCAGCAGCGCCGGAGTCTGGATCCTCGCCAGCTTCTCGGTCGGCAGGGTCAGATCGCCGGTTATCGCCGCGTCGTAGACGAGGGTGTGGGCGATCGCCTCGAGGCCGGGACGGAACGGCGCGCTGCGGATCGCCGTCACCGCCTCCTCGGGCAGACCGATTCCCTCGCTCTGGTAGAGCTCGACCGCGTCGCCGCGACGTCCTTCGGCAATCAGCGCAGCCAGCCGGTCGGCCAGGTCGGCGCCCGGACGGGGCCTGCTCCCGTCGACCAGGAAGGGTGGCTCGTAGAGGACGAGGGCGGTGATCGGGAGCTCGGCGGCGGCCGCCTCGATCGCGAGAACCGCACCGGAGGAGTAGCCGAAGACGGTGGCCGCCCCACCGGCCAGCTCGATCACCGCGGCCAGGTCCCCGAGCTCCCGGGCCACCTCGTAGTCGTCGGCGTCGGTGCTGTCGCCGCGGCCACGGCGGTCGTAGTTGAACACCTCGAACCGCGCCTGCAGTTGGGCGGCCAGGGGGGCCGTCGTGCGGCGGTCGTTGAAGGCTCCCGCGATCAGCACGATGGGCGGGCCGCCGCCGAGCCGTTCGTAGGCGATCGAAGTTCCGTCGGCTGAGGTCACGGTTTGCATTGGTGCTCCTTTGGGTCGGTTGCCGGTGTCGCCAGGAGCGGCTCGCCGGAGGATCGTTCGTGGGCGGTGGATCGGTGGATCGCTCGCCACGGGTGGGCGGCAGCGAGGGCCAGGCCGGCAGCGACGAGGACGAAGCCGGCGCAGACGAGGTAGGCGAGGTGGTAACCGCCGTTCAGCGCTTGGAGGTTGGACTGGCCGTCGGCGCGCAGCCGGCCGGTCTCGCCGGTGGCGATGGCGGCGAGGGTGGCCAGGCCGAGGGCGCCGCCGACCTGAACGGAGGTGTTGATCAGGCCCGACGCCAGTCCCGCGTCCTGGTTGCCTGCCCCCGAGACGGCCAGCGACATCACGGCAGGGAAGGCGAATCCGACGCCGGTCGCCAGCAGGAGGAGGACCGGCAGCACGTCGGCGGCGTAGTCGCCGTTCACCGGGGCACGGGTGAACAGGAGGAGGCCGGCGGCGACCAGGGTCAGGCTCGGCACCAGCGTGGGGGCGGCGCCGAAGCGCAGGATCACCCGGTCCGAGAGGCCCAGCGAAACCGCGGCGATGACCACGGTGAGGGGCAGGAAGGCGAGGCCGAGCTGGAGCGCGTCGTAGTCGAGCACGCGCTTCAGGTAGAGCGCGCCGACGAAGAAGAGGCCGAACATCCCGGCGGTGAGGAGGGCCTGGACGAGGTTCGCCGTCCGCGTGCACGGGATGCGGAAGATCGCCAGCGGCACCAGCGGCGTTCGGGTCCGCGCCTCGCGCCCGACGAAGGCCCCGAACAGCGCCGCGGCGGCGCCGGCGCTGGCGATCGTGATCGGGTCGCCCCACCCTCTGGTGGTCGCCGGGCCGACGATCGCGTAGACGCCGAGCATCAGGCTGGCGGTGATCAGGGCCGCCCCGGCGAAATCGGCGCCGCCGGCCAGCCCCGGTCCGAGGTCGGCGGGGAGCCAGCGCTGCCCGGCGAGGATCGCGAGGATCCCGACCGGGACGTTGACGAAGAAGATCAGGTGCCAGCCGCCGAACTCGGTCAGAGCGCCCCCGGCGAGGAGGCCGATCGCGCCGCCGACGTTGAGGACGAAGCTGTAGATGCCGATCGCGCGGGCCCGAGCCGCCGGGGTCGGGAAGAGCTCGACGATCATCCCCAGCACCACCGCCGAAAGAAAGGCGGCCCCGATCCCCTGTCCGAAGCGAGCGGCAAGCAGCGCCGTCGCGCTCGGCGCCAGGCCGCAGGCGAGTGAGGCGGCGGTGAACAGACCGAGGCCGGCGAGGAAGACGGCCCGCTTCGAGAGCAGGTCACCGAGTCGACCGGCCAGCAGCAGCAGGCCGCCGAAGGAGATCAGGTAGGCGTTGACGACCCAGGCCAGGTCCGCCACCGACAGGCGAAGCTCGCTGCGGATGGTCGGCAGCGCGACGTTGACCGCGGTCGTATCGAGGACGACCATCAGCGTCCCGGTGCTGAGCACCAGGAGCGCCCGCTTTCCCTCTTGGCTCATGCCAGTTGAGACGAGCCGGACCCGAGAAAGTCTTCATCCCTCGCTCAGGAGAGCGATGGGGGGAGCCCGAAGGCAGCGAAGAGGTCGGGCCGCAGGAATACCGCGACTTCGGCGAGGCGGTCCCCCTCGACCCGGAGCACGTCGATCGCCAGCGGCGTGAACAGCTCACTCCCGGGGCGCCGCATGTAGCTTGCCGCGGCCAGCTGGCCGTTGGCGCTGGTAGGGAGGTAGCGATAGAGGCTTGGCGCCGCGCCGCGGCGAACCGAGGAGAGGAATGCCTCGCGGCCGACGTGGCGGGAGGGCAGCGGAGTCGTCACCAGCGTGACGTCCTCCTGGAGGAGGGCGGCGAGGCTGTCGACGTCGCCCGCTTCGTGGGCCGCCATGTAGCTCTCGAGGAGTTCACGCTCGGCCGCGCTCGGGGTCGGCGGGGACCACTCGGCGCGGCTCGGCCGGAGGTGTGGCTTGACCTTTGCCCGTGCGCGCAGAAGGGCGCTGTTGACAGCCGGGACGGTGATGTCCAGGGCCGCCGCGGTTTCCTTGGCCGACCAGCCGAGCACGTCGCGGAGGATCAGTACGGCCCGGCGTACCGGGGCCAGCTGCTGGATCGCCACCAGGAACGCCAGCTCGATCGTCTCGCGATCGATCGCCGCGGCTTCCGGGTCGCCGTCCTCGGCGAGGACGTTGCTCAGCAGGGCGCCTGGATAGGGATCGAGCCAGGGCAGGTCGGCGATCGAGATCGGCCTGCCCCGCTCGGCGGGCTCGGCCGTCTCGGCGGCGACGATCCGCGCCGGGCGCCGGCGGAGGAGGTCGATGCAGGCGTTGGTCGCGATCCGGTAGAGCCAGGCGCGAAAGCTCGACCGGCCCTCGAAGCCGGACCTTCGGCGCCATGCCCGCAGCGCCGTCTCCTGGACGACGTCTTCGGCGTCCTCGAGCGAGCCCAGGAACCGGTAGCAGTGCGCCTGCAGCTCGTCGCGATGCCGCTCGAGACCGGCCATGAAGGCCGCTTCGTCGCTCGCGCCGGCGCCGAGTGGCACACGCTGATCGAGCTCGTCCATCCTCACAGTCTCGCCGCCTGGCATCGGTCCATGCTGTTGAGACGTGGAAACGCGCCGGAACTGTGCAGGCGGATCGCGCCTGTGCCCGGCACCGGCGTAGCCTGCGACCGATGCGCGTCGCGACCTGGAACGTCAACTCGCTTAAGCAGCGGCTGCCCCGCCTGCTGCCGTGGCTGGACGAACGGCGCCCCGACGTGGTCTGCCTGCAGGAGACCAAGATGGCCGACGAGGCCCTCCTCGATCTGCTGGGGGAGGAGCTCGCCGAGCGAGGTTACGAGATCGCCGTCCACGGCGAACCGTCCTGGAACGGCGTCGCGATCCTCTCCCGCGTCGGGATCGAGGACGTCGAGCCGGGGCTCGGGGGGGCGCCGGGCTTCCCCGATCCCGAGGCGCGATCGCTGGCCGCCACCTGCGGTGGAGTGCGGGTGTGGTCGGTCTACGTGCCGAACGGGCGCGAGCCCGGCTCCGACCACTACGGCTACAAGCTGGCCTGGCTGGCGGCGCTGCGCGACGCCGTGGCGGCTGGGCCCGAGGCGGTGCTCGTCTGCGGCGACCTCAACATCGCGCCGGCCGACGAGGACGTCTTCGACCCCGACGCCTACGAGGGCCAGACCCACGTCACCGAGCCGGAGCGGGCGGCGCTCGAGGAGCTCGGCCTCGCCGACGTCGTGCGCGAGCGCTGGCCCGGCGAGCGCGTCTTCAGCTACTGGGACTACCGGGCGGGGATGTTCCACCGCGACCTCGGGATGCGGATCGACCTGATCCTGGCCGGCGGGGCCGTGGCCGGGCGGGTCCGGGCGGCCTGGGTCGACCGCAAGGCCCGCAAAGGGAAAGGGCCGAGTGACCACGCACCGGTGATCGTCGACCTCGACGAGGCGCCCGACGGCGACATCGGCCCGGTCGTCCCGCCACCGTCGGCCCCGGTCACCAAGCGCGGTGCCGCGAAGCTGCCGCAGGCGCCGTAGCGGCGGGACCCGGGCGCGCCGCTCGGTCGTGCCCGCTCGATCGGGTCTTCACGCGCCAGGCGCGCCGAGACGCAGCTCTCGATGACTTTTGCCGCCCATAGGCGGTCAAATGCGTCGAGCGTCGCACTCGAGGCCTCGGTCGGCCGCGACTGGGACTCTCTGGGTCGGCTAGCCGCCGGGCGCTCGCGAGAACGCCCAGACGCCGACCTCGCCGCGCCCGTTGGAGCTGCCCCAGGCGGGGTGGAGTGGGAGGGTCGAGGTCGTGAGGCGGTGCGGCGGCGCCCAGCCGTCGACGAGCTCGGTGCGCTCGACCGCCAAGGCGGCAGCGGCGGTGGACCGCACCTCCCTCGCCGCCGCGTGGGCCAGCACCAGACGCAGGCTGTCGAGGCCGTCATCGCCGGCGCCCGTGTGGAGGTGGCGCTGGTCCTGCTCGACCTCGTCGAGGACGCCGGCGGGGCGCTGCGGTGGGTTGACGGCGAGGACATCGCAGGCGAGGACACCGAGCTGGGCGAAGTCGGCCTGCCAGAGCGAGAGGCGCCCCCGTACCTCGGAGCCGAGCAGCCGGGTGACGTTGGTGGCCGTCGACTCCAGCGCCGCCGCGTCGCGGTCCATCGCCACGACCTGGTCGGCGCCGGCGGCGAGGGCGGCGATCGTGATCAGGCCGGCGCCGCTGCCGGCATCGACGACCGTCCGGCCGCCGACGTCCTCCAGCGTGCTGGCGAGCAGCGAGGAGAACTCCGAGGGACGGTGCACCCCGGGGTCGGCGTGGAGGGTCTGGCCGAGCTCGTGCCAGGCGCTCCAGCCGTCGCCGGCGCCCGGAATTCCAGGACGAGGGAGGTCAGGCATCGCGGCAGGATATTGCCGATCTTGGATGGAAAGAGAATGTCTGTAGTGAAGGACGCGCGGATCACAGTCGGCCGGCGTCCGGCTAGGCGTGTTCCGGCCCTCTGTCGCCCTCGAGGGCGTCTAGGCGTGCCCTGATTTGGCGGAGCTCGGCCAGAATCAGGTCCTCTTTGGCCTCGGTTTCGGCCTGGACGTTGATGAAGCGGTCGGCGATGAAGGCGGTGAGCAGGGCGACGAAGCCGATGCCGACGAGCATGATCGTGATAGCGATGATCCGACCGGCGGTGCTTTCCGGATAGATGTCGCCGTAGCCGACCGTGGTGACCGTGCTGATCGCCCACCAGATCCCGTCCCAGGTCGAGATCGATCCGTATTCGTTGCTTTCTTCGACACTCGCGAAGACGGCACCGCCGACGATCACCGTCCCCACGGCGACCGCCGCGGCGTATTTCATCCCCTCCAGCGAGAGCAGGCGCCGCAGGGCGGCGACGCGGACCAGGCGGAGCAGCCGGATCAGCCTGAAGAGACGGCCGTTCTGCCACGCCTGCGGTGCGAAGGGCGGCGTGATCACCACGACCGCGATGTCGATCAGGTGGCGGCGCAGCCACTCGCGCCGGTCGGGCACGACCGAGAGCATGATCACGGCCTCGGCGAAGAAGACGAGCCAGGTTCCCCAGTTGAGGATCGCCGCGACGGTTTCCCACGTTTCGCCGAAGTCGGACTCCTGGATGACGAGGATCGGGATCGTCAGGAGCGCGGCGACGACCACCGGCCATTCCAGCCGGTCCTGCATCCGCTGCGCCCTTGCCGCGCGCGGATCCCCAGGGTCCCCCGTCGCCACCCACGGATCTTGGCGAGCGGTCCGGCGGAGAGCCCGCAGGGCAGGGCGATCGATGGCTCAGCGGTAGGTGACGAGCGCGCGGTCGACTGCCTCGAGGTGCGAGTGATCGTTGAAGCTGACGACGTTGGTGCCGGTCGAGCCGATCGCCAGGGTGGTGACGGCGGCGTTGACGAGGATCCGGTTGAGCGCGGTGAAGACGGGGGCTGGGGCGCCGAGGAGGACGCCGACCAGGGCCGCGATGGCGCCGCCGGAGCTGACGACGACGGCGCTTTGTCCCGACTCCAGCCCGGCCCCGAGATCAGCCAGGGCGCCCGCTCCGGTGGCACTGAAGCTGGGCCAGCTCTGGGTGGTGGGGCTGGCCTCGGCGGTCGCGATCCAGTCGGCCAGCGCCGGCTCGAGCACGGCCTGGAAGGCGCGGCTGGTCAGCGGTCCGGCCGCCTCGGCATGGGGCCCTTCGAGGCGCACCGGGGTGGCGCTGTGGTGGGTCAGGACGTCGTCGGGGTCGAACTCGTTCCAGCGCTCGTCGATCTCGATCTCGGTCGCCGGGCCGGCGAAGGCCGCGGCGGTTTCGCGCTGGCGGCGCAGGGTTCCGCTGAGCACCCGGCTCGGCGCGTAGCCGCGGGCGGCCAGCGAGGC
The DNA here is from genome assembly GCA_963839115.1 of uncultured Actinomycetes bacterium. Classification (GTDB taxonomy): domain Bacteria; phylum Actinomycetota; class Thermoleophilia; order Solirubrobacterales; family 70-9; genus VAYN01. Next base: position 941,309 of record CAWITM010000001.1, read on the forward strand.
CGCGGCGATCTCCGCCTGGCGCACGCCCACGGCTGAGAGCACGTCGTAGTCCTCGGCCCCGAAGGAGGCCTGGCCGTGGCGGACGAGGAGGACGGTCGGCATCGGGTGGGGATTATCGACAAGCGGCCGGCGCTGGCCTCGGGACGTCGCGGCGGGCGCTCCGTAGGGTCGGGTCGATGAGGCCGAGAGACGGAGCCTGTGCGCCGCACGATCTTCACTGACGAGCACGAGCTGTTCCGCGAATCGGCGGCCGAGTTCTGTCGCCGCCACGTCGCTCCCAACCTCGAGCGCTGGCGCCAGGAGCGCTGGACTGGGCGGGAGATCTGGCTCGAGGCCGGGCGCCAGGACTTCCTCGGCCTGGCGATGCCGCCCGAGTACGGCGGCAGCGGCCTCGCCGACTTCCGCTTCAACCAGGTGCTGGGCGAGGAGCTGGCGGCGGCCTCGCTGGCAGTCAACTCGGCGCTGTGCCTGGGCGTCGACGTCGCCGCTCCCTATCTGCTGGAGCTGACCAGCGAGGCCCAGAAGGAGCGCTACCTGCCGGACTTCTGCGCCGGGCGGCTGATCACGGCGATCGGGATGACCGAGCCGCAGGCCGGCTCCGACCTGGCGGCGATGCGCACGCGGGCGCGCCGCGACGGCGACGGCTGGATCCTCAACGGCGCCAAGACCTTCATCACCAACGGCACGATGGGCGACCTGATCGTGCTCGCCGCCCGCACCGGCGAGGGGCGCAAGGAAGTCAGCATGTTCCTGCTCGACGGCGACGCCGAGGGCTTCACCCGCGGGCGCAAGCTCGACAAGATCGGCCAGCACGAGGCCGACACCGGCGAGCTCTTCTTCGCCGACGTCCGGCTCGGCCCCGACGCCCTGCTCGGCGAGGAGAACCAGGGCTTCGCCTACATGATGGAGCGGCTGCCGCAGGAGCGGCTGAGCGTCGCCGTCGCCAACGTCGCCCACGCCACCGCCGCGCTCGAGGAGACGATCGCCTACGTCCGCGAGCGCCGTGCCTTCGGGCGCTCGATCGGCGCCTTCCAGCACAGCCGCTTCCAGATCGCCGAGATGCAGACTGAGCTCGACGTCGCCCGCGCCTTCGTCGACCAGTGCACCGACGCCCACGTCCGCGGCGAGCTGTCGGCGGTGGATGCCGCCAAGGCCAAGTGGTGGACGGCCGAGGTACAGAACCGCGTCCTCGACCGCTGCGTCCAGCTCTATGGCGGCTACGGATACATGGACGAGTACGGCGTCGCGCGGGCCTGGGCGGACGGCCGGGTCAGCAAGATCTGGGGCGGGACCAACGAGATCATGAAGGACCTGATCGGCCGCTCGCTCGACCTCGGCTGAGGCCGGGGCGGTCCGCTGCGAGGCGCTCGGCGCGGCCGCCGCGGGCGCCGGCCGTCCCCCTTTTGGGAATGCCACAGGCGCCGCCGCGGGCGCCCCGGCGCGCTCCGGCGCGCCGATCTACGGTCGACCGATGACCACGGGATTCCACTGGAACGAGCTCTACGCCTGGCACGACACCGGCACCGGCTCGGCCTACCTCAGCACCGGCGGGCTGGTCGAGCCCGAGACCCACGGCGAGAGCCCGGCGACGAAGCGGCGGCTGCGCAACCTGCTCGACGTCACCGGCCTGCTGGCCCAGACTGTCGACGTGCCGGGACGCAAGGCGACCGAGGCCGAGCTGCTGCGCGTCCACACCCCCGAATACGTCGAGCGGGTCAAGCGCGAAAGCGCGGCGGGCGGCGGCGACGGCGGCGAGCTGGCGCCGTTCGGGGCCGGCGGGTATGAGATCTGCCTGCTCTCCGCCGGCGGGGCGATCGCGACCTTCGAGGCGGTCTGGAACGGCGACGTCGACAACGCCTACGCGCTGACCCGACCGCCCGGCCACCACGCCGAGGCCGGCGAAGGCCGCGGCTTCTGCATCTTCGCCAACATCGCCGTCGCCACCAAGCACGCCCGCGAGGAGCTCGGGGTCGAGCGGATCGCGATCGTCGACTGGGACGTCCACCACGGCAACGGCACCGAGCACGCCTTCTACGACGACCCGGCCGTGCTGACGATCTCGCTGCACCAGGACGGCCTCTACCCGGCCGAATCGGGCCTCCTCGAGCACACCGGCGAGGGTGCCGGCAGCGGCTTCAACATCAACGTGCCGCTGCCGCCCGGCTCCGGCAACGGTGCCTACGAGGCAGCGCTCGAGCGGGTCGTCGTGCCCGCGGTGTCCAACTTCGAGCCGCAGATGATCGTCATCGCCTCCGGCCTCGACGCCAGCATGATGGACCCGCTGGCGATGCAGTGCGTGACCAGCGAGGGCTACCGGCGGATGACCGACCAGATGGTCGCCCTCGCCGCCGAGGTCTGCGGCGGCAAACTGGCGCTGATCCACGAGGGCGGCTACTCGACCGCCTACGTGCCCTTCTGCGGCGCCGCAGTGATCGAGGGCCTGCTCGGCCTCGACGAGTCCATCGAAGACCCATTCATCGAGGCCTTCCGCGGCCTCGGCTACATGGATCTCCAGCCCCACCAGGAGGCGGTGCTCGAAGTCGCGGCGGCCCACGCCGCGGCGCTGGCCTGAGCAGGGCGGGCCACCCGGCCCGCGATCCCGAACCGAAGGAGGAAGCCGTGCCCTACAAGCTCTACGCCTACTGGTCGGCGCCGAAGCCCGAGGACGTCGCCGAGTTCGAGGAGTACTACGCGAGCACCCACGTCCCGCGCGCCGCCGCCGTCCCGCACCTGAAGGAGCTGAACCTGACCCGGACCGCCGACGGCTTCGAGGGCGGCGCCACCGACCACTACCGGGTCGCCGAGATGGTCTACGACAGTGCCGCCGATCTGGCCGCCTCGACCGAATCGCCCGAGTGGGCGGAGATGCGCGAATGCTCGGGCGGGATCATCGAGCGCTACGGGGTGACGATGTCGGTCGAGATGGGCGAGAGCGCGACGGCGGATCTCCCTTAAGGGAGGCCGCCGTGGTGGGGGACGTCGACCTCGACCGTGTAGAGCGAGGCGCGGGGCTCGTCGTTGCCCATGCCGAGGCGCCAGTCGGGGGCGACGCACATCAGCAGCGTGCGGCCGTCGGCGCCGCCCAGCATCGTCGCGTAGATCGCCATCCCCTCCTCGGGGGCGTCGAGGCGCTCGAGGATCTCGCCGCCAGGGGCGATCCGGGCGATCCAGGTGCCGAGCGAGTTGCCGGCCCAGACGCAGCCCTCGGCGTCGAGCGTGCAGCCGTCGGGGCCGTAGCCGACCTTGGTGTACTGCGCGTCGATCTCGGCCAGCGGCGCGGTCGGGTCGATCTGGGCGTAGACGCGGCGGTTCGAGAGGGTGCCGTCGGCGGCGATGTCGAAGGCCGTGAGGCGCGAGGCGATCGTCTCGGCGACGATCAGGGTGTCGCCGGGCGGCGGGATGATGATCGAGTTGGGGAAGTGGAGGCCATCGGCGACGGCGTGGACGCTGCCGTCGGGGTCGACCCGCATCAGCGTCGCGCCGGTCGCCGGCTCGCCGGCGTAGAGGTCATAGCCGAAGCTGTCGACCCAGGCGCGGCCCTGCTCGTCGACGCACATGTCGTTGGCCTCGCCGCGCGAGAACTCGGCGAGGTCGGCGTATTCCTCGGGCTCGCCGGCCGGGCCGACGCGCCAGAGCTTGTGCCCGGTCATCGAGACCGCGAGCAGGTCGCCCTCGGGCAGCCAGCCGAGCCCCGAGGGCTGCTCGAGCGGTATCTCCCGCTCGATCGCGCCCTCGGTGTCGATCACCAGGACCCGGCCACCGTCGGTGTAGAAGTCCGAGACCCACCAGCGGTCCTCGTGCCAGCGCGGCCCCTCGAAGAAGGACCCGCCGGAGAGCAGCTTGGTCGGGACTCGCACGGGGTCAGGCTATGGGCCGCCTCGCGGCGCGAGGCCGCGGCGGCGGGCGGCGGTTGGAGGAACCACGAACCTGGCAGTGCGGGCGCGCCGGGGCCGCCGGATCGTCCCTAGCCTTGGGCCGGTGACCGCCAGCGAGCAGGCCCTCGCGCGCGCCCGCCGACCGACGATCCCGGAGATCGTGAGCGCCTCGGCGCGCCGCGCCCCCGACCGCATCGCCCTCGTCTTCGAGGGGCATTCGGTGACCTTCGCCGAGCTCGACGCCCGCGCCCGGCGCGTCGCCGCGGCGCTGGCCGAGCGCGGGGTGGGGGAGGGCGACAACGTCGCGATGCTGATGTACAACCGTCTCGAGTTCGTCGAGGCGTTCCTCGGGGTCCAGCGCCTCGGCGCCTGCGCGGTCCCGGTCAACTTCAGGCTCGCCGCCGAGGAGGTCGCCTACGTGCTCGAGGACTCGCGCGCGGTCGGCCTGCTGGTCGACGAGGCCCTGGCGGACACCGCGCCGGCGAGCGCCGGCTTCCGGCTCGTGCTCGGCGAGCGCGGCGGCGACGGCGAGTTCGAGGCGGCGCTGGCGGCGGCCGGCAGCGCCCTTCCGGACCCCGCCGCCGACGACGAGCGCCTCGCCTTCCTGATGTACACCTCGGGGACGACCGGGCGGCCGAAGGGGGCGATGCTGAGCCACCGCAACCTCACCGCCAACACGATGAACTGGCTGTACGAGGTCCGGGCCGGGCGCGACGACGTCTGGCTCTCGGGCCTGCCGCTCTTCCACATCGGCGGCGTCAACGGGATGTTGCCCTTCCTGACGCTCGGGGCGACGGCGGTGATCGAGCCCTCGACCGGCTTCGACGCGGCGCGCTCGCTGGAGCGCCTCGCCGCGCAGGCGGTGACGATGTGCTTCTTCGTCCCGACCCAGTGGGGCGAGATCTGCGCCCTGGCGGCCGAGGCCGGCGCCGACCTCTCGCGCCTGCGGTTGGCGATGTGGGGCGCTTCGCCGGCGTCGCTGGCGCTGCTCGAGGAGCTGCGCGAGGCGCTGCCCGGCGTGCGGATCGTCAACGCCTTTGGCCAGACCGAGATGTCCTCCAACACCGCCTTTCTCAAGGGCGAGGACGCGGTCCGCAAGATGGGCTCGATCGGGCGGCCGGCGATCAACGTCGAGGCGCGGATCGTCGACGCCGGCGGCGCCGACGTCGCGCCCGGCGAGGTCGGCGAGATCGTCTACCGCGGCCAGACCGTGATGCAGGGCTACTTCGGCAAGCCCGAGGAGACCGCGGCGGCCTTCGCCGGCGGCTGGTTCCACAGCGGCGACCTCGTGCGCGAGGACGCCGACGGCTACATGTACGTCGTCGATCGGCTCAAGGACATGCTGATCTCCGGCGGGGAGAACGTCTACCCGGCCGAGGTCGAGCGGACGCTCGCCGAGCATCCCGCCGTCGCCGAGGTCGCCGTGCTCGGGATCCCGCACCCGCGCTGGGTCGAGACGCCGCTGGCTGTCGTCGTCGTGACGCCAGGGGCGACGGTTGGCGAGGAGGAGCTGATCGAGCTCTGCCGCGCCAACTTGGCGAGCTACAAGAAGCCGGCCGCCGTCGTCTTCGCCGCCGAGCTGCCGCGCAACGCCGCCGGCAAGGTGCTGAAGCGCGAGCTGCGCGAGCGCCACGGCGACATGTTCGCCTGAGCTCAGGCCTCGAGGTCGGCCCGCGCCCGCTCGATCTCGGCCTGGAAGCGCTGCATGCCGCCGAGCCAGCGCTCGGGGTCGGCGGCTTTGCGCTGCTGGTAGGTCTGCACCTCGGGGTGGGAGAGGATCAGGAAGCGGTCGGCGGCGATGCCGGCGAGCAGGGCGGCGGCGGCATCGTCGGCGCTGATCGTCTCGCCGGAGGCGCTCGCCAGGCGCGAGCTGGGGTCCTCTTCGCGCCAGGCTTCCAGCATCGGCGTCGCCACTCCCTGTGGGCAGAAGCAGGAGAAGCCGACGCCCGAGTCGGCGCCGCCGTAGGTGATCGCCAGCCACTCGGCGACGGCGACGGCGGCGTGCTTGGTCACCGAGTAGGGCATCAGGCCAGGGTTGGCGAGCAGGCCGGCGGCCGAGGCGGTCGAGCTGAGGTGGCCGTGGCGGCGCGCCAGCATGCCGGGAAGCAGGCGCCGCGCCGCCCAGATGTGGGCCATGACGTTGACGTCCCAGGTCCGCCGCCACTCCTCGTCGGAGACCTCGGGACCGCCGTAGGGGCCGGCGATCCCGGCGTTGGAGCAGAAGACGTCGACCGGCCCGAACTCGGCTTCGGCGCGCTCGACGAGGGAGTTGACGCCGTCTGCGGTGCCGACGTCGGCGGACACCCCGACCCCGCCGAACTCGGCGGCGACCGCGGCGACAACGTCGCCGTCGAGGTCGGCGGCGAGGACCCCGCCGGCGCCCGCGGCGGCGAAGGCGCGGGCCGCGGCGGCGCCGATCCCACCGGCGGCGCCGGTGACGACGACCGTGGCTCCTTCGAGTTTCACAAGCGCGACGCTAGAGCCTCGAACGTCGGGTCGGTCACCGACCTACGCTGGCCCTAGTCGGTTTCTTCAAGACCCGGAAGGGAGCAGCGGATGTACAAGGCGATCTCCTGCTGGTCGGCGCCCCGGCCGGGCGAGGAGGAGGACTTCGAGCGCCACTACCGGGAGCGCCACGTGCCCCTGGCGGCGGCGATCCCCGGCACCGTCAGCCTCACCCTGACACGCACGACCGACGGCCTCGAAGGCGCCGCACCGTCCTACTACCGGGTCGCCGAGACCGTCTTCGCGAGCCGCGAGGCGCTGGCGGCGGCGATGGCGAGCCCCGAGTGGGCGGCACTCCGCGCCGACGCCGCGGTGATGCACGAGCGCTTCGGCGTCACCCTCGCCAACGGCCTCGGGACGCCCGAGCCGGTCGAGCTGACCCCGCCGGGTGCCGCCTAGTCGGCCGCGGAGCGGTGGGCGCGCATCGCGGCGAGGACCACGGCGGTCAGGCGCTCGGCGTCGACGCCCTCGCGGGTCGCGCCGGCGGCCAGGCCGCCGATCACGGTGCGGGCGAACTGGTTGGCGATCTGGGTCGCGTCCATCCGGCCGCCGGGGACGAACCAGGTCCAGGCCCAGTTGGTCATGCCGAAGATCTGCAGCGCCGTCAGGCGCGGTTCGACGTCGGCGAAGGCGCCGCTGGCGACGCCGCGCTCGATGATCTCGATCAGGACGCCGGAGAATTCGTCGCGCAGCTGGCGCACCTCGGCCATCATCGGCTCCGAGGCCGAGCGGACGATCTCGCGCGAGAAGGCGACGGTCGCGGCGCGGTCGTCCTGCTGGGAGAGCATCAGCTGGTAGATGAAGGCCTGCAGTTCGTCGACCGGGTCGTCGAGGGCGGGGAGGTAGTCGCGGGCCTCGGCCAGGCGGCGGCGCATGTAGTCGTTGTTGATCTGCTCGAGGATCGCCTCCTTGGAGCCGAAGTGGTGGAGGATCGTCCCCTTGCTGATGTCGAGGGCTTCGGCGACGTCGCGGACGCTGACCTCGTCGTAGCCGCGCTCGGCGACCAGGTCGGTGAAGCAGAGGAGGATCGCGTTGCGCTTGCTCTTGCGGGGCGCGGAGGCCATCGGCGGCAGGCTAGCGGTGGCGCCCGTCGCCGCTCACGCCAGCAGTTCGCGGGCGATTATGTGGCGCTGGATCTCGGCGGTGCCGCCGCCGATCTGCATCAGCTTGGCGTCGCGCATAAAGCGCTCGACCGGGAACTCGTCGATGTAGCCGTAGCCGCCGAGCACCTGGACCGCCTCGGTCGTGACCCGCATCGCGACGTCGCCGCCCAGCAGCTTGGCGGCCGAGGCGAGGCCGCGGGCGCCGGCGTCGCCGGCCCCGACCGCGGCGGCGGCGGTCCAGGTGAGCGCGCGGGCGGCGGCAGTCTCGGTGAACATGTCGGCGAGCTTGCCCTGGATCAGCTGGAACTCGCCGATCGCGCGGCCGAACTGGCGCCGCTCGCGGGCATAGGCGAGCGCCGCTTCGAGCGCGCCCTGGGCGAGCCCGACCGACTCGGCGGCCATCAGCACGCGCTCGCTGTCGAGGCCGGCGAGGAGGATGCGGCGGCCGTCGCCGGCGCCGCCGATGAGCGCCTCGGGTCCCACCTCGCAGTCGTCGAGCAGCAGCTCCCCGGTCGGCGATCCGCGCCAGCCCATCTTCGAGAACTTGCGGCCGCGGCCGAAGCCGGGGGCGTTGGCGGGGACGGCGAAGAGGCCGAGGTCGCGGCCCTCCGGCGCGCCGGTGCGGGCATAGACCAGCGCCAGGTCGGCGACCGGTCCGTTGGTGATGAAGGTCTTGGTGCCGTTGAGGCGCCAGCCGCCGCCCTCGCTCGGCACCGCCCGGGTGCGCATCGACATCACGTCGGAGCCGGCCTCGGGCTCGGTCATCGCCAGGCAGCCGATCAGCGAGCCGTCGATCAGTCCCGGCAGCCAGCGCTCCTTCTGGGCGGCGTCGGCGTGGCGGGCGAGCCGGCCGACGACCATGTCGGCCTGGTGCAGAACGGTCGCCGCGGTCGACAGGCAGGCGGCGGCCAGCTCTTCGCCGACGATGCAGAGCTCGGCAAGCCCCAGGCCGGCGCCGCCGTACTCGGCCGGCGCCGAGGCGCCGAGCAGGCCGAGCTCGGCGGCCTGGCGCCAGCTCTCGGTCGGGAAGCTCTGGTCGCGGTCGATCGCGGCAGCGCGCGGGGCGACGTCGCGGCGGGCGAACTCGCGGACGGTGCGCCGCAGCAGCGCCTGCTCGTCGCTGAACCCGAGGTCGCTCGGCGGCGGCAGCGGCACGGGTCCCTCAGCGCCCCGCGGAGTCGAGCTCGCGGCGCTCGAGGGACTCGCGGGCGGCGCTCACGAAGCCCCCATCGCTCCCGGCACCACCTCGGGCTGCATCAGCAGGATCTCCGGAACGACGCAGGTGGGGGAGAGGCGCAGCAGCGCCCGCACCATCTCGGCGACGTCGGCGACGGCGATCATCGAATCGGCCGGGATCGCGTCCTTGACGTAGTCGGAGAGCTGGGTGTCGACGAAGCCCGGGCAGAGCGCGCAGGACTTGATCCCGGCCGGCGCCAGCTCGCGCTGCATCGCCTGGGTGAAGCCGACGATCGCGTGCTTGGTCGCCGAGTAGACGCCGAGACCGGGCTCGCCGAACTTGCCGGTGATCGAGGAGGTGTTGACGACGAGCGCGTTGCGGTGCTCGGCGCCGGCGGCGCGCAGCAGCGGCTCGGCTTCGCGGTAGAAGAGGATCGTCGCCCGCAGGTTGACCGCCAGCTGCAGGTCGATGTGCCTGGTCTCGATCGCGCCGAGCTCCTGGGCGACGCCGAGCCCGGCGTTGTTGACGAGGACGTCGAGGCGGCCGAAACGCTCGCGGTGGGCGGCGAGGACGGCGGCGATCGCCTCGGGGTCGCCGACGTCGGCGGGCACGGCTTGGACCTCGACCGGAGCGCCGCTGCGGTCGGCGGCGAGGCTGGCGGCGGCCGCCTCGAGCTTGGCCGCGCGGCGCGAGGTCAGGGTCAGGTCGTAGCCCTCCTCGACGAGCATCGCGGCGATCGCCAGGCCGATGCCGCTGGAGGCGCCGGTCACCAGCGCGGCTTTCCTGCTCGCGTTCGCTCCCATGCAGGTAGACTAACCGCACGGACGGTCAGTTTGGGATTCTTGGGATACGGAAGGCTTGGATGGGCACGGAGACGACGAAGCAGACCGGCAGCGCCCGCCCCGATGACGCTGGCGCTCCCGCCGACGGCGCAGCAGCCTCCTCCGGCGGCAAGGACGCCGTCGCGCTCGACCTCTACCGCGAAGTCAGCCGCATCCGCGCCCTCGAGCTGCTGCTCAACCGCTACGTCAAAGAGCACGGCTTCGGCGGCTTCTGGCATCCCGGCCTCGGCCAGGAGGCGGTCCAGGCCGGCGCGGTCTCGGCGCTGCGCCGCGAGGACTACCTCTTCTACGCCCACCGCGGCCTCGGCTACGCGCTGGTCAAGGGGATGGCGCCCGAGGTCCTGCTCGGCGACCTCTTCGGCCGCACCGGCGGCAGCGTCGGCGGCAAGGGCGGCGGCACCGTCCACTTCGTCGACCCCGAGCTTGGCGTCCTCGGCCAGGGCGGCACGCTCGGGTCCAACTTCGTGCTCGGCGCCGGCGCCGCCACCTCGGTCCAGCTGCTCGGCGAGGACCGCGTCGTGGCGGTGTTCTTCGGCGACGGCGCCGCCGCCCGCGGCACCTTCCACGAGGCGGCGCTGCAGGCGGCGGTCTGGAAGCTGCCGGTCGTCTGGGTCTGCGAGAACAACGGCTGGCACCTCTCGGCGCCGATCTCGGCCCAGAGCCCGACCGAGGACATCGCCGACCGCGCCGTCGCCTACGGCGTCCCCGGCGTCGTCGTCGACGGCCAGGACGCGATCGCCGTCCGCGAGGCGATGGCGACCGCGGTCGCGCGGGCGCGCGCCGGCGAGGGACCGTCGCTGATCGAGGCCAAGACCCTGCGCATCCGCGGCCACTACGAGGGCGATTCGCAGAAGTACCGCGACGACATCGCCGACGGGCTCGAGGTGCCGCGCGACCCGCTGGGGATCCTGCGCGAGCGGGTCGACGCGGCGGTCGCCGACGAGATCGACGCCGCCGCCGGCGCCGAGGCCGAGGCCGCCCTGGAGGCGGCGCTGGCGATGCCCAAACCGGACCCCGACATCGTCACCCGGGACGTCTGGTCGTGACCGTGCTCGCCGAGGTGCCGGAGGGGGTCGAGACCGAGGTCATCGGCTACGGCCGGGCGATCAACCAGGCGCTGGCCGAGGAGATGCGCCGCGACGAGCGCGTCTGGATGATGGGCCAGGACATCGGCAAGATGGGCGGCGTCTTCGGCGTCACCCGCGGCCTCTACGACGAGTTCGGCCCGGCCCGCGTCCGCGACACGACGATCAACGAGACCTTCATCGTCGGTGGCGCCGCCGGCGCGGCGATGACCGGGACGATCCCCGTCGTCGAGCTGCAGTTCGCCGATTTCGGCCTCGTCGCCGGCGATGAGATCTTCCACAAGCTCGCCAAGTGGCGCTACATGCACGGCGGCGCCCTCGAACTGCCGGCGGTGGTGCGCTTGCCGACCGGCGTCGTCGGCGGGGCCGGCGCCGAACACTCGCAGAGCCTCGAGGCGCTGGGGATGCACGTCCCCGGCCTCAAGGTCGTCCTGCCGGCGACCCCGGCCGACGCCAAGGGCCTGCTGAAGACGGCGATCCGCGACCGCAACCCGGTCCTCTTCTTCGAGCACAAGGGCATGTACCGGGTCAAGGGCCCGGTACCGACCGACCCCGACTTCACGGTGCTCTTCGGCGAGGCCGCGGTGCGCCGCACCGGCACCGACCTCACCGTCGTCGCCACCGGCCTGATGGTGCCCCGCGCGCTCGAGGCGGCCGAGCGCCTCGCCGCCGACGACATCGACCTCGAGGTGATCGACCCCCGCACCCTCGTCCCGCTCGACATGGAGACGATCGTCGCCTCGGTCGAGCGCACCGGCCGCGCCCTCGTTGTCCACGAGGCCGTCCGCACCGCCGGCGCCGGCGCCGAGATCGCCGCCCGCATCGGCGAAGCCGCCTTCTTCGCCCTCGACGCCCCGGTCTGGCGCCTCGGCGCCCTCGACACCCCGGTCCCCCAGGACCCCGACCTCGAGCAGCTGGTCATCCCCAGCGCCGCCCAGATCGAGGCCAGCGCCCGCGAGCTCGTGGCGCTCTAGCGCCCCCGAGTCCCCCGCAAGCTGGACTCTGCTGTTCCTTGTGGGTCCTATAGACCCATAAGGAACAGCGGAACGCGGCTAGGCGTAGGCCTCGAGGCCCCAGGACTCGAGGCGCTCTTTGACGGCGACGGCGAAACGGGTGGCGTCGGCGCCGTCGACGGCGCGGTGGTCGAAGGTCACGGCGAGGCGGAGGATCGAGCGGATCGCGACCGTCTCCTCGCCATCGGGGCCGGTGATGACCCAGGGCTTGCGGACGATCGTCGGGATGCCGAGGATCGCGACCTGGGGCTGGTTGATGATCGCCGGCGCCGAGACGGCGCCGACCGAGCCGGGGTTGGAGAGCGTGAAGGTGCCGCCGGCGAGGTCGTCGGGCATGAGCTTGCGGTCGCGGGCGCGGGCGGCCAGGTCGGCGATCGCGGCGCCGATCGCCGGCGCGGTCAGGGCGCCGCAGTTGCGGACGACGGGGACGAGGAGGCCGGCGGGGGTGTCGACGGCGACGCCGAGGTTGACCTCGGCCCAGCGGATCGTCTGCTCGCCCTGAAAGGTGGCGTTCATGTCAGGGTGCTCGGCCAATGCCGCGCAGGTGGCGCGGGCGATGAAGGGGAGGAAGGAGAGCTTCGGCGCGCCGGCGGCGAGGCGGGCGGCGTTCAGCTCGGTGCGGGCGGCGATCACGGCCTTGAGGTCGACGTCGACCTCGGTCGTCATGTGGGCGGCGGTCTGGCGCGAGCGGATCATGTGCTCGGCGATCGCCCGCCGCACGCGGGTCGTCGGCACGACCTCGTGGGGGACGCCCTCGTAGCCGGGCGGGATGCCGGCGGGGCCCAACTTGGGACCGGCCGCCGAGGTCGGAGCGCTCGCCGCGGAGCTCCGACGTGCAGCGGCGGAGCCGGCAGAGGAGCTGGGACCGGCCGCCGCCGCGGCCAGGACGTCGGTTTTACGGATACGCCCGCCGCGGCCGCTGCCGGTGACGGCGCTCAGCTCGACGCCGTGCTCGGCGGCGACGCGCCGCGCCAGCGGCGAGGCCAGCGGCCCGTCGCGCTTGAAGCTGGTGACCGCGCCGGCGGCAGCGTCGGGGTCGAAGCGCCCGTGCTCGTCGCGACCGGCGGCGGCGCGGCGGCCGGCGCCCTCGGCGTTGGCCGCGGAGGCGACGGGCCCACCCGACGCATCCGCGGCGCCATCGGCGGGCTGGCGTTCCCGTCCAGCTTCCTCGGCTCCCGCTCCGGCTCCGGCTCCGCCAGCGGCTTCGGCTCCGCCAGCGCCAGCGGCCGTCCCACCGTCGTCGCTCGTCGACGGTGCGCTCGGCGCCGGGACCTGCTCACCGCCACCGCTCGACGCTTCGCTGGCAGCGCCCTCGCCGCCCATCTCGGCCAGCGGCTCGCCAACCGCGACGGTCTCGCCGGCAGCGGCGACGATTCGGGTCAGCGTCCCGGCCGCCGGGGCCAGCACCTCGATGTCGACCTTGTCGGTCGCCACCTCGCAGATCAGATCGCCCTCGGCGACCTCCTCGCCGGCGCTCACGCGCCACTCGATCACGGTGCCCTCCTCGACCGAGACCCCCATGTGAGGCATCGGCACGACGAGGGCGGTCGCGGCCGGGCTCACCGGCCCACCTCGGCCGAGCACGGCGCGATCTCGGCTCGTGTCACGCCGCCACCTCGGCCAGCACCTTGACATCGTCGCCAGGATCGGCGGCCATCGCGGCGATCTCGCCGGCGACGTCGGCGAGGGCGATCCGCCTGGTGATCATCGAGCTCGGATCGAGGCTGCCGGAGGCGATCATCGCGGCGACCCGGGGCAGGTCGTTGGCGTAGCCGAGGGTCGCGATCAGCGAGCGCTCGTAGACGACCATCCGCCCGGCGTCGACCGGGACCGGCTGCTTGGGGATGCCGGCGATGACGATGCGGCCACCGCGTTCGGTCATCTCGGTCGCCGCTTCCAGCGCCGGCACGGCGCCGCTGCAGTCGACGACCAGCTCGGCGCCGCCGCCGGTCAGGTCCCGCACGGCGCGGGCGAACTCGCGCTTGTCGCGCTCCGGGGCGAGGGTCTCGAAGCCGTCGGCGCCGGCGCGGGCGCGGCGGCCCTCGCCGAGCTCGCAGACCAGCGCCTCGAGCCCGAGCGAGCGGGCCACCATCGCGGTCGCGGCGCCGACCGGGCCGTAGCCGATCACAACGACCTGCTCGCCGGCCCGGGCGCCGCCGCGGTCGAGGGCGTGCAGGCCGACGGCGAGCGGCTCGAGCAGCGCGCCGACCTCGTCGCCGACCGCGTCGGGCAGCGGCACCGCGCAGTAGGCGGGGAAGCGGACCAGGGGCGCGAAGGCGCCGTCGGAGGAGAGGCCGATCGAGCCGCTGTAGAGGCACTGGTTGTAGCGACCGCTGACGCAGGCCTTGCACTCGCCGCAGCGCCAGCAGGCGTCGGCGGAGACGCGGTCGCCGGGCGCCAGGCCCTCGACCCCCTCGCCGAGCGCCGTGACCACGGCGGAGAACTCGTGCCCGAGGGTCAGCGGCGGCTGCTGGCCGCTCAGCGGGTGGACCTTCTCGGGGCGGATCGCGAAGGGGTGGCGGAACTCGGCCAGGTCGCTGCCGCAGATCCCGCAGTACAGGACCTCGGCCTCGATCATCCCCGGCCCGAGCGGCAGTGCCAGCTCGACCTCGTCGAGCCGCACATCACCAGCGGCGTGCCAGCGGACAGCCTCCACCGAAGGGACGATACCACCTGACCGACCGGACGGTCAGTCAATTGAGAAGGCCCTTTGGAGGCCCCCCAAAGCCCGCCCGCGAAGTGCCTCCGCGCCCGCCCGGCCGCGACTAGCGTGGCCAGCAGACCTACCTGAGGAGGAACTTGCTGTGGCCGGAATGGTTTGCGGCGTGGACATCGGCGGCACCTTCACCGACTGCGTCCTCGTCGACGAGGACGGGCGCGTCGCCTACGGCAAGGCGCTGTCCTCGCCCGCCGACTCGTTCAAATCGGGCTTCTTCGGAGCCGTCGAGTCGGCCGGCGACCAGCTCGGCCTCGCCCCCGGCGACCTCTACACGAAGATGGACCGGCTGATCTCGCACGGCTCGACCGTCGCCACCAACATCGTCGTCGAGCGCAAGGGCGCCGCGATCGGCCTGATCACGACCCGCGGCTTCGAGGACACCGTCCGCACGATGCGCGGCCTCGGCCGCCCGACCGGCGAGCCGCCGGAGAACCTCCTGCGCTTCGCCGAAACCCGCAAGCCCGAGCCGCTGGTGCCGATCGAGCGCACCCACGGGGTCGCCGAGCGGATCGACTCCGAGGGCGACGTCGTCGTCGCGCTCGACGAGGCAGCGGTCGCCGCCGCCGCCGACGCACTCGTCGAGGCCGGGGTCGAGACGATCGCGATCGCCTTCCTCTGGTCGGTCCGCAACGACGCCCACGAGCGCCGCGCCCGCGAGATCGTCGCCGAGCGCGCCCCCGGCGTCTTCGTGACGATCTCCAGCGAGATCTCCAAGTCGGTCGGCGAGTACGAGCGCTTCGTCGCCACCCTGATCAACTCCTACGTCGGCCCGGTCACCAGCACCTATCTGCACGGGGTCCAGGGCCGCCTCGCCGACGTCGGCTTCGCCGGCGAGCTCCACATCATGCAGTGCCACGGCGGCATGGTCCCGCTCGCCCTCGGCGCCGACCGCCCGATCTTCACGATCGGCTCGGGCCCGGTCGGCGGCCTGATCGGCTGCGCCCGCATCGCCGCCGACCTCGGCCGCGACGACATCATCGCCTCCGACATGGGCGGGACCTCGTTCGACGTCGGGATCATCAAGGACGGCGAGCCGCTCGCTGCCGACGACACCCTGCTCGGCAAGTGGCGCTACCGCGTCCCGGCTGTCGAGGTGATCTCGATCGGCGCCGGCGGCGGCTCGATCGCCTGGATCGACGAGCTCGGCGGCGGCCTGCGCGTCGGCCCCCAGAGCGCCTCCTCGCTCCCCGGCCCCTGCTGCTATGACCGCGGCGGTGAGGAGCCGACGGTGACCGACGCCGACCTCATCCTCGGCTACATCGCCCCCGAGGCGACCTTCGGCTCCAAGGGCGAGCGCGGTGGCTTCAAGCCGCGCCGCGACCTCGCCGAGCGGGCGATCAAGGAGCGGATCGCCGATCCGCTCGGCCTCTCGGTCACCGACGCCGCACTCGGCATCGTCGAGGTCGCCAACGCCAAGATGGCGGCGGCGCTGGAGAACGAGATCATCGGCCGCGGCTTCGACCCGCGCGACTTCGTGCTGATGAGCTACGGCGGCGCCGGTCCCTTCCACGCCGCCGGCTACGCGGCCTCGCTGGGCGTCGAGACGATCGTCGTCCCCGGCGAGGCGGCCTCGGTTTGGTCGGCGTTCGGGATCTCCCAGGCCGACATCCGCTACCAGTACGAATCCTCGGTCGTGCTGATCGAGCCGTTCGACCTCGGCGCCGTGCAGGGCGCCTTCGCGGAGCTCGACGCCCAGGCTCGCGAGGCGCTCGACCAGCGCGAGGACTCGGGCGCCTTCGACTTCCGCCGCTTCGCCCGCATGCGCTTCCAGTGGCAGCGCCACGAGCTCGAGATGCGCTTCCCCGACGGCCCGATCACCGCCGAGACCCTGGAGGCGGTCAAACGCCAGTTCGTCGAGCTCTACACCGACCGCTACGGCGAGGTCGCGCTGCTGCCCGGCGCCCGCGTCGAGATCGTCTCGATCCGGCTCGAGCCGGCGATCGCGATGGGCTCGGCCAACCTCGACCGCCTCGACGTCGCCACCGGCGAGGAGTTCCGCAAGGGCTCGCGCCCGGTCCACTTCGAGCGCGGCGCCGGCGCCGTCGACGCGGCCGTCTACAACGGCGACGCGATGCCGCTCGGCGAGACGGTCGCGGGCCCGGCGGTGATCGACCTGGCGATCACCGGGATCGTGGTCCCGCCCGGGACGAGCTGCGAGCGGCGCCCGACCGGCGACTTCGTGATGACCCTGAAACCGACGGCAGCGTAGGAGGCACGCCATGAACCCCGCAACCGCCACCGGCCCCGCCGCCGACCCGCGCGCCAATCGTCCCCAGCGCCCGCCCGAGTTCTGGGACGGGACCGACCACGCCTTCAACCCGACCGGCCCGGTCAAGGTGCCGCCGAAGCTGAAGCTCTCGACCGAGGCCGAGACCGAGATCGACCCGATCACCTACGAGGTCGTCCGCCACGGCCTCTGGAACGCCAACGCCGAGCACGTGCGCGAGATCGAGAACCTGGCGGTCTCCCAGATCACCGTCGAGATCCGTGACTTCCAGCCCTGCATCCTCACCGAGGACGCCGAGCTCCTCTACTTCGGCCCCTGCCTCCAGTACATGTCGGGGATGCTCGACATGATGACCCGCTACATCCTCGAAAACCGCGGCGAACGGGTCCTCGACGGCGACATGTGGCTGTGCAACGACCCGATCATCGGCACCGCCCACCAGCCCGACGTCGGCCTGATGTGCCCGGTCTTCGTCGACGGCGAGGTCTTCTGCTGGGTCGCCAACATCTCCCACCAGAACGACATCGGCGGGACCGTCCCCGGCTCCTTCTGCCCGAACGCCGAGGACGCCTTCTGGGACCCGCCCTCATACCCGCCGTTCAAGATCGTCGAGGGCAACCAGATCGTGCCCGACATGGAGGCGCTCTATCGGCGCTGCTCGCGCACGCCGGGCAACCTCTCACTCGACCTGCGGGCGACGATCGCCGGCAACAACGCCGCCCGCTCGCGGATCCTCGGCTTGGTCGCCAAGTACGGCAAGGGCGTCGTCAAGGGGACGATGCGCCGCGCTCTCGACGCCAGCCAGCGGGCCTTCGAGGCGGCGCTCGACACGATCCCCGACGGCACCTACTCCGAGCGCCTGATCCAGGAGGTCTCGCGCAACGGCGACCGCGGCACCTACCCGGTGCAGACCACGGTCCGCAAGAAGGGCCGCGAGCTGATCTGGGACAACGTCGGCACCCACGACCAGGTCGGCGCGATCAACGTCGGCTTCGCCGCCTGGCGCGGGGCGATCCTCGGCTCGATCAACGTGCTGATGCTGCCGGGACAGATGGGCTGCATCGGCGGTGCCGCCAGGCTCTGCAGGTTCGACCCGGAACCGGGCAAGATCACCTCGCCCGACTGGGGCGCCGCGGTCAGCCCGGCCGGGGTGTACGCGACCGAGACGGCGATCTCGCTCGGCAACGCGCTGGTCTCGAAGATGATGCTGGCCTCCAGCGACGCGACGATGCGCGCCAATGCGGTCACCCCCGACGGCGCCCAGTGGCCCTGCCACTTCGTCGCCGGTGAGAACCAGCGCGGCGACTACTACGTCGGTGGGATGGGCGACAACATGCTGGGCGGCGGTGGCGCCACCGCCATCCGCGACGGCGAATTCGCCAACGGCCACTTCTGGATTCCCGAGGGCCGCGGCCCCAACGTCGAGGCCTACGAGGCCGACTGGCCGATCCTCTACCTGTTCCGCCGCGAGCACGCCGACTCCGGCGGCGCCGGGCGCTCGCGCGCCGGCAACGGCGGCGAGATCGCCTACGTCCCCCACAAGGGCGAGTCGTTCCTCGGCCTCGCCACCAACGAGGGGATCCCGAAGACGCCGGGCCTCTTCGGCGGCGATCCTGGCTCGATCATGGTGACCCGGGTGATCCAGGGCTCTGATCTGCGCGCCCGCTTCGCGGCCGGCGAGATGCCGCAGGACCTCGACGAGCTGGCGGGGACCGAGCTCGAGATCGGCGGCAAGCCCGACGGCTTCCCGGTCGGCGACGACGACGTCCTCTACTGGAACTGGCTCGCGCCGAGCGGCTACGGCGACCCGCTGACCCGCGACCCCCAGGCGGTCCGTGCCGACGTCGCCTCCGGGGCGATCAGCGCCCGCGCCGCCGATGACCTCTACGCAGTGCGGCTCGCCGAGGACGGCGCCGTCGACCCCGAGGCGACCGCCAAGAAGCGCGAGCGCAAGCTGCTCGAACGCCTGCGCGACTGCGGCGCCGAGCGCGACCGGCTGGCGCCGCCGGTGACGGCCGCCGAGGGCGCCGAGTCCTTCGCCGACGCCTACCTGATCGACCGCGAGGACGGCCACTTCCACTGCCACCGCTGCGCCACCGACCTGGGGCCGCTGGTCGGCAACCCGAAGCTGGCGATGGCGATGCGCGAGCGCCCGACCGCCTCGCTCAACCCGGCCTACCCCGACCCGGCCAAGTTCGTCGACGACGAGGTCGTCTTCCGCGACTTCTGCTGCCCTGGCTGCGGCGTCCGGCTGGCGACCGAAGTCGCCTATCCCGGCGAGGCCCCGTTCCACGAGCTGGCGCTCGACTGAGGCGACGATGGCGCTCGCGAAGCCCGGCATCTCCCACTGGCTGCCGAGCCCCGGCGAAGAGCCGGCGATGCGCGACCTCACCGTCGGCGGCCTGCTCGACGAGTCGGTCGAGCGCTGGCCCGACGAGGAGGCGGTCGTCTTCTCGGCCTACCGCGACCTCGGCATCGAGGCGCGCTGGACCTACGCCGAGCTGGCGGCCCGGGCGCGGCGGGTCGGGCGGGCGCTGATTGCCTCCGGGATCGAGCCGGGCGAGCGCTTCGGCATCTGGGCGACCAACATCCCGGAGTGGCTGGAGTTGCAGTTCGGGGCCGCCTACATCGGCGCCGTGGTGGTGCCGATGAACCCGCTCTACCGCGCCAGCGAGGTCGAGTTCGTGCTCGCCAAGTCCGGCGCCAGCGCCTGCTTCGTCCTGCCCGAGAACCGAGGCGCGAGCCTCTGGGACATCGCCCGCGAGGCCAGCGCCGACCTCGAGCACGTGCAGCTGCTGGTGTCGATCGGCGCAGCCCACGACGGCGCCCCGTCCTGGGAGGAGTGGCTGGCCGGCGGCGACGGCGTCGGGGAGGACCGGCTCGAGCGCCGCCGCCGCGCCGTGCGCTCCGCCGACACCTCGCAGATCCAGTTCACCTCCGGCACCACCGGCTTCCCCAAGGGCGCCGAGCTGAGCCACGGCGGCATCGTCAACGACGCCCGCCTCTTCGCCCACCGCGCGACGCTGCGACAGCACGGTCGCCACTGCAACCCGATGCCCTACTTCCACTGCGGCGGCTGCGTGATGTCGACGCTCGGCAGCGTCGCCACCGGCTCGGCCCAGCTGCCCGCCGTCACCTTCGACGCGGCGCGGATCAACCGGACGATCGAGGAGGAGGGCTGCACCTCGGTCTCGCTTGTGCCGACGATGATGATCGGGCTCGAAGAGCAGGTGGCCAGGGACGGCCGCGACCTCAGCTCGCTGGAAGTCGTCGTCACCGGCGGCTCGCCGGTCCCGCCCGAGGTGATGAACCGCTGGATCGAGCGCTACGGCGTCGGCATCAACAACACCTACGGGATGACCGAGTGCTCGCCGGTCATCTGCGCGACCCTGCCCGGCGACCCGGTCGACCTGCAGACCACGACGGTCGGCCCGCCGCTGCCCCACGTCGAGGTCGACATCGTCGAGCCCGGCGGCACCGAGCCGGTCGCGCTCGGGGTCGAGGGCGAGCTGCGCTCGCGCAGCGCGATGGTGATGCGCGGCTACTGGGACAACCCGGAGGCGACCGCGGCGGCGATCGGCCCCGACGGCTTCATCCGCTCCGGCGACCTCGCCCGGATCGACGCCAACGGCTACGTGTCGATCACCGGCCGCGCCAAGGAGATGATCATCCGCGGCGGCGAGAACATCTTCCCGGCCGAGATCGAGAACGCCGTCCGTGAGCTCGACGAGGTCGCCGACGTCGCTGTGATCGGGGTGCCGGACGAGCGCTACGGCGAAGTCTGCGCCGCCTACGTGCGGCTCGCCGAGGGCGCCTCGCTGAGCCACGATGAGCTGCGCGAGCGGATGACCGGCCGGGTCGCCCGCTACAAGGTCCCGGCCCACCTGCGCACGCTCGAGGAGCTGCCGCTGACGCCGTCGGGCAAGGTCCAGAAGTTCAAGCTGCGCGAATCCTTCCTCGCCGAGCAGCCGGCGGGGACAGGTACCAAGACCTAGACGGGAGGACGAGATGGCCGAGCCGGAACGCTGGTTCAGCGACGAGCAACTGGGGCAGATGTCGCGGCCGACGATGGACCGGGCGATCGAGGCGCTCGAGGCCGGCGACACCGAGACGGCGCTCTCGCTCTGCAAGGCGATGCGCCACGAGTGGCGCTTCCTCCACGACGTGATGGCCGAGTCGATGCTGGGCCTGGTCACCTACGTGCAGGCGAAGATGGGCGACGAGGGCGTGGGGGAGGCCTGGGAAGAGAGCCTCCGGCGCGGCTGGAAGCGCGACACCGGCAAGATCCTCGACCGCGACCGCCGCGAGATCGTCGAGGCGCTGGCGGCGACCTGGCGAGCCCATTCCGGCAGCGCCACCGGCGAGAACCCGGGTGCCTTCACGATCGCCGAGGACGAGGAGAAATTCACCTTCGCGATGAACCCCTGCGGCAGCGGCCAGCGGCTCTGGCGCAACGGCGCCTACAGCGGCGAGGATCCCTACGGCGTCACCGAAAAGGCCCACGACTGGTCCTACGGTCGCGAGGGCTTCCCGCTCTACTGCACCCACTGCGCCTTCATGAACGAGCTGCTGCCGATCCGCTGGTACGGCCTGCCGCTATATCCGTCGAAGCCGCCAACCGACTTCGATCACGATCCCTGCGTCTGGTACTGGTACAAGCAGGCCGAGGACATCCCGGACGAGTACTGGCGCCGGTACGGGATGGAGCGGACTGGGGCGTGACCGCCTCCCAGGACCAGCGCGCACGCATCCCCTCCTACCTGCAAGTGCGAGGGGATACGTGCGCGCTGGTCACGGGGGCCGGCGGCGGGATTGGGCGGGCCATTTGCGTTGCTCTGGCCGAAGTGGGGTGGGCGGTCGCCTGTTGTGACCTCGGAGGTGGCGCTGAGCGGACCGCTGAGATGGTTCGCGAGACGGGCGGCAAGGCGCTCGGGCTGCTTTGGGACGTGCGGGACGGTGCCGCCGCACGGGCCGCGCACGACCGCGCCGCCGCCGCGCTTGGGCCGATCGGGGCCGTGGTGGCTAACGCCGCTGTCGTCGACCGGGTGGTTGACGCGGAGCGCATCGACGAGACCGCCTGGCGGGCGGAACTCGACGTGAACCTGACCGGGACGTTCCTCTCGCTGCAGCCGGCGCTCGCTGGGATGCGGGAGCGGCGACGAGGCCGCATCGTCGCGATCTCCTCGACCGCCGCCACCGACGGCCTCGCCGGCCAGGCCGCCTACGCGGCCAGCAAGGCGGGGGTGCTGGGACTGGTGCGGACGCTGGCGCTGGAGCTTGCGCCGGTCGGCGTTACGGTCAACGCGGTGCTGCCGGGGATGGTGGCGACCGAGAAGGTCGAGGCGATGCCGGCCGAGGTGCGGGAGCGGGCGCTCGGGAACGTGCCGATGAAGCGCTTCGCCGATCCCGCCGAGGTGGCGGCGCTCGTCGCCTTCCTCTGCAGCGACGCGGCGGGCTACGTCACCGGCACCTGGATCCCGGTCGACGGCGGCATCGGCCTCTCCGGCCTGACCCTCGGCCGTGCCCGCTGAGCGACGGCGATTCCGATCTTTTCCACACCATGGTGTGGAAAATGCCGGAATCGCTCGGGTCAGATGGTGACGACCTCGCGAGGGGGCTTGACGACCATCGAGCCGGCCGCGACCTCGACGCCCTTCTGGTTGGTCCAGGTGACCGCCATCGTGGCGCGGTTGCGCTCGGTGTCGAGGGCGGCGACCTCGACGCGGACGCGGATCGTGTCGCCGATGAAGACCGGGGCCAGGTAGTCGATCTGGTTGGAGACGGCGACGGTGCCGAGGCCGGGCAGCTCGGTGCCGAGCAGGCCGGCGCAGAGGGCGAAGGTGAGGGGGCCGTGGGCGACGCGGGAGCCGAAGGGGGTGGTCTTGGCGTACTCCTCGTCGACGTGGAGCGGGTTGAAGTCGCCGGTGACTCCGGCGAAGAGGTAGACGTCGGTCTCGGAGACGGTCTTGCGGAATTCGGCGGCGTCGCCGATCGAGAGGGTGGCGAGGGGGCGGGAGTCCACCCGCTCATCCTCCCGGGAACGAGCGCGAGATGCAGCCGCCGTCGGCGAGTAGCGCCGTGCCGGTGCAGTAGCTCGACTCGTCGGAGCCGAGGTAGAGGACCGCGTAGGCGATCTCCTCGGCGGTGCCGGCGCGGCCCATCGGGACCATCGCCCAGCGGGTGGCGTCGTCCTCGAAGAGGCCGATCGCCGGTTCGATCAGGGGCGTGTCGATGAAGCCCGGGCAGACGCAGTTGGCGCGCACGCCCTGTTTGGCGTAGGTGATGCCCATCGAGCGGGTGAGGTTGACGAGCGCGCCCTTGGTCGCGGTGTAGGCGTGGGCGTCGTAGAGGCCGGTCAGGCCGGCCATCGAGGCGATGCTGACGATCGAGCCGCTTTCGCGCTCGAGCATCGCGGGCAGGGCGGCGTGGATCATCGTGAAGTAGCCCTCGAGGTCGACGCCGCCGACGACGTCACGCCAGTTCTCCAGCGAGGCCTCGTGGATCGCCGCCATCGCGCCTGGGTGTTCCTCGCCGTACTGCCAGCCGACGCCGGCGTTGCAGACGAGGATGTCGACCTGGCCGTAGGCGTCGAGGGCGGCGGCGACGACGCGCTCGGCAGTCGCCTCGTCCTCGAGGTCGGCGGCGATGATCATCCCTTCGCCGCCCGCGGCCTCGACCGCGGCGAGCGCCTCGTTCAGCTTCTCCTCGCGCCGGGCGGTGCCGACGACCTTGGCGCCTTCGCGCGCCAGCAGTTCGAAGGAGGCGCGGCCGATGCCGCTGCTCGCCCCGCTGATCACCGCAACCTTGCCCTCGACCCGCCCGTTTCCGACCCCGTTGCTCGTTGCCATCTCGTTCCTCTCCGTTCGGCCGCCGCTAGGCGGTGAAGCTCCGCGAGGTGCAGCCGCCGTCGACCAGCAGCACCGACCCGTTGACATAGCTGGCGTCGTCGGAGGCCAGGAAGAGCACCGCGTTGGCGATCTCCTCCGGTTTCCCCGGTCGTTTCATCGGCACCAGCGCCGCCGCCGTGTCGGGGTCGTCGAAGGCTCCGATCACCGGGGCGATCATCGCCGTGTCGATGAAGCCCGGGCAGATCGTGTTGGTGCGGATGCCCTGCTTGCCGTAGGTGATCGCCATCGAGCGGCCGAGGTTGACGATCGCGCCCTTGGCCGCCGTGTAGGGGTGGGCGTCGTAGAGGCCGGTGACGCCGGCCATGCTGGAGATGTTCACGATCGCGCCGCTCTCGCGCTCGATCATCGGCGGCAGCGCCGCCCGCATCATCGCGAAGTAGCCCTCGAGGTCGACGCCGCCGATCACGTCGCGCCAGTTCTCCAGCGAGACCTCGTGCAGCGGCGCCATCGTCCCGGGATGTTCCTCGCCGTACTTCCAGCCGACGCCGGCGTTGCAGACGAGGATGTCGACCTGGCCGTACTCCTCGAGCGCGGCTCCGACCACCCGGTCGGCGGTGCCGTCCTCCTCGAGGTCGGCGGCGACGACGATGCCCTCGCCGCCGGCGTCGGTCACGTTCTTCAGCGCCTCGTCGAGCTGCTCCTGGCGGCGCGCGGTGCCGACGACCCTGGCACCCTCGCGGCCCAGCAGCTCGAAGGCGGCGCGGCCGATGCCGCTGCTCGCACCGCTCACCACCGCCACCTTGCCGGCGACGCGGCCACCGTTGTCCTGGCTCATCTCGCTCCCTCCATCGCGGTTCTTCCCCGGTTCGTCCCAGACGCCGGAGCGTCGAAACCGATACTGGCCGCTGGCCGCGGCGCCGGCCGACCGGGCGTGGCGCGAGCTTGGGGTAACCACAGACGGGCGGGCCGCGCCGGGCCGGGAGGGCGGCGAATCCGGTGTATCACTAGGGAGCGGCCGCCTCGCCGGCGCTCACCTCAGACCGATGTCAGCCCTTCCGACCACGATCCTCCGCCACCGCGCCAGCCGCCTCGCGGGCGCCGATGTGCTCGGTGACGTTGTAGGCGCCCAGGATCCAGCGGCCGTCCTCGAGCCGCATCGCCCGCGTGATCGAGCCGTTGGTGTTGTAGAGGAAGGCGAAGGCGTCGGCGCCGGTGATCTGGCGGCAGAACTCGGCGATCACCGCCGAGTGGGTGACGCCGACCGCGATCGTGCCCTCGCCGGCCGCGTCGGCGACGGCCTCGACGCCGCGCCGCACCCGGTCGCCGAACTCGCCGACGTCCTCGCAGCCCGGGATCAGGTCCCAGCGCTGCTCGGCGAAGACCCGTGCCAGCTCCGGGTCGCCGCTGGCGCCGCGCGTCGCGATTCCGTTGCCCTCCCACTCGCCGAGGTAGATCTCGCGCAGGTCGTCGAGCGCCTCGACCTCGAGCCCCCGGGCGGCGGCGATCGGCTCGGCGGTCTCGGCCGCGCGCCGCATCCAGCTGGAGAGCACCGCCACCACCGGCTCACCGGCAAGCCGCGCCGCGGCGTCTGCCGCCTCAGCCCTTCCGCGCTCGTTCAGCGAGGGATCACTGCGCCCATCGATCAGTCCACCCGGGGCCGGCGGCTCGCACGAACCGTGCCTAATCAAGATCACCTGTCGGGCCCCGGGCGGAGCCGTAAGCGCCCGTTGGAAGTCGATCTTCATGCACTTACTATCGAAGCAAGCGTCCAAACTCGCGACCGAGGAGATCGCCCCATATGGAGATGACCCCAGAAACGATCAAGGCGCTCTTGGACGCTTTCGAGCGAAGCGACTGGCGGGAGATGGTCGTCGAGGTCGGCGAGGACAGCCTCCACGTGTCCCGCGATCCTCTGCCTCAAGGGACGGTTGCCCCGGCGCCGGCCGCCTCCGCCGCGGGTCCTGTCACTGCAGGGGACCCACCACCCCTTCCGGTAGCTAAAGCTTCCTCAGGGGTGGTCCCCCCTACAGTGCCACCCCCGGCGGAGGCGTCCGGCGAGGTTTCCGCGCAGGGGACGAAGATCGAGGCTCCGTCGGTCGGACTCTTCTGGCGAGCCCCTTCGCCGGGAGCTCCGCCGTTCGTGGAGGTTGGGCAAGAGGTCGCGGCGGGCGAGACCGTCGCCATCGTCGAGGTCATGAAGCTGATGAACCACGTCGCTTCCCCCGTCGACGGCGTCGTCACCGCGATCCTCGTCGAGAACGGCGGGGCGGTCGAATTCGGGCAGGCGATCGTCGTCGTCGATCCGGAGGGATGACGGCGTGGCCCTGCGCCGCGTGCTGATCGCCAACCGCGGCGAGATCGCCGTGCGGATCGTCAAAGCCTGCTTCGACGAGGGCATCGAATCGGTGCTCGCGGTGTCGGAGGTCGATCGCGGCAGCCTCGGCGCCCAGCTCGCCGACGAGGTCGTCTGCATCGGCCCGGCCGCGGCGTCGGAAAGCTACCTCGACGTCGACCGCGTGGTCAGCGCCGCCAAGGTCAAGGGCTGCGACGGACTCCATCCCGGCTACGGCTTCCTCTCCGAGCGGCCCGAGCTGGCCGCCGCCTGCGAGGAGGAGGGCGTCGTCTTCATCGGCCCCTCGGCGGCGGCGATGCGCCGCAGCGGCGACAAGGCGACGGCGCGGGCGCTGGCCCGCGAGCTCGACGTGCCGATCAACGAGGGCTCCGACATCGTCGCCTCAGAGGCCGACGCGCGCGCGATCGCCGCCGAGATCGGCTACCCGATCCTGCTCAAGGCGGCGGCCGGCGGCGGCGGCCGCGGGATGCGGATGGTCGAGGACGAGGGCGGGATCGGCGCCGCCTTCGCCGCCGCCCACGGCGAGGCCGAGGCCGCCTTCGGCGACGGCCGCCTCTTCCTCGAGCGCTACGTCCGCCACGCCCGCCACGTCGAGGTGCAGGTGCTGGGCGACGCCGCCGGCAACGTCGTCCACGTCGGCAACCGCGACTGCACGCTGCAGCGCCGCTACCAGAAGCTGATCGAGGAGGCGCCGGCCCATGACCTGCCGGAGGCGCTGGAGCGCCAGATCGGCGACGCCGCGGTGCGGATGATCGCGGCCCTCGACTACTGCGGCGCCGCCACCTGCGAGTTCCTCGTCGACGCCGACCGCGGGTCCGCCGGCTTCCTCGAGATCAACGCCCGCCTGCAGGTCGAGCACCCGGTCTCCGAGGTCGTCACCGGCGTCGACGTCGTCCGCGAGATGCTCCACATCGCCGGCGGCGAGGGCCTGTCGGTCGGCCAGGACGACATCGCGGTCAGCGGCCACGCGATCGAGGTGCGGATCAACGCCGAGTCGCCCGCCCGCGACTTCGCCCCGACCCCGGGCCGCCTCGAGCAGTGGGCCGCCCCGAACGGCACCGACGTCCGCGTCGACACCGCCTGCTTCCCCGGCTGGACCGTAGCCCCGTTCTACGACTCGCTGCTGGCCAAGGTGATCGGCTCCGGGCCCGATCGCACCGCCGCCCTCGCCCGCACCCGCGGGGCGCTGGCGCACCTGCGGGTCGCCGGCGTCGAGACCACCGCCGGCTTCGCCTCCGACCTGCTCGCCCACCCCGAGGTCGTCGCCGGCCGCGTCCACACCCGCTGGGTCGAGGAAACCTTCCTGCCCGAATGGAACGCCGCCGCAGGGGAGGCGGGCTGATGGCGCGGATCGAGATCATCGACCAGTCGCTTCGCGATGGCCAGCAGAGCTACTGGGGCATGCGGATGCGGGCCGGCCAGATCCTCCCGGTCGCCGAGGCGATCGACTCGGCCGGCTACCACGTCGTCGACCTCACCGGCAGCTCGATCTTCGAGGTGATGGTCCGCTTCCGCCAGGAGAACCCCTGGAAGGGCCTCGACGCGATCCGCGCCGCGCTCCCCAACGCGACCCTGCGCGCCGGCACCCGCACCAACGGCATCGTCGGCATGAACGTCACGCCGGACTCGATCGTCGAGCTGTGGATCCGCACCCTCGCCAAGCACGGCATCGAAAGCCTCTGGATCTTCGACTGCCTGCACGATGCCGAGAACATGATCCGGGTGGCCGGGATCGCCCGCGACGCCGGCCTGGCGCCCTCGCCGCAGCTGAACTTCTCCGAGTCCCCGGTCCATACCGACGCCTACTACGTCGACGTGATCGAGCGGATGATCGCCGGCGGCGCCGCCCACACGATCATCCTCGGCGACGAGGCCGGGGTGCTGGGACCAGAGCGGGCGCGGCGCTGGATCGGCCAGAGCCAGGAGCGCGCCGCCGCCGGCGGAGTGCCGTTGGAGATGCACTTCCACAACCGCACCGCGATGGCCAACCTCAACCACATCATCGGCGTCGAGGAGGGGGTGCGGATCGTCCACTCGGCGATCTCGACCCTCGCCAACGGCGTCTCGATGCCCTCGACCGAGGTCACCGTCGACAACCTGCGCCGGCTCGGCCACGAGGTCCCCGTCGACGACAGCCGCTTCGCCGAGGTCGCCGCCCACTTCGCCGGCCTCGCCGGCGACGAGGACTTCGCGGTCGGCGCCCCGGTCGAGTACCAGGTCGCCAACATCCAGCAGCAGTTCCCTGGCGGGATGATGGGGACGCTGCGCGAACAGCTCAAGCAGGTCGGGATGAGCGACCGGCTGCCGGAGGTGCTGGAGGAGGCGATCCGCGTGCGCGCCGAGCTGGGCTGGCCGATCATGGCGACGCCGTTCTCCCAGCTGGTCGGGATCCAGGCGCTGCTGAACGTCGTCGGGGGCGAGCGCTACGCGACGATCCCCGATGAGAACCTGATGTACCTGGCGGGCTGGTACGGCAAGCCGCCCGGCGAGGTCGACGGCGACGTCCTCGACCGCGCCGCGGCGACCGCGCGCGGCGCCGAGATGATCGAGGCCGGCCACGCGCCACAGCCCTCGCTCAAGGAGATCCGCGCCGAATACGGCGAGAACCTCTCCGACGAGGAGCTCCTGCTGCGCTACCTGATCCCCGGCAACGACGTCGACGAGATGTACGCGGCCGACAACCCGATCGTGCCGATCCTGCCGATCGGCGGCCCCGCCGGGCTGCCCTGGCTGGCCGACCTGCTGCGCGCCACCGACGCCCGCGGCATCAGCGCCAATCGTGGCGGCGTCCGCGTCACCCTGAGGCGCTAGGAGGGGACGTGGAGCTCGAGCACGAGTTCACCTTCAACGCCCGCCTGGCGCCCTCGGTGGCGATCGGCGACGGGCCCTTCGGCACCCGCCGCATCCGCGAGGTGCTGGGCGGGGAGGTGACCGGCGAGCGGATCAGCGGCAGCGTCGCGACCGGCGGCTCGGACTGGATCCTGGTCGGCCCCGACGGCTGGGGACGGCTCGACGTGCGGTTGACGATCGAGACCGACGACGGCGCCGCGATCTACGTCCAGTACTTCGGCCTGATCGGCTACAACGACGCCGCCCGCGCCGCCAACGCCGGCGAGCGCTCGACCGACTACGGCGACCACTACTTCCGCACCGCGCCACGCCTGGAGACCGGCGACGAGCGCTACCTCTGGGTCAACCAGACGCTCTTCGTCGGCGAGGGGCGGCTGCACCCCGGACCGGTCGTCGAATACCGAGTCAGCCGCGTTCTCTGACGCCCCCGCGGGCGTCCGTTGGTGATTCTCCAAGCCCCCGGGGGCGACCTGTTACCGGCCCCGGGACGCGCTCGTACGCTAGCCCCAAGTCCGGCTTGCTACCCGAGGAGGAGAGTCGATGAAGTCAACCACCCGTCGCACCGCTGGAGCATCGAAGTGGCCACTGCTGGCCATCTTCGCGCTCATGGCGTGCGCTCTGGTGCTCGCTGCCTGTGGAGGCGGCTCTAGTTCGTCCAGCAGCTCAGAAGAAACCAGCGCCACTTCCGAAGAATCAACTTCGGAAGAAGGGTCCGGCGCAGCGGAAGAAACCGCAAAAGGCGAACCGGTAGTCACCTTGACCTACACGGACGTGAACACCGAAGGTCCGCAGTACAAAAACATTGAAGAAACGGAGCGGGTGTACCAGGAATGGATCAACACGCACGGTGGCATCGGCGGACGTCCGCTCGAAGCCAAGTTCTGCGACGCGCGTGGCACCCCGACCGCGGCGGCAGCCTGCGCCCGTGAAGCCATATCCGACAAGGCCGTGGCGGTGGTCGGCAACTTCACCTTCACCGGTGACGCCGTCGTCCCGGTTCTGGAAGCCGGCAAAACGGCACTGTTCGGCAACTGCTGTGCGATCTCGCCGACGGAACTGACCTCCAAGATCAGCTTCCCGATGGGCAACCAGCCGCTGTACGCGGTCGGACTCGTCCACAAAGCGGTCGAACAGGGCTGCAAGAACATCAACGGGGTCATCATCGAAGGCGCCGAAGCCTTCATCCCGCTGATGGAAAACGCGGCCAAAGCCGAAGGCACGAAGATCAACAAGTTCGTGACCCTGCCGGCGACCGCGCAGGACTACAGCCCACAGGTCGCGGAAGCAACCTCGGGTGGAGCCGATTGCCTGGTGATGGTCGTCTCCGAAACGCCGTACATCGCCTGGATGCCCGCCTTTGCCCAGTCGGGCTCGGAAGCGAAAATGTACGGGCCTCAGGGCAACTTCAACGAAAACGCCGTCAAAGGCTTCGAGGAAGTCGTCGAAGGCGACGTCGTCGCCGGCATGTACCCGGACATCTCGCTCCCGCAGTGGAGTGAATACCGGGAAGCGCTGGAAAAGTACGAAGCCGACTCCGCTCAGGACTACAACAGTCTTGGCGGCATGGGCACCTGGGCCGCCTACGAAGGGTTCAAACAGGTTGCTGAATCCATCAAGGGCACGCTCGACAACGAAACGTTCCTGAAGGCCGCGGAAACCGCGAAGATCAACCTCCCGGGCCTCGTCCCGCCGTTGAACTTCAAGGAAAACTGGGGCAATACGGGTGGCCCGAAGGGCTACGAACGTCTCGTCAATCGCTGCGGCACCTTCAGTGAATTCAAAGAAGGCAAGCTGGTGCCGCTCGGCAATGAATTCGAAGATCTGTCCGAAACCGCCGGTGGTACTCAACCGGAGAACTGCGGACCGCCCTTCGGTTGATCCCGCTGGTCACCGACCCCGGGCGCTCCGCCCGGGGTCGGCGGCCACGTCGAGCATCGAAAGAGAGCACACGTGGAAGAAGTAATTCGATTCGCGCTTCTGGGCCTCGGGATCGGCGCCACCTATGCGCTGGCCTCGCAGGGGTTGATCATCGTCTACCGCGGTTCCGGGGTGCTCAACTTCGCCCTCGGCGCGATCGGAATGGCCGGCGCCTATGTCTGGTGGGAGCTGACCACGAACCAGGGCTGGGCCTTCCTGCCGGGCCTCATCGCCGGCGTCCTCTTCGCCGCCGTCATCGGCGGCCTCGTCCACCTCCTGATTATGAGGCCGCTGCGCAACGCCGCGCCGCTGGTCCGCGTGATCGCGACCCTGGGCGTGCTGATCACGATCCAGTCGATCGCGATCCTGCGCTACACCGCGACTTCGAAGTTCGTCCCCTCGGACCTGCCGACGACGATCGTCCACATCCACAACACGATCGTGATCTCGGCCGATCGCCTGATCCTGCTCGGGATCGCCTGCGCGCTGACCCTGGGACTCTGGCTCTTCTACCGCTACACCCACTTCGGACTGTCAACTGCCGCGGTGTCGGAGAGCGAGCGCTCGGCCTCGGCGCTGGGCCTCTCGCCGGACACGATCGCGACCCTCAACTGGGCGCTCGGCTGCGGCCTCGCCGGCCTCGCCGCGATCCTGATCGTCCCGATCGTCACCCTGCAGCCGGCGGTGCTGACCAACCTCGTCCTCGCCGCCACGGCGACGGCGCTGGTCGCTGGCTTCCGGTCCTTCCCGACCGCGCTGGTCGTCGGCCTGATCGTCGGGATCGCCCAGACCGAGGTGACGCGCTACGTCGAACAGACCGGCGTCGGCACCGCCGTCCCGTTCATCCTGATCGTCGTCTGGCTCGTCGTCCGCGGCCAGGCGCTGCCGCTGCGCGACTACCTGCTGCAGAGGCTGCCGACGATCGGCAGCGGCCGGATCAACTGGACCGGAGTCGGGTTCGGGCTCCTCGTCGGGGTCTTCCTGCTCGCCTCGACGCCGCCGATCTGGATCGACGCGATCACGATCACGATCTGCATCTCGGTGATCCTGCTGTCGATCGTGCTGCTGACCGGCTATACGGGGCAGCTCTCGCTGGCCCAGTTCGCCTTCGCCGGCTTCGGCGCCTACGTGGCGGGACGATTGCTGGCGACGACCGGGATCCCGTTCCCCCTCGGCATCCTGGCGGGGATCGCGGCGACGATCCCACTGGGGATCCTCTTCGGCCTGCCGGCGGTGCGAACGCGCGGGATCAACCTGGCGATCGTCACCCTCGGATTGGGCAGCGCGATCGAGCTCGTCCTGTTCGGCAACACCGACTTCACCGGCGGCTTCGGCGGCACCCAGATCGGCGAACCGGTCCTGTTCGGCCTCAACATCAACGCCGCCTCGCACCCGACCCGGTACGGGTTGGTCGCGCTCGGCTGCCTGCTGGTCGCGGCGCTCGTCGTCGGCAACATCAGGCGCGGGCGAACCGGGAGGCGGCTGATCGCCGTGCGGACCAACGAGCGGGCGGCGGCGGCGCTGGGGATCAGCGTCCCGGGGGCCAAGCTCTACGCCTTCGCGGTGGCGGCGGCGATCGCCGGCCTCGGCGGCATCCTGCTGGCCTTCCGCACGACCTCGATCAACTTCTCCGAATTCAACGCCTTCAACTCGATCACGATGGTCGCCTACTCGATGATCGGCGGCATCGGCTACCTGTTCGGCCCGGTGATCGGCGCGACGCTGGCGCCGGGGGCGATCTCGGAACGGATCCTCAACGAGATCAACAGCGGCATCGGCAAGTACGTGCCGCTGATCGGCGGCGTCTCGCTGATCGTCCTGGTCCTGGTCAACCAGAACGGGATCGTCAAAGAGCAGATCGCCCAGCTCGCCTTCCTGCGCCGGAAACTCGGCGCCGTCATCCCCTTCCTGGGCCCCAAACCGGCCGCCAAGCGGGTGCTGCCGGAGCCCAGTAGCGCCACCCTGGCCAAGGTCGAGCCGATGACGCTGACGGTCCGCGACCTGACCGTCAAGTACGGCGGCACCACCGCCGTCGACGGCGTCTCGTTGACCGTCAAACCGGGCCAGGTGATCGGCCTGATCGGCCCCAACGGCGCCGGCAAGACCTCGCTGATCGACGCCGTCACCGGCTTCACCAAAATGGCGCCGGGCTCGACCCTGGAGCTCGACGGCCGCGACATCAAACGCCTCTCGGCGGTCAAACGCGCGCGCTCGGGGCTGAGCCGCTCGTTCCAGTCGCTGGAGCTCTTCGAGGACTCGACGGTGCTGGAAAACCTGCGTGCCGCCTCCGACCCGCGCGACTTCGGCTCCTACGTCCGCGACATCGTCTGGCCGATCAACGCGCCGCTGCCCGACACCGTGCTCTCGGCGATCCGCGAGTTCGACCTCGAGGACGACCTCGACCGCCTGGTCGAGGACCTGCCCTACGGCCGCCGCCGCCTGCTGGCCCTGGCCCGCGCGGTCGCCACCCAGTCGAGCGTCCTGCTGCTCGACGAGCCCGCCGCCGGCCTCGGCAACGCCGAAACCGCCGAGCTCGCCCACCTGGTCGGCCGCCTGGCCAAGGAGTGGGGGATCGCCGTCCTGCTGGTCGAGCACGACATGAACTTCGTGATGTCGGTCTGCGACGAGCTGGTCGTCCTCGACTTCGGCCAGACGATCGCCACCGGCAAACCGACCGAGGTCCGCAACGATCCCGCGGTGATCGCCGCCTACCTCGGCGAAGACGGCGCCGTCGCCCAAACCAGCACCGCCTCGACCACGACGTCGACCGCGGCCCGAAAGGAGAGCGTCTGATGGAGCCGGTCCTGGCGGTCAAGGAGATGTGCACCGGCTACGCCGGTCAGCCGGTCGTCCACGACCTCAGCTTCGCGGTCGCCCCCGGCGAAGTCTTCTGCCTCCTCGGCCCCAACGGGGCCGGCAAGACGACGACGATGCTGGCGCTGGCCGGCGAACTGCCGCTGCTTGGCGGCGAGGTCGCCTTCCCCGGCGTCAAAGCCAATGCGCCGCTCTACAAACGCGCCCGCAACGGCATGGCCTACGTCACCGAGGAGCGCTCGGTCTTCAAGGGCATGACCCTCAAGGACAACCTGCGGATCGGCGGCGTCGACGCCGAAGCCGCGGTCGCCCTGTTCCCCGAGCTCGGCAAGCGGATGACCGTCCGCGGCGGCCTGCTCTCGGGCGGCGAGCAGCAGATGCTCACCCTGGCCCGCGCCCTCGGCCGCAAACCGCGCCTCCTGCTCGCCGACGAGCTCTCACTCGGCCTGGCGCCCCTCGTGGTCGACCGCCTCCTGCAGGCCGTCCGCCGCGCCGCCGATGAGCAGCAGACGGCGGTGATCATGGTCGAGCAGCACGCCCACAAGGCCCTCCTCTACACCGACCACGCGGTCGTCATGCGCCGCGGCCGCGTCGTCCTCGACCTCACCGGCGAGGAGGCCCAGTCGCGGATCGGCGACGTCGAGCAGGCCTACCTGACCGCCTCCGGCGGCTCGGTCGAGGCCGGCGAGAAAGCCCTCGCCGCCGAGGGCAACAACAGCCAGCCTGCCTAGTCAGCTGACGGGCAAGCTCGATCGTGTCGGTCGATCCCAGTCTTCGGCGATCAGGCCGTCCTCGAAGCGGCTCAACGTGTTGCCGGTGAGCGTGACCGCCCGGCCGCGGTTGGCCCCCGTCAGGGTCCAGCGGGTCGCCACGTAATCACCCTCGGAGAGTGTCTTGTCGACGACTATCTTCAGGTCTGCGAACAACCCCTATAGAGAGCGACAGATTCCCGGGCGCCCTCGAAGCCGTGGAACTCCATCGCGTTGACCTGGTCGGTGGAGGGAGCCTAGAGCGCCTTTCCTGAGTCTCCAATGCGTCGAGGCCGAGGAGAGACCCGACGCTCGATGCATTTGACCGCCTATGGGCGGCTAAATGCGTCGAGGCCGAGGTTCTCAGCGCGTCGCGCGGCGCGCTCGCGCTAGGCGACCGGGACGACGCCGGCCGATTCGGTGTCGAGGGCGCTCCAGTCGTCGTGGCGGCCGTAGTGGAACGGCAGGAAGACGTCGGCGGGGGTGGTCGCCACCGCCTCGCAGGCGCCGATCAGGTCGCACTCGACGTAGGTCGCTTTGACGACCGAGCGGATCGGGAGGTCGTCGAGCGGGTCGTGCTGGGTGCCGCGCAGGACGACCGAGCCGGCGCCTTCGAGCGAGGCGGTGGCGTGGACGTCGAACTTGGCCCGGGTGAGGATCGCGTCCTCCTCGAGGCCGACCCCGTTGGCCGCCGGTCGCGCCTTGAAGTTGAAGTTGTAGCCCTCGGCGTCGAAGGCCCCGGTGTCGCTGGTCATCTCTCCCTGCAGCTCGATGATGCGCACGCCGCCGCGATCGACCCAGCCGCGGAAGGCGTCGCCGCGGCGCAGCAGGTTGGAGTCGGCGATCTTCTTCGGCTCGCCGAAGAGGTCGCGGCCGTAGATCGTCGGCACGTCGTTGTCCATGTACATCGCCAGCACGTACTCGCCGTCGATGCCGTCGTGGCTGGCGGCGACGTAGATCGCACCGCCGTAGAAGTCCCCGACGCAGTTGGACTGCCAGCGGCCGACCATCGCCCGGACGGCCGGCGTGGCCGCCGCCTCGAGGGGCGGTGGCAGGATCTCCGCGATGACGCTCTCGTCGGTGGTGAACTCCACCGAGAGCATCTGTCCGCCTACGAATCGCGGATTGCTGAGGGCATGCTCGATGCGGGTGATCTCCTCGGCGCTCTTGACGAATCCCATCTTTCTTCCTCCTCGGCCTGGTGGGTCGAGACGACGGTATTCGGGTTCGAGTCGTTGGTGTAGGAGAGATCGAGGATCTCTTGGTGGAGATCCAAACCGCGCTTCTCCCAGGCCGTGCGCCAGTCGTTCAGGTGCCTGCGCATGACCGCCGCGGCGGTGTCGGGATCGCGGACCTCGATCTCGCTGACGATGCGGCGGTGGTATTTGGTCGCGTGCTCGGCCATCTCGCGGGTGTCCATGAAGCGATAGAGGGCGGGGAGGAGGAGCTGGCTGATCGGCTCGCGGGCGATGATCAGCGCCGGGTTGGCCGAGAGCTCGGCCATCGAGGCGTGGAACTCGACGTCGAGCCGGCTCCACTCGGCGAGGTGGTCGAGGTGTTCCTCCTGGGCATCGAGCGCCTCGTGCAGCGCCTTGATGTCGCTGCGGTCGGCCCGGATCGCCGCGAAGCGGGTCAGCTCGGGGTCGATCGTCATCATCGCCTCGTGCAGGTGGTGGAAGGTGACGTTGCGGCGCCGCAGCTCGCGCCGCAGCTCGCGGAAGCCGGGGTTGTCGCTGCTGTCGGCGACGACCATGATCCGCGGGCTCGCCCGTTCGACCAGGCCGCCCTGCTCGAGGATCCGCAGCGCCTCGCGCACGGTCGAGCGGCTGACCCCGGCCTGCTCGGCGAGAGCGCTCTCCGATGGCAGGCGGTCACCGACCCGCAGGTCGCCAGAGGTGATCCGCTCGCGCAGCAGCCCGGCCAGCTGCTCGTAAGCTCTGGCGATCTTGATCGGCTGCACCAGGGTGCGCCGCCCGTTCGTGGCATCTCCCGCGGGGAAAGGCATATCTGGAGCCTATCCTTCGGCTAAGAGGTCTTGAGCGGCGCCCGAAACGGCTTTGGAGGAAGGCAACAAAGCCCTCTCGAGGTCAGGGCTGAAGGGCATCGGGACGCTCGGTGCGCCGATCCTCTGCACCGGCGTGCGCAGCTCGTCGAAGAGATCGCGCCCGACCCTGGCGGCGATCTCGGCGCCGGCGCCGAAGTCCTGGACCGCCTCGTGGACGATCAGCAGGCGCCCGGTCTTTCGGACCGAGGCGATCAAGGTCTCGATATCGAGGGGGGCGAGGCTGCGCAGGTCGATGACCTCCAGGGATGCCTCGCCCTCCTCGGCCGCGCGCAGGCAGGTGCGCAGCATCTGTCCCCAGGTGACGACCGTGACCTGCTCGCCGGCGCGGGCGACGCGGGCCTTGCCGAGCGGCAGCGGGTCGGCGTCGACGTCGCCCCTGCTGGCGTAGAGGCGGCGGTTCTCGACGAAGACGACGGGGTTGGGGTCGCGGACCGAGGCCAGCATCAGGTCACGGGCGTCGGCGACGGTGGCCGGCATAACGACTTTCAGCCCCGGGACGTGGGCGAACCAGGCCTCGAGGCTCTGCGAGTGCTGGGCCCCGGCGGCTTTGCCGGCGCCGGTCTGCATGCGGAAGACGATCGGGATCTCCAGCGCTCCGGCGGTCATGTAGCGAAGCTTGGCGGCCTGGTTGAGGATCGGGTCCATGCAGACGCCGACGAAGTCCATGAACATGATCTCGACGATCGGCCGCAGTCCCGTCATCGCCGCGCCGACCGCGGCGCCGACATAGCCCATCTCGCTGATCGGCGCGTCGATCACCCGCTCCGGCCCGAAGCGCTCGAAGAGCCCTTTGGTGACCCGGAAGATGCCGCCGCCGGCACCGACGTCGATGCCGATGAGGACTACCGACTCGTCCGCTTCGATCGCCGTCGCCATGCCCTCGTTGAGGGCGTCGATATAGCGGATCTCGGCGACGGTGTCGGTGCTGCCGGAGGTGCTGGGCTCAGTCGCCGAAGACATCCGCGTAGGCCTCCTCTGGGTCGGGGGCGGGCAGGGAGCGGGCCCGCTCGATCGCGCTCTCGACCGCCGCGGCGGCGGCCTCGCGCAGGCCCTCGATCTCGGCGGCGCTCGCCTCGCCGCTCTCCTGCAGGCGGGCGGCGGAGACCTCGAGCGGGTCGCGCTCGCGCCAGCCCGCGGCCTCGTCCTCTGGCTTGTAGGGCTGGGCGTCGCCCTCGTAGTGGCCGTGCCAGCGGTAGGTCTCGGCCTCGATCAGGAAGGGACCCTCGCCGCCGCGGCAGCGCGCGGCGGCGGCGCTGGCGAGCCGGTAGACGGCGGCGACGTCGTTGCCGTCGACGACCTCGGCGGCGATCCCGTAGGAGGCGGCGCGCTCGGCGACGCTCGGGACCCGCGCCATCGTGCGGCTGTCGGTGAACTCGGAGTAGATGTTGTTCTCGCAGACGAACAGGACCGGCAGGTCCCAGATCGCCGCCAGGTTGACCGCCTCGTGGAAGGCGCCCTGGTTGACGGCGCCCTCGCCGAAGAAGGCGACCGCGACCCGGCCCTGGCGCAGGAGCTTGCTCGACATCCCGGCGCCGACGGCGAGCGGGAGGGAGGCGCCGACGATCGCGTTGGCGCCGAGGACCCCCTTGGTGGGATCGGCGAGGTGCATCGAGCCGCCCTTGCCGTGGCAGATGCCCTCGGCGCGGGCGAAGAGCTCGGCCATCATCGCGTCGACGTCGACCCCGCGGGCGAGGACGTGGCCGTGGCCGCGGTGGGTGGTGGCGATGTAGTCGCCGTCCTCCAGGGCGAGGCCGACCCCTGCCGCCACGGCCTCCTGGCCGAGCGAGGTGTGGACGAAGCCGGGGATGTCGCCGTCGCGGTAGAGCTCGGAGACGCGCGTCTCGAAGGCGCGGATCAGAGCCATCGTCGCCGTCAGCTCCCGCTCCGGGACCGAGATGGAATCCCTGTCTTTCAGATCAATGCTTGTGCGCATTGGTGCGACTATAAGCCATAGTGTCCGATTATCGCAACATAAAAGGGGATTGACGGGGTCCACATCGCCATGTACTGTCGATAGTCAGACGGTAAGTGCCGCTCGGGATGCGGCATTCGTCACAAGAGAGGGAGAGGTTCCGGGGTTGGTCACCGCCGTGGTGTTGCCGCAAATGGGTCTCGAGGTCGATGAGGGCACCGTCACCGCGATCCTCGTCGCGGTCGGCGACGAGGTCGCGGAGGGCGCCACGGTGGCCGAGGTCGAGACCGACAAGGCGATCGCCGAGGTCGCCGCCCCGCGCAGCGGCGTGATCGCGGCGATCGAGGTTGCGGTCGGCGACACGATCCCGGTCGGCGCCTCGATGATCCGAATTGCCGACGAGGTCGGCGAGGGCGCCGGCTCCGCCGAGGTCGCCGCCGCTCCCACCGGCGCCGGATCGCCGGCCGACGACCCCGCTGACGCCGAGGCAGCCGCCGATGCCGAGGCTGGGAGCGATGCCGAGGCGGCCAGCGCGACCGCCGAGACCCAGGTCCCCGTCACCGCCACCGCTTCGTCCAACGGTTCCGCCGCCGAGCCCGCCGACGGCGCCCACCGCCGCCGCGCCGCACCGATCGCCCGCCGCGCCGCCGCCGAGCACGGTCTCGACCTCGCCGCGATCGACGGCACCGGCCCGGCCGGCCGGATCACCCTCGGCGACGTCGAGCGCGCCGTCGCCGCCGGACCCGCCACTTCTCCCGCCGCCCCTGGCGCCGCCGCTCCCCCCGCCGCCGGCGGCGGCGCCAGCCCGGCTTCCGCCGCCAGCCCGCTCGGCGAGCGCATCGAGCCCTTGACCGCCACCCGCCAGGCGATTGCCCGCCGCCTCGCCGAGAGCCAGCTGGTCCCGCAGTACAACCTCGCCCGCGACGTCGACGTCGCCTGGCTGCTGGCCGAGAAGTCGCGGCTGAGCGCCGCCGGGCCGGCCAAGGTCGGCGTCGTCGACCTGCTCGTCCAGGTGCTGGCCGAGACCCTGGTCCGCCACCCCCAGCTCGCCGCCTCCTTCCTCGCCGCCGGCGACGGTGAGCTGGCGCGGCTGCGCCACCCGGCCGGGATCGATATCGGCATGGCCGTCGCCACCGATCGCGGCCTGCTGGTCCCGGTGATGCGCGAGGCCCACGTCAAATCCCTGCCCGAGCTGGTCCTCGACCGGGCTCGGTTGGTCGAGACGACCCGCTCTGGCCGCCTCGGGATGGCCGACATGGGTGGCGCCGCGGCGACCCTCTCGAGCCTCGGCACCTTCGGCGTCGACTCCTTCACGGCGATGCTCAACCCGGGCGAGAGCACGATCCTCGCGGTCGGCCGCACGGTCGACAAGGTCGTGCCGCGCGACCGCGGCCTCGCCGTGGTCCCGACGCTGACCCTCACCTTCACCTTCGACCACCGGGTAGTCGACGGCGCCACCGGCGCCGCCGCCCTCGCCGAGATGGCCGAGCTCCTCGAAGGGGGGATGGAGTGGCGCTCATAGACGGCGTCGCGCTGGTCGTCGGCGGTGCCTCCGGCATCGGCCTGGCCTGCGCCGACGCCCTCGACGCGGCCGGCTGGACGACCGTCATCGCCGACCTCAAGCCGGCCCCTGACCAGGACGGCGCGATCGCCCTCGACGTCCGCGACCGCGACGCCGTCGGCGCGGCGGTCCTCGCCACCGTCGAGGCCCACGGCGAGCTCGGCGCCGTCGTCTACGCCGCCGGCACCGCCCGGGTCACGCCGATCCTCGAGATTGAGCCGCGCGAGTGGGAGCTCGTCATCGGCGTCAACCTGACCGGCGCCTTCAACGTCCTCCAGGCCGCCGCCCCGCACACCGCCGCCGGCGGCTCCTACACGGCGATCTCCTCGATCGACTCCGCCGCCCCGGTCGACGGCCTCGCCCACTACTGCGCCAGCAAGGCCGGCGTCGAGGCACTGGTGCGCTCGGCCGCGCTCGAGCTGGGCCCCGCCGGAGTGCGCTGCAACGCCGTCCTGCCGGGGCTGGTGCGGACGCCGCTGATGGCGCCGGCGCTGGAGCGGCCGGGCGTCGAAGAGGCCTTCGTCGCCCAGACCCCGCTGCGCGGGATCGCCGCGGGGGCCGATGTCGCCGATGTCGTCGCCTTCCTCGCCTCGCCGGCCGCCCGCTGGATCACCGGCGCGTCGATCCCGGTCGACGGCGGCATGTCCCTGACCGAGCACCCGAAGCTTCGCTGACTCCCTGAAAGACCCCGAAAGGAACCCCCCGAAGATGGCTACCGAGCAACAGTCACGGCCCACCGGCATCACCGTCGAGCGCGCCGAGCAACTGCTGAGCGAATTCGTCGGCATCCCCAGCGTCGTCGGCGACAAGACGACCGCCCACCTGTGGATGACCGCGCGCCTCGAAGAAATCGGGATGACGGTCGAGCACTATCCGGTCGAGGGCCGGCCGAACCCGTTCGTGCTCGGCGTCATCGAGGGCGACGGCGACGGCCCCGGTGTCCTCTTCGACGCCCACTTCGACACCGTCCACGCGGTCCCCGAGGACTGGACCCACAACCCTTGGCAGCCGCACGTCGAGGACGGCGTCCTCTACGGCCGCGGCGCCGTCGACTCCAAGGGCACGGTGGTCTCGATGCTGATGGCGGCCAAAGCCGTCGTCGACTCCGGCCAGCCGCGCAGCGGCCCGATCTACCTGATGTCGGACTCCGACGGCGAGGACGGCTTTCGCGGCGCGGCGCTGATGCGCGACATCGGGATCATGGACCGGATCGGGACCGTCTGGTCGGCCGAGGCGACCTCCAACCAGGGCGTCGAGATCGCCTATCCCGGCATCTCGACCTGGAAAATCACCGCGATCGGCAAGACCGCCCACCCGACCGAGCCCGAGCACGGGATCAACGCGGTGACCAAGATGGCGAAGCTGGTCACCGCCGTCGACGCCGGCCGCCTCGAGCTTCCCAAGGGCGACTCGAAGTGGTTCGAGCCGCGGGTCACGATCAACGGGATCCGCACCCGCCCCGGCGGCGGCTGGGCGATCCCGGGACGCTGCGATGCCGTGCTCTCGGTGCTCTCGCCGGCCGGCGCCTCGCTGGCCGAGGTCCGCGCCGCGATCGACGCCTTCCTGCGGATGCTCGAGCAGGAGGACGGCGAGGTGAAGTTCGAGCGCAAGATCCTGCCGATGGGCGCCGGGCGCCTCTGGCTCCACCCCGGCGAGTCGGACCCCGACAGCCGCGGCGTCAAGGCGCTCGAGGCGGCGATTCGCAGCGCCGGCAAGCGGGAGCCGGAGGTCCGCAAATTCAACGGCGGCTGGGTCGACGCGGTCGAGATGATGACCCGCGGCGAGGGCGGCTATGACGTCCCGACGACGATCACCTTCGGCCCTGGGGACTTCGAACTCGCCCACACCGTCGACGAGCACATCCCGCTCGCCGAAGTCGCCGAAGCGGCGGAGATCTACACCGTCGCGACCCTCGACCTACTGAGCTGACCCCCCGAGAGGAGAACCTGATGTCCGAGAGCCATATGCGTCGCGCCTTCACGGCGCTGTCCGAGGTCACCCCGGCAATCTCCGGGGTGGCCAGCATCGTCGATCTCCTGCGCCTCGTCGCCGAGCAGGCCGCCGAGCTGGTCGGGGTCGAGCGTTGCAGCGTCTACATGCGCGAGGACCGCCAGAACCTGTTCCGCTGCTGCGTCGGCTGCTGCCGCGGCAACCCGCTGGACGAGGACCTCGAGCGCTGGGTCGCCGGGATCCCCGCCGACGGGGTCACCCGCGAGATCCTCGAGACGCGGGAACCGGTGATCGTCGCCAACGCCCGCCAGGACCCGCGGATGGTCAAGGCGACGGTCCGCTACTGGAAGATCCGCTCGCTGCTCGAGGTGCCGATGATCGTCGACGGCGAGGTCGTCGGGCTGATGCTGATGGACGACGTCGACGCCCAGCGCAAGTTCACCGACGAGGAGGTCGAGCTGGCTCTGGCCTTCGCCGACCTCGCCGCCGGGGCGATCGCCCAGACCCAGACCCGGCTCGAGCTGCAGTCCAAGCTCGAAGCCTCCAACCGCCAGCTGAACGCGCTGCGGCGGGCGACCGCGGTCGACGAGCAGCTCTCCGACCTGGTCCTCGAGGGGCGCTCGCTTGGGGACCTGACGAGCGCCCTCGCGCGGCTCCTCGCCAAGCCCTGCGCCGTCTTCATGCCCGACGGCGAGCGGGCCGCCGTGGCGCTGCCCGAGGCGGCCAGCGAGAGCGCCCTGCCGCGGATCCTCGAGCCGGCGATCGCCAACCTGCCCGAGGTCCGCAAGGCGCTGGCCGAAAACGACACCAACCGCGCCTTCATCGCCGGCCCG
Organism: uncultured Actinomycetes bacterium; assembly: GCA_963839115.1. Classification (GTDB taxonomy): domain Bacteria; phylum Actinomycetota; class Thermoleophilia; order Solirubrobacterales; family 70-9; genus VAYN01. Next base: position 983,707 of record CAWITM010000001.1, read on the forward strand.
GTGCCGGCCGCCGGGGTCCTGCACCGGCACGTCATCGCGCCGGTCCTGCTCGGCGGCGAGGTCTGGGGTCGCCTGGTCGTGATGGAGCACAAGAAGCGCTTCACCGGCGGCGACATCGTCGCCGTGCGGCGGGCGGCGACCCTGATCGCCCTCCAGGTCAGCTCCGAGCGCAAGGCCGTCGAAGCCGACTGGAACGCCAGCTCCTCGCTGGCCGGCGAGCTCCTCGGCGGCAGCTCCGACACCGCGGTGGCGCGGCGCCGGGCCGACCGGCTCGGGGTCAGCCTCGACGCGCGCCGGGTGGTGATGGTCGTCGGCTCCCGCTCGGGCGCCGAGGCCGACGCCCCCGATTTCCGCGAAGTCGCCTCGGCCTTCGAGCGCGAGACTCCGGAGCTGACCGTCCACGTGACCGCGATGGAGGGGGCGGTGGCGGCCCTGATCGAGCTCCCCGACGGGGCGGACTCGGAGACCTTCGCGACCGCCAACCGGGCCCGCCTCGAGGCGCTGTGTCACTCGCTGCGCTCGCCCTCGCGGCTGATCGCCGGGGTCTCCAGCGTCGCCGCGGACCGCGACGGCTACCGCGCCGCGCACCGCGAGGCGCGCCAGGTGGTCGAGTGCATCCGCCGCTTCTCCCCGGCGGGCGGGCCGCCGCTGTTCCTGGCCGACGAACTCGGGGTCGGCAGCCTGCTGCTCTCGAGCTCCGACGCCGAGGCGATGGCGCGCTTCGCCGAGCAGACCGTCGGCGAGCTGGTCCGCGAGCACTCCAAAGCGGACCTGCTGACGACGCTCTGCTCGTTCTTCGACAACATGGGCTCGATCCGCGGCTCGGCGGCGGCCCTCGACGTCCACGAGAACACGATTCGCTACCGCCTCTCGCGGATCGAGGAGCTGACCGGACTCGCCGTCATGCACGACCCCGACGCCCAGCTGCGGGCCCGGCTCTCGCTGCTGGTCCTGCTGCTGCAGGGGCGCCTGCCCAGCGAGCTGCCCCGGGCGGTGGCGACGATCGCCCCGCCGGTGCTGGAGGCGGTGCCCGCCGTCTCCTAGCTCCGCCACCACTCAAGGCCCCTTTGGGGGATTCCCAGCCCGCCGTCGAGGGCTCGCTCGCGACGGCAGGTGCCGGGCTATGTTCGCGACGTGTCGGGAGTGCACCTCCTTGGAGTGGGAACGACGTCGCCGACCCGACGCGGACGCCCGCACACCCCGGCCGAGCTGGCCCGCGAGGCGCTCGCCGGCGCCCTCGCCGACGCCGGCCTGACCGCGGCCGAGGTCGACGGGGTGGCGGTCGCCGCCACAGACCGAGACTTCGCCGGCGCCGTCGAGGAGGCGATCAGCGCCGGTCCCAGCGCCTACCACTGCCGCTGCGGCCTCGGCCCGATGGCCCTGAACTCGGCCTGGAAGGCGGTCTCCTCGGGGGTCGCCGGGATCGTCGTCTGCGTCGGCCACGACGCCGGCAAGGCGCCGGCGGCGGCCGGCGAGCAGCTCGAGGCGCGGGCGGCCTCGGCGCGCGAGTACATGCAGCACAGCGGCGCCACCGAGGCCCACCTGGCCCGGGTCGCGGCCAAGAACCGCCGCCACGGCGCGGCCAACCCGCGCGCCGCGCTCAGCGCCGCCGTCAACGCCGAGGAGGTGCTGGCCAGCGAGATGCTGCTCTGGCCGCTGCGCCGGCTGATGGTGCCGGCGCCGGCCCGCGGCGCCGCCGCGGCGGTCTTCGGGGCCGCTCCCGGCGGGCGCCGGCGCGGCGCCAAGGCGCCGATGGTGCGCGCCTCGGTGCTGCTCGACGAGGACTCCGACGGGGGTGCGGGCGCCGGCCGCGCGGCGCGGCTCGCCTACCTCTCGGCGGGGGTCGGGCCCGAGGAGATCGAACTGGCCGAGGTCGACGATCCGACCCCGGCGGAGGAGATCGCCGCCTACGAGGCGCTCGAATTCGCCCCCGAGGGATCGGGTCCGGAACTGGTCGAAAGCGGCTTCACCGAGCTTGGCGGCGTGCTCCCGGTCAACCCCAGCGGCGGCTCGCTGAGCCAGGGTTGGGCCGCGGGATCGGGCGGCATCCGCCAGCTGGTCGAGCTCTCGCTGCAGCTGCGCGACCGCGCCGGGCGCCGCCAGGTCCCCGGCGCCCGGGTCGGCCTCGCCCTCGCCGGCGGCCCGACCGCCCCCGGCCGCTTCACCGCCCTGACGATCCTCGCCGCCTGAGCCGCCCCCGCCGACCCCTTCCGTCCTCTCCGGTTGACTTTTGTCGCCCACAGGGCGACAAAAGTCACTGGGAGGGGCTTGGGCGCCGACATGGTGAGGACCACAAAGGGGCGCGGGCCTTCGTGCGCCGGAGGGGCGGCGGACTGCAAGGGTCTGGCGCATGTATCGGGCCCTGACCACCGATTTCGAGAGCCTGCCGCAGCTGCTGGCGGCGCGCGCCGGTGAGATCGGCGACGAGCGCTTCGTTCGCGATGCCGACATGGAATGGACCTTCGGCGAGTTCCACAACCGCGTCACCGAGGTCGCCGCCGGCCTTCGTGAGCTCGGCGTGAAGCAGGGCGACGTCGTCGGCGTCGTCCTTCCCAACAGCCCCCACTACCTCGAGGTCTGGTGGGCGATCCTCTGGCTGGGGGCGACCTTCAACCCGGTCAACCCGGTCCTCACCTCGCGCGAGGCGGCGGCGATCCTTGCCGACTCCGAAGCGGTCGTCGCGGTCTGCACGCCGGAGGCGGCGGCGGGGCTAGAGGAGCGCCGCGCCGAGCTGCCGAACCTGCGCGAGATCGTCGCCGCCGAGGGCTCCGACCCGGCGGCGCCGCTGCGCGGCCACGGCACCGTCGAGGAGCCGGCGGCGATCGGCGCCGAGGACCTCGCCGCCTTCGTCTACACCTCCGGCACCACCGGGCGGCCGAAGGGGGCGATGCTCGGCCACGGCAACTACCTCGCCAACGCCTGGCAGCTCGGCGAGCCGCTGCCGGTCTCGCGCGGCGACACGCTGGGGATGGTGCTGCCGCTGTTCCACGTCAACGCCCAGCTGGTGACCACGGTGATCCCGCTCGTCCTCGGCGCCCAGGTGGCGATGTGGGAGCGCTTCTCGGCCTCGCAGTTCTGGGCCGACGTCGCCCGCTTCGAACCGGTCACCTTCTCCGCGGTCCCGACGATGCTGGCGGCGCTGCTGCACGCGCCCGGCGCCGACGAGGCCGAGGCGAACTCGCTGCGCTTCGTGATCTGCGGCGCGGCGCCGCTCTCGCCGGCGCTCTTCCGCCGCTTCGAGGAGAAGTTCGGGCTCAAGATCATGGAGGGATACGGCCTCACCGAGGGCACCTGCTGCACGACGATCAACCCCTTCACCGGCCCCCGCAAGATCGGCTCGGTCGGCCTGCCGACCCGCGCCCAGGAGGTCAAGATCGTCGACGAGAGCGGCGCGGTCGTCCCCGACGGCGCCGCCGGCGAAGTCTGCTTCCGCGGCCCGAACATGATGCACGGCTACTACAAACGCCCCGAGGGCAACGCCGAGACGATGGTCGACGGCTGGGTCCACACCGGCGACGTCGGCTACCGCGACGAGGACGGCTACTTCTTCCTGGTCGACCGCACCAAGGACATGATCATCCGCGGCGGCGAGAACATCTACCCGCGCGAGATCGAGGACGTGCTGCAGGAGCACGAGTCGGTCAAGGAGGCGGCGGTGGTCGGGCGCCCCGACGAAGTCCGCGGCGAGGAGGTCCACGCCGTCGTCGCGCTCGTGGCCGGTGAAGACGTCGCTCCGCTGGAAGAGCACTGTCGGGCGCGGCTCGCCGCGTTCAAGGTGCCCTCGAGCTGGGAGGTGGTCGAGGAGCTGCCGAAGACCTCGACCGGGAAGATCGACAAGAAGCCGCTGCGCGAGAAACTCGCCGCGGCCAGCTGAGGGGAGACCTCGATGGGAACGCTCGACGGCAAGACGATCATGATCACCGGTGGGGCCAGCGGCATCGGTCGCGCCACCGCGATCGAGGCCGGCGCCCAGGGCGCCCGGCTGGTGCTCTGCGACATCAACGACGAGCTCGGCGAGGGGGTCGCCGCCGAGATCGGCGAGGCGGCCACTTACCAGCACTGCGACGTAACCGACGAGGCCTCGGTCCAGGCCGCCGTGGCGGCGACGATCGAGGCCGGCGGCGGGCACATCGACGGCGCCTGCAACTGCGCCGGCATCCTCGGCGTCGTCGGCAACATCGGCGAACTGCCGCTCGACGGCTGGAAGCGGCTGATCGACGTCGACCTCAACGGCGTCTTCCTCTGCACCAAGCACCAGATCGCGCCGATGGCCGAGAACGGCTCGGGCGCGATCGTCAACATGGCCTCGGCCGCCGGCCTGATCGGCTGGCCCGGCGCCTCCGGCTACGTCGCCGCCAAGCACGCCGTCGTCGGACTGAGCAAAGCGGCGGCGCTCGAGTACGCCGAGCAGGGCGTGCGGGTCAACTCGATCTGCCCGTCCTACACGATCACCCCGATGGTCGAGAAAGACCTCTTCGAAGACACCCTCGGCAACGACGAGGAGCTGATCGCCGCCGCCCGCGCCAACCACCCGATCGGCCGCTTCGCCCAGCCCGAGGAGATCGCCGAGGCGGTCGTCTGGCTGCTCTCCGACAAGTCCTCGTACGTCACCGGCACGGCGCTGAGCGTCGACGGGGGCTACACCGCGCCCTGATGGCCGATCGCGACAGCTTCGAGCAGACCCCCTACGAGCCTCCGCCGGGCGCGACCCAGATCATCCTCGTCCGCCACGGCGCCTCCTCACCGCCGGTCGAGGGCGTCCCCAATCCGCTCATCGGCGGCCATTCCGACCCGCCGCTGGCGCCGGCCGGCCTGGCCCAGGCGGAGCTGGTGGCGGCGGGGCTGCGGGGCGAACCGATCGCCGGACTCTTCGTCTCGACCCTGCGCCGCACCGCCGAAACGGCGGCGCCGCTGGCCGCCGCGATCGGCATCGAGCCGGTCGCCCTGGAGGAGCTGCGCGAGATCTTCCTCGGCGACTTCGACGCCGGCGAGTACCGGATCCGCGCCGCCCGCGGCGACCCGGTGGTCCAGCGGGTCTTCGCCGAGGAAGCCTGGAGCGAGATCCCGAACGCCGAGACCTGGGAGGAATTCGGCCCCCGGATCACCGCCGGGATCGAGAAGATCCGTGCCGCGGTAGGTCCCGACGCGACCGCGGTGGCGATCGTCCACGGTGCCGTGATCGGCCAGCTCTGCCGCCAGGCAACCGACAGCCGCCCCTTCGCCTTCGTCCATTCCGACAACGGCTCGGTCTCGCGGCTCGTCGTCGACGCCGACGGCAAATGGCTGCTGCGCTCCTTCAACGACACCTCCCACCTGCGGGCCGGCTTGACCGGCTGACCCCGACTCCCTGAACACCACCCGCCAAGGAGACCAAGATGCCCGCCTTCCTCGTCCACGGAAACCCCGACTCCTCGCGCCTCTGGGCGCGGGTGATCGACGAGCTCGGTGCCTACGACGGCGAGATCGTCGCCGCCGACCTGCCGGGCTTCGCCGAGCCCGCGCCGGAGGGCTTCGAGCGCACCAAGGAGTCATACGTCGATTGGATTGTCGAGCAGCTCGACGGGCTCGGCGGCGGGGTGGACCTGGTCGGCCACGACTGGGGCTCGCTGCTGGTCCAGCGGGTCGCCTCGGTGCGGCCCGACCTGCTGGCGAGCGTCGCCTGCGGCGGGGCCGCCGTCGACGTCGACTACCCCTGGCACCCGCTGGCCCAGGTCTGGCAGACGCCCGGCGAGGGGGAGCGCTACATGGAGGAGGAGCTGACCGACGAGTTCGGGATCGCCCACCTGGTCGAAAACGGGGTGCCCCAGGCCGACGCCGAGGCCAACATCTGGACGACCCCGCACGGCAAGCAGACGATCCTCGACCTCTACCGCTCGGCGGTCGACATCGGCGCCGAATGGCAGCCGGACCTCGAGCGCATCGAGGTCCCGGCACTGGTGATCTGGGGACGCGAGGATCCCTACGTGCCGCTCGCCTTCGGCGAGGCGCTGGCGGCGCGGATGAAGGGCGAGCTGGTGGTCCTGGAGTGCGGCCATTGGTGGCCCTTCGAGCGGCCCGCCGAGACCGCGGCGGCGCTCCTGGCGCACTGGGCCGACGCCGCGGCCTGAGCACGTCTGACGCCGCCGCCTCAGCAGGTCCGGCGCCGCCGCCTGAGCGCCGCCTATCCGCCCGCCCGAGCGCCGGCGGCGTTTGTGGGGAATCCACAAAAGGCAGGGCTCCCGGACGCTGGTCATCCCCGCCGGCGCGTGAGAGTGTCGTCAGATGCCGAGTGCCTCCGACACCGAGCTGCTCGCCCTGCACGGCCTGGCGGTCAAGAAGGCCGGCTCGCCGGCCGCCGTCGCGGCGATCGTCGGGGCCGACGAGGGCGAGATCGAGAGCGCGCTGGAGGCCGCGGTCGCTTCCGGGCGCGCCGCCGGCGCCAAAGGCACCTTCATGGTCGCCCCGGCCGGTCGCGAGTGGCTCGACGCCGCCTACCCCGAGGCCTTCGCCGACTTCCGCGCCGACCCCGACGCGACCGCCGCCTACGAGCGCTTCGAGCGCATCAACCGCGAGCTGCTGGCGCTCTTCACCGACTGGCAGATGATCCCCGCCGCCGGCGGCGAACGGATCGCCAACGACCACACCGACGCCGACTACGACACCGGCGTCATCGACCGCCTCGGCGCCCAGCACGAACGGGCCGAGAAGGTCCTTGCCTCCTTCGCCGCGCTGGAGCCGCGCCTCGGGATCTACGCCGAGCGCCTCGACTCCGCCTACGACAAGGCCCTGGCGGGCGAGCACGAGTGGGTCTCCGGCGCCCGCATCGACAGCTACCACACGGTCTGGTTCGAGCTCCACGAGGATCTGCTGCGCATGCTCGGGCGCGAACGCGAGGAGGCACCGTGAAGGTCGGCGTCCCCGGCCGCGAGCGCGAGGGGTCACCTTGACGGCGGTCGCCGACCGCGCCGTCGTCCTCGACGGCGCCACGGTGCCGGACAAAGAGGTGGTCGGCAACAAGGGCCGCAGCATCGCCTGGATGCTCAGCCTCGGGCTGCCGGTGCCGCCGGCGCTGTGCCTGCCGATCGAGGAGTGCCGCCGCTTCCACGCCGCCGGCGGCGAGCTCGAACCGGACGCCTGGAGCTCGGTCCTCACCGGCATCGCCGGTCTCGAGGAGAAGCTCGGCCGCGAGTTCGGCGGCGGCGACCACCCGCTGCTGGTCTCGGTCCGCTCGGGCGCCGCGGTCTCGATGCCGGGGATGATGGACACCGTCCTCAACCTCGGCATCACCGACGAGGTCGAGGCGGCGCTGGCCCGCCTCTCCGGCGATGCGGCCTTCGCCCGCTCGACCCACTGCCGCTTCATCCACCAGTTCGGCGAGACCGTGCTCGGCGCCGACCTCGACGAGCCGGCCGAGGGCGCGACGCCGGCCGACGTCCGCGAGGCGGTCCGCGCCGACACTGGCGAGGAGGTGCCGACCGACCCGCTGGAGCAGCTGCGGGCGGTGATCGCCACCGTCTTCGGCTCCTGGTCCTCGCGCCGCGCCAAGGCCTACCGGCGCCATTGGGGCATCGCCGAGGACGGCGGCACCGCGGTGATCGTCCAGGCGATGGTCTTCGGCAACCTCGGCGACGACTCCGGAACCGGCGTCCTGTTCAGCCGCAACCCGCTCTCCGGCGACCCGGCGCCCTACGGCGAGTGGCTGGCCCGCGGCCAGGGCGAGGACGTCGTCAGCGGCACCCACGACCCGCTGCCGCTGAGCGCGCTGGGGGACTCGATGCCCGCCGCCCACGAGCGCCTGCTGAGCGCCGCCCGGCTGCTCGAGCGCGAGTACGGCGACGTCCAGGACATCGAGTTCACGATCGAGCGCGGCGAGCTCTTCCTGCTGCAGACGCGCTCGGCCAAGCGCTCGCCGCTGGCCGCCGTGCGGGCCGCCGTCGACCTCGCGAGCGAGGGCGCGATCGACCGCGCCGAGGCGGTCGGCCGGGTCAGTCCCGAGCAGCTGGCCACGGTGCTGGCGCCGCGCGTCGCCGCCGCCGTGAGCGATGCCGCCGAGGTGCTGGCGCGCGGGGTGGCCGCCTGCCCCGGGATTGCCAGCGGCGTCGCCGTCACCGACTCTGACGCCGCCTGCGAAGCCGAGGGCGACACCGTCCTCGCCCGTCCCACGACCAGCCCCGAGGACGTCAGCGGCATGATCGCGGCCCGCGCCGTGGTCACCGAGCGCGGCGGCTCGACCTCGCACGCGGCGGTCGTGACGCGGGCGCTCGGGCGCCCCAGCGTGGTCGGCGTCGGCGATGGCGCGAGCGCCGACCTGGCCGGCCGCGAGGTGACCGTCGACGGCACCTCCGGGATCGTCTACGCCGGGGTGCTGGAGACCGAGGAGGTCGACCCGGCGAGCGTCCCCGGACTTGTCGAGCTGATCGAGTGGGCCCGCGAGCTGAGCCCGGTCGAGGTCGTCGAGGCGGCGCCGGGGTCGGTCGACCTCGACGCCGGCCTGACGTCGATCGACGAGGGCGGTCCCGACATCGAGGCCGTTGCGGCACAGCTGGCCGGGGCCGAGTCGGCCCGCGGCTCGGTGCTGTCGAGTGCGGCGGGGGCGCGGGCGGCGATCGTCGCCGGGGTCACCCGCGTGGAGAGGCTCCCGGGTCAGAGCGAGGCGGCGCTGCTGCTGCGGCTGGCCCAGGAGAAGGCAAATCTCGAAGAGGAGGAGGAACCGACGTGAGCGATTCTGCCGAGGGAGCACGGCCGTTCCCGGAGAAGTGGTCCCGGGAGTCGGCGACGCCGACGGTCGAGAAATACCACAGCGCGGTGCGGGCGCTGGTCGCCGAGCGGTTCGCCGCCAGCGGCAAGAGCTGGGAGGAGGCGGTCGTCGATCCCGACCTGGCGCTGACCCGCGAGGACTTCGAGCGGATCGAGGCCGACCTGCTGGCGACCGGCTACAAGTTCGACGTCTCGGCGACGATCTCGCTGAAGGAGGAGCCGGACAAATACAAACCGCTGGCCGGGATCGTCAACACCGGTGCCAACGAGTCCGACGAGCAGGGCCGGCCGATCGTCGGCGCCGGCGACAACGTCTTCCGGGCACCCGCCGACGTCACCGGCACGGCCCGCTACATCTACGACGTCGACCGGGTGATGGAGATGCTGACCGAGGGCGTCCCCGACAACACGGTGGCGATCATCGACGACTCCGGCGGCACCCTGACGGCGCCGATCCTCGGCGACTTCAAGGCGGTCGTCTGCATGGGCGGGACGGTGCGCTCGCACCTCGGGATCCTGACCCGCGAGTACAACGTGCCGTGCCTGATGAACGCCCAGCTCGACGGCCTCGCCGACGGCGACGAGGTGACCGTCGAGTACTCCAAACCAGCGGCCGACGCCTACGCCGACGCCGCGAGCGCCAGCGCCGACCGCGCCCGCATCATCAAGGTCTCCTAGGGGGAATCGGAAATGCCGAGCAAGCACAGCTACATCGATCTGCTGGACGCCAACAACTTCATCCAGAAGTGGGCCGACTCCTTCTACTTCCAGTGCACCACGCGCACGGTCCAGGAGTCGAAACTCTTTCCGGTCAATCCCTACATCGCGCTCTCCTACTACAACTGCTGGTACCGCTATCCGGAGCTGCTGCGCAAGGTCGACGCGGCGATGCCGGCCGAGGTGATCGGCGACCGCGCCCGCGAAGTCGGGACCTACGTCAACACGATCACGATGGACGTCGCGATCCAGTTCTACCTCGGCGCCCGCCAGTTCCTGATCGACATGGGGATGCTGAAGCCGACCGACGGGCTTGACGACGCGATGTTCGTGATCGACTTCGCCCGCCGCCTGAACCTCAGCTTCCACCGCTCCGAGGCGCACATCATGCCGAGCGACGGCAACCACAAAGACCAGATCCACACCGCCCGCCAGACCGAGTTCTTCGAAGCCGGCGCGCTCGGCGTCACCCCCGGCGACAAGCTCCACAGCTCCTTCACCCGCTTCATGGCGGCGGTCTCGGCCTACGGGTTCCTCAGCCACTGCGAGTGCCGGCTGAGCTTCTGCAACAACGGCCCCTACAAGACCAAGGACGGCAACGAGATGCTCGTCCGCGACGCCCTCGACCTCTCCGAGTGCGACTACCCGTGGATGGACGGCGCGGCGGCCGGGATCGAGCACAACAACCTGACGATCCCGGTGATCATGAAGGACACCCACTTCCACATGGTCGACGACTGGGGCAGCTTCGAGGCCGAACCGTCATACGACAACGACAACCTCCTCGCCGTCGGCCTCTACACCTCCGACTACCTCTCCGACGGCTACATCCCGGTCCATATGGACAGCGCCTCCGAGCTCGCCGACTACTTCGACGACCAGCGCGAGAAGATGGAATCGGCGACCGCGGAGATGTGGAAGATGATGGCCGGCTGGAGCCGTGAGCAGATGATCGACGCCGGCCTCCTCGTCTACTACGGGACGATGAAGGACGTCGCCCACTTCGCCGGCGTCTACGAGCAGGACGACTGGTTCCTGGTCGACGAGCGCACCCAGCGCTTCAAGCCACTGATGAACGACGAGTACGGCAACTCGGTGATCGCCGAGCTGGTCGGGCTGATCTCGATGAGCTCGCAGGACCGCGGGCCGCACCGGATGGCGCGCTACTCGGGCGAGCCGGGGGAGATGTGGACCTCGATCCCCTACTCGGTGCTCGCCGACGACGAGTGGACCTCGAGCGTCGGGCCGATCGGCGCCGGGAGCACCTCGCTGCCGGCCAAAACGGCGAAGTGGACGACGACGCGCGGCAAGCTCAACCAGGACGAGTGCAACGCCGCCGCCAAGGAGTTCCACTCGCGCAAGTTCGACCTGCGCTACTACGACGACGACGTCTGGGTGAAGAACCATCCCGACGATCCCAAGGCCGCCGAGCTGGCGAGCTGATGGCGGCGCACACCAACCGGGCGCTGCGGCTGCGGCGGCGGCCCGACGGCGACCTCGCCGACGGCGATCTCGAGCTGGTCACCGAGGATGTGCCGGAGCTGGCCGACGGCCAGGCGCTGGTCCGCAACCTCTACCTCTCGCTCGACCCGACCAACCGGATCTGGATGAGCGACATCCGCGGCTACATGCCGCCGGTGCCGCTCGGCTCGGTGATGCGCGGGCTGGGTGCCGGCGAGGTGATCGAGTCGCGGCGCGAGGACATGCCGGTCGGGGCGATCGTCAGCGGCTTCCTCGGCTGGCAGGAGCTCTGCCTCGCCGACGACGCCCAGCTCGAGGCACCGCTCACCGTCCTGCCCGATCCGCTGCCGGCGCCGCTGCCGGCGATGCTCGGCGCCCTCGGCTTCACCGGCGTCACCGCCTACCAGGGCATCGACACCGCCGAATTGAAGGAGGGGGAGACGATCGTCATCTCGGCCGCCTGCGGGGCGGTCGGCTCGGTCGCCGGCCAGCTCGCCAAGGAGCGCGGCGCCCGCGTCGTCGGCATCGCCGGCGGGCCGGAGAAGTGCGCCCACGCGGTCGAGCACCTCGGCTACGACGCCTGCGTCGACCACCGTGCCGACGACTGGCGCGACCAGCTCGACGCCGCCACCCCCGACGGCATCGACGTCGACTTCGAGAACGTCGGCGGCCCGATCATGGACCACGTCCTCAGCCGCATCAACATCGGCGCCCGCATCGCCCTCTGCGGGATGATCGCCGAGTACAACACCTACAACCACGGCGAGGGCGGCGCCGGCCTGCAGAACATCGGCCAGCTGATCATGCAGCGGGCCCGCATCCAGGGCTTCCTCGTCCTCGACTTCGCCGCCCGCTTCGAGGAGGCGATGACCCACCTCGGCGGGATGCTCGCCGCCGGCAACCTCCACCACGACGAGACGATCGTCGACGGCGGCATCGAGGCCGCCCCCAGCGCCCTCGCGCGCCTCTTCACGGGCGGCAACATGGGCAAGCTGCTGCTGAAGATCGCCGACTGAGCCGGCTGCGTTCGGCGCGCCGCACTGCGCCGGCCGGTGTGCGCCCGCGGCGCGGTGCGCGCCGAAACCAGAGAACCGAGCGTTTCCAGGATTTTCCACACCATGGTGTGGAAAAAGGCGGAAAGGCTCGGTGACGGGTGGGGACGGTGGGTCAGGTGAGAAGGGGGGAGAGGCGGAGGGCGACGCGGAGCTCCAGCTGGCGCTCGTTGACGCTGCGGCCGAGCAGCTCTTCGGCGCGGTGGACGCGGTAGGTGACGGTGTTGGCGTGGACGCCGAGGCGGCGGGCGGCGCGGACGAAGCTGGCGCCCTCCTCGAGGAAGACGGCGAGGGTCGAGGCGAGGCGGACGGTCGCCTCGTCGCCGGCAGCGAGGGCGCCGAGCTCGCGGCGGGCGAAGCGCTCGGCGGCCTCGACGTCGCCGGCGATCAGCGCCTCGAGGGCGATCTCCGGGTAGAGCGCCGGCGCGCCCGCCGGACCACCGCGCAGCTGGGCGACCCGGCGCGCCGCCAGCGCCTCGCGGTGGCTGACGACGAAGCCCTCGACCCCGCGCGCCGGCGTCCCGGCGGCGACCGAGATCCCGCCACGCTCGATGCTCGCGCCGGCGGTCCCGGCCCCGGCGCGCTCGGCAGCCCCGGTCCCTCCCGGAGGGCCCGGCGCAATCGCCCGCAGGGCGCCGAGGTGCTGGCGCTCACGGCTGCCGGTCCAGCAGGCGAGGTGGCGGCCCTGGGCGACGGTAAGCGGCGGCGCCGTCGCGTCGAGCGCGGCGGCGACCTCGGCGGCGACCCGCTCCATCTCGCCGAACAGCGCCCCGGCCTCGCCGGGGGCATCCTCGCCGCTCTCCTTCCAGACCACGAAGCCGACGTGGAAGCGGTCGAGCTCGTAGCCGAGCCGAGCGCTCAGCGCCGCCGGGTCCTCGCGGCCGCCGCCGAGCAGCGCCCGCACCTCGGCCGCCCGCATCGCCGCGGCGCCGCGCACCCACTGCTCGCGCTCGGCCATGTGGACCTCGGTCAGCTGGCGCTCGATCACCTCGATCCAGGCGAAGAGCCAGGCGTTGAAGAAGGCCATGGAGTCGGTCAGCAGGTCGGGGTCGTCGGTCGCCCGCCGCAGCCGCGCCAGGATGATCCCCGCAAAGGCGCCCTGGGCGGTCCGGTAGGCGCGCTGCAGGAGGTTGATGTCGAGACCGCGGACGACGTACTCCTTGGCGTAGCCGATCGCCTCCGGCGGCACCGCCGCCGAGCGCGGGTCGGCCGCATCACGCATCAGCGACACCATCACGCCGAGGTTGGCGCGGGTGCTCTGCAGCGTCCACACCCGCATGTCGTCGTCGAGCTCGTCGAGGTGCTCGTGGATCGCGTCGGCGAGGGTGGCCGAGATCGCGTCGAGGTCGGCGCCGAGGCCGTCGACGATCGCGGCGATCTCGGCGCGGCTGCCGTGGGGCGGAGCGAACGGGTCGCTGCTTGCCATCTCACCGAACGTAGCCGTTTGTGGCGAGGCCACAAAGACCTTTCGCGGCCTCGGTTGTTGAAGACGACGACAGCGCCCCGCGGCCGCCATAGGTTCGCCCGATGGGACAGAGAGAGCACGATCCGCGCGTGCTGGCGATCGACGCCGGCGGAACCATGACCGACACCTTCGTCGTCGACGAGAAGGGGGGCTTCGTCGTCGGCAAGGCGCAGACGACGCCGCAGGACGAGTCGATCGGGCTGATGGCCTCGGCCGACGACGCCTTCCGCCAGTGGGATTCGACCCCCGAGGAGGGCTTCCCGCGGATCGGCTCGGCCGTCTTCAGCGGCACCGCGATGTTGAACCGCCTGCTGACTCGCAAGGGCCGCCGCGTCGGCGCCCTGGTCACGGCCGGTCAGGAGGACTCGCTGCAGATGGAGCGCGGGATCCAGACCTACCTCGGCTACTCCTACGCCGACCGCCTCCACATCGCCACCCACCACCACAACGAGCCGCTGATCCCGCGCGACCGCGTCCACGGCGTGCGCGGCCGCATCGACCTCTTCGGCGCCGAGGTTCTTCCGCTGCGCGACGAGGACGCCCGCGTCGCCGTCAACGCCCTGCTCGACGACGGCGTCGAGGGGATCGTCATCTCGCTGATCTTCAGCTACCGCAACCCCGCCCACGAGCAGCGCGTCCGCGAGATCGTCGAGGAGGAGAAGGCCAAGCGCAGCGTCAACGGCTCCTGCCCGGTCTTCGTCTCCTCCGAGCTCTATCCCTCGCGCCGCGACTTCCCGCGCCTCAACACCACGGTGATCGAGGCCTACGCTGCCGAGCCCTCGCGCGGCACTCTGCGCGCCGTCCGCGACCGCACCAAGGAGCGCGGCGCCGCCTTCGAGCTGCGGGTGATGGCCTCCCACGGCGGCACGATCTCGATCGACGCCGACCAGCTGGCGACGACGCTCGTCTCCGGCCCGATCGGCGGCGTCGTCGGCGCCCGCTACCTGGCCGACCGGATCGGCCTCAACAACGTGCTCTGCACCGACATCGGCGGCACCTCCTTCGATATCGCCCTGCTGACCGGCAAGCGCTACGAGGTCACGACGACCCCCGACATGGCGAAATTCCTGCTCAACATGCCGCTGGTCCAGATCGACTCGGTCGGCGCCGGCTGCGGCTCCTTCGTCCGCATCGACCCAAACGCCCGGCGGCCCGAGATCGGTCCCGACTCGGCCGGTGCCGCGGTCGGCACCGCCTGGCCCGAGGGCGGCGTCACGACCGCCTCGATCACCGACCTCAACCTCGTCCTCGGCCGCCTCAACCCCGAATACTTCCTCGGCGGCCAGGTCCAGCTCGACATCGAGCGCGCCCGCCACGAGGTCAAACGCCAGGTCGCCGACCCGCTCGGGCTGGGGATCGAGGCGGCCGCCGCCGGGGTCATCGAGCTGTTCGAGACCTCGCTTCGCAACGAGGCCGTCGGGCGCATCCTCGGCAAGGGCTACAGCCCCGCCGACTACACCCTGCTCTGCTACGGCGGCGGCGGCCCGCTGCACGTCGCCGGCTACACCGCCGGCGTCCCCTACCAGCAGGTGCTGGTGCCGGAGTGGGCGGCCGGGTTCTCGGCCTTCGGCTGCGCCTGCGCCGACTTCGAGTACCGCTTCGACCGCCAGATCGACCTGCCGCTGATGCCGACCGCGCCCGACGAGGAAAAGGTCCAGATGGGCGGCCTGCTGACCCAGGCCTGGCGCTCGCTCGAGGACCGCGTGCGGGCCGAGTTCGCCAAGTCCGGCCACTCGCCCGAGGAGGTCTCCTTCACCCACATGGTGCGGATGCAGTACTACGGCCAGCTGGTCGACATCGAGGTCGACGCGCCGAAGCCCGCGATCGAGTCGATCGAGGACGTCGAGGAGCTGGTCGCTGCCTTCGAGGAGACCAACACGCGGATGTACGCGCGGGCGGCGAGCTCGCCGGAGCTCGGCTACCTGATCGCCCAGGCGATCGTCAAGGGCTCGGTCCCGATCGAGCAGCCGACCCTGCCGACGCTGCCCCGCGAGTCCGGCGCCCCGCCGGTCAAGGAGACCCGGGAGGTCTGGTGGTCCGACGGCCACGCGACGACCGACATCTACGAGATGGACGACCTCCGCAACGGCCACACGATCGAGGGCCCGGCGGTGCTGGAGGCCGAGTCGACCACCTTCCCGATCCCACCCGACCGTCGCGCCTGGCTCGACGAGCACGGCATCTTCCACCTCGAGAACAAGGAGGCCTGACGCGATGGCCACGATCGACCGCACCCGCGCCCTGGAGCCGGATTCCTCGGCGCCGATCGGCTGGGAGGGACTGAAGCTGGCCGAGATGCTGGCGCTCAGCGAGGGCCGCTTCGAGGAGACCGGCTACTACCACGGCCTCCGCGAGCTGGCGATGAAGGACTCAGACCCCCTGCACTTCGAGAAGCTCTTCTCGCGGGTCCGCGGCGGCATGGTCACGGCGCGCGAGACGGCGCTGAACATCAGTGCCTCGCCGATCGTCCGCGAGCTCGGCGAGATCTGCTTCGCGCTCTACACCCCGGAGGGCGACAACGTCGCGCTCTCGACCGGGATCATCGTCCACGTCCACACGATGAGCGAGGCGATCAAGTTCATGGTCCGCAATGGGTGGGAGGACAACCCGGGGATCAAGGCCGGCGACATCTTCGCCAACAACCAGCCGACGATTGGCGACGTCCACAACGCCGACGTGCAGACCTTCGTCCCGATCTTCAACCCCGAGGACCCCGGCGAGCTGCTCGGCTGGGCCGGCGGCGTCATCCACGTCATGGATATCGGCGCGACGAGCCCCGGCGGCGTCCCGGTCTCGCCGACGACCCGCTTCGACGACGGCATCGACCTGCACTGCATGAAGATCGGCGAACACGACACGATCGCCGCCTGGCACAACAAGCGGGTCTCGATGCAGAGCCGCGCCCCCGGCCTCTACCTGCTCGACGAGCGCACCCGCCTGGCCGGCTGCCACATGATCCGCGACGCCGTCGAGAGGCTGGTGCTGGAGGAGGGCGGCGACCCCTTCAAGCAGTTCATGCGCGAGGCCATCGAGGACGGCCGGCGGGACTTCAAGTCACGCGTCCGCGGCCTCCTGGTCCCCGGCCGCTACCGCTCCGCCGGCTTCACCGAGGCCAAATACGCCAACAAGCAGAACCTCCCCAAGCGCGCCCAGCGCGACCTCATCATCCACGGCGCCTACGAGGCGGTGGTCGACCAGGACGGCCGCTGGACGACCGACCTGCGCGGCTCCTCGGCCTGGGGCTGGCACTCCTTCAACGCCACCCCCTCGGCGCAGCAAGGGATGCAGTGGATCCTCTTCACCCAGACGCTGATCTGCAACGACAAGATCAACGACGGCGCCTACTACGCGACCGAGCTGCTGCTGACCGAGGGCAGTTGGGCCAACCTCGGCGACGCTCCCTGCTCCTCCTCGTTTCCGTGGATGCCGATGTTCACGACCTCGGTCGGCTACCTGCGCTCGGTCAGCCGGGCGCTGCAGTCGCGCGGCTACATCGAGGAGATCGTCTCCACCTACACGGTGCCCGGCAACGTCGCCCAGGGCGGCGGCCTCGACCAGTACGGGCAGATCTCGGGATTCATGAACTTCGAGATCGGGGCCCAGGGCCAGGGCGCCAAGTACGTCCTCGACGGGCTCGACTACGGCGCCGCCGTCTTCAACCCCGAGGGCGACATGGGCGACGTCGAGATGTGGGAGCTGGTCAAGCCAATGATCTACCTCGGCCGCCAGATCAAGCCCAACACCGGCGGCATCGGCCGCCACCGCGGCGGCTCCTCCTTCGAGACCCTCCTCCTCGTCAACGGCACCCAGGACTTCGAGGTCGAGAACATCGGCGCCGGCGGGATGCTGACCTCGCCGGGCCTCTTCGGCGGCTACCCGGCGCCGAGCGCCTACGTCCACAACGTCTTCGACTCCGACATCTTCGAGCAGGCGGCGGCGGGGGAGGCCTACCCGGTCGGCGACGTCAGCGGCGAGGAGTCGGCGATGTCGGCGTTCGCCGGACGCCACCAGATCGAGCAGGACCCCTACACGATGATGATCGCGGTCAAGACCGGCGATCTCTACCTCTCCTCGGGCCGCGGTGGAGGCGGCCTCGGCGACCCCCTCCTGCGCAGCACCGAGCGGATCGAGGAGGACATCGCCGGCGGCCACATCCAGCGCCACTGGGCCGATCGCGCCTACGGGCTCGAGAATCGCGACGGCCTGATGCACGCCCGCCTCGACCGCGCCCGACCGGCCGCCGAGTGGTGGGCCGAACAGCGCCAGCGCATCATCGACGGCGACCTCATCGACACCGTCAAGGTGATGTTCGCCGAGTCGATGCGCCTCGAGCCCGGCTGGGCGGCCGAGTTCCGCGGCTTCTGGGACCTGCCCGAGGACTTCGACTTCGACGTCGTCACCCCGACCGTGGCGGTCGCGAAAGCCGCTCCCGGCAAGGTCACCCCGGCCGAGTCGGCGGCGGCCTTCATCGCCGCCTCCGAGGTCTTCCTGCCCGAGGGCGGCCGGCCGCCGGTTCCGGTCACCACCGAGGTCACCGGCGAGGCGCTCGCCGACCTCCTCGATGAGAAATTGAGCCGCCGGGCCGTCAAGGACATCCAGTCCTCGATCAAGGACCCCGACCGCTTCGACAAGTGGGTCGCCCTATTGCAGGCGCGCGTCGACTACGACGAGCCGATCGTCCTTCCCTACGGCGAGGGCATGAACATCGTCCGCACCGCCGACGGCGACCTGATGATTCGCACCGACGCTGGCGCCGACCTCTGCCGCTGGGACGAGAACTGGAAGCTCCACGTCCCGATGTTCGTCCGCGACAACGACGAGCTCTTCCGCGAGGTCTATCCCGAGCTCGGCCATCCCGACGGCGACTGGCAGGAGCTCCGCGAGTTCTACTGCCCCGTCTCCGGCCGCCTCCTCGAGACCGAAGCGGTACCACCCGGCTACCCCGTCATGCACGAGTACCTCCCGGACATCGAGGGGTTCTACAAGGGATGGCTGGGTCGCGAGATCCCGGGGTAGGCGGGCGGCATCGAAGTTGGGAAAGGCCATTTCGGCTGGAATTGCTCGTGCGGCTTCATCTCGTCGGCTCCACTTGGATTGCGAACATGACGAGAACCCGGAGGGTGAGAGCCAAACGGCTGTTTAAGAACTTCTTCTCCGCGCTGTTCGCGAGCGCTGAGGAGAACCCCGCCGAAGAGGAAGACCGGGATAAGGTCGCAGCGACCTTGAAAAACCGCAGAAGTCCCGCAGTTCGTCTCGGCTAACTGGCGGCCAGCATCAAACGGTTGTCTTGACCGAGCTGAGGCTCGATGTTGCTCGTCTCGATGACTGGCCCGCCGCGATTCCAGGCGAGGAAGTGGAGTACGCGAGTACGCCTCGTCGGGTTCCGCGGCGCCAGCTTCCGGACCAAGAGGCTGGCCAATCTTTCGTCATGGGTCGAGACGATCAGCTGGCGCCGGGCCCGCATATGTCGACATAGATCGGCGAAGCCGAGGGCATTGACGTCGTCGAGTGACTGCAGAGGGTCGTCGAGCAGGAGGAACGGCATGGAATCCTCCCCAGAGGCCCAGCCGAGGGCGAGAAAGGTACTTAGGGCGACGACGTTGGCCTGAGAGCTTGAGAAGATCAGCAACGGATCGGCGTCGACTTCGACGTGCGCGTCGTTGACCTGGGGACTGGCGATTCCCTTCTCGCGGTAGACCTCGACTGCGAACCGCAGACGCGTGAAGGTCGGATGAGGGTCAAGGCGACCATAAATGTCTTGGATGACCGGACGCAGAACATCGAATCGCTGCTCCGTCAGCGAGGTGACCGCTCGCACTGCGGCGCGCTGCAGGACTTTGCTCTCCTCCTCGGCGATACTTGCGGAGACGGCGGCCTCCCGAGCCTCCTCTGCTTTCTCCCTCAACTCGGCGACTTCGTCCTGAGCAGTAGCAATGGCTCCGGTTTCCGGACTCCAGCTCAGTGCGGCGTGTAAGTCGGTGAGCGCGTCGGTCAGCTGCTCGCAGGCCGCACGGAGCGTCCTTAACGCCAGGACATCTTCCTCGAGTATCTCCGGCCGCATCGGAAACAGGAGCCGGTTCGAATAGCGATCAAGCACGTCCTCGACCCTTGCACGCCATTTCTCGCGGCGGGATTTCGCTGCTGCCATCTCTTGCGCACGTAGTTCGGCGGCCAGGAGAGCATCACGAGCCGACTCGAAAGCCTCCTGGGCAGTTCGCAACGCG
This sequence comes from uncultured Actinomycetes bacterium, assembly GCA_963839115.1. Classification (GTDB taxonomy): domain Bacteria; phylum Actinomycetota; class Thermoleophilia; order Solirubrobacterales; family 70-9; genus VAYN01. The sequence continues at coordinate 1,003,362 of CAWITM010000001.1, forward strand.
TCGGAAGCCTTAGCCCTTTCCCCTTCGAGTTCCTGGAGCAACGGCGAGCCGCCGCTGATCAGCTGCTCGAGATGCCGATGCACGTCACCCTCGACTATGTCCTGTCTGCAGACAGGACATACATCGCTAAGCAGGGGGAGCGCTTCTTTGGCCAACCTGCTCATCCGATCAGCGACAGCCTGGTCATCGCGATAGCGCTTCTCGACCTCTTCTGCCGCGGCCTCAGCTGCCTCCCGGACCTCATCGCACTCTTCGGCTGAACGGCGGAGGTCAGTCAAATCCACCGAAGGCTCCCGATCGACTCGAGCCAGTTCGACCAGGCCGCCAGTCTCCTCTTCCATGGTTGCCAGTAGCTCCGCTAGTGCCCCAACCGCATTGCGGAGCTCCGCTGCATCACCTCGGTCGAGCGGGACGGCCGAACGCAACCTGAGCGCGTCGCCGTAAGGTTCCATCAGCCGCGCGAGCTCGGCCTGCTGCCTTTCCAGGTCAGGCGATTTGGCCTGGCGGGAGCGAAGGGTTCCGATCCGTTCCTCGAGGGCGCGTATGCCCGAATCGATTTCGGCATTGCGCTCGCGCGCTTTCTCTCCCTCGACCCCGAGGCGCTCTGCTCGACTCCGGGCCGCGGCCGGGAACTCCGCGATCGAATCGAGACCGAGGATCGCCGCCAGGTGGTCATAGCGATTGGAGGGTTTGGCTTCGAGGACTTCCCGGATGACATCCTGCTGAAGAAGCCCAGAGCTGAGCAGCGAGCGTTTGAGCGACATCCGCCCCACTGGGGTCAGATGGCGCGAGAGCGCCTCTTCGGCGTCCTCATCGAACAGGGTGCCGTGATCGCTCTGCCACTCCAATCGGCTGGTGTCGTAGCGACCGGAGCGGCGGATCTCGACTTCCGTGCCGCTGATCCGGATGCCTGCGGCGACGCTGGCTCTGTCTCCCGACGCATGGGCGTATCGATTGACGATGTGCTCGGCATTGCGCCTGACCCGCCAGGACTCCAGACGGTCGATCGACCCGACCAAGAGCCACTGGATCGCGTCGAAGAAGCTCGTCTTCCCGGTTCCGTTGGGACCCCAAAGGACGATCACCGAGGCCCCGAGATCGATCCGCTGGGAGTCCGCGAAGCCTCGGAACTTCTCGATCTCCAGCCATTCAAAGAAAACGGGCTCAGACATCTTCGAGGTGGCCTCGCATTCGGAATGCCTCGACGTATTTCGGTGATCGTTCCTCGTCGACCCCGTTCAATACCAGGGCGGCTCCCAGGGCTTGGTCGAGATCAGGCAGTCCGTTTCCTATCGGATCCTTCAGGGGCAGAAACGGTCGCAGGACGCCTGCCACGGGGTCCTCAATGTCTCCGTCCTCGCCTGCCACCACCTGGGCGCCGATCAGCCGTCGTATGCCCCGCGTGTCGTAAGCGAATTCCATCCGTTCACGGTCGTCCACGGCGGTCCATCGCTGCGGAGTCAGGAAGACGAGATACGCATCCCACCTCTTCGGACCTCCCTTGGTGCCACCCAGACGGCCGAGGATCTCGCCCGACGCCTCGGACTCGATCGTCCTGAGCTCGGCGAGTGACTCACCGGCGAGGACGGCGATCGCGAACAGGTCGTCCTCGGCCAATAGCCAACTCCAGCCCTTCTCGCCGAGAGGCTCTATCCGGACAGCGAATCCCGCTCTTGTAAGCACGACGCCGGCGGCCTCCAGTAGTTCGACCTCTCGCGAACGAGGCGCCATCAGGCCGCTTTCTCGAGGTCGGAGGCCCGGTGAAAGGAGAGCCTGACGGCAGCCGAGCCCGCCACTAAATCATCGGAGTGCGGCGACCCAACCGCCATATCGAGCTGCAGGTCGGGGTCGTCTTCGAGCGCTCCGGTGATCGGCCCGGCGACCAAAAAGGAGGCACTGTCATCGATCAGGCCTTGATCGGCCAATTTTCTTGCTCGTTCACGGGCGCGATTGCGGACCTTCTCGGCAGGGCTTGCCCCGCAGGTGAGGAGAGCCTCGACGCGCTCGCCGTCAATCGCGATCACCGCCGGTCCACGCAGGCGGATGTCCTTCGTCCCGGCGTCCCGGGCTAACACTGCGTAGCCGACGAGAAGTTGGGTGAGGATCGGATTCAAGATGACGGAGTGGCCCACGGACTGACCCAATGCGGCGCTCCTGCTCCATCTGAGAACTTTTGCCGATCCTGCTGCATTCAGTGCTGCGCTCAAGATCTCCACCGTCTCCTTGGTGGTGGCTTTCGATTGGGCCGTCGCCGCCGCGAGGCCATCAAGGGCCTCGCGAGCCCACCGGCGTGAGAGCTGGTCAAAGAAATCGTCGGCTGAGAGCGCCAGCCGACGCTCTTCGGGGAGGTTCGGCAGCAGCTCCGACCAGGCCGAATCTCCCCACTTCGACTTGATCCCCGGCGAGACCACCCAGATATCCAGAGGGGCGCCGTCGGCCGCGCTTTCGAGGTCGTCTCGAAGTTCGGCGAGACGTCTCATTGCATAATCGGCTATGTCCCCGACCCCGACGAATACGACCGTTTTGCCGCGGAGGTGTTCGCGGGTTGCCTCGTCAGCCCAGACCGGAGGCGTGGTCAGATCCTCCGAGGTGATCAGCAGCGTCTCCCGACGAGTCGCACAGCCATGCACCTTGGCGATGCTGGGTTCGGTCAGGTTCCTAAGATCCGAGGCGGTTCGCGAGACCTGCAACAGATCCGGGCTCACGTCCACCCTTTCGATACAGGTGTCCCAGTTCCAGAGTAGGAGCAGGGAGACCCCGCCCTCACAGAGCAGCTCGGCGGTCGCCGTATGGCCGTAGTTCGGTTCTGCTCCTTTGAAATCGGCAAGCTGCAGCACCTCACCCCGAAGGGCCAACTCACCTCCTTCGAGGCCAGCTCCCGCGTCGGCGACCGCAATCAGATCGGCAGGCTCGGCGGGCGATTCATAGCCGGCGAAGAGGTCGGCCAGCCGGATATCGAGCCCTATTCCCAGCTCGGCGCCGCTCGGAAGTTCGGCGGGTTTCGCGACCCCTAGTCCCGCACCCGCGCACATCACGAGTCGACCCTGGCGCGCGGCCTCGAATATGACATTCACACCGGGATTGATCGGGTCCTTGACTGACGCGCTCACATGTCGGGCTGGGGCTGGGGGACTCATCGTCGAATGTGGGTGGACGAGTTAGATGCTTGGCGTTCCCTGCCTCGTCCTCGCGTGGGCAGGCTCGGCAAGCTATCGAATAACCAGATTCTTTTGAAATATTAGATAGTCAGCGCTGTGGACTGCAGGTGGCTTTCAGCCCGCACCTGCTCCTGCCGGGGCGCTGGTAAATTCGACAAAGCGCCTCGACAACCGCCCCGGCGAGGCTCCAAGCCGCGGCTAGGTTCGTCCTATGGATGGAACTCTGACCGGGAACGCGCTCGTCACCGGCGGTTCGCGCGGGATCGGGCGCTCCTGCGCGCTTGCCCTGGCCCGCGGCGGCGCGGACGTCGCGATCACCTATATCGCCGATGCCGACGCGGCAGAGGCGACCGCCGCTGAGATCCGCGCCCTCGGCCGGCGCGCTGTCGTCATCCAGGGCGACGTCGCCGTCACCGCTGACAACGAGCGCGCCGTCGCCACCGCGATCGCCGAGCTCGGGCCGCTGCGCTACCTGGTCGCCAACGCGGCCAACGGGGCCTTCGGGATGACCGAGGAGCTGAGCAGCGCGGACTGGGACCACACGATGGCCGCCCACGTGCGCTCGCTCCTGGAGCTGTCCCAGGGCGCCCGTAAATCGATGGCGGCCAACGGCGGTGGGGCGATCGTCGCGATCTCAAGCGTCGGCGCCCACCGCGTCGTCGACGCCTACGCGGCCTTCGGCACCGCCAAGGCGGCGATCGAGCGCCTCGTCACCTATCTCGCCGCCGAGTGCGGTGGCGACGGGGTGCGGGTCAACTGCGTCTGCGGTGGCGTCGTGCTGACCGACCTCTTCAAGGAAATTCCCGACTGGGAGAAGATCGCCGAGGCCTCGGCCGCGCAATCGCCGCTCGGCGCCACTCTGGACCCTGAGGAGATCGCCGAGCCGGTCGCCTTCCTGCTCAGCGACGGGGCCCGCAAGATCACCGGCCAGACCTTGATAACCGACGCAGGATTCTCATTGAGGGTGTGACAGATGACTGACTTTCCAGAGCCGTTCGAGGTCCAGACCAACGGGATCACCATGCAGGTGCGCGAAGCGGGGGAGGGGCCGGCGGTCGTCTTCTGCCACGGCTTCCCCGAGCTCGCCTACTCGTGGCGCAACCAGGTCGGGCCGGCGGTCGAGGCCGGGTTCCGGGCGATCCTGCCGAGCCAGCGCGGCTACGAGGGCACCGACGCCCCCGCCGACCCGCTCACCTACAGCTGCAAGAACCTGGTCCACGACCTGACCGGGATGCTCGACGCCCTCGACGTCGAGGAGGCGGTCTTCGTCGGCCACGACTGGGGCGGGATGCCGGCCTGGTACTCGGCGGTCTACGCGCCCGAGCGGGTCCGCGGCTGCGCCAGCCTCTGCACCCCCTACTTCACCTGGGAATCGGACAAGGACATGATCGAAACCTATGACGAGGTCCGCGGCCCCAACCACTACATGCGGACCTTCCAGGAGCCGGGGGTCGGCGAGAAGATCCTCGGCGACGACGTCGAGGCCACCTTCCGGGCGATGCTGCGCGGCCGCGGCTACACCCGCGCCCAGTTTGACGCCGCCCCGAAAGCAATCCAGGAAGTGCCAGCCGGCGTCTTCGTCGGCGACCCCCAGCTCTTCGGCGAGCCGATCGTCAGCGAGGCCGAGCTGGCGGTCTACGTCGACGCGTACGAGCGCACCGGCTTCACCGGCGGCCTCAACTGGTACCGCGCCCTGCGCGAGGACTACGAGGAGGCCCAGGGCTCCGACTACGTGATCGACAAGCCGACCCTGATGATCTCCGCCGGCGACGACTGGTTCTTCGCCGCCGAGGCCACCGACGGCCTCGAGGCCCTGCTTCCCCAGGTCGAGAAGCACGTCATCCCCGACGCCGGCCACTGGCTCCAACAGGAGAAGCCCGACGAGGTCAACGCCATCCTCGTCCCCTGGCTCCAGCGCAACTTCAGCTGAAGCGGCGCAGCGTCGGCCGAGCAAGGCGGAACGAATCGTTCCGCTGTTCCTTATCCGCGCTATACACGGATAAGGAACAGCGGAACGCGGCCGGGGCTCAGTCCTGCTCGGTGCGGGCGCGGGCGAGGGACGCCAGGGCGGGGACGCCGGCCTCCAGGGAGGCGAAGTAGGGGTCGGCGGTGGTGCCGGCGCCGAAGCGCTTGAAGCTGCCCTCGAGGAAGATCGCGGCCTTCCAGAGCGCCAGTACCTGGTACCAGCGCAGGTCGGCGACGGCGCGGTCGCTGGCCTCGGCGTAGCGGCGGGCTAGGAAGTCGCGGTCGGGGAAGCCGTTGGCGCGGGTGACCGCCGAGAGGTCGGAGACGGCATTGGGAGGGTCGGTGGGCTGGGACCACATCGCGGTCATGTAGCCGAGGTCGGCGAGGGGATCGCCGATCGTCGCCATCTCCCAGTCGAGGATCGCGGCCAGGCGCGGGCCGGGGGCGAACATGACGTTGCCGAGGCGGTAGTCGCCGTGGACGACCGTCGGCGCGGGGGAGTCCGGCAGGCCGGCGTCGAGCCAGTCGGCGACCGCCTCGAGATCGGGAAGGGGGCGCGTCGCGTTGACCTCGAGCAGGCCGCCGAAGCGCTTGAGCTGGCGCTCCAGGTAGCCGTCGGGACGACCGAGGTCCGCCAGGCCATCGGTACCCGGGTCGACGGCGTGCAGCTCGACCAGGCCGTCGACCAGGCGGTCGGCGATCGCCTCGGCCTGGCCGTCGAGCGGCGCCGGCATCGTTGCGGTGAGGATCAGGCCGTCGACGAAGTCCATCAGGTAGAAGGGCGCGCCGATCACCGCCGGGTCGTCGCAGATCGCAAGCACCTCGGGCACCGGCACCCCGTGGGGGCGCAGCGAGCGCAGCAGGCCGGCTTCGCGGACGACGTCGTGGGCGGAGGGGGGGAGCGGGCCGTGGGGCGGGCGCCGCAGGACCAGCCGGGCGCCCTCGCGCTCGACCAGGAAGGTGAGGTTGGAGTGGCCGTCGCCGATCGGCTCGATCCGCGGCTCGCCGCGGCCGAGGTGCTGTCCGTCGAGGTACTCGCGCAGCGGCCCGGCGGGGACCGTTGCGCCCTCGCTCACGAGCCGGCGACGGGCTGCGTCGCCCGCGCGGCGTGGGCCCGCAGCGTGCGGCGGGCGATCGACCAGAGGTGGGTCTCGGTCGGGCCGTCGTAGATCCGGAAGGGGCGCAGCTCGTTGGTCATCCGCGCCAGCAGCGCGTCGCCGGAGACGCCGGTGGCGCCGCAGACCTGGACCGCGTTGTCGACGACGCGGTTGACCGCCTCGGCGACGTGGACCTTGGTCATCGAGGACTCGTGCTTGCCGGGCTCGCCGCGGTCGAGCGCCCAGGCGCAGCGCCAGATCATCAGCCGCGCCGCCTCGAGGTCGATCAGCGAGCGCGCCAGCTTCTCCTGCACCATCCCCAGCTCGCCCAGCGGCGCGCCGAAGGCCTCGCGGCCGGACACGTAGTCGAGGGCGATGTCGTGGGCGCGGCGGGCGGTGCCGAGCCAGCGCATGCAGTGGGTCAAGCGGGCCGGGGCGAGGCGCACCTGGGCGTAGCGGAAGCCCTCGCCGACGGTGCCGAGCACCGCGTCGTCGCCGACCTCGCAGTCCTCGAAGCTGACTTCGGCGTGGCCCCCGGGGAAGGCGCGATCGGTGGCCTCGACGATCCGCTCAATCCGGTAGCCCGGGTTGTCGGCGTCGACCAGGAACATCGTCGCCCCGGCGTCCTCGGCGATCGCCATGCAGATCGTGAACGACGCTCCGTCGGCGCCGGTGATGAACCACTTGCGGCCGCTGATCGACCAGCCGCCGTCGATCCGCCGCGCTTTGGTCAGCAGCATCGACGGATCCGAGCCGGCGCCTGGCGGGGGCTCGGTCATCGAGAAGCAGGAGCGGATCCGGCCCGCCGCCAGCGGCACCAGGTAGCGCTCGCGCTGCTCCGCCGAGGCGATCTGGCCGAGCATGTGCATGTTGCCCTCGTCGGGGGCGGCGCAGTTCAGCGCCTGGGCGCCGAGCAGGCTGTAGCCGGCCTCCTCGAGGATCACGGCGCTGCCGCGCAGGTCGAGGCCGAGGCCGCCGAGGTCCTCGCTCAGCTGCGGCCCGAAGACGCCCCAGCGCTTGGCCTCCTCCTGCAGCTCGGAGCGCAGCGAGTCCTCGGTCCCATGGCTGGTGACGTCGCGCGGCTCGGCCGGGATCGCGACCTCGCGGATGAAATCGCGCACGCGTTCGCGCAGCTCGAGGAGCTCGGGCTCGAGCTCGAAGTCGATCACCGGGCGGGCGGGGAGACGGACGCGGGCGGGGCCGGCGCGGAAACGGCCGGCGCGGGCGGAGCGGGAGAGCTCATGCCAGCGACAGTAGTCCGGCGCGGCCGCGCCGCCGGCCGGGCGCCCCGGCGCCTTCGTCGATTCCACAAGCCTGCGCCGCCGCCGGGTTGGGAGGCCGCCGGCGATCTGGGAGCTTGCCAATGGCCAGCCGCGCCGAGCGCGGGATCCCGACGGAGGAGCAGCGATGGCGATTTGCGTGACCGGCGGGTCCAGCGGGCTCGGCAGGGCGATCGCCGAGCGCTTCGCCCGCAGCGGGACCGACGTCTTCATCAACTACCACGCCAACGACGAGGCGGCGGCCGAGGCCGAGGCCGCGGTTGCCGCCGCCGGTGGGCGCCCCCACCTGATCAAGGCCGACGTCGGCGCCGTTGCCGGGGTGCGGGAGGTGATGGATGTCGTCGCCGAGCACGTCGACCACCTCGATCAGCTCGTCCACTGCGCCGCCAAGGCGGTCAACGGCCCGCTGACCGAAATCGACCCGACCGAGCTGCGCGAATCGGTGATCGTCAACGGCCTCGCCCTCGTCGACCTCGTCCGCGAGGCCGGCCCGCTGCTCGGCGAGGGCAGCCGCGTCTTCTACCTCTCCAGCCGCGGCGGGCGCTTCGTGATCCCCGAATACGGCGCTCTCGGCACCGCCAAAGCGCTCGGCGAGCACGTCGCCCGCTACCTCGCCAAGGAGCTCGCCCCGCGCGGCATCACGGTCACCACGATCGCCCCCGGCGCCGTCGACACGGCGGCGCTGCGGGCGATGTTCCCGGACACCTACGAGGAACGCCTGGCCGCCTCGGCAGCCGCCAACCCGGCCGGGCGCGGGGTCGAGCTGGAAGACGCGGCGGCGCTGGTCGAGGCGCTCTGCCATCCCGAGCTGGCGATGGTCAACGGCCAGACGATCACCGTCGACGGCGGCCTCTCGCTTTGATCCTGCCGCTCGCGGCCGGCACCGGGGACTTCCAGCTGACGCTGAACCACGTCCTCGGCCGGATGCGCGGCGTCAACGGCGACGCCGAGGTGGTGTCGGTTCTCGACGCCGAGGGCGCGACGCGGCGGGCCACCGCGGCCGCGGTCGGCGCGCGAGCCGAAGCGCTGGCGTCCGGACTCGCCTCGCTCGGCCTGCGGCCCGGCGACCGCGTCGGCGTCTTCTCCTGGAACAACCAGGAGCACCTCGAGGCCTACTACGCGGTGCCCTGTTCGGGGCTCGTCCTGCACACGATGAACCCGCGGCTCTCGCCCGAGCAGATCGCCTACACCGTGCGCCACTCCGGCGACCGCGCGATCGTCCTCGACGCCTCGCTGGCCGCGACCCTGGCACCGGTGCTGGAGGAGCTCGGCGGCATCGAGCACCTCGTCGTGTTCGGGGACGGGGACAGGGACCAGGAAGCCCCCGCCGGCGCCCTCGCCTACGAGGACCTGCTCGCCGCCGCGACCCTGCCCTTCGCCTGGCCCGAGCTCGACGAGCGCAGCGCCGCCGCCCTCTGCTACACGTCGGGGACGACCGGCAGCCCCAAGGGCGTCGCCTACTCGCACCGCTGCCTCGCCCTCCACACGCTGGCGATGGCGAGCGGCGACGCCTACCGGATCTGCGGCCGCGACCGCGTCCTCGCGGTGGTGCCGATGTTCCACGCGATGGGCTGGAACCTCGCCTACCTCGCCGGCCTGCTCGGCGCCGACCTGGTGCTGCCCGGCCGCCACCTGCAGCCGGGCCCGCTGACCCGCCTGATCGAGGCCGAGCGGATCACCGCCAGCTGCGGCGTGCCGACGATCTGGATGGACGTCCTGCGCGAGGCCGACGCGACCGGCGCCGACCTCTCGGGCTTCGAACTGGCGATCTGCGGCGGCACCCAGGTCCCGCCACAGCTGATGCGGGATTTCGAGGCCCGCCACGGTGTCGCCGTCGTCCAGGGCTGGGGGATGACCGAGACCCTCCCGGGTGCGGCACTGTCCCACGACCCACCCGGCGCCGACGAGGAGGAGCGCTGGCGCCGCCGCGAGCACGCCGGCCGCGTCACGCCCTTCTACGAGGTCCGGATCGTCGCCGACGACGGTGCCGAGCTGCCCCGCGACGGCGCCGCCCAGGGCGAGATCCAGATCCGCGGCCCGGCCGTCGCCTCCTCCTACTTCGAGGACCCCGAGGCCGACGCCGGCGCCTTCGCCGACGGCTGGCTGCGCACCGGCGACGTCGGCACCCTCGACGAGCGCGGCTGGCTGCGGATCACCGACCGCGCCAAGGACGTGATCAAGTCGGGCGGCGAGTGGATCTCCTCGGTCGACCTCGAGTCGGCGCTGATGGCCCACCCAGCAGTGCGGGAGGCGGCGGTGATCGCGGTCCCCGACGAGCGCTGGAGCGAGCGCCCCTTCGCCTGCGTCGCCGCCGCGCGCCAGGTCGAGGGCGCCGAGCTGACCGAGTTCCTCGCCGATCGCTTCGAGCGCTGGCAGCTGCCCGAGGGCTACGCCTTTCTCGACGCGATCCCGAAGACCAGCGTCGGCAAGTTCGACAAGAAGGCCCTGCGGGGCATCTACGCGAGGAGGGAGTCCTGATGGCAGGAAGACTCGAGGGCAAGGTGGCCCTGGTCACCGGCGCCGGATCCGGCATCGGCCGGGCGAGCGCGGTGCTGTTCGCCGCCGAGGGCGCCGAGGTCGTCGTCGTCGACATCAAGGGGGCGGGCGATACGGTCGCCGCGATCGAGGCCGACGGCGGCGCCGCGCTGGCGCTCACGACCGACGTCGCCGACGAGGACGCGGTCGCCGAGATGGCGGCGGCGGCGCTGGAGCGCTTCGGCCGCGTCGACGTGCTGATGAACAACGCCGGGATCCTCGACGCCTACGAGCCGGCGGCCGACACCAGCACCGAGACCTGGAATCGCGTCCTCGGCGTCAACATCTTCGGCCAGTTCTTCACCTCGCGGGCGCTGATCCCGCAGATGCTCGAGCGCGGCGACGGCGCGATCATCAACGTCGCTTCGACCGCCGGCCTCAACGGCGGCAACGGCGGCGCCGCCTACACGACCTCCAAGCATGCGGTCATCGGCTTCACCCGCCAGCTCTGCTTCGACTACGCCCGCAAAGGCCTGCGCTGCAACGTGATCTGCCCGGGCGCGGTCGAGTCGGGGATGACCAAGGAGATCTTCGCCTCGCCCGACGCGGCGGTGATGGAGGCGGTCGAATCGGCCCCGATCGGCCGCTGGGCCCAGCCCGAGGAGCTCGCCGCCGCCGCGCTCTTCCTCGCCAGCGACGAGGCCTCCTTTGTCAACGGCGCGGTCTACGTGGTCGACGGCGGCTTCGACTCGAAGTAGGGGGCGCCGCCGTCGCGCGGCCCGCGCCGGGAGCGGCCGCGTCCGCCGTTTGAGATTCCACAAGGCCGGCGCCCGAACCGCCGGGGCGTCGGCCCGGACCGGCCTAAGGTCGGGTCGGGACTGGAACGCTCAAACGGAGGGACCTTCGATGGACAACGCCGCATTCGCCGCCTCCTACTCGCTGCCGATCGGGCCGGGGAGCGCCTACGCTCCGCCGCCCTACCTCTATCGCGACGTCGAGGACTGCTTCATCGTCTACGAGGCCGACCGCGCCGGCGTCGAGTCGCTGCTGCCGCCGGGGCTGGAGATCGCCGACGACGTCCCGACCTGCATCGCCTGGGCGCGCTGGGTGCCGTTCTCGACCTTCGGCCAGTACCACGAGGCCTACGTCATGATCCGCGCCAGCTTCGAGGGCCAGACCTACCTCTACCAGCCGTTCATCCTCGTCGACAACGAGATCCCGCTCACCGCCGGGCGCGAGATCTGGGGCTACGCCAAGAAGCTCGCCGTCTTCGAGCGCAACTGGGGCGGCGGCGACGTCCCCTTCGGCGAGCAGATGGTCTTCACCGTCCAGCGCCCCGCCGGGGTGCCGCTGATGACCGCGACGATGGTCGCCGACCGCCTCGCCGACCCGTCAGAGCTCGAGGACGTGCCGGTGCTCTCGACCCGGATCATCCCCAACTCCGAGGCCGGCAAGCCGCCCTCGGTCGCCGAGCTCGTCCGCCTCGACGTCCCCGCCACCCTGCACACCTCCGGAGACGGCACCCCGCGCCTCTTCGCCGGCCGCGGCTCGCTCACGATGCCGACCGTCTCCTCGGTCGACCCCTGGCACCTGCTCGCCCCGAAGCGGATCATCGACTGCTACTTCGGGGTCTATGACTTCGACCTGCCCCACGGCCGCGTCATCCACGACTACCTCGAGGACGAGGAGATCTGGGCCGACGTCGGCGCCGACACGAAGCTCGCCGCCTCCCCCGGCGTCTAGCTAGGGGGCGCGTTCCGCTGTTCCTTGGGTTCGCTATGCGTACTCAAGGAGCAGCGATCGGGGCGCCGAAGGTGTCGACGAAGGTCGTCTCCTCGACCGCGGCGCGGGTCAGGCGGCGGGGAAAGCCCCCGGCGGGATAGCCGGCGGCGATGTGGCAGGCGGTGAGGTAGTCGTCGGGTATTCCCAACAGCGCGCGGACCCCCGCCTCGTACGCGCAGAGCAGCGTCGTGATCGCGGTCGCCACCCCGGCCACCCGCAGGGCGAGGCAGAGGTTCTGGACGAAGGGGTAGATCGAGGCGCCGCCGACCACCGATGCGCGCTCGTAGCCGGTGTCGGTGACGTGGAGGGCGTCGATCCGGGCGCAGACGACGATCAGCAGCGGGTGCTCGGCCAGCTGCTCGGCGAACTCGTTGGCGGCCAGCAGCGCCCGCCGCGCCGAGTCGTAGTCGCCGAGCGCCTGGGTCCCCGCCTGCGCGGCCTCGAAGTAGGCGCGCCAGGGCGGCAGGTAGAGCTCGGCGAGGCGCTCCTTCTTGGCGCGATCGCGGACGACGACGAGGCGGGTCGGCTGGCGGTTGCCGCCCTGCGGTGCGAAGCGGGCCGCCTCGACCGCCTCGTAGACGACCGCGTCGGGGACGTCGTCGGCGCGAAAGGAGCGGCAGGTCCCGACGCTCCGCATCGCCGCCAGCGCGTCCATCGGCGGATCAGACCCGCTCGCGCCGCGCGCCGCGCCGCGCCACCGGCGCCATCGCTCAGCCGCTCGCCTTCGAGCCGTTCGAGCCGCCGGGCGGGCTCGGGTCCTCGCGGCGCAGCTGCACCGTGATCCCGGGCTGGCGCAGCGTCAGGTGCTTGACCGAGCGTGCCTCCTCGATCAGTTCGGTGACCCGGCCGAGCACGCCGTCGCCGTGGTCGTGGCCGGCGGTCCGCAGCGGCGGCCCGGCCAGCATCTTGTCGACGTGCTCCTGGGGAGCGAGGTAGCGCAGCAGGAGCTCCTCGTCGGAGAGGTTCGCGCCCAGTTTCTGGCGGAATTCGGCGACCGTGGTCTGCGGGCGCTTCCAGTTTTCGAGCTCCTTGACCCGCGGCTGGGAGAAGATCCGGTCGGCGACCTCGGGCTCGACCGGGCGCATCAGCGGGCCGTAGTGGCCGAGGGCGTAGTGGAGGACTTCTTCCGGCACGACTTCGTAGCGTTCGTCGAGCACCACGTTCAGCACCGCCTGGATGCCGACGAACTGCGAGAACGGCGTCGCCATGACCGGCTGCCCGAGCTCCTCGCGGACGCGGACGATCTCGTCGACGACCTGGGGGAACTTCTCCGGCATCCCGTACTCGTTCAGCTGGTTTTTGAGCGTCCCGGTCATGCCGCCGGGCAGCTGGTGGCGGTAGGGCAGCAGCCGGTACTCGTTGGGGACGCCGACCTCGAAGCCGAGCCGCCGCGCTTCGGCGTCGAAGTGCGCCGCGACCGGCGCCAGCTGGGATTTGTCGAGGTTGTGGGTGTGGCCGAGCTCCTCGACGATCTCGACCATCGCCTCGGTCGAGGGCAGCGAGGGACCGTTGGCGAGCGGCAGCGAGCAGGTGTGGATGCAGTCGATCCCGTGTTTGAAGCCCTCGATGTAGACCAGCGGCGCCAGCCCGGTGGTGTTGTGGACGTGCAGCTCGAGCTTGATCCCCGGCGTCGCCGCGCGGATCGCCGGCAGCAGCGTCGCCGCCCGCTCCGGGGTGAGCACGCCGGGCGCGTCCTCGATGTAGATCCGCTTGACCCCGTCCCAGCTCGCCATTTCGCGCGCCCGGTCGGCGAAGAACTCGTCGGTGTGGAGGTCGGTCAGCCCGTACATGATCGCCGGCACGACTTCGCCGCCGACCCGCTGGATCGCCGCGGCCTTGGCCTTCATCATCGGCATGTCATAGAGGCAGTCGAAGAGCCAGTGGCTGTCGATCCCGTGCTTGACCAGGGTGCCGACCCAGAGGTCGAGCATCTCGTCGGGGACGAAGCCGAAGCTGCCGACCGCGACCGGCCGCATCCCGGCCCGGTGGCCGCCGCTCGGGAGGTTGGAGACGAAGTGGTCGAGCGCCGCCCAGGGATCGTCGCCGGACTCGCGCAGCATCACCACGAAGTAGGTGCCGCCGGTGAGATCGAAGGTGCTGAACCCGGTGCGGTTCAGGTAGGTCAGCGCCGGCGTCGCGTGGTGGGCGCGCATGCGGATGCCCCAGAGGCTCTGCTGGCCGTCGCGGAGCGTCTGGTCGATGAACTCGATCTCGGCGATAGGGGCGACGCTACCAACCGTCGCCGGCGCGAACTAAGGGGCCGGCGGGCCCGAGTTGGGCGTATCCCCAAAGCCGCCCCGGGGCGCCTCGCCGAGCACGATGTCGCAGTAGCCGTCGGCGATCTCGGCGGGGGAGAGGCGCCCGCCGGGGCGCAGCCACTGGGGCGTGTAGTTGACCATCCCCAGCAGCGCGTAGAGGGCGAGGCCGCGGTCGTCGAATTGCATCGTGCCCTCGGCTTCGCCGCGGGCCAGGGTCGCGTCGAGGATCGCCTCGAAGGCTTTGCGCTGGCGCCGCACACCGCGCCACTGCGGCTCGCGCTCGATCACGTGGCGCTCCTGGGTGAAGACCAGCATGTGGTCGAGGTGGCCGGCGATGTGCTCGACCCAGGCGTGGAGCAGCGCCCGCAGCGTGTCCGGCGCCGGCGCCTCGGCGGCGACGATCTCGCGCGCTCGCGGCAGCAGCGGGTCGAGCAGCTCGTCGCAGATCGCGATCAGCAGCGCGTCCTTGCTGCCGATGTAGTGGTAGAGGCCGCCGGCGGTCATCCCGGTGAACTCGGTCAGGTCGGCGATCGAGGTCTGCTGATAGCCGCGGGTCGCGAAGAGGCTGGCGGCGCTGGCGATGACGCCGGCGCGGCGGCGGTCGTAGCGCTCTCGCAGCGCCGGTCGGGTCGGTGGGGCGGCCTCTGCCATCCGCACACGGTAGCGAAGAAAACCGAGGGATCGCTCGAAATCCGAGTGCGCGTTCGGTATTGTGGCCCGATGAACTTCGACCTCACCGACGAGCAGCGCCTGCTGCGCGACACCGTCCGCGAGTTCGCTCGCGCCGAGGTCGCCCCAGTGGCCGCCGAGCTCGACGCCACCAAGTCCTTTCCCTACGAGATCGTCGCCAAGCTCGGCGGCCTCGGCCTGATGGGGATCCCGTTCCCCGAGGAGTACGGCGGCGGCGGCGCCGACACGATGTCCTACGCGCTCGCGGTCGAGGAGCTGGCCCGGGTCGACTCCTCGGTCTGCATCACGATGGCCGCCCACACCTCGCTGGGGACGATGCCGATCTACCTCTGGGGGTCCGACGAGCAGAAGGCCGACTGGCTGCCGCGCCTGTGCAGCGGCGAGCGCCTCGCCGCCTTCGGGCTGACCGAGCCCGAGGCGGGCTCCGACGCCGGCAACGTCCGCACCACCGCCCGGCTCGAGGACGGCGAGTGGGTGATCAACGGCGCCAAGCAGTTCATCACCAACTCGGGAACCGAGATCAGCGGCTGCGTGGCGATCACCGCCGTCACCGGCACCGACGAGAGTGGCCGCAAGGAGGTCTCCAACATCCTCGTCCCCAACGGCACCCCGGGCTACGAGGTCGGCGAGGCCTATCGCAAGATGGGCTGGAACGCCTCCGACACCCACCCGCTCTCCTTCGACGACTGCCGGGTCCCCGAGTCGGCGCTGCTCGGCCGCCGCGGCGAGGGCTTCAAGAACTTCCTCAACATCCTCGACGGCGGCCGGATCGGCGTCGCCGCGATGGCGGTCGGGCTGGCCCAGGGCGCGCTCGACGAGGCGATCGCCTACGCCAAGGAGCGCCGGGCGTTCGGCAAGCCGATCTCCAAGTTCCAGACGATCCAGGCCAAGATCGCCGACCTCTCGGCCCAGATCGAGGCGGCGCGCCTGCTGACCTGGCGGGCCGCGGCCGAGAAGGACGAGGGCCGCAACTTCACCCTCACCGCCGCCCAGGCAAAGCTGATCACCGGCCGGCTGGCCGTCCGCGCCGCCGAGGAGGCGGTCCAGATCCACGGCGGCTACGGCTTCATCGAGGAGTACCCGGTCTGCCGCTTCTACCGCGACGCCAAGATCCTGACGATCGGCGAGGGCACCGACGAGGTCCAGCAGATGGTCATCGCCCGCGAGCTCGGCTGTTGACTCCGGCGGTGGTCAAGATCCGCGAGGTCGGCCCTCGCGACGGCTTCCAGAACGAGCCCGAGGTCATCTCGACCGACGACAAGGTGCGGCTGGTCGAGATGCTGGCGGCGACCGGGGTGCGGCGGCTCGAGGTGACGAGCTTCGTGCGCGCCGACGTCATCCCCCAGCTCGCCGACGGCGGCGAGGTGCTGGAGCGGGCCGAGATCCCCGACGAGGTGTCGGTCTCGGTCCTCGTTCCAAACGAGCGCGGCCTCGAGGGGGCGCTGGCCCACCGCGACCAGATCGACGAGGTCAACGTCTTCCTGTCGGCCTCGGAGAGCCACAATCGCCACAACGTCAACCGCTCCGTGGAGGAGTCGCTGGCGGGGGTCGAGCGGGTGCTGGCGCTGGCCGGCGCCGAGGGGCTGCGCTGCGAGGGCGTCATCTCGACCAGCTTCGGCTGCCCCTATGAGGGGGACGTCGACCCGGCGCGGGTGTTCGAGATCGCCGGCCGGCTCGCCGCCGCCGGCGCGGCCGAGGTCGGCTTCGGCGACACCACCGGCATGGCCAACCCGGCCCAGGTCCGCGAGTTCTTCGAGCGCGCCGGGCGCGAGCTGCCCGAGGTCGAGCTGACCGCCCACTTTCACAACACCCGAGGCCAGGGCCTCGCCAACGTCCTCGCCGCGCTGGAGGCCGGCTGTGAGTCCTTCGAGTCGAGCTTCGGCGAGCTCGGCGGCTGCCCGGTGCCGCCCGGCGCGACGGGCAACATCGCCAGCGAGGACCTGGTCTCGATGCTCGAGGAGATGGGGATCGACACCGGCATCGACCTCGACCGGCTGATCGCCGCCGCCCGCGAAGCCCAGCGCATCCTCGGCCGCCCGCTCGGCTCCCACACGCTGCTGGCCGGCCCGGTCGAGCACCGGGGGTAGGCGTGTTCGACTCGGTCCTGATCGCCAACCGCGGCGAGATCGCGGTCCGCATCGAGCGCACGCTGGCGCGCCTCGGGGTCGAGTCGATCGCCGTCTTCAGCGACGCCGACGCGGGCGCCCCGCACGTCCGCGGCGCCGACCGGGCGCTGCACCTCGGCCCGACGCCGCCGCTCTCCTCCTATCTCGACATCGACCGAGTGCTGGACGCCGCCGAGCGGGCCGGCGCCGCGGCGATCCACCCCGGCTACGGCTTCCTCTCCGAGCGCCCCGACTTCGCCGCCCGCTGCGCCGAGGCCGGCGTCGTCTTCGTCGGCCCGGGACCCGAGGCGATGCGCCTGCTCGGCGACAAGGCCGCCGCCCGCGAGGTCGCCGCCGCGGCCGGCGTGCCGACGCTGCCGGGCTGGAGCGGGGCGGATCTGAGCGACGAGGAGATCGTCGAGCGCACCGCCCCCGATGACTTTCCGATGCTGGTCAAGGCGGCGGCCGGCGGTGGTGGCAAGGGCATGCGCCTGGTCGCCCGCCGCGAGGACCTCCTCGAGGCGCTCGGCGCCGCCCACCGCGAGGCCGCCAATGCCTTCGGCGACGACCGGCTGCTGGTCGAACGCTACGTCGAGGCCTCGCGCCACATCGAGGTCCAGGTGTTGGCCGACGCCCACGGCGCCGCCGTCCACCTCGGCGAGCGCGAGTGCAGCCTCCAGCGCCGCCACCAGAAGATCGTCGAGGAGGCGCCCTCGCCGGCCGTCGACGCGGAGCTGCGCGAGCGCATGGGCGCCGCCGCAGTCGCTCTCGCCGGCGCCGCCGGCTACGTCAACGCCGGCACCGTCGAGCTGATCGCCGAGCGCGAGGACCCGTCGCGCTTCTTCTTCCTCGAGGTCAACACCCGCTTGCAGGTCGAGCACCCGGTCACCGAGGCGGTCACCGGCCTCGACCTGGTCGAGCAGCAGCTGCGCGTCGCCGCCGGCGAGCCGCTCGGCTTCACCCAATCCGATGTCCGCCTTGACGGCTGGGCGGTCGAGGCGCGGATCTACGCCGAGGACCCGGCCGCCGGCTTCCTGCCCTCCAGCGGCCGCGTCGTCGCCTACCGCGAGCCGGCCGGCCTGCGCCTCGACAGCGGCATCGAGAAGGGGACCGAGGTCGGCACCGACTACGACCCGCTGCTGGCCAAGGCGATCGCGAGCGGCGCCGATCGCGCCGAGGCTCTGGGACGGTTGCGCCGCGGCCTCGCCGGCCTGACGGTCGCCGGCCCGACCACCAACGCCCCCTACCTGGGAGCCCTGCTGGCGCGCCCCGAGGTCCTCGCCGGCGAGCTCGACACGGGCCTGGTCGAGCGCCTCGGCGACGCCGTCGCCGCCCCGGCCCCACCGCCGTCCCTGGCCGCGATCGCGCTCCTGGCCCTGATCGGCGATCCCACGAGTCTGCATTTACCCGTCCCCACGACGGGTCAGAGCAGACTCGTGGGGGAGGGACCCGGCGACGACCCCTGGTCTGAGCGGCGTGGCTGGCGCGTCGGCGGCCCGGCCTGGATCGAGACCGAGCTCGACGGCCCGAGCGGCCGGGTCGAGGTCGCGCTCCGGGTCGCACCCGCAGGCCCGGCCGAGGCGGCCCATCCAGCCGCGCCCAACGCCTGGAGCTGGCGAGCGGCGGGGGAGAGCGGGACGCTCACCTTCGATGGCGCCGCGCTCACGGTCGACGGCGAAGCCCGCCTGCTCTCCGTCCAGCGCGACGGCGCCGCCATCTGGGTCCTCGGCGACCCCGCCGGGCCGGTCCGCTTCGCTCCCGCAAGCGCCGCCGAGGCCGCCGGCGGAGCCGGCGAAGGCTCGCTCGACGCGCCGATGCCCGGCACCGTGATCGCCGTCCGCACCGAGGCCGGCGCTGCCGTCGAGGCGGGGGAGACCCTGGTCATCCTCGAGTCGATGAAGATGGAGATGTCGATCCAGAGCCCCCGCGACGGCACTGTGGAGTCGGTCCTGGTCGCCGCCGGCGAGCAGGTCGAGCGCGGCTCGACGCTGGTCGCGCTGGCCGCCGAGGACGGGCCGGCAGAGGGGAGCGCGGGATGAGCCGCGCGCCTGACATCGCCGCCGAGGAGCGGCCCGCGTGAGCCGCGTCCTGAGCAGCGCCGTCGTCCCAGGCAGCGAGGAGTTCGAGCGCAACCGCGCCGAGCACGAGCGCCTCGCCGCCGAGCTGCGCGCCAAGCAGGCCGCGGCCGCCGCCGGTGGCAGCGAGGGCGCCCGCGAGCGCCACGTCGCCCGCGGCAAGCTCCTGCCGCGCCAGCGGGTCGAGCGGCTGCTCGACCTCGGCAGCCCCTTCCTGGAGCTCTCGCCGCTGGCCGCCGACGGTCTCTACGACGGCGCCGCGCCGGGGGCCGGAATCATCACCGGGGTCGGGCGGGTCGAGGGCCGCGAGGTCGTCATCGTCGCCAACGACGCCACCGTCAAAGGCGGCACCTACTACCCGATGACGGTCAAGAAGCATCTGCGGGCCCAGGAGGTCGCGCTCCACAACCGCCTGCCCTGCATCTACCTGGTCGACTCCGGCGGCGCCTACCTGCCGATGCAGGACGAGGTCTTCCCCGACCGCGAGCACTTCGGCCGCATCTTCTACAACCAGGCGACGATGTCGGCACAGGGGATCCCGCAGCTCGCCGCGGTGATGGGCTCCTGCACGGCCGGCGGCGCCTACGTGCCGGCGATGAGCGACGAGACCGTCATCGTCCGCGACCAGGGCACGATCTTCCTCGGCGGCCCGCCGCTGGTGAAGGCGGCGACCGGCCAGACCGTGACCGCCGAGGAGCTCGGCGGCGGCGCCCTGCACGCCCGCACCTCCGGCGTCGTCGACCACCTCGCCGCCGACGACGCCGACGCCCTGGCGATCCTGCGCTCGATCATCGCCACGCTGCCGCCGCCGACCCGGGCCTGGGAGCGTGCGCCCGCCGCCGAGCCGGCAGTCGACCCGGCGTTCCTCTACGGCGCCGTCGCGCCGGACAGCCGCACCCCCTATGACCCGCGCGAGATCATCGCCCGCGTCGTCGACGCCAGCCGCTTCCACGAGTTCAAGGCCGAGTACGCGACGACCGTCGTCTGCGGCTTCGCCCACCTCCACGGCCACCCGGTCGGGATCGTCGCCAACCACGGCATCCTCTTCAGCGAGAGCGCCCTCAAGGTCGCCCACTTCGTCGAGCTCTGCGACCAGCGCGAGGTGCCGCTGCTCTTCCTCCAGAACATTTCCGGCTTCATGGTCGGCCCCGAGTACGAGGCCGGCGGGATCGCCAAGGACGGTGCCAAGATGGTCGCCGCCGTCGCCACCGCCCGGGTGCCGAAACTGACCGTGATCGTCGGCGGCTCCTTCGGCGCCGGCAACTACGGGATGTGCGGCCGCGCCTACTCGCCGCGCTTTCTCTGGATGTGGCCGAACGCGCGGATTTCGGTGATGGGCGGCGAGCAGGCGGCCTCGGTGATGCGCGAGGTCGGCCAGCCCGAGCTCGGCAGCGAGCTGCAGGAGCAATACGAGCGCCAGGGCAGTCCCTACTACTCGACCGCCCGCCTCTGGGACGACGGCGTGATCGACCCCGCCGACACCCGCACCGTCCTCGGCCTCGCGCTCGGCGCCTGCGCCAACGCCCCGCTGGCGCCGCCGGCGGCGCCCGTCTACCGGATGTAGGCGGCGCCCTTCTGCCGAGCGTGAGTCGGGCGGCGCTCCGCTCCTGGATGTGAGGCGGCCGGCGCTGCGGTTGTGAGATCCGCCAAAGTCGGCGCCGGCTCCGCTCGCTCCCGCGCCGCCGCCGGTGGAGGCTTGCCCGGCCAATCGGCGCGGCCGCTCCGCCACCGGCTGCTCCCTATCCCGGGATGCCGAGGCGAGGGACCGCGCGCCGCCGTCGATCAGCCGCCGAGCCCGCCGAACACCGCGTAGGGATTGCCCGGCCGCTCGTCCCAGGCCTCCTTCCAGGTGCCCTCGACCGTGACCTTGCTGCCCGGTGGCGCCTCGCCGCGGATCCGCTCGGCGATCGCTTTGGCGCTGTCCTCGTCGGCGGCGCCGACCAGCAGGAAGCGGAAGCGGTGGACCGCCGGCGCTCCCTCTTCGATCAGCTGCTTGGCGAAGCGCACGGCCTCGTGGCGCGAGGGGAGGTCGACGCGGACCTCGAACTCGGGCTCGCCGCTGGCCGCCGCCTCGGCGTCCTCGGCGGCAATCGCCTCTGCCCGCTCGGCGCGGCGGGCGGCATCGTCGGCCGGCAGGGGCGTGTCGGGGTCCTCCCACTTCTCGGCGACGGGATGCCAGCGCTTCAGGGCCATATCGAGGTCCCAGCCGTGCTCGGCGGCGAGGCTGCTGAGGTGGTCGCGAGCCAGCTCGGCCTGCTCCCGCGACCCGGCGTAGAGGAAGACCAGCCTGTCGTCACGGCTGACGATCACCCGATCGCCGAAGGCGCTGCTGAGGTCGTGTTCGAGCCTCCGCGTCTCGAGCCGCTCGATCAGCACCCCGACGTGTTTCTGGTCGCGAGGCTCGACCTGAAGGCGCCATTCGTCGTTCATCGCCTGACTATTACCGGAATTCACAGGTTTCGCGCGAATGGTGAGGGCTCGCGCGGGTAGCTTCGAGCCAACCCATCGAAGGAGAGCCATGCCCTACGTCAAGGTCGGGACCGAGAACAGCGCCGAGATCAAGATCCACTACGAGGACCACGGCGCAGGGGCGCCGATCGTCCTGATCCACGGCTACCCGTTGAACGGCAACTCCTGGGAGCGCCAGGAGCGCGTGCTGCTCGACGCCGGCTACCGCTGCATCAGCTACGACCGCCGCGGCTTCGGCCAGTCCAGCCAGCCGACGAGCGGCTATGACTACGACACCTTCGCCGCCGACCTCAAGGCGCTGCTGGAGCAGCTCGAGCTCGACCAGGACGTCGTGCTGGCCGGCTTCTCGATGGGCACCGGCGAGGTCACCCGCTACCTCAGCACCTACGGCTCCGACGGGGTCGCCAAGGCCGCGCTCTTCGGCGTCATCCCGCCGTTCCTGCTCAAAACCGACGACAACGAGAAGGGCGTCCCGGGGGAGGTCTTCGACGAAATCAAGGGAGGGATCGTCGCCGATCGCTACGCCTTCTTCGAGGAATTCCTGCAGAACTTCAACAACGTCGACGATCTCGGTCCCGAGAAGATCGGCGAGGCGGCGCTGCGCGCGCAGTTCCAGGCCGCCGTCGACAGCTCGCCCTACGCCAGCTACGCCTGCGTCGACACCTGGCTGACCGACTTCCGCGCCGACCTGCCGAAGATCGACGTCCCGACCCTGGTCGTCCACGGCACCGCCGACCGCATCCTGCCCTTCGAGGCGACCGCGGCGCGGCTGCGCGACGAGAACCTGATCGCCGACCTCGAGGTGGTCGAGGTCGAGAACGGCCCCCACAACATCGGCTGGACCCATCCCGACGAGGTCAACAAGGCCCTGCTTGACTTCCTCGGCAAGTAATGGTCGAGACGATCGAGGACATGCCGCCCGGGACGATCGGCTTCCGGGCGGTCGGCGAGCTGACCCGCGAGGACTATCGCGAGGTGCTGGAGCCGGCGCTGCGGGCGGCGGTCGAGGCCGGCGACGTGCGGATGCTCTTCGTCGTCCCCGACAAGTTCGAGATGGACACCGGCGCCCTGATCGAGGACGCCAAGACCGGCCTCCAGCTCGGACTCGGCCACCTCTCGGCCTGGACGCGGACGGCGGTCGTCACCGACGTCAGCTGGGTCCAGCGGGCGATCAAGGCCTTCGGCTTCATGGCCCCCGGCGAGGTCAAGGTCTGGGGCCTCGACGGCCTCGGCGAGGCCCGCGCCTGGGTCGCCGCCTGAGCGTTTCCGAGATCTTCCACACCATGGTGTGGAAAAAGCCGGAAACGCTGCGGTATGCGGCGGCCGATCGCCGGGGTGCCACAATGCGCCGATGCCCGGGGAGCGCGACTACGACATCGTCCTGTTCGGCGCGACCGGGTTCACCGGCGGGCTGACCGCCGACTACCTCGCCACCAACGCGCCCAAAGGCCTGCGCTGGGCGCTGGCCGGCCGTAACCGGAGCAAGCTCGACGCCGTCGCTGTGCGGCTCGCCACCGCGCACCCGGGGACGCCGGTCCCCGACCAGCTCGTCGCCGACGCCGCCGACGCGCCGGCGCTGGCCAAGGTCGCCGCGGCGACCGGCCTGGTGATCTCGACCGTCGGCCCCTACGCCCTCTACGGCGGCCCGCTGGTCGCCGCCTGCGCGGCGGCCGGCACCGACTACTGCGACCTGACCGGCGAGCCGGAGTTCGTCGACCGCATGTGGGTGATGCACCACGCCGAGGCCGAGCGCACCGGCGCCCGGCTGGTCCACTGCTGCGGCTTCGACTCGGTCCCCCCGATCTCGGCGCCTACTTCACCGTCAAACAGCTGCCCGAGGGGGTGCCGCTGCGGGTCGACGGGTTCGTCCGCAGCAACGCCCAGTTCTCCGGCGGCACCTACCACTCGGCGATCAACGGTTTCGCCCGCGCCCGCAAGATGCTCGACGTGCAGAAGCAGCGCAAGGCCGCCGAGCCGCGCCCGAAAGGCCGGGCGATCCACTCGGCGCCGGTGCGGGTCCACCGCGACGCCGAGCGCGGCGGCTGGATCGTGCCGCTGCCGACGATCGACGGCGCCGTCGTCCGCCGCTCCGCCGCCGCCCTCGAGCGCTACGGTCCCGACTTCACCTACGGCCACAACGCGGTCGCCAAGCACCTGGCGACGATCGCCGGCGCCGGGGTCGGGATCGCCGCGGTCGCCGCGATGGCGCCGATCCCGCCGACCCGCAAGCTGCTGCTGAAGATCAAATCCCCGGGCGAGGGCCCCAGCGAGTCGACCCGCGCCAAGAGCTGGTTCAAGGTCACCTTCGTCGGCGAGGGCGGGGGAGAGCGGGTCGTCACCGAGGTCCGCGGCGGCGACCCCGGCTACACCGAGACGTCGAAGATGCTGGCCGAGTCGGCCCTCTGCCTTGCCTTCGACGAGAACCCCGAGAGCGCCGGCCAGGTCACGACCGCGACGGCGATGGGCGACGCCCTGCTGGCGCGCCTGCAGGCCGCCGGGATCGAGTTCCGCGTGCTCGAGCCAGCCGCTGCCTAGTCGTTCCGCTGTTCCTTTCCCGCGCTATACACGGATAAGGAACAGCGGAATGTGATTCGCAGCTTCAGTCCGCGGCGACGCCGTAGATCGCCAGCACCCAGACGTCGACGAGCACGTCGATCATCCGTGCCTCGTCGATCGCCGGGCTCTCGCCGGCGAAGGTCGCGAACTGGGCCCGCTCGTTCATCTGCAGCAGGGCGATCGCCAGATCGCGGGCTGGCTGACCGGCGGGAGCGGCGCCGCGGGCGCGCTCGGCCTCGATCACGGCGCTGACCTCGGTCACCCAGCCCTCCATCACCCCGGCCCAGAGAGTCTGCGCTTCGGCGTTGGTGGCGCGCAGCTCGGCGGCGGCGAGGATCACCCGGCGGCGGGCACTGAAGGCCTTGAAGCTCTCCTGCAGGGCGTGGCGCCAGCCGGAGCGGCGGTCGCCGGCCATCAGCCCTTCGGCCTCCGCGCGGGTGATCGTCGATTCCTCGACCAGGCGGTCGACCAGGGTCAGCAGCACCGCGTCCTTGGAGGGGAAGTAGAAGTAGAAGGTGGGCCGCGAGATGCCGGCGCCGCGGGCCAGGTCCTCGACCGAGATCTGGCTCCAGGAGTGCTCCTCCAGCAGCCGCTCAGCAGTGGCGAAGATCGCGCGCTCGCGCTCGTCGCCGCTGGCGCGGGGGGTGCGGCGGCCGCGGGCGGGAGTGTCGCGGGCCGGGGTGGAGGTCGGGGCCATCGCCGCCCAGCGTACTTGGTGTCGAGAGAATCGACAAGGGGTTGACCTTCTCGACAGGGTGTTGATAGAGTCGCCGCCATGAAGAAAAGCGTGATCATCACCGGCGCCGCCAGCGGCATCGGCGCCGCCACCGCCGCCGAGCTGCGACGCCGCGGCGACGACGTCGTCGGCCTCGACCTCCAGCCCTCCGAAGACACCGTCGCCTGTGACGTCACCGACCAGGAATCGGTCAACGACGCCGTCACCGCCGCCCTCGAGCGCCTTGGCGGCGGCCTCGACGCGCTGATCAACTGCGCCGGGATCGGCAATCCCCAGAGCGCCGCCCAGCCGCCCGACGCCGACGCCCTGCGGGTCATCGACGTCAACCTGCTCGGCACCTGGCGCACCACCGCCGCGGCGCTGCCGGCGATCCGCCGCACCCGCGGACGCGTCGTCAACATCTCCTCCGGCCTCGCCCATCTGGCCCTGCCCTTCGCCACCGCCTACGGCGCCAGCAAGCGCGGCGTCGTCGCCTACTCCGACCAGCTGCGCTCCGAGGTCGGCGACGAGGTCACGGTCACGACGATCTATCCCGGCTACGTTCGCACGCCGATCCACGACGTCACCAAGGGGACCGGCGCCGGGCTCGAGGGCATGGTCCCGGTCGAGCCGATCTCCTCGGTCGTCGCCACCCTCGTTCGCGCCGTCCACGGCAAGCCCGCCCGCGACCTGGCGACGACCCGCCAGGCGACTGTCACCTACGCCGCCCTGCGCTTCATCCCCAAAGGACTGGTCGAGCGCGGGATCCGCAAGTCGGTCCGCAAGGCCGCCAGCGAGGGACGGTTCGAGACCACCCCGATGACCCGCGATCTGCTGACCCGCCTGCGCTGAGCGGACTGAACACCGCACCGATGACCCCGCCCGCCGACACCACCGAAGGAGCCCCGATGGACACCACCGCCCTCGAGCCCGAGCACCTCGACGTGCTGATCGTCGGTGCCGGCCTCTCCGGCATCGGCGCCGCCCACCACCTGCAGGAACGCAGCCCCGGCCGCAGCTACGCGATCCTCGAGGCGCGCGAGGCGATCGGCGGCACCTGGGACCTCTTCCGCTATCCCGGCATCCGCTCCGACTCCGACATGCACACGCTCGGCTACCGCTTCCGGCCCTGGACCGCGGCCAAGTCGATCGCCGACGGCGACTCGATCCTCGACTACGTCCGCGACACCGCCCGCGAGGCGGGGATCGACCGCAAGATCCGCTTCGGCCACCGCGTCATCGCCGCCGAGTGGTCGAGTGAGGAGGCCCGCTGGACGGTCACCGCCGAGCGCGCCGCCGACGGCGCCACGGTCACGATCGTCTGCAAGTTCATGCTCGCCTGCAGCGGCTACTACCGCTACGACGAGGGCTACACGCCCGAGTTCGAGGGCCTTGACCGCTTCGGCGGCACCGTCATCCACCCTCAGCACTGGCCCGCCGACGCCGACTACGCCGGCAAGCGCGTGGTCGTGATCGGCAGCGGCGCGACGGCGATGACCCTGGTCCCGGCGCTCGCGCGCGACGCCGCCGAGGTGACGATGCTGCAGCGCTCGCCGACCTACGTGATTTCGATGCCCGGCGAAGACCCGATCGCCCAGGCGCTGCGCCGCTTCCTGCCGGACCGCGTCGTCTATCCGATCGTCCGCTGGAAGAACGTGACTCTGCAGGGCCTCACCTACCGGCTCGCCCGCACGCGGCCGCGGCTGGTCAAGAAGATGGTTCGCCGCGGCGTGCTCAAGGCGCTGCCTGCCGGCTTCGACGTCGACACCCACTTCAAGCCCAAGTACAACCCCTGGGACCAGCGCCTCTGCCTGGTCCCCGACGCCGACCTGTTCCGCGTCCTCTCCGACGGCAGCGCCGACATCGTCACCGATCGCATCGCCGGCTTCGACGAGAGCGGGATCGAGCTCGAGTCGGGGCAGCACCTCGACGCTGACGTCGTCATCACCGCGACCGGCCTCAACCTGCTCTTCCTCGGCGGCATGAAGCTCACGATCGACGGCGAGGAGCTCGACCCCGGTGCGGCGATCGCCTACAAGGGGATGATGCTCGGCGGCGTCCCGAACCTGATCTTCACGATCGGCTACACCAACGCCTCGTGGACCCTCAAGGCCGATCTGGTCGCCGAATACGCGTGCCGCTTGATCAACAAGATGGCGGCCGAGGGCCTCGAGGTCGCTGTCCCCCGCCTCGAGGACCCGACCGTCACCCCGGAGCCGCTCCTCGACTTCAACTCCGGCTACGTGCTGCGCTCGATCGAGCACCTGCCCAAGCAGGGCTCCAAGGAGCCCTGGAAGCTCCGCCAGAACTACCCGGTCGACCTGCGGCGCCTGCGCTACGGCGAGATCGAGGACGGCGCCCTGCAGCTCTCCCGCCGGGTCGCGAAGCCGGAGCCCGTCGCGGCGTGAGGACGAGGGGGCTTCTGGCCCTCTGTCTGCTTCTCCCGGCGCTCCCGGCCGCGGCCGGCGCCCGTCCCTGGATCGGCGTCCGAGGCGGCGACCTCGTCGACGGCGGCGGCCGGACGGTGCGCCTGCTGGGCGTGAACCGCTCCGGCACCGAGTACGCCTGCCAGCAGGGCTACGGGTTCTTCGACGGCCCCAGCGACGCCGCCTCGATCCGGGTCATGAAGTCCTGGCACGTCAATGCCGTGCGGGTGCCGTTGAACGAGACCTGCTGGCTCGGGATCAACGGAATCCCGGCCAAGTACGGCGGCGCCGCCTACCGGCGGGCGATCCGCGGCTGGGTCGACCGGCTCGAGAGCGCCGGCCTCCACGTGATCCTCGACCTGCACTGGGCCGCCCCCGGCACCCAGCAGGCGACCGGGATCGTCCCCCTGCCCGACGCCGACCACGCGCCCGACTTCTGGCGCTCGGTCGCGGCCGCCTACCGCGGCGACCGCGCCACGCTCTTCGACCTCTACAACGAGCCCCACGACGTCAGGTGGCCCTGCTGGCAGCACGGCTGCGAGATCCACGACGACCGCGTCGGCTCCTATCGGGCGGCCGGGATGGAAGAGCTCGTCGCGGCGGTGCGCTCGACCGGCGCCCGCAACCCGGTCCTGCTCGGTGGCATCGACTGGGCCCGCGACGACACCGAGTGGCTCGCCCACCTGCCGCCCGATCCGGCGCATGCCGAGGTCGCCTCCGAGCACACCTACAACTTCGCGCCCTGCTTCGGTAGATGCCGCGCCGCCCTGGCGAGGATCGCCGCGACCCACCCGGTCGTGACCGGGGAGATGGGCGAGGGCGACTGCCGCGACACCTACATCGAGCCCTACATGAACTGGGCCGACCGCCACGGCGTCTCCTACCTGGCCTGGGCCTGGGACGCCCACGGCGGCTGGACCTGCGCCGCCGGCCCGAGCCTGATCAAGGACTACGACGGCACCCCGACCGGCTTCGGCGTCGGCTTCCGCGAACACCTCGCGGCCCTGGCGCGGCGCCGCTGACCGGCCGGATCGCGGGCCTGGTTAAGGTAGGACCCATGGACGACCAGCAAGCACTCAGCCGCATCGACGAGCTCGTCAAAGAGGAGGAGGAGCTCCTCCACCGCCACGAGGGCGAGGGCCTCAGCTCCGAAGAGCACGCCCGCATGGAGGAGCTGAAAGTGCAGCTCGACAAGACCTGGGACTACCTGCGCCAGCGCCGCTCCCTCCGCGAGGCCGGCGATGACCCCGACAACGCCAGCATGCGCGACGGCGGCACCGTCGAGAGCTATGGGGACGTCACCCCGTACGACGAGACCGACGGCGACGCTCCGGCCTAGTCAGCCGGAAGGACCTGGCCACCCGCGAGTTCAACCTCGCTCAGAGGCGGTGTCGCGAGACTCGGCTTGGGTTTCGCGACGACCGATCGCGGCAGCTTCAGTCGCCTGATCTCGTAGCCGAGCAGCCGTTGGAAATGCTGGTTGCCGGCATCCATCAGGTAGGCGTCGTCGCTGTTGGTCAGCAATACGCTGCAGCTGCCGCACAGTCGCTCGACGATCGCCGCATGCAGCAGCCAGCGCGGATGGCCGGTGTCCTGGGACCCATATGACACCAGGCCGTGAAGGAGCGCCACCTCCTCGTCGACCGACAGGATCGCCTGGGCGATCACCTCGCCGTCGGCGGTGAACACGCTCCAGCGCTCTACCGGGCCGGGGGTGATGTGGACGGCGCGCGAATCGTCGGAACCAGGCTCCCAGCCGTCCTCTGCGCAGAATTTGACCGAGAGACCGGCTTGGCGGGCGTGGCGCACGTTGGTTCGGACCGCCTGGCGGTGCCGCCCGCGCAGGTACTGCGAGTACTCGGCAGGCAGCGACAGCACACCCTGCGCGCCGCGGTACCTCCAGCGATTTCCATCGCGGATCGCGAAGTGCTCGCCGATCATCCGACCGGCGGGGGACTCCGTCAGCCGGATCCTGATCGACGGCAGTCGGAGGCGATACGACAAGAGCACGGGGGAGCCGGCAAGCAGCCGCAGCCAGACGGCTCGCGGCTTGCGACCCTCGATCCGCCGCCACTCCGCCGCGATACGGCATGCGCGTAGAAAGGCTGGGCTGCCGTATCCGCTGTCTCGCATGCTGCTGGCTTCGGGGGTTCTGTCAGTACGTGGTGGGGTTTCTTGACCTACTTAGTCAAGTTTATATCCTTTCGGCTCGTCTGGTGTTAAAGAAATGGTGCTGAACCGGCCCGGCGTGCCTCAGTCGAGGTCCCAGCCGAAGTAGACCTCGGCGCGGACCATCTGCTCGTCGCGGAAGGTCAGCACCTCGGTGTTGCGAAAGCGGCTGCCGTCGCCGCGGGTCGCCTCGTAGGTGACGATCACCTCGTCGTCGTTCTCGACCAGCCGGACGAACTGGAAACTCTCGAGGTGGCCGCCGTTGGGCCAGCAGCGCTCGAAGTAACCGGTGCGATCGAGGAGCGGGTCAGGCGGTGCGGAGAAAATGAAATCGGCGGCGACCAGGCTCTCGATCAGGTCGCGGTCGCGGGTCTCGTAGGCCCGGTAGGTGGATTTGGCGAGCTCGATGCGGTCGGGCATCCTGCCTCCCTTTCGTTCGTTCCTTTGTACCCAAGAGACCGGTGCCGTGCGAGAATTTCCTGATGCAGGTGGAATTCCGCGCAAATCGGGTAATCGGCGGGCCATGAACAGAACCGCCCTCGCCGTGCTGGTCCTTGTCGCCCTCAGCGCCCTCGTGCTTGCCGCCTGTGGCTCGAGCTCGGACCCGAACATCGGCTCCACGGCGATCGCGGAATCTCCCGCCGAAGCCGTCTCCGGCGAGCCCGGCGTCGAAGAAGGCGAAGAAGCCGCGCTGGGCGGAGAAGCGACCGGCGAAGGCGCCGAAGAAGGCGCGGGCGAAGGCGCCGGAACCGCCGAAGAAGAAGCCGAACCGGGCTCCAAAGCCTCGGTCGTCCCCAACGAAGGCGAAACCGAAGAAGTCGAAGCGGGTCAGAAGCCGGGCGGCGAAGAAAGCAAGGAAATCGCCGAAGGCGGCACCGCCGCCCTGGCCGCCGGCAAGTCCGAGTTCGTAACCAACTGCGGCACCTGCCACACCCTCGCCGAGGCCGGCACCACCGGCGAAGTCGGCCCCAACCTCGACGAACTCATGCCTGAACTCGCCCTCGTCGAAACCCAGGTCACCAACGGCGGCGGCGTAATGCCCGCCTTCCAAGGCGTCCTCACCGGCGAAGAAATCGCCGCCGTAGCCGCCTACGTCTCGACCGTCGCCGGCACCGAAGGCTAGCCACCGCGGTCCCGGCTGAGCCTCCGAATTCAATGAGGCCAGCCCGCCGGCAATCTCGCCCAACGACGCTCTAAGCTGTTCGCCGCATTTCCGGCGCCTTGGCGGAGTGGCTACGCAGCGGCCTGCAAAGCCGTTTACACCAGTTCGATTCTGGTAGGCGCCTTTCGCTCAGACCGGCGTTCTCGAGGAGGGTGGATGGACCAATTCACTGGCGGTTGTCTTTGCGGTGACGTCCGGCTCGTGGCGAAGGGACGCCCGTACCGGGTCGGCATCTGTCACTGCCTCGACTGTCGTAAGCACCACGGGGCTCTCTTTCAGGCGACCGCGATTTTCCCTCAGGACGCGGTGACCATCGAAGGAGAGCTGCGCGACTACGACGGTCGGTTCTTCTGTCCGCGCTGCGGCTCCTCGGTTTTCGCGCGCAGCGACGACGAGATCGAGGTGGCTCTGGGATCGCTGGATGCTCCCGATCAACTGATGCCGACCTACGAGCTCTGGACGATTCGTCGCGAGTCTTGGTTGCCGCCGTTCCCGATCGCGAGGCGATATGAGCGCGATCGCGACGCCACTGGGCGCTTCGAGCGGGCGGATGGCGGGGGCTGAGGTCGGGCCGGACCCGTAAGGGGCCTGCGCCTCAGCCCAGCTTCTCGGCCAGCTCGACGATGATGCCCTCGGGGCCGCGGACGTAACAAAGCCGGTAGCTGCTCTCGTACTGGACGACCTCGCCGACGAGCTCGGAGCCGCGGGCACGGAGGCCGGCGACGGTGGCGTCGATGTCATCGACGGCGAAGGCGATGTGGCGGATGCCGCGCACGTTCGCCGGCTGGTCGCGATCGCCCTCGGCCGGCGGCGAGTGGAACTTGATCAACTCGAGCCGACCGTGGCCGTCGGGCGTCTGCACCATCGCGTTGTCCACCTGGATGCAATCGAGGCCGACGATGCGGTCGACCCAGTCGCCCTCGACCGACCCATTGCCCAAGGACTCGAAGCCGAGCTCGACGAAGAACTCGGTGGCCGCCGCGAGGTCGTCGACGACGATGCCGACGTGTTCCATCCGTTCGATCGTCATGCGTTGCCTATTTGGCGCCTGAAGCGGAGAGCGGCGCGGCGACGGGTGCGGCCGGCTGCGCCGGCGGGCGCTGGGCGCGGTTCGCAAGCCAGGCCCGCGTGTAGGTCTCAAGGAGCGCCAAGCACATGCCAATGAGCTTAGACGCGGTGAGCAGGTGCGCTCGCTCTCCATCAGCTAGTCTAGACACAGATCATCTGTCCACAGACTAAAAAGGAGGGGGCGATGTGGAGCTGTGAGTACGCCGCCGAGACCGACGTTTCGCCGGCGTCGATCTGGCGGATCTGGGCCGACGTCGAGAGCTGGGGCGAGTGGAACGCGGACATCGAGAGCATCTCGATCGACGGAGCGTTCGAGGCCGGGTCGGTGATCACGATGACGCCGCGAGGCGGCGATTCCGTGCTGCTGCGGATCGCCACGGCCGAGCCGAACGAGGTGTTCGTCGACGTGGCCGATCTCGGCGGGACGCTCGTCACCACCACGCACCGGATCGAGCGCCTCGGCGGTGATCGCGTTCGTGTCGTCTACCGCACCGAGATCACCGGCCCAGCCGCCGCTGAGGTGGGGCCAGAGATCGGACCGGCGATCACCGACGACTTCCCGGAGACGATCGCGGCGCTGGTCGCCCGCGCCGGCGAGTGATGGCGCTCGAGCCGGCCGACAGCCCTGGGTTCCTGCTCTGGCAGGTGACGCTGCGCTGGCAGCGGATGGTCTCGGCGGCGCTCGGGCCACTGGAGCTGACCCACGTCCAGTTCGTCCTCCTGGCCTGCGCCTGGTGGCTGAACGAGGACGGCAGACGACCCAGCCAGGTCGAGGTCGCCCGGCAGGCGGGCACCGACATCAAGATGACCTCCGAGGTGCTGCGGAGCCTCGAGCGCAAGGGCCTGCTGGACCGTCTGGCGGACGAGGGCGACGCTCGGGCCCGTCAGGTCGTGGTGACGCGCAAGGGCAAGGCTCTCGCCCCGAGGGCGATCGCCGCGGTTGAGGCCGTCGACGCCGACTTCTTCGAGGCGGTCTCGCTGCCCTCGGCGCTCGGGCTCCTGAGGAGCCTGGCTGCCGAGCGGAACTAGGTGGACGAGCAGCCGCGCTCGGTTCAGCTGGTCGGGCGTGGCAGGAACATCTGATCCCAGCCGGGGATGGCGCGTTCGATCGCCGACCAGGTTTCCTCGGGGCTCGTGTCGGGGACCGTGATCCGGCCGCTGTGGCCGCCGCGAAGTTTGAGCTCATGGGGAAGGCCGAGCTCGGCCGAGATCTTCGCGAGAGCCGCGTCGATATCGGTCTGGCCCTGCTCGCTCGCGACCGCGTCGGGATAGGTGTAGAGGTGGGTGACCGATTCCACGCATCCACCGTAGCGGGAGCCGCCACTCGGGGGAGGGAAACATCCGTCCCAGGCCTTGGCTTTACGTGGCCCCTGCCGATCGCTTCCCGGCTCTCAAGGCGCGACGTTTGATCGCGATCCTCGAACGCAAACCGCTCTCCTATCGCGTAGTGCGCCGAACCGGCTCGCATCGTCGGATGCGATCGCCCGACTACCCACCGCTGACCATCGCCTTTCACGACAAGATGACCGTGCGCGGCAGTCACGTCCGCAAGATCCTCGTGCACGACGCAGGGCTTGCCGAGGACGAGGCGCGACGGCTACTCTGAATCGAGGCCCAATGGAGACGATCCGAATCATCTATCACCACGAGGAAGAGGGTTGGTGGGCTGAGTCCCCCGACCTCGACCGGTGGTCGGCGGCTGGCGAGACCTACGACGAGGTCGTGAAGCTGGCCGAAGAGGGGGTGCTCTTCGTGTTGGGTCGCGAGGCAGCGATCGAACACTTCGTCCCGGCCGGCGGGCGCGCCCCGGCCTGACAGGCGCCCTCCGGGGCGACGCTCAGGCTGGCCGCTCGGCTTCCGGCTCCTCGCGAGAGGGGTGACGCCCGCCGGGGGCGAGGATCGCGACGCCGATCGCCGCGGCGACGAGCGACCCGCCGAGGATCCCGAGCTTGGCGGCTCCTTCGAGGGCCGGCTCGGGGTAGGCCAGCGGAGTGATGAACAGCGAGACCGTGAAGCCGATGCCGCCGAGCGCGGCGGCGCCGAGCAGCCCGCGCAGGTCGACCCCCGGCGGCAGCTGGCCGAGTCGGAGACGAAGCGCTCCCGTCGTCGCCCCGGCGATGCCGATGAACTTGCCGGCGACCAGGCCGATCGCGATGGCGAGGGCGACGGTCCGCCCGCGCGACCCGGAGAGCTCGTCGCCGCCCAGTTCGACGCCGGCGTTGGCGAGCGCAAAGAGTGGCAGGATCGCGAAGTTGACCCAGGGGTGGAGGCGGTGTTCGAGCTGCTCGAGCACCGGTCGCCCGCCGACCTCGCCGGTCGGGGTGAGCAGGGCGAGGGCGACCCCGGCGAGGGTCGCGTGGACGCCGGACTCGAAGGTCGCGACCCAGACGAAGAGGCCGATCGGCACGAAAGCCAGCACCCGGGTGACGCCGAGTACGCGCATCGCCGCGACCGCCGCGAGCCCGGCCAGCGCCAGCGCCAGCCAGCCGAGCGAGATGTCGCCGGAGTAGGCGATCGCGATCACGCCGATCGCGGCGACGTCGTCGACCACCGCGATCGTCACCAGGAAGAGCTTGACGCCGACACCGATGCGATCGCCGAGCAGGGCCAGGACGCCGATCGCGAAGGCGGCGTCGGTCGCCATCGGGATGCCCCAGCCGCGGGCGTCGGTGCCGCCGGTGATCAGCAGGAAGACCGCGATCGGCACGACGATGCCGCCCGCCGCGGCGAGGATCGGCAGGGCCGCCGCTTTGGGGTGGCGGAGGTCCCCGGTGATGAGTTCGCGCTTGATCTCCAGCGAGATCAGGAAGAAGAACAGCGTCATCAGACCGTCGTTGACCCAGTGGGCGAGCGACTCGTCGATCGCCGCGCCGCCGATCCCGATCCGCAGGTGGGTCGACCAGAAAGCGGCGTAGCCGCCGGCATCGAGGACGTTCACCCAGAGGAGCGCGGCTGCGGTGCCGAGGAGGAGGGCGAGACCACCGCCCGCTTCGGCGCGCATGAAGCTGGCGACCGTGTCGCGGACCTGGTTGGGCGAATCCATCGCCTGAAGCTATTGGAGGGCGCCGGACGGGCCTGAGTCAGGCGAGCCAGGCCGGCCTCGGGGGGACCGCGGGCGACCGCCCCGGATCGAGGCGGCCGGCAATACTGGTGCTACGCGGCGAGCGCGACCTCGAGCTCGTACTCGTGGGTGTCGTCGCTGCGACCGGTGGAGGGGTTGGTGCCGGCCATGATCGCGTGGATCGCGCGGGCGGCATCCTCGTTGGAGAGGCCCTCGACGGTCTCGCCGTTCTTGGTGGTGAGAGTCCACTTCTTCTGCATCATCAGCTCCTGTTGGTGCGTCGACAGCTTGCTTGTAACAAGTTGTCACAAGGGCGAACGTGCATTTGTGAGCGGCGTCACTCGGTGACCAGCGTCACACCACTCGCGTGCAGGGTTTTTTCAGCCGGCGAGCATCCGCAACAGGCGCCGAGGTTTCTCGGCGTAGCCGGCGGCCAGGTAGAGCGCCAGGGCGGCCTCGCGCTTGGGCTGGGTCGTGACCTCGAGCCGATCGCAGCCCCGCTCGCGGGCGCGCGCCTCGACGGCTCCCAGGAGCGCCGCGGCGACGCCTCGCGGCGATGTCGGGAATCGACCACCAGGGTCAGGATCCGGCAGGTCGGCGCTGGCCGCTCGAGCGGTTGGAACTCGGCGAAGGCGAGGACCCCGAGCGGTTCGTCGGCGGCCGTGGCGGTGGCCGTTCCGGCGTCGTCGCCGGGCACGGCGACGATTACCCCGGCTCCGACTTCGGCCGCCAGACCCTCGAGCCGCTGCGGCAGCTCGGCAGCCTCGGTCGGGTAGCCGAGCTCGCCGAGCAGCCCGGCGATGACCGGTGCGTCGCCTCCGGTGGCCTCGCGGATCTGCATTCCCGGAACCTAACCAGCGTTGGCTAGAATTATCTTCTAGAATATTCCTCTAGTGATGCCGCCCGCCCCCACCGGACCCGCTACCATCCCGCCGGCCGCAACCGCGAACGACGCCCGCCCGGCCGCGATCCTCGACGCGGCGCTGGCGCTCTTCGTCGAAGAGGGCTTCGCGGCGACGACGGTCGAGCGGATCCGCGAGCGCTCGGGCGCCAGCGTCGGCTCGATCTACCACCACTTCGGCGGCAAGGAGGAGATCGCCGCCGAGCTCTACGTCGAGGGCCTGCGCGGCTATCAGGAGAGCCTGCTGCGGACGCTCGACGCGCCGGGCGCCGACGCCGAGGCGACGGTCCGGGCGCTGGTCCGCCATCACCTGCGCTGGATCGAGCGCAACCGTCCCCTTGCGACCTTCCTGCTGAGCCGCCGCGAGACCGAGCTCGGCGCCGCCACGATCGAGCGCATGACGGCGCTCAACCGCGACTTCATGCCACGGGTCTTCGCCTGGTTCGAGGGCGAGGTCGAGGCCGGCACGCTGCGCCCGCTGCCGCGAGCCCTGCTGGAGCCGATCCTGCTCGGGCCGAGCCAGGAGCTCGCCCGCCACCTCCTCGCCGGCCGCGTGCGGATCTCCTGGCGCCGTGCCGAGGCCGAGCTGGCCGAGGCCGCCTGGGCGGCGCTGCGGGTGGCGAACTGAGGATCGCGGCGCCGGCCCCGGCGCCACCCAAACCGTGATGAATCCGCAAACGAACCCGAGGAGGAGCCAGTGAAGATCACCAGCTACGAGGAAGCGGTCGACTACGCCCGCGCCGACCCGCGGCGCCTGGTCGAGGTCAGCCGCGACGGCGCCCGCGCCGAGGTCTTCCTCAACGACCCCGACAAGCTCAACCCGCTGAGCGCGCCATTGACCCTCCAGCTCCACGACGCCCTCGCCGAGCTATGTCGCGATCCCGGGGTCCGCGTCATCCTGCTGACCGGCACCGACCCCGCCTTCTCCGCCGGCGGCGACCTGCGGCTGATGCGCGACGTCGCCGCGCCGATCGTCGCCGAAGGCAGCGAGGGCGCGGCCGGCGCCTGGGAGTGGATCCGCCAGCAGTTCGGTGGCATCGCCCGGCTGATCGTGCGCTCCGACAAGGCCTTCGTCGCCGCCGTCAACGGCGCCGCCGCCGGGGTCGGGCTGTCCTTCGCGGTCAGCTGCGACGTGATCATCGCCTCCGAGCGGGCCCGCTTCGTCCCCGCCTTCGGCCGCATCGGCCTGGTGCCCGAGGTCGGCCAGAGCTGGATGCTGACGCGGCGACTGGGCTACCAGCGGACCTTCGAGCTCTTCGCCTCTGGGCGCCACCTCAGCGGCGAGGAGGCCTTCGCGGCCGGGCTCGTCAACGACGTCGTCCCGCACGAGGAGCTTCTGGCGCGGGCGCGGCGCAGCTGCGACGAGATCGAGGCGCTGCCCGTCCACGTGTCGAAGCTGATGAAGCCGCTGCTGCGCGGGGCGGCCGATATGACCTGGGACCAGGCGATCACCACCGAGGAGTTCGCCGAGCCGATGTGCTTCACGACCGACGCGCATCGCGATACCGTCGCCGCATTACTGCGAGAGAGCGAGGTGTGAGATGAGCATTACCGAGACCGATGTGAGCGACGGGCGCGTCGCCTTCGTCAGCGCCCGCTGGCACGCCGACCTGGTCGAGTCGACGCGCACGGAGTTCCTGGCCGAGAGCACCCGGCTGGGGACGCCCGAATCCGAGGTCGACCTCTTCGAGGTCACCGGGGCCTTCGAGATCCCGCTGACCGCCAAGCGGCTGGCCGAATCAGGCCGCTACCGGGCGATCGTCTGCGCCGGCCTGGTCGTCGACGGCGGCATCTACCGCCACGAGTTCGTCGCTTCGGCGGTGATCGACGGCCTGATGGCGGTCCAGCTCGAGACCGGCGTGCCGGTGATCTCGGCGGTGCTGACGCCACACAACTTCCACGAGCACGAGACCCACCAGGAGTTCTTCGCCGAGCACCTGCGGACCAAGGGCCGCGAGGCCGCGCAGGCCTGCTCCGGGACGGTCGCCGCGCTGGCCGCCCTGCCGGTCTAGGAACGGCTCCAGTTCGGGCGCACGTAGGCCGCCTCGAAGCCGGCGCGCAGGAGATTGCGGTAGCTGGTCGCCGGGCGGTCCTTGGCACGCTCGCCGGTCTCGGCGAAGAGCAGCCGGGCGCCGGCGGCGGCCGCGTCCTCGATCCGCCGGCCCAGCAGCGCCAGCTGGGCGCCGCGCCCGCGCGCCGGCTCGAGCGTCGCGCCGATCCCCAGCTCGGCGACCTCGCCGTCGACCAGCATCGCGGCGCAGGCCTGCGGCTCGCCGTCGATCCGGGCGACGTAGCAGCGCCAGCCGCGGCGGCCGGGCAGGTTGGCGAAGAAGTCGGCGGCCCAGGCGGGGAGGCCGAAGCCGAGCGCGGCGATCGTCCCGAACGGCGCCGCGTCGGGATCGCTCACCTCGGCGACCTCGACGTCACCGGCGACCTTGAAGCGCGGCGGGTGGGCGTCGCGGAGGAATTTCACCCAACCGTAGGCGGGGGAGAAGCCGTTCTCCGCCAGCCACGACTCGGCCGCCTCGGTCTCCGGCAGATCAGGGGTGACCGGGACGTAGCCGGCGACGCGGCGGGCGCGAAGCCGATCGGCGGCGGTGCCGAGGTCGCCGTCGGCGACGGCGCCGGGGGCGGTCGCGCCGAGCGTCAGGTTCAGCATTCCGACCTCGGGAAGGCCGGCGACCAGGGTCGACTGGACCGGGCCGAAGGTCGCCAGCTCGATCCCGTGCTCGGCGGCGACAGCGGGCGGGACCGACTCCCAGATCTCGCGCCAGAAGCGCGCCTCGACGCGGTCGAGCTCGCGGCGGTCGTACTCGACGCCGTGCGCGGTCTGCCAGGTCCTCATCGGCCCAGGGTAAGCCGTCTGTAGCCTGCGGGGCGTGAGCGTCGAAACGGCAACCGCGCGGGAGGAACACGCCACCGCAACGGTGCCGGCGAACCAGGTGATCGTCCTCTTCGGCGCCACCGGCGACCTCGCCAAGCGCAAGCTGCTGCCGGGGATGTTCCACCTCTCCAAGGTCGGCCTGATGCCGGAGGAGTTCCGGATCATCGGCGCCGCCCGCCACCCGATCTCGACCGGGGAGTTCCGCGAGGTCGCCCAGGAATCGGTCGACGGCTCCGGCCGCAAGTCCGAGGACGGGGACCTCTGGGAGCGCTTCTCCGGCTCGCTCAGCTTCGTCGGCGTCGGTGACGGTTTCGAGCCGCTCGGCGAGGCGATCGGGAAGGCGCGCGAGGAACTGGGCGAGGACTCCGAGCTGCTCTTCTACCTCTCGCTGCCCCCGAGCGCCGCCGAAGCGACCGCCGAATCGATCGGCGGGATCGGCCTCGGCGACAAGGCCCGGGTGATCACCGAGAAGCCCTTCGGCACCGACCTCGCGTCGGCCCGCCGGCTGAACGCCAAGCTGCAGTCGGTCTTCGAGGAGAACCGGATCTACCGGATCGACCACTACCTCGGCCGCGAGGGCGTCCAGAACC
This sequence comes from uncultured Actinomycetes bacterium, assembly GCA_963839115.1. Classification (GTDB taxonomy): domain Bacteria; phylum Actinomycetota; class Thermoleophilia; order Solirubrobacterales; family 70-9; genus VAYN01. The sequence continues at coordinate 1,042,248 of CAWITM010000001.1, forward strand.
TGCTGGCGCTGCGCTTCGCCAACGGCATGTTCGAGCCGGTCTGGAACCGCAACCACATCGACCACGTCCAGATCGACATCCCGGAGACCCTCTCGATCGAGATGCGCGGCAGCTTCTACGAGGAAACCGGCGCCTTCCGCGACATGCTCGTGACCCATCTGTTCCAGGTGCTCGGCTTCGTCGCGATGGAGCCACCGGTCTCGCTCGAGCCGAAAGCGCTGGGGCTGGAGCGCGAGAAGGTCTTCGACTCGATGCCGGAGCTGCGCGTCGAGGACGTCGTCCGCGGCCAGTACGAGGGCTACCGCGACGAGGACGGCGTCGACGCCGACTCGGAGACCGAGACCTTCGTCGCCGTCAAGGCCTTCGTCGAAAACTGGCGTTGGGAGGGGGTGCCGTTCTTCCTGCGCTCGGGCAAGAAGCTGGCCCAGAACGCGCACGTCCTGACGATCGCCTTCGCCAACCCGCCGCGCCGCATGTTCCCGCTCGACGAGAACCTCATCCCCGAGGGCCGCGACCACCTCACCTTCGAGCTCGGCGACCCGGCCAGCATCTCGGCTTCCTTCCTGGCCAAGGTCCCCGGACCGACGATGCGCCTCGGCGAAGCCCACATGCAGTTCAACTACGCCGACAACTTCGACGACAACGAGGACGCCCTCGACCCCTACGAGCGCCTCATCCACGACGTAATGAGCGGCGACCGCACCCTGTTCACCAGCTCGACCGCGATCGAGCGCCTCTGGGAGATCTCCGAGCCGGTGATCGAGAACCCGCCGCCGGTCCATCTCTACGCGCCCGGCTCATGGGGTCCGAAGGAGATCGACGAGCTGATCGCGCCGCGCCGCTGGCACCTGCCCAGCGACCACGTCTGAGGCAACGGTCGCGGCGCTCGCGGCAGTCGGAAGTCCCGGTCGACGATCGACCCCGGATCCGTGGCTGGCTCTGCTTGCGTCGTCCCAAGGGGACCAATACGCTGGCGCCGTGAACAGCAAGAGCAGGGGCGCCCGGCGGCACTTGAGAAGGGTCAGCTCGGAAGGCTGGACCGCGAGCCTCCGCATCAGGTTTCCGCTGCTTGTCGCCATAGGAGTGATGGTCCTCTTTTGTGCTTCTGCCGCGAGTGCGAGGCAGGGAGCGACCGTTCCGCGACCTGGCTCCTATAAGGGTCCGTCAGAGTCGTCCGGGGAAGTATTCCCCGCGGTCGCGAAGGTGTCGCGCAACGGCAGCCAGACCTCGATCAGCCTGAGCATTTCGCTCACTCTGAGCTGCGACAACGGCGGGCACTACCCTGGCGGCCTGACGGCGATCGCCAAGACCGGAGGCGTGAAGTTCAGCCATACCGGCACCAGCGAGAATTCCCTGGGGACCTACCACTACAAGCTGGCCGGAAAGTTCACGAAATCGACCTCCTTCGCCGGCACTCTGAGCGCGACGACCAGCACCGATATCGGGTCCAACGAAAAAGTGGGGTGCACGACCGGCCCGGTCACCTTCACCCTGTTTCACACGAACCGACCCCTAGGGAGTTGAGCGGGTCGTTTCCCTCCTCTTCACAAAAAACCGCCCACAACAGGCTGCCGCTCCACCAATGGCTCCCGGATATGGGCGTTACTGGGCTCGAACCAGTGACCTCCAGCTTGTCGAGCTGGCGCTCTCCCAACTGAGCTAAACGCCCGGGCCGCCGGAATCTAGCAGCGGCGCGGCGGCGACGATCCTTCGCGGTCGCGGATCGGGTGCCGACCTAAAGGTCCCTGCAAACGCGGCCGATGTGAAGTGCAACTTTTCGCCGATGCAGGTGTTTCAGGGTCCGTTGCCGAAAGTCCGGCAGCCGAACTTCATAAAGCTCAAGGACCGACGAGCCAGCGACTTCGCACTCTCTGGTGGTACGTCCTTCGGAAAGGAGAGGCCCCCATCGTGGGGGCCTCTTTCCGTTCCGGTGGCGATGACCGGCGGCGCGGATCTGTCGGGCACGCCCTCAGGCGGTCGCGGGAATCGTCACCTGAGTCAGGCGCAGGTGGTTGCCGGAGGGGTCGCGGAAGCCGGAGTCGATGCCGTAGGGCCGCTCCTCGGGCGGTTCGACGAACTCGACGCCCCGCGCGGTCAGGGCCTCGTAGTCGGCGCGGCAGTCCTCGGTGGTCAGGAAGACGGTGGCGCCGGCGCCCTTGGCCATCAGCGATTCGATCTGGTCGATGGTCTCCTGCTCGAACATCGGCGGGCTCGGGATCCGCATCAGCACGATCGAGATGTCGTCCTGGCCGACGGGGCCGACGGTGAGCCAGCGGAAGTCGCCCATCTCGGGCAGGGTTATGTCGGCGCGGACCTCGAAGCCGAGCTTCTCGGTGTAGAAGGCGAGGGTCTCGTCCTGGTCGTGGACCCAGAGCTGTGCGTTTGCGATCTTCATGTTGTCCTCCTGCGGTCGGTTCGGAAAGCGTGCCCCGACCTTAGGAGGCACGTGGCGCGCTGTCTTCTCGAAACGTGCGGTGTTCGGGACGCGAGTAGGCGCGGACGATGCAGCCGGGGACGAGGGCAAAAGCCGAGGCGGGCGGGAAGTCGGAGCGGTACTGGGTCGGCGTGCGGCCGTAGGCGCGCTTGAAGCTGGTGGTGAAGGAGCCGACGCTGGTGAGGCCGACGTCGAGGCAGATCTCGGCGACCGAGTTGTCGGTGGTGCGCAGCAGCGCCGCCGCCCGCTCGAGGCGGCGGGTCAGCAGGTAGGCGTGCGGGGAGTCGCCGAAGGCGCGGCGGAATTCGCGGCTGAAGTGAGCGCGCGACAGTCCCGCCGCGGCGGCGAGGTCGTCGACGTCGAGCGGCTCGGCGTAGCGGGCGTCAGCCAGATCCTTGGCGCGCAGCAGGTGACGGGCGGGCGGGACGAACGCCATCGCCTGAGGTTAGGGCGCGGTGCCGCCGGCGGTTAGATGCTCGCCGGTTCGCAGGACGTTTCGAGCGGTTCGACCCCGACCCGACCGGCGCTGAGCCTGGCGACCAGCTCGGCTGAGCAGATCTCGCGTTCGGCGCGCGTCCCGCGCGTCCATTCGACGTATCCGCGGAAGGCGAGTTCCGAGAGGCGTTCGAGGGCTTCGATCGGCACCGGGTGGCCGGCGAGTTCGGCGGCGGCCGGCTTCATCGCCGCCAGCGCCTGCGCCGCGGTGAGCCGTTCCCTCTGGGTGTGGCAGGTCACGGTCTCGAGGCGAGCCTCCGGACGCCGGGCCCGGGCGCCGACGGCGATCCGCAGCCGGCATTCGGTTTCGGTGGTCGCGGTTTCGCCGACGGTCGTGGCGACGCAGTCGATCCGTCGTTCGGCAAGGCGACGGCAGCCTTCGACATCGCCCCTGGCGACCCGGACGCTGGCGCGGATGAACTTGCGCGTGAACTTGCGGGCGGCGCGTTCGGCGGCGCCGAGCGGCAGGTGGTAGGGCGGCGGGGGCGGGGGCCGGTGTTCGACTGAGTGTCCACCGTTTTCACCACCACTGCTCGGTTCTTCGCCGCCACCGGACGAGGTCGAGCACGGGCACGGGTTGTCCTCGCAGGCGATCCCGTCGCCGTCGGCGTCGAGGTTGTAGGGGTCGCCGGGGAGGAGGTATTCCTCGGCTTCGGCCTGGGTCCCGAAGTCCGAGCAGTCGTAGTCGCGCGCCGCCGCGTGGGACGGCGACCCCAGGCCCGCCGCCAGCACCGCGCCGACCGCCAGGGCACCGACCATCAACCAGAACCTCATATCTCCCCCTCGCATTCGCACCGCTCTGTCACGACTCCCGCGCGGAACATAGGCGACGTTCTACGAACCCGGGTGTAGGGCCGCGATGGGTTTGTCGCGGGTTCGTCCTCTAGGCTCGCCCACTCGTGATCGGGACCTATGCAGCCGCCCTGGCCGTCTGCGTCGCCTCATTGACGCTCGGACAGGCGGCGATCTCGCTCTGCGGCTGGCGGCGCTGGTCGTGGACGGCACCGGCGGTCGGCCTGGCGATCCTCGTCGCGGTCTCCTGGGGAACGGTGCGGCTGCCCGGCCACGGCTCGATCTCGGCGATCGTCGTCCTCCTGCTCGTCGCCGCCTCGGCCGCCTACCTGCAGGGCCGCCTCGAGGGCTGGGGCGAGGCGCTGCGCGCCGGCTGGCCGGTGGCGCTGGTCGCGCTGCTGGCGACCTCGCTGCCGTTCGCGGTCGAAGGGCATTTCGGGATCCTCGGCACCAGCTTCAACCCCGACATGTCCCAGCATCTGCTGGCCGCCAGCCGGCTGGCCCACGGGCAGTCCTCGGGGCTGGCGAACCAGGGCTATCCGCTCGGCCCGCACGCGGTCGTCGTCGCCCTCAACAAGGGCCTCGACATAAACCTCGTCCACGGGTTCAGCGGGCTGATGGTGGCGGTCTCGATCCTGGCGCCGCTGACCGCGCTCGCCGCCTTCGCCGAGCTGCGGGCTCTGCCGCGGAGCGCCGCCGCGCTCGTCGTCGGCCTCGCCTACGTCGTCGCCTCCTACTTCGCCCAGGGCGCCTTCAAGGAGACGATGGAGGCGCTGCTGTTGCTCGGCTTCGTCCTGGCGCTGCGCGAGACGACGCGAGGCTGGTGCGACCTACAGCTGCGCTTCGTCCCGGCTGCGCTGCTCGCGGTCGGCGCCGTCTACACCTACAGCTTCCCGGGGGTCCTCTGGATGGCGGGGACCGCGGTCATCTGGGCGCTGGCCGAACTGGCGCTGCGGCGCCGCGCCGCGATCGGCGAGCTGGTCCGCCCGGTCGGCGGCGCGCTGATCCTCTTCGTCGTCCTGATCGCTCCCGAGGTCGGGCGCATGATCGACTTCCACAAGTTCGAAACCTTCGACCCCAACGGTCCCGGGCTCGGCAACCTCTTCGGCCAGATCTCGCCCTTCGAGGCCCTGGGGATCTGGCCTTCCGGCGACTTCCGCCTGGCACCCGGCGACGGCGCCGTGCCGGCCGCCGCCTACTACCTCGGCGCCGCCTTCGGGACGGCGCTGCTGCTCTACGGGATCTGGCGACTCGGGCGCCGCCGCGAGACCGCGATTCTCGCCGGCCTCGCGACCGCTGCCGCCGCCTACGTCGCCGCCCGCGCCGGCGGCACCGCCTACACCGCCGCCAAGGCGATCGAGATCGCCGCGCCGCTCGCCGCCCTGACGATCGTCCTGCCCCTGGTGGGCGAGGGGGGTTGGCGAGTTCCTCTCGGTATGCGAGAGAAAGTCGCCACGGCGACCGGCGCCGTCTTCCTGCTCGCCGCCGGCGTCTGCTCGGTGCTGGCGCTCGCCAACGCGCCGGTCGGACCGACCAACTACTCACCGGCGCTGACCGGGCTGCGGCCGCTCGTCGCGGCGGACTCGACCGTCGTCCTCGCCTCGCCGAAGCTGCTGGGCGAAGAGCACGGCACTCCCTACATCGCCTGGGAGCTGCGCGGCGGCCGGGTCTGCATCGAGACCCGCGAAGAAGCCGCCGGGGCGCCGCCGCCCGGCGTCCGCTTCGTCGTCACCAGCGGCTCCCGGCACAAACCGCCCTTCCCGGGCCTCCGGATCCGCAAGGTTGCCTCGCCCTACGTCCTCTGGGAGACGAAGAAGCCGCCGAGCGGCCAGAGCCCCTGCCCGCTGATCGCCGTGCGCCAGGCCCGCCAGGGCCCCGCCCGCTGAGCGCGGTCGTCCTTTCCGGCGGTTTACGGGGGGAAAGGACGACCGCGCCGGTCCGCCCGTACCATTGCGCCCGTGGAGGCCGCCACCGAAAAGATCGTCGTAACCCTGCCCGACGGCAAGCCGCTCGAGCTCGAGCCGGGGGCGACCGGGGCTGACGCCGCCGCGGCGATCGGGCCGGGTCTGGCCAAGGCGGCGCTGGCGATCCGCGTCGACGGCGAGCTGCGCGACCTCAGTGCGCCGCTGCCCGGCGGTGGGGTGGAGATCGGGATCGTCACCGACCGCGACCCCGACGGCCTCGAGCTGATCCGCCACGACGCCGCCCACGTGATGGCCGAGGCGGTGACCGAGCTCTATCCCGGCGTCAAGGTGACGATCGGACCGCCGATCGAGAGCGGCTTCTACTACGACTTCGAGTTCCCCGACGACGTACGGATCACCGAGGACGACCTGCCGAAGATCGAGGCCGCGATGCGGGAGCACATCGCCGCCGACGAGGACTTCAGCCGCCGCGACATCGCCGCCGTCGAGGCGATCGAGCTGTTCCGCGGCCAGGACCAGGGCTTCAAGGTCGAGCTGATCGAGGACCTGATCCGCAACGAAGGCGTCGAGACCGTCTCGCTCTACCGCAACGGTCCCTTCGAGGACCTCTGCCGCGGCCCCCACGCGCCCTCGACCGGACGCATCAAGGCGATCAAGCTGAGCTCGGTCGCCGGCGCCTACTGGCGCGGTGACGAGAACCGCGAGTCGCTGACCCGCATCTACGGCACCGCCTTCTTCTCGCAGAAGGAACTCGACGCCCACCTCGAGCGGATCGAGGAAGCCAAAGCCCGCGACCACCGCCGCCTCGGTCCCCAGCTGGGCCTCTTCATGCTCCGCGACGAGGCACCCGGGATGCCCTTCTGGCTGCCCAACGGCACGACGCTGCTGCACTCGATCGAAGGCGAGGTGCGCGAGCAGCTGCGCAAGCGCGGCTACCAGGAGATCGCCACCCCGCAGGTCCTCGACGTCGACCTCTGGCACCGCTCGGGCCACTGGGACAACTACAAGGACGACATGTACTTCATGCACGACGACGACCGCGAGTACGCGCTGCGGCCGATGAACTGCCCGGGCGCCTGCCTCGTCTACGGCTCCGACCGCCACTCCTACCGCGAGCTGCCGCTGCGCCTCGCCGAGTTCGGCCGGGTCAGCCGCAACGAGCGCGAGGGCGTGCTCCACGGCCTGCTGCGCGTCCGCGCCTTCACCCAGGACGACGCCCACGTCTACTGCACCGAGGACCAGATCACCGACGAGGTCGCCTCGATCTGCGAGGCGATCGACGAGCTCTACGCGCGCTTCGGCTTCGAGGACGTGAAAGTCGAGCTCTCGACCCGGCCGGAGAAGTCGATGGGGACCGAGGAGCAGTGGGCCAAGGCCGAGGCGGCGCTGGCCGAGGCGCTCGACTCGCAGGGCCGCGAGTACGAGCTGAATCCCGGCGACGGCGCCTTCTACGGGCCCAAGATCGACTTCCACATCACCGACGCGCTCGGCCGCTCGTGGCAGTGCGGCACCTGCCAGCTCGATTTCCAGATGCCCGAGCGCTTCGAGCTCTACTACACCGGCGCCGACGACTCCGCCCACCGGCCGGTGATGATCCACCGGGCGCTCTTGGGCTCGATGGAGCGCTTCGCCGGGATCCTGATCGAGCACTACGCCGGCCGCTTCCCGGTCTGGCTGGCGCCGGTGCAGGCGATCGTCCTGCCGATCTCCGACCGCCACAACGACTACGCCGCGGCGGCGCTCGACGAGCTGCGCGAGCTCGGCGTGCGGGTCGCCAGCGACGACCGCTCGGAGTCGATCGGCAAGAAGATCCGCGACGCCTCGATCGGTCGCTACCCCTACATGCTGGTGGTCGGCGACCGCGAGCAGGAGAGCGGCGAGGTGGCGGTGCGATCACATGCCGACGGCGACCTCGGGGCGATGTCGCTGGCCGAGTTCGCCGCTCGGGTCACGGCCGAAACGGGGACAGCCGCATAGGCCTCCGGGCTGCGGAGCCGGCGCGCCGAAGCGGACCGCCGCAGTGTCCTTGTTGCCAATCGGCGCGTTGTGTCTATACTCGTCGCACTTGACTGCTGGCACCCAAAAGCACCTCCGCCGATAGGCCCGTGCCCGTCATTGCACCGCTCGTCCTCTTGAAGCAACACCTCCACTCTTCATAGTGCCGGTCCCGCGTAGGTTCGATCGGCGCCCACCAGAGCGCGACACGACGAGGATCAACGAGCGGATCCGCGTCCCCCAGGTGCGCCTGATCGGCGCCGACGGCGAGCAGCTCGGCGTCGTCGAAATCAACGAGGCGCTGAAACGCGCCCAGGACGCCGACCTCGATCTCGTCGAGGTCGCCCCCAACTCCAAGCCGCCGGTCACCCGACTGCTCGACTACTCGAAATACAAATACGAGCAGGAGCAGAAGCAAAAGCAGGCGCGAAAGCACCAGCAGCAGGTCAACATCCGCGAAATCAAGCTGCGGCCGAAGATCGCGACCCATGACTACGAGACCAAGAAAGGCCATGTCGAGCGCTTCCTCAAGCACAACGACAAGGTCAAAATCACGATCATGTTCCGCGGCCGCGAGCAGGCCCATCCGGAGCGTGGTCGGGCGCTGCTGCAGAAGCTCTTCGAGGACCTCGGCGGGATGGCCGTGATCGAGACCGCCCCGCTGCAGGAAGGCCGCAACATGAGCATGCTGCTGGCGCCGAGCAAAGAGACGGTCGCCGCCGAGCAGGCGGCAGCCGCGTCGAGCGCCTCGAAGCCGGCGGCCGATGCGCCGGCGGCGGCTGAGGCTCCGACTTCGACCGAGGCTCCGACTTCGACCGAGGCTCCGACGGCCGCCGATGCACCGGCAGCGGCCGAGACTCCCGCAGCAACCGAGACGCCGGCCCCGGCCGACGCCGCGGCCGCCGACGCCAGCTAGCCCGGCAGGCGGTCTGGGCTGTACGCCGGGTATCCCGCGCGGCGGCCAAGCAGCCGACCGACTGGAGCGAGCGGGGTCAGGACCAGCCGCTGAACCCACACGGGCGGTCGGGTCAGGCGCGAGCAGGACTCGCCCAGGTCCGCGTAGGCGACCGCGATCTGCAGGAGGCCGGGGATGCCCTTCGCGTTCGTCTTGCCGTCCCGCGCGAGGCCGAAGAGGGTCTCGAAGAAGACCTCGGTTTCGAGCGCCGGCCGAATCTCCACCCGGACGACCGCCGTCTCCGGCTCGGCGTTCCACCAGTGGTGCGGGGTGCCGGGCGGGACGACGGCCTCCTCGCCGGGCCGGAGCTGTTTGTCCTCGCCTGCAACGCTCAAGCCGATCCTTCCCGAGGAGACCGCGAAGCGCTCCTCCTGGCGAAGGTGGCGGTGCTCGGCCGCGACGGCAGCGCCGGGCTCCAGCTCGAGGTCGAAGGCGAGGAGCTCGCCATCAGAGCTCGCCGAGGTCTCGCGCCAGGTGATCCGCTCACCGCTGATCGGATTCTCGATCGTCTGTCCCACCCTCGCCACAGCGGCGAGCCTAGCCGCGGGGCGAGGATCTATTCAAGCGGCGGGGCGACGAGGACGTCGGCGATGCGCTCGGCGGCGCGGCCGTCCCAGAGCGGGGGAGGGTCGGGGCGGCGGCCGGAGGCGGCGGCCAGCTCGGAAGGGATTGTCCCGATCACGGCCGGGTCGAGGCCGAGCAGGGTGTTGGTGCCGGCGCGGACGGTGACCGGGCGCTCGGTGTTGGCGCGCAGCGTGAAACAGGGGACGCCGAGGTAGGTCGTCTCCTCCTGGATTCCGCCGGAGTCGGTGAGGACGGCGCGGGCGTCAGCCTCGAGGGAGAGGAAGTCGAGGTAGCCGAGCGGCTCGGTCAGGAGCAGGCCGGGGGCGTCGCCGCCGCTCTGTCCCTCCATCATCTTGCGGGTGCGCGGGTGGACCGGGAAGACGACCGGCATCTCGCCTGCCAGGTGCGCCAGCTGCGCGACCGTCGCGCCGAGCAGCGGGCCGTCGACGAGGGCCGGCCGGTGCAGGGTGACGAGCGCGTAGGTGCCTGGCTCGAGGCCGAGGCGCGCCGCCGTCCCGGCCGCTCGGAAGCGGTCTTCGAGGGCGACCAGGGTGTCGATCATCGTGTTGCCGACGAAGTGCATGCGCTCGTCGGGGATGCCTTCGGCGCGCAGATTGGAGATCGCCTCCTCGGAGTGCAGGAATAGGTGGGAGGCGAAACGGTCGGCGACGATCCGGTTGACCTCCTCGGGCATCGTCATGTCGAAGGAGCGCAGGCCGGACTCGAGGTGGGCGACCGGGATTCCCATCTTGACCGAGGTCAGAGCCGCCGCCAGGGTCGAGTTGACGTCGCCGGGGACGATCACCAGGTCCGGCTTCTCCCGCTCCAGGACCGGCTCGAGGCGCTCCATCGTGCGGGCGGTCTGCTGGGCGTGACTGCCGGAGCCGACCTCCAGCATGTGGTTTGGAGCGGGGACCCCGAGCTCCTCGAAGAACACCTCCGACATCGTCCGGTCGTAGTGCTGGCCGGTGTGGACGATGATGTGGCGGCCCTCCGGCATGCGGTCGCGGAGGGCGGCGATCACCGGCGCCGTCTTGACGAAGTTGGGCCGGGTGCCGACCACGTAGAGGATGCGCATCGGGGCGCAGAGTACCCGTGGCGGACGGCGCGAACCGGCGGGACCCTCGCTTCTGCTTCAATACCGAGCCGATATGCCGAAGATGAAAACCCACTCAGGCGCCAAGAAGCGCTTCAAGAAGACCGCCACCGGGAAACTTCGTGGGCGGCGGGCCTACTCCAGTCACATCCTGGAGAAAAAGTCGCCGAAGCGTAAGCGCAAGATGGCGCGTCCGGTGGAGATCTCCCCGAACGACGCTCCGCGGATCCGCAGCCTTCTCGGGGGCGGCAAGTGAGCCGCGTCAAGCGTTCGGTCAACGCGCGCAAGAAGCGCCGCAAGGTCCTCAAGGAAGCGAAGGGCTACTTCGGCCGCAAGCATTCCTCGTACCGGTTCGCCAAAGAGCAGGTGCAGCGGTCGGGAATGTACGCCTACCGCGACCGTCGCAACAAGAAGCGCACCTTTCGCCGCCTCTGGATCACGCGGATCAACGCCGCCGCGCGGCTCGAGGGCATGAGCTACTCGGAACTGATGCACGGCCTCAAGGGCGCCGAAGTCGAGGTCAACCGCAAGATGCTGGCCGAGATCGCGGTCTCCGATCGCGACGCCTTCCGCCGATTTGTGGAGCTTGCCCGGGAGGGTGCGGCCGCCTGAGCGCAGTCGACACTTCTGACTCTCCGGGCGGGCCGCAGATGCGGCCCGTTTTTCGTTCCAGGAGAAGAAAAGGCCGACCCGAAACCCCAAGGACATGATCGAGAGCCCCCAAAACGAGAAGCTGAAGCTGGTCCGCAAGCTGCGCGACCGCAAGCACCGCGAGCGTGAGGGGCTCTTCGCGACCGAGGGCGAGGACCTGCTCCACGCTGGGTTCGCGGCGGGGGCAGAGGCGCGGTTCGTGCTTCTGGCCCCAGACGCCCAGCCGGTCGATCAACCGGAGTATGTGGTCTCGAGGCTGACGATCTCGATGCCTCCCGGCGGCGCCCAGGTCGAGGAGGTCGACACCGACCTGCTGGCGTCGGTGTCCTCGCTCGGCTCGGGGACGCGGGTGATCGCGGTTTGGGAGCTGCCGGCGCGGGCCGACCTCGCGGCGCCGGTCGTCTACCTGCACGGGGTCGGCGACCCGGGCAACGTCGGCGCCGTCGTCCGCTCTGCCCACGCGCTGCTCGACGCGACCGTCGCCCTCGGGCCCGGCTGCGCCGACGCCTACGGGCCCAAGGCGGTGCGGGGCAGCATGGGATCGATCTTCGCGCGGCCGCCGATGCGCGCCGCGGTTGGGGAGACCCCGGCGCCGCGGGTCGGGCTCGTCGCCCACGGTGGCGAGGGGCTGGAGGCGCTGGCCGGGGCGGCGACGATCTGCCTCGGGGCCGAGCGCGAGGGGCTCCCCGGCGAGGTGGTCGCCGAGTGCGAGCGCACCGTGACGATCCCGCTCGCCGGTGGCGCCGAGTCGCTGAACGTGGCCGCCGCCGCGGCGATCGCCTGCGAGCGGCTCGCCGCGACCGGCGCCGCGCGGTTATCGTCGCCAGCCATGCCGACGAAGGGGTCCCCCGATGCTTGAGCGGATCGAGGCGATCAGGGTCGAGGCGACAGCGGCAATCGTCGACGCCGGCTCCAGCGCCGAGCTCGAGGAGATGCGGGTCCGCTACCTCGGCCGCAAAGCCGAGCTGACCACGATCCTGCGCGGGATCGCCGAGCTGCCGCCGGAGGAGCGCGGCAAGGTCGGCGGCGCCGCCAACAAGGCCCGCAAGGAGCTCGAGGCGCTGCTCGAGGCAAGCGCCGAGGCGCTCGACGCCGCCGAGCTCGACGCCCGCCTGCTCAGCGATCGGGTCGACGTCACCCTGCCCGGGGCGCCGCCGCGGCCGGTCGGCCACGCCCACCTGATCGCCCGCACCACGCGGCTGATCGAGGACGTGATGGTCGGGCTCGGCTACCAGGTCGCCGAAGGCCCCGAGATCGAGCACGACTACTACAACTTCACCGCCCTGAACCACCCCGCCGGCCACCCGGCGCGGATGCTCCAGGACACCTTCTACGTCCAGTCGCACCCCGACGTGCTGCTGCGCACCCACACCTCGCCGATGCAGATCCGGGCGATGGAGACGCAGCCGCCGCCGATCTTCATCGTCATCCCCGGCAAGGTCTACCGCCGCGACTCCGACGCCACCCACAGCCCGATGTTCCACCAGATGGAGGGCCTGGCGATCGCCGAGGGGCTGACCCTCGCCGACCTCAAGGGGACGTTGCTGGCGCTCTCGCGGGCGCTCTTCGGCGACACCCTCGACGTCCGCTTGCGGCCGCACTACTTCCCCTTCACCGAGCCGAGCGTCGAGGTCGACGTCACCTGCTTTCAGTGCCAGGGGAGCGGGACGCTGCCCGGCGGCGAGCGCTGCAATCTCTGCAAGGGCCAGGGCTGGATCGAGATCCTCGGCGCCGGGATGGTCGACCCCAACGTGCTCGGTTTCGTCGAGGCCGCCGGCTATGACCCGGAGAAGGTCCAGGGCTTCGCCTACGGACTGGGAATCGAGCGGGTCGCGATGCTGCGCCACGGCATCCCCGACCTGCGGCGCTTCTTCGACAACGACGTGCGGATGCTGGAGCAGTTCGCATGAGGGCGCTCGCATGAGGGTCCCGTACAGCTGGCTGCGCGAGTACTGCGATCCGGGCGTCAGCGCCGAGGCGCTGGCCGATCGTCTGGTGATGACCGGGACCGAGGTCGAGCGGATCGACGTCGCCGGGCCGCCGGTGGCCGACAACTTCCTGGTCGGAAAGGTGATCGAGGCGGTCCAGCACCCCGATGCCGACCGGCTGCGTGTATGCACCGTCGACGTCGGCGAGGAGAGCCCGCGGACAATCGTCTGCGGCGCCCCCAACGTCGCCACCGGCCAGACCGTCGCCATCGCCCTGCCCGGGGCTCGGATGCCGGGCGGCGAGAAGCTGCGCAAGGCCAAGCTCCGCGGCGTCGCCTCGGAGGGGATGATCCTCGCCGCCGACGAGCTCGAGGTCGGCGACGACCACTCCGGCACGATGGAGCTCGACGACGCCCTGACTGCCGGCACGCCGCTGAGCGAGGTCCTGCCGCTGGCCGAGCCGGTGCTGGAGATCGAGGTGACGCCCAACCGCGTCGACTGCTTCGGCGTCCACGGGGTCGCCCGCGAGGTCCACGCCGTCTTCGACGCGCCGCTCGGGCCGGATCCGTGGGCGCAGGACGCGCCGGCCGAGGGCGCCGGCGACGTCCACGACCTCGCCTCGGTGGCGGTCGAGGTTCCCGACCTCTGCCCGCGCTTCACCGCCCGCGCCTTCACCGACGTCAAGGTCGGCCCCTCGCCGCTGTGGCTGCGGGCGCGGCTGAGCGCCGCCGGACAGCGGCCGATCTCCAACGTCGTCGACATCACCAACTACGTGATGCTGCTGACCGCCCAGCCGCTCCACGCCTTCGACCTCGACAAGGTTCCCGGCGGCGAGCTGATCGTCCGCACCGCCCGGCCCGGCGAGAAGATGACGACGCTCGACGACGTCGAGCGCGAGCTCGACGAGCAGACCGTCCTGGTCTGCGACCGCGAGGGGCCGACCGGGATCGCCGGGGTGATGGGCGGCCAGGTGTCGGAGGTCTCGGACGAGACGACGACGGTGCTGCTCGAGGCGGCGACCTGGAACGGCACCAACATCCTGCGCACCTCGCGCCAGCTGGGGCTGCGCTCGGAGGCCTCCTCGCGCTTCGAGAAGCAGCTCCATCCCGACCTGACGATGCGGGCACAGGCGGTCGCCTCGCGGCTGCTGGTCGAGATCTGCGGGGCGAAGCTCGTACCGGGGACGATTGACGTCGCCGCGCCGGCGCCGGCGCCGCGGGTGCTGACCCTGCGCGCGGCGCGGGTCGCTGGCCTGCTGGGGATGGAGATCTCGCGGGAGGACCAGACCGCCTACCTGGAGCGACTCGGCTTCGCGGTCGCGGCGGCCGGCAAAGACCTCGAGGTCACGGTCCCGCCCGACCGCTATTACGACGTCACCCGTGAGATCGACCTGATCGAGGAGGTCGCGCGGATCCATGGCCTCGATGAGCACCTCCCTACGACGCTTCCGGCGGCCGGCCGGACCGGCGGCGGGCAGCTGACCCGCGAGCAGCGGCTGCGGCGGCGCGCCGAGGACGGCCTGCGCGACCTCGGCTTCGACCAGGTCGTCGGCTGGAGCTTCACCGACCCCGGCGAGCCCGGGCGCCTGCGCATCCCCGAGGGCGACCCGCGCGCCGATCCGATCACCCTCGCCAACCCGCTCTCCGAGGACCTCTCGGCGATGCGGACGACCCTGCTGGGCTCGCTGCTCGACGTGGCGCGGCGCAACGTCGCCCGCGGCGCCGAGCGGGTGGCGCTGTTCGAGGCCGGCGCCCTCTACCTGCGCGGCGAGCCTCCGCACGAGGGCGGTCCGCTGGCCGGGGACTTCCGCGGCGAGCGGTCGGCGCCGGTCACCGAGCCGCACCGCTACGCGGCGCTCGCGGTCGGGCCGCTGGTCGAGCGCTCCTGGCGCGGCGACGGCGAGCCGGCCGACTTCTTCGCCCTCAAGGGAGCGCTCGAGGCGCTGGCGAGCGCGCTGCGGGTCAGTGGCCTGGAGTTCGCGCCGGCCGAGGAGCCCTTCCTGCACCCCGGTCGCTCGGCCACGGTCTCGCTGGCCGCCCCGGACGGGAGCGGCGCGGTCCCGATCGGCTGGGTCGGCGAGATCCACCCGCTGGTCTGCCGCGAGTGGGACCTGGTTGCCGCGACCGGCTTCGAAATCGACGCGGCGCCGCTGCTGGCGGCCTCGACCGCCGGCGAGGAGACCTTCGCCGACGTCACCGAGTTCCCGCCGGTGCGCCAGGACCTGGCCGTCGTGGTCGGGGCTGAGACCGCCTTCGCGACCGTCCGCGACGCGATCGCCGCGGGCGGGGGAGAGCTGCTCGACTCGGTCGCCCTCTTCGACCGCTACGAGGGCGAGCAGGTCGGCGAGGGCAAGGTCAGCCTGGCGCTGCGGCTCGAGTTCCGGGCTCCCGACCGCACCCTGACCGACGAGGAGGTCGCCGGCGCCCGCGCCGCGATCGAGGCGGCGCTCGGCGAGATCGGCGGGACGCTCCGTGCTTGACGTCGACCACAAGCAGCCGCTCGACGGCGAGCCGGCGGCCCGGGTCCTGGTCGCCGGCGCCAACGGCTTCACCGGGGCGCTGGCGGCGAAGCTGGTCTGGGACCACCCGAATCTCGAGCTGGTCGCGGCGACCTCGCGCTCGGACGCCGGCAAGCGGATCGACAAGCTCTACCCGCGCTACCCGGTGCCGGTCGAGCTGACCGAGCTCGATCTCGAAGACCTGGACGGGATCGACGCCGCGATCGTCGCCTACCCGCACGGCGCCGCCGCCCCGACCGACGCCGCTCTGCTGGGCGCCGGCGCGCTCGTCGTCGACCTCTCGGCCGACTTCCGGCTGCGCGACATGGACACCTACGAGCGCTGGTACGGCACCCACGGCGCCCCCGACCTCTTCGGCTCCGGCGTCTACGGGCTGAGCGAGATGTACCGCGAGGAGCTGCGCTCGGCGAAGTTGGTGGCGACGCCCGGCTGCTACCCGACCGCGACCGTCCTGGCGCTGGCGCCGCTGGCCGAAGAGGGGCTGGTCGCCGACGTCTCGGTCGCCGCGTTCCAGGGCACCTCCGGCTACGGCCGCTCGACCGACGACCTCGTCCACTTCTCCTCGATGACCGAGAACGCCTTCCCCTACAAGACCGAGGGCCACCGCCACCGGCCGGAGATCGAACAGGAGCTGGGGGCGCTCGGCAGCCCGGCCCCGGTCAGCTTCGTGCCGGCGCTGATCCCGATCGACCAGGGGGAGCTGGCGACCTGCTTCGTCGAGCTGACCGAACCGGTCGGGAGGGATGCGTGCCAGGCGCTCTACCGCGAGCGCTACGCCAACGAGCCGTTCGTGCGGGTGCTCGACGGCCCGCCGAACCTGCGGGCGCTGCGCGACACCAACGAGTGCCACGTCTACGTGACCGTCGACGAGCACGGCCGGGCGCTGGCCTTCGCGGGGATCGACAACATCTGGAAGGGCGCCTCGGGACAGGGGATCCAGAACCTGAACCTGATGCTGGGGCTCGACGAGACCGCGGGGCTCAGGTGAGCGACCAGACGCCCTCCGTAGCAGCAGAAAAGGCCGCGGCGCCGTCGGCCGCAACCCCCGCCGGGCCATCCGGCAGCGGACGCGGAGCAGAGCATGCCGGTTGACTTTTTCCGCAGCCGCTGGGTCGAGAAACCGGACGGGGTCGAGCTGCTCGACTCGGCCCAGCTGGCGGCGGGCTTCCGCGCCGGCGGCGCGGCCTGCGGGCTCAAGGACGGCGGTCGCACCGACGTCGGGTTGCTGGTCTGCGATGCCGACGAGGTGACCTCGGCGATCGTCCTGACCCGCAACGCCTCCGCCGCGGCGCCGATTCGTGTCTGCCGCGAGCGCCTCGCCCACGGCAGGGTCCGCGCCGCCGTCGTCAACAGCGGCAACGCAAACGCCGAGACCGGCGCCCAGGGCTACGCCGACGCGCTGGCGATGGTCGAAGCCGCCGCCACCGCCCTCGATGTCGCCGCCGAGCACGTCGCCGTCGCCGAGACCGGGACGATCGGCGTGCCGCTGCCGGCCGGTGAGGTCGTGAGCGGGATAGTCAGCGCCGCCCAGAATCTGTCGGACGCCGGCGGCGCCGTCTTCTCCGACGCGATCGTCACCACCGACCGCTGGTCCAAGCGGGTCACCCTCCGGCTCGACGGCGTGACCCTTTCCGCCCAGGCGAAGGGGGCGGGGATGATCGAGCCGAACATGGCGACGATGCTCTGCTTCGTCCAGACTGACGCCGCAATCGACGCCGCCGGTGCCGATGCCGCCCTGCGCGCCGCCGTCGACGCGAGCTTCAACCGCATCACCGTCGACGGTCAGATGAGCACCAACGACACGGTGCTGCTGCAGGCCAGCGGCGCCAGCGGCCGGCCGCTCCCCGAGGGCCTGCTCGCGGCGGTGCTGGCGCAGCTGGCAATCGAGGTCGTCCGCGACGGCGAGGGCTCGGTGCGCGCGGCGCGGATCGAGGTCACCGGCGCCCGCGACGCCGCCGAGGCCGAGCGGGTCGCCCGCGCGATCGCCAACTCGCCGCTGGTCAAGACCGCGCTCTACGGCCGCGACCCCAACTGGGGCCGGATCGCCCAGGCCGCCGGCGCCGCGCTGGCCGGCGAGGACATCGAGGAGTTCGGCGCCGCCGCGATCGACGCCGCCGAGCTCGGCGCCGAGATCGAGGAAGCCGAGATCGCCCTGCGGCTCGACCGCGGCGAGGCCCGCGCCCACGTCTACTTCTCCGACCTCGGCCACGATTACGTGACCCTCAACGCCGAATACACCACCTGATGGGCACCGAACCCTCCTCGAGGAGCCACCGATGAGCGAGCGCGCCCCCCAGTCCCGCGCCGCCGGCGCCAGCGTCGAGACGCTGCTCGAGGCGCTGCCCTACATCCGTGAGTTCCACGGCCGCACGGTCGTCATCAAGTACGGCGGCGCGGCGATGCTCGACGAGACCCTGCGCGACGCCTTCGCCGCCGACGTCGTCCTGCTCAAGTACGTCGGCCTCAAACCGGTGATCGTCCACGGCGGCGGTCCCGAGATCAGCCGCTACATGGAGCGGCTCGGGCTCGAGGTCAGGTTCCACGAGGGCCTGCGGGTCTCCGACGCCGAGACCGTCGAGGTGGCGAAGATGGTTCTCGTCGGCAAACTGAACTCCGAAATCGTCCAGCGGCTGAACCGCCACGGCCAGCCCGCGGTCGGTCTCTCGGGCGAGGACGGGACGCTCTTCGAGGTGGCGCCGGCGGCTAACTCCGACCACGTCGGCTTCGTCGGCGAGGTCGAGCGGGTCGACGTCGACGTCCTCAACCACATCGCCGCCGACTACATCCCGGTTATCGCCTCCTCGGCCTCGGACCGCTCCGGCCAGTCCTACAACGTCAACGCCGACGAGGCCGCCGGCAAGGTCGCCGCCGCGCTCGGCGCCCACAAGGCGATCTTCCTGACCGACGTCGAGGGCTGGCTCGCCGACGCCGATGATGAGTCCTCGCTGATCTCGCGGGCCGCCGTCGGCGAGGTCGAGACGGCGCTGCCGGGCCTCTCCGGCGGGATGCGGCCGAAGCTCCAAGCCTGCGTCGACGCCGTCAACGGCGGCGCCCAGTCGGCCCACATCATCGACGGCCGCGTCGCCCACAGCCTGCTGCTGGAGCTCTTCACCGACGCCGGCATCGGCACGATGGTGGTCCCGTGAGCGCAGCGGCGGAGCGGGCGGGCGGGCTGGCCGAAGCTCAGGCGCTCGAGGAGCGCTACCTGATGCGGACCTACAAGCGCGCGCCGGTCGACTTCGTCCGCGGCGAGGGCACCCTGCTCTGGGATGCCGACGGCAAGGAGTACTTCGACTTCCTCACCGGGATCTCGGTCTGCTCGCTCGGGCACTGCCACCCGGCGGTCGTCGCCGCCGTCCGCGACCAGGCCGAGCGCCTGATCCATGTCTCCAACCTCTTCTACACCGAGCCGATGGCGCGGCTGGCCGAGCGGCTCTCGGAGTCGAGCCTCGGCGGCCGGGTCTTCTTCGCCAACTCCGGCACCGAGGCCAACGAGTGCGCGATCAAGGTCGCCCGCAAGCACGCCCACGCCCGCGGCGTCACGGCACCGGAGATCGTCAGCTTCGAGGGCGAGTTCCACGGCCGCTCCTACGGGGCGCTGGCGGCGACGCCGGGGCTGGCCCAGAACGAGGCGCTGGGGCCGATGCTGCCGGGCTTCCGCTCGGTGCCGCGCAACGACGCCGACGCGCTGCGCGCGGCGGTCGGGCCGAACACGGTGGCGGTGCTGATCGAGGCGATCCAGGGCGAGTCCGGGGTCTGGCCGACCAGCGAGGAGGCGCTGCTGGCGGCCCGCGAGGCCTGCGACGAACACGGCGCCCTCCTGATCATCGACGAAATCCAGGCCGGGATCGGGCGCACCGGCTCGCTCTGGGCCTACGAGCAGACGCCGGTCCGCCCAGACGTCATCACCAGCGCCAAGGCGCTCGGCGGCGGCATGCCGATCGGCGCCTGCATCACCGGCCCTGAGGCCGCCGACGCGCTTGAGCCCGGCGACCACGGCTCGACCTTCGCCGGCGGCCCGATCGCGACCTCGGCGGCGCTGGCGGTCCTCGACGTCGTCGACGATCCGGCGCTGCTGCGCGGGGTGCGGGAGCGCGGCGCCCAGCTGCGCGAGGGGCTCGAGGGGCTCGAGGGGGTACGCGAAACGCGCGGCCGTGGACTGATGATCGGGGTCGGGCTGGAGAACGGGATCGATGCCGCCGCGCTGGGCGCTGCGGCGCTCCAGAATGGGCTTGTGATCAACGTTCCGGCCCCTGGAACGCTGCGGCTGCTGCCGCCGCTCCTGGTCGAGCCCGATCAGATCGACCGGGCGGTTGCCACGATCGGGCAATCGCTTCTAGGGTTGCGGGCCTGATGCGAGGCAACGACCGACCTGGCGAGCGGCGCAAGCTCGAAGACTCGACCGCGGCGCGGCTGGCGGAGATCGTCGCCGCCGCCGAGGGCGCGGCCAAGAAGGTGATCGACGACGCCGAAGCCGAGGCGCGCCGGCAGCTGAGCGACGCCGACGCCGAGGCTCAGCGCCTGGTCACCGAGCGGGTCGCCCGCTTGGCCGCGGTCGCCGATCGCTTGGCCGACGGGGCGGAGGCGATCAAGCAGCAGGCCGACGAGCTGCTCGCCGAGCTGCGGCGGGCGAAAGAGGAGCTCGGGGTCGAGGGCGGCGGCCCGGCGCCTGGCCAGACTCGCCTCAGCGAGCCGGCCAACGGCTTCGGCGGCGACCCGGCCTCGCGCAAGTCGCATCTGACCGCCGTGACCTTCGTCGAGCCAGCCGCCGAGCCGCCGCAGGCGCCGAAACCGGTCGCCGGCTCTCCGCTGGCCGCCTCGCCGGCCGACGCCGCGGACGACCGCCCTGCCGAGCTCCCCCCGGAAGACCTCCGGACCCCCGCCGGGGCGCGCCTGCTGGCGACCCAGATGGCGGTCTCGGGCTCCTCGCGCCGGGAAATCGATCAGCGGCTGCGCAGCGGCTTTGAAATCGACGACACCGCGCCGATCCTCGATGCGATCCTCGGCCCCGAACCGGAGGCGTCATGACCGCGGGGCGAGAGCAACGGTGAACGAGGATCCGACGCGGATGATGCGCTACCCCGACGACGAGCGGCCGCGCGGGCGCTTGGGCGGCAGCGGCGGCTCCGGCGGCCAGCGCCCGCACGGCAACGTCCGGCTGCTGATCGCCGGGCTGATCGCGGTGATCGTCGGCCTCTTCATCGCCGTGCTCGTCCTCGCCGGCAGCGGGGGATCGAGCACGACCACCACGACCACGGTGACCAAAGAAGTCACCGCCCCGCAGACCGGCGGTGAAGGGACGAAATCCGGAGAAGAAGCCGAAGAAGGAGAAGAAGCCGAAGGCAGTGGCGGCCTCGAACCCTCCGAAGAAGAAGAAAGCGGCGGCCTCGAACCGTCGGAAGAAATCGAAGGCACCCTCGAAGAAATCGAAACCGAAGAAGAACCCCCGATCGAAGAAGAAAGCGGCGGGGTCGAAGGCGCCGGCGGGGTCGAAGAAGAAGAAGGCGGCGGGGTCGAAGTCCCCTGACGATGCCCGCCGACCCCAGTCAACACGCGCGCCCGACGGCAAGCTACGAGGCCGATCCCGCCGACGTCCACCGTGTCCTGCTGCTCTATTCGGGCGGCCTCGACACCAGCGTGATGCTGAAGTGGATCCAGGACTCCTACGCGGCCGAGGTCGTCACCCTGACCGTCAACCTCGGCCAACCGGGCGAGGACTACGGGGTGATCGAAGACAAGGCCAAGCGGCTCGGCGCGGTCGAGTGCCATGTCGTCGACGCCCGCGAGCAGTTCGCCGCCGAGTTCCTCGCCCCGGCGATCAAGGCCAACGCCGTCTACGGCAACGGCTACCCGCTCTTCACGGCGCTTGGCAGGCCGCTGATCGCCCAGCTGGCCGTCGAGTACGCCCGGGGGTCCGGCTGCGACACGATCGCCCACGGCTGCACCGGCAAGGGCAACGACCAGGTGCGGATCGAGGCGACGGTGGCGACGCTGGCGCCGGAGCTGAAGACGATCGCGCCGGTGCGCTCCTGGGAGATGGGGCGCGAGGAGGAGATCGCCTACGCCCGCGAGCACGGCATCCCGATCAAGGGCGGCGCCGAGGTGACGCCGTACTCGATCGATGACAACCTCTGGGGGCGCTCCTCGGAGGGTCGCTGGATCGAGGACCTCGAGCACGCGCCCGAGGACGACGTCTTCCAGCTGGTCACCCGACCCGAGCTGGCGCCCGACGAGGCGCAGACCGTGACGATCGGCTTCGAGGCCGGGCTGCCGGTGACGCTCGACGGCGAGCGCCTCGGCCTCGTCGATCTGCTCGAACGGGCGGCCGAGATCGGCTGCCGCCACGGGGTCGGGATCGTCGACCACATCGAGGACCGGATCGTCGGCCTCAAGGTCCGTGACATCTACGAGGTGCCGGCGGCGGCGCTGATCCTGACCGCGCACGAGGAGCTCGAGCGCCTGGTCGGCACGATCCACCAGAACCAGTTCAAGCCGCCGATGGACCAGAAGTGGGGCTACCTCGTGTATGCCGGACTGTGGTGGGAGCCGCTGCGCAGCGACCTCGACGCCTACATGGACGCGGTCAACGCGCAGGTGACCGGGGAGATCGGGCTGAAGCTCTACAAGGGCAGCGTCCGGGTGGTGACGCGCTCCTCACCGAACGCCGTCTACGACGCCTCGCTGGCCAGTTTCGACCAGTCCGGCGGGCTCTTCTCGCAGACCGCCTCGCCAGGCTTCATCGAGCTGTGGTCGCTGCAGTCGCGGATGGCCCACCGGCTGCGCGAGCGCGCCACCGCCGGCACCGGGGCCGCCAACGCGAGCGGGGAGGAGGGCCGGTGATCCAGGAGAAGCTCGGCCGCGCCGCGGTCAGGTACGGCGCGCGCTACCTGCGGGTCCGCTATCGCCGCGAGATCAGGATCGGCCTCGGCGTCACCGCGCTGCTCGTCGCGGTCGTCGTCGCGCGCGCCGCAAGGCACGTCCCCGAGGGCTAGGCCACGCCAACCCCTGGCGCTCTGCGTCTGAGTTTAGGTGCCATATACGGCCGGAAAACTCAGACGCAGAGGGTAGTCGGCGCAACTTCCCTTGCCGCTTATCGTCAACTCGTGAGGATGCGCACGGGCGGCCGCTAGCCTCGGTCGCCTGGTGGCGCCGGGACGGGTCAAAACCAAGCTGCTCGGACTCGGCTGCACGGCCGCGCTGCTGTGCGGGCTGTCGGTGGGCGTGCTCGTCCTCGTGCCGAGCGCCGGCGCGACCGGCCGTGGCGCGCTCGAAGGCAAGCTGGCGGGCGCCCGCGAAGAAGCCGGCGGGATCGCCGCCGGCCTGCAGGAAAGCCAGGCCGCGCTGGCCAGCGCCGAAGCTGAAGCCGCGCAGGCCGAAGCGCACGAGGAACGGCTGTCCGGGCTGCTCGCCGAAGGCGAGGAACGCGAAGCCGAGCTGAGCGCCAGGGTCGATGCGACGCGACGCCACCTGGCCGCCGAGAAGGCGCGGCTGGGGCGGGCGCGGACGGCATTGGCCGAACGACTGGTGGCGATCTATGAGAACGGCACCCCCGACACGGCGACGCTGATCTTCAGCTCTGGCGATCTCCAGGAACTGCAGACCCGGGCGACCTATCTGCGCCAGATCTCCGAATCCGACACCGCGCTGGCGGAACGGGTTGCCGAAGTCCGCGACTCGGTCCACCACGAGGTCAGGGTCGTGTCGGCGCTGCGGGCGCGGGCGGTCGCCTACGACGCACGCCTGGCGGCGGCGCGGGCGGAAATCGCCGCGGTGCGCGAAGCGGCGGCGGCCTCGGCGGCCCGCCTGGCCGCCATCGCCGGCGAACGCGAAGCGGCGCTGGCGACTCTGAAATCAGACATCTCCGAATGGGTCGGCGAGGTCAAGCAGATCAAGGCCGAGGAAGCGAAGGCGGCACGCGAAGCGGCGGCCAGCGAAGCGGCGGCGGAAGCCGAAGCCCAGGAAGAAGTCGGGCGCTGGCTCGGCGGCCCCTACTCGATCCCGACCTACATCGTGATGTGCGAGTCCGGCGGCAACTACAGCGCCCTCAACCCCTCGAGCGGCGCCGGCGGCGCCTACCAGGTGCTGCCCTCGACCTGGGAACTCTACGGCGGCCAGGGCGAACCCCAGAACGCCCCGAAAGCCGAACAGGACCGGATCGCCGGCGAAATCTGGGCCGACTCCGGCTCCAGTGCCTGGGTCTGCGGCTCCTTGTAGAGTCGCGCCGCGCCGTCGCCGCCGGGCTCAGGGCGCCTCCACAGAGATTTTCCACTCCGGTGCGAGAGATGTAACTTTCGTCGCGCCACAGTAGACAAAAAGTTGCCTACGCTCTATTACATGGAGACGATGGCGAGAGAGTCCTGGACCGACGAGCGCCTCGACGACCTGTCGAAGCGAGTCGATGGGGGCTTCCGCGAGCTGAAGGCCGATATGCGGACCGAATTCGCGTCGGTGCGCGCGGAGATCGGCGGCGTCAGGACCGAGTTGGGCGCGCAGATCGGTGGTGTCCGCGCGGAGATCGGCGGCGTGCGGACCGAGTTGAGCAAGCAGATCGGCGGTGTGCGTGCGGAGATCGGCGGCCTGCGAGGGGAGATCGCCTCTCTCCAGAGAACCCTGATCATCGGCTTCTTCGGGGTCATCGCCAGTATTTTCGGCGCAGTTGTCGCCGCAATCGTCGGCCACGCCCTCTGAGCGGTAACCGGACCTCGGATTTAGCGGCGAAGCCCCGCCTTGCCATCTGGCCCGGTTGGCATGATCGGAGACCGCCGATGAGCAACCCCGCCGCCGTCCATCTCCACGCCCACAGCGAGTACTCGCTGCTCGACGGCGCCTGCAAGATCGACGCGATGGCGGCACGGGCGGCGGCGCTCGGGCAGCCGGCTCTGGGCCTGACCGACCACGGCGTGATGAACGGCGCCGTCGACCTCTACAAGGCCGCCAAGAAGCACGGGATCAAGCCGATCGTCGGGCTCGAGGCCTACCTGGTCGAGGACCGCCACGCGATCAAGGAGCAGACCCGGTACGAGCGCAACCACATCACCCTGCTGGCCGAAAGCGACAAGGGCTACGCGAACCTCGTGCAGCTGACCTCGACCGGCTTCCTCGAGGGCTTCTCGCGCGGCAAGGCCAACGTCGACATGGAGCTGCTGGCGCGCCACTCGGAGGGCGTCATCGTGCTCTCCGGCTGCCTGCAGTCGCGCTTCTGCCGGCGCCTGGTGGAAGAGCGCCGGGAGGACGCCCGCGCCCACGCCGACGAGCTGATCCAGGCGTTCGGCGCCGACCAGGTCTATTTCGAGGTCCAGAAAAACGGGATCGCCGACCAAGACAAGGCCAATGAGGGGATCGTGCGGATCGCCCGCGAGGTCGGCCGGCCGGTGGTCGGCACCGCCGACGTCCACTACCTGACCCGCGAGGACTTCAACAACCACGCGGCGCTGCTGTGTGTGCAGACGAAGTCGACGCTGGAAGCGCCGAAGATGAGCTTCGACACCAACGAGTTCTACATCAAGAGCTCCGAGGAAATGCACGAGTCCTTCGCCGAGTGGCCCGAGGCGGTGCCGACCTCGCTCGAGATCGCCGAGCGCTGCTCGCTGGAGATCGAGCTCGGCAGCCTGCTGCTGCCGCGCTACCCGACCGCGGACGGCGAGGAGCCGGAGGTGATGCTGCGGCGGATCGCCACCGAGGGCCTGCGCGAGCGCTACGGCGACCCGGTCCCGGCCGAGGCGGTCGAGCGGATGGAGTTCGAGCTCGGGGTGATCGAAGAGATGGGCTTCCCGTCCTACTTCCTGATCGTCTGGGACTTCGTCCGCTACGCCAAGGAAAACGGCGTCGCCGTCGGCCCTGGGCGTGGTTCGGCGGCTGGCTCGATCGTCGCCTACATCCTCAAGATCACCGACCTCGATCCGCTCGCCGAAGGCCTGATCTTCGAGCGCTTCCTCAACCCAGGTCGCAAATCGATGCCGGATATCGACATCGACTTCTCGGTCCGCGGCCGCGAGCGGATGATTCGATATGTGGCCGACAAATACGGTCGCGAATCGGTCGCCCAGATCATCACCTTCGGCAAGATGGCGCCACGTGCGGCGACCCGCGACGCGGCCCGCGTGCTCGGCTTCGACTACGCCACCGGCGACCGCCTGGCCAAGCAGATCCCGGAGCCGATCATGGGCCGCAGCCCGTCCTTCGCCGAGTGCCTGAAGCCGGGGCAGGAGTTGAAACGGACCTACGACGAGGACGCCGACGCGCGCAAAGTCATCGACGTCGCACAGGGGCTCGAGGGGATCATCCGCAACAACTCGATCCACGCCGCCGCGGTCGTGATCTCCGATCGGCCGCTGCAGCAGGTGGTGCCGCTGCAGCTGGCCGAGGACAAGACCGCGCCGACGGTGGCGAACACCAACGGGTCCGGCAAAGCCGAGCGCCAGTACAAGATCGTGACCCAGTACTCGATGGGCCCGATCGAGGAGCTCGGCCTGCTGAAGATGGACTTCCTCGGCCTTCGCAACCTCGACGTGATCGAGGACGCGATCGACATCATCCGCCGCTCGCGCGGCGAGGAGATCGTCATGGACGAGCTGCCGATCGACGACGCCAAGACCTACGCGATGCTGGCCAAGGGCGACTCGACCGGCGTCTTCCAGTTCGAGTCCGAGGGGATGCGCGACGCGCTGCGGCGGGTCAAACCGACCGAGTTCGCCGACGTGGTCGCGCTCGGCGCCCTCTACCGGCCCGGCGCGATGGCCTACATACCCGCCTACGCCAAGGGCAAGAAGGACCCCTCGACGGTGCGCTACCCGGACCCGCGCCTGCGCGCGATCACCGAGGAGACCCACGGCTGTGTCATCTATCAGGAGCAGTTGATGGAGATCTCGCGCTCGATGGCCGGCTTCACCGGCGCCGAGGCGGACGATCTGCGCAAGGCGATCGGCAAGAAGAAGCGCGAGCTGATGGCGACGATGAAGGACAAATTCATGCAGGGGCTGAAGGAATCCAACACCGCCCCCAACGTCGCCGCCGACCTCTGGAAGCTGAACGAAGCCGCCGCCGACTATTCCTTCAACAAGTCCCACGCCGCCTGTTACGGGCTGATCTCCTACCGCACCGCCTACCTCAAGGCCAACTACCCGGCCGAGTACATGGCGGCGGTGATCTCCTCGGTGATGAACACCAAAGACAAGGTGCCGTTCTTCGTCAACCGCTGCGCGGAGATGGGGATCGACGTCCTGCCGCCCGACGTCAACGAGTCCGACCACAGCTTCGTCGTCTACGAGAACGCGATCCGCTTCGGCCTCGACGCCGTCAAGAACGTCGGCCACTCGGCGGTCGAGGCGATCCTGCGGGCGCGCGCCGACGCGCCGATCGCCTCGATCTGGGACTTCTGCGAGCGGGTCGATTCCCGCGCGGTGAACAAACGCGCGATCGAATGCCTGATCAAGTGCGGCGCCCTCGACTCGACCGAGGCCACCCGGCGGGGGATGCTGGAGATCCTGCCGGCGGCCCAGTCGGCAGGCCAGAAGTCCCAGGAGGACGCGCAGATGGGCCAGGGCTCGATCTTCGACTTCGGCGACGACGCCGGTGCCGCCCAGGCCCAGACCTCCCAGCACCGGCCGCCGATCTCATCGGCCGAGTTCGATCGCCGCGAGTTGCTGGCGATGGAGAAGGAGACGCTCGGCACCTATCTCTCCTCGCACCCGCTGACCGAAGTCGGGCCGGCACTGCGGGCGCGGGTCGATTGCTCGATCTCGGCTCTGGGCTCGAAGCCGGACGGCGCCTGGGTGACGGTCGGCGGGATCGTGGTCGACTGCAAGAAGATCCGCACCAAGAGCGGCAGCCAGATGATGTTCGCAACCCTCGACGACGTCGAGGGTCAGGTCGAGATGCTGGTCTTCAAGGCCGACGAGGCCGAGAGCGCCCAGGTAATCGCCCCCGACGCGATCGTCCTCGTGCGCGGCCGCCTCGATCACAAGGACCGCGGTGAGACCAAGCTCGTCGTCCAGGAGGCGACCCGCTTCGAACCCGACAGCGAGGAGATCGCCAGCGCCGCCAGCAAGGTGACGCCGATCGCCGGCGGCCCCTTCAAGCTGCCGCTCGCCGACACCCGCTGCCTGCAGGATCCCGGCGTGCTGGCGGAACTGAAGTCGCTCTTCGAGGAGCACAAGGGCGAGGCCGACGTCCACCTCGTCGTCCAGACCAGCGAGGGTCAGAAGACGCTGTGCTTCGGCAACGGCTATCGGGTCCAGCCGTCGCCCAACCTCCGCTACGAGATCGGGCAGTTGCTGGGCCCCGGCGCACTCGCCGCTTGAGAAGCGCAAACCGCTTGGTTCCGCGGTCCCGGCTCCCTAGACTTACCGAATGACCGCCACCCGAACCGAGCTCGGCGAGTGCCGGCAGTGCCGCTCCTTCTGCGACAAGATGATCGAGCCGCGCAGCTGCATCGAGCTTGGCTGCAAGTTCGTCTACAGCCACGTCGACCACTTCACCGGCCGCCAGTACGTCGGCTGCATGCAGGGGGTCTACGGGGCCGAGGTCGATCTCGCCGCGGTCCAGGAAAAGGGCGGCTTCGGCGGCGTCAAGATGACCGGGGAACCGCTGCCGCACTGCCCCTTCTCGGTTGAGCAGGCCTACGAGGGCGATGGCGAGTCATACGGCTGCGTCAACCGCCGCTTCTTCGACTGCACCGACGACGGCACCGAGGGCATGCGTGCCTTCGATCTGCGCGACATCTAGCGCGCCCCCCGCACTTTCGAGGACCGGCGCGGCCCGCTCGCGACTCCGCGCGTTCCGCTCGAATAACTACATGGATTCGTGTAGGATGCCGGCCCGTGAGCGACGCCACCACCACCGCGCCTGAGGCAAACCCCGATGAGGCCCTGATGGGGCTCGCCGGCGAACCGCCGGCGACCAAAGAGGGCCCCCAGTTCACGATCGAGCTGAACCAGGACCAGAAGGACATCAAAGAGTGGGTCCACGGCTTCGCCGAGGGCGTCGTCCGGCCGGCCGCCCACGAATGGGACGAGCGCGAGGAAACGCCGTGGCCGGTCATCCAGGAGGCCGCCAAGATCGGCCTCTACAGCTTCGAAGCCCTCGGCCAGTTCTTCGCCGACGAGACCGGGCTGACGATGCCGATCGCCAACGAGGAGCTGTTCTGGGGCGACGCCGGCATCGGCATGGCGATCATGGGCACCTCGCTCGCGGTCGCAGCAATCTTCGGGCAGGGAACCCCGGAGCAGATGGGGGAGTGGATCCCGCAGTGCTTCGGCACTGCGGACGACGTCAAGGTCGCGGCGTTCTGCGCCTCCGAGCCCGACGCCGGGTCAGACGTCGCGGCGATCCGCACCACCGCCAAGTACGACGAGGCAAAGGACGAATGGGTCATCAACGGCCAGAAGGCATGGGCGACCAACGGCGGGATCGCCAACGTCCACGTCGTGATCGCGTCGGTCGATCGGGAGCTCGGCTCACGCGGTCACGCCGCCTTCGTCATTCCGCCGGGAACCCCCGGCTGTGAGCAGGGCGCCAAGGTCAAGAAGCACGGCCTGCGCGCCTCCCATACCGCCGACGTCCACCTCGACGACTGCCGCGTGCCGGGCGCCTGCCTGCTCGGCGGCAAAGAGAAGCTCGACGAACGCCTGGCCCGGGTCCGCGAAGGCAAACGCTCGAAATCGCAGGCCGCGATGGCGACCTTCGAGGCCAGCCGGCCGGTCGTCGGCTCGCAGGCGCTCGGCATCGCCCGCGCCGCCTATGAGTACTCGCTCGAGTACGCCAAAGAGCGCCGCCAGTTCGGCCGCGCGATCATCGAGAACCAGTCGGTCGCCTTCACCCTGGCCGACATGAAGCTCGAGATCGACGCCGCCCGCCTGCTCGTCTGGCGCGCCGCCTGGATGGGCCGCACCGGCCAACAGTTCCCGAACGCCGAGGGCTCGATGTCGAAGCTCAAGGCCGGCGAGGTCGCCGTCTGGGCCACCGAGCGGGCGATCCAGATCCTCGGCGGCAACGGCTACACCCGCGAGTTCCCAGTCGAGCGGATGCACCGCGACGCCAAGATCTACACCATCTTCGAGGGCACCTCCGAGATCCAGCGCCTGGTCATCTCACGCGCGATCTCCGGCGTCCACATCCAATAGATCAGCAGACGGCGGGAGAAAACAAGGGTCGGTCGGGGGGCCGGCCCTTGTCGCCTGCGCGCAGCTCGGTGGCCTGGCGGGACTTGGGCGGTGTCTGGCGACGGCGGACGCGGCGCGGGGCGGTGTCCTCGGTCGCCTGAATAGCTCTGCTATTCAGGCTCCCTGCGTCCTAGCCCCGCTTGGTCCGGCGCTCGCCAGCCCCGCGCCCAAGTCCCGCCAGTCCCCCTCGCCGCGCTAAAGAGTTTTTCGGCTTGAGCGTTCGCAGTTATCCGGGAATAGGGCGGATTACTGCGAACGCCGCGGAGGTGGCTCGGTCTCCGTTCGTCGTTTGACCTCCATGGGGGGACAAGGGACGAAGGGAGTCAGGATTCGCGGCGTTTCAGGCCTTCGCGGCGCAGGCGGCGGGCGGCGGTGACTTCGGATTTGCTGGTGCCCTTCTTGTCGGGGCCGGGGGTCTCGAGGGTGGCGGGGAGGCCCTCGAAGCGGGGCTCGGAGAGGAAGGCGGCGAGGCCCTTGCGGCCCATCTCGCCTTTGTTGATGTTGGCGTGACGGTCGCGGCAGGAACCGAGCGGGGCGGCGGCATCGTTGACGTGGACGGCGCCGAGGCGGTCGATGCCGACCTTGGCGTCGGCTTCGTCGAGGACGGCGCCGAGGTGCTCTTCGTCGGTGATGTCGTAGCCCTGGACGAAGAGGTGGCAGCTGTCGAGGCAGAGGCCGAGGCGCTTGCCGCCGCCGGCGCCCTCGATCAGGTCCGCGGTCTGGTCGAAGTCACGGGCGAGCAGGCCTTTGTGGCCGGCGGTCTGCTCGATCAGAATGGGACAGGAGTCGGTTTCCTTCAGCGCCGCGGCGATCACCTTGCTCGCCCTCTTGATCGAAGGCGCGAGCGGCTCGTCTTTCTGGGAACCGGGGTGGAGGACGACGCCCTTGGCGCCGATCCCGTCGCCGATCCGCAGCGCGTGGGCGAGGGAGGCCTGTGATTTCTTGCGCAGCTCCTTGTCTTTGGACGCGCAGTTGATCAGGTAGACCGCGTGGATGATCACGGCTTCGACCTTGGAGCCGGCCATCGCCTCCTTGAAGGCGACGAAGTCCTCCTCGCCGTAGTTGGTCGGCCGCCACATCCGCGGGCTCTGGTTGAAGATCTGGATCGCTTCGCAGCCGCGCTCCTGTCCCCGCTCGACGGCTTTGTCGAGACCGCCGGCGGTCGAGACGTGACATCCCACCCACATCTCAGTGACCTTCCACGGGGGCGATCTGGGCGTCGGGCGGCATCGACCGGACCCTACCCGCCTCGGTCT
This sequence comes from uncultured Actinomycetes bacterium, assembly GCA_963839115.1. Taxonomy (GTDB): domain Bacteria; phylum Actinomycetota; class Thermoleophilia; order Solirubrobacterales; family 70-9; genus VAYN01. The sequence continues at coordinate 1,073,016 of CAWITM010000001.1, forward strand.
GGAAGCATGGCGGCGATGCCAACCGACGCCCCGCGCCTGCGCTTCGCCCCCTCGCCGACCGGCGCCCTGCACATCGGCGGCGCCCGCACCGCCCTCTACAACTGGCTCGCCGCCCGCCACGCCGAGGGCGGCGAGATGGTGCTGCGGATCGAGGACACCGACTACGAGCGCTCGACCGAGCAGAACGTCGCCCAGATCCTCGACGCGCTCGAGTGGCTGGAGCTCAACTGGGACGGGGAGCCGATCTCCCAGGCCGGCCGATCGCAGCGGCACCACGCCGCCCTGACCCGCCTGCTGGAGTCCGGCGCGGCCTATCGCCACTCGGCCACCGCCAAGGACGTCGAGGCCTGGAAGGCCGAGCACGGCGCCGGGCGCGGCTACCGCGGCACCGCGACCGAGGGCGCCGACGCGGCGGTGCGGCTGCGCGTGCCCGACGACGGCGAGACCGTGGTCGAGGACCTGATCCACGGCCCGGTCCGCTTCCCCAACCGCAGCTACGACGACTTCGTGATCGCCCGCGCCGACGGCACCGTCCTCTACAACTTCGCCGTCGCCGTCGACGACGCCGAGATGGGGATCACCGAGGTCGTGCGCGGCGACGACCACCTCTCCAACACGCCCAAGCAGCTGTTGGTCCTGGCCGCGCTCGGCCACCAGCCGCCGCGCTACGCCCACCTGCCGCTCCTCCACGGCCCCGACGGCAAGAAGCTCTCCAAGCGCCACGGCGCCGCCTCGGTCCAGGAGCTGCGCGAGGCCGGCTACCTGCCGGCCGCCGTCCGCAACTACCTGGCGCTGCTCGGCTGGGGCACCGACGACGACACGACGCTGATGAGCACCGATGAGCTGGTGCGGCGCTTCCGGATCGAGGACGTCGGCCGCTCCGCGGCGATCTTCGACGAGCGCAAGCTGCGCTGGCTGAACGGGCGCTTCATGCGCGAGATGCCGCTCGATGACTACGTCGACGCCGTCGCCCGCCACCTCGGCCGCGAGCCCGACGAGCGCTTACGGGACGGCTGCGCGATCGCCCAGGAGAAAGCCCAGACGCTCGAGGACGTGTGGCCGCTGATCCGCTTCCTCTTCGATCCCCCGGTCGACGATCCCAAGGCCTGGAAGAAGGTGATGAAACCGGGGGCGGGGGAGATGCTCGCCGCCGCCGCCGAGGCGCTCGCCGCCGCCGAGCCGTTCGAGCCCGACGCGATCGAGTTGGCGCTGGCGCCGCTGCTGGAGCGCTTCGACGTCAAACCCGGGCGCCTCTACCAGCCGCTGCGGGTGGCGATCACCGGGACCTCGATCTCGCCGGGGATTTTCGAGTCGCTGGCGGCGCTGGGGCGCGAGGAGACGCTGAAGCGGATCGGCGACGCCGAGGCCCGCCTGGCGGCCGGCTCCGACGACGCCTGAGGGCCCGGCGCGGCGCCGAGCTCGCGCCCGGCCGGCCCGGCCGGCGCTCCGATCCCGGCACCGGACCCGAATCGACCTCGGTTGCAAAGGCATGCTGGGCTAAACCATTCCTGCGCATCTGCCGATGGAGTGCCAGATGGCGGCAACTACCACCGAGACCAACGCCCGCATCGCGGCCGGCGAAACCACCGGCAAAGGCGCTGCACGTGGCGCCCCCGCGCCCGGAAGCAGGCTCGCCGAGGCGTTCGAGGCAGTCGAGCGCTTCCCGGTCCTGATCGAGTCGCGTGAGCGCGTGATTGCGGCGGCGACCGCCGAGACCGCCCGCGTCGGCGAGCTCGTCGAAGCGGTCGAGGCCGACGTCGCGCTCTCGATCTCCGTCCTGCGCTTCGCCAATCGCACCGGCATGGTCGCCGGCGGCGTCGCCGGCATCCCCGACGCGGTCGACGTCCTCAAGCCCTCCGGCGTCCTGGCGATCGCCGGCACCGCCCCCAGCTTCGATTTCTTCGAGTCCAACGGTGGCTGGGAGCTGAAGCCCGAGCGCTTCCGCGTCCACGCCCTGGCCGCCCAGCGCGCCGCCGATCAGGTCGGCCGCGCGATCGGCTGGGTCGAACGCGACGAGCTCGCCGTCGCCGCCCTCCTGCACGACGTCGGCCGCCTCGTCATCTCCCGCCTGCACCCCGGCTACAAGGTCTACTTCGACGCCGCCTCACGCACCCCCGAGCAGCGCCTGCGCGACGAACGCGAGCAGCTCGGCATCGACCACGCGCTGGTCGGTGGCGTGCTCGCCCGCCGCTGGAACCTGCCGCAGCGGATCGCCATCGCGATCGAGCGCCACCACTCCGACGAGGCCGAGGGCCTGGCGGCGATGGTCGCGACCGCCGACATGGTCGCCCACTACTCACAGGGGGAGGCGATCTCGCCGGAACGGCTGATGGCCGCCTCCGAGCGGATCGGCCTCACTCCCGACGGCCTCCGCGACCTCCTCTACGAGATGCCGCTGGCGACCACCGAAACTTCGCGGATCAGCGAGCCGTGCCCGCTCTCGGCGCGCGAGCTCGACGTCCTCCGCCACCTCTCCGAGGGCATGGTCTACAAGCAGATCGCCGGCGAGATGCACCTCTCGGTCTCGACGATCCGCACCCACCTCCACAACGTCTACGGCAAGATCGGCGCCGTCGACCGCGCCCAGGCCGTCCTCACCGCCCGCGACCGCGGCTGGATCTAGACGATCAGGGACTCGCGGAGGGCGATCGCCACGGCGTGGCTGCGGTTTTTCGCACCGAGGCGGCCCAGGGCGTTCTTCATGTGGGTCTTGATCGTTTCCTCGGAGAGGTCGAGCTTGCGGCCGGCGCCGCCGGTCGACTCGCCGTCGGCGAGCAGCTGGAGGATCTCGCGCTGGCGCCGGGTCAGCTTGCCGCGGCTGCCTTTGGCCGGCACGTCGGGGTCGAGGAAGCGCTCCTGCGCCGCCGCCGCGGCGACCGCCCGCCGCAGCTCGGTCGGCCCGGCGGTGCGGGCGACGTAGGCGCTGGCGCCGGCGCCGATCGCGGCGTTGGCGAGGTGTCGCTCGGGCCGCTCGCCGTGGCCGACGATGCCGAGGACCGGGGCTGTGCGGCGCATCAGGCGGATCGCCTCGGCGCCGGAGATCGAGGCGACGCTGCCGTTCGCGCGCCATTGCATCTCGACGATCGCGACGTCGAAGTCGCCGATGTCGCGTACCAGTTCGATGGCCTCCTCGCGGCTGGTCGACTCGTGGACCTCGTAGTGCTCCTCGAGGACCCTTCTGACGCCTATGCGGACAAGCGGGTGGCCGTCCACGACGAGACAGTGTGGGCGTTGGCTCAGGACTGCGTTCCGTTCACTCGATTGCGGGAGGGCACCCGGGTGGGCAGCTGCGCCCCATTGCGTTCGATCCTAACCCAGGCCGGGCCGTGCGGTAAAAACACGTTGTGATCTCGATCACCTCGAAGTCCCGTTACGCGGTCGTGGCCCTCGCCGAGCTCGCCCGCTCGGGCGAGCGGCCGGTGCCGATCAAGGAGCTTGCCGAGCGCCGCGAGATCCCCGAGCAGTTCCTCGAGCAGCTGTTCTCGACCCTGCGTCGCGCCGGCCTGCTGACCAGCCACCGCGGCATGCGCGGGGGCTACACGCTCTCGCGGCCGGCCGAAGAGATCACCGTGCTCGAAGTCGTCCAGGCCCTCGACGGCAAAATCGGCTCCGAAGCCGACGAGGCCGGTGGCATCTGGGCCGAGGGCGTGACCGCGCTGCGCAAGGTCTTCGGCCAGACGACGATCGCCGAAGTCGCCCGCCGCGAGGCTGAAGAGGCCGGCTCCGGCATGTACTTCATCTAGGCTCGCCACCGGGCGGCGCGGTCCCGGCCCGGGCCGAGCTGATTCGGGGCCGGCCCCGGAGTGGCGTGACCGGCCCCTTGGCCTGGCTTATCCGCTCTTGCGGACCAGGTGCGGTGCGACTGGTTTCGCAGCGCTCACGGTCATCCGATCACCCCCTCCTCGATCGCTGTTTGCGATGGGAGGAGGCGTTCAACCGATGGAGATGTTTCTATCGATACATGAAGGTGTCCGCATTGTCCTGGTGAATCTTCCTGACCACTACTGTGCCTCCAACCAGAGCACCCGACTTGATGAGAGGAACGCGGGATGGTCGAGAACTTGGACAAGGCTCGTGAGCCGATGGAACAGATTGCGCTTGCCCTTCTGCACCCGGTTCGCGTCCGAATCCTCAGCCTGGCCGCCGAAAGCGATCTGTCGCCGATCGAATTCAGCCGCACCACCGGGGTCCCGCTGCACACGGCCGCTTACCACTTCCGCGAGCTGGTGAAGGTCGGCTCGCTGGTCGAGGTCGACTCGATCCAGCGGCGCGGCTCACGCGAACACATCTACGCCGCGACCAGTCGCGTGTACTTCTCCGACGAGGAGTGGGCGAAGCTGCCGGTCCGCAGACGGACCGAACTATCCAAGGCGATGATCGAGTCCTTCCTCGTCGGCGCCGCCGAGGCGCTCAGCGACGGGACCTTCGATGCCCGCGCCGACTCCCACTTCTCCTGGTTCCCAGCCGACGTCGACGAGCAGGGTTGGACGGAACTCACCCAGGTCGCCGCGGCCGCCCTCGACGCGGCGACGAGAATCAAAGAGGCCGCCGACCTGCGACTGCTGCGGAGCGGCGAGAAGCCGATCCGGGTGATCTACAGCGGCGCGGCCTTCGAGACCTCGCGGCCGAGCGAGCGCGTCACGGCCGACTGAGGGCGGCCCCGGACGACCACGTACGGGCGCCAGCGGGGGCCGACCGGCCCGAGAAACACGACTCACACGAAGGTGCCGGGCCATTCGGCCCTGGCTGGATTTCGACGCGGCGGTGTGAGAGGGTCGCGCGATGTTCGGGCGGCGCAATCTGCAGAAGGACGGGGTCCACGCCGAGGCGGTCGTCCGCAACGGCGAATTGACCGGCTCGATCAACAGTCACGGCGCGCACCGGTGGAAGCTCGACCTGAGGTGACCTACGAGGACGGCTCCACCGGGAAGGCCTCCTGCAAGGTCTGGGAGTTCGACCTCGCCTCCGGCTTCGGGCACGGCGAAACGGTCCCGGTTCTCTATGACCCGGAGGACCGCTCCAAGGTCGAGGTCGACGAGGACGGCCTGGGGGCCGCGAGCGAGGCACGGGTGGCGGCGCTGCAGGCGAGCGCGGCGCGGCTCGAAGGCGAAATGCGGGCTCGCGGCGACACGCCGCCCCCGCGCTGATGGGCCGGCGGCCGAATGACTGACGCGAGCCTCGGAGCGACGCCCGGTGGCTGACGCGAACCTCTTCGATCCGACCTGGGACTTCGAGGGCGATCGCGGCGGTGGCGCAGCGCGCGCGTCGCAGCTCGGCCGGCGGGCCGGTGCCAGGCGCCTGGGGGCGACCCTGTATGAGCTGGAGAGCGGCGCCGCAGCCTCGCCGCTGCACTTCCATCACGGCGCCGAGGAGCTGCTGTTCGTGATTGCCGGGGAGCCCACGCTGCGAGTCGCCGAGGGCGAGGAGCGGACGCTCGCGGTCGGCGAACTCGTCTCCTTCCCACCGGGGCGGGACGGGACCCACCAGATCCTCAATCGCGCCGCCGAGCCGGCGCGGGTCCTGATCTGCTCGACCAACGATCTGCCCGAGGTCGCCGAGCAGGTCGAGACCGGTCTCACCGTCGTCCTCACCGAGGAATACGACCGCCTCTACGAGGGCGGGCGCGACATCTGACCGGGCGCCCCGCGCGGTTCTAAGCTGCCGCCATGACGGACCCCGCGGAAGCGCGCAGTACCGAGCGGCTGCAGCTGCGGCCGCCGCTGCCCGAGGACGCCGAGAGCTACCGGTCGCTGCTGACCCACCCGACGGTCGGCGGATGGCTGCGGCCGCCGCCGCTGGACCCGTTCGGGCCGGGCGACGGCGACCTCTGGCTGGAGGACGACCGGCGCCACTGGGAGGCCTTCGAGTTCGGGCCCTGGGCGGTGCTGGAGCAGGGCAGCGGTGCCTACGTCGGACGCGCCGGGCTGCGCTGGACCGAGGTCGAAGGGAGGCCGGCGATCGAGGTCCTCTGGGCGATCGCGCCGGAGCGCCACGGCGAGGGGTTCGCGACGGAGGCGGCCGCGGCGGCGATCGAGCTGGCCCGCGAGCGCGGGGTCGAGGAGGTCATCGCGATGATCCTGCCGGCGAACGCCGCCTCGCTGAGGGTCGCCGAGAAGGCCGGCCTGGCCGCGGTCGGGCGGACCGAGCACGCCGGTCTCGACCACGTCCTCTACCGGCTTGAACCGGCCAGCCAGTGGTGAGCAGGTCAGTCGCAGGTGAGTCGGTCAGTGGTGGTGGACGGCGCCGGTCACGCTGGCGCGCACCGTCTGCCATGAGTCCCAGGTGATCTTGAGGATCACGGCGGTGATCGCGAGGCCGATCAATGGGTCGGCGATCGGCAGGCCGATCGCGACGACGGCGGCGCTGGCGACGACCGCGAGGCTGACATAGGAGTCGGCGCGGGCGTGGTTGGCGTCGGCGACGAGCGCGGCGCTGTCGAGGCGGCGCCCGGCGCGGCCGCGGATCGCGGCGGCGACCCGGTTGCCGGCGAAGCCCAGCAGCCCGGCGCCGGCGAGGGCCAGGAGGTGGGTGGGCGTCTGCGGGTGGATCAGGCGTGAGACCGCCTCGATCCCGGCGACGCAGGCGGAGATGAAGATCGCCGCGACGACGAACAGCCCCGCCCAGCCCTCGGCGCGCTCGGAGCGCAGCAGGAAGGCGATCGCCAGCGGGATCGCCGTGGCGGCGTCGCCGAAGTTGTGGATCAGGTCGGCGAGCAGCGCCACCGATCCGGCGGCGAGGTAGATCGCCAGCTGCGCCAGCGCCGTCGCGCCGAGCACGGCGAGCGAGATCCCGACCGCGGTGAGTCCCTCGCGCGAGCGTTTGATCGACGCGTCGACGAGCCCGTGCGAGTGGCCGCGCCCGCCGTGGGCGTGGTCGTGATCGTCGTGCGAGTGGCCGTCGCGGTGGTCCCGCTCGCCGGCGCCGTGGGTGTGGGGGCCGTGGTGATGGTGCGAGTGAGTGGCCTCGCCGTGGCGATGGAGGTCGCCACCGAGCGGTTCGTAAGTGGTCGTGTCGCTCACCAGACGAAGGCTAGACTGCGCCGATGTCGAGCCCTCTCGAGCCCTTCCTCCGGACAGGCCAGCGGACCGGATGAGGATCGGGGCCGAGGCCTCGGCGGTCGTCGGCGAGACGCCGCTGGTGCTGCTCGACCGGCTCGGCGAGGGTTTGCCGGGCGACGTCGTCGTCAAGCTCGAGTACTTCAATCCCGGCGGCTCGGTGAAGGACCGGATCGGGGTGGCGATGATCGACGCCGCCGAAGAGGCGGGGGAGATCGCGCCGGGACGCTCGGTGGTGGTCGAGCCGACCAGCGGCAACACCGGGATCGCGCTGGCGATGGTCTGCGCGGCGCGCGGCTACGAGCTGATCCTGACCCTGCCCGAGGGGATGAGCCGCGAGCGCGCCAAGCTGCTGCGGGCCTACGGGGCGGAGGTGCGCGAGACGCCGTCGCTGGGCGGGATGAACGAGGCGGTCGCGCTGGCCGAGCAGATCCGCGACCAGCGCAGGGCTTTCATGCCGATGCAGTTCTCCAACCCGGCCAACGCTGAGGCCCACCGGCGCACCACCGCCGAGGAGCTCTGGCGCGACACCGAGGGCCAGATCGGCGCCTTCATCGCCGGGGTCGGGACCGGCGGGACGATCACCGGGGTCGGGCGCATGCTGAAGGAGCGGGCGCCGGAGGCGTTGGTGGTGGCGGTCGAGCCGGCCAGCTCGCCGGTGCTCTCGGGCGGGGCTCCCGGCCCGCACAAAATCCAGGGGATCGGGGCCGGGTTCGTCCCCGCGGTGCTCGACCGCTCGGTCATCGACGAGATCGTCTCGGTCGGCGACGAGGACGCGCTCGAGACGGCGCGCCTGGTGGCGCTGCAGGAGGGGGTCCTGGCCGGGATCTCGGCCGGCGCCAACATCCAGGCCGCTCTGCAGGTCGCGGCGCGGCCGGAGATGGAGGGCAAGCGCGTGGTCACGATCGTCTGCGACTCGGGCGAGCGCTACATGTCCCTACCCTTCTTCTCGCCATGATGAACGGTGCCACCTCCTCTGCTCCGCCGCGGCCGCGCTCATGATGACCGGCGATCTCGCGACCGCGGCTCCGCGTCCGGGGGTGCGCCGGTGATTGCGCGCCTCTTCGGCGAGATCCGCGCCGACGTCGCCGCCGCGCGCGATCGCGACCCGGCGGCGCAGCGCGTCTCCTCGTTCGTGATCCTCACCACCTGGGCGGGCGTGCAGGCGCTGCTGGCGCACCGCGCCGCCCACGCTCTGCTGGGCGCCCGGGTGCCGCTGGTGCCGCGTGTGATCGCCTACCTGACGCGGATGGTGACCGGGGTCGAGATCCATCCCGCCGCCGAGATCGGCAACGGTCTCTTCATCGACCACGGCTCCGGCGTGGTGATCGGCGAGACGGCGAAGATCGGCGAGCGCGTGACCCTCTACCAGGGCGTGACCCTGGGCGGCACCGGCTTCCAGCGCGGCAAGCGCCACCCGACGCTCGGCGACAACGTCACCGTCGGCTCGGGGGCGAAGCTGCTGGGGCCGATCGCGGTCGGCGACGGGGCCAAGATCGGCGCCAACACGGTCGTCGTCGAGGACGTGCCGCCGGGGGCGACCGTGGTCGGCAATCCCGGCCACCCGGTGCGGGTCGAAGGCAAGCGCCTCGAGGGCCCCGACGCCGACTGGATCCACCTGCCCGACCCGATCGCCGACGCGATGAAGGCGCTCTCCGAGCGGATCGTCGAGCTCGAAGCGCGGCTCGCCGAAGTCGACGGCGGCGAGACCAACGGCGGCAAGCCGGGGATCGAGCCCCGCACAGGGCGCTCCTCGGCCGGAGGCTGATCCTTCCGGTGTGGGTTTCAGACACATAGCGTCTGAAACCCACACTGGAAGCGCCGCCCGCCGCCCGCCGAGCCCCGCCGAGGCCGTGGCTATGCTCGGATGGTGAGTTTGCAGGCCGATTCCGACCGCTTTGAAGCCGCCGAGAGCGGCTCCCACGGCGCTCCGACCGAGGTCGGCGCCGATCGCGCCGAGCGGCTGCTCGCCGGGCTCAACCCGCCGCAGCGCGAAGCGACCGAATACACCGACGGAGCGCTGCTGGTGCTGGCTGGCGCCGGCTCCGGCAAGACGCGGGTCCTGACCCACCGAATCGCCTACCTGCTGGCGACCGGGCAGGCGCGCCCCGGCGAGATCCTCGCGATCACCTTCACCAACAAGGCCGCGGCGGAGATGCGCGAGCGGGTCGGCGCCCTGATCGGCCGCTCGGTGCGGGCGATGTGGGTGACCACGTTCCACTCGGCCTGCGCCCGGATATTGCGCGTCGACGCCGAGCGCCTCGGCTACTCGCGGGGCTTCACGATCTACGACCAGGGCGACTCGCTGCGGATGATCAAACGCTGCCTGACCGAGCTCGGCGTCGATCCCAAGCGCTACCCGCCGCGCGCCGTCCAGAACAAGATCTCGAGCGCCAAGAACCAGCTGATCGACGTCGCCGCCTACACCGAAATGATGGTTGGCGGCTTCGAGGAGGTCGTCGCCGAAGTCTTCCCGCTCTATGAGAAGCGCATGCTCGAAGCCAACGCGATGGATTTCGACGACCTGCTGGTCCGCACCGTCAACGTGCTCGAGCTCTTCAAGGACGTCCGCGAACGCTGGCGCGCCACCTTCCGCCACGTGATGGTCGACGAGTACCAGGACACCAACCACGCCCAGTACAAAATGCTCCAGATCCTCGCCAAGGACCATGGCAACCTGATGGTCGTCGGCGACGAGGATCAGTCGATCTACAGCTTCCGGAATGCGGATATCCGCAACATCCTCGACTTCGAGAGCGACTTTCCGGAGGCGGCGACGGTAAAGCTCGAGCAGAACTACCGCTCGACGCAGACGATCCTCTCGGCTGCCAACGCGGTCGTCTCCCACAATCGCGAGCGCCGGCCGAAGGAGCTGTGGACCGAAATCGCCGGCGGCGAGCCGGTGCAGCTGAACGAGCTCGCCGACGAGCACGAGGAGGCCCGCTGGGTCGCCGGGGAGATCGACCGGCTGGCCGAGGAGGAGGGCGTCAAGCGCTCGGGGGTCGCGATCTTCTACCGGACCAACGCGATGAGCCGGGTGCTCGAGGACACGCTGGGGCGCTTCGACGTCTCCTACCAGGTGATCGGCGGCACCAAGTTCTACGAACGGGCCGAGATCAAGGACGCCATCGCCTACCTCAGCCTGCTGGTCAACCCGGCCGACCAGGTCTCCTTCTCGCGGGTCATCAACTCGCCGCGGCGGGGGATCGGCAACACCAGTCAGGGACGGCTGGCGGCCTACGCGAACACGACCGGGCTGCCGATCTGGGAGGTCATGGAAAGGGTCGAGGAGGTGCCCGGGATGAGCGCCGCGGCGATCAAGTCGGTCGGCCGCTTCTGGGAGATGATGGACGCGCTGCGCGACCGCGTCGACGGCTCCTCGGTCCATTCGATCCTCGAGCGCGTCCTGCACGAGACCGGCTACCTGGAGATGCTGGCGGCCGAGCGCACGGTCGAAGCCGAAGGGCGGGCGGAAAACCTCGAAGCGCTGGTCGAGGGCGCCGCCGAGTTCGACATCGAGCGCGAGCGCGAGGGCGAGAGCGATGTTCCGCCGCTGGAGGAGTACCTGCAGCAGATCTCGCTCTACAACGAGCAGGACGGCCTCGAGGCGACCGACGAAAACGAACTGGTCACGCTGATGACCCTCCACAACGCCAAGGGGCTGGAGTACGACACGGTCTTCGTGGTCGGCTGCGAGGAGGGGGCCTTCCCGCACATGCGGGCACTCGAAGAGGGCGGCGAAGAAGAGGAGCGGCGCATCTGTTACGTCGCGATCACCCGCGCCGAGCGCCGCCTATACATGACCTGGGCGCGCGAGCGGCGGCTGTTCGGGCGGGCCGAGCGCAACCTGCCCTCGCGCTTCATCGACGAGATTCCGGCGGAGCTGACCGAACGCCACTCGACCGTCTCCAACGCCGGGATGACCTGGGGCTCGGGCGACTACAGCGGCCCCGGCGCGCCGACCCCGGCCGAACCCGTCGACCCCGGCCCGGCGCTGGAAATGCAGACCGGCGACGACGTCGTCCACGCCAGCTTCGGCGACGGCGTCGTGACCGCGGTCGAGCCCGGCGGGGTGGTCGTCGTGCGCTTTGCCGACGGCAGCGAGCGCAAGCTGATGGCCGACTACGCGCCGATCCGGAAGCGGTAACGCGGTGGGGGCCCGGGTCATCGACGGCAAAGCCGTCGCCGCGGCGGTCCGCGAGCGGGTCCGGGTCGACGTCGCCGCCTACGCCGAGGAGGCGGGGCGCACGCCGCAGCTGGTGACCGTGATCGTCGGCGAGGACCCGGCCTCGGAGATCTACGTGCGGATGAAGCACGAGGCCTGCGAGGCGCTCGGGATGCGCTCGGCCCACCACGGCCTCGAGGCGGCGACCTCGCAGGAGGAGCTGCTGGCGCTGGTCGAGAGCCTCGGCGCCGACGAGGACGTCGACGGGATCCTCGTGCAGATGCCGCTGCCCGACCACCTCGATCCCGACGCGGTGGTGGCGGCGATCGACCCGGCCAAGGACGTCGACGGGCTGACCCCGGTCAACGCCGGGCTGCTGGCCCACGGCACGCCGGGGCTGACCCCCTGCACGCCGGCCGGAGTGATGGAGCTGCTCGACCACGAGGGGGTGGAGCTGGAAGGTGCCGAGGTGGTCGTGGTCGGCCGCTCGAAGCTGGTCGGCGTCCCGGTCGCCCGCCTGCTGCTGATGGCCAACGCGACCGTCACCATCTGCCACTCGCGCACCCGCGACCTGGCCGCGACCTGCGCCCGCGCCGACGTGCTCGTCGCCGCCGTCGGCGTGCCGCGCCTGCTCGGCGCCGACGCGGTCAAGCCCGGCGCCGTCGTGATCGACGTCGGCGTCAACCGGACCGAGGACGGCCTGGCCGGCGACGTCGACTACACGGCGGCGGCAGAGGTTGCCTCGGCGATCACGCCGGTGCCCGGCGGCGTCGGCCCGATGACGATCGCGATGCTGATGCACAACACCCTGGCGGCCGCTCGCGGACGCCGCGCGGGCCGGTAGCCTCGCGGCGACAGCGGTCTAGAGAAGGGGAGAGAAAGTGGATTTGGATCGGCTTGGGATCGGGGAGAAGATCGTCGGCGCATCGGCGGTCCTGCTCTTCATCTTCATGTTTTTCGACTGGTTCGAAGCATCGGTTTCAGGTGGCGGCGCCAGCGTCTCCGAAGGCGCGAATGCCTGGGATGCCCTCGACAACATCCCGATCGTGCTGGTGATCGCGATCCTCGTGGCGCTCGGCATGGTCGCCATCAAGCTGTTCGAGGTCGCCTGGGAGCCGCCCTTCCCGCCGAGCATCGTGGCCGGTGTGCTCTCGGCCCTCTCGTTGATCCTGATCCTCTACCGGATCATCGACACGCCCGGCGAAGGCGGCAGCTTCGGCTCGATCTCGGTCGACGTGAGCCCGGCGTTCGGCATCTTCCTCGCCCTCATCGCCGCCGCCGGCATGACCTACGGCTGCTACCGGGTGGCGACCGAGGAAGGCGTGATTGCCCCCAGGTAGCGAGGAGACGGGGCGGCGGCCGCCTCGGCGGCGCGGGCGAAGCGGCCCGCGCCTGCGCCGCGGCGAGGCGATCTACCTGGTAGCGGCGGTGGCGCTGTTCGTCCTGATGTTCGTGACCTGGTTCGGCTCGGAAGTCACGGGGCAGACCGAAGGCATCCCGTTCAACGGCCTCGGCACCGGCGGCAACGCCTGGCAGTCGCTGGAAGTGATCCCACTCTTCCTGATGCTGGCGATAGCCGTCGCGATCGGCGCGGCGCTGCTTCGGCTGGCTGGGTCGGAGTGGAAGCCGGCGGTTCCCGCCGACGCGGCCGTGGCCGTGCTCGGCGGCCTGGCGACGCTCCTCATCCTCTTCCGGATCATCTTTCCGCCCGGCTTCGGCAACATCGGCGGGATCTCGATCAACGCGACCCTGAAGGTCGGCGTCTTCCTCGCCCTCGCCGCCGCCCTCGGGATCGCCTACGGCGGCTACCGGGCGATGCGGGAAGAGGGCGACTCCTTCGGGGGGATCGCCAAGCGACTGGAATCCGACCGGCCCTCGCGGCCCGCTAAGCCGAGGCGGCCAAAAGCTGCCGCGAAATTGCCTTCGAAAAGGCGATCACCGTCATCATCGGATTGACCCCGACCGAGGTCGGGAAGAGCGAGGCGTCGGCGACGTAGAGGCCGGCGGTCCCGTTGACCGAGCCGTCGGGAGCGCAGACGCCGGCGCGCTCGTCGGCGGCGATCCGCGCCGTGCCCATCGGGTGGAAGGCCTCGAGGCGAAGCTCGGAGGGCTTGATCCGGGTCGCCTCGAAGCCCGGCAGGTCGCCCGGGCGCAGCACCCCGACCCGCGGGATGTTGGGGTAGACCTCGGTGGCGCCGGCGGCGAAGTGGATCTCGGCGGCGCGGGCGATCCCGAAGGCGAGGCGGTCGGCATCGGCCCGGGTCAGCTTGTAGGAGGCGCGGATCGAACCTTCGGCACCTAGCCCGACGCGGCCGGCCGACTGGTCGGAGAGGTGGACGCCGATCGAGCCGACGTGGCCGAAATCGAGCATCGCCCGCTGGTGGGACTCACCGGCGCCGAGCAGCCAGGCGCCGCCGAAGGCGAGCGGCGTGAAGGTCGCCTCGAGCAGCACCCGCTCGCGCTCCCACTCATCGACGTAGAAGCTCTGCATGACGCCCTCCCAGCCGCGCACCTCCTGCTCGTAGCGCGCCCCGACCCAGCAGGCCGGGTGGATGTGGAGGTTGCGGCCGACCTGGCGGCCGCCGAGGCCCGAGCGCAGCAGCAGCTCCGGCGTCCCCAGGGCTCCGCCGGCGGCGATCACGGCGCGGCGCGCGCGGACCGTGAAGGGACGGGCGCCGGCGCTCCTCCCAACCTTTGTATCCCCCCGGGTGACAAAAGTTGGGGTGAGCGAGCACTCGACGCCGACGGCGCGGCCGTCCTCGACCAGGATTCGGTGCGCCTCGACCCCGGCCCGGACCCTCGCCCCGGCCGCCACCGCGCGCGGCAGGTAGGAGACGTGCATGCCGCGCTTGGCGTCGATCGCGCAGCCGAACGGGCAGGAGCTGCACTGCACGCAGGAGCCGGCGTTGCGGAAGATCGGCGCGGCGCTGGCGCCGATCGCCGCCGCCCCCTCCATCGCCAGCTGGCCGTTGCGGCCCATCGTCTCGGGGTCGAGCTGGGTGACGCGCAGGAAGTCCTCGGCCTCGGCGTAGTCGTCGCCGAGCTCACCGGCCCAGCCGATCCCGAAGCGCTCGCGCCAGTCCGCCAGCACCGCGTCGGGCGCCCGGAAGCAGGTGCCGGAGTTGATGACCGTGGTGCCGCCGATGACGCGGGCGACCGGAACCGGGATCGGCGGCCGGCCTTCGGCGATCGTCAGGCCGGCGTCGCGGTAGAGCTCGGCGATCGCGTCGAGGTGGTCGGCCGGATAGCTGTCGCGGTCGTAGTGGCCGCCGGCCTCGAGCACCAGCACGTCGAGCCCGGCTTCGGCGAGCGCCGCCGCGGCCACCGCGCCGCCGGCACCCGAGCCGACGATCACCACGTCGCACTCCTCACCGTCACCGGCCGGCGCCGTGTCGCCGAGCGAGCCGGCCGGCTCGGGCTGCGTCCCGTCGGCGAGCCGGCAGGAGATCTCGAAGCCGATCGCCTCCTCGACCGGCGGCGCGACCGCGTAGCCGAGCGTCGCGAGCACCTTGGCGAGCAGCAGCAGGTCGTGCTTGAAGGCGCGCCGCGAGCCGGCCAGGCGAACCAGGAACCGCTCGCGCGCGGCCGCGTCCAGGCGGCTGAAGCGGCGCGGGAACGGCAGCCACTCGAACGCCCGCAGCCCGAGGCGCAGGCGGGTCAGCACCCGCGGCGAGACCGAGCCGAGGAAGCGCTCGACCGGCGCGGCGACGGCGACGTCGCGCTCGGCCGCGGGCAGGCCATCGATCCCTGGCGCCATCGCCTCGCAGATCGCGACCAGCGTGCGTCGCTCGGCGGCCGCCAGCCCCGGGGCGCGCCTTCAGCCCGGATCGGCGGGGCGGCCGATCCGTCCCGCCAGCACCCAAAGCCACAGCGCCAGCACCGCCAGGAAGCCGTCGACGAGGAAGTTCAGGAGGTAGATGAAGACGTCGTCGTCGAACGCGAAGAACGCGAGCGCGCCGAGCGAGGAGGCGGTCTTGCCGGCGGCGAGGACCAGCAGCAGCGGCCGGTAGCGGACGACGTCGGCCTGGACGACGAGGCAGATCCCGGTGATCACGACCATGTAGGCGAAGGCCAGCGCCAGCCAGAGGTCCTCCTGGGTGTGCGGGGCGCGGGGGAAGGAGCCGAACCAGCCGCCGACGTCGGAGATGAGGTTGAGGACGCCGCTGGGCACGGCGATGAAGAGCAGTCCGACGATGGCGAAGGTGACCGCGAGCATCCGCAGGTTGAAGACGACGAATCTCTCCGCGGCTGGTCCCTGCATCGGCTGGGACCATAACTGGCTGACCAGCCAGGACGCGCGCACCTCGATTTCCGGGCGCGGGGGCGGCTTCCGGGGCCCCCGCCTAGAATCACGCGGATGATCTCCCGGGACCAGGTCCTCCACGTCGCCAAGCTCTCGCGCCTGAAGCTCTCCGACGCCGAAGTCGAGACGATGGCCGGCGAGCTCTCGGGGATCCTCGAGCACGTCGACCGGATCGGCAACCTCGACCTCGAGGGGGTCGAGCCGACCTCCCACACCGTCGCCCTCGAGAACGTGCTGCGCGCCGACGTGCCGCGGCCGAGCTGGCCGCGCGAGGCCGTCCTCGCCAATGCGCCGGAACCGGTCGACGGGGCCTTCCGCGTCCCCTCGCCGCAGGCCGACGCCGAGTGATGAGCGAGCTGCTCGACCTGACCGTCGCCGAGGCGGCGGCGAAGATCGCCGCGTCGGAGATCTCGGCGGAGGAGTACGAGACGACCTGGCGCGGCGCCGCCCGCCGCGACGAGCTGAACGCCTACCTCTGGACCGGGGGCGACGAGGCGCCCGGCACGCCGCTGGCCGCCGCTGTGCGCCCCGGCTCTGACGCCGCCGCGCCCGCCAAGTCGGGTCCGCTCGCCGGCATCCCGGTCGCCGTCAAGGACATCTTCTGCGTCGAGGGCACGCCGACCACGGCCGGCTCGCGGATCCTCGCGGGCTACCTGCCGCCCTACACCGCCGCCGCCGTGCGCCGGCTCGCCGCCGCCGGGGCCGGTGTCCTCGGCAAGACCAACATGGACGAGTTCGCGATGGGGTCTTCGAACGAGAACTCGGCCTACGGCGCCGTCCTCAACCCCTGGGACCGCGGCCGCGTGCCCGGCGGCTCCTCGGGCGGCTCGGCGGCGGCGGTCGCCGGCGGCCTGGCGCCCTGCGCGATCGGCACCGACACCGGCGGCTCGATCCGCCAACCCGCCTCGCTCTGCGGGATCGTCGGGCTCAAGCCGACCTACGGGGCGATTTCGCGCTACGGGATGATCGCCTTCGCCTCCTCGCTGGACCAGTGTGGCCCGCTGACCCGCGACGTCACCGATGCGGCGCTGCTGCTGGGCGCGATGGAGGGCCGGGACCCCTGCGACTCGACCTCGGTCGGGATCGAGGGCGGCATCGTCGCGCCGAGCCGCGAGGATCTCTCCGGCCTGCGCTTCGGGGTTCCGGCGGACCTCGCCGGCGCCAAGTTCGACCCCGGCGTGCGCGCCGTCTTCGAGGCGACGCTGGCGCGGATCGAGGAGCTCGGCGGCGAGATCGCCGAGATCGCCCTGCCGAGCGCCGAGCACGGCATCTCCGCCTATTACGTGATCGCGCCCGCCGAGGCGTCCTCGAACCTGGCCCGCTACGACGGCGTCCGCTACGGGATGCGCGCCGGCGGCGACGGCGATCTGGTCGAGATGTATGAGACGACGCGGGCGGAGGGCTTCGGCACCGAGGTCAAGCGGCGGATCATGCTCGGCACCTACGCGCTCTCCTCGGGCTACTACGACGCCTACTACGGCCAGGCGCAGAAGGTGCGGACGCGGATCGCGCAGGACTTCTACACCGCCTTCGCCGCCGTCGACTTCGTCGTCACGCCGACCGCGCCCGAGGTCGCCTTCGGCCTCGGCGAGAAGACCGCCGACCCGCTGGCGATGTATCTCAACGACTACTTCACGGTGCCGATGAGCCTGGCCGGGATCCCGGCGATCTCGATCCCCGCCGGTCTCGCGTCGCCGGCCGGAGGCGGCGCCGAGCTGCCGGTGGGCTTCCAGATCGCGGCGCCGGCGTTCGCCGAGCAGGGGCTGCTCGAGGCGGCGTTCGCGCTCGAGGGCGCGATCGGCTTCAACGACGCCGAGGCCGAGCGGATCCCCTGGCGCGCCGCGGCGCGGGTGGGAGGCGGCGATGCCTGAGGCCGCGCAAGAGCTCGAAGCCGTCATCGGCCTCGAGATCCACGTCCAGCTGTCGACGCGGACGAAGATGTTCTGCGGCTGCGAGCCGTCCTTCGGCGACGAGCCCAACGTCCACACCTGCCCGGTCTGCCTGGCCCATCCCGGGGTCCTTCCGGTGGCCAACGAAGAGGCGATCCTCTACGGGGTGAAAATCGGCCTCGCCCTCGAGTGCGAGATCGCCCCGCGCTCGATCTTTCACCGCAAGAACTACTTCTATCCCGACAGCCCGAAGGCTTACCAGATCAGCCAGTACGACATTCCGCTGGCCAGCAACGGCCGCCTCGGCGACATCCGCATCCACCGCGCCCACCTCGAGGAGGACGCGGCGAAGACGATCCACCAGGGCGAGTCGGGCCGCATCCACGGCTCCGAGCACTCGCTGGTCGACTTCAACCGCGGTGGCACGCCGCTGGTCGAGATCGTCACCGAGCCCGACCTCCGCGACGCCGCCGAAGCCGCCGAGTGGGCGCGCCTGCTGCGCGAGACGGTCCGCCAGCTCGGCGTCTCCGACGTCAACATGGAGGAGGGGAGCCTGCGCGTCGACGCCAACGTCTCGGTGCGTCCGGCCGGGACCGAGACGCTCGGCACCAAGACCGAGCTGAAGAACATGAACAGCTTCCGCTTTCTCCAGCGCGGCATCGAAGCCGAGCTGGCGCGCCAGCGCGAGCTGATCGCGGCGGGGGGGACGGTCGAGCAGGAGACGCTCCACTTCGACCCCTCGACCGGCGAGCTGACCTCGCTGCGCTCGAAGGAGGAAGCTCACGACTACCGCTACTTCCCCGAGCCCGACCTGGTGCCGCTGGCGCCGACCGAGGCGATGCTGAGCGCCGCCCGCGACTCGCTGCCGGAGCTGCCGGCGGCGCGCCAGGCGCGCTACGAAGACGACCTCGGGCTGGAACGCGATCCGGCGCGTCTGCTGGCCGGCGAGCCGGCGATGGCGGGCTACTTCGAGGCGGTCGCCGTCGCGGCGGGCGCCGAGCCGGGGGAGGGCGAGGGCAGGGTGGCGCCGCGGGTCGTCGCCAACTGGGTGACCGGCGACCTGGTCGCGACCCTGCGCGGGGCCGGCAGGTCCGAGGAGGACTTCGCCGCGCCGACCGTGCCCGCCGAGGCGTTCGCCGAGCTGATCGTGATGGCCGCGAAGCGCGAGATCTCCCACGCCAGCGCTCGCAAGGTGCTGGGCGTCCTCGTCGCCGAGGGTGGGGAGCCGCGCGCGATCGTCGAGCGCGAGGGCCTCGGCCAGATGGAGAGCGACGGCGGCGAGCTCGAGGCGATCGTCGCCAAGGCGATCGAGGCTGACCCCGCGGCCGCCGAGCAGATCCGCGCCGGCAACGGCAAGGCGATCGGCGCGATCGTCGGCGCCGTCATGCGCGAGACCAAGGGCCGCGCCGACGGCGGCGAGGTCAACCGCCTGATCCGCGCCAACCTCGGCCTCTAGGCCACCCGCCCGGCGGTCCAGCCCAAGCCCAGCCCACGCCCCAGCCCCGGCCAGCCGCCCAGCTCGGCACCGGAGCGTTCGCAGTTATCCGTCCATACGACGGTTTTCTGCGAACGCCGACCAATGCCCCGCGGCCCCGTGGGAGCGTTCGCAGTTATCCGTCTCCACGGCGGAATTTTGCGAACGCTCGGGGAGAGTGACGGGTCCGGTCGGGACGGGTCCGGTCGGGGGCGTGGACGGGGCGTCAGCCGTCGCGCGGCGCTGGGGTGGCGGCTGAGCGCAGGGCGCCGGCGCTGGCGATGACGACGAGGGCGATCGCGACGATTTCGGCCGCGGTAAGGGCCTGGGAGAGGGCGATGAAGCCGACCAGCGCCGCGGCGGCCGGCTCGAGGCTCATGAGGACGCCGAAGACGGCGTTGGGCAGCCGGCGCAGGGCCTCGAGCTCGAGGGCGTAGGGGATCGCCGAGCTCAGCAGCCCGACGCCGAGGCCGGCGGCGAGGACGGCCGGCACGATCAGCTCGCTGCCGCCCTGGGCGACGCCGACGGGGACCAGGAGCAGGGCCGCGATCGACATCGCGATGGCGAGACCGCCGAGCCCCGGTGAGCGCCCGCCGACCCGCGCGCTGAGCAGGATGTAGATGCCCCAGAAGGCACCGGCCAGCAGCGCCAGCAGCGCCCCGCCGAGGTCGATCGCGGTGCCGCCGAAGCCGCCCGACAGGAGGACGATGCCGAGCGCCGCCAGTCCCGCCCAGATCAGATCGGTGCGGCGGCGCGAGCCGAACACCGCCACCGCCAGCGGCCCGCAGAACTCGAGGGTGACGGCGACGCCGAGCGGCAGCCGGTCGATCGCCGCGTAGAAGCTGAAGTTCATGCCGGCCAGGGCGATGGCGAAGAGGGCGATGTCCCGCATCGCCTCGCGGCGCAGCGGGCGCAGGTCGCGGTGGGCGACGGCAAGCAGGATGAGCGCCGCGAACCCCGAGCGCAGCAGCACCGCGCCGCCCGGTCCGACCCGGCCGAACAGCGTCGTCGCCAGCGCCGCTCCCCACTGCACCGAGGCGATCGAGCCGACCAGCATCGCCACCGCCGGCGCCGGGGCGCCGCGAATTCCAGCGGCGTTTTCGCGTCCGGCCTCCATCGCCGCCACGCTACTCGGGGCTCGGCTCGGCGCTCTTGGCGACGGCCCGGGGCTCTCGGCGACGGCCCGGCGCCGCTCAGTCCTCCTCGGCGAGCTGGCCGCCGCCCTGGATCGTCATCAGCTGGACCATCTTCGCCTCCTCGAGCAGGCCGATGCTGACGTGGGGATGGGCGTTGGAGCGGACCCGCAGGTTGCGCGCCTGCTGGCCCTCGCCGTCGTCGGGGCCGACCACTTCGACGATCGTGATGATGCCGCCGATCGCCGAACCGTCGCGGACGTTGGGGTCCTGCTCGATCGCCGCCATCTGCTCCTGCATGTGCTGGCCGAGGGGAGTCTGGTCGATTGGCACTGGGTTCCTTTCCGTAAGTGACCGATGGTACTTTGTAACAAGCTGTTACAAGGTGCTAGGTTCGGGGCATGGCATGGAACGTAGTCATCGCGGGCGGCGGATTCGGCGGGATGTCGGCGGCGCGCGAGCTGGAGCGCACGATGCCCAAGCAATCGGCGCGCCTGCAGCTCATCAACGAGACCAACTTCATGCTCTACACGCCGTTCCTGCCTGAGGCGGCGGCCGGGACGCTGGAGCCGCGCCACGTGGTGACGCCGCTGCGCGACATCCTCAAACGCACCTACCTGCGGCTCGGCTCGATCACCGGCCACGATCCCGAGGCCAGGACGGTGACGGTCGACGGCCAGGGCGGCGGCTCGGAGGTGCTCGACTACGACCAGCTGCTGCTGGCGCTGGGGTCGGTATCGCGGACGCTGCCGATACCGGGCCTGGCCGAGCACGCGATCGGCTTCAAGGGCCTGGCCGACGCGATCTGGCTTCGCAACCAGGTCGTCGACGCGCTCGAGCGGGCCAACGCCAGCGAAGACCCGGCCCGCCGCGACCAGCTCCTCACCTTCGTCTTCGTCGGCGGTGGCTACGCCGGCCTCGAGGCGCTGGCCGAGCTCCAGGACTTCGCCGCCGACGCGATGGAGAGCTACCCGCGCGCCCGCCTGCACGGCATGCGCTGGATGCTGGTCGAGGCCGCCGACCGGGTGCTGCCGGAGATCGACAGCCAGCTCGCCGACTACGCCCTGCGCGAGCTGCGCGGCCGCGGCATCGACATCCGCCTCTCGACCCAGCTCCAGGAGGTCGGCGCCGACTTCGCCCGCCTCTCGACCGGCGAGGTTCTGCCGACCCGGACCGTCGTCTGGACCGCCGGCGTCGCCGCCGCGCCGGTCCTCAAACAGCTGAACCTGCCGCTCGACGAGCGCGGTCGCGTCCCCGTCGACTCCTACCTGAAGGTCAAGGAGATGGACGGCGTCTGGGCGATCGGCGACTGCGCCGCCGCCCCCGACCCGCGCGGGGGCGTCTGCCCACCGACCGCCCAGCACGCCGTCCGCCAGGGCCCGATCGCCGCCCGCAACATCGCCGCCGAGCTCGGTATCGGCACCCCGGCGCCGTTCGAATACCGCTCCGAGGCCTCGTTCGTCAACCTCGGCCGCTACAAGGCGGTCGGCCGGGTCGGAGACCACACGTTCCGCGGCTTCCCCGCCTGGTGGATGGCCCGCAGCTACCACATGTCACAGATCCCGACCGTCTCTCGCAAGGCCCGCGCTGTCCTCGACTGGACCGCCAGCCTGCCCTTCAAGCGCGACATCTCCGAGCTCGGGACGATCGGGCACCCCAAACGCCTCGGCTGAGGCGCGGCGTCGCGGCGGCGTCTATTCGACGACGGTGAATTCCGTTTCCATGCCTTCCATCCAGTGTTCCTGGATGGTGCAGTAGAAGCGGTAGGTCCCAGCCGGGAGGTCGAACTGCTGGGTCGGACGTCCGCCCGGTTCGGTTTTGGCGATTTTCATCACCGGTCCGACCCCGGCGCCGTTTTCCTGGCGCTGGATGTTGAGGTTGTGGGGGTCTTCGCCTTCGTTGTTCAGCTGGATCTCGATCTCGCCGGCCTTCGCCGACGGCTTCGAGAGCGTGTATTTCTTTTCGCCGCCACGGTCGTCGGCGGTGACACTGACCGCGTTGGCTTCGGTTTCGACTTCCGGTGGGCTCGGTGGGGTCGAGACCGGCGGTGAGGTGGGCGGCGGCGTGATCGGCGGGACGACAGGTGCCGGCGTCGCTTCGGGCGCCGCCGCCACGGGGTTGCAGGTCCAGTAGTGCTTGATCCGCACGACCTTCGTCACCCTGCCGTGACGTTTGACGTGGGTGACGACACGTTTGGCGTGCCGCTGCCAGGCGCAGGCGGTGTCCGTGGCCGCGGCGCTGCCGGCGAGCGAGGCGACGAGGAGGGCGAAGGCGAAGAGGAGCGACAGTCCCATGGCCGCGCCGCCCCGACGGCGAGCGCCGCCCACGGTCGTCAAGCCCCGACGGCGAGCGCCGCCGCCCACCGTCACGCCTTCACCAGCGTCGGCAGCGAGAAGCCCGACGCGCCGGGAATGATCCGGGCCGCGTCGAAGCCCAGCCACTGCTCCAGCAGAGCGCAGTACATCGCCCGGAAGTCGCTGGTCACGCGCAGGTTTTCGTTGCCGTCGAGGTTGGTCAGCCCGGGGTATTCGCCGACCATTTCGCCCTTCGCTTTGGAGCCGACGACGAAGGCGCAGCCGGCGGCGCCATGGTCGGTCCCCTGGGAGCCGTTTTCCTGCGGCCGGCGGCCGAACTCGCTCCACATCTCGACCATCACCTGGTCGTCGAGCCCGCGGGCTTCGAGGTCGCGCTGGAAGGCGAGCACGCCTTCGCAGGTTTCGCGCAGGTTGTGTTCGAGGTCTTCGGCCTGGCCGGAGTGGGTGTCGTAACCGCCGGCGGCGCGGATCGTCACGACCCGCATCGGCAGCCCAAGCTGCAGGTAGTTGGCGAGGCCGGCGAGCTTGTGGCCGAATTCGGATTTGGGATAGGGGACCGGGCTGGTCACCGCGCCGACGCCGTTCAGTTCGGTCCGCAGCTTCTCGGTCATCGAGGCGGCCTGGCGCACCTGGACCAGCGCCGAGGAGTCCGACGGCAGGGTGCCGAAGCGGGCGAAGCTCCGGTGCATCTCGGCGCTGATCGGTTCGCCGACCGCCGACCACATGTCGTAGCCGTCGACCCCGTCGATCGCCGCCACCGGCTTCTGCGCGGTCGCGATCATCGGCGAGAGCGTGCCGTCCATCGATAGTCCCTGCAGCGGGTTTTCTTCGTCGCCGACTTCGTCGATGTAGCGACCCAGCCAGCCGGTGTGGTAGCCGACGTCGAGCTCGCCGATCTCGTAGTAGTGGCGCGAGGTGAAGTGCGACTGGTCGGGGTGTTCGTAGCCGATCGCCGGGAAGGCCGAGACCTTGCCTTCGTCGTGGAGGGTCGCGAGCCCGGCGGCGGCCGGGTGCCACTGCAGGGTCGGGTCCTCGGTGAAGATCGGGCCGGCGCCCGGCGCCTCCTTGAGGTTCGGCCGCAGCTGCGCGTAGCGCGGGTCGCCGACCGGGGCCAGCACGCTGAGCGCGTCGATCCCGCCTTCGAAGAAGATCGAGACCAGCACTTTGTTGCCGGTCGGCGCCGCCTGGGCGATGCCGCGCTCGAAGGCCGAGAGCGGGATCTTCGAGGCGCCGTAGACCGCCAGTGCCAGGCCGGCACTCCGCGAGATGAACCGGCGCCGCGACAGCCCGGTCCCGGCCGGCTCCGGCATCCCCGGCTCGATCGCCGGCAGGCCGCGGCCGGCTTCGGCGGCGGCGCCGCGCAGCATCTGGGCGCGGGTGAAGTCCCGGCAGCACTCGTGGCTCATCGCGTCGCTCGCTCTCTCATTGCAGGACGATGTCGGGGCTGACGCCGATCAGCTGCAGCAGCGCGTTCTGGCGCAGCGCCCGGTAGGGGCCCTTCTGCCAGCCGGCGGTGATCTGGGCCTGGCAGCGGTTGGCGAAGTCGAGCAGCTCGGCGCTGTGTTCGGGGCGCAGTTCCGGGCCGCCCCAGGCGGCGAGCGCCCGCACCAGCGCTTCTTCGGCGGTCTCGGTCTGCGAGTAGGGCGAGCCCCAGGCGTCGACCGAGACGCCGTCGAGCACGTAGTTGACGATGTTCCAGCGTTCCCGCATCCGCGAGGTGTCGAGCCAGCGGGTGTCGTCCCAGCCGGCCACGTTGGGCGGCCAGAAGAGCTGCTGGCCGGCGCCGTCGCAGAGCCAGACCCAGGCGGTGGTGTCGACGTAGCGGCCGAGCGCCCGCATCATCGTCGCCAGATGGACGACCGGCGGCTTGACCATCGGCGGCCCTTCGTAGAAGTCGGGGCTGAGCAGGATCGCCTCGAGCACCGGGCGGATCTGCCAGCCCGAGGAGGCGTAGGGGGACTCGAGGCTCGCCAGGGTCGCCGCCGAGGGCGGGCTCGGCACGAAGTAGTTCCACAGCTTGGTGACGAAGAAGGAGGGGTGGAGGGGGTTTTCGACGCAGAGCCGGCAGGCGTCTTCCCAGCCCCAGTTGCCGGCGCGCCCGAAGACCGTCTTGACGCCGTTGTCGTGGCGTTTGGGATCGAAGCGGAAGTTGTAGGCGCCGAGTTCGGAGGACCAGTCGTTGCGCCAGCCGGTCAGCGAGCGTGCCTGTTCGCGGATGTCGTCCTCGGTGTAGGCGCCGCGGTCGGCGCCGAGACTGAACAGCTCCATCATCTCGCGGGCGTAGTTCTCGTTCGGCGCGCCCTTGACGTTTTCGACACCGTTCAGCCACTGCAGCATCGCCGGGTCGATCGTCACCGCCTTGAAGAGGTCGAGGAAAGAGCCGAAGCCGGCGGCGCGGAAGAGGTTCGACTGGTCGATCATCTGCTGCGGCGTCGAGACGCCGCCCTGCGAGGTCGCGAACCAGTCGTGGAAGACCAGCGCCAGGCGCTCGACCAGTGGCTGATCCGTGCGGACCATCCGGTCGAGCCACCAGAGGTGGTCGTGGCCCCAGATCGTCGCCGGCGCCAGCGGCTGGCCTTCGTCGTCGGTCGGCGCCGGACCGGAGAGGACGGCGGCGCCGCTCGGCCGGGTCAGCGACTGGACCGCGCCGACCAGCCCCATCCCGACCAGCGCCTGGGCCTGCCCGGGTCCCGGCCCGAAGCCGGCGCGGGTCAGCAGACGGTTGGCCTGGGCGATCCCGAAGGCGCCCTGGAAGGTGCCGGGCGGCCGCGTTTCGCCGGTGCCGGTGGCCGGCGGCGGGGCCGGCGCGACGCGCTTGGGCGGCTTCGGCCCGGGGCCGCGGAAGTGGTGCTTGGGGGGTTTGTGCTTGTGGTGGAAGATGTAGCCCTGGACGCGCCAATCACCGTCGGCGGTGGGAACCCAGCGCCAGTGCTTGTCGTTCCAGGTGCCGTGGTGCTTGTGCTTGCCCTTGGCCCTGTGACCGCTCTTGCCGCCCTTGCCGGTCGGGCTGGCCTTGTGTTTGGCGTGCTTGGATCCGCCGCCTTTGGTCGAGAGCAGCTCGGCTTCGGTGGGGGTGATCTGCGGAATCGCCATGGAGAAGAGGACCCGACAAGGGCTCTGATCCTTTGTCGGCCCCGCCCGACCCCGGCTTGAACCGGTTTCGGCCGGACTGGACGTACGACCCACCCCGGTCCGCCACAATTGAGGAGATGGGACTCCAGTACCTCTTCATCGTCTTCTTCTTCGGCCTCGCGACCGCCATCATCGGCCGCTCCAAGGGCAGCTCATTCTGGATCTGGTTCCTGGTCGGCGCGGCGCTGCCGATCCTCGGCCTGGTCGCGGTGATCCTCTCGCGCTTCGAGAAGGACGAACCCGAACGCCAGTGTCCGCACTGCTACAAGGCGGTCAAGCTCTACGTCCAGGTCTGTCCCCGCTGCGGCGCCGACCTCTACCTGCCCGACCCGGCGGCTGTGCGCCACCCGGGCGTTCGCAACTAGATCAACCCATCCGGCGCCCGGCCGCTACCGCTCGTCCCACCAGTCGCGCCGGCCCTCGACGTCGCCGCGCGGGTTCTCGCCGAGGTTGGGCGCGCCGATGACGAGAATCTCGAGGCCCTCCGGCCCGGCCTCGTAGCCCCGCCAGGTGCCGGGCGGGACGCGCACCGCGTCCCATTCGGCGAGCTCGACGACCTCGTCGTCGAGCTTCATCCGCCCGCCGCCGCGCACGACCACGTAGATCTCCTCCTGGGTCTCGTGCGTGTGGCCGTAGGGAAAGCGATAGCCGGGTGGCACACGCTGGTAGGTCAGGCCCGACTCCTCGAGCTCGAGCGCCTTGGTCGCCGCGCGGAATTCCAGGTCCGGCGGGCCGTCGAAGTTCGACCCGAGGTCGTCCAGGTCCGCCTTGAGGTTCCTCAGCGTGAATGGCACGACGCAATCCTACGGTCCCGTCGGCGACGCGCCGCCGCACCGGCTCCGGGCGGCCGCGCCACCCGCGCCGCCGTCCACCCGGCTAGCGCAGCCAGGTGCGGACGATCGCGTTAGCGAAGCCGACGCCGTAGCGGAAGACCGCTGGCTTCTTGGAGTGGCCGTGGAGGCGCTGTTCGACGGTGATCGGAATCTCCTTGGCGGGGATGCCGCGCTTGATCGCCTCGATCATGAACTCGGAGGTGTGGAACTGCTCCTGGCGCAGCACCAGCTGCGGCAGCACGGTGGTGCGGACGGCGCGGTAGCCGTTGGAGCAGTCGGTGACGTGGGTGCGGGTGATCAGCGAGACGAGGCGGTTGAAGAAGACGATCCCGAGCTCGCGGGCGAAGTGGTTGCGGTCGGCGTGGCCGAGCACGCGGGAGCCGTGGGCGACGTCGACCTCGCCGCTCAGCACCGGCTCGACCAAGCGCGCCATCTCGGAGGGCAGGTGCTGGCCGTCGGCGTCGAGGGTGACGACGATCAGCGCCCCCGATTCGACCATCAGCCGGTATCCCGTCCGCAGCGCCGCGCCGCCGCCACGGTTGGTGACGTGGCGGGCGACCAGGGCGCCGTGCTCGGCGGCGACGTCGCCGGTGCCGTCGCGCGAGCCGTCGTCGACGACCAGGACCTCGGTGCGCACCCCGCAGACCTCGGCCGGCATCTGGTCGAGCACGACGCCGATGTTGTCGGCCTCGTTGTAGGCGGGGACGAGGATCGCGATCTTGTCCTTGAAGCGCTCCGGCAGGTGGGCCTGCCTGAACTCCTCCCAGGCCAGGCCCTCGAGCGCCGCCGAGAGCTGGCGGGCATTGCGGGCGCCGACCGCGAGGGCCCGCAGGATCAGCCCGAATCCGATGAAGATCGCGATCACGGCGAGGCCGAGGATGCGCCCGCCGTTGCCCTTTTCGAAGGAGAAGGCGGAGAGCAGGCCGTCGACGAGTTCGGTGCCGGTGACGATCGCCAGGCCGATGCCGGCCGCCAGCAGCATCAGGACGTCGGCGTTGCGCAGCGCCCGTCGGCGGGCGACCGCGTAGACGATCATCGCCAGGGCGATGACGAGGCCGACGGCGCGCAGCGCCGTCAGTTCGGCCGGGAATATTCCTGCTATCGGGACCATTCGCGGCCAGAGGATATGGCCGCGGCGGCGCTGGTGAGGGCAAGGGCGGCGAGTGGGATGACGAGCGTCATCAGCACCTCGTTGCGCCGCGGCGCCGCCAGCGAGATCGCGCCGACCGCGGTGACGAGGACGATCGGGGCCGCCAGTGCCAGCAGCTCCCACCAGCGCCGCCAGATCCCCAGCAGCACCAGACCGCCGATTCCCAGGAGCACGATGAGCACCTGGAGGACCTTGCCGGGGCCGCTGGAGAACGCCGCGCCGACCCCGCTCGACCACATCCGGCCGATCTTGCGCGCCGTCATCCCCAGATAGCCGATCGGGTCTTCGCCGAAGTAGTGGGAGAAGTTCTGCTTGCCGATCTTGCCGAGGGCGGAGTCGCGCGGGAGGTCGGGATAGCGTTCGGCGACGTGGCTGAAGAGCGGCGTCGGGTTGACTTCGTTCAGGGCCTGGGAGTCGGGCGGCAGGCTCTTCCCGGTTTCGCGCTGGTAGAGGATCGCCTTGACCCGCTGGTATTCGCCGTCGGCGGGATAGAAGGTGCCGACGTAGAGCGCCTTGCCGCTGCCGGTCGAGATCGGCACCAGGCGTTCGAGGACGACGATGTTGCGGATCGTCCAGGGCAGGATCGGCACCAGCATCGCCGCGATCATCAGCCCCACCGCGGCGGCCGAGAGGCGCCATTCGCGCGCCAGCGCCAGGCGAGCGGCGGCGAGGACGACGAAGGCGCCCGCCACGAACAGGTACTCGGGCCGGAACATCGCCGTCATCCCGAAGAGCAGGCCGGCGAGGAGCCAGCGCCAAGGGCTCGCCGGTCGGTCGGAGGCCCAGAGGAAGGCGAGGACGGCGGCGGGCAGGGTGAAGATCGCCGGCGGCTCGCTCATCAGCTCCCCGGTCGAGTGCAGGAACGGGGGGTAGACGGCCATCGCGAGGGCGGCCAGCAGGGCGGTCCAGCGGCCACCGAGGCGCCAGCCGAGAGCGAAGACGACGAGGATCGAGGCGACCCCGAGCAGCGCCTCGACGATCCGCGCCGTCCCTTCGCGCGGCCCGCCGGTGGCGACGAAGGCGGCGGCGTAGAGCCAGGGCGCGCCCGGCGACCAGTCGCTGGAGTCTTCGAAGGTCGGCCCGCCGTAGCTGCCTTCCTCGTAGATCGCCTTGGCGAGGCCGTAGTAGGCGTGGGAATCGTCGGCGGGGTCCGCGACCGGGTGGACGACGGCGACGG
Source organism: uncultured Actinomycetes bacterium (assembly GCA_963839115.1). GTDB lineage: Bacteria > Actinomycetota > Thermoleophilia > Solirubrobacterales > 70-9 > VAYN01. The sequence continues at coordinate 1,101,642 of CAWITM010000001.1, forward strand.
CGCGGCAGGCGAGCCCGAGCGCCGCGATCACCGCCAGCGCGATCAGCGTGCGGCGTCCGTAGCGGTCGGGCAGCGAGCGGAACCAGTTGGCGGCGGCGGTCAAGGCGGCTCAGGCTATCCGCCGCGGATGACTCAGGACCGTGGTTGACATTTCGCCCCTTTAAGAGGCCTTATGTCAACCACGGTTCGGGGCGGCTGCCTGCCGGGCAGGTGCGGGCCGCCGCGGCGGCGAAGGAGCGATGGTCAACGTTTCCGACCCGAAGACAGGAGTCCCATGCGCCGTACTTCACTGATCCTCGCGGGCGCCGTCGCCTGCCTCGCAGTCGCCCTCGCCGCAAGCGCCGCCGCGATGCCGACCGAAGAAAACCCGCCGACCCAGAACTGCAACCTGGCCTCGAAAAACGTCGTCGGCAAAAAATTCAAGGCCAAGGTGGCGGCGAAGAACGTCGATCCCTCGCAGGCCCGCTACGCGACCTGTGCCTACGCCAAGAAGGTCGCCGGCGGCCTGACCTCGCTGCGGATCGAGGAGCCGAAGGTCGTCCAGGGCTTCCGCTGCACCCCGACCGTCATCTCGACCGAACCCGACGTCGTCAAATACGCCTGCCTGTTCCGCGGTGCCGACACTGCAACCGAAATCAGGATCACCTTCAAGGTCAAGTACGACCTCGACTAGGGCGCGGCGTGCGGCCGGGGGGCGGATTGCTCCCCGCCGCCCGGCGACCCGCGCCCGGCGAGGGCGCGAGTGCCGGCGGCCGCCCAGACGGCGCCGGCCCCGGCGCAGGCGCTGAGCAGCGGGATCAGGACGAGGACGCGGCGCGGCGATGCGACCAGCAGGGCACTGATCGCGGTGATCGCGAGGAAGACGACGCCGATCAGCAGCGCCTCCCAGCGGCGCAGCCAGGCGAGGACGCCGAGGCCGAGCAGGCCGAAGCCGAGCAGCAGCCAGTGGAGCGCCTCCCAGACCGGCGTCCGCATGATGCGGCGCGGGCCGTGGGACCAGATCCGGCCGATCTTGGCGAGGACGAAGGAGACGTATTCGCCGGTGTGTTCGGTGATGTCGTCGCCGAGCTGTTCCTTGCCCATCTTCGAGAGTCCCTTGTCGGATTCCATCCCCGGGTAGCGGGCGGCGGCGAGCCGGGCGAGGATCTGCTCGAGGCGCAGCTTCTGCGCGTCGTCGGGCGCGAAGAGGTCCGGGTTGTGTTCGACGACCGCGGCGCCGACCGCTTCCGGGTTGCCGTCCGAGGGCAGGTAGGTCCCGGCGTAGAGCACTTGCCCGCCGCCGGTCGAGATCGGCACGAGCCGATCGAGTGCCACCGCGTTGCGCACCGTCCAGGGCGCCACCACCACGACGATCCCCAGCACCAAGACCGCCGCCGCCCCCAACACGCGAAGGAGCACTTTGACCCGGGGGTCGCTTGCCGCCCTATAGGCGACTTTCGACCCGCGGGTCGAAACGTACCCCCGGGCCGCGATGAGCAGGGCGAGGAGGGCGGCGATTGCCAGGTACTCGGGACGGACGAGGGCGAGGGCGCCGAGGGTCAGGCCGGGGACGAGCCAGCGCCAGAGGGACGATTGACCGTCGGCGCCCGCCGAGGGCCAGGTCGCGTCCCCGGCCCAGAGGATTCCGAGGATCGCGCCGGCAAGCAGCGTCGCGGCGAGCGGCTCGGTCATCAGCATGCCGGTGTACTCGATGGTGGCGGGATAGATCGCCACGGCCAGCGCCGCGATCAGTCCGGCGACGACCGCGCCGCCGGCAACCCGCTCGCCCTCGTCCCTCGAGTCCAGCGCCTCGTCGAGCGGCGCGTCCGCCTCGCGGCGTCGCCGTCCGCTCACGATCCCGCCCAGCCGCCTTCCCAGCAGATACGCGAAGAGCACCGCCAGCGCGCCGATCACCGCCAGCACCTCGCGCGCCAGGCGTTCGTGGACGCCGCCGCTCACCTCGTAGATCCCCGCCGCGAGCAGCGGCAGGCCGGGGGAGTAGTTGGTCGACGGCTGCGTCGCCCCGGCGCCGACCGTGAATCCGTGGCCCTCGTCGAGGTTGCGGGCGATCGCCGCGTAGGCGGCGGCGTCGAAGACGGGCGCCCGACCGTCCCATGCTTCGCCGACCCGCAGGCCGAGGCCGAGCAGCAGGATCGCCACCAGCGCGGCGAGCCCGGCACGCCCGCCGTTGCGCGCGGCCAACCGACCTCCCATCAACGGGATTCAGCGTTCGTCATCCAGCGGATTCAACTAGGTGGCCGGGCAGAATTCCGACCTCACAGCCACTAAGCTGCCCGGCCATGCGAATCCTCATCCTCGGGGGCGACGGCTACCTCGGCTGGCCGACGGCGCTCCGCTTCTCGGCCCGCGGGCACGAGGTCTCTGTCGTCGACAACTACTCGCGTCGCCGCTGGGTCGGCGACGTCGGCTCCGATTCGCTGACTCCGATCGCCGCGCTCGGCGAGCGGATCGACGCCTGGGAGGGCATCTCCGGCGACCGCATCCGCCTCTTCGAGGGCCCGGTCGAGGACGGCGAGTGGCTCGACGGCGTGATCGCCGAAGTCCGACCCGAGGCAGTCGTCCACTACGGCCAGCAGTCCTCGGCGCCCTATTCGATGATGTCGCGCGCCAACGCGGTCGAAACCCAGAGCGCCAACATCATCGGCACGCTCAACCTGGTCTTCAGCCTCCGCGAGCACGCCCCCGACGCCCACCTGGTGAAGCTCGGGACGATGGGCGAGTACGGCCAGCCCAACATCGATATCGAGGAGGGCTACATCGAGATCGAGCACAAGGGCCGCCGCGACACCCTGCCGTTCCCGAAGATGCCGGGCTCCTTCTACCACTGCTCGAAGGTCGCCGACTCGACCAACATCCACTTCGCCTGCCGCACCTGGGGCCTGCGCGCCACCGACCTCAACCAGGGCGTCGTCTACGGGATCGAGACCGACGAGACCGCAGGCGACGAGCGCCTGATCACCCGCTTCGACTACGACGAGGTGTTCGGCACCGTTCTGAACCGCTTCTGCCTGCAATCGGTCATCGGCCACCCGCTGACCGTCTACGGCGCCGGCCACCAGACGCGCTCCTTCCTCAACATCCGCGACACGCTCAACTGCGTCGAGCTGGCGGTGACGAACCCGGCCGCGGCCGGCGAGTTCCGTGTCTTCAACCAGTTCACCGAGCAATTCTCGGTCCTGCAGCTGGCCGAGCTCGTCAAGGGCGCCGCCGAGCACCTCGGCTACACCGTCGAGATCCAGCATTTCGACAACCCCCGGGTCGAGAAGGAAGAGCACTACTACAACGCCGTCAACAGCAACCTGCTTGACCTCGGCCTCCAGCCGACCCTCTTGGGCGAGGAGCTGGTCGAGACGCTGCTGCACAAGATCGAGCGCTACAAGGGCAACGCGATCGAGGGCCCGATCGACCCCCGCACCCGCTGGAACCCCGCCAAGCCCGCCACTGCCCAAGCTTGAGAAAGCACAGGCCTGGGCCTGGGAAGCGCAGTCTGGGCTGAGAGGGACGGCCCGAGCGGAAGCACATCCGCGCTCGAGAGGCCGGCGTCGGGGACCCCCGAACGAACCTCCCCGCTGTTGTGAGAGAGGGGGTCCCCCGACGCCGGCCCCCTGTCCGCCCGTTGATAGAGTCGCCTGTCCGATGAGAGCCGCTGACACGCTGATGGAATCACTGAAGGCCGAGGGCGTCAAAGACGTCTTCGGGATCCCCGGCGGGGCGAATCTGCCCACCTACGACGCTCTCGTCGACGCCGACTTCCGCCACGTCCAGGTGCGCCACGAGCAGGGCGGCGGCCACGCCGCCGAGGGCTACGCCAAGGCCTCCGGGCGGGTCGGGGTCGCCTTCGCCACCTCCGGTCCCGGCGCCACCAACCTGGTGACCGCGATCGCCGACGCGATGCTCGACTCGGTTCCGACGGTCTTCATCACCGGCCAGGTGAGAACGGAGCTGATCGGCACCGACGGCTTCCAGGAGGCCGACATCCTCGGCGCCACGCTGCCGTTCGTGAAGCACAGCTTCCAGGTGACCGACGCGCGCCAGATCCCCGAGTACGTCCACGAGGCCTTCCACGTCGCCTCGACCGGGCGCCCGGGACCGGTGCTGCTCGACATCCCGCAGGACCTCAGCCGCGCCGACATCGACTACGAGCCGCGCACCGAGCCGGTCGAACTGCCCGGCTACAAGCCCTCGACCGAGGGCAACATCAAACAGATCCGGATCGCCGCCAAAGCGCTGGCCAACGCCCGCCGGCCGATCTTCTACACCGGCGGCGGCGTCATCAACGCCAACGCCTCAGAGGAGCTCCGCGAGCTCGCCGACTCCGACAACTTCCCGGTCACCTCGACGCTGATGGGCCTCGGCGCCTTCCCGGCCTCGAGCGAGCGCTTCGTCGGCATGCTGGGGATGCACGGCACCTACACCGCCAACCAGGCGATGGACAACGCCGACCTGATCGTCGCAATCGGCGCCCGCTTCGACGACCGCATCACCGGCAAGCTGGCCGAGTTCGCGCCGAACGCCAAAGTCATCCACATCGACATCGACCCGGCCGAGATCTCCAAGAACGTCGGCGCCCACATCCCGATCGTCGGCGACGTCAAGCTGGTGATGCCGAAGCTGACCCGCGAGTACCGGGCGCTGCAGACCGACTCCTCCCGGCTCGACGGCTGGTGGACCCAGATCCGCTCCTGGCAGGACGGTCACCCGCTCTTCTACGAGCCGGGGACCGGCGGCGAGATCAAGCCACAGTTCATGATTGAGACGCTCCACCGGGCGACCGGCGGCGACGCGATCATCACCTCCGACGTCGGCCAGCACCAGATGTGGACGGCGCAGTACTACGGCTTCGACAAGCCGCGGCGGTGGATCAACTCCGGCGGCCTTGGGACGATGGGCTTCGGCCTGCCCTCAGCGGTCGGCGCCAAGGTCGCCTGCCCCGACGAGCAGGTCGTCTGCGTGGCCGGCGACGGCAGCCTGATCATGAACGTCCAGGAGCTCGCCACCTGTGTCACCGAACAGATCCCGGTCAAGATCTTCCTGATGAACAACGGCTACATGGGCATGGTCCGCCAGTGGCAGGAGCTCTTCTGGGACCGTCGCTACAGCGCCGTCGAGATGGGCGCCAGCCCCGACTGGGTGAAGCTGGCCGAGGCCTTCGGCGCGACCGGCATGCGCTGCGAGGACGCCGGCGACCTCGAGGAGATGATGGGTACGGCGCTCGCCGCCGAGGGCCCGGTCCTGCTCGACGTCCGCGTCACCCAGGAGGAGAACGTCTATCCGATGATCGCGCCGGGCAGCGCCGCACGCGACATGGTCGAGGCGCCGGGACTGGTTCGGTAATGGAGGCTGGAACTCCAGATCTGGTCAAACTCGAGGATCTGCGGATCCCCGGGCAGCTGACCGGCCGCAAGCACATCCTCTCGATCCAGGTGGAGAACAAGCCGGGCGTGCTGGCCCGTGTCGCCGGCCTCTTCTCGCGCCGCGGCTTCAACATCGACACGCTCGCGGTCGGGCCTACCGACGACCCCAGCATCTCGCGCGTCACCCTCACCCTCGACGGCGCCGTTCACCCGATCGACCAGGTGACCAAGCAGCTCCACAAGCTCGTCAACGTCCTCAAGATCCGCGACATGGAGCCGACCGACACGGTCGCTCGCGAGATGGCCCTCTTCAAAGTCTCGGCCGCGGTCGAGAACCGCTCCGAGATCATCCAATTCGCCGAGATCTTCCGCGCCAAGATCGTCGACGTGGCGCGCCGGACGATGACGATCGAGGTCACCGGCTCGGCCGACAAGATCGAGGCCTTCGAGCGCATGATCCGCCCCCACGGATTGGTCGAGATGGTGCGGACGGGCGAGATTGCCATTTCGCGTGGTCACGAGTAGCGCTCTCCGCGAGGGGATTGCCGAGGGCATAGAGCGGGCGGGTCGCCGCCGGACGCGGACTCTGGTCAGCCTCACCGCTGCGGTCGACGTCGCCGATCCCTGCGCGGCGATCTTCGCCTCGCGCCTCGCCAGCGATCGCTGGTTCTGCTGGGAGCAGCCCGACCGCGAGTTCGCGCTGGCCGGGATGGGGTTTGCGCACGAGGCAGCCTCGCGCGGGCCCGGGCGCTTCGGCGACGTGGCCCGCGAGGCGTCGACGATCGGGCGCGACGCCGTCCTCGACGAGCCGCGTGGGCTGCCTGCGGGTGCGGGGCCGGTCTGGCTTGGCGGCTTTGCCTTCGAGGACGACGGCGCGTCATCGCCGACCTGGTCTTCGTTTGAGCCCGGCAGCCTCTTCCTGCCCGAGCTCTCGATCTGCCGCCGCGGCGAGCACGCCTTCCTGACCGTCAACGCTGTGGTCGGAGCGGGGGAGGACGGCGCGCGGCGCGGCGCCGAGCTCGAGGCGCGGCTGGCCTCGCTGCGCGCCGAGGCGCCGCTGCCGCTGCTCGATCCCCACCCGATGTCCCGTCCCGAGATCCGCGGCGCCCGCTCGCCGCGCGCCTTCGAAGCCGCGGTCGAGGCGGCGACAACCCGGATCGCGGCGGGGGAGATGCAGAAGGTCGTCCTCGCTCGCGAGGTGATCGTCAGCGCCGGCGCCGCCCACGACCCGGCGGCCCTGTTCGGCGGCATGCGCGAGCAATTCCCGGCCTGCTTCTGCTTCTGCTGCGGGACGCCGGAGGCGGCCTTCATCGGCGCCAGCCCGGAGCTTCTGGTGCGGCGCTCGGGCGCCAGCGTCTCGACCGTCGCCCTCGCCGGCAGCACCCGCCGTTCCTCCGACCCCGCCGTCGACGACCACCTCGGTGAGCAGCTCCTGCGCAGCGACAAGGACCGCCGCGAGCACCGGATCGTCGCCGAGCGCATCGTCCGCCACCTGCGCCCGCACGCGGTCTGGGTCGAGGCGGCGCCCGAGCCCGAGGTCATAAGGATCGCCAACATCCAGCACCTGGCGACGCCGGTGATCGCCCAGCTCTCCGACCCCCGCTCGGCGATCGAGCTGGCGGGCATGCTCCACCCGACCCCGGCCGTCGGCGGCGAGCCCTGGCCCGCCGCCGCCCCCGCCCTCCGCGAGCTCGAGGCGATGGATCGCGGCTGGTACGCCGCCCCGGTCGGCTGGATGGACGCGACCGAGGACGGCGAGTTCTGCGTCGCCCTCCGCAGCGCGCTCCTGCGCGACCGCGAGGCCCATCTCTTCGCGGGCGTCGGCGTCGTCGCCGGCTCCGACCCCGAGGCGGAGCTGGCCGAGACCGAGGTCAAGCTCGGCGCCCTCATGCCGCTCGTCGCCGAGTAGAACGCGGGATACCTGTCGATTAGTGCAAGATGCGCCGCGTGAAAGCGCTCGTCGTCGGATCCCTCGGCCTGTCCCTCGTCGCCCTTGCCGCATTCGCCGCGCCGGGCACGCTCGCGGCAACGGTGCCACCCGGTCCGCGGGTGGCGATCGTTCGCATCGACTTCGCGATACGCAGCACTGAAGTGGTCACCGCGGGCGGAGTTCCGCTGGCCGGGTTGGCGACCTCGCCCGTCATCCGCGCCTTCGCCGCATCCTCCGGAAAAGGGGCACGGGGCCCGATTCCGAGCCTCTCCGGCGCCCCGATCTGGTCGCCAGATGGCGCGCAGATCCTCTTTGCCGCTTCGAGCCGTGCGCGTCAGTCGCAACCGCTCGGGATCTTTGCGGTTCCAGCTGGAGGCGGGACGCCGAAGCGGATCCCCGGCACGACGGGCGGCGTCGCCCCGGTGCTGTCGCCCGGCGGCCAGATCCTGGCCTTCGCCCGGACACGCAAACGGTCAGTCCCCAACTCGCACGGCGGCGAAAAGACGGTTTACGAAAGCACGACGACCTGGACCACGAATCTGTCGACCGGTGCCACCCGTCGACTGACGGACTGGCGTAACGGCGTCGCGATCTCTCCCTCCTCGTTCTCGCCCGATGGTTCGACCCTCGCGGCGACGGAAATCGTTGGCGAGCAGTCCGCGCCCCAGAAGCGGGCGGCGATTGCGCTGCCGGTTGGAGGGGGTCCCGCCAAGGTGATCCTCGCGAACGCGCTAGAGCCGACGTATTCGCCCGACGGAACCCGTTCGCGTTCGTGCGAGGACCGAAGGAAAGCCGCGAATCGAAGGACGGCTTGACCACCGCACAGGTAACCGACCTCTACACCGCCGCACTCGATGGCTCGGATGTCAGGCGGCTGACCTCGACTCCCAACGCGGTCGAGCTGGCCCCCTCGTGGGACGCCACTGGCCAGAGGTTCGCGTTCACGCGGCTGCATCCATTTGGGGGCGAAGCGGCCTTCTTCCTCGACGGCGAAATCGGCGAGATCAACGCCGACGGCACCTGCCCCGAGACCCTGATTTCCCGCGGCGGTCTCCTCCTCGGCGGCGCCTGGCAACCGGGCCCCGGCCGCGAAGCTGGGCCGATCGCCTGCTGAGCGGTGAGTTCGCATTTGGTGGCGCTATCCGCCACCAAATGCGAACTCACGCCTGGGCGAGTCTTAGCGCAGGGCGGCGACGGCGGCGAGGACCTTGTCGCTGAGGCTTCGGTGCAGGGCGAGGTTGGTGGTGCGGTCGGTGCGGAGCTCGATCAGGCCGGTGCCGGCGGCAAGGGCGGCGGGCAGGTCGGCAAGGGACTCGAGGCGGGTGTGGGGGAGGTCGAATAGGGCCGCCGCCTTCGCGACATCGACTCCGCGGGGGGTGCCGAGGAGGGCCTCGAATTCATCGCCCTCCATCGCCGCCTCCTGGGGCAGGAAGTGGAAGATGCCGCCGCCCGAGTTGTCGACGACGACGATCCGCACCGGGACGTCGATGTCGCGCAGCGCCGCGAGGCCGCCGAGGTCATGGAGGAGGCCGAGGTCGCCGGTGATGACCGTCGTCGGCCGGCCGCTCGCCGCTGCGGCCCCGATCCCGGAGGAGATCAGGCCGTCGATGCCGTTGGCGCCGCGGTTGCAGAGGAAGAGGACGTCGACGGGACCGGCCCCGAGGAAGGTCTCCTGGTCGCGGATCGCCATGCTCGAAGCGGTGTAGACGAGGTCGCCGTCGCGGTGGGCGGCGGTGAGGGCGTGGTGGAGGCCGGGCTCGGAGATCGGGGCGCCGTTGAGCTCGGCGTCGAGGACGGCGCGGGCAGCGCGGTCGGCGTCGAGCCAGGCGCGCGGCGCCGGTCGCTCGCCGGTCCTCTCCAGCCGCGTCGCCCAGCCGGCGGCGCACTCGGTCGGGTCGGCGCGGACGATCGCCGCGGCGCGCAGGGTCGGCTCGTTCCAGTCGCCGAGCGGGTCGACGACGATCTGGTCGGCACCGGAGGCGGCGAGCCAGGTCCGCAGCGGCTTGCTGGTCGGCAGCTCGCCGAAGCGCAGCACCAGCTCCGGCACGGCGTTGTGGGCGAAGTGCTCCTCGCGCAGCAGGTGGTCGTAGGTCGAGACGACGTAGGAGCGGTCGTGGGGGCCGACCCGCAGCTGCGAGGTTGGCTCGGCGAGGATCGGGAAGCCCGCGGCGCGCGCCAGGTGGACGAGCGGCTCGCGCAGCTCGGGGTCGAGCTGGCGGCCGGCGACGATGACGCCGGCGATCGCATCACCGATATGGCCGGCGACCTCGTCGAGGACGAAGGGCGAGGGCTCGAGGTCGACCCGCGTCACCGCGGTCAGCGGCCGGCCCTCGCGGCCGCGCAGGGAGAGCTCGTCGGTCGCCGTCACCGCGCCCGCGACCGCCACCGGCGCCAGCGGCTCCCGCCACGGCATATTCAGGTGGACGGGACCGGGCCGGATCTCGCCGCGCGCCCGCGCCAGCGCCCGGCAGGCGAGCGAGCGGTAGTGCAGCAGCCCGTCGTCGTCGGCTTCGTGCGTCCCGACTTCGCAGAACCAGCGCACCGATTCGCCGTAGAGCTTGATCTGGTCGATCGTCTGCCCGGCGCCGATCCCGCGCAGCTCCGGCGGCCGATCGGCGGTGAGGACGACCAACGGCAGCGCCGATTCGTCGGCCTCGGCGACCGCGGGCGCGTAGTTGGCCGCCGCGGTCCCCGAGGTGCAGAGCAGCGCCACCGGCTCGCCGCTCGCCTGCGCGGCACCGAGGGCGAAGAACCCGGCCGAGCGCTCGTCGACGATCACCGTCACCTCGATCCCCGGCTCCCGCCACAGCGCCACCGCCATCGGCGTCGAGCGCGACCCCGGCGAGACGACCGCCCGCCGCAGCCCGCCTCTCGCCAGCTCCTCGGCGAAGGCCGAGGCGAGGGCGGTGTTGGCGTTGGTCGCGTCCATGGGTGGGGGTTGGCGAGAAGCTCTCGCTATTCGAGAGTAAGTCGCCAAGGGGAGGCTAGAGCCGGTGGGCGGCGAGAGCCTCCTCGTCGATGACGACGCCGAGCCCGGGACCGGGCGGCGCGTGGAGCATGTCGCCCCGCAGCTCGCACTCGACCGCTGCGATCGTCGCCGCGAACAGACGCTGGGTGGCGAGGCCGTGGGCGAGCGAGGCAGGGCTAGGCGCGGTCTCCTCACCATCGGGTCCGGCGCGGCGCGCGTTCGCATGGCCAGAGTCGATCCGCGCCGCGAGCCGGCGCCCGGCGGCGATCCCGACCGGCCCGTCCAGCGCGCTGGCGACGTAGGCGGGGAGGATCGCATCGATCGCGGCGCCGGCCTCGATCCCGCCGACCTTGGAGAGCTTGATCCCGGTCGTCGCGAAGGCGCCCGCGGCGACCGCCGCCTCGGCGTCAGCGACGGTGACGATGCTCTCGTCGCCGGCCAGCGGGATCGAAGTCGTCTCCGCCAGACGCCCCGCTTCCTCGATCGTCGCCACCGGCTGCTCGACCAGCTCGATTCCCAGCGGCTCGACCGCATCGAGGATCGCCGTCGCTTCCTCCAGCGACCAGGCGGCGTTGGCGTCGAGCCGGATCTTCGCCTCCAGCCCAAGCGCCTCCCGCACGCCTTCGACCTGGGCGACGTCCTCGCCGGTGCCGACCTTCAGCTTGAACGTCCCGAACCCGTCCGCGGCCCACCGCAGCGCTTCCTCGGCGACCGCCGCCGGTGGCCCTGAGACCAGCGTCGCGTTGCAGCGCACCGGCTCGAAAGCCACGTCGGCATCCGTCCCGTCCCGCCTCTCCTGAAAATCGAGCAACGCCGTGGACACCGCGCAGAGCGCCGGCGGCGAGAGTCCCGCACAAACCCGCCGAAGTACGCCTCCCTCGATCGCGGACCTACCTGCAAGTGCGTCCGCGATCGAGGGAGGCGTCCCCCCCGACAGGTCGTTCCCAACCAGCTCCGCCGCGACCGCCTCCAGTTCCCGCACCACGTCAACGATCGTCGCCCCACCCCTCAGCGACAGCGGCACCGCTTCGCCGAGTCCCTCCACGCCCTCCTCGTCCCGCAGCCGCACCAGCACCATCTCGCGCCGGGTCAAGGTCCCGCGCGCGGTCACGTAGGGCTCCCGGAAGGGCAGGGCGTAGGGGATGACCTCGACCGAGCGCAGGCGCACCGGCTAAGCCTCTCAGGCGGAGATCAGCAGGCCGATCGTCACCAGCACGCTGTAGGCCGCCAGCAGCGCCCCGGTCGCGGCGAGGGCGCCGTTCAGGGCGGGGCCGTCGGACCGCGTTTCCATCGCCCGCACCGGTTTGATCGCCAGCGGCGCCGCCAGCAGGCCGATCAGAGGCCACGCGCTCGTTTCCCCGGCCCAGAGGGAGAGCGGCAGCAGCACGAAGGCCGCCACGATCAGCATTCGATAGAGGTTGACCGCGTTGGCGCGGCCCATCCGCACCGCCGAGGTCATCTTGCCGGCCCGCCGGTCGGTCTCGAGGTCACGGACGTTGTTGACGACGAGGATCGCAGTGGAGAGGAAACCGACGGCGATCGAGAGGCCGAGCGGCAGCGCGTCGAGCTGTTCGAGCTGGACGTAGTAGGAGCCGTTGACGGCGACGAGGCCGAAGAAGAGGAAGACGAAGACCTCGCCAAGGCCGGCGTAGCCGTAGGGGCGCGGGCCGCCGGTGTAGAGGACGCCGGCGGCGATCGAGAAGGCGCCGATCACGAGGATCACCCAGCCGGCGACGAAGGCCAGATAGATCCCGCAGGCGACGGCGACCGCGAAGGCGATCCAGGTCGCGGTCAGCACCCGCTGCGGGGTGACTAGACCGGCCGAGGTGACGCGCACCGGCCCGAGCCGGTCGGCGGTGTCGGCACCGCGTCGCGCGTCGGAGTAGTCGTTGGCGAGGTTGGTCCCGATCTGGATGAAGATCGAGCCGACCAGCGCGGCGAAGAAGGCGCCCCAACGCGGCAGCGATCCGTACCAGTTCCAGGCCGCCGCGGTGCCGACCAGGACCGGCGCGATCGCCGCCGGCAGGGTCCGCGGGCGCGCCGCCTGGAACCAGATCATCCCGGTGCCGCCGGGCGTGGCGGGGGGTGCCATCAGGCCCGCCGCGCGGTCGCGCGCATGCCGGCCATCAGGCCCGCCGGGGGAATTTCGAGAATTCGGGCTGGCGGCGCTCCTTGAAGGCCTCGCGTCCCTCCGCCGCCTCCTCGCTGCCGTAGAAGAGGAGGTTGGCGTCGTGGGCGAGCTGCTGGATTCCGGCGTAGCCGTCCTCGTGAGCGTTGAAGCTGGACTTGACCAGCCGCAGCGCGAAGGGGGAGAGGGCGAGCATGTCGCGGCACCAGGCCACGGTCTCGGCCTCGAGCCGGTCCAGCGGCACCACCGTGTTCACGAGCCCTATCTCCAGCGCCTCGGCGGCGTCGTACTGACGGCAGAGCAGCCAGAATTCCTTCGCCTTCTTGGTCCCGACGAGGTCGCGCAGCAGCGAGGCGCCGTAGCCGCCGTCCCAGGAGCCGACCCGCGGCCCGGTCTGGCCGAAGACGGCGTTGTCGGCGGCGATCGTCAGATCGCAGCAGAGGTGGAGGATGTGGCCGCCGCCGATCGCGTAGCCGGCGACCATCGCCACGATCGGCTTCGGCAGCCGCCGCATCTGGATCTGCAGGTCGGTCACGTGGAAGCGGCCGACCGAGGCACCCTCGGCGATGTAGCCGGTGTCGCCGCGCACGCGCTGGTCGCCGCCGGCGCAGAAGGCCTTGTCGCCGACCCCGGTGAAGACGACGACGCCGACCTCGGGGTCCTCGCGAGCGTCCTCCAGCGCCGCGCCGACCTCGATCAGCGTCTGCGGCCGGAACGCGTTCAGCACGTCGGGGCGGTCGATCGCGACCTTGGCGATCCCGCCGCCCTTCTCGTAGCGCACGTCCTCGTAGTCGCCGGCCGCCTCCCACTCGATCGGGGCATAGAGCTCGGCCTCGGGCAGGGCGTCCTTGTGGCGTTTGGGCATGATGGGGACGATATGAAACTCGACGACTGGTTAGCGCAGCGGGCCCTCAGCAGCCCCGAGCGCTGCGCCCTCGTCGCCGACGGGGCCGGCGTCACCTACGCCGAGCTCGAGGCCGAAGCGACCTGGGTCGCCCGCCGCCTCGCCGCCCAGGGCGTCCGCCGCGGCTCGACCGCGGCGCTGACGATGCACCCGCGCCGCGAGCAGGTCGTCCTCGTCCACGCGCTGATGAAGGTCGGCGCCACGCTGCTGCCGCTGAGCCCGCGCCTCACCGAGGCCGAGCGAGCCGCGGTGATCGCCGCCGAGGAGCCGGTCCTCGACCTCGACGACGCCGGCCTGCTGACCCAGACCGAGGCCGACCTGCCGCTGCTCGGCGAGCACGACATGGACGACGTCTGCGCCCGCGTCCTCACCTCGGGCAGCTCCGGGACCGCCAAGGCGATCGGCCTCACCTACGGCAACTTCCTCTGGAGCGCCGTCGGCGGCGCCTTCAACATCGGCGTCGATCCCGAGGACCGCTGGCTCTGCTGCCTGCCGATCAGCCACATCGCCGGCCTCAGCATCATCATGCGCTCGGCGATCTACGGCACCACTGCGGTCCTCCACGACGGCTTCGACGTCGACCGCGTCGCCGCCGAGCTCGCCGACGGCGGGATCACCGTGGTCTCGCTGGTGACGACGATGCTGGTGCGGCTGCTCGACGCCGGCGCCGACCTCTCCGGCCCGCGGGCGATCCTGGTCGGCGGTGGCCCGGTCCCCGAGAGCCCGCTCGAGGAGGCGCTCGGCCGCGGCGCCACCGTCGTGCAGACCTACGGTCTCACCGAGACCTGCTCCCAGGTCACGACCCTGGCGCCGGCCGACGCCCGCCGCAAGCTCGGCTCCGCCGGCCGTCCGTTGCTGACCTCCCACGTGCGGATCCGCGACGGCGAGATCCTGATCCAGGGCCCGACCGTCGCCCCAGGCCGCGCCGACGACTCCGGCTGGCTGCGCACCGGCGACCTCGGCTACATCGACGACGAAGGCTTCCTCTACGTCCGCGACCGGATCGACGACCTGATCGTCTCCGGCGGCGAGAACGTCGTCCCGGCCGAGGTCGAGGAAGTGCTGCTGCGCCACCCGGCGGTGCTCGACGCCGCCGTCGTCGGCCGCGAGGACCCCGAGTGGCAGCAGGCGGTGACCGCTGTCGTCGTCCTGCGCGGCGACGCCGCGGTGACCGCCGACGAGCTGCGCCGCCACTGCTCCGCGGCGCTGGCCGGCTACAAGGTGCCCAAGCGCGTCGAGCTGGCCGCGGCGCTGCCGCGCACCCCCTCGGGCAAGCTCATGCGCAGGGCTCTCCGATAGCTTTCCGGCCATGAAAACCGACGACATCTACTACGACAAAGACGCCGACCTGGGCAAGCTCGGCGGCAAGACCGTCGCCATCCTCGGCTACGGCTCACAGGGCCACGCCCACGCCCTCAACCTCAAGGACTCCGGCGTCGCCGTCGTCGTCGGTCTGCGCCCGGACTCCTCCTCGCGCGCCAAAGCCGAAGAGCACGGCCTCGAGGTCCTCGACATCGGCGCCGCCGCCGCCAAAGGCGACATCGTGATGATCCTGCTGCCCGACGAGAAGCAGGGCCAGATCTGGCGCGAGGAGATCGCCGCCGGGATCGAGCCCGGCAACCTCCTGCTCTTCGCCCACGGCTTCGCGATCCGCTTCGACCAGATCGACCCGCCCGAGGGCATCGACGTCGGCATGGTCGCGCCCAAGGGCCCCGGCCACCTGGTCCGCCGCCAGTACGAGGAAGGCAACGGCGTCCCCTGCCTGATGGCGGTCGACCAGGACTCGACCGGCGAAGCCCATGACCTCGTGCTCGCCTACGCCTCCGGCATCGGCGGCGGCCGCGCCGCGGTGATCGAGACGACCTTCAAAGACGAGTGCGAGTCCGACCTCTTCGGCGAGCAGGCGGTGCTCTGCGGCGGCGCCTCCGAGCTCGTCCGCGCCGGCTTCGACACCCTCGTCGAGGCGGGATACGACCCGCGCCTGGCCTACTTCGAGTGCCTCCACGAGCTCAAGCTCATCGCCGACCTGATGTACGAGAAGGGGATCCAGGGGATGCGCTACTCGATCTCCAACACCGCCGAGTACGGCGACCTGACCCGCGGCAAGCGCGTGATCGGCGAGTCCTCGCGAGCGGCGATGAAGGAGATCCTCGCCGAGATCCAGTCGGGCGAGTTCGCCAAGGAGTTCATCGACGAGAACGAGGCCGGCGGCGAGAACTTCGAGCGCCTGCGCAAGGAAGGCACCGACCACGAGATCGAGATCGTCGGCAAAGAGCTGCGCGACATGATGCCCTGGATCGACCAGGAGTTCTAAGCAGCGAAGGCGGTCCTTATCGGTGCGTCTCTCCCTCAGCTAATTTGCCGTCGCGCCCGACGTAGCCGTCCTTGCCGCCGACGATCACGTAGACCGCCTCCTCGGTGTCGCTGAGGTTGCGCAGGCGGCGTGGGGTGGGGGCGTCGACCCAGGCCAGGCCGCCCTCCTCGAGCTCCTGGCTGGAGCCGTCGCCGAACTCGATCGCGACGCGGCCGCGGTGGAGGAAGTAGAGCTCCTCCTGGGTCTCGTGCAGGTGGCTGCCAGTGGCGTATCCCGGCGGCATCACGATCGCGTTGACGCCGAAGGCGGTGACCCCGAGCTCCTTGCGGATCTTGCGGAACCCGGGGCCCTCGCCGAGGTCGTCGAGGTTCGCGACGGCCCAGCCCTCGCCTTTGCTCACTGCGATGTCGGACTCGGCCATCGCTCTTCTCCCTGTCTGGTGGTTAAACGGTCGGTGCCGGAGGCGGCGTCTGCGGTGCCGCGGGCGGCATCGGCGGCGGCACCGTCGCGCCCTTGGCTTTCTCGATCCCGATCGGCGGATAGTCGTCGGTCAGCAGCGCGAAGTAGCCGTAGACGCGGGCGTAGAAGCTGTTGCAGAAGGTCAGCGCCGAGTTGACGCCCTCCGGCTGGTAGCCGCGGAAGACGATCGTCAGCCAGGCGATCACGGCGGCGCCGGTGTGCAGGTAGTTGACCCCGTAGGAGACGATCAGCATCGGCAGGACGAGGAAGATCCGGAAGAACGCCTTCAGCCGGCTCTGGTGCTCGGCCCGCGGGGCGATGTTGACGCGGATCGGATAGCCAGGGTCGTCGGCGATGCCGAACGGCGGCCAGGCGTCGGTCTGCAGATAGAGCCAGGCGTAGACCCGCACGAGGTAGCGGACGATGCCGGAGTTGAAGTTGTAGAGCCACTCCGGATAGCGGCCGAGGATCACCACCGCGACCCAGGCGAAGAAGTGGGTGAACACGGCGAGGATCAGGTAGACGTAGGCGACGATGATCCACGGGATCGCGAGGATGATCCGGAAGAACGTCGTGACCCGGTCCGGCTGGGCCTTGAAATCGGCTTCATAGCTGACTGGATACATCTCTCCCCCTCATGCTTTGGAGTACCGACGGACGCGCTCGGCCAGCCTAACCCGGCCCCCGGCGGCCGGTCCACCGGCGCCTCTCGTTAGCCTGTCGGCCCGATGAGCACCACGACCGCGCCCACGATCCCCGCCGACCTCAAGCCCGCCGACGGCCGCTTCGGCTGCGGGCCCTCGAAGGTGCGCCCCGAGGCGCTCGCCCGCCTCGCCGATTCCGCCGCGCTGATGGGCACCTCACACCGCCAGGCCCCGGTCCGCGACCTCGTCGAGGAGATCCGCACCGGCCTCGGCCAGCTCTTCGCGCTTCCCGACGGCTATGAGATCGCGCTCGGCAACGGCGGCACCACCGCCTTCTGGGAGTCGGCCTGTGCCTGGCTCGTGCGCGAGCGCTCGCTGCACCTCACCTACGGCGAGTTCTCGCAGAAGTTCGCCAAGGCGACGAAGGTGGCGCCCTTCCTCGGCGACCCGATCGTCGTCGAGGCCGCCCCTGGCGATGCCCCGGCGCCGAGCGCCGACCCGAGCGCCGACATCATCGCCTGGGCCCACAACGAGACCTCGACCGGGGTCATGGTCCCGGTCGAGCGCCCCGCCGACGCCGGCGAGGCCCTGGTCCTGATCGATGCCACCTCCGGCGCCGCCGGGCTGCCGCTCGACGCCGCCCAGGCCGACGCCTACTACTTCGCCCCGCAGAAGGGGCTCGGCAGCGACGGCGGCCTCTGGCTGGCGGCGCTGAGCCCGGCGGCGATCGCCCGGATCGAGGAGCTCGACGGCGCCGCGGGTCGTTGGCAGCCGGAATTCCTCTCGCTCGCCGTCGCCCTCGACAACTCGCGCAAGCAGCAGACCTACAACACGCCGGCGCTGGCCACCCTGATCCTGCTCGCCGACCAGATCGAGTGGATGCTCGGCAGCGGCGGCCTCGACTGGTGCGTCGAGCGCACCGGCCAGAGCTCCGGCCACCTCTACGAGTGGGCCGAGGCCAGCGATTTCGCGACCCCCTTCGTCGCTGACCCCGCCAAGCGCTCGCTGGTCGTCGGGACGATCGACTTCGAGGACGGCGTCGACGCCGCCGCGATCGCCAAGGCGCTGCGCGCCAACCGCATCGTCGACACCGAGCCCTATCGCAAGCTCGGCCGCAACCAGCTGCGGATCGGCATGTTCCCGGCGGTCGATCCGGCCGACGTCGAGGCGCTCACGGCCTGCATCGATTGGGTCGTCGAGAACGTCGACGGCGTCCGGGCCCAGGGCTAGGGTGCCGCGCCCGATGATGAAGGTCCTCGTCAAGGAGAAGATCGCCGACACCGGCGTCGAGCTGCTGCGCTCGCAGTTCGAGGTCGACCTCGGGCTCGACATGTCCGACGAGGAGTTCCGCGCCAAGCTCGGCGACTACGACGCGATCCTGATCCGCTCGGCGACCAAGATGACGCCGGAGCTGATCGACCTCGCCACCAACCTCAAGGTCATCGGCCGCGCCGGCACCGGTGTCGACAACGTCGACATCCCGGCCGCCACCCGCCGCGGCATCATCGTCGCCAACGCCCCCGAGTCGAACTCGGTCGCCGCCGCCGAGCACACCCTGGCGCTGTCGCTGGCGCTCTTCCGCAACGTGCCGCAGGCCCACGCCTCGCTGGTCGCCGGGCGCTGGGACCGGGCCAAGTTCAAGGGCGCCGAGCTCTATGGCAAGACCCTCGGCGTGATCGGCTTCGGCCGCATCGGCCAGCTGGTCGCCGCCCGCGCCCAAAGCTTCGACATGGAGGTGCTCGCCTTCGACAAGTTCGTCTCCGCCGAGCGCTTCCGCGAACTCGGCGTCGAGGGCTGCGACGAGCTCGCCGACCTGCTCGGCCGCTCCGACCTCGTCACTCTGCACGTGCCGAAGACGCCGGAGACGATCGGCCTGATCGACGCCGAGGCGATCGCCCAGATGAAGGACGGCGCCCGCGTTGTCAACTGCGCCCGCGGCGAGCTGGTCGAGCTCGACGACCTGCTGGCCGGGCTCGAGTCCGGCAAGCTTGCCGGCGCCGCCCTCGACGTCTTCCCGGCCGAGCCGTTTACCGAGCACGCGATCTTCGCCCGTCCCGACGTCGTCGTCACCCCGCACCTCGGCGCCTCGACCGCCGAGGCCCAGGACCGCGCCGGCGTCGTCACCGCCGAGCAGGTGACCGAGGCGCTGACCGGCGGCGTCGTCACCAACGCCGTCAACATCGCCGCCGTGCGCCCCGAGGCGATGGAGGCGCTGGCGCCGTTCGTCCCGCTCTGCGAAAAACTCGGGCGGCTGGCGCAGGGACTGGGCCAGGGCTCGGTCGACCGCGTCACCGCCGAGTTCAGCGGCCGGATCGCCTCCCACGACACGCGCCTGCTGGGGATCGCGGTGTTGGTCGGCATCCTCTCCGGCAACACCGAGACCCCGGTCAACCTCGTCAACGCCCCGCAGATGGCCGAGGAGCGGGGCATCGAGCTGACCGAGACCAAGGCCTCGAGCTCCGAGGACTTCACCGAGCTGGTCACCGTCCGGGTCCACTCGGGCGAGGGTGAGGTCGAGGTCGCCGGCACCAGCGTCGGGCCGAAAAACGTGCCCTACCTCGTCTCGGCCTGGAACGAGAGCTTCTACCTGCCTTTCGCCGAGCACATCACGGTCTTCCGCTACGCCGACCAGCCGGGGATGATCGGCCGCGTCGGCACCGCCTTCGGCGAGGAGGGCGTGAACATCGTCTCCGCCGCGGTCGGCGTCGAGTCGGGGACCGAGAACGCGGTCATGGCGCTGACCACCGACGCCCCGGTGCGGGGCGAGGCGCTCGACAAGATCCTCGGCATCGACGGCTTCTCCGTCGGTCGCTCGGTCGACCTCTAGGCCGCAACCATTGGCATTTCCGGCTGTTGGTGGGGAACGATGAAGCGCTCTCTCGCCACCGCGATCGCCGTCCTGGCCCTGCTCGCCGCCTTCGCTGGCGCCGCTCAGGGTCGTGAACGCGCACTGACCCTGGTCCTTGCCGGCGGCCCCGGGCCCGACGCGATCTCGATTGAACTGAGCGCCGACGCCGCCCGTTACGAAATCCTCTCCGGCGCCCCGCTCGAAGTCGGCGGCTCGGTCTGCGCCCACCCAGGCGGCAACCTCGACGCGCTGAGCTGCGAAGCGGCGGCGATCGGCGGCTTCGAAGTCAACGGCGGCGCCGGCAACGACAGCATCGAACTGGGGAGGACGGTCGAAGCGCCGGCGACCCTGCGTGGCGGCGAAGGCAACGACCTCCTGGTCGGCGGTCTCGGCAACGACAAGCTGGTCGGCGGACCCGGTGACGACACGCTGAGCGGCCGCGCCGGCGACGACGTCCTCTACGGCGGCTCGGGCGACGACGTCCTCTACGGCGGCCTCGGCAACGACAGACTCGTCGGCGGCAGCGGCGAAAACGTCCTCGTCGGCGGCCCCGGCCGCAACGAAACCAGCTAAGCGGCCGGCCCTCGCGCCGCGGCGGGACCGGGTCAGACCGGCTCGGTTTCCACCTCGGGCCGCCGGCCGAGCAGGTTGCCGCCGACGAACAGCGCCACGACCAGGAACCCGACCAGCGCCAGCCCGGCGTCTAGCCGGAACGCCGCCTGGAAGCCGTCGACGAAGGGTGGGATCGCGCCGGAGAAGATCGTCGTCGTCAGTCCCAGCCCGATCGAGCCGCCGGCGATCTGGAACATGTAGACGATGCCGCCGGCCAGGCTGGCCTGCGATTCGTCGACCGCGGTCACCCCGTAGGTCGTCGCGGTCGGGTAGAAGACGCCGATCCCGATCCCGAGGACGACCATCCCGGGCACCAGCGCGTCGTAGCCGGAGCCGGCGTCGACCAGTGAGAAGAGCAGCGGCGCCGCGGTGATGCACGCCGCCCCGACGCTCGCCAGGGCCTTCGCCCCGAGCCGCTCGTACAGCGGGCCGGCGACGAAGGAGACGAGGGCGAAGGTCGCCAGCGCCGGCAGCATCCCCAGCCCCGAGCCGAGCGGCGAGTAACCGAGCTGGTGCTCCATGAACTGCGGCAGGTAGAGCAGCGAGGCGAAGAACGTCGCCGACATGAAGAGGACGCCGACGCAGGACGCCGCGAAGGGGCGGTTGCGGATGATTTCCGCCGGAACCAGGGCGTGGCGGCCGGCGCGGCGCTCGAGCGGCAGGAAGGCCGCGACGCCGGCGACGGCGACGGCGAGCAGGAAAATGACCCGCGGGTCGCTCCAGCCCCAGTCGTCGACCTGGTCGAGGGCGACCAGCAGGGCGACGAGGCCGAGCGAGATCGCCGCGATGCCCGGGTAATCGAGCTTGTGGTCGGAGTCCTCGGCCTCCTTGATGTGGACGCCGAACCAGACCACCGCGACGGCGAAGGCCGAGGCCGGCACGTTGACGAAGAAGATCCAGCGCCAGCTGGCGAGGTCGGTGAGCACGCCGCCGATCAACGGCCCGATCGCGTTGCCGAGCCCGGCCGCGCCCATGATGATCCCGCCCGCCAGGCCCGCCTTTTCTTCGGGCAGCAGCGCGTAGACCATGCCGATGATGGCCGGCAGCATCAGCGCCGCGCCGACTCCCATCAACGTCCGGGCGACGATTAGGAGCGGCAGCGTCGGCGCCAGCCCGCCGAGCAGGGACATCACGGCGAAGATCGCGGTGCCGAGGAAGAAGGCGTTGCGGCGGCCAAACATGTCGGCGAGGCGCCCGCCGGTCACGATCATCACCCCGAACATCAGGGCGTAGGCGTTGACCACCCACTGGATCGTGTTGATGTTGGTGTGGAAGTCGCTCTCCATCGTCGGCAGGGCGACGTTGATCGCCGAGAAGTCGTTGGCGATGACGACGGTGGCGACGCCGATCGCGAACAGCGCCAGCCAGTTGATCGGCGCGGCGGCGGTGCTCGCCGCGGAGGGGGTGGTGGTTCCAGCCTCCACGGCCGCCAGCGTATGCCACGCGCCAGCGGAAATCATCTGAGCGTCCGCGCGTGCGCTACCCTGCCTGGACTGATGGCTCACCGCTCCGCCAGCCTCGCGCTTCGCCTTCTCCTCCCCCCTCGGGGGGAATAGCGCTGGGCGGCGCGATAGCCGCGAGAGACATAAAGGCCAATCAGTTCAAGTAAAGAAGGAGAAGGTCCATGGGACCCGCAGCATCAGCTTCCGACGCCAACCGCGTCCACATCTTCGATACGACTCTGCGAGACGGCGAGCAGTCGCCGGGGATCTCGCTGAACGCCGGCGAGAAGGTCGAGATCGCCCAGCAGCTGGCCCGGCTCGGGGTCGACGTGATCGAGGCCGGCTTCCCGATCGCCTCGCCGGGCGACTTCGAGGCGGTCCGGGAGATCGCCCGCCGGGTCGAAGGGCCGGTCATCTGCGGCCTCGCCCGCACCCACAAGGCCGACATCGACGCCGCCTGGAACGCGATCAAGGACTCGCAGCGGCCGCGCATCCACACCTTCATCTCGACCTCCGACATCCACATCCAGCACCAGCTGCAGACCGATCGCGAGGACGTCAAG
Organism: uncultured Actinomycetes bacterium; assembly: GCA_963839115.1. GTDB lineage: Bacteria > Actinomycetota > Thermoleophilia > Solirubrobacterales > 70-9 > VAYN01. The sequence goes on from CAWITM010000001.1 coordinate 1,123,808, forward strand.
GGCCAGGCCAGGGCGGCGGTGACCCAGGCGCGCGCCTTCTGCGAGGACGTCGAGTTCTCGCCGATGGACGCGACCCGCGCCGACATCGAGTTCACCGCCGAAGTCATCGCGATCGCCGTCGAGGCGGGCGCGACCGTCGTCAACGTCCCCGACACGGTCGGCTACACGACGCCCGAGGAGTACGCGGCATTCTGGGGCCGGCTGTACGAGCTGGTGCCGGGCCTGCGCGAGGTCGAGACCTCGGTTCACTGCCACGACGACCTCGGCCTCGCCGTCGCCAACTCCTACGCCGGCGTTCGCGCTGGCGCCCGCCAGATCGAGTGCGCGATCAACGGCCTCGGCGAGCGCGCCGGCAACTGCTCGCTGGAGGAGGTAGCGATGCTGATCAAGGTCCGCGAGGACGTCCACGGCTTCACCACCGGCATCAACACCCGCGAGATCGCCCGCACCAGCCGCATGGTCAGCCGCCTGACCGGCTACCCGGTGCAGCCGAACAAGGCGATCGTCGGCCGCAACGCCTTCGCCCACGAGTCCGGGATCCACCAGGACGGCGTGCTGAAGGAGCGCAGCACCTACGAGATCATGGACGCGACCGAAGTCGGCCTCGAGTCGAACTCGATCGTGCTCGGCAAGCACTCCGGCCGCCACGCCCTGCGCGATGCGCTGGAGCAGCTGGGCTACAAGATCGAGGGCAACTCCCTCAACTCCGCGTTCAAGGCCTTCAAGGAGATCGCCGACCGCAAGAAGCAGGTGACCGCGCTCGACCTCGAGGCGATCGTCTCCGACGAGATGCGCGACTCCGCCGATGCCCACGAGCTGGCCTGGTTCGAGGTCACCGCGGCCTCAGGCCGCGAGCCGGTCGCCAAAGTCGGCGTCACCCTGCCCTCCGGCGAGGAGGTCTCGGCGACCTCCGGCGGCGACGGCCCGATCGACGCCGTCTTCCGCGCGATCCAGGCGGCGACCGAGACCGAAAGTGAGCTCGCCAAATACACGGTCGAGGCGGTGACCGGGGGAGAGGACGCCCTCGGCGAGGTGACCGTCACCCTCCGCACCGACGGCCGCCTGGCCTCCGGATCCGGCGTCGCCACCGACATCATGGAGGCCAGCGCCCGCGCCTACCTCCGCGCCCTGTCCAACGCCCTCGAGGGCGTTGCGACCCGCGAGGCCGAGGCCGCGACCGCCGACGCAGTGATTTCTGAGCCAACGCCTGGGCCATAGAAGGGTCCAGTTCTCGGCGGCGGGGGCTCCCGGCGGGTCCCGCCACAGAGTAGGCACGCAATTGCCCCATTCATAGCGCCGCGTGTGCGCTTTGCCCCGTCAGGGTTCGCCGCATGTCCCACGAGTCTGCATTTACCCGTCCCCACGACGGGTCATTGCAGACTCGTGGGGGAGGGACGGAGGCGAGTGCCACCGTTGGCGCGGTTGCTCGGCTGGCGGGGCGGCAGCATGGGGTCGTCTCGCGGATCCAGCTAGTCGCCGCCGGTCTCAGCGAAGACGAGGTTGACGGCTGGATCCGTCGGAAGCGACTGCATCGCTTGCATCCAGGCGTCTACGCCGTGGGACATCTGGCTTTGACGATGCGGTCGCGATGGATGGCCGCCGTACTCGCCTCCGGGACCGGCGCGGTGCTGAGCCATCGGACCGCGGCGGCGCTCTGGGGCATCCGCGATCCCGGCAGTGGCGCGATCGACGTGACGGTCCCGCGCAAGACTCGTTCGAACGGGACGATCCGCCGCCACTTCGGCCGCTTCCCGGCCGACGAGTGCACGGTCGAGGACGGGATCCCCGTCACCTCCCCGATGCGCACCCTGCTCGACCTCGCCACGGTGGCGACCCCGCACTCTGTCGAGGCGGCTCTCCGCGAGGCGGAATTCCTCCAGCTGCGCGACCGCCTGTCCCTACCTGCCCTCCTCGCCCGCTATCCGCGCCATCGCGGTGCCCGAGCACTCCGCGCCGCTCTCGAGCGCCGCCAAGAAGACCCCGGTGGCCGGCTCCACAGCACGCTCGAGGAGCTGTTCCTCCCGTTCCTCGACCGTCACGCCCTACCGCGCCCAAGAGTCAACGCCGCCGTCCATGTCCCGGCCAGTCGCCACGAGCTCGAGCGGCGCTACGAGGTCGATTGCCTCTGGCCGGAGCAGCGCCAAATCGTCGAGCTCGACGGCTTCGAGTCCCACGGCCGCCGCCAAAGCTGGGAGGACGACAGGGTCCGCGACCGCCGCCTCGCGACCGCGGGCTACGGCGTCACCCGCGTCACCAAGCGCCAGCTACTGAGCGAAGAAGACGCCCTGGCCGTCGACCTCTCCTCACTGCTGCTGTTTTACAAGCGTCCGTGATAACGTACGCGCTTCGTGGCCACCGCAACGCGCCAGAAGAACGCCGTCCCGCCCTCGCCGCCCGCGCCCGTCGCCGCGCCGTCCACCGCTCCCGACGCCGCCACTGCCGTCGGCCCCCGCATCCGCGCCCTGCGCGACGCGATGGCGCTCTCGCTCCGCGACCTAGCCACCCGCTCTGGCGTCTCCGCCCAGATGCTCTCCCAGGTCGAGCGCGGCGAGACGTCGCCGACTCTCGCCGTCGCCGCCAAGATCGCCGCCGGCCTCGAGCTGACGCTGTCCCAACTGCTGCGCCTCGACGAGGGCCAGAACGTCGTCGTGTCGCGGGCCGCCGCGCGCCGCGCCAACCGGCGCGGGGGACACCTCTTCGAAGAGCTGACGCCGCCGATGCCCGGCCAGCGCGCCGACGTCTCGATGCACGCGCTCGCGCCCGGCGCCACCACCGGCGGCCGCAGCGACCCGCCGATGCACGAGCCCGGCAGCCGCGAGACCGCCGTCGTCCTCGCCGGCACCCTGGCGCTGGTCGTCGACGGCACGCGCTACGACCTGCAGGAGGGGGACAGCGTCACCTTCGACGCCGATCTCCCGCATCATTTCGAGAACGACGGGGATGACCCGACGCGTTTCATCGCCGTCATCGCGGCCGGACTGAGGAGGAGCTAGAGGTGCCCAAGAACATGTTCGAAAAGATCTGGGAGGCCCACGAGGTCGGCGAGGGGTTGATCTACATCGACCTCCACCTGGTCCACGAGGTCACCTCGCCGCAGGCCTTCGACGGCCTGCGCCTGGCCAACCGCACGGTGCGCCGGACCGACAAGACGCTGGCGACCGCCGACCACAACACGCCGACCGACGGCACGATGGCGGCCAACCTGATCGCCGACCAGCTCTCCCGCGTCCAGGTCGAAACCCTGGAGCGCAACTGCGAGGAGTTCGGCGTCCCGGTCTACAGTCTCGGCTCCGACCGCCAGGGCATCGTCCACGTGATCGGCCCGGAGCTGGGCGTCACCCAGCCGGGGATGACGATCGTCTGCGGCGATAGCCACACCTCGACCCACGGCGCCTTCGGCGCGCTGGCCTTCGGGATCGGCACCTCCGAGGTGGAGCACGTGCTCGCCACCCAGTGCCTGGTGCAGAAGCGCCCGCGCACGATGCGGATCACCTACAGCGGCGAGCTCGGCCACGGGGTCACGCCCAAGGACCTGATCCTGGCGACGATCGGGCGGCTCGGCACCGGCGGCATGAACGGTTACGCGGTCGAGTACGCCGGCCCGACGATCGAGGGCCTGGAGATGCACAGCCGGATGACGATCTGCAACATGACGATCGAGGGCGGCGGCCGCGCCGGAATGATCGCCCCCGACGAGACCACCTTCGAGTGGGTCCGCGGCACCCCCGGGGCCCCCGAGGACTTCGACGCCGCCGTCGCCCGCTGGCGCGAGCTGCCGAGCGACGAGGGCGCGACCTTCGACAACGAGGTCGCGGTCGACGCCGCGGCGATCTCGCCGATGGTCACCTGGGGCACCAACCCAGGCATGGTCTGCGAGGTCACCGACACCGTTCCCGACCCGGCGGCGCTGGAGTCCGCCGACGACCGCGAGTCGGCCGAACGGGCGCTTACCTACATGGGCCTCACCGCTGGCACGCCGATGACCGAGGTCGCCCCCGAACGCGTCTTCATCGGCTCCTGCACCAACAGCCGCATCGAGGACCTCCGCGAGGCGGCGGCGATCGTCGACGGCCGCAAGATTGCCGCAAGCGTCCACGCGATGGTCGTCCCCGGCTCCCAGCAGGTCAAGAAGGCCGCCGAAGCCGAGGGCCTCGACGACGTCTTCCGCAGCGCCGGCTTCGAATGGCGCGAGGCAGGCTGCTCGATGTGCCTGGGGATGAACCCGGACACGCTCGCCGAGGGCGAGCGCTGCGCGTCGACCTCGAACCGCAACTTCGAGGGCCGCCAGGGCAAGGGCGGGCGCACCCACCTCGTCAGCCCGAAGATGGCCGCCGCCGCGGCGGTCGAGGGCCACTTCGTCGACATCAGGGATTGGAGCTAGACATGAGGCCAGTAGACGTCATCGAGGGCAAGGTGTCGGTGCTCAACCGCAACGATGTCGACACCGACCAGATCATCCCCAAGCAGTTCCTCAAGCGGGTCGAGCGGACCGGCTTCGGCGAGTTCCTCTTCTACGACTGGATCCGGGACGGCGAGATCGAGCTCGAGCCCAACCCGATCCTCGTCGCCGGGCGCAACTTCGGCTGCGGCTCCTCGCGGGAGCACGCCCCCTGGGCGCTCGAGGACTTCGGCTTCGAGGCGATCGTCGCGCCCTCCTTTGCCGACATCTTCTACGCCAACTGCACCAAGATCGGCCTGCTGCCGGCGATCCTGCCCGAGGAGCAGTGCCGCCAGGTCGCCGAGGCGGGCGAGGCGCGGATCGACGTCGACGACGAGACCGTCACCTGCGCCGCCGGCGTCTTCGAGTTCGCGGTCGAGCCCGACGTCAAGCACCGCTTCCTGAACGGCCTCGACGACATCGGCATCACGCTGCAGAACGCCGGCGCGATCGACGCCTTCGAGGAGTCCGGCGGCGCCGCCCGCGGTCCGGTCACGACGGCGCTGGGATGACGGCGCCGATCAAGGAGTGGGACGCCGCCGGCTACCAGCGGATCAGCGTCCCCCACGAGGAGTGGGCGACGGCGGTCCTGGAGCGCTTGCCGCTGAGCGGTGACGAGACCGTGCTCGACGCCGGCTGCGGCACCGGCCGGGTGACGCGGATGCTGGTCGAGCGCCTGCCGGAGGGCCGGGTGATCGCCGTCGACGGCTCGGCGGCGATGGTCGAGAAGGTGCGCGAGGTGCTGCGGCCGACCGATGAATCCTTCGTGTCCAACCTGACCGCGCTGGAGCTGCCCGAGCCCGTCGACGCCGCCGTCTCGAGCGCCGTCTTCCACTGGATCGCCGACCACGAGACGCTTTTCGCCCGGATGCGCGCCGCGCTGCGCAAGGGCGGGCGCCTCGAGGCCCAGTGCGGCGGCAAGGGCAACATCGAGGCCTTCGCCGCCGCCTCGGCCGAGGTCGCCGCCCGGGAGCCGTATGCCGAGCACCTCGCCGCGGCGGACTTCGAGATCCCCTGGCACTACTACGACGCCGCGGAGACCGAAGAGCGCCTGCGCGCCACCGGCTTCACCGACGTAAAGGCCTGGCTGACGCCCTGGGAGGTCGTGCCGCCCGACGCCCGCGCCTTCATGCGCGAACTGATCGTCAAGCCCCACATCGACACCCTGCCGCCGGCGCTCCACGAGCCCTTCCTCGACGACGTTCTCGCCGAGTCCGGCGAGCCCCTCACCCTGCGCTACGTCCGTCTCAACATCTCCGCCGTCGCCGCCTAGCCAACGTGGGTAGAGTCCGCCGCCGTGCCTGACGCCCCCCGCATAGTCGTTCTCGCCGGCGATGGCATCGGCCCCGAAATCGTCGGCGCCGCCCGCCAACTGCTCGACACGCTCGGCGAGTTCGCCTACGACGAGCGCCTGATGGGCGGCTGCTCGATCGACGCGAACGGCATCGCCCTGACCGACGAGGTGCTGGCCGCCTGCCGAGCCTCCGACGCGGTGCTGCTGGGCGCCGTCGGCGGCCCAAAATGGGACACGACGAACCCCGACGACCCGCGCCCCGAGCAGGGCCTGCTGGGCCTGCGCAAGGGCATGGGCCTCTACGCCAACCTCCGCCCGGTGCGGCCGAGCCCGGCGCTGATGGGCGCCAGCCCGCTGCGCGAAGAGCGCATCTCCGGCACCGACCTGCTGGTCGTCCGCGAGCTCACCGGCGGCATCTACTTCGGCAAGTCGGGACGCGAACCCGACTCCGCCTACGACACCTGCACCTACACGCGCGCCGAAGTCGAGCGGATCGCCCGCACCGCCTTCGAGGCCGCCCGCCGCCGCGCCGCGAGCTCCGGGCGCCGTCCCAAGGTCACCTCGGTCGACAAGGCCAACGTGATGGAGACCTCGCGGCTCTGGCGCGAGGTCGTCACCGGCATCGCCGCCGACTACGACGACGTCCACCTCGACCACCTGCTGGTCGACAATGCGGCGATGCAGCTGGTCTCGCGCCCGGCCGACTTCGACGTCGTCGTCGCCGAGAACCTCTTCGGCGACATCCTCTCCGACGAGGCGGCGATGCTGACCGGCAGCCTCGGGATGCTGCCCTCCGCCAGCCTCGGCGCGGAGGGCGACCCCGGCCTCTTCGAGCCGGTCCACGGCTCGGCTCCCGACATCGCCGGCAAAGGCATCGCCAACCCGCTCGCGACCTTCCTCTCGGTGGCGCTGATGCTGCGCCACGGCCTCGACCGTCCCGAGGACGCCGAGCGGATCGAGCTGGCCGTCGACCGGGTGCTGGAAGACGGGATGAGGACCCCCGACCTTGCCGGAGGGACGCTGGCACCGCCGCCGATGGCGGACGTCCCCCCGGAGGTCGAGGTCGGCACCGCGGAGATGACCGCCGCGGTGATCGAGGCTCTCGCCTCTTGACGCTGCTCTACGGAGCGGTCACCGCCCACTGGCCGATGGCCGCGTAGGCCCCTTCTTTGGCGGCCGATTTGGCGACCAGGCCGACCCCGAGACGGGTGTTCGACTCCGCCGTCAGCGGCGCCGTCGCGTCGAGGTTGGTTTCGGTCGTCAGGTAGATGCAGAGGTTGCCGGCGGTCGCGCCCGGCGTTTCGTTGCCGCTGCCGAGACCCGGGCAGGTGGGGCTCGTGGTGCCTTTTTTGAGGATCGACACCGTCGGCGCCGCGGCCAGCACCTGCTGGAAGGTGATCGAACCGTTCGCGGTGGTCGCCACAATTGCGGGATCGGTCCCGCCGATGTCGAAGACGCCGCGCAGCGTCTGGCCGGACTTCAGCGGCGAGACGTTGTTGAGGACTTCGGGCGCCAGTTTCGCCGCCGTCACGGCAGCGTTGGCGAGCTTCGCCGTGGTGACGTTCGCTTCGGCGATTTTCGCCGTCGTGACGTTGTTGTTGGTCAGCTTGTTGGTGGTGATGACGCCGTTCTTGATCGAGCTGGCGATCACCGCGCCGGCGACGATCTTGTCGGTGGTGACGGCGCCGTTGCCGATGTTGCCGGGGCCGACCGCGTTGGGGCCGAGCTTGCCGGCGACGACCGACTTGGGACCGAGCTTGCCGGACGTGACGGCGCCCTTCTTGATCGCGGCAGCGGTCACGGCGCCCTTCTTCAGCTGCTTGGGGCCGACGCTGTGCTTGGGCAGGCCGGCCGCCACCGCGACGCCGCTCAGCGCCACGAAGAGCGCGATCGAGGCGATCACATTGGCGTAGGTAAGCCGGGGACGAAGGCTTCGTTTCATGTCGATGGCTCCTCCATTGGGGTTTCCGCCGTCATTCGGGCGGCGACGATGAACCCCTTCGTTTGATCGGGCATACTTCTCTGCAACATGGATCCGGTCGATTTGATTTGGAAGAACGGCGAGCTGGTCGCCTGGGAGGACGCCCAGGTGCACGTGCTTTCCCACGGTCTGCACTACGGCACGGGCGTCTTCGAGGGCATCCGCGCCTACGAAACCGACCGCGGGCCGGCGATCTTCCGCAGCCGCGAGCACTTCGATCGGCTCGAGAAATCAGCCGAGCTCTACTACCTGCAGATGCCCTACTCGACCGAGGAGCTGCGCCTCGCCTCCCACGAGCTGATCGCCCGCAACGGCCTGCGCGCCTGCTACATCCGGCCGCTGGCCTTCCGCGGCTACGGCGAGATGGGCCTCTACGCCAACGGCGCGCCGGTCGACGTGATCATCGCCGCCTGGGCCTGGGGTGCCTATCTCGGCGAGGAGAGCGCCGGCCGCGGCATCCGCGCCAAGGTCTCCTCCTGGCGCCGGCTCAGCCCGTCGGGCGCGATCCCGCACGCCAAGGCCGCCGGCTCCTATCTCAACTCGATCCTCGCCAAGACCGAGTCGGCCAACAGCGGCTACGACGAGGCGATCCTGCTCGACGATCGCGGCATGGTCTGCGAGGGCTCCGGCGAGAACATCTTCGTGGTCCGCGATGGCGAGATCCTGACGCCGCCGCAGAGCGCCTCGATCCTCGACGGCATCAACCGCAAGTCGGTGATCCAGATCGCCCGCGACCTCGGCTACACGGTGGTCGAGCGCGACATCGCCCGCGGTGAGCTCTACCTCGCCGAGGAGGTCTTCCTGACCGGCACCGCCGCCGAGCTGGTGCCGGTGCGCGAGATCGACGACCACGAGCTCGGCGGACCCGGCGAGATCACGCTCCACGTCCAGAAGAAGTTCATGGACGCCCTCCACGGGCACGCCGAGGAGTACCTCGAGTGGCTCGACTTCGTGGCCGCGCCGGCCTCGGTGTCGGCTGAGCCCTGCGACGGCGCCGAGAGCGGCACCGAGGAGATCGACTCGGGCGGCCAGGTCGGGCGAATTACCCCCGCCGCCTAGCGGCTGGCGCGAGCGCTCCACCGCCCGCGCGCCCCGGGTCCGGCGAGGTCCGGCCCGATCTTCTTCTCGACTCGAAAGGCAGCATGCGGATGGAACAGGTGAAGCTCTACGACACCACCCTGCGGGACGGCATGGGAGGGCGCGGCATGTCGCTCTCGGTGGGCGAGAAACTGAGCGTCGTCGGCGCCCTGGACCGCCTCGGCGTCCACTACGTCGAGGCCGGCTTTCCCAGCAGCAACCCCAAGGAGGCCGAGTTCTTCGAGCAGCTCGCCGACCTGGAGCTCGAGCACAGCACCGTCGCCGCCTTCGGCATGACCCGCCGGCGCGATCGCGCCGCCGCCGAGGACGAGGCGCTCGCCGTGCTCGTCGCCTCCTTCGCCCCGGTGATCTGCCTGGTCGGCAAGAGCTCGATGCTCCACGTCGAGAAGGTGATCCGGGTCGCGCCGGCGGAGAACCTGGCGATGATCGCCGACTCGCTCGCCCTCTGTCGCGAGCACGGCAAGCGGCCCTTCTTCGACGCCGAGCACTTCTTCGACGGCTACCGCGAAGACGCCGGCTACGCGCTCGAAACGCTGCGCGCGGCGATCGACGGCGGCGCCGAGAACGTCACCCTGTGCGACACCAACGGCGCCAACCTCCCCGCCGACATCGCGGCGATCACCACCGAGGTGGTGGCGGCGATCGGGGACGAGGTCGAGATCGGGATCCACACCCACGACGACGCCGGCTGCGGGGTCGCCAACTCGCTGGCCGCGGTCGACGCCGGGGCCCGGCTGGTCCAGGGCTGCGCCAACGGCTACGGCGAGCGCTGCGGCAACGCCAACCTCGCCTCGATTCTGCCGGCGCTGCAGCTGAAGATGGGCTTCGAGGTCCTCAGCGCCGACCAGCTCGCCGAGCTGACCCCGACCGCCCACTTCCTCGACGAGGTCTGCAACCTGGTCCCCGATCCCGACCAGCCCTATGTGGGCCGCAACGCCTTCGCCCACAAGGCCGGCCTGCACGCCGCCGGGGTCGAGGCCGACGCCAGGACGTTCGAGCAGTTCGACCCGGCGCTGGTCGGCAACGGGCGCGACATCCTCGCCTCCGAGCTCTCCGGCAAGGCGACGATTCGCAGCAAGGCCGCCGAAGCGGGCCTCGAGCTCGACGACGCCGCGGCGACCCGGGCGATCGAGAAGCTCAAGGAGCGCGAGCACCGCGGCTACCACTACGAGGCGGCGCCGGCCTCCTTCGAGCTGCTGCTGCGCTTCGAGGCGGGGGTCTACAAACCGCTCTTCAAGCTCGAGAGCTACCGGGTCGTGACCGAGCGCCGGGCCGGCGGCGAGGTCGAAACCGAGGCGACGATCAAGGTCGAGGTCGACGGCCAGCGCTACCTGCGCGTCGCCGAGGGCAACGGTCCGGTAAACGCCCTCGACCGCGCTCTGCGCAGCGCGATCGCCGACCGCTACCCCCACCTGGCCGACATCGAGCTGACCAACTACAAGGTGCGGATCCTCGACCAGGACCACGGCACCGACGCCGTCACCCGGGTTCTCCTCGACTCCGCCGACGGCGAGCGCGAGTGGGGGACGACGGGAGTCTCGGAGAACATCATCGAGGCCTCCTGGCAGGCGCTCGTCGATTCCCTGGAGTACGCCTACCAGTGAGCGCCGAGCCCGGACAGGAGCAGATTCCGCTCTCCGGGCCGGAGATCGGGGCCCGCGAGGAGGAGCTGGTGCTCGAGGTGCTGCGCTCCGGCCACCTATCGCTGGGGCCGATGGGGGTTCGCTTCGAACGCGACTTCGCGGCCTGGCTCGGCACCGAGGACGCGGTCTCGGTCTCCAGTGGAACGAGCGGCCTGCACCTCTGCGTCCGCATGCGCGGATGGGGGCCGGGGGACGAGGTCATCACCAGCCCGTTCACCTTCGTCGCCAGCGCCAACTGCCTGCTCTACGAGGGCGCCAAGCCGGTCTTCGCCGACGTCGACCCGGTGACGCTGAACGTCGACCCCGATGCGGTCGCGGCGGCGATCGGCGAGCGCACCGCCGGCCTGCTGCCGGTCCACATCTTCGGATTCCCGGCGCCGATGGACGAGCTCGAGGCGCTGGCGGCGCCGCGCGGCCTCAGTGTCGTCGAGGACGCCGCCCAGGCGCTCGGCGCGGTCGAACCGGGCGGCCGCCGGGTCGGCACCCGCGGCACCCTCGCGGTCTTCGCCTTCTATGCCAACAAGCAGATGACGACGGGGGAGGGGGGGATGATCGGCGGGCCCGACACCGCCACCGCCGCTCGCCTGCGCTCCGAGCGCAACCAGGGCCGCGCTGTCGACATGGGCTGGCTCGACCACGACCGCCTCGGCTTCAACTACCGGCTCTCCGACGTCGCCGCGGCGATCGGCGTCGCCCAGGTCGAGCGCCTCGACTCGATCCTCGCGCGCCGCGCCGCCGTTGCCGCGCTCTACGCCGAGGGCCTGGCCGGGGTGGAGGGGGTGACCACGCCGGTCCCGGAGCGCGGCGGCGCCACCCGCTCCTGGTTCGTCTACCCGGTGCGCCTGGCGCCCGGGATCGACCGCGACCGGACGATCGCCCGCCTCGCCGAGCGCGGCGTCGCCTCCAAGGCCTATCTGCCCTGCATCCACCTCTTCCCGCACCTGCGCGAGCTCGGCTACCGGGAGGGCCAGTTCCCGGTCGCCGAAGCGGCCTCACGCGAGTCGCTGGCGCTGCCGTTCTTCACGACGATGAGCGAGGGCCAGGTGGCGCGGGTCTGCGAGGAGCTGGCGGCGGCCGTCGGCCAGCCGGGATAATCGCCCGCCGATGGCCCGCTTCCGCAAAGACCCCGACCCTCGCTTCTGGCGGATGAACCGCTCGCTGCCGTTCGACTGGCAGCTGGCGCCCTACGACATCCTCCAGTCTCAGGCCCACGCCCGCGGGCTGGTCCGCGTCGGGGTCCTCACGGCCGAGGAGGCCGAGCAGATCGGCGCCGGCCTCGACCGCGTCGGCGCTCGGATCGAAGCCCCCGACTTCGCCTTCGAGGAGGCCGACGAGGACATCCACATGGCGATCGAGCGGCTGCTCGGCGAGGAGATCGGGCCGCTGGCCGGCAAGCTCCACACCGGCCGCTCGCGCAACGACCAGGTCGCAACCGACATCGCGATGGTCGTCAGCGCCGCCTCGCGCCGCGCGATCCGCCTCTGCGCGGCGACGATGGAGCGCCTCGCCGGCCTCGCCGAGACCCACCGCGACTGGCCGATGCCCGGCTACACCCACCTGCAGCGCGCCCAGCCGGTCTACCTCGGCCATCACCTGCTGGCCTACTTCTGGATGCTCTCGCGCGACGCCCGCCGTTTCGGCTTCGCCGCCGAGTCGGCCAGCGTGATGCCGCTCGGCTCCGGCGCCCTGGCCGGCGTCAACTGGCCGATCGACCGCGACATCGTCGCCGCCGAGCTCGGCTTCGCGGCCGTCACTCCGAACTCGCTCGACGGCACCTCCAACCGCGACTTCGTCATCGATTACCTGAGCGCCGCGGCGACCTGCGCGATGCACCTCTCGCGGCTCGGCTCCGAGCTGGTGATCTGGTCGAGCAGCGAGTTCGGCTTCTGCGAGCTCGATGAGGCCTTCTCCTCCGGCTCCTCGATCATGCCCCAAAAGAAGAACCCCGACGCCGCCGAGCTGCTGCGCGCCAAGAGCCCGCGCGTCGCCGCCGCCCATCAGACGCTCCTCGGCGTGATGCACGCGCTGCCGCTGACCTACGGCAAGGACATGCAGGAGGACAAGGAGCCGCTCTGGGACGCGATCGACACGATCGAGGCCTCACTCGAGGCGGCGGCCGGGATCTTCGAGGACATCGTCTTCGACCGCGAGCGCCTCGAGGAGGCTTCCGGCGATGAGATGCTGGCGGCGACCGAGGTCGCTGACCTCCTGGTCCGCGAGGGCGTGCCCTTCCGCGAGGCCCACGGGATCGTCGGCGAGCTGGTCCGCGACGCGATCGCCGCCGGGGTGCCCCTCTCGGGCCTCAGCCGCGAGCAGATCGCCGCCCGCTCCGAGCATCTCACCGATGAGTACTACGCCGTCCTGCAGCGCTCCAGCTGGCTGGAGTCGAAGGTGATCGCCGGCGGCACCGGCTCGGCGCCGCTCGCGGCCCAGATCGACGAGGCCTGGAAGCGGCTGGCCGAGGTCCGCGAAGCCGCGGGGGCTCCCTGAGCCGCGAGAGCGCCATCGGCAGTCCTGAACCGAGGCGGGCGGAAGAGCGTCTCGGTATTGATTTCTTCGACCGCTCGGTCCACGCGGTCGCCCGCGAGCTGATCGGCTGCCGGCTCTTCTTCGGCGGCGTCGGTGGGACGATCGTCGAGACCGAGAGCTACGAGGAGGACGACCCGGCCTGCCACGCCCACGTCGGCTTCACCAAGCGCACCAGCGTCCTCTTCGGCCCGCCCGGACGCACCTACGTCTACCTCTCCTACGGGATCCACAGCCTGCTGAACTTCGTCTGCGAGCCAGATGGCGTGGCGGCAGCGGTGCTGGTTCGGGCTCTGGAGCCGACCGCCGGCCTCGAGGCGATGCGCGAGCGCCGCCCGGCGGCCCGCTCCGACGCCGACCTCTGCAACGGCCCCGGCAAGCTGACCGAGGCGATCGGCGTCCGCCTCGCCGACCACGACAAACCGGTCGACCGCGACCCCTTCCTGCTGCTGGCGCCCGAGGGCCCCGCGCCGGAGGTCGTCACCGGCCCGCGGATCGGCATCACCAAAGCGGTCGACTATCCGTGGCGCTTCAGCGCTGCCGGCAATCGCTTCGTTTCGAGGCCGCGGCCGAGCTAACCGGCAGTGACGCCGCCGCCGGCGCCCGCGCCGCCACCTTCGGCGGGCGCTTCGGGCGTCACTTCGGGTGCCGCTTCTTCCGGCGCGGCTTCTTCTTCGACTTCGGGGGCTTCTTCGGCTTCGCCCGCCGGCGTGGCTTCGGTCCCGCCTTCCCCTTCCGGCGCCACTTCTTCTTCGGCTTCGCCTTCGGGCGCCACGTATTCGGATTCGGTTTCGACTTCTTCTTCGCCGATTTCGGATTCGATCGCTTCGACTTCGGCCGGCTTGGCGCCGTTTTCCTTGGCTTCCTTGCGGGCTTCGCGGGCGTGCTTTTCGGCCAGGTGTTCTTTCTTGATTTCTTCCCAGGCGGTCATCACCCGGTTCCAGATCAGCGCCGGGTAGGTGCCGCCCATCACCGGGCCGCCGTTGAAGAGGGTCGTCATCGGCGTCGTCGTGTCGGCATAGCCGACCCACACGCAGGCCGTCACTTCTTCCTGGATGCCGCCGCAGAACCAGGCGTCGCCGTTGTTCTCGGTCGTCCCGGTCTTGCCCCACTCGCCTTCGGCGCCGGTCTGGGCGGCGGTGCCGGTGCCTTCGTTGACGACGGTTTCCATGATCGACTTCTCGGTTTCGGCGGTTTCCTGGTTGAAGACCCGGGTGTGGGTTGAGTCGTTGTCGCCGCCCTTGATCGTCTTCCCTTCCTTGTCGGTGACCTGGGTGAAGGCGACCGGGCTGTCGCCGGGCTGCGGTGCCAGGGTGCCGCTGACGCGGTCGCCGTCGTTGCCGAGGGTCGAGTAGGCGTAGGCCCAGCCGAGCGGCGAGACCCCTTCTTTGAGGCCGCCGAGGACCATCGCCGGGTTGGTCGAGATCGGGTCCTGGTAGCCCGCTTCGTGGATCGTGCGGGCGATCGAGCGGGTGCGATCCTCGGTCGTCTTGCCTTCCAGGCCTTCCAGGCCGAGGCCGGCGTAGATCGTGTTGTCGGAGTAGGTCAGACCGCAGGCGATCGAGCAGGAGCCGAGGTAGCCTTCTTCGTCGTTGTGGACTTCGAATGATTCGTTGCCGTTCTTCCCGAAGTGGAAGGTGCGGACTTCGGAGGGGAATTCGGTGTCCGGCGAGATCCCCTCTTCGAGCGCCGTCATCAGCGTGAAGGGCTTGATCGAGGAGCCCGGCTGGCGGCGCCCCTGGGTCGCCAGGTTGAACGGCGCCGTTTCGAAGTCCGGGCCGCCGACCATCGCCTTGATGCCGGCGTTGTGGTCGTCGATGACGACGACCGAGGCGGTCGCCGGGGTGTAGCCGAGGTAGGAGCTGACCGCTTCTTCTGAGGCTTCCTGGAGCTTCAGGTCGAGCGTCGACTTGACGTGGAGGCCGCCGAAGTAGGCCTTCTCGGGGCCGTAGCGTTCGACCAGCTGCTGGCGCAGGTAGGCGGTGAAGTAGGGCGCCTTGGAATCGAGCGTCGGCGGCTTGATGTCGGCCGGCGAGGGCAGCGCCTGCTTGACCCCTTCCTCGTACTGGGCGTGGGAGATGTAGCCCTGTGCGTACATCTTTTCGAGCACCAGGTTGCGGCGGCCGAGCGCGTTTTCGGGGTAGATCTTGGGATCGAAGGCCGAGGGCGAGGCGATGATCCCGGCCAGCGTCGCCGCCTCCCAGGGCTCGAGGACTTCGGCGCAGGGTTCGCCGCTGGTGCCGCAGCCGGGGTGGTCGGCGCCGAAGTAGGTCTGGGCAGCGGCCTCGATCCCGTAGGCGCCCTCGCCGAAGTAGATCGTGTTGAGGTACTCGGTGAGGATTTTGTCCTTCGACCAGTGCTTCTCGAGTTTGTAGGCGAGCGCCGCCTCGCGGAACTTCTCGAGCACGGTGCGGCTGCCTTCGGCTTCGAGCGCGTTCTTGACGAACTGCTCGGTGATCGTCGAGGCGCCCTGCTGGGCGCTCTGGCTGAGGACGTCGGAGACCAGCGCTCGCGCCAGCCCCTTGAAGTCGACGCCGTCGTGTTCGTAGAAGCGCGAGTCCTCGATCGAGACCACGGCGTTCTTGATGTTGGGGGAGATCTGGCTCGAGGAGAGGAGGATTTTGTTCTGGTCGGAGGTCAGCGTCCCCATCGGTTCGCCGCTGGAGTCGAACACTTCGCTGTTCTTCGAGGCTTTGTACTGGGCGAAGTTGTAGATCGCCGGCAGGTCCTGGGAGACCGCCGCCATCATCCCGAAGATCATCGAGCAGACCGCGAGGACGCCGAGCCCGAGCAGCACGAAGAGAAAGCGCAGGCGCTTGAGCCGCGGCTTCGGCGGCTTCGGGGGCGGGATCGCGGCGGCCGGGGTCGCCGGCGGGACCGGCGGGATCTCGCCGCTGCCATGGCGCCGCAGCTTGAGTAGGGAAACGGCCATCGAGGGGGGAACGAAAACAACGCCCGAGCAGGCCGCGGGGCCCGTCGAGCGAGTCCGGCAGTCTAGCATTGCCACCGATGAGCCCCGAGGGAGCGAGCGCCGAGGATCTGACCCGCAACGCGGTCGAGGTGCTGCCCGCCGGGCGCCTCGCCGAGCAGCTCGCGGAGGGCAGGCCGCTGCGGGTCAAGCTGGGGATCGACCCGACCACCGCCGACATCCATCTCGGCCACACCGTCGTGCTCGAGAAGCTCGCGACCTTCCAGCGCGCCGGCCACACCGTCGTCCTGATCATCGGCGACTTCACCGCCCGGGTCGGCGACCCCAGCGGCCGCTCGGCCTCGCGCCCGGTGCCCAGCCCGGAGGAGATCGAGGCCAACGCCGCGACCTACCAGGAGCAGGCCTTCAAGATCCTCGATCCCGAGCGCACCGAGGTGCGCCGCAACAGCGAGTGGCTGCGGATGGCGCCGGAGGAGCTGCTGGGGCTGCTGGCGCAGACGACGGTGGCGCGGCTGCTCGAGCGCGACGATTTCCAGAAGCGGCTCGGCGCCAACCAGCCGATCGCGGCGCTGGAGATCATGTATCCGCTGCTGCAGGGCTATGACTCGGTTGCCGTCGACGCCGACCTCGAGCTCGGCGGCACCGACCAGAAGTTCAACCTGCTCTTTGGGCGCGACGTGCAGAGCGCCTACGGCAAGCCGCCGCAGTCGATCCTGACGATGCCGATCCTGGTCGGCACCGACGGCGTCCAGAAGATGAGCAAGAGCCTCGGCAACTACGTCGGCGTGACCGACCCTCCGGCGGAGATGTTCGGCAAGCTGATGAGCATCCCCGACGAGGCGATGCAGGAGTACTTCCAGCTGCTGCTGGGGACGGCGGTGCCGGACGGGGAGCCGAACGAGGCCAAGCGGGAGCTCGGGCGGCGGATCGTCGAGCGCTTCCACGGCGCCGGCAGCGGCGCGGAGTCCGAGGCGGCCTTCAACCGCGTCTTCGTCGACCGCGGGGCGCCCGATGACGCGCCGGAGGTGGCGCTGGGCGATTACCTCGAGAACGGCGACGCTGAGATCCATCTGCCGCGCCTGCTCGCCGGCGCTTTTGGCCTCAGCTCGAGCGAGGGCCGGCGGCTGCTGACCCAGGGCGGGGTCAAGCTCGACGGCGAGGCGCTGCCGTCCCAGCCGCTCGATCTGCCCGTCGATCGGCTCGAGGGCCGTATGCTGCAGGTCGGCAAGCGCCGCTTCGCCCGCCTCGTCGGCGGCAGTTGAGCGGCCCGCAGAGCCAAGTCGAAGGAATTGCCGCGAGGGGCTGGACAAAGTTCTGCCGGATCGCTATATTCCATCGTCCTCTGGGGCTCCCTTGTGGGGCCCCGGCGTCTGAGAGCGACGAATCCCGTCGCGGAGGCGCAATGGTCTTTGAAAACTGAGCAGCGTGCATCTCCGTGGGCCCAACCAATGGTCCGCGGAATGTTCAGCCCGACCCGATCGGTGCGCCAGCGCGCCGATTGGTCATTTAGTAGTACCTCGTCATGACGGCCGCCGTACTTGTGTACTCGGCGGCCACGAAGTAGTCATTGACAGGCTCTCTGTAAAAGTAAATTTCACGGAGAGTTTGATCCTGGCTCAGGACGAACGCTGGCGGCGTGCTTAACACATGCAAGTGGAGCGACGAACCAGGGCTTGCCCTGGGGCAAAGCCGCGAACGGGTGAGTAACACGTGGGTAACCTGCCCCGATGACCGGGACAACCCGAGGAAACTCGGGCTAATACCGGATGTGGTGCCGAGCTTTAAGGCTCTGCACTAAAGGAAGCTTCGGCCTCCGCATTGGGAGGGGCCCGCGGCCCATTAGCTAGTTGGTGGGGTAACGGCCTACCAAGGCAACGATGGGTAGCTGGTCTGAGAGGACGATCAGCCACACTGGGACTGAGACACGGCCCAGACTCCTACGGGAGGCAGCAGTGGGGAATCTTGCGCAATGCGCGAAAGCGTGACGCAGCAACGCCGCGTGGGGGAAGACGGCCTTCGGGTTGTAAACCCCTTTCAGGAGGGACGAAGGTTCGCCGGTTAATAGCCGTGCGGATTGACGGTACCTCCACAAGAAGGTCCGGCTAACTACGTGCCAGCAGCCGCGGTAATACGTAGGGACCAAGCGTTGTCCGGAATCATTGGGCGTAAAGAGCGCGTAGGTGGCCACATAAGTCCGTTGTGAAAGTCAAAGGCTCAACCTTTGAAAGCCGATGGATACTGTGTGGCTAGAGTACGGAAGAGGCGAGTGGAATTCCTGGTGTAGCGGTGGAATGCGCAGATATCAGGAGGAACACCAATAGCGAAGGCAGCTCGCTGGGACGTTACTGACACTGAGGCGCGAAAGCGTGGGGAGCGAACAGGATTAGATACCCTGGTAGTCCACGCCGTAAACGATGGATACTAGGTGTGGGAGGTGTCGACTCCTCCCGTGCCGTCGCTAACGCACTAAGTATCCCGCCTGGGGAGTACGGCCGCAAGGCTAAAACTCAAAGGAATTGACGGGGGCCCGCACAAGCAGCGGAGCATGTGGTTTAATTCGACGCAACGCGAAGAACCTTACCTGGGCTTGACATGTTGGTGACCACCGTGGAAACACGGTTTTCCTTCGGGACACCATCACAGGTGGTGCATGGCTGTCGTCAGCTCGTGTCGTGAGATGTTGGGTTAAGTCCCGCAACGAGCGCAACCCCCGTTCCATGTTGCCAGCATTAAGTTGGGGACTCATGGGAGACTGCCGGTGACAAACCGGAGGAAGGTGGGGATGACGTCAAGTCATCATGCCCCTTATGTCCAGGGCTACACACGTGCTACATTGGCGCATACAAAGGGCAGCAATACCGCGAGGTGGAGCAAATCCCATAAAGTGCGTCTCGGTTCGGATTGGAGGCTGAAACTCGCCTCCATGAAGGTGGAGTTGCTAGTAATCGCAGATCAGCAATGCTGCGGTGAATACGTTCCCGGGCCTTGTACACACCGCCCGTCACACCACGAAAGCGAGTAACACCCGAAGCCGGTGGCCTAACCGCAAGGAGGGAGCCGTCGAAGGTGGGACCCGTGATTGGGGTGAAGTCGTAACAAGGTAGCCGTAGCGGAAGCTGCGGCTGGATCACCTCCTTTCTAGGGAGATTTCTCTAGAACGTCGACCGGGCTGTACAGCTGACCTTCGGGTCGGCTCGTAACGCTGCTCAGTTTTGAGAGACCACCTCCGGAGAACCCGGAGGTGCGCCTCGGTGGACCTTGAAAACTGCACAAGGCCAATATATGGGTATTTAATTATCGATTCACTTCTTATGAAGTGGGTCGCTCACCGTCAAGATAGTAAGAGTTTACGGTGGATGCCTTGGCACCAGGAGTCGATGAAGGACGTGGACGGCTGCGATAAGCCGCGGTGAGGCGCTGAACAGCCTTTGACCCGCGGATCTCCGAATGGGAAAACCCGGCGCCCGTAATGGGGCGTCATCCGTTGGTGAATACATAGTCAACGGAAGGGAACCGGGCGAACTGAAACATCTAAGTAGCCCGAGGAAAAGAAATCAACCGAGACTCCCTTAGTAGTGGCGAGCGAAAGGGGATCAGCCCAAACTGGATAGGTGTAAGTGGGCACACGTTGCCTATCCGGGGTTGTAGGGCAGCACGCCCGAGCCGTGCCTGGCTCGGCGGCAGTTACAAAATTGGGTGTTAGCCGAAGCGAGTGGAACCTCGCACCACAGAGGGCAATCGTCCCGTAGGTGAAAACACGCTGATCTGTCGAATGCTGTTCCTGAGTAAGACCGCACCCGTGAAACGCGGTCTGAATCTGGGGGGACCACCCTCCAAGGCTAAGTACTACCTGGTGACCGATAGTGAACTAGTACCGTGAGGGAAAGGTGAAAAGCACCCCTGAAGGGGAGTGAAATAGTACCTGAAACCGTAAACTTACAAGTGGTCGGAGCACCTTCGGGTGTGACGGCGTGCTTTTTGCATCACGAGCCGGCGAGTTACTCGTCAGTGGCAAGGTTAAGCGATGAGCGGAGCCGTAGCGAAAGCGAGTCTGAATAGGGCGACACAGTCACTGGCGGTAGACCCGAAACTGAGCGAGCTATCCATGGGCAGGCTGAAGCGGGGGTAAGACCTCGTGGAGGGCCGAACCGACCTAGGTTGAAAACTGGGCGGATGACCTGTGGATCGGAGTGAAAGGCTAATCAAGCTCAGAGATATCTGGTTCTCTCCGAAATATATTTAGGTATAGCGTCGATTGATTGCGTTGCGGCCGTAGAGCACTGTTTGGATTAGGGGCCCTACCAGGTTACCGACTTCAGGCAAACTCCGAAGACCGTTACGGTTAGATCGGCAGTCAGTGTGCGGGGGATAAACTTCGTACGCGAGAGGGAAACAACCCAGACCATCAGCTAAGGACCCTAAGTACTAGCTAAGTGGTAAACGATGTCCGAATGCAGAGACAACCAAGAGGTTGGCTTAGAAGCAGCCACCCTTGAAAGAGTGCGTAACAGCTCACTGGTCAAGTGTTCGGGCGCGGATAATTCAACGGGGCTCAAGCTAGTCTCCGAAGCTATGGGTGTGCAGGCCTGCGGGCGCTGCACGCGGTAGGAGAGCGTTCCAGTTGCGAGAAGCGGATGCGTAAGCCTTCGTGGAGCGGCTGGAAGTGAGAATGCCGGCATGAGTAACGAAAGTGGGGTGAGAATCCTCACCACCGTTTGTCCAAGGTTTCCTGAGTAAAGTTCGTCTGCTCAGGGTTAGTCGGGACCTAAGGCGAGGCCGAAAGGCGTAGTCGATGGTCAACAGGTTGATATTCCTGTACCACGTCGTTTCCGTTATGACCGATGGGGGGACGGGGAAGGGTAAGGGAGCCCAGGCGATGGTAGTCCTGGGGCAAGCACGTAGCCAGTCGCTGTAGGAAAATCCGCAGCGATGTTTACGCGAGGTGCGATGCCAGCTGGCTTGACCGCCGGCAAGTCCCCGATCCCATGCCTCCAAGAAAAGCCTCTAGGCAGGATTCGCGTGCCCGTACCGATAACCGACACAGGTGGACAAGTAGAACATACTAAGGTGAGCGAGCTAACTCTCGTTAAGGAACTCGGCAAAATCGTCCCGTAACTTCGGGAGAAGGGACGCCCCGCTAGGGTCAACTCCGTACGGAGGGAGCTCGAGGGGGCCGCAGTGAATTGGTCCAACCGACTGTTTACCAAAAACACAGGCCTCTGCTAAGTCGTAAGACGACGTATAGGGGCTGACGCCTGCCCGGTGCCGGAAGGTTACGCGGACTTGTTAGCACTTCGGTGCGAAGCAGTGAAGCTAAGCCCCGGTAAACGGCGGCCGTAACTATAACGGTCCTAAGGTAGCGAAATTCCTTGTCGGGTAAGTTCCGACCTGCACGAATGGCGTAACGAGTTGGACGCTGTCTCAACGAGAGACTCGGTGAAATTAAAGTCTCGGTGAAGATGCCGAGTACCCGCAGCTAGACGGAAAGACCCCGTGAACCTTTACTGCAACTTGATATTGGAGTCTGGGATATCTCGCTCAGGATAGGTGGGAGACTTTGAACCAGCGACTTTGGTTGCTGGGGAGTCACCCTTGAGATACCACCCTTGGTAGTCTGGGCTTCTAACACCGCGCCGTGATCCGGGCGGTGAACAGTGTCAGGTGGGCAGTTTGACTGGGGCGGTCGCCTCCTAAAGAGTAACGGAGGCGCCCAAAGGTTCCCTCAGCACGGTTGGAAATCGTGCGTAGAGTGTAAAGGCAATAAGGGAGCTTGACTGCGAGACCGACGGGTCGAGCAGGAACGAAAGTTGGGCTTAGTGATCCGGCGGTAGCAAGTGGAAGCGCCGTCGCTCAACGGATAAAAGGTACTCCGGGGATAACAGGCTTATCGGTTCCAAGAGTCCACATCGACGAACCGGTTTGGCACCTCGATGTCGGCTCGTCGCATCCTGGGGCTGGAGTAGGTCCCAAGGGTTGGGCTGTTCGCCCATTAAAGCGGTACGCGAGCTGGGTTCAGAACGTCGTGAGACAGTTCGGTCCCTATCTGCTGTGGGCGTTGGAGAGTTGAGAGGAGTCATCCCTAGTACGAGAGGACCGGGATGAACGTGCCTCTGGTGTATCTGTTGTCCTGCCAAGGGCATCGCAGATTAGCTACGCACGGAACGGATAACCGCTGAAAGCATCTAAGCGGGAAGCCGTCCTCGAGATGAGCTCTCCCATCCCTTTAAGGGAGTAAGACCCCTGGTAGACCACCAGGTTGATAGGCCAGCGGTGTAAGTCCAGTAATGGGCGCAGCCGACTGGTACTAATGGTTCGAGGGCTTGACGGATATTTATTACTTACCCTGTATTACCAGCCTTGTGCAGTTTTCAAGCTTCACCGAGGCGATCGTCTCGCAAAATTCCGGTGGTGCATAGCGAGAGGGAGACACCTCTTCCCATTCCGAACAGAGCAGTTAAGCCTCTCAGCGCCGATGGTACTTGGAGGGCAACCTCCTGGGAGAGTAGGTCGCCGCCGGTTCTTCTTGAAGTCCGGGCCGCGTGAATTCGCGGCCCGGCTGCGTCCGATTAGCGGCGCGTCGCACCACCCTCGAACGGCTCGCGTAGCGCTGCTACGCCACGCCGATCGAGTGCGGCGCGACGCTTGCTTCTCGAACGCCCCGGGCTCGCGCCTTCGCGCGGCCCGGACTTCCCATGGGATACGGGGAGAAGGGCTTGCTAGGACGCGTAGAACTTCGCGGCGCGATCCATCAGGCGTTCGCCGCCACGCCGGCGCGACCCCGGGCAAGGAGTCGGGGTCGCGCGGTGGCGGGTCTCGCAGCTCGGGGAAGTGCTCCCAGCGGGCTCCTCGAGCCCGTACTCGCCGAGCGTGGCGAAGTCGATGATGAGGTCGGCGGCGTCGGTCAGCCGGTCCGTTAGCGTTTGCTTGTAATCGAACATGGGTTCGTACTGTAGGTAGCCCTTCGGACGGGACATCCATTCTGCAATGCGATTTGCAGTGTGTCTGGGAAATACCCGCAAATGCGGGCTTTTTAAACTTCTGCTCACGATCGGCGCTCGGTTTGGGGCCCGGTTCAAAGGGTCGGGGGGGCGGCGTTTTGCGATTGGAAAAGGCAACGTCACAGCGCCACTGTCAAGAGCGGCGCTGTGAACCCCAGAAGCGCTGAAAGAGACGTCCTTTCCGGAGCTTCGGTGTGACGAAGGTCACGCTCCGACCGTCTCGGCGCGCATCGTACGCCTTTTCCCGCCCGGATTGCAAGGCGTGGCGCGCGGCTGGTGCCCAGGGGTGCGCGAACCGGGGCTGGCGCCCGATCTGGCCTGCCCCGGCGCGCCGGACGCGGTCGTTACGCTGCCCGCCATGGAGAAATTCGTCATCGAAGGCGGCGCGCCCCTGGCCGGTGAGGTCGACGTCGCCGGCAACAAGAACGCCGCCCTGCCGATCCTCGCCGCCTGCCTCCTGACCTCGGAGGAGCTGCTGCTGCACCGGGTGCCGCGGATCCGCGACACCGAGGCCCAGATCGCGCTGCTCGAGGGCCTCGGGGTCGAGGCGGAGTGGGTCGACGACAACAGCGTTCGGCTCTGCGCAGGCGGGGTGACCAAGCCCACCGTCGACGAGGAGCTCTCGAGCCGGATTCGCGCCTCCTTCCTGGTCGCCGGGCCGCTGCTTGCCCGCTTCGGCGAGGCGAAGATGCCGCCGCCGGGTGGCGACTTCATCGGCCGCCGCCGCCTCGATGCCCACCTCGACGCGTTCAAGGATCTGGGCGCCCGCGTCGACGGCAACCGCTGGATCGAGCTCTCGGCCCCGGCCGGGCTCTGTCCCTGCGAGATCTTCATGGACGAGCCCTCGGTGATGGGGACCGAGAACGCGCTCATGGCGGCTGCGCTGACGCCCGGCCAGACCAAGATCTCCAACGCCGCATCCGAGCCCCACGTCCAGGACCTGGCTCGCCTGCTGACCGCGATGGGGGCGACGGTCGACGGGGTCGGCTCCAACGTGATGACCGTCAACGGGGCCGAGAGCCTCGGCGGCGCCGAGTACACGATCTGCCCCGATCACATCGAGGTCGGCAGCTTCATGGCGCTGGCCGCCGCGACCGGCGGCGCGGTCCGCATCCGCGATGCCGGCCCCGCCGACCTGATGAACGTGCGCCGCCAGTTCAAGCGCCTCGGGCTGCGCTCGGACGTCGACGGCGAGGACATCGTCGTCCCGGCCGGCCAGTCGCTCGAGGTCGAACCCGACATGGGTGGCGCGATCCCGAAGATCGAGGACGGTCCCTGGCCGGCCTTCCCCGCCGATATGACCTCGATCGCCCTGGCCCTGGCGACCCAGGCCGATGGCGAGGTCCTGATCTTCGAGAAGATGTTCGAGAACCGCCTCTTCTTCGTCGACAAGCTGGTCGCGATGGGCGCTCGGATCACGCTCTGCGATCCCCACCGGGCGATCGTCAGCGGTCCGAGCCGGCTGCACGGCGAGCGGGTCGAGAGCCCTGATATCCGCGCCGGGATGGCGATGCTGATCGCCGCCCTCGCCGCCGAGGGCAAATCGGAGATCGGCAACATCATCCAGATCGACCGCGGCTATGAGCAGATCGACGAGCGCCTGCGCGCTCTCGGCGCCCAGATTCAGCGCGTCTCGGTCGACGGCGCCTCCGTCGCCTAGCCCTTAAGGTCACCACTCCATGATCCACCCGATTCCAGCCGGGACGCGCGACGTCCTGCCCGACGAGATGCGCGAGCTGCGGCGCCTCAATCGCAACCTGATCGAAGTCTTCGAGCGCTACGGCTACGGCGAGGTTGCGACGCCGGCGATCGAGTACGACTCGGTGCTGGCCCAGGGCGGCGACGGGCGCGCCGCCGGAGGCGCCTACCGCTTCTTCGACGAGAGCGGCGAACTGCTGGCGCTGCGCTCCGACATGACGGTGCCGATCGCCCGCCTCGTCTCGAGCCGCTTCGCCGACGCCGAGATGCCGTTGCGGCTCTGCTATCTGGCCTCGATCTTCCGCGCCGTCCAGCCGCAGCGCGGCCAGATGCGCGAGTTCGTCCAGGCCGGGGTCGAGCTCTTCGGTTCGCCCGGGGCGGAGGGGACGGCCGAGGTGATCGAGGTCCTCGAGGCGGCGCTCGACTCGGCCGGGCTCGACCGCGCCGTGATCGGCCTCGGCGACGCCGACCTCTACCGCCAGCTGCTGGTCGAGTTCGGCGTCGAAGGCGAGGCCCGCGACGCGATCCTCGGCAGGCTGGCCACCCACGACCTGGTCGGCCTCGAGGAGCAGCTGGCCGAGGCCGGGATCGACGACGAGCGACGCTCCACCTGCGTCGCTCTCTCGCAGCTGCGCGGCGGCCGCGAGGTGCTGGAGCAGGCGCGCGGGCTCGGCGGCGTCGCCGTCGAACGGGCGACGGCACGGCTGCAACAGACCTTCGAAGCGCTCGAGGCCCGCGGTGTCGCCGCCCGCGTGCAGATCGACATGGGCCTGCTCCGCGACCCCAGCTATTACAGCGGCTCGATCCTCGAGGTCTACGACCCGGCCCTCGGCCACGTCCTCGGCGGCGGCGGCCGCTACGACGGCTTGCTGCGGCGCTTCGGGCTCGACCGGCCGGCAGCCGGCTTCGCGCTCTACCTCGAGCGCGTCCACCTCGCCCAGATGGAGGAGGAGGCGCGCCGCCGCGCCCGTTCGACACCCGCGACCCCGGCGGAGGCGACCCGGTGAGCGCGGGCCTCGCCGACGAGCGGCTCAAGCTCGCGGTTCCGCGCGGCGCCCTCTACGGCGAAACCCTCGACCTGCTCGAGGCGGCCGGCGTCGACACCGCGGCCGCCCGCGGCGACTCGCGCTCGCTGATCTTCGAGACGCCGCAGATGACGCTGGTGACGATGCGGCCATCCGACGTCCCGACCTACGTCGAGGCCGGTGCCGCCGATGTCGGCATCACCGGCAAGGACGTGCTGCTGGAGCAGGCCGACCGCGTCGTCTACGAGCTGCTCGACCTCGGCTTCGGCCAGTGCCGGATGGTCCTAGCGGGGCGTCGCGGCGACGCCCGCCTCGGCGAAACCCAGCGGCGGCTGGGACTGATGCGGATCGCCACCAAGTACCCGCGGATCGCCGAGACCTACTTCGAGCGCACCGGCCGCCAGATCGAACTGATCGAGGTCAAGGGCTCGGTCGAGCTGGCGCCGCTGATCGGGCTGGGCGACGGCATCGTCGACCTCGTCGCGACCGGCCGCACGCTGGAAGAGAACGACCTCGAGGTCCGCGAGGAGATCGTCTCCTGCACCGCCCGCTTCGTCGCCAACCGGGTCGCCCACAAGCTGCGCGCGGCAGAGGTCGACGACCTGACCGCGCGGCTGCGTGCCGCCGCGGCGGCGAGCGGATGAGGACCCGGCGCTTCGAGTGGGCCGGGCCGCGGGCGACGGCGACCGCGGTGCGCGTCTGGACCGCCGAGTCGGCGCCGCCGGTCGACGTCTCGCCGATCGGCGACCTCGTCCGCGAGGGCGGCGACGCCGCGGTGCTGGCGCTGACCAAGCGCTACGACGCCGTCGACGCCCCGCTCGAGTCGGTCGTCGTCGACCCCGCCGAAGCGGCGCGGGCACTGGCGGCACTGGAGCCGGCCCTGCACGAGGCGCTCGAGGTCGCCAGGGCGAACATCTGCGCGGTCGCCGAGGCTCAGCTGGCCGACGAGCGCGAGGTCGACCTTCCCCAGGGCCAGAAGGTGCGGCTGCGCGAGGTACCGGTCGGCGCCGCCGGGATCTACGCCCCCGGCGGGCGCGCGGCCTATCCCTCCAGCGTCCTGATGGGCGTCCTGCCGGCCCAGGCGGCCGACGTCGGGCGGATCGCCCTGGCGACGCCGCCGGGCCCCGATGGCCGCGTCCACCCGGTGACGCTGGCGGCGGCGGCGCTCTGCGGGGTCGATGAGATCTACGCGATCGGCGGCGCCCAGGCGATCTTCGCGCTCGCCTACGGGACCCAGACGATCGAGCCGGTCGACGTCATCGCCGGCCCCGGCAACTCCTGGGTCCAGGAGGCCAAGCGGCTGGTCTACGGCACGGTCGGGGTCGATTCCTTCGCCGGGCCCTCGGAGCTGATGATCATCGCCGGCCACGACACCCAGCCGGAGTGGGCGGCGCTCGACCTCTGCGCCCAGGCCGAGCACGGCAACGACGGGGCGCTGCTGGTCGCGGCGACCGAGGAGCACATCCTCGAAGCCGTCGCCGAGGCGACCGAGAGCACCGCCGCGGCACGGCCGGGGGTGGGGGAGGCGCCGCTGGCCCTGGTCCACGTCCCCGACTCCGACGCCGCCGCCGAGCTCGCCAACGCCTTCGCCCCCGAGCACCTCCAGCTCTTCGAGGAGGACGCGGCGCTGCTGGCCGCGCGGATCACGACCGCCGGCTGCGTCTTCGCCGGCCGCTTCGGCGCCACCGCCTTCGGCGACTACGTCGCCGGCTCCAACCACGTCCTGCCGACCGGCGGCTCGGGCCGCTTCGCCGGCCCGCTTGGCCCGCGCACCTTCCGGCGCCGGATCTCGACCGTCGAGATCGACGCCGAGGCCGCCGCGGCGCTTGCCCCGCACGTCGACGCCCTGGCCCGCGCCGAGGGCTTCCCCGTCCACGGCGAGTCGGCGATGATTAGGCGATGACGACGACCGGCCGCACCTCCAGCCGCGAGCGCACGACCGGGGAGACCCGGGTCCGGCTCTCGCTGAACCTCGATGGCGGGGAGGCGAGCGCCGCGACCGGCGTCGGCTTCCTCGACCACATGCTCGATCTGCTGGCCCGCCACGGCAAGCTGGGGCTGGTCGTCGAGGCCAACGGCGATCTCGAGACCGGCGCCCACCACACCGTCGAGGACGTCGGCATCGTGCTCGGGCAGGCGCTCGACGAGGCACTCGGCGACCGCGCCGGGATCCGCCGCTACGGTGCCGCCCTGGTGCCGATGGACGAGAGCCTCGCCGAGTGCGCGATCGACATCTCGGGACGGCCGCTGACCGTCTTCCGAGGTGACCTGCCGACGACCTCGATCGCCGGCTTCGACACCGAGCTCGCCGAGGAGTTCTTCCGTGCCGTCGCCAACAGCGCCAAGCTGACCCTGCACGTCCAGGTCCGCTACGGCACCAACGCCCACCACATGATCGAGGGCTGCTTCAAGGCCTTCGCCCGGGCGCTGCGGGTCGCGGTCTCGATCGACCCGGAGGAGTCGGGCGTGCCGTCCACCAAGGGCACGCTCAGTGAGTAGCCCCGCTCGAATCGCCGTGCTCGACTACGGGATGGGGAACCTGCGCTCGGTCGAGAAGGCGCTCGAGCACGTCGGCGCGACGGCGACGATCACCCGCGACCCCGCCGTCGTCCGTGCCGCCGACGGCGTCGTCCTGCCCGGCGTCGGCGCCTTCCCGCGGGCGATGGAGCGGATCGGCGAGCTCGGCCTCGACGAGCTGATCGCCGAGCGCCGCGACGCCGGCGTGCCGATCCTCGGCATCTGCCTCGGCCTGCAGCTGCTCTTCGATTCTTCGGCCGAGCTCGGCGGGGCCGCCGGCCTCGGTCTGCTGCCGGGCGCGGTGGACCCCCTCGATGCCGCCGGCCTCAAGGTCCCCCACATCGGCTGGGCGCCACTGCGCTGGGAGCGCGAGTCGCGCCTCGCCGACGGCATCCCGACCGAGACGCCCTTCTATTTCGTCCACTCCTTCGTGGCGCGTCCGCGCGCCGAGGACCTGCTCGGCTCGGCGGAGTACGGCGCCCGCTTCGCCGGCGCCGCCGAGCACGGCAACGTCTTCGGGGTCCAGTTCCACCCCGAGAAGTCGAGCGCCGCCGGGCTGCGGCTGCTGTCGAACTTCGCCGGCGTCTGCGCCACGGCGCCGGCGGCGGCCTGAGGTTCGCCCGCCCGGCGTGATCCTCTATCCCGCCATCGACATCCGCGACGGCCACGCCGTGCGGCTGGTCCAGGGCGACTATGCCCGCGAGACCGTCTACGACGCCGACCCAGTCGACGCGGCGCTGCGCTTCGCCGATGCCGGGGTCCGCGTGCTGCATGTCGTCGACCTCGACGGCGCCAAGGCCGGCGAGCCGGTCAACCTCGAGACGATCCGGCGGATCGCCGACGCCGTCCCCTTCCCGATCCAGGTCGGCGGCGGCCTGCGCGATGCCGAGTGCGTGTCGAACGTGCTACGGGCGGGCGCCGAACGCGTCGTCATCGGCACCGCGGCGATGCGCGACCCGGAGTTCCTCGACGCGATGCTGGTGGCCCACGGCGACCGCGTGATCGTCTCGGTCGACGCCCGCGGCGGCAAGGTCTCGCTGGCCGGCTGGACCGAGTCGAGCGAGGTCGCCGTGACCGAGGCCGTCGCCGATCTGACCGCGCGCGGCGTCGAGCGCTTCCTGTTCACGCCGATCGAGGTCGACGGGACGCTGGAGGGGCCGGGGACCGAGCAGCTGGCCGAAGTGGCGGCGGCGACCGCGCGCGGCGTCATCTACTCGGGCGGGGTCGGCACGCTTGCCGACCTCGAACGCCTGCGGGCCGACTCGGCGCCCAACGTCGAGGGCGTGATCGTCGGCCGGGCGCTCTACGAGGAGCGTTTCGGCGTCGCCGAGGCGTTGGCCGCGCTCGGCGCCGAGTAGGGCCTGGCGACTTAGGTTCGGATAGCGAACCCAAGTCGCCAACTACGCTGTGCCGATGGCCCTCAAGCGCGTCATTCCCTGCCTCGACGTCGACGCCGGCCGCGTCGTCAAGGGCACCAACTTCGTCGGGTTGCGGGACGCCGGCGACCCGGTCGAGCTGGCCGAGCGCTACGACGCCGAGGGCGCCGACGAGCTGGTCTTCCTCGACATCACCGCCTCGCACGAGCGCCGCGAGACGATCGTCGAGCTCGCCCGCCGCACCGCCGACAACGTCTTCATCCCGTTCACGATCGGCGGCGGCATCCGCTCGGTCGCCGACGCCCAGGCGGTCCTCGACGCCGGCGCCGACAAGGTCTCGGTCAACTCGGCGGCGCTGGCGCGGCCAGAGCTCCTCGAAGAGCTGGCCGATCAGTTCGGCGCCCAGTGCGTGGTGCTGGCAATCGACGCGAAAGCCGAGGGTGCGCCGCCGACCGCCTCGCCGACCTGCGCCGCCCCGGCCGACTGGTTCGCCGGCGGCTGGGGGGTCTACGTCAGGGGTGGGCGCGAGCGGGTCGAGGGCCGCGACGCCGTCGCCTGGGCGCGCGAGGGCGTCGAGCGCGGGGCGGGGGAGGTGCTGCTGACGAGCATGGACCGCGACGGGACCAACGACGGCTACGACATCGCCCTGACGCGAGCGGTCGCCGATGCGGTGTCGGTCCCGGTCATCGCCTCGGGCGGCGCGGGCGAGCTCGGCCACCTCAGCGAGGCGATCGCCGCGGGCGGCGCCGACGCCGTCCTCTGCGCCTCGATCTTCCACTACGGCGCCCACAGCGTGCGCGAGGCCAAGGAACGGCTCGCCGCCGACGGCATCCCGGTCCGCCTCTAGGTCAGCCGCCGCCTTCGCTGGTCGCGCCTTCGCCGTTCTTGAGGTCTTCGGCGAGGCCGCTGACGTGCGATTCGCCGAGGATCTCGAAGCGCGCGAGTTCGTAGGGCGCGTCCTTTTCGGCGTAGCCGGAGATCTCGGTGGTGGCGCCTACGTAGCCGGCTTCTTCGACCGCGGCGACCACCGTTTCGTCGAAGCGGCCGGCCGGATAGCAGAAGTTCTTGACCGGGACGCCGTATTCGCGCCGCAGGATCGCCCGCGATCCCGCCACTTCTTCGGTCAGTTCTTCGGGCCCGAGTTCGGTCAGATCGAGGTGGTGGATCGTGTGGGCGGCGAGCTCCCAGCCGGCGCCGATCATCGCCTTGACGTTCGATTCGTAGAGGTCTGAGCCTTCGGCCTTGAGGTTCAGCACCCCAGCCCAGCCGTGCTTGCGCAGCTCCGGCAGCGCGAAGGTGAACTGGGGCCGGTAGCCGTCGTCGAAGGAGAGGACGATCGGCTTCGGCGGCAGCGTGCCGCCGTCGTACCAGGCTTCCTCGACCTGTTCGAGCGTCACCGCCTCATAGCCCTGTTCTTCGAGCCAGTCCATCTGCTTCGAGAAGTCGGTGCGGCCGACGTAGAGTTCCGGATAGGGCGCGACTTCGGGGGCCTGGCCGAGGACGTGGTACTCGAGGATCGGGACCGGGCCCTTGTAGGGCTTCCAATCCGGCTGCGGGCTGGCGTTGCGGACCTTGCCGCCGCCCTTCTTCTGCTTCGGCTTCGCCGTCTTGCCGCTCTTGCCGCCGGCCGGGGAGGTCGCCAGCTTCGACGCCGAGCCACCACCATCGCCACCGGTGCCGGAGACGACGATGATCACCACAGCGGCGATCACCACCGCCAGCGAGCCGAGGGCGACGATCCGCCGACGCCGCACCTGGGTGCGGCGCTGCTCGCGCCGGCGCGAGGCGCGCTCGGTCCACTCGCTCTCCGGCAGCCCCTCGTCTCCTCTGTCACCGTTCGCCATCCGTGCCCGCGATCATGGTAGGGAAGGGACCGATGTCGAGCTTGGCCGAGAAGCTGCTGGAGGCCCATCCCGAGCTGGGGGTGGTGGCGCGAGTGGCGAGTGATCCGGTCTACGCGGTCGGCGGCGCCGTTCGCGACCTGCTGCTTGGCCGCCCGCCCGGCGACGTCGACCTCGTCGTCGAGGGCGACCCGGCGGAGCTGGCGGCGGAGCTGGGAGCGGAGCCGCTCGCCGCGCACCCGCAGTTCGGGACGCTGACGCTCGAGCTCGGCGGCCGCGGGGTCGACATCGCCGCGGCGCGGACCGAGAGCTACCCGCAGCCGGGTGCTCTCCCGGCGGTCGACGGCGGGGCCACGATCGAGGTCGACCTGGCGCGGCGCGACTTCACGATCAACGCGATGGCGATCTCACTGCGGGCCGGGGGCGGACTGATCGACCACCACGGTGGCCGCGACGACCTCGGGCGCCGCCTGGTGCGAGTGCTGCACATCGATTCCTTCGTCGACGACCCGACCCGGGCGCTGCGGGCGGCCCGCTACGCGGCCAGGCTGGGGTTCGAGCCCGAGATCGAGACCGAGGTGCTCCTGCGCCGCACCGACCTCACCACGATCAGCCCCGAGCGCCGCCTCGCCGAGCTCCGCAAACTCGCCGGCGAAGCGAGCGCGCCGCAGGGCTTCGCCCTGCTGGCCGAGTGGGGCCTGATCGATGTGCGGCCGGGTGGGATCGAGCTGGCCGCCAGGGTCCTCGAGCTTCCCGCGCCGATCTACGCCGGCTGGACGGCGGCGAAGCGCGACGAGGCGGTTCTCGCCGCCGCGCTCGGGCCCCCGTCGGGCGCCGAGGAGCTGGCCCGCGCCCGTCCCCAACGCCCCTCCGAAGCGGTCGAGCTGGCCCGCGGCCACGACGCGATCGAGCTGGTGCTGGCACGGGCGCAGGGGGCGGAGTGGCTGGACGACTACTTCGCCGAGTGGAGCCAGGTGCGGCTGGAGATCGACGGCTCCGACCTGATCGCCGCCGGGGTCGAGTCAGGCCCCGCTGTCGGCCGCGGCCTCGCCGCCGCGCTGGCGGCCAAGCTCGACAACGGCCCCGCCGGTCGCGAGGCCGAGCTCGCCGCCGCTCTGGCGGCCGCCCGCCAGCACTAGCCGCCAGCTGGTCCTTGTCCCGGAATAGCCAGCATAAGGAACAGCCCCGCCGGGTTTGCTTGGCTGTGGGGATGCAGTGGCGCGACAACGAGGGGGTGCCGTGGCTCGAGGCCGACCTCGGCGGGAGCGCTCGCGTCGCCTTCGGCACGCGGCTCGGCGGGGTCAGCGAGGCGCCCTACGAGAGCCTGAACCTCGGCGTCCTCACCGATGACTCCGAAGCAAACGTCGTCGCCAACCGCCACCGCCTCGCCGCGGCGCTGGGCCGGGCGCCGGAGACGGTGCCGATCGGCCTGCAGGTCCACGGCGCCGAGCTCGCCTTCCATGACGCGCCCCAGGACCCGAGCCCCTACGCGGCGCCGGGGCCGAAGCTCGAGGAGGTCGACGGCCACGTCGTGCGGGCGCCGGGGCTGGCGCCGCTGGTCCTCACCGCTGATTGCGTGCCGGTGGCTCTCTCGGGGCCCGGCGGGGTCGCGATCCTCCACTGCGGCTGGCGGCCCCTCGCGGCCGGGATCATCGCCGCCGGCGCGGCCGCGGTCGAGGCGGAGAGCGCCGCGATCGGCCCCGGTATCGGTCCCTGCTGTTACGAGGTCGGACCCAAGGTCTCCGGCGCCTTCGCCGAACTCGGGGAGGGAGTCCTCACCGGGCGGATGCTCGACCTCTTCGAGGTGACCCGGCGCCTGCTCGCCGCCGCCGGGGTCGAGCGGGTCGAGTCGGCCGGCCTCTGCACCTCCTGCGAGGAGGAGCTCTTCTTCTCCCACCGCCGCGACGACGGGAAGACCGGGCGCCAGGGGAACCTGGCCTGGCTCGAGGGTCCCGCGGCCGGTGCCGGTGCGGGCGAGGCCGCCTGATGGCACCGCTCTTCCACGACATCGACCCCGAGCGCGTCGCCGCCAACCTGGCGCGGATCGCCGAGGAGGTCGACGGCCGGGCCGAGGTCCTGGTCGCCTGCAAGTACGTGCCGGTCGCGGAGATGGGCGCGCTCGCCGCCGCTGGCGTGACCCTCGTCGGCGAGAACCGCCAGCAGGACCTCGCCGCCAAGCAGGCCGAGTTCGCCGACGCCTTCACCTGGGACTTCATCGGCAACCTGCAGAGCCGCAAGGTCAAGCAGATCCTCCCGCGGGTGCGGCTGATCCACTCGGTCGCCACCGACTCGGTGCTGGCCCAGCTCGAGCGCCACGGCACGCCAGAGACCGAGGTCCTGGTCGAGGTCAACATCGCCGGCGAAGCCGCCAAGGGCGGCGTGGCGCCGGCGGAGCTCGCCGACTTCATCGCCCGCTGCCCGGTGCGGGTGGGTGGGCTGATGACGATGCCACCGCCGAGCCCCGATCCCGAGGATTCGCGTCCCCACTTCGCCCGGCTCGCCGAGCTCGCCGCCGCCAACGGGTTGGCGCGACTGTCGATGGGTACCTCGCAGGATTGGCGGGTCGCGCTCGAGGAGGGCGCGACGATCATCCGGCTGGGCTCGGTCCTGTTCGTGTGATTCGGCGCTAATCTGGCGATAATTCGGTAAAGGAGTCGGCCCATCGAGGCCGAAACATCGGTCACATGGCACTCCGCGACACTTGGCATAGAGCTCTCGTCTACTTCGGCCTCGCCGAGGACACCGACTACGGCCCCGAATACGAGGAAGACTTCGATCCGGAAACCGGAACCGAGGAAGTCTTCGAAGCCCGTCGCGATCGCGACAGCGGCAGCTCGGTCCGGCGCCTGCCGACCTCGCGCCGCGCCCGCCGCGACGAAATCGACGACATCTTCGCCGACGACGAGCCGATTGCCGCGAGCCGGACCCGCGCCCTGCGCCCGGTCGACAACGGTGGCGGCGGTGGTGGCATGGGCGACATCCAGGTCCACCTCGTCATCCCGCGAAACTTCAACGACGCCCAGCAGGTCGCCGACCAGTTCAAACGCTCGGTGCCGGTGATCCTCAACCTGCAGACCGCCGACCACGAGCTCTCGAAGCGGATGATCGACTTCTGCTCCGGCCTCACCTACGCGCTCGACGGCGGCATGCAGCGGATCGCCGAGAAGATGTTCCTGCTGACTCCGCGCAACGTCGAGGTCTCGGCCGAGGAAAAAGCCCGGCTGATCGACAAGGGCTTCTTCAACCAGTCCTAGCGGCACCGCGGCGGCGCCCGAGCGGCGCTCCGCACTAGGCTGGAAGCATGATCATCGGCTTCGTCGGAGCGGGCAGCATGGCGGCGGCGATCGCGCGCGGCTGGGCCGGGGAGGGGGACACGATGCTGTTCTCCGACGCCGGCTCGGGACGGGCGGCGGCGCTGGCGGCCGAGCTCGGCGGCGAGACCGCGACCAACACCGAGATCGCGGCGCGGGCCGACGTCGTCGTGGTCGCCGTCAAGCCGGCGAAGCTCGACGACGTAGCGCCGGAACTGGGCGAGGCGCGGGAGATCGTCTCGATCCTCGCCGCGGTGCCGCTGGAGCGCCTGCGCGGGGCCTTCCCAGGCGCCGCGGCGGTGCTGCGGGTGATGCCGAACGTCGGCGTCGAGGTGCGCCATGGGGTGCTCTGCGTCTCCGGCGAGGCCACCGACCACGTCCGCGCCCGGCTCGAGGCGCTGGGCCGCGTCGTCGACCTCGCCGACGGCGACTTCGACGCCGCGACCGCGGTGATGAGCTGCTCGCCGGCCTACCTGGCTCTGGCAGTCGAGGCGCTGGCCGACGCCGGGGCTGCCGACGGTCTCGATGCCGACCTCTCGCTCGACCTCGTCGTCGCGACCACCGCCGGGACCGCGGCGCTGCTGCGCGCCCACAGCCCGGCAGAGGTCCGCACCATGGTCGCCTCGCCCGGTGGCGCCACCGAAGCCGGCATCGACGCGCTCGAGCGAGAGGGCCTGCGGGGGGACTTCGCCGCCGCGGTCGAGGCTTCGCTGGCGAGGATGAGGCCATGAGCGCCGTGCTCGCCGCCCTGCCCCTGGCCCTGCTCAGCCGCAGCGACGTCGCCGACTACGTCAGCGCGCTGTTCATCGTCTACATCATCCTGGTCTTCTGCAACATCCTGATCTCCTACGTGCCGCGGATGCCCTACCGGCCCTGGCTGCGCTCGGTCCTCGACTTCATCACCGAGAGCACCGACCCCTACCTGAACGTCTTCCGGCGCCTGCTGAAGCCGATCGGCGGCGGTGGGATGGCGTTCGACCTCAGCCCGATGATCGGCATCATCGTCCTCTTCGTCGCCCAGGCGATCGTCGTCGGCGTCGTGGGCGGGTGAGCCCGGCCGCGACCCGCGCCTGGCTGCGCGCCGGGGCCCTCTGCCTCTTCGTGCTGGTCGCCGACCAGGTCGTCAAGCACATCATCGAGCGCGACATCGTCCTCGGCGAAGTCGTCGACCTGCTGGGACCGCTGAAGCTGACGCTCTCCCACAACAACGGCGTCGCCTTCGGGCTCGCCGGCGGTGGCGGGATCGGCCTGGTGGTCATCACGATGGTCGCCCTCGGCGTCGTCGTCTACCTGTTCTCGCGCGATCCCTCGCGCCCCTGGATGTGGGTGGCGACCGGGCTGCTCGGCGGTGGCGCCTTCGGCAACCTGATCGACCGGGTCCGCGTCGGCGCCGTCACCGACTTCATCAAGCTGCCGCACTGGCCGCCCTTCAACCTCGCCGACTGCTGCATCACCGTCGGCGTGGTCCTGCTGGTCTGGATCTACCTGCGCGAAGCCGAGGTCGAGTCGCGGCCCGCCAAGGACCCCGAGAGCGCGCCGAAAGGGGAGAGCACCACCGCGCGGGAGCCCGAGCGTGGCTGAGCCGCAGCTGCGGGTCGTCCATCTCGACGACGACCTCGCCGTCGTCGACAAGCCGGCCGGCTTGGTCGTCCACCCGGCCCCGTCGCACAGCGGACCGACCCTGGTCTCCGAGCTCGCCGACGTTCTCGGCGGTGGCGAGGACGCCGAGCGCCCGGGAATCGTCCACCGGCTCGATAAGGGCACCAGCGGCCTGCTGGTGGTCGCCCGCAACGACGCGACCCACGCGGCGCTGCAGGCGGCGGTCAGGGCGCGCGCGGTCGAACGCGTCTACCTCGCTCTCGCCGGCGGGCGCCTGTCGTCGCGAACCGGGACGATCGACGCCCCGATCGGCCGCGCCAGCCGGCAGCGCACCCGGATGGCGGTCGCCGGCGCCGCCTCGCGCCAGGCCCGGACCCATTTCGAGGTGCTGGAGCTGCTGCCGCGCGAGTCCTACCTCGAGGCGAAGCTGGAGACCGGCCGAACTCACCAGATCCGCGCCCACTTCGCCGCGATCGGCCACCCGCTGACCGGCGATGGGACCTACGGCGGAGCCGCGCGCTACGGCCTCGAGCGCCAGTTCCTGCACGCCCACCGCCTCGCCTTCGAGCACCCCCGCAGCGGTGAGCCGATGAGCTTCGTCTCGCCGCTTCCCGCCGACCTGGCGGCCGCCCTGGAGGCGGCTCGCGACGAGTCGCAGCACGGCTAGGCGCAGAGTCGCGCCGAACCGTACAATCGCCTTTCGCAATCCAACCCCGTCGAGAACGTGGACCGGATCCTGCCCGAGCGATAAAGCCCGGGTTCCGGCAAGCGCGGCGGGATCGTCACAACAAATTCAAGGAGAACCACATGGCAGAGGCAGGCTTGCAAGAGCTGCTGGAGGCCGGAGTCCACTTCGGCCATCAGACGCGCCGCTGGAACCCGAACATGCGCCGCTTCATCTTCGGCGAACTCGACGGGATCCACATCATCGATTTGCTGCAGACCGAGGCGTTGCTGGAGAACGCGCGCCGCTTCGTCGGCGAGCTCGCCTCCGGCGGCGGCACCGTGCTCTTCGTCGGCACCAAGAAGCAGGCCCGCGACACGGTCCAGGAATGGGCCGAACGCTGCCAGATGCCCTACGTCAACAAACGCTGGCTGGGCGGTCTGCTGACCAACTTCAACACGATGTCGGGCCGGATCGCCCGCCTCCACGAGCTCAACGGCTGGAAAGAGGAAGGCAAACTCGAGCTGCTGCCGACCAAGGAGCGGATGCGCATGGAGGCCGAACTCGCCAAGCTCGAGTTCAACCTCGGCGGCGTCCGTGACATGGACCGGCTGCCCGACGCCGTCTTCGTCACCGACCTCAAAACCGAGGAGATCGCGGTCCACGAGGCGGCCCGCCTGCGGATCCCGATCATCGGCCTGGTCGACACCAACTGCGACCCGACGCCGGTCGACTACGTCATTCCCGGCAACGACGACGCGATCCGCTCCTGCCAGCTGATCATCGGCACGATCGGCGGCGCCGTCGAGGAGGGCTCCTCGGCCTGGCGCGTCCAGGAGGAGCGCCGGATCGCCGAAGAGATGGAACGGCGCAAAAAGGAGGAGGAAGAGCGGCGCAAGCGCGAGGAAGAGGAGAAAGCGCGGATCGAGGCCCAGCAGGCCAAAGAAGCCGCCGAGGAGGCGGCGAAAACCGCCAAAGCGACCGCCGAGGCCCAGCAGAAAGCCCAGCAGGTCCAGGGACAGCCGCCCAAACAGCAGGCGCCGAACCCGGGTCAGCCGCAGGCCCAGAAACCGGCTCAGCAGCAGCACAAACCGGCCGCGCAGCAGCCGAAACCGGCGCAGGCCGCCCAGGAGGCGGCGCCCGCGCAGCCGAAACCCGCTGAGGCCAAACCGGCCGCCGAGGCTCCCAAAGCCGAGGCAGAGCAGCCGAAACCGGCTGAGGCTCCCAAAGCCGAGGCGCCAGCCGATCCGAAACCGGCCGAGCCCGCCAAAGTCGAGGCCGAGGCAGCTCCGACCGAGACGACGCCCGAGAAAGGGGACTCCTGATGGCGAACATCACCGCCGCCGACGTGAAGGCGCTCCGGGACCGCACCGGCGCCGCGATGATGGACTGCAAATCGGCTCTGACCGAGGCCGACGGCGACGTCGACCGCGCGATCGAGCTGCTGCGGGTCAAGGGCCAGGCCTCGGCCGCCAAGCGCGAGGGCCGCGGCACCAACGAGGGCGTGATCTCCTCCTATATCCACGCCAACGACCGGGTCGGGGCGATGGTCGAGGTCCAGTGCGAGACCGACTTCGTCTCCCGCAACGAGGACTTCAAGGTCTTCGCCTACCAGGTCGCCCTGCACGTCGCCGCGACCGCGCCGCAGTACGTCTCGACCGATGAAATCGACCCCGAGGCCCAGGAGGCCGAAAAGCGGGTCTTCGAGGAGAAGGCGCGCGAAGAAGGCAAACCGGACAACATCGTCGAGAAAATCGTCGCCGGGCAGCTGAAGAAATGGGCGAGCGAGGTCGCGCTGCTCGACCAGACCCACGTCAACGCCGAGAAACACGACTCGAAGACGATCGAGGAGCTGCGCCAGGAGCTGGCGGCGAAAACCGGGGAGAACATCCGCATCGCCCGCTTCAGCTACTTCCGCGTCGGCGAGAACTAAGGACTCGCTGCCGGTGACCGACGCTCGCGAGCCGCGCTTCGGGCGAATCCTCCTGAAGCTCTCCGGCGAGGCCCTGATGGGGGGCCTCGAGTACGGCACCGACGGCGCCGAGGTCGATCGCATCGCCGCCCAGGCGGCGGCGGTGCGGGCGCGCGGGGTCGAGGTGGCGATCGTCGTCGGCGCCGGCAACATCTACCGCGGCCTGGCCGGAGCTGCGGCGGGCATGGACCGGGCGACCGGCGACTACATGGGGATGCTGGCGACGGTGCTCAACGCGTTGACCCTGCAGGACGCGCTCGAGCGCAAGGGCCAGCACACGCGGGTGATGTCGGCGATCGACGTCAAGGAGGTCGCCGAGCCCTACATCCGCCGCCGCGCGATCCGCCACCTCGAGAAGGAGCGGATCGTGATCTTCGCCGCCGGCACCGGCAACCCGTTCTTCA
This sequence comes from uncultured Actinomycetes bacterium, assembly GCA_963839115.1. Taxonomy (GTDB): domain Bacteria; phylum Actinomycetota; class Thermoleophilia; order Solirubrobacterales; family 70-9; genus VAYN01. The sequence goes on from CAWITM010000001.1 coordinate 1,163,122, forward strand.
CCACCGACACGGCGGCGGCGCTGCGGGCGCTGGAGATCCACGCCGAGGCGATCCTGATGGCCAAGAACGGCGTCGAGGGCGTCTACGACGCCGATCCCCGCACCCATCCAGAGGCCAAGTTCATCCCCCACATCACCGGCCGCGAAGCGATCGAGCGCGACCTGCGGGTGATGGATTCGACGGCGCTCTCGCTGTGCATGGACAACGACCTGCCCATCTACGTCTTCAACATGGCCGACGAGCAGAACATAGATAGGATCGTCAGCGGCGAGACGGTCGGCACGCTGGTATCCAACGGCCCCGCCCGCTAGCAAGGGAAGGGACCCGTGGCACTTACCGACGAACTGCTCGATGACGCGAAGGCGCGGATGGCGAAATCCGTGGAATCGACGCGCGGCGAGCTCGCCACGGTGCGCACCGGACGCGCCTCTCCGCACCTGCTCGACCGCATCATGGTCGACTACTACGGCGCCTCGACGCCGCTCAAGCAGCTCGCCAACATCGCCACCTCGGATGCCCGCTTGCTGACCGTGACGCCGTTCGACAAGAGCGGCCTGGGGTCGATCGAGAAAGCGATCCAGGAGTCCGACGTCGGCCTGACCCCGTCAAACGACGGCAACGTCATCCGCCTGTCGATCCCGGAGCTGACCGAGGAGCGACGGCGCGAGATGGTCAAGGTCGTCCACGGCGTCGCCGAGGAGGGCCGGGTCTCGATCCGCAACGTCCGCCGCGACGTGATGAGCGACCTACGCGAGCTGAAGAAGGAGGGCGACGTCGGCGAGGACGACGAGCGCCGCGCCGAGGCCACCCTACAGAAGCGGACCGACGAGGCGATCGCCGAAATCGACGAGCTGCTCAAGGGCAAGGAAGCGGAAATCCTCGAGGTTTGAGGGCGGGGCACCGAGCGTGACCGCGCCACCCAAGTACGTAGCGATCATCACCGACGGCAACGGCCGTTGGGCGCAGCGACGCGGCGTGCCGGTGGTCGAGGGGCATCGGGCCGGCGCCGACGTCGTCAAGGCACGGCTGCGCGACGCGGTCGAGCTCGGGATCGAGGAGCTGACGGTGTTCTCCTTCTCGACCGAGAACTGGTCGCGCTCCGAAGAGGAGGTCGCCGGCCTGATGGCGATGTTCGGGGAGCGGATCCTGGTCGAGACCCCAGAGCTGCACGAGGAGGGCGTGCGGATGCGCTTCATCGGCCGCCGCGAGGGGGTCGACACGGAGCTGGTCGAGCGCATGGAGTGGGCTGAAGCGAAAACCGCCGACAACCGCCGCATCACCCTCTTCATCGCCTTCAACTACGGCGGCCGGGCGGAGATCGTCGACGCGGCGCGAAGCTTCCAGGGCGGCTCCGAGGAGGAGTTCGCACGCCACCTCTACGCGCCCGAGATGCACGATCCCGACCTCCTGATCAGAACCAGCGGCGAGCAGCGAATCTCCAACTACCTGCTGTGGCAGTGCGCCTACTCGGAGCTGGTGTTCAGCGAGGAGCTATGGCCGGACTTCGACCGCGCGGCCTTCGAAGGCGCGCTGGGAGAGTTCGAGCGGCGCCAGCGGCGCTTCGGGGCGCGGGCGTGAAGGCGGCGATCTGATGGGCACCGATTTCTTCGACGAAGAGCTGATGACGCCGGATCCGGAGGAGCCGCCCAGAAGGCAGCGCCCCGAGCGCCGGAAACGGCGGGGACGACGCAAAGCGCCGTCCGAGCCGCGCAAGAAACGTCGGCCTCGCGGCGGCGGCGAGACCGCCAAGCGGATCCTCGTCGCCCTGCCCTGGATCGCCTTCGCGATCGTCATCACGATCGCCGGCGGCATCGCCTTCGCGGCGGCGATGCTGGCGATCGGCGTCGTCTGCCTGCGTGAGTTCATCGCCATGACCAAGAGCCAGCGGACGATGCCGATTCCCGCCTACCTGGCGGTCGCGGCGCTGATCGTCGCCGCCCACTTCGGCACCGCCTTCAACGTCCTGCTGATCATCGCGGCGACGTTCCCGGTCCTCTTCGCCTTCACCGTCCGCGATCCCGACCGCCGCGGCGTCACCGTCTCGATCGGGGTCACCCTGCTGGGGATCCTCTGGATCGGAATCCCCCTGGCCCACGCAGTCCTCCTGCGCGATCTGCCCCACCACGGCGCCGCCCTGCTGGTCGACGTCCTCGTCGGCACCTTCGTCACCGACACCGCCGCCTACGCCACTGGCCGCATGTTCGGCAGCCACAAGATCGCCCCCTCGATCTCGCCCAACAAGACGATCGAGGGCCTGGTCGGCGGCTTCGTCATCGGCACGATGGGCTTCTGGTTCGCCGGCCTCTACCAGAACTGGCTCACCGGAGCCGATGCCCTGATCATCGGCGCCGCCGTCGCCGCCGCGGCCCCGGTCGGCGACCTCTTCGAGTCGATGCTGAAGCGCGACCTCGGCACCAAGGACACCGGCACCCTCTTCGGCCCCCACGGCGGGATCCTCGACCGCCTCGACGCGGTCTTCTTCACCGTCGTCGTCGGCTATTACCTGGCCGTCGCGCTCGTCTACTGAGTCCTGTCACATTTCTTGACCAGGGGCGGAGGAGGCGCGTAACGTCGGCGTCCAGATGGGCGAGGGACGAAAGCAACGGGTTGAGGCGTGGTTGCAGCGCTGGGGCTTCGCGGTCCTGGTCACGCTTGCCGCGCTTGGTTCGCTACTCGTCGCGGCCACGGTCGCGACGCCGGCTGAGATCCCCGGCTTCGCGCTCCAGGCCACCCCGGTCTATCGAATGGAGACCGGGGCGGCGACCTTCGTCGGCTTCTATCTCCTGGCGCTGGCCCTGGTGCTTTCGCTGCACAATCGTGGCTTCACCGAGATCGGGATGCGGGGGATCTCAGCGAGGGGCCTCGACGGGGACGCTCGTCACCGCGTTTTCACCGAACAGGACAACGCCATAAAACGAATGAAAAAAGCGATCGAAGAAGTGGAGAGCGGTGAAGCGGATTAGGCTTGCCTCCGGCCGATCCCACCCCTAAATTGAAACCATGGCCGACAGCGAGAAGCCAAAACGGCGGTTGACCGCGGAGGAGAAGCGGCAGGCCCGCGAGAACGCGCGAGTTCTGATCGAGGAAGCGAAGGAATCGCTCCACCGGGCCGAAATCGCCGCGGCCGAACTGAGGGGCTACTACAAGGCTGTCTCGGGCTGAGCGGCGTATTTCGCCGCCGCCCCTGTTTAGCGGGCGGTAAGAGCCGCTCCGTATCCTCTTGAGGAGATGAAGAAGGTCCTGATACTCGGCTCGACGGGGTCGATCGGAACGCAGGCGCTCGACGTGATCGGCAGCTCGGACGAGCTCGAGGTCATCGCGCTCGCCGCCGGCCGCGACTGGGAGGCGACGGTCGCGCAGGCGCGCGAGCACGGCGTCGGCACGATCGCGCTCGCCGATCCCGACGCCGCGGCGCGGGCGGGGGAGTGCTGGGACGGGCGGGTGCTGGCCGGCTCCGAGGGGGTCCGCGAGCTGATCGCTACCTCCAACGCCGACCTCGTCCTCAATGGGATCGTCGGCGCCGCCGGGCTCGGCTCGACCGTCGTCGCCCTGACCGAGGGGATCGACGTCGCCCTCGCCAACAAGGAGAGCCTGGTGCTGGGCGGTGAGCTGATCATGGCCCTGGCCGAGGCCACCGGCGCCAATCTGCTGCCGGTCGACTCCGAGCACTCGGCGCTGCACCAGCTGATCGGCGGCGAGGCGCCGGGGACCGTCGACCGCCTGGTCATCACCGCTTCCGGCGGCCCTTTCCGCGGCCGCTCCGACCTCGACGGGGTCAGCGTCGAGGAGGCTCTGGCGCACCCGACCTGGAAGATGGGCGGCCGGATCACGATCGACTCGGCGACGCTGATGAACAAGGGGTTCGAGGCGATCGAGGCCCACCACCTCTTCGGCGTCCCCTACGAACGGATCGAGGTCGTCGTCCACCCGCAGTCGCTCGTCCACTCGCTGATCCAGCTGGTCGACGGGTCCTCGCTCGCCCACCTCGGCTACCCCGACATGCGGGTGCCGATCTCCTATGCCCTGCACTTCCCCGAACGGGCCGGGGTCGACCTGCCGCGCCTCGACCTCGCCGCCGTCGGCGCCCTGACCTTCGAGGCCCCCGACCTCGACACCTTCGCCTGCCTTCGCCTGGCGCTCGAGGCCGGCCGCGCCGGTGGCACCGCGCCGACCGTCCTCAACGCCGCCGACGAGGTCGCGGTCGCCGCCTTCCTCGACGAACGCATCTCCTTCACTGGCATCGCCGCGGTGATCGAGCGGGTGCTGGGGGAGATGCCGGCCGCCCCCGTGACCCACTTCGAGGACCTCTTCGCCGCCGACGCCGAGGCGCGCCGCCGCTCCGAGGAGACGATCGCGGGGTTGACGACCGTATGAGCTGGCTCTTCGTCTTCCTCGGCTTCTGCCTGCTGATCATCCTCCACGAGGCCGGCCACTTCGTCGCCGCGAAGAAAACCGGCATGCGGGTCGAGAGCTTCTTCCTCTTCTTCGGCCCGACCCTGTGGTCGTTCAAACGCGGCGAGACCGAGTACGGCGTCAAGTGCATCCCGCTCGGCGGCTACGTGAAAATCAACGGCATGAACCCAGAGGAGGAGATGCCTCCCGGGGAAGAGGACCGCGCCTACTGCAAGCAGAAAGTCTGGAAGCGGATCGTCGTGGTCGCGGCGGGGCCGGCGGTCAACATCGTGCTCGCCTTCCTCGTCCTCTACTTCGTCTTTGCCGTCGGCGGGTTGCAGTCGACGAAGCCGAATGTCGGCGAACTCAAACCCGGCTTCCCGGCCGCCAAGGTGCTCCACGAAGGCGACGAAATCGTCGCCGTGGAAGGCCACCGCTTCGCCAAACTCGAACCGGAATCGCGCCCGGAAAAGTTCGGCAAGTTGATCTCCTCACACGAATGCGCCGGCAGCAATCCCAAGGACGGCTGCCTGGCGAAAACGCCGGTCGAAGTGACGGTCCGCCGCAACGGCGCCCTGAAGACCTTTGAAATCACGCCGCGCTACGACGCCGGCGAAAAGAGAATGCTGGTCGGGATCGCCTATCAGTCCCAATGGGTCCCGGTCAGCACCGGCGAAGCGGCCAGTCGCTCGGGCGACGTGATGTGGGAAGTCGTCAGCAAAACCGGCTCGGTCTTCGCCCACATCTTCGAATCCAAGCAGCGCGGCGAAATCTCCGGCATCGTCGGGACCAGCGACGTCGGCCACCAGGCGGTCGAAGCCGGTTGGCGCGAGGCGCTCCTTTTGCTGGCGCTGGTCAGCCTCTCGCTCGGCCTGATCAACCTGCTGCCGATCCTGCCGCTCGACGGCGGCCACATCTTCTGGGCGGTCATCGAGAAAATCCGCGGCGGCAAACCGGTCTCGCTGCGGGTGATGGAGCGCGCGACGGTCATCGGCTTCGCTCTGGTCCTGATGCTGATGGTCGTCGGCCTCTCCAACGACATCGGCCGGATCACCGGCGAAGGCTTCAACACCACCCGGTAACCGGGGCCGGCCGGGCCGCCCGGATACTCTCTGTATATGGCTTCCAAAAGGCAGATTTTCGTCGGCAGGGTGCCGATCGGCGGTGGCGCGCCGGTCGCGGTGCAGACGATGACCAAGACCGAGACCGCCAACCTGACGGCGACGATGGACCAGATCCGCAAGGTCGCCGACGCCGGCGCCGACATCGTGCGCTGCGCGGTGCCGCGCGAGAAGGACGCCGATGCGCTCCGGACGATCGTCGCCGAATCGCCGATTCCGGTGATCGCCGACATCCACTTCAACCACACCTTGGCGCTGAAAGCGATCGACGCCGGCGCCAACTGCATTCGCCTCAACCCCGGCAACATCGGTGGCCGCGAGAAAGTCGCCGAGGTCGCGGTGCGGGCCAACGAAAAGGGCGTGCCGATGCGGATCGGCGTCAACTCCGGCTCGCTGCCCAAACACCTGCACGCGCTCGAGCGCGAGAGCCCGGTCGAGGCGCTGGTCGCCGCCGCGATCGAGTTCACCGAGCTGATGGAGAGCCTCGACTTCACCAACTTCAAGGTCTCGATCAAGTCGACCAACGTGCCCTACACGATCGCCGCCAACCGCCAGCTGTCGGAGCGGATCCCATACCCGCTGCACCTCGGCATCACCGAGGCCGGCACCAAATGGTCCGGGGCGCTGAAATCGGCGGTCGGGCTGGGGACGCTGCTGGCCGACGGCATCGGCGACACGATCCGGGTCAGCCTCTCGACCTTCCACGCCGAGGAGGAGGTCAAGGTCGCCTGGGAGATCCTCAAGGCGCTGCAGCTGCGCGAGCGCGGCCCGGTGCTGATCGCCTGCCCGACCTGCGGCCGCCTGCAGTTCGACATGGACAAGGTCGTCGCCGAAATCGAGCAGCGGCTGGAAGGCTACGAGGAGCCGGTCGAGGTCGCCGTGCTCGGCTGCGCGGTCAACGGCATCGGCGAGGCCAGCCACGCCGACTTCGGCATCGCCGGGGCCAAGAACGAGGGCCTGATCTTCGCCGGCGGCAAGCCGCTGCGGAAGGTCCCGCAGGCGACCCTCGTCGACACCCTCTTCGAAGAGATCGACAAGTCGCTCGACCGCGGCACGGTCGAGGTCGACGCCGACGAGGCCCAGGAGGGCGCCGAGTGGCTGGCCAAGATCGAGGAGGAAAACGCCGGCGAACTGACCCCCGAGAAGATCGCCCAGATGGAGAAGGAAGCGGTCGAACGAGGCGAGTCGGACAAAGTCCTGCTCGACGAGGACGTCTCGCCGACGGCGGGCCGGAGGTTCACTCGAGCCTAGCGCCGAGGTAACGGGCGGATAGGTTTCCGGAGGTGACTCCGGGACGCCCACGATGACCGACGTCGACCCCTTTGGGCGCGGGCGCGTCCGCCGGCTCTTCGGGCTCGACCGCAGCGGGCCCAAACCGCGCACGACGGTGCGCGGCGAGCCGCTGCGCCCCTGGACGATCCCAAACGCCGTCGGCTACGTGCGGCTCGCGGCCATACCGGTCTTCCTGATCCTCGCCTACTCCTCCGACGACGGCCGCTCGGTCGCCGCCGCGATCCTCTTCTGGCTGATCGCCGCCGGCGATTACCTCGACGGCTTCCTCGCCCGCGTCACCGGCCAGTACAGCCGCATGGGGGCGCTGCTGGACCCCCTGGTCGACCGCCTGACGGTGCTGGCCGGCGCGGTCGTCTGCTGGAGCTTCGACCTGCTGCCGCACTGGGCGCTGCTGGTGCTGGCGGCCCGCGAGGTGGTGATGCTCTTCCTCGCCCAGTACGGCCTGCGCCACGGCGTCGACATCGAAATCAACTGGCCGGGGCGGATGTCGGTGTTCCCGATCATGGCGGCGATCTTCTTCGCGATGCTGTTCACCGGCTGGGTGCCGGCGGCGCTGCTGATCTTCGGCCTGGTGCTGGCGCTGCTGGCAACCGCCCTGTACGCCCGCACCGGAGTGTTGGCGGTGCGGGCCAAACAGGCCGGCTGAGACGCTCACTCCGATCGGCCTGGACCCCAGATTTAGGTAAACCCTCAACGTCGAGTTGAACCTTTAGGACAAGCGGCCTATACTCGTCAATCCGCACGGCGGTGGGCCGGACAATTCTTCGAGACAGGAGCACGATGGAGGACACCTTTCCCGATTTGGGATCCCTCAGCGACAAGGAGCTGAAGGACCTGATCGACAACCTGACGGCCGAAGAGAACGAGATCTCCTACAGGCGGCGCGTCCTGCACGGGAAGATCGACATCCTGCGGGCCGAGCTGGTCAACCGGCTGCGCCAGAAGCGCGAGCGCGGCGATTCGCTGATCTCCGGCGACGACGTCGAGCAGCTGACCCAGATCCTGGCCGGCAAGCACACCGCGGAGGACGAGCCCTCGGCCTAGCGCCGAGCGGGCTCCGAACCCATGGCGGCGGTCCACTGTCCCGAGTGCGGTTTCGCCAACCCCGAGGGCGCCAACTACTGCCAGAAATGCGGCGCCTACCTGGGCGGCCCGGCGGAGAGCGGCGAGGACCCGACGACGATGACCTACAAGGTCGACGAGACCGGCGACATGCAGCCGGTCGACATCGAGGAGGTCGTCGAGGAGTCGGGAGCCGCGCTGGTGATCCGCGCCGGCGGCGGTCGCGCCGGCGAGAGCTTCTCGATCGACGAGGATCGGATCAGCATCGGACGCAGCCCCGACGCCGGCGTCTTCCTCGACGACGTCACCGTGTCGCGCAACCACGCCCTGCTGGTGCGCCGCCGCGACGGCCTCTACATCGACGATCTCGGGTCGCTCAACGGCACCTACGTCAACCGGCGGCGGATCGAGTCGCACCGGCTCGCCGACGGCGACGAGATCCAGGTCGGCAAGTACAAGCTCAGCTATCTGGAGCGCTAGCGGTGGCCTCAACCCCCCAGACCCGCAGCCCCGAATCGGCCAGCCGCCCGCGCAAGGCGCTGACGATCGGCGCCGTCTGCAAGATCCTGCAGAGCGAGTTCGACGACGTCTCGATCTCGAAGATCCGCTATCTCGAGGACCAGAAGCTGCTGAGCCCGCGCCGCACCTCTGGCGGCTACCGCCTCTACAGCCAATCCGACGTCGAGCGCCTGCGGACGATCCTGCGGCTGCAGCGCGACGAGTTCCTGCCGCTGCGGGTGATCCGCCAGGAGCTCGCCGCCGGCAACGACCTGCTGCTCGGCGACGCCGACCGCAAGCCCAACGGCGGCGCGGTGCGGCGGGCGATCCTCGTCGACACCTCGCGCACCTACCTCTCGATCGAGGAAATCGTCGAGGAGACCGGGGCCCGCGAGGAGCTCGTCCACGAGCTCGAGAACTTCGGCATCGTCCAGCCCGAGAAACGCGAAGGGCGCACGGTCTACGACGAGACGGACCGTGAGATCGTCCGCTCCGCCAACGAACTGTCGCGGGTCGGAGTCGGGGCGCGCAACCTGCGCGTCTTCCGCTCCTCGGCCGACCGCGAGGCGCAGCTCCTCGAAGCGCTGCTCGGCCCGTCGCTGCGCTCGCGCAACCCCGAGCGCCGCAAGGAGGCGCTGCAGAGCCTCGAAAGCCTAGCGGCGACGGTCAGCCACCTCAAGCATTTGCTGCTGGTGCGCGACCTGCGGCGACTTGCGGGCGACTGACGCCACGACGCCGTGCCTCGCGTAACCCGCAGGCGGACCGTCGCCGCGCCGGTCGAGGAGGTCTGGGACCTCATCTCCGATCCCTACGCGTTGCCGCGCTGGTGGCCACGGACCGGGCGGGTCGAGAACGTCGACCGCCGCGCCGCCGGCAAGCGCAGCCGCTGGACCAAGGTCCTGCAAACCCAGGAGGGGCGCGGCGTGCGGGCCGATTATCGCTGCCTCAGCTCGTCGACGAACGAGCGCTATGTCTGGGAGCAGGAGCTCGAGGGCTCGCCGTTCGCCAAACACCTGAAGGCCTCGAGCGTCGAGATCGGCCTGCACGGGACCAGGGACGGGCAGACCAAGGTCGAACTGACCTCGCTGCAGACGCTGCGCGGCCTCTCGCGGCTGGGCGGCTGGATGATGCGGCGCGGCCAGGGAGGAGTGCTGGACGAGGCGCTCGACGGCATCGAGCAGGCGCTGACATGACCGAGCCACGGCGCGACGCCAACTGGTGGGGGTGGGGGGACCCGAACGAGCGCCCGGCGCTCGACGACGCCGCGCTCGCGGTGCTGCGCGAGCGAATCGGCGAGCTCGAGCCCTGGCCGCTGGCCCACCAGATCGGGGATTTCGAGCTGCCGGCCGCGGGGGAGCTGCCCCGCGACGTGATCGACGCGGTCGGCGACGCCAACGTCTACGTCGCGGCGGAGGACCGGCTGCGCCACGCCGCCGGCAAGGGCTACGCCGACCTCGCTCGCCTGCGGGGCGGCCGCCTCGAGGCCGCTCCCGACGCCGTCCTCGTCCCGCCCGACCCCGCGGCTCTGCGCCGCCTGCTCGACGCCTGCGCGGCCGCCGGCGTCGCCGTCGTGCCGTTCGGCGGTGGGACGAGCGTCGTCGGCGGGGTGGAGCCGCTGCGCGGGCCCCACGAGCGTCTCGTCTCGCTCGACCTCACGGCGCTGCGCGGGGTTGAAGTCGACCGCCACTCGCTGACCGCCCGCCTCGGGGCCGGCCTGCGCGGTCCCGAGGCCGAGGCGGCGCTCGCCGCCCAGGGCCTCACCGTCGGCCATTTCCCGCAGTCCTTCGAGTACGCGACGATCGGCGGCTTCGCCGCCACTCGCTCGGCCGGCCAGGCCTCGAGCGGCTACGGGCGCTTCGACTCACTCGTCACCTCGATCCGCCTGCTGGCGCCCGCCGGTGACCTGGAGACCCTCGCCACCCCGCACACCGCCGCTGGCCCGGCGCTGCGCGAGCTCATCGTCGGCTCCGAGGGCGTGCTCGGCGTCATCCCCGACGTGACCGTGCGGGTCCGCCCGGCGCCCGCCGTCAAGCGCTACGAGGCGTGGATGGCGGAGGGCTTCGAGGCCGGGACCGAGATCGTGCGGGCGCTGGCTCAGGGACCGGGGCTGCCGACGATCATCCGCGTCTCCGACGAGGAGGAGACGGCCGGGTCGCTGGCCCTCTCCGGTCCCCGCGGTGCCGCCGGGCGTCTCTTCGGCAGCTACCTGAAGCTGCGCAAGCGGGCCGCCGGCGCGCTCATGATCGTCGGCTTCGAGGGCGAGGAGGAGTCGGTCGCCCGCCAGCGCGCCCTCGCGGTGCGGGCGCTCCGCGCCGGCGGCGCCGCCTACCTCGGTCAGGCCGCGGGGCGCTCCTGGGAGCACGGCCGCTACGGGGGTCCCTACCTGCGCGACACGCTGATGGCGATGGGGGCGATGGCCGAGACGCTCGAGACCTCGCACACCTGGAGTCGCCTCGGCGAGCTCCACGCCGCCGTCGGGGCCGCCATCCGCGACTCGCTGAGCGCCGAGGGGACGCCGCCGCTCGTCTTCTGCCACCTCTCGCACGCATACCCAGACGGCGCCTCGCTCTACTTCACCTTCATCGCCCGCGCCCGCCGCGGTGCCGAGCTTGAGCAGTGGGCGGCGGTCAAGCGCGCCGCCAGCGAGGCGATCGTCGCGGCCGGCGCCACGATCACCCACCACCACGCCACCGGTCGCGACCACGTCCCGTACATGGAGGCGGAGGTCGGGAAGACCGGCCTCGACGTGCTGCGCGCCGTGAAGGCCGAGCTCGATCCCGCCGGAATCATGAATCCCGGCAAGCTCCTCGGCTGACCTGACCGGCGGATTCCGGCGTCCTCGCTCGCTCGCGTGCAGAGCACGCCACGCTGCCTGCGTCCTTGGACTCCTTGGTCAGTCCAACCGAGGCCAGACTATTCGCCTTTTTCGGAGGCTTCCTGTTCTTCTTCTTCGCGCAGGGCGGCGCCGACGATCGGGCCGGTCACGGTCCCCTTCAGCACGGTTTCGCCGGTGTAGGCGGGGGCGATGCCTTTTTTCACGGCTTCCTGGACCGAGGTCTTCAGCTTGTCGTTCTGGGTGTGGGTGATGTAGATCTGGTCGAAGGTGCCGTTGGCCAGGTAGGCGAGGATTTCGGTCTTCACTTCGAACTGGGCGGCGATCTTGCCTTTTGCCTTGGCCGCGACCGGGCTGGAGGCCAGGGGCAGCATCTTGTTTTCGCTCTGGGCCAGCCAGACCGTGTAGGAGTCGTTCTTGCCGGTCGTTTCGAGGCCTTCGGCTTCGACCAGCAGCGCCAGTTTGTTCTTGATCCGCCCGAAGGTCGCTTTTCCCGACGCGCTACCGCCGCCGACCGGCTTCAGCACCGCGGCGGTCGCTTCTTTGGAGGTCGCCGGGTTGCTGGCATTTTCGGCTCCTTCGCCCGTTTCGGCGGCGGCTTCTTCTTCGGACGCCGAGGGGGAGGTCACGGCGGCTTCGGTCGACGACGAGCTGCTGCCGCCACCGCCACCGGCGATCAGGATCACGATGACGACGACGGCGATGATCGCCACAGCGCCGCCGATCCAGGGCCAGAGGCCGCGGCCGGAGGGAATCGTGACCGTGCGAGAGCCGCCCGAGGATCCACCGCCCGACGGCGCCGCATCCGCTGCCGGAGTCGGCTCCTTCTTCGGCGGGCCCGCCGGCGCCTGCGCTGCCGGCTCGGCGGGCTTGTCCGGCTTCTCCGCCGGCGCTTTCGCGGGCGGCGGCGCGCCCTCCTCGCCGGCAACCGGGAACGGTGGCGGGACGTCGGGCCGGGGCTCGCCTTCGGCCTCGAGCTGGGCGAGGGCGCCGACGACCTTCGCCCGCACCTCGCCGACGCTCAGGCCCATCAGGGCGGCGATGTCGTCGTATCCCTGCTCGCGCTGCGCCAGCAGGCGCAGCATCGCTCTCTGCTCGTCGCTGAGGGCCACCGCGGCGAAGCCTATGGGGCGCGGCCGTCGCCGTGCCGCGTCGCCCGGCGCGGCAGCGAAGTCTTAACTTCGGGGGCGGTAGGGTCGGCGGCGATGGACGACCCGCTGCAGGCGATGACCTCCCCGTTCGACTCCCTGATCGGGGGCGAGCTGATCTCCACCGACCCCGATTCCGCGCGCCTGCGCCTGCCGGTCCGCGAGGAGCTGCTGCAGCCGTTCGGGATCGTCCACGGCGGCGCGTACTCGAGCATCATCGAGGGCCTCTGCTCGGTCTCCACCTTCCTCGCCGTCTACGAGGAGGGCATGGTGGCGATGGGCCAGTCGATCAACCTGAGCTTCCTGCGCCCGATCGCCGCCGGCACCGCCAACCTCGAGGCGAAGGCCCGCCACCGCGGCCGCAGCACCTGGGTCTGGGAGTGCGAGATCCGCGACGACGACGGCAAGCTGTGTGTATTGGGACAGATGACCATCGCTGTGCGCCCCGCCCCCAAGGGCTGAGCGCGCCCAGGCTCTATCCCCTGAAGCGATTGGTGATCGGCAGGCGCCGATCCTTGCCGAACGCCTTCGGGGTGATGCGAATTCCCGGCGCCGCCTGGCGGCGCTTGTACTCGGAGCGGTCGACGAGGCCGATCACGTCGTCGACGACGTCGGCCGGCATCCCCGCCGCGATCATCTCCTCGCGGCCCTGGTCGCGCTCGACGTAGGCCTCGAGGATGCGATCGAGCAGGTCGTAGGGCGGCAGCGAGTCGGTGTCGGCCTGGTCGGGGCGCAGCTCGGCCGAGGGCGGCCGGTCGATCGCCGAGGCCGGGATCAGCTCGCGGCCGGCGCGCTCGTTGCGGCGCCGCACCAGTTCGTAGACGAGCGTCTTCGGTACGTCCTTGATGACTGCGAAGCCGCCCGCCATGTCGCCGTAGAGGGTCGCGTAGCCGACCGACATCTCGCTCTTGTTGCCGGTGGTCAGCACCAGCCAGCCGTTGCGGTTCGACAGCGCCATCATCAGGTTGCCGCGGATCCGCGCCTGGATGTTCTCGGCGGCGAGGTCGGGCTCGGCCGGTTTCGAGGGATCGTGAGGGGCATCGGGGTTCTCGCCGGCCGGATAGAGGTGGCCGCCGAGCGCCCGCCGGTACTCGTCCATCGCCGCCTTGATCCCGATCTCGAAGAACTCGCAACCGAGGTTCTCGGCGATCCGCCGGGCGTCCTCGCGGGTCCCGGAGCTGGAGTGGGGGGAGGGCATCGAGACGCAGGTGACGCGCTCTGGACCGAGCGCGTCGACCGCCAGCAGCGCCACCAGCGCCGAGTCGATCCCGCCCGAAAGCGCCAGGCCGACGTGGCGGAAGCCGTTCTTGGTGACGTAGTCACGGAGGCCGAGCTCGAGCGCGGCGTAGACCTCGTCGAGGTCGCCCAGCGGCTCGGCCAGCGGGGCCGACCTCGTGCCGGGCACGCCGCCCGGGACCTCGGCGACGAGCAGCTCCTCCTCGAACTGGGCGGCGCGGGCGAGCACCGAGCCGTCGGGGCCGAGAAGGAAGCTCTGGCCGTCGAAGACCAGCTCGTCCTGGCCGCCGACGAGGTTGCAGAAGGCGAAGTGAGCGCCGTACTCGCGCGCCCGTTCGCCGAACATCGCCTCGCGCTCGCGACCCTTGCCGCGGTGGTAGGGCGAACCGGATGGGTTGGCGATCAGCGCGGCGCCGGCGTCGGCCTCGGCCTGTGCCGGGCCGCCCGGCGTCCAGGCGTCCTCGCAGATCGTCAGCCCGACCTCGACCGCCACGCCGATCCCCTCGCCGCCGACCGCGACGGTCTCCGCCTCGTTGCCGGGGATGAAGTAGCGCTGCTCGTCGAAGACGGCGTAGTTGGGGAGCCGGTTCTTGCGGTAGACGCTCTGGACGGCGCCGTCGCGCAGGACGGCAAGTGAGTTGTGGGCGCGGCGGGAGTCCCCGCCGGCAGCGGCGGGCTCGGCGAAGCCGACGAGAACCGTCTCCGGCCCGACGCCCTTGGCGAGCTCCGCGACCGCGCTGGCGTTGGCGGCCAGGAAGTGGGCCTTCAGGTAGAGGTCCTCGGCCGGGTAGCCGGGGACGCAGAGCTCGGGGAAGACGACGAGGTCGGCGCCCTCGCCGCGCGCCCGCTCGATCCAGGCGGCGATCTTGGCGGCGTTGCCGTCGACGTCGCCGACGGTCGGGTTGATCTGGGCGAGGGCTACTCGCATCGGGCGCTCACCCACTCAATCTTGCCGCCTCGCGGCGGCGGCCGGGTTTGCGGCCGTTAGCTGGGCTCGCCGGCGAGCGCGCCGCCGCCGTTTGCCGAGGCGCCGTTGGCGGCGGCGACCTTGACCTTCTGCTTCTTGGCCTTCTTCGGCTTCGGCGCCGTCGCGATCGCCTCGGCGGTCGAGGCCTCGAGGTCGAGGGCGAAGCTGTCGAGGTCGCCCATCGCGTCGTAGTCGCCGATCAGGCCGAAGTTGACCTGGCCGTTGTAGGACATGATCCCGACGCAGAGCGCCTGGCGCCGGGCCAGCGGCACCATCGGGAAGATCGACTCCATCTTGCGACCGAGGACGTAGAGCGGGAACTGCGGCCCCGGCACATTCGTCACCACCAGGTTGAAGAAGCGCTGGGCGGGCTGCAGGCGGGCGGCCTGCGAGGCGATCGTGGTCGGCGCGAAGTCGGTCAGCTTGGTGAGGATTTCGGCACCGACAGCCTGGCCGGAGCCCTTCAGGTCGCCCATCGACTCGGAGACGATGTGGAGGCGCTCGACCGGGTCCTCGCACCAGACCGGCAGCGGCGCCATCATCGCCGTGATGCGGTTGCCCAGAGCGCCGTGCTCTTCGGCCTCGCGGACGCTGACCGGGACCAGGGCGCGCAGCTCGAGGCCGGCGGTGTCGTGGCCGCGGGCGCGCAGGTAGCGGCCAATCGCTCCCGAGACCATCGAGAGGATGACGTCGTTGACGGTGCCGCCGTGGGCGTCCTTGACGCGCTTGAGATCGGCGAGGTCGGTCTGGGTGATCGCGAAGCGGCGGTGCGGCCCGATCTCGACGTTGAACGGCGTGCTCGGGGCCGCCATTCCGGCGCCCAGCATCTTCGTCGTGGCGCCGATCCCGCGCATCACCTGGCGCGGCCCGCGGAGGGTGTGGCGGACGCCGCGGGCGATCTCCCTGGGACTGGTGAGCCGCTCGCGGACGGCGTCGCTCAGCAGGTGCATACCGGTCGGCTCGGGGCGCGCCAGCCACGGCGGCGGTGGCGAGGGCGGGCCTTTGGGCTCTGGATCGAGGTCGTAGAGGACGGTGGTGATGTCGACGCCGGAGACGCCGTCGACGAGGGCGTGGTGGCTCTTGCCGATCACCGCGAAGCGGTCGTCGTGCAGGCCCTCGACCAGCCACAGCTCCCACAGCGGCTTGTCGCGGTCGAGCTGCTGGGAGAAGATCCGCGCCGCCAGGTTGCGCAGCTGCTCCTCGGAGCCGGGCGCCGGCAGCGCGGTCTGGCGCACGTGGTAATCGAGGTTCAGGTGCGGATCGTCGACCCAGACCGGGCGGCCCTGGCCGAGCGGCACGAAGCGGAGCTTCTGGCGGAAGCGGGGGACGAGGTGTAGTCGCGAGGCGATGTGGTCGCGGTATTCGGCGTGGGTCGGTGCCGGCCCCTCGAAGATCGCCGTCGAGGCGACGTGCATGTGAGCACCGTCGCGCTCCATATGCAGAAACGAGGTATCGAGGCCGGAAAGCCGGTCATTTGCGCCCATGAGTTCATCTTCTCACAGCGCGCTCGACCGCGATAGGGCCTTATTTACCGCTCTAGCAAGCCAAATGGATGCAAAATTGCGTCAAAGCGAATGTGTGTTCCCCCTCACACGGCCGCACCGAGGGCATCCGTAGCGTGTTCGGGACCGAAAGAAGGACAAACCCCATCTGCCGAATCCCCTCGCACAGTGCGACGGGGAGCGGGGGACCCAATTGCCGCGGCAACCCACCAGGGCCGCGGCGCGGGGCGAATCGGGCGCAGAGTCGCCCGTAGCGAACGCCGGCCACGGGGCCGGGGTCGCGAGCCCGTCAGCTAACCCCGTAGGCAGGAGAAAGTGAGTGAACAACGATGCGATTCATCCTGCCCACGGTGGCTGCCGGCTTGGCGCTGTCGATCGGCATCGCGCCGGCCGGTGCGAGGGAGCAGCACCACCGGCACCATCACCACCAGGCGCCGAAGCGGACCAGATCCCACGTCGCCCTCCACCTCTCGGGACACACCGTCCTCAGCGGTGGCTCGGTGAGCGTGCACGGCAAGGTCCGCCCCAAGGGCGCCCGCCGGGTCAAGGTCGTCTTCGGCGGCTCCGACCACAGCGTCGTCCTGACCCGGACCCGGGCCAACGGCACCTTCAAGGTGCGCTGGACCCCGGCTGAGACCGGGCCCTACAGCGTCCGAGCCTACGGCGTCCACGCCGGCCGCTCGAAGGCGGCGCACAGCAAGCTGCGTGAGCTGACCAGCTACCGCCTCGCCGGCGCCTCCTACTACGGCCCCGGCCTCTACGGCAACGGCGTCGCCTGCGGCGGCACCCTCGAGCCGGGCACGCTCGGCGTCGCCAACAAGACGCTGCCCTGCGGAACCCAGGTCAAGCTCCGCTACCACGGCCGCTCGATCACGGTCCCGGTCATCGACCGCGGCCCCTACGTCGCCGGCCGCGACTACGACCTGACCGAAGCGACCAAGGACCGCCTCGGCTTCCCCGGCGTCGGCACCGTGCTCGCCGACCACTAGGGATGGTTTCGACCCCCGGGTCGTTACTCACCCATACGGCGAGTTTCGACCCGGGGGTCGCTTGTCGCCTATAGGGCGACTTTCGACCCGGGGGTCGCTTGTACCCGTCAGCTGGGGAGGGCGAGTCGCATCTGCGGCTCGTCCTCCCCGGCGGGCTCAGGTGCTGCGACGTCGCTCTCGAACGAGGCGAGCCGGACGCCGAGCAGGCGCACCGGCCGCTGCGGGTCGTAGGCGCGGAGCAGCGACAGGGCGACCGGCCAGACGACCTCGGGGTCGTTGGTCGGCGCCTCGATTGACTGCGAGCGGGTCACGTTGGTCCAGTCGTCGAGCCGCACCTTGATGCCGATGCTGCGGCCCTCCAGCTCGCGCTTGGCGAGCCGGCGGCAGAGCTCCTCGGTCTGCTCGCGCAGGGTCCGCTCGAGCTGCCCGCGCTGGGTCACGTCGACGTCGAAGGTCGTCTCCACCGACTGCGATTTGGTCTCGCGCTCGACCGCGATCGGGGTGGTGTCGAGCAGCTTGCCGCGGGCGTGCAGCCAGGCGCCCGAGCGGGGCCCGAACGAGGATTCGAGCTCGGCCCGGTCCCATTCGCCGAGCCGGTGGAGCGTCGTGATCCCCATCCGCTCCAGCCGCTCCACCGTTTTCGGCCCGATTCCCGGCACCACGCCGGGCGGTCCGTCGCCAAAACGCGCCAGCGCGTCCTCGCGCGAGATCACCACCATGCCGGCGGGCTTGCCGAGCTCGCTAGTCATCTTCGCCAGCAGCCGCGACTCCGAGATCCCGACCGAGCAGGTCAGCCCGGTGGCGTCGCGGATGTCGGCCGAGACCCGCCGCATCGTCGCCTTCGGCGAGAACAGGCCGGTGAGGTCGAGATAGGCCTCGTCGAGACCGACGACCTCGACCACCTCGACGTTGCCGCGCAGCACGTCCATCACCTGCGCCGAGGCCTCGCGGTAGGCGGGGAAGTCGGGCGCCAGGTAGATCGCGTTCGGCAGCCGCCGCCGCGCCACCGCCGCCGGCATCGCCGAGTGGATCCCGGCCGCCTTGCGCGCCTCATAGCTCGCCGTCGTCACCACCGCCCGCGGCCCCGAGCCGCAGACCACCACCGGCTTGCCGCGCAGCTCCGGGCGGCGCTGCAGCTCCACGGACGCGTAGAAGGCGTCCATGTCGAGGTGGGCGATGCACCTGTCCCAGCCCTGGGTCACGCGCCAACGTTACGCCCGGGACCGGCGGATCGAACGCCTGTTCGCGCTATTCGGCCAACCGTGGCCCATGGCCGACGTGGCGCGGGCGGGTGGCGCGCCAGGGCATCAGGGCTGGCGTCAGCAGGAGGAGAGCGCCGGCGGCGGCGATCGCGAAGCGGGGGTCGGTCGCGGTGGCGAGCAGGCCCCAGAGGACGGTCAGAATCGCGATCGTCGCGTTGCCGGTGATCGACCAGGCGGCGAGGGTGCGAGCGACGACGCCGTTGTCGGTCTGTTCGAGCCGGTAGGTGGAGAAGGCGGGGGCGAAGACTCCGATGCAGGTGACGAGGCAGAGCTGCAGGCCGAAGACCATCGCCAGTCCGGCGGCCCCGGAGGGGATGAAGGCCAGGCCGATCGGCCAGATGACCCGCAGCGTCCCCGCCGCGAGCATCGTCCGGCGCTGGCCGAGCCGGGCGACGACGCGGTGTGAGAACCGCGAGCCGACAAGGCCGCCGATGCAGGGGGACGCGAGGGCCAGCCCGTACTGCCAGGGAGTGAAGCCGAGCTCGGCGAGCATCAGGACCGACAGCAGCGGCTCGGTCGCCAGCAGCAGGCCCTTGAAGAGGACGTCGTTGAAGAAGAGCGGGCGGAGCGTCGGGTGGCCGAGGATGTAGCGCCAGCCGGCCAGCAGCTCGGTGAGGCGGGAGCCGCGCCGGGACGCGGGTTCGACGGCGGGCTCGCCGTCCCCGATCGCGGTCAGGCCGAGCGCCGACAGCAGGTAGCTGGCGCCATCGACGATGACGGTCGCGACCGGGCCGAAGATTCCGATCAGAGCGCCGCCGAGCGGCGGTCCCAGGGTGATCGTCGACCAGGTCGCGACTTCGAGGCGGCCGTTGGCCACGAGCAGATCCTCGGGCTCGACCAGCGCTTTGACGAAGGCGCCGCTGGCCGCCTTGAAGGCGATGTCGGCAGCCGAGACGAGGACGGCGACGACGAGGAGCTGCGCGAAGCCGACGCGGCCGAGCGCGTAGGCGACGGGGATGCTCAGCGTCGCGGTGAAGCGGATCAGATCCATCGCGATCATCACCGGGCGCTTGCGCCGTCCCTCCATCCACGGCGCCAACGGGACCGCCGCCGCGGCGCCGGCCGCCAGCCCGACGGCGGCCAGGATCGACACTTCGGTCGGCGAGGAGTGCAGGACGAGGATCGCGATGATCGGGAAGGCGCCGAACGCCAGCGCGGTCCCGAGGCTGCTGACCGCGTAGGCCCGCCACAGCCAGGCGAATCGGTGCCCGAGCCCGCTCCCCGCGGGGCGCTCCGTGGTGGCGGTGGTGGTCGACAACCTCACGTTGATCGCAAGGCAGCAAACCGATCGCGAGCGGGCATTTCAAACAACCCTTTCGGCGCCGCGCGACAACCGCCGGTTGTGGTCCTAGCATCGGCACCGTGGACCTCGATGCCGTGCGCACCTTCGTCGCCGTCGCCGACTCCGGGCAGTTCGGAGCGGCCGCGGCCGAGCTCTCGGTCACCCAGCAAGCCGCCTCCAAGCGGGTCGGAAACCTCGAGGCCGGCCTCGGCGCGAGGCTCTTCACCCGCACCCCGCGTGGCGCCACTCTGACGATCGACGGCCAGGCCTTCCTGCCGCACGCCCGCGAGCTCCTCGAGGCCGAGTCCCGCGCGGCCGACGCTCTGCGGCCCGAGCGGCGGGCCCTGCGGGTGGATGTGGTCAACCGCCGGATCGCCCCGGCGACGCTGCTCCAGGACTTCTACCGCGGCCGTCCCGACCTGCAGCTGGACATCGTCACGATGGCCGACCCTCTCGACGCGTTGGCCGCCGTCGCCGCCGGCTCGATCGACGCCACCTTTCGCACCGTCGGCGTGCCCGGCCGCGGCCTGCCCGACGGGCTCGCGACTGCCCGGCTGGTCGCCGATTCCCACGAGCTCCTGGTCGGACCCGGACACCAGCTGGCCGGCGCGCGCACGGTGACGCCGGCGCAGCTCGCCGGGCACCGGATCTGGATGCCCGACATGGGCCCGGAGACCGAGGCGGCCGCCTACTACGCCGATCTGGCGGCGGCGTTCGGGCTCACGATCGACGTCGTCGGGCCCAACTTCGGCAACGAGGCGATGCTGGACGAGATCGCCGACTCGCCGGAACTGGCGACCCTCGTCGGAGCCGGATCGCGCTACCTCTGGCCTGCCGACTACGACCTGCGCCGGATTCCGGTGCAGGGCCCGACGCCGGTCTATCCGCTCTCGCTGGTCTGGCGCCGGGCCAATCCGCATCCGGCGCTGGGCGACCTGCGGCGCTACCTCGAAACCCGGGCCGGGGCGCCGATCGCCGACGCCTGGATGCCCGCCTGGGCGTAGTTCGACGCTCCCGGTCCGATCGCGGGCCGATACTTGTCGAACGTTCAGTTGTTACCTCCCAGAGGATGCGGCGAGGACGCCCCTGGCAGGGGACGAGGAGGCAGCTGGGGCCGCTGACGGCGGGGCTGACCCTGGCCGCGGTGCTGGCCGCCGCGGCGATCTCCCTGCTGGCGCCGCTCGGCGCCGGCGCGGCGCCGAGCACGGCGACGCTCGACCTCTACGTCGGCTGCTCGACCGCTCCCAGCGCCGCACCGGCGCACGTCTGCCCGCTCGGCGAGCAACCGGGCGCCTTCCTCGAATCCACCGGCGAACTCGAATACGAAGTCTGCGTCACCTTCCCGAGCACCAACACGCTCTGCCCGAAACCGCAGGTGGCGAAGCCCGGAGTCCTCTACGTCAACCCGATCTCCACCAGCCAGCCCGGCGAACACGTCGTGCGCTGGTATGTCGGCGGGGGCGAGGTGGCGTCCTGGTCCTTCGTGGTCGAACCGGCTCCGGTGCCGCCAGCGCCTCCGGTCACGCCGACGCCACCGGCCCCGCCCGCCGAAGTCGAACCGGCGATCACGAGGGCCTGCGGAGGCGCCCGAGCGCGAACGCGCCGCCTGCAGATCCAGCTGCGCCGGACCACCGGGCCACGGCAGCGAAGGCGGCTGCGGAGCCGCCTGCGAAGCGCCCGGAAGACCGCCGGGCGCGCCTGCGCCTGAGGCCGGCGCCAGCGCATTGCCACACTGAACCGATGGGTTCGGTTGCGGCTCCCGCCGGATATCGCCTCGCCGAGGGACCACCCTCGGTGGCCGAGTACGTCGCCCTGCGCAACGACGCCGGGCTGTCGCCGCGACGCCCCGACCAGGCCGCGGCGGCGCTCGAGGGCAGCTGGTGCGCGGTCCACGTCGTCCACGAGGAGGAGGGGCGGCCGGTCGGGATGGGCCGGGTGATCGGCGACGGCGGCTGGTACTTCCACCTCGTCGACCTGGCGGTGCTGCCCGAGCACCGGCGCCGCGGGCTCGGCGACCTGATCCTCACCGCGCTGGTCACCCACATCAAGCACGAGGCGCCCTCGGGGGCGTTCGTCAACCTGCTCGCCGACCCGCCCGGCCGGCGGCTCTACTCGCGCCATGGCTTCGTCGCCACCGCCCCCGACTCGGTCGGGATGGCGAAGAACCTTCCGTAGTCGCCAAGTGCGCCGAGATCCCAGCACCTTTGATGATTTAAGCCGACCATAGGCGGTCTAAAGCGTCGAGGCTTGGATTCTCTTCGAGCGCCCTGGTCGCTGGGTCGGGCGCGGCCTGCTTGCCTATGTGGGCTGGGTCGTGAATCGATCCGCTACGCGACTTTGGCGGCGGAGTGGCCGCGATCGGTGCCGGAGGCGATCGGCAGCGCGTAGTAGACCGCGGTCAGCCCGCAGATCGCGATCGTGATGTAGGGGGAGACGAAGGCGAGCCCGGTCGCCAGGGCGTAGGGGATCTGGCCGAGCCGGGCGTATTTGAGCGTGCGGCGACGGGCCGCCTCGGGGATCTGTTCGCTCAGCATGTAGCTGCGCCGGACGTAGATGTGGCGGTTGACGCGTCCGAAGACGAATCCCATCGCCAGGAACGAGAAGGCGTAGATCGCCGCCGCCAGGCTCTCGCCCTGGCCCTCCTTGAGGTAGGTCGCCATCAGCGAGGTGGTGAAGGGGAGGACGCCGACGAAGAGCAGCAGGACCAGGTTCCAGATCAGGATCGAATGGTCGACTTCGCGCAGGCGGCCGAAGGAGGCGTGGTGGTTGATCCAGATGACGCCGATCGTCATGAACGAGATCGCGTAGGCGGCGTAGCTGGGCCACTGGGCGAGCAGCTCGTGGCCGAGGCTCTCGCCTTGCCCCGGTTCGGGCACGTGGATGTCGAGGACGAGCAGGGTGACGACGATCGCGAAGACGCCGTCGGAGAAGGCCTCGACCCTGCTGGTGCTCATGCTGTGCGGATTCGGCGGCCACCACTCTTTATCCTCTGGCGATGGCTTCCCCGGAGGCGAAGAACCTCGAGGCGATCTCCAAGGCGATCGACCAGCACAACGCGAACTGCCCCTTCCCGGCGGCGGAGGTGCGGATGAACCCGTTCGAGGTCGAGCGGCTCGGCTGGGAGCAGATCCGCGGCCTGCCGGTCGTCCCCGACGGCGAGATCGGCACCGGCCGCTTCCGCATCGTCTGCTCGCGCGACATGGAAGACGACAACCTCGAGATCACCGAGGCGGTCGGCAAAGAGCTGGTGACCGTCCAGCCCGCCTCCACCGATAACTGAGCGGCAGGCCTCCTACATTTCTCCCAGGCCGGAGAGCCAATGCTGGGCTTCGATGTTCAGCTGGCGGAATTCGCCGGTCACGATCAGCACCCCCATCACGATCAGGACCAGGCCGCCGACGGCGACGATCGCCTGATAGTGGCGCTTGATCACCGAGAAGGCAGCGGTCATGCGTGAGAAGGCCAGGGCGGTGGCGATGAAGGGGATCGCCAGGCCGGCCGAGTAGACCGCCAGCAGGAAGCCGCCGCGGGCGGCCGAGCCGGAGGCCGCGGCGGCGCCGAGGATCGCGCCGAGGGTCGGGCCGATGCAGGGCGACCAGGCGATCGCGAAGGCCGCCCCGGCGACGATCGGGCCGCCCTTCCCAGCCCGCGAGAGCAGCGCGTCGACGTGCCACTCCTTGTTCAGCCTGGTGACGAACAGGGAGGCGACGAAGAGGACGCCCATCGCGATGATCAACCAGCCGGAGATCTTCGTCAGCAGCGGTTTGTTGTCGTTGAGGAAGGAGCCGAGGCCGGTCGCGGTGAGGCCGAGGAGGATGAAGATCGAGGAGAAGCTGGCGACGAAGATCAGGCTCGGACCGAGCACCCGGCGCCAGCCGGCGTCGTCGAGCTCGGCGGCGGAGACGCCGGTGACCGCCGATAGGTAGCCGGGCACCAGGGGCAGCACGCAGGGGGAGAGGAAGGACACGATTCCCGCCGCCAGAGCGGCGAGGATTCCCACTCCGGAAGCTGGATTGGAGCTGATCTCGGCCAGGAACACGACCTCCCAGACTACCGTTGCGCGAGCCTCCGCCCGGCGGCGGGGCGGGGGATCGAGGGCGCTCTTCAACGCGACCGGCGCCGCCCGCCGGCTGCGCACCGGGCCGCTGCTGGCGATCGGGCCGGGGGCGCCCGGCCCGGCCCTGCGCCGCGGCGCCCTGGTGGCGGTTCCGGTCGGCCTGGCGCTGGCGATCGAGCTCGGCTTCGACGCCCCGACCGAGGGCGCCGTGGCCACCGCCGCCCTGATCACCGGCTTCATCGGCCTCGACGCCCCGGCCGGCCCGCGCGCCGCCTGGCTGGCGGCGGCGGCGCCGCTGGTCGGGATGGCGGCGGCGCTCGGCGTGTTGTCCAGCCAGTTCGCCCCGGCGGCCGTCCTCGCGATCGGCCTGCTCGGCGCCGCCGCCGGCCTCTGCTTCGCGGTCTCGCTGCGGCTGGCCTTCGTCGGCCTCTCGACCGTACTCGGGCTGCTCATCGCCCAGGGCCTCTTCCTGCCCGTCGCCGACGCCCCGGCGGCACTCCTCTGGGGCACCGCGGGCGGCCTGCTGCAGGCGGCCTGGGCGGCCCTCGGCTGGGTCTTCTGGGATCGCGACGCCGACGACGGCGCGAGCGGTTGGAACGCCCGCCGCACCGCGGCGGCGCTGCGCGGCGCCCTCAGCCTCGCCTCGGTCGACGGCCGCCACGCCGTGCGCTTCGGCACCGCGCTCGCCGCCGGCGTCGCCACCTACCGGGCCCTCGGCCTCCACGACCACGGCTTCTGGATCCCGCTGACGATCCTCTTCGTTCTGCGGCCCGAGCGCGGCGAGACCGAGCACCGCCTCGTCCTGCGGGCGTTCGGGACCCTGGTCGGCCTGGCCCTCGCCACCGCGCTGGCCGAGTCGGTCGGCGGCTCCGACCTTGCCGTCGGCGTCCTCCTGACCGCTGCCGCGGCGCTCTCCTTCGGCCTGATCACGGTCCAGTACGCGCTCTTCACCACGGCGATCACGACCTACGTCGTCCTGATCACCGACCACCTCGGCGAGCCGGCGCTGCGAGCGGCCGGCCAGCGCGGGCTCGGCACCGCGATCGGGATCGCGCTCGCCTACCTGGCCTGGGCGCTGTGGCCGGGACCGAGGGAGGGGGAGGGCGGCCGCTCCGCCACCGGGGCGCTCGCCGAGCGCGGTGGCCGGCGAGCGCCCCTGCGCTAGATTTGGCTGGTCAGCCAAGCCGCCGCGTGGCGGCGCGAGGAGGAGAACTTTCAGATGGCCAAGCAGCGGCGTTCACTCAATGGCAGGGTCGTGGCGATCACCGGCGGCGCCCGCGGGATCGGCAAGGCGACGGCGAGCGCGCTGGTTGCCAAGGGCTGCCGGGTCGCGATCGGCGACGTCGACCTGGCGCTGGCCGAGCAGACCGCGGCCGGGCTCGGCGGCGGCACCGTGGCACTGCCCCTCGACGTCACCGACCGCGGCTCCTTCGAGGCCTTCCTCGGCGAGGCCGAACGCCAGCTCGGGCCGCTCGACGTCCTCGTCAACAACGCCGGGATCATGCCGGTCACGCCTTTCGTCGAGGAGAGCGAAGCGTCGTTCAAGCGCCAGATCGACATCAACCTGGTCGGCGTCATCACCGGCACCCAGCTGGCGCTGGGACGGATGCTGCCGCGCAACCAGGGCCACATCGTCAACATCGCCTCGCAGGCGGGCAAGGCGGGCTTCCCGGGGATCGCGACCTACTCGGCCACCAAGCACGCGGTGGTCGGGCTGAGCGAGGCCGTGCGGGCCGAGCTGCGCGGCCGCGAGGTCGAGATCAGCTGCGTGATGCCGACCGTCGTCAACACCGAGCTGACCGCCGGCGTCGGCCAGCGCTGGGTCAAACCGGTAGAGGTCGAGGACGTCGCCAACGCGATCGTCCTGGCGCTGGAAATGCCGCGCTTCGACGTCTTCGTGCCGAAGGCCAACGCGGCGCTGCTGCGGGTCGGCGCGGTGCTGCCGCGCTCGTGGCGCGAGTGGGTCGCGCGGGCGATGGGCACCGACAAGCTGATGACCGAGGTCGACCACAGCAAGCGCCGCGCCTACGAGGAGCGGGCGGCGAAGAGCGAGCCGAGCGCCACCGGCGCCGCTCCGGTGGCCGAGCCGGCGAAGCCAGCGGCGGACGCCGAGGCACCGCCGAGCGGGGCCGGGACCGAGACGCCGGCGCCCGCGGAGCGCGACGCCGCCTGAACGGCCGTCCGCCGATGCCCACCGACGGCATCGATGAGCCGGCGGGCGTGTTGGCGAGGACATGGGACGCGTCTACGACCAAACCTGGGGCCGACTCTTTGCGGCCGGCTATGACCGGGCGCTGAAGGCGAGTGAGGACGGCGGCCTGCGAGCGATGCGGGCCGAGCTCCTCGCCGGCGCGTCGGGCCGCGTGCTCGAGATCGGCGCCGGCACCGGCGCCAACCTCGGCCTCTATCCCGACGCTGTCGGCGAGCTGGTGCTGGTCGAGCCGAGTCCGTTCATGGCGCGCCAGATGCGCGAGCGGCTCGGCGGCGAGCAGGCCCAGGTGCCGACGCCGCCCGGCTCGGCGCGCCCGGCCGGGGTTCGCAGCGCCGCCACCGACCCACCGGCGACGATCGCCGAAGTTCCGGCCGAAGCGCTGCCGTTCCCGGCCGACTCCTTCGACACCGCGGTGGCGACGCTGGTGCTCTGCACGGTCCCCGATCCGGTCGCCGTCCTGGCCGAGATCGGGCGGGTGCTGAAACCGGGCGGCCGGCTGCTCTTCGTCGAGCACGTCCGCGCCGAGAGCCCCGGCCTGGCGCGCTGGCAGGACCGTCTCGAACGTCCATGGCACTTCCTCGCCGACGGCTGCCACTGCAATCGCGACACGGCGGCGACGCTGGCGGGGACCGAGAGCTTCGAGGTCGAGTCGATCGAGCGCGGCCGGCTGCCGAAGGCGATGCCGCTGCTGCGGCCGCTGATCCGCGGCAGCGCCGTCGCCCGCTGACCACGGTGGACCGGCCGCGGCCGTGGTTGACCTTTGGCCCCTATAGGAGGCCAAAGGTCAACCACACCCGGCGACCACATAAGAAACCCGCTGTTTAAGCGCCACATCGCGTTCACAAATCGGCCTCCGCCGGGCCTATAGTCGGCCGAGATGGATGGCCGCGGCCCGACCTGGCCTGACCCCAACGACGAGCGCGATCCCGCCGCCGCCGAGCGGCTCGCCGCGCGCGACAGCGACGAAGCGATGCGCCGCCGCGAGTTCCTCCAGCGCGCCGCCGTCACCGGCGGGCTGGCGATGGGGATGGCCGGCCTCCTGCATCCCGACACGATCCTCGGCGAGGCGGCAAAGGCCTCGCGCGTGCCGGTGCCTGACCCACGCAACGTCCCACTCGACACGATCGTCGTGCTGATGATGGAGAACCGCTCCTTCGACCACTACCTCGGCTGGTTGCCCGGCGCCGACGGGCGGCAGGCCGGCCTCACCTACGTCGACGCCGCCGGCGCGCCCCACCAAACCCACCGGCTGGCCCCGGACTTCCAGGGTTGCGCCCATCCCGACCCCGACCACTCCTGGCTCGGCGGCCGCCAGCAGCTCGACGGCGGCAGGATGGACGGCTTCCTGCGCTCGGGCGAAAACGACGTGTTCTCGATCGGCTACTACGCCGAACAGGACCTGCCCTTCATGCCCTCGGTGGCGCGCGAGTTCACCACCTTCGACCGCTTCTTCTGCTCGCTGCTCGCCTCGACCTATCCCAACCGCGAGTACATGCACGCGGCTCAGTCCTACGGGATGGTCGACAACACGATGCCGACCGCAAGCGGCGGGTTCCCCGATACGACGATCTTCGCCTCGCTCGCCGCCAAGGGCGTCTCGAACCGCTACTTCTACACCGACATCCCGGTGTCGGCGCTGTGGGGGGCGCCGGGGCTGTCGCGCTCGGGCCAGGTCCAGGAGTACTACGAGCGCTGCGCATCGGGCACGCTGCCGTCGGTCTCCTTCGTCGACCCCGCCTTCAACGGCGAGGAACAGGGGACCTCGGGCGACGAGCACCCGCACGGCGACGTCCGCCTCGGCCAGGCCTTCATGGCCGACGTCGTCCACGCCTTCATCGAAAGCCCGCAGTTCAAGCGCGGCGCCCTCTTCATCGTCTACGACGAGTGGGGCGGCTTCTTCGACCACGTACGCCCGCCGCGGGTGCCGGACGCGCGCTCCAGCCCCGAAGTCGCCCAGGACTTCGGCCAGATGGGGATGCGGATCCCGGCGGTCGCGGTCTCGCCCTACGTGCGGCGCGGCCACGTCGACCACAACGTCTACGGCTTCGAGTCGATCCTCAAGCTGATCCGCTACCGCTTCGGCCTAGCACCGCTGACGACCCGCGACCAGTACGCCCGCAACATCGTCCGATCCTTCGACTTCGAGTCGAAACCGAACTACGAAGTCCCCAGCCTGCCCGACCCGGCAGCGGTCGCCGGCGACGCCTGCCAAGGCGCCGGAACGCCGGCTCCGACGCCACCCGGGCTCCCGGTCCCGGACCCCGGCCTCGAACTGCCGAAAATCGACCTCTCGGCGCGCCCGAAGGAGCACGACCTCGCCCAGCTGTATCACTCGGGCTACCTCGAACAGCTTGGCTTCGACTACCAGCCAGCGACGCCGAGCCGGACCTTCCGCCACCCGTCCCGGCTGGGCTTCAAGCCGTGAGACTTGCCACGGGGCTCGGTGTCAGCGTGCTGCTGGTCGCGGCGCTGGGAGTGGGGGAGGCCGGCGCGGCGCCCTTCGAAGAGCCGGTCTCGGTCACGGCGACGGCGCCGCCCTCGGTCAGCTCCGGCGTCGCCTTTCCGCTCAAGGTCGAAGTGGCGGCCGAGGCCGGCGCCCTCGACATCGCCGCGGCGCCGCTGCGGCTGCGGGTCAAATTCGAGCCCGAGTGCGGCGGTTCATTCGCCGGCACCGAAGGCCCGGTGGCGATCGACCGCGTGATGCCGGCGCCGGCTCCCGGGACCGCCTACAGCCAGACGATCAACGCCAGCGTCACGCTGGCCCCGCTCGGTCCCGAGACCGTCTGCGCCTTCCTCGAGGACGGCCAGGAACGTCAGTTCGCCACCGACGGTGAAGAGGAACTGACGGTGGTGGCCGGCTGCACCACGGCGACCAGGACTCTGGCGAAGCTGAAACGAAACCTGAAGAAGCTCGACCGCCGGATCCACAAATTGCGCCAGCGGCTCCGCCAAAATCACCGGGCGACCCCGAAGAAACGCCGAGCCGAGCTCCACCACCTGAAGAAGCTGCGCAAGCGCCGCCACAAATTGGCCCACCGCAAGCGTGCGGCCGCCCACCTGGTGACGACCAGCTGCGGGAGTGGGGGATGAGTCGGAGCCGCGCCACGGAGGCGCGCCGGGCTGTCCTCGCCGCGCTTGCGGCGCTGCTGGCCCTCGCCCTCGCCGGGCCCGTCGTCGCCCGCGCCGAACCGCCGCCGCACATCAAGCACCTCTTCGTGATCGTGCTCGAGAACGAGAATGCCGAAAGCACCTTCGGGGCGGTGCCGCCCTCGCCCTACCTCGGTACGACGCTGCGCGAAGCCGGTGCCTTCATCCCCAACTACTACGGGATCGGCCACCAGAGCCTCGACAACTACCTCGCCCTCGTCAGCGGCCAGCCGCCGAACCTGGCGACCCAATCGGACTGCCTGATCTACACCGAAATGATGGCGACCAGCGTTCCCGAAAACGGCGTCGCTGTCGGCCAGGGCTGCGTCTATCCGCGCTCGGTCGCGACGATCGGCAACCAGCTCGAACGCAGCGGTGGCACCTGGCGCGGCTATGCCCAGGACATGGCCGCCGGGGCGGCGCTCGGGGAAGCGACGACCTGCCGCCACCCGATTATTGGCAACTACGACACGACCCAGACCGCGAGCGCGGCGAACCAGTACGCGGCCCGCCACGTTCCGTTCGTCTACTTCCACGCCATCACCGACTACGAAACCTGCAACCGCAACGTCGTCGACCTCGAAAACCTCACCGGCGACCTGCAGAGCGCCGCGACGACGCCCGAGTACAGCTTCATCACCCCGGACCTCTGCGCCGACGGCCATGACGCGACCTGCGCCGATGGCACCTCGCCTGGGGGCTTCGCCGGCATCGAAGCCTTCCTGCGCGAATGGGTCCCGCGGATCCAGGCCTCGCCGGCCTACAAGGATCGCGGCGCGATCCTCCTCACCTTCGACGAGTCCGCGAGCGGCGCCGAATCCTGCTGCAACGAGCCGATCGGCCCCAACACGCTGAACAACGGCGGCTCCCAGCCCGGCAATGGCGGCGGGCGCGTCGGCGCGGTGGTGCTCTCGCCGTGCGTCAAGCCGGGAACCGTGACCCAGGGCGCCTACAACCACTTCTCGGCCCTGCGTTGGACCGAGAACAACTTCGGCCTGGCGCCGCTGGGCGACGCCGGCGCCGAAGGGCTATCGAGCTTCGGCACCGACGTCTTTTCCAACCCCGCCTGCACGACGGGCCTCGGCGCCGCCGAACTTGAAGCCGCGAGAGCCGGCGCGCGCTCGCGCCTTCACGTGCGCCCGCGGCGGCCTTTGGCTGGCAAGCGCCAAACTCTTCGCTTTCGCCTGACCAGCACCGTGGCCGCCTGCGCGGCTGGAGCGACGGTCCGCTTCGGCGGCCGCAAGGTGAAGACGAACCGCCACGGCCGCGCCCACATGAAGATCCGCCTGCGCCACGCCGGCAAGCGCGTCGCCGTCGCCAAGGCGCCCGGCTGCCCGCCGACCAAAGCCCCGGTGCAAGTCAAGCGCCGCCGCCACGTTATGACTACTCGCTAGCGTTCGCTCAAAGATCCTCGCGGCGGTGCCGATGACAGCCGGGATGGAGGAACTTCCGGAGCTATCACCGGGCCCAGTGCCGGACCGGCTCAGCATCTGGCCGCTGGATTCAGGCCAGTACGGGGTCGATGCGAGTTTCCAGGGCCGCAGCGGCTATGAACGCATGGAAGTCCACGAGGCGGCGCTGAAAGCGGCTGGCGTGCGGTTCAAGCTCGTCCAGGAGCTCGGCGACGGCTGGACGCTGCGCTTCGGGCCGCTGAGCGCGGCCGAGGTGTCGCGAGCCTTCACGGCGTTCGTCCGGTAGCGGGCCGCCACCGGGCGGCGTCCCCAAACCGCATGATCAACGCACGATAATGGTGGTTATGTAAACCGAGGCGAAAGAGGGGCTGGGACGGCCGGACGAACCTCTCGCCCGGCCGCTGGAGAGGCTCGTTCAGCTGACTTCGTCGATCTTTTCTTCGAGCGCTTCGGGGCTGGACGTTTCGTTGGCGCTGAGGAGTTCGAGGCCTTTCGACTTCGGGCCTTTGATCGCAAACGACGGCGTGCCGGTGAAGCCGTACTTGGAGCTGGCTTCGGTGGTCGTCGCTTCGGCCTGCGCCAGGAGCTTCTTGCTCTTGCGAGCCTTGTTCCATTCGGCCATGTTCTTGATCCCGGCGGCTTTGGCGATCGCTTCGAGGAATTCTTCGGTCACGTAGCCGGAGTTCTCTTCGCCCTGGTTGCGGTAGAAGGTCTCGATGAAATTCCAGCCGCGGCCCTGTTCGCCGGCCGCGAGCGCGGCGGCGCCCGCCGGCAGCGACTGTTCGCCGATGATCAGGTAGTTGCGGAAGGTGATGTTGGCTTTCCCACTGTCGACCTTTTCTTCGATCACCTGCGGCAGGACTTCTTCCGAGTACGCCTTGCAGACCGGGCACTGGAGGTCTCCGTACTCATAGAGCTTGACCGGCGCGCTGCTCTTGCCGAGAGTCAGCTGCGACTGCGGGGACTTGCCGACCAGCGAATCGACCTGGGCGACTTCCTTGATGTTGGCGGCATCGCCACCGGAGCCGCCGCCACTGCCGGCGATGACGATCACGACGACGACGGCGATGACCACAACGAAGACGGTGCCGGCAGCGATCTGCAGCAAGCGCGTGCGCTGGTCCCCGGATTTGGCTTCGTTTTCGGCGGCGATTCGTTCCTCGCGCCGTTTCTCGCGATCCTTCTTAGTGCTCATCCCGCCTCCATGTCGTGGGTCTCCCTGGAGTCTTTCAGCCGCGCCTCAAGACTTCCTTTACCAACACCCGCCCCCGCGTCGGTCCCGACGTAGCCGATCAGCCGGGTCGCGTTCAGCAGAAAGAGGATCGTCATCAGCACCGCGCTCGATACGCACCACTGGCAGATCGCTTCGATGTTGAAGAGCTCGAGGTAGGTCAGGTAGATACTGAAGCCAAACCCTCCCAGGGACATCGCGAAGCCGGCGAAGCGGGCGGTGTCGTTGGCGAAGAAGGCGGTCGCGAGGATCGCGATGTAGCCGACGATCCCGAAGACCGAGACGTTGATGCCCGCGATGTGCGAATAGGAGCTGTTGGCAACCGTCTCGCAGCCGCTGCCGCCGGCCAGGCAGACCGGCGAGCCGCCGCCGGAGTCGGCGATCGTGATGTAGGTCGCGACGCCGATCCCGAGGGTGGCGATGAAGGCGATCATGCGACGCAGGTTTTGTTCGGTCGGGAACTTCATAGCGGTCACGATAATGCCACGGACGGCTCGGCGCAGAAAGCCGCGATCTCGCGGGAGAGCCTTCCACCCTGCCAGGCGAGCGGCGACTGGCCAGGCTCCTCGCTGACCAGTCGTGCCTCCGGCAGCGCTTCCGCGTAGGCCTCGGCAGCGGCGTACGGATGGCCGGGATCGGCCTCGTCGCCGCTGGCGACGACCAGGGCCGGGACCGCGAGCGCCTCGAGCTCGACCAGCGTCCCGAACGGGCGCGAACGCGGCACCTCGCGCAGCGCCGCCACCAGCGCCTCGGGGCGCCGGTGCAGCAGCATCCGCTCGCGGGTGAAGCGCAGGACCGAGTCGCGAAAGGCCGGGTCGATGCCCTGCTCGCCCTCGATGTAGGCGACGAAGCCGTCGATGCCGCCACTCTCCAGGGCGTCGGCGAGACCGTCCCAGTAGGAGATCGAGTCCGCGGAGATCGTCCCCAGGTAGACCGGCCCGATCACGACCAGTCCGGCCAGCCGCTCGGGGTGCGCGAGCGCGTAGGCGACGACGGTGTGGGCGCCCATCGAGTGCCCGGCCGCCACGAAGCGCCCCTCGCCGACCTCCGCCTCGACCACCCGCTCCAGGTCCCCGACCAGCTCCGGGTATCCATAACCCTCCCCCGCCGGGGCGGGGTCGGACTCGCCGTGTCCGCGGGCGTCGTAGGCGATGACCCTGTGGCCGGCGCGCTCGAGCGCCCGCGAGCCGTGAACGACGTAGCTGCGGCTGGCGGTGATGCCGTGGCAGAGGACGATCGGCGCCCCCTCCCCCGCCGCCGTGCCGCGCAGCGTCGGAACCGGCCCGACGAGGAACTCGGCGGGCGCCGCCGCCATCAGCCGACGCCGGCGACGGCCTGCTCGAGATCCGCGACCGACTCGTAGGTCAGCCCGGCGAGGGTGACCTTGCGGTGGCGGACGATCCCCTCCTCGTCGACGATGAAGATCGCGCGTCGCACCATCGGCCCGGCGAGCACGCCGTAGGCCTTGGCGACCGCCTTGTCCTCGTCGGCCAGCAGCGGCACGTTCAGGCTCTTCTCCTGGGTGAAGCGCTCGTGAGAGTCGACCGACTGCGGCGAGATCCCCAGCACGTCGGCGCCGAGCTCGTCGAGGCGCTCGCTTTCGTCGCGGTAGGAGCAGAACTGTTTGGTGCAGACGGCGGTGAAGTCGCCGGGGTAGAAGGCGAGGACGACCTTGCGGCCGCGGTAGTCGGCCAGGCGGTAGGTCTTGTCCCCCGTGCCTGGAAGCTCGAAGTCCGGTGCCGCGTCGCCTACGTCAACCTTGGCCATTGTCGGAGCTTACGGAGCGCGGCCTAACCGCGTTCAACCGTGGCTTCTTCGATCAGGATCGTCTGTTTCGGTTTTTCGGCGGCCGTGCCTTCTGCGCCGATCGCTTCGACGACATCGAGGCCCTTGGAGACCTTGCCGACCAGCGCGTATTCGGGCGGCAGGCCGGCGTCGGCGCCGGTGACGACGTAGAACTGGCTGCCCGAGCGCCCGGGCGGGTCGGCCGAGCTCTTGGCCATCGCGACGACGCCTTTCGTGTACTGGAGGTTCGCCGGCGGCTTCTCGGTGACGCTGTAGCCCGGGCCACCGCTGCCGGTGCCGGTCGGATCGCCGCCCTGGATGACGAATTCCGGGACGATCCGGTGGAAGGTGAGGTCGTTGTAGAAGCCTTCTTCGGCCAGGTAGGCGAAGGAGTTGGAGGTGATCGGCGCCCGCGTCGTATCGAGGGCGATGTCGAAGGTGCCGCAGCTGGTCTTCATCACGACGGTCAGCTTTTCGCCCTTCTTGACCGTCTGCTTGGGCTTCTTCAGAGACTCTTCCTTCGGTTCCGGCGCTTCGACCTTCTTGCAGGGCCCGCTCGACTTGCCTTCGGCGGTCGTCTTGGTCTTTTCGGTCGAGGAGCTGTTGCTGCTGCCGCCGCTGCGGGAGATCAGGATGACGCCGACGATGACCACCGCGACCAGGCCGAAGCCGGCAAGGATGATCCACCTTCTGTCGAAATCGTCCCCCATCCGGTCCGAGAGAGTAGAGCAAACCCCGGGCGGCCACTTTGACCTCTGATTACGATCCGCGGCGATGCCCGACCCGCCGCTGACCCCGCTTGCCGCCGCCGTTCTCCACGTCGGCGTACCGGAGCGGGCGCTCCAGGTTTCCTGCGGCGACGGCGACGGCGCGCTGTTCCTCGCCCGTGAGTTCCCGGTCGCGCGGATCCGCGGCGTCGACGCCGACGCCGACCGGGTCCGCGCCGCCACCGCGCGGGTCGGCCTCGATCCGGAGGGGCGGCTCGCCTTCAAGCTCGGCGGCCCCGGCGACCTGCCCTTCCCCGACGACCACTTCGATCTCCTCGCCGCGCTCGACGCCCACCCGTCGCCCGGGGAGACGGCACGGGTCCTGCGGCCCGGCGGCTACCTGGTCCTCGCCCGCTCGCGCGGCGGCGAGGTCCTCACCGGCCCGGCCGGCTGGCTGCTCGGCCGCCGCCTCCGCGGACGAGGCTTCTTCACGGTCCGCGCCGAGCCAGCCGGCGAAGGCAGCTTCACCGTCGCCAAGCTCGGCGAGGCCGGCTAGAGCCGCCTCCCTCTACGCTGGGCGCGATGGCGAGCGAGGACGCGAGCAGCGGCGGGACGACGCCCCGCGGCGAGCCGGCCGCGGTACCGGGCGGCAGTGAGGAGACGACCGTGCCGGGCGCGGTCGCCGGGCGGCCGCTGGCGCTGCTCGTCAACCCGACCTCGGCCGGCGGGCGCACCCTGAAGCTGCTGCCACGGATCGAGGCGGTGCTGGACGCGCGCCGGGTCGTCTTCCGGGTCCGCCGCACCAAGGGCCTCGAGGACGCCGCCGGAGCCGCCCTGCGCGCGGTCGACGCCGGCGAGGTGCCGGTGGTGATGGGCGGCGACGGCCTGGTCGGAGCTGTCGGCGGGGCGATGGCCGGCGCCGAGACCCCGCTCGGGATCGTCCCCGGCGGCCGCGGCAACGACCTCGTCCGCGTGCTCGGCATCCCGACCGAGCCGGAGGCGGCGATCGCCAACGTGCTCGAGGGCGAGGCGCGCCGGATCGACGTCGGCGAGGCCAACGGCGAGCGCTTCCTCGGCATCGCCAGCTGCGGCTTCGACTCCGACGCCAACCGGATTGCCAACGAGACCCGCCTGCTGCGCGGCAACCTCGTCTACGCCTACGCGGCGCTGCGGGCGCTGGCCGGCTGGAGGTCCGCCCGCTTCCACATCGTCACCGGCTCCGAGCGCCTGCGCCTGACCGGCTTCAGCGTCGCCGTCGCCAACAGCCAGGCCTACGGCGGCGGGATGTACATCGCCCCCGACGCCGAGCTCGACGACGGCCGCTTCGACGTCGTCGCGGTCGGCGACGTCTCCAAGCTGCGCTTCCTGCGTAACCTGCCGAAGGTGTTCAAGGGCACCCACGTCGACAACGACGAGGTGACGGTGTTCCGCGCCGCGCGCCTGCAGCTGAGCGCCAGCCGGCCCTTCGCCCTCTACGCCGACGGCGAGCACCTGACCGACCTGCCGGCGACCCTGCGGGTGCTGCCGCGGGCGCTCAGCGTGCTGGTCCCGCGGGCCGCGGCTTGAGCGCCCCGGCCGGCGCCCGGCGCCGCGGTGGCGCCATGTTCGGCGCCAAGGTGGCGCTGGCGAGGGGGATCGGCGCGGCCAGCCGGGCCAGCGGCCGCGGCGGCGGCACGACCCTGCCGGGACGGGTGCTGCTGCGGCTCGAGCCGGAGGCGATCGCCAGGCTCGGCGCCGGCCTCGGCCGCGGCACGGCGATCGTCTCGGCGACCAACGGCAAGACGACGACGGCGGGCATGATCGCCGCGATCCTCGCCGCCGACGGCCGCCGCCCGGTCCACAACCGCGCCGGCTCGAACATGACCTGGGGCGTCGCCACGGCGCTGCTCGAGCAGCGCGGCGAGGAGGCGCTGCTGGAGGTCGATGAGGCCTGGTTGCCGCGGGTCGCCGAGCAGCTGCGCCCCGGGCTGATCGTGCTCGGCAACCTCTTCCGCGACCAGCTCGACCGCTACGGCGAGATGGAGGCGCTGGCCGACGACTGGGCCGCCGCGGTCGCCGCCAGCCCGCCGGGGACCGGCTTCGCGCTGAACGCCGACGACCCACTGATCGCCGACCTCGGCCGCGACCCGGACAGCGAGCGAAAGCGCGAGGGCGTCCTCTACTTCGGCATCGATGACCACTCCCAGGCCCTGCCGGAGCTCCAGCATGCCTTCGACGCCAAGCACTGCCGCCGCTGCGGCCATCCCTATGCCTACGAGGTCGCCTTCGTCGGCCACCTAGGCCACTATTCGTGCCCCAACTGCGGCGCCGAGCGCCCGCGGCCCGACGTCGCGGCGACGCGGATCGAGCTGCGCGGCCTCGAGGGCTCGCGGACGACGGTGCGCCTGCCCGGCGGCGAGGAGATCGAGATCGCCCTCCCCCTCCCCGGCCTCTACAACGTCTACAACGCGCTCGCCGCGGTGACGGCGGCGCTGGCGCTCGGGGTCGCGCCGGCGCGGATCGCCGGCGCGCTGGGCGAGATGCGGTCCGCGTTCGGGCGGGTCGAGGCGGTCGACGTCGCCGGCACGCCGGCCTGGATCCTGCTGATCAAGAACCCAGCCGGCGCCAACGAGGTATTGCGAACCGTCGGCGAAGTCGCCGGAGAGGACGGCCGGACGAGGCTCTGGATCGCCCTCAACGACAACATCGCCGACGGCCGCGACGTCTCCTGGATCTGGGACGCCGACTTCGAGCTCCTCGCCGGCAAGCTCGAGCGAGTCACCTGCGGCGGCAGCCGCGCCGCGGAAATCGCCCTGCGGCTGAAATACGCCGGGGTGGCCGAGGAGGCGATCGAGGTGGTCCCTGGAATCGAGGCCTCCTTCGACGCCGCCGTCGCCGCGGCCGGCGGCGAGGTCCTCTTCGCCCTCCCCACCTACACCGCCCTGATGGAGCTGCGCAAGCTGCTCGCCGACCGCGGCCTGGCGAAGGAGTTCTGGCGATGAGCGCGGAGCGAACCGCGGCCGGACCGGCGGGCGTCAGCGAGGCGGCGATCTGGCACGACGTCGAGTGCAGCGCCTACGTCGCCGACCTGGCGCTCTGGGAGGAGTTGGCCGACGGCTGCGGCGGCCCGGTCGCCGAGCTCGGCGCCGGCACCGGGCGCCTGGCGATCCACCTCGCCCGCCGTGGCCACCGGGTGATCGGGCTCGACTCCGACTCCGAGCTGATCGCCGCGCTCGGCGAGCGCGCCGCCGGCCTGCCGGTCTCACCGCTGCTCGCCGACGCTCGCGACTTCACCCTGCCCGAGCCGGTCGCCCTGATCCTGGCGCCGATGCAGCTGCTGCAGATGCTGCCCGACGAAGCCGCCCGGCTCGCCTGCCTGGGCTGCTGCGCAGCTGGCCTGCTACCCGGCGGCCGCGTCGCCGCGACGATGGTCGAGGGGATGCCGGAGCCCGAGGAGGGCGCGCCGCTCCTGCCCGACGTGCGCGAGGTCGACGGCTGGGTCTACTCGAGCCTGCCGCTCGACGCCACCGTCGGGCCCGAGCGCATCGTCGTCCACCGCCTGCGCCAGCGAGTCTCGCCGGCCGGCGAGCTGACCGATGCGCCCGACGAGGTCACGATCCGCACCCTGACCGCCGATCGGCTCGAGGCCGAGGCGGCCGAGGCCGGCCTGGTCGCGGTCGAGCGGCGCACCATCGAGGCCACCGACGACCACGTCGGCTCGACCGTCGTCGTCCTCGGCGAGGAGGAGTGATGGAGCTCCGCGTCCTCAGCCTCTATCCCGACCAGATGAACATCTACGCCGACCGCGGCAACATCGTCTTCCTGCGGCGGCGCTGCGAGTGGCGCGGGATCGGCTTCGCGTGGCAAGGGGCCGGTCCCGGCGCGTCGATCGATCCGTCCGCGCACGATCTCTTCTACATCGGCGGCGGCCAGGACCGCGACCAGCGGATGGTGGCGGCCGACATGGTCGCGACCAAGCGCGCGGCGCTGGCCGCGGCGGTCGACGACGGCGCCGCGCTGCTGGCGGTCTGCGGCGGCTACCAGCTGCTCGGCCACAGCTACCAGCTCGGCACCGAGAAGCTGCCGGGCCTGGGCCTCGCCGACCTCGAGACGGTCCGCGAGGACGGCCCGCGGCTGATCGGCAACGTCGCGATCGAGGTCGACTTCGGCGCCGGCGCCAGGCTGCTCGCGGGCTTCGAGAACCACGGCGGGCGCACCTACCTCGACCCCGGCGCCGAGCCGCTCGGCCGCGTCGTCAACGGCTTCGGCAACAACGGCGGCGATGGCTTCGAGGGCGTCCGCGTGGCGAACCTGATCGGCACCTACCTGCATGGCCCGCTGCTGCCCAAGAACGCCTGGCTCGCCGATCACCTGATCGAACTCGCCCTCGGCCGACGCTACGGCGAGCGCCCGACCCTGGAGCCGCTCGACGACGCCTTCGAGCACGCCGCCCACGCCAGCGCCCGCGCCGCCGCCGGCGTCTGATCGGAGGCGTGACCGCTCAGGCTAGGGCGCCGCGGGGATGACGACGAGCGGCTCGGAGCCGCCGGCCAGGTCGCCGGTCTCGAAGCTCGGCGAGTCCAGCCGCTGCACCTCGCCCATCGCCGCGGCGAACTCCTCCTCGGTCTCGAGGAAGCCGATTCGCGGCGTCCGGTAATGCATCGGCACGACCCATTTCGCGCCCAGGTCGCGGGCGATCTCGGCGGCCTGTCCGGCTCCGATCGTCGGCCCGCCGCCAACCGGGAGGAAGAGGAGATCGATGCTCTCGAGCGCCGCCCGCTGCTCGGGTCGCAGCGCCGCCTGGCCGAAATCGCCGAAGTGGGCGACGCGGATGCCGTCGAGGTCGAAGGCGTAGATCGTGTTGGGGCCGCGTTCGGTGCCGGCGGCGGGGTCGTGCTCGGAGGCGATCCCGACCACCGAGCCGACCGGCGACTCGTGGGTTCCCGCGGTCGAGCGCAGGGTCACCGGCGCCCCGGTCACCACCTCGACCCCGTTGTGGTCGCGATGCTCGTGGGTGACGAGCAGCAGGTCGACCCCGTCGGCGGCGATCTCGGGGTAGTCCCACTGCAGACCCTGGTCGCGGAATCGCGAGACATCGCCGAAGGGGTCGATGAAGACGGTCGTCTCCTCTCCGGTCAGCGTGAACGCCGACTGTCCGTGCCACTCAACTCGCATGTCTCTCCTCCAGTTTGGGAACCCGTTCGGGGCGGCGCGGACGGCCCTCGCCGGCGGTCGCCTCCTCGGTGGCCTCGCTGTGCTCGTATTTCCCGCCGCGCATCAGCGAGGCGCCGGCGGCGATCAGGCAGGCGACGATCGCGAAGCCGAAGGCGGTGTCGAGCCCGTTGCTGAAGGGCTGGGAGATCAGGTTCGGGAAGAAGCTGTGGCCGGTCAGCGCCGCCTGGGCGTGCTGGGGCAGTTCGTGGAGGGCGTGGGCGCCGAGGAGGTGTTCGATCGGGTTGACGCCGAGGAAGGCCGCGAAGAGGACCGAGATCGGCGGCGTCTGCCCCACTTCGTGGGCTTTCCCGGCGGCGACGCCGTGCGCTTCCAGGCCGCTGGCAAGCGTGTGCGGCAGGGCCGAGGCGAGACCGATGATCAGCAGGGTGAAGAAGATCCCCATCGAGATCACCTGGGCCGAGTTCTGGAAGGTCTGGTTCATGCCGCCGCCGGCGCCGCGCGCGTCGGCCGGCAGGCTGTTCATCACCGCCGCCCGGTTGGGCGAGGCGAACATCCCCATCGAGATCCCGTTGAAGGCGAGGATCGCGGCGAAGACGGGATAGGAGAAGTCGACCGGCAGCAGGGTCAGAGCGGCGAAGCTGGCGGCGGCGGCGACCATCCCGCCGGTCGCGAAGCCGCGCGCCCCAAAGCGGTCGGAGAGGTAGCCGGAGGCCGGGCCGGCGATCAGCATCCCGATCGTGAGCGGCAGCATGTAGATGCCGGCGAGCAGCGGCGCTTCGGTGTAGTCGTAGCCGTGCAGCGGCAGCCAGATGCCCTGCAGCCAGATGATCAGCATGAACATCAGGCCGCCGCGGGCGACCGCGGCCAGGAAGGTCGAGAGGGTGCCGAAGGTGAAGGCGCGGATGTGGAACAGCGGCAGCCGGAACATCGGTTCCTCGACCCGCCGCTCGATGATCACGAAGGCGACCAGCGAGACCACCGCGGCGGCCAGCAGGCCCAGCACCCGCGGGCTCCCCCAGCCGGTCGGCGCGCCGCCGTAGGGCCGGATCCCGTAGGTCACGGCGACCATCGCCAGAATCAGGCCGAGGGCGAAGGTGACGTTGCCCCACCAGTCGATCCTGCCGGGATGCGGGGTGCTCAGCTCGCGCAGCTTGAGGTAGGCCCAGACGGTGCCGAAGAGGCCGACCGGGACCGAGATCAGGAAGACCAGGCGCCAGTCGATCGGCGCCAGCAGGCCGCCCAGCACGAGGCCGACGAACATGCCGCTGACACCGACGATGTTGTTGATTCCCAGCGCCATGCCGCGCTGGTTGGCGGGGAAGGCGTCGGTCAGGATCGCCGCCGAGTTGGCGAGCAGGCAGGCGCCGCCGATCCCCTGGACGATCCGGAAGCCGACCAGGTAGAGCGCGCCGTTGGTCCCGGTCAGCCAGTCGATCGCCAGCATCAGCGAGGCGACCGTGTAGATGACGAAGCCGAGGTTGTAGATCCGCACCCGCCCGTACATGTCCCCCAGCCGGCCGAGGCTGACGATCAGCACGCTGGTCACGACCAGGTAGCCGAGGATCATCCACAGCAGGTAGAAGCTGTTGGAGGGCAGCAGCGGGTCGAGGTGGATGCCGCGGAAGATGTCCGGCATCGCGATCAGCGTGATCGAGGCGTCCAGCGTCGCCAGCAGGATCGCCAGCGTCGTGTTCGAGAGGACGACCCACTTGTACTTGTCGTCGGGGGCAGCGCTGCCGTTGCCGTTCGCGGTTGCTGCTGAGACCATGTCTCACATAATACACAGGCAACCTGTTCAGTTTGCCTGTCGAAATCCCGCTATCCTGCCCGTGTGCCGACCACCAAGACCGACATCGCCCCTGTTGCCGCCGACCTTCGGGTCGTGCTCGGGCGGGTGGTCCGGCGCCTGCGCGCCGAGAACACCTTCCCGCTCTCCCACGGCCTCGTCCTCGGCCGGCTCGATCGCGGTGGACCGCAGAGCGTCTCCGCCCTCGCCGCCGCCGAGCGAATGAGGCCGCAGTCGATGGCGCAGACCGTCGGCGACCTCGAGGGCGAGGGGCTGGTCGAGCGCAACCCCGACCCCAGCGACGGCCGCCGAGCCCTGGTCAGCCTCACCCCGACCGGGCTGGAGAAGCTCGAGGAGAACCGCCGCAACCGCGAGGGCTGGCTGTTCGACGCGATCGCCGAGCTGCCCGAGGCCGACCGCGAGACGCTCGAGCGCGCCGTCGCTCTGCTGAACCGAATCGCCGACTCAGACGTCTAGTCGCGACCTCGATGACTTGACCACACCAGGGTGTGGCGAAGTGAACGGGAGCTAGCGGCCGCTGGAGCCGAAGCCGCCCTCGCCGCGGGCGGACTCGGTGAGCGTCGTCGTCTCGACCGGCTCGGCGAGGGCGATCGGCGTCAGGACCAGCTGGGCGATGCGGGCGCCGATCTCGATCTTCACGGTCTCGGCCGGATCGGTGTTCAGCAGCAGCACGCGGACTTCGCCGCGGTAGCCGGAGTCGATCAGGCCGGGGCTGTTGACCAGCGTGATCCCGTGCTCGCGGGCCAAGCCGGAGCGCGGCAATACCAAGCCGGCGTGGCCGTCCGGGACCTCGACCGCTATCCCGGTGCCGACTCCCCAGCGCTCGCCGGGGCCCATGTGGGCGTCCTCGGCGGCGTAGAGGTCGAGGCCGGCGTCGCCCGCGTGGGCGCGCGTCGGCACGATCGCGTTGGGCGTCAGCTTTATGACCGGCAATTGCATCCGCGCCAGCCTACTGAGGCCTCGGGGCCTGGAGCGCTTAGACCGTGGCGAGATCCTCGAAGCGGTGCAACTCGGCACGGGGAACGCGGGCTGTAACGAGGACCCCGTCCTCGCGGTCGGTGCGCTCGAGGTCGCCGGCGACCTCGTGGAGCTCGTGCAGGCGGCCGCCCTGCGAGTAGGGGAACAGCAGCTCGACCTCTTCCAGGGTTTCGGCGAAGGCTGCCTCGATCCGCTCGCGCAGCCCGTCGAGCCCGGTGTCGGCGAGGGCCGAGACCAGCACCGCGTCGGGATGGCTCAGCTCGACCTCGCGGCGGTCCTCGGCGCTCAGCAGGTCGGCCTTGTTGAGGACCAGCAGGCGCGGCTTCTCCCCCGCCCCGATCTCCTCCAGCACCTCGTCGACGGCATGCATGTCGAGGGCGCGGCGCTCCTCCGTCTCCGAGGCGTCGACGACGTGGAGGATCAGGTCGGCCAGGGTCGTCTCCTCGAGCGTCGCCTTGAACGCCTCGACAAGCTGGTGGGGCAGCTTCTCGATGAAGCCGACGGTGTCGGTCAGCAGGTACTCGCGGCCGGAGAGCTCGAAGTTCCGCGTCGTCGGGTCGAGCGTCTGGAAGAGGCGGTCGGCGACGCCGACCTCGGCCCCGGTCAGGGCGTTCAGCAACGTCGACTTGCCGGCGTTGGTGTAGCCGGCGAGGGCGACCCGCGGCAGCAAGGAGCTTTCCCGCCGGGCGCGCATCACGCCGCGGTTGCGCTCGGTCTGGCGCAGGCGCCGGCGCAGCGCCGCGATGCGGTCGCGGGCGAGTCGGCGGTCGGTCTCGATCTGGCTCTCGCCCGGGCCCCTGGTGCCGATGCCGCCGCCGAGGCGCTCGAGGTGGGTCCAGAGCCCCCGCATGCGGGCCATGTTGTATTCGAGTTGGGCCAGCTCGACCTGCAGCTTGCCCTCGGCCGAGTTGGCGTGGTCGGCGAAGATGTCGAGGATCACGGCGGTGCGGTCGACCACCGGCACGCCCAGCGCGGTCTCGAGGTTGCGCTCCTGGCGCGGCGCCAGCTCGTCGTCGCAGGCCACCAGATTGGCGTCGGCGGCGCTGATTTCCGCCTTCAGCTCGTCGAGCCGGCCGCGACCGAAGTAGCGGTCGGGGTCGGGCTTGGGCCGCTGCTGGGTCGCGATGCCAACGGTGGCGACGCCGGCGGTCCGCAGCAGCTCCTTCATCTCGGCCAGCGGCTCGCCCTCCTCGCGGCCGTCGATGACGCTGATCGCGAGCGCCCGCTGACGCGCGCGGCGCTCGACCTCCCCCGCACCAGTCCCTTTGACCGCCCTGTAGCGCGACTCGGCGACGCGCCCGTTCCTCGATTCCTTCAATTGATCGATTGTACGGCCCGCCCCGGTGCAGTTAGTCTGGCCACAGTGAAGGTCTTCGTAACCGGGGGGACGGGCTTCATCGGCGGCGCGCTGGTGCGGCAGCTGCGCGCCCGCGGCGACGAGGTCGTCGCGCTGGTCCGCAACCCGGCCAAGGGCGCGGCGCTCAGCGCGCTCGGCTGCGAGCTGGTCGCCGGCGACCTGAACGACGAACGGGCGATCCGCGAGGGGATGGCCGGCTGCGACGCCGCGATCCACGCCGCCGCCGTCTACGAGGTCGGGATCCCGGTCACCGAGCGCCAGTCGATGCAGGAAGCCAACGTCGGCGGCACCGAACGCGTCCTCGGCGCGGCG
The DNA here is from genome assembly GCA_963839115.1 of uncultured Actinomycetes bacterium. Lineage (GTDB taxonomy): Bacteria > Actinomycetota > Thermoleophilia > Solirubrobacterales > 70-9 > VAYN01. The sequence goes on from CAWITM010000001.1 coordinate 1,206,866, forward strand.
CTGGAGGCGAAGATCCCCAAGGTCGTCTACGTCTCGACGGTCGGCGTCTTCGGCAATACCCACGGCCAGGTCGTCGACGAGAGCTACGAGAACCCGGCCGACAACTTCACCTCGAGCTACGAGCAGACCAAGTGGGAAGCCCACCAGGCCGCGAAGCGACTGATCGGCGAGGGACTGCCGTGCGTGATCGTCCAGCCCGGCGGCGTCTACGGGCCCGGCGACGAATCCTCGATCGGTCAGTTGCTCGACCAGTTCCTGGCCGGCAAGATGCCGCTGATCCCGTTCCCGGAGCTGGGGATCTGTCTTAGCCACGTCGAGGACATCGCCGCCGGGATCATCCTCGCCCTCGACCAGGGCAAACCTGGCGAGGCCTACGTCCTCAGCGGCCCGGTGACGACGGTGCGCGAGGCGATCGGCGTCGTCGCCGCGGTGACCGGCAAGAAGGCGCCGAAGCGGGCGATGCCGGTCGGGCTAATGAAGGCGCTGGTCCCGGTCGGCCCGCTGGTCGGCAAAGTCATGGGCCAGCCGCCGAACCTGCGCGAGTTGATCTCCTCGGCCGACGGCGTGACCTTCTGGGCCAAACACGACAAGGCGACCCGCGAGCTCGGATACGACCCCCGCGGCCTCGAGGAGGGCCTGCGCGACATGCTCGCCGCCGAGGGTCGACTGCCCGCCGGCACCTCCGCCTGAGCGCCGCGCCGGGCCACGCCTCCCATAAGCTGCGCCGATGCGCCTGATCGACGTCGAGCACCTCGGCCGCCGCCGCGTCATCGGCTGCTGGGACGTGGACGGAATCCTCGTCGACCCCGGCCCCGAGTCCTCGCTGCCGACCCTGCTCGAGGCGCTCGGCGACGAGCAGCCCCGGGCGATCCTCCTCACCCACATCCACCTCGACCACGCCGCCGCGACCGGCGCGACCGTCGCGAGGTGGCCCGACCTGCCGGTCTACGTCCACGAGCGCGGCGCCCCCCACATCGTCGACCCGTCGCGCCTCCTGGCCAGCGCCGAGCGCCTCTACGGCGACCAGCTGGAGTACCTCTGGGGGAAGATCCAGCCGGTCCCCGAGGCCAACGTCACCACGCTCGCCGGCGGTGAGACCGTGCTCGGCATGCGCGTCGCCTACACCCCCGGCCACGCCTCCCACCACGTCTCCTACCTTCACGAGGAGTCCGGGACGGCCTTCGTCGGCGACGTCGCCGCCTGCCGCATCCCGCCGACCGAGATGATCATCCCGCCGACTCCGCCGCCCGACATCGACATCGAGCTCTGGGAGACCTCGATCGGCATCCTCGAAGACTGGGCGCCCCAGAGCCTCGCCCTGACCCACTTCGGCCGCGTCGACAACCCCGCCGAGCACCTCGCCAGCGTCCGCCACCGCCTCCGCGAAGAGGCCGAGCTGGCCGACAGGCTCGACGAGGAGACCTACGAGCGCGACCTCCAGCGCCGCATCGCCGACCAGCTCGGCCCGGCGGTATCGGCGGAGATGTTCCAGGCCGTCCCGACCGCCTACCAGTGGGCCGGCCTCGACCGCTACTGGCGCAAGAAGGCCGAGCGCGAGGCCTGACGCGGCGTGGGGGCGCCTCGCGGCGTCCTCGGTCGCTCGGCTCGGGTCACGCACGTTAGTGCGCTCCCCTCGCCTCGCTTCCCTGCGTCCTTGCGAGGCTGGCCCACGCCGCGTCAGGCGAGGTGCGAGCGCATCCGCTCGACGGCCTCTTCGATGCGGTCGTCGGGGGTGGTGAGCGAGATGCGGAAGAAGCCCTCGCCGCTGGGCCCGTACATCGAGCCCGGCGAGACGACGACGGCCGCCTCTTCGAGGACGGTCTCGGCGAAGGAGGTCGAGGTGTGGCCGCTCGGGACCGGCGCCCAGACGTAGATCGTGCCCTTGGGGGCACTGACCTCGACGCCGATCTCGCGCAGCGCGCTCACGACGAGGTCGCGGCGGCGGGTGTAGGTGGCGTTCATCTCCGCCAGCGGCTCGGCCGGTCCGGCGAGGGCAGCGGCGCCGGCCAGCTGCACCGCCTCGAAGAGCCCCGAGTCGATGTTGGTCTTGAGGCGCCAGTAGGACTGGATCGCCTCGGCGTTGCCGAGGATCGCGGCGCAGCGCCAGCCGGTCATGTTGTAGCCCTTGGAGAGCGAGAAAACCTCGACGCCGACCTCCTTGGCGCCGGGCGTGGCGAGGAAGCTGGGCGCGACGTAGCCGTCGTAGGTCGTCTCCGAGTAGGCGTTGTCGTGGACGACGAGGACGTCGTGCTCGCCGGCGAACTCGACGACCCGCTCGAAGAAGCCGTCGGGGACGATCGCCCCGGTCGGGTTGTTGGGGTAGTTGATGAACATCAGGCGCGCCGCGGCGGCCACGTCGGCGGGGACCGCATCGAGGTCGGGCGCGAAGCCCAGCTCCGGGACCAGCGGCAGCAGCTCCGCTCGGGCGCCGGCCAGCAGCGGACCGCCGGTGTAGACCGGGTAGCCGGGATCGGAGGCGAGGGCGACGTCGCCGGGATCGAGGAAGGCGAGGCAGAGGTTGAAGATGCACTCCTTTGCGCCGATCGCCGGAATCACCTCGTTCTCGGCGTCGATCTCGACCCCGAAACGGCGCCCGTAGAAGTCGGCGAACCCCTGCCGGAACTCCTCGCGGCCGCGGTTGGAGGGGTACTGGTGGTTTGCCGGGTCGGCCACCGCCTCCTGCATCGCCGCGACGATGTAGTCGTAGGTCGGCTGGTCGGGATCGCCGATGCCGAGGCTGATCACGTCGATGCCGGCGGCACGCTTCTCGGCGATCCGCCGCTCCAGTTCCTGGAACATGTAGGGCGGGATCGCCTGCAGGCGCTTGGAGGGCTCGATCGTCATCGGCGCGGAACCCTAATCGTCCGCGCCGGAGGGCGCGTCATCGTCGAGCTCGGCGAGCGCGTCGAGGAGCTCGGGCGAGAGCTCGCCGGCGTAGACCGGCTCGGCCCAGCCGTCGAGCTGGACCGCCAGGTCCTCGCCGATCGCGACGGTCAGCTCGCCACCGTCGAGCTCGACGGTCAGCGGCGACGGCGCGCCGCGCAGGAACGCGGTGACGGCCGCCCCGGAGGCGCCGGTGCCCGAGGAAAGCGTCTCCCCCACCCCGCGCTCGAAGATCCGCGCCCGCACCCGGTCGCCCTCGAACGCCAGAAAAGACACGTTGGTGCGGTTCGGGAACAGCGCGTTGCCTTCGATCCCAGGCCCGACCTCCTCGAGGTCGAGGTCCTCCAGCTCGGCAGCGTCGACGACGATCGCGCACTGCGGGTTGCCGATCGAGACGTGCTGGAACTCCCACTCGCGCCCGCCCGCCCGCAGCGTTCCGCGCCCGTCGGGCGGCCCGGAGGGAAAATCCTTTGACGCCGTCGCCGCCCGCCCCATGTCAACCGAGCAGGTCAGCTCGCCGGTGATCGTCGGCCGGATCGGCCCGGCGACGGTCGAGATCGCGAACTCGTCCTCGTCGGTCCAGCCGTGGCGGCGCAGGTAAAGGATCGCCTCGCGAGCCCCGTTCCCCGACAACTCTGCCTCCGAGCCGTCGGGGTTGAAGATCCGCAGGTCGGCGACGAACTCGGGGTCCTCGCTGCGCGCCAGCAGCAACACGCCGTCGCCACCGGGCCCGAAATGGGGATCGCAGATCCACTCCGCCCGCTTCGCGTTCAGCTCCCAGGGGAGCGCCGCGGCCTCGATGATCACGTAGTCGTTGCCGAGCGCCTGCCACTTCTCGAAATTCATGCCGGCAGGCTAACCGGCCGGCCCCCTATTGGCTGACCCAGACCGGCTGCGGTTTCGCGACCGCGTAGGCAGCGCTCCAATCGAGCAGATCCAGGCACCCGGCTTCACCGGCGATTGCTTGCTTGACGAATGGATCGCCGCCCGGCCTGATCGTCGCCACGTTTGCACCGCTGACGGACAGGACGAAGTTCGCGTTGGTGTACCTGCACTTGATTTCAGGGGCCGCGCCACAGATGAATTCAAAGGTCACCGGCATGAGGAGCCCCCCGTGACCGGCGTTGTTCGGGAACGCTTCAAGCGACCCGTTGACCGGCTTGTTGGTCATTTCCGCCTTGGCACAGGCAGTGCCGTTCTGGGTCGTGCATTCGTTGAGTTCGACCCTGAAGTTCTTCACTGGCAAGGGCGCCCCTTCTGGCGCTTCGGTTTCGGCCGTGAGTTTCGATTTGAGACAGGTGATGCCGAAAGCGGCGGGTGGCATGAGGGTCACCAAGGTGAACGAGTTCTTCTGCTGGGCGGGGAATTCATCGGTGGCTTCGATCGCCAACTTTGCCAGCGGGGTCGAGGGGTAGACGTTCGCCGCCGCGCACTTCGGAGCCGGGGCGACCTTGCAGAGCTTGGTCGTTACCTTCCCCGCCGCGCCGACCTTGCCACCGGCCTGAAGTTTCATCGCGAAGGTGGAGCTGAGCGTGGTTGCTCTGGCGCCGAAGTTGAGCTGGGTGACTTTCTGTTCGACCCGAGGGCTCGCGCTGCTCCAGTAGGTGAGCGCAGCCGTCGAGGGAAATGACAGTTCCGCGGTTTCGACATCTTCTTCGACCGGGAGAAATTTGGCGAGGACTTCGTGAGATAGGACATTGGTGCCCGAGAGGGCGCAGGTTTTCCCGGTTTTCGCCTGGATCACGACCGTGGCCAATTCGGTCCCGCTCGCGGGCTTCAAGATCGTGCCAGTCGCTCCTCCGGTGCTGGCAACCCAGGCCAGGGTCCCCTTGAGTTTGTTGGTCTTAAAAACGCCTTCGGCTTCTTTGCCGGTGTGGACCTGGCAGTTTTCCGAACCTTTGACGGTCATTCCGGTGCATGACAGGAAGGTGTTTTCCATTTCGTCCGGAGCTTCGAAGGCGGTGCCCCGTAGCGACCCAGCGATCGTGCAGTTGCCGGCGGCGGCCGACAGGGTGACGAGTCCAGAGACTTCGAGGGTGAGCGTCGTGGTGTTGGTATCAGTGAAGGCGGCGGTTTCGCCGCTTGGTAGCGGTACTTCGTTCACCACCCAGCCGGGATATTCACTCGCCGCGGCCGCGCCCGTCCCGGCCAGCGCCCCGACGCCGATGATCAGCGCCACGATCAAGCCACGAACGGACCGCTTCGAGTTCATCGCACGCTCCTTCAGGGCTTCACAGCGGTCATAAAACCTGCACGTAGAAGTTTTCGTTCTGCAGGATGTAGTTGCCTTTCCAGGTAATTTCAGCCGGGCATTCGCCGGTGGTGACGACGTTGGTCATCCCGGTCACCGCGACTTCGAACTGGGCGCGGTTGACCGTTTCGGGCCCGCCGCCCCGCAGGGTCACGTCGGCGTTTCGTTCATAGCCACAGCCGGCGAGGTTCCGACCGGCGTACACGCCGCAGTTGAATTCGAGCTTGACGGCGCCGAGCCCAAAGTCGCCGTCGCGCAGATTCCCGATCGAGCGCAGCGTGGCGCCCATCTTGGCGAAGGTCTGGACCGTGATCGGGCAGGCCTGTTCGGCCAACATTCCTTCCTTGATCTTGCAGGTGCCGAAGGTGAGGGTCAGCAGCTGCATCTTCAGCGGTTCTGACCGGACCACTTCGTTTTTGACTTCCATCAGCGACGTCCCGCACTTGATCGTCGCCGCCCCGAATTCGAGCTTCGCGTTTTCCGCAACGGTATTGCCCTGCAGGACCTTTCCGGCAGCATAAGCGTTGCCGGCGCAGGCGAGCTTCTTGCACAGCACCGTGCCCTTCGGCCGCGCCGCCGCCCTCCTGCCGGGCGGCAGCTGCATCAGGAAGGTCGCAGCCAGCGTCGCCGTTTTGGCGCCAAGCGTCAGCTGGGTGATTTTCTGTTCGACGCGGGGGCTCGCGTTATTCCAGTAGGCGAGCGTCGGCGTCGTCGGAAAGGATAGTTCGGGCGTTTCGGATTCCGCTTCGGGTTCGGTCGGGAGGAATTTGGGGATCACTTCGTGGGAGATGAGGTAGGACCCCGAGAGCGCGCAGGTTTTTCCGGTCTTTTTTTCGATCACTGCGGTCATGACTTCGGTCCCGGTGGCAGGCTTGAGGATCGTGCCCACGGCGAAGCCGGTGCTCCCGAGCCAGGCCAGCGTCCCTTTCAATTTGCCGCTCTTGAGGACACCTTCGGCTTCGCCGACGCTGTGGACCTTGCAGTTGGCTTCGGCGGTTTTGACGGTCGCGCCGCTGCAGGAGAGCAATGCGTTTTCAATTTCATCGGGAGCTTCGGCGCTGGCGCCGCGCAGCGATCCGGTGATGGTGCAGTTGCCGGCGGGTGCTGACAGCACGATCCCGAGCGACGTGCTTTCCAGGGTCAGCGCCGTCGAGCTGGTGGCGGTGAACGCCACCGTTTCCCCGGATCCAAGAGGTATTTCGTTCAGCACCCAGCCGGGGTATTCGGTTTCCGCCGCCGCACTCGATGCCGAGAGAGCCCCAATTCCCAGCATCAGAAGCAAAACCAGCCAAGTCGTTCGCATCAGTCTCATCGCTCAACCCTCCATCGGATACAGGACCCTGAACGGCCGCCCACGTGGACTACCAGGGGCCCGTGATTGGGTCAAGAATCCTTAAGCGATGTTTTCCAAGCGATCTCGGCGGCGACCTCGGCGTCGTCGAGGCCGGTGCGGTCGATCCAGCGGAGGTTGGGGATTTTGCGGGCCCAGGTGAGCTGGCGGCGGGCGTAGTTGCGGCAGCGTTTCTTCATCAGCTCAAGATCGCCGGCGAGGAGCTCGTCGAAGCCGAGCGCCTTGCGGGCGGTGCGCGAGGGGCCGAGGGCGTCGGCGCGGCGAGCCTCCTCGGCGGCGCCGGCGGCGACGATCGCCTCGGTCCTGGCGTCGATCCGCTCATATAGCTGGGCCCGGTCCATGTCGAGGCCGAAGATCGCGGTCGGGTGGCGGGTGTCCGGGGACCACAGCTCCGAGCCCTCCGAGTGCGGCGGCACGCGCTCCAGGGAGAGGTCGGCGAGCGCGGCGCGCAGGTAGAGGCCGGTGCCGCCGACGACGATCGGCGTCTTGCCGGCGGCCAGAGCGCCGTCGATGGCGGCGTGGGCCAGCGGCATGTAGTCGCCGACCGAGAACGGCTCGGTGACCGGGACGAAGCCGATCAGTTCGTGAGGCAACCGCTCCAGCTCAGCGGGGCTGGCGGCGCCGGTGAGCGTCTCCAGTCCGCGATAGACCTGCAGCGCGTCGCAGGACACCGCAATGGGATCCTCGCCGCGCTCGCGCAGGGCCTCGGCAAGTGCGATCGCCACGCCAGTCTTGCCGACCCCCGTGGGGCCGAAGATCGCCAGGACCGTCAAAGAATCGGCAGGGCCTGCGCCGCCACCCCGCCGAGCGTCTGCGAGGTGGCGCTCTCGATCCGCACGTCGACCATCTCCCCCGCCGCCGCCAGACCTTCGAAATTGACCGCCTTGTTGTGGCGGGTGCGGCCGCGCAGGCGGGTCGGGTCGGTGCGGCTCGGGCCCTCGACCAAGACCTCCATCGTGCGGCCGACGAAACGCTGGGCGCGCTCGGTTGCGCGCCTCTGGACGACCTCGAGCAGCCGTTCCATCCGCTCGACCTTGACCGGGTGCGGAAGCTGGCCTTCCATCGTCGCCGCCTCGGTTTCGCGCCGCGGGCTGAAGACGAACGTGAAGGCGCTGTCGTAGGCGACCTCCTCGGCGACCTCGAGCGTTTCGGCGAAATCGGCCTCGGTCTCGCCGGGGAAGCCGACGATGATGTCGGTCGTGATCGCGCAGTCGGGAACGTGCTCGCGGATCAACGCCACCCGGTCCATGTAGCGGCCGCGGTCGTAGGTACGCCGCATTCGTTTCAGCACCGCCGAGGAGCCCGACTGCAGCGGCAGGTGGATCTGCTCGCAGAGCGCCGGCAGCTCGGCGTGGGCGCGGATCACGTCCTCCTTCATGTCCTTCGGGTGCGGGCTGGTGTAGCGGATCCGATCGATCCCCTCGACCGCGTCGATCCGCGCAAGCAATTCGGCGAACCCGATCCGGCTCCCCTTGGTCAGGTCGCGGCCGAAGCTGTTGACGTTTTGGCCCAGCAGGGTGATCTCGCGCACGCCGTCGGCGGCCAGCGCCTCGGCCTCGGCGACCAGCTCCCCCGGGTCGCGGCTTACCTCGCGCCCCCGCGTCGAGGGGACGATGCAGTAGGCGCAGACGAGGTTGCAGCCCTGCGAGATCTGCAGCCAGCCCTGGAACTCGCGCTCGCGCCGGGCCGGCAGGTGGCCTGAGAAGTCCTCGAACTCGAAATAGCCCTGCGCGGTCAGCGAATCGGAGTTGAGGAACTCGGCCAGCTTGTGGATCTGGCCGGGACCGAAGGCGACGTCGACGAACGGAAAGCGCTCGAACACCTCCTCCTTGACCGACTGCGCCCAACACCCTCCGACCCCGACCGTCCGCCCCGGGTCTTCGCTCTTCAACCGCTTTGCCTCGCCGAGGTGGGCGATGAACTTGCTGTCGGCCGTCTCGCGGATCGAGCAGGTGTTGAAGAGGATCAGGTCGGCCTCCGCCCTGATCCCGACCTCCTCGTAGCCCAGCGAGCAGAGCATTCCCCGCATGCGCTCAGAGTCGTGCACGTTCATCTGGCAGCCAAAGGTGGTGACGTGGAAGCGCTTCCCCTGCATGGGGCCGAGATTAGCGAGGGACTTCGAGAGACGGAAGGGCTGCGTGGAGGGGGGTCGGTCGCCTCTCGGGGAATTGGGTCGCGTGCCCTGTCGGGCACAGGCGACGCGATGTTTGTGCGCGCCTATGGCGCGCGGGGATCAGATTGCATATCGCGCCTTCGGCAACATTCCCCGAGAGGCAACCGACCCCCCTCCCAAGCTCTATCCCCGGAAACCCTTCAGCTGCGGGTCCAGGCCCCACGCTTTCCTTTTGCAGAGGTTCCGACCCTTGGAACCTCTCCGCGGAGCTCTTGTCCCGGGGCGCCGTCAATTGGTGCTGTGGTCGGGGGCCTCGGTAGGTCTCTGGGCGAATGTCGCGAAGCGGCGGAAATGCAATCCGGTCACTGCGCGCCGCAGGCGCGCTCCAACATCCAGGCCTAAGCCGCGAAGCGGCGTGGCCGCTTAATTCGACCAGAGACCTACCGGGGGCCCCGACCCGCGAACTTCGGTCCTCAGGCGTCCTTCGGTTCAGGCGAAGCGGCTATTCGCCGCCGACGATGACGCCGGACACGTAGGAGGCGACGTCTTCGATTTCTTCGGGCGAAAGCTGGCCGCCGAAGGGCGGCATGCCGCCGCCTCCGTTGGTGACCTGCTGGATCGCGCCTTCTTCGGTTTTGGCGAGCGGCATAGTCCTCAGATCGGGACCGCCGCTGCCGCCGTGACCGTCGGTGCCATGGCAGACCGCGCAGTTTTCGGCAAAGATCGCTTCGCCCGCTTCGGGGTTGCCGCCACCGCCGGTTGCTTCGCCGTTGGGTTCTTCGCCGCCTTCTTCGCTTTCTTCGCCCGCTTCGCCTTCAGACGGTTCTTCGGTGCCTTCCGAGCCCCCTTCGCCCGACGAGCTTTCCTTGCCTTCGGCGTTTTCTTCGCCGCCTTCGTAAGGACCGCTGGTCTGCTCTTTTTCGATTTCCTTGCCGGCTTTGGAGTACTCGACGGCGTGTTCCTTGTCCTCGTCCTTGCCGTTGAGGACGCCGAACGTACCGGCGCCGATGACCAGGATCGCGAACCAGCCGATCACCAGCGGCATCGCCTTGCCCGGGAAGTTCTCGACTTTGAGGCCGATGAAGCTCGTCGCAACGGCCGAGATGGCCAGGGCGATTCCGAAGATGTAAAACAGGGTTTGGTTCATGGCGCGGCCGGAATCCTATTGACGGGCGAACTCCGACGCTCTCCCGCTGAGCCGACTAGGCAGCCTGAGCCTCTGCCGCCGGCGGCGCCTCGGGCCGCCGGGCCTCCGCGGAGTCCTTGACCGGGCCATCGATCCCCAGCGCGGTGCGGACCTTGGTTTCGATCTCGAGCGCCAGCTCCGGGTTGTCGTTGAGGAACTGCTTGGCGTTGTTGCGCCCCTGGCCGAGCCTGGTCTCGCCGTAGGAGAAGAACGAGCCTGATTTCTGGACCAGGTCCTGCTCCATGCCGAAGTCCAGCAGTCCGCCCTCGCGCGAGATGCCGACGCCGTACTCGATGTCGAACTCGGCTTGGCGAAACGGCGAGGCGACCTTGTTCTTGACGACTTTGACGCGGACCCGGTTGCCGACCGCCTCGGTCCCTTCTTTGAGGGTCTCGATACGGCGGATGTCGAGGCGCTGTGAGGCATAGAATTTCAGCGCCCGGCCGCCCGGCTGGGTCTCCGGCGAGCCGAACTGGACGCCGACTTTTTCGCGGATCTGGTTGGTGAAGAGGCAGACGGTCTTGGTCCGGTTCAGGTTGCCGGCCAGTTTCCGCAGTGCCTGCGACATCAGCCGCGCCTGCAGGCCGACGGTGACGTCGCCGATCTGGCCGTCGAGCTCGGCTTTCGGCGTCAGCGCCGCGACCGAGTCGATCGCGACCACGTCGACGGCGGCCGAGGCGATCAGGCGGTCGGCGATCTGCAGAGCCTGCTCGCCGTAGTCGGGCTGGGAGACGAGCAGCTCGTCGGTGTCGACGCCGATCGCCCGTGAGTAGACGGGGTCGATCGCGTGCTCGGTGTCGATGAAGGCGCAGACGCCGCCGCGGGCCTGGGCCTCGGCGATGATGTGGTTGACCAGCGTCGTCTTACCGGAGGACTCCGGGCCGAAGATCTCGACGATCCGCCCGCGCGGCACGCCGCCGATCCCGAGCGCCAAGTCGAGCGCCAGTGAGCCGGTCGGGATCGCGTCGACCTTGACCGTGCCTTTGTCGCCGAGCCGCATCAGGGAGCCCTCGCCGAACTCTTTTTTGATGCCGGCCACGGCGCCCTCGAGGGCCGCGTCCTTGGCTTTTGCTTCTTTCGCCGAAACGTCGTTCAAAGTCACTTTCGCCATCTCAATCTCACCTCACTGCTGCCCGCTCAGGACAGCTCGACTTGGGCCAGGGGGACGTATCGCGCACCCCGTGGCTGGAGTTCAGAACGGTAGAGCGTCATCCGGACGCCAAGGAAGGGCTCGCGCAGGGCGCCAGGCAGTGCTCCCGGCCGCTTCTCGATGACCGCCGGGCGCCGCGAGCCGCGCCCCTCCGTGCGCACGCGGGCGACCGTCACATGGGGCCAGAAAGGACGTTTTCCGGGTTCGAAGAGCCCCGCCGCAACCAGTCTGGCCTGGAGCTCGGACTGCAGCTCGACGGCACCCGCCGACCGCACCGGCAGGGCGTAGAGGCGCGGCCGGCCGCGAGCGGGCCGCGGCACCGGATCGAGCAGCTCGACCGCGGGCGCCGCTGGCACCGCGCCGGCGACGGCAGCGGCGATCGAATCGACCTCCGCCGCCGGCCGCTGGCCGAGGAAGGCGAGGGTCACGTGCAGCGCTGCCGGTGACACCCTCCGCAGCGCCGGATCGGAGACCTCGCGGGCACTCCAGCCGTCGATCCCCTCCCGCACCGCATCGGGCAGATCAAGGGCGACGAACAGGCGCTGGCGGGGCTCTTTCGGTTTCTCGGTGGCCATGGCAACCACGCTAGGGAGCAAAAGCGCGCACGACAACACGCGGGAGTGCCAATTCTGTGTCATCAGACGGCCGACTTGCGCGCTCGACCCCCCGCGCCGCCCAGGTCACCCCCGCAGCCGGCCTAGATCGGCTCTTCGCCGCCGCCGAGCAGCAGCCGCAACAGATGCATCCCAACCAGGCCCGAGCGTTCGCGGATGTCGGCGCGGTCGCCGGGAATCACCGGATCGCGGGCGATCGCCGTGCCGTCGGCCAGCCGCGCGTTGAAGCAGACGTAGCCAACCGGCTTCTCCTCGCTGCCGCCCCCCGGCCCGGCGATCCCGGTGATCGAGACGGCGACGTCGGCTCCGAAGCGCTCCAGCGCCCCGATCGCCATCGCCTCGGCGACCTGCGGCGAGACCGCACCGAACTCCGCAATCAGCGCCGGATCTACCCCCAGCAGCTCGGTCTTGGCCTCGTTGGAGTAGGAGACGACGCTGCCGGCCATGTACTCCGAAGCGCCGGGGCGGTCGGTGATCCGCGCCGCCATCATCCCGCCGCTGCAGGACTCGGCCAGCCCCAGCTTGTGTCCTTGCAGCAGCGCCGCGACCTGCTCGTCGATCGTCTCGCCGCCGAGGCTGAAGGTCTCGCGCCGGTGGCGCGCCGCGAGGGCGTCACGCACCCGCAGCGCCGTCGCCTCGGTCTCGTCGCGGTAGCGGACGTCGATCTCGATCTCGCCGCGCCGCAGACAGGTGGTGATCTCGACCGCGTCGAGCGGCACCCCTTCCTCGTCGATCTCGCGCAGGCTCTTGGCGATTTCGGACTCCGGCACGCCGAACATCCGCATCGTCAGACCGTGAAGCGGCGTCGCCCGGCTCAGCGCCTCGCGCACCGGCGCCGTCGCCAGCGCCACCGGCCACATCGGCTGCAGCTCGCGCGGCGGCCCCGGCAGCACGACGACGACCGCGTCGTCGGCGGGCACCACCAGCCCCGGCGCGGTCCCGACCGGGTCGAGCGCGATCGCCCCCTCCGGCACCATCGCCTGCTTGCGGTTGGCGGCGACCATCGACTCCTCGTCGTTCCAGCCGCGGCGACGGGCGAAGGCGCGGATGATCGCGGCGATCTTCGCCTCCATATCGTTGTCCAGCTTCAGCTCGCGCCCGGCGAAGCGCCCGACGATCTCCGCGGTCAGGTCGTCGGCGGTCGGCCCAAGGCCGCCACTGGTGACGATCAGGTCCATCCCCTCCCCGGCAAGGAAGCGCAGCGCGTCCTCGAGGTCGTCGGGACGGTCGGCGACGACGATGATGTGGGCGACCTCGACCCCCAGCCCGGCCAGCTGTTCGGAGACCCAGGGCCCGTTGGCGTCGCGAATGCGGCCGGTGATGACCTCGGTGCCGGTGACGACGATGCCGGCCCGGACCGTGCGGTCGCGGCCCCCCTCCTGCCCGGTCTGCTCTGCGTCGGTGCCCATGGTCCGCGCCCTGCGGCGCGAGAGCTGACGCTACCGGACCGCGAGCCGGGCCCGGGGCGGAATACCCGTCTAGGGGCCTTCGAGGTCGGCGTCGACAGCGACCGGCTGCGGTGCCGGAGAATCGTTGCCGCCGACGACCCGCGCCAGATCGGCCTGGGTGATCAGCACCTGGCGCGGTTTGGAGCCCTCGTAGCCGGAGATCACGCCGCGCCGCTCGAGCATGTCGATCAGCCGCCCGGCGCGGGTGTAGCCGACCCGCAGGCGCCGCTGGATCATCGACACCGAGGCGGTTTCGGTCTGGACGACGAGCCGGATCGCCTCGTCGAGCAGATCGTCGGCGTCGGGGTCCATGTCGCCCTCGCCGCGGCCCTCGTCGAGCGCCTCCTCGGGCGTCTCCAGCAGCTCCTCCTCGAATTCCGGTTCGCCCTGGCGCGCCCAGTGGTCGGTGATCCGGGCGATCTCGTCCTCGGTGATGAAGGCGCCCTGGACCCGCTGCAGTTTCGAGGTGCCGGCGCCGCGGAAGAGCATGTCGCCCTGGCCCAGCAGCGCCTCCGCCCCGCCCTGGTCGAGGATCACCCGCGAGTCGGTCTGCGAGGAGACCGCGAAGGCGATCCGCGAGGGGATGTTGACCTTGATCGTCCCGGTGATGATGTCGGTCGAGGGCCGCTGGGTCGCCAGCACCAGGTGGATGCCGGTGGCCCGCGACTTCTGGGCCAGGCGGATGATCGAGTCCTCGACTTCGGCCGGGGCGACCATCATCAGGTCCGCGAGCTCGTCGATCACGCAGAGGATGTGCGGCAGCGGCGCCTCGCCGGCCTTGACCCGCAGTCGGTTGAGCTCCTCGAGGTTGCGGGCGCGGGCCTGGCTCATCACGCTGTAGCGCGTCTCCATCTCGCCGATCAGGTTCGAGAGGACGTTGGCGGCGAGCCGCGGCGAGGTCACGACCGGGGTCAGCAGGTGCGGGACGTTCTCGTAGTGGTTGAGCTCGACCTGCTTGGGGTCGACCAGGACCATCCGCACTTCGTTGGGCGAGGCGGCCATCAGGATCGAGGAGAGGATCGCGTTGACGCAGGCGCTCTTGCCCGAGCCGGTCGTGCCGGCGACGAGGACGTGGGGCATCTTCGCCAGGTCGGTCCAGACCGCGTTGCCGTCGATCCCCTTGCCGAGCCAGGCAACCAGCGGCGAGGTCTTCTGGGGACGGCCGGCGTAGATGTCGCCGAGCCGGACCATGCGGCGTTTGGTGTTCGGCACCTCGACCCCGACCGCCTGTTTGCCGGGGATCGGGGCGAGGATGCGGATGTCGGTCGAGGCCAGCGCGTAAGCCAGGTCGTTGGCCAGCTCGGTGACTTTCTTGACCTTGATCCCGGGCGCCAGGCGCAGCTCGAAGCGGGAGACGTGGGGACCGGCGATGACGCCGACGATTTTCGCCTCGACCCCGAAGTGGCCGAGCGTCTCGACCAGTTTGCGGCCGATGATCTGCTGGTCGCGAGGATCCGGGCCTTTGTCGCCCTTGCCGCGTTCGAGGACGCGCGGCGACGGCGGCCGGTAGTCGATCTCCTCCGAGGTCGTGACGCCGCGCAGGTTGCCCATCGGGGTCGTCTTCTCCTCCGGCGCCGGGTCGGTCAGGGACTGCTGCAGAGGCTCGGGGTCCGGGAGGTCGGGCTCGGAGTCCGGCTCAGGATCCTCGGCGGCGAAGTCGGTGGTGTCGGCGCTGTAGATCGCCGGGTCGAAGTCCTCGTCATCGTCGGCGAGGGACACGGTCGGCTCGAAGTCCTCGTCGTCCTCCGGGTAGCTGCTCATCACGTCGGTCTGGCCGGCCTGGGTCGCCGCGGTGCGCTCGGCGCGGCGCTCGCGCCAGTCGTCGGCGCCGCGGCTGACGGTGCGGGCGGCGGCGTCGCCACCGTGGAAGACGGCGACGAAGACGGTGCGGGTGCCGCGCCCGATCGCGCGGGCCAGCGCCGAGACCGAGGTCCCGGTCAGGAGCATCCCGCCGACGACCAGCATCAGCAGCGTGAAGATCCGCGCGCCGACCGATCCGAAGAGGTACTTGAGGCCGGTTTCGATCCCGTAGCCGACCTTGCCGCCTTCCCAGCCGAGGAAGAGGACGAAGAAGAGGTAGATCCCGGCGGCGATCAGGAACAGCCCGATCATGTCGAGGTGGCGCTGTTCGAGACCGGTCAGCATGAGGCCGCGTCGCGGCGGCTTGACGGCTTTCCCGCGTTTCGCCGCGGCTTTGCCACGTTTGGCGGCGGTTTTGGGTTTGCGGGCAGGGGCGCGTTTCTGTCGAACGAACACGCCACCGCTTTCGACACGCGCCGGGCGTCCCCTGCGCGGCACCTCAGCTGCTCGGGCGGATCACCGCGTGGGCGGAGAGATCGCTGGGCGCGCCCTTGGCCTTGAAGCGCCGCCGGCGGGCGGTGACGGCGACCGGGTCGAGCGCCGCCAGCGCCCGTCCGGAGACCAGGATCTCGTCCGGCCGCGCCGCCTCGACCAGGCGGGCGGCGATGTTGACGTCGACACCGAAGTAGTCGCCCCCGAGCTTGCGCGGGCGGCCGAGGTGGATTCCGGTCCGCAGCTTCGGCACGTGGCCGTCGACCTCGACCGTCCCGACCCGCTCGGTCGCCGCGAAGGCCGCGTCGAGGGCGCTCGGAGCGTCCCAGAAGACCGCCATCAGCCCGTCGCCGAGCCGCTTGACGATCTCGCCGCGGCGCTCCACGATCGGCGGCTCGATCGCTTCGCTGACCGCCCGCAGCAGCCGCACCGCCGACCTGTCGCCGGCCTCCAGCGTCCAGCTCGAGAAGCCGACGAGATCGGTGAAGAGGATCGCCACGTCGACCTTGCCACGGCCGCGATCCTGGGACTCGGCAAGCCGCTGCCAGGCCTGCAGCGTGGTCATCCCGATCTCGGCCACGAGGCCCGGCGATTCGCCGCGGCGCAGAACCAGCTCGCGAGCAGCGAGATCGGCCGGACGGCCGCGCGCGGTCGCGAGGCGGTCGGTCATCTCGTCGTCGCCGAGCGCCCTGACCCGGGTGCGTCGCGTCGCCTCGACCAGTTTCGGGTGGCGGTTGATCTGGCGCGCGACTTCAACCGCCCGCCGGCGGCCACGCTTGACGGGACCCTCGCTCACCGCTGCAGCCTAGCCTTTAAATTCGCTCTAAAAGCGGCAGAAAACCGCCTGCGGGCGTTTACTATCGGACGATGATCAGTGACGGAGACACCCAGGGCGGCGGCCGCGTCCTCGTCGTCGAGGACGACACCGACATCGCCGACGTCCTGCGCCGCTCGCTGCGCAACGAGGGCTACGAGGTGCGGACCTCGGCCGACGGGATCGAGGCGCTCGACGTTGCCGTCGGCTTCGTCCCCGACCTGGTCGTGCTCGATCTCGGCCTGCCGGGCCTCGACGGTGTCGAGGTCTGCCGCCGCCTGCGCACCGAAGGCGACGTGCCGATCCTGATGCTGACCGCCCGCGCCGAGACCGAGGACCGCGTCGCCGGGCTCGACTCCGGCGCCGACGACTACCTCGTCAAGCCCTTCGAGCGCAAGGAGCTGCTGGCCCGGATCCGCGCCCTGCTGCGCCGCCGCCCGCCGCGCGGCACTGCCTCGCTCGAGGTCGGCGACCTGCAGCTGAACCCCGATACTCGCGAGGTCCACCGCGGCACCCGCGAAATCGAGCTGACCAACCGCGAGTTCGAGCTGCTCGAGTTCCTGATGCGCAACGAGCGCCTGGTTGTCTCGCGCGAGCGGCTGCTCGACGAAGTCTGGGGCTATGACCCGATGGCGGCGACCAACACGATCGACGTCTTCATCTCCAACCTGCGCCGCAAGCTCGAGGCCGGCGGCGAGCCGCGCCTCCTGCACACCAAACGCGGCGCCGGCTACGTTCTCAAGGACTAGCCCCGTGAGCGCCGCCGGCAAGCGCGCGGCCGCCGGGCTGCGGCGCCTCGCCCATCCTCGATCGTGGCCGGTGCGCTGGCGCCTGACCGCGGTCTCGGCCGGGCTCACGCTGGTGATCCTGATGCTGTTCGGCGGCGCGATCGGCAAGATCGCCACGCAGCGGATCAGCGACGACTTCAACAACGAGGTGAACAGCGCGGTCAAGATCCTCGCCAGCGAAACGCGCATCGCCTATCCCCTGACCGGCGCCGAATTCGAACGGGTCCCCCAGCTCGATTCCTTCGTCCGCTCCGACGAAGCCTCGGCGCGGATCTACGAAGTCGGCGAACACGTCCTCGGGGAAAGCAAGGGGGCGATGTCAATGGGGCCGCTCCGGCCCGGCCTCCACGACTACAACGACCTGCGCGTCGCCGCCGTGCCGATCATCGGCGACCAGCGGACGATCAACGGCTACGTGCAGTACGGGCGCAGCCTCGAGCACGTCAACGACACGATCGCGCGGGTCTGGCTGCTGATCGTCGGCGGGATCATCGGTGGCACCCTTCTGGCGATATTCGCCGGCGTCGCGATCGCCGGCCGGGCGATGCGGCCGATCGCGGCTCTCACCACCTCGGCCCGCGAGATCGCCACCACTCGTGATCCCTCCCAGCACATGCCGACCCCCAAGGTCGATGACGAGGTCGGCGAGCTGGCGGAAACGCTGGAGCAGATGCTGCGCTCGCTCGACGCCGCCCGGGCCGAGCGCGAGGGGGCGATGCAGAAACAGCGCGAGTTCGTCGCCGACGCCTCCCACGAGCTGCGCACGCCGCTGACCAGCGTCCTCGCCAACCTCGAGCTGCTGCAGGCCTCGCTCGGCCGCGTCGACCAGGCCGAAGACCGCGAGATGGTCGACTCGGCGCTGCGCTCCTCGAAGCGAATGAGCCGCCTGGTCGGCGACCTGCTGCTGCTGGCCCGCGCCGACGCCGGGCGCCTTGCACCCCACCGCCGCTGCGACCTCGCCGAAATCGCCGGCGAGGCCGCCGCCGAGGCGGCGCCGCTGATGGGTGGCCGCAAATTCCACATCGACAACGAACATCCGCTGCGCGTCGATGGCAGCCCCGACGAGCTCCACCGCCTCGTCCTCAACCTGCTCGACAACGCTGCCCAGCACACCCCGCCCGGCGCCACGATCGAGCTGACGCTGTGCCAGGACGGCGACGACGCGGTCGTCGAAGTCGCCGACGACGGCCCCGGCATCCCGGTCGCGCTGCGGACCCAGATCTTCGACCGTTTCGTCCGCGGCGAGGGGCCCGCCGACACCCATCGCGGCACCGGTACCGGGCTCGGCCTGGCGATCGTGAGCGCCGTTGCGGCCTCCCACGGTGGCTCGGTCGAAGCGACCGAATCCCCTGCAGGCGGCGCCCTTTTCCGCGCCCGCATCCCGATGGTGCAGGCCGACCGCACCAAACCGGATTCTCCTCAAAGGATTTAGCGACCCTTTAAGACGCGGTCCTAGATTTGCCCGTGGACGAGACACTAGCCCGCCGGGATTCTCCCCAGACACTGTCCCGGCGGGCTTTTTTTCTGCCGTTTTTCAGGAGCGTTTCCGACTTTTTAGCCCCTCTGGGGGCCAAAAGGCCGGAAACGCAGTGGGGCCTCGGGCCTCAGACCTCGATGACGACCGGCAGGACCATCGGGCGGCGTTTCAGGCGCTGCCAGACGAACTTGCCGACCGCGTCGTGGAGGTCCTCCTGAACCAGCTCGGGCTCCCGGGCGCTGCCTTTGGCGCCCTTCTTGAAGGCGTCTTCGAGTGAGTCTTCGACCAGGTCCTTGAGGTCTTCGAGCAGGGCGTTTGCGTTGTCGAGGAAGGGGACGCCGCGGAGGATGACCTCGGGGTCGGCGACGATCGCGCCGTCGTCGGAGGAGACCGTGACGACGACGATGAAGATGCCGTCGGCGGAGATCTCGCGGCGGTCGCGCAGGGCGGCGTCGTCGGGCTCGCCGATGTTGACGCCGTCGACGAACATCGTGCCGGCGTGGGTGTCCTCGCCCCAGCCGGCCTGCTCGCCGCGGACTTCGAGCGGGATGCCGTTGCGTCCCTGGAAGATGTGATCGCTCTTCATCCCCACCGCTTCGGCCAGCTCGGAGTGCAGGCGCAGGCGCTTGAAGTCGCCGTGGACCGGCATCACGAAGCGCGGCTTGGTCAGGTTCAGCATCAGCTTCAGCTCCTCCTGGAAGCCGTGGCCGGAGGCGTGGATCGGCGCGTCCTGGGCGGTGATCACGGTCGCCCCGATCTCGTAGATGCGGTCGATCGTCTCGTTGACGGCGCGCTCGTTGCCGGGCACCGGCGAGGCCGAGAAGACAATCGTGTCGCCGGAATGCAGCGAGACGTCGCGGTGGTCGTTGTTGGCCATCCGCCGCAGCGCCGAGAGCGGCTCGCCCTGGCTGCCGGTCGAGATGACGACGACTTTCTCGTCCGGGAGGTCCTCGATCTCGCGCGGCTGGATGAAGATCCCCTGCGGCGCGTTGGCGATCCCGAGGTTCGAGGCGATGTTGAAGTTCTTGCGCATCGAACGGCCGACCAGAGCGACTTTGCGGTCGAGTTTGGCGGCTGCGTCGATCACCTGCTGGACGCGGTGGATGTTGGAGGCAAACGAGGTGACGATGACCCGTCCCTTGCAGCGCCCGATCGTCTCCAGCAGCGCCGGGCCGACACTGGACTCCGACGGCGCGATGCCTTTGCGGTCGGCGTTGGTCGAGTCGCCGCAGAGCAGCGTCAGCCCTTCGCGGCCGATCTCGGCCAGGCGCGATACGTCGGCGGGCTTGCCGTCGACCGGAGTCTGGTCGAACTTGTAGTCGCCGGTCATCAGCACCGAGCCGGCGTCGGTCTTGATCAGGACGCCGCGCATGTCGGGGATCGAGTGGGCGAGGTGGACGAGCTCGAGCTCGAACGGCCCGCGGCGCACCTTCTCCCCCGGGGGCAGCTCCTGCAGCGGCGCTTTGTCGCCGAGCTTGTGCTCGTCGAGCTTGGAGCGGACCATGCCGATCGTCAGCAGGCCGCCGTAGATCACCGGCGGCATGCCGATCTCGCGGATCACGTAGGGCAGCGCGCCGACGTGGTCCTCGTGGCCGTGGGTGAGGACGATCGCCTCGATGTCGGCGGCGCGCTCGCGCAGGTAGGTGAAGTCGGGCAGGACGAGGTCGATGCCGTGCATCTCCGCCGTCGGGAACATCAGACCGGTGTCGACGACGATGATCTTGCCGCCGTACTCGATCACGGTCATGTTCTTGCCGATCTCGCCGAGGCCGCCGAGCGGCAGCACTCGAAGTTTGTCTTGAGGCACTAAAAGCTCATTTCTCTAGAGGTTACGAAGGGTTCAGTTGGCGGCGACGGAGAGCCCAATGCCCTCCAGCGCCGCACGGACCGCGGCCCGCTGTTCGGGATCCGCGGAGACCAGCGGCAGACGCAGCCGGTCGGGGGCGAGGCCGAGCATCTCCAGCGCGGCCTTCAGCGGGATCGGATTGGTCGTCACCGACAGACCCGAGTAAACCGGGGTCAGTTCGGCGTCGATCTCCCGCGCCCGCTCGAAATCGTTTTCCTGGGCGGCGTCGTACATCGCCCGCATCTGGTCGCCGACGACATGCGAGGCGACCAGGATGCCGCCGGGCCCGCCGAATTCCAGCGTCCGCAGGAGCGTGTTGTCGTTCCCGGCGAGGACCGCGAGGCCCTCGATCGGGCCGAGGTCGGCGTCGTTGGCCTGCTTGACGGCGACGATGTTGTCGACCTGCCCCAACTCGCCCAGCAGTTCGGGGTCGGCGTTGACGATGACCCGCGAGGGGATGTTGTACATCACCATCGGCAGGTCGGGGACGGCGGCGGCCACGGTTTCGAAGTGGGCGCGGATGCCGGCTCGGTTGGGCTTGTTGTAGTAGGGCGTGACGACGAGCGAGGCGTCGGCACCGGCGGCCGCGGCCATCTTGGTCAACTCACAAGAATGGCGCGTGTCATTGGTGCCGGTGCCGCAGATCAGCGGCACGTCGTCGCCGACCTCGGCGCGCAGGCCGAGCATCAGCTCGATCGTCTCCTCGTCGGTCAGCGTCGGGCCCTCGCCGGTCGAGCCGGCGATCACCAGCCCGTTCGAGCCGTGCTCGAGCAGGTGCGCCGCCAGCCGGCGGCCGGCGTCGACGTCGACCGCGCCCGCTTCGTCGAAGGGGGTCGCAATCGCGGTGAGGATTCCGCCTATCGCCTTCACAGTGCTCAGGGTACCCCGTCCACCGGTCTGCGCCGGTTAAAGGAGCTTCTCCAGACCGACAGTGAAGCGATCGGGCAGGCCGCCGACCCGGCGCACCGCCAGCAGCACGCCGGGCATGAAGGAGCGGCGGTCGATCGAGTCGTGGCGGATCGAGAGCGTCTGGCCCTCGCCGCCGAAGATGACCTCCTGGTGGGCGACCAGGCCGGGCAGTCGCACCGAGTGGATCGGCTGGTGGACGTGGCCACCGGCGGCGTCGATCAGATCGGCGGTCCGCGCCGCGGTGCCCGAGGGAGCGTCGAGCTTGCCGTCGTGGTGGAGCTCGACGATCTCGGCCTCCGGCATGTGCGGGGCGATCGTCTGGGCGACGACCATCATCAGCACCGCGCCGATCGCGAAGTTGGGGGCGACGAAGCAGTTGGCGCTGGAACCCTCGGCCGCGGCCTTCGCGGCGTCGAGGTCGAATCCGGTGGTGCCGACGACGGCGTGGACGCCGGCCTGGAGGCACTCTCGGACGTTGGCGGGCGCGGTGTCCGGGACGGTGAAGTCGACGACGACGTCGGCCTCGCCGAGCACGTCGGCGAGCGCGACCCCGAGCGCCGGATCGGCGCGACCGCTCAGCTCGAGGTCATTCGCTCCCTCGACCGCCTCGCAGACCGCCTGGCCCATCCGCCCGGCCGCACCGGCAACCACGACCTTGGTCACGGCCGGACCCCGAGGCTCATGCGGCGACCAGGGCCTCGCTGACCGGCGCCAGCGCGGCGCGGAAGCGGT
Source organism: uncultured Actinomycetes bacterium (assembly GCA_963839115.1). Classification (GTDB taxonomy): domain Bacteria; phylum Actinomycetota; class Thermoleophilia; order Solirubrobacterales; family 70-9; genus VAYN01. The sequence goes on from CAWITM010000001.1 coordinate 1,228,720, forward strand.
TCTCGTCAGCACCGACGCAGGCCGCCGAGAGGCGATCGGCGCCGTAGAGCTCGGCCGCCAGCTCAGTCAGGTCGTCGACCTCGATCGCGTCGACTCTCTGCAGCATCTCGTCGAGGCTTTCGATCGGCAGGCCGAACAGGGTCGAGCGCGAGATCCGCGTCATCCGCGCCGCCGTCGACTCCGAGGACAGCACCAGGCGGCCCTTCACCGACTCCTTGGCCCGCGCCAGCTCCTCGCCGGAGACAGGCTCGGAGCGCAGGCGCGCCATCTCGTCGCCGATGATCCGACAGGCCTCCTCGACGTTGTCCTCGCGGGTTCCGACGTAGGTCGCGACCAGGCCCTGGTCGGTGAACTGCTCGTTGTAGGAGCCGACCGAGTAGGCCAGACCGCGCTTCTCGCGCACCTCGCGGAAGAGCCGCGAGGAGGTCGAGCCGCCGAAGATCGAGTCGAGCACGGCGAGCGGGTAGCGGCGGTCGTCGTCGCGGCGGATGCCGGGCGCGCCGAAGCAGATGTGGTACTGCTCGGTCTCCTTCTCGTGGAAGCAGAGCCGCGACGGGCCCTCGAGCGCGGTCGTCGGGGCGACGCCGCCGCCCTCGCTCGGCGCCTGCACCAGCTTTTCGGCCAGCGCGACGATCGCGTCGTGGTCGAGGTGGCCGGCGGCGCCGACGACGATCTCCGAGCCGGAGTACCGAGCGTGGTGGTAGCTCTCGATGTCGGGGATCGGGATGTTGGCGATCACGTCCGACTCGCCGAGCACGCGCCGGCCGAGCGGGTGGGCGCCGAAGACGGCCTCGGCGAGCACGTCGTGGACGCGGTCCTGGGGCTCGTCCTCATACATCGCGATCTCCTCCAGCACCACCTGGCGCTCGGAGTCGATGTCAGGATAGGTCGGCGCCAGGAGCATCTCGGCGAGCAGGTCGAAGACCGCCTCGGTGTGCTCGTCGAGGAAGCGCGCGTGCAGGTGCGTGGTCTCCTTGCCGGTGGCGGCGTTGACCGAGGCCCCGAGCCCGTCGAAGCGCTCGGAGATCTCGATCGCCGAGTAGCGCGCGGTTCCCTTGAAGAGCAGGTGCTCGAGGAAATGCGAGACCCCGGCCTGTGCCGGGGTCTCGTTGCGCGATCCGGTCCGAACCCAGAGCCCGAGGGCGACCGAGCGGACCGAGGGGACCTCCTCGGTCACCACCCGGACGCCGGAACCGAGCTCGGAAACGCGCGGAGCGCTCAACCGCGGTTCTCCCGTTCGCGACCCCGGCCGCCACGGTCGCGATCGCGTCCGCCGCGTCCACCGCGGTCGCCGCCGCCGCCATTCCGACGGCCGCCATCCCCGGAGCCGACCGAAGCCAGCTCCTGCGGCGATTTACCGGCGACCGAGGGATCGTCGGAGAGGCGCAGGCCGATCCGGCCGCGCTCCTTGTCGACCTCGACCACGGTCACGTCGATCAGGTCGCCGCTGGAGAGCACGTCGTCGACCGAGTCGACCCTCTCCCCCGGCTTCACGTTGCTGATGTGGAGCAGGCCGTCGGTGCCCTTGACGAGCTCGACGAAGGCGCCGAAGGTCGTCGTCTTGACGACTTTGGCGGAGTTGTAGCGATCGCCGATCTCGGCCTCCTTGGTCATCCCCTCGATGCGCGAGACGCAGGCGTCGACGAGTTCGCCGGTGGGCGCGTAGATCCGCACCGTGCCGTCGTCCTCGACGTCGATCTCCGCTTCGAACTCCTCGCACAGGGCGCGGATCGTTTCGCCGCCTTTGCCGATGACGGCGCCGATCTTCTCGGGATCGATCTTGATCGACTCGATCGCCGGTGCGTGCTGGGAGAGCTTCGGCCGCGGCCCGTCGATCGCCTCGGCCATCTTGCCGAGGATGAACTGGCGGCCCTTGTGGGCCTGCTCCAGCGCATCCTCGAGGATCTCGAACGTGACGCCGGTGATCTTGATGTCCATCTGCAGGGCGGTGATGCCCTCGGCGGTGCCGGCGACCTTGAAGTCCATGTCGCCGAGGTGGTCCTCGACGCCGGCGATGTCGGTCAGGACGATGTAGTCGTCGCCCTCTTTGATGAGCCCCATGGCGACGCCGGCGACCGGTGCGGTAACCGGGACGCCCGCTGCCTGGAGGGCCATCGAGGAGGCGCAGACCGAGCCCATCGAGGAGGACCCGTTGGACTCGAGCGTCTCGGAGACGACCCGGATCACGTAGGGGAATGACTCTTCGTCGGGGATCGTCGCCGCCAGGGCGCGCTCGGCGAGGGCGCCGTGACCGATGTCACGCCGCTTCGGGCCGCGCATGAAGCCCGCCTCCCCGACCGAGAACGGCGGGAAGTTGTAGTGGTGGAAGAACCGTTTGGTGGTCTGCAGCCCGAGCGTGTCGAGTCGCATGTCCATCCGCGTCGTGCCGAGCGCGACGTTGGAGAGGATCTGCGTCTCGCCGCGGGTGAAGAGCGCCGAGCCGTGGACGCGCGGGGAGATGTCGACCTCGGTCTCGATCGGCCGGATCTCGTCCTGGGCGCGACCGTCGGGGCGCTTCTTGTCGACGGCGATCGCCTTGCGGATCGTGTCCTTCTCGATCGAGTCGATCGCTGCCTTGACCTCGGAGCGGCGGTCGGCGTCGACCTCGCCCTCGGCGTTCTCGGGGGCGTACTTGGCGACGACCTGGTCCTTGACCTCGTCGATCGCCTCGTAGCGCTCGAGCTTGCCCTCGGTGGCGATCGCGTCGACCAGCGCCTGGCCGTGAGAGGAGCGGATCTCGCTCAGCAGGGCCTCGTCGATCTTCGGCGGATCGACCTTGACCTTCTCCTTGCCGGCCTTCTGCTGGAGCTCCTCCATCGCGGCGACGAGCTTCTTGATCTCGCCGTGGGCGATGTCGAGGGCGTCGAGGATCTCGGCCTCGGTGACGCCGGAGGCGCCGGCCTCGACCATCAGGATCGCCTCGTCGGTGCCGGCGACGATCAGGTCGAGCTCGAGCTCCTCGTGGCGGTCCTCGGGCGGGTTGATCAGGAAGTCACCCTCGAGCTTGCCGATGCGGACGGCGCCGACGTGCTTGGCGACCGGGACCGGCGAGATCGCCAGCGCCGCGGAGGCGCCGTTCATCGCCAGGATGTCGTAGGGGTTGACGTGGTCGACCGACATCGGCATCGCGACCAGCTGGGTCTCGTAGTGCCAGCCCTTGGGGAAGAGCGGTCGGATCGGACGGTCGATCATGCGCGCGGTGAGCGTCGCCTTCTCGCCCGATTTGCCCTCGCGACGGAAGAACGAGCCGGGGATCTTGCCCGCGGCGTACATGCGCTCCTCGACGTCGACGGTGAGCGGAAGGAAGTCCACATCGCGCAGGCTGCCGATCGTGGCCGTGCAGAGGACCATGGTGTCGCCGGCCCTGACCACGACCGCGCCACCCGCCTGCTTTGCGAGTTTGCCCGTCTCGAAGGAAATCTGGCTATCGCCGATGTCCGCCGAGACGCGGGTTACGTCAAACATGCTCATTTAGTTTTTTACCTCCGGCCGCCCGGTTGGCGGCGCATCTGTTTTCAGAACTGTCGTTCTCTAGCTGTAATAAGCGTACAGGCATCGAAAATCGCCGGAGTGGCGGCAACTCCGCCGCGGATCCCGGACTCGAAATCCATTCGCACCCGGGCCGCCACATCCTCCGCCCGGCGGTCCGCCTCGAAGCGCTCGAGATCGAGCCCGAGCCGGTCGGCCCGCTCCCAGAGGTGCGGATCATCGACGTGGCCGCGGTCGGCGTAGATCGAGTCGACCATCGCGAAGAAGTGCCCCTGGCGGCCGGCCGCCTCGGCGGCGCCGTGCAGGGCCGGCGCCCGCGGGTGCTTGCTGCGGACCGGAAAGTGCCGGAAGGCGAGCCGCAGAGCGGGATCGGCGCGCAGTCGCCCCCAGACGACGGCGCAGTGCGGGCAGCCCAGGTCGGAGTAGACGATCAGCCCCTCCCCGGTCTCCGGTCCGACGATGTGATCGGCGCTGCCGAGCGGCGGGATCGGCGCGCTGGCGAGATCCGCCACCGCGGCCGCGGTCTCAGGCGCCGAGGGCGTCGAAGATGACGTTGGGCCCGGGGAACTCGCCCGGCGAGGGCGATTCGTAGGCCCAGGCGACGACGCCGTTCTCGTCGACGAGGACGAGCGTGCGGTTGGCGATGCCGGCCGCGTCGATGTAGGAGCCGTAGGCCTTGGCGACCTCGCCCTTGGGCTCGAAATCGGCCAGCAGCGTGGTGTCGATCCCGATCTTCTCCTGGAAGGCCTTGTGCGCGTAGGCGCTGTCGACGCTGATGCCGAGCAGCTCGAGGCCCTGCTCGGCGAGCTCGGGCTTGACCTCCTGGTAGATCGACAGCTGATCGGAGCAGACCGGGCTGAAGTCCAGCGGGTAGAAGACCAGCAGGACCTTGCGGCCCTTGTAATCCGACAGCGATACCTCCTCGCCGTCCTGGTCGTTCAGCTTGAAGTCCGGAGCCGGTTCGCCGGCGGCGATCATCGACGCAGGCCGAGGTCGGCAACCAGGGCGCGGTAGCGCTCGAGGTCGGTCCGTTCGAGGTAGCGCAACATGCGGCGACGCTTGCCGACCAGCATCAGCAGCCCGCGGCGCGAGTGGTGGTCCTTGCTGTGCGCGCGAAGGTGGCCGGTCAGTTCCTGGATCCGCTCGGTCAGCAGCGCGATCTGGACCTCGGCCGAGCCGGTGTCGCCATCGCCGCGGCCGTATTTGCCGATCAGCTCGTTCTTTTTCTCTTTGGTCAGGCTCATGTCAGTCTCAAAAAAACCGCGCCCTTGCGGGTCACGGCTCGAAGCAAAGTAGCACAGTGGCGCGGTACGGCCCCGCTCCGCCCGGGCGCGGAAAGTCGTGCATGCCGATCGGCGAGTGCGCCAATCCGGATGGACGTTTGCAGGCGGATGCCGAGCCACCGCGGGGCGAAATTCGCGCGGCCGGAATCTTGAGCAAGGAAAATTGATTATTCCTCCCCTCGCTGATACCTAAGCCTGACTCGAACCCAAATCCGGGACGAGAATCAGAGTGCAAGGAGGAGTTCACATGCTCCGCAAAGTGCTAATCGCGGCCATCAGCCTGGTCGCGCTCTCGGTGGGTGCCGCGACCCTCGCCTCTCCCGCGGACGCGCAAAGCTTCATGGCTGGCGAATACCCAGCGACGGTGACGGGCAAAGCCAGCAACGAATTGAAAATCAGTAACGGAACCAAGTCGATCATCTGCTCGAACGTGAGCGCGACCGGAACGCTCGGGTCCGCGTCGGAAGAAATCCAGGTGACGCCTTCCTTCCCCAAATGCACGACGAGCGAAGGGCTGTTCGTCAAGTTCACAAACGAATCGAAATGGGACATCCATTTTCTGCGATGGACATTTCTCGTCATCCCGGACTGGTTCATCAAGTACACATTGAAATGGACGATCCATATCTGGTCGACCGAAAAAGCGAGCAAAGAAGAAAAACCGCCGCTCTGCACGTTTGAAGTGCCGGAAGCGGGCAATTCAGCGGTCGAAACGGTTACCGGAACCAACGAAGGATCTGGAACCGCGCGGCACCTGCAAGCGGAAATCAACATCAACAACCTCTTGATCAACCGCACGGCCGGCACCGAAGCCAACTGTGGAAAAGAAAAACAGACGGCGGGAACGGTGACCGGGAAACTGAACTTTACGGCCAGCAAGGAAGGCAAAGAAGTAGGCGTGTGGTTCGAATGACGCTCCGCGCTGACTAGAGATTGCGGACGGCAAGGGATTGGTGGGCGTTGTTGCCCACCAATCCCTATTGCGGTCGGTTGGCCGCAACGAAGCGAGTCTGGAGCCGGCCCAACAGCCCGCGGGTTCAGCTCGACCTCGGCTGAGCTGAGCTTCCTGCCGCAGCCGCAGATTCAATTCATCGGCTGCCACCGGAGAAGCCGGCGCAAATCCGCCGCGAGTCCTCGACATCGCGGCTCATCTGGGCGATCAGCTCGTCGACGTTTTCGAAATTCTCCTCGCCGCGCAGCCGATCGACGAAGGCGACGCGCAGGTTCTGGCCGTAGAGGTCGCCATCGAAGTCGATCAGGTGGGTCTCGATAAGCAGCGCCCCACCGCTGCCGAAGGTCGGCCGCACGCCGACGTTGACCGCCGCCGGATAGCCGTTGGCGAACGCCGCGTAGACCCCGTGGGCAGGGGTCACGAGACCCGGCTCGGGGACCTGGTTGGCGGTCGGGAAGCCGAGGTCGCGGCCGCGCTGGTCGCCGCTGACGACCTCGCCCTCGACCATGAAGGGGGCGCCGAGGCAGCGGCGGGCGGCAACCATGTCGCCGCATTCGACCTGTTCGCGGATCCGCGTCGAGGAGACCGTGTCGCCATCGATTTCGACCATCGGCAGAACCCGGGTTTCGAACTCGCCGCGGCGGGCCAGCATCGCCGCGTCGCCTTTGGCCTCGGCGCCGAAGCGGAAGTTCTCACCGACCGAGACCTTGGTCGCGCCGAGCCGCTCGATCAGCGTTTCCTCGATGAACTGCTCGGCGGTGTGGTGGGCGTAGTCGGGGTCGAAGCGGATCACGACCAGCTCACTGACCCCGAGGCCGGCGATCAGATCGCGCTTGACCGAGAACGGCGTCAGCAGGTTCGGCAACGACTCCGGGTGGAGGATCGAGAGCGGGTGCGGGTCGAAGGTCAGCACCGTGTCGGCGCCGGCGATCACCGTCTGGTGGCCGAGGTGGACGCCGTCGAAGGTGCCGATCGCGACGTGGCGCGGACGCGGTGTCGCGTCGGCGAGCTTCGTCACCTTCATCGCAGCGCCTCGGCGATCGCGGGCACCTGGGCGGCGACCGCGGCGACCGGCAGCTCGGTGCCGGCGTCCTCGATCGCGAAGGGGCCGATCGCGGTCCGCCGCAAGCTCGAGCAGTAGGCGTCGCCGAGGGTCTCGACAAGGGTCCGAACGTAGGTCCCGGCCGAGCATTCGACCTCGTAGTGGGCGTATCCGTCGGCGGCGGCGAGCAGCTCGGCGCGGTGGACCTCGACGTCGCGGACCGGGGTCTCGACGCTCTCGCCGCGGTGGGCCTTCTTGTAGAGGCGCTCGCCGCCGACCCGCACCGCCGAGGTCATCGGCACCCGCTGGCGGACCGTGCCGGTCGGCAGCTCCAGGGAATCCGGCCGGCGCCCGGTCTCGGTCAGCTCGCCGTCGGGGTCGCCGGTGCTCGATGTCCAGCCGAGCCGCGCCGTCGCCAGGTAGGTCTTGGGCAGCCCGACGAGGAAGCGCTGCAGCCGCGTCGCCGGCCCGATCAGGACCAGCAGCAGGCCGGTGGCGAAGGGGTCGAGCGTGCCGGCGTGACCGGCTTTGACGCCACGGTGGCGGCGCACCCGGGCAACCGCGTCGTGGGACGTTTCGCCCGCCTGCTTGTCGAGGAGCAGAACCGCTCCGGCAGCGTCTGGCGCGGCCATGGTCAGTGGTTGTCCGGCAACTCGCGCGTGCGACTGGCGAGTGCCGGACCGAGCGGGGGTAGGACACAGGGAGGCTGAATGGCACCGCCATTTGGCCGACCGAGGACGCCGCCCCGTGAAGTGTGTCCGGCGCCGTCAGGCGTGCGTGGGGGTTGCCGGACAACCACTTAGTGACCGAGCTGGGCTTTGACCTCGCCGCAGAGGAAATCCACCAGCTCGGGGAGCTCGGCGTCGGTCGAGAAGCCGGCGGCGCGTTTGTGTCCCCCGCCACCGCGCATACGGGCGATCGCCGAGACGTCGACGTCGCCCTCGCTCGAACGCAGGCTGACCTTGCGGGCGGCGCGGCCGCGATTGCCGAGGTCGCGGATAACTGCGGCAACCTTGGTCCCGTCGATCGAGCGCAGGTGGTCGATCACGCCCTCGGTCATCTCCTCGCCGGCCCCGGTGGCCTCGTAGTCGGCGGCGGTGATGTAGCTGACGACGAGGCGGTCGTCGCAGAAGCGCTGGATGTCCTCGAGCGCCCGGGCGACCAGCTTCAGCTTCTCGATCGGGACGTGCTCGTAGAGGCGCCGGTAGGTGTCGTCGACGTCGACGCCGGCGTCGATCAGCTCCGCCGCCACCCGGTGGGTGTGGGCGTTGGTGTTCTCGTACATGAACTTGCCGGTGTCGGTGATCAGCCCGACGTAGAGCGCCGCCGCCATCTCGCGGGTGATCCGCGCCCCGAGGACCTGGGCGATGTCGTAGACGATCTCGGCCGTGCAGGAGGCGTCTTTGTTGACCAGGTTGACGTCGCCGAAGCGGGTGTTGTCGTGGTGGTGGTCGACGTTGACGACGACGTTGTCGCCGGCGGTCAGGAAGTCGACCGGCATGCGGTCGATGTTGCCGCAGTCGAGGAAGACGACGGTGCGGTCGGCCATGTCGGCGGGCGGCTCATGGAAGACCTCCTCGAGCGGCAGGAAGCGGTACTCGATCGGCAGCGGGAACTCCTTGGCGGCGAGGAACATCACCGAGTCCTTGCCGAGCTGGGTGAGCAGCTGGTGCATCCCGAGCAGCGAGCCGAGAGCGTCACCGTCGGGACCCTCGTGGGCGGTGAGCAGGAAACGCTCGTTGTCGCGCAGCGCCGCGACGACCTGCTCGAGGTCGGTCGCGGCCTCGCCGGGGGCGGCGACCGGGACGGTCTCGCTCACAGCTCCTCCTCCCCGGCCTCGTCGCCGTCGGACTCGGCCACCTCGTCGAGGAGACTGGAGATCCGCACACCTTTGGCGATCGTGTCGTCGTAGTGGAAGGTCAAGGTGGGGGTTCGCTTCATTCGCGTCTCGGCGGCGATCCGTGACTGGAGCACGCCGTGGGAGGAGCCCAATGCGGTGAGGGTAGCGTCGCGCTCAGTCGCATCTCCGAGCACGCTGACGAAGACCTTGGCGCTGCGCAGATCGGCGCTCGTCTCGACCGCGGTCACGGTCACGAATCCGATCCGCGGGTCTTCGAGATCGTCGGCGATCGCGGAGCCGACGACCTCGCGGAGGACCTCGTTGACGCGCCGCATCCGAGCGCCGGCCATCTCACTTACTCGAGGGTCTGCTCGACCTGTTTGGTCTGGAAGAACTCGAGCACGTCTTCCTCTTTGACGTCGGCGTAGCCGTCGAGCACGACGCCGAACTCCTGGCCCTCGTCGACCTCCTGCACGTTGTCTTTGAAGCGACGCAGGGAGCCGAGTTTGCCGGTCCAGATCACCGTGCCGTTGCGGATCAGACGCACGCTGGCGGTCCGCGAGGCCTTGCCCTCGGTGACGATGCCGCCGGCGATCCGGCCGACTTTCGAGGCTTTGAAGGTCTGTTTGACTTCGGCCTCGCCGACCGTCTCCTCGACCTCGACCGCGTCGAGCATTCCCTCCATCGCGTTGCGCAGGTCTTCGGTGATTTTGTAGATGACCGAATAGGTGCGGATGTCGACGCCCTCGCGGTCGGCGGCGCGGCGCGCATCGGCCAGCGGCCGCACGTTGAAGCCGATGATGATCGCTTCCGAGGCCGCCGCCAGCATCACGTCGGACTCGTTGATGCCACCGGTCTGCGAGTGGATGATGTCGATCCCGACGCGTTCCTGCGGCACTTTGGCGAGCTCGTCCTGGAGCGCCTCCAGGGAGCCGGCGACGTCGGCCTTGAGGACGATGTTGAGCTCTTTCATGTCGCCGGTCTGGGCCCTCGCGAAGACCTCCTCGAGGCTGACCTTGCGGGCCTGGCGGCGGGCCAGGGTCTCGGCTTTCAGGCGCGTCTCGCGTTCCTGGGCGAGCTGGCGGGCTTTGCGGTCGTTCTCGACCGCCTGGACGAATTCACCGGCGTCGGAGACGCCGTCGAAGCCGAGGACCTCGACCGGCATGCCCGGCACGGCGGCCTCGACGACCTCGCCTTTGAAGTCGTGCATCGCCCGCACCCGGCCCCACTGCGGCCCGGCGACGAGCGAGTCGCCGACGTGCAGGGTGCCGCGCTGGACCAGGACGGTGACTACCGGGCCGCGGCCGGGGTCGAGCTGGGACTCGATCACGTTGCCCGAGGCGGGCGCCTCGGGGTTGGCGGTCAGCTCCTCGAGTTCGGTGACCAGAAGGATGTTCTCGAGCAGGTTGTCGAGGCCCTCGCGGGTCTTCGCCGAGACCTCGGAGAAGATCGTGTCGCCGCCCCATTCCTCGGGGGTGATGCCCTCCTGGGCGAGCTCGGTGCGGACCCGTTCGGGGTTGGCGCCCTCTTTGTCGATCTTGTTGACGGCGATCAGCATCGGGACTTCGGCGGCGCGAGCGTGGTCGATCGCCTCCTTGGTCTGCGGCATCACGCCGTCGTCGGCGGCGACGACCACGACCACCACGTCGGTGACCTTGGCGCCGCGGGCGCGCATCGCCGTGAAGGCGGCGTGGCCCGGGGTGTCGAGGAAGGTGATCGTCTTGTCGTCTTTGTGGACCTGGTAGGCGCCGATGTGCTGGGTGATCCCGCCGGCCTCGCCGGCGGCGACCTCGGTCTCGCGGATCGCGTCCAGCAGCGAGGTCTTGCCGTGGTCGACGTGGCCCATGATCGTGACCACCGGCGGGCGGTCGACGAGGTCCTCGGCGGCGTCGGAGAACTCCGGTTCCTCGGGCTCCTCTTCGGCGGCGCGGACGACTTCGATCTTGCGGTCGTACTCGTCGGCGATCGTCCGGATCGACTCGTCGGTGAGCGTCTGGGTGAGCGTCGCCATCTCGCCCATCATCATCAGTTTTTTGATCACCTCGGCGGGGGCCAGACCGAGCGCCTCGCCGAGCTCGCGCACGGTGGCTCCGGAGTGGACTTTGGTCGCCTCGGGCTCGACCGGGCTCGTCGGCGCTGCCGGCGGCTCCTCGAGCAGCGGGCGGCGGCGACGGCCACCGCGGCGGCGCGGCGGGCGCTGCGGTGGCGGGCCGCCCATCTGGTCGCGGCGGGCGGCCTGCGAATCGATCACGACGCGCCGTTTTTTGGCTCCCCCGGCCGCACCTGCGCCGCCACCGGCGGGGCCGGCGGGACGGACGGGTTTGGTCGAAGTCGGGGCCGGTTTCTTGGCCGGCGCGGATTTCTGAGCGCTCGCGCCCCCGTTCGCCGGAGGCCCGGCTTTGGCTGCCGGTGCGGGCTGGGTCGCTTTGGCGGCGGACTGAGCCGACGCCGGCGCTTTCGCCGCCGGGGCGGCTTTCGGCTGAGCCGGCTGCGGCGGCGCCTCCGCGGGGGCCGCTTTGGGGGCCGAAGTCGCGGCTTTCGGAGCCGGCGGCGCTTTCGTCGCCGTGCCGCCGTTGCCGCCGGCGGCGATCGCCTTCAGCGCCTCGCCCTCCTCGACGCTCGAGGCGGCCGCTTTGGCTTCGATGCCAGCAGCTTTCAGCGCCGCCAGCAGCTCTTTCGAGCTGACGCCCTGCGCTTTTGCGATCTCGTGAACCCGCTTCTTTGCCACTAGGCCTGCTCAGCCTCCTCGGCGACCGGCTCGCCGGCGCCCTCCGTGGCACCGTCGACGGCACCACCGTTGCTGGCCTCTTCGGCCTCGGTCGCGACCTCGTCGGCGATCTCCTCGGCAATCTCGGCTTCGACCGGGTCCTCGACGGCCTCCTCGGCCTCCTCCTCGGCGATCGCCTCGTCGACGATCTCGTCGACCACCGACTCCTCGGCGGCCTCCTCTTCGACCTCCTCGGTGAAGTTGGCGGAGGCGCGGGCGACGATCTCGTCGACCTGCCCCTGATCGCCGTCGGGGTCGGCCAGGATCGCGATCTCGGCCTCGGAGACATCGGTGAGGACGGCGGTCTGGCTGGTCTCGAAGCGCGAGAGCGCCTGGTGCTGCGGCAGGCCGCAGTAGGTCGAGGCCGGCACCGCGGCGTTGGGACAGCGGCGGCCGTTCGAGAGGACCGCCATGCAGCGCCCGTCGAAGGTCTCTTCGCCCTCGTACTCGACGTCGGTTTCCTCGGAGGCGAACTCGGTCTCCGACTTGATGTCGACGCGCCAGCCGGTCAGGCGGGCGGCGAGGCGGGCGTTCTGGCCGTCGCGGCCGATCGCCAGCGAGAGCTGGTCGTCGGGGACGATCACGGTCGCCTGGCGCTCGTCGTCGTCGACGATCACCTCGCGGACCCGGGCCGGGCTCAGGGCTTTGGCGACGAACCGGGCGGGCTCGTCGTTGTGGGGAATGATGTCGATCTTCTCGCCGCGCAGCTCCGAGACGACCATGCGGACCCGCGACCCGCGCGGTCCGACGCAGGCGCCGACCGGGTCGACGCCGTCGGCATGGGATACGACGGCGATCTTCGAGCGGTAGCCGGGCTCCCGGGCGACGCCGACGATCTCGACCAGCTTGTCAGCGATCTCGGGGACCTCGAGCTCGAACAGGCTCTTGATCAACTCGGGACTGCGCCGCGAGACGACGATCGCCGGGCCTTTGGTCGAGTCGGAGACGTCGGTGATGACCGCCTTGACCCGCATCCCGTGGTCGTAGCGCTCGTTGTAGACCTGCTCGGACTTCGGCAGCAGCGCCTCGACCCGCTCGCGCAGCTGGACCAGCGTGTAGCGCTTGTCGGACTGCTGGATGATCCCGGTGATCAGCTCGCCGACGCGGTCCTGGTACTCGTCGTACATCATCTGACGCTCGGCCTCGCGGATCCGCTGGAGGATCACCTGCTTGGCGGTCTGGGCGGCGATCCGGCCGAAGTTTTCCGGGGTGACGTCGCGAGTCGTGATCTGGTCCTCATAGGGGGCGATCATCTCGGGGTCGAGCTCGGGGTCCTCGGGCTCTTTGAGTTCGCCGGTCTCGGGGTCGACTTCGGGCTCCTCCTGGAGCTCGGCGGCCTCGGCGAGCAGCTTCTCCTCGAGCTCGGGCGGCAGGATCAATTCGAAGACGACGAAGTCGCCGGTCTCGTGATCGAGGTCGACGCGCGCGTATTTGGCCGCCCCGGGGGACTTCTTGTAGGCCGAGAGGAGGGCGTCCTCGAGGGCGTCCATCAGCGTGTCGGCGGAGATTCCCTTCTCCTGCTCGAGGCCTTTGATGGCGTCGACGATCTCTTTGCTCACTGCGGCGACTCCTTGGTGTCGGAAGCGGGGGTGCGGCGGTACTTCGGCCCGGGCGAGGAGACCTCCAGCGCATAGTCGGCGCGCAGGCTGTCGAGGTGCCTGGTCACGCGTTCGCAGAGCGCCAGGTCGACACCCTCGGGGTGATCGATGAAGATGCGCAGAACTTCGCCGCCGGGCTGCTCGATGGCAACGACGTCGAGGTCCGAATCAAGGTCGGACAGCTGCTGCTGAATGCTCTGCTGGATATCGGTCATAGGCTGGTTCGGGCCGTAAAAAAAAGCGGGCCAGGCCCACTTCTCGGTACTGCGCGCAACTGATAGGGACTAAAAGCTTGGTCTCAGTATAGCCGGCCTATGCAAGTGGCCGCGAGGGGTCCCTCAGGGCGTCGACCCGGTCCAGGATGCGAGCGGCGATCTCGCTCTTTGGAGCAAACGGCACCGCCACCTCGTCCTCGGCGGTGATCAGGGTCACGGCGTTGTCGGCGCTCTCGAAGCCGATCCGCGAATCGGAGACGTCGTTGAGGACGATCAGGTCGGCGCCCTTGCGGGTCAGCTTGGCGCGGGCGCGGGCCGCCGCCTCACCGCCGTGCTCGGCGGCGAAGCCGACGATCGTCTGGCCTTCGGCGCGGTTCGCGGCGAGGCCGGCGAGGATGTCCTCGGTCGGCTCGAGGCGCAGGTCGAGGCCGCCGGCGCGCACCAGCTTCTCCGCTTTCGGTTGAGCCCGGAAATCGGCGGGAGCGGCGGCCATCAGCAGGACGTGGGCGTCCGCGAACTCCGCCTCGGCGGCGGCGGCCAGCTCGGCGGCGGTCTCGACGTCGATGCGGCGTACCCCGGCCGGTGCCGGCAAGGCGACGTTGGCGGCGAGCAGCGTCACCTCCGCGCCGCGCCTGGCGGCGGCCTCGGCGAGTGCGAACCCCATCCGTCCCGAGGAGCGGTTGCCGATGAAGCGGACCGGGTCGATCGGCTCGCGGGTGCCGCCGGCGGTGACGAGGACGCGCAGCCCGTCCCAGGGCCGCTCGCCGTGCGGCAGCGCGGCTTCGACCCGGGCCAGCAGCGCCGCCGGCTCGGGCAACCGGCCGCGGCCGTGCTCGCCGCGCGAGGCCAGCAGCCCCTCCCCCGGCTCGATCACCTCGACGCCGCGCTCGCGCAGCGTCGCCAGGTTGGCCTGGGTGGCGGCGCTGGAGTACATGCGGTCGTTCATCGCCGCTGCCACCAGCCGCGGCGCCGTGCAGGCGAGGAAGGAGGTCGTCAGCATCGAGTCGGCGAAGCCGCCGGCGAGCTTGGCGAGCGTATTGGCGGAGGCCGGCGCGACCAGGAAGGCATCGCAGTTGGCGGCCAGCTCGAGGTGCCCGATCGGATCGTGGCCGGGGACCTCCTCGCCGGGGAAGCCGCCACGCATCGGGTCGCGCTCGAACTCGGAGCGCAGCACCGGCGATCCCGTGATCCCCTCGAAGGAGGCGGGGCCGACGAAGCGGGTCGCGGCCTCGGTCATGACGACGCGGACGCCGTGGCCGGCGAGCGTCGCCAGGCGCGCGAACTCGAGCGCCTTATAGGCGGCGATCCCTCCGCTAACACCCAGTAGGACCCGGGCCATCTGTCAGAGCTCGACCGCCCCAGCGCTGGAGAGCGCTAGCTGCGGTACTCGTATTTGAGCTTGCCCTCGGCGAGCTCTTCGAGCGCCATCGTGAGGTAGTTGCCCTCGGCGTTCGTTTCGACCATCGGCGGTGGGTACTCGCCGAAGCCGCCCTCGCCCAGATTGTGGAAGTAGCTATTGATTTGACGGGCCCGCTTGGCCGAGACGACGACCGCGGCGTAATGCGAGTCGGCGTGGTCCAGGAGCTTGTCTACGCGTGGTTTGATCATCGGCCAGGCAGTGTAGCGACGCCGGCCCCCGGCGACCTCACGGCGGCGGTCGTCAGGCCAGCCCGAGCTCGGCGCGGATGATCGCTTCGAGATCGTCGGTCGCCCGGTCGAGGTCATCGTTGACGATCTGGTGGTCGAAGTCCTCCTGTGAGGCCAGCTCGATTTCGGCGGTCTTGAGACGTTTGTCGATCTCGTCGGCCGAATCGGTGCCGCGGCCGGCCAGCCGCGCCCGCAGGACCGCCGGGTCAGGCGGGGCGATGAAGATCTGGATCGAGTCTTTTTTGGCCGCTCGCACCTGCTGGGCGCCCTGGACCTCGATCTCGAGGACGACCGAGTGGCCGGCCTCCAGGCGCCGGTCGACCTCGCTGCGCAGGGTGCCGTAGCGGTTGCCGCTGAAGTTGGCGAACTCCAGGAAGTCTTCTTCTTCGCGGCGGCGCTCGAACTCCTCGACCGAGAGGAAGTGGTAGTCGACGCCGTCCACCTCGCCCGGGCGCGGCTGCCGCGTCGTCGCCGAGATCGACAGCTCGAGGCTCGGACAGCGCTCGCGCAGCCGCTTGATCAGCGTGCCCTTGCCGACGCCCGAGGGGCCAGTGATGACGAAGACTCTTGCCTTGGTGGCACTCATGCGGCCGGCATCGTGACCGGCGGACCGGTCGTTAGCGCCGAAGCAGGGAGATCAGCTCGGTGCGCTGGCGATCGGAGAGACCGCCGATCGTCTTCGAGGGCGAGATCCGGCACTGATTGAGTATTCGGTTGGTCTTCACGCGCCCGTACTTGGGAACGGCGAGGAGCATGTCGAAGACCTTGGCGGTGAGGACGTACTCGGGCGGGTCGAGGAGGATTTTGTGGATGCTGGACCGACCGGCTTTGAGATCCTTCTTGAGCTTCGCCCGCGCGGTGCGGATGTCGTTCGCTCGCTTCAGGGCCTCCATCCGTTGGTCCAGGGACCTTTCGGGTGCGGCGAGCGAGTTTTTCACCGATTGGGCGGGCACGTCGGCGGCGAGTATAGCTTCGGCTCCGGGGCGTGCAAGGTGCCCGGACCCATTTGCGGGGAAATTCGCCTCAACCTCTAGTCGAGGTCTAGCGCCGGGGTCCGGACCGGTCCCGCTGGGGCCGCCAAAGCGAGCTCCGCCGCCACTCTCGAGCCAGCGCGGGGATCGCGGAAGCTCTCCGTCCCGACCGCGACCAGGGTCGCGCCGGCGGCGATGAACTCGGCGGCGTCGGCGCCGCTGGTGATCCCTCCCATGCCGATCAACGGCAGGCCGACCGCGGCGCGGACGGCGCGCAGCTGCTGGATCGCGATCGGTCGGATCGCCGGGCCGGAGAGGCCGCCGTGGCCGGCGGCGAGGGCGGGGGCCGCGGTCGCGGGGTCGAAGGCGGCCCCCTTGAGGGTGTTGATCAGCGAGATCGCATCGGCGCCGCCGCGCTCGGCGGCGGCGGCCACCGCAGCCGGGTCGGCGACGTTTGGCGTCAGCTTCACGATCAGCGGCAGGCGAGTGAGGGGCCGCAGTGTTTCCAGAAGCGCCTCGGTTTCGGCCGGGTTCTCGCCGACAATCAGGCCCGAGTGGACGTTGGGGCAGGAGACGTTCAGCTCGATCGCCGCGACCTCCGCCACCTCCTCGCGCGCGTCCAGGGCGCTGACGATGCGGGCGAAGAGCTCACGGTCGGTCGCCATCGCCGAGACGATCAGCGGCACGGGCAGTTCGGCCAGGCGCGGCAGGTCGTGGGCCAGGAAGCCCTCGAGGCCCTTGTTGGGCAGGCCGATCGAGTTCAGCATCCCCGCCGGGGTCTCCCAGATCCGCCGCGGCTCGTTGCCGGCGCGTGGCTCCGGCGTGATCGTCTTCGATACGAATGCGGCGAAGGGGAAGTCGGCAAGCAGGGCGTCGCCGAAGACCTTCTGGGCGGCGATCGCGTCGTAGGTGCCGGAGGCGTTGATGACCGGGTTGGCCAGCTCGATGCCGCAGAAGTCGATCGGCTCAGTAGGCATGGGTCACCTCGGCAATATCCTCGCCGCGCAGGACGGGGCCGTCGACGCAGAGGCGCAGGTAGCCGCCATCAGGAGTCGGGACGGCGCAGCCGAAGCACGCGCCGAAGCCGCAGGCCATCGGCGACTCGAGGGCCAGCTCGCAGGCGACGTCGCGCTCATCGCAGAGCGAGCGAACGGCCTCGAGCATCGCCGGGGGGCCGCAGGCGTAGACGACGCCGGAGGTGGCGTCGTCGCCGGCGAGGATCGTGGCGAGCAGGTCGGTGACGTAGCCCTTGTGGCCGGCGTGGCCGTCCTCGGAGGCGAGGCGGACCTCGGGGCAGAGGGCACCGGTGGCCGAGCAGAAGAGGTCGAGGCCGCCGGCGTGGGCTTCGTCGCGGAAGCCGAGCAGGACCCGGTGCGGGATCGCGCGCTGGGAGAACTCGCGGCGCAGCAGCGCCAGCGGGGCGACGCCGACGCCGCCGCCGACCAGGATCGCCCCGGCGGCGTCGGGCCGGACGTCGCGCGGCACCGAGAAGGCGTTGCCGAGCGGGCCGGTCAGCCAGACCTCCTCGCCCTCGGCGAGCGCCTCGAGCCGCTCGGTGCCGGGCCCGACGTCGTCGAGCAGAAAGTCGAGGCGGACGCCGTCGCGGGCCGGCCCGGTCTCGGCGACCGAGATCGCCCGCGGCAGGTACGGCCGTCCCCCGCCCCAGCCCTCGACGGCGGCGAGCATGTAGAAGCGGCCGGGCTCGGGCGCTGGCCCCTCGCGGTCGAGCAGCGAGACGACCCGGTAGCCGCCGGAACGACGGTTCTCGACCACCGCGCACTGGCGTCGGCCGAACGGCGCTGTCACTCGTCCGGCCGCCTCTGGAGGCGGGGCCGGATCGCTCATTGATTCCCTTCCCGCCCCGCCAGAGCCGAGGAGGCGGCCGCCTGATGGATCTCCTGGATGCTCCGCACGTCGGAGTCGATCGCGCGCCCGGCCGAGATCGCCCGAACCGCCGCCGTCGCGCCGGTCATCGTCGTCACGCAGGGGATGCCCTCGCGGACCGCCGCGGTGCGGATCTCGTAGCCGTCGGCGCGGGCGCTGGAGCCGGTCGGGGTGTTGATGACGAAGTCGCAGCTGCCTTTGCGGATCAGGTCGAGGACGTTCGGCGACCCCTCCCCCAGCTTGTTGATCCGGCTCACCGGCACCCCCATCCGCTCGATCGCCAGCGCCGTGCCGCCGGTCGCGACGATCTCGAAGCCGAGGTCGTGCAGGCGCGCCGCCAGCTGCGTCGCCGCCGGCTTGTCGGTGTCGGTGACGGTGATGAAGACGGCCCCGGATTCGGGCAGGTCGACGCCGGCGGCGGCCTGGGCCTTGCCGAAGGCGGTCGGGAAGTCGCGGGCGATGCCCATCACCTCGCCGGTGCTCTTCATCTCCGGCCCGAGGATCGAGTCGGCGCCGGCGAAGCGGGCGAAGGGCAGCACCGCCTCCTTGACGCTGACGTGGTCGAGCTTGCCGGTCGGCAGGTCCTGCTCGGCGATCGTCTCGCCCAGCATCAGGCGCGCGGCGACCTTGGCAAGCGGCACGCCGATCGCCTTGGAGACGAAGGGGACCGTCCGCGAGGCGCGCGGATTGGCCTCGATCACGTAGAGGCGGCCTTCGGCGACGCCGTACTGGATGTTGATCAGGCCGATCACGCCGAGCTCGAGCGCGATCCGCTCGGTCGTCGCCCGGATCTCCTCGAGCATCTCCTCGCCGAGGCTGAGCGGCGGGATCACGCAGGCTGAGTCGCCGGAGTGGACGCCGGCCTCCTCGACGTGCTGCATGATCCCGGCGACGTAGACCTCGGAGCCGTCGCCGAGGGCGTCGACGTCGACCTCGATCGCGTTCTCGAGGAAGCGGTCGAGCAGCAGCGGGTGCTCCTGGTCGGCCTTGACGTGGACCTCGAGGTATTTGCGGAGATCCTCGGTCGAGTAACAGATCTCCATCGCCCGGCCGCCGAGCACGTAGGAGGGCCGGACCAGCAGCGGGAAGCCGACTTCGGTGGCGATCACCTCGGCCTCCTCGGCCGAGAGCGCGGTGCCGTAGGGCGGGTGCTCGATGCCGAGCCGGCGCAGCATCGCGCCGAAGCGGCCGCGGTCCTCGGCGAGGTCGATCGCGTCGACCGGGGTGCCGAGCAGCGGCACGCCCGCCTCTTCGAGCGTGCGGGCGAGTTTCAGCGGCGTCTGGCCGCCGAACTGGACGATCACTCCCTCGGGCTGCTCCTGCTCGCAGACGGCGAGAACGTCGGCGGCGGTCAGCGGCTCGAAGTAGAGGCGATCGGAGGTGTCGTAGTCGGTCGAGACGGTCTCCGGGTTGCAGTTGACCATCACCGCGTCGCGGCCGAGCTCGCGCGCCGTCATCGCCGCGTGGACGCAGCAGTAGTCGAACTCGATCCCCTGACCGATCCGGTTGGGGCCGGCGCCGAGGATCATCACCGAGGCGTTGTCGCCGCGGCGGATCTCCGAGGCCGGCGGGCTGCCGTCCCGCCCGCGGCGCTCGTGAGCGGAGTAGTAGTAGGGGGTCGCGGCCTCGAACTCGGCGGCGCACGTGTCGACCGCCTTGTAGGTGCGGGCGAGGCCGGCGGTGCCGTCGCCGTCGCGGGCTAGGGCCGAGAGCTCGCGCAGGAACCAGAGATCGACCAGGCAGCGCTCGTGGACGCGCTCGACCGAGATCCCGCGGCGGAAGGCCTCGAGCACCTGGTCGTAGCGCTCCGCGGTCGGGATCGCCAGCGCCGCCAGCAGGGCCTCGTCGTCGGCGGGCAGGTCGGGCGTCGCGTCGAGCTCGCGCGAGCGCATCGCCTTGGCGAAGGACTCGCGGAAGGTGCGCCCGATCGCCATCACCTCGCCGACCGACTGCATGTAGGTCGAGAGGCGGCCCTCGGCGCCGGGGAACTTCTCGAAGGCGAAGCGCGGGATCTTGGTGACGACGTAGTCGATCGTCGGCTCGAAGGAGGCCGGCGTGGCGCGGGTGATGTCGTTGGGGATCTCCTCGAGCGCGTAGCCGACCGCGAGCTTGGCGGCCATCTTGGCGATCGGGAAGCCGGTCGCCTTGGAGGCCAGCGCCGAGGAGCGGCTGACCCGCGGGTTCATCTCGATCACCGCGATCTCGCCGTCGGAGGGGTTGACCGCGAACTGGACGTTGGAGCCACCAGTCTCGACGCCGATCGCCCGGATCACCCTGATCGCCTGGTCGCGCAGCTCCTGGTAGAGCGGATCGGTGAGGGTCTGGGCGGGTGCGACCGTGACCGAGTCGCCGGTGTGGACGCCCATCGGGTCGACGTTCTCGATCGAGCAGATGATCACGACGTTGTCGTTGCGGTCGCGCATCACCTCGAGCTCGAACTCGCCCCAACCGATCACCGACTCCTCGACCAGCACCTGGTTGATCGGGCTGGCGGCGAGGCCCTCGGAGACGACCTGGCGCAGCTCGGTCTCGGTGTTGCCGACGCCGCCGCCCTGGCCGCCCATCGTGAAGGCGGGGCGCACGATCGCCGGCAGGCTGATCTCGCCGCGGGCGAGCGCCTCGTCGACCTCGCCGAGGGTCTCGACGGTGATCGACCATGGGATCCGCAGGCCGGCGGCGTTCATCGTCTCGCGGAAGAGCTCGCGGTCCTCGGCGCGGCTGATCGCGCCGGCGTCGGCGCCGATCAGCTCGACCCCGAGGCGCTCAAGCGTGCCGTCCTGGTGGAGGGTCATTGCCAGGTTCAGCGCCGTCTGGCCGCCGAGCGTCGGCAGCAGCGCGTCGGGGCGCTCCTTTTCGATGATCTTGGTGACCGGGCCGGGCAGCAGCGGCTCGATGTAGGTGGCGGTGGCGAACTCGGGGTCGGTCATGATCGTCGCCGGGTTGGAGTTGACGAGGACGACTTCGAAGCCCTCCTCGAGCAGCACCTTGCAGGCCTGCACGCCGGAATAATCGAACTCGGCGGCCTGGCCGATCACGATCGGGCCGGAGCCGATCAGCAGGATCTTCTGGAGATCCTCGCGGCGCGGCATCAGGCGGGGTCCCCGGCGAGCGCTAGGAAGCGGTCGAAGAGGTGGCGCGCGTCGTGCGGACCTGGACCGGCCTCCGGGTGGTATTGGACGGTCGCGCCGGCGACGTCCTTGAGCACCAGCCCCTCCACCGTGCGGTCGTAGAGGTTCAGCTGCGAGAGCTCGGCGACGCCGAAGTCGGTGTCCCAGCGGACCGGCTCGTCGCCCTCGATCCGCGGCTCGCCGCCGGGACCCTCGACGGCGAAGCCGTGGTTCTGCGAGGTGATGTCGATCCTTCCCGTCTCCAGGTCCTTGACCGGGTGGTTGGTGCCGCGGTGGCCGAACGGCAGCTTGTAGGTGCGCAGGCCGACGGCGCGGCAGAGCAGCTGGTGGCCGAGGCAGATGCCGAAGATCGGCTTCTGGCCGAGCACGCCGCGGATCGTCTCGACGACGTAGTCGAGCGCCGCCGGGTCGCCGGGGCCGTTGGCGAGGAAGACGACGTCGGGGTTCTCGGCAAGCACCTGCTCGGGGCTGGAATCGCATGGCAGGAGGGTCAGCTGCGCGCCGTGCTCGCGCAGCTGGCGGACGATCGAGAGCTTGATCCCGGTATCGATGCCGACCACGTGCGGACCGTCGCCGGCGAAGCGGACCGGTTCCGGTGGGGTCACGGTGCGCGCCAGGTCGGCGCCGTCCATCGCCGGCTCGGCGGCGATCCGCTCGCGGGCCTCGGCTTCGCTCATCTCGGCCGGGAAGATGCCGCCGCGCATCGCGCCGCGGTCGCGGATGTGGCGGACCAGGGCGCGGGTGTCGATGCCGCTGATCCCCGGCGTGCCGGTGTCGCCGAGCCAGTCGAGCCAGCCGCCCTCCGAAGTGGCGGCGTCCTCGGAGTTCTTGGCATCGCGCATGACGACGCCGCGGGCGTGGACGGCTTCGGACTCCATCGCCGCCCCGCTGACCCCGTAGTTGCCGATCAGCGGGTAGGTGAAGACGATGATCTGGCCGGCGTAGGAGGGATCGGTGACCGACTCCTGGTAGCCGGTCATCGCGGTGTTGAAGACGACCTCGCCGGTGACCGCGCCGAGGTGGCCGACGGCGTCGCCGTCGAACCGCGTCCCGTCCTCGAGCAGCAGGAAGGAACCGGCGCTCACGACGCGACTCCGAGGCTGAAGGTGCGAAGCCTGAAGGCCACCTGCCCGGCGGCGACGGTCATCAGGACCCGGCCGGTCAGCGTGCGCCCGGCGGCCCAGGAGTTCTCCGAGCGGCTCTCGTAGCCCTCCTCCCCCACCTTCCACTCGGCGGCGAGGTCGCAGAGCGCGACGTTGGCTTCCGAGCCAGGCGCCAGGGTCGGGCGGGCGATCCCGAACGGCGCGGCACCGCCGGCCAGCCGCTCGATCAGCAGCGCCAGGTCGATCACGCCGGGCAGCACCAGCTCGGTGTGGACGGCGGCGAACGCCGTCTCCAGTCCCGTCACCCCCATCGCCGCCTGCTCGAAGGGCACCTCCTTTTCCTCCGGCTGGTGCGGCGCGTGGTCGGTTGCGATGCACTCGATCGTGCCGTCGCGCAGGCCCTCGATGAGCGCCTGGCGGTCTGACTCGCGGCGCAGCGGTGGGTTCATCTTGAAGCGCTGCGGATCGAGGCTGCGCACCTCCTCGTCGGTCAGGCAGAGGTGGTGCGGGCTGGCCTCGGCGCTGATCTTCACCCCGGCGGCGCGGGCGGCAGCGACGATCGCGACCGAC
This sequence comes from uncultured Actinomycetes bacterium, assembly GCA_963839115.1. GTDB lineage: Bacteria > Actinomycetota > Thermoleophilia > Solirubrobacterales > 70-9 > VAYN01. The sequence continues at coordinate 1,251,209 of CAWITM010000001.1, forward strand.
TCGGCGGCCGAGAGGTGCTGGACGTGGATGCGGGCGTCCTCGTAGCCGGCGAGGGCCGCGTCGCGGGCGATCATCGTCGACTCCGAGACCGAGGGGATGCCCTCGAGCCCGAGCGCCGCCGAGACCGGCCCTTCGTGCATGACGCCCTTGCCGGAGAGCTCGGGGTCCTCCTCGTGGAGGGCGATCGTCCCGCCGCAGAGGGCCTGGTACTGGAGCGCCCGGCGCATCACCCGGGCACTGCAGATCGGCAGGCCGTCATCAGTGAAGCCGATCGCCCCGGCCTCGCGCAGGGCGACCATCTCGGTCAGCTCCTCGCCGCGCATGCCGCGGGTGACGGTGGCGAGGAAGCCGGTGGGCACCGAAGCGCCGGCCCGGGCCATCTCGCGCAGGGATGAGACGTCGGCGGGCTCGGAGACCGTCGGTTCCGTGTTGGCCATCGCCAGGATCCCGCAGTACCCGCCCGCGGCGGCGGCGCGGGTGCCGGTTTCGACGTCCTCCTTGTGCTCCTGGCCGGGCGTGCGCAGGTGGACGTGGGGGTCGAAGAAGGCCGGGAAGGCGTGCAGTCCTTCCGCCTCGACCACCTCGGCGCCCGCGGCGCTCCCCTCCCCCGGCGCCGCCAGCTCGGCGACCCGGCCGTCGCGGATCACGACATCGTGGACGGCGTCGATGCCGGCCACCGGGTCGAGGACGGTGGCGCGCCTCAGGATCAGGTCGGCCGGCGCCCCGACGCGCACGTCGAGAACCTCGCTGAGGGCGGCGAGGCCACCTGCCGCGGCGGCGCTCACGCCGGCTGTCCGATCCGCGGCGCCGCGGCGGCGGCGCTCTCGTCTGCGGCCGGTGCGGCCGGCTCGGGCCTGCCGGCCAGCAGCTCGTAGAGGATCGCCATCCGCACCACCAGGCCGGCGGCGACCTGGTCGGCGATCAGCGACTGCGGCGAGTCGATCGCCTCGCCGGAGATCTCGACCCCGCGGTTGACCGGGCCCGGGTGCATGAGCAGCTGGCGCGGGCCGAGCCGGCGCGTGTCGACCTGGAAGGCGGCCGCGTACTCGCGCAGCGAGGGGACGAAGCTGTCGCTCATCCGCTCGTGCTGCATCCGCAGGACGTAGACGACGTCGGCCTCCTCGAGGCGGTCGAGCGAGTAGGAGACCTCGCAGCCGAGCTCCTCGATCCCTCGCGGGATCAGGGTCGGCGGCCCGCACACCGTCACCGTCGCGCCCATCCGCTGGAAGGCGAGTATGTTCGAGCGGGCGACGCGGCTGTGGAGGACGTCGCCGACGATCCAGATCCGGCGCCCGTCGAGCGAGCCGAGCCGGCGGCGCAACGTGTAGACGTCGAGCAGCGCCTGGCTGGGGTGCTCGTGCTTGCCGTCGCCGGCGTTGACGACCGACGCCGCCGTCCATCCCGAGACCATCTGGGCGGCGCCGGCGTAGGGATGGCGGATGACGATCGCCGCCGGGTCGTAGGCGGAGAGCGTCGCGACAGTGTCCTTCAGCGACTCTCCCTTCTCGACCGAGGAGCCGGCCGCCTTGACCGATACGAGGTCGGCGGAGAGGCGCTTGGCGGCGAGCTCGAAGGAGCTCGAGGTTCGGGTGCTCGACTCGTAGAAGAGCGAGACGATGGTGCGGCCGCGCAGGGTCGGCACTTTTTTGATGTCGCGGCGGCCGACCTCGGCGAAGCTCTCGGCGCGGCCGAGGATCGCCTCGATCTGCTCGCGGCTGACGTCCTCGATGCTCAGCAGGTGCTTCATGCCAGGGCCTCCGCCGGGCGCGGCTCGGAGATCGTCACCTGGTCGAGGCCGTCGACCTCCTCGAGCCGCACGTTGACCCGCTCCTCGCGCGAGGTCGGCAGGTTTTTGCCGACGTAGTCGGGGCGGAATGGCAACTCGCGATGGCCGCGGTCGCAGAGGACGGCGAGCTGGACGCGGTGCGGGCGGCCGTAGTCGAAGAGCGCCTCGATCGCGGCGCGGACGGTGCGGCCGGTGAAGAGGACGTCGTCGACGAGGACGACGGTTCGCTCGGCGAGGTCGAAGTCGATGTGGGAGTCGTGGACGACCGGCTGCGAGGCGGGCGCGCGGGCGCCGACGTCGTCGCGGTAGAAGCTGATGTCGATGTCGCCGATCGGCAGCTCGGTGCCGGTCAGCTCACCGAGGAAGGTGTGGAGGCGGCGGGCCAGCAGGGCGCCCCGGGTGTGGATGCCGACGACGGCGAGCCGCTCGGGCTCCGGGTTCTTCTCGGCGATCTCGTGAGCGATACGGCGCAGCGTTCGCTTCAGATCGTCGTGCTCCAGCACGACCTTCTCACTCATTTTCGCTTCCTTCCTGGCCTCACGGGACCGGGTTAAAGGACGGCGCCAATGTAGCAGCGCCCGCTGACGCCGCCGGGTCAGGCGGGGCGCACCTCCTCGGCGACGGTTCCCTGACCGATGCTCCAACGGGCCAGGAAGGCCTCGGTTTCGGCGACGTCGAGCGGCTGCGCGAAGAGGAATCCCTGACCCGTGTCGCAGGCCTCGTCCTTCAACAGCGACAGCTCGCTCTCGAATTCGATCCCCTCGGCGAAGGTCTCGATCGAGAGCGCCTTGCCGAGCTGGACCAGGGTGCGGATCAGCGTCTCGCCCTCCCGGTTGTCACCGAGGCCGGAGATGAACGAGCGGTCGATCTTCAGGGCGTCGACCGGAAAGCGCTTCAAATGGGCGAGCGAGGAGTAGCCGGTCCCGAAGTCGTCGATCGCGATCTGCACCCCCAGCTTCTTGATCGCGGCGAGGCGGACGGCGGTCTCCTCGACGTTCTGCATCAGGGTCGTCTCGGTGATCTCGATCGTCAGCGCGGTCGGATCGAGGCCGCTGTCGGCCAGCGCCGCGTTGACGTCGGCGTGGATCTGGTCGGAGTCGAGCTGGCGGGCCGAGACGTTGACGGCGATGCCGATCGGATAGCCGGCGCCGTGCCAGATCGCCGCCTGCGCGCAGGCTTCGGTCAGCACCCAGGCACCGATCTCGCGGATCAGGCCAGTCTCCTCGAGCAGCGGGATGAACGACTCCGGCTGCAGGATGCCGCGCTCGGGGTGGCGCCAGCGCAGCAGGGCCTCGGCGCCGGTCGGGCGCATATCGCTGAGGTTGATCGTCGGCTGGTAGGCGAGGAAGAACTCCTCCCTGTCGAGCGCTTCGCGCAGGTCCATCTCCAGTTCCATCCGCGACTGCAGCATCTCCTGCATCCCGGCCTCGTAGACGGCGTAGCCGTTCTTGCCGTTCCACTTCGCCCGGTACATCGCGATGTCGGCGTTGCGCAGCAGCTCTTCGGCGGGGATGCCCTCGCCGATCGCGATGCCGATGCTGGCGCAGACGGTGACCGCGGTCTCCTTGCCGGAGCCGATCTTGAACGGGTGGGCAAGGGCCTCCAGCAGCCGCTCGGCAACCAGCTCCGGGCCGGCGGCAAGCGAGAGCTCCTCGGAGATCACCACGAACTCATCGCCGCCGAGGCGACCGAGCGCGTCGGTCTCGCGGATGGCGCCGTCGAGGCGTGCAGCGACAGCCTGCAGCAGTTCGTCGCCGGCGCCGTGACCGAGCGTGTCGTTGATGTCCTTGAAGTTGTCGAGGTCAATGAAGAGCGCGGCGGCCGGCGTCTGGTTGCGGCGTGAGCGGGCCAGGGCCTGCTCGGCGCGATCGAGGATCAGGGTCCGGTTCGGCAGCGCCGTCAGGGCGTCGTGGGTGGCGAGGAAGGCCAACTCCTCCTCGCGTCGCTCGAGCTCCTCGTCGGTGCGCCGGCGCTCGGACTCGAAGCACTCGGCCATCCGCAGCAGCGTGAACTCGAGGCTCAGCTGCAGGATGTTGGTCGCCTCGGTCAGAGCCTCGTCGCCGACCTCGAGCTCGGCGGCGGTTGCGGCCAGCACCTCGGCCATCGCGTTGCGCCACCAGAAGCAGCGCCAGGTCACGTCGTCGAGGGTCGCCACCCGGTGGACCGCCAGCTCCCCGAAGATCTCCCACGTTTCGCGCCCGGCGTCGATCGCCGTCTCCATCGTCTCGCCGGCGATCCAGCGGGCGACCGCCATCGTCGAGCTGCGGCTGATCCGTTCGTAGCGATCCTGGACGACGGCGTCGACGTCGTGCTCGGGGCCGCTGGTGCGCTCGACGGTGAGGCGCAGCACCTCCTCGGCCCGCTCCTTGAGCGCCGCACCCAGGCGTTCGCGCTCGGCACTGGCAGCGGCGGTGACCACGGTCGGCGGCATCGGTGAGTTCGCGCTTTGGGTACGGGATCGGTTGCCATCACCCTTTGATCGGCGCTCGCGGGCGAATCTTGAGACTTAGCGGACGGATCTGGACGGTTCGGGCCCGGGGTCCCGGAATGCGCCCGAAGCGCGACGCGGAGCCGAGACTAGGTCTCGGGCTCGCCCTCGCCACGGCGCTCCCGTGCGCCGTTGGCGAGAAGGCGTGGCTCGCCCCGCTCGGGAAACGGGATCACGATCTGGTCGAAGTCCCGCGGAGCGACGGTCGGTTCGAAGACGGCGCGGGCATCGTCGAGGACGCCGCCGACGTGGTAGCGCGAGGAGATGTGGACCAGCGCCAGCAGCTTCACGTGCGCCTCGGCGGCGACTCCGGCCGCCTGCTCGACGGTCGAGTGCCCGGTTTCGGCGGCCCGCCCGGCGTCCTCGGCGGTGAAGGATGCGTCGTGGATCAATAGGTCGGCGTCGGCGGCGGCGGAGACCGTCGCCGGCGTCGGTGCGGTGTCGCCGGTGATGACGACGGTGCGGCCCTCGCGCCCCGGTCCCATCACCCGCTCCGGCGCCACGGTCCCCTCGCTGCCCTCGACCTCCTCACCGCGCTGCAGCGCCGCGAAGGCCGGCCCTTCGGGGACGCCGGCGGCCTTGGCGGCAGCCGGGTCGAAGCGCCCGGGACGATCGTCCTCGACGATCGCGTAGCCGCTCGAGCGGGCGTTGCGGTGGTCGGTCTCGAAGGCCCGCACCTCGAAATCGTCGTGGCCGACGTACTCATCGCCCTTCAGCTCGACCAGCTCGAGCCCGAACCCCAGCCGCCCGAGGAAGGGCTTGAAGATCGCGAACAGCTCGCCGAGGCCCGGCGGCCCGTAGATCGTCAGCGGCACCTCGCGGTCGGTGAGGTCATAGGTCTTGATCAGCCCCGGCAGCCCCAGCACGTGGTCGGCGTGGAAGTGGGTCAGGTAGATCTCGTCCGCCTGCACCAGCCCCAGCGAGCGCTGCATCTGGCGCTGCGTCCCTTCGCCGCAGTCGAACAGCATCCGCACCCCGCCGCGCGCGACCAGCACGCTCGCGGTCGAGCGCCGGGCCGAGGGCACCGACCCGCCCGTGCCCAGAAAAGTCACCTCAAGGTCCATCGCGGCCGAGCCTACGCGGTCGCCTTTTCCCTCGCTATCCGGGGGAAAGGACGACCGCACCCTCGCGCCGCCGCCCTGGAACCAACTCCTCCAGCGCCGGCCGGCTCCAGCGATCGATCTCGAAGTCAGCGGCGAAGCGAATCCCCCGCCGCTGGTTGTTGCGGGGCGGCTCCAGCCGGAGCCGGCCAACAAAGCCTGGGACTGCATCGATCGGTAGGAGATAGACCGAATGCCGAGGCGGGAAGTAGACGCCGAATATGTCTGCGAGACCGCGGTACGACTGCGGTCCGCGGCCATGATCGGTGGAACGGGCGTTGAAAACCATGCAACCGCCCACCGGCCATGCCGTCTTGCACTGAACACGAAGAAGTCCGGGAGCACCCAGGTCAACCACCAAGTCGTACGGGTGACCGCTTCCGAACGGCACCAAGACCATGAGGTCGCGACCGACAAGTGCCTCGAGCACTGCCGCCTCACCAACGTTTCCGCGCATCGCCGTGGTCATTGTGCAATGTTATGTCTGCAGGCGGACGGGACGCTGCAACTCCCTTTAACCCACCTAGACCACTAAGCTGCGCGGCGAGCGCCCGTAGCTCAGCTGGATAGAGCGACGCCCTCCGGAGGCGTAGGCCGCAGGTTCGAATCCTGCCGGGCGCATCTCGGCGTGCGCGCCGCTAAGCGCCGCCCGTCAGGCGGATTTGAAGCGGGCGCGCCACTCGGCGGTGTCGAAGCTGGCGGGCTCGGTGTCGTCGAGGAAGCGCTGCAGGGCGACCGTGAAGCGGCCGGGCTCCTCGAGCATCGGGACGTGGCCGGCGCCTTCGAAGATCTCGAGGCGACTGCCGGGCAGCGCGGTGTGCGCGGCGCGGGCGTGGGACACCGGGATGATCGGGTCGCGGTCGCCCCAGAGAATCAGGATCGGCATCGCTTCGGCGAGGTAGAGGCGGTCGAGAGCGGCGACGCGCTGGCCCTCGGTGCCGACCACGGCCCGCAGCGTCGCCAGGAATGCCTTGCGGCGCTCGGCGTCGGCCAGCGAGGCGTAGCCGCGCGCCACCTCGGCGACATCCGCATTGGGGCGCATTCCGAGGCGTGAGATGCCGGCGCCGAGCCAGGAACCGATCTTGGCTCCGGGGGCCGCGGTGGCGTGGATGAAGAGGTCGGCACCGGGCAGCGCGGCGGCGCGCAGGATCGGGCTGACGTCGGGGCCGAGGCCGCCGCTGGAGACGAGGACGAGGCGTTCGACCATCTCCGGGAACTGGTAGGAGAACTGCAGGGCCACGCCGCCGCCGAGGCTGTGGCCGACGATCGTCGCGCGCTCGTGGCCGAGCGTCAGCATCAGGTCGCGCAGGCCGCTCGCCAGGCTGCCGAGGCTGTAATCGCCGCCGCCCGGCTCGGAAGCGCCGTGGCCGGGGAAATCGGGAGCCAGGACCGAGTTGCGCAGGGCCAGCGGTTCGACCACGCCCTCCCAGTTGCGAGCGGTCCCGGCCATGCCGTGGACGAGCAGGAGCAGCGGGCCGTCGCCGGCCTCGGCGAAGCTGACCCGGCGGCCGTGCACCTCGACGGTGCGGGTGCGAGCGACTTTTGCATCGATCTGTGGCATGTTCGAAAGGGTTACCCCGACCCCGGACAGAGGGAACACCCCGCCCGCCGATTCCAATACTGTCGGCGCCGATGAGCCCAGGCGAGACGCCTCCACCCTCGCGCCGACGCCGCCTCTGGCGACATTTGCAGGGGGATGATCCCGACGCGCGCGTCCCGCGTGGTGTGATCGCGGTCGTCGCCGTCGGCATCTTCGCCTGCATCGCCGCGCCGCTTCTGACCCACTTGGGGAGCAGCGCCGACGAATTCGCCCATCTCTTCTGGGTCCAGCAGAAGCCGATCCGGGATTCCAAGCCGGTGCCCGTCCCAGGCGGCAAGCAGAAGATGCAGCTCGTCGACGGCGGGATCCGCGCCACCGGCACCAACGTCAGCGGCTACTCGGTCTTTCGCGTCCTGACGACTCTGAAGATCGAAAAGGGCGCCCCGATCGCCGGCGGCCACGCGATCTGCACGACCAAGGCCGCCGGCGGCGACGAAATCACCCAGACCACCGGCGGTCTGCGCGCGACCTTCCCGCGCTCCTCCGAAGACGGCATCTACAACCAGGAAGTGCCGGAAAAAGTGCAGGTCGGCTTCGCCTCGCACGGCCATCTCTACGCCATTCTCGAAGTCGCCGACCTGCCGGATCGCTGGACGACGGTGCGCGGCGTGAAGCTCGAATGGCCCGAATACGAAGTCGGGACCGAGCACCTCGACTACGAACTGCCGCCGGAAAACCCCAAACCCCCAGCCGTCGTCGAACTTCCCTTCTACACGATCTGGCGCACGCAGAAAAAACCCCCGGCGGCGAGCGTCTCGTGCACGCTGAAGACGAGTGCCGGAACGGCCACCGTGAAGACCTCCGGGGCGCTCGCCAAGGTGTCGCCGCCGATCGACGAAGAAGCCGAAGAAGAAACCCAGGAAGCCAAAGAAGAATCCGAAGAAGGCTCGGCCGCCGAAGAATCGACCGAACCCGAAGGTGGCGAAGAATGAGCCGCCCCGGCGGCGTCGGCCGGCGCCTCCGGATCCGGCGTCCCCCGCCGCGCTAGGACTGCGGCGCGACCAGCAGCTCGGGCCCTTCGGCCATCCCCTTGCCGACCTTGTTGAGCGCCGGATTGGCCGGGGCGCCCTCCATCCGCCGCGGGTCGAGCGGGCCGAGCATCGAGATCGCTTCCTCGGCGCTCAGGTCGGGGTTCAGCCAGGCGACCTCGGCCTCGGGCGTGGGCAGGATCGCCGGCATCCGGTTGTGGACGGGCTTGACGACCTCGTTCGGCGTCGTCGTCACGATCGTCGCGCTGTAGAGGTAGCCGTCGGCGTCGACGCCGCGCTCGCCGGCGTCGCTCCACTCCTTGCGGGTGCAGAGGCCGGCGAAGGCGAACGGCTCGCCGCCGTCGACCGTGAAGCGCCAGGGCTGGCGCGGCTGCTTGGGATCCTCGGCCCGCATCCACTCATAGAAGCCGTCGGCGACGATCAGGCAGCGGTGGCGGTACTTGCCTACCAGCGGCGCATAGGCCCTGCTCGAGGCGAGGTTCTCGGTTTTGGCGTTGATCATCCGGTAGCCGACCTTGAGGTCCTTGGCCCAGACCGGGACCAGGCCCCAGCGCATCAGTCGCGCCTCGCGCTCGCCGCCGGCCGCCTCCTCGGGGTCGGGCGAGGAGCGGACGACGAGGATCTCCTGGGTCGGGGCGACGTTGAAGCGACCCATCCCGGGCGGCGATTTCACCTTTGCCGAGGCGGCCGAGCCGTTCCCGGCAGCGGTGCCTTCCTTCGCCGACTCCTTGGCCGCCGGCGCGCCGTCGCCGTCGCCGCCCCGTTCGAGCGCTTTCTCGAGCTCGACCTGGAAGCGGTCGGCGATCGTCTTCGTGTCCTTGGTCGTGACCGTGAAGCGCCCACACATCAGGGACGCACCTCCTCGTTCTCGCGGTACCACGCGAGGGTACGCTCCAGACCGGCTCGAAGGTCGACGGTCGGGCGCCAGCCGGTCAGCTCCCGCAACTTGGTCGAGTCGAGGTACTGGTCGACGATTTCGCCCTCCGGCGGCGCGCCCCACCGCGGCTCGACCTCGCCGCCGCCGACCGCGACGATCTCCTCGACGACCTCGCGCACCGAGTGCGGCCTGTCGCCGCCGGCGTTGAAGGCCTCGCCGCGAGCCTCCCCGGCGTCGATCGCGGTGACGACCGCCAGGTAGGCGGCGACGGCGTCGTCGATGTGCAGGAAGTCGCGCTTGGGACTGCCGTCGGAGCGGATCCGCGGTGCCAGCCCAGCGGCCACGGCGATCGCCGTCTCCGGCACCAGGCGGGTGAAGTTGAGGTCGGCGCCGCCATAGATGTTGGCGAAGCGGGTGACCGCGATCGGCAGCCCGTAGGTGCTGGCGAAGCCACGGGCGATCGTGTCGGCGGCCGCCTTGCTGGCGTCGTAGGGATAGGCGGCGCGGAGCGGGAAGTCCTCGCGGTAGGGCAGCTCTGGAGCGGTCCCGTAGGCCTTGTAGGAGGACGAGTAGACGACCCGCTCGACGGCGGCCGTGCGGCAGGCCTCGAAGACGTTCCAGGCGCCGCGCACGTTGATGTCCAGGGTCGCGGTGGGATCGCGGGCAGCGACCGCGGCGATCGTCTGGGCGGCGAAGTGAAAGACGGTGTCGCAGCCGGCGACGGCAGCGATCGCCGCACCGGGGTCGAGCAGGTCGCCCTCGATCAACTCGACCTCGCCGGCGATCCCCAGCACACCAAGCCCTGACGGGCGCGAGCCGCCCAGCGCGGTGCGGGCCGGTCCGGGACGGTCGAGAACGCGCACCTCCACCCCGGCCCCGAGCAGGCCGGCGGCGACGTGGGACCCGACAAAACCCTGTCCGCCGGTGACGAGGGCGCGCCTCATCACCGAACCGCGTGCGGTTGGTTCAACCTCCCGCTACCGCCGGGAGGATCGTTACCTCGTCGCCCTCTTCGAGCTCGGTCTCGAGGCCCTGCTGGAAGCGGATGTCCTCGCCGGAGACGTAGACGTTGACGAACCGCCGCAGGGTGCCGTCCTGGGTGATCCGCTCGCGCAGATCCCCGTAGGCGTCGAAGACGGCGTCGAGCGCCTCGCCGACGTTGCCGCCCTCCACCTCGACCTGGGCCTCGCCGCCGGTCGCGGCGCGCAGCTGGGTCGGGATCTTCACGGTGACGGCCATCTATGCAGCAACCTCCTGGCGAAGCTCGGTCTCGAAGCTCTCGAGAGTCGGATCGATCTCGTGCATCTGGAAGCTATCGCGGGTGGCGTCGAGAGTCTTCAGACCCTCGCCGGTGATGTAGACGACGATGCGTTCGCCATCGGCGAGCTCGCCGCGTTCGGCCAGCTTCTTCAGCACTCCGACGGTGACGCCGCCGGCGGTCTCGGTGAAGATCCCGGTCGTTTCGGCGAGCAATTTGATCGCCTCGCGGATCTCGGTGTCGTCGACCATGTCGACGCCGCCGCCGGTCCGCCGCGCGTGCTCGACCGCGTAGGGCCCGTCGGCCGGGTCGCCGATCGCCAGGCTCTTGGCGATCGTGTCGGGACGCTGCGGCTTGCAGACGTCCCAGCCTTCGGCGAAGGCGGTCGCGACCGGGCTGCAGCCTGTCGCCTGGGCGCCGTTGAAGGTCGGCTGCTCACCCTCGACCAGGCCGAGGTCCAGCCACTCCTGGAATCCCCGCCCCAGTTTGGTGAAGAGCGAGCCCGAGGCGATCGGGCTGACGATCCGGTCCGGCAGTGTCCAGCCGAGCTGCTCAACGGTCTCGAAGGCGAGCGTCTTGGAGCCCTCGGCGTAGTAGGGGCGCAGGTTGACGTTGACGAACGCCCACGGATGCGTCTCGGCCAGCTGCGTGCAGAGGCGGTTGACGTCGTCGTAGTTGCCGCGCACGCCGACCAGGTTGGTGCCGTAGACGCCGGTCGCGAGCAGCTTCTGCTCCTCGAGGTTGGCCGGGACGAAGACGTAGGAGTCGAGGCCCGCGGCGGCGGCGTGGGCGGCAACGGCGTTGGCGAGGTTGCCGGTCGAGGCGCAGGCGACGGTGTCGAAGCCGAGCTCCAGGGCCTTGGCGACAGCCACCGCGACGACCCGGTCCTTGAACGAGTGGGTCGGGTTGGCGGCGTCGTTCTTGACCCATATCTCGGCGTCGACCCCGAGCCGCTCGGCGAGGCGATCGGCGCGCAGCAGCGGCGTCAGCCCCGGCTCCAGCGGATCGGCCGGACGGCCCGCGAACGGCAGGAAGTCCGAGTAGCGCCAGATACCGCGCGACCCGGCCTGGATCCGCCTTTTGGCCTCTACCGCGTCCAGCCCCGAGTGGTCGTAGGAGACCTCCAGCGGGCCGAAGCAGCGTTCACAGAAATACGCGGCGCCGAGCTCATACTCGCTGCCGCACTCCTTGCACTTCAAGCTCTCGACTGACATCCGATCCTCTTTCTCACGAAAAAAACCTCCGCCGTGTGTGGGGCAGAGGTCCGATCGGACATCCCCCACATCTTCCAGATCACTGCGATCTGCTGGAGTTGGCACCTCCCTCGAACCGAAGTCCGAGGCGGTTGCCGGGGTTTCACTGGGCCAGTCCCTCCACCCCTCTAGATGTGGCGCTTATGTTGGGCAAACCCTACCAGGCGTCGCGACGGCTTTTGCATCAGGCCGCTGCGGCTAACCTACGGGGGCGATGATGCCGCTGCTCGACGAGACGATGGGCCCCGATGCCGAACCTTCCGAAACCACGGCTTCGGCGCCCACGACGCGATCTCGCCCGCCCGGCTGAGTCCGAGCCGCAGGCGCCGCGCGTCGAGCAGATCGAGTACGGCGGGATGCGCTGGGTCAACATCGAGCATCCCGGCGCTCTCGAGCGCGCCTGGCTGGAGGAGCACTTCGACTTCCACGCCCTCGACCTCGAGGACGTCCTCTCGCGCAACCAGCGGCCGAAGATCGACGTCTACGACGAGTACCTCTTCAGCGTCCTCAACCTGCCGGTCTTCGACCGCAGCGCCAAACGCCTCGGCGCCGGCGAGCTCGACCTCTTCGTCGGGCCCGACTTCCTGGTCACGATCCCGAACCAGCCGCTGCAGCCGGTCGAGTACCTGTTCGAGCGCTGCCGCTCCAAAGAGGAGCTCCGCGAGCAGCTCTTCTCGCGCGGCTCCGGCTACCTGCTCTACCGCCTCGTCGACGACAGCTTCGACTACTGCTTCCCGATGCTGCGCAAGATCGGCAACAAGCTCGACGCGCTCGAGGACGACATCTTCGAGGGCCTCTCCGAGGAGGTCGTGCGCGACATCTCCAACGTCAAGCAGGAGATCATCAACTTCCGCAAGGTGATCCGCCCGCAGCGGCCGGTCCTGCGCGACCTCGAGAAAGTCAAGCAGCGCTACCTGGCGCCGGACTTCGACCTCGAGATCTACTTCGACGACATCGTCGACTCGCACGAGCGGATCTGGGACATGCTCGAGAACTACAAGGAGGTGATCGAGGCGCTCGAGGAGACCAACGAGTCGGTGATCTCGCACCGCCTCAACGACATCCTCAAAGTCCTCACCTCGATCAGCGTCGTGATCCTGCCGCTGACCCTGATCGCCAGCATCTGGGGCATGAACGTGCGGGTGCCGGGCCAGGACAACGTCACCGCCTTCTACGTCGTGATCGCCTGCATGTTCGTGATCCTCGTCGCGATGGTCGCCTGGTTCAAAAAGCGCGGCTGGCTATAGCCTGACCGGCGGTGGCTAATTTCCGCATCTGGGCGCCGTGGCGCCTCGCCTACGTGAGCGACAACTCCAAGGACAGCGACGAGTGCATCTTCTGCGCCAAGCCGGCGGCGGACGATGACGCGGCGAACCTGATCGTCCACCGCGGCGAGCGCTGCTTCGTGATCCTCAACCTCTACCCGTACACGAACGGGCACCTGATGGTGGCGCCCTACGAGCACATCGGGGCGCTGCAGGAGACCCCAGCCGAGACCCTGGCCGAGATGATGGCCTTCGCGCAGACGGCGATGCGGCGGCTCGAGGACGTCTACGGCCCGCAGGGCTACAACGTCGGCTTCAACCAGGGTCGGGTCGCCGGCGCCGGGGTCGAGCACCACATCCACATGCACGTCGTCCCGCGCTGGGCCGGCGACAACAACTTCATGCCGGTGATCGCCGACACCAAAGTGATGCCGCAGACGATCGAGCAGAGCTACGCGGCGCTGAGCGCCGCCGATTGGAGCTGACGAGGTGGAGCTGAACACCGCGATCTTCAAGGCCTACGACATCCGTGGCCTCTACGGCGCCGAGATGGACGAGGGCACCGCCCACGACATCGGCCGCGCCTTCGCCCGGGTGCTGGCCGGCCTGCGCGGCAAACCGGCCGGCGAGCTGCGGATCGGCCTCGGCCGCGACATGCGGCTGACCGCGCCGGCGATGGCGGCGGAGCTTCGCGACGGGCTGATCTTCGAGGGCGCGACGGTGCTCGACGCCGGCATGGTGGCGACCGAGATGCTCTACCACCTGGTCGGCTCGCGCGACCTCGACGGCGGTGCGATGGTGACCGCGTCCCACAATCCCAAGGCTTACACCGGGGTGAAGCTGATCCGCGAGGGGGCGCTGCCGCTCTCCGGCGACGCCGGCATCGGCGAAGTCCGCGCCGAGATCGAAGCCGGCCTCGGGCCGGCGCCCGGTGGCGGCTCGCTCGAGGAGGTCGACGTCTGGGAGGAATTCCGCGCCCACGCGCTGTCGTTCATCGATCCCGCCGCGGTCAAGCCGATGAAGGTCGTCGTCGACGGCGGCAACGGCATGGGCGGGCCGATGGTCGGGCCGATCCTCGAGAGGCTGCCGCTCGATCTCGAGGAGATGTACTTCGTCCCCGACGGCGAGTTCCCCGACCACGAGCCCAACCCGCTGCTCGAGGAGAACCGGCGTCTGATCATGGACCGCGTGCGCGCGACCGGCGCCGACCTCGGGATCGCCTGGGACGGCGACGCCGACCGCTGCTTCTTCATCGACGGCTCCGGTGAGTTCTGCGATGGCGACTTCATCTGCGCCCTGCTGGCCCGCTCGATCCTCGCCAAGAACCCGGGCGCGACGATCCTCTACGACCCGCGCTCGAGCCGCGCCGTCCCCGACCTGGTCGCCGCCGACGGCGGTCGCTCGGACCTCTCGCGGGTCGGCCACGCGTTCTTCAAGGCACGGATGCGCGAGGAGGACGCGGCCTTCGGCGGCGAGGTCTCCGGCCATTACTACTTCCGCGATTTCTGGAACGCCGACTCGGGGACGATCCCGGCGCTGCTGATGCTGGAGCTGCTCTCGGTCGAGGGCCGGACGATCGGCGAGCTGATGGCCGAGTTCCGCGCCAAGTACTTCATCTCCGGCGAGATCAACTCCGAGGTCGATGACCAGGCGGCGAAGATCGACCTGATCCGCGAGCGCTACAGCGACGGCGAGATCACCGAACTAGACGGCGTCTCGGTCGACTACGAGGACTGGCACTTCAACGTCCGGCCCTCCAACACCGAGCCGCTGCTGCGCCTCAACCTCGAGTCGCTGGTCTCCCGCGAGGACATGGAGCGCCGCCGCGACGAGGCCCTCGGACTGATCCGCGGATGAGCGCCGACGAGGCCGGGGCGGGTGACGAGCTGACCCCGGAGGCGGCGCTCGAGCAGGCGGCCCTCGCCGGCATCCACCAGCTCTCGCTGCCGACCCCCTTCGCGGTCGGCGCCGTCAACGCCTTCCTGATCGACGACGACCCGCTGACCCTGATCGACACCGGCCCCAACTCGGGCCGGACGCTCGACGCCCTGCAGGAGAGCCTCTCCCACCACGGCCACTCGATCGACGATCTCGAGCTGATCCTGCTCACCCACAACCACATCGATCACCTCGGGCTGGTCGAGATCATCGTCGAGCACTCCGGCGCCGAGGTCGGCGCCCTCGGCCTGGCCGCCCACCGACTTGCCGACTTCGAGGAGGACCGCAAGCTCGAAGACCAGTTCGCGGTCGAGCTGATGCTGCGCAACGGCATTCCCGGCGACGTCGCCGCGGCGCTGCGCAGCGTCTCCTCCAGCTACCACGGCTGGGGCTCGAAGGTCGACGTCACCCGGCCGCTCGCCGACGGCGAGCGGATCGAGCTGCGCGACCGCACCCTCGAGGTGCTCTTCCGTCCCGGCCACAGCCCGATGGACACGATCTTCTGGGACCCTGAGCGCGAGCTCGTCATCGCCGGCGATCACCTGCTGGCCCACGTCTCCTCGAACCCGCTGATCGCCCGCCCGCTCGACGACAGTCCCGGCCGCACTCGCTCGCTCGTCTCCTATCTCGACTCGCTGGCCAAGACCCGAGCGATGCCGGCGACGATCGTCTTCGGCGGCCACGGCGAGCCGGTCACCGACCACCGCGCGCTGATCGACAGCCGCTTCGCCGCGACCGAGCGGCGCAAGGAGAAGATCATGCGACTGATCGCCGAGGAGCCGCGCTCGGGCTATGAGATCGCGCAGTCGATCTGGGGAAACATCGCCGTCACCCAGGCCTTCCTGACGCTCTCCGAGGTGATCGGCCACATCGACCTGCTGATCGACGAAGGCCGCGTGCGCGAAGTCGACGACGGCACCGTCGTGCGCTTCCAGGCAACTGCCTAGCTCACGCTCGCCGGCTCAGTCGACGGTGACGAGCTTCGAGCGCGCCGGCGGGCAGAGGATGCCGAGCGCGGCGCTGCCGTAGACCGGCGCTTCGGCGTAGTAGGCGCCCGAGGTCAGCTGGTCGCCGATCGAGATCTGCCAAGTGCCGTTTCTCTCGCTGCGCTTGTGCCCGAGCAGCTGGTCGGTCCCCGGCCGCGCCCGGTACACCCGCACCGGCCGTTCGGCGGCGCAGAAGGCGCTCTTGGAGTGCAGCCGGCCGTGGAAGGCGGGGTACTTTTCGCTGATGAAGATCTTGGTGGCGAAGGTCTTCGTCGGTTCCCTGGCGCCGGCCTCGGCGGCCAACGCCAGCGCGCCGATGGCGCAGAGTACGGCGATGAGCGCGGCGCGGGCGGTCATTCGGCCTCGTTCAGCGCCTAGTAGATGCGCTGAAATCCCCCGTCGCCCCAGACGTAGCTGTACCAGCGCTCCTCGCCGACCGGGCGGGCGCGGTAGTAGCCGTCGGGGAGTTCGTCGCCGCTGGCCTGGAGATCGGCTTCGGCGGCCGAGGCCCAGTAGGTCCCGCTGGCGATGCCCCGCTGCTCCCAGGGCCCGTCGCTGTCGGGGCTGTGCTCGATCTCCCATTCCATACCCTCGACCTTAGACCAGCGCACAGCCCGGGCATAGAGCGAAGGCGCCCCGGCTCGCAATAGATTGCAGAGAAGTGCCTCCGTTCGGTTCCAAAAGACGGGACAAACCCGCCAAGAAACGCATGCTGATCATCGTCAATCCGTACGCCACGACGGTGTCGGACAGGCTGCGAAACCTCGTCGTCTACGCGCTGCAGGGGCGCTACGAGGTCGAGGCGGTGACGACCGAGGCGCAGAACCACGCCACCGAGATCGGCCGCGAGGCGCGCGACGGAGGCTACGACGTGGTCGTCGCCTTCGGTGGTGACGGGACGCTGAACGAGGTCGCCAACGGGCTCGCCGGCACCGACCTGCCGGTGGCGATCCTGCCGGGTGGCTCGACCAACGTCGTCTCGCGGACGCTGGGGATCCCCAACGACGTCGTCGACGCGACCGAGCACCTGCTCTCGCTGGCCGACGAGTGGGCGCCGCGCAAGATCGACCTCGGCCTGGTCGACGAGCGCCGCTTCGTGTTCGCCTGCGGGGCGGGCATCGACGCGACCGTGGTCAAGCGGGTCGACGCCCATCCCAAGCTCAAGTCGCGGGCCGGCCCCTGGTACTACAGCTGGGCCGGGGTCTCCGCCTTCTACCGCTCCTACCTGGTCAACCCGGTGCGGATGCGGACCACGGTCGGCGGCAGCCAGCCGGTCGAGGGAGTCACCTCGATCGCCCAGAACTCCGATCCCTTCACCTACTTCTCCAACAAACCGATCTTCGTCTGCGAGGGGATCGCGATCGACGACGGCACGCTCTCGCTGACGGTGCTGAAGCGCGCCGCCCAGCGCGACATGCCGGTGCTGATCCCGCGGCTCTTCAGCCAGACCAAGCCGGCCTCGACACATCGCCAGGCGCGCCACTTCGACGACGTGCAGGGCGCCACCGTCGAGTCGATCTCCGTCGACAAGGATGGCGACACCCGTCCCTTCCCGCTGCAGGTCGACGGCGACTACATCGGCGAGCGCACCAAGATCAGCCTGGGCGTCGAACCGGGTGGCCTGACGATCCTCGCCTGAGCCGCCTCAGTCGAGCATGCCGGCTTCGCGGGCGGAGACCGCGGTCTGCAGGAGGGTCTCGGCGGCGTCGAATTGCGGATTCCAGCCGAGCTCGCGGCGGGCCTTGGAGGTGTCCATCAGGACCGGCGTGCGCAGCGCCGTCGCCCACTCGAGCTGTGGCGAGAGGAAGCTGAGGCGGCGGGCGACGCCAGTGCCGACCCCGACCGCCGCCGCCGGCACCCGGACCGAGCGCCAGCCGAGCGCGCGGGCGATGTCGGCCATCCCGATCTCGCCCTCGCCGGCGAGGTTGTAGGCGCCCGGCTCGCCCGCCCCGGCGATCGCCGCCGCCATCGCCGCGGCGACGTCGTCGTGGTGAACGAGCTGCAGCGGCACGCCGGCGTCGGGCAGGACCGGGCGCGGCAGCGGCAGTCGACCGAGGACGTTGCGGCGCAGGGTCGGCAGGGGGTCGCCGAGGCGCAGGCCGCCGACCACCTGCTCGATCAGCATCGTCGCCCGCGGCCCGGCGACGATGCAGGGTCGGAAGACGTAGGCGTCGAGGTCGTCGGCCGTGGTCAGGACCTCGTCGAGGGTGCCCTCGAGCTCGGCCTTCTGCGCCGAGTAGTAGAAGCCCGCCGAGCCCCGCGCCGGCACCTCCTCGATCAGCGGCTGGGGGTTCCCGGGGTGAAAGCCGTAGGCGGCGACCGAGGAGGCGTAGACCAGTCGCCGCACGCCGGCGTCGCGGGCGACCTCGAAGACGTTGCGGCTGCCCTCGAGGTTGACGCGCCGAGTCTCCTCGCTGTCGCCGAAGATCGCGAAGGCGAGGTGGACGACGACGTCAGCCCCGTCGAAGAGCGCCGCCAGGCTGCCGCGGTCGAGGATGTCGCCGCGCCGATAGTCGACCTTGGTCCAGCCCTCGGCCGCCGGGTCGAACGGCCGCCGCGCCATCCCCCGGACCTCGGTGACTGCCGCGGTGCGCTCGAGCTCCTCGAGCAGCGGCAGCCCGATCTCGCCGGTCGGCCCGGTGACGGCGACGGTGAGCGGCACGGCGTCCCGATCCTCAGGCGGTCGGCGTGAGTCGATAAGCGTCGAAGACCGACTCGACGTTGCGCAGGCGGCCGACGCACTGCTTCAGCTGCTCGGTGTCGCCGACCTCGATCACGAACGTGTTCTTGACCATCGGCGGGTTGGTCGTGCAGGTGGCGCCGATGATGTTGATGCCGGCCTCGGAGAAGGTGCGCGAGAGATCCTCGAGCAGGCGAGTGCGATCGTAGGCGTCGATCTGCAGCTCGACCCGGTAGGAGGCTTCGTTTTCGCCTTCCCAGCTGACGTCGACGAAGCGCTCCGGGGCCCTCTTCAGCGCCTTGACGTTCTTGCAGTCGTTGCGGTGGATCGTGATCCCGCGGCCGAGACTGACGTAGCCGGCGATCTCGTCGCCGGGGACCGGGCGGCAGCACTTGGCGAGCCGCACGGCGACGTCCTCCACCCCCTTGACGGCGATCCCGTAGTTGGAGGCGTCTTTGGTGCGGCGGGCGCGATCGTCGCGGCCGGCGGGGGCGACCGGCTCGGCCTCGACCGCCTCGCCCTGCTTGAGCCGCTGCATGATCTTGTTGACCGCGGTCTTGGTCGAGACCTTGCCCTGGCCGAGGGCGATGTAGAAGTCGGTGCCTTTGCGGAAGCCCATCTCGCGGATCACGTCGGCGAGCAGCGGTGAGCCGGCGATCTTCTGCATCGGCACGCCGCGCTGGCGCAGCGCTTCGTCGAGACCCTCGCGGCCGTCGCGCTCGGCATCCTCGCGGCGCTCCTCTTTGAACCAGGCGCGGATCTTGTTGCGGGCGCGGCTGGTGCGGACCAGTTTCAGCCAGTCCATCGAGGGGCCGCGCTTCTGCTTGGCGGTGAGCACCTCGACGATGTCGCCGGAGCGCAGCGTGTAGTGCAGCGGCACGATGTTGCCGTTGACCTTGGCGCCGACGCAGCTGTGGCCGACGTCGGTGTGGACGGCGTAGGCGAAGTCGAGCGGCGTCGAGCCGGCCGAGAGGTTCTTGACTTCGCCCTTCGGCGTGAAGACGAAGACCTCGTCCTCGAAGAGGTCGACCTTCAGCGATTCGAGGAACTCGGCCGGGTCCTGTTCGCCCTCGGCCTCGACGAGCTGGCGCAGCCAGGTCATCTTCTCGCGCTTGGGGTCGCCGTTGGTGCCCTCTTTGTAGGCGACGTGGGCGGCGATCCCGTACTCGGCGAGCTTGTGCATCTCCTCGGTGCGGATCTGGATCTCCAGCGGCTTGCCCTCGGGCCCGATCACGGTCGTGTGGAGCGCCTGGTACATGTTGGCCTTCGGCATCGCGACGAAGTCCTTGAAGCGCCCGGGCAGCGGCTTCCAGAGCGAGTGGATGACGCCGATCGCGCCGTAGCAGTCCTTGACCGAGCCGACGATCACCCGCATCGCGGTGAGGTCGAAGATCTCGTTGAACTCGCGGCCCTTCTTGGCCATCTTCGTGTAGATCGAATAGAAGTGCTTGGCGCGGCCGGAGATCTCGGCTTCGATCCCGACCTGCTCGAGCTCCTCGGAGAGGAACTGGCCGGCGTCGGTGACGTAGGTCTCGCGCTCGTCGCGCTGCTGGGCGACCAGCTGTTTGATTTCGGCGTACTTGCGCGGGTGCAGGGTCGCGAACGCGAGGTCCTCGAGCTCCCACTTGATCGCGTGGATCCCGAGGCGGTGGGCGAGCGGCGCGTAGATCTCCAGCGTCTCGTGCGACTTCGCCGTCTGTTTCTGCTTCGTCATCGCGCCGAGCGTGCGCATGTTGTGGAGGCGGTCGGCGAGCTTGATCAGGATGACCCGGACGTCGGTGGCCATCGCCACCATCATCTTCCGGTAGTTCTCGGCCTGGCGCTCGTCGCGGCTCTCGAAGGTCATCCCGGTCAACTTGGTGACGCCGTCGACCAGCTGGGCGATCTCCTCGCCGAACTCCTCGGAGATTTCGTCGAGGCTGGCCGAGGTGTCCTCGACCGTGTCGTGGAGCAGCGCCGCGCACAGCGTCGCCGTGTCGAGCCGCATACCGGCGCAGATCTGCGCCACGCCGACCGGGTGGGTGATGAACTCGTCGCCCGAATAACGGCGCTGGTCACCGTGGTGGCCGACCGCGAACTCGAAGGCCCGCTCGATCGCCGCACGGTCGATCGTCGCAACCGCGACCGCGGTTCCGCCGCCGTTCTCGTGGGCGGCGTCGGGAACCGCGTCGAACTCCTCGATCACCGAGAACAGATCGGCGAGAAGAGCGCGGTGCTCTACGGAAATTTGCGGCTTTTCAGAAATCGGTGTGCCTCCGAGAACTCAGTGCTGTAAGCCCGGAACGCGGCTGAGCGCTCCAGTTGGGTCCCTTCAGAGGATACGACGCCGACGACGCCAGCGCCCGCATTTGCCGCACCTGCCACGAGCTCCAGCTCCAGCAGCACCCGCAGCGTGCGGGCGGCGGCCTCGGGGGCGAGCGGGTGCGGCCCGCGGCCGGAGAGCGCCGCGCGCAGGTCTTCCCCGCCCACCTCGCCGCCTTCGCGCAGTGCTCGGAAGGCCTCGGCGATTGCGGCGCGCGACGGCGCCTGGCGCTCGAGGACGCTGAGCCCGAAGGCTTCCTCGGCCTGGGTGAAGAGCGGGTGCAGGTAGCCGGGGGCGCCATCGCGGGGCAGCGAGGCGAGCTCCGCGTCGGTGCCGCTTCGCGGCGCGTCGACGAGGACGACGTGCTCGAAGGCGGCGGCGAGCTCCGGTGCCATCGCGAGGGCGGCATAGTCGGTCAGCGCGAGGCCGCCTTTCGCTCGCGCCGCCAGCCCGGCGATCTGCGCGGCCCCGCAGCGATGACAGGCGACGAGCGCGTGCCCGCCGTTGAAGCGCGCCAACCCCGTTGCCCCGTTGGCGAGCGCGGCCCGGCGCGACGCATCGGCGGACAACGCGAGCACCCCCGCCCCACTCGACACCAACTCGGCGATCGCCGCGGACACCGAGCTCGTCCCCCGCATGACCCGCCGCGGCAGCCCGAGCCCATCGGCTTGGCGACTTCCTCTCGGTATGCGAGAGGAAGTCGCCAGCCTCCCGTCGAGATCACGGCTCAGCTCGGCCTCGAAGCGTGCCCACCACTCGGTGCTCTCGCAGGTGCACGCGTGGGGGACGACGGCCTCGCCCTCCACCCCATCGGCCAGCGGGAAGACCTCGCGCAGTACGACCCGCGGCTCGACGGCGCCGTTCCAGTGGTTGACCTCCAGCCGCACGGCGGCGTCGAGCATCTCGTCGTCCTCGACGCCGAGGCTGGAGCGGCCGAACGCCACCCCGAGCGCCCGGTGCGAGCCGCTGTGGAGCGAGAAGCGCGAGTGCTTGCCCTCCTCGCCCATCGTCCGCTGGTCGGACACTCGCGCCGAGGGGACCATCAGCCGCACCCCAGGGTTGCCCATCCCGAAGGGCGCCAGCTGCCCCAGCTCTTCGCCCAGCTCGAGGCCGATGCCGACTCCGCCGACCATCGCGTCGATCCGCTCGGTCCGCAGCAGGTCCTCGGGCGCGAGGACCTTGCTCGCGTAGGCGCAGAACGCTGCCCGGAACGCATCGAGGTTCTCGGCCCGCAGCGCCAGCCCCGCCGCCATCTTGTGACCTCCGAAGCTCTCGAGATGCTCGGCGCACGCTCCCAGCGCGGCGTGCAGGTCAAAGCCTGGAATGCTCCGCCCCGATCCGCGCCCCCCGCCCTCGCCGTCCAGCGAGATCACGATCGCCGGGCGGTGATGGCGCTCGACCAGCCGCGAGGCGACGATCCCGACCACGCCGGGATGCCAGCCCTCGCCCGCCACGACCAGTGCCGGCGCCGCCTTCAGCTCCTCCGGCAGCTCGCGCCGCGCCGCCTCGGCGCCGCTGTCGACCTCGCGCTCGGTCGCTCGCCGCTCCGAGTTCGCGCGCCCGAGCTCCTCCGCGATCGCCTCGGCCCGAGCCTCGTCGTCGGTCAGCATCAGCTCCACACCGGCGTCGGCCCGATACAGCCGTCCCGCCGCATTGATCCGCGGCGCCAGCCGGAAGGCCAGATCCCCCTCGTCCAACCGCGTCGGCTCACACCGCGAAGCGGCAATCAGCGCCCGCAGCCCGACCCGCCGTGCCCTACGCATCTCCGCCAGGCCCCGGCGAACCAATGATCGGTTCTCCCCCACGAGCGGAACCACATCAGCGACCGTTGCCAGCGCCACTAGGTCGAGGTCCGCGACCTCCCCATCGTGGGCCAGCACCCCAGCCGCCTGATCGGGGGCGTCCGCCTCCCCGACTCCAGAAGCCTCCCGCAGCGCGCACGCCAACTTCCAACCCACCGCGGTCCCGCACAGCCCCGCGAACGGGTAGCCGCAGACTTCCGGGTGCAGGATCAGGCAGTCCGGCAGCTCGTCTCCGCCTTGGTGGTGATCGGTGACGATCACGTCGACCCCGAGCTCCGCGGCCCGTGCCACCTCGGCCACCGCAGTGATGCCGCAGTCGACGGTCACGATCAGCTGCGTCCCGCGCCCCGCCAGCCGCTCGACGTTCTCGGCGCTGAGCCCGTAGCCATCGGCGATCCGGTCGGGAATCAGCCAGTCGACGGTGGCGCCGAGCTCGCGCAGCACGGTGACCATGACGCTGGTCGCGCAGACCCCGTCGACGTCGAAGTCGCCGTGGACGGTGACGCTCTCCCCCGCTTCGACCGCCAGCAGGATGCGATCGACGATGTCCTCGATGCCCTCGAAGGCGGTGAAGGGGTGGCTCTCGTCGGCGGCGAGGAAGGCGCGGGCCGACTCCGGCGTGCGGTAGCCGCGGCGGACGAGGGTGACGGCGACCGGCTCGCTCAGCCCGAGCGCGTCGGCGACGGCGCGGGCGTCGGCGTACTCGTAGGGCTCGGCGGCAAAGGCCTTGAGGGATTCCGGCACCCATCCAGGCTAGGTCGGCCGGCGGCGGCAAAGGCAGTCACGCGGGGCCGCAAATTGGACCCTGAGCTCTAGTCGAAGTGCTCTTCGCGGCTGCCGAGCAGCCAGACCACGCCGAGGCCGATCGCGACTCCCGGGATCGCCGTCAGCGCCGTGGCGAGGTTGGTGTTGCCCATCGTCTGGCCGTCGACCAGGAGGATGATCGTGCCGACGACCATCGCCCCGATCACCGAGCCCAGGAAGGCGCCGACGATCCCCTGCCAGAAGCGATCCGGCAGGAAGACGGTGAAGTGCCAGAGGGCGATGCCCATGGTGAAGAAGACGAGCAGGGCCACTAGCGGTGCCTCCCGTGTTTGCGGCGGGCCTGGCGGCGAGCCCGGCGTTCGGCGTTTTTCTTCTCGCGCTCGGTGGCGGCCGGATCGGTCGCCGCGCCGTCGCCGCTGCCGGACCCCTCCGGGGCGACGCCGTTGGTGGCTTTGCCGTTGCCGCTTCGCGCGGGCTTGGAGCTGCCGTCACCGTCGCCGACCGGCTCCGCGGTCCGCTCGACCGTCGCCACCGCTCCGCGTTCGGCTTCGGCCGCGGCCGATTCGGGCTGATGCTGGCTCGCCTCCTTCGCCCCTTCGAGTTCGTCGTCGCTCGCCAGGCGGGCGATATCGCTGTCGTCGGCGTAGGCCGGCACGGTGCCGCCCTGGACTTCGGCGATCCGCTGGCGGCGCCGCACGAAGCCCGGCTCGCGTTCCTTCCAGGCGGTCAGCACCGGTGAGGCGATGAAGATCGAGGAGTAGGTGCCGGAGGCGATCCCGATCATCATCGCGAAGGCGAAGTCCTGCAGGGTCGCGCCGCCGAAGACGAGCAGCGAGACGACCGCCAGCAGGGTCGAGAAGCTCGTCGCAAGGGAGCGCGTCAGCACCTCGCTCATCGAGCGGTTGACGATCTGGGAGAACGCCGCCCGCGGCATTCGCGGAACGTTCTCGCGCACCCGGTCGAACACGATGATCGTGTCGTAGAGCGAGTAGCCCAAGATGGTTAAGAAGGCGGCCACGGTTCCGCTCGACACCTCTTTTCCGGTCAGCGCGTACACGCCCGCCGTGATGAGGATGTCGTGGAACAGGGCGATCAGCACCGGCACCGCGAACTTGGGATCGAACCGCAACGCCACGTAGCCGCAGATGACCAGCAGCGAGAAGATCAGCGCCTTCAGCGCCGCGTTGGCCACCTGGTGGCCGAAGGTCGGCCCGACGCTGGTGCTTTCGAAGCCGTTGGGCTGGATTTCGTAGGCCTGGGCCAGCGCCGTCTCGGCTTCGTGCACCGACCCCGGCTGCAGCTGCTCGGACTCGATCTGGAAGACGTTCTTGCCGAAGGTCGGATCGGTGACCTGCTGGACCTGCTCGCCGCTGACGCCGACTTCGTCGAGCGTTTCGCGCACGCCTTCCTCGTCGGTCGGCTTGACCAGCGCCGCCGTGATCCGGGTGCCGGATTCGAAGTCGATGCCGAAGTTGAGGCCCTTGCCGGAGAGCGCCAGCGCGCCGATCACCAGGATCAGCCCGGAGACGGTGAAGAACCAGCGGCTCGCGCCCATGAAGTCGAAGTGCCAGCGCCGGCCCTCGCCGCCGGCGCCGAGCGCGCTCGGCGAGCGCAGCAGCCGCGAGCGGCTCATCGTTCCCAGCAGCGCCTGGGTGAAGACGACGGCGGTCAGCAGCGAGACGATCGTGCCGACGCCGAGCGTGAAGGCGAAGCCCTTGACGTCGGAGGTCGCGAGAACGAAGAGGATGAACGCGGTCAGCAGGGTGACGACGTTGGCGTCGATGATCGTCGAGATGCCGCGTTTGTAGCCAGCGGCGATCGCGCTCGACATCGAGCGCCCAGCCCGCACCTCCTCCTTTATTCGCTCGAAGATGACGATGTTGGAGTCGGCCGCGACGCCGATCGTCAGCACCAGCCCGGCAATCCCTGGCAGCGTCAGGGTGATCGGGATCAGTTTGATCAGGGCGAAGAAGATGACCCCGTAGGCGCCCAGCGCGATCGAGGCGATCAGCCCCAGGAAGCGGTAGTAGAGGAGCAGGAAGACGATGACCAGCGAGAGGCCGATGATCCCGGCCGTGATGCCGTCGTGGAGGGCCTGCGAGCCGAGCGTCGCCGAGACCTGGGTCTCCGAGATCAGCTTGAGTTCGATCGGCAGGGCGCCGATCTGCAGCGTGGTCGCCAGTTCCTGGGCATCGGTGACGCTCGAGAACCCGCCCGAGATCTGGGCGCCTTCGCGGCCGTCGATCCCGTCCGGGTTTTCGGCGTAGTTGATGATCGGCCGCGTTTTGACTTCGTTGTCGAGGACGACGGCGAAATGGCCGGAGAGGGCGGCGGCTTCTTCGGCGCTGGCGCCGCCGATCGAGTTGGCGAGGCCGCGCTGGGCGATCTTGCGGGTTACTTCGTGGAAGGCGTCCTGGCCGTGGCCGGTGAAGTTGAAGGTGACGATCGGTTCGTTGGTCTGCGGCGCGTAGGTCTGTTCGGGGTTGGTGATGTCATTGCCCGAGAGCGCCGGGTTGTCCTTCAGGGCGAACCAGCCGGGCTCGGCGGTTTCGTCGACCTTGCCGTTCTGTTCCGAGGGGTATTCGGAGACCAGGATGGTGCCCTCGGGGACTTCCACGACGATCCCGTCTTTCGGCAGTTTTTTGCCGGTCGGGCTGACGTAGAGGTCCTTCTTCGAGAACTCGGGGCCGGCCAGCAGTTCGTGCTTGGCGTCGTTGGAGAAGAGGTAGAAGCGCGGCCGGGCAACCGAGCATTGTTCTTCGCCGCAGGCGACCGGTTTCTGTTCAGCGGCGAGCTGGGCCGCCGCGTAGGCGGTCGGGAAGGCGCCGGAGAGGATCAGCTGCTGGGCCTCGAGCCCTTTGGTATTGCGGCCGGCTTCTTCCCATTCCTTTTCGGATTTTTTGACCGCCTCGCTTTCCGGCTGCTGGCCGGGATGCCCGCCGATCACGGACTCGGAGCCGATCAGGTTGGGCTCCCAGTCGTAGAAGTAGAGCTGCGCGGTGCTGCCGACCTGTTCGGCGGCGCGGTTGGCATCGGTGATGCCGGGCAGGGCGACGGTGATCTCGTCGTTGCCGAGGCGGGCCACTTCCGGCTCGGAGACGCCGAGCTTGTTGATCCGCTGTTCGATGATGTTGATCGAGTCTTCGATGTCTTCACCGGTGACCGATTCACCTTCGTGGGTCGTCTGACCCTGGTAGACGAGCTCGAGGCCGCCCTGGAGGTCGAGGCCGAGCTTCGTTTCCTTGGTCGCGATGACGATGCCCGAGGCGATCACGAGCCCGAGCACGAACAGCAGAACGAAGATATGCCCCCGCCTGGTACCCACGGGTGCCTATCCCTCCGGCGTCAGGACAAGCAGGAGCCCGCCGTCATCGTCGTAGGCGGGGAAGACGTCGGCCACCGCTTTCGCCGGCAGATCGCCCTCGGCGTTGACCGAGACGCGCTTGCCGAGCGAGCGCACGCCCCACTCCAGCGAGGTCTCGATCGGGTCGGTGACGCCGTCGCCATTGGTGTCGGCGCTAGGGTCGCCGTCGCCGGGATCGATCCAGTCGAGTCCGAGGACCTCGCGGACCGGCCGCCCGATCACGTCCTCGTCGGTCAGACCGGTCAGCTCGAAGCTGCCTTTGCCGGCGTCGATCACGCGTTCCTGCTTGTCACAGACGAAAAATGCGGCATTCGGCGCCGGATAATAATCGTCGAGTAATTCGAATACAAAGCCGAATCCACATTTGGAGCAGCCTTTGGGGCGCGAGCTGAACCCCGCGGTGCGAGATCCGCCGACCTCGCGGTGGCCACAGTTGGGACAGATGAAGAACGCCATGGTCGGGACAGGCTAGATGATCGATCTTTGGGGCGGGTTAACCCGAAAGTGCCTAGAAGAGGCTCGCGGCGCCGGCCGGCGCCGGCAGGCCGAGGTGGTCGTAGGCACGCTGGGTCAGGACACGTCCGCGGGGCGTCCGTTTGAGCAGCCCCTGCTGCAGCAGGTAGGGCTCGAGGACGTCCTCGATCGTGTCCGGCTCCTCGCCGATCGCGATCGCCAGGGTCGAGAGGCCAACCGGACCGCCGGCGAACTTGGTGGCGACGACGTCGAGCAGCGAGCGGTCGGAGCGGTCGAGGCCGGCCTCGTCGACCTCGAGCATCTCCAGCGCGCCGGCGGCGACACCGGCGCCGATCACGCCGGTGCCCTTGACCTCGGCGAAGTCGCGGACCCGCTTCAGCAGCCGGTTGGCGACGCGCGGGGTGCCGCGCGAGCGCGAGGCGATCGTGTGGGCGCCCTCGGTGTCGATCTCGACGCCGAGGATCCCGGCCGAGCGCTCGACGATCAGCGCCAGGTGCTCGGCGCTGTAGTGCTCGAGGCGGTGGGAGACGCCGAAGCGGTCGCGCAGCGGCGTCGTCAGCAGGCCAGCCCGGGTGGTGGCGCCGATCAGCGTGAACGGCGGCAGCGGCAGGGTCACGGTGCGGGCGCCGGCGCCCTGGCCGAGCACGACCGGCAGCTCGCCGTCCTCCATCGCCGGGTAGAGCGTCTCCTCGACGGCGCGGCCGAGGCGGTGGATCTCGTCGATGAAGAAGACGCTGCCCGGCTCCAGCGCGGTCAGGAAGGAGGCGACGTCGGCCTTGCGCTCCAGGGCGGGCCCGGCGGTCTGGACCATCGGCACGCCGAGCTCGGCGGCGACGATGTTGGCCAGCGAGGTCTTGCCGAGCCCCGGCGGGCCGGCCAGCAGGACGTGGTCGAGCGGCTCGCCGCGGCGGCGCGCCGCCTCGATGAAGATCGCCAGCTGATCGGTGACCTGGGTCTGGTTGACGAAGTCGGCCAGGGTCGGCGGGCGGAGGCTGCGGTCGAGGTCCTCGTCGGGTACGTCAGCGCGGGCGTCGTGCACCCGGACATCACCGGCATCTCCTCCGCTCCCGCGAGGGGCCAGAGAATCAGGTATTGATGGCCCCTCGCTCCCGCGTCCGGGGATGCCGGGCGAACTCTCGACGCCCGGAGTCCTGATCCTTTCGCGCTCGCTCATCGCGTCGTACCGGCTTTGCGCAGGGCGCCGGCGAGGAGCTGCTCGGGATCGTCGCCCTCCACCCCGTCGAGCAGCTGCTCGGCCTCGAGCGGCTGGTAGCCGAGGTTGACGAGGCCGTCGCGGGCCAGCGAGCGCGCGTCGCCGCCGGTCGCCGCCGTCGCGACCTCGACCTCGAGCGCTCCGGCGACCTTCTCGCGCAGCTCGACGATGATCCGCTCGGCCGTCCGTTTGCCGATCCCCGGAACCGCCTGGAAGCGTTTCGTGTCACCGGCGGCGATCGCCCGCAGCAGCTCTCGCGAGCTGCCGCCAGACAGGGCCGCGATCGCGACTTTGGGGCCGACGCCGCTGACCGAGATCAGCAGGCGGAAGAGGTCGCGCTCCTCCTCAGCGGCGAAGCCGTAGAGGGCGAGTGAGTCCTCGCGGGCGATCAGCTCGGCGTGCAGGAAGGCGTCGGAGCCGGCCGCCGGCACCGCTTTCAGCGTCTCCGAGGAGACCGCGAGGCGGTAGCCGACCCCGCCGGCGTCGATCACGACGTGGTCGGGGCGGCGGACCATCACCTCGCCGCGGACGGCGGCGATCATCCCGAGATCCTCGCCGCGATCGCCCGGCCGGGTCGGCGGGCCTCGGCGATTTCGGCGGCCTGGCGCCGGCCTTCACCGCCGCCGTGGCAGATCGCCACCGCGAGCGCGTCGGCGGCGTGGTCGGGGGTCGGCGGCGCGGGCAGGCCGAGCAGCGTGCCGACCATGCGCTGAACCTGCGCCTTGCCGGCGGCGCCGGAGCCGCAGACCGCCATCTTGATCGCCTGCGGCGTGTAGGCGAAGCAGCCGATCCCGCGCTGGGCGGCGGCCAGCATGGCGACGCCGGAGGCTTGGCCGACGACCATCGCCGAGCCGACGTTCTTGCCGAAGTAGACCTGCTCGATCGCCAGCGCCCGCGGCTCGTGCCAGGCGATCAGCTCGGTGAGGGCGCCATGGATCTTCTCGAGCCGGCGCTCCATCGGGACGTCGGCGCTGGTCTCGACGACGCCGCCGTCGAGGGCGACCATGCGGTTGCCGTCCACGCGGACGATCCCGAATCCAAGGTTGGCGGCGCCGGGGTCGACGCCCATCACTACCTGCATGGGTCTGGATTCTGGGCGGACGGGCGGATGCCTCCCCGCGCCGCGCCCCGATCCGGCTCGGGAACTCGGGCGGCTAGGCCGCGAGCTCTTCGAGGACCGACTCGGGGATGTCGAAGTTGGCGAAGACTTCGTCGACGTCGTCCTGGTCGTCGAGGGCGTCGAGGAGCTTCAGCAGGCGCTCGGCGTCGTGGCCCTTCAGCTCGACCGTGTTCTTCGGTTCGGTCTCGAGCGTCGCCGCGTCGATCTCGACCTCGGCCGCCGCCAGCGCCTCTTTGACCGCGGTGAGGTCGTGGGGATCGCTGATCACGCGCAGCTTGTCGCCGTCCTCGCGGACGTCCTCGGCGCCGGCGTCGATCGCCGCCATCAGGTCGTCCTCGCTGTAGCGATCGCCGTCGACCACGACGACGCCCTTTTTCTCGAAGTTCCAGGCGACCGAGCCGGGCTCGCCGAGGCTGCCGCCGTGGCTGGTGAAGGCGAAGCGGATCTCGGCCGAGGCGCGGTTGCGGTTGTCGGTCAGCGCTTCGACCAGCACCGCGACGCCGGCCGGGCCGTAGCCCTCGTAGATGATCCGTTCGATCGCCGCGCTGTCTGAGCCGGCGCCGGTGCCGGTGTCGATCGCCTTCTGGATTTTGTCTTTGGGCATCGACGCTTCGCGCGCCTTCTGCACCGCCGTGGCGAGCGTCGGGTTGCCCTCGGTGTCGCCGCCGCCGTCACGGGCGGCGACCGTTATCGCCCGCGCCAGCTTGCTGAAGAGCTTGCCGCGTTTCGCGTCGGCGGCGCCCTTCTTGTGTTTGATCGATGACCACTTCGAGTGTCCAGACATGCAGGTGTCATTCTATTGGGAAGGGGGAATTGAGATCGAGGCGCGCACCGCACACGCAACGAGAGGACTCGCCGCCGGCGTCGTCTTCCTCGCCATGCTCGTCGCCGCCTTCGCGCTCTGGACGATCATTCCGCTGGGTTGGGTCTGGATCGCCTCGAAGGCCTCCCACACCCAGTTCCCGAGCATCGGGCCCTACATGGTCTGCGTGGTCGGCATCCTCGCGACCGTCCTCGCCGACGCCTGGCTGATCGGCCGCCTCAACGAGGTCTACATCCGCGTCACCGGCACCAACCGCCTGCAGCCGATGCGGCCGGCCTGGATGAAGAGCATGCGCGACGCCGCCCCGGTGCGCACCTCGGTGAGCGTCGTCGAAGCGGTGATGATCTCCTCGGTGGTCCTCGCCGGCATCGCCCTGGTCGGCTGGTTCTTCCTGCTCGCCGGGAACCCGCTGCCGAACCAGTAGCGGCGCCGATTTCGCGTCACAGAGATTTTACGCTTTCGCTGACAATACGTTGCATCTTTTCGGCTACCGTGTCAGCATGGAGGCCGTGAGGGAGAAGTGGACCGACGAGCGCTTGGACGACCTGAATAAGAAGGTCGACGACGGCTTTGGCGATATGCGGACCGAATTCCGCGCCCTCAGGGGCGAGATGAAAGAGGAATTTCGGGCCGTTCGGAACGAGATTAAGGACGAATTTCGAGCCGTTCGGAGTGAGATGAAAGGCGAATTCCAAGCCGTTCGGAGCGAGATTAAGGACGAATTCCTAGCCGTTCGGAGCGAGATGAAAGGCGAATTCCAAACCGTTCGGAGTGAAGTGAATGGCGGATTCCGCGAGATCAGGAGCGAACTCAAGTTTCAAACGCGGCTTTTCATCGGCCTCTATTGCACGCTGATCGTCGCGCTAGTCGTTCCCCATCTCTGAGTGTCCAGCGACCTCAGACGATGAACTTGCCGTTTTCCTGCATCAGGACGCCGTCGACTTCGAGCTTGCCGCCGAGGCGGAGGTCGCAGACGAGATCGGTGTGGACCGCCGACTCGTTGGTGCCGCCGGACTCGGGGTAAGCGGCGCCGACGGCCATGTGGACGGTGCCGCCGACCTTCTCGTCGAGCAGGACCTCGCGGGTGCCGCGGTCGATGCCGTAATTGGTGCCGATCCCGAGCTCGCCGAGGGTTCGGGCGCCCTGGTCGGTGTCGAGCAGTTTGACCAGGTACTCCTCACCGCGGTCGGCGCTGGCGTCGACGACTCGGCCGGCCTCGAACTTGAGGCGGACGCCGGAGACCTCGCGGCCACCGATCACCGCCGGCAGGTGGAAGCTCACCTCGCCCTCGACCGAGTCCTCGACCGGGCCGGTGAAGAACTCGCCATCGGGCATGTTGTGGTCGCCGACGCAGGGGATGAAATGGCGGCCGGCGACGCCGAGGGTGATGTCGGTCCCCGGCGCGGTGATGTGGACCTCCTCGTGGCCCTCGATCCACTCGGCGAGGCGCACGGTCTCTTCCGAGGCTCGCTTCCAGGCGGTCAGCGGGTCGGCGTCGTCGGCCAGGCAGGCGCCGTAGTAGAAGTCCTCGTAGTCGGCCAGGCTCATCTCCGCCTCGGAGGCGTAGGCGCTGGTCGGGAACAGCGTGTAGACCCAGCGGAAGCTGCCCTCGGCGCTGCGTTTCATCGCCCGCGCCATCAGGTCGCCGGTGACCGACTGGCGCAGCGTCTGGCGCTCGGGCGGGACGCCGGAGAGCTCGCGCGTGTTGGTCGAGGCGCCGATCGCGATCCGCACGTCGGCGTTGTCGACCATCCACTCGGCGAACGGGCTGATCCATTCCAGCTGCTTGTCGGTGGCGTGTTTGAAGTAGGCGGCGATCTGGCCGTCGAGGGCGACGTTCAGGACCGGGTTGCCGCCCGCCTTCAGCACCTCCTCGTAGACCGCCAGCAGCAGCGGCGCCGCGGCGCTCTCGCCGTCGATCGAGACGACCTCGCCCTCCTTCACCTCCGTCGAGTAGCCGACCAGGATCTTCGCCAGGCCCTCGGTCCTCGAGTCGCTCATCGCTCAGCACCCTCCTTCGGAGTCGTTGCGCGCTCGCGCGCCTTGGTCGTCATCGCCATGAATATCGCGTGGAAGCGTGGATCGTCGGTCAGCTCCGGGTGGAAGGCGGCGGTGAGGACCGTACCTTCGCGGATCGCCACCGGGTGGCCGTCGTAGCGGGCCAGCACCTCGACGCCGGGGCCGGTCGTCTCGACCCAGGGGGCGCGGATGAAGACCGCGCGCAGCGGCTCCTCCCCCGCTCCGGTCACCTCGAGGTCGGTTTCGAAGCTCTGCAGCTGGCGCCCGAAGGCATTGCGGCGCGAGGTCGCGTCGATGAACCCGAGGTGCTCGGCGTCGCAGACGATCAGCCCGGCGCAGGTGCCCATGATCGGCCGCCCGTCCTCATGGTGGGCGCGCAGCGCCGGCTCGAGCCCGGCCGAGGCGATCAGCTTGCCGATCGTCGTCGACTCGCCGCCGGGGATGATGAGGCCGTCGAGGCCCTCGAGGTCGGCCGGAGTGCGGACCTCGACCGACTCGGCGCCGAGCCGGCGCAGCGTCTTGGCGTGCGCCTCGAAGTCGCCCTGGAGGGCGAGGATCCCAACCTTCAGGCCGGCGGCCAGCTCAGGCCCCGCGGTGCTGGAGCAGCGCGTCCTCGGCCGCCAGCGGGCCGATCTCGAGGCCGCTCATCGCCTCGCCGAGGCCGATCGAGGCGGCGGCGATGCGCTCGGGGTCGTTGTAGTGGGTGGTCGCCTCGACGATCGCCCTCGCCCGCCGCGCCGGGTCGGCGCTCTTGAAGATCCCCGAGCCGACGAAGTTGCCCTCGGCGCCGAGCTGCATCATCAGCGCCGCGTCGGCCGGCGTGGCGATGCCGCCGGCACAGAAGAGCGGCACCGGCAGGCGCCCCGAGGCGGCGACCTCCTGGACGACCTCCAGGGGTGCCGGCAGCTCTTTGGCGGCCGCGTAGAGCTCCTCCGGGCGCAGGCTTGCGAGGCGCTTGATGCCACCGGTGATCTCGCGCATGTGGCGGACCGCCTCGACGACGTTGCCGGTCCCGGCCTCGCCCTTGGAGCGGATCATCGCGGCGCCCTCGCCGAGCCGGCGCAGCGCCTCGCCGAGGTTGGTGGCGCCGCAGACGAACGGCACCTCGAAGGCGAGCTTGTCGATGTGGTTGTGCTCGTCGGCCGGGGTCAGGACCTCGGACTCGTCGATGTAGTCGACTTCGAGGGATTCGAGGATCTGGGCCTCGGCGATGTGGCCGATCCGGGCCTTCGCCATGACCGGGATGCTCACCGCTTCCTGGATCCCCTTGATCATCGCCGGGTCCGACATGCGGGCGACGCCGCCGTCGCGGCGGATGTCGGAGGGGACTCGCTCCAGCGCCATGACGGCGGTGGCGCCGGCGTCCTCGGCGATCTTCGCCTCCTCCGGGTTGACCACGTCCATGATCACCCCGCCTTTCAACATCTCGGCGAGGCCGGTCTTCAGTCTGAAACTCGCGGGCTCGGGCATGCACCCATATTAGGGAGCCGGCGCCGGCGCCAGCGGGCGACCTACTTCAGTTTGTAGGCCTTGATCCGGTCTCTGTGCAGGTCTTCATCCCGCGCGTACAACCCATAGGCCAAAGCTTGTACGAGTGCCATGAGAGCGGTGTTCGAACGGGTGAAAGAGGGGCTGTTGGAGGAGAAGTAGAGGGTCATCTCGGCGTGCTCGCCGACCTCGGACATCGTCGCGTCGGAGATCGCCAGCGTGCGGGCGCCGCGGTGCAGGGCCAGCTTCATCGCCCGCAGCAGCAACGGGTGGGCCCGGCCGGCCGACAGCGTGATGACGAGCGTGTTCTCGTCGATCCGGCCCAGACGCTGGAGCGACTCGCCGCCGGTCGAGGCAACGATTTCGGCACGGATGTCCAGCAGGCTGAGGGTGTGGCGAAGGTAGGAGGCGAAGAAGGCCATCTGGTCGACGCCGACGATCACGATCCGCTGCGCAGTCGCCAGAGCCGCGACCGAGTCGTTGACCTGTTCGGTGGTCAGCTTGCGCGCGGTTTCCTCGAGGTTCGAGTAGTCGGCGCTGAGGCTGCCCTCGAGCTCGGAGTGGTCGAAGGAGAAGAGCGGCCCGCCGTTGGCGGCGCCGGTGGTGGCGATCGTCGTGCGGTACTCCTCGATCGCCGCCTGCTGCAGCTCGGGATAGCCCTCGAAGCCGAGCGCCTGCGAGAAGCGCACGACGGTCGAGGAAGACGTGCTCGCCCGGCGTGCCAGCTCCTCGGCGGTGAGGAAAGCGGCCTCGTCGAGGTGGTCGACGATGTAGCGGGCGACGTCTTTCTGGGAGCGCGAGAACTCTTCGAAACGCTCCTGGATGTAGTCGGAGAGACTTTTGAGTTGAGGGGACTTCGTCGCGGTCTTGGTCACGGCGGACGTTTTCGCCGGGCCCGACGCTTTCCCTTCTGGTTGGATTGATGATCGATGAAGACGGCAACCGCACTGAGACTCCTCAATCGCAACATGGCCGCCTTCGATCTGGCGCTGGGAAGCGCTGCGATCGCGGCGCCGGCGGCGACGCTGCGACTGCTCGGCCACGACGAGCCCTCGCCCGACGCCCGCCACCTGTTCCGCCGCTGCGGCCCGATCTGGCTGACCTTCGCCGCCGCCCACCTCGTCGCCGCGGTCCGCGACGACCCCGCCGACTGGCAGAGCCTGGCCTGGCTGCGGGCGACCGAGATCGGCACCGACGCCCTCTGGGCCGCCTCGCCGGCGATCACCCGCCCGGGCGCCAAGGCGGGGCTGCGGCTCGCCGGGGCCGCCAACCTGGGGATGGCGGCGGGCTTCCTGTGGCTCTCGAGGCAGGGATGAGCGCTGCGGCCCATCCGAGCGGAGCGCCGCGCTGATGGGTCAGTTCGACGGCCAGCCGAGCATGCGCTGGAGCCTCCAGGGCCTGACAGACGAGGGTGACGAGGCCTGGCTGATCCGCGGCATCGCCCGCAAGCTCTACCGCTGCCCCGGCTGCCACGGCGACATCGAGGTCGGCGACGAGCACACGATCGTCCAGTTCGTCCGCGTGCTCGGCGGCACCGACCACCACCACTGGCACCGCCAGTGCGCCGAAGAGATCCTGATCCCCGAACTCGGCAACCTGCGGCGGGTGCCGGCCGGCGAATCGAGCCAGTCGCGGCTCGAGCGCCGCGGGCGCACCAAGCCCGGGCGGCGCCGGCGGCCGCGGCGGGGATGACGGTGGGCCCACCGACCAGCCGGCGGCGGCGACTGGTGGCGATCTACGTCCGGATCGGACGCACCTACTGGGCCTGGGCGCCCAACCTGATGCTGCTCGCCGTGATCGTCTTCCTCCCGCTCGGCCTGCTCGACGCGGCGCTGAACGAAATCAGCACCGACTCGCTGAACGTCGTCGACGGACTGCACATCGCGGCGCTGGTCGCGGC
Organism: uncultured Actinomycetes bacterium; assembly: GCA_963839115.1. GTDB lineage: Bacteria > Actinomycetota > Thermoleophilia > Solirubrobacterales > 70-9 > VAYN01. The sequence continues at coordinate 1,286,699 of CAWITM010000001.1, forward strand.
GGTCGCGGCGCTCACCGCGACCAGCCTCTTCGGCGAGGTCTTCTACAGCGGCGCCGTGGCGATCTCGCTGACCCACCCCGAAGAAGAGCATCCGCCGCGACTGCGCGAGATCGCCGGCCGGCTCGCCTACCTCAAGCTGATCGCCGTCGACCTGCTGTTCGTGGCGATCGTCGCGGTCGGCTTCGTCTTCTTCCTGGTGCCGGGGATCCTCGCCTTCGTCTTCCTCGGCCTTGCCGGGCCGATCGTCGAGATCGAGAAACGCGGTGTCTTCGCGGCGATGCGGCGCAGCGTCCAGCTGGTCCGCCATCACTTCTGGCTGGCGTTCTTCGTCCTCGGGCCGGTCGAGATCGTCGGCGACGCCGTCGCCGAGCAGCTCGCTCATCTGGTCCACGGCACGCTCGGCGACACCTTCGTCGCCGTCTGGATCGCCGAGGCGGGCGCCAACGTCGTCTTCACGCCGCTCTACGCGGTCGCCGTCGTCCTCCTCACCCTCGAGCTGATCAAGGCCACCGACGGCGCCGCCCCGCGCCTCAACCGCGAACCGGCGCGAGTCGTGCCGGTGGCGTGAGGACCGGCCGATGACCTCCCTTCCGCTCGCCGGCGTCCTCAGCGACTTCTGGAACCACCACCTGGTCGACCACGACAGGCAGGGCGTGTTCCTGGTTCTGGTCGGCTTCGTCGGCTCCTTCGCCTTCATCCGCATGAGCACGCGGATCCAGCGCAGCCCGCGAATCGCCTGGTGGCCAGGCAGCGTCAGCACCGAGAGCGGCGTCCACCTCCACCACCTGGTCTTCGGGATCGTCACGATGATGGTCGCCGGGACGCTCGGCTTCGCCGCCTTCGGCCACAGTCCCTGGACCGAGATCTGCGCCGGCTTCTTCGGCATCGGCGCCGGCCTGACGATCGACGAGTTCGCGCTCTGGGTCTACCTCGACGATGTCTACTGGGCCAAGGAGGGCCGCAGCTCGATCGACGCGACGGTTATCGCCGCCTCGCTGATCGGCCTCGTCGCGCTCGGCGTCAACCCGTTCGAATCGGCCAGCGGCAATGAAACCGTGGCGGCGACGGTGATCTCGGCGGTGCTGCTGGTCGGCTTCGTCGCGATCTGCTTTCTCAAGGGACGGAACATGCACGGGATCATCGGCTTCTTCCTGTTCCCGATCGCGATCTACGGCGCCTGGCGGATCGGCAAGCCGGACTCGCCCTGGGCGCGGCGGCGCTACGGCGAGCGGCGGCCGAAGAAGCAGGCGAAGGCCGAAGCCCGCTTCCAGCCCGGACGGCGGACGGACCGGGTCAAGGAACACCTGCGCGACATCATCGGCGGCAAGCCGAGCGAGGGGCTGACGGCGGTGCGCGACGAAGCGGTCGCGGCCAAGGACGAAGCGCTCGCGGCGACCGTCCAGGCCTCCGAAGAGGTGCGGGCGCGAGCCGAACGCGTCGTCCACCCCAACGACGAGGACTGAGCGCCCTTGCGCTGTGCCTTATCCGCGAACAGCGCGGTAAAGGAACAGCGGAGCGTCAGCCGCCGCGGCCGAGGCGCGAGCGCAGGGCGGCGCGGACCGCCGGCCACTCGGTGTCGATGACGCTGTAGTAGGCGGAGTCGCGGACGCCGATGTCGGGAACGGTCATGTGCTTGCGCAGGATGCCCTCGAACTGGGCCGGGATCGCCGCCATCGCGGCGCGCGAGCGCTCGTTGCGTGCGTCGGTCTTGAGCTCGACCCGGATCGCGCCGAGCGCCTCGAAGGCGTGGTCGAGCAGCAGCAGTTTCGTCTCGACGTTGATGCCGCTGCGCCAGACCGAGGGGTTGAACCAGGTCCAGCCGATCTCGACGACGCGGTCGGGGCGGCGCACGTTGAGGAAGCGGCTGGAGCCGACCAGCTCGCCGGTCTCGCGTCGGCGGACCGCGAAGACGCCCTCGCGGTCCGCTTCGGTCGCACTCAGCGAGGCCGCGAACCAGCCGGCGAAGACGTCGCGGCTGACGTTGATGTGGGCGAGCCAGGCCCAGATCTCGTCCGGCTGTGCGGCGGCCCAGAGTTCCTCGCCGTGCTCGGCGCGCAGCGGCTCGAGCGCCACCAGCTCGCCCTCGAGCGGAACCGCGAGGCGTCCCTGGAGTCCCTCGGCCGACATCATCGCCTAACCCTAGAGACGCGATCAGCCGCATAAGCTGGCGGCGGGAGACGATGCGCCGCCTCGCAACAGCCGCGACCCTGGTCTGTGCCCTCGCGCTCGGCGCGGCCCTGGCGCGCGCCGAAGTCGCCCAGGAGGGGACGCTGCGGATCAACTTCGACGGCGGCTTTGCGCCGACGTCGCTGCCGCGCGACCGGCCGGCGCCGATCACGGTCTCGGTCGACGGCGAGATCACGACCACCGACGGCTCCCACCCACCGCCGCTGAAGCGACTGCAGATCGAACTGAACCGGGCCGGGACGATCACGCCGCGGGGCCTGCCCGCCTGCTCGCAGTCGCTGCTGCAGAGCACCTCGACCGAAGCGGCGCTGGCGCGCTGCCGGCCGGCGCTGGTCGGCGGCGGCAGCTTCGAAGCGGCGCTTCAACTCGGCAGCGGCGTGGCGGCCCGCGGCGAGGCGCTCGTCTTCAACGGCCACAAAGGTTCACGCCGGGAGCTGCTCCTGCACTTCTACACCTCGGTTCCGGTGCGGGCGACGCTGGTCCTGCCGCTGACGATCCGCCGCCAGGCGCAGGGGCGCTACGGCACGGTGTTGACGACCAGGATCCCGACCCTCGCCGGCGGCTTCGGCTCGATCACCAGCCTGAAGCTGCGGATCGGGCGTGAATTCACCTACCGCGGCGAACGCCGTGGCTACATCAGCGCCGCCTGCGCGGCGCCGGCCGGCTTCCCCGGCGCGAGCTTCCCGTTCGCCCGCGGCAACTTCATCTTCGCCGGCGGCCGCACCATCCACGCGACCCTCACCCGCAACTGCAAGGTCCGCTGAACGGCGCGGCGGGGTCGAGCCAGCGGGGCTCGCCGCGGCGCCAGGCGCCGTCGAGGAAGAGCTGCTCGCGCAGCAGCTCGGCGTACTCGACCCGGCTCCCACCCGGTGCCGTCGATGCGGCGCCACCGCCGGGCGACGCCGACGCGGCGTTCCCGAAGCCGAAGAGCAATTGCGGGGCGGTGACGGCGGCGGCCTCGGCGCGGCCGCGGACGAGGCGCCGGTAGTCGGCCCGCTCGAGCTCGCCGGCATGGGCCTCGAGGGCGTGGAGGATCTCCTCGAGGCGCTGGCCGTCGAAGGCGGTCGCGATGGTCGGCTCGACCAGCGGTCCCCAGATGCCGTAGGCCCACCAGCGGGGCGCTAAGCCGGGGGCGGCGGCTCGGTCGTCGCCCCACCCCGCCTCCAACGCCGCACGCGTCGCCGCCGCAACCCTTTCGTGGGCCGGGTGGCGGTCGGCCGGGTCGGGTGAGACGACGATCGCCGCCCGGGTTTCGGCGAGCGCCGCGCCGATGAGCGTTCGCAGTTCCCCGTCCCCACGCCCGATCTCTGCGAACGCCGGTTCCGGCGGCAGTCGCAGCTCGAAGCCGGCGCGCCGGCAGGCCTCGCCGAGCTCCTCGGCGCGGGCGGCGCGGCGGGAAGGATCGCTGCCGAGGCCGCAGGCCAGGTTGACGACTCGCCAGCCGGCGTCGCGCAGCGCCATCAGCGTCGCCGGGGGACCGATCAGCTCGTCGTCGGGATGCGGCGCCAGGTGCAGGACGGTCGGCGCGGGACCTGATGGCGGGCCGTCGGCGGGCACCAGAAGAAAGTAAAGACTCACCGCTTGCCGCAACGGTCGCCGGAAGGGGCCGCTAGCCTGAGCGGACTGATCAATCCAACGGGGAGAGCGATGAACGACGACGACAAGACCACCTTCAAGCTGCGCCGCGCCGGCGCCGCCCTCGCCGTCGCCGCGATCCTCGGCGCCGGGGTCCTCGCCGGTTGCGGCAACGGCAACAGCACCGAAAACACCGGCAGCGCCGGGATCGGCACGGGCAACGCCCAGGAAGAAGCCGAAGGCGGCATCGAAAGCGCCGAAAAGGGCATCGAAGAAGGCAAGGAAAAGGCCGAAAAGGGGATCGAAGAAGGCAAGGAAAAGCTCGAAAACAGCAAGGGCAAGAGCAAGAAGACGCTCGAAGAAGCCAAGGAAAAGGTCGAAGAAGCGGGCGAAGAAGCCAAGGAAAAGGCCGAAGAACTGCTGCCGTAGCGGTGGCCCGGCGGGCGCGCTCGGGGCGCGCCCGTCAGTGGTCCCGCAGGAAGTTCCTGATCACCCCGACCGCGGGCGAGCGGAACGGGAAGTAGAGGCTCGAGACGTGACCGCGGTCGGGGACCACGTAGAGCTGTGAGCGCGGGAATCGGCGGGCCACCTGGTGGGCCTCGCGGACCGAGGTGACGTCGTCGACCTGGCCGGCGGTGATCAGGGTCGGGAAGCTGCGCGGCGCCCGCCAGCCACTCGGGATCGCCGGTTCGAGACCGCCCTTCGGCGGCCCCGGCCAGTAGAGGCACTGGGTCAGGTGAGCGGCGCGCGAGAGCAGGTACTCGCGGCGGCCGAACGGGGCGAAGAAATCGGGCGGCAGCTTCGTGACCGCGGCGTCGAGCTGGGCGATTCGCTCGGCGAGCGCGGCCCGCGGATCCCACAGCAGCTTGTAGTCGTTGCATTCGACCGCGATCTCGAGGCCGTATGAGAATTCGCTCAGCTTGCCCTCCCCCGCCGGGCCCGGCGCCAGCAGCCGGTCGAGCCGCCGCGGTTCGCCGGCGAGGAAGCGGCGGTCGCCGTCGTCGAGGCTGAGGTAGGAGCGCGGCGCCAGCGTCCCGGCCTCGAGCAGGAAGCCGATCAGCCCCTCGGTCGAACGCCGCGCCGCGTGGAATCGCCGGACCACCCGGGTCAGGCGCGCGACCGGGTCGCCGGCGCAGCTCGGCGCGTCGCGGCAGGCGACCCGCAGCCCGTGCAGCCCCGCCGGCAGCAGGGTCCTGTAGTAGGGGTCGTCGCCGGGATAGGCCGAGTCGAGGATCAGGCCGCGCAGGCTGCCGGGGTGGCGAACCGCGTAGGCCTGGCCGAAGAACGTCCCGTAGGAGTCGCCGTAGAAGAAGACCTTCCCAAGACCGAGGGCGCGGCGCACCGCGTCGAGGTCATCGGCGGCTTCGCCGGAGGTGTAGCCGGCGTAGCTCGGGCCGAGCTGGTTGGCGCATTCGCCGATCGCGATCGATTCCTGGACCAATCCGGCCTGCAGCGAAGGGCAGTCGACGACGTTGGAGAGTCCGGTGCCGCGCTCGTCGAAGAGGACCAGGTCGCGGCGCCGCAGCAGCGGCCCCAGGGCGGCGATCAGCGAGGCGGCGAACGGCTTGGCGGTCGAGGCGTAGCCGGGGCCGCCGTCCATCGCCATGATTGTCCCCAGGCTCGGCTGGCTCCAGTCGCGACGCGACCGGACGGCGAAGGCGACCTTGGTCTTGCCGAGCGCCGGTTCGGCGCGCCGCACCGGCACCATGATGTGACCGCAGCGAAACGGCCGCGGCATGCCGAGGTCGCAGCGGTGCAGCGGCGGCCTGGCGCTCGCGCCGGCCGGCAGCGCGAGGGCGAGCAGCGCTCCAATCCCGACGATCCATCGGACCCACTTGCCCATCGCCGCAATCTACCCGGCGACGGCGCTAGTTCGGGCCTGGCGTCAGCGTCCAGCCGAGCACCAGCACCACGATCCCGACCGCCACCGCGATGCCGCCGGCGCGCTGCAGCAGCCCGGCGATCCGCGGCGGCTCGGCCTCGATGACGATCTCGCCGCGCTTTTCGCGCACGTAGCGCTCGTCGCGCTGCTCTTCCTCGAGCCGGCGCTTGATCTGCGTCCCGACCGCCGCCGCGATCACGCCGCCGATCAGCAGCACCGCGGCGATGACGTAGAGGCTGACCGGCGATTCGACCGATTCCGGGACCATCGCCCGAGCCTATGGAGCCGGCCTAAAACGCGCTTCGCCGGCGGGCCGAGCGACGCCCCCTCGCACGGTCCGCTTAGTCTTCGCCGAGTGCTCAGCCGCAGGCTCCTGATCATCCCCCTCGTCCTCGCCCTGTCCTTCGCCGCGGTGGCCGGCGCTTCCTCGGGACCACCGGCTCGGATCGGCGGCCCTCCCCCCTATCCGGTCGATGAACTGCTCCCAGGACTGAAATTGCCTGAAGATCATCGGCCCTCCGGCTTTCAGCGCACTGGCCCCGAAGTGCTGCTCGGCGTCGGCCACCGGGAACAGCTGGAGATCGTCGGCTACCGGTCCGGAAAAGGAGCCTGCATCGACATCGCCAACCGCCAGGTCCGCAGCGCCGGCACCGGGTGCGGTGGGAGCCGCGCGTTCCTGCCACCAGGCGAACGCGCCCTCCTCATCGACGGTATCGACGGCACCGAAGTCGGCCACGACGGCGCCCGCCTGAGCCAGATCGAGGGCAGCCTTTCCCCTGCGGTCGCCGAAGTGCGGCTGCTCTATCCGCTGCGCGGCAAGATGCGCCATTCGCGCGCGGTCGTCGCCCGCGTCCGTGGCCGCCTGCTCGGCGCCATCGGCCTGAAACTCCCGTTCGGCGCCTTCGCCGCGACCTACCACGGCTGCTCGTCGAAGGTGAAGGTCACGGCGTTCGGAGACGCCGGCGAAGTCCTCGAATCGACCTCGATCCGTCACGGCCCCTCCACCTTCACGTTCCCTGCAAGGCGAGCGGCTTCTCCGTCGGCGTGGTCGGCGCCGAACCGGGCGGCGGTGCTTCCCAGCGCTGAGGCTCCGCTTCCGATGGGGCGACCTGGACTCGAACGCGGGACCGACGGATTATGAGTCCCGTGCTCTAACCAAGTGAGCTACCGCCGCAGAGCCAAAACTCTATCTGGCCCGAGCGGCCGGTTGCGTGGATGTAGACGCGGGTGGCCGTCTCCACGTCGAGACCCGTGACGGCGGCGAGGTCGGCCGGATCGACGCCGGCCGCCCGCAGGTTCGACCGTCGGGAGCGGCGCCGGAATCGGAAGCTGCCCCGGTGCCCGCACGCGACGAAACGCCCGCCGCAGTCTTCGCGGCGAACGTTGTCCGGCTGCGCAAGAGCAAGGGCCTGACGATGGAGCACGTCGCTTGGGCGGTCGGGGAGCACCACACCGCGTGGGGGCGTATCGAGTCTGGCGAGCGCAAGCCGGACGCTGGAGACGGTGTTCAAGCTGGCACGTGGGCTTGAAGTGTCGCCAGCGGAGTTGTTCGCCGGGATCGACTAGAGCGCGACCTCTACCGCTGCTTGCGCGGCGGCAAGATAGGCATCTTCATGCTCGTCGAACGAGCGGTTGAGTTCTCCGCCCAGCTCGGCGTCGCGATCCGCGTTTCGCGCCCTGTTTTGATTGAACGCCCGCCCGTGGCTGTGCCAATAGAGCTGATAGAGCGCCCGCGTATCCGCCAGCGCTCCCACGGCCTCGATCACGACTATGTCGTCAGAAGGGAAGCGGATGCGAAGGGCGGCTACGCTCGCCTCCAGCCGTTCGACGGCGGCCAGGACTTCGTCCAAGCGCTCGCCGAAGTCGTCGGGCCAGCATTGAGAAGTGTCCGCCAGCGGCTTTCGGAAACGCGAATAAACCTTGCGAATGATGGCTTTGGACTGCCCCAATGCCAAGGCTCCCGCCGCGGCACTTCGCGACTGTCTACGCGGTTGTCTTGTTCGCGCTCATGGTCGAATCGTTGCCAACCGAGCCGCCACGCGACCACGGCGGCCGCTATCGATCCACCGGCGGAAAGGATCGCGGCCGCTGCTGCGACCAGAGCCACGGTGAGGTTTGCATCGGCGACCGGCATCACGGCGAGGCTACGTCCATGACCGGCGGCTCGGAAGCGAACTAGCCCCAAAACGCGACTCCCCGACTAGCTGGAGTGCTAGCCGGGGCTTGAGGCGGCGCCGCCGTCGCGTCTGCGTTGTTTGGGGTATCCCCCGGCCGCTATGCAGCGACCTAAAAATCTCCGGAGGGGCCGCAACGCAAGTCAGCTCGTCCTCTATGACGGTCCCGTCCCGGCTACACATCGCGTGCTTAGGAGAGTTCGTCGTCAGCGACGACGCGAGTCCGTGGGCTGAACCCTAGACGCTCTCGGCGGCGGAAAAAGTGACTGGGGCGTTGCGACCTCGACCGATGCGGCCAGGATGCGACCACGAACCCGCAGAACCGCGCGAAATCGGGTACAACCGCGCGGAAGGGCGCGGAAGGGCGATTCTCTGGCGCGTAAGGAAACTCCGCTTTACAAGCCGGTTTGCGGCCTGTGGAGCGGCTTTCCCGAGATGGGGCGACCTGGACTCGAACCAGGGACCGACGGATTATGAGTCCGCTGCTCTAACCAACTGAGCTATCGCCCCGCGGGCCCAAAGATAAGGGCGGCGCGGGGAGCGTGCGGGATTCGGGTCGGAGCGGCTGGGTAGCGTGATTGCGATGCGACGGCGTCTTCGGATCGGGGTTGCGGGGCTGGCGGTTGCCGGCGCCGGCCTGCTGCTCGGCTCGGCGCCGCTCGCCGGGGCAGCCGAGGCAGCGCCGGCGGGGCCCGGACCCCAGCAAGGCTGCCACTCCTTCAAGGCCCAGGGCGACGCCGAGGCATATTTCCTCGAACACGGCGGTTCGCCAGCCCGCAACGTCGCCCAGATGGACGGCGATCACGACGGCGTCGCCTGCGAGGGGCTCGGCGCGCCATACGTCGGCTACGCGACGATCGGATACAACCGCCGCAAGCACTTCCTCTATGGGACGGCGACGATGCCGCCCGGCGCCTCTCCCGTCCCGGCCGAACCGCCCTGCCTGGTCGGCGACAGAAAGGGACCGGAAGGGCCGCGCCGCCTGCGGGTGTATCGGGTGACCCCCGGGGGCGATGAGCGGGTCTTCAGCCAGGCGATCGGCGCCGAGGCGAAACCGGCCAGCGACCGGCTGCTGTGGAAGCAGGACCTGGCGAGGATCGAGCCCGGCGTCTACTACGCCGAATTCCTCGAACCGATCCGCCTCACGCCCTACGGGCGCAGCGAATGCCCCGGCTTCAGCTCCGCTCCGACCCGCCTGCCGGCTAGGCGCTGAACAGCTGGGCCAGCGAGCGCCCGACGTCAGGCGGCTCCTCTTCGCCCTTGGCGGCGGCCGCGGCGCCCTCGGCCAGGGCCTTGGCGGCGTCGGCGATCTGGTGGTCGCGGCCGCCGCGGATCGAGCCGGTCTTCTTGGCTTCGGCGAGGTCGGACTCCATCAGCCCGGCAAGCTCGGCGAGGCGGCGCAGGCCGACGACGCCGGCGGTGCCGCGGAGCGCGTGAGCTTCGGCGCGCATCGTCTCGAAATCGGTCGTCGCCGTCGCCAGGCCAGCGGCGATCACGTCGCAGCGGCGCCGGGCCTCCTCGGCAAAGGTCTCCAGCAGCTGCTCCTCGGATGCCGCGTCGCTCATTCGCTCACCGCCTTTTCGACGTCTCTGTCAAGCAATTCGGGACCGAATGCACCCTCGACCGCCGAGCTGACGAGCCCTTCGCGGTTGATCGTGAACAGCCACGGTTCGCTCGGCAGGTGGAACTGCCGCACCTGCCGCCGCACGCCTTCGCCCGGATCGTTTTCGTTGTAGATCTCCATGTGGATGAAACTCGCCTGGCCGCCGAATTTTTCCTGCGCTTCTTGAGCCACGTCGACGACCGGCCCGCAGACGCGACTCTGGCAGAACTGGGGGGTTGCAAACAAGAGCACAATCGGTTCCTTTCCGAGCGCTTCCGCGAAATCCACCTTGTTCAGGGTGTCCGGCGGCACTCGCGTGGTGATCTTCGCGAGGTCACCACCCACATCCTGCGCGGTCGGCGTGTGTATCTGCGGCGGTTCCTCACCAACGCGCGGGACCTCGGTGAATTCGCCCGGCGTGAATCCGGGCAGGACCTTCGCCCCGACTTCGCTGCCTTCCTTGATCAGCGCCGCCGGCCGGCATTCGCGGCCGGCCGGCAGATTCAGCTCGGCTGAATAGACGACCCGCGCCGTCCTCGGGCTTTCGCTGGTCGTCTGGGATTCGAATTCCGATTTGGGGGAAAGGCTTTCGATTCGCGCCGGGAAGGGGCCGACCGCGGGCTCTTCGAGGACCTTCTGCTCCGACGCGCTCACCGCGGCGTTCGAACCCTTTTTCGCTTTGCCACCGACCTTGCCGCGGACCCTGACCGGTGCGGGAGCACAGGCGTAGTAGACCGCGACTTCGGCATCCGCCAGCTCTTTCTCGACCTTGCCGGATTCGCTGCCGGCACCCTTTTCGAAGACCCCGAACGGGTAGCGGTTGGGGCCTTCGTAGAAGACCGTCGCCGCCGGCGAGATCCCCAGCTGGGCGGGACCGTCGGCCAGGTTCACGACTTCTTCGAGGGTCTTGCCTTCGGTCGCCGGGAAGGCGCTCGCCGGCGGTGCCGGGCGACTTTCGGCGATCGCGGCGGCGCCTCCACCGCCATCGCCGGTCGAGCTCGAGCCGCCGCCGCAGCCGGCGACCAGCAGCCCGGCCGCGAGCAGGCAGGCGAAAGCGAGGAGCGAACGAGGGGCGCGCATCGGCGGCATGTTCTCAGAGCACATAGGCTGGCCGCTTCGTCGAACCAGCGTCGAACGAGGAGAAGAGGGAGATGGCGGAGCGAGCGGCAGTGATCACCGGAGCGTCGGGCGGGATCGGCCTGGCGATAGCGCGCGTACTGGCGGAGGAGGGCTACGGGCTGACGCTCTCGGCGCGGCGTCCGGAGAAACTCGAGGACGCGATCGCGCCGCTGCGCGCCGAGGGCTTCGAGATCGAGACGGTCGCCGCCAACGTCCTCGAGGAGGACGACGTCAAATCGATCTTCGCCGCCCACGCGGAGCGCTTCGGCCGCCTCGACGTGCTGGTCAACAACGCCGGCGTCGGGATCGGCGCGCCGATGGACGAGATCCAGACCAAATTCCTCGACATGCAGCTCGGCGTCAACCTGCGCTCGCTGATCCTGGCGACCCGCGAGGGCGTGCCGCTGCTGAAACGCGCCGGCGCCGAGCACCGCAAGGCGCTGATCGTGAACCTCGCCTCGATCGCCGGCAAAGCCGGCCAGCCCTGGCTCTCGATCTACGCCGCCACCAAGGCCGCGGTGATCAACTTCAGCGCCTCGACCGAGCGTGAGCTCGGCGCCGAGGGCATCCACTGCACGGCGATCGCGCCGGGCTTCGTCGACACCGCGATGAGCGAGTTCGTCAAGGAGTCGATCCCGGCCGAGGAGATGATCAAGACCTCCGACCTCGGCGAGACCGTCCGCTACCTGCTGGCGCTCTCGCCCAACTGCCACATCCCGGAGATCGTCATGACGCGGCCCGGTGAGTCGATCGGCGGTCCCTAGCGGCTCGCCCGACGGCGACCGCGCTGGGCGGCCGCTGCGGGTCCTGGTCGCGGCGTTCGGCGACCCCGGCCACGCCTTTCCGGCGATCTCCCTCGGCCGAGCGCTGGCGCGCCGCGGCCACGAGGTGGTCATGGAGAGCTGGGAGGAGCGGCGCGGCGCCGTCGAGGGCGCCGGCCTGAGCTTCGTCGCGGCCGAGGAATACAGCATGTTCCCGCCTCCCGAGCCGGACTCGGAGGACGGCCTCCACGCCGCCGAGGCCGCCCGGGCGCTGCTGCCGCTCTTCGAGGACTTCCGGCCCGACGTCGCCGTCGCCGACATCCTCACCCTGGCGCCGGCGCTGGCCGCCGAGCGCGCCGGGGTGCCGCTGGCGACGCTGATCCCCCACATCTACCCGGTGGTCGACCCCGGTCTGCCGTTCTTCGCGATGGGCCTGCGGGCGCCGCGCACGGCGCTCGGGCGAGCGGCGTGGCGGCAGGGTCAGCGAGCGCTGAATATCGGCCTCGCCCAGGGGCGCCGCGACCTCAACCTGCAGCGGGAGCGCCTCGGCCTGGCGCCGATCGAGCGCTTCCACGGCGGCATCAGCGCCGATCTGGCGCTGGTCGCGACCTATCCCCAGCTCGAGTACCCGCGCGAGTGGCCAGCCGCGGTGCGGGTGACCGGGCCGATGACCTTCGAGGTCCCCCACCCCGACATCGAGCTGCCGCCCGGCGAGGCGCCGCTGGTCCTGGTCGCGCCGAGCACCGCCCATGACTCCGGCAACCGCCTGGTGCGAACCGCGCTCGCGGCCTTCGCCGGAGAGCCGGTGCGGGTCGTCGCAACCACCAACCGGGTCCACCCCCAGAGCCCGATCGAGGTGCCGCCGAACGCCCGCCTCGTCGACTGGCTTTCCTACAGCCAGCTGATGCCGGCGGCCGCGCTGGTCGTCTCCCACGGCGGCCACGGCACCGTGGCGCGGGCGCTCGGCGCCGGCACCCCTGTGCTGATCAACCCGATCGCCGGCGACATGAGCGAGACCGCGATGCGCCTCGACTGGGCGGGGGCGGGACTGTCCCTCCCCTGGCGCCTCTGCCGCCCCGGGCCGCTGCGCTGGGCGGCGCGGCGGATCCTCGCCGACCCCTCGTTCGCCGCCCGCGCCGGCGAGATCGCCGCCTGGGAGCGCGAGAACGACGGCGCCGTGCGCGGCGCCGAGCTGGTCGAGGAGCTGGCGGCGCGCCACCCCCCGGCCTGAGGCGTGGTCGTCCTTTCCGGCGCTATCGGTGGGTAAGGACGACCGCGGGGCGGGATGAGCTCAGTCCTCGAACTCCGGGACCGGTTCGAGCCGCTCGGCGAGGCCGGTGAGCGCGGCCTGCCATTTGGACGTCGTCGGCAGTCGGCCGGCGTGGTAGCGGGCGGTGGCGGCCATGTCTTCCAGGGCCATGTCCTCGCGGCGCTTCACCTCGGCCTTCAGCATCGGCTTGGGTGCGGCCATCTCGATCTTCCTCTCATTTGGTGACGGTTGCATCATGACGGGCGCTAGGCTCGCTCGATGATCTACGTCTTCCGCTACGCACCCGAGTCCGGCGACCCTCAACCTGTCGGGACCGGCGAGGGCAGCGGCGAGACGGCTGCGATCGACGCCTTCAAGGACCTCCGCGAGAAGAGCGCCGGCATGGGCCTGCCGGCCGGCGAATACCAGTACCGGGCGATGAGCACGGGTGGCGGCGGCGGGATTCCCGGCGTCATGCCCGGCCTCGCGACCGACCCGGATTTCTGGGCGCCCCTGGTCCTCGACGCCGACGGGACGATCAGCGTCTAAAGCGCCCCGCGAACGTCGGTCTCGACCCGGGTGAACTCGCCCGCCATCCGTACGGCACTGGTCCCCTCCCTGGGTCTTCGTCGTCTAGCCGGCGACGGACCCGAGGGCTCCGTCGCCGGCCAGCCTAATGCGCCGCGGCGCAGCGCCCTTGCCGTCTCAGCTGGGCGGAGTCGGCTTCACGTCCCTCTCGACGCTGCCGCCGGCGAGGTGGACGTCGTAGGTGAGCGCGAGCTCCGGGCCGCCCTGACCGCTCGGCTTGACCGGTTCGTCCTTGAATGCGGCACCCGGCCACCAGGCGGCGTAGCGCCCGCCCTCGACGGTGGCGACGATCGTCCTCGTCCCGGCATGGATGGTCACTCCGACGACACCGCGACCGACGGCGCCTTCGGTGAGCGATGCCGGGTGATCGCCGCCGTACTGGGTAGAAGCGCCTTCGGTGATCTGGCCGGCGGGAGGCGTCCAGGCGGGTCCGGACGAGCCGGCGGCACCGGTGATGACCTGATCGACTTCGGTCGATCCCGGCCGGTTCGTGGCGATGCAGGACATCGACGTTTCGGGGTCTTCCTCGAAGAAGAGCACGGCGACGTAGTCACCGCGTCGTTCGGCCAGCTCGACCGGAATCGTGCCGTCGCCCAGCTGCTCACGGCAGGCGCCGAGGACGGCATCGAGTTCGGCTCCCGCCACCGGCGTCGGGACCGCGGTCCAGGACGCATAGGCGACGTCGGTGCCGCCGCTGCCTCGCAGGACGAGCAACCCGACCGTGACCGCGATGGCCGTGACCGCGCTCATGGCCGCCAGGCGGCGGAACCGAGGTGCGCGCGGTCGGCGAGTGGTGCCCGCCGGGACAGGCGTCGCCAGGATTCGCGCGAGTCGCGCGTCGGCGTTTTGCCGCTGGGCTTCATCGGCGATCCCGGTCGCGGCGTCGAGCTCGCGCAGGGTGGTCTCGAAACGGGTGTTCGTCATGCGGCCTCCTCGATTTCGGTGGTAGTTCCAGGTTTCGGATCGGGACGTTCGAGCTGGCGACGCAGGGCGCGCCGGGCGCGCACGAGTCGTGCCCGGTAGGCGACGGGCGTGATGCCGATTACGTGGCCGGCCTGACGCGACGAGAGGCCCTCGAACACGGTCAGTGCAAGCACCTCCTGCTCGCCGGCGCCGAGGTGCTTCCAGGCGTCCGCCAAGTCGATCCTCGAGGCAACGAGCTCGGGATCGATGTCGTCAGCGCCGTCGGTCGACACCGCTTCCGCGATTCGCACGGTCAGCGCCTCGCTTCGCCTCTGGCCGCGCCGCGCGTTGAGCAGGCAGCCCCGGGCGACACCGAAGAGCCAGGCGCGCAGATCGTCAGGTCGCTTCGGCGCCTCTCCGATTCGCCGCCACGCCACGAGAAACGCCTCTGCCACCACGTCCTCGGCGTGCGAAGGATCGACGCGCCGCTGGACGAACTTCAGGACGTCCTCGTAGGCATCTGCGTAGAGCGAGCGGAAACGCTCCTCACGCCGTTGATCGATTGTCTTCATGTTCGGTACCTGTCCGGCACCGGCGAGAGTGTGTCGTCTCGCCTGCAGCCAGGCGAGACAATGGGTACTTCAGACTCCGGGGGTGGGACTCGAACCCACAACCCTTCGATTGGCCTCTGCCTTTGCGGCTGATTTCGGCTGTTGGCGGGTTTGGCTCCGGACCGGGCGTTACGCGGCGTAGGTGGGGGAATCGTTTTCGACTGTTTCCCGACCGGCTGTTGCCTTTCTGTTGCCCCGAGCACTGCGGTTTACGGCTTCTCGGCACAGGGAACCAAGCCGTGATGGGTGACAGGCACCAAATGCGTTGCTGGATCGCCGCCCCCATATGCCCGCTCCTGATCGGCGTCGCCTTCGGGGGTTGGGGAGCAGAGCCCGCGCGCGCCCGAGGCGTTTCGTGGGCTACTCGATGCGTTGACGAGGGAGTACGGCCGCTGCCTCTGCTTCGAGGGCACCTGAATCTCAACCGGTCGCCGGACTTCAGCTTTCCCGAATTGCTCATCCACTACCGCACCCCTGCATTTCCGAAGGAATGCGAGCGTCGGTATCGGCGGTCGGTCGCCGTATCGGTCGGAGTGAAGTTCAAGGGCCGTCCAGGGATTGTCCCCATCGTCGGAGGGACGAAGAGGCCCGTCGAATGGGTGACCGTCGTTCACGGCTTCGAGGCGGAAGGCCCTGAATGGGTAGGCGCGATCAGTGGCCAGGAATTCGCAGAAGAATTGCCTTGCACCGAACGGCTCGTGAGTCACGCCCGCTATCGGGTCACGGCAAAGACGGGAAAGCTTCTGAGGGAACGGATCGTTCCCTACAGGCCATCGTTCGGCCGTTGCGGCGCGGGGACGAGCTAGGCGGCGGGCGTGGAGAAAGTCCGCGTGATCCATGCCCCGGAGCAAGACGGCCGCGTCGTGGTGATCGGCGCCGTGCTTTGGCCGGACAAACTCACCCTTCTCGCAGTCGTCGAATCGGATGCCGAGGAAATCGCGAGCGAGTTCCAAGAGGGCGATCAGGGCACGATGTTCGCGATCACCGACGACCTGGGGAACGAGTACGAAAGCGGTGGAGGCGGTGGGAGTGGAGACAGCGATCTGCACGTCACGTTGTGGGACGTCGACTTTCGACCGGGCGTGCCCAGCGAGGCGAGCAGTCTCCAAGTGTCCATCTGGGTACGGCACGCCGTCTGGGGAACTGTCGAACTGCCTCTCTAGGCGAGGCTCTCGACCGTTGCTAGAGGGGCGATCTCCAGGGGCTCCCCCACACCCTCGTCGAGGAGGTGGACGTAGGTCTCCAGGGTGATGGTCGGCGTGGCGTGGCCGAGCCAAGCCTCAAGCTCGGGCTGGCGAACGCGGAGGCCCAGCACCCGGCCGACGACGCCGAATGTCCGACGAGTAGGGCATCGGACCGGGCGGGTCAGCCCTCGCGGGGCACGACCGCTTGCGCAGGTCGCCGCTCCGCCAAAGCCTGCGACCAGCCCGATCGAAACTTTCGAGCCGGGCCACACACCACGTGCCTGCCGTCGCGAAGGCGGCGTAGCGAAGGCGCGACAGTCCCGCCTTCCTGGCCTGCTCTGAGGTCAGCCTTCTAAGGCCGATGGTTTGCACCCTGCCGCCGACGAGGGTTGCTTTAACCGAAACGGTCACCGGCGCGAAAACCATCGCGACGGCGGTCATCGATGTTTCGGTTTCGGCCTGGTTCGGCTCCGAGGTCGTGATCCAGAGCGCCCCGCTTTCGGGGGTGATGCGCGACCCGAAGGTGCAGGTCTCACCCCCTTCGCCGCCATTGGATCGTTCGGAGCTAGTACTGAGGCACGGTTGAAGTTCGGCGACGCGCTTGGCCTGCGCGGCCCCGTCCTCACGACGAACCGATGCGGACCACGGAAAACCTGCGACATCACCGGCGCCGATCACGACCGAGCCTGCGTGCGAACGATCCGAGGTCGCCCCTGACGCGATCGCCGCAGAGACAGGGACAACGTTCGCCATCACCGTCAAGGCCACGAGCCATGTCACAAATGCCCCCCGCACGCCAGCAATCTTAGGCGGAGCTCTGTTCCAGGGCTGCTGAGCATCCACCCGTGGGCGATCGAACCACCCGGTGATAGTGCGTGACGGGTTCTGCCGTGGTGCTGCTTGGCCGCCGTTCCTTGGTGGGTGCTATTTGGTCTGGGGGTTCGACTAGCGCCGTCTCTGGGGCTGGACTAATTTCGCTGCCTCTACGTCGAACGCTCTCCTCGATGCCTGTTCATTGTCCTTGAGTTGAAGGTGAACGTGCCTTCGATCTCGGGAGCTGAGACCAAGCCGATTCCTTCGAACAGATGGCAGTCCCGCCAGGGGAGCGACTTGGCGAAGCGGACCAGACAGTTCGAAAGTCCCGACGACGCTCGAGGGACTCAGGCTGTGAGCCTCGTAGCACCGGTCGTGCTCGAGGTCGCAGCATCAGCCCTCGGCACGCTGTCTTAGCCGGATCTGTCAGTCGGGAATCTCGAAAAGCTTCGCCACTGAAACCTTCTTGGACCTGAACGTCTGCCGTCGGAGGTTGAGACGACGGCTCGAACCTTCCCGCTCTGCTCAAGGAAGTTCGGCTTTTTATCCGGGTGAGTCCAGGCTTGAGCCTGGTCCCTTGCAGCGATGGGGATCGGCAGAGGCTGGCCGATCGGATACGGCCGGGCGATTACCGCCCCCATCCCGCCCCTCTTTTGGGGAGCGAACCCGAGCGATGTGATTTTCACCGTGTTCGCTGTGGTTGATCATCCGGAAAAGAACGATCGCTTCATCGGTTCCTACCGCGTCGATGATCTGCATCGGGGACAGCGCCACCTCGACCCGCGTCGCCCACGTCCGAAACCAGGTGGCGACCTGAACGGCCAGTGCAAGCGTCCCCACGAGAGCGGCATAGCCGGCGACCAAGATCGTCACGACTTCCAATGCCGACGTGTGTTCCATGCCACCAGTGTGGCGCTCGGGGCAGCGAGACCTTTGCCAAACGGTCTGTTGCCCCAGGCGTGGCCCCGAACGCAAGAGCGCCGCCTCGAAGGGCGGCGCATCTGGCTCTACGGCTACATGAGAAAGCTCCGGGGGTGGGACTCGAACCCACAACCCTTCGATTAACAGTCGAATGCTCTGCCGATTGAGCTACCCCGGAACGAAGGCGTCCGGCGTGGCCGGAACGGAAGCGGAATCTACCGGGTCAGCCCTGGTCCTGTTGGGCGTGAGCGATCCGCTCGACGAGCGCGGCTCGCTCACGGCTGAGCGCCGCCCGGCGCTCGTAGTCGCCGCGCTCGCCGGCGGCGGCGATCTCGTTCTCGAGGCGGCGCTGGTCGAGCTGCATGAAGTTGAGCTCCATCGCCAGCGGCGAGGCCGGCTCCTCGCGCGAGGTCATCACCAGTTCGGCGATCAGGCCGGCCAGTTCGTCGTCGTCGCGGGGGAGGTCCGAGGCGGGGTCGCCGGGATGGGCGCGCAGCCAGGTCGCGGCGCGCTGGCCGCTGGGCGAGAGATGGGCGTCGGTCAGGCGCTCGAGGACCGCCGGGCCCTGCTCCGGCAGCGCGATGCACATCGCCAGGAGCGCCCGCTCACGGACTTCGCGCGAGGTCAGCGCGCCGGTGCGGCGCGGCGACGGCGCCTCGGGTTGAGCACCCGAGCCGTTGCGCTGCGGGGAGCCGCGCTCCTCGGCGGCTTCGGGGCCGCCGCTGGTCGGCGTCGCCACGGTCATCCGCGCCAGCACCGTCGCCGGTTCGATTTCGAGGCGGTCGGCGACCCGGCGGACCAGCTCGTCGCGGCTGATCGAGGGTCCCATCCCGGCCAGGATCGGCGCCACCTCGGCGAGGGCGCGGTCGCGCTGCACCGGCGTCGAGACGTCGGTGCGGTCGAGGACCAGCCCGACCTGGAACTCGGTCAGCTCACCGGAGCGCTCGACCAGGTCGCGGAAGCGCTCCGCTCCCCCCTCCGCCGCCATCATCTCGGCCGGGTCCTCGCCGGCCGGCATCGCCGCGACGCGCAGGCGCATGCTGCGCCCGGAGGCGACGCGCTGGGCGCGCAGCATCGCCTCCTGGCCGGCCGAGTCGGAGTCCATCGCCAGGACGACCTCCTCGACCATTCCCGAGAGCGTCGACACCTGGTCGGGCGTGATCGCCGTCCCCATCACCCCGACCGCCTCCTCGATCCCGGCCTGGTGGAGCGCCAGCACGTCGGTGTAGCCCTCGACGACGACGGCGCGGGTGGCTTTGGCGATCGCCCCTTTGGCCCGGTCGACGCCGTAGAGGATCTTGCTCTTGTGGAAGAAGTCGGTCTCGGCGGTGTTGACGTACTTGGCGCCCTGGTCGGAGCGCATCGCCCGGCCGCCGAAGCCGAGGGTGCGCCCGCGACGGTCGCGGATCGGGAACATGATCCGCTCGCGGAAGCGGTCGTAGTCGCCGCCCGAGCGACCCTTCTGGACCAGCCCGACGCCGCCGAGCTCGGCCACCGAGAAGCCGGCGCGCTGGCCGGCGACGAGGATCTTGTCCCAGGCGCTGGGCGCGTAGCCGACGCCGAAGTCGCGGAGCACCGCCTCGCCGAGGCCGCGCTCGGCCAGGTAGTCGCGCGCCCGTCCCGCCTCCTTGGATTCCCAGAGGAAGTTGGCGTAGTAGCCGGCGGTGCGCTCCAGCAGCTGCTCGAGGCGGCGGGCGCGCTGGCGCCGGGCCTCGGCCCGCGGGTCCTCCTGCTCGCGCTCCAGCTCGACCCCGTAGCGGTCGGCCAGCAGCTCAACCGCCTCGGCGAACCCCATCCCCTCCTTCTCCTCGACGAACTTGATGACGTCGCCGCCGACCCCGCAGCCGAAGCAGTGGTAGAGCTTCTCCTGGGGCTCGACCGAGAACGACGGCGTGCGCTCCTCGTGGAACGGGCAGAGGCCCGTGTAGCGGGCGCCGACCCGCCGCAGGTCGGTGTGGGCATTGATGATCTCGACGATGTCGGCCGCCTGCTTGACGCGCTCGAGGCTGTCTGGGGAGATCAACGCCATGCCACTTAGAAGCGCGAGGCCTCGGGAACGGTGAGCGCGGTGAAGCGGGCGATGCAGTAGCGATCGGTCATCCCGGCGATGTAGTCGGTGACCTGGCCGGCGACGTCGGCGGCGGGGTCCCAGCGCGGCAGGTCCTCGGGGCGCGACATGTAGTGGTCGAACAGGCCGCGCATCGTGCGCTCGACGCGGACGTGCTCGGAGCGCGCCTCGGGGCCGAGGTAGACGCGGTCGAACATGAACTTGCGGAGGCGCAGCATCGCCATCCCGACCTCCTCGGACTGGACGATGTCGCCGGCACCCGTGGAGCGTTCGACGATGTCGCGGACGAGGGTGTCGATGCGGATCGAGCCGGTCGGGCCGAGCAGCTCGATCTCGGCGGCGGGCAGGTCCTCGGGGCGCAGGATCCCGGCGCGCAGGCTGTCGTCGATGTCGTGGTTGATGTAGGCGACGCGGTCGACGAGGCGGACGATCCGTCCCTCCAGCGTCGCCGGCTTGACCGGGCCGGTGTGGTTGAGGATGCCGTCGCGGACCGGCGCGGTCAGGTTCAGCCCCTCGCCGTCGCGCTCCAGAACCTCGACCACGCGCAGCGAGTGCTCGTTGTGCTTGAAGCCGCCGCTGACCCGCTCCCGCAGCGCCGCGTCGAGCGTTTCCTCGCCGGCGTGGCCGAAGGGCGGGTGGCCGAGGTCGTGGCCGAGCCCGATCGCCTCGGTCAGGTCCTCGTTGAGGCCGAGCGCGCGGGCGACGGTGCGGGCGATTCCGCAAGCCTCGAGCGTATGGCTGAGCCGGGTCCGGTAGTGATCGCCCTCGGGGGCGACGAAAACCTGGGTCTTGTGCTTGAGCCGGCGGAAGGACTTGGAGTGGACGATGCGGTCGCGGTCGCGCTGGAACGGCGTCCGCAGCGGGCTGTCGGGCTCCGGCCGGGCGCGCTCGGCGGGGTAGGAGCGGGTCGCTTCGGGGGCGAAGAACTCGTCCTCCCAGGAGCGGATCCGGTCCTCGAATGAGATCGTCGCAGGCATCGCATCGATCATAGGCTCAGCGGTCTGCAAACTCGGCGCATCTCGGGGTCTTCAGTCGGTTTCCTCGGATCACGCACTGATGTGCGCTCACCTCGTCTCCCTCCCTGCATCCCCCGACCTGCTTGGTTTTCGACCGCTGAGGATCAAGCCGCGGCGCGAAGCTGCACATGGGCGTGGTGCTCGAGCGTCTCTCCGACCGCGCGCTCGACCTGGCGCAGGGCCAGCGGCGAGGCGGCGGGGGCGCCGATCAGCGGCGCTGCCAGGGCCTCGACCATGAACCGGTGCGCCTCCTCGGAGAGCGGGAACGACCCGGCCTCGCAGCTGCCGCAGACGACGCCGCCGGAGGCGCCGGAGAAGCCGGCGAGGTGCTCGGCCTCGCCGCAGCCGGCGCAGGAGGCGAGCTCGGGGGCGAAGCCGGCGACCAGCGCCAGCTTCAGCCGGAAGGAGAGCGCCACTTCGAGGCTGACGGCGCGCGGCTGCCCGGCTTCGTCGAGCAGCACCAGGTAGCGGCAGAGCAGGTTGTAGGCGGCGGCGTTTGCTTCGGCCGAGTCGAGCAGGCGCAGGGCGGCGTCGCAGGCGCGGGCGCCGGCGGTGATCGCCGGGCCGGAGGAGCGCAGGCGCGGGTAGCCGTCGAGGGTCGAGACGTTGGTGACGGTGAGGAGGTCGCCGCGGCCTTCGTGGAGGACGAGGTCGAGGCGGAAGAACGGCTCCAGCCGGCCGCCGAAGCGCGATTTCGGTTTCCGCGCCCCCTTGGCGATCGCCCCGAACCGCCCCCGCGTCGGCGAGTACAGGTGCAGGATCCGGTCGGCCTCCCCGTAGCGAATGCTCCGCAACACCACCGCCTCGGTCTTGACCGTTACCCCTGCCACGACAGCAAGTGTCGGGGATAGACCGGACGGAAAATCAGCGCGCCGCGGCCTTCTTGCGGCGTTTCGGGCGCTTGCGGAGCTTGACCTGGCAGCTCGGGCAGAAGTAGGTCGAGCGGCCGCTGACGACGATGCGGACGACCTCACCCTCGCAGTCCGGGCAGGGCTCGCCCTCGCGGGTGTGGACGAGGAAGCGCTCCTGCATCTGGCCCTTCTCGCCGCGCCCGTCGCGGTAGTCGTCGATCGTCGACCCGCCGGCGTCGATGCCGGCTTCCAGGGAGGCGACGACCCCGTCGCGCAGCGCCACCCAGTGCTCCGGCTTCATCGACCCGGCCGGCGAGAGCGGGTGCAGCCGCGCTCGGTAGAGCGCCTCGTCGGCATAGATGTTGCCGACCCCGGCGATCCCCGACTGGTCGAGCAGGAAGGACTTCAGCGGCACCGTGCGCCCGGCGGCGATCTCGCCCAGCAGCTCCGGCGTGAACTCCTCCGACAGCGGCTCGACCCCGAGGCGGGCGAAGCGCTCGGGCAGGTCGGCGTTGTCGATCAGGAAGCCCTCGCCGAAGCGGCGGGCGTCGGTGAACCAGACTTCGCGACCGTCGTCGAGGGTGAAGCGGACCCGCAGGAACCGGTCCGAGGCCAAGCGCTCGCCCTCGTAGAGGCGCCGACCCTCGGAGGGATCGAGCGTGGCCCCGTCGTCGACCAGGACCAGGTTGCCGGTCATACGCAGGTGCATCACCAGCGTCCGCTCGCCCTCCAGCCCCAGCAGCAGGTACTTGCCGCGGCGCCCGAGCCCTTCGATCATCGACCCCTCGACGGCGGCGCTCAGCTTCTTCGGCGACATCGGCCGGCACCAGCGCGGGTCGAGCACCTCGAGCGCGGCGATCCGGTGGCCTTCGAGCTCCGGCTCCAACTGGCGCGCGACGGTCTCGACCTCGGGCAGCTCGGGCATCCCCGAGTTCTATCCGACCGGCCCCACCGGTGAGCGTTCGCACTTATCCGGGCTATAGGCGGATAACTGCGAACGCCAGCCGCCCGGCGCCGCTCGCCGCAGCGGAACTAGTCGCTTTTGGCGCGCGGGTGGGACTCGAAGTAGACGTCGCGCAGATGCTGGCCGGAGATGTGGGTGTACATCTGCGTCGTCGCGATGTCGGCGTGGCCGAGCATCTCCTGGACCGCGCGCAGATCGCAGCCGTTCTCCAACAGGTGCGTCGCGAAACTGTGACGCAGGGTGTGTGGGCTCATCTTGCCCGCCAGGCCGGCGTCGCGCGCGTGGCCCTGGACGATCTTGTAGAGGCCCTGCCGGGTCAGCGGTCCGCCGCGGAAATTGACGAAGAGCTTGACCTCGTGGCGTTCGCCGATCAGCTTCGGCCGGCCGCCGCGCATGTAGGCGTCGATCGCCAGGATCGCCTGGCGGCCGAGCGGCACCATCCGTTCCTTGGAGCCCTTGCCGCGCGCCCGCAGGAACCCCTCGTGGGTGTCGATATCGGCGAGCTCCAGTCCGATCGTCTCCGAGGCCCGCAGCCCGCACGCGTACATCACCTCGAGCAGCGCCCGATCGCGCAGCGCCGTCGGCGCGCTGCCGCGCGGCGACGCCAGCAGCTTCTGCACCTCGGCGTAGTTGAGGACGTGCGGCAGCTTCTTGGAGCGCCGCGGCGCCGCCAGGCTCGCGGTCGGGTCGTCGCCGATCAGCTCGTCGCGCCGCAGGTGCTTGTAGAAGGAGCGCAGGCAGGCGGCCTTGCGGTGGATCGTCGACGACGAGCACGGCGCCTTCTCGGTGCCGCCGGTCGCCAGCTCGGCCAGGAACTCGCCGATCTCGACCGGCCGCACGGTCAGCGCGTCGAGGCCGTGGGCCGAGAGGAATTCGCCGTACTGAAGGAGGTCGGTGCGGTAGGCGTTCAGCGTGTTGCGCGAGAGGCCCCGCTCGAGCTCCAGGTAGGAGAGGAAGTCGAGGACCAGGGACTCGAAGCGGGCGTCGGCGCCCGGCGCGGCCGGGGCGCCCGGGGACGGCGGTTTGATCGCGATCGCCATGGCGTGGGGTTCGGCTCGCGCCGTTACAAGCCTTCGCCCGCAAGGGAAAGTGCGGAGGTTGCGGAGCGTTACTCGGCGGCGAGCACGGCGCCGGCGGCAAGCGGCGCGGCGAAGAAGGCGGGGTCCTCGGCAAGCGATCGCCCCATCGTGCTCGCCGGCAATCCGGACTCGGCATAGGCATCGAGGTCGACGGGCGCGGTCCGGAGCACGTGGTCATCGCCCTCCCCCTCGCCGGCAACCGCTCCCACTTCGGCGGCGATCTCGGCGAAACCCTCGGGGACCGCGATCTGGACCGGGGCGAGCAGCAGCTCGAGGACGGTGCGGGTGTGGTGGCTGAAGCCGC
This sequence comes from uncultured Actinomycetes bacterium, assembly GCA_963839115.1. Classification (GTDB taxonomy): domain Bacteria; phylum Actinomycetota; class Thermoleophilia; order Solirubrobacterales; family 70-9; genus VAYN01. The sequence goes on from CAWITM010000001.1 coordinate 1,310,551, forward strand.
GGTGGCGCTCGCGGGGGTCGGCAGAGGAGAGGCGCGGGGACAGGACGGTGGGGAGACCGAGGGCCAGGGACGCGTGGGCGGAGTCGAGGGCGGCCAGACCACCGTGGCCGAACTCGGTGTCGGAGCCGATGATGCCGGGACCGGGCCCGACCAGGATCGCCTCCCAGCCGAGCGCGCCGGCAGCGGCGTCGAGCGCGCCGAGCGTGCTGATCGCCTCGTGCTCGCCGCCGTAGGCCGGCCCGGCGGTGATGTGGCCGGCGAGCAGACCGCGGTCGCGCAGCTCGGCGACGTCGCGGCTCATCGCCCCCGGCAGCGCGCCGCCCGCCGTCTGCACGTAGCCGACCCTGACCCCCGGCCGCGCCTGGGCCAGCGCCCAGGCTGCCGGCGCGAGGTGGCCGTGCAGCGGCAGAACGCCAACGGGCACCGCGCGGCGGGCCTGAGCGAAAGCGCCAGCCCCTCCCTCGCCTCCGACCTCTGCGTCTGAGTTTGAGGCCCTATATGGGCCCTTAAACTCAGACGCAGGGTTTCTGCCGAGGCCGGGTGACTCGAGCGCCTCGACCGGCGCCACCGGGTGCTGCAGCGAGGTGTAGTTCTGCTTCATCACGTGCTCGTCGCCGGGGGCGGCGCCGTCGAGCCCACGGGTCAGGTTCACGTGGACGACGTCGAAGCCGCCCGACCCGAGCCCGAGGTCCAGCGCGGCGGCGTTGACGACGACCTCGTCGCCCTCGCGCATCGCTCCCAGCAGGGTCTCGTCAGCCCAGGCCCGACGCGGCACCCCGTCGACCTCGACTTCGAGCGGATCGGCCGCGACGACGACCCCGCGCCGCAGGTCGAGGCGGCCGCTCACTCCGCGTCGGCGCCGGACGCGTCGACGGCGGACTCATCCGACTCGCCGGCGGCCCCGCTCCCCCCGTCGGCGGCCCGCGCGACGATCCCCTCGCAGACCGCCAGCATCCGGTCGAGATCGGCCACCGCGACGTGCTCGTCGGCGGTGTGGACGGCGTCCGGGCCATTGGCGAGCAGCACGCAGTCCATGCCGTCGAGGCGGAAGACGTTGGCGTCGCTGCCGCCGCCGATCGCGACCCGCTCGGGCTCGACCCCGATCCCCCGCAGGCCCTCCTCCGCCAGCGCCAGAGCCGGCGAGGCGGGCGGCACCTTGTAGCCGCGGAAGAGCTCTTCGATCCGCACGTCGACGTCGCAGCCGTGCTCGCTGGCGCCCCAGGCACAGGCGTCGGAGATCAGGCCGGCGACCTCGGCCGCTCGGGCGGTGTCGATGCTGCGAGCCTCGGCGTGGATCGCGCAATGTCCGGGGACGACGTTGCCGGAGGTCCCCCCGGTGATCAGCCCGACGTTGGCGGTCGTCTCGCCGTCGAGGCGCCCCAGCTCCATCCGCGAGATCGCGGCGGCAGCCGCGGCGATCGCGCTCGCCCCGTCCTCGGGCCGCACCCCGGCGTGGGCCTCGACGCCGCGGAAGTCGGCGAGGATCTTCTGCTGGGTCGGCGTCGCCGTGATCACGTGACCGACCGGGCCGGCGTGATCGAGGACGAAGCCCCGCTCGGAGCGCAGCACGCTCGCGTCGAAGGCCTTGGCGCCGCGCAATCCCTGCTCCTCGGCGACCGTCAGCACCAACTCGACCCCGACCGCGGGCGTCGTCTCGACCGCCCGCCGCACCAGCTCCATGAAGACCGCCACGGCTGCCTTGTTATCGGCGCCGAGGATCGTGTCGCCGCGACTGCGGAAGACGCCTTCGTCCTCGACGACCTCGACCGCCCCGCGGTGCGGGACCGTGTCGATATGCGCGCAGAACATCACCCAGGTGTCGGGATCGTGCCCGGGGACGCGCGCCAGCAGGTTCCCGGCGCCCGCTTCGGCCGGCCCGGCGCCGTCGTCCTCGACGACATCCAACCCCAGCGCCCGCAGTTCGGCCGCCAGGGTGTCGGCGACCTCGCGCTCCTCCCCGGTCGGCGAGCGGATCTCGCAGAGCCGGGCGAACGTCTCGTGCAGCCTTCGGTTCCCTCCCACGGCCGAAAGGCTAGCCGTGGACACCGGCGGACGCGCCCCCGCCGACAACCGCGTCAGGCGGAGCGGCGGATGCCGATGTCGCCGGCCGGATCGCCGTCGGCGTCCTCGTCGAGTTCGGCACCGTCGGCGGGATGTTCGCCGGCGTGAGTGGTCGCCGCCCCGACGAACTCGCGGAACAGCGGCTCGGGTCGGTTCGGACGGGAGTTGAACTCGGGATGGAACTGGGACGCCACGAAGAACGGGTGATTCGGCAGCTCGATCATCTCGACCAGGCGCTCGTCCGGCGAGGTGCCACCGGCGACCAGGCCCTCGTCTTCGAGCCGGCGCCGCAGCTGGAGATTGACCTCGTAGCGGTGGCGGTGGCGCTTGTAGATGACCTGCTCGCCGTAGATCTCCCGCGCCCGCGTCCCCTCGTGCAGTTTCACCGGATCGGCGCCGAGCCGCATCGTCCCGCCCATGTCACTCAGTTCCTTCTGTTCGGGCAGCAGGTCGACGACCGGGTACGGCGTCTCGGGATCGAACTCGGCGGAGTTGGCGCCCTCCATCCCGGCGACCGTGCGGGCGAACTCGACGACCGCGATCTGCATCCCGAGGCAGATCCCGAGGTAGGGAATTTCGCGCTCGCGGGCGATCTTGGCGGCCTCGATCTTGCCCTCGATGCCGCGCTCGCCGAAGCCGCCAGGGATCAGAATCCCGTCCATGCCCTCGAGCGCTTCGGGGTCGAAGTTCTCGGAGTCGACCAGCTCGACCTTGGTTTTGACGCCGTGGTGGATGCCGCCGTGCTCGATCGCCTCGATCACCGACTTGTAGGCGTCGGCGAGGGCAACGTACTTGCCGACGATCGCAATCTTGACCTCGCCCGTGGCGTTGTCGGCGCGGCGCACCATCGCCTCCCACTCGGCGAGGTCGGGCGACGGCGCCTCCATGCCGAAGTGGTCGAGCACGAGGTCGTCGACGCCCTCGGCGCGGAAGACCAGCGGGATCTTGTAGATGTTGTCGACGTCGTGGGCGGAGACGACGGCTTCGACCGGAAGGCTGGCGAAGAGCGCAATCTTCTCGCGGATCTCGCGGTCGAGGCGGCTTTCCGAGCGGCAGACCAGGGCGTGGGGCTGGATCCCGATCCGCCGCAGCTCGTTGACCGAGTGCTGGGTCGGCTTCGTCTTCAGCTCGCCGGCGTGGCCGACGTAGGGCACCAGGGTCAGGTGCACGAACATCGCCCGTTTCGGCGTCAGGTCGGTGTAGAGCTGGCGGATCGCCTCGAGGAACGGCAGCGACTCGATGTCGCCGACGGTCCCGCCGATCTCGGTGATCACGAAATCGACCGACTGTGACTCGGCGACGATGAGGATTTTCTGCTTGATCTCGTTGGTGATGTGCGGGATCACCTGGACGGTCGCGCCGAGGTAATCGCCGCGGCGCTCGCGCCGGATCACCGAGTTGTAGACGCCGCCGGCGGTCACGTTCGAGGCCCGCGACGTGTTTTCGTCGGTGAAGCGCTCGTAGTGGCCGAGGTCGAGATCGGTCTCGGCGCCGTCCTCGGTGACGAAGACCTCGCCGTGCTGGAACGGGCTCATCGTCCCCGGATCGACGTTGATGTAGGGGTCGAACTTCTGCAGCTGGACCCGGTAGCCACGCGAAACCAGCAATCGCCCGATCGAGGATGCGGTGATCCCCTTTCCGAGAGCCGAAACCACCCCGCCGGTGACGAAGATGAACCGCGTGTCGCCTTTGTTGGATGGACTCATGCTCTGCCGAGCGAGTCTAGCCAGCGGAGGGGCGGAACCCGATCGATCGTCGCCGAGATCGAACGCAACTCCCCATAAACCGTCAAAACCAGCACGATCGCGAGGGCGATCAGGCGCGCGTCGGGGCCGAGCGCGGTGAGCAGCCAGACCCCAGCGACGGCACCGACCAGATTCGAGCCGGTGTCGCCGAGCATCGCCCGCTCGCCCAGCGTCAGCCACGCCCCGACCAGGATCGGCCCGGCGAAGATCCCCAGCAGTTCGATCGGCGCCAGCGTCCAGGCACCAAGGCAGAGCCCCGCGCCAAGCAGCGCCAGTCCCTTCTCGGCCCGCCCCGGCCGCAGGTCGAGCAGGTTGAAGAGGTTCGTCGCCAGCAGCAGCAGGGCGATGTCGGCGGCGTAGCGCCACGATTCGAGCCCCCGTCCCGACACGACGTAGGCCGCCAGTGCCAGCGCCCCGATCGCCTTGATCGCGCCGGTCGAGAGCCGCCCTTCACCAAGCGCCCGAGCGTGCCCGCGCCATCCGCGCGGCGTGTCGGCGGCGGCGCCCTGGCCGAGTGCGTCGTCGAGGAAGCCGAGGAAGGCGACGCCCAGCAGGTAGGGCAGCCACTGCCGCAGTTCCGGCGCCAGCAGGTCGAGATCGGCGCGGTCGTTCAGCACCGCCAGCGGTGCCAGCGCGACCAACGCCACCGTCGCCAGGATCGCCCCGAGCGGGAAGGCGAGCTCAGCGCCGCGGTAGTTGGCGCGGACCAGCCCGGCGTCCCGCAACCCCCGCGCCCCGGCCGGCAGCATCGGCACCGCGATCGCAATCGCGAGCGGGAACCCTACCCAGTGCACGGCTCAGCCCCCCGGTTCGAGCAGGTCGGGCAGCAGGCGGTCGGCCGAGCTCTTGACGCCGAAGCTGCCCTCGGCGCCGAGCAGCGCGAAGACCAGCGAGACCTCGCCGGCGGTGTCGTCGATGTCATCGACGGTCGCCAGGTCGTTGCTCTGGAAGAAGGAGATCGAGGACGGTTCCGTGGTCGTCGACTCGATCCCCACCGCCGGCACCCGCGTCGCCGTCATCCCCGCCAGCAGCGCGGTTTCGAACTGGTTCGCGGTCGCCCGCTGGACCGGGCCCATGTCCTGCGGCTGGTTGCGGACGACGATCACGCCGTCGACGCCTTCGAAGGTGCCGCTGGCGCGCGAGAACAGCTGTCCGCGGACGAATTCGACGAGGCTGCCGCCGAGCACCAGCTGGCGGCCGAGCCCGGTCCCCAGCGCGGTCAGCTGGTCCGGTTCGATCGCCAGGTTGGAGAAGCGCGTTTCCGAGAGGTCGCTGGCGAGCCCGTTGACATCGACCGGCTCGCGGACCACCCCGACCGCCACCAGTTTCGCCCCGGTCGGCCCCAGAGCGTCCTCGACGTCGGCGGTGATTTCGCTCGGCAGGCCGCCCAGCGCGATGATCGCCAGCCGTTTGCCGAGGAGTTCTTCGCGGGTCAGGACGGGATAGACCTTTTCGCCGAATTCGTTGGAGCGGCCGAGTTCGCCGGACAGGTCGTCGGCCCGCGAGCGGGCGTCCTGGAGGTTGCCGACGAGGCTGTGCTCGAGGTTCTTCCGCGTCGCCGTCAGGGTGTCGCCGCCGAACTCGGCGCCGACCAGGATGCCGACCGCCAGCGCGAGGAAGACCGCGATCAGCGAGGTGGCGTGGTAGCGAGCGGAGTAGCCCATGAACTGGCTAAGGCTAGATGCCCAGCCAGATTCTGACCTTCAGCCAGAACAGCTCGAAGACGTCGTTCAGGGCCGGCGAGGTGATGATCAGGATCGTCAGCAGGATCAGGAAGGCGACCGCGAGGAAGACCATCGGCGCCAGGGTCGAGCTCGGCCGGTAGAGCCGCGAGACGCCCTTCGCGTCGACCAGCCGCTCGCCGATCCGCAGTCGCGTCAGGAAGGTCGAGGACATGCCGCCGCGCTTGCGGTCGAGGAACTCGATCAGGTTGAAGTGCGCGCCGACGCTGACGATCAGGTCGGCGCCCTTCTCGAAGGCCATCAGCATCGCGACGTCCTCGCTGGTTCCGGCGGCGGGGACGATCCGGTGCGGCAGTCCGGCCTCGAGCAGGCGCCCGCTGCCCGGCGCGCGCCCGTCCGGGTAGGCGTGGACGATCAGCTCGGCGCCGCAGGCCAGCGCCGCGTCGGAGGCGGAGTCCATGTCGCCGAGGATGACGTCCGGCTTGAGGCCAGCTTCGAGGACGCCGTCGGCGCCGCCGTCGACGGCGACGATCAGCGGCCGCACGTCGCGGATGTAGGCGCGCAGCGCTTTGAGGTCGCGGCGGTGCCGGTCACCGCGGACGACGATCAGGACGTGGCGGTCGCGGAAGCTGACCCGCGTCGGCGGGAACTCGATGCTGCCGGTCAGCAGGTCGGTCTCCTGGCGGACGTGGGCGACGGTGTTCTCGGCGAACTCGGCGAGGACCTCGTCGATCCGCTCGCGCTGCTGGTCGAGCTGGCTTTCGAGCTCGGCGATGCCGAGCACGCGACCCTCCAGCAGGTCCTGGCCCTTGCGGCGGACGGTGCCGTCGACGACTTCGATCTGCTCGCCGTCGCGCAGCAGCCCGAAGAGATCGGAACCGCCGCAGTCGACCAGTCGGATGCCGGCGCGAGCCAGCATCAGCGGGCCGGCGTTGGGGTACTGGCCGTCGGAGGAGGGCGCCGCGTTCAGCACCGCGGCGACCTCGGCTTCGATCAGCTCCTCGGCGGCGATGCGGTCGATGTTGCGGTGGTCGATGACCGCGATCTCGCCCGCCCGCAGTCGTTTTACGAGGTGCTTGGTGCGCTCGCCGAGGCGTGCCGTTCCGGTGATCGGCAAATCCGGCCTTGCCCCGCCACGACGGGAGAGCAGCGCGGGCAGGCGTCGACGACTGGTGGCTGCCACCGGACCAGATTACCCCGAATCGGGCGGACCAATTCAAGTTGCAGAGCGAAATGAGGCTGGGGTGAGGACGATCAGGCGGCGGCCAACAGCTCGCGGGCGTGCTGGGTCGCGGCGGCGTCGGAGCGCTCGCCGCCGAGCATCCGGCGGATCTCCTCGACGACCCCCTCGCCGTCGAGCCGCTCGACGGTTGCCGACGCGCGCTCGCCGGCGACGTCCTTCTCGAGCCGGAAGTGGACGTCGGCGAGCGAGGCGACCTGCGGCAGGTGGGTGATGCAGAGAACCTGCTGCTCGCGGCCCAGCGCCTTCAGGCGCTCGCCGACGACGCGAGCGGTGTTGCCGCCGATGCCGGCGTCGATCTCGTCGAAGACCAGGGTCGCCGCCTGGCCGGCGCGGCCGAGGCCGCTCAGCGCAAGCATCACCCGCGAGAGCTCGCCGCCGGAGGCCGCGTCGCGGAGCGGCGCCGGCTCGATCCCGGGGTTGGGAGCGACACGCAGCTCGACCGTCTCGCGGCCGCTCGGGCCGAAGCCGCCGGCGTGCGGCTCGAGGACGACCTCGAGCCGGGCGCCTTCCATCGAGAGCCGCTCGAGCTCGGCCGCCACCCGCTCCTCCAGCGGCGCCGCAGCCGCCTCGCGGCCGGCGCTGAGGCGCTCGCCGAGCTCGGCCCGGCGCGCCTCGGCGGCGGCCAGTGCCGCCGTCGCCTCGGCGCCGCGCTGCTCGGCGCCCTCCAGCCGGGCGATCTCCTCGCGGCAGCGCTCGGCGTGGGCGAGCACGGTCTCGACGCTGCCGCCGTGCTTGCGCTCGAGCCGGTCGATCGCGTCGAGCCGTTCCTCGATCGCCACCAGGCCGCCGGGGTCGGCGACGATGCCCTCGGCGTAGTCGCGCAGCTCGCCGGCGACGTCATCGAGCTCGACGCTCAGCGCCGCGACCCGCTCGGCCAGCCTGTCGAGGCCCGGATCGAGCCCGGCGGCGCTGGCGAGCCCGGTTTCGGCCTGGGCCAGCGCCGCCGCCGCGCCGCCGCCTTCGAGGTCGGCGCCGGCGAGCGCGTCGTGGGCGCCGCCGGCGGCGGCGATCAGGCCCTCGGCATGGCGCAACCGCTCGCGGTCGACCGCGAGGTCGGCTTTCTCGTCGGGATCGGGCGCGACCTCCTCGATCTCGGCGAGCTCGTAGCGGTAGAGATCGAGATCGCGCTCGCGCGACCCTTCGCGCTCGCGCAGGTCGGCCAGCTCGGCGGCTAGCCGCGCGGCTTCCCGGTGGGCGTCGCGGTACTCCTCGCGCAACGCCAGGTGCTCGGCGCCGGCGAAGCCGTCGAGGATCTCGAGCTGAGCCGAGGCGATCGTCAGCTTTCGGTGCTCGTGCTGGCCGAAGAAGGCGAGCAGTCGCCCGCCGAGGATCCTGAGGTCGGCGGCGGTCGCGGCGCGCCCGGCGACGAAGGCGCTCGTCCGGCCCCCGGCCGAGACCCGGCGGCCCAGCACGACCTCCTCGGCGCCGGCGGGCAGTCGCTCGGCCAGCTCGGCGAGCTCGGGCTCGGAGAGCAGCCCCGGCGGCAGGTCGAAGACGCCCTCGACCCAGGCCTCCTCGGCGCCGGGCCGGACGATCTGCGCTTTCGCCTTGCCGCCCATCAGCAGGTCGAGCGAATGCGCCAGCACCGTCTTGCCAGTCCCGGTCTCGCCGGTGATCGCGTTCAGTCCCTCGCCGAGCCGCAGTTCGGCGCGCTCGATCAGCAGCAGGTTCTCGATCCGGAGCTCACGCAGCATGGGTTCGGTTTAGCAACGGGGGCGGACCGATTCGGCTCCGCAGAGCGCTCTTTGCGGACGTCTCGGCGGGCTTGGCGTCGTCTGGAGGGACCTAAGAGGTCGCCGGCTCGGCGGTGGTCTCGGCAGGCGCCTCGTTCGGCGGGGCGCCCTGCTGGACGAAGTCCTCTGACCGCGTCAGCGCGAAGCCGGCAATCGCACCGGCGAAGGAGAGGATCGCGGCGATCAGGATGATCGTGTTGAAGCCGCTGACGAAGGCGACGTCGGCGGCGTGGGCGGCTTTGACCTGGATCGCCGGCGGCAGGTGGATTGCTTCGATCGCCCGCGAGCCGCCCGAGGCGACCGCTTCGCCAAGACCCTTCGGTGCGCTCGGCAGTTCTTCGGCCAGCTTCGAGTTGACCTGGGACTGGAACACGGCGCCGAGGCCGGCAACGCCGGTCGCGATCCCGACCTGCCGGAAGGTGGTGTTGATCCCCGATCCCATCCCCGATTTCTCGACCGGCACCACGGCGATCGCCGCCTGGCCGATGCCGGGGTTGGTGATGCCGATGCCGATGCCGGCGACGATGAAGCCGAGCAGCAGCGTCGTCCAGCTGGAGCTGGGCGTCACGCCGTGCATCAGCAGCAGGCCGACGCCGACGAAGGCCAGGCCGATGCCGAGCAGGACACGGATCGGGATCCGGTTCGAGAGCGCGCCGGAGATCGGCGCGACGATGAAGCCGAGCACGGTCAGCGGCAGGAAGCGCAGGCCCGCCTCGAGCGGCGAGTAGTGGAGCACGCCCTGCATGTAGATGGTGAGGTAGAGGAAGAGCGCGAACATGCCGGCCGACAGGGCGAAGGCGACCGCCGAGACCCCGTTGAAGGCGCGCCGCCGGAACAGCGTCAGGTCGAGCATCGGATAGCGGGTCCGCAGCTCGATCGCGACGAAGATCGCCAGCAGGACGAAGGCGCCGATCAGGCAGGCGAGGATCACCGAGCTGCCCCAGCCTTCGGGGTTGCCGCGGATCAGGCCGAAGATCAGAAGGAAGAGCGCCGAGGAGAAGGTCACCAGGCCCGGCACGTCGATCGGTTCCGGTTCTTTGGCGAAGACGTTGACGATCTTTTTCTCGGTCAGGACCATCGCCACGATCCCGATCGGGACGTTGAGGAAGAAGATCCACTCCCAGCCGAAGCTCTCGGTGATGACGCCGCCGACCAGCGGCCCGACCGCGACCGCGCCGCCGACCACCGCGCCCCAGACGCCGAACGCCGTCGCCCGGTCTTTGCCGTGGAACTCCTGGCCGATCAGCGCCAGCGAGGTCGCGAACATCCCGGCGCCGCCGACTCCTTGCAGGCCGCGGCAGAGGTTGAGGATCGTCGGGTCGCTGCTGATCCCGCACAGGAACGAGGCGGTGGTGAAGATCCCGAAGCCGATCGTGAAGACTCGCCGGCGCCCGAGCCGGTCACCGAGGCTGCCGGCGGTCAGCAGGAAGGCGGCGAGGGTCAGCGAGTAGGCGTCGACCACCCACTGCAGGCTCGACAGGCTGGCGTGCAGTTCGCGCTGGATGTCGGGCAGCGCGACGTTGACGACGGTTACGTCGAGCAGCAGCATGAACGTCGCCACCGAGACCAGGATCAGGGTCCACCATTTGCGTTCCATCCCGATCAGCTTTTCAGGTCGACCAGATCGGCTCGTTGACGAATCTCACATCGGCGCGTTTCCGCGCACAGGACGTGACGATCAGACGGCGAGATGACCGAACTTGTCGCGGATTCGGCGATAGAAGCTCGTCCCCGGCAGCTGCGCCAGGCAGCCGGCGGAATCGTGGAAGCGGATGTCGAGAGCCCCCCCGGCGCCAGCTCGCGCAGCGGCGCGCCGTCGATGGCGACTTCGACCGGCTCGCGGCCGATCGCGTTCTCGACCGTCAGCACGTCGCCCGGCGCCACCACCAGCGCCCGCGCGGTCAGCGAGTGCGGCGAGATGTAGCTGACGACGTATCCCTTGACGCCCCAGGCCAGGATCGGGCCCTGGTTGGCCAGGTTGTAGCCGGTCGAGCCGACCGGAGTGGCGGCGACGAGCCCGTCGCAGCGCACGTGGCCGACCTCTTCGTCGGCGATCCGGTAGCTCAGCTCGGCGACGCGGTCGTGTGGGCGGCGCGCCAGCGTGACGTCGTTGAAGCCGGCGCCGCTCAGCCCTTCGCAGTCGACGACGACCGCGGGCAGGTCGATCACCTCGATTTCGCCGGCCAGGGCGCGGGTGATGCCCTCGCGAGCGCGGTCGCGCTCGATCGCCGCGAGGAAGCCGACGGTACCGAAGTTGACCGCGAAGATCGGCACCCGGGTGCCGGCGAAGTGGCGCAGCGCATGGAGGATCGTGCCGTCACCGCCGAGGACGAGGCAGAGGTCGGGATCGGGATCGGCGTCGGTCGTCAGCTCGACCCCCTCGGCGTGGGCGCCGTGCTTGGCAAGCTCGTCCGCGGTGGCGGCCAGGCGCCAGCCGCATTCGCGGACGATTTCGAGGGCGATCGGCACCGCTTCGGAGGCCGCCGGCGGGTGCGAGTGGGTGATCAGGGCGGCGGTCTTCATCGCCTCGGCTCCGCGGGCGCGGCGGCGGCCGGGTCACCCTCCTCAGCGGCGACGATCGCCGCCTCGAGACCCTCGACGCCGCGGCCCTCGCCCCCGCACCAGACAAAGGTCTCGCGGTTGCCCTTCGGCCCCGGCAGACCCGAGGAGGCGAAGCCGCGCACCGGCAGGCCGATGTCCTCGGCGGTGTGGGCGACGGTGAGGATCGCCTCGTGGCGGTCGCCGTCGTCGTGGACGACGCCGCGGCCGACCCGCTTGCGGCCGAGCTCGAACTGCGGCTTGACCATCGCCAGCACCTCGCCGCCGGGCGCCAGGCAGCGGGCGACGGCGGGCAGGATCTTGGTCAGTGAGATGAAGGAGACGTCGACGACGGCGAGCGCGGCGGGGAACGGCAGGTCGGCGGGCTCCAGCGCCCGGGCGTTCATCCGCTCGATCACCGTGACCCGCGGGTCTTCGCGCAGCCGCACGTCGATCTGGCCATAGGCGACATCGACGGCGGCGACGCGAGGGGCGCCGCGCTGCAGCAGGCAGTCGGTGAAGCCGCCGGTCGAGGCGCCGACATCGAGGCAGTCGCGGCCGGTCGGGTCGATCGCGAGCGCCTCGAGCGCGTTCTCGAGCTTGATCCCCCCGCGCGAGACGTACCGCGGGCCCGAATCGACAACCAGCATCGCTTCGGGCTCGACCAGCTGACTCGGGCGCAGGGCGACCGGGCCGTCGGTGCCGACCCGCACTTCACCCGCCCGCACCGCACCGGCGGCGGCCGTGCGCGACGGAAACAGGCCCTGCTCGGCCAGAACCGCGTCTATCCGGGCCTTCTTCACGCCGCCGAGGCTACCGGCGATCCGCCGTCGTCCCGAGAAATCCCTGCAAACGGCCGCCGAGGTGCCGCCGTTACCCATTTGGGGACGATCACCAGGCGTTTACATTCTGTTCATCGCCGGTTGCAATCCTGGGCAAGTCGAACGTCTCCGACGGAGATAGGCGGAACCCCTCGGATTTCGCCTCCCATCTCGGTTTCGTTCGTCGGAGCAGGGAGTTTCCCCCCTCCTAGGGGGTCAATGTGACCCGACTCACACACACATCGCACGTATGTTCGTATCTTGAGTCAAGGATTCCAACGGAGCAACCGATACAGGAGCTACATAAAACTTTTTGGCTGAGTCCCGCGTCGTAAATATTGCCCCCGGTGCTTCCCACACCAGGCGCACTCGACACAACTGGGCTCACCTACCTCCCACGGATCCACATATATAGAGATACATATCTCTCCTCCCTGTAGTAACCCCAGAAGCGCCCCTCCTCCCCGGAGGGGCGTTTTCTGTTGTCGGGCCACGAGCGGCGCCGGCAGCCGACGCTCAGTGACGTTCGGCCGCCGACTGAACCTGCGATTCGACCTCGCTGGTCGCGTCGAAGACTTCGTCCGGATGCGGGAACTCGATCTTCGGCACCCGACCGAAGTCGACGAAATCGATGTTCATTTCGGTGGTGGACGTCGCGCTTTTGCCGAGGGCGCCGGAGACGGTCATCTGCATCCGCCGAACCCGGTCCTTGGCATCGATCCACACGTCGACATGCAGTTCCGAGACATGGAGCTTGACCCCGAAGACTTCTTTGGAGGTCGGCAAAGTGCCTCTGTAGCGCGTGGTCGGTACGCCGTCGATGTTCTGCTTGCCGATCTCTTCGGCACCCTGCACACGTTCGAGGACCTTGAGACCTTCCTGCGGCCCGCCGGTGACCGGAGCCGAGGAGCCGAGGCCTTTAGCCGCGGACGAGAAATTCAGCTCCATCCAGGTCTTCCCTTCGGGGAGCGATTCGAGCAGATCCGAGGTCATGTACGCAGTGGTTCCATCGGAGACGACCGTCATTTCCGCTTCTTTACCCGTCTCGAGGCCTTGGACGGTGAGCGTCCCGCGGGCCCGCCCCTTGTCGTCGAAGACCATCGATCCGGCCTCGGTGATCCCTTCTGGCGTGGTCGACGAGGTGACGGTGGCGTGGATCACGGCGTGCCCACCCGGCTCGCGCTGCGTGACCGCGGCCGCCTTCGCTATCGCGTTCAGCGGACCGCCATTGCTACCGCCTCCCTGTGCCGCTGCGAAAACAGCGACGACGATGGCCGTCACCGCCAGGCCGGCGCCAATCCAGCGGCCTCCCGGGCGTCGCGACCGGCCGCCTTCGTCTCCCCCAGCTTCCGGCCCGCCCCCCACGATTGGAAGAAATATAATCGTTCGGTAGGCCATCGTCCGAGCCAACCGCCGATCCCGGAGCCCGGAGCGCCGCGCTATCTTGCTCGCGAAATGACGGGCGCCGGCGCCGACAAAGTGAACCTGGCCGAGAAGCTGGCGCTGCTCGATCGCCCCTACAACCCGGGGATCGTCGGCTACCTGAACGACTACAAGCTGATGGTGGTCAAGGTCCAGGGGGAATTCGTCTGGCACTCGCACGCGGAGACCGACGACTTCTTCCTCGTGCTGAGCGGGCGGATGACGATCCAGCTGCGCGACCGGGATGTCGAGCTGGAGGCCGGTGAGATGTTCGTCGTGCCGCGTGGTGTGGAGCACTGCCCGAAGGCCGATGAGGAGGCGGAGGTTCTGTTGATCGAGCCGCGGGAGACGGTCAACACCGGCGACAACGAGGGCGAGCGGACGGTCGAGTCTCGGGAGCTCTGAGGAGCTGTGGGAGAACCGCGAGACAATCCTCGGATGAAACGGCTCCTCTTCCTCCTCCCCGGCCTCGCGGTCCTCGCCGGCCTGTCGGCCCCTCCCCTCGCGACGGCGCGGGGGACGTTGCCCGCCGCGATCCAATTCGACCTCCCGGCCGACCACGGATTGCACGCGCATCTCGAAACCTTCAACGGCGAGGTCACGCTCGAAATCAAACGCAGGGGCCGCGGCGCCACCTATGAAACGGAAGGCGAATCGACCGCCGCCGGGCTGAAGGTGCAGTTCGGCAAGCTCGGGCGGATCGACCTCGCCTTCGAGCCGACCGAGACGCGCAGAGAAAATCCGCCGAAGGGATGCACGGGGCCGCCCTCGACGACCAGCGAAGGAGCCTTCGTCGGGTCGATCGAATTCAGCGGCGAGCACGGCTTCGTCCACATCGAAGCCAGTCGTGTCAGCGGGACCCTGGAAGTGTCGCGCGAGTCGGAATGGAAGTGCCGCGAACGCGCTGGCCCGGAATTCCACCCGTCCGCCCCGCCACGGTCGAGCCTCCCGCTCGAGAGGCGAGCCGAAGCCGCAACCGAACCGGCGACGCTGACCGCCCGCGATCCCCGCTGCCGCTGCTTCTTCGCCGCATACGCCGTCCGCGACCGGCACGGCCGCGGACCGACCTTCTTCGTCGGCGCCGAGATCGAACAGCGGGAAGCGATGAAGATCACCCGCGCGACCTACGCTCGAGCCGGTGCATCGAGATTCCTCTTCGACCACGCCGCCGGCACCGCGACGGTGCGCCCGCCGGCTCCCTTCAGCGGTCATGCCGTCTTCAGGCGCCGCCCGCACGGCCGCTCCACATGGCGGAGTACGTTGCGGGTCCCGCTGCTCGGCGCCGAACCGCTGAGCCCGCAGGGACCCGAGGCCCGCCCCCAGCTACTGCGCTCCTTCCCGGACGACGGCAGGTAGCTGCCGCTCCGTCCTGCCAATCGGGTCTTTAGACGCCCCCTCTACGCTCGTTGGACAAACCAGGGCTACGAGCCGCTGTCGAACACTTCCTGTCGGAGCAGAAGGAGTTCTCCGACTGCCCGCATCCCCTTGACTACCTCGACGGGGCGCCGCGCGCCACGGCGGGTACGGGAAGGAATCCAAATGGCCGACGACGGCGAGTACACCGCGGGGATGCCCGAGGCCGGAAGTCCGATCGATCGCTTCGCCAACCTCGCCGTCACGATCGTGCCGCTGGCGCTGATCGGGGTCGCGATCTGGCAATCGTGGGGCGGCCTCCTGGTCTGGCAGGACGTCCTGATCTTCTTCGCGACGCTGATCCCGTTTGGGTTCGGGATCACGATCGGCTTTCACCGCCTGTTCACCCACCGCGCCTTCAAGACCAGCGCACCAATGCGGCTGCTGTGGGCGGTGCTGGGGTCGATGGCGCTGGAGGGCCCGGTGATCGAGTGGGTCGCCTACCACCGCCGCCACCACCGCTTCTCCGACGAAGACGGCGACCCTCACAGCCCCCACGTCGGCCACGGCAGCGGTGTCGGCGGGGCGATCCGCGGGCTCTTCTACGCCCACGTCGGCTGGGTCCTCTTCAGCGACGAGCCGGCCGAGGAAGAGCGCTACGCGCCCGACCTGATCGCCGACCCGGTCGTCCTCTTCGTCGACCGCACCTTCATTCTCTGGGCGGTCGCCGGGCTGGCACTGCCGTTCGGGCTCGGGGTGGCGCTGACCGGCTCGATCTACGGCGGCCTGATGGGGCTGCTGTGGGGCGGCGCGGTGCGGATCTTCTTCCTCCACCACATCACCTTCTGCATCAACTCGCTCTGCCACTTCTTCGGCACCAAGAGCTTCGTGACCGCCGATGAGTCCCGCAACCTCGCCTGGCTGGCGCCGTTCACCTTCGGCGAGGCCTGGCACAACAACCACCACGCCTTCCCGACCTCGGCCCGGCACGGACTCGGCCGCGCCGAGCTCGATCCCTCGGCGGCGCTGATCGGGCTGATGGAGCGGGTCGGCCTGGTCTGGGACGTCGTCCGGATCGGTCCCGAGCGGCTCGCCTCGAAGGCCGTGTAGGCCGTGGTCGCGCTGGGCCTCGTCCTGGCGGCCGCGGCGTCGGTCGCCTTCAACGTCGGCATCGTCCTGCAGGCGGCCGACGCGCGGCAGGAGCCGGCCGCCGAGGGCCTGCGGCTCTCGCTGCTCGCCCACCTGGTGCGGCGGCGTCGCTGGGTCGCCGGTCTGCTGCTCGGCGGTGTCGGCTTCGGGCTCCAGGTCGCGGCGCTATCGCTGGCGCCGTTCGTGGTCGTCCAACCGGTGCTCGCGGCAGGGCTCCTGCTGATGCTCTACCTCGGCGTGCGGATGCTCGGCGAGCGGGTCGGCTGGGCCGAGGTCGCCGGCGTCATCGGCATCACCGCCGGGATCGGCCTGCTGGCTTGGGGGCAGCCGTCGGGAGTCGAGACGGTGACCGACGAGGGAGCCGTGATCGCGGTGATGGCGGCGATGACCGTCGTCGCCCTGGTGCCGTTCGCCCTGCGCGGGCGCGGGCGGCTCGACTCGGCGACCTTCGTGATCGTCGCCTCGGCGCTCGCCTACGGCGCCAGCAACATCGCCACCAAGCTGGTCAGCGACGGGGTCGACGCCCACTCGTGGATCGTCGTCGGGGTCTGGCTGGCGGTCGCGGCGGCCACCGGCGTGGTCGCCCTGACGACCGAGATGACGGCGCTCCAGCGCCGGCCCGCGACCTTCGTCGTCCCGGTCTCCTTCGCGATCCAGACCTTCCTGCCGATCGTCCTCGAGCCGATCTACCTGACCGAGCGCTGGGGCAGCGCCGCCCTCGACGGTATCCCGCTGATGGTCGGCCTGCTGCTGATCGCGATCGGCGCGGTCGCGGTGGCGCGGACGCGCGCGGTCAGCGCCCTCGTCGCCGGCTGAGGTTGGAGCTCGACAACGGCCGCGCCTCGAAAGTCGGCCGGAGCCCGGTCCTCCGTGAGAGTGTGGAGCGAGACCCACGAGGAGGAGGAGCAGATGGCAGAGAGCGTGTATCGAGTTACCGAGGTCGTCGGTGTCAGTTCGGACTCTTGGGAGCAGGCGGCCAGGAACGCCGTCGAGGTGGTCGGGTCATCGGTCCGTGAGCTCCGGATCGCCGAGGTGATCCGCCAGGACGTGACGATCGACGACGGCGGGATCACCGGATTCCGGGTCCGCCTCGGCGTCTCGTTCAAATACGACAAAGAGTAGGAGCGACGAGGCGATCAGCGGCTACGCGGAATACCGCGTAGCCGCGCATCGTCGACTGAGGCCGGCGCCTTCGTTCCGGGACCAGATCGTTTTCGGCCCGGATCGAATACGCTGCCCCCGTGGACTTCGACTTTCGCTTTCGCAACGAGCACGGCAAATGGGAGTCGGCGGGCCACCGTCGCGGCACCGATCGCGAAGCCGCCTTCCAGGCCTTGGCCGAGAAGACCGCCGGCGGAATGCCGGCCGGCCGCTACATGTCACGGCCGCGGACGCGCCAGAAGGACTGGGACCTCTTCGTCTTGGACCGCGACGGCCGCATCATCGAGGCCGACACTTCGGCCTCCACCAACTGACGTCGGCCGCTAGGCCATCGCGCGGACTTCGCTCCAGCCGAGCAGGCGACCGCTGGCGGGATCGAAGACCTTCAGGCGCAGCGCCTTGAGGCCGTCGACGAACCGCAGAACCGGGACGTCGTGGAAGATCTCGTTCTCGTCGTGGGCGCGCTGCAGCTCGTAGTTGGGGATCTGGGTGCTGAGGTGGTGGACGTGGTGGAGGCCGATATTGCCGGTGAAGTACTGGAAGAACTTCGGCAGCTTCAGGTAGGAGCTGCCCTGCAGCGCGGCGTCGGCGTAGCTCCAGTTTTCGCCGGTCTCCCAATAGGCGTCCTCGAACTGGTGCTGGACGTAGAAGAGGAAGACGCCGCCGGTGCCGGCGAGGATCGCGGTCGGCATCTGCACCATCAGCCAGGCGCCCGGGCCGAGGAGGATCCAGATCGGCGCGAGCAGGACGACCAGGGCGACGTTGGTGAGCCAGACGCTGTGGGTGGCGCGCGGGCGCATCTCCTTGGTCCAGAAGCGCGGGCCGATCATCAGCGACCAGATCGGGCCGATCCCGAACATGACCACCGGGTTGCGGAACAGCCGGTAGGCGAGGCGGCTGCTCCAGGAGCGGGCCAGGTACTCATCGACGGTGAGGGTGAGGACGTCGCCCTGGCCGCGGCGGTCGAGGTCACCGGCGGTGCCATGGTGAACGGCGTGGTTGTGGCGCCAGTTGGCGAACGGCTGGAAGACCAGGAGGCCGGCGATACGTCCGATCCACAGGTTGCCGCGGCGGCTGGGCACGAACGAGCCGTGGGTGCAGTCGTGGAAGACGATGAAGGTCCGCAGCAGGAAGCCGGCGGCGGGGATCGCCAGCGCCAGCGTGATCAGGTAGGAGACCTCGAGGCTGAGGTACATCGCCACCGTCAGCAGGACGTACGGGACGATCGAGGTCAGCAGGTTGACGGCGGCGCGCGACCATGACGGTGCCTCGTGGCGGGCGACGGCGTCGCGCCAGTAGGACCCGTCGGGGGCAGCGCTCGGCGCGGGAGCTGCGGTGGGATTTGCAGCACCCATCCCGTCCACCGTAGAGCCTTTTCCTAAAGGTGCGTGTCGCCCCGGGTGGTCGGGGCGGTCGTTGCCGCTTGCGGTCCCGGGATACTCAGCCCATGGAGCGCCAGCGGATTAGCAGCGGGTCGCCGTTCGAACCACGGATCGGCTTCAGCCGGGCGCTGCGGGCGGGCGACCACGTCTTCGTCTCCGGGACCGGGCCGACCTGGCCCGACGACGGCTTCGAGGCGCAGGCCGGCGCCCAGACGCGGCGGTGCCTGGAGATCGTCGAGGCGGCGCTGGCCGAGGCGGGCGCGGCGCTCGCCGACGTCGTCCGCACCCGCGTCTTCCTTCTCGACGCCGCCGATGCCGACGCCGTCGCCGCGATCCACGGCGAGGTCTTCGGCGCCGTCCTCCCCGCCTCGACCTTCGTCGTCGTCCGCGGCTTCCTCGATCCGCGCTGGCGCGTGGAGATCGAGGCCGACGCGCTGATCGCGCGTTAGCCAGCCGGCGGGTGAGGGAAGGAGAGATCGCATGACCTACATCGCGGACTCCGCTCGTTACGAAGGCAAGATGAGCTACCGGCGCTGCGGGCGCTCGGGACTGGACCTGCCGTTGCTCTCGCTCGGCTACTGGCACAACTTCGGCGACGAGCAGCCGTTCGAGACGCAGCGGGCGATCTCGCGGCGGGCCTTCGACCTCGGCATCACCCACCACGACCTCGCCAACAACTACGGGCCGCCCTACGGCGCCGCCGAGGTCAACTTCGGCCGGCTGATGCGGGAGGACTTCGCTCCCTACCGCGACGAGATGGTGATCTCGACGAAGGCCGGCTGGGACATGTGGCCCGGGCCCTACGGCCAGGGCGGCGGCTCGCGCAAGTACCTGCTGGCCTCGCTCGACCAGTCCCTGGGGCGGATGGGGCTCGACTACGTCGACGTCTTCTACAGCCACCGGCTCGACGGCGGCACGCCGCTGGAGGAGACGATGGGCGCCCTCGACACCGCGGTGCGCCAGGGCAAGGCGCTCTACGTCGGCATCTCCTCCTACGACGCCGAGCGGACCCGGGAGGCGGCGGCGATCCTCGCCGACCTCGGCACGCCGCTGCTGATCCACCAGCCCTCCTACTCGATGCTGAACCGCTGGATCGAGACCGAGGGGCTGCTCGACGCCGCCGATGAGCTGGGAATCGGCGTGATCGGCTTCACCGCGCTCGCCCAGGGGCTGCTGACCGGGCGCTATCTCGACGGCGTGCCGGAGGGCTCGCGGGCGACGCGAGGCACCGAAACCTTCGAAGACGACTGGCTGAACGAGGAGATGATCGGGCGGCTGCGGGAGCTGAACGAGGTCGCGAAGGGGCGCGGGCAGTCGCTGGCCCAGCTGGCGCTTGCCTGGGCGCTGCGCGACGAGCGCGTCACCTCGCTGGTGATCGGCGCCTCCTCGGTCGAGCAGCTCGACCAGAACGTCGCGGCGCTGGAGAATCGCGAGCTCTCCGGCGAGGAGCTGGCGGCGATCGAGGCGGCCCTGGGCGACGGGGACGGCGAAGTCGACCTCTGGGCCGACGCCCGCCGCGGCGAGTGGTGATGGCGGCGCCGAGCCGCGAGGAAGCCTGGGGGCTCTTCCAGGAATGGACCGAGTCGGAGAGCCTGCGCCGCCACGTGCTGGCGGTCGAAGCGGCGATGCGCGCCTACGCGGTCAAATACGGCGAGGACGAGGAGCTGTGGGCAGCGACCGGGATCCTCCACGACCTCGACTACGAGCAGCACCCGGACCTTGAGACCGGCCACCCGCGGGTGGCGCTGGCGCTGTTCGAGGAGCGCGGCTACCCGCCGGAGCTGATCGATGCGGTCGCCGGCCACGCGCCCTACCTCGGGGTGCCGCGAGAGTCGCGGCTCTCGCGGACGCTCTTCGCGGTCGACGAGCTGAGTGGCTTCATCGGTGCGGTGGCGATGGTGCGGCCGACCGGAATCGCCGGGATGACGCCGAAGTCGGTCAAGAAGAAGATGAAGCAGCCGAGCTTCGCCGCCGCCGTCAGCCGCGAGGACATGCGGCTCGGCGCCGAGGAGCTCGGCGAGGACTTCGACGAGCACCTGGCCTTCGTGATCGCGGCGCTCGAACCGCGGGCCGCCGAGCTCGGCCTCGAAGGCTCGGGCTAGCGCCCGCACTCCTCGGCGACGATTCGCAGCAGGATCGCCGGGACGAGGTCGCGCTCGGCGGCCGGCATCGCGGCAATCTCGACGCCGATCCGATCCTCTTTTTCCTGGGACGGCTTGGCGCGCAGTTCGGCGATCATCCGCCGCACCTCGGCCTCGACTCGCTCCTCGTCGGTGGCGGTGAGCGGCACCTCCGCCCCGGCCTCCGCAGCGGCGCCGGCCGCCGCCTCGGCGTCCCCGAGTTCCGACCAGACGCGGAACGGCCCAAATCTCAGTCGCGGGCGTCTCACCGCGCCCACGCTACTCACCGGCGGCAGACGTAGCGGGCGAAGATCCCGTCCTCGCTGTAGTCGGCGCGCTCGATCGCGAGACCGGCGCGCTCGAGCATCGGCTCGAGCAGCCAGGTGAAGGTGCTGTGCTCCTCGGCGACGTGCTCTTCGAGCTCGGCCCGGGTCCAGTCGACCGCGACGTCGGCTGAGTCGGCGGTCGCATACCAGCGCTCCAACGCCTCCCCGGCCTCGTCCGGCGCGAAGCTGAAGACGACGTCGGAGAGCCGCAGGATCCCGCCCGGCCGCAGCAGCGCCGAGATCCGCGCCAGCGCCAGCGCCTTCCAGAAGTCCGGCAGGTGGTGGAGGGCGAGGCGGCTGTAGACGAGGTCGGCCGGCTCGCCGGCGTGCTCGTAGGTGAGGAAGCCGGCCTCGACGGTCTCTACGCTGGCGGCCCCGGTCGCCGCCAGCTTCTCGCGCAGCCGCGCCAGCATCACCGGCGAGACGTCGACCGCGACCACGCGCGCGACAGCCCGCGCCGCCGCCAGCGCGAACTGCCCGGTGCCGGCGCCGATGTCGACGACGGTCGACCCGGCACCGATCCCGAGCTCGGCGAGCATCGCCAGCTCCGCCGCCGCCCCGGCGTCCTCCTTGGCGTCGTAGCGCGCGACATGCTGCGGATCGCGAGCTGGTGGGCGGTCGCAAATCCTCCAGATCGCCGCCCGGGTGCCTCCGGCGTTCGTCGTTTGTCCCCCATAGGTGTACAAACGACGAACGCATCCAGAGCAGGCCGGTGATCGGCTGCCCGCGGCGCGTCGCTAGCTGCGGCTGAAGGGGAGCTCGGTGGTCAGCCAGCTGATCAGCGCGCTGGGGTTGCGCGACTGGGTGAGGATGCGGCCGGGACCGGTGAACTCCATGACGAAGCCCTCGCCGCTTTTGAGCGTCTGGGCGATGCCCTTGGTGGCCTTGCGGGTCGTGAAGTCGGTGCTGGGGTCGAAGGCGACGAGGTGGCCGGAGTCGATCACGACCTGCTCGCCGGCGCCGAGCTCGACCGTCTCGATCGCGCCGTAGGCGGAGACGACCGCCTTGCCGTGGCCGGAGGCGTGGATGAGGAAGCCGCCCTCGCCGCCGCCGATGTTCTTGAAGCCGCCCCACTTGGTGTCCAGCTCGATCTCCGGCGAGGAGCAGAGCCAGGCGCCCTTGGTGATGTTGAGGGCGTCGTTGACGTCGAGCACGGCGACGTCGCCGGGCAGGTTGGCGGCACAGTCGACCCAGCCGCCCGCCTGAGGCGCGGTGAAGGTGCTGATGAAGAGGGACTCGCCGCCCAGTACCGAGCGCTTGAGGCCGCGCATCAGGCCGCCCTGCATCTGCGCCTCGATCGCGACCCCGGACGAGGTCGCCATCATCGCCCCCGACTCGGCCTTGATCGACTCGCCGCCGGCCAAGGTGCAGCGGGCGACGGCGAAGCTCGGGCTGTTGCGGATTGCGACCTCCATCGGCCGTCAGCCTACCGGGCCTCGACGGTCCCTAGAGTCGGCGGATGAGCGACGCGGCCGTAGCCGAGACTTCGACCGCCCCGACGGGTCTGACCCAGGCCGAGGCGGAGGAGCGCCAGAAGACCACCCGGCCGCTGAGCTCGCGGTCGGGGAGCCGCTCCTACGCCTCGATCGCGGTCGCCAACACGTTCACGATCTTCAACCTGATCCTGGCCGGGTTCGGGGCGGCGACGATCATCTTCGGCAACCCCCGCGACGCGCTCTTCCTCGGGATCCTGATCGCCAACATCGCGATCGGCACCTTCCAGGAGGTGCGGGCCAAGCGCCAGCTCGACAAGCTCTCGGCGCTGCTGGTGGTGAAGACGACGGTGACCCGCGACGGCGAGCCGCGCGAGGTGCCGGTCGACGAGGTCGTGGTCGGCGACCTGGTGCGGATCGGCAGCGGCGACCAGGTCCCCGCCGACGGCACCCTGTCGCGCGCCGACGGCCTGGCGCTCGACGAGTCGGAGCTGACCGGCGAGTCCGAGCCGGTCCTGCGCGGCGCCGGCGACCCGGTGCTGTCGGGCTCCTTCGCGGTCGAGGGCGAGGGCGATTTCGAGGCGACCGCGGTCGGCGCCGACAGCCACGCCGCCCGGCTGACCGAGACCGCGCGCGCCTTCCGCCACCCGCGCTCGCCGCTGGAGCGGGCGATGGACCGGCTGCTGATCATCCTGGTCGGCGTGATGCTGCCGCTGGGGATCGCGCTCGGGGTCTCGCTGGCGCTCAGCGACACGACCCAGCAGCGCGCGGTCGCGACCCTGACCGCGGGCATCACGAACATCATCCCCGAGGGCCTGATCCTGCTGGTGTCGCTGACCGCAGCGGTGACGGCGGCGAAGATGGCGCGCCACGGCATCCTCGCCCAGCAGCTGAACGCGATCGAGTCGCTGGCCTCGGTGTCGGTGATGTGCACCGACAAGACCGGGACGCTGACCGAGGCGGCGCTGCGGGTGGTCGAGGTGGTGCCGGCCGACGGCGTCGAGGAGCACGAGCTCGAAGGGACGTTCGCGCGCTACGCCGCCAGCGCCCCGACCCGCAACTCGACGCTCGAGGCGATCCACGCGGCGGCGCTCTCGGAAGGGGTCGAGCCGGAGGAGCCGAGCGCGACCGTCCCGTTCTCCTCGCGGCGGCGCTGGAGCGCGTTGGAGCTGGGCGGCGAACGGCTGGTGCTGGGGGCGCCGGAGGTGCTGCTCGACGGCGACCAGGACACCGACGCCGACGGCAGCGCGCTGCGCGACCATGCCCGGGCGGCGGCGAGCGAAGGGCGGCGCGTTCTGGCGCTCGCGTCCTCGGAGGCGCCGCTGCCGGAGCCGGGGCCCGACGTCGAGCTGGGCTCGCCGCCGCGTCCGCTGGGGATCGTGATCCTGGCCGAGGAACTGCGCGATTCGGCCGCCGAGACGATCGCCTTCTTCGCCAAGGAGGACGTCGAACTGAAGGTGCTCTCCGGCGACAACCCCGCGACGGTCGGGGCGATCGCGCGCGACCTCGGGATCGAGGCGAGCGCCGAGGCCCTCGACGGCACCAGGCTGCCCGAGGACGACGAGGAGCTGCTCGCGGCGGTCCGGGCGGCGCCGGCGATCGGCCGGATCTCCCCCGAGGACAAGGCCCGCGTGGTGCGGGTGCTGGCCGAGGGCGGCGAGTACGTGGCGATGCTCGGCGACGGCGTCAACGACGTCCCGGCGCTGAAGGAAGCGCGGCTGGCGATCGCCCAGGGCAGCGGCACCCAGATGGCCCGCTCGGTGTCGGACCTCGTGCTCGTGTCCGGCGAGTTCGGCGAGGTGCCGCCGATGGTCGGCGAAGGCCGCCAGATCCTCCGCAACATCCAGCGGGTCGCCAGGCTCTTCGTCAGCAAGGCGATCTCGACCGCCTTCCTGGTGCTCGCCGTCGGCATCCCCAGCGCCGTCTTCCCGATGCTGCCGCGCCAGTTCACGCTGACCTCGACCTTCACGATCGGCATCCCCGCCTTCTTCCTGGCGCTCTGGCCGTCGAGCGGGCCGTGGCGGCCGGATGGCTTCCTGCGGGCGATCGCGCGGTTCTCGATCCCGGCCGGGATCGCCACCGGGCTCGGCATCCTCGCCGGCTACCTGTCCGCTCGCTACCTCTTCGACGTCAGCCTCACCGAAGCGCGCAGCGCGACCGCGGCGGTCTCGGTGGTCGCCGGCCTCTCGATCGTCTTCGCACTGGAGAACGAGCCCGGCCGGCGGCGCTTCGTCGTCGGGGCCCTGTGCCTGACGATGGCGGCGCTCTTCTTCGGCGCCTGCGCGATCCCGGCCGCCCGCGACTTCTTCGAAATCGACACCGCGACGAGCGGCATGGTCGGCGGCTGGGCGATCGGCTCGGCGCTCGCGGTCGGGCTCCTCGTCGTCGCCCTGCGGGTCTTCCGGGCCCTCGAAGCGCGGGCCGTCGCCGGGGGCGCCCCGCCGGCCGCCGGCGAGACCGTCCCCGAGCCGGAGCCCGAGACCGCCGCGTAGCGCCGCCCTAGGAGCCCTCGACCCAGTCGAAGGTCCGTTCGACCGCCTTCTTCCACTGGCCGTACTCGCGATCGCGATCGGACTCGTCCATGTCGGGCTCCCAGCGCTTGTCCTCGGACCAGCGCTCGCGCAGCTCGTCCTGGTCGGCCCAGAAGTCGACCGCGAGGCCGGCGGCGTAGGCAGCGCCGAGCGCCGTCGTCTCGGTCACCGACGGGCGGATGACGGGAACGCCGAGGACGTCGGCCTGGAACTGCATTAGGAGCTCGTCGGCGGTCATCCCGCCGTCGACTTTGAGCTCGGTGAAGGGGACTTCGGCGACGTCGTTGGCGGCGTCGACGACCTCCTTGCTCTGCCACGCCGTCGCCTCCAGGCAGGCTCGGGCGATGTGGCCCTTGTTGGCGTAGGCGGTGAGGCCGAGGATTGCGCCGCGGGCGTTTTCGCGCCAGTAGGGGGCGAAGAGGCCGGAGAAGGCGGGCACGAAGTAGACGCCGCCGTTGTCGTCGACGGTCTTCGCCAGCTCCTCGATTTCCGGGGCGTCCTTGATCAGTCCGATGCGGTCGCGCAGCCACTGCACGGCGGCGCCGGTGACGGCGATCGAGCCCTCGAGCATGTACTGGGGCGGGCCGTCCGGTCCGAGCTTGGCGCCCACCGTGGTCAGCAGCTTGTCGGTGTGGACGATCTCCTCGCCGGTGTGGACCAGCAGGAAGGAGCCGGTGCCATAGGTGTTCTTGGCATCGCCGGGGTCGAAGCAGGTCTGGCCGAACATCGCCGCCTGCTGGTCGCCGACGATCCCGGCCACCGGGACGCCGCCGAGCGCCGTGCCCTCCGCCTCGCCGTAGACCTCACTGGAGGAGCGGATCTCCGGCAGCATCGACTTCGGGATGCCCATCAGCTCGAGGCTCGGCTCGTGCCATTCCAGCGACTCGAGGTTCATCAGCATCGTGCGGCTGGCGTTGGTGACGTCGGTCGCGTGGACGCCCCCGTTGGTGCCGCCGGTGAGGTTCCAGAGCACCCAGGTGTCCATGTTGCCGAAGGCCAGCTCACCGTTTTCGGCGCGCTCGCGGGCGCCGTCGACGTTGTCGAGGATCCATTTGATCTTCGGCCCCGAGAAGTAGGTCGAGAGCGGCAGCCCGACGTCCTTGCGCAGGCGGTCCACCCCCTCATCGCCGGCCAGCTCGCCGACCAGGTCTTCGGTCCGGGTGTCCTGCCAGACGATCGCGTTGTAGACCGGGTCGCCGCTCTCGCGGTCCCAGACCACCGTGGTCTCGCGCTGGTTGGTGATGCCGATCGCGGCGACGTCGCCGGCCTCGGCGTCGGAGCTCGCCATGCAGCCGCCGATCACGTCGCGGGTGCGCTGCCAGATCTCCTTGGGGTCGTGCTCGACCCAGCCGGCTTTCGGCGTGATCTGCTCGTGCTCACGCTGATCGACCTGGGCGATCTGCCCGTCCTTGTCGAACAGGATCAGCCGCGAGGAGGTCGTCCCCTGGTCGATCGCCGCTACGTACTTGGCCATTCAGTCCTCCTCGATTGAAGTTTGCGCCTCTTCGACCATCTCAGGATCGGGCTTGACGCCGCGCGCGATCAGGACTCCGCGGATGAGGAAGTCGTAGATATATGCCCCGACCGCGGCGCCGACAAGGGGGCCGACGATCGGGATCCAGAAGTAGGTGTTGACATTGCCGTAGTCGCCGGGGAAGGCGATCTTGCCCCAGCCCTGGGCCCAGGCGAACAGCCGCGGGCCGAGGTCGCGGGCGGGGTTGATCGCATAGCCGGCGTTGACGCCGAAGGACATCCCGATCACGACCACGATCAGGCCGATGACGAAGGGCGCCATGTTGGCCTTGGTCGGGCCGTTGTACTCGTCGATCACCGCGAAGATGCAGGCGACGAGCAGGGCGGTGCCGATCACCTGGTCCATGAACGGACCGAACCACGACGTGAAGTATTCGGCCGGGAAGGTGGCGAAGATCGAATAGGTCCCGATCGAGTCGCTGGTGCCGCGGTGGATGTGTTCGACGTGTTCGAAGCTGCCGATCGCGAAGCGGTAGTTGAAGTAGACGACGGCGGCGGCGACGAAGGCGCCGGCCACCTGGGCCGCGACGTAGGTCGGCACCTTCTTCCAGGGGAAGCCGCGCTTGAGCGCCTGAGCGAACGTCACCGCCGGGTTGAGGTGGGCGCCCGAGATGCCGCCGGCGACGTACACGCCGAGCATCACCGCGAAGCCCCAGGCGAAGGTGATGAGGATCCAGTCGCCGCTGTTGAAACCGAGTTCGCCGCGGCCGGACTGGCTGAGGCCGGCGACGCAGGTGGCGACGATGCCGTCGCCGAACATGATCAGCACGAAGGTGCCGAGGAACTCCGCCCCGGCCTCGCCGAGGGTCGACTGCTGCCAGCTCCAGCGCCGGGTGCCGGCCCCGCCCCGGTAGTCCTTCTGCCGCTCTGCTCCAGCCGACTCCTCAGCCATGCGATGCTCCTCCTGAGTTGAAACCCAGCCCCTCTGGGTAGTCCCAGATCCGGTTATGCCCGCAAGCGCAATTCCTAAATCAGCCACCCCCCCGACCGGTCCCGAGGACCGGCTCGGCCCCGAGCAGCGGCGGCGCGCGCTGGAGCGGATGGCCAGCGAGGAATTCGACATCGTCGTGATCGGCGGCGGGGCGACCGGGACCGGCGCCGCGCTCGACGCCGCCTCGCGCGGGCTCTCGGTGGCGCTGCTGGAGGCTCGCGATTACGCCGCCGGGACCTCGAGCCGCTCGAGCAAGCTGATCCACGGCGGGCTGCGCTACCTCGAGCAGATGGACTTCGGCCTGGTCCGCGAGGCGCTGCGCGAGCGCGGCCTGCTGTTGAAGACGCTGGCGCCGCACCTGGTCCGCCCCGTCCCCTTCCTCTTCCCGCTCGACAAGCACTGGGAACGGCCCTACATCGGCGCCGGGATGATCCTCTACGACACCCTCGGCGGCGGCCACCAGGGCGTGCCGGGCCACCGGCACCTCTCCAAGCGCAAGGCCCTGCGGCTGGCGCCATCGATGCGCGACGACTCGATGGTCGGCGCCTTCCAGTACTACGACGCCCAGGTCGACGACGCCCGCCACACGCTGACCGTGGCGCGGACCGCCGCCCACTTCGGAGCCGTCGTCGCCAACAACGTCGCGGTCGAAGGGTTCCTGCGCGAGGGCGAGCGGGTGACCGGGGTCGAGGCGCGCGACGCCCACACCGGCGAGACCCTGAAGGTGCGCGCCAAGGCGGTCATCAACGCGACCGGGGTCTGGACCGATGACATCCAGGCGATGGTCGGCGAGCGCGGCAAGTTCCATGTGCGGGCCTCCAAGGGCGTCCACCTGGTGGTCGCCCGCGACCGCCTGCAGCTCGACACCGGGCTGATCCTCCGCACCGAGAAGAGCGTCCTCTTCGTGATCCCCTGGGGCCGCCACTGGCTGGTCGGCACCACGGACACGGACTGGGATCTCGACCGCGCCCATCCCGCCGCCAGCTCCAGCGACATCGACTACATCTTCGAACACGTCAACAAGGTGCTGCGCGACCCGCTGACCCACGACGACGTCGAGGGCGTCTACGCCGGGCTGCGGCCGCTGCTGAGCGAAGAGTCCGAGAGCACCAGCAAGCTCAGCCGCGAGCACGCGGTGGCGACGCCGGTGCCGGGCCTGGTCGCGATCGCCGGCGGCAAGTACACGACCTACCGGGTGATGGGCAAGGACGCGGTCGACGCCGCGGTGCGCTCGCTGAACCGGCGGGTGCCGCCGAGCGTCACCCACGAGACGCCGCTGCTGGGCGCCGACGGCTACCGGGCGCTCGTCAACCGCACCGAGAGCCTGGCCGCCGAGACCGGCCTGCACCCGGCGCGGATCGAGCACCTGCTGGGGCGCTTCGGCTCGCGCCTCTTCGAGCTCACCGAGCAGATCGCCGCCGACCCCGAGCTCGCCGAGCCGCTGCCGGGCTGCGACGACTACCTCGCCGTCGAGGTCCTCCACGCGGTCACCCACGAGGGCGCCCAGCACCTTGACGACGTCCTCACCCGGCGCACCCGGATCTCGATCGAGGCCTGGGACCGCGGCCTCGCCGCCGCCGAGCCGGCGGCCCGGATCATGGCCGCGCCGCTGGGCTGGGACGAGGAGACGATCGGCCGCGAGGTCGAGCTCTACCGCGAGCGCGTCGCCGCCGAGCGCGAGTCCCAGCAGATGCCCGACGACAAGGCCGCCGACATCGCCCGCACCAGCGCCCCCGACGTCCTGGCCGGCTCGCCGCCAAACCGCAAACCGCGCGAGGAGTAGGCCGGGCGCCGGCTCAGCCCTGGACGATTTCGATCGAGGTGACGCGGCCGTGCCTGAGCGTCACGTTGAGCAGCTCGGGGTCGACCTGGAAGATGCTGTCGCGCTCGGGGCCGAGGCCGTAGATCCATTCGGGGCCGGCCCGGCGCGCTTCGCGTTCTTCGGGCGGGCCGATCACCTCTTCGACCTCGGCCGCGCTGTCGCCGGGCCCCAGCAGGCCGCAGCGCAGGACGTCGTCGGCGAGCAGCTGGCGACGGGTCGGAAAGCCTCTCGGCGGCAGCGCGAAGAGCCGCGGTGTGACCTCCGCTTCCGAGCAGGAATAGCGGCGCAACAGCACGACCGGGTACTGGCGGCGCTTGAAGAGGTCGGCGGTCGGGAACCAGGACTAGAACGGGAGGCCTTCGCGAAACGAGAAGCAGGCCCAGGTCCGGTGGACCGAGGTTCGGCACGGGCGGTCGAGGAGGCGCCGTGCCTGTCCGCAGCCAACGCCCCGGGCTTCGACCGGGAAGCGATGCGCGAAGAGCTCGAAGGTGCCGCAGCTCCGGTGCCCGGGCGCGGTGACCGACGGCGCCGGCGGCAACATCGGCTCGGCGACGGCCGTCCCCGCTCCGAGCAGGCAGCACAGCGCTGCCAGAGGCAATCCACGCCTGCGCATCCACGGATCGTAGGACCGAGGTCGGCCGCCCGTCACCATGGGAGGATGATCAACAAATTGCTCGACGAGGCAATGGACTGGACCGTCCTTCCCGGCTACTCGAAGGTGGGCTACGCGCTGCGCGAGCGGCTGGTGGCGCGGGGGCCGCTGGAGCTGGCGGGGCGCTCGGCGATCGTGACCGGGGCGACCTCGGGAATCGGCGAAGCGACCTGCACGGAGCTGGCGCGCCGAGGGGCGACGGTGCATCTGGTGGTCCGCGACCTCGAGCGCGGCGAGGCGGCGCGGAAGCGGGTCGCCGCGGCGAGCGGCTCCGAGGCGCTGAAGCTGCACCGCTGCGACCTCTCCAACCTCGCCTCGGTGCGGGCCTTCGCGAGCGCCTTCAACGCCGCCGAGGACGGGCTCGACGTGCTCGTCAACAACGCCGGCGTGCTGCCGCCCGAGCGCACGCACACCGACGAAGGCTTCGAGCTGACCTTCGCCACCAACGTGCTGGGGCCGTTTCTGCTGACCGCGCTGCTGGTCGGGAGCCTGGCGGCCGCGGCGCCCTCGCGGGTGATCAACGTCTCCTCCGGCGGCATGTACACCGCCAAGCTCGACCTCGATGACCTCCAGCTCGAGGGCCACAACTACAGCGGTAACCGCTTCTACGCCCACACCAAGCGCGCCGAGGTGGTGCTCGGCGACGAGTGGGCGCGGCGCCTGGCGCCGCAGGGCATCCACGTTTACTCGATGCACCCGGGCTGGGTCGCGACGCCCGGCGTCGCCGCCTCGCTGCCGGGCTTCAACAAGGTGATGGGACCGCTGCTGCGCGACCCCGCCGCCGGCGCCGACACGATCGTCTGGCTGGCCGGCTCGCCCGCTGCGGGCACCGAGACCGGCGGCTTCTGGCACGACCGCCGCCGGCGCCCGGAGCACCGGCTGCCCTCGACCCGCGAGGGCGCGGGCGGCGCGGCGCGGCTGTTCGCCGAGTGCGAGCGCCTCAGCGGCGCCACCGTCAGCGCCTGACCCAAGCCCGGCGGCCGCGCCCCACCGTTCCGCTGTTCCTTTCCCGTGCTATGTACGGATAAGGAACAGCGGAACGGATGTCACACGCCGGCCCCGGCGTTTCGTCTTACCCTCAGATGGCCTTTGACAGCGTGACACGGAGGTGACGGAAGATGCGGGTGGCGGTTGTCGGTGGGACGGGAACGATCGGGGTGGCGGTGGTCGAGCGACTGGTGGCGCGCGGCGACGAGGTGCTGGTGCTGAGCCGCGGGCCGGCCGCGAGCACCGACGCCAGCCCGGGTCGGGGCTCGGCGACGCGTGCGGTCCCGGCCGGGGCCGAGCACCGGCGGGTCGATCTCGCGACGGGCGCCGGGCTGGACGAGGCGCTCGTGGGGGTCGAGGCCGTGGTCGACGCCGCCAACTCCCAGAAGCAGGCCGGGCCGGTGCTGGTCGAGGGCACGCGGCGGCTGCTCGAGGCCGGCGGCGCCGCCGGAGTCAGCCACCACCTGACGATCTCGATCGTCGGCTGCGACCGGGTGCCGATCGCCTACTACCGCGCCAAGGTCGAACAGGAGGAGGCGCTGGCAGCCGGGGCGGTGCCCTGGAGCCTGCTGCGGGCGACCCAGTTCCACCCGCTGCTGGCCGGGATGTTCGCGGCCGCGGCGCGCTGGCGCCTGCGCCCGACCGGGGCCGCGCGGATCCAGCCGATCGACGTCGGCGTCGTCGCCGATCGCCTCGCCGATGCGGTCCACGCCGGGCCCTCCGGACGCCTGCCGGACCTCGCCGGTCCGGAGGTGCGGACGGCCTCCGACCTCAGCCGGGCCTGGGCGCGAGCGGAGGGACGGCGCCTGATGCCGCTGCGGGTGCCGTCGGTCGGCAAGGTCGGCCGCGCCCTGCGCGACGGCGGCCTCTGCGATCCCGCCGCCGCCGCGCCGGGCCCGAGCTTCGAGGACTGGCTGGCGCGATGACCGACGCCGCCGGCTCCGAGGATTGGGGGGCTGTGACCGACGCCGCCGCCACCTTCGAGGAGTGCCGGCCGCGCCTGCTGCGGGTCGCCTACGGGATCCTCGGCAGCATCGGCGAAGCCGAGGACGTCGTCCAGGACGCCTGGCTGCGGCTCGAGCGCGCCGATCCGGCGACGATCGAGAACCTGCCGGCCTGGCTGACCACCGTGGTCGGCCGGCTCGCCCTTGACGCCCTCGGCAGCGCCCGGCGCCGCCGCGAGACCTACGTCGGCGAGTGGCTGCCGGAGCCGCTGGTCGCCGCCCCCGACGAGGACCCGACGCTCGACGAGAAGATCACCACCGCCCTCCTGGTCGTGCTCGAGCGCCTCTCCCCCGCCGAACGCGCCGCCTTCCTCCTCCACGACGTCTTCGACCTGCCCTTCGAGGAGGTCGCCGCGACGGTCGGGCGCTCGCCCGCCGCGGTGCGCCAGCTGGCCTCGCGGGCGCGCCGCCACGTCGAGGGCGGGGCGCCGCGCTTCCCGGCCTCCCGCGAGGAGGGCGAGCGCATCGCCCTCGCCTTCGCGACCGCCTGGCAGGCCGGCGACCCGGCGGCGCTGGTCGCCCTCCTCGACCCCGACGCGGTGCTGCGTGCCGATGGCGGTGGCCACGTGCCGACGGCGCGCAAACCGCTGCTCGGCGCTGAGCGGATCGCCCGCGCCCTGGTCGCGCTCGGCCGCGTCAACGCCCGCGAGGGCCGCGAGACCAGTGGTGGCTTCGCCGCGATCAACGGCGCCCCCGGCCTGGTCCTCGACGACGGCCAGGCCGTGACCGTCGTCTCGCTGACCGTCGACGCCGGGCGCATCGTCGCGATCGACATCGTCCGCAATCCCGACAAGCTGCGCCACGTCGAGGTGCCGGGATCGTGAAGCACCGCGACCTCGTCCGCGCCCTGCTCGGCCTGATGTGCGGCTACGCGCTCTTCCTCGGCGCCATCGCCACCCTCGCCCCGCACACGTTCTTCACCGACTTCCCTTTCCTCGCCCACTGGGTCGAGCGCCTGCCGCCCTACAACGAGCACCTGGTGACCGACGTCGGCGGCCTCTACCTCGGCTTCGCGCTGCTGTTCGGCTGGGCCGCCTGGAAGTGCGAGCGCACCCTCGCCCTCGCCGCCTCGGCGGCCTTCCTGCTCGTGACGGTCCTCCACCTCGTCTTCCACGTGACCCACCTGGAGGGTTTCGGGACGGTCGACGGCGCCGCCGAGATCGCCGCCCTGGCCTCGCTGCTGGTGCCGCCCGCAGTGGTCATCTGGGCGCTTCGCCGGACCGGCGACCCCGCCGATCCCGCGGCGGCCGACTAAGCCGCGGTGGCGCGCGAGCGCTCCTCGGCGGCCTCGACGAAGGCGGCGAGGATCGGGCTCAGCTCAGTCGCGGTCGAGCTGCCCATCTGGGGCTGGAAGAGGGTCGCCAGGTAGAACGGGTGGCCGGGCAGCTCGAAGGCCTCGACGCCGGCGTCCTCGGCGTGGGCGGCGGCGACCAATCCGGCCGCTTCGAAGCGGGGCAGGTAGCTCTCGTTGAGGCCGTAGCTGCAGTAGTGGAAGCCGGTGAACGGCGTGGTGCCGCGGATCGCCGCCAACTTCGTCCCGGGCACGGCGGTGACGATCCGCTCCTCGCCGACCAGCGAGCAGCCGAGGCCGTGGACGACCGGCTCGGCGGCGTCGGGGTCGGTCTCGGTGTGGCCGGCGGCCGCGATCCCGGCGGCGCCGCGGGCGAACTCGACCGCCATGTGCTGGAAGCCGCCGCAGGTGCCGAGGATCGGCACCCCCTCCTCGCGGGCGAAGCGGATCGCCGCCATCACCGCCGCCTCGTCCTCATACGGAGTCCCGGGCATCACCCAGATGCCGTCAAGGCTCTCCGCTCGGGCGCCGCTGCTCGGCAGCCAGGCGATCTCGACGCCGGGCGGCGCGAGCGCGATCGCCGCATCGGCCTCGCGGTGGGTGACGACGTCGGGATTGCGGTCGCCGAGGGCGGCAACAACGGTGCTCATTGTCCAACGGTACCGACGGAGCCCGTCAGACGGGCCGACTCAGACCGCCGCCGGCGCGGCCCCGAGCCGGGCCGCCACCTCCCCCGCGCAGCGCTCTCCGCTGCGAACGGCGCCCTCGAGGAAGCCCTGGGCGGCGGTCGCGGTGTGCTCGCCGCCGAAGTGGACGCGGCCTTCGGGCAGGCCGACGAAGCCCCAGTAGCGGGTGAACTGGCCGGGCAGGAAGGCGGCGTAGGAGCCGCGGGTCCAGGGATCCGAAGCCCAGTGGTCGAGCCAGGAGTTGCCGTTGTAGCCGGCGGCCAGGCCGGGGACGGCGCGGGAGATCGCCGCGGTCGTGGCGGCGACGACGCCGGCCGGCGCGGAGGCGTGGGGTCGGGATGCGGGATAGCCGGCACCGCGCCGCCCGCCCGAGTAGACGGTGAGGAGGCCGGGGGCGCCGCGCGCGGCCAGCGAGCTGTCCCAGGTGTCGAGGTGCTCGTCGTAATATTCGCCGTCGAAGTCGTCGTAGCTCTGCAGGTGGCGGCGGAACTGCAGCAGGAGCTTGGCGTTGGTCCCCATCCCCAGCTCCTCGATGCAGCGGCGCTTGCGGGCGCCGAGGTCGGCCGCGGCGAGGTCGACGCGCCGCAGCGCCGTGAACGGCAGGCAGAGGACGACGACGTCGGCGCGCTGCTCGCCCCGGTGGCCGGCGAAGCCGAGCGCGTAGCCGGAGCCGTGGCGCCGTAGCCGGGCCAGCGGGTGGTCCATCCGCACCGTCCCGGCCGGCAGCCGATCGTGGATCCCCCAGGCCATCTGGTCGTTGCCGCCGTGGACGTGGAAGCGTTCGTCGGAGGGGACGGAGTCGGAGGCGAAGGCGGTGAGCATGGCGATCGCGCTGAGGCGGTCGACGTCGAGTCCGTACTCCTCGGCCATGTATTGCTCGGTGGCGAGGCGCAGCAGGCGCGCGCCGCTGCCCGGCATCGCCCGGTCGAGCCACTGCGCCGCGGTCATCTCGTCGAGCTCCCGAGCCGCCCGGCTCGGCGCCAGCCAGTGGTAGTCGCCGATCCGGCGCGCGTCGGCGTCGGCCTGGGCGATCAGCAGGCCTTCGTGGCGGTAGACGTCGGCGAGGCGCCGCACGGAGCCGTCGAGGAACAGGCGCGGATGGGCGTCGGGCGTGCGCCGGCGGGCGGCGCGCACATCGTCGAGACGCAGCTCGAGCTCGGCACAGAGCGCCCGGATCCGGTCGTGGCGGGAGTCGATGAACTCGCCACCGTGCTCGGCGGTCTGGCCGGCGGCGAACTCGCGCGCCGTCCAGCAGCGCCCACCGACCCGATCGGCGTGGGCCTCGTAGACCGTGGCGGTGACCCCGCGCTGGTGCAGGCGCAGGGCGCAGGTGAGGCCGGCCAGACCGGCGCCGACGATCGCGACCCGCGGCTGACCGTCATCGCTCCGCCCCGCCCGACTGGCGGCGCCGGCACGTCGGAGATGGCGAGGGCCGAGCGCCCGGGCGAGAGCGCTGCCCTCGAGCGCCGCCGCGGCCCCGAGCGCGAGCGCACCGCCGAGGACGCCGCGCCTGCTGATCGCCCGGTCGAGCTCCACCCCCAGATTGTGACCGCCCCCGGGCGGACCGTTCGCAGAACGTGGCCGTATCCGGGCTCAGGGACAGCTGGCGACCGGGGTCGCCGCCGGGCCGCCGACGCCGCCGGAGCCAAGCGACCCACCGGCGCCCAGGGTCGCGTTGAACGGCGCTCTTTCGGCGGCGTTCACGCCCGCGCCGAGTTCTTCGGCGTGTTTGTTGTTCGCCCGCAGCGCTCCTGGCGGCAGGGCGTCGATCGTGTCGACCGAGCGGCGGAAGGCGTCGGCGTCCTTGGCGAGGATCGTCGGGTCGATCGTGCTCGGCAGGTCGCCGGCGGTGTGGAAGTAGAGGCTGGCGCCGCTGAAGGAGACGGTCGGGATGCCGGCCGCGTAGGCGTAGGTCTGCTCGCCGCCGCTGGCGGTGTGGGGCGGCGTTTCCGGGGTCGGCACGCCGGCGGCTGCCCAGTCTTCGATGATCGGTTTTTCGAGCAGCGGGTTCTCGCTGTCGTGGAGTCGACCGGTCGGGTCGGGTTTGGCTTCGGTGACGATCGTCCCGTCCGGTTCCTCTTTGGCGGCCGGCGCGCCGAGACCCGAGCCGAGGTGGACGTAGGCTTCCGCGCTCTTGAACCAGGCGCCCTGCGGGCTGTTCATCAGCGCCTGCAGCCCGAGCCAGCCGATTTCGTGGCCGCCGAGCGCCATGAAGACGAGGGTCGCCGGGCGCTGGGACACCGGCAGCGCCGCGTAGTGGCGGGCCAGGCCGACCGTGATCGCCACCCCGGTCCCGTGTTCGGAGGCCGACGGCGTGAAGCTCGAGGCCGGCGTGGCGATGAAGACGCGGCGGTTCGGTTCGGCCCCTTCGAGTTCGCCCCAGACGTCGCGGTCGCAGGCGGTGCCGGTGCTGGCGGTCAGGGTCAGGTGGCCGGTTTCGCCCGCTTCGGCGGCGGCGATGACGGCGGCGCCGGTGCGCTTGCCGACGTTCACGACCGGCAGCGGCCCGGTGCCGTCGCGGGCGTTGACGTCCTCCCCCTTCGGGTAATCGCCGACGGCCTGGGTCACCGCGATCAGCCCGAGCGCGCCGCCTTCGATCGCCGATTCGATCGCCGGGTAGTAGTTCAGCGCTTTCGAGTTGGTCTGGTAGTTGATCGAGACGACGACGATCTTGCCGGCGACTTCGGCCTTGTTGTAGAGCCCGTTGCCGCCGTCGAAGAGCGTCCCGGTGACCCCGCCCGCCGCGGTCGTGCCCGAGTAGAGGAGCGGGGCCAACGCTGCCGCCGGAATGGCGGTCGGGGTCGCGCCCGACCCGATCGTCAGCGCGACCTGTTTCGGCACGAATTCGGGATATGCGAAGGCCTGCGGGCCGAGCTTCAGGCCGGCATTGCAGAGCAGCCCGCTGAATTCGTTCAGCGCGGCGGTGCTGTTGGGAGTGCTGCTGAGGTGGTTCGGGAGGCTCGCGTAGCCGCCGACCGTCTTCATCAGCGAGGCCGCCGAGAGCGGGTCTTCGCCGCCGAAGGTCGCGGGACAATGGTTCGGCCCCGGGGTCGGGGTGGGCGTGGGGACGATCGGCCTCGGCCGGACCCGCACCGCGCGGATCTTTGAGACCGCGACCCTGCGCTCACCGACGAAGAGCGCGGCGCGCAGGCGGGCGCTCATCACCGTCGCCGGCAGCCTGAAGCGGACCCTGTAGCGCCCGCGGCGCAAGCTCGCGTGGCCGAGGTCGCGCCACCTGCCGCCGCGGCGGAATTGCAGGACGACGCGGCCGTGCGCGGGCGCCGGCGCGACGGAGCCCCGGGCGAGGCCGGTGCCCCGGCTGCCGAGCCGGGCCGGGACCGATAGCGAGACATGCGGGCGCTTGACCGTCCGCGTCGCGGCGCCGGCGCTCGCGCCGAGGCCCACGACAAGGCAGGCGAGCAGCGCCGCCAGCAGCGCTCCCGAGCACAGGCGGCCGCGGGGCGCGCGCGTCTCGGCCTCGCGCGGCCTGGTCGCGCGCGCCCCGGATCGGTGAGCATTCGAAGGTCCCATGAGTCTCAAACGGATCTACCCGTTTGATGAGACTCAACCTCCCACCGCGGGCCGGCGGCCCGCACCGGCGCCGCGGTTCTTTACCCGATCGGGCCTTCCTCGTCGGGATCAAATGATCTCGCCGGGGATCGGCGGCGCAGCCGCGAGAGCACCGCGCGCAGTTCCTCGAGGGCCGGCTCGCCGATCTCGCCCGCCCACTCCCGCTCGAGGTCAGCGACGGCGGCTTTGATCTCGACCATCACCGCCTCGCCCCGTGGCGTCAGGCTGACGATGCGGGCGTTCGACCGATCGGGGGCCGCCTGGCGGCGCAGGTACCCGGCGTCCTCGAGGTGTCCGAGCAGTCGATTCATCGCCTGCCGGCTCAGGCCCGCCCGAGCCGCCAGCGTCGAGGGCCGCTCACCCTCGGGTCCCGGATATTGGAGAACCGCGAA
Source organism: uncultured Actinomycetes bacterium (assembly GCA_963839115.1). GTDB lineage: Bacteria > Actinomycetota > Thermoleophilia > Solirubrobacterales > 70-9 > VAYN01. Next base: position 1,348,119 of record CAWITM010000001.1, read on the forward strand.
ATGCTCGGCGCGGATGTCCGCGTAGCCATTCGCGTCGAGCCTCTGGTGGATGCGCTCACGAGCTTCCTGCCAGAGGATCCGCATCAGCGGCGCGATCAGCTCCTGCTCGGGGGGATTGGTTCTTGACACCGAACGTAAACTGAGTTTACGCAGCCGCTAAGACCGGGCTCTGGCGGCAATCTCTCATGGAGGTAAGAATGGCACTCGATCGCAGGTCCCGTCCGTTGCGCGTCCCGCCCGGCGGCGGCGAGATGGTCTGGTTCCTGGGACAGCCGCTCGAAGTCAAGGTGACCGGCGAGCAGACCGGCGGCGCCTACGCGGTGACCGAGGCCGAGCCCGAGCCCGGCTTCTCGCCGGCCCTCCATGCCCACCGCAACGAGGACGAGGCGATCTACGTGCTCGCCGGCGATTTCCTGATCACCGTCGACGGCCAGCAGCTCCGCTGTGGCCCGGGGACCTTCGTGCACATCCCTAAGGGGGCCGTGCACACCCACGAAAACATCGGCCGCCTGCCCGGAAGGACCCTCACGATCTACTTCCCGGCCGGCTTCGAGCGGGTCTTCAGGGAGCTCGGCGAGCCGCTCGTCGACCGAGCGGCCGGGCCATCGAAGCCTCCGGACCCGGCCGCGCTGGTCGACCGCGCCGACGCCTACGGCCTCGAATTCGAGCGCTCCCCCGCACAGCCTCAGCGCGGCGCGAGCAGCCGGTAGGCGACCGCGTTCGTCGCGTCGTAGACCCAGTGCTACGCCGCGGTCGCGCCGCTGTCTGCGACCTCGTGCTCGCCCTCGGCGAACTCCTCGACGATCTTGGCGCAGAACGCGTCGAGGTCGCCGGGGTCGCGACTGGAGACCAGACCCTGGTCGGTCACGACCTCTTCGTCGACGACGGTGCCGCCGGCGTTTCGGATGTCGGTGCGGATGCTGGGATAGGAGGTCAGCGTGCGGCCGCGCACCAGGTCGGCCTCGACCAGCGTCCAGGGCCCGTGGCAGATCACCCCGACCGGCTTGCCGGCCCTGAAGTAGTCCTGGAGGAAGACGATCGCGTCGTCGTCCATCCGCAGTTTGTCGGGATTGGTGGTGCCGCCGGGCAGGATCAGCCCGTCGTAGTCCTCGACCGAAGCCTCGCCGACGGCCTTGTCGACGGTGAACTTGACGGTCTTGTTGATGTCTTCTTCGACCGCCTGGATCTCACCGTCCTCGATCGAGAGCAGCTCGGTGGTCGCGCCGGCCTCCTCGACCGCCGCCTTGGGGCGCTCGTACTCGACCTGCTCGACGCCGTCGGCGGCGAGGATCGCGATCTTCTTGCCCTTCAACTCATCAGCCATCTGTTCGTTCCTTCCTTCTCGAAATCGGATTTACGGGTGGAGGACGACCTTGGTCCAGCCGTCGTCGCGGTCGTCGAAGTGGCCGTAGGCGTCCGGGCCCTCGTCCAGCGAGAGGTGGTGCGAGACGATCCAGGAGGGGCTCGCCTTGCCGTCGTGGATGAGGTCGCGGAGCTCCCGGTTGTAGGCCTTGACGTTGGCCTGGCCGGTGCCCATGAACTGGCCCTTGGTGAAGAATTCGCCCATGTCGAAGGCGATCTTGCCTTCCTGCATCAGCTTGTCCGGGCCCTCCGGGTCTTCCGGCGGGAAGACGCCGACGACGCCGATGCCGCCGGTCGGCCGCACGCAGGCGACGAGGTCGTTGAGGGTCTGGTTGGGGACCTCGTGGCCCTGCGGATCGTGGGCCTGCCAGCCGACCGCCTCGACGCCGCGGGCAGCGCCTTCGCCGCGGGTGTGCTCGAGCACCGCGTCGACCGGTTTGACCTTCGAGTCGTCGATCGGCGTCGCGCCGATCTTCTCGGCCAGCGCCAAGCGGTCGGGGTGGCGGTCGACCAGCATCACCTGTTCGGCCCCCTTGATCTGGGCCGAGAGCGCCGCCATCAGCCCGACCGGGCCGCCGCCGAAGATCACTACCGAATCGCCGGGCGCGACGCCGGCCAGCTCGGTGCCGTGCCAGCCGGTCGGCCAGATGTCGGAGAGCATCGCGTAGTCGGCCTCCCTGTCCTCGGCGTCCTCGGGAAGCTCGAGGCAGTTGAAGTCGCCGAAGGGGACGCGCAGCATCTCCGCCTGGCCTCCCTGGTAGCCGCCCATGTCGGGATAGCCGTAGGCGCCGCCGGGCATCTCCGGGTTGACCGAGAGGCAGAAGCCGGTCAGGCCGCGCCCGCAGTTGCGGCAGAAGCCGCAGCCGATGTTGAACGGGACCGAGACCCGGTCGCCGACCTTGACCTTGATGACCGCGTCGCCGACCTCGATCACCTCGCCGAGGTTCTCGTGGCCGATCGCCTGGCCCGCTTCGAGCGGGTTGCGACCCTCGTAGATATGGAGGTCCGAGCCGCAGATGTTGGTGCTGGTGATCCTGATCACCACATCGGTGGGACGCTCGATCCTGGCGTCGGGCACCTCCGAGATCGATACGTCCTTGGGACCGTTGTAGACGAGTGCCTTCATCAGGCTCTCCTTTCGATACGCGGCGCAGCGCAACGCCCCGGGCGGGTGTTTGAAGCAAAGCCCGGGCGCGAAGCCGGGCCGCCGTGCCGGTCACGCTGCCGGCCCTAGAGCGTCAGCACCGAATTACCCACCGACGCCGAGGCGAAAACTCGACTCGGCCAGCGCCAGCGCCGTCAGCACCGCGAGCACGCAGATCGAGAGGACGATCGCCGACATCGCCCCGCCGAGCAGGCCGAGGATCGCCAGAGCCGCCACGCAGAGCAGGCGCTTGGGGCTGACCGAGCCGATCATCCGCCAGCGGAAGGCGTTCTCGCCGAGCAGGTAGACCGCCGGCCCGGCGACCGCCATTACGACGCCGGTCGAGGTGAGGTGGTCGCCGGGGTGGGAGACGAGCAGGTCGTCGGCGATCGCGACCATGATGATTCCGGCGACGATCGGCAGGTGCAGGTAGGTGTAGGCGTCGCGGGCGAGGCTGCCGGGGTCCTCGGCCGCGGCGATCTCGAGCTGCGAGTGTTCAGCGACGGCGCCGAAGTAGAGCCACCAGAGCGTGCCGGTGATCAGGAAGGCGATCGCCAGGGCGAAGACGCTGGCGGCGGTCAGGCCGCGCGAGGATGCGGTCGCGCCGGTGATGACGATCGACTCGCCGAGCGCGATGATCACGAAGGACTGGAAGCGCTCGGCGAAATGGGCGCCCTCGACGTCCCAGTCGGTGGTCAGGGAGCGACCGAGACCGGGGGTCGCGTAGCCGAGCAGCGGCGCCGCCAGGTCGATCGCGAGCGCCGCCCCCCAGAGCCACGGCCGCGCCGCCTCGTCGGCGACCGCGCCGGCGATCCAGAAGAGCGCCGAGAGGCAGCTCCAGGCGACCAGCCGCTCGAACACCCGCCGCAGCCGGTGGTCGCGCTCGATCAGCAGCGTCCCGGCGACGTTGCGGCCGATCTGCAGGGCGACGTAGGCGCCGGCGAAGAGCCCGGGCTCGCTGGAGAAGGCGGTCGGGATCGCCGCCGACATCAGCAGGCTGGCGAGGGTGACGCCGGCGAAGATCAGCCGCACCTTGGCCGAGCCGGGATCGAACCAGTTCGACATCCAGGTCGTGTAGATCCAGGCCCACCAGACGACCAGCAGCAGGAAGGCGGCCTGGGCGATCGACGCCCGGCTGAGCCCGCCGTCGATGACGAGGTGGGAGATCTGGGTGACGGCGAAGACGTAGACGAGGTCGAAGAAGAGCTCGATCGGCGTCGTCTCCTGGCGCTCGCCGTCGCGCGGGCGCAGGTGCGGGGTGCGCCCGGCCGGCGCGGCGGCTTTGACCTCGGCGGCGATGCGCCGATCCTACGTTTGAGCTCAGACCCGCTCGAGCAGTCCCGCCGCCCGCGCCTGCTCGACCGCCTCGCGCCGCGAGGAGGCGCCGAGCTTGCGGTAGACGCCCTGGACCTGGGTCTTGACCGTGTTCGAGGAGACGAAGACTTCGGCGGCGATCTCGGGGAACGAGAGGTGGGTCGGCAGGAACTGGAGGATCCGCAGCTCGGCCGGGCTGAGGCTCTTCGACGCCGCCGCCGATTCGCTCGCCGTCAAGACGGCCGCTTCGGCCTCGGCGATCCAGCCGCTCAGGACGACGGCATCGGGGGTCAGCCGGAGCACCCGCCGCGCCTGGTCGAGCATCGCCGGCGCCGCCGCGGTTTCGCCGAGCCGGATCGTCGCGCGGCCGAGCAGGAACCAGGTCTCGGCCCGGTACCAGGGCGTGAACTCGTCGAGCATCCCCAGCAGCTCGACACTCTGACGGCGGTCCTCGCGAGCCTCGTCGGTGCGACCGATCCGCGAGCGGACCAGGGCCGAGACCGCCAGCGGCAGCGCCATCATCGGGTAGTCGCCGAGACCGGAGCGGTCGATCTGGGCGCGCGCCTGGGAGGCCAGCATTTCGGCGAGCTGCCAATCGTCCTCCTCGATCGCCAGCAGGGCCAGCTGGGCCAGGCAGATGACCTGGACGTTGGGCGCCCCGATGGCGCCGCGGCGGGCACCGTCGGCGAGCTTCTCGCGGGCCTCCTCGCGCCGCCCGCGCAGGTGCAGCGCCGCCCCCTCGATCAGCCGGCAGAGCGACATCCAGGGGCTCTCGTCGGGCAGCATCGAGGCGGCGTGCGCGGCGCGGCCGGCGATCGGCTCGACGCCGTCGCGGGCGAGCGTCGCCTCGACCAGCGCCAGCCCGGCGGCGAGCACCGACCGGCGCTCCGTGGGCGGTTCGGACTCCAGCAGCGTCGTCGTCACCGCCGCCCAGTGCCAGGTCCGGCCGCTGTCGCCGAGCGTGAGGTTGGCCCAGGCGGCGCTGAGACTGAGGGCGGTGTCGGTCGCCACCGTCGGCTCGCCGAGGCGCTCCAGCCAGCCGAGCACCGTGGCGTTGCGGCCGCGGGTCATGTAGTCGGTCAGGCTCGCCCACAGCAGGTCCCCGACCAGTGCCGTCGAGCCGCTCTCGATCGCGTGGCCGATCGCGCGGTCGAAGTCGCCGCGCGCCGCCCACCATTCCGAGGCGCGACGGTTCAGCGCCCGCTCGACCTCGGGTTCGGTGCGATGCAGTTCGGCCCGCAGCATCTCGCGCAGCAGCGGGTGGAAGCGGAACCACTCGTCCTGGCGGTCGAGCGGCACCAGCAGCATGTTCGAGCGCGACAGGTCGCGCAGCATCGCCGCCGAGCCGCCACGCTCAAGAACGGCGTCGCAGAGCTCGCCGCTGAGGCGGTCGAGGACGGCGAGCCGGCGCAGCAGCTCGACCCGGCTGCTCGTCGCGCTATCGAGGAATTCTTCGCGGACGTAGTCGACGACGATGCGGTCATCGCCGGCGAAGCGGGCGATCGCCCGGCCCAGGTCCGGCGCCTCGGCCAGCGCCAGGCCGGCGAGGTAGAGGGCGACCGGCCAGCCCTCGGTGCGGGCCAGCAGGGTCTCCAGCTGGCGCGGCGTCGGTTCGAGCCCGAGCGCCGCCAGCAGCGCCTCGCCTTCGCCCCTGGTCATCGACAGCTCGGCGCGGCCGATCTCCTCGAGGCGCCCGGCGGCGCGCAGGCGCCCGAGCGGCAGGGCCGGCTCGCTGCGGGTCGCGAGCACCAGCTGCGAGCGCTCGCCGAGGCTGGCGAGGATCGCCTCGACCACCGCGAGCGAGCCCGGCGACTCGATCCGCTCGAAGTCGTCGAGCACCAGCACGAACGGCCGCCGGCGCTCGCCGAGCGCTCGCCCGAGCCGCGGCAGCACCACCTTCGCGAGGCTGGGCCGGGGATTGTCGAGGGCGGTGGCGATGTCGGCGGGAAGAGCCTCGATCGGCTCCAGTGCGTTGAGGATCGAAGCGACCAGGAGCACCGGGTCGTTGTGCTCGGGGCCGAGCAGGAGCGAGGCGAAGGGCCTCGGGCTGGCCTCCTCCCACTGGCCGACGAGGACCGACTTGCCGTATCCGGACGGGGCGACGAGAAGGACCAGCGGTGCCCGCGACTCGCCAAGCTTGGCGAGAAGCCTTGGCCGTGCGACGAGCCATTCCTCGTGTCCCATATGAGACCAGGCTAAACGCTTCGGGCCCCCCTCGATCAAGGACCGCTATCCAAAAAAGTGCCGCTCTCAGACGGTGGAGGCGCCGCCGTCGGCCTTCGGCTCGAGGTAGAAGACCTCGCAGGAGACGTCCTTGCCGGTGTCGGTGCCGCTGATGAAGGCGCGGACCACGCGCCCGGTGAGGCTCTCGATCACCGAGCGGAATTCGTCCTCGGTGGCGTGCTGGAAGAACATCCGGATGTCGCGCAGGCGCTGGTCCTCGCCGAGCTCGACCAGCCTCTGCTCGGCCCGCGTGAGGGAATTTTCGAGCGTGCAGATCAGCGTGTCCTCGCCGGCGTACTCGGTCTTGGCCTTGGTCGGGCCGCGGCCGAACTGCTCTTTGTAGAGGCGGACCATCGCCCGCGAGATCTCGGCGAGGACCGAGTGGTCCTCCTCCCTGCTCCCGTCCGATTGAAGTACCGGTGCATCGACCATCGGTCCTGCTTGCCCCTCCTCTCGGGATGGACCGCGCGCGAGGGAGAGGAGGATGAGAACCGGACGAGCGGGCCGTTTTAGACTACTCGCCCTGCCTAAAGCGTCCTATAGTCGGCGCGTGTCACCCCAACCCAAGGCGCTGGTCGCCCTGCTCGCCTTGGCCGCCGCGGTCGGCGTCGCCGTCTCGCTCGCAGCCTGGGCGTTCCTCGAGGTCATCCACCAGATCCAGGTCGGCCTCTTCACCGACCTGCCGGAAGAACTCGGCTACCACGACGGCGCGCCGGCCTGGTTCTACTTCGCCGTGCTCGGGATCGCCGGCCTGCTGGTGGCGCTGGCGATCGTGCGGTTGCCCGGGGACGGCGGCCATGTCCCCGCCGAGGGCCTGAAGATCGGCGGCGCGCCGGTGCAGCCGCTCGAGCTGCCGGGGATCGTGCTCGCGGCCCTCGCGACGATCGGCGGCGGGCTGGTGCTGGGCCCGGAGGCGCCGCTGATCGCGCTCGGCGCGGGGCTCGGCGTCCTCGCGATCCGCTCGCTGCGCCGCGACACGCCGGCGGAGGCGCAGGCGGTGATGGCCGCCTCGGGCAGCATCGCGGCGATGTCGATGCTCTTCGGCTCGCCGATCATCGCCGCGGTGATCCTGATCGAGGCGCTCGGGCTCGACCGCGAAAAGCTGCCGCTGATCCTCCTCCCCGGCCTGCTGGCCGCCGGGATCGGCTCGCTTGTGTCGATCGGGATGGGGTCGCTGACCGGGCTCAGCAGCAGCGCCTACGCGCTCGGCGCGCTGACCCTGCCGACCCTGAACGCGCCCGCCCTCGCCGACTTCGCCTGGACCTTCCCGCTGGCGATCGGCATCGCCGTCCTGACCTACGGGGTGATGCGGCTGGGGCTCTTCACCCACGCCGTTGCACGGGGGCGGCCGCTGCTCGTGCTTCCGGCGGCGGCGCTGCTCGTCGCCCTGCTGGCGGTGCTCTTCCACGCCGCCGCGCCCAGCCCCGGCAAAAGCGCCGAAGAGGTGCTCTTCTCCGGCCAGGACGCGCTGCCCGGCTTCGTCGCCGAAGCGGGCGGCTGGTCGATCGGCGCGTTGCTGCTGCTGATCGGCTTCAAGGGGCTCGCCTGGGGCGTCTCGCTTGGCGCCTTCCGCGGCGGCCCGACCTTCCCGGCGCTCTTCATCGGCGCCGCCGCCGGGATCCTCGCCTCGCACCTTCCGGGCTTCGACCTGACCGGGGCGGTCGGCGTCGGCATGGGCGCCGGCGCCGTCTCGGTGCTGCGGCTGCCGCTGTCCTGCGTGGTGCTCGCCTCGCTGCTGGTCAGCCACAGCGGCGACGGCGCCAGCCCGCTGATCATCGTCGGCGTCGTCGTCGCCTACCTCGTCACCATGGCGCTGGGGCGCGCCTTCGACCCGCCGGCGGCCGGCGGTCCGGCTTCACCCGCTTCGGATGATGCGGGCGCCCCCGCCGCGGCCTAGATTCCCTGCTCAGGGCCTCAAATTCGCCCTGGCCACCAATCGAAAGGACCCATTCCCGTGCCCTTCGCATCCATCAGCTTCGGCGACATGCTGCTCGTCGTCCTGGAGATCTTCTTCTTCGTGGTCTGGATCTGGATCCTTTTCACGATCATCACCGACCTCTTCCGCGACCACGAGATGTCGGGATGGATCAAGGCCATCTGGCTCCTGTTCCTCGTCTTCATCCCCTTCCTGACCGGGCTCGTCTATCTGATCGCCCGCGGGTCGGGAATGCGCGACCGCGAGATCAAAGCCCAGACCGACGCCAAAAAGCACTTCGACGAATACGTCCAGACGCAGGCCCACCACTCGCCCGCCGACGAACTCCACAAACTCAACGACCTCAAAGAAAAGGGCGCCCTCAGCGCCGCCGAGTTCGACGCCGCCAAGGCCAAGCTGCTGGCCTAGCCGCCGCGCCCCTCACCTCGGGCGTCGCTGCGACGGCGCTCGAGGTGGGCCGCGACCCGCGCGATCACCGCGGTCGGTTCGCGGTCGAGCCTGAGGTCGGTGACGCGGATGATCTCGACCCCGATCGCCAGCAGGTCGTCGACGCGTTCGCGATCGCGCTCGAAGGCGAGCGGCGAGCTGTGGGTGGTGAAGACGTCGAGTTCGACGCCGAAGCGCTCGGCGCGCCAGTAGCAGTCGATCTCGTAGGCGCCGACGTTGAAGTTGGTCGCCGGCGTGGCCAGGCCGGCCGCTTCGAGGAGAGCGAGAAAGCGGCGCTCCAGATCCGAACGGGTGACGCGCACGCGCGGCTGGTAGATGCGCAGCGCCTGGCGCAGGCGCGGGTATCCCGGATGGCCCATGGTCCTCGCCAGCAGCGCTTCGACCGCGCGCCGGTCGAGGAGCTCGAGCTCCGCCGCTCGGTGCAGGAGTCGGTCGATCGGGGTCGCCTGGCGGTGCCGGCCGGCGAGGTCGAGGAGCGTGCGAGGGACCGAGGTGACCGGGATGCCGCGATGCTCGGCGATGTCGACGTCCCTCAGCAGTCCGGCGTGGAAGCGGATGCCGGGGGTCGAGCGGCGGTGGTGGGCGGCGGTCATCTCATAGGCGGTCGGCCGCGAATTGAGCAGCTCCCAGAGCCAGGCGGCGCTCGTATGACTGGCGATCGCCGGTTCGTGGGCGAGGACGACGGCGAGGCAATGTCCCTCCCAGGTCAACCGCCGATGACCGACGGCATAGACGCCCCGGTGAACCCGGTGGAGCCTGCCGCTCCGCGCCGCCCTGGCCACCGCGTTCCAACTGAATCCGAGCCGCGCCAGCTGCCGAACCGTGACGACCCCATGCTGCTCCCCAGCCAACCTCGCCAACGGCTCATATCGACCCCCGGGTCGCTGCTCACCCATAGGGCTATAAGCGACCCGCGGGTCAAAATCACCCCCCTGGGGGGACGGGGGTTTGCCGGGGGTTGGGGCTTTTGCAGCTGGTCGGTCATCGAAGCGCCGGCCGCCGGGCCGGCCGGGGCCGGGGCGGCCACGGGTGCCGACGCCACTTCGGGCGGGGCCGTCAGCCGCAGCTCAGCGGCCGCCGGCGCCGATCGCGGCCAGATCGCGGGGATGGACCCAGGCGTCGTCGAGGGTGTGGCCGGGGGCCGCCTCGACGGCACCGCGCAGAGGGATCGCCCAGCGGTGCTCGAGCAGGACGATCGCCGCCGCCGCGCCGGGCGCAATCGCGTCGGCGATGAACCAGACGTCGCGGCCCGCCACCGCGATGCCGTTGGAGGCCCCGCCAAACCCAACCAAGGCGCCGGCGAGGGTGCCGAACTCGGCCGCCTCGGCCGCCGTGAGCTCGCTCTGCTCGAGCCGGGCGACGCGGCCGTCGGCATCCTTGGCGACGAAGGCGACGTCGACGAGGCGGACGGCGTCGGCGTCGCGCAGGCGCCGCAGCTCGGCCAGGACCCGGCCGTCGAAGCGGCCCTCGCCGAAAGCGAGGACCAGCACCTGGACCGGCCCCAGGCGCATCCGCGGCAGCGCGTCCATCGCTCAGATCCCCGCGACCAGGCGCCGGCGCTCGGACTCGTACTGCTGGGCGGTCAGAACGCCGGCGTCGAGCAGCGCCTTGAGCTTGGTCAGCGAATCGATCCGCTCGCTCTCGGCCGAGGCCGGCACGGCGGCCGGGCCGAGGGTCGCCACCACCGTCGGGGGCGCCGCCTTGACTTCGAGCCCGCCACCGCCGCGGCGGCGCCCCAGCGCCTGCCCTTCACTGCCGGCCATTCCCGCCCAGAGGAGCGGCCGTCTCCTATTCAGGGGCATCGTCCCTCCTTTGCGAAATTGGACGACCGCCGATTCGGTCGCCCCGATCCAACCGCCTCGGCGCCACCCGCGCATCGCGCGAACCGGGTGATTTGAAGCCGCTTGGCGCGGGCCGATCCCGGGGCCGCTCGACGCCGCCTTGCGTGGCCGCCCGATGGCGCCCCAGGCCAGCCATCCGATGGCACTAGGTCAGCACCTCGATGGCGCCGCGGACGAGCAGGAAGAGGCCGAGGACGGCGGCCGCGACGATCGCCATCTGGCGCCCGTTGCGGGTCAGCCAGCCGCGGAAGCGCTGGACCTCGACGACCGTGCGCTCCGGGGCGACCACGTAGCCGAGCAACGGGATCTCGAGCAGGATCAGCAGCATCACGTTGAAGGCGAGGATCGCGAGGATCTTCCCGCCGGTGCTGTAGCCGTGGTCCTGGATGTCGCGCAGCGCCGCCAGGTAGGAGACGCCGGGCAGGGTGAGGACGACGCCGAGCGCGAAGGTGATCCGCGGCGAGCCGCGCCCGAGCAGCTCCTCGACCTTCGAGGGGCCCTTCTCCTCCGGCTCGGCGCCGCCGCTCTTCGCGAGCCGGCGCTCCGCCCGCCGCGCTTTGATCCGTTCGTCGTGGCCCGCCCGCAGGACGTAGGCGACGATCAGCAGGAGCGCCCCGAGCGCGAAGTCGATCGCCGGGCTGACCGTGCTTTCGCCGGAGCTCGTCGCGCTCGAGTCGTGGACCGCGAAGACGATCACGAAGCCGATCGTGAGGCTGGTCAGGAGTGCTCCGGCGAGGTAGCCGACCAGCAGCCGCTTCGGGCTCGGCAGGAACAGCATCACCGTCACCGCGGCGAGCAGGCTCGCGTTGGCGGCGGAAACCAGGGAGAGGACGAAGATGTGTTCCATAGGTGGGCGCGGTAGCTCGGCGGTCGAGGGAGCCGGTGGGTTCGGCGGGAGCCCGGCGTTCGGGCCGAGCCCCCGCCGCGCCTCAGGCCTTTCGGGCGTTGTCGACGTCCTCGCCGTAGACGACGAGGCCGTGGATGCAGATCACGCAGAGCGCGAAGACCCCGAGCGACCAGAACGGGTAGGCGCCGCCGACCGACAGCAGGGCGACGACAGCGCCCAGGCTGGCGGCGAAGATGCCGACGATGCGCCCGAAGACGTTGCCAGAGAGCAGCGAGATCCCGGCCACGACCTCGAAGATCCCCAGCAGCACCGTGATCCAACCCCAGGCATGCAGGCTGGCGAGCACGTAGTGGGTGCTGCCGTCGTAGAAGTGGGCATCGCTGATCGCCCCGATCCCGTAGATGAAGTTCAGCACCCCGGCGATCAGCAGCAGGATCGCCACGAACGCCGCCCTCCCCATCCCTCTATCCACCATCGTTCTCCTCCTTGATTCGGGGCGGCGCGCTCAGCGCTCGCCACCCGCTTGGACGGCGAGGACCTGGGCCTTCGCCGCTTCGAACTCGGCCGCCGAGAGGTCGCCGCTGCGGTGCAGGGCGCCGAGGCGCTCGAGCTGGTCGACCTCGCTCGCGCCGCCTCCCGCACCGCCCGCGCCGGCGCCGCCGCGCCGCGGCCGCGAGGCCCAGGCGGCGCGCAGGCGCTCGCCGACCTCGCCGGCCGGCGCGTCGGGGAACTCGCGGCGGATCTGGCGGCGCAGCAGCTCGGCGCCGGCGACGAAGAGGAAGGCGAAGACGAGGACCCCGATCGGCTTGCGGAAGGCGGCGACCGGTGCCCAGGCGATCAGCGCCACCCAGACCAGGAAGGCCGCCGCGGCCACGGCGAGCGGCTGATCGCGCACGTAGGGCGCGGCGGCACGGCGCAGCCCGATCGCCAGCCGGGTCGGACCGGCCAGCCAGGCGGCGAGGAAGACGAGGACGCCGAAGGCGATCGCCGAGGCGGCGACGGTGACGAGCAGCGAGGTCGCGATCCCCCAGACCGCTTCGGCGGCGGGCTTGGCGGCTTCGTTTGCGACCAGGGAGTTGACGAGCGCATCGCCGGCGATGCTGCGCAGCACCAGCACCAGCACCCCGGCGACGACGAACCCGAGGCCGGCCGAGCGCAGCGCCTGGCGCCGTCGCGGCCCCGCCAGCCAGATCGCCAGCGCGTAGAGGACCAGCGCCAGCAGGGTCAGCACGATCGGCAGGTCGCGGATCAGCTGGGCGACGCTCTGGGCGGTCGAGATCTGGTCGGAGCGCAGGATCGTCAGCTTGCCGGCGTCGGCCGGGACCTTCGAGGCGATCGCTTCGCCGACCCCGAGCTGGGTCCCGACCTGGGCCAGCAGCGCGTGCAGGTCGAGCGTCACCGCGCCGCCCTCGGTCGAGATCGCCCCGCTGCCGCCGTCGAGCAGTTCGAGCAGGGTTTCGTGGGCGGCGCGGTTGGCCGACGACCACAGCGACTGCACCTGCGAGCTGGCCAGCGCCCGTTCGGCGACCTTCGGCGCCAGCTGGCTGAGCCCGCCGGCCGCCGGCCCGGCGAGGCCCGAGAGTTCCGGCGGCAGCGCCTTGGCCAGCTGCGCCTCGACGTCGACGTTGGCGAAGAGTTCGCTCGCCAGGTAGGCCGAGAGCCGCGACTGCACCTCTTCGTTTTGGAGGATGCGGTCGCTGGTGGAGACCCAGTTGTCGGTGTTGAGCGCCTGGCGGTTGGCCCAGATCGAGAAGATCGCGAGGACCGTGAAGAGGGTCGCGAAGCCGATCAGGATCGCGGTCAGCTTGGGATGGCCGGCCCGCTCTCCACCTGTCTGCCGGTCGGCGGGTGCCGGCGCGCTCTCGGCCGCGCCAGCCACGCTAGAGGCCGCTCTCGACCGTCAGCTCGCCCGCCGCCTCGGCCTCGATCAGCACGTCGTAGTCGGCTTCGTTCTGGTCGGCGTAGGCGGCCGAGAATTCGGCGATCGCACGGTCGAAGCCGTCGCCCTTGCCGAGGTAGGCGGCGATCGCCGCGCGGTCGCCGGTGCGGGCGTGCCCGCGCGCCAGGGTCCAGCCGCAGAGGCCCGCGTAGTTGGCCATCGTCGTCGCGCTCATCGCCTCGATCTCGGCCGAGCCCTTGCCGTCCCAGAGCTGTCGCACGTAGAAGTCGCGGCGCTTGCCGTCGATGCCGTCGGCGGTCAGCCAGCCGAGCAGCACGTCGCCGGCGGCCTGGGTGAGGCGCTGACCGGCGACGACGCGGTGGCCGTGCTGGCGGAAGCGGCTGGCGCCGGCGAACGGCTCCAGCACCGAGGGCCCGGCTTCCTTGATCTGCAGGAAGAGCGGATCGCCGGCGTCGCGACCGAGCAGCAGGGCGATCCAGGCGCGCGTCCCGACGCTGCCGACCCCGACCACCTTGTGGGCGGCGTCGACGAAGTGGTAGCGCTCGGCCAGCACCCGCGCCTGCTCGTCGAGGGTGTCGTGGTACTCGCCGAGCAGCCGCCGCATCATCGCCGCGACCGCCTCCGGGTCGAGCCCTTCGCGCTCGGCCAGCTCGCCGATCGGGACCAGCAGCGGCGGCCGGCTGGCGATCCGCAGCTCCCCGTCGCGGGTCTCGGTCAGTTTTTCGAGTGCCCGCAGGCTGCCCTTGTTGCGGGCCTTGGCGAGGTTCCTGGCCAGCCGCCGGCGGTCGGCCTTGGTCACTTTCTCCAGCCATTCCTTTTCCAGCTCGCCGACGTCGAGGCGCGCGTACCAGACGTCGATCTCGTTCATCGCCGCGAACTCGATCATCGCCTCGCGGTAGCCGCCGGCCGCGGCGAGCACCGCGGCTTCGCCCTCGGCGGCCTTGAAGCCGCGGTCGCGGGCGCCGATCGCGACGCTGGCGGCCAGCCGCTTGACGTCCCACTCGAACGGGCCCGGCAGGGTCTCGTCGAAGTCGTTGACGTCGAAGACGAGGCGGCGATCGGGGGCCTGGAAGACGCCGAAGTTGGAGAGGTGCGCGTCGCCGCAGAGCTGTACCCGCAGGCCGGTGTCGGGGGTGGCGGCGAGGTCGGCGGCCATGATCGCGGCGGCGCCGCGGTAGAAGGTGAAGGCCGAGGCCAGCATCCGCCCGTAGCGCACCGGGACGAGCTCCGGTACCCGGGTCTTGTCCTGCTCGGCCAACACCGCCAGCGGGCTCAGGCGGTCCGGCGCCGGCTCCCAGGTGGCCTGGGCCGAGCGGGAGACGAGCTTGCGGGCCTGCTTGCCGTCGGCGGCGGTCATGGCTCCGAACCTACGCCAGGACCCGCTGCGCGAGCATCATCCGAAGCAGGTGATTTGGAGATTCAAAGGTCGTCTTGTACTGACCGTACAAGAAAGGTTGAAACCCTCTTCTAAAGGTTCCAGACGAAGTGTCGATGGCCTTCAACGCCCGCGAACTCGACACCGGGCATGGACAAGGAGACACCCAAATGTTCCGCCTCACCAAGAAACGGGCGCTCGCCGCCCTCGCTACGACCTGCGTGCTGGCCTTGGCGGCCGGCGCCTACGCGTACTTCACCACCACCGGTTCCGGCACGGCCACCGCCACCGTCGGCTCCAGCTCGGCCGTCGTCCTGCACGGCACCGTCTCTGGCTCCCTCTACCCGGGCGCCACCTCGACGGTGACCTTCACGGTCGACAACCCGTCCTCGGGATCCCAGCGGGTCGGCACGATCACGCTGACCAAAGTCCAGGCCGATGCCGGCCACTCGACCTGCTCGACCGTGATCACCGGCGGAAACCCGGACTTCACGATGGCCCCCGTCACCGTCAACACCTCCTATGGACCGGGCAACGGCCAAGCGGTCACCCCGACCGGCAGCCTGAAAATGAACGAAACCGCGGCCAACCAGGACCCCTGCCAGGGCGCCACGCTGACGCTGACGCTGGCCAGCAACTGATCGAGTGCCCCAGCGGTTGTCGAGACGCTGGACCGGGCGGCGTGGCGCGACCGCGGTCAGGGCCCTCGGGCTCCTGGCCGTGGTCGGCTGTTGCCTCGGTGCTGCCGCCTACGCGGCGACGACGCGTCACAACGCCGCCGACGAAGGGGAAGGGGCCCAGATCATCGGGCGCCCGCTGCAACCACGCTTGACCGAACACCCGGAAACGATGACCACCGCCACCGCCGCCAACTTCGACATCTCCCAGCCCGGCCGGCCACCCCGGCGGGCGAACCCCGGCCACCCGCTGCACTTCGCGTGCCGGCTCGACGGTGCCGAATGGGAAGCCTGCCGACCCCCGGTGCGCTACGGCGGCCTCGCCGTCGGACCTCACCGTTTCGAAGTGCGGGCGGTCAACGACGGCGGCCGCAGCGGGCCGACGGCGAACTTCGCCTGGCGCGTGCGCAAGGGAGCGCGGGTCGCCCCCGAACCATCCCCTGCGCCGATCCCCCCGCCGGGCCCGGTCGCGACCCCGACGCCGCCGCCGGCACCGCCGGTCGAACCGCCTCCCCCGGTCGAACCGCCGGAAGGCGAAGCCGAGCCTTTCACGATCGAACAGACCGCGTTGCTCCCCGACCTCTACCCGGGCGGCGAACCGCAGCCGATCCCACTGCGGCTCGAAAACCCGAACCCGGTCGCGATCAACGTCACCTCGCTGCGCGTCTCCTTCGCCGCCGAGCCCCCCGGGTGCCCAGGTGAAGAAAACTTCGTCATCACTCCGGCCGGCGTCTCGATTGCGACGCCGCTGGTGATCGCCGCCAAAGCGAGTGTCGCGCTGCCGGCCGCGGGGACCACCGCGCCGACGATCGCGATGCGCGAACTGCCGGTCAGCCAGGACGCCTGCCAGGGCGCCGAGCTGGAGCTGCGACTCGAAGGCGACGCGGTCGGATGACCCGGCGGCTCGGCTCGAGGATCGGCGCGGTCTGCGCCATCGCGACCTTCGTCGCGATCTCCGGCACCGCCCTCGCCTTCTTCTCGGCCAACGGCGCCGGCACCGCCGCCGCCGCCGTCACCCAACTCGGGACGCCGACGATCACCGCCGCCAATGCCGCCACCGGCGGCACCGTGGCGCTCACCTGGCAGGCGGTCACGGCGCCCGACGGCGGCACCGTGACCTACTACGTGACCCGCAACGGGGGCGAACCCGAAGGCAACTGCCCAGGCGTCGAAGAACCGAGCACCGCTCTCACCTGCACCGACAGCAGCCTCAATCCGGGCACCTACTCCTACAAAGTCACGGCGATCTTCCACACCTGGAGCAAGACCAGCGCCGTCATGAACGCCACGGTCACCGTCGGCCCGGTCGCGAAATTCGCGATCAGCGGCACGCCGACCACCGCCGCCGCGGGGGCGGCGATCAACCTCACGATCACCGCCCAGGACGCCGCCGGCGGCAAAGTCACGACGTTCACCGGCACCCACAACCTGGTCTTCTCCGGTGCCGCCAACAGCCCCGGCGGCACCGCGCCGAGCGTCGTCGGCAACGCCTCCACCACGGCGATCAACTTCGGCACCGCGACGCCGCTGACCTTCACCACCGGTTCGACCACGGTCGCCTCGAGCAAGAACGGCGTGCTGAAGCTCTACAAGGTCGGTGAAAACACCGTCATCGCGACCGAAGGCTCACTGACGACCCCGGTGCCGCTGAGCGTGACGATCACCCCCGGCGCGGCCTCCAAGTTCGTCCTCACGGCGGCCAGCGCGACCCCGACCGCCGGTACCGGCGACAACCTCACGATCAACACCTTCGACGCCTACGGCAACGCCGCGACCGGCTACACGGGATCCCACAACCTCGTCTTCTCCGGCGCCTCCAACGCCCCGGCCGGAACGGTGCCGACGGTCGACGACTCGAGCGGCAACCACGTCGCCTTCGGCACCTCCACGCCGATCGTCTTCACCGCCGGGATCGCCACCGTCAGCGATGGGGGCAACGGCGAAATGACCCTCTACAAGGCCGGCGCGACGACGATCAAGGCGGCTGAAGGCTCGACCGTGACGACCACCACCGGGGTCACGGTCACGGTCGCCCCCGCCGCGGCCGCCAGCCTGACCACCACGAGCTCGTTGGCGACCGAGCCGACGACGACCGGGTTCACCCTCACCCTCACCGCCAAAGACGCCTACGGCAACACCGCCACCTCGTATATCGGCGAAAAGAAAATCACCTTCACCGGCACCGGTACCGCGACCGAAACCAGCCCGGGCGGCAGCGTGGCCGGGGTCGTCAACAACGCCAACGTCGCGATCCCGCTGGGCACCCCGACCATGATCACCTTCACCAACGGGGCCGCAATCTCGGCCTCGAGCAAGAACGGCTACCTGCGCCTCTACAAGCCCGGCACGGCGTCGATCACCGCCTCCGACGGCACCTTCACCGCCGCCCCGCTGGCCGTCACGGTCACGATCGGCGCCGCCAAGCGAGTCGCCTTCAGCGGCCTATCGGCCAGCGCCGGCACGGTCAGCTCGACCTGCTTCTTCACCTGCGCGGTCACCCTGCTCGGCAACTCCGGGACGGTCAGCGCCAACCTGATGATCACCGACGAATACGGCAACCAGGTCTCCAACGTCGGCGCCTCAAAGACCGTCGCGGTGGCCGCCACCGGCACCACCGGCTCGACCGTCACCGGCAGCCCGCTGGCCCTGCCGGAATCCGGGCCCGCGATCACCAGCACCCGCTTCACCTACACCGCCCCGGCCAGCGGCGCTTTCTCCAACACCCTGACCGCCTCCTCGACCGGCTTCACCAGCGCCACCGCGACGACCAGCAAGTAGGTGCGGCGCCGGCGGCCGGCGGTATTCTGGCCGCCCGTGATCCTCTACGAGAACCCGATGTCGGGCAATTGCTACAAGGTCCGGCTGCTGCTGACGATGCTGGGCATTGACTTCGAGCGCCGCGAGCTCGACGTCATCGACCGCTCCGATCGCCCGGCGCTGCTCGGCGGCCTCAACCCGTCGCTGCGGATCCCCACGGTGGTCTTCGACGACGGCCGCGCGCTCGGCGAGTCCGACGCGATCCTCTTCCACTTCGCCGAGGGCACTCCGTACCTGCCGAGCGACTCGTTCGAGCGCGCCCAGGTGCTGCAGTGGATGTTCTTCGAGCAGTACAGCCACGAGCCCTACCTCGCCAACGCCCGCTTCTGGGCCCTGGCCGGGATCGAGGTCTCAGACGCCGCCCGCGAGGAGAAACGCGCCGGCGGCGAGAAAGCGCTGCAGGCGCTGGAGGACGGTCTCACCGGCCGCGAGTGGTTGGTCGGCTCGGCCTTCTCGGTCGCCGACATCGCCCTCTACGCCTACACCCACGTCGCCCCCGAGGGCGGCTTCGACCTCGGGCCCTACCCGGCGATCAGCGCCTGGATCGACCGCGTCGCCGCCCAGCCCGGCTACATCCCGCTGGCGGGCTAGCCAGATAGCGACGACTCAGCGGCGCCAGGGCCGGCGCCGGCGCTCGGCGTCGCGGCGGACGCTGTCGCCGATCAGCCAGAGCATCGGTGGCCAGAGGCCGACGAAGATCGCCCGCCGTTCGGCGTTGCCGCGTTCGTCCTCGCCGATCGTCTTGGCCCGGATCCAGAGACCGATGCAGAGGAGGATCGAGCTCAGCGAGAGCCCGTAGAGCGAGGCGCCGGCGCGGCGGCGGGTCGGGTGGTCGAGCTCCATCGCCGGCCGGGTACCCGATCGGCGCGGTTGGCACCCCACCCCCTTCGGGTACCGAGGCGCAGTGACGCCACGACAGCCACTCGCGCGCCGCTGGGCGACCGCCTCTCGCTGGCCGGTCGGAGTGGCGCTCGCCGCCTGGCGCTACGTCTGGAGCACGACGCCGGTCCACCGCTGGGAGATGAGCGGCTCCTGGCCGGCCGACGCGCCGCCGGCGCTGCCCGGCGACGTCGAGCTCGCCGAGCTGCAGCCGATCGAGGACGGGGTCGGGCCACTGCTCCACCGCCTCTACCGCACCCAGATCGTCGCCTCCTCGATGACCCCGGCGGAGCTGATGGGCACGATCCTCGAAGACCTCGACGTCGTCGCGCCGTCGGAGTTCGCGACTTTCCAGAAGCTCGGCGACGGCCCGCTCGAGGTCGGCGACGAATACGTGGTGCGGATGCCGGGACCCTGGGACGGCCCGGTCCGGGTGCTCGCCGCCGATGTGACCTCGTTCCGGCTCGGGACCCTCGACGGGCACCTCGAGGCCGGCCAGATCGAATTCCGCGTCACCTCCGACTACCGCTCGCTCTGCTTCGAGATCGAGTCGTGGGCGCGCAACGGCGATCGCGTCAGCGACGTCCTCTACACCCACCTACGGCTCTCCAAGGAGGTCCAGCTGCACATGTGGTCCTCGGTCCTGCGCCAGGCCACGAAGCTCGCCGGCGGCAGGATGGAGGGCGGGCTGAGGATCACGACCCGGCGGGTCGAGCCCGAGCAGCTGCCCCGCAGCGTCGACGGCTCAGAAGGCGAAGCGGCGGCCGAGGCCGATCGGGCGCAGCTCGCGGCTGTCGCCGCGCTGCCGGTCAACTTCGACGCCGACCGCATCGACGAGCACTACCGCGACCCCGGCTGGCACATCGACGACCTCGTCGAACCGCTGCCCGACGAGGGCTCCGGCCCGCCCGAACCCGGCGGCAGCTTCCTCGTCGCCCGCGAGCTGATGGACGGCTACCAGCTGGCCGACCCGGCGGTCGTCACCGCGACCTTCGACCGCGAGGAACCGCTCGAAGGCCGCGACATGGCGCTCGAGGTCCGCTTCTGGGGACTGCGCTTCCGGATCGGCGTCCGGGTCGGCGAGGTGTATGAGTCGACGACGACGATCGACGGCCGCGAGGTCCTGATCTACGGCTGGACCTACCGCACCCTCGAGGGGCACTTCGAGGAGGGCCAGATGCACTACGAGCTGTGGAAGTGGCTCGACCGCGGCGACGTCGAGTTCCACCTCCGCTCGGTCTCGCGCCCGGCGGCCAGCGGTCCGCTGTGGCGACGCCTCGGGTTCCGCCTCTTTGGGCGCGTCAACCAGCTGCGCTTCTACCGGCAGATCTGCCGGCGCGTCCGGCGGCTGACCGAGTCCCAGCTGGAGACCGAGCGCTTCGCCCGCTCGCGCCGGTCCTAGGGCGCCTCAGTCGCCCCGCGGGGCGGCCGCCAACGGCGACGGCCGGTAGCGGTAGCCGAAGCCATGCAGCGTCTCGATCGGGTCGATCCCGGCGGGCCGGAACTTCCGTCGCAGGTAGCTGACGTAGAGCTTCGCCTCCTCGGAGCCGCGATAGCCGTCGCGCCAGACCAGGCCGACCAGGTCGCCGTGCTCGATCGCCACGTCGGGACGTTCGGCGAAGGCGACCAGCATCCGGAACTCGGTCGGGGTCAGGACCAGCTCGACCTCGCCGCAGCGAACCCGGTGCTCGCGCTTGTCGATTTCGAGGAACTCGTCGACCAGCACCGAGGCCTCCTGGTCGGAGCTCGCGCGGCCGAAGAGCCGGTCGACCCGGGCCGCGAATTCATCCCAGCGGACCGGCGTGTAGCCGACCGCGTCGGCGCCGCAGCGGAGCGCCTCGGCGCCGTTCTTGCCTTCCGGGACGAGGGCGATGATCGGGACGCCGCTGACCAGGCGCACCTTCTCGATCGCGGCCAGGCACCCGTCCTCGGGTTCGCCGCAGTCGACCAGCACCAGGTCCGGCTGCTCTTCGTAGAGGGCCAGCAACGACTCGCCGGGACCGGCGTCCGCGCAATCCATCGCCATCCGCGCGCTCAAGCCCGCAGCCAGGTACAGCTGGGCCGGATGTCCGACGACCAGAACCTTCTTGCGCTCGTTAGAGACGCGCGCTTGAACCGAGCTCCTCATCGGGCCCTCTTTCCACTCGCGCTGCAGTAGCTGCAGTATGTGGTGAGCACATCGCCATGTGCGCTCATCAACTTGAGCGGCGGTCAGGAAACTAGGAGAACCGTTGTCTTCAGGAGTCGGTGCGGCGCAGCGCCTCGGTCGCCCCGCCGCTCGAGTCCCGCGCGATTACTCCACCCGGAAGCGTTCCGGGACGATTTTTTCGCTGCTGCGCGGCGGGCGCTCGTACTTGCGGTCCTGGCGCGGCGGCAGCTCGATCTTCTCCTGGTCGACGCGCTCGTAGGGGATCTGTTCGAGCAGGTGGGAGATCAGGTTGAGGCGGGCGGTCTTCTTGTCGTCGGCCTCGACGACGTGCCAGGGCGAGTCCTCGAGGTCGGTGTAGGTGAACATCTCGTCCTTGGCCTCGGCGTAGTCGACCCAGCGGGCGCGGGCCTCGAGGTCGGTCGGGCTCAGCTTCCAGCGCTTGGCCGGGTCCTCGAGGCGCTTGGTGAAGCGCTTCTCCTGCTCGTCGTCGGAGACCGAGAGCCAGTACTTGATCAGGACGATGCCGGAGCGTTGGATGATCCGCTCGAACTCGGGGGCGGTGCGGACGAACTCCTCGTACTCGGCCTCGGTGCAGAAGCCCATCACCCGCTCGACCCCGGCGCGGTTGTACCAGGAGCGGTCGAAGAGCACCATCTCCCCCGCCGCCGGCAGCTGGGCGACATAGCGCTGGAAGTACCACTGGGTTTTCTCGCGCTCGGTCGGGGTGCCGAGGGCGACGGTGCGGATCACCCGCGGGTTGGTCCGTTCGGAGATCCGTTTGATCACCCCGCCCTTGCCGGCGGTGTCGCGGCCCTCGAAGAGGACGACGACTTTGAGCCCGGCCCGGACGATCCATTCCTGCAGCCGGACCAGCTCGACCTGCAGCCGTTCGAGCTCCTTTTCGTATTCCTTTTTGCCGAGGACCTCGATCGCCACGGCTCGAGCCTACGCCAGTCTTCGGGGGTAGCCGCTGACAGATCGCGACGCTGGCCGTTTAAGCGAAGACCGCGCCGGGCACTCGGCGATTTGGAAAAGCGATCCGCTCCAACCGGAGCGGGTGGCCCAACGGAGGGAGAGTCTCTGTGTCGACCGTCTTGATCGTCGTCATCGTCGTCGTCGTCCTGGCCGTGATCGCCGCGGCGGTCGTGCTCGGGCGCAAAGCGCGGGAACGCCGCGAACTCGAACGCCAGCGGCGGGCCGAACAGGCCGAGGCCCATCGCGACGAGGCCGAGGTCCATGCCGCCAAAGCGACCTCCCACGAGGAGGACCAGCGGGCCAAGCAGGAGGAGGCGACGCAGCAGGCCGCCGAGGCCGACCGCCTCGCCCGCCAGGCCGCCGACGCCAAAGCGCGCGCCGACGCCCTCGCCGACGAGGGCACCGACGCCGCCGCCCGGACCGAGCGCGAGCGTGAGCGGGCCCGCCTGCACAGCCAGAAAGCCGAGGGTCTCGAGGAGGAGAACCGCTAGGCGAGAGGCGACCTGCCGGCGCCCAGGGGGCGGGCGCCGGCGCTCTAGGGCAGCGGACGCTGGTACCTCACCACGGTCGAGACGATGCCGTAGGGCTTCTCGACCCGCTCGCCGCCGTCGCGCCGCCAGCCGTCGCGCTCGTAGAAGCGCTGGGCGGCGACGTTGCCGATCAGCACCCAGAGGATCGCGGTCGGGTGCCCGCGGGCGGCGAGGCGAGCCCGGGCATCGGCCACGAGCAGGCGGCCGGTGCCGGTGCCGAGCCGCGGCGGGTCGACATAGAGGGCGTAGAGCTCGCCGAGGCCCTCGGTGTCGGCGTCGCGCGAGGGGCCGACCGTCGCGAATCCCCAGATCGCATCGACCGAGTCGACCGCCAGCACCGTCGCCGGCGCGTTGCGGCCGGGGGCGTCGAAGGTGTAGCGGCGGGCGCGATCGGCGGGATCGAGCGCGGCCAGGAACTCGGCCGGCATCAGCTCGCGGTAGGCGTCGCGCCAGGAGGCGACGTGGAGCTCGGCGACCGCCGCCTCGTCGCCCGGCACGGCGTCACGGAGCTTCAAGGAACGTGTCCTCGTGCGAGTAGGGCGGCGAGCAGGCGCAGACGACGATGAGGTCGACGGCGCCGGTGTTGCGCAGGCCGTGGACCGTCCCGGGCGGGATCGCCACGCAGTCGCCGGCACACACCTCGCGCTCCTCCTCGCCGACCCGCAGCAGGCCGACCCCGGCGGTGACGAGGTAGAGCTCCTCGCTGGCGCGGTGGTGGTGCGGGATCGTCGCCGCTCCCGGCGCCACCGTCGCCTCGGCGAGGCTCTGGTTGCGCGCCGCGGCGGCCCGGCCCGGCCCCGCCCACTCGCGGATCGCCGAGCCGTCGCGGGTCACGTAGGGCTCGAGCTCGTCGCGGCGCGCCAGCTCCACGGCGGCCCTAGGCGCCGAGCGCCGCTTCGATCTCGGTGATCGCCGCCGCCTCGGCATCGGAGACGCCGTCGGTCGAGCCCTTCTCCTTCTTCGCCGCGGCGACGTGCTTGGCGACCGTGATGACGAACATCCGGTACTCGCCGAGCTCGGCCGGGGTCGCCTTCGACTCGACCAGGGCGACGGCATCGCGGATCTGCTGCAGGCCGTGCTCCCGCAGCTCCTCGGGCGAGTGCGACCTGGTCTTGTCGGTCTTGGGCTTGTGGGCGACGATCTCGTCGAGCAGCGGCGACTCGCCGTGCTCCTTGCGGGCCTCGGCGTAGACCTTGGCCATCGCGAACACCTCGCGGAAGGTGCCGCCGCGCTCGGCGGTGGTGACGATCATCCCGGCGCTGGTCGGCCCCTCGAGGACCGTGTCACACTCCTGCTCGCTGAAATCTGCACTTCCGGTCATGCGTGTCTCCTTCTCGGCAGTTTGTCGCTGAATTCTTACCGGGTCGCTTGAATTTCCCCTGATGGCGGCGCGGCGGCCCCGAGACGAATGATGGACGAAGGCTCCGATCTGAGCTCGGTGCGAACATATGTTCGTGGTTGCTCACTCCGAGGCCCTGGGAAGGTTCAACGCCGCGATCAAACGCGGTGACGCAGCCGCGGCGACGGCGGCCGCCCGCGAGATGGGCGCGTCGGGCCCGGTCAGCCTCCACAACGCGCTCGAGCTGCTGATCCTGCTCGGTCGCGACGGCGACCGCCGCTTCGAGGCCGCGGCGCGGCGCTGGCTGGTGCGGCTGGCGCAGGAGCGCCGGGCCGAGGAGCAGCCGCACACGCTGACCGAGATGCAGATCGCCAGCGTCGCCGTGGCGGGATTGCCGGACGAGCGGATCTCGCGCCGCTGCGAGGGCGTGCTGCGGGCGCTGGTGCGATGGACCGACGAGCGCGCCGCCTAGGCGCGGCGAGCGGGCGGCGGCGAGGCGATTGGCGGGTTGAGTTCGGATAGCGAACCTAAGTCGCCAAGCCCCGGCCCAGGTTGGCGTTTTCCTCCCGCAGAGCGAGAGCAAGTCGCCAAGCCCCGTCCGCTCAATCGGTCGGCAGCGGGACCGGGGTCGGTGGCTCCTCGCCGCGGGCGATCGCGATCGCGTTGCGGGCGGCGAGCTCGGCCATCGCGGCGCGGGTCTCGACCGTCGCCGAGCCGAGGTGCGGGACGAGCACGACGTTCTCGAGATCCAGCAGGCCGGGGTCGACGGCGGGCTCGTGCTCGTAGACGTCGAGGCCGGCGGCGGCGATCCGTCCCTCGCGCAGCGCCGCAACCAGAGCCGGTTCATCGACGACGGCGCCGCGGGCGGTGTTGACTAAGGTCGCGGTCGGCTTCATCAGCGCCAGCTCGCGGGCGCCGATCAGGTGGTGGGTCTCGGGAGTCAGCGGGCAGTGCAGGCTGACGACGTCGGAGGTGGCGAGGAGCTCGTCGAGCCCCAGGCGCTCGGCTTCGAGCTCGGCGCCCCGGTCGGCGCGCGCCTCGCTCCGCGAGTGGTAGACGACCTCCATCCCGAAGGCCCGTGCCCGGCGCGCGACCAGGGCGCCGATCGCGCCGAGGCCGACTATCCCGATCCGCTTGCCGCGCAGATCGTGCCCGAGCATGAACGACATTCCCCAGGCCCAGGGACGGCCGGCGCGGATCAGGCGCTCGCCCTCGCCCAGCCGCCGCGTCGCCGCGAGGATGAGGCCGAAGGCGATGTCGGCGGTGGCGTCGTCGAGGACCCCGGGGGTGTTGGTGACGAGGACGCCGCGCTGCGCCGCCGCCCTGAGGTCGATGTTGTCGAAACCGACGGCGACGTTGCAGACCCCGCGCAGGCCGGTGCCGGCGGCGTCGAGCAGCTCGTCGTCGACGCGGTCGAAGAGCATCGTCACGGCGACGTCGGCGCCGGCGATGAGCTCGAGCACCTCCGCTCGCGGCAACGCCGTCTCGGCGGTTCCGCCCCGAACCTCCCCGGCCGCCGCCAGCATCTCGATGGCCCGGCCGGGCAGCGCGTTGGAGACGGCAAAGGTCGGCACCCGCGCTTCATATCACCGGCGCGCCCGGCTCCGCTCCCTACCACCGGCGCGCCCGGCCGCGTCCGGTGAGCTGGAGAAGCCGCGCTGCCGTGCGCCAGCGATCAAGAAATCCGTATCAACACCGCCGTTTGGCGCGATCTGGCGCGGGTATGCGCGGGGTCTCCCCCTGTAGTTCCCAGAGACGCCCCTTCGATGCCCCGGAGGGGCGTCTCTGTGCGTGACCCTCACAATCGCCCGCCGGCCCCCTCGCCTCCTCGCCCGGCCGGCAAGCGGCGTTCGCAGTTATCCCGTCCCTGCCACGGATAAGTGCGAACGCACCCGCCGAGCCACCGCCGAATCTCGCTGCGTTCGCAATCAACCCGCCTATAGCGCGGATAACTGCGAACGCATGGCCGTGGGACCCGGATAACTGCGAACGCATAGTTGTGGGACCTGACCGGTCTCGCGGCGCCTGGTTGACATATCTCGGCGACCTGTTACGATATATCGCGTTACATACCGATAGACATTGAATAAGAAAGAAAAAGACATGCACAACAGACATCAATCACACCATTCACATTCACGCCATCCGGGACATCCCGGCCACCGCGGTCGGGCGGAGTTCGCTCGCAGCCGCGGCTTCGGCGGCGGACGCGGACGCGGGGGGCCCCGGGCTCGTCGCGGCGACGTCAGGGCCGCTGTCCTGGCCCTCCTGGCCGAGCGCCCGATGCACGGCTACGAGCTGATCAAAGAGATCGAGGAGCGCAGCCAGGGGGCATGGACTCCCAGCGCCGGCTCGATCTACCCGACCCTGCAGATGCTCGAGGACGAGGGCCTGATCCGCGGCGAGGAGTCAGACGGCAAGCGCCGCTTCACCCTCACCGACGCCGGCGTCGCCGAGCAGAAGGAGAAGGCCACCGAGGTGACGCCGTGGGACGCCGTCCGCGCCGGCGTCGACCCCGAGGCGTTCGCCCTCAAGAACTCGCTCCGCAAACTGCTGCACTCCGTCCGCCAGGTGTTCGAGGCCGACGAGCAGCAGCAGAAAGAGGTCCGCGAGCTTCTCGACGAGACGCGGCGGAGGGTCTACCTGATCCTCGCCGAGGACTCCGACGGCGCCTCCGACCAGGACTAGGTCGCCGCGCTCCCGGCCGAGACCCGGCGCGCCGTCCGCAGATGCGCCTCGGGGCCCGGTCACCTTGGTGGCCGGGCCCCGAGTAAGTCCGTTTCCCCAAACGGACCCCACATATAGAGATACGCATCCCTCCTCCCTATGGCGATTCCCCAGAAGCGCGACTTTTGATCGGCACCCCTTCCACCTTCGCCGGAGGGACAGGCGGAACCTATTCGATAGTGCCTACTGAATCAATCCCCAAAATTCGTTAGCCAGACATCCAGGGTTTGCCGGTCGGGCCTGGCCGGCGGGACAAAGGGACCCTGCAAATCGCGCGAATCGGCCGGCCGGTCGGTTTCAGCCCGCAACCGGCTGGACCACGCCGTGCGCCGCCAGCACGCGCTCGGCGACCGCCTCACCGGTCAGCCCCGCCTCGGCCCGCAGCAGCGCCGGCTTGCCGTGGGTGACGTAGCGGTCCGGCAGGCCCACCCGCAGCACCCGCGCCCGCTCGGCGGGCGACTCGGCGAAGGCGTCCTCGAGGTGCTCCAGCACCGCCGAGCCGAAGCCGCCGGGCAGGACGTTCTCCTCGATCGTCACCACCAGCTCGTGCTCGCGCGCCAGGCGCTCGGCCAGCTCGCCGTCGAGCGGCTTGGCGAAGCGGGCGTCGGCGACGGTCACCTGGAGGCCGTGGTCGGCGAGGATCGCCGCCGCCTCGAGCGCCACCGCGACCCCGTAGCCGTAGCCGAGCAGCGCGACCCGCTCGCCCGCCGCGAGCACCTCGCCGCGGCCGATCGGGACCAGCTCCGGCGTCGCCGGCAGTGCCGCGCCCTCGCCCGCCCCGCGCGGGTAGCGAAGCGCAACCGGGCCGTCGTGGGCGATCGCGGTGTGCAGCATGTGGACCAGCGTCGCCTCGTCGCGCGGCGCCATCACCACGACGTTGGGGATCGGCCGGAAGTAGGAGATGTCGAAGACGCCGTGGTGGGTCGGGCCGTCGTCGCCGACCAGCCCGGCGCGGTCCATCGCGAAGGTCACGTCGAGCTCCTGCAGGCAGACGTCGTGGACGATCTGGTCGAAGGCGCGCTGCAGGAAGGTCGAGTAGATCGCGCAGACCGGCTTGGCGCCCTGCAGCGCCAGCCCGCTGGCCAGCAGCACCGCGTTCTGCTCGGCGATCCCGACGTCGTAGTACTGGCCGGGGCGCTCGTCCGCGAGCTTCTGCAACCCGGTGCCGCCGGCCATCGCCGCGGTGATCCCGATCACCCGCTCGTCGCGCTCGGCCTCGGCCACCAGGGCGTCGGCGAAGACCTGCGTGTACTGCGGCGGCGAGCCCGGCGCCGGGGGCTTCTCGAGCCGCTCGATCCCCTCCGGCGAGTCGGTTTCCTGGACCGGGACCGGCCGCGAGGACTGGCGCTCGGGGTCGGCCTTCTCCACCCCGGCGACATCGTCGACGGTGAGAGCTGCCGGCTCCTCCTTGGTTGTCGGGCGGCCGTTGACGATCGAGTTGGGCTTGGCGGCGTGCCACTCCTCCATCGACTCGAGGCCGTTGGCTTCGGCCGGCGCGAAGCCCTTGCCCTTGACGGTGTGGATGTGGACGACGACGGGCCGTTCGGCTTCGAAGGCCTCGTTCAGCGCTTCGCGCAGGGCGCCGACGTCGTGGCCGTCGATCACCCCCATGTAGGCGAGGTCGAGCTCCTCGAAGAAGAGCCCCGGCGCCCAGTAGGCCTTGATCGCCGACTTGATCTCGGGACCGAGCCGCTCGATCCGCCGCCCCAGCCCCAGCGGCAGCCGCGTCAGCCGGTCCTCCATCCCCTCGCGGGCGTGGTAGAGGCGCGGGTTGAGGCGGATGCGATTGAAGTAGCGCGAAAGCGCGCCGACGTTGGGCGAGATCGACATGCCGTTGTCGTTGAGGACGATCACGATCGGCGTCTGCAGGCCGCCGGCGGCGTGCAGCGCCTCGTAGGCGACGCCGCCGGTCAGGGCGCCGTCGCCGATGACGGCCGCGACCCTCCCGTCGGTGCCGATCCCCTTGCGCATCGCCTCCTTCAGCCCGACCGCGTAGCCAATCGAGGTCGAGGCGTGGCCGGCGCCCATGATGTCGTGCTCGGACTCGGCGATCGAGCAGAACGGGGCGAGGCCCTCGTACTGGCGGATCGTCGAGAGCTCCTCGCGGCGGCCGGTGAGGATCTTGTGCGGGTAGGACTGGTGGCCAACGTCCCAGAGGATCTTGTCGCGGGGCGATTCGAGGACGCTGTGGAGGGCGACGGCGAGCTCGCAGGTGCCGAGGTTGGCGCCGAAGTGGCCGCCGATCTCACCGATCGTGTCGATGATGTAGGTCCGCATCTCCGCCGCGACCTGCTGCAGCTGGGCGTCGTCGAGGCCGTTGAGGTCGGCGGGCCCGTCGACCGTCTCGAGCAGCGGTTTCGCGGGCTCCTCGGGTGCGTGACCGTTCGGTGACGGTTTGCGTCCGTTCTGGCTCTTTTTCTCGCTCATTCGTTCCGGGTGAAGATGTAGTCGGCGATCCGCCTCAGATCGCCGGTGTCGCCACGCGCCTCGGACAGCGCCGCGGTCGCCTTGGCGTGGGACTCGGCCGCGAGCTCGCGGGCTCGATCGAGGCCGAAAAGGCTGACGTAGGTGAGTTTGCCATGTCGCTCGTCGCTTCCATGTGGCTTGCCGAGCCGCTCGTCGCTCTCGGTCACGTCGAGGATGTCGTCGACGATCTGGAACAGGACACCCAGCTCGTCGGCAAAACGGCGGTAGGGCATTGTCTCAGGTTCGCCGGTCCGGTTGAGGATCAGGACGACGCCGACGCTGCAGGCGATCAGGCGGCCGGTCTTGAGCGCGTGCAGGGCGCGCAGGCCAGCGGCGTCCGTCACCGAGCCGACGACGTCGACGTACTGGCCCCCGACCATGCCCTCGACCCCGACCGCGCTGGCCAGCTCGCCGAGCGCCGCCAGCACCGCGGCCGGCTCGCCGGGCTGGCGGCTGAACAGGCGCACGGCCTCGGCGAAGAGCCCGTCGCCGGCGAGGATCGCGACGTCCTCGCCGAAGCGCACGTGCGAGGTCGGCAGGCCGCGGCGGAGGTCGTCGTCGTCCATCGCCGGCAGGTCGTCGTGGATCAGCGAGTAGGTGTGGATCAGCTCGATCGCCGCGGCGACCGGCAGGAACCGCTCCGGCTCGGCGCCCAGCGCCCGCGCCGTGGCGAGGGCCAGCACCGGGCGCACGCGCTTGCCGCCGGCGAGCAGCGAGTAGCGCATCGCCTCCTCGAGGCCGGCGGTCGGCGCGGTGGTCGAGAAGGCGAGGCGCTCGAGCTCGGCGTCGACCAGGCGCCGCAGGTCGTCGGGGTAGGTCAAGGGCCTTCGACGGCGGCGGCTTCGCGCGAGCGGCGGTTGGTCTCCTCGACGGCCTCGGCGGAGAGCTCGGCGGCCTCCGCGGCGAGCGCGGCGGCGCGGGCGTCGTCGGTCTCGCCGCCGTCGAGCTCGGCGGCGATCGCCCGCAGCCGCTCGGCGATCTCGCGCAGGCGCGTCATCCCGCCCTCCGAACCTGCGCGCTCACGAGGCGGGCTCCGCAGCCTCGCGCTCGCGCACGATCGCGCCGAGGATGCCGTTGATGAAGCCGGGAGCGTCGGCGCCGCAGTACTCCTTGGCGATCTCGACCGCCTCGTTGATCGCCACCTCGTGCGGCACGTCCTCGTGTTCGATCTCATACAACGCCACCCGCATCACGTTGAGGTCAAGCGGCGCGATCCGGTCGACGGTCCAGCCGCGGGCGTGTTCGGAGATCGTCTCGTCCAGATCTTCGCGCTCGGCCTCGACCCCTTCGGCGAGCTGCCGGGTCAGCGGTTTGGAGTCGGCGACCAGCTCGTCGAGCGGGCGACCGGTGACGTCGCGCTGGTAGCTGGCGAAGACGGCGTCGCGGCGTTGGTCGGACCTGCGCATCGGTCCATCCTCGCAAGTTCTCGCGGCGGCCTGGTGCTCGCGAGGCGGGCGGCGGCGCCCGTGCGCCGCGGCGGCCACGCTCAGCGCAGGATCTCGACCAGCAGGACCCAGGCGTTGGTGACCGCGCCGAGGGTCGCGAAGACGATCCCGGCGGCGACCCAGTAGAGCCCGCCGCCGGCCACGAAGAGCTCGGCGAGGGCGCCGATCCCGAGCAGTGCCGGGCCGGCGGAGCGGAGCGCCCAGCGGCTCGCCAGCCAGGCCGACGACCGCGGCCCGGGCGGGCGGATGACCGGCGACAGCGCGGTGAGAGCAGCGACCAGGACGGCGGTGATCGCCGCCAGCTCGAGGCCGAGGGCGACGTGCGACTGGCTCGGCACCAGACCGGCGATCGAGACGACCAGAACCGCCAGCAGCAGCATCAAGGTCTCGAGGCCGCGCTCCGGCAGGCCCTTGAACTGGATGATGCGCTCGAGGTTGATCGAGATCGCCACGAACAGCAGTCCCAGCAGCCCCGCCGAGGCGCCGGCCGTGGCGACGAAGAGGTCGTGCCACTCGGTCGGGTCGTAGGCGGTGCTCACGCTGCGCCGATCCGGCGCGCCGCGTGCCCTCAGGCGCGCGACATGTATTCGCCGTTGCGGGTGTCGACGCGGATCGTCTCGCCCTCGTCGATGAAGAGCGGGACCTGGACGACGACGCCGGACTCCAGGGTCGCCGGCTTCGAGCCGCCGCCGGAGGCGGTGTCGCCCTTGAGGCCGGGGTCGGTCTGGGTCACCTTCATCTCGATCGCGCTCGCCACCTGGACATCGCTCGGTTTGTCGTCGACGAAGAGCACCTCGACCTCGGAGTTCGGCAGCACCCACTGCATCGCCTCCTCGAGCCCGTCCTTGGGGATCTCGATCTGGTCGTAGTCGCGGTTGTCCATGAAGACCGCGGCGTCGCCGGCGTCGTAGAGGAATTGCATTTTCCGTGACTCGGTCCGCACCGGCCGGAACTTCTCCCCCGCTCGGAAGGTTTTGTCGATCACCGAGCCGTCCTCGATCCGCCGCAGCTTGGTGCGCACGAAGGCGCCGCCCTTGCCCGGCTTGACGTGCTGGAACTCGATGATCTTGAAGATGGTCCCGTCGATTTCGACGTGGTTGCCGTTCTTGAATTGGTTGGTCGAAATGGTCATATCGAGGGACTCTAATCGGAGCCGGTGGCCGTCGTCAGCGACTCGGCGACGCCGCCCCGCAGGACCCGGCGGACCAGGCCGGGGGCGAGGATTCGGAGGGCCGCCGCGATGCCGTAGGGCCGCGGGACGTAGCGCTCGGCCTTGCCGCCGGGGCCGGCGTCCCAGATCGCGTCGGCGACGGTCGCGGGCTTGGAGAGGAGCAGGCGGGTCAGCGCTTTCGCCTGCAGCTCGGCCTGCGGGAAGCCCTCGGTCGAGACGAAGCCCGGCATCACCACGCCGACGTGGACGCCGTGCGGGGCCTCCTCGAGGGCGAGGCCGTCGTTCCAGCCGATCAGCGCGAACTTGCTGGCCGAGTAGGAGGCCGAGCCGGCGCGGGCGACGCGGCCGGCGGTGCTGGCGACGTTGACGATTGCGCTCGGGGCCGAGCGGCGCAGGACCGGCAGCAGGGCCTCGACGAGGCGGACCGGGGCATCGAAGTTGAGGTCCATGTGGCGCTTGACGTTGGCGTAGCCGACATCGGCGAACTGGCCGCGCCAGCCGGCGCCGGCGTTGTTGACGAGGAGGTCGAGGCGGTCGCGGTGCTCGGCCAGGTGGGCGGCGACCCGCTCCGGCGCGTCGGCATCGGTGAGGTCGACGGCGACGTAGGTGACCGGACACGCGAGCGAGGCGGCGACTTTCGCCAGCAGCTCCTCGCGGCGGGCGACCAGGACGAGCGCCCAGCCCGGCTCGCGGGCGATGCGGCGAGCGGTGGCCTCGCCGATCCCGGTCGAGGCTCCGGTAACGAGTGCGACTTTGGTGGCGCCGGGCATCGGACCAACCTAGCCGAGACCCGGCGAGGTCCAAATCGAGGAGTGCATCGACCTCTATATCCGTGGTCGATGCACTCCTCGATTGAACGGGCCGCTCACGTGCCGCAGTCGTAGAGCGTCTGGGACGAGGTGGCGCCGGCGCTCGTAACGGCTTCGGCGCCGGTGGTCGACGAAGCGCTTTCGTAATCGCTGGCCGGGACCTTCGTGCACGTCTTGACCACGGTGTTGATCGCGCTTTCGCTGCCGGTGCGCGTGTCGCCCCCCATCGCTGCTCCCGGGCCGGTCACCGAGCTCTGCGATCCGCCCGCCGCGGTGCCCGCGGCGCCTGGCATCGCGCCGCCGGGCCCGCCGGCCATGCCGCCGCCGGTGAGGATCCAGCGGATGTTGCGGGCGGCGATCTCCTCCCTCAGCCAGGCGACGCTGACCGAGGACTCTTTGCCGGAGAAGCCGCCGATGCCGGCCACTTCGGCGCCCGATTCGACGATCGCCGACGCCGCCCCCGACTGGCTGCCGACCGCGATCGTCCCGCCGCCGTTGGCTTCGGTGTATTCGAGGACCGCGGTCAGGTCTTCGCCGCCGAACATGCCGCCCATCGCGGCGCCGCCGGCTTTGGACGGGAGGCCGACTTCGGCTCCGGTCCCGCCCAGGCTCGGGAGGGCGCCGGCCGTGCCGCCTTCGACGGCGCCTTCCGAGCCGATGCCCGGAAGCGCTCCGCCGGGGAATCCTTCGCCGGCGCCCGGCATTTCGCTCATGCCCGGCACCCCTTCGGTGCCCGGCATTTCGCCGGCCCCCGGCATCCCTTCGGTGCCGCTTGGGGGGCCGCCGAATTCGCCGGTCGTCCCTCCCACTCCGCCGCCCAATTCGCTCAGGCCGCCTTCGATGTTCAGGCCGCCGGGACCGCCGCCGAGGCGGGGGCCGGCGCCGGCGCTGCCGCCGGGGCCACCGGCGCCGAACGCACCGCCGGGGCCGCCGGTCATCGCGGTTTCGGGTCCGCCGGCCGGGAAGGTGCCGCTGGTCGGGTGGCCGAGCGTGTCGACCGACCAGATCGTCGGGCCGATCAGCAGGACCGCGAAGGCGAGGGCCAGGGCGAGCGACCGCAGGCGGTTCGCCTCGGTGCCGCGGCCGGCGGCCCGGGCGACGGGCCCGTCCCCTGACCAGTCGACCAGCAGGACGAGGGCGGCGGCGATCGAGGCGATCACGATCGGGACCACCAGCCAGCCGAGTTCGCCGGCGCCGGTGCCGATGACCGCGATCTCGGTGACGGCGCCGGCGCCGATCGCCAGCGCGCCGACGATCCGGCCGGCGCGGCCGGCGGACCGCGCCTGAGCGAACGTCGCCCCGGCGAGGGCGGCAGCGAACGGCGCCAGCAGCGACAGGTAATAGGGGTGGAAAATGCCGCCGGCGAAGCTGAAGGCGCCCACGATCACGGCGAAGGCGCCGCCGACGGCGATGATCCAGCCGGTGCGCGGGTCGGCGCGCCGCAGGCGGCTCAGCGCCGCGATGCCGAGGCCACCGACCGCCGAGAGGCCGAGCATCCAGCCCGCCTGCCCGCCGAGCGCTTCGTTCAACAGCCGCAGTGGCCCCGCTTCACCGCCGAAGAAGCCACCGCCGCCGAGGCCGCCACCCGGCCCGCCGGTCTGGCCATCCAGTCGCCCGAAGCCGTTGTATTCCCAGATCAGCGACCAGATCGAGTTGTCGCTGGTGCCGGAGATCCAGGGCCGGCTCGCGGCCGGGGTCAGCCAGACGACCAGCGGCCAGGCGAGGGCGACGGCCAGCAGCGCCGCGCCGGCGATCGCCAGCTGGCGGACCGCGGTCGGGCGCCCGCGCGGCGCCACCCAGAGCCAGGCCAGGACCATCCCCGGCACGACCATCAGGGCCGCGCCCATCTTCGCCTCGAAGCCGAGGCCGACGGCGACGCCGGCGAGCGCCAGCCACTTGGTCGAGCCGTCCTCGAGCGCCCGCAGGAAGCACCACAGCGCGCCGACGCTGCACGGCACCAGCAAGGCGTCCGGATTGTTGTGGCGGGAGATCGCGACGAAGACCGGGGTCAGCGCCAGCGCCAGGCCGGCGAGGGCGCCGGCGCTCCGGCCCCAGCGGCGCCGGGTGAGGTCGTAGAGGAGGCCGACGCTCGCCATCCCCATCAGCGCCTGCGGCACCAGGATCGCCAGCGAGTCGAAGCCGAAGGCTTTGACCGAGAGCGCCTGGACCCAGAGCGCCAGCGGCGGCTTGTCGACCGTCATCAGCCCCTTGGCGTCGAAGGAGCCGAAGAGGAAGTCGTGCCAGGAGCCGCTCATCGAGCGCACCGCGGCGCTGTAGTAGTCGTTGGCGAAGCCGTTCTTGCTGAGCGCCCAGAGGTTCAGCAGCGCGGCGAGCGCGAGCAGCGCCGCCAGCTCCGGGCGCGGCAGCGGCAGCGCCCGCAGGCGCTCGCGAGCCGAGCCGCCGCCGCGGCCGGCGAAGCGGCCCCGGAGGTCGTGAGTGGTCGGGGCCGAGGGGTGATTCGTCGCGCTCTCCATGGGAGCGATCGTGGCTGCCGATCCTGGGACGACGCTGGGAGCGGTCTGGGACTAGGCCGCCGCCGACGCTGCGGGCCTTACGGGGCGAGCGGCAGGCGGACGGTGAAGACGGCTCCGCCGTCGAGGGCGCTGGCGGCGTCGACCTCGCCGCCGTGGGCGCTCACGACCGCGGCGACGATCGCCAGGCCGAGCCCGGCGCCGCCGTCCTCGCGACCGCGCGAGGCGCTGCCGCCGCGCCAGAAGCGCTCGAAGACGGCGCGGGGGTTGCCGTCGGGCAAGCCGGGGCCGTGGTCGCGGACGGCGACCGTCGCCCACCCCTCCCCCGCCTCCAGCGCGATCTCGACCGCGGACCCGGCCGGGGTGTGGACGGCGGCGTTGCGCAGCAGGTTGGCGAAGACGCGGCGTAGCTGGTCTTCTTCGGCGTCGATCCAGATCGGGGCGCTCACGAGCGAGGTGGCGAGCGAGATCGCCCGGTCCGGGGACGAGGCCCGGGCGTCGTCCCGCGCGTCCTCGAGCAGCGCTCGCAGGTCGATCCGCTCCCGCGCCGGGGCGCGCATCTCGTCGATCCGCGCCAGTGCCAGCAGGTCGTCGACCAGGCCCGCCATCCGCTCCGACTCCGCCTCGATCCGGCCCATCGCCCGCTCGACCTGCTCGGGCTCGCGCCCGGCGCCGATCCGGTAGAGCTCGGAGTAGCCGCGGATCGAGGCCAGCGGCGTGCGCAGCTCGTGCGAGGCGTCGGCGAGGAACTGGCGCAGGCGCGCCTCGCTCGCCTCGCGCTCGGCGAAGGCGGCCTCGATCTGCTCCAGCATCGCGTTCAGCGAGGTCCCCAGGCGCCCGACCTCGGTGCGCCCGTTGGCCGGCTCGACCCGCCGCGAGAGGTCACCGGCGGCGATGTGCCCGGCCACCTCGCCCATCCGCCGCAGCGGTCGCAGCCCGACCCCGACCAGCCACCAGGCGGCGAGGGCGAGGGCGACGAGGATCGCGGCGCTGACGATCAGCTCGATCACCGCCAGGTGGTTCAGCGTCGCCGCGGTGTCACCGAGCGGGACGGCGACGACGGTGACGGTCCCGTCGGGCATACGGACGGCGGCGAGGCGGAACTGTTCCGAGCCGCCGCCGCGCTGGCCAACCGTGATCGGGGCGATTTCGTCAGCCGCGCTCGCCTTCAGGTCCGCCGGCAGGGCCGGCAGCGCCACTTCCTCGCCGCCGAAGACCGCCGAGGTGTGGCTGAGGACGGTGCCGTCGGCGTCGCGCAGCTGCCCGAACGTGCCGCCGGGCGGCAGGTGCCCGGCGTCAGGGGCCGGCCCGTCGGGTCCGCCGAAGCCGGGTTCGAGCGCCGTCCCGCCGTGAAGCTCGAACCCCGCCCCGCCCGCCGGAGCCAGCGGCGACCGGTCGACCCCCGCCTTGTGGGCCAGCTGCGCCGAGACCGGCACCACCGCCGATTCGAGCTGCTGGTCGACGCGCGTATATAGATAGTTATGTAGAGCCCGGTAGGAGACGACGTCGGCGGCCGCCAGGCCGACCGTCGCGAGGACCACCAGCAAGACCAGCAGGCGGACCCGCAGCGAGAGTTCAGGCAGGCGGAAGCCGGAGCGCATATCCCACCCCCCGCACCGTGTGGATCAGGCGCGGCCCGTGCGCCTCGAGCTTCTTGCGCAGGTAACTGACGTAGGTCTCCAGAACGCGGGCGTCGCCGCCGAAGTCGTAGTCCCAGACGTGGTCGAGGATCTGGGCTCGGGTGAGCACCCGCCGTGGGTGGCTCAGCAGGTAGCGCAGCAACCGGTATTCGGTGTCGGTCAGGTCGATCGCGGCGCCGCCGCGGAAGACCTCGCGGGTGTCGTCGTCGAGCTCGAGGTCGCCGAAGCGCAGCACGCTCTCGCCGCCGCCGGCGTTGCCGAAGCGCCGCAGCACCGAGGCGACGCGGGCCAGCAGCTCCTCGATCGAGAACGGCTTGGTGACGTAGTCGTCGCCGCCGAGGGTGAGGCCGCGGACCTTGTCCTCGGTGGTGTCGCGGGCGGTCAGGAAGAGGATCGGCGTCTCGTCGGCGCGCTCGCGCATCCGCCGCGCCACCTCGAAGCCGTCGAGGTCGGGCAGCATCACGTCGAGCAGGACGAGGTCGGGACGGAAGTCGCTCACCGCCTTCAGCGCCGCCTGGCCGTCGCCGACCGTCTCGACCTCGTAGTCGTTGAAGCGCAGGGCGATCGAGAGGACGTCGGCGATGTTGCGCTCGTCCTCGACGACCAGCACCCGCCCCGCTTTCGCCTTGGTGCCGGTGCCGGCCATGTGTGGATGATCTCCCAGAACCCTGGGAGAAACCTGGGAACCCACGCTCTCAGCCAACCCTGAGCCTCGCCCCAGCCCCTCCCCACGCCGGCGGATCAACCTCGCCGCATGAGGCCAACCGTCGAGATCGCGATCCCCGTCTACAACGAGGAGCGGGCGCTGGAGGCGAGCGTGCGCCGCCTCCACGACTTTCTCGCCGACGACTTCTCCTACTCGTTCCGGATCGTCGTCGCCGACAACGCCTCCGAGGATTCGACCCCCCACATCGGCGCCCGCCTGGCCGCCGCAATCGACGAGGTCCGCTACGTCCGCCTCGACCGAAAGGGCCGCGGCCGGGCGCTGCGCCGGGTCTGGGCCGAAAGCGACGCCGACGTCCTCGCCTACATGGACGTCGACCTCTCGACCGGTCTCGAGGCGATCCTGCCGCTGGTCGCGCCGCTGATCTCCGGCCACTCCGACCTGGCGATCGGCACCCGGCTCGCACACGGCTCGCGAGTCGTCCGTGGCCCCAAGCGCGAGCTGATCAGCCGCGCCTACAACCGCATCCTCCACCTGACCCTGCGCAGCCGCTTCTCCGACGCCCAGTGCGGCTTCAAGGCCGGCCGGGCGGAGACGATCCAGGCGCTCCTCCCCCGCGTCGAGGACGAGGCCTGGTTCTTCGACACCGAGCTGCTGGTCCTCGGGGAGCGCGCCGGGCTGCGCATCCACGAGGTCCCGGTCGACTGGGTCGACGACCCCGACTCGAGCGTGGCGATCGTCCGCACCGCCCTCGACGACCTGCTCGGCGTTCTGCGCCTCTACGGCGAGCTGACCCGCTTCGCGCTCGTCGGCGTCGCCTCCACCCTGCTCTACCTGGCCCTCTTCGTGGGACTGCGGGCGGCGCTGCCGGCGCTGGCCGCAAACGCCGCGGCGCTGGCGCTGAGCGCCGTCGCCAACACCGCCGCCAACCGCGGCTTCACCTTCGGCCGGCGCGGCGGCGAGCGGCTGCTGACCCACCACGCCCAGGGCCTGGTCGTCTTCGGGCTCTGCCTGGGATTGACGACGGGGAGCCTGATGGCGCTCGGCGCCCTCGCCCCGGGAGCCTCGCCGGCGGTCGAGGTCGCCGTCCTCGTCGCCGCCAACGCGGCCGCGACCCTGCTGCGCTACTTCCTGCTGCGGCTCTGGGTCTTCGGCCCGGGTGCCGGCGGCGCGCCGACTCGCGGCAGCGCGGGAGCCGGTCCCGACGCCCTGCAAGGATTGCCCGCGTGCCCGACGCCTCGTCTACCTCCGCGCGCGGCGGCGAGCAAGGCCGCACGCCGCGCCTGACCGCCGCCCCCCGCGAGGGCGAGCGGGTCACGCCGCTCGAGCTCTTCTTCGACCTCGTCTTCGTCCTCGCGATCACCGAGTGCACGGCGCTGATGTCCCACCACCCGACCTGGGCCGGACTGGCCCAGGGCCTGCTGGTGCTCGGCGTCCTGTGGTGGGCCTGGACCGGCTACGCCTGGCTGACCAGCGTCATCGACCCCGAGGCCGGCGTCGTCCGCCTCGTCTTCTTCGGCGCAATGGCGGCGATGCTGATCGCGGCGATCTGCGTGCCGCGCGCCTTCGAGGGCCTGGCGCTGGCCTTCGCGCTGGCGATCGGCGTCTTCCGGGTCGCCCACATCGCCCTCTTCACGATCGCCAGCCACGAGGAGAGCGACCTGCGCCAGTCGGTCCGCGGCTTCGCGGTCAGCACGACGATGGCGGTGGCGATCCTCGCCGCCGCCTCGCTCTTCGACGGCCTCGCCCAGGCGGCGCTCTGGATCCTCGCCCTCGCCCTCGACCTCGGCGGCGCCTACTTCTTCGGGATCGAGGGCTGGAAGCTCGTCCCCGGCCACTTCGCCGAGCGCCACGGCCTGATCATCATCATCGCCCTCGGCGAGTCGATCGTCCAGATCGGCGCCGGCGCCGCCGGCCAGCTGAACCTGGCGATCGGCACCGCCGCGGTGCTCGGCGTGGCCCTGGCGGCGGCGCTGTGGTGGATCTACTTCGATGTCGTCGCGCTGGTCTCGGCCGAGCGCCTGAGCAAAGCCGAGGAGGGGGTCGAGCAGAACGAACTCGCCCGCGACTCCTACTCCTACATCCACCTGCTGTTGGTCGCCGGGATCGTCGTCTCGGCGTTCGGGATGAAAACGACGATCTCCGGCACCGGCTCGGCGCTCGACGGGGTCACCGCCTTCGCCCTGCTCGGCGGCATCGCGATCTACCTGCTCGGCCTGGTCGCCTTCCGGTACCGCCACCGCCACACCGTCAACCGCAGCAAACTCGGGCTGGCGATCCTGCTGCTGATCCTGGTGCCGGTCGCGACCGCGGTGCCGGCGTTGATCTCCCTCGCCGTCGCCGTCGTATTGCTGTGGACGCTGGTCGCCCACGAGCACCGTGGCTACGACGAGCGCCGAGACCGGGTGCGGGCGAGAAACACGATGACCGAGGCCGAGGCGGAGCTGACCGCGGCGCACGACGAGGAGTGAAATGGAACGACTTAATTTGCAGACATTCGTACGATTTCGACATACTGCCGCTTCGTGAGCCAAATTCCGAAGCTTCTCGACGATCTGCTGCGGGTGGGAGCACCATCCGGCTACGAGCTCCCGGCCGCCGAAATCTGGCGCGACGCCGCGTCCTTTGCCGATTCGCAGTCGACCGACGGCCTCGGCTCCTCGATCGCCCGGGTCGGCGAGGCCGAGCCGCTGGTGGCGATCGTTGGACACATCGACGAGATCGGCCTGATCGTCACCCACATCGACGAGAAGGGCTTCCTCTGGTTCGAATCGATCGGCGGCTGGGATCCCCAGGTGCTGGTCGGCCAGCGGGTCCACGTGCGCGGGCGCGACGAGCGGCTGGTGCCGGGCGTCGTCGGCCGCAAGCCGATCCACCTGCTCGAGCTCGACCAGCGCAAAAAGGTCGTCGAACTCAAAGGGATGCACGTCGACCTCGGCGCCGCCGACCGCGAGGAGGCCGAGACCTTGGTCCGGGTCGGCGACCCGATCTGGATCGCCGCCGACCCGGTCGAGCTCTGCGGCACCCGCCTGGTCTCGAAGTCGATGGACAACCGCCTCGGCGCCTACGTGGCGCTTGAAAGCACGCGCCGCTGCGCCGAGGGCGCCGGCCCGGGCGGCTCGATGGCCGCCGTCGCCGCGGTCCAGGAGGAGGTCGGCCTGTTCGGCGCCCGCACCGCCGCCTTCGAGCTGCGCCCCGACATCGCGATCGCCGTCGACGTCACCCACGCCACCGACGCCCCCGGCGTCGATGAGAAGGAGCTCGGCAGCCACCCGCTCGGCTCCGGCCCGGTGATCGGCCGCGGCTCCACCCTTTCGCCCAAGGTCTTCGAGCTGCTGGTCGAGACCGCCGAGGCCGAGGGGATCGACTATTCGATCGCCGCCAGCGGCCGCGGCACCTCGACCGACGCCGACGTCCTGCAGATCTCCCGTGCCGGCATCCCCACCGGCGGCGTCTCGATCCCGCTGCGCTACATGCACAGCCCGGTCGAGATGGTCGACCTCGACGACGTCGAGGCGACGATCGCGCTGCTTGGCGCCTTCGGCAGCCGCATCAAAGCGGGCGTCGACCTCTCGAGGTAGCCGCCCTGCGCCGAAACCCGCGCCGGCCTAGTCGACGAAGGTGAGCTCTTTGGGGAGCGAGCTGAAATTCCGGTAGCCGTCCGCGGTCACGGCAACCAGGTCCTCGATCCGCACCCCGAGCTCGCCGGGCAGGTAGATGCCGGGCTCGTCGGTGAGCACTTCGCCGGCGGCGAGCACGTCGTCGGAGCCGCGCGAGAGCCGGGGAGCCTCGTGGACCTCGAGGCCGACGCCGTGGCCGAGCCCGTGGCCGAAGCGCTCGCCGTAGCCGGCGTCGTCGATCACCTTGCGGGCGATCTCGTCGACCTCGACGCCCTTGACCCCGGGGCGGATCGCCGCAAGTGCCGCGGCCTGGGCTGCCCGCACGACCTCATGGACCGTCCGCGCTTCGTCTGAGAGCGCCGATTCGGCGCCGATCGCCCAGGTCCGCGTGCCGTCCGAGCAGTAGCCGTCGAGCTTCACACCCATGTCGAAGACGACGAGGTCGCCGGCGGCGATGGCGCGCTCGCCGGGCACGGCGTGCGGCAGGGCGCCGTTGGGACCGGAGGCGACGATCGTCTCGAAGGCCGGCTCGCCGCCGTGCTCGCGCATGCGGCCCTCGGCGGCGAAGGCCACCTCGGCCTCGGTGCGGCCGGCCATGCCCTGTTCGATGATCCAGGTCCAGACCGCGTCGCCCAGCTCCGAGGCCGCGGCGATCGCCGCCAGCTCCTCGTCGTCCTTGATCCGTCGCAGCCCCTCGACGGCGCCACCGGCGGCGACCGCCACCACGCCGTCGGGCAGTTTCTCCTCGAGTTTGGACAGTGCCCGCACCGACATGTGGTCGTCCTCGAAGCCGACCCGGCCCTCGAGCGCGCCGGCGATCTCGCCCAGCCAGTCGAGGTCGACGGTGATCGGCTCCCAGCCCTCGACCTGGGCGGCGGCCAGCTCGGTGTAGCGGAAGTCGGTGAAGAACAGGCGCACGCCGGGCCCGCAGACGACGGCGCCGTTGCTGCCGGTGAAGCCGGTCAGATAACGGACGTTGGTGAGGTCGGTGATCAGCAGGCGGTCGAGCTCGCGCTCGGCCAGCACCGCCTCGAGGCGGTCGCCGCGGCCGCGCATCAGGCCGCCACCCCGAGCTCGGCGGCAAGCGCGTCGAGGGCGCTGCGATAGCCGTCGGGGCCAAGGCCCGAGATCTTCTGCTTGACGAGGCCGTCGAAGACCGACAGCTTGCGCCAGTCCTCGCGCCGCTCGACGTCGGATAGGTGTACCTCGATCGCCGGCAGGCCGGCCGCGTCGAGAGCGTCGGCGATCGCCCAGCTGTAGTGCGACCAGGCGCCGGCGTTGACGATCACGCCGTCGGCGACGTCGGGCAGGCGGTGCAGGTACTCGACGAACTCGCCCTCGTGGTTGGTCTGGAAGAAGAGCGGTTCGAGGCCGGCGGCGCGCGCCCACTCGGCGATCCGGTGTTCGAGCTCGGACAGCGAGAGGCCGCCGTAGAGGTCGGCGTCGCGGCGCTCGAGGATGTCGAAGTTGACCCCGTGCAGAACGGCGACGCGGTTGCGGGTGGTGCTCAATTCATCATCTCCCTCACGGCCGCTTCGACCCTAGCGGGCTCGACCAGCTGGCCGATTCGCGGCTGGCCCGGCTCGGCGAGCAGGACGAAGCCGACGCCGCGCGCGGTGCGCTTCTTGTCGCGGCCGAGGGCCTCCATGACGACGTCGACGTCGATCGGCACCTCGAGTGTCGTGGGCAGCCCGTGGGCCATCAGGATCCGCTCGGCCTCGTCGCGCAGCTCCGGCGCCTCGGAGAGCCGCAGCGCCGCCAGCAGCCCCAGTCCGACCGCCTCCCCGTGACTGTAGGCGGTGTAGCCGGTCGCCGACTCGATCGCGTGGCCGACGGTGTGGCCGAGGTTGAGGACGTTGCGCAGGCCCGAGTCGAGCTCGTCGGCGGCGACGATCGCGCACTTGTAGCGAGCGCAGGCGAAGACGACGTCGTCGAGGTCGGCGGGGTCGAGCTTGTCGATCCCGCGAACCCGCTCCCAGAGCGCGCCGCCAGCCAACAGACCGGTCTTCAGCACCTCGACGAAGCCGGAGGCGAGTTCTTCGGGCGGCAACGAGGCGAGCACGCCGGTGTCGGCGATCACCGCCGCCGGCTGCTGGTAGGCGCCGGCGTAGTTCTTGCCCTCCGGCAGGTCGACGCCGGTCTTGCCGCCGTAGGCGGAGTCGACCTGGGCGACCAGGCTGGTCGGGACCTGGACGACCGGCACGCCGCGCT
Source organism: uncultured Actinomycetes bacterium (assembly GCA_963839115.1). GTDB lineage: Bacteria > Actinomycetota > Thermoleophilia > Solirubrobacterales > 70-9 > VAYN01. Next base: position 1,391,098 of record CAWITM010000001.1, read on the forward strand.
GGTAGAGGTGGGCGCAGAGCCCGGCGAGGTCGCCGACGACGCCGCCGCCGATCGCGACGACGTGGTCTTCGCGGCGCATCTCCTCGCTGGCCAGCTGGCGCAGCACCTTCTCGACCGTGCCGAGAGTCTTGGCGCCGGGGACGATCTCGACCGTCGTCTCCAGGCCCCGCACGCGGTCGGCGACGATCGGGCCGACGTCGTGGTCGCTGATGCCGAAGCGCCGGCCGGGGAGCGGCCACCAGCCGCTCTCGAGCAGGCCGCGGCCGACCAGCACCGGGTACTCGGCCGAGGGGCTCGTCGCCCACAGCAGCCTGGTGCCGGCGGGGAGGTCGGCGAGCGCCCGGATCGCCGGCAGGGCGCGAGCGACGATGCCGCGGTCGCCGTCAGGCACGACCGCATCGGCGAGCTCTTCGTAGAGCGGCAGCCGCGCCGCCAGCAGGGCGGTCACGTCGGCCTCGGATTTGGCCAGGGGACGGGCGCTGCCGGCGATCCGCCGCCACGCCTGGGCGGCCTCGACCTGCAGCCAGACGACGGTGTGGCGGCCGAGCGCCGCGCGGATCCGCGGCGAGAGCACGCTGCCGCCGCCGAGCGCGATCGCGCCGCCGTCGGCGCTCTCCAGCAGCTCTCCCACGACCTCGGCCTCGCGGGCCCGGAAGCCCTCCTCGCCGTGGGTCTCGAAGGCGGCGGCGATCGACATGCCCATCGCCGTCTCCATCAGGTCGTCGATCTCGGTCGTCGCCAGGCCGGCGGCGCGGGCGGCGCCGAGCGCCGTCGACTTGCCGGCGCCCATGAAGCCGATGAAGACCAGCGCCGGTTTCACGCCGGCCGCCCCCGGACGCGGGAGCGCGGACGCGAGATCGCCGGTGATGATGAGCGCGTCCGCGCGGGAGCGGAGGAGGCGGCCGCCATATGTCCTACCGGGCGTCGATGCGCGCCTTGTAGGCGTCGATCGCGCCGCGGACGTCGTCGATGTGGTCGCCGCCGAACTTCTCGCGGTATGCGCGGGCGAGGACCAGGCAGACCATCGCCTCGGCGACCACGGCGGCGGCCGGGACGACGGTCGAGTCGGTGCGCTCGCGCAGCGCCTGGGCCGGCTCCTTGGTCTCGGTGTCGACCGAGCGCAGCGGTTTGGTCAGCGTCGAGATCGGCTTGATCGCGGCCCGCACCCGCAGCGGCAGCCCCGTCGTCATCCCGCCCTCGAGGCCGCCGGCGTGGTTGGTCTCGCGGTAGTAGCCGCGCTCCTCGCTCCAGAAGATCTCGTCGTGGGCCTCCGAGCCGGGCCTGGTGGCAACGTCCCAGGCTTCGCCGATCGCAACGCCCTTGACCGACTGGATCGAGGCGACCGCGCCGGCCAGGCGGCCGTCGAGGCGGTCTTCCCAGGAGATGTGTGAGCCGAGGCCGGGAACGAGGTTGAAGGCGATCACCTCGAAGCTGCCGCCGAGGCTCTCGTTGGCCTTGCGCAGGCGGTTGATCTCGGCCACCATCGCCTTGCTGGCATCGGGGTCGAGGGTGCGGACCGGGTCCTCGTCGACGCTGGCGAAGTCGGCCGGCGTCAGGCCGTCGCGCTCCCCGGCGGCGACCGAGGCGATCTGCAGGACGTGGCTGTGGACGACGACGCCGAGGGCGGTGAGGAACTCGCGGGCGACGGCGCCGGCGGCGACGCGGGCGGCGGTCTCGCGGGCGCTGGCGCGCTCGAGCACGTTGCGGATGTCGGAGTGGCCGTATTTCTGGGCGCCGACGAGGTCGGCGTGGCCGGGCCGCGGCAGGTGGACTTCGTCGGGCGAGAACCCCTCGACCGGCCAGGGGTTCATCCGCTCCTCCCAGTTGGCGTAGTCGCGGTTGGCGACCAGCAGCGCGATCGGGCCGCCGAGCGTCACCCCGTGGCGCACCCCCGAGCGGACCTCGGCGGTGTCGGTCTCGATCCGCATCCGCCCGCCCCGCCCGTGGCCGAGCTGGCGCCGCGCCATGTCGCGGTCTAGCGCCTCGCGGTCGAGCATAAGACCGGCCGGGATCCCCTCGACGATCGCGGTGAGCCCGGGACCGTGCGACTCGCCGGCGGTGGTGAAGCGGAAGACGGTCATCGGATGCGGAGGGCGAGTAGGCCGGTCACGCGCCTAGGCTATCGGCGGATCGTCGCCGTAGGCGGCCGCTCGCATCGCGTCGATGACCTCGGGGTCGAGCGCCGGGACGCCGAGCCACAGCGCCAGCGACAGCGCGCCCTGCTGGACCAGCATCTCGATCCCGTCGACGGTCCTGGCGCCGGCCTCCAGCGCCGCGGCGAGGAGCGGCGAGGGCGATTCGCCGTAGACCATGTCGACGACGACCTGGCCGGAGGCGAAGCCGTCGGCGCTCAGCGGCAGGTGATCGAAGGGATCCTCGCCGCCGAGCCCGACCGCGGTCGTGTTGACGATCAGGTCGTAGGCGCTCTGCTCGGGGTAGGTGACCGGCTCGCCGCCGAGCCCGGGCGCGACCGAGGAGGCCCGCTCGCCGGTGCGGTTCCAGACGTCGACCCGCAGCGGCCCGACCTCGCGCGGTGGCGCCGCCGCGGCCGGCTCGTCGTCGAGGCCGACCGGGCCCGTCGGCGCCGCCACCGAGCCGCCGTTGGCGAGCGCCCAGATCGCCGCCCGGGCGGCGCCGCCGGCGCCCAGCACCAGCGCCCGGCCGCCGATCCCCACCGGCAGCGAGGCCAGGAGGCCGCCGGCGTCGGTGTTCTCGGCGGCGATGCGGTCGTCGTCGAAGCTCAGGGTGTTGGCGGCGCCGATCGCCCGCGCCGCCTCGCTCGCCGATTCGGCCAGCGCCAGCGCCGCTTCCTTGTGCGGGATCGTCACGTTGACGCCGGCGTAGTCGCCCTCGACCGCGAGCTCGGCGACCTCGACCTCGAAGCCCTCCGGGGCGACGTCGATCGCCCCGTAGTTCCACTCCCCCGCCAACCCCATCGCCGCCAGCGCCGCCGTCTGCATGTCGGGCGAGCGCGAATGGGCGACCGGATGGCCGATCACGGCCAGGCTTGGCATTCCTATTCCCCGCAGGTGCTCGGCGCGTTGCCGCCGGCCTTTTCGCGCGCCGCTTCGTACTTCTGCACGTCGGCTTCGAATTCTTCTTCGGTCCGGGAGAAGGTGAGGCCGCCGCACGAGTTCGGGTCGTTCACGTAGAAGAGGTAGCCGGTCTTGGCCGGGTGGGCAGCGGCCTGCAGCGCGGCCAGACCGGGGCTCGAGATCGGGCCCGGTGGCAGGCCGGCGTTGGTCCGCGTGTTGTAGGGCGAGCTGGATTCCAGCTGCTTTTCGGTCAGGGGGGTCGAATAGTTGCCGGTGGCGAAGCGGATCGTCGTGTCGAGCCCCAGGGTCATGCCTTCGTGCAGGCGGTTGTAGATGACCGAGGCGACGAGCTTGCGCTGCTTGGGCAGTCCCGCCTCGCCTTCGATCAGCGAGCCGATCGTCACGACGTCGAAGATCGTCAGGTTCTTGGACTTCGCGTACTTCATGTTGACCTTCTTGATCTTCTTCTTGAAGTCCTCGAGCTGCAGCTGGACGAGGTTCTTGACCGGCGTGCCCGATTTCAGTTCCCAGGTGTCGGGGAACAGGAAGCCCTCGAGGTTCTTGGCGCCCTTGCCGCCGTATTCGGCCGGGTTCAGGTATTTCGACTTCTTCGTCGCCTTGACGTAGGAGCCCTTGAGGCCGTCTTCGGCGACCAGCTTCGCCGTCTCGGTGCGGTGGTAGCCCTCGGGGATCGTCACCGTGACGATCCCCGGCTTCGCCTTCGCCGAGGGTTCCTTGGTGAGCGCCGAGATCGCGTCGCCGTAGCTCATCCCCTTCTGCATGGAGTGGCGGCCGGCGATCAGGTCGCTGCGCTTGCCGTCGAGCGTGACTCGCATCTGGAACAGCGTCGAGGCGTTGACGAGGCCGAGGTAGGAGCCGTCGATGACGCCGCGCTTTTCGAGCAGGTCGCCGACTTCACCGACCCCCGAGCCCTTCGGGATCTTCACCACGACCCGCCCGCCGGCGCTGCCGTGGAAGGGCTGGAAGAGCGAATTGAAGAACAGCAGGATGAGGATCGCCACGATCGCGGCGAGGATCCGGAACGGGTGCCGCAGCAGCGCCCCGGCCGGTCCGCCGCGCCGCTTGCCGCCGTCTTCGCCGCGCCGCCGCCCGACCCGCGCCGCCCCGGTCATCTCCGGATCGCCCTCGTCGTGGAAGTCCCAATCGCGCACCAGTGGCGCGAAATCCCCGTCGGCCGGCGCCTCGGGCGGCGCCGGTGGCGGCGCGTATTCGTGAGTGCCCGGCGCGTGTTCGCCGGTCGCCGGAGCGCCAGCGCCGGGAGACGGCTGCTCGCCGGTCGGGGGCTGGTGTTCGCCGGTCGGCGGGGTGTGTTCGCCGGTCGGGGCCTGGTCGGTCATCGGCTGATGTTCGCCGGTCGGGGGCTGGCCTGGTCCGGCGGCCGGCGCGGGCTGCGGTGATCCGGCCGCCGCGGCACCGCCGGCGAGACCTCCAGCCGCGGCGCCGGCGGCGCCTGCGATCGCGGCTCTGCCCAACGAATCGCCCTGCGGCGACGCCGCGGCGTCCTGCGGGGAGACCGGCACCGGAACGGCGCTCGAGGTCCCCGCCGAGGCTCGCGCCGGATCGACTCGCGGCTTGTCCGGATCCGCCACGGGCTTGGCCCGCGTCGCCGCGGGCGGGGCGGCCTTCGGATCGGAGTCAGACGGTCGCTGGGCCGGCTTCGAATCCGCCGGTTTCGCCGGCGCCAGCGGCTGGACCTCGGTCTTCGGTTCGGCGGGCTCTGCATTCGGCGCCGGTGGAGTCGATTTGGGCGCCGGCGGAGACGCGGGCGCGGCGCTCCCCGGGGGCGGCGGCGCGGCGGCGGCGTCCTTCGAGCGCCGCCGTCCCAGCAGTCGCCGGCGGCCGCGCTCGACCATGCCGGGATCCGGCGCGGCCGAACCTCCCGCGGCGGGCGCCGCGGGCTCCTGACCGGGAACCGGCGGGACCGGCTCGGGGTCCTCGTCCCAGAACTCCTGCTCGGGCGTCCGCGGTGGCGTTGGCGGTGCGGCGGGTTTCGGCGGCGATGCGGCGGGCGCGGCCTTCTTGCCGCGCTTGGCTTCGCGCTGGGCCCGCTTGGCCTCGCGTTCGCGGCGGCGTTCCTCGCGCTCGACCGCGGCCGGGTCGTTGGGATCGAAGAGCGGATCGTCGGGCCACTCGGTGCTCATCGCTCTCCCTCCTCGGCCGATTCGGCCCGGGCGGCCTCGCGAGCGCGGCGCGCCAGGTAGGCGTCGAGCAGGTGGGCGGCGGCGATCGAGTCGCGGGCGGCGCTGGCGCCGTCGCGCCGGCTGGCGTCGGCCATGCGGCTGGTCAGGCGCTCGTCGTAAGTGTCGACCGGCACCGCGAGCATCGCCTCGAGTTCGACCGCGAAGGTCCGCGCCAGCGCCGCCTGAGCGCCCTCCTCGCCGCTGAGGTGGACCGGCAGGCCGACGACGACCCGCTCGACCTCGCGCTCGCGCACCAACTCGGCGACCGACCGCGGCTCCGGCGGTTCGATCACCGGCAGCGGCGTCGTCAGGGTCCCGGTCGGGTCGGAGATCGCGCAGCCGATGCGCACCGTGCCGTGGTCGAGGGCGAGCACGCGCATTTCCCTACCCGAGTTTCGCTTCGATTGAGCTTCGGGCCGCCGCCAGCGCCTCGTCGAGCTTGTCCGGATCGCGGCCGCCGGCCTGGGCCATGTCGTCGCGCCCGCCGCCGCCACCGCCGACGATCGGCGCGATCTCCTTGATGACCGCCCCCGCCGAGAGGCCGCTCGCGACCGCGTCGGCCGAGAGCAGCGCGACCAGCCCGACCTTGCTGTCCGCCGCCGCGCCGAGCACGATCGCGGCGTTGCCGCCGAGCTTCGACTGGACGCGGTTGGCCAGCTCGAGCAGCTGCTTCGGGTTCGCCGATCCCAGCTTCTCCGGCTTGAAGACGACCAGCTTGCCGTCGCCGGGCATGACGCCGCCGACCGCCGCCGCGACGGCGAGATCGGCCTCCTCGCCGAGCAGCGCGCGCTGCCCCTGCTCGGCGCCTTTCGCCGCCTCCTTGAGACGCTCGGCCGCCCGCCGAGCCCCGCCGAGCGGGTCCTGGGGGTTGCCGAGCAGCTCGCCGGCCTCGCGCAGCTGTCCCTCGCGCTCGCGGAAGAAGTCGATCGCGGCGGGACCGGTGATCGCCTCGATCCGCCGTACGTTGGCGGCGCTCGAACCCTCCGCCGTCACCTTGAAGATCCCGACCTCGGCGGTGTTGGCAACGTGGGTGCCGCCGCAGAGCTCGCGCGACACCCCCTCGACCTCGACCACCCGAACCCACTCGCCGTATTTCTCGCCGAACAGGGCCATCGCGCCGAGCTCTTCGGCCTGCGGGCGCTCCATCTCCAGCCAGCGGACCGGCGCGCTCGCCTTGATCCACTCGTTGACCCGGTCCTCGACGTCGCGCAGCTCCTCGGCGCTCAGCGCCTGACCGTGGGTGAAGTCGAAGCGCAGTTTGTCCGGGCGCACCGCCGAGCCGGCCTGACGCACGTGGGTCCCGAGCCGCTCGCGCAGCGCCGCGTGCAGCAGGTGCGTGGCGGTGTGGTTGCGCATCGTGGCGTGGCGGGCGTCCCAATCGACATCGGCAACAACCGCCGCCTCCTCTGCTCCCAGACGGGCGCGCTCATCGTCACCGGCAGCCTCGCGCCCGTCTTCCCGCGTCCGGGGGCGGCGGGGCTCGACCTCGAGGACCTGGTCGGCGCCGACCCTGTAGACGTCGACCACCGCCGCTTCCTCGCCGCTCGCCCAGCGCAGCACGCCCGAGTCGGCGACCTGTCCCCCGCCCTCGGCGTAGAAGGGACTCTCCTCGAGCTTGACCAGCGAGCGGCCGTTGTCGCGCTCGATCGCCGCAACGCCGGTTGTCGCGCTCAGTCGCTCGTAGCCGACGAAGCGGCTCGGCGGGGTCGCCGCGGCGAACGCCTGGACCTTGCCGTGGCGGTCCTCCGACCCGTGCGCGGTCGCGGCCCCGGTGCGCGCCCGCAGCCGCTGCTCCTCCATCAGCTCCTGGAAGCCGTCGTCGTCGACCGCGAGGCCCTCGGCGGCGAGCAGCTCCTTGGTCAGGTCGTAGGGGAAGCCGTAGGTGTCGTGGAGTTTGAAGGCGGCGGCCGCGTCGATCCAGGACGTCTCGGCAGCGCGCGCCTCGGCGACCAGCCGCTCGAGCAGCTCGGTCCCGCGCACCAGCGTGCGCCCGAAGCTCTCCTCCTCGTCGCCGACCCAGCGGGCGATCGTCGCCCGCTCAGCTACCAGCTCGGGGTAGGTCTCCCCCATCAGCTCGATCGTGCGCTCGGCGAAGCGCCCGAGCCAGGGCGACTCCAGTCCCAGCGAATTGCCCTGCTGGATCGCCCGCCGCATGATCCGGCGCAGGATGTAGCCGCGGTCCTCGTTGGAGGGGACGACGCCGTCGGCGATCAGGAAGGCCGCCCCGCGCGAGTGGTCGGCGACGATCCGCATCGCCCGCGTCACCGCCTCGCTCTCGTCGTAGCGGCGCCCGGAGAGCTCCTCGGCGAGATCGATCAGCGGGCGCACGTGGTCGGTCTCAAAGACCGAAGGGACGTCCTGGAGGATCGCCGCCATGCGGTCGAGCCCCATGCCGGTGTCGATGTTCCGCATCGGTAGCTCGGTGAGCGTGCCGTCCTCGGCGAGGTCGTAGCTCATGAAGACGTGGTTCCAGAACTCGAGGAAGCGCTCGGTGTCGTCGCCGGGGCGATCGTCGGGGCCGCCGAACTCGGGGCCACGGTCGAGGTAGAGCTCCGAGCACGGCCCGCAGGGGCCGGTCGGCCCGCCCTGCCAGAAGTTGTCCTCGCGGCCGAGCCGGACGATCCGCTCCTCGGGCACGCCGACGCCGCGCCAGATCGCGATCGCCTCCTCGTCGGGCCCCAGCCCGAGCTCCTCGTCGCCGCCGAAGACCGTCACCCAGATCCGCTCCGGGTCCATCCCGAACCCCTCGGTCGAGAGCTCCCAGCCCCACGGGATCGACTCCGCCTTGAAGTAGTCCCCGAAGCTCCAGTTGCCGAGCATCTCGAAGAAAGTCATGTGGCGGGCGGTGTTGCCGACCTCCTCGATGTCGGTGGTGCGGAAGCATTTCTGGACGTCGGCGAGGCGCGGCGCCGGCGGTTTTTCGCGGCCGAGGAAGTAGGGCTTGAAGGGCTGCATCCCGGCCGTAGTCAGCAGCACGCTCGGGTCGTGGGAGGCCGGCACGAGCGAGGCCGAGGGGACGATGCGATGGCCGCGTTCCGCGAAGAAGCCGAGATAGGTGTCGCGGATTTGTTGGGCCTTCATGAGGGAGAGCCTACGGTTTGCAGACAGTTTCTGGTTCGGAGTTTTCGCGGCTCGGTCGGACGGATCGGCGGGTCCGGCGGCGGCGCGGTCAGCGGGGGGCGGCGATGGTGCCGTGGCCGACGATCGTCTCGCCCTCCATCAGCACTGCGGTCTGGCCCGGGGAGGCGGCGGTGAACGACTCGCCGAGCTCCAGCTCGAGCGCGGCGTGGCGGCCGGCGGGCGCCCCGCCGACGGTGGCGGGCAGGGTCGCCGAGTGGTAGCGCAGGCGGACCGCGTCGACGCGGGCGCCGTCGCGGTGCAGGACCGCGTCGCGGACGCGGACGGAGCGGGTCTCGAGCTCGGCGCGGGTGCCGACGGTGACGGTGTTGGCGACGGCGTCGGTGGCGATCACGTAGCCCGGCTCGTTGAGCGAGACGCCGATCCCGCGGCGCTGGCCGACGGTGAAGTTGTGGTGGCCGCGGTGGCGCCCGAGCCGGTGCCCGGAGCGGTCGACGATCGCGCCCTCGCGGTCGGCGAGGTCGCCGTGGCGGCGCAGGAATCGCTGCTTGCCCTGGCCGGCGAGGAAGCAGAGGTCCTGGGACTCGGGCTTCTTCGCGACCGCGAGGCCGTGGCGGGCGGCGGTGGCGCGGACCTCGTCCTTGGTCATCGCCGTCAGCGGGAAGGCGAGGCGCCCGAGCAGCTCCGGCGGCAGCGCCGCCAACATGTAGCTCTGGTCCTTGGCGGCGTCGGCGCCCTCGGCAAGCAGCGGCCCCTCGGCGTCCTCGACGATGCGGGCGTAGTGCCCGGTCACCAGCCGCTCGCAGCCGAGCCGTTCGGCGAGGTCGAGCATCGCCGCCAGCCGCACTTCGCCGTTGCAGAGGATGCAGGGGTTCGGCGTCTGCCCTTCGGCGTAGCCGCCGACGAAGCGGTCGACGACGCGGCGGCGGAAGTCGGCCTCGAGGTCGAGCGTGAGGTGCGGGATTCCGAGCGAGTGCGCGACCGCGCGGGCGCCGAGCACCGCCTCCGGCGAGCAGCAGGCCTTGGTCCCGTCCGTCTCCGGGTCGGCCCAGAGCTTGACGGTGATCGCGACGACCTCGGCCCCCCGCTCGCGTTCGAGAAGCGCGGCAACCGCCGAGTCGACCCCGCCGGAGACGGCGACGGCGACGCGGGGGTTGCGTAGGGACGAATCGGCTGGGGACGGGAGATCGCGGTCACGGGCTGCGGGTGTGACCGCGATCTCCCGTTCGGGCCCGGATTCCGGGGAAAGGACGGCGTTGGAGCCGGCCGTGGCGGTGAGGGCGCGGTGCAGGGCGTCACAGGAGAGCTGGGCGGCGTGGCGCTTGGCGGGATCGAGGCCGCCTAGGAGGGCTTCGACGTCGTCGATCGATAGGCGCGCGGCTTCGAGGACGCTCGCGCCCTCGACCGCCTCGGCGAGCGCAGAGATGGCGGCGCGGGTGGCCCCGCAGCCCTCGGTCTCATAGGAGAGGGAGACGACCCGACCGCCGTCCACGCTCAGAGAGACCCGCGCGAGATCGCCGCAGGCGGCCCCGCCGGCCGCCCCGGTGAAAGCGTCGGCAGGCGCCGGCCCGCGCCGCGTCTCGTCCGCGAGATAGTGCTCGAAGAGCTCCCGATCCATCGGTCAAGGGTACGGAGTGGCGCGGCCCGCGGGTTATACGAGGATCCGCCGAGCGCTCGGCCGTTCACGGTGTGCTCGCGCGATGGTCCCGGTCGGTGCCGAGGATCTGTGCCAGGTCGTCCGCCACGGCTGCGGGCGTTTGCCTCATCTGCCGCCAGGTCACCCGGGGCGTGCGGAAGCCTTCGGCGAGGAGGATGCGATCGCGTTCGCGGTCCCGTTCCATCGAGGCCCAGGTGGAGTGGACCGCGCCGCCGTCGAGCTCGACCGCCACCCGCTGGCGCTCCCAGAGGCAATCGACCTCGTAGAACTTCCCGCGCAGGGCGATGTGGGCGTTCATCCGCGGTCGCGGCAGGCCGAAGCGGTCGACCAGCGCCAGGAATCCCTCCTCGAGGTCGTTGCGGGTGATGTCAGCGGGACGCTTGCTCTCGATCAGTCGCCGCAGCGCCGCCGTCCCCCGCTTGCCGGGATGCCGCGCCAGGACAGCCGCCACCGAGAGCGGGTCACGAAGCCCCCGCACTTCCATCTCGTTCCATGTCCGCTCCAGCTGCCGCGCCTTGAGCACCGCCGCCAGATCGACGATGGTCCGCGGCGCCGAGGTCACCGGAATGCCATCGAGGATTCGGACTTCATCGGCGCGGAGCCGGGCCCTGTGGACGACGATGCCGCGCCGCGAGCAGTCCGTAGGCCGGGTGACCTCCGGGAGTTCGTCGCCGGCCGGCAACAGGTCCCAGTGGCGGCCGGCCGAGCGATAGCTCAGGGCTGCTCCACGGCCACAAGCAAGCACGGCGGCGAGCCAACGTCCCTCCCGATCGAGGCGCCGGTGGCCGACCGCGTAGACGCCCGTGTGCACCGGCTGCAGTTGCCCGCGAGCAACGCGGACTTCGATGGCGCCGCGTCCGACGCCAGCCGCGATCAGCTGCCGCCGAGCCACGAGCCCACGCTGGGCTTCGGCCTTTGCACCGATCCAGGTGTCGATCCCCTCAGCAGACTCCCGGCCCAGCCCCAATCTCCGCCCCGGCCTCGGCAGAGGCGCGTCATGTTTTCCGTCTATACGACGTAAAAGGTGGCGCTCGCTTTCCACGCCTCAAGGTTGGCCGAGCGAGGCGCGCGCGTGGTGCGCAGTTTGTGCCTTTTCGGCGACTGAAGGCACAAAAAAGGCCCCAGCCCGCCGTTGCCGCCTCTGGCTTTGATCCCTTCAAATGAAGGTGGGTGCCTACTCCCGACCCCAAGGGGCAAGGAGAAATCGGCTCCCGCGCCGTTTGTGTTGGGTCAAACGGTGAGACGGCTCTCGTACGGGCTCGAGCCTGGCCGCAAACTTAGCACCGGAACCTAAGCGCGGCGCCCGCGTCGCGGCGGCGCCGATTTGCTACTGCGATCTCGCCGGACCACGCGGGCGGCAGTCCCTAGTCGTCGACGTCGAGGTTCGAGAGCAGCAGCTCGGCCTCGCTCCAGCGGTCGCCCGGCACGCGCAGGGCGATGTCGCCGAGGCCAAAGCGATCGAGCGGCCAGTCGGCGGTGAGGACGGCCTCGATTCCCGCCTCGGCCAGGGACTGGTGCCAGGCCCGTGCCGTCGCCACGTCGCCGAAGTCCCGCACCACCTCCCAGCGGTCGAAGGTCGGATCGTCGACGTAGACCGGCGTCTGCCCGGGACCCGGCCCCGAGCGCCCCTTGCGCGGAAGCCAGTCCCGCAGGGCCATCAGCTGCCGGGTTTGCGCTTGCGGAGGGCCAGGCCGAGGTCGCGCAGCTGCACGTCGTCGACCGGCGCCGGCGCCTCGGTCATCGGGTCGAACCCCGACGCGGTCTTGGGGAAGGCGATGACGTCGCGGATCGTGTCGACCCCGGCGAGCCGCTGGACGATGCGATCGACCCCGTAGGCGATGCCGCCGTGCGGCGGCGCCCCGAAGCTCAGCGCGTCGAGCAGGAAGCCGAAGCGGGCCTCGGCGGTCTCGCGGTCGATCCCGAGCGCGGTGAAGACCTGCTGCTGGACCTCGGCGCTGTGGATGCGGATCGAGCCGCCGCCGAGCTCCTGCCCGTTCCAGACGACGTCGTAGGCCTGCGCCTTGGCAGCGCCGGGATCGTCGGGGTCGAACTCACCGGCCGGTGCCGTGAACGGGTGATGCATCGCGTCCCAGCGCCCCTCCCCCTCGTTCCACTCCATCATCGGGAAGTCGACGATCCAGACCAGCCGGTCCTCGTTCTCGTCGATCAGGCCGAAGCGCTCGGCGAGGTCGATCCGCATCTGCCCGAGCACCGCGTCGGTGACCGGGCGCTGGTCCGCCACCAGCAGCAGCAGGTCGCCCTCCTCGGCGCCGAGGAGGGCGTTGAGGTCGGCGAGCTCGGCGTCGGAGAGGAACTTGGCGGTCGGCGAGCGCCAGCCCTCGCCCTCGCGGAACGCCCAGACCAGGCCCTTCGCGCCGAGCTCCTGGGCGCGCGAGATCAGCCCGTCGAGCTCCGAGCGCGGCATCTCGCGCCGCCCGGCGTTGATGCCGCGGATCGTCCCGCCGCCCTCCAGCACCGAGCGGAACACCTTGAACTCGGTCTCGGCGAGCGCCGGGCCGAGGTCGACCAGCTCGAGCCCGAAGCGCAGGTCGGGACGATCGGTCCCGAACCGCCCCCTCGCCTCCTCGAAGCACATCCGCTGCATCGGCTGCTCGATCACCGGGCCGCCGACGGCGGCGAAGACGTGCGCCAGCAGCCGTTCGTTGACGGCGATCACGCCGTCGCCGTCGACGAAGGACATCTCGACGTCGAGCTGGGTGAACTCGGGCTGGCGATCGGCCCGCGTCGCCTCGTCCCGGAAGCAGCGGGCGATCTGGTAGTAGCGCTCCAGCCCCGCCACCATCAGCAGCTGCTTGAAGAGCTGCGGCGACTGCGGCAGCGCGTAGAAGGAGCCCGGCTGGCCGCGGCTGGGGACGAGGAAGTCGCGAGCGCCCTCCGGGGTCGAGCGGGTCAGCACCGGCGTCTCGACGTCGACGAACCCTTCGCCGTCGAGGAAGGAGCGCATCGCCGCGGTCACCCGGTGGCGCAGCAGCAGGGCGTCGCGCATCGGCTCGCGCCGCAGGTCGAGATAGCGGTACTCGAGCCGTTTGTCCTCGCCGGCCTCCGAGGCGCGGCCCTCGATCTGGAACGGCGGCGTCTCCGAGCCGGCCAGCAGATCGGCCGCGGCGACGGCGATCTCGACCTCGCCGGTCGGCAGCCCTGGGTTGACCGTCGCCTCCTCGCGCCGCACGACCGTCCCGCGGGCGCTCAGCACGTCCTCGGAGCGCAGTTTGTGGGCCAGCGCGAACGCCTCACCCGAGGTGTCGGGATGGAAGACCAGCTGGACGATCCCGGAGCGGTCGCGCAGGTCGATGAAGATCAGCCCGCCGTGGTCGCGGCGGCGGTTGACCCAGCCGGCGACGCGAACCTCGGAATCGACCCGGTCGGCCAGCACCTCGCCGCACCAGGAGTCGCGGTACCCGTTCGGGGTCGGCGCCGGCAGCTCGCCGACGGCCCGCTCGAACGCGGTCACGCTCAAGGCATCGTCGCTCACGCTTCTCCCCCCGTCATCTCGTCGACCAGATTGCCGGTATCGGCCGGACGCTGCTCGCCGCTCGCCATGTCGCGCAGCTGGGCGCTGCCGTCGGCCTCGAGGATCAGCACCCGCGCGGCGTCGATCCGGTTGGCGTGTTTGAGCTGGCCCTTGAGCCCGCGGCCGGCCAGGTCCATCTCCGCCGAGAGCCCGGCGTGGCGCAGTTCGGTGACCAGCGCCATCGCCCGCGCCCGCTGGCCGGAATCGGCGATCGCGACGAAGGCGTCGCGCCCCAGCGGCGCTTCGTCTTCGTCGAGCGCCAGCAGGATCCGCTCGATCCCCGCCGCCCAGCCGACCGCCGGCGTCGCCGGCCCGCCGAGCTGCTCGATCAGCCCGTCGTAGCGGCCGCCGCCGCCGATCTCCGACTGGGCGCCGAGGGCGTCGCAGACGAAGGAGAAGATCGTGCGCGTGTAGTAGTCGATCCCGCGCACCAGGGTGGCGTCGATCTCATAGGCGATGCCGGCGGAGTCGAGCAGCGAGCGGACCTCGCCGAAGTGCTCGGCGTCCTCCTCGGAGAGCGACTCGAGGATCGTCGGCGCGCTCGCCATCACCCCCTGGGTGCTCTCGTCGTCGGCGTCGAAGGCGCGCAGCGGGTTGATGTCGATGCGCTCGCGCACGTCGCCGGAGAGGTCGCCCTCGTTGGCGTGCAGGTGGGCCTTCAGCTGCTCGAGGTAGAGCGCCCGCGCGTCGAGCGAGCCGAGGCTGCCGAGCTGCAGGGTCACGCCGGGGACGCCGAGCTCGCCGAGCAGGTCGGAGAGCAGTATGATCACCTCGGCGTCGGCGAGCGGCGAGTCGGTCCCGATCGCCTCGATCCCGAGCTGGTGGAACTGCCGGTAGCGGCCCGCCTGCGGGCGCTCGTGGCGGAAGAACGGGCCGCGGTAGGAGAACTTCACCGGCTGGGCCAGTTTGTGCATCCCGTGCTCGAGGTAGGCCCGGCAGATCGGCGCCGTCCCCTCCGGCCGCAGGGTCAGGCTGCGCTCGCCCTTGTCCTCGAAGGTGAACATCTCCTTGCGGACGATGTCGGTCGATTTGCCGACCCCGCGTTCGAACAGGTCGGTGTGCTCGAAGCTCGGCGTCTGCACCGGCAGGTAGCCGGCGCGCTCGAAGATCCCGTCGGCGACGCGCGCCAGTCGGGCGCGCTGGCGGCCCTGCGCGGGCAGGACGTCGAAGGTCCCTCGGGGTGCCTGGAACTTGCTGGCCATGGTGGCTTGCGACCTTAGAGGCTCGGCGGCGCGGAGCGCTACCGCACCAGCGAGGTGAGGAACGGGTTGGTCGCGCGCTCGGCCCCGAGCGTCGTCGTCCCCATATGGCCGGGGTAGACGGCGGTCTCGTCGGGATGAGACTCGGCCAGCGTCGTGATCGAGGCGAGCAGCGTGTCCCAGTCGCCGCCGGGCAGGTCGACGCGCCCGACCGAGCCCTGGAACAGCACGTCGCCGGAGAACAGCGCGTCCTCGCCGCGCACCGAGTAGGTGACATGACCGGGGCTGTGCCCGGGGGTGAAGATGACGTCGATCTCCAGCCCGGCCAGCTCCAGGGTCTCGCCGCCGGCGACGGTCTCGTCGGCGTCGTAGCTCTCGAACGGGCCGAACCCCTCCCAAGGCACGTAGGCCATGATGTCGGCGAGCACCGGCACCTCCAGCTCGGGGCAGTAGACCGGCGCCCCGGTCGCCTTCGCCACCGGCGCCACGGCGCCGATGTGGTCGAAGTGGGTGTGGGTGAGGAGGATCGCCTCGACCTCCGCCCCGGTCGCCGCGATCGCCGCCAGGATCCGCTCGGGCTCGTCGCCGGGGTCGACGACCAGCAGCCGGTCGGAGCCCTCGGGCCGGAACAGGTAGGCGTTCTCCTGGACCGGGCCGACGGTCAGGCTGGTGACGTCGAGGGCCACTATTCGCTCCGGGCGCGGATCCGGGCGCGCTCGCGCCGCCGCCACAGGGCCATGTCGATGTAGTAGCCGCTGGGGATGTAGAAGACGAGCATGAAGGCGCCGAAGGCGAGCGCGACGCCGACCGGCCGTTTGAAGATCACCAGCAGCAGCAGCGCGAAGATGACGGCGGCGGCGAGGCCGCGCAGGGCCGAGTTGCGCCAGGTCGGGGGCAGGTCCTCTTTCTGGCCTTTGCTGGCGCTCCCGCCGGAGCGGTTGGAGCGGGCGCGGGCTTTGGCCTCCTCGCGGCTGCGCGGGCGGCTGGCGCGCGACTTGGTGTCGATTCTCCCGCCCTGGGTTCCGCGGCGCTTGCGACGGCGTTTGTTCTTCGGCTGGGCCATGGCTTGAATTTAACCGAGCCGGCGCTCGATCACGTGCAGGGCCGGATCGAAGCCGCGCAGCGGCACGTCGCCGGGGTAGTCGGCCAGCGTCGCCGCGGCGACGAGGCCGACCAGCTCGGCCTCGATCGGGCGCGCGTTCAGCGGCGCCGCCAGCGCCCGGATCGCCTCGACGACGCGGGCGAGCGGGACCGCCAGCGGGTCGTGGATGTTGGTCGAGACCTGGGCGCGGCCGCTGGAGAGCATGACCCCGATCGCCCGCACCCCGGGCAGGCCGCCGTTGGCCTCACGCAGGCCGGCGGCGATGACGCGGGCTACCTCGATGTCGCCGCTGTCGAGCTCGACGTTGAAGGCCGCCAGCGGCGGGCGCGCCGTGACCAGGGTGGCGCCGCCGCGCCGGTGCGGGAGGTGCGGGCCGAAGTCGGGTGCCAGCTCGCCGCCCTCCATCCGCAGCCACAGCTCGGCGAGGCCGCCGTTGCGGAAGTAGGCGCGCTCGGCCCGCCCCGGCTCGCGCGCCAGCTCGCCGTAGAGGAAGACCGGCACGCCGAGGCCGCCGATCTGCTCGGCGACCGCGACCGCCTCGGTCCGCGCCGCCCCGCGGTCCTCGTCCCGCAGCCAGACGACCGGGCAGACGTCGAGCGCGCCGATCGCCGGGTGGGCGCCGCGGTAGGTCGCCATGTCGATCTGCTCGAGCGCCTCCTCGGCCCCGGCCAGGAGCGCTTCGGTCAGCGGCCCGGGCCGGCCGGCGAGGGTGAAGACGGTCCGGCCGTGGTCGTCGTCGGAATGACGGTCGAGGACCTGGGCGCCGCGGCCGAAGGCGTTGCCGAGGTGGCGCAGCCGCTCGCCGTCGGAGCCCTCCGAGACGTTCGGCACGGCGAGGAGGGTCGGGGTCGGCATCCGGCGCCGCTCAGCCGCGCGCCGCGCATGGAGGATTCGGGACGGTCACCGGAGCCGGCTAGAGCAGCAGGTCGCCGCCGCTGAGGATCGTCTCGCCGTCGATTTCGACGGTCGGCTCCATCACCACGACGTCGAGGTGGACGGGAACCTGGACGGTGCCGCCGATCGCCGCCGAGGCGCCGAAGGCGACGTGGCAGGTGCCGAGGATCTTCTCGTCCTCGAGGATGTTGCCGGTCAGGATCGCTTCCTCGTTGGTGCCGATCCCGAGCTCGGCCACGTTCGTGCCGCCCTCGCCATGCGGGGTCAAGAGGTCCATGAGTTCGCCGCCCTCAGAGCCGCTCGCCTCGACGAGGTGCCCGTCGCGCAGCGTCATCTCGACCTGGGCGTCGAGCAGGCCGAGGCTGGCGATCGAGCCGTCGGCAACGAGCTTGCCCTCCGCCGTCCCCTCCATGGGCGCGATGAACCCCTCGCCGCAGGGCAGGTTGCCGAAGGCTCCGCGCTTCGTGAGTTCGCCGGCGTCGACGATTCCGTGCCGCCCCTCGACCCCCAGCTTCAGGTCACTTCCGTTGGGACAGGTGATCCGCACCTCCGAGCCGCTGTTCAGCGCCGCCACCACGGCCCACCCCCGCCGCCGCATCTCGTCGAGGTCGCCCCCCATCAGCCGCACCAGCATCTCCTCGGTCACGCCGGGCAGCGTCCCGATCCGCACCCCGGCCTCGCTCGCCGCTTTGCGCGCCGCGGTGTGCGACAGCGACTGCACCGTCGGCGCCAGCACCACATCGGCGGCCGCCATAGCCGCCGCCACCGCCCGCGGCGGCTCGGCTGCGTGGCTCTCGCGCTCGGAGATCACCGCCAACGTCGCATCGGCCCCGTCCCCCTGCGCCTCGATCCGCATCAGCGCCCCGATCTCTTCGGTCACCTGGTTGCAGACGACGAGCACGTCCTCGCCCGCCGACACGCCCATGCACTGACGCACGATCGTCCGCACCGCCCTGTCGAGCTCAGCCCCACTCACCGGTCCAGCCTAAAAGATCCTGCACCAGCCGGCCCAACGCCGCCGCCGACCTCAGTCATCGTCGTGCCGGTGGCGCAGCGACCACCAGAAGAACCAGCACAGCCCGATCAGCACGACCCCGAAGGCGATGAACGGCGCCAGCCACATGTCCGGCCGCGCCGCCGCCAGGGCGATCACGACAAACGCATCGGCGGCCAACATGAAGCCCACCATCACTGGCCGAATCGCCGCCCATCCGGTCTCGGGATTCCGTTGCGATCCCATCGCTAACATCTCCCCCTCGCCGGAGTAGCTCAGCTGGTTAGAGCAGCGGAATCATAATCCGCGTGTCGGGGGTTCGAGTCCCTCCTCCGGCATCGGCTTGTAGAGCCAAATGCTTCACTCTCAAGCCGCTTCATCAGGGTCCAGGTCAACACCCAGGTCAACACTATGTAGGGGTGTTGTCGAGTCTCGGTGGGTCGCGCGGGACATCTCCGCGTAGGCGGGCGACCCTTCCGATGTGCCCGGACAGCGACGCCCACCTCACGGGAGAGATGGCAGCGGGCGCCTGTGACCGCGAGCCGGTGCCACCCCGACCGGTAGAAATGACGGGTGGCCGATTTGCCCTGGAACCGCTTCCTCTAACTGCGGGGCGACCAGCGCCACAACTTCGAGCTCCCCTGCCGCGAGCTGGTCCGCCGCCACTACGAGGTCACGGGCCGCTTCTGACCCGAAAGCAGTAGCCGGGGGTCGAGTTCCACCTGCGCCTCGAGCACTCCGACCCCGCGCTAGGCGACCAGGGTCGACACTGGGGTTGGCAGTGCCGGTGGTATGAACCCGACGCCTTCCGCGCCGACGGAGCCAGCTGCTCGCCGCCCAGCGCAAGAAGATCGAGGAGGCGATCGCGAAGACTGCCGACCACGTTCCCGGCCTGACCGACTGGGTGATCTGGACGCGCGAGAAGCTGGGCGCCGAGGACGGACGGTGGTTCGACGGACACGAGGCCCCCTTCACCCTGCACCACTGGGACGAAGAGACGATGGCCGGGCTCCTGGCCGGCCCGGCGGAGATCCTGCGTGAGACCTCGTTTGGCGACCTAGTTCTGGGGCGAGCGCGAGGTGCACCTGCCCGAATCGGCCTCCTTCTCCGACGTGCCGGACTGGATGCGCGAGGTTAGACCTCGGGGTCTCGACCGCTTCAGCCGGTCGCCTCGCGGCCGGGCTGCGGGGAGACTGAGGCTGGCGCGCAGCCCTCGGGTGAGCCGAGGACCTCGCGCCAGGGTGAGACTCGGCTCACTCGTCCCCGAGGAGGCGCTGCATCTCCTCGAGTGCCCGGGCCTCCTCGGCGTCCTTCTCCGAGGCGCCGTCGCGCCCGGCCCCTCGCGTCTCCTCGTCGTAGGCGATGGCGTCCTTCACCCAGAGGCCCACCTGCTCGGGATCCCAGCCGGCGGGGACTACCACGTGATCGAATCCCCGGCTGTATTCGCCGGGAACCTCGGAGGGCTCCGGGAAATGTCGGGGGAAGGCCTCCTCGAGCCCTTTCGGGAATACGGAGGGACCTTCCTCGGGCGCCCCGCTCTACCTCGTCGGCGTCAGCCTCCTCGCCGCCGCCGCCCTCGGGATCACCGTCTACGTCTTCCAGGACCTGCTCGGCTACGGCGAGCTCGCCTTCATCGTCCCGGTCTCCAGCTCGATCCTCCTGCTGGCACTGGGCGCCGATTACAACGTCTTCCTGATCAACCGGATCTGGCGCGAGGCCGACAGCGCCCCGCTGAAGCCGGCGATCCGCAGCGCCGGAGCGAGCGCCGGGCGGGCAATCACCGTCGCCGGCCTGATCCTCGCCCTCTCCTTCGCGGCGGTGATGCTGATCCCGATCCAGAGCTTCCGCGAGATCGGCTTCGCCCTCTTCGTCGGCCTGCTGCTCGACACCCTGATCGCGCGGACCCTGCTGATCCCCGCCCTGGTCGCGATGTTCGGGAGCTGAGCGCGAAGTGCGCTGGGCGATCCTCAAGACCGACGGCCGCATCAGCTTCGTCAGGAAGCAGACCGAATAGCCGCCGTGACCATCCCCAGGTCGTCGACGAGAGCGGCGAAGGCGTCCTCGCGCTCGTCGTGCTCCTGGATCCGCAGGATCGCCGAGGGATGGAGAGTGAGTGCCGCGACCGGGGCCAGCGGCGAGTCGAGCAGGCGGCCGCGATCCTTCGTCACCCGCGCTTTCGGGCCAAAGACCGAGCGCCCGGCGCTGGCGCCGAGGGCGAGAAGGCCGGTTGGCGCCACCGCCTCGATCTCGGCCTCGAGCCAGGGTCGGCAGGCCATCACCTCGCCGACTCGCGGCCTCTGGTGCAGGCGGCGCTTGCCGCGCGGTCGCCACTTGAAGTGCTTGACGGCGTTGGTCAGGTAGACGTCGTCGACCGTGATCCCGGCGACGTCGAGGGCGCGGCGCAGGACGCCGCCGGCGGGGCCGACAAAGGGCTCGCCCTCGATGTCCTCGCGGTCGCCGGGCTGCTCGCCGACCAGCATCAGCTCGGCCTTGCGGGGGCCGGCGCCGAAGACGACCTGGGTCGCGTCCTTATATAGAGCGCAGCCGTGGCAGTTCGTGGCGGCGTCGCGGAGCTTCGGCAGCGCGCGGCTGGACGGGACGAACTCCGCCGCCCCCTTGTCTTCGCCGACCGGCACGCGCCGCTCAGTCCCCGCCCTCGCCGCTCAACCCGCGACTCAGGTAGCGGGCGTTGGCCGGAGCGAACCCCTGCCAGTCGTTGTTGAGGTAGACGAAGACTGGCCGGCGGGCGCGCCAGCCGGCGATTCGCCGCCGCCAGGTGTCGAGCTCGCTCTCGGAGTAGTTGCCGGCGCGGCCGCGGTGGCCGTAGTGCAGGCGCAGGTAGGCGAGCGGCCCCGCCGGGCTCGCGTCAGGCAGCGGCCGGCGCTTGTCGTCGCCGATCACCAGCGAGGCGCCGCGCTCGGCCAGCAGCTCCCGCATCGGCGCCGCGAACCAGCTCTGGTCGCGGAACTCGAAGCAGTGGCGGGCCGGCGGCAGCTGGTCGAGGGCGGCGGCGAGGATGTCGTCGTCGCGGTGGAAGTTGGCCGGCAGCTGCCAGAGCACCGGGCCCAGCCGATGGCGGAGGCGCAGCGGCTCGAGCGGCTCCCAGAAGCGGGCGACCGCGTCGGGGATGTCGCGCAGCCGCTTTATATGGGTGAGGTAGCGGCTCGCCTTGATCGTGAAGAGGAAGTCGGGCGGCACCTGCTCGGTCCAGTCGCTCACCGTCTTCTCCTTGGGCAGGCGGTAGAAGGTCGCGTTGACCTCGACCGTGTCGAAGACCTCGGCGTAGCGCTCAAGCCAGCGGCGCTTCGGCAGCCCCTCGGGGTAGAGGCCGCCGCGCCAGTCGCCATAACTCCAGCCCGAGCAGCCGATCCGAACCGGCTCCACGTTCAGCCCCCGCGCAGCACCGGCAGTACGTCGCGCCCGTAGACCTCGATCGCCGCGTGCGGATCGGCGCCGGAGTTGTCCATCAGGGCGACGATCGTCGCGCCCATCTCCTCGACCTCGCGGATGCGCTCGACGTGCACCTTGGGATCGGCGGAGATGATCATCGCCTCGCGCAGGTCGTCGTCGGAGACCTCCTCCGCGGCGTGCTCGTACATCGCCTTCGGATCGTGCCAATCGTCGGTGTAGAACTCTTTCGGCTGCGCTCCCTTCCAGACCCGGGCCCCCTCGAGCGCCGCGTCGTCGTCGCCGGCCCAGGAGAACGCGGCCTGGAGGACGATCTCGCCCGGCTCGCGGCCGGCGTCCTCGGCGGCGCCGCGGTAGGCGTCGAGGATCTGCGGCACCGTTTCCGGATCGGCAAGGGTCCAGAGTCCGTCGCCCTGGCGCCCGGCGACGGCGGCGGCCTGGGGCCCGAAGGCGGAGACGTAAATCGGCGGCCGGCTTTCCGCCGGGAGGCTGTGGAGGCGGGCGCCGTCGGCCTTGAAGTGCTCGCCGCCGTTCAGCGTCTGCCCGTCCCAGAGCGCCCGGATCATCTCCAGCGCCTCCTCCATGCGGGCGATCTGCTCGCCGACGTCGGGCCAGCCCTGGCCGAGCGGCGCCTCGCTCAGCGCCTCGCCGGAGCCGAGACCGAGATAGGGGCGGCCGGGATACATCAGCTCGAGGGTCGCCCAAGCCTGGGCGATCAGGGCCGGGTGGTAGCGCGGCCCCGGCGGGGTGACACCGGTCCCGACCGTCACCCGGTCGGTCGCCTGGGCGGCGGCGCCGAGCCAGATCCAGGCGTTGCCGGCCTCACCGCCCTCCCACCACGGCTGCAGGTGGTCGCTGCAGCCGATCCCGTCGAAGCCGGCCGCCTCGGCCTCGATCGCCTGGCGCAGCAGGTCGTCGGGTGGGAACTGCTCGTGGGCACAGAAGTGGAGGTATCGCATGAGGCCCCGGATACCCGAGTCGCCACCGCGCGAACCGGGTAACCATCACCCCATGCCACCTTCCGTAGACAGCTCGCTGACCGTGATCTTCGACGTCGACGGCACCCTCGTCGACACCAACTACCAGCACGCGATCTCCTGGCACCGGGCCTTCTACCGGCATGGCTATGCAGTTCCGCTGTGGCAGATCCACCGGCACATCGGCATGGGCGGCGATCAGCTTGTGGCGGCTCTGATCGGCGACGAGGGCGAGGAGCGAGACGGCGAGGCGATCCGCGAGGTCGAGGGCGAGGTCTACGACGAGCTGATCGGCGAGGTTCAGGCGCTGGACGGAGCATCGGAGCTGCTCCGCGAGCTCGGCGGCGAAGGCGCCACGCTGGTGCTGTCGAGCTCGGCGAAGGACAAAGAGGTCGACCACTATCTCGATCTGCTCGACGCCCGCGACTTCGTCGCCGGCTGGACCACGGCGGGCGACGTCGACCAGACCAAGCCCGAGCCGGACCTGATCGAGGTCGCCCTCGAGAAGGCCGGCGAGCGGCGGCCGACGGTGATGGTCGGCGACACCCCCTGGGACGTCAAGGCCGCCAGGGGGGCCGGGGTCCCGACCGTCGCCGTGCTGACCGGCGGCTTCTCGAAGGAAGAGCTGCGCGACGCCGGCGCCGCCGACGTGGTCACCTCGATCGGCGAGCTGCGCGAAAGGCGCGGGGAGCTCGCGAAGATCGCCAGATAGCGAGAGCCGCGGTGCGTGTCCTGACGATGAACATCTTCGGACGCCGGGCCGACTGGCTGGCCCGGCGACGGCTCCTACGGGAGACGGTCGCCCGGCTCGATCCTGGCCTCGTCGCCTTCCAGGAGGCGGTCGTTACGGTGGAGTACGACCAGGTCGCCGATGTCCTCGGCGACGGGATGCACCTCTTGCACCAGCGCGACCGCGAGCCGGGTGGGCCCGCTGACGTCGAGGCGGGGCAGGGCATCTCGATCGCCCCGCGCTGGCCGATCGTCGCCGGCGAGGAGGTCGACATCAATGTGGCCCCCCGCACCGACGGCGGGCCGACGCTGCGGATTGCCTCCTGCGAGCGCGTACTCGACTGGCCGGAGGATGGCGTCTGGGCGAGCGATCATTTCGGGCTCACCGCCGAACTCGAACCTCTGTCAGGAGTAAGGCCTAAGTGCCATCCACCCGAGGTACCGTGCCCGTAACGGGTGCGAACGATCGGCCGCCGCTCAGCGAGCCTCGCGGATCGCCTCTATCAACTCCCACTTGCCCATCTTGGACCGGCCAGCGATGCTCTCTTTCTTGGCGACCTCGTAAAGCTGCTCGCGGTTTCGGTCCTCGAGCCGATGGCCGGCTTTGCCGCTTCGTTTGCGGCCTCTGGCAGCCTGCTTGCCGAGCTCACCGCGGGTGCTCTTCGAGAGGTTGGCGAGAGTCCGGTCGCTCCTGGCCGCGCTCTGGGCCTTCTTGACGTTCTGTTTCGCCGCTTTGAGTTGTTTCTGCGTAGCCATCCGTTTCTCCTAACTGACCCAACCGGGGGATTAGATTGCCGGCTCGACGCCTTCCACGGCGGCCGGGTAGCTGTCGGCGAGGGGGCCCTTGCGGCTCATCCTTGCCCCGTACCCGATCGGCGATGCACGATCCACCCGGCAGCAGGCGGTCGCAGTTATCGCAGCGTTCGTAGACCCCGTGCCGTGGCGATCCGGCGTTAGTGAGCGATCTGGGTCTACGGGCAGGCGCCTGACCTTGTGCTCGGTCATCGTGCGCAGCGCCCTTCGGCCGAGTCGTCAGCGCCGATCGTCACCGGCTTGACGTCGCCAAGCTCACCGGGGGTGGCATAGACCCGAGGCTCGCCCGCGCCCAGGGAGGAGACGGTCGAACAGGCAAAAGCCTCCACCTCGGCGGCGCTCGCCCGCGATCCGTCGGCGCGGGGGTTTCATCGGTCAATCGCTGCGAGAGAAAGTCGCCGGCGCCCTGACCAAATCGAGCTGAGCTTTGCTCTAGCGCTCCACCGTCGACTCGGCGAGCGCCTCGTCCCGGCTGTCAAATACGAGGCCGTTGCCGGTCAGGCCGGTGACGGTGAGGACCCGGAGAACCTGGGCCGACGGGCTGTGGACGACAATCCGGCCACCGCCGGCGTTGGCTCGCTCGCGCTGGGCACGCACGATTACCGCGATGCCACTCGAATCGATGAAATGGCAGCCCTCGAGATTGATCAGCGTCTGCCCAGCGTCGGAGCGGGCGACCGCCTCGACCAGCTGGTCGGCCACCGCGAGGTCGAGCTCGCCGTCGACCCTGATCTCACGGCACCCGGGAGCGATTTCGCACTCGCTGACCTGGAAGGGGAGATGAGACATGACGCCTCCGGAATAGGTTCTTCTCGATTCGGAGTCCGCAAGCCGACCGTTAGCCGATCGCGTGCCTCACTGACTTCAATGACGCTCCGGAGCATGCCCCTCGACGCCTGTGCCGATAATACAATTTCCCGTCCAGTTTGGACAGGCAAATCGTTACTCGCGTTCAGCTTTCTCACGTTTATGCGCCGCGGCTGCGGGGACATGCGCTGCAACGCGAAGGCGCCCGTCATTACCCGAGGATCGGAGCTTGAGGATGGCTTGGCCACAGACGCTTCATACCTGCCTGCCGGCCGTGCCCGAGAGCGTCGGCGTCGCCCGACGCGCCGTCGCCGAGCTCGGCGAAGCCCTGGGGATGGAGGAACCGCTGCTAGGTGATCTGAAGACCGTCGTGACCGAGGCGAGCTCCAACGTCGTCCGCCACGCCTACTCGTCGGAACCGGGCACCTTCGAGCTCGACGCCCGCGCGGTCGAAGGGGAGCTGGAAGTCGTGGTCCGTGACTTCGGACAGGGAGTGCGAGCCAGGATTCTTGAGGAGGAGCCGACCTTGCGCCTCGGCCTCGGACTGATCTCGATGCTGTCGAGTCACTTCGAGATCGGCGACCACGCGGCGGGCGGGACCGAGGTCCGGATCACGCTGGCCCTTCGCGGTGGGGCCTCGTTACCGGACCCGGGCGTCGGGTAAGTCCCCTATCCACCGACCGAGGAGGCAGCCGTGTCAGAGGACAACGACCGCGACGAGATCCGGCACGAAGACCTGACCCCGGCGGACATCGACCACATGCGCAAGGTCGTCGAATATGTCCACCGACACCTGAAGCAAGGTGGCCCAAAGGGGGACGAGAAGCACCCAGCCTGACGCTATTTGCTGATGGATTGGCCCACGACCCAGAGGAGCAGCAATCCGCAGTGCCGCTGGCCCGCTGCGGCCCCGACCTGGCCCCCAAACGCCCGTCGCTATCGCGAGATTGGGGGACCTGGCCAGCGCGGCCGGTGAGACGACGATGGCACAGGAGGCGAGTTGGCGCCGCTGGCGAGTTACTCGAAGTTTGCGGAGGAGCCGGGCGGTACGTTGACCGTCCATCCTCCGCGCCGCAGAGCTACCCATCGGCAACGCGGATAAACCGCGCGGATTTGCCGTTCGATAGGTCCCGCCGCTCGCAAGTTTCAGGCTTCAGGAGCCATGGGTAGAGCAGTCTGCAAACAGGAGGTCGAGAACGTGGACGGGAGCCTTTCAGGATGCCCCGCCCAAGCGCCGCTCCATTCGGAAGGAATCGGAGGAGGAGCTATGACAGACGCAAACTCACGACCATTGGCCGTCGTCACCGGGGCCTCTAGCGGAATCGGCTACGAGCTGGCGAAAGTCTTCGGTGAAGAGGGCTTTGACCTTTTGATCGCCGCCGAAGATGAGGGACTGGACGCGGCGGCGACGCAGCTGCGGGCGACGGGCGCCGAGATCGACGCCTTCCGCGTCAACTTGGCGACCGAAGCGGGGGTAGTTGAGCTCTTCAGGCAGATCGTTAATTTCGGCCGTCCGGTCTCTGCCTTGGCGCTAAACGCCGGCCGCGGCGCTGGCGGCGCCTTCGCGACCGAAACGAATCTCGAGGACGAGCTCGAGATCGTTGACCTAAATTGCCGCTCCACTATTCATCTCTGCAAGATGGTCGTCGAGGACATGGTCGCTCGCGACGAGGGCCGAATCCTCTTCACCTCTTCGGTCGCGGCGACGATCCCGGGCGCCTTCCAGGCCGTCTACAACGCCTCGAAGTCGTTCGTCCAGTCCTTCGCGCTGGGGCTTCGCAACGAGCTCAAGGACACCAACGTGTCGGTGACCGCGCGCTGATGCCGGGACCGACCGACACCGAGTTCTTCGAAGTCGCCGACATGGAGGCCAACGGTAAGAACGCCGCGGTCGGGACCGAAGACAAGGACGACCCGGCCGAGGTCGCCCGCCAGGGCTTCGACGCCCTGATGGCCGGCAAGGAGCGGGTCGTTGGCGGCTCGCTGATGAACAAAGTCCAGGTCGCAGTCGGCGGGCTCATGCCCGACGCGGTCAAGGCCGAGATGCACCGAAAAATGGCCGAACCCGGCACCGGAGAGGAGAACTGACATGAAGGCACTCACGTTCCACGGCAAGGAAGACGTCCGCGTCGACGAGGTCCCCGATCCCTCGATCCAGCACCCGACCGACGCGATCGTCCGCATCACCTCGACGGCGATCTGCGGCTCGGACCTGCACCTCTACGCGGTGCTCGGGATGTTCATCGACGAGGGCGACATCCTCGGCCACGAGCCGATGGGGATCGTCGAGGAGGTCGGCCCCGAGGTCAAACACATCAAAGCCGGCGACCGAGTCGTCATCCCCTTCAATATCTCCTGCGGGCACTGCTGGATGTGCGAGCGCCAGTTCTTCGCCCAATGCGAGACGACCCAGAACCGCGAGTACGAAAAGGGCGCCTCGCTGTTCGGCTACACCAAGATGTACGGCCAGGTCCCGGGCGGCCAGGCCGAGTTCCTGCGCGTGCCGCAGGCCCAGTTCGGGCCGATCAAGGTGCCCGAGGGCGGACCCGACGAGCGCTACCTGTTCCTCTCCGATGTCCTCCCCACCGCCTGGCAGGCGGTCGACTACGCGGCCATCCCCGACGGTGGCTCGGTCGCCGTCTTCGGGCTGGGGCCGATCGGCCAGATGGCGGCGCGGATCGCGCTCCACCAGGGCGCCGGCCGGGTCTTCGGCGTCGACGACGTGCCCGAGCGCCTGGAGATGGCGCGGCGCAACGGCATCGAGCCGATCGCCTTCTCCGACCAGGACGACATCTCCGACACCCTGCGCGAGCTGACCGACGGGCGCGGGCCCGACTCGACGATCGACGCGGTCGGCATGGAGGCCCACGGCGCCGGCGCCCCGCTCGCCGAGCTGGCCCAGAAGGCGGCCGGCTTCCTGCCCGACGCCCTCGCCGCCAAGGTCACCGAAAAAGCCGCCGTCGACCGCCTGACCGCGCTGCTCTCCTGCATCGACAGCGTCCGCCGCGGCGGCACCGTCTCGATCTCGGGCGTCTACGGCGGCCAGCTCGACCCGCTGCCGATGATGCAGATCTTCGACAAGGGCCTGCAGGTGCGGATGGGCCAGGCCCACGTGAAGCAATGGACCCCGGAGATCCTGCCGCTGCTCGAAGGCGACGACGATCCGCTCGGGGTCGACGACCTCACCACCCACAAATGGCCGCTGGAGAAAGCCCCCGAGGCCTACTCGATGTTCCAGAAGAAGGAAGACGGCGCAATCAAGGTGGTGCTGAAGCCGGAAGAGTCGGCGTAGGGCCGGCGCTCAGCGGCACGCCCGGCGCGGTCGATCAGGCGATCGCGCCGGGCGCCTGAACGAGATTGCCTCGCTCACCGAAGTGCAGCGCTGGGCGTCCTCGCCAGACCGGCTCGGCTCCCGGTGAGCCTTGACTTCCTGCCCCGCGCGGGCTCAGCAGTCGACCAGTAAGGATCGTGACACGATACTTTTTGGGGAGTGCGAGGCAAGGGCCAACCCGACATCCGACACCTCGGTGACTTCGATCTCGGCCCTCGCGTCCTCACGATCGTCGCCCTGGCGCTGCCGATCGGCGGCCTCTGCGCCTGCGTCGCCTGGACGCTCCTGCGCCTGATCGGCCTGATCACCAACCTCGTCTTCTACCAGCGGCTCGGAACCGCGCTCGTCGCCCCGAGCGCCGGCCATCACTCGCCGCTTCTGATCCTCCTGGCCCCGGTCTGCGGCGGCCTCGTGATCGGCATCGTCGCGCGCTTCGGCTCCGAGAAGATCCGCGGTCATGGCATACCCGAGGCGATCGAAGCGATCCTCACCGACGGCAGCCGGATCCAACCCCGCGTCGCCGTCCTGAAGCCGTTGACCTCGGCGATCGCGATCGGGACCGGCGGGCCCTTCGGTGCCGAGGGACCGATCATCATGACCGGGGGCGCCCTCGGCTCGATCTCCGCCCAGCTCCTGCATCTGAGCGCCGACGAGCGCAAGACCCTGTTGGTCTGCGGCGCCGCGGCCGGCATGGCGGCGACCTTCAACGCCCCGCTCGCCTCCGTGCTTCTGGCGGTCGAGCTGCTGCTGTTCGAGTGGCGGCCACGGAGCTTCATCCCGGTCGTCGCCTCGGTGGCGGTCGCGACAGCGGTCCGCGTCCCCATGCTGGGCGGCGGAGCGGTCTTCCCGGCCCCAAGTGGGCAGCTTCACCTCGACGCCGGGGCCTACGGACTCTGCTTGGTGGCCGGCGCCCTGGCCGGGCTTCTGGCCCTCGCGGCCACCTTCCTGGTCTATCTCTCCGAGGACTCATTCTCCCGACTTCCGGTCCACTGGATGTGGTGGCCGGCGATCGGCGGGCTGATCGTCGGGATCGGGGGATTGATCGTGCCGCAGGCTCTGGGCGTCGGCTACAACGTGATCGAATCCGAGCTCAACGGGACGATCGCGACCAACCTGATCCTCGGCATTCTTGTCGTCAAGACGCTGATCTGGTCGCTGTCGCTGGGGTCGGGGACCTCGGGCGGCGTGCTGGCGCCGATGCTAATGATCGGCGGCGCCCTCGGTGGGCTCGAGGCGATCGTCTTCCCCCACGTCGCCGCCGGCTTCTGGCCGCTGGTCGGCCTCGCCGGCGTCCTTGGCGGAGTTATGCGCTCGCCGCTGACTGGTGTGCTGTTCGCGGTCGAGCTGACCCATCGCTACGAAGCTCTCCTTCCCCTCCTGATCGGGGCGACCGCCGCCTACGCCGTCTCGGCGCTGCTGCTGCGGCGCTCGGTCCTGACCGAGAAGCTTGCCCGCCGTGGTGTCCACCTGAGCCGCGAATACAGCACCGACCCGCTCGACGTGCTCTTCGTCGGCGACGTGATGACCGGCGAGGAGAGTGAGGGGGGCGCGCCGGTCGTCTACGCCGACGACACCCTCCGCCACGTCGCCTACTTGATGGCCGACTGTGGTCATACCGTTCTGCCGGTGCATGAGCGCAGCGAACCGGCCGAGGCAATCGGATCGATCGGCCTCGAGGCGCTCCTGGCGGGCCGCCTGCGCGACCTCGACGAGGAGCGCCACCGCTCGCGAGTCCTTCGACCCCTCGACCTGGTCGGACTCGGCCGAGCGAGGGGGAATCGAGCGCCATGAGCCAAGAAAAGCTGCGCCAGGAGGACTACACCACACTGCTCGGGTTTCGCACCGGCCTGCGACGCTTTCTGCACTGGAGCGAGGACGAGGCGCGGGCCGCCGGCCTCACCCCCGCCCAGCACCAGCTCTTGCTGGCGATCCGCGGGCATGCCGATCCCGCCGGTCCCACGATCGGTGAGCTGTCGGATTACCTGGTGCTTCGTCACCACAGCGTGGTCGAGCTGGTCGACCGCGCCGCCGCCGCCGAGCTGGTCACGCGCAAACGCGACGGGCAGGATCACCGCGTCGTCCGCCTGCGGCTCACCCGCCGGGGCGCGAGCCGGATCACCAAGCTCTCCGCCCTCCACCTCGAAGAGCTGCGACGTCTTGCGCCCCTGCTGGCTCCCCTCGGCGACTTCGAGGCTCCCTAGCCGCGGTCCCCTTCCTCCGAATGGCGCTACGAGCGGCAAGGCGACCGTAAAACTCTTGTGTTGATCGGTACTAGTGATTAGGTTGAGAGCCCTTGCTAACGCTGCCGGAGGGAGCGAGCGATGTTCAAATGCGAACGCTGCGGGAGCAGCTTCAAGGCGGTCCGAGTACCGCGTAGCGACAACTGTCCACGCTGCCTGGCCCGCGACGGTCTCCGGGTGCCGCTGGTCTTCACGCTGTCGACGGGACGGTCGCCGAGCGGAGCGCGGACGGACTCCCGACTCCAACGAATCGGCAGCTCGATGCGCTGAGGTGATTCAAGAGGCTGTCTGCGCCGGCTCCTAGGCTGATCGCGGATGTCGGACCTCCCCGCCGAAATCGACCTCGATCGCCACCGCGACTTCGACGGGCGTCGCGCCGGGCAGTGGCTGCGTCGCGGCTTCATCACCCTCCTCTTCCTGTTCGTCCTGGCCGCCCTCGCCAACGTCTTCGGCCAGGCCGCGGCGACCGACACCGCCAGCGGCGCCGGCGGGACCCTTTCGGTCAAGGCGCCGAGCCGGGTGCGCGGCGGGCTCACTTACCAGGGCGAATTCGCGATCCACGCGATCAAAGCGCTCGGAGCGCCGACGTTGGTGCTGGACCGCGGCTGGGTCGACCAGACCACGCTAAACACCGTCCAGCCCGAACCGGCGGGGTCGATCACCGACGCTGCCGGCGACCTCAAGCTGCGCTTCTCGCCGCTGGCGCCCGGGCAGAGCCTCGTCGTCTACATCCAGTTCCAGGCCAACCCGATCAACGTCGGCTCTCACGACGCCAGCGTCGCCCTCGACGACGGCGCGCGGCCGATCGCCTCGATCTCTCGCACCCAGTTCGACTTCCCGTGAGGAGGCGCTGATGGACATCGTCATCCGCGCCGCGGTCATCTTCTTCTTCGTCTTCGCGCTGACGCGGATGCTGGGACGGCGCGAGCTGAACTCGCTGGAGCCGTTCGACCTGATCCTCCTGGTCGTGACCGGAGACCTCGTCCAGCAGGGGGTCACCCAGAACGACGAGTCGGTGACCGGGGCGATGCTGGCGATCGCCACGATCGGCCTGTTGACCGTCGCGCTCTCCTACCTCGCCTTCCGCTCGCGGCGCCTGCGGCCGATCCTCGAGGGCGAGCCGCTCGTCCTCGTCGAGGACGGCCAGGTGATCGATCGGAACCTGCGCCGCCAACGGCTCACCCGCGAGGAGATCGGGGCCGAGGCCAGGCTCAACGACATCGCCTCGATCGCCAACGTCCGCTGGGCGATCCTGGAGACCAACGGACGCATCAGCTTCGTCGAGAAATGAGCCCTCCGCGCTTGCTCGGCCGCCGATGAAGCCGAACCCGGCGAAATCGAGTAAATAAGCCGGGTGACATCGAGAAGGCCCAGCGGCGAGGCAGGCGGAGCCAGTGGGTCGGCCTCGCTCCTGGCGCTCGAACGGGACCTCGGCGAGACATTGAGCGCCGAGGAGCGCGCGGCTGCCGCCCGGATTCTCGTGCCTACCTCGACCGCCCGGCCCGGGCCCTGGAAGCCTCCGGAGAAGGTAGCCGCCGACTCCAGCGCCCTCGGCTTCCTGGTCCTCGAGGGCCTGCTGATGCGCCGCGTGGTGATCGCCAGCACCCGCTGCACCGAGCTGCTCGGACACGGTGACGTCCTGCGGCCCTGGACCATGGATTCGGCCGACATGGCCTCGGTGCCGGTCGAGGCCGACTGGCGCGTCGTCGGCCCTCCGGCGAGGTTCGCGGTGCTCGACCAACACGTGACTCGGCAGCTTGGAAACTGGCCGCAGATCACGGCGGAGCTCTTCGACCGCACCATCCGCCGCGCCCGCTGGCTCAGCTTCCAGCTCGCCGTCTGCCACACCAAACAGGTCCGAACCCGCCTGCTGATGATCCTCTGGCACTTTGCCGATCGCTGGGGCCGGGTGACCACGGACGGGGTCACCGTCGGTCTCCAACTGAGCCACGAGACTCTCGGCGAGATCGTCGGCGCCCGCCGTCCCACCGTCACCACCGCGCTCGGCCGGCTGCGCGAAGAAGGAAAGCTGGAATCGGCTCCGGCCGGGCGCTGGATCCTGCTCGGCGATCCGCCCGATTTCCTCGGCGAGCCCGCGTTCGGCGCTTCACCGGATTCGCCGCTCGGCGATAGCGCCGACCGCGGCTGAACCGGCGCGGGCGAGCCGTCCGGATACAGCTTCGCGGTCGGGGTGGGTGCGACGGGTAGGAGAGCGAACATGCGACACGTTTCCGATGACGAGCGACGCGCCCGGCTCGCCGTCCGCCACGCTCTGGCGCCCGAGTTTCGCCTGGACTATCCCAAGGAGATCGCCCGGGCGATGACCGTGCTCCACGCGACCGAACCCGCAACGGTCTACCTCTCCTGCTGGGCCCGCGGTCGCTCGCTCGAGATCGGCGACGTCGACCGAGCGCTGTATGAGGAGCGCAGCCTCGTCAAACAGCTGGCGATGCGCCGAACCCTTTTCGCCTTCCCCCGTGACCTGCTCGCCGCCACCTGGGGCAGCGCGTCGGCACGGGTCGCCGGCGTCCAGCGAGCTCGCATGGCGGAGGACGTCGTAAAGGCCGGGATCGCGGCCGACGGCGAGGAGTGGCTCGAGCGGGCTCGCGCCGAGGTGCTTGCGGTGCTTGGCGAGCACCCCGACGGCCTCGCGGGGTCCGAGCTGCGCAAGGTGGTGGCGATGATCCGTGTCAAGGTGACCGTGTCACCGAGCGAACCGTGGTCGGCTTCTCGGGTGCTCACCTACCTCGGCGCCCGCGGTGACATCGTCCGTGCCGCCAACACCGGTCATTGGCGCACGGCCCGACCGCTCTGGGCGCTGACGGAGAACTGGCTCGGCGAGGTTCCGGAGGCCACGAACGCCGCCGACGGCTATCGAGAGCTCGTCCGCCGCTGGCTGCGCACCTTCGGCCCCGGCACCGAGGACGACCTCGTCTGGTGGCTCGGGTCCACCAAGACCGCGGTACGGACGGCGCTTGCCGAGCTCACCGCAGTCGAGGTCTCCCTCGATCGGAGCACCAACGGCTGGCTGCTGCCCGACGATCTCGGCGCCCCACCCGACCCGGGTCCGTGGGTGGTGCTCCTGCCCGTCCTCGACCCGACCGTGATGGGCTGGCAAGGTCGCCACTTCTATCTCGGTCGCCATCGAGACCAGATCTTCGACAGTCGCGGCAACGCTGGCACGACGATCTGGGTCGACGGCCGAATCGTCGGCTGCTGGGTTCAGGACGACGCCGGCGCGGTTCAGATGCGACTGCTCGAGCGGGTCTCGACCCAGGCACATCGCGCCCTCGACTCGGAGGCTTCGCGCCTGACGAGGTGGCTCGGCGGGGTCCGCCTTCCCGCCACGTTGCGCTCGCCGGCCATGGGCGGGATCGACAAGTGAAGATAGGCCCCACTCCCTTGCGGCTCAGCGGCCGCTGAGAACGAGGACTCGGCAGTTGCCTCAGTCGATGGCCCGCCCGCTGCTGTCGGAGGTCCCGGCGGCGCGCTCGGAATCGAGCTGCTCGAATCCGCCGGCGCCGGCGCGCCGGACGACTACCGCGCCGGAGTCGCGGCCCGGGTGCTCTTCGGAGTCGCGCAGCCGCTCGCAGATCCGCTTGGTGGCGAAGAAGACCAGGATCGGAAGCAGGATCACCGCCGCCCGGTAGCCCCAGAGCTGCCCTTCGTAGGGCACTCCCACCTGGACGAAGGCGCGGTCGGCGGCACCGGCGAAGAACAGCGTCGCGACCAGGGCGAAGACGGCGGCGCCGATCGCGGTCCGGCGGGGGTTGTCGCGGGGGCGATCGAGCAGGTTATGGATGCGGTCGTCCCCCATCCAGCGCCGCTCGATGGTCGGCCAAAGGTAGAGGAAGCCGAAGACGAGGCCCGGAAAGAGGATGCCGCCCCAGAAGGGGTTCGGGATCAAGGTGTAGTTGCCGATCACGACGTCGAAGTGGGGCATCAGCCGCAATGCGCCAATCAGCCAGCCGAGGTACCAGTCCGGCTGTGCGCCGTTGGTCCCGATGTAGGGCTCGAACGGCCCCCACTGCCAGATCGGATTGATCTGGACGAGGCCGCCGAGGGTGAAGACGACGGCGGCGAGGGCGAAGAAGAGGCCGAGGCTGCGCAGTGCATAGGCCGGCCACATCGGGGTGCCGATGACGTTCCGCTCGGTCCGGCGGCGGCCACGGAACTGGGTGTGATGGGGGGTCGCCACCAGCGCCAGGTGGACGACCATAAGCGCCGCGATCAGTGCCGGGAAGATGAAGACGTGGGCGATGTAGAGGCGGGAGATGAAGGCGTCGGTGCCGGGAAAGCGACCGCCCCAGATCAGAGTCCCGACCTGGCCGCCGATGACCGGGATCGAGAGGGCGACCGCGTTGCCGATCGCCAGGCCCATGCCAGAGAGAAGGTCATCGAGCAGCGAGTAGCCGGCATAGCCCTCGAGCACCGCCAGGACCAGCATCGTGAGGCCGATGTAGTAGTTGACATCGCGCGGCTTGCGGAAGGCGCCGGTGAAGAAGATCCGCAGCAGGTGGATGGTGATCGCCGAGAGGAAGACCAGCGCGGTCCAGTGGTGAACCTGGCGGATCAGGAGGCCAGCGCGGACGTTGAAGGAGAGTTCGACCGCGGAGGCGTAGGCCTTTGACATCTGCTGCCCGCGCAGCGGCGCGTAGGAGCCGTGGTAGACGATCTGGGCGGTGCTTGGCTCGAAGAAGAGCGTCAGGTAGACGCCGGTCGCGACCAGGATCACGAACGAGTAGAGGGCGAGCTCGCCGAAGAGGAAGCTCCAGTGGTCGGGAAAGACGTAGCGCAGGGCCTTGCCGATCACGCCGCCGCCACCGCTGCGACTGTCGAGGAAGTTCAGGACGCGCCGCGTCGTCATCGTCGCCCCTCCACCGTCATCACTCTTCCCGCACCCGGCTCCACGAGGGCCCGATTGCGCCGGAGAAGTCACCGCCGGCGACCAGCAGGCCCCGCTCGATCCGCAGCGGCAGCTGCGGCAGCGGCCGCACCGCCGGGCCGAAGACGCGCTCGCCGCCGTTGAGGACGTCGAAGGTCGAGTAGTGGCAGGGGCAGACCAGGGCCGGACCCGGCGAGCGTTCCGGGAAGAGCGGGTAGCGGAAGAGGCTGATCGCGCACTGGGCGTGGGTGCAGATCTTCGAGAAGGCCATCAGCCCTTCCGGTGCCCAGTCGGCGCGGTCGGCCGGCAGTTCGAGGGCGGCAGGGTCGACGCGGACGACGACCACCGACGTCGCCAGTTCGCTTTTGTCGGCGCCGGCGGCGAAGGCGGTGAGGTAGGAGCCGATCTCGAGATCGGCGGCCTTAACCGGCAGTCCGTTCTCCTCGACCAACCGGACGCCTTCGTGCCAGGGCGACGCCGAGAGCCGATCGCCGACCGCCGGGCCGAGCGAGGCAAGCGGGGTCAACGCGGCGGCGCCGAGCCCGAGCCCGGCGGCGCCGCCGGCGGCCTTCAACAGGCGCCGGCGGGTGACCCCGTCGACCCCTTCGCGCACGCCCAGCGCCGCCGACTCGGTCGCCTCGGCGCGCTCTTCCTGGCGCCGGTGCTCCTCCGGCGTCTCTTCCTCGGCGGGGACGGCGAAATCGGGCCTGATCTCCTCCAGCTGTTCCTGCGGCACGACCATGCTGCCGGCGACGATCAGGGCGGCCGCGACGAGCGCGAACGCAAGCCCTATCGAGAGTCCGAGCAGCTGCGTGTTGCCGCCGTCGAGGGCGTAGATCGCGACGAAGGCGATGCCGCAGAGAGCGGCGAGGAAGAGCAGCACCGCGACGGTCAGCTCGGCCTCGCTCGACGCGGGCAGCTCGCGTTCGCGGGGCGTCTCGTTGCGGCGCGACTTCCGCAGGACGACGGCGGCGACGACGATCCGCCAGAGCCAGCGCAGGGCGGTCATCGGGGGGGCTCCTCGGTCCCACTGGAGCGCTCGCCGATCAGCCGGGCGACGAGGAGCAGGGCAATGATCGCCGCCAGCCAGGCGACCGCACCCTCCGGCACGGGACCGATGTGGCCGAGGCCGAAGCCGCCGGCGTCGTCGGGGTTCTGGGTGAGCTGCACGTAGCGGGCGATCGAATCGACATCACCGGCGTCGAGCTGCCCTTCGGAGAACCGTGGCATCAGGTAGGGACCGACGCGGATCGCCTCGCCGACCTGGGTCGGGGTCGCTTCGTTCAGCGGCGGGGCGAAGGCGCCGATCGCGACGCCACCGGCGCCGCTGATCGCGTGACAGCCCCCGCAAGATTCGGAGAAAAGTTCCATGCCTTTGCTGATCGAACCCTTCGCCGGCCGGACGACGGGGATCGCCGGCCCGTCGCCGAGCGAGCCGACGTAGCTGACGAGGGCGGCGATTTCCCGCGGGCCGAAACGGGGCTTCGCGCGCAGCGGCTCGGCGCCGACCTGATCGAGCGGCATGCGGCCGGTGGAGAGGTAGAAGTCGGCGGCCGCGGCGCCGGCGTCGATCAGCGAGGGACCCTGGCCTTCGACGCCTTCGGCGTCGAGCCCGTGGCAGCTCGAGCAGGACTCTTCGAAGAGCGAGCGGCCTTCGCCGGCGAGGCTGGTCGACGCGGAGGAGGCGGCGGCGACGTCGGCATGGCTCGGCGGGCTGGCGAAAGCGGCGACCGCGTAGCCGCCGAACAGGACGGTCGCCGCCAGGATCGCGATCCGGGCGACCGGTGACAGTGGCCCGCTAAACCGCATGCGCCACCTCCCGGCGCCGCTCGGCGCCCTCTTCCCGCATCAACTCGCCCCAGACCACGGCGGCGGCGCCGAGCCCGAGCGGCATCATGCAGACCGTCATTGCCGCACCCGCCGCAGCGTCGCCGTCGAGGATCAGTTTGACGGCACCGATATCGCTCAGAGACATCGCGCTCATCAGGAGCGCCGCCCTCCCCCACGCCCCCCAGCGACCCGGCAGCGGCTCGACCGCGAGGCAGACGCTCCAGAGCCAAAGCGCCGTGATCAGGAAGGTCATGTGCTCAACGCCGTGCAGCGTCTCGTCTTCGAGGGTGCGGTAGAACAGCGGCGTCAGGTGGAAGGCGAGCTGGGCGGCGACGAAGGCCCCCCAGGCGAGCGGCGGCCAAAGCAGGGCCCGCAGGCGGTGGGCGCGGAGGAGGCGCGCGAAGTCGCGGGCGGCGGGGCGCGGCAGACCGCGCAGCAGCAGGGTCACCGGGCGACCGAGGACCATCAGCGGCGCCCCAACGGCGACGATCGCGGCGTGGCCGACCATGTGGAGGGCAAGCGGGTAATCGGGCATCAGCGCGCCGGCGGCGACGCCGGCGAGGCCGAGAGCGAAGGAGGCCGACCGCGCCGGTGGCCAGGGCCGGGCTCGGACGACCAGCGCCACGTACCCACCGAAGAGGAAGAGCGAGGGCCCGAGCACGTCGATCACTTGCCACCGCCCTCGGCGGCACGCTCGCGCCAGAGCCAGACGGCGGCAAAGGCCGTCAGCTCGGCGCCGATCAGGAACAGCCAGAGGCCGGCGGCGAGTCCGACCGCGGCAAGCGCTGCGCCGACTGCGAGCACCATCACCGGCACGCTCCGCGCCGCCAGAGTCCGTGGGCCGCCGGGCGCCGGCACCGCCCGGTTCCAGGCAGCCATCAGCAGCAGCACCCCGGCACCGAGGAGGAACAGCAGCGCCGGCACAACTTCCGACCACAGGGCCAACATCGTTCCCAGCGTTAACTGTAGGGCCGCCCAGGCCAGCAGCGGCCCGCCGCCGCCGCGGGCGCCGTCGCCGCGGTCGCGGCTCGCCGATCCGGGCCTCACGCGCTCACCGCCTCGCGTTCTCGTCGTTCCTCGCGGCGGTCGAGCAGCGGGGCGTAGGAGGTGATCGCCGGCAGCGTCCGGCCGAAGTTGTGGCGCGGCGGCGGCGAGGTCGTCGCCCACTCCAGCGTCTGCCCCTGCCAGGGATCGTCACCGGCCGGCTCGCGCCGGCGCAGCGACACGAAGACGTTCGCGAGGAATACGAGGATCCCGAGGGCGATGAAGCCGGCGCCGATCGAAGACAGCAGGTTGAGGTCGCCGAACCGTGGCGCGTAGTCGGCGACCCGCCGCGGCATTCCGTCGTAGCCAAGGAAGAACATCGGAAAGAAGGTCAGGTTGGCGCCGAGCACGAGGATCCAGAAGCTCAGCTTCCCCAGCCCTTCCCGCAGCATCGCCCCGGTCACCTTCGGGAACCAGTAGTGGACGCCGGCGAGCAGGCCGAAGAGGCTGCCTGCGAGCAGCGTGTAATGGAAGTGGGCGACGATGAAGTAGCTGCCGTTGACGTGGTAGTCGATCGGCGGCGAGGCCATGACGATCCCAGTCAGGCCGCCGATCAGGAACTGGAGGATGAAGCCGATCGCGAACAGCATCGGCGTGCGGAGCACGATCGCGCCCCCGATCATCGTCGCGATCAGGTCGAGGTACTCGACTCCCGCCGGCACCGCGAGCAGCTGCGAGGTCAGCGAGTAGTACTGGCTCTGGACCGCGCCGAGGATGAACATGTGATGGCCCCAGACCGCCATCGAGAGCGAGGAGAACAACAGGAGCGAGACGATCAGAGCCCGGTAGCCGAAGAACCGTTTGCGCGAGAAGGTCGAGACCACTTCGGCGACGGCGCCGACGAAGGGAAAGAACATCACGTAGACCACGGGGTGCCCGTAGAACCAGAAGATCTGCTGGTAGGCGACCGATCCGGTCGCCCCGGAGAAGACGCCGCCGAGGTGGCGTTCGGCGAGCAGCAGGCCCATCGCCACGACGAGGACCGGGAACGAGGCGACGACCATGAACGTCGTCGCCAGCATCGTCCAGCTGAAGACCGGCATCCGCATCATCGTCATCCCCGGCGCCCGCAGTCGGATGATCGTCAGCAGGATCGTTACCCCAATCAGCAGGGTGCCGAGAACGGCGAGGCCGACCCCGA
Source organism: uncultured Actinomycetes bacterium (assembly GCA_963839115.1). GTDB lineage: Bacteria > Actinomycetota > Thermoleophilia > Solirubrobacterales > 70-9 > VAYN01. The sequence continues at coordinate 1,429,995 of CAWITM010000001.1, forward strand.
CCACCCAGAGGTCCATGCCGACCCCGGGGGTGTGGCTGGAATTGGCGAGCGGGATCGTCGCCGTCCAGGAATCGCTGCCGGCGCCGTTGTCGGTGAGGAACCCCGAGTACATCGTCAGACCGCCGCAGAGGTAGAGCCAGAAGCCGAAGAGCGCCAGTCGCGGCGCCGCGATCTGGGCGGCGCCGATCTGCAGCGGGACGAGGTAGAGCCCGAGCGCCAGCGCCGCCGGGGTCAGGAACAGGTAGATCATCCCCGAGCCGTGCATCGTGAAGAGCTGGTTATAGGAGTGGTCGGAGACGAACTGCAGGCCCGGCTGAGCGAGCTCTGCCCGCATCACGAGCGCCAAGGCGCCGCTCAACAGGAAGAAGAAGGTGCAGACGACGGCGATCTTCGCCGCCGTGCGCTTGTGATCGGTGGCGGCCAGCCACCCGATCGCTCCCCCGGCCGGCACCCGCGGCACCGGCGCGGCTAGCTGTGCGCCGCCAGCCATCGCCGGTAGCTCGACTTCGACAGGACCCAGACGTTGAAGCGCATGTCACTGTGGCGCAGGCCGCAGAATTCGGTGCAGAGCCCTTCCTCGGTCCCTTCGCTTTCGAAGTCGAGGTCGAATTCGTTGGTCCGACCGGGAATCGCCGCGCGCTTGAAGCGCTCGCCGGGGATCCAGAAGGAGTGGATGACGTCGGCCGACGTCAGCTCGAAGTGGACCGGCTCGTTGCCGGGGACCGCGAAGGTCGGCTCGTGGTTCGAGTTGCCGACGATGTCGACGCCCTTCCCGGGGTAGAAAAAGCGCCACCCCCATTGAAAGGCGGTGACGTCGATCGTGGTCGTCGCCTTCGGGGCGCTGTCCTCCCTGGCCTCGACGGTGAAGGTGCGGAAGACCAAGAAGGCGACGACCAGCGTGATCGCGAGCGCGACCCCGGCCTCGAGCTTGTTCTTCTCGGCGACTTGGGAGGGCTCGCGACCGGCTCCGGCCCGGTAGCGCCAGATGGCGAACCCGACGGCGAGGAACACGACGACGGCAACGGCGATCCCGATCGCCAGATATAGCGAGAAGAGGCTGCTGAAATCCTGACGCGTTCCAGTGTCCATCGATGAGTCAAACCGCGGCGCCGGGCAGCCGCGCTTCGATGGCCCCACCTACCCCGCGTCGGCGGTGCTCAAGCTGCTTTCTGCCGGAACGTCAGAAGGGTGACGCGGCGCTGACTCGCGACGACTCCGGCACCGGCCAGGACGGAGGCGGTGAGCGAGTTGACCAAGGCCAGTCTCCGGTCGTTTGGGCGTATTGCCGCGAGGACGAGCATCGTTGCGGCATGGGTCGCGTCGACCGCGGCCCCGGCGAGCACCCAGCGGTGCGTGTCGTGACGCCAGAGAACCGCGGCCTCGGCGAGGTGGCGGGCGCCGAGGACCCGGACGAAGGCCCGCGTGCCGCCGTCGATCCGTCGATGGGGAAGGTCGCCGAGCACCTGGCCCGGCGCCACCAGAAGCACCGCCCCGGCGACGGCGCGCAGGCCGACCAGGGCCCTCATGCGCCGTCCTGCTCGCAGGCGCACTCCAGCATCAGCGCGTGGACGAAGGCCTGGGGTAGGTTGCCGCGCAGCTGGCGCTCGCTCACGTCGAACTCCTCGGCGAGCAGGCCCGGTGGGCCGCAGGCGGCGCGGTTGCGCTCGAACCAGCGGGCGGCCTCGACCCGGTCGCCCCCCTGGGCGTAGGCGAGGGCGAGGAAGAACCCGCAGAGGAGGAAGGCGCCCTCGGACTCGCCCAGCGGCCGCTCGTCGGGCCGGTAGCGGTAGCAGTAGCCGTCCCGGGTCAGCTCCGCCTCGACCGCGTGGAGGGTCGCGATCGACCGCGGGTCGGCGGCCGGGACCGCACCCCGGATCGCCGCCAGCAGCAGCGCCGCGTCGGGCCGGGGATCGCTCGGGGAGCGCTGCCAGCGCCCGCTCGGATGGAGGGCGTGGGCAGCGGTGTCGGAGACGAGCTCGTCGGCCAGGGAAACCCAGCGAGCCGCCTGCTCCTCACCCGGAGACTCGGCGGCGATCTGGCGCAGTCCCGCCGCGCAGCAGAGCCGGCTGTGCGTCCAGGCGTCGGGTTCGATCTCCCAGATCCCGGCATCGGTGTCGGGCTCCTTCCAGCGGCCTTCGATCGCCTCGACGGCGACCTCCGCGGCGCGCCAGCCGTCGCTGTCGAGATGGTCGTGGCGGGCCGCGGCGGCAAACAGCAGCAGCGACTCCCCGAAGGCGTCGAGCTGGAACTGTTCGTTCACCCAGTTGCCGACGATGTCGGAGCCGCCGGGGTAGCCGGGCAGATCGAGCTTGCGCTGGTCGGGCACCCGCCCCCCGGTCGTCGTGTAGGCGGGAGTCAGGTTCGGGCCGTCCTCGAGCAGCCGCGCCGAGACGAAGCGCACGGCGTCGTCCATGAGGGGCAACGGCCCTGCTCTTGCGACCGCCTGCCCGGCGTAGCACTGGTCCCTGATCCAGGCGAAGCGGTAATCGAAGTTGCGGCCCTGGCGAGCGTGCTCGGGCAACGAGGTGGTCGCCGCTGCGACCATCCCGCCGCTGGCCGCGGTCAGCCCGGTGAGCACCGCGTAGGCATGGCGCGCGTCGCGCGGGGCGACGCTGTTCTCGAGCTCCGGCACCCGCGCGACCCAGTCAGCCTCGGTCCCCTGCCAGGCCCAGTCGGGGTCGGGGGGCTCGGCGTCGGCGTCGGCGTCGGCCAACACGAGGACGAAATCGTGGTGCTGGCCCTCCTCCAGCTCGAGGGCGACGGTCAGCTCGCGGCCGCCGTGCCCATCGGCCGCAGCGCCGGCGTCATCGCCGCCGGTCCAGACGATCCGGGTGTCGCCGACGACGCCGGTCCAGGCGCCGTCGTCGCGCTGGGAGAGCTTCGTGAGGCTCTCGCCGCCGAAATCGCCGCGAGGATTCAAGGCGACGCCCACGCGGGCGGTTCCTCGGCAGGCCATAACCCGGCGGAGGATCACCGCCCGGTCGGCGCGGCTGGGCAGAGCCAGCGCTTCGCGGCACTCCACCATCGCCGCTCCGCTGACCCAGCGGCTGTGCCAGATCAACGTGCCCGGCTCGTAGTAGCCACCCCACACGAAGCGGTCCTCGGGGGTGATCGAGTACCCGCCCGAGCCCCCGATCAGCGAGGAGAAGACGGCGCCCGAGTCCCAGCGCGGGAAGCACATCCACGAGTAGTCGCCGCGCGGGCTGACGAGGATGCCGCGCTCGCCGTCGGCCAGCAGCGCGTAGTCCCGCAGCGTGTGGGGATGGTCGCGGTCGGTGATCCGGGCGGCCTCCGACCTGGCGCTCATCGCTTGCGCCCGATCGTCCCGGCGACCGCGGCGGCGAGCGCCGCACCGGCTGCCGCGGCCAGCGACCAACGATGCGTCGTCGCCCAGAGCTGCGGGCTTGAGGCCGTGGCTTTGTCGTCGAAGATCCCGTGGGTCGCCGCCATCCCCGGCACCGGCTCGAAGAGGTTGTCGGGACGATCCGGGGAGACCGGCATGCCCTCGACCTGCTGGCCTTCGAAGCCATTCCGCGCCAGGTACCGGTCGGCGATGCTGGGGGCGATGGTGGTCCCCAGGATCGCCTGCAGGGTGCTGTAGCCGACCCATAGCTCACGACGGTGGTGGTGGGCTGCCCAGTAGACCGCCTCGGCGGGAATCTCGGGCTGGTAGATCGGCGGCACCGGGGTCGGGTGCAACGGCAGCTTCGAGCGGCACCAGTTGAACTGGGTGGTGTTGACGCCGGGCAGCTGGACCACCGTTATCTCGACCTTGCTCTTGTCGTGCAGCAGCTCGGTGCGGATCGAGTCGGTGAAGCCGCGGATGCCGAACTTCGCTCCGCAGTAGGCCGCCTGTAGCGGGATCGCCCGGTAAGAGAGGGCCGAGCCGACCTGGATGATCTTGCCCTGGTCGCGCGCCGTCATCCGCTTCAGCGCGCTCATCGTCCCGTAGACGGTGCCGAGATAGGTGACCTCAGTCGCCCGTTTGAACTCCTCGGGCTCGGTGTCGAGGAAGCGGGCGAAGACGGTCGACATCGCGTCGTTGACCCAGACGTCGATCGGGCCGAAGCGGTCTTCCACTGCCGCCGCAGCGGCCTCGACCTGGGCGTGGTCGGCGACGTCGGTCGAGAGGGCGAGCGCCTGCCCCCCCAGAGACTCGACCTCGGCCACGGCTCCGTCGAGGCCCTCCTGACCGCGGGCGAGCAGACCGATGTGGGCTCCGCGCTTGGCGAAGGCGTGGGCGATCGCCCTCCCCACCCCGCCGGAGGAACCGGTGATCACGACGACCTCGGGGACGTTGTTGCTGCTCATGCGTTGCTCCTAACCTTGCGGGTCTCGTCCGGGATTCGCTTGGCGCCGAGCCGCCCGGCCAGGCGCGAGGCGAGCGCCATGATCGTCAGCGCCGGGTTGGCGCTCCCCTGAGTCGGACAGACGCTGCCGTCGGCGAGAAAGAGGTTCGGCACCCCCCATACCCGGTGATCGGCATCGACGACGCTCTCCTCGGGATCGTCGCCCATGCGGGCGCCGCCGATCAGGTGGGCGTAGCGCTCGATCGTCAGCGTGTCCTGGGCGCCGGCCGCCTCGAGGATCCTCTGCAGGACGCCCTTCGAGTAGTCCATGTTGAGGCGGTCGTTCTCGCAGCGCGAGTGGGAGAAGTGGGCGACCGGTATCCCGTAGGCGTCGGTCTCCTCGGCGAGCGTCACGCGGTTCTCGGGCTGCGGCAGGAGCTCGTTCAGGACCCCGATCGTCGCCCAGTGGTTGTAGTCGCGCATGTACTCGCGCAGCTCGCGCCCGACGTGTCCCTCGGCGCTCACGTGCTCGGCCCAGCCGATCGGCAGCGGCGAGACCGTCTGGATCGAGAAGCCGCGGGCAAAGCCGCGACTCTCGTCGGTCTCGTAGAACTGCTCCGAGGAGACCTCCGGCGGCGGGCCCTTGTACATCCGCTGTTCCTCGGCGAAGCGGCCGGCGCTCTGCGAGGCGCCCTGGACCATCACGTAGCGGCCGACCTGGTCGGCGCTGTTGCCGAGCCCCTGGGGATGGCGCTTCGAGGCCGAGTTCAGAAGCAGACGCGGGGTCTCGATCGAGTAGCCGCAGACCGCCACCGCGGCGGCGCGCTGGAAATGCTCGGCGCCGGCGTCCTCGGCCATGTAGGCGACACCGCTCGCCCGTCCGCCCGCGTCGAGTTCGACCCGGACCGCCATGCTTTCGGCGCGGATCTCGACGCCGTGCTCGAGCGCGTCGGGAAGGTGGGTGACGTAGGGGCTGGCCTTGGCGTTCACCTTGCAGCCCTGCAGGCAGTAGCCGCGGTAGATGCAGTGGGGCCGGTTGCCGAAGGTGCCGTTGACGATGCCGACCGGCCCCACCCGCATCTCGATCCCGCTGTCGATCGCCCCCTGCCAGAGGAGCTGGGCGGGCCCGCTGACCGGGTGCGGCGAGTGCGGGTAGGAGTGCGGGTCGCCCCACGGCCAGTCCTGGCCCGCCACAGGCAGCTCGCTCTCGATCTCCTCGTAGTGCGGCCGCAGCTCGGCGTAGGAGAGCGGCCAGTCGGCGCCGACGCCGTCGCGGGTCCGGGTCTGGAAGTCGGAGGGATGAAAGCGCGGCGTGTAGCCGGCGTAATGCACCATCGATCCGCCGACGCCGCGGCCGGAGTTGTTCTTGCCCAGTTTGATCGGGTCCTCGCCGCCGATCATCCGCTTCTGCTCCCAGTACAGGGCGTGCGACCCGGCCTCGTCGGAGACCCAGTCGGCGTCGGGGTGCCAGAACGGTCCGGCCTCGAGGATCACGATCCGCCAGCCGCGGCGGGCCAGACGCTGGGCCAGGACCGAGCCGCCCGCCCCCGCCCCGACGATCACCAGGTCGACCTCCTCGTCCTCCCCGTATCGCTTCATCGTCTGCTCGCCCGGCAGCTCGCGCCGGTGCACGTCGAGCAGGAAGCGCGAGTCGTTCGCCCGCGGCCCGCGGGACCCCTTGAGCAGGTTCGGGGTCATTCCGCCGGCTCGCCGGTCGCCTCGACCGGGTCCTCATCGGTGGCGCCGGGGCGCTCGTGCGGCTCGAGCGTGCTCAGCGGCCCGAGGCGCATGTAGCCCTGCGGGTACGCCGGGCCGCCGAAGCCGATCTCGTTCCAGGCCCAGGGATGTGAGTAGAAGGCCTCGAGCGCCATGCGGCTGCAGACCGACCAGGCGTGGGCGAGGTTCAACCCCTCCCACTCGGGGCCTTCGAGCCTGCCGCCGGCGAGCGCCCGGACGATTCCTTCCTGGTCGCCCCCCTCGCAGGCCGCCAGCGAGTCCTTGCCGTGCAGCCGCTCGGCGGTGGCGTCGAGGGCGGCGAGGACGCGGTGCCAGGTCTCGCGGTCGTCGGGCAGGTCGTCGAACTGGTAGCCGTCGAGGCGCCCGGCGGCGAGCTTGGCGTCGATCAGCTGGACGACCGGGACGCGCGGCTCTTCGTCCTGGGCGAGGAAGGTGTCGCAGAGCGCCCGCGCGGTCGGCGCCTCGTCGGCGCCGAAGAAGTGGAGCTCAGGGTCGACCGAGAGCCGGGCCAGCACGACGGCGCGGGTCGCCTCGTCCCATTCGCCGGCCGACTCGAGCACGTCGTAGTCGGGGAAGCGGCCGATCATCTGCGGGGTCGCCCCGCGGCGCTGGCGGGGCAGCCAGTCGGGTCGCCGCGCCTCGCCGCCGCGCAGGTTCGGCAGGTGGCCGGGGTCTCGCGGGTCGGCCACGGCTCAGTCCTCGCGACGCAGGAAGGCGGCGAGCACGCCCATCCCGCCGACGATCGACATCAGACCGGGCGCCATGATCGGTGGGCCCATCGGGATGTTGTAGCTGGCGTGGCCGAACCCGCCGGGTCGCCGGGCGACGCCGCGGGCGTGGTAGTACTCGCCGATCAGGCCGTCGGCGGCGTAGATCAGCGAGGCGATCGGCAGCGCCGTCTTGGCCCACCGCCGGCTGTAGATCCCGGCGATCCCGGCGATCACGACCGGTGGCGTCACCACGATCGGGCTCCACATCATCTTGTTGCCGAAGCTCGCCCGATAATGCTCGGCGTAGACCTCGGCGGTGGTGATGACCGCCGCCGCCGCGGTCATCCCCGAGAGCGAGCGCTCGAAGCGACCGTGCTCGACGTTGGCAACCCAGCGGTCGATCCGATGCTCGGAGCGGCGCTTCGCGCTACCCGACCAGGCCACGCCGATCAGCCTCCCGGCAGCAGCTCGGTGGCTTTCTCCCGCACCGCCTCGACCGCTCCCGCCATGCCCCCGGCGGGGTCGGCGGCGACCGATTTGGCGAAGCCCTTCGCCTGTTCGAAGGTGATGTGCGGCGGCAGCGGCGGCTCGTTCGGATCGGTGAGGGCGTTGATGATCACCGGTCGGTCGGAGGCGAAGGCCTGGCGCCAGGCGTCCTCGGCTTCCTCCGCCTTGTCGATCTTGATCCCGCGCAGGCCGATCATCTGGGCCCAGGCGGCATAGTCGACGTAGGGGATCGACTGCGATGCCTCGAAGGCGGGGTCGCCCTCCATCACCCGCTGCTCCCAGGTGACCTGGTTCAGATCCTCGTTGTTGAGGACCAGGATGATCATCCGGGGATCGTCCCACTCGCGGAAGTATTTGGCGGCGGTGAGCATCTCCGCCATCCCGCCCATCTGCATCGCGCCGTCGCCGACCATCGCCACCGAGACGCGGTCGGGAAAGGCAAACTTGGCGGCGATGGCGTAGGGCACCCCGGGGACCATCGTCGCCAGGTTGCCCGAGAGCATCGCCTTCATCCCGCGCCGGATCCGGATGTGGCGGGCATACCAGTTCGCGGCGGAGCCGGAGTCGCTCGAGAGGATCGCGTTGTCGGGCAGCTGGCGCGAGAGCTCGGTGAAGAGCCCCTGAGGCCGGATCCGCCCGTTGCGGTCGGCGGGCTCACCCTGCTTCTCCATCAGCTCCCACCACTGCGAGACGTTCGCCGCGATCCCTTCCTGCCAGGAGCGATCCTGCTTGCGTTTGAGCAGCGGCAGCAGTTCTTCCAGGCTTGCCTTGCTGTCGCCTTCGAGTGCCAGGTCCATCGGGTAGCGGATGCTCAGCATTCGTCCGAGCAGGTCGATTTGGACCGCCTTGACCTTCCCTTCTTCGGGGAGGAACTCCGAGTAGGGGAACGAGGAGCCGACCATCAACAGCGTGTCGGCGCCCTGCATCATGTCCCAGCTCGGCTTCGTCCCCAGGAGGCCGATGCTGCCGGTGCAGAAGGGGACGTCGTCGGGAACCGCCGCCTTGCCGAGGAGGGCCTTGGCGATGCCGGCGCCGAGGGTGTCGGCGACCGCGATCACCTGGTCGGTCGCGTCGAGGGCGCCCTGGCCGACCAGCATCGCGACGCGCTCGCCCGCGTTGAGGATGTCGGCGGCCGCCTGCAGCTGCGCCTTCGCCGGGACCCGGCGCCCGGGCCAGAAGCCGGTGCCGCTGTGGACCGTGTGAGTCGCGTGCGGCTGGGTTTCGATCGCGTCCATGTCCTGGACGTCGGCGGGGACGATCACGCAGGTCACGGTGCGCTCGGCCTGGGCGATCCGCATCGCCCGATCGATCAGGTGACGGACGCTCGAGGGCTCGTTGACCTGCTCGCAGAACGAGGAGGCGACGTCGCTGTAGAGCGCCAGCAGGTCGACCTCCTGCTGGAAGTTGCCGCCGATCGCCCGCACGAAGGTCTGGCCGACGATCGCGACGACGGGCCGGTGGTCGAGCTTGGCGTCGTAGAGGCCGTTGAGGAGGTGGATCGCGCCGGGGCCCGAGGTCGCCATGCAGACTCCGACCTCGCCGGTGAACTTGGCGTGCCCGCAGGCCATGAAGGCCGCCATCTCCTCATGGCGGGTCTGGACGAATCGCAGCTCGTCCTGATGGCGTCGCAGTGCGCCCAGCAGGCCGTTGATGCCGTCGCCCGGGAAGCCGTAGATCGTCCTGACGTCCCAATCGAGCAATCGCTCGCACAAGTCATCCGCCGCGGTCTTGGCCACTTCTTCCTCTCGGTCGCAAGTACAAGCCCTTCGAGAGTCGGAATACCCACCGACGAGCGGTCGCGAACCGCCACTTGTCATCTTTCGGACGACGACGAATTGGGGAGTGGCCGCCGGGGGGAGGCTGGGATCATTCGGAATCGACCAGGAGCGCCTATGACCAACTTCAGCGCAGAGATCGACAACATCGAAGTCGGCGCCTACACCGTCCCCACCGACGCGCCCGAGGGCGATGGCACCCTGCGCTGGGACTCGACGACGATTCTCGTGGTGCACGCGCGCGGTGGCGGCAAGACCGGGCTTGGGTACACCTACGCCGACGTCTCCACCGCCAGGCTGATCGAGAGCAAGCTCGCCGCCGTAGTCGAGGGCCTCGACGCGACGGCGCCCCGCCGGGCCTGGGCGGAGATGGTGCGGGCGACCCGGAACCTCGGACGGCCAGGGATCAGCTCGATGGCGATCTCGGCCGTCGACCTCGCGCTCTGGGACCTCCTAGCGCGGATCCTCGAGGCGCCGCTCTGCACCGTCCTCGGCGCCGCCCACGACCGGGTGCCGGTCTATGGCTCCGGCGGGTTCACGACCTACTCGAACCAGCGACTCCAGGAGCAGCTGGCGGCCTGGGTCGAGGAGGGGATCCCGAGGGTGAAGATGAAGGTCGGAGCCGACCCCGGAGAGGACGTCGATCGGGTCATCGCCGCACGGGAGGCGATTGGGGCCGAAACCGAGCTCTTCGTCGACGCCAACGGCGCCCTGTCGCGCAAGCAGGCGCTTGGATTCGCCGAGTCGTTCCACGAGGCCGCCGCGGTCAGCTGGTTCGAGGAGCCGGTCAGCTCAGACGACCTGGCAGGTCTGCGGCTGCTCCGCGATCGGGCACCCGCGGGGATGGCAATCGCCGCCGGCGAGTACGGCTACGACGCGGTCTATTTCGAGCGGATGCTCGCGGCCGAAGCCGTCGACGTCCTCCAGGCCGACGTCACCAGGTGCGGCGGCATCACCGAGTTCCTGCGCGCCGGCGCGATGTGCCGCGCCCGCAACCTCGAGCTCTCCTGCCACTGCGGCCCGGCGATCCACGTCCACCCGGCCGCCGCGATCGAGAACCTCGCCCACCTCGAGTACTTCCACGACCACGTCCGGATCGAGGACCGCCTGTTCGACGGGCTACCGGCCCTTCGCGACGGCTCGCTGTGGCCGGACCTCGACCGGCCCGGAAACGGCCTCGAGCTCAGGCGTGCCGACGCCGATAGATTCGCTGTGTGAGCAACGTGCCGTCGCTCGATCCGAAAGCGAAGGCTCAGTGGCTTCCATCCCGGTTTCGGCGAGCCAGCTGCCTCGAGCTGGAGGCGCGTTCGGAGCGAGCCTCGCGGGCCATCGCGTCGAGAACTCGCCTGTAAAGGTCGCCCCTTTCGGCCCTGACCGAGCCCGCTTCGGCGGGGGTTGGTCGCAGCGCTTCCCCGCGCTTTCCGGATCTCGGCTCGATGGTCATCGGTTGCCGACCGCCGTGGTCATCTCGGCTCGTCGTGGATCGGGCATAGGTCAAGGATGCCCCACCTGAGACCCAAGCTCACGAAACGTCGTCAGTCACCTGACATCCGCGGGTCGGTGGGTAATCGAGGTGACAGCGCGCTCATTCTCAAAAAGTATCGTGCTACGATCTTTCAGATGAGCCCACCTTGCCAGGTCGGGTGGATTGAGGGGGAGCGTTGGGCCGATCCGAGGCGGCCTCCCGGTCGGCAATGGCTCTCCCCGAGGCGGCCATCTGCCTGCCAAAAGCATGCGCGGTCAGATGGCGTCGCGACCGACCGCGCTGATCAGGTTCTCAGCCGGCATCGGCCGCCCGAACAGATAGCCCTGGACCAAGTCGCAGCCGAGGCTAGCGAGACGGGCGTTGCACTCCTCGCTCTCGACCCCCTCGGCGACGACCCGGAGACCGAGGTCGTGAGCCAGGAGGATCGTCGACTGCACGATCGCCGAGTCACTCGCACTCTGAGCCATCCCGGTCACGAAGGAACGGTCGATCTTCAAAAGGTCGATCGGCAGCGTTCGGAAGTAGGCGAGCGAGGAGTTGCCGGTCCCGAAGTCGTCGATCGCCAAGCGGACGCCGAGTGCCTTCAGCTCGCCGAGAATCGCTCGCGCCAGCGGCAGATCGGTGATCGCCGCATTCTCGGTCAGCTCCAACTCAAGGCTCCCCGGATCAACACAGTGCCGTTCAAGAGCCGCAGCGACTCGCTCGGGCAGGCCGTGATCGAGAAGGTCTCGGGCGCTGATATTTACCGCCATCTCAAGGTGGTGTCCTTCCTCCCGCCATTGCCGTGACTGACCAAGGGCAAGGTCGAGGACATGGGCGGTCAACTCGTGGATCAGCCCGGTGTGCTCGGCGAGGGAGATGAACTGATCCGGCATCAAAAGGCCCCGGGTCGGGTGTCGCCAGCGGACCAAGGCCTCGACCCCGCGCAGCTGTCGCGAACGGGGATCGATCTGGGGCTGATAGTCGAGGAAGAGCTCGCCGGCCTCGATCCCCCGATGCAGCTCGGCGACGAGGCTGAGGCGAGCCGCCGAGTATTCGTCTTGCTGGCTCTCATAGAGAACCGGCACGCCGAGCTCCTTGCTGCGGTACATCGCGACATCGGCGCGGCGCAGAAGTTCCTCGGGATCGGCGCCATGAGAGGGGTAGAGGGCGATGCCGATGCTGCCATCGACCTCGAGCTCGATTCCATCGATCTCCCGAACTCGGCCGAGAATCGAACGCAGCTTCTCGGCGAGAGCCAGCACCGCGCTGGGATCGCTGATCTCGATGGCGAGGATCCCGAACTCGTCGCCGCCTAGGCGGGCGACCGTATCGGTTCTGCGTATCTGCGCCGTGAGGTCAGCCGCCAATGCGCAAAGCAGGCGGTCGCCGCTGGCGTGACCGAGCGTGTCGTTCACCTCCTTGAACCGATCGAGATCAACTAGCAGTACGGCCAGCTGCGTTTCCTTCGCCCTGGCTTGACGAAGCGCCCGGGAGACCGCTCGTGAAAGAGCGCGCGGTTCGGGAGGCCGGTCAGATCGTCGTGGTAGGCCTTGTGCTCGATTTCATCGAGCTGGCGGCGCAGCGTCCGCGTCACCCGTTTGAGAATCGGTAGGCAGGACAGATAGAGGCCGAGCATCACGACGGCGAGGCCGACCGCAAGCGGGATGAAGATGCTTCGTGCTTCGCTGGCGATCGGACCGTAGTCGGCATAGCGCTCAAAGACGCCGACCGCACGGCCGCCGAGGCGGACGGGGACATAGGTCTCCAGAGCCTTGCGGTTGGGTCCGGCGCCCCCCTCGGCATTGAGATTCGTCGGGGTGCCTGAGGACTCCCCGTTGAGTGCCTCCTTGACGTCGCCGTCGGGCGGCCGGGTGCCGATCAGGCTGTGATCGTTGGAATAGACGACGGTCCCGCCAGTGTCATAGAGCTTCACCCGCAGGGCCCCTCCGGAGAGCATCTGGTGAGCGAGGCGGTCGAGTGTTCTCAACCTCGGGCCGTGGGCCGGCCCTGCGAAGTCGGAGACTCGGAGGACGGAGGGCAATAAGGAGTCGGCGGTGAACTCGGTCTGGGAGACGGCGGTGCGCTCGGCCCGTGAAGTGGCGTACTGGCGGACGAAGAAGAAGGCGGCGACGGCGGCAATCAGTAGCGCGGCGCCCGCGTAGAGGGCGAATCGTCGAATCAACTTCGGTGGCGATGAACCGTGGCTCACCGACCGGGAAGACCGGACGCCCATGATCATCTCTATCGGCGGCGTTATTGCGGCTCTTGAATGCGGATTGCATCCTCTCCCGTAAGCGCAGTCCGGTGAACGTCGACCGCGGGGCGACTGTGTCCGAGCCGAAACAGAGACGCAGGCGTGATGACAGTGGATCCGTCACGGTCGGGGGCCCACCAGGGGGAGCTGATCGCCGATGACCGGCTACTGGCGTGGACACGACGCGTGGCGAGGCGGTCTGGCTTGATCGAGAGCCGCGGTGGTGCAACTGCCCCGGAACGGTTCGATTCGCTACTGCAGAGGGAAGAATTGAGAATGCAGATTTGTGACTCGTCGTGAGAAGACTTGGAAGGGCCCCGGCGAGCTTGGGGCGATTGCCAAGCGCTCGAAACCGGTCGCCGGAGAAGCGTTCCAGGATTATGAGGCCGATTCTCAAGGGCAGCTCATGGCGGGTGACCTGTCCACCGGGCGGCCGTCAGGTCAACACGAGGTCAACAGCGTGCCCGGGAACAGCCGCAAAGCGGCGAAACCTGGAACGGGGCGACCCCGCCTGCAGAGCCAAACTCGACAACGTCCGCAAGTACTCGCAACCCTCGGCACAAATCATAATCCGCGTGTCGGGGGTTCGAGTCCCTCCTCCGGCATCGGCCGATCGCTTCGCTCCTTTGTCGATGCGACCAAGCGGCGGCGGCGAAACTCGGCAGCGCCGCTCCCCGGCTATCTAGCTTGGCGGCATGGAGTCGCGGATCAGCCTCGAGGGCCGGGTCGCCTTCGTCACCGGCGCGGGACAGAGCATCGGCGCGGCGTGTGCGCGGCTGCTCGCCGAGCGGGGCGCGAAGGTCGCGGTCAGCGACATCGACCTCGCGGGCGCCGAAGCGGTTGCCGGTGAGATCGGGACGACTGGAGCGACGGCGGTCGCGGTCGAGCTCGACGTGCGCGATCCGCGGGCGGTGGAGGCGGCGATCGACTCGGTGGTCGAGCAGTGGGGGAAGCTCGACATCGGCGTCAACAATGCCGGCGTCTCCAGCGAGGGCGCGCCGGTCGGGGAGATGAGCGATGAGATGTGGCGTGAGGTCCTGGCGGTCAACCTCGACGGGGTCTTCTACTGCTGCCGGGCGGAGATCGCGGCGATGAGAGGGAGCGGCGGCGCCATCGTCAACATGGCCTCGATCCTCAGCAGCGCCGCCTTCCCGTCCCACAACGCCTACACCGCCTCCAAGCACGGCGTCGTCGGCCTCACCCGCGGCGCCGCCCTCGACCACGCGGCCGACGGAATCCGCGTCAACGCGGTCGCGCCCGGCTTCATCCGCACCCCTCTGAACGACGTGCTGCCGGCGGAGACGCTGGAGGCGCTGAAGAGCTCCCACCCGCTCGGCCGCCTCGGCGAGACCGACGAGGTCGCCGAGGTCGTCGCCTGGCTGGCCAGCGACGCAGCCTCCTTCGTGACCGGCTCGGTCTACGGCGTCGACGGCGGCTACCTGGCCGTCTGAGCCGGCGACGCCGACACCGGTCGAGCGGCGCCGTCGCGGTGCCGGATACTTCCGCGATGGCCGACGCCCAACCATCAGCCGACCGCACCGCCTGGGCGCGCAACCTGGGGACGCCAGTGCGCGACTTCCTCGGCACCGAGACCGGCAGCGCGGTGGTGCTGGTCGCCGCGGTGCTGGCGGCGCTCGCCTGGGCGAACATTTCGCCGAGCTCCTACGACGAATTCTGGTCGACGCGGCTAAGCGTGAGCTTCGGCTCGCACGGGATCAACGCCGACCTCCACACCTGGGTCAACGAGGGGCTGATGGCGCTGTTCTTCCTCGTCGTCGGGCTGGAGGCCAAGCGCGAGCTCGACCTCGGCGAGCTGCGTGAGCGCACCCGCGTCTGGATTCCGGCGGCGGCGGCGCTCGGCGGGATCGCCGGGGCGGTCGGGATCTACCTGCTGATCAACGCCGGCGGCGACGGGGCCGGCGGCTGGGGCGTGGCGATGTCGACCGACACGGCGCTGGCGCTCGGGGTGCTGGCGCTGGTCGCCCCGACCGGCTCGACCCGCCTGCGGGTCTTCCTGCTCACCCTGGTCGTGGTCGACGACCTCGGGGCGCTCCTGATCATCGTCGTCGCCTACACGAACTCGGTCGAAGCGGTGGCGCTGGCGGTGGCGATCGGGCTGTTCGGGCTGCTGGCGCTGCTGCGATTCCTGCCGGGGATGCGAGGGCCGATCGCGGTCCTCATCGGCACCGCGATCTGGGTGGCGATGTATGAGTCGGGGATCGACCCGGTGATCGCCGGCCTCGCGATCGGCCTGGTGACCAGCGCCTACCCGCCCGCCCGCGAAGACCTCGAGCGCGCCACCGACCTCGCCAAAGAGTTCCGCGAGCAGCCGACCCCCGGCCTCGCCGACTCGGCCGCCCGCAGCCTCAGCGCGACGATCTCGCCCAACGAGCGCCTCCAGTACAAGCTCCACCCCTGGACGAGCTACGTGATCGTGCCGCTCTTCGCGCTCGCCAACGCCGGCATCCACATCACCGGCTCGCTGATCTCCGACGCCGCCGGCTCGCCGATCACGCTCGGGATCATCGCCGCCTACTGCATCGGCAAGCCGCTGGGGATCTTCACGGCGCCCTGGATCGCGACCCGGCGGATATTCGGCGGAGGCAAGCTCTCGATCACCTGGCCGGGGCTGCTCGGCACCGGCACCGCCGCCGGCGTCGGCTTCACCGTCTCCTTCCTGATCGCCAACCTCGCCTTCAGCGGGCCCGAGCTGGAGGAGGCCAAGCTCGGCGTCCTCGTCGCGGCGCTGATCTCGCCGCTGCTGGCGCTGGCGGTCTTCCGCGGCACCCGGGCGCTGATCCCGGCCAACCGCCGGCTCGACCAGCTGCGCCGTACCGCCGATTCGATCATCGACCTCTCCGACGACGTCGATCCCGCCCGCGACCACATCCGCGGCGACGAGGACGGCGCCGTGACCCTGGTCGAGTACGCCGACTTCGAGTGCCCCTACTGCGGTCGCGCCGAGCCGACGATCCGCGAGCTGCTTGCGATGCACCAGGCCGACGGCGTCCGCTACGTCTTCCGCCACCTGCCGCTGAACGACGTCCACCCGCACGCCCAGCTCGCCGCCGAGGCCGCCGAGGCAGCCGCCGCCCAGGGCGCCTTCTGGCCGATGCACGACCTCCTCTTCGAGCACCAGGGCGAGCTCAACCTCGGCGACATCCGCCGCTACGGCGCCCAGCTCGGCCTCGACACCGACCAGATCGAGGACGACCTGCGCAAGCGGCGCTGGCGCGGGCGGGTCACCGAGGACGTCGCCAGCGCCGACTCCAGCGGCGTCTCCGGCACGCCGACCTTCTTCGTCAACGGCCGCCGCCACCAGGGCGTCTACGACATCGAAGCGCTGACTCTGGCGATCAAGCGGGCCAAGAAGCTCGCCGAAGCCGAAGCGGCGGCCGAGGCCAAGGTCGGGGCGCGGGCCTAGCCGCCGACGCCGGCCTCAGGGCGCGGCGCTCGCGCCGGCGGCTGGCGGCCCGAGCGAGTAGACAAGCATGTCCCAGCGGCGCCCTTAGGCGGGTGGCTGCAGACCGCCGGCTCGCCGCAGACCGCGGCGACGGGCGCCGCCGCCCTCGCCTCACACCTCGACCATGACGGTGACCGGCCCGTCGTTGATCAGCGCCACCCCCATGCAGGCGCCGAAGACTCCCTTCTGCGCCCCCAGCCGCTCGCAGAAGCGGTCATAGAGCGGCTCGGCGTCCTCTGGCCGCGCCGCTTCGACGTAGCTCGGGCGGTTGCCGCGGCTGGCGTCGCCGTAGAGGGTGAACTGGCTGACGCAGATGATCTCCCGGTCGCCGATCGGGTCGTTCAGCCGCCCCTCGGCGTCGTCGAAGATCCGCAGCTTCGCCACCTTGTCGGCGAGCTTGTCGCACTGCTCCTCGCCGTCGCCGACGCCGACCCCGAGCAGCACCACCATCCCCGGTCCGATCTGCGCCACCTTGGTGCCCTCGACGTCGACCGCCGCCTGGCTGACGCGCTGTACGAGCGCTCGCATGGGCGCGAGTCTAAGCGGGCGCCTGACCCTCGAGCGCGGCGAGCAGCGCGCCGCGGTTGTAGCGGCCGAAGAAGTGCTCGCCGTTGACGAAGAAGCTCGGCGTGCCGGTGGCCCCGGAGGCCGCGGCGGAGTCGATGTCACGCTGGATCCGGGCGGTGTATGCGCCGGCGTCGATCTCGCTCGCCATCCGGTCGACGTCGAGACCGAACTCGCCGCCGACCTCGAGCATCGTCTCCCGCGAGAGCTTCGGCTGAGCCGCGAAGAGGGCGTCGTGGTAGTCCCAGAAGCGGCCCTGGGCGGCGGCGGCCTCGCTCGCCTGGGCGGCCAGCGGCGAGAGCGGGTGGCGCTCGGGGATCGGCAGGTGGCGGAAGGCGAAGACGAGCCGCTCGCCGAAGTGCTCGCGCAGCCGCCGCACCACCGACTGGGCGCCGAGGCAGAAGGGGCACTGGAAGTCGCCGAACATCACCAGCTCCAGCGGCGCCCCCGGCTCGCCGCGGACGTGGTCGACGTCCTCCAGCGGCGGTGAGAGGCGAGTGTCCACGGCCGCCGATGCTACGCCAGGGCCCAGCGCGGAGCCTCCGAGCGTCCCCGGCGCTCAGCGAAATATGCTGCAAACGAACGTGGCGGGGGCCGAGGAGACGAACGCGAACCTGGGTGTCAGGAACCCGGGCTCCGCCCTGGCTCTGCTCGGTGCGACGTTCCGGCTCTACGCCCGCTTCCCACTGCTCTTCTGCGTCCTCGCCGCGGTTGTCGTCGTGCCCTACGACCTCGTCCTCCTGGCGATCGATGGGGCGGGCCCGCTCGAACAGGGGCGGCTGGGCTTCGTCGCCGCGCAGCTGCTGATGCCGGTCGACTGGCTGCTGATCTCACCGTTGATCTCGGCGCTCCACGTCCACGCCGTACGCAGGGTGCGCGAGGGTCGGCGGCCACGGCTGCTGCCGGTGTTTCGGGACGGCGTGCGGGTTCTGCCCGTCGTGACCGCGGTCACCTTCATCTCCTGGCTCGGCATCACCGCCGGGCTCGTCGCCCTGATCGTCCCCGGCGTGATCCTCTGGATGCGCTGGTCGGTGGCCGCGCAGGCCGCCGCGATCGACAACGGTGGTTGGAAGGCGGCACTGCAGAGCAGTCGCCTGCTGGCAATCGACCGCTGGGGCGAGGTCTTCCTGCTGCTCCTGCTCGCCGGCGTCGTCACGAGCGCTCCCCTCATCGGCCTCGTGCATCTCTTTCCGCGCGACTCGACGACCGTGGTGTCGGTCTCGTGCGGGGTCATCTACTCGATCCTCAGCCGTTCGTTCTCCGCCCTCGCCATCGCGCTGCTCTTCTTCGACCTGCGCGAGAGCCGCCCGGAGGCGACCAGCGCCAATGCTCCCGCCCTCATCGAAGGACTGGCCGGATCCAAGGTCGCCCTGAAATCGCCGCCGACCGCCGCGGAAGCGCGGATGGAGTCGCCCGCGCCGACCACCGCCCCGGTCCGCCCGGTCGGCAACCCGATCGACCCCCGCAGCTACTCCGATGCCGAGCGCCCGCGCGGCTGGTGGGTCGACCCGGCGGACCCGGGGCGGATGCGGTACTGGGGCGCCGGCGACCGCCGGGTCTGGGCCGGGAGCATCCGCACCCCACGCAAGCTCAGGCGTGCCTGGCAGACCTAGGACGGTGGCGGGCTGCCGCGCTAGGCAAAGAGGGCGCGGGCGCGAGCGGCGACGAGCTCGGGCATCTCGTCGGCGATGAAGTGGCCGCAGCCCTCGACCAGCTCGACCTCCATGTCGTCGGCGTGGTGCTGATAGCCGGCGAGCAGCTCGGGACGCAGGGCGGCGTCACCGGTGCCGAAGAGGAGGCGGGTCGGGACGGTCAGCCGGCTGTCGGCGTACCTCCCGCGGACGATCGGCAGCTGCTCGCGCAGGTTGAAGACCCGGTACATCTGCACGCAGGCGCGGGCGCGCGCCGGCTCGGCGAGGTTGTCGGTGAAGGCGGCGAGCGCCTCCTGGTCCCAGGCTGTCTTGACCACCGAACCGCCGACCAGCACTTTGGGCACGAACTGGCCGCTGGTGTGGAGGCGGTAGCCGAGGCCCGGCGAGAGGATCAGCCACTGGTACCAGAAGCGCCAGAACTGGGGCGCGGCGCGGCGCAGGTCGATCCACGGCGTGAGGATGTTGAGCGCCAGGTAGCGGCGGAAGCGCTCGGGCGCGCGCAAGCAGAGCAGGAAGCCGATCCAGCCGCCCCAGTCGTGGCCGACCAGGTCGACCTGCCGCAGGCCCAGGGCGTCGAGAACGGCGAGGACGTCGGTCGCCAGGTTCTCCTTCTCATATCCCGACGGCGGCGCGTCGGACCAGCCGAAGCCGCGCAGGTCGATCGCCAGCGCTCGCTTGCCTTCCGCGGCGAGGGCCGGGAGCAGCCGGCGCCACTCGTACCAGTGCTGGGGCCAGCCGTGCAGGCAGAGGACGACGTCGTCCCCCTCCCCCGCTTCGGCGACGTGGAAGCGCAGGCCGCGGGCCTCGACCCAGTGGTGGCTGACGCCGTCGACCGCGGGCGGGTAACTGGCCCCGGCCAGCGGCTCGCCGGCGCCCGGAGTTGCCGCTCCGGGCGCTCCCGCGAGCGCCACTAGTGCAGCGCCGTCGTCGCCTCGCGGCGGAATGCGTCGAGCTGGGCGCCCATCGTCACGACGTCGCAGGCGACCATTTCCGGCCACGACTTCTCCGGATGGTCCTGGAGCGTCTTCAGGCCGTTGCCCGAGATCACCGCGACGACGGTCTCCTCGGGATCGATCTTGCCGTGCTGGGCGAGCAGCGCCGTGGCGGCGATCGTGGTGCCCCCGGCGGGCTCGGTGAGGAGCCCCTCGGTGGCGCCGAGGAGGTCGATCGCCTCGAAGATCTCGGCGTCGGTCGGGGTCCCGGCGGAGCCGCCGCGCGAGCGGACGGCGTCGACGACGAGACGACCGTCGCCGGGAGCGCCGATCGCCAGCGAGTGCGCGGCCGTGTGCGGGGTCTGCTGCTCGATCGCGCCGCCGTCGAGGATCGCCGTGGCGATCGGATCGCAGCCGCCCGCCTGGGCGATGTTGATCCGCGTGCCGGAGGTCTCGGCGAGGCCGACGGTCTCGAGCTCTTTCAGCCCCTTGTGGACGCGCGAGGAGAGCGTGCCACCGGCCGCCGGGATCACGAAGTGGTCCGGCGAGTTCCAGCCGAGCTGCTCGACGACCTCGAAGGCCATCGTCTTCGCGCCCTCGGCGTAGAATGGCCGCAGGGTGATGTTGGCGAACTCGATCCCGCTCGCCAGCGAGAGCTCACGGCAGGCGCGGTTGGCCTGGTCGTAGTTGCCGTCGAGCTGGCAGACCTGGGCGCCGAGGGCGCGGCAGGCCTTCGCCTTCCCCTTCTCCATGTTGCCGGGATAGAAGACGTAGGCGGTTGCCCCGGCCTTCGCCGCCAGCGCCGCGACCGCGGTGCCGACGTTGCCGGTCGAGACGCAGCCGACCTCGTCTTTGCCGAGCTCCAGCAGGCGGGCGATCGCCATGCCGACGACGCGGTCCTTGTAGGAGAGCGTCGGGCGGTTGGTCGAGTCGTCCTTGAGGTAGAGGTTCTTGAGGCCGAGCTCGGCGCCGAGGCGATCGGCGCGGATCAACGGCGTCTGGCCGGAAAACAGGCCGACCTTCGACTGCGCCGTCTGCGAGATGATCGGCAGCAGCTCCTCGAAGCGCCAGATGTTCCACGGCCGGTCGGTCAGGCCGCGCTTGGCGATCAGCTCGGTTGCCCGCTCGTAGTCGTAGTCGACGTCGAGACCCTCGCCACAGGCCGGGCACTTGAAGGCCGAGTCGAGCAGGGGGGTCGTGTAGCCGCAGTCGCGACAGATGAGTTCGGTCGCACAGGAGGTGGTCCGGGGCCCACTGGGGCCGGCTGAAAGCTGCGGCTCAACCGCGTCGCTCATAGCTCCTCCTTTGAATTCATCGTCTTGGCTGACTGTTTGATGGCTACGGGTATAACAGAACGAGGATCAGCGCTCAACACTTCCTGCGCATACGGTCCACGATCGGCTCACTTTCCAGCAAAGGAAGGTAGCGCACCGGGCGGTCCGCGAACGCTATTTAGCGGCCGGCGGCGGGTCGACGACGAAGCGCGCTGCCTCGTAGTCCCAGCGGCTGCCGGCGAAGAACTCGCGCGGGTCGATTCCGAGCGCCCCCGCCAGCTTCAGCATCGTCGCGTAGCGCGGTTCGCGGCCGGCGCGCTCGAGCAGCGAGATCTCGGTCCGGTGCAGGTCACAGCGGTCGCCGAGCTCTTCCTGGGAGATGCCCACCTTGACGCGGGCGGCGCGCAGATTGGCGGCGAGGCGCTGCTGTGGGGTCATCGACTGTGCCATCCCCGCAAGCCTTTGTCATAGACAACAGAACATCTACAGACAAAACCTCAACATGCGCCCCAGCACCCCCCCACCACGATGTCGAGGCTCCGGGCCCGGGCGAACCCGCTCGGCCCAGACTTACCGGCGTGTACGGGCTTCCGCCCGGCCCCGCATCCCGCCCCCTACGCAGCGGTGCCGGCCTCGGCGCCCGCGGCCTCGCGCAGAGCGTCGGCGCGGTCGGTGCGCTCCCAGGTGAAGTGCTCGTGCTCGCGGCCGAAGTGGCCGTAGGCGGCGGTGCGCTGGAAGATCGGGCGGTGCAGGTCGAGGTAGGAGCGGAAGGCGCCGGGGCGCATATCGAACTCGGCCTCGACGAGCTGGGAGATCCGCGCGTCGGAGAGCACCCCGGTGCCGAAGGTCTCGACCATCAGGCTGACCGGGTGGGCGACGCCGATCGCGTAGGCCACCTGGACCTCGCAGCGCTCCGCCAGCCCGGCGGCGACCACGTTCTTGGCCACGTAGCGGGCCGCGTAGGCCGCCGAGCGGTCGACCTTCGACGGGTCCTTGCCCGAGAAGGCGCCGCCGCCATGGCGGGCCATGCCGCCGTAGGTGTCGACGATGATCTTGCGGCCGGTGAGGCCGGCGTCGCCGACCGGGCCGCCGATCACGAACTTGCCGGTCGGGTTGACGAGGAAGCCCTCGCGCAGCTCGCTCTCGTCGTAGAGGCCGGGGACCTCGCTGGTCAGCACCGGCAGGACGACGTTCTCCCAGAGGTCGGGGCGGATCGTCGCCTGCGAGTCGACGCCCTCGTCGTGTTGGGTCGAGATCAGCAGCTTCTCGACCGCGACCGGGCGGCCGTCGGCGTAGCGGACGCTGACCTGGGTCTTGCCGTCGGGCCCGAGGTAGCCGAGCGAGCCGTCCTTGCGCACCGCCGCCAGCCGTTCGGCGAGCCGGTGGGCGATGTGGATCGGCATCGGCATCAGCGCCTCGGTCTCGTTGGAGGCGTAGCCGAACATCATCCCCTGGTCGCCCGCGCCGGCGATGTCGAGCTCATCGTCGTCGCTGGGGTCCTCGCGCGTCTCCAGCGCGTGGTCGACGCCCTGGGCGATGTCGGGGCTCTGCTTGTCGAGCGAGACCAGCACCGAGATGTGGTCGCAGTCGTAGCCGTAGCCGGCGTCGTAGCCGATCTCGCGCACGGTGTCGCGGACGATCTTCGGGATGTCGATGTAGAGCTCGGTCGAGATCTCGCCCGAGACCACCGCCATGCCGGTGTTGACGAGGGTCTCGCAGGCGACGCGGCCGCCCGGATCTTCGGCCATGATCGCGTCCAGGACCCCGTCGGAGATCTGGTCGGCGACCTTGTCGGGGTGGCCCTCGGTGACGGACTCGGACGTGAAAAGGTACTCGCCCTCGGCGAGCGGCTTGGAAGTAGGCATCGGGGAAGGGTAAAGGAAAGCGGAGCGCCGGCTCAGTCGTCGTCCTTGGGGCGTCCGCGGCCGCCGGAATGGGGGACGAAGTCGATGATCAGCGGCACTCCCTCGAGCCCGTACCCCTCGCGCAGCTGGTTCTCGAGGTGGTAGGCCCAGCTGCGGCTGATCAGTTTGCGGTCGTTGACCTGGATCGCGATCCGCGGCGGGCTCTCCCCCACCTGCGCCGTGTAATAGAGCCGCAGGCGGCGCCCGCGTTTGGACGGCGGCGGCGTCTTGCCGACGACTTCGGCGACGAACTTGTTCAGCTTCGGGGTCGGGATCCGCTCGGCGGCGCGGTCGGCCAGCGCGATCGCTTTCGGCAGCAGCGCCCCGACGTTGCGCCCGCGCGTTGCGCTGGCGGTGATGACCGCCGGCCGCAGCCGCGATTTGCGCGCGACCCGGGCGCGGGCGTCGTCGATGTCGGTCTCGCCGACGTCCCACTTGTTGAGGACCAGAAGGGTCGCGCAGCCGGCGTGCATCGCCATCTCGGTGGCGCGCAGGTCCTCGGAGGTGACGCCCTCGCCGGCGTCGCAGACGACGATCGCCACGTCGGCCCGCTCGACCGCCCGTTCGGAGCGCAGCTGGGCGTAGTAGTCGACAGTCCCGGCGACCTTGGCGCGGCGCCGCAGGCCGGCGGTGTCGACGAGGATCACGCGGCGGCCGTCGACCTCGAGCTCGGTGTCGATCGCGTCGCGCGTCGTCCCCGCCATGTCGGAGACGATCACCCGGTCAGAGCCGAGGAAGGCGTTGACGAGCGAGCTCTTGCCGACGTTGGGACGGCCGATCACCGCGACCCGCACCGCCGGCTCGGCCTCCTCGGCCCGCGGGCGGTCGCCGAGCGCCTCGACGATCGCGTCGAGCAGGTCGCCGGTGCCGAGCCCATGGGTTGCCGAGACGGCGTGCGGCTCGCCCAGCCCCAGCGAGTAGAACTCGGCGGTGACGGCGTCGTCGTTGGGGCGGTCGGCTTTGTTGACGGCGACGATCACCGGCACGTCGGAGCCGCGCAGCGTCCGCGCCAGCTCGGCGTCGCCGGCGCGCAGGCCGGAGCGGGCGTCGACGACGAGGACGATCGCGTCGGCCTCGGCGATCGCCAGCCGTGCCTGGGCCTGGATGTCGGCGGCCAGCTCGGCCTCGTCGTCGAGGTCGATGCCGCCGGTGTCGATCAGCTCGAGGGCGACGCCATTCCATTCGGTGGCGAGGCGCTTGCGGTCGCGGGTCACGCCCGGTTCGGCCCCGGTGACCGCCTCGGCGCCGCCGACCAGGCGGTTGACGAGGGTGCTCTTGCCGACGTTGGGGAAGCCGACGACGGCGACGGTTGCGGCGGTGCTCACGCCAGTCCCCGCTCGCGCGCCAGCGCGACGACCCGGCCGACGACCTCTTCGAGCGAGAGTCCGGTCGTGTCGACCTCGACCGCGTCCTCGGCGGCGCGCAGGGCGCCGTGCTCGCGCTCGGTGTCGCGGGCGTCGCGGCGGCGCTGGGCGTCGAGGACGGATTCGAAGTCCTCGCCGGTCTCGGCCGCGCGCCGGCGGGCGCGCTCCTCGTCGGAGGCGGTGAGGAAGACCTTCAGCGGCGCCTCGGGGCTGACCGCGGTGCCGATGTCGCGGCCCTCGGCGACATAATCCCCGGCGGCGATCAGGGCGCGCTGGCGGGCGACCATGGCCTCGCGCACCCCCGGGTGGACCGAGACCTTGGAGGCGGCGGCGGTGACGGCGGGCTCGCGGATCGCGCCGCTGACGTCGCGCCCGTCGAGCAGGACGCGGCGGTCGTCGAAGTCGATCTCGAGGCCGCGGGCGAGCTCTCCGAGCGCCTCGCCGTCGCCGCTGTCGATCCCTGCCTCGGCGGCTGCCAGCGCGACGCAGCGGTACATCGCCCCGGAGTCGAGGTAGGTGAAGCCGAGCTCGTCGGCGACCGCGCGGGCGACCGTTGACTTGCCGGCCCCGGCGGGACCGTCGATGGCGATGACCATGGCGGTGAGGCTAGGGATGCGCCGCCCCGGGCGCCCGCAGCCATCGGCGCCAACCGTTCAGTTTGTCGCCCAGAGGGCGACAAAGCGGACACGAGGCTGTGCGACTACCGGGTGCCAGCGTGATGCAGCGAGGCGAGGTCGGCCTCGAAGCCGGGGTATGAGACCTCGGCCGCCGCCATGCCGGACACCTCGACGCCGGTCCGCGAGGCGAGGCCGGCGACGGCGCCTAGCATTGCGATCCGATGGTCGCCGTGGGAATCGATCGCGCCGCCCTCGAGGCCGCCGGTGCCCTCGATCACCATGCCGTCCGCGGTCGCCTCGACATGGCCGCCAAGGGCGGTCAGGGCGGCGGTCACAGTGGCGATCCGGTCGGACTCCTTGCGGCGCAGCTCGATCGCCTCGCGGATCGCCGTCGTCCCCTCGGCGAAGCAGGCGGCCAGGGCGACCAGCGGCAGCTCGTCGATCGCCAGCGGCACGTCCGCGCCGCCGACCTCGCAGCCGCGCAGGGCCGATGCGCGGACGCGGATGTCGCCGATCGGCTCGCCGCCCTCCTCGCCGCGCGGTTCGACCCGGACCCCGGACGCCCCCATGCGCGCGAGGATCGCCAGCAGGCCGGTGCGGGTCGGGTTGAGGCCGACGTCGCGGAGGACGATGTCGCTGCCGGGGACGATCGTCCCGGCGACTATGAAGAATGCGGCCGAGGAGAAGTCGGAGGGGACGACGATCCGGCCCGGTTCGAGGCGCTCGGCGGGCGCGGCGACAATGACGTCGCCCTCGCGGCGGATCGTCGCGCCGGCAGCGGTGAGCATGCGCTCGGAGTGGTCGCGGGTCGGCAGCGGCTCGACGATCCGGGTCTCTCCCTCGGCCAGCAGGGCCGCGAACAGGAGGCAGGACTTGACCTGGGCGCTGGCGACCGGCAAGGGGTAGGTGATCCCGTGCAGCGGCGCGCCGGTGACCTGGAGCGGCGGCAGCCGATCCTCGCGGGCCTCGAGGCGCGCGCCCATCCGCCGCAGCGGCTCGGCGACGCGGTCGACGGGGCGGCGGCGGATCGACTCGTCGCCGTCGAGCGTCCACTCGCCGCCGGGCTGCCCGGCGAGCCAGCCCGGGAGCAGGCGCAGCAGCGTGCCGGCGTTGCCGACGTCGATCGCCGCCGGGCGGGCGCCGCGCAGGCCGACGCCGGCGACACGGAAGCCGTTGGCGCCGAGGCCGTCGCTGTCTTCGACCATCGGCGCGCCGAGGTCGCCGCCGCCGAGGAGGCGGGCGCCGAGCGCCTGAACGGCCGCCAGCGTCGAGCGGGTGTCGGCGGCGTCGAGGTAGCCGATCACCTCGGTCTCGCCCTCCCCCATCGCCGCGATCAGAGCCGCGCGGTGGGAGATCGACTTGTCGGCCGGCGGCCGCAGGCTGCCGCGCAGATGGCCGTCGGGGTCGAAGCGGGTCGCGCTCATCGCCGCCTCCGTCGAGCGCCGCGAGTGAGGCGGCCGCGTCCGCGTGGGCGCGCCGGCAGCGGTGGTCGACAGCCGGCGACCGGTCGGTGTTCGGGCTCGCTCATCGGCGGAACGCTAGTCGCCGGCGCCCTGGACGGCGACGGTGTGGCCGAGGTCGCGGACGCGGGCGGCGGCGCGGTCGGCCTGCTCGGCACCGGCAACCCAGATCGAGACCGCGCCGGAGTGGTTGTCGGCGGCCGGGTGCAGCGCCATGTCCTCGATGTTGACGCCGGCCTCGCCGAGCGCCAAGGCCAGCTCGGCGATCGTCCCCGGCCGGTTCGGGAGCGCGATCCGCAGCTCCTGCAGCGGGCCGCCGGGGAGGTCGGCGTCGAGCAGGCGGCGGCGATCCTCGCCGGCGGCGGCGTGCCAGACGCGGATCGCCTCGCGATCGCCGCCGCGGATCAGCGCCGCCGCGGCCTCGAGCCGGCGCGCGACCGATTCGACGGTGTCGGCAACCGCCTCGCGGTTGGTGGAGAAGATGTCGGCCCAGATCGCCGGGTTGGAGCCGGCGACGCGGGTCGCGTCGCGGAAGCTCGGACCGACCTCGGGCAGGCGCTCGGGAGTGATGCCGTCGCCCCCCCGGGAAGCGTCCGTCCCGCCCGCGGCGCCGGTCCCAGCCTGTCCGTCGTCGCCCGTCCCGCCCGCGCCACCAGCGCCGGCGCCGACCCCGCCGGCCGCCTCGGCCGCCAGTGCGTTCGCCAGCACGTGGGGCAGGTGGCTGACCGTCGCCATCATGCGGTCGTGGGCGGCGGCGTCGATCGCCTGCGGCCGCGCCCCAAGCCCCGCCACCGCGCGCTGCAGGCGGTCGTAGAGGAGGCCGCTGGTGCGCTCTGTCGGGGTCAGGTACCAGCGGGCGCCCTCGAAGAGGTCCTCGCGGGCGTTCTCGACCCCGGCCGTCTCGGCCCCGGCCAGCGGGTGGCCGCCGATGAAGCGCTCGTCAGCGCCAAAAGCCGCGACCAGCTCGCGCTTGGTCGAGCCGGCGTCGGTGACCGCGGCATCGGGCCCGACCGCCGCCAGCGCCTCGCCGACCAGCTCCGGCAGCACCGCCACGGGAGCCGCGCAGAAGACGAGGTCGGCGCCCGCGCAGGCCTCGGCTGCGCTCGCGGCGGCGCGGTCCAGGGCGCCCAGCTCGACCGCCCGCTCGACGGTCGCGGCGCGGTGTCCCCAGCCGACGACCTCGGCGCCCAGCCGGCGGCGCGCCGCCAGCCCGATCGAGCCCCCGATCAGCCCCACGCCGAGGACGGCGACCCTGGCCGGCGCGCCGTCCATCGCGCGGCTACGCGCGCCTGGCTTCGACCGCCGAGGCGAGCCGCTCGAGCGCCGAGATCGTGTCCTCCCAGTCGAGGCAGGGGTCGGTGATCGACTGGCCGTAGACGAGCTTCTCGCCGGGCCGCAGATCCTGGCGTCCCTCGACCAGGAAGGACTCCAGCATCACGCCGGTGATCGCTTTGTTGCCGTCGGCGATCTGATCGGCGATTTCGCCGGCGGCGAAGAACTGCTTCTCGGGATCCTTGCCGCTGTTGTCGTGGGAGGCGTCGATGACCAGGCGCTCCGGCAGGCCGGCGATGCCGAGGGTGACGAGCGCGTCCTCGACCTCGGGCACGTGGTAGTTCGGCATCCCGTGGCCGCCGCGCAGGATGATGTGGCAGTCGGGGTTGCCGGTGGTGTGGAGGATCGCCGGCGTGCCGGCGTCGTCGATACCGGCGAAGGCGTGCGAGGCCGCTGCCGCCCGGACGGCGTCGACCGCGACCTGGACGTTGCCGTCGGTGCGGTTCTTGAAGCCGATCGGCATCGACAGGCCGGAGCCGAGCTGGCGGTGCGTCTGGCTCTCGGAGGTGCGGGCCCCGATCGCCCCCCAGGCGACCGCGTCGGAGATGTACTGCGGCGTGATCGGGTCGAGGAACTCACAGCCCACCGGCAGGCCCAGGTCGACGACCTCGAGCAGCAGCTTGCGGGCGATCCGCAGGCCGGCGTTGACGTCGGCGGAGCCGTCGAGGTGCGGATCGTTGATCAGGCCCTTCCAGCCGGTCGTCGTCCGCGGCTTCTCGAAGTAGACCCGCATCACGATCAGCAGGTCGTCCTGGAGGCTGCGCGCGGTCGCGGCGAGGCGGTTGGCGTAGTCGAGGGCGGCTTTCGGGTCGTGGACGCTGCACGGTCCGACGACGACCATCAGCCGCGGGTCGCGCCCGTGCAGCACCTCGGTCACTTCGTAGCGCGCCTTGACCACGGCCTTGGCTCGGTCGGCCCCCAGCGGCAGTTCGCCCAGCAGTCGTGCCGGCGGCGCCAGCTCGACGATTTTGGCGATGTGCTGGTCGCGCACCCCGTCGCGCTTTGCTCCCTCCATCCCGATGATCATCTTGTCGTCGCCTTTCTCCATGCGCTGAAATCGTACTTTCTGGTCGTCTTCGCGCGCTCGTGGGCACGCGACGCACCCGTCAGGGTCGGCGGCCGGCCGGAAAGGCTCTGGGGCGGCAAGGGGCCGCCGGGCCGGACGCCTATTTAAATCGCCAATAGGTGAAGAAGCCGCAGCCGACGGCGGCGCACTCTGCGCCGGAGCCGTCTGGGGGTGTGGCGGTCGTCTTCACTTGGCGAACTTTGTACCACGCGACACGGCGATAGTCGAGCAATTTGCGTGAACGTGGTGTGTCCGCGGCGTGGTGGGCGCGAGCGACCGGCGAGAGGCTGGCTCGGGCGCGCTCAGCCGACCAGCGATGCCAGGGCGGTGAGGAAGCGCTCGTTCTCCTCGCGCGTTCCGTAGGAGACGCGGATGTGCCCGGGATCGCCGAGCGGCGTCCCGGGCCGGACCACGACCTCGGCCGCCGCCAACCCCGCGGCGACGGCGCTCTCCTCGGCCTCGCCGAGGTCGATCCAGGAGAAGTTGGATTGCGACTCGGGGGTCCAGAGGCCCAGCGCCCGCACCCCCTCTGCGACCCGCACCCGCTCGACGATGGTGCTCTCCAAACGGTTCAGCACGTCGTCCTGGTGGCGGACCGCCTCGGCCCCGGCCGCCTGGGCGAGCGCGTTGACGCTGAACGGCTGGCGCACCGCGTCGACGGCGCCGCGGAAGCTGGCCGGGCCGATCGCGTAGCCGACCCGCAGCCCGGCGAGCCCGTAGCACTTGCTGAAGGTGCGCAGGACGACCAGGTTCGGGAAGTCGGGCAGCAGGTCGAGCGAGGCGTCGGGATCGTCGTCGGTCTGGAACTCGACGTAGGCCTCGTCGAGGATCACCGTCACCCGCGAGGGCACCTTCTCGAGGAAGGCGGCGATCTCGGCGGCGGGAAGGTGGGTCGAGGTCGGGTTGTTGGGGTTGCAGACGATCAGCAGCTGGGTCGCGGCGGTGACCTCGGCGGCCATCGCGTCGAGGTCGTGGACGCCGCCCGCAGCGAGTGGCACGCGGATCTCGCGGGCGCCAGTCAGCGCCGGCAGGTACGGGTACATCGAGAAGGACGGCCAGGCGTAGAGGATCTCGTCGCCCGGCTCGCAGAGCGCCGCCGCCGCGGCCAGCAGGATGTCGCAGGAGCCGTTGCCGACGGCGACGTTGCCGGGCTCAGCCTCGTACCGGTCGGCGATCCGCCGGCGCAGCAGCGTCGCGTCGGGGTCGGGATAGCGATTCATCGAGCTCGCCGCCCTCCCGATCGCCTCGACCACGGCGGGGTGCGGCGGGATCGGCGACTCGTTGGAGGCGAGCTGGGCGATGTTGCCAGCGGCGATCGCCTCGGGCGCCTGCCCGGTCGGGACGCCGGCCTGATAGCCCGGCATCCGGGCGAGCTTTTCCGCGTAGGTGACGGTCATCGGCCCGGGATTGTGACGAACGCGCGGGCGGGGTGCCAGGCGCGCCGGCGGCCCCGCTCGGCGGGCGGCGCGGCTACTGGGCGGCGTTGAGGTCGGCGCGCAGCGCCTGCGTAGCGCCGACGTACACGTGGACCGGCTCGCGGTCCGGCGGCGCGTAGTAGTGCAGCATCACCCGGATCACCCGCTCCATCGAGCCGGGCACCGGGATCTCGCGACAGCACAGCAGCGGCACCGACTCCAGCCCCAACCCACGCGCCGCGACCGCCGGGAACTCGGCGTCGAGGTCGTTGGTGGTGGTGAGGATGCAGCTGACCATCGCCTCCGCCTCGAGGTCGTTGCGCTCGATCAGCGCCCGCAGCAGCTCCTCGGTGGCGGCGAGGATCGCCTCGCGCTCGTTCGCCTCGGCCTGCACGGCGCCCCGAAGTGCGAAGAGCCGGGGCTGCGGTCCCTGGTAGGCGCCAACGTCCACTGCCCGCATCTTCCCAAAGCCGGCTCGATTTGGGCGCCCCCGCCGCTCGCCGGGGGGCGAGAATCCTTCCGGTGCGACTTTCAGACACATGGCGTCTGTTTCCCACACCGCAAGGATCGAAGTGGGTCGCTTGGCGTCGCGCCAACACGGTGTCGTGTCGTTGAGACAGCTGCTGGCGGCGGGAGTCAACGAACGGACTGTGAGTCACTGGGTCGCCGCGGGTCGTGCGCGGCGAGTCTTCCGCGGCGTCTACGCGCTCGGCGACTCGCCAAGCGACCGCGGGCGGATGATGGCCGCCGTCCTTGCCTGCAGGGCCACCTCGCGACCCGCCTGCCCGGCCGCCGATGGGGACGCGTTCGTCTCGCATCGCAGCGCCGGCCACCTGCTGGGCCTTCTCGACGTTGCACCGCGCGTGGTCGACCTCATCTGCACTGGCCAGGCCGGGCGGGAGATCGACGGGATTCGCGCCCACCTCGTCGCCTTCCCCGGTCACGAGGAAAGTGGCGCCGTGGACGACATCCCCTGCACCAGCCCGGCGCGAACGCTGGTCGACCTTGCCGGCGTGCTCGGCGACGGCTCGCTGCGGGAGGCCTTCGAGCGCGCCGCGACGAGGCGCCAGCTCGACATCGCCGCGATCGAGACAGCGCTGGGACGAGGGCGGCGGCGCGGAGCGAAGCGACTGCGGGCGCTTCTCGAGGAGTGGCGGCCGGCGGCGGCGCTGGCGCGCGAGTCCCACCTGCGGAGCCCCTTCGAGGCGCGCCTCCTGCCACTCCTCGCCGCCCAGAACGTGCCACCGCCGGAGGTCAACGCCCCGGTGCGCGTGGCCACCAGAACGCTCGAGGTCGACCTCCTCTGGCGCGCCGAGCGACTCGTCGTCGAGGCCGACAGCCGTCGCCACC
This sequence comes from uncultured Actinomycetes bacterium, assembly GCA_963839115.1. Taxonomy (GTDB): domain Bacteria; phylum Actinomycetota; class Thermoleophilia; order Solirubrobacterales; family 70-9; genus VAYN01. The sequence goes on from CAWITM010000001.1 coordinate 1,461,128, forward strand.
ACGGCATCGAGGTCGCCTTTGAGCGCGACCGCAAACGCGACCGCGAGATCCTCGACGCCGGCTACACCGTCATCCGCGTCACCTGGCGCCAAGCCGAACGCGAAGCAGACGAGATCGCCACCTCGATCCGCGCCTTCCTAAGTCGCTGACACGCGCCCGCGATCCCGTCACCCCTAAGGACTCGCGCGCCCGCCTCCAGAGCGCCGGCGACGGGATATCGCAACCGCACCCCGCACCAGTGGTTGCGATATCCCGTCCGTCCCCCATCCGTCCCCGTCGCCCCGTCCCCAAAATCGTCGCCCCGTCTCGCCCCTCAGCCCTCGCCGCCGCCCGAACCCCCGCCAGCTGCCGCCCGCAGCTTCTCCACCTCGCCCTCGCTCAGCCGCCGCGCTTTCCCCTTCGGCAGCCCGCCGAGCTCCAGCGGCCCGAAGCCGACCCGTCGCAGGCCGACCACGCGGTTGCCGACCGCTTCGACCATCCGCCGCACCTGGCGGTTGCGACCTTCGCGCAGGACGATCTCGATCTCGGACTCGCCGGCCCGTCGGACCGGCGCCGGCGCGGTTGGGCCGTCCTCAAGCTCGACCCCGTCGCGGAGGGCCTGCAGCTCGGCCTCGGCCGGCGGCCGGGCGAGACGCGCCCGGTAGGTCTTCGGAACTTCGTAGCGCGGGTGGGTGAGGCGGTTCGCCAGCGCCCCGTCGTTGGTCAGCAGCAGGAGCCCGGTCGAGTCGGCGTCGAGCCGCCCGACCGGATAGAGCCGCGCCTTCGAGTCGACCAGCTCGACCACCGCCGGCCGACTGCCCGGCTCGCGCGCCGTCGACACCACGCCGGCCGGCTTGTTGACCGCCCAGACCTCGAGCGCCTCCGCCCCCACCGGGCTGCCATTGACCCGCACGTCATCGCCCTCGCCCACGTCCCGCGCCGGATCCACCACCACCTCACCGCCCACCGTGACGATCCCCTTGGCGATGATCTCCTCGGCTTTCCGGCGCGAAGCGACGCCCCCGTGCGCCAGGAATTTCGCGAGCCTCACTCGGCGCGCTGTTCGCCGGCCTTAAGGAGGCGCTCGCGAAGCTCGCGCTCGTCCTCCGGGCTGGGGTCGAAGCGCGAGGGATCGGGCAGCTGCTCGAGGCCCTCGAGGCCGAAGAGGCGTTCGAAGAGGTCCGACGTCTTGAAGATCGCGGCGCCGAAGCGCGAGCGTCCCGACTCCTCGATCAGCCCGCGCTCGGCCAGCGTCTGGACGGCCGACTCCGAGGTCACGCCGCGGATCCGGGCGATCTCCGGCCGCGAGACCGGCTGCAGGTAGGCGACGATCGCCAGCGTCTCGGCCTGGGCCTGGGTCAGCGGCGGGGTCCGCGGTTTGGCGAGCAGGCGCCGCGCGGCCTCCTCGCTGGCCGGATCGCTGGCGAGCGCGAAGCCGCCGCTGATCAGCCGCAGGACGATGCCGCGGCGGCCCTCGGCGAGGTCTTCGCTCAGCAGCTCGATCGCCTCGGCGACCTGGCCTTCGGTCGCCCCGGTCGCTTCGGCGAGGTCGGCGATGTTGACCGGCTGCGGCGAGAGGAAGAGCAGCGATTCGATCGTCCGGGCGAGGTCGGGACGCGTGCGCGGCGGCGGCACGTCGTCGGGCCTGCCGGCGATCGCCGGCACGGTCTCGTCGGGCACGTCCACAGCGAGCTCTGCGCTCTCCTGATCGCCGTCCACCTCGCGCACCTCCTCGACCTCGCTCACGGCGCTCCCGTCCGCTGCACCCGGATCGGCCCGAAGGTCTCCTTCTGCTCCCATGTCACCTCGCCTTTGCGGTAGAGCTCGAGCAGGGCGAACACGGTGACCGCCTGGGTCAGCCGGTCCTCTCCCCCGAATTCCTCGTCGAAATCGAAGCTGGCGCGACGGCCGAGGGCGGCGCGCAGGATCCGCAGCCGGCGCTCCAGCGACACGGTCGGGCGGATGTGGCTGGTGTCGACTTCCTCCGGCTCGACCAGGAGGTCGCCGATCGCCGAGGCCAGGCGGGCAGAGTCATAGACCGCGACGGCGGCGTCGACCGCCACCCGCCGCATCGCCGCCGGCAGCGGCGCCGAGCGGTAGAGGTAGCCGCGCTGGGCCTCGAAGATCTCACTCAGCACCGCCGAGGCGTCGCGGTAGCGGCGGTACTCGAGCATCCGCGCCAGCAGCTCCTCGACCGCCTCCTCGGGTTTCATCGCCTCGAGGCCGTCGTCCTCGCTCGGCAGCATCAGCCGCGACTTCAGCTCCAGCAGGGCGGCGATCAGGACCAGGAATTCGGTCGCGACCTCGAGCTCCAGCTCGCCTTCGCTCTCGAGCTGGTCGATGTAGGCGACGACGACCTCGCCGAGCTGGAGGTCCAGCAGGCTGACCTCCTCGCGCAGCACGACCGCCATCAGCAGGTCGAACGGTCCGGCGAAGATGTCGAGATCGAGATCGAGATCGGCGACCTTCATCGGGCCAAGGTACCGGCCACCCGCGGACGCGGAAGCGACCGAAAGTCGCAATTTGGCGCTACGCCGAGCCGAAGCCCATCGCGGCGCGGACGTCGACGAGGACCGGCTCGCAGACCGCGCGCGCCTTCTCCGCCCCGGCCGCCAGCACCGCGTCGAGCGCCGCCTCGTCGGCGCGCAGCTCGGCATAACGCGCCTGAACCGGTTCCAGCATCTCGACGACCGCCGCGGCGGTCGCCTTCTTGAAGTCGCCGTAGCCGGCGCCGGCGAACTCGGCCTCGACCGCCGCCCCGTCGACCCCGCGCGCCACCGAGTAGATGTCGATCAGGTTGGTGATGCCGGGCTTGTCCGGCGCTCGCACGACCTCGCGCCCGGAATCGGTCACGGCGCTGCCGAACTTCTTGCCGATCGTCTTGGGATCGTCGAGCACCAGCACCGTCCCGGCCTCGGTCCCGCCGGTCGTCGACATCTTGCGCTCCGGCTCCTGCAGGTCCATGATCCGCGCCCCGACCGCGGGGATGCGCAGCTCCGGCACCACCAATTTCTCCCCGAAGCGGGAGTTGAAGCGGCGGGCGATCTCGCGCATCAGCTCGACGTGCTGGCGCTGGTCGTCGCCGACCGGGACCTCGGTGGCGCGGTAGGCGAGCACATCGGCGGCCATCAGCACCGGGTAGTAGAAGAGCGCCGCCGAGGCCAGCTCGCGGTCCTTGCCGGTCTTTTCCTTGAACTGGGTCATGCGGTCGAGGTCGCCGTGGGACGTCACCGCCGAGAGCAGCCAGGTCAGCTCCGAGTGCTGGCGCACGTCGGACTGGCGGAAGAAGATGCAGCGCTCCGGGTCGAGGCCGGCGGCGAGCAGGATCGCGGCGGTGTCGAGGACGCGCTCGCGCAGGTCGACCGGGTCGTAGGGCACCGAGATCGAGTGGAGGTCGACGACGCAGAAGATCGCCGGGTCGCCGCGGTCCTGGCCCTCGACGTACTGGCGGATCGCGCCGATGAAGTTGCCGAGGTGCTTGCGGCCAGTCGGCTGGATGCCGGAGAAGATGATCGGGGCCGGGCTCATCGGCGGATCCCCCGGCGGTCTGTCACGGTCGCGTCGATCACGTCGCCAACCCTAATTTCTCGCGCTCCTCGGTGGCTTTGGGACGCTTGCGGTTCTCGATCCCAAAGCCCGAAGAGATGCCTCCGGCGATGATCAGGAGGCCGGCGAGCAGGGCGCCGAGGTGGAAGGCGGACGTCGCCGCGCCGGTCGCGGCGGAGTCGACGCGGGGCCGCTCGATCGGGCGCAGTTCGCTCGTGTCAGGGACGGCGAGTGGCTGTTCCTTGGCTTCGCCGATCGTCATTTCGGCGGCCGGGCTGAGCGGCCGCGGACCGAGGTTGGACTCCAGGGCGGTCCCGAAGTGGGCCGAGATGACGGCGCCGAGCACGGCGATCGCCAGCAGCCCGGCGACCCGCGAGACCCCGTTGTTGATCCCGGAGGCGATCCCGACCCGGCTCTCGGCGACGGCGTCGAGCACGGTTGCGGTCAGCGGCGCCACCGTCGCCGCGAGCCCGAACCCGAAAACCAGCACCGCCGGCAGCACTTCGGTGACGTAGTTGGCGCCCGACCCGACACGCAGGAACAGCAGCATCCCGACGCCGCCGATCAGCGGCCCGATCGTCATCGGCAGCCGCGGCCCGGTGCCGGACGCGAGCCGCCCCCAGCGCGGCGAGAGGAAGAACAGCAGCAGCGAGATCGGCGTCGTCGCCAGCCCCGCCTCGAAGGGCGAGTAGCCGACCACCTGCTGGAGGAAGAGCCCGACGAACAGCAGGCCGCCGGCGAGCCCGGCGTAGATGGTGAGCGTCGCGGCGTTGGCGACGGCGAAGTTGCGGATGCGGAAGAGGCCGAGGTCGAGCATCGGGTGGCGGGCCCGCGCCTCGTAGAGCAGGAACGCCGCGAAGCAGAGCACCCCGCCGATCAGCGGCACCCAGACCAGCGGGTCGCTCCAGCCGTGGGTCGGCTGCTCGATCAGCGCGAAGACCGGACCTGCGAGCCCGGCCGCCGAGAGGACGATCCCGAGCCAGTCGATGCCGCGGAAGGCGTCGGGGTCGCTCGACTCCTCGACCGCCCGCAGGGTCAGCACCACGGTGCCGGCGATCAGCGGGATGTTGACCCAGAAGATCGCCCGCCAGGAGGTCAGGCCGACGAGCGCGCCGCCGCCGGCCGGCCCGAAGACGGTCGCGATCCCGGTCCAGGCGGTCCAGGTGCCGATCGCCTGGCCGCGCTTCTCACCCTCGAAGGTGGCGGCGACGATCGCCAGCGACCCCGGCACCAGCAGCGCCCCGGCGATCCCCTGCAGCGCCCGGGCGCCGACGAGGAACTCCTCGGTCGGGGCGATCGCGCAGAGCGCCGAGGTGGCGCCGAAGGCCAGCAATCCGGCAACGAACATGCGCCGGCGGCCGAACTGGTCGCCGAGGCTGCCGCCGACCAGGAGCAGCGAGACCATGGTGAGCATGTAGGCCTCGAGAACCCACTGCTGGCCGGCCAGCCCGGCGTCGAGGTTGTGGCCGATCGAGGGCAGGGCGACGTTGACGATCGTGCCGTCGAGGAAGACGACGGTCGAGCCGAGGATCGTCGCGATCAGGGTGAGTCGCTGCTGGCGGGACACGGCTGCGAGTCTAGGAGCGCGCAAGTTCGCAGCCGTTTCGCCGCTTGGAAAAGGGCTTCGGCGCGATCACTGGAACAATCCCGACATGGCAAGAGCGATCTGGTCCGGCTCGATCAGCTTCGGGCTCCTCAACGTCCCGGTGCGGATGTACAGCGCCGTCGCCCGGCGCAACATCGCCCTTCGCGAGATCCGCGAGTCGGACTCCTCGCGGATCAAACATCGCCGCGTCGCCGAGGGCACCGACGAAGAGGTTCCCTACGGCGAGATCATCAAAGCCTACGAGGTGACTCCCGGTCAGTACGTGCCGCTGACCAAGGACGAGATGGAAGCGCTGGCGCCGGAAAAAACCCGCGCGATCAGCGTCCAGGACTTCGTCGATCTCGACGAGATCGACCCGATGTACTTCGACAGCCCCTATTACCTCGGTCCCGCCGACGGTGCCGAGAAGGCCTACTCGCTGCTGGCCAAGGCGATGGCCTCCTCGGGCAAGGTCGCGATCGCCCGCTTCGTCCTGCGCAACAAAGAGCACCTGGCGGCGCTGCGCAGCAACGGCGAAGTGCTGACGCTGACGACGATGCGCTTCGCCGACGAGGTCGTGCCCGCCGCCGAGCTCGACTTCCTGCCCGAGAAGGAGTCGAAACCGGCCAAACGCGAGCAGGAGATGGCCGAGCAGCTGATCGAGTCGCTCTCGACCGACTTCGACCCGAGCGCCTACCACGACGAGTACCGCGAGCAGCTCCTGAACCTGATCGAACGCAAAGCCGAAGGCAAGGAGATCGTCGCCTCCGACGCCGAGGCCCCGAAGGCGACCAAGGCGCCCGACCTGATGGCGGCGCTGGAGGAATCGATCGCCGCGGTCGGCAACCGCCCGGCCAAGAAGGCAGCGAAAAAAGCCTCCAAATCGGGGAATTCGAAGTCGGCCGCGGCGAAATCCTCGTCGTCAGGCTCGTCGGCGAAAAAGACGAAACCGAAAAAAGCCTCGGCTTCGAAATCGTCGAAATCGAAATCGAAAAAAAGCTCCTCGCGAGCCAAAACGAAATCGAAATAGGCCGCGGACGTGGCGACGTCGCGCCAGGTCGAGGTCGAGGGCCGTGAGCTCAAGCTCACCAATCTCGACAAGGTCGTCTACCCGAAGGCGGGGTTCACCAAGGGCGAGATGATCGACTACTACGCCAAGGTGGCGCCGGCGATCATCCCCCACTTGACCGCCCGCGCGGTGACCCTGCGCCGCTTCCCGGAAGGCGTCGAAGACCTCGACGCCGCCTTCTTCGAGAAGCGCTGCCCCAAACACCGGCCGAAATGGGTGAAGACCGCGCGGGTCGAGGCCGGACCGCACGCCGGCAAGATCGACTTCTGCGTCTGCGACGGGCTGCCGACGCTGATCTGGATGGCACAGCTGGCGGCGGTCGAGCTGCACCCCTCGCTGTCGAAGTCGCGGGCGCCGAAACGACCGACCGTGCTGGCCTTCGACCTCGATCCTGGACCCCCCGCCGACATCGTCGACTGCTGCCGGGTCGGGCTGCGCCTGCGCGACATGTTCGGCCACTTCGGCGTCCAGTCGTTCCCGAAGACCTCGGGCTCGAAGGGGATGCAGATCTACGTCCCGCTCAACCGCAAAGACGTCAGCTACGACGACACCAAACCGTTCGCCAAAGCGATCGCCCAGCTGCTCGAGAAGCAGACCCCGGACCTCGTCGTCTCGAAAATGAAAAAGGTCGAACGCGAGGGCAAGGTCTTCGTCGACTGGTCCCAGAACCACCAGCGCAAGACGACGATCTGCGTCTACAGCCTGCGTGCCCGGGAACGCCCGACCGCCTCGACGCCGGTTACCTGGGACGAGGTCGAGGCCGCCGCCGACTCAGGCGACGGCAGCGGGCTGGTCTTCGAGGCCGACGCCGTCCTGGACCGGATCGAGCGCCACGGCGACCTCTTCGCCCCGGTCTTGGAGCTCGAACAGAGCCTGCCCGAGCTTTAGGCGGGCGGGTAGGTCAGGCGGGCTCGTGCCACATCTGGGTGGCTGGGATGCCGCCGACGAGGGTGACCTCGCGCTGGGCGCGGAAGCCGGCGCGTTCGTAGCGAGCGTTGTTGACCGGGTTGGTGGACTCGAGGTAGGACGGGTGGCCGGCCGCATCGATCTCGGCGAGATTGGCGGCGAGCAGGGCCATGCCGATGCCCTTCCCGGCGTGGGCGGGGTGGGTGCCGAGGATGCTCAGGTAGAAGTGCGGCGCTCCGTGCGGGTGGTTGGCTTCGAAAGCCTCCATGAGGGTCATGACCCGGGCCGTGGCGGTCGGGCTGCAGGCCGCCGCGACGGCGGCGGGGAAGCGCTCCTCGTCCTCCGCCGACATCTCCGGGACGCCGGGCGGGATCCAGATCGCGGCGGCCTCGCCGTCGTTGGCGATCCGCACCCAGCCGTACTCGAGCGCGGCGGCGGCGAAGAAGCGAAAGACCGCGCCGAGGCCGGCGATCTTGCGCTCGCGGGGTTCGCCGTCGAAGCACCACCCCCAGGGCGGGTCGCCCTCGAAGGCGGCCCCAACGGTCTCCGCGATCGCGTCGAGGTCCGCCTCGGTCGCGACACGCGCTTCGATCTCGGCGCTCATCCGCTTACCCTCTCACGCCGCCGAGGGGTCCGGTGGACCCCCGAACGAACCTCCCCGCTGTTGTGAGAGAGGGGGTCCACCGGACCCCTCGGCCCTCTAGGCGTTCAGCCAAGCGGCTGGCGCACTACCGGCTTGCGGGTCGCGCGGACCTCGTCGAGGCGGCGCACCGGGGTCGAGTACGGCGCGTTCTTGGCCACCTCGGGGTCGGTCTCGGCCTCGGCGAGGATCTCCTCGATCGCGTCGGCGAAAGCGTCGAGGCTCTCCTTGGTCTCGGTCTCAGTCGGCTCGACCATCAGCGCCTCGTCGACCAACAGCGGGAAGTAGACGGTCGGTGGATGGAAGCCGAAGTCGAGCAGGCGCTTGGCTAGGTCGAGCGTCGCCAGGCCGAGCCCGCGTTTCATCGGTTTGCCGGAGAGGACGAACTCGTGCATGCAGAGTCGGTCGAAGGCGATCGGCAAGCGATCGCCGGCGCGGCCCTGCGCCAAGCGCGCCTTGAGGTAGTTGGCGTTCAGCACCGCCGTCTCCGAGGCCTCCGCCAGGCCATCGGCGCCGAGGCTGAGGATGTAGGCGTAGGAGCGCACGAAGACGCCGAAGTTGCCCTGGAAGCCGCGCAGCCGGCCGATCGACTTGGGGCGGTCATAGTCGAGGTCGAAGGTCGGGCCGTGGCCGTTGGCGCTCCGCGTCTGCACGACCTGTGGGCGCGGCAGGAAAGGCTCGATCCGGTCCGACACCGCGATCGGCCCCGCCCCCGGCCCGCCCCCGCCGTGCGGCTGGCTGAAGGACTTGTGGAGATTCAGGTGGACGATGTCGAAACCCATGTCGCCGGGGCGCGACTGGCCCATCACGGCGTTCAGGTTGGCGCCGTCGTAGTAGAGCGTCCCCCCCGCCTCGTGGATCAGGCGGGCGATCTCGGCGATGTTTTCGTCGAAGAGGCCGAGCGTGTTGGGGTTGGTCAGCATCAGGCAGGCGACCTGATCGGGGTCCTCGGCGATCTTCGCCCGCAGGTCGTCCATCTCGACGCCGCCGCGCTCGTTCGTCGCGACCTTGACGACCTCGAAGCCGGCCATCGTCACCGAGGCGGGGTTGGTCCCGTGCGAGGTGTCGGGTGCCAGCACCTTGGTCCGCGTTTCGCCGCGGTCGGCGTGGTAGGCGCGGGTCAGCAGCAGGCCGGCGAGCTCGCCGTGGGAGCCGGCCGAGGGCTGGAGGCTGACGTGCGGCAGGCCGCAGATCTCGATCAGGCTCTCCTGCAGCAGGTACATCAGCTCCAGCGCGCCCTGGGCGCGGCGCGGGTCCTGGGCCGGGTGCAGGCGAGCGTGGCCGGGCAGCGCCGCGACCCGCTCGTTCAGCCGCGGGTTGTGCTTCATCGTGCAGGAGCCGAGCGGGTAGAAGCCCGAGTCGAGGTCGAAGTTGCGGCGGCTGAGGCGGTTGTAGTGGCGGACGATCTCGGGCTCGGCGACCTCGGGCAGGTTCGGCGGCTCGTCGCGCAGCAGGTTCGCCGGGATCAGTTCGGAGAGCGGCGTCTCCTCGACCCCGGCGGGCGGCAGGACGGCGGCGCGCCGGTCGGCCTTCGACTTCTCGTAGATCGTCGTCGCTCCTTCGCGCTGCATCGGCGCCTCGGCGAGCGGGGGAGTCATCGGACCGCCTCGGGGGTTGGCGACTTACTCCCGCTATCCGAGAGGAACTCGCCACGCTCGGCGGCGATCGCGGCGCCGAGGACCTCGGCCAGCTCGTCGATCTGCTCGCGGCTGCGGCGCTCGGTGATCGCGACCAGCAGTCCGTCCTCGAACTCGGGGTACTCGCGGCCGAGCGGGTAGCCGGCGGCGATACCGCGCTCGGCGCAGCGGTCGAGGACGGCGGCGACCGGCGCGTCCAGCCGCACCGCGAACTCGCGGGCGACCGGCGCCTCGTGCAGCAGGGTCACGCCCTCCACGGCGGCGAGGCGCCCGCGCGCGTAGGCGGTGCGCCGCACCAGCAGCTCGCCGAGCTCGCGGAAGCCCTGGCGGCCGAGCCAGGCGAGGTGGACCATCGCCCCGAGCGCGTTCAGCGCCTGGGCCGTGCAGATGTTGTTGGTCGCCTTCTCGCGGCGGATGTGCTGCTCGCGGGTCTGCAGCGCCAGGACGAAGCCGCGGCGGCCGTCGACATCCTCGGTTTCGCCGGCGATCCGCCCCGGCATGCGGCGGATCTGGTCCTGGGACGCGCAGAAGAAGCCGAACGAGGGACCGCCGTAATCGAGCCGGTTGCCGAGCGGCTGGCCCTCGCCGAGGGCGATGTCGGCGCCGCACTCGCCGGGCGGCTTGAGCACGCCCAAAGTCATCGGGTCGCAGGCGACGACCAGCAGCGCGCCGTGCTCCTTCGCGGCGGCGCCGAGCGCCGCGACGTCCTCGACCGCGCCGAGGAAGTTGGGGCTCTGCAGGATGACCGCGGCGGTGTCGCCGTCGACCGCCGCCGCCAGCGCCGCGGCGTCGGTGAGGCCGCCGTCGAGACCGACCTCGACGACGTCGGCGCCGTAGCCGGCCGAGTAGGTCGCGAGGGTCTCGCGGCTGTGTGGGTGGACGCCGCGCGAGACGACGAATTTGGCGCGACCGGTCGCGTTCATCGCCAGGTAGCCGGCCGAGGCGACTGAGGACGGTCCCTCGTACAGGCCGGCGTTCGACACCGGCAGCCCGGTCAGCTCCGACATCGCGGTCTGGAACTCGAACATCACCTGCAGTCCGCCCTGGGAGATCTCCGGCTGGTATGGCGTGTACGGAGTCAGGAACTCCGAGCGGCTGGTGATCGCGTCGACGATCGCCGGCACGTAGCTGTCGTACATTCCCGCCCCGACGAAGCAGACCTCCGCTTCGGCGTCGGCGTTGCGCGCCGCCAGCGCCGCCAGGCGCTCGTAGACCTCGGCCTCGCTCATCCCCGCGGGCAGGTCGAGCGGGCGCCCGAGGCGCAGCTCAGCCGGAATCTGCTCGAAGAGGTCGGCGGTCGAATCGACGCCGATCGCCGCGAGCATCTCGGCGCGATCCTCGCTGGTGGCGGAGGTGTAGCGGGTCACTTGCCTACAGGCTACGGAAGCGGGTGGCGGGGCTTTTCGGGGACGGCCGCGAGGCGCTCAGGAATCGAGCAGCTTCTGGTACTCGGGCGCGGTCAGGAGCGATTCGGCCTCCTCCGGCGAGGTCAGCTTGATCTTGATCAGCCAGCCCTCTCCGTAGGGGTCCTCGTTGATCTTCTCGGGGCTGTCTTCGAGGACGTCGTTGACCTCGATGACCTCGCCGGACATCGGCGCGATCACGTCGGAGACCGCCTTGACCGACTCGACCTCGGCGTAGGCGCCGTCTTTCTGCACCGCGGCGCCGACCTCGGGCGGCTCGTAGAAGACGACCTCGCCGAGCGTGTCCTGGGCGTACCAGGTGATCCCCATCGTCGCGTTATCGCCCTCGATCCGCACCCAGTCGTGCTCGTCGTGGTAGCGCAGATCGTCCGGATAGCTGGCCTCGGCCACGTCAGCTCCTTTTGTAGAGGGGTTTGGAAGCTATTCGCCCGGCGCGACGCTTGCCGCGCACGTCGATCTCGATCTCGGTACCCGGCTCGGCCAGGGCCGATCGCACGTAAGCCATGCCGGCGCCGACCTGCAGCGAGGGCGAGAAGGTGCCGCTGGTGACGGTGCCGACGGTCTCGGTGCCCTGGAGGACCGGGTTGCCGTCGCGGGGGATGCCGGCGCCCTCGATCAGGAAGGGGGCCAACTTCTCGGCCGTCCCCTCGGCCCGCGCCGCGGCGATCGCCGGCGAGCCGAGGAAGCCGGTCTCCTCCTTGCAGCACCAGTCGAGGCCGGCTTCGATCGGGTTGCGCTCCGGCGTCAGCTCGTGGCCGTGGAGCGGGTAACAGACCTCGAGGCGCAGGGTGTCGCGGGCGCCGAGGCCACAGGGGACGACGCCGGCGTCGAGGAGCTCGGCGAAGATCGGCACCGCCACCTCGGGATCGATCAGGATCTCGACCCCGTCCTCGCCGGTGTAGCCGGTGCCGGCGATGAGGCCCGGACGGCGGCCGATTTGGGCGGTCGCGACCTGGAAGCGCGGCGGCAGCTGCAGGCGCAGCGAGCGCTCGAGGATGCCGCGAGCGTGCGGTCCCTGGACGGCGAGCATCGCGTAGCGGTCGGCGACGTCGCGCACGGCGACGTCGAACTCGCGGCTCCAGCGGCCGAGCCAGGCGAGGTCGGTCTCGTGGTTGGCGGCGTTGGTGACGATCAGCCAGCGATCGTGGCCGAGGCGGTAGGCGAAGAGGTCGTCGATCACGCCGCCGGCCTCGTTGGTGAGGCACGAGTACTGGGCCCCGCCGATCGCCATCTTGGCGACGTCGTTGGAGAGCACCAGCTGCAGGTAGGAGACCGCGTCGGGCCCCTCGACCTCGACCTCGCCCATGTGCGAGACGTCGAACATCCCCGCGTGCGTACGCACCGCCGAGTGCTCCTCGCGAATCCCCTCGTAGGTGACCGGCATGTCCCAACCCGCGAAGGGGATCACCTTGGCGCCGAGCTCCAGGTGCTCGGCGTAGAGGGGCGTGCGCATGAGCCCAGGCTATTAGCTGGCGCCAACGAGGGCGGTCGGGAGTCCCTCTCCCGGAACTCCCGCGAAGCGGCCGGGAGAGGGACTCCCGACCGCCCGAGCCCCGCCTACTCTTTGAGGAAGCCGGGGACGTCGATGTCGTCGTCGGAGACCCGCAGTTTGCGGATGTCCGTGTCCTCGGCCGAGACCCGCGGGCGGCTCTCGTAGCGGCGGCGGACGCGTTGCGGCGAGCGGGCCAGGAGCTCGAAGCCCTCGAAGCCGGTGGCGATGACGGTGACGCGGATTTCGTCTTTCATCGACTGGTCGACGACCGAGCCGAAGATGATGTTGGCGTTGTCGTCGGCCTCGGCCTGGACCAGCTGGGCGGCCTCGTTGACCTCGAACAGGCCGAGGTCCTCGGGGCCGGTGATGTTCAGCAGCATCCCGGTCGCGCCTTTGATCGACTCCTCGATCAGCGGCGAGGTGACCGCGGCTTTGGCCGCTTCGAGGGCGCGTTTCTCGCCCGAGGCGGAGCCGACGCCCATCAGCGCCGAGCCGGCGTCGCGCATGATCGTGCGGACGTCGGCGAAGTCGAGGTTGATCAGGCCGGGGATGGTGATCAGGTCGGTGATGCCCTGGACGCCCTGGCGCAGGATGTCGTCGGCCTGGCGGAAGGCGTCGAGGACGCTGGTGCGGCGCTCGACCGCCTGGAGCAGTTTCTCGTTCGGGACGATGATCAGGGTGTCGACGTTGTTGCGCAGTTTCTCGATGCCCTCGAGCGCCTGCTGCATGCGTCGTTTGCCCTCGAACTCGAACGGTTTGGTGACCGCGCCGACGGTCAGGGCGCCGATCTCCTCCTTGGCGATCTCGGCGATCACGGGGGCCGAGCCGGTCCCGGTGCCGCCGCCCTCGCCGGCGGTGACGAAGACCATGTCGGCGCCCTTCAGCGCCTCCTTGATCTCGTCGCGGCTCTCGGCCGCGGCGCCGGCGCCGACCTCGGGGTTGCCCCCGGCGCCGAGCCCGCGCGTCAGCTCCTGGCCGATCGACAGCTTGATGTCGGCGTCGCAGGCCTGCAGCGCCTGGGCGTCGGTGTTGACCGCGACGAACTCGACACCGCGAATCCCGGCATCGATCATCCGACTCACGGCATTGGTTCCGCCGCCGCCGGCGCCGACGACCTTGATGACGGCTAGGTAAGTGCTTTCCATCTCCCGAATCTCTTTCGCCGTCGGGGCCGCTCGACCTTGCGGGCGAGCTGGGAACGTGGTCCAGACAGCTGTTAGTTGAGTTGAGCCCTTGTTCCGTCCGAGCCTGGAGTGATGCTCAAGGGTTCGAGCATCCGCTTCAAACGCGGAAATTGCGCTCAACGTAGGGCATTGCGGGACCTCTGTCAAACGATCCGAGGACTCCTGCAACGTAAGTTTCTCGACCTAGGGTTGAGACTTTATCAGACCTCACCCTTTGGTCGAGGGTTGACCTTCAGACCGCATTCCAAGGCGCCGTGCGGACCGCGAGCAGCCGCTCGAAAATCACGGAGCGGGCGGAAGTTCGTGTTCGCCTTCGAGGTAGGACGGTCGGGACGGCGCCTCCAGGTCGACATAATCGAGCGCCGTGATCGAGGGATCGGCGATGATCGCAACCGCGGCTTCCCACTTCTTCTTGGCTTGCGAGGCGTCGCCGAAGCGCAGTTCGATCCCCGAGGTGGTTTCGACGGTCACGCCACCTTCCTTCTTGTCGAAGGACGTCGCCGCGAGGTAGGGCATGAGCGCCGACGGCGCCGCGAGGAGCACTTCGACCTCTTCCAGGACCGGCCCCTTGACCCGTCCGCCTTTCGGCGGCGCTTTGAGGGGCAGCAGTGGCAGTGGTGGCTTCTTCGGCAGCTTCAGCTGCGGCGCGAGGTTGCCGCGCTGGTCGACGGCGACAGCCTTCGACCCTTCGCCGATCCGCGCCACCGCGTGAGGGGGCGCGGCCGGCGCCGCTTCCGGGCTGCTGTCGCTGCGCAGGAAGAACCAGTAGACGGCGACGGCCAGGACGATGACGACGACGAGCGCCGCCAGCGCGCGTTTCACAGCTCCCAGCTGCCGGGCGGGAGGCTGACCTCGCCCAGCACCTGGACCTCGGGCTCGAGCACCACGCCGGTCGCCTCGTGGACCCGGCGGCGGCCCTCGGCCATCAGCGCCAGCACCTCGGTGGTGGTCGCGGCGCCGGTGTTCTCGACGAAGTTCGCGTGCTTCTCGGCAAAACGGGCGCCGCCGAGCGCGAGGCCGCGGCAGCCGGCGGCCTCGAGCAGCTGGCCGGCCGAGCGGCCCCCGGCGCGCGGGTCGGTGGGGTTCTTGAAGGTCGAGCCGAAGGTCTTGATCCCGGAGGGCTGGGCCTCGCGGCGGCGTTCGCGCATCGCCGCCAGCGTGGCGCGGATTTCGTCGGGGTCGGCGGGAGTCAGCTTGAAGCTGGCGTGCGAGACGACCTCGGCTTCGCGCAGGTTGGAGTCGCGGTAGACGAAGCCGAGTTCGTTGGGGAGCCGCCGGCTGGTCCCCAGCGCGGTCGATATCTCCACCCACTCCAGCACCGCCGCCAGCTCGCCGCCGTAGGCGTTGGCGTTCATCCGCACCGCCCCGCCGGCGGTGCCGGGGATGTTGATCCCGAACTCGAGGCCCGAGAGCCCCCAACCGGCCGCCTTCGCGGCCGCCGATGGCAGGCGGGCGCCGCCGCCGCAGAGCAGGCGGTCGCCCTCGTGCTCGATCGACGCCAGGGCGCCGGCCAGCTTGATCGCGAGTCCGTGGAATCCATCGTCGGCTACCAGCAGGTTCGAGCCGGAGCCGACCATCCCTACCGCCAGCCGTTCCTCGGCCGCCCAGCCGAGCAGGTCGACGAGCTCGTGCTCGCCTTCAGGGCGGGCGAACCAGTCGGCCGGGCCACCGGTGCGCACCGTGGTCAGCCGGGCCAGCGGGTATTCGCGCTCGACCCCGTGCGGCGCGCTCATGCGGGCTCCTCGACCAGCGCCTCGCCGAGGCGGAAGACGTCGCCGGCGCCGAGGGTGACCAGGACCGGCGGGTTCGAACTCGCGGCACCACGATTTTCAGTCGTGTGCTCGGCCAGCTGAGAGATCTCGTCGAGTCGGGGGGCGAGGAACTCGCGGGCGCGCTCGGCGCTCGGCAGCCAGGCGACCGCTTTGCCCCCGGCGCGATCGGCGGCGGCGCGGGCGACGTCGAGGCCGCTGACCCCGGCCAACTCGCCGACCGGCTCCTCGCGGGCGGCGTAGATGTCGAGCACGGCGATCTCGTCGGCGGCGGCGAGGGCGGCGCCGAACTCGGCGGCGAACGCCTTGGTGCGCGAGTAGAGGTGCGGCTGGAAGACGGCGACGAGGCGGGCCGGCTCGAGCTCGCGCAGAGCGGCGAGCGCGGCGCGGACCTCGGTCGGGTGGTGGGCGTAGTCGTCATATATGCGGACGGCGCCGCGACGACCCTTCAGCTCGAGGCGGCGGCGGACGCCCGGGAAGTCGGCCAGCGCCACCGCGGCGGCGTCGGGGTCGAAGCCGGCGGCGCCGAGCGCGGCCAGCGCGGCGCGGGCGTTGAGGCGGTTGTGGGCGCCGGGGACGGCGAGCGCCAGCGGATCGGGTCCAGGCGAGGTGAGAGAGAACTCGGTGATTGCCGCGAGCTCACCCCGCAGGGCCTCGATCCCGGGGGTCTCGGCGCCGGCGCCGGTCACCTCGGGGCCGCTCGGCGCCGGCAGCACCGCCCGCTCGGCCCTGCCGGCGAAGTCGGCGAAGGCGGCGACCAGCTGCTCCAGCGAACCCCATTTCGAGTGGTGGTCCATCTCGACGTTGGTGACGACGGCGATCTCGGGTTCGAGGCGCAGGAAGCTGCCGTCGGACTCATCGCCCTCGGCCACCGCCCACTCGCTGCTCCCCCATCCCGCGTTGGCGGCGGCGCCTTCGGGGCCGAGGCGCGGCACCTCGCCGCCGACGAAGAAGGCGGGATCCTCGCCGAGGCCGCGCAGCGCCCAGACGATCATCGCCGTCGTCGTCGTCTTGCCGTGGGTGCCGGCGACGGCGATCAGGCGCTTCTCGGCGCAGAGCTGGGCGAGCAGCTCGCCGCGGTGGATCGGCTCGACCCCGAGCTCGCGGGCCAGCGCCAGCTCGGGGTTTTCTGCGCCGATCGCGCTGGAGACGACGACCTCGGCGCCCTCGGGCAGGTTGGCGGCGTCGTGGCCGACGATCGGTTCCAGGCCGGCGACCCGCAGGCGCTCCATATAGGAGGATTCGGCGCGGTCGGAGCCAGTGACCTCGGCGCCGAGCCCGGCGGCGACGATCGCGAGCCCGCTCATCCCGGCGCCCCCCACGCCGATGAAGTGCAGCCGCCGTCCCTCCCATACCTGTGCACCAGCGCCGGTCACAGTTCCGTTACTCACCCCCTGCCTTTTGTCGCCCTGTGGACTACAAAAGGCAACCGGAGCTGGTGGCCGGGGCGGCCGGTCGGACCCATAGCGGCGGCGAGGACCTCGTCGGCAATGCTGGCGGCGGCGTCGGGCTTGGCGAGGGCTCGGGCGGCTGCGGACATGCGCTCGAGCGCCGCCGGGTCGCCGAGGATCGCGGCGACCGCGCCGGCGAGGCGCTCGGGCCCGAGGTCGTCGTCGGCCAGCACGGTCGCCGCCCCTCCCCGCTCCATCCAGGCGGCGTTGGCGCTCTGGTGGTCGGCGGTCGCGAAGGGATAGGGGACGAGGACCGCCGGGCGCCCGGCGGCGGTGAACTCGAAGATCGAGCCGCCCGATCGTCCCAACACCAGATCCGAGGCCGCCAGGACGTCGCCGAGGTCCGGCTCGTACTCGAGCAGCGTGTAGCCCTCGGCGTGGGGCGCGGCGTCGAGGCGAGCGCGCAGCTCGGCGTAGTCGCGGCGGCCGGCCAGATGCAGGACCGCGAAATCGCGTCCGCCCCGCTCGGCGTCCGCCCGCCACGCGGCGGCGCCGCCGAGCGCTGCGTCGCTCCGCCACGCGGCGCCGCCGCCGGGCGCGGCGTCCCCGGCGCTCCGCGCGGCATCGCCCCCGCCCCGCTCGGCGAACGCCTCGACGGCAGCGAAGTTGACCGACCGCGCGCCCTGGCTGCCGCCGACGACCAGCAGCGCCCGCTCATCGGGCCCGATCCCGAAGCGCTCACGCGCCCGGCCGCGGTCTGCGTCGAGCACCGCCGCCGGCACCGGGCGTCCCGTCACCAGGTAGGGATCGCCCGCGCGCCCCTCGATCGGGAAGGCCAGGCAGACCCGCGCGGCGCGGCGCGCCAGCAGGCGGTTGGCGAGGCCGAGGTGGGAGTCGGCCTCGGTCAAGACGAGCGGCGTGCGGGTCAGGGTCGCCGCCAGGCCGGCCGGGCCGGCGACGTAGCCGCCGCCGCCCATGACGACGTCGGCGCCCCGCGCCCGCAGGGCGCTCCGCGCCGCGCCGACCGCGCCCAGCGCCTCCAAGCCCGCCCGCGCCGCGCGCAGGGGGTTGCGGCGGTCGATCCCGCGGACCCGCAGGAAGTCGATCTCGTATCCCGCCGCTGGCACCAGCTCGGCCTCGATCCGCTCGCGCGTCCCCAGCCAGCTGACGCGGGCGCCGCGGCACCTAAGCTCGTCGGCGACCGCCATGGCGGGCACCACGTGACCCGCGGTTCCCCCCGCCGCCACCACCACTTTTGGCCCCGCGTTTGGCACTGCTCGATCGGCTCCTTCCAGTGGCGGCCGGGCGGCCGCCTTCGACGACGCGCAGTTTGCCAGCGCGCGAGGGCGTCGCGGCGCGCCGGGCCGCCCCGGTGCCGCCGCGGGCGACGTTGAGGATCAGCCCGACCGCGAACAGGCAGGACAGCAGGGCGCTGTTGCCGTAGGAGACGAAGGGCAGCGGCACGCCGGTCAGCGGCGCCAGGCCCATCACCGCGAAGAGGTTGATCGTCGCCGTTATGAGGACCATCGAGGTCAGTCCGGCGACCAGCAGCTTGGCGTAGTTGTCCTTGGCCTTCTGGGCGACTTTGAGGCCGGCGTAGCCGAACAGCGCGAACAGGCCGACGACGCCGAAGATGCCGACCATCCCCAGCTCCTCGCCGATCACGGCCGAGATCATGTCGGTGTGGGCCTCGGGCAGGTAGAAGGCCTTCTCGACGCCGTTGCCGATGCCGACGCCGAAGATGCCGCCGGAGCCGAGCGCGATCTTCGCCTGGGCGGCCTGGAAGCCGGCGCCTTCGGTCGCGGAGCCGGGGCTGAGGAAGCCGGTCAGGCGGGCCATCCGGTAGGGCTCGACGATCGTCATCAGCAGGGCGAGGACGCCGATCGCGAGGGCGATCTTGCCGAGGTCGCGGGGGCGGGCGCCAGCGGCGATCAGGGTCGCGGCGACTGAGAAGACGACGACCATCGTCGTCCCCATATCCGGCTCCAGCATGATCAGCAGGCCCGCCGCAGAGGTGACGAGGAGGATCGGCATGAAGCCTTCGATCGAGCGCGCGCGCTTGGGCTTGCGGGCGAGCATGTCGGCGGCGTAGAGGATCAGCGCCACCTTGGCCAGCTCGGAGGGCTGGATCTGGAAGGAGCCGGAGCCGATCCAGCGGCTGGCGCCGTTGACGCTCTGGCCGGCGCCGAGGACGACAAGGAGCATGAAGATCGAGCCGGCCAGCAGGGCCGGGGTCAGCTGGCGGATCTTGTCGAGGCCGTAGCGGGCGGTCAGGTGCATGATCACCAGGCCGACGGCGCCGAACATCAGCGTGCGCTTGAGGTAGTAGGCGCTGTTGCCGAGGCCGCCGTTTTCGAGCACCTGGGTCGTCGAGCTGGCCGAGAAGACCATCACCGCACCGAAGGCCAGCAGGCAGAGCGTCGCGGTCAGCAGCAGGTTGTACTCGGTCGAGACAGCGCGCCGGGACTTGCGCTTGGTCTTGGCCTTCGACCGCTTGGCCTTGGCGGGACGGGCGCGCCCGAGGGCGAGCGGCAGACCGCTCATCGCCGGTCCTCGGGGCTCGCCGAGGGGGGCTCGGTGGCCGGCGGGAGGTCGGCGACGATCTGGCGGAAGCGCTCGCCGCGCTGCTCGAAGTTCTCGAAGGCGTCGTAGGAGGCGCAGGCGGGCGACAGCAGGACGACGTCGCCGGGGACGGCCGCGGCGGCGGCTGAGCGGACTGCGTCCTCGAGGTCGGCGGCCCGGTGCAGCGGCACTCCGGCGGCGGCGGCCGGGCCCAGCTCGGCGGCCATGCGCTCGGCCGTCGCGCCGGTCAGGTAGGCGGCGGCGCAGCGCTCCTCGATCGGCGCAATCAGCGGCGCGAACGGCTCGCCCTTGTCGCTGCCGCCGAGGATCGCGTGGACGCCGCCGGCGAAGGCGCGGATGCCGACCGCGGCGGAAGCGACGTTGGTCGCCTTGGAGTCGTTGACGAAGCGCACGCCGCCGCGTTCGGCGACCGGCTCGAGGCGGTGCGACACGCCGGCGAAGCTGCGCAGGCCCTCGCGGACCGCCTCGCGGTCGATCCCCAGCGCCAGCGCGGCGGCGGCGGCGGCCATCGCGTTCTCGGCGTTGTGGTCGCCGAACAGGCCGAGCTCTGCGACCGGCAGGAGCGGCTCGCCGTCGTAGAAGATCGTGCCCTCGGCGAGGGCGACTTCGCAGTCGGGGGCGGCGCCGCGGCAGAAGGCGATGCGGCGGGCGCAGCCGCCGAGGTCGATGTCGGCGAGCTCGGGGTCGTCGGCGTTGTAGACGGCGACGTCGTCGTTGCCCTGGTTGGCGAAGATCTTGAGCTTGGCGTCGCGGTAGGCCTCGAAGGTCCCGTGGCGATCGAGGTGGTCGGGCGCCAGATTGAGGATGACGGCGCCCTCGGGGGCGAAGTAGCTGGTGTCTTCGAGCTGGAAGCTCGAGGCCTCGCAGACGATCGTCGCCTCGGGGTCGACCTCGTCGACCAGACCGGCCAGCGCCGTGCCGACGTTGCCGGCGACCGCGACCGGCTCACCAGCGGTCTGCCAGACGTGCCCGAGCAGCTCGGCGGTGGTCGTCTTGCCGTTGGTGCCGGTGACGGCGAGGAACCGGTTGGGCAGCGCCCGCCACGCCAGCTCCACCTCCCCGATGACCTCGATTCCGCGCTCCAGCGCGGTCGCGATCACCGGCGCCTCCCGGGGCACTCCCGGGCTCTTGACGACCGTCCGCGTTCCCTCGAGCTGAGCAAGACCATCCGTATCCAGGGTGACTTCGACGCCGAACCCCCCAAGTCCTGCCGCGCCCACCGGATTTCCCCCGTCGACCGCCCGCACCCGCTCCCCTCGCGCCGCCAGCAACCGCGCCGCCGCCTGCCCCGACCGCGCCAGCCCGACGACGAGATATGGCCCTCCCGGCAGCGGCGGTCGGATTTCCTTCGGCGGCAGCAGATTCACATAACGCTGTTTCGCCCTGCGGCGAGCGGGACCTGTCTGGGTCAACGGTTGAGCGCCTCGACTCAGCGGGGCGGCAGGAAGTGCAGGGTGGCGTTGAGGTCGCGAGGGCGAACACGAAGCGACTCAGTGAGTCGACCACCACGGCGACCGCCTCGGCGCGGATGAGATCGCCGCGGGCACGAAGAATCCTTGTCCGCGCTTCGAGATACCTGACCTCGCTCGTCTCCCGGTCCATCCCACCCTTCCCCTGCAACGAACCCGCACCAGCCGAACCGTACGTCGCGAAAGTAACGAACTAGCCACTTTGGCGCAACACTTTTTTACTAAGCGAGAGAGGACTAGTGAATGATCTCTTATTGCGCGTTTATCCCTGCGAAGGCGCGGATCTCGGCGGCCAGGGCCTCTGGCTGGTCGAGGGCGATCAGGGTGAAGCAGTCGGGCAGCTCGACGTAGCGGGCGTCGGGGAAGGAATCGGCGAGCCGGCGGCCCTCGGCGTTGGGCATCAACTTGCCCTCGGCGTCCCAGACGACGAGGACGGGACGGTCGAAGGTGCCGAGCTGCCCCTCGGCGTTGCGGAGGGCGTCGCGGCCGCCGGGAATCGCGTCGCCGGCGTACTTGCGGAGGTCGCGCTGGATGTCCTGGCGGGCGAGCGGCTCCATCCAGTGGCGCATCAGCTCGTCGGGGATGCCGCGCTTGCTCATCTGGCCGAAGAGGAACGGCAGTCGGCGCAGGCGCGGGCGTAGCAGGACCTGGCGGGTGATCGCGAGGCCGCCCGGCAGCTTGGCCGAGAGCCAGGCCGCCCAGCCGCCGAGGCCGGGCGGGTAGTTGCCGACGGTCTCACAGGAGGCCAGGACGAGCTTGGCGACCCGGTCCACCCCGCCCTCGGCGATCATCACCTGGGCGCCGCTCCAGTCGTTGAAGCAGAGGACGACGTCGTGGAGGTCGAGGCGCTCGAGGACCTCGCTGAGGATGCGGCACATGCCGACCATCGAGAGGTCGGCATCGGGCTTCATCGCCCGGCGGTGGGCGCCCATCGGCAGGGTCACGGTGATGCAGCGGAACTCGCCGGCTAGCTCCGGCACCACCAGCTCCCACTGGCGATAGTCCATGACCAGTCCCGGGACAAGGACCAGCACCGGCCCCTCGCCACCGGTGTCCTCGTACTCGATCGTCCCCGCTTCGACCTCGACCGTCCCCATCGCTCTCCCTTCGCAGTGTTTCGACCCCCGGGTCGCTTGTCGCCCTATAGGAGACAAGCGACCCGGGGGTCAAAGTACTAGATAGATCGCTCTAGTGAATGAGAACGTATCATCGAGGGATGCCAAATGACACGCGGGACCGGATCCTCGATGCCAGCAGCGAGCTCTTTCGCCGCCAGGGCTACGCGGGGACCGGGGTCAAAGAGATCCTCGCCGAGGCGGGGGCGCCGTTCGGCTCCCTCTACCACTTCTTCCCAGGTGGCAAATCGGCCCTGGGAGCCGAAACGGTGCGGGTGTCGGGGGCCAAGTACGGCGAGCTGCTGGGCGCGATCATCCCTCCCGAGCGGGACCTGGTCGAGGGAGTGCGCGACTTCTTCGCCACCGCCGCCGCCAACCACCGCGACAGCGGCTACGCCGACGCCTGCCCGATCGCCACCGTCGCCCTCGAGATGTCAGATAGCGACGAGTCGATCCGCGAGGCCTGCGCCGACGTCTTCAACGGCTGGATCGAGGGCGGGACCTGGCGCTTCGAGCTCGCCGGCGTCCCCCGCCCCGAGGCCCGGCGCCTGGTCATCGAGATGATCGCCGGGCTCGAGGGCGCCTTCGTCCTCGCCCGGGCCCTACGCAGCACCGAGCCGATAGAGCGCGCCGGCGAGGCCGCCGCCAGATCAATCGAAGAGGCCCTCGCGCGCTGATCAGGTGGGTGGCACGGGAGGGGAGGGCGAGAACGGAGCAACCGCACCGCCCGCAGTCCTCCCCGCTCGTGACGGGTCCCGCCTGATCAGCGCCCGCCTAGCGCCCGATGCTCTGTTGGTAGAGCGTGAAACCGATGCCGGAGCAGACGGCGGCGATGATCCAGAAGCGGAGCATGATCTTGGTCTCCGACCAGGCCATCATCTCGAAGTGGTGGTGCAGGGGCGCCATCAGCAGGACGCGGCGGCGGAAGGTCTTGAAGGAGAAGACCTGGAGCAGGACCGAGAGCGCCTCGATCACGAAGATGCCGCCGATGATGACGAGGAGGACCTCGGTCTGGGTCATCACCGCGAGGGCGCCGATCGCGCCGCCGAGGCCCAGTGATCCCGTGTCGCCCATGAAGATCGAGGCCGGGAAGGCGTTGTACCAGAGGAATCCGATGCAGGCGCCGACCAGGCAGGCCGCCAGCAGCGCCAGGTTCTGCTGCTCGCCGGCGACGAAGGCGATCGCCGTGTAGGCGAGCAGGACGATCGCGCAGGAGCCGGCGGCGAGGCCGTCGAGGCCGTCGGTGAGGTTGACGCCGTTGGAGGTGCCGGCGACGACGAGGAAGATGAGGACGAAGTAGAGGATCGGCCCGAGGTGGATGCTGCCGCCGCCGATGCGGAAGTAGAGCACCGGCTGCAGGCCGACCGAATGGCGCGCCACGTACCAGAGGCCGAGCGAGAGGAACAGCTGCCCGACCAGCTTCCAGCGGCCGGCGAGACCGAGCGAGCGGCGTTTGACGATCTTGATGTAGTCGTCGGCGAAACCGAGCGCGGCGCAGCCCATCGCGACCCCGAAGACGGCGAGGCTCTGGGCGTCGCGATCGGAAAGCACCAGGTAGGGAACGCAGATCGAGGCGAAGACGATCAGCCCGCCCATCGTCGGGGTGCCGGCCTTGGCGTGGTGCTCCTGCGGGCCGTCCTCGCGGATGTGCTGCCCGAACTCGCGCACGCGCAGGTATTCGATGAATTTCGGCCCGAGGAAGATGCAGATCAGCATCGCCGCCATGCCGGCGATCAGGACTTCACCCACGGTGGGCCTCCTCGGCTCCGCTTCCCGGGGCGCCGCGGGTCTCGGCAAGCGCGGCGGCGACAGCCTCGAGGCCGGCCGACCGCGACCCCTTGACGAGAACCGTGTCGCCGGCTTCGAGGTGGGCGTCCAGCCACTCGGCCGCCTCGGCCGGGTCAGCGACCAGTTCGTCGGGGTCGTAGTCGCGGGCCGGGGCGCCGACGCCGACGACGATGTCGGTCCCGGCGGCGCGCGCGTGGGCGCCGACCTCGCGGTGGAAGCCGGCGGCGCCGGGGCCGAGCTCGCCCATCTCGCCGAGCACGGCGATCGTCCGCGGCGCGCCAAGCGTCGCGAGATGGTCGAGCGCCGCGCGCATCGACACCGGGTTGGCGTTGTAGCAGTCGTTCACGAGGACGATTCCGGCACCGAGCTCGATGCGCTCGCCGCGGAAACGCGAGAAGCCTATGCCCGCAGTGCGGTCGGCCATCTGCTCGGGGTCGATGCCGAGGGCGACGCCGGCGGCGATCGCGGCGAGCGCGTTGGTCAGGTTGTAGGTCTCGGCGAAGGGAAAGGCGAAGCGCGCCGAGCCGGTCGGGGTGGTGACGAGCGCCGTCAGCCCGCCGTCGGCGACCGCGACCTCGGTCGCCGCGACGTCGCCGCCTGGGCCGAAGCGCAGCAGGCGCGGCGCGCGCTCGAGGTGCGGCTCCAGCTCGCCTGCCTCGACCGGGACGACGGCGGTGCCGCCCGCCGGCAGGTAGTCGAGGACTTCGGCCTTGGTCGCGGCGATCGCCGCGACTGAGCCAAGCAGCTCGACGTGGACCGGGCCGACGTTGGTGATGACGGCGACGTCGGGCTCGGCGATCGCCGCCAGCTCGGCGATCTGCCCGGCGCCCCGCATCGCCATCTCCAGCACCAGGCGCTCGGTGTCGTCGGGGGCTTCGAGGACGGTCAGCGGCAGGCCGATCTCGGTGTTCAGGTTCTGGGCGTTGGCGTGGACGCGACCCGGCAGGAGCGCCCGGGCGATGTCCTTGACCGAGGTCTTGCCGACCGAGCCGGTGACGCCGAGAACCTGGGCGTCGAGCGCGCGGCGGTTGGCACGGGCCAGCCGCTGCAGGGCGGCGAGCGGGTCGGCGACCGCGAAGACCCAGGCGGGCTCGCCGGCGCCGGCGGCTTCGCGCGGCGGCGCGTCGGTCGCCCCGAGCCGGTCTTCGCCGGCCTCGGTCGCGGCGGCGCGGGCGGCGTGCTCCGGCGTCGCCACCACCCCCCACGCTCCCGCCTCGACCGCCGCGCCGGCGAACTCGCCGCCGTCGCGGTTGGCGCCGGGCAGGCCGAAGAAGAGGTCGCCGGGACCGGTCTCGCCGGAGGCGATCGTCGCCCGCCGCGGCGGGCTCCCCGCGCCGGGCGCCAGGATCTCGGCCTCCAGAACGGCGGCGATCTCGTCCGGGCCGAGCCTCACGCCGGGCTGCCCAGCTTGCGCAGCTCCTCGCGGGCGACCTGGCGATCGTCGAACGGGATCTTGCGCCCGCCCTCGAATTCCTGTCCCTGCTCGTGCCCCTTGCCGGCGATGACGACCGTGTCCCCCGGCTCGGCCCGCGCCAGCGCCAGCGCGATCGCCCGCCGCCGGTCGACCTCGACCACCAGCTCGGCCTCGCCCTCCTCCGCCCCGGCGGCGACTTCGGCGACGATCTTCTCGGGATCCTCGGAGCGCGGGTTGTCGGAGGTGACGACGACGAGGTCGGAGAGGACACCGCCGGCTCGCCCCATCTTCGGGCGCTTGTCGCGGTCGCGGTCGCCGCCGGCGCCGAACACCGAGATCAGGCGCCCGGTGGTCAGCCGCCGGGCGGCGCGCAGGACGTTCTCCATCGAGTCCGGAGTGTGGGCGTAGTCGACGAGGACGGCGAACCCCTGCCCCTCGTCGATCGGCTCGAAGCGACCGGGGACGCGGGCGGCGGCGCTCAGGCCCGCGGCGGCGGCAGCGGCGTCGATCCCGAGCGCCTCGGCCGCCGCGAACGCACCGAGCGCGTTGGCGACGTTGAAGTGCCCCGGCATCCCGGTCCGCACCTCGGCTTTTTCGGCGATCGCGAAGCTCGCGCCGCCGGCGTCGAAGGAGACGTCGCGGGCGCTGTAGTCGGCCTGGGCGCCCTCGGCGGAGAAGGTCAGGACATCGAAATCGGCGGCGAGCCGCCGCCCGTAGGGGTCGTCGACGTTGACGATCGCGACTCCGGGACCAGCTTCGAAGAGCATCCGCTTGGCCGCGAAGTAGTCCTCCATGTCGGCGTGGAAGTCGAGGTGGTCCTGGGTCAGGTTGGTGAAGACGGCGACGTCGAAGTGGATCGCGTCGGCGCGGTGGAGCACCATCGCGTGCGAGCTGACCTCCATCACGCAGGCGCGGTCGCCGCCCTCGAGCATCCGCCGGAACGTCGCCTGCAGGTCGATCGCCTCGGGGGTGGTCCGCTCGACCGACTCCTCGACCCCCCCGACCACCTGCTTCACCGTCCCCAGCAGCCCGCACCGGACGCCGGCCGATTCGAGGATCTCGCGGGTCAGGAAGGCGGTCGTCGTCTTGCCGTTGGTGCCGGTCACCGCGACCACCCGCAGCTCCGCGGTCGGGTCGCCGAAGAAGGTCGCCGCGGCCGGCGCCATCGCCGCCCGCGCGCTCGGCACCACGATCTGCGGCACCCCGACCTCCAGCTCGCGCTCGACAACCAGCGCCACCGCCCCAGCCTCGACCACTTCCTCAGCAAAGTCGTGACCATCCCGTTTCTCCCCGACCACACAGAAGAACAACGTCCCTTGGCCGACCTTCCGGCTGTCATAGGCCAGATCCCCCACCTCGACACCAGGGCTCCCGACAATCCGGGCGTCCCGAAAGGCAGCCGCAATCTCCTCGAGCCTCATCACTCGAAGTCTAGGAAGAGGGTCGGGTGCCCCTCGCGCGCGCGGCGTCCTGGTTTTCGCATAGCCGGTCAGCGAGAGCCTGCGAGTCAACGGCGAAAACCCCAGCAAGCGCGAGGGGCACCCGACCCTCCAAGCCATCGTCCCTTCCCGTCCCTTTATTCCTGCGGCACCCCAAGATAAGGCAGCCCGAAAGCCGCCAGTTCGCCAAACGCCGGCGCCGCCACAGCACCGCCGTAGATTTCGCCTTCCGGTTCGTTGACGATCACCGCCGCCAGGAAGCGCGGGTGCAGGGCCGGCGCGAAGCCGATGAAGCTGGCGATGTATTTGGTTTTCGAGTAGGTCCCGTTTTCGGCCACCTGGGCGGTTCCGGTCTTGCCGGCGAGGTTGTAGCCGGGGACGCTGACCATCGACGCCGTCCCTTCCGGCCCCAGCACGCCCTCGAGCATTTCGCGGATCTCGGTCGCCGTCTTGGCGGTCATCACCCGTTTGCCCTTGGGCTCGTGGACCGGCGTTTCGCCGATCTTCTGGATCAGCTGGGGCGGGCGCAGCATGCCGTTGTTGGCGATCGCGGTGTATCCCTGGACCATCTGGATCGCGGTCACCGCCGCTCCCTGGCCCATCGGCAGGTTGCCCATCGTCGAGCCCGAGTAGTTGCTCAGCTTGGGGACGATCCCCCTTTCCTCATCGGGGAACTGGACGCCGGTCGGTTCGCCGAAGCCGAAAGTTTCCATCCATTTGGAGAATTTGGTCGCGCCGAGCTTCAAGCCGATCGTGACCGCGCCGATGTTCGAGGAGCGAGCGAGGATCTGGGCCGTGCTCATCGTTTCGGTGCCGCGTTCCTCGGCGTCCTTGATGACGCGGTCGGCGACGTGGAGTTCCGGCGGCAGGACGAATTCGGTCGTCGGCGTGACCACCCCTTCTTCCAGCGCCGCGGCGATCGTGAAGGGCTTGAAGGTCGAGCCCGGTTCGTAGTTGAAGCTGGTCGCCCGGTTCATCAGGTCCTCGTTGGTGACGTGTTCGAGGTCGCCCGGATTGACCGGCGGCCAGTTGGCCATCGCCAGGATCTGCGAGTTGCGCGGGTCGACGATGACCGCCGTCGCCCCCGTCGGCGTGTACGTTTCGCCGACTTTCGCGAGGACTTCTTCGGCCTTCTCCTGCAGCACCGGGTCGAGCGTCAGCTGGACGTTTTCGCCGTCCTTGGCTTCCTTGACGGTTTCCAGCTTGATCGGCTGGCCGAGCGCGTCGTGGACCACCCGGCGTTCGCCTTCTTCGCCTTTGAGCGCCGATTCCTCGCCGAGTTCGAGCCCGCTGCGACCTTCGTTTTCGGCGCCGTTCACGCCGATCACCTGGCCCGCCATTTCGCCCTGCGGATAGGTGCGGCGACTGTCGGGCAGCTGGCCGATGCCTTCGAGTTCGAGGTGTTCGACCCGCGCGGCGGTGCCGAGGTCGACTTTCTTGGCCAGGTATGAGAAGCCCGATTCGGCGGTCAGCGCTTCCAGCACTTCGCTCGGCTTCTCCTTCAGGATCGGCGCCAGCGCCGCCGCCGTCTTGGGCGCGTTTTTCACCTGGTAGGGCGTGGCGTAGATCGTCGCCGCGTCTTCGGAGTAGGCGAGGCTGTTGCCCTCGCGGTCGAGCAGGCTGCCGCGCAGGCCGGGGACCATCACCGTTTCGGTCTGCTGGCTGACCGCCTGGGAGGCGAGGCTCTCGCCCTGCACCCCCTGCAGCCAGAAGGCGCGGCAGGCGATCACCAGAAAGGCGAGGACGAAGCCGGCGAAGAGGAGGCCGATGCGGCGCTCGATCAGGCGCATCCGGCGGGCGCCCTATTCCGGGCTCGCCGCGGCCAGGCGCGCCGCGGCGGTGGCGACGTCGTTCTTGCCGGCGACGACCAGGTGGGGGTTCTGCGTGGTCGAGCTTGCCAGGCCGATCTGGGCCGCCTCGTGGCGGATCCGTTCCTGGCTGTACTTGGTCTCCTTGCGGCCGCCGAGCGCCGAGTTCTCGTGTTCGAGCGTCGTCGAGTTGGCGTCGATGCGCCCGGCGGAGGCGGCGAAGCTGAGGGTGACGACGTTGAGCGCGACGATCCCGACCAGCAGGACGCCGAGCAGGGCGATCCAGGAGCGGCCGCGGGTGAGGCGGACGATCGGGCCCGAGTCGGGCAGCCCGCGGACGGTGGCGGCGGTGCGCCCGACCGCGATCGGGATCAGTTGGCCGCCCTGAGCGGCGCGGCGACTCGGCGACTTGCGGGCGGGGGTGCGGCGTGCGGGCGCCTTACGCGCCGGCGCGGTGGCGGCTGAGGCTTTGCGGGCGGTCCCTTTGCGCGCCGGGGCGGTCGCGGCTGAGGCCTTGCGGCCGAGCCCCTTGCGGGCTGGTTTGCGTTTCGGCGCCGGGCGGGCGGGCGCGGCGACGCCGGCTTTGCGGGCGGGCGCGCCGGGCTTGGGACGATCGCGCGGGCGCTTCTTCGGCTCCGGCGGCGCGGTGCGGGCGGGCGCCGGAGCGGTGGCGGCGCGGCGTGGCGCCGAGACGGCCATCAGTCCTCCTCCCCGCTCTCGTCGCCGGACCCGACGGTGGGCTCGCCCTCGGCGATCTTGATCGCGGCGCGCAGGTGGGCCGAGCGCGAGCGCGGGTTGGCCTCGACCTCGGCCGGTCCCGGGGCGACGGCCCGGCGGGTCAGCAGCTCAGCCTCGGGCTCGTGGCCGCAGACGCAGACCGGCAGCTCCGGGGGGCACTGGCAGCCCTGCGCCTTGGCGGCGAGGAACTGCTTGACCGGCCGGTCCTCGAGCGAGTGGAAGGAGATCGCCGCGAAACGGCCGCCGACCGGCAGATCGTCCCAGGCCAGCGGCAGGGCCTCGCCGAGCAGGTCGAGCTCGCCGTTGACGGCGATCCGCAGCGCCTGGAAGGAGCGCTTGGCGGGATGGCCGGCGCCGAAGCGGGCCGCCGCCGGCATCCCGGCCTTGATCGCGTCGACCAGCTCCGAGGTCGTGGTGAGCGGGCGGCGGCGGACGATCTCGCGGGCGATACCGGAGGCGTAGCGCTCCTCGCCGAAACGGCTCAGCACCTGGGCGATCCGCGACTGCGGCCACTCGTTGACGAGGTCGGCGGCGTCGAAGCCCTGGCGTGGGTCCATCCGCATGTCGAGCGGGGCGTCGTAGGCGTAAGAGAAGCCGCGCTCCCAGGCGTCGACCTGCATGGAGGACATCCCTAGATCCATGTAGATCATGTCTGGGCGGAATCCTTCGCCCCGCAGTGCAGAAAGTCCTGCAACGAAGTCGGATCCGACGAAGAGCGCGCGGCACGGGGCCTCGGCGGCGAAGCGGTTGAAGCGGGCCTCGGCGGCGGGGTCGCGATCGATCCCGATCAGCGTCCCCTCCGGCCCCAGGCGCTCGGCGACGAGGCGGGCGTGGCCGCCGGCGCCGAACGTGCAGTCGACCGCGACCTGGCCCGGCTGGGGGGCCAGCAGGTCGACCAGCTCGGGGGCGAGGACGGGCTCGTGCTCGGTCGCCATCAGCTGCTGGGCGGGCGTCGGTGGGACGCGGTGGGAGACGGGGATTCGCTGTGCATTGAGTCTCATGATCACGCGGCTCCGGCGGCGGCGAGCCCCTCGGCGATCTCGGGGGCGGCGGCGTCGAGCTCTTCCTCCTGCTTGGCCCAGGCGTCGGCGTTCCAGATCTCGAGGTACTCACCGGCGCCGATGACGACGCATTTGCCGTCGAGACCGGCGTGCTCGATCAGTGGCTTGGGGATGCGGATGCGGCCGGCCGAGTCGAGCTCGTCGTCGAAGGATCCGCCGTGGAAGCGGCGGCGCAGCGCCCGCGCGTCTTTGCCGAAGGGGCTGTGAGGCGAGAGGAAGCGGTCCGACAGGTCCTCGAACTCGGCGGTCGTGTGAACCCAGACGCAGGGGTCGAAGCCCTTGGAGAGAACCACTCCGTCAGCCAGCGAGGCGCGGAATCGCGACGGGACGGTGAGCCTGTCCTTGGCGTCGAGATTGTGCTCGTAGAGACCCCGAAAAGCCAACTCGGCGGTTCCTTTCTGAGCGGAGGTCGGCGGAGGAAGAAGGAGTTGGGACCGGAGTGATGAGGTGGGAGGAGCCTCACCACCCCGGTCCTGGGCTTCAACTCGAGCGCCACAATGACACACACTCCCCCACTTTGCAACACGACCTCCCTCTGCAACCCCATTTGCATCCGCCCCGCGGCGGGTTAGGGTGCGAGCGATGAGCGGCGAGGAGGAGAAAGCGGGGCCGGAGGCGGGCGAAAGCGCCGAGCCGGCGGCGGAAGCCGCGCCGGAGCCAGGCGCAACTGAGGCGGCGCCCGCGGCCGCGGTTCCCGAAGACGCCAACGACCTGCGCGGCTTCCACTTCAGGCGGCTCATGGGACTGCAGCGGACCTGGTGGCTGATCGGCCTGCCGGCGCTGGTGCTCGGCATCGTCCTCGCCGCCGCGGTCAAACCGGTCCTCGGCCTGGTTGCGGTCGTGATCGTCGTCGTCGCCGGCATCGCGATCGTCCTGGTGATCGCCGACTCGCAGGCCGCCGACGACTTCTTCCAGGTCTACGCGACCAAGCGCGGCCTGACCCTCGGCGGCAAGACGCGGCTGCCGGCGGCGACGCCGCTGCTGCGCAAGGGCGATGACCGTTATGCGGACCGGACCCTCGCCGGCCCGATCGCCCCCGGCGTCGATGGAACGCTCGTCCTCTTCACCTACGAGGACGAGACCACCGACAGCGACGGCAACCAGCAGACCAACTACTACCACTACACGCTGGGGATGATCGAGGTGCCGGAGTGCGTCGCGCGCGTTCCCGAGCTCTACTGCCAGCGCAAGTCGGGGCTGCGCTCGCTGGAGAAGTTCGAGGACGTCTTCCGGCGCTCCAAAGAACGGGTGAAGCTGGAGAGCGAGGTGCTCGACCAGAAATACGAGATCTTCAGCGGCAAGGGCCAGGACGCGAACTGGCTGCGCCAGCTGTTCTCCCCCACCTTCATCGTCTGGCTCTGCGACTCGGCGCCGAAGAAGTTCGCCTTCGAGCTGGTCGACGGGACGCTGGTCGCCTACGTCAACGGACATAAGGAAGACACCGCCGACCTCGATCAGGTTGGCAGCGCCGCGGCCGCCGTCGCGACCCGCCTGCGCGACGAGTCCACAGAGTGAGGTGTGGTTGAGATTGGTCCCCCTATAGAGGCCAAATCTCAACCACAACTCCGGCGAACTAGAAACCCGAGAGCAGGGATCCGGCGTTCGCGATCAGGCCGGCGGCGATCATCAGCAGGACCGAGGGCACGAGGACGAGGGCGACGACGAGCTGGATCTTCGGCGCCGCGCGGGCGGCGCGCTCCTCGACCGCCCGGCGGCTGTCGCGGCGCAGGGCGCCGGCCTGGCGACGCAGCTGATCGGCCAGCGGCGATCCGAAGCGGCGCGAGCGCTCGATCGAGGCGACGAGGGTCGCCAGCTCGCTGCCGGGGACGCGGGTGCGGAGCGCCGCCAGCGCCGCGCTGAGCGGGCTGCCGAGCGAGAGCTCGGCGGCGGCGATCCGCATCTCCTCGGCCAGCGGCCCTTCGCCGGCGTGGGCGATCTGCTCGAGCCCGGCCCCAGGGCCGCGACCGGAGGCGACGCTGACGGCGAGCAGGTCGAGGGCGTCGGGAAGGGCGGCGGCGAGGCGTCGGCGCCGGCGGCGCGCCTCGCGCTCGAGCAGCGCGTCGGGGGCGAAGAAGCCGGCGGCCGGCAGGCCGATGGCGACGGCGATCGCGATCCGCCCCGGCGCCGCCGGCGCCGCGGTGAGGGCGACGAGCGCGCCGAGGACGGTGCCGCCGAGCTTGCCGAGCAGGACCGCTGAGAGAGGCAAGCGCGGCTCGAGGCCGGAGCGCCGCAGGCGCTCGGGCAGCCCGAGGCGAAGCGCCGCCCGCATCCAGCTGCCGCCGGGAGCGAGCCGCGGGTTTGCGGCCGGGCCGGCGGTGGCACCCGACGCCGCCGCCTCCGTGGCCGCCCGACGCCCGGCCAGGACCTCGCGCCCGGCGGCGAACAGCAGAAGCATGGCGAGCGCGGCGATCAGGCCCGCCGGGCTCACGGCCGACCCCTCAGCGAGCCGGCCGACCGGCGATCTGGAGGCAGGTCACCTCTCAGAATCACGAGCCGGTCACCTTCCATGCCGCGGCGCGCCACCGACCGAACCCGACGCCACCGGTGAGTCAGACGGCCAGCCCGCCGTCCCCTCCTTCGTCCCTTCTCCGGCCCGGTCACTCGACCACCCGCGAGAAGCGTTTGATCGCGACGAAGCCGACCAGCTGCAGGGCCGCCGCCATGACCAGGAGCACCGCCGAGATCGGCGAGCCGAAGAGCTTGGCGAGGAAGCCGGGTTGGACGAGCTCGGCGAAGAGGGAGCCGCCGGTCGGCATCGCGACCACGAGCAGGCCGGTGAAGCGGGCCTGGGCGGTCGCCGACCTGGCGTCTTCGGCGACCCGGTCGCGCTCGGCGGCGCCGGCGGCGAAGCGTCGCAGCAGGCCGGCGAGGTCGCCACCGGCGAGGCGCTGGCTCAGCAGCGCGGCGGCGAAGGCATCGACCCGCGCCGAGCGCATCCGCGCTCGCCAGGCAGCCACCGCCTCGGCGGTGGCGGCGCCGAGGTCGAGCTCGGCGCCGAGCCGGGCCAGCTCGGCGGCCGGCGGGCCGTCGAGGTAGGCAGCCGCCGCCGGCAGCGAGGCCCGCAGCGAGCGCCCGGCGCTGAGCGAGTCGGCGACCGCGGTCGCGACTTCCGGCAGCGAGCGCTCGACCGCGGCGCAGTAGCGGCGCCGCCGGCTCGAGATCGCCCAGGCGGCGATGCCGGGGCCGGCGACCGAGAGCGGCAGCGCCACCTCGAGCCCGCCGAGCAGCCAGCCGGCGAGGATCGCGGCCGCGGCGCCGAGCGCGGCGAGCCGGCGGCGCTCGAGGGTCGAGGGCGCGTAGCCCTCGCGCCCGGCGCGCCGCAGCGGCTCCAGCGCCAGCCGCAGCCAGGCGGCCGCCGCGGGGCTCGCCAGGACCGCCTCCCGCGCGGCCAGCGCCAGCAGTCCGCCGGCAGCGGCGCCGATCAGCGTCGGCAGCAGCCCGCCGGCGCTCACCGCTCACCGCCGGTCTCTGCGTCCACCGCACCGTCAGGGACCCTCGCCGAGGTCTCCGCACCGTCCACCTCCACGCTGCGGACAGCCGTCCCGCCCGCCGCTCGAACGACCTCGGCGATCTCGGTCACCACGCGCGAGCCGTCGGGCCGGCGCTGGAGGTGGACGACCAGGTCGATGCCGCGCCCGACCTGCTCGGCGACCGCCGCGTGCGGCAGCCCGACCCCGGCCATCAGCGCCAGCGTCTCCAGGCGGCCGAGGGCGTCGGCGGGCGAGTTGGCGTGCACGGTCGAGAGCGCGCCGTCGTGGCCGGTGTTGAGCGCGGTCAGCAGGTCGAGGGCCTCCGGGCCGCGGACCTCGCCGATCACGATCCGGTCGGGCCGCATCCGCAGGGCGTTGCGCAGCAGATCGCGGATCGTCACCTCGCCGCGCCCCTCGACCCCGGCCGGCCGGCTCTCCAGGCGCACCACGTGGGGCTGCTGGAGGCGCAGCTCGGCGGCATCCTCGATCGTCACCACGCGCTCGTCCGGCGCGAGGAAGCTCGATAGCGCGTTCAGCAGCGTCGTCTTGCCGGAGCCGGTGCCGCCGCTGACGAGAACGCTGCGGCGCTCGCGCACCGCCCGCTCGAGCAGCCCGCGCTGGCTGGCGCTGATCGTCCCCAGCTCGACCAGGCGATCGGGGCCGGGGCGGCGGGCGCCGAAGCGGCGGATCGAGACCGCCGGCCCGTCGATCGAAAGCGGCGGGATGACGACGTTGACGCGCGAGCCGTCGGCGAGGCGGGCGTCGACCATCGGACTGAGCTCGTCGACGCGGCGCCCGAGCGGCGCCAGGATCCGCTCGATCGCGTTGCGCAGCTCCTCCTCGTCGGCAAAGGCGACCGCCGTCTCCTCGATTCGGCCGCCGCGCTCGACGAAGACGCGGTCGGGGCCGTTCACCATCACCTCCTCGACCGCGGGGTCGGCGAGCAGCACCTCGAGCGGGCCGAGGCCGACGCTGTCGCGGACGACGCGGGCGGCGATCTCCTCGCGGTCGGCGAGGGGCAGGATCGCCGCGTCGCGATCGACCAGCTCGCGGACCGCGTCGTGCAGGTCACCGTCGCGATGGCGCCCGGCGGCGGCGTCGGCGCGGCGGCGCTCGACCAGGCGCGTGCGCAACGAGGCGGCGAGCTCGGCGATGTGGCGGTCGCGGGCGCTCACGTCATCCCCGCGGCATGACGGTGACCTGACGGGCGAAGCTCTCGGCGGCGATCAGCCGCAGCGCCTGCGGCCGGGTCAGGCCGAGGGTGGCGGCGGCGGTGGCGCCGCTGTCGCCTTCGGGCCCCGGGCCGAGCGCCAGCAGGGGCACCCCGGCGGCGGCGACGTAGGTGTGGCCGGCGCCGGGACCGTCGGGTTCGGTGGTGACGACGAGGTCGACCCGCGAGCCGACCGGATCGGTGCCGGCGACGGCGAGGGCGTCGGCGCCGCTGACCGCGATCTGGACCGGACGGCGGCCGACTCCGATCGCCGGGCCGGGCCGGGCCGAGCGCGGCGGGCGCAGCTGCGAGGCGAGCAGATAGGCACCACTCGGCACCGCCGCCGTCGGGACGAGGCCGATCGCTTCGGCGGAGCTGCGCAGAGCCCCGTCGGGGACGAAGCGGACCGGCACCCGACGCACCTCGAGCGCGCCGCCGGCGGTCGCGTCGATCTGCTTACCCGCGGCGAGAACTTCGGCGGCGACGACGACCGGGCGCAGTTCGCCGTATCCGCGGGCGACGCTGTTGCCGTAGCCGTCGGCGATCGCGGCCGCGGTCACCGCCGCGACCAGGGCCGCGGCGCCGAAGGCGATCGCCCGCCCGCGCCGGCTCACCGGCGCTCACCGCGACCGAGGAGCGGCAGCTCGAGGACGGCGCTCGTCCCGGACTCGCCGCGGTGGAGGCTGAAGCTGCCGCCGTGCGCGGCGGCAGTGCGGCGGACCCGGCGCAGGCCGTGACCGTGGCGGCGGCGCCCCGAGAGGCGGGAGAGAAGGTCTCTGGGTGCCGGGACCGGACGCGCCTCGCGGCCCGAGCCGGCGCCGTCACCCGAATCGACGACGGCGAGCGAGAGCATGTCGGCGAAGCTCGCCGCCTCGACGGCGATCCGCGGGCCGCCGTGCTCGATCGCGTTGTCGATGAGGTTGTCGAGGGCCGCGGCGATGTCCTGGCGATCGGCGTCGATCGCGGCGCCGCCGGCCTCCCAGTGCAGCTCCAGAGTCGCCCCCGCACCGGCCGCGCGCTCGCGCCAGCGGCCGAGCGCCGACTCGGCGAGCGGTCGCGCCAGAAGCGGGGCGCGCTGGGGCGCGGCGGGCTCGCCGTTGATCTCGCGCTCGAGCCGCGTGAGCGCCGCCGCGGCCATCTCCACCGGGCCGTCGCCGCCGCCGGCGCGCCGCCCCGCGGGTGCCTGGAGGACCAGCGCCTGCAGCGGGCGACGCAGCTCGTGCAGCGCCTCGTTCAGGGCCATGCGCCGGCGTCCCTCGCGAGCCCCTGCGGCGAGCGCCGCGGCAGCAGCCAGCGCGAACGCCGGCAGCACCGGGGGGATCCCGTTGAGAGCGGCGATCACGCCGCGACCGCCGCGGTCGAATGTTCGAAGTCCATGCCGGGACAAGGGCTCGCGACGCCGGTTCTCTCCCCCGTCCCCGGCCACCGATCTCGCAAAGAGCGGCGCCCGATCCGAGCAGCCGGTGCAACTCGCTCTCTCGTCACTTCCAGGGCTTTCGCTAGAACCGGTTCTAACAGTGACGTTGATCCGTGCCTAGGTTTGGTCGCCTTTCCAGGCCTTTTGGTGCATTTAATTGCCCTAGTTAGGCACGAGAACGGCCACGCGTTTTGGAATACTTGATCAGCGCATCAAGGTCTCCCCCTTGAAATTCGGCCCTTGAAGCGTTCCCATCCCGCCATCAATCCGTACCGGAGGTTCCCCCCTTGGCACAGACTCGAACGACTCCAGAGGGCATTACGCAGCAGCTCGCGAAGGCGCTCGCGCACCCGCTCCGCGTCCGCATTCTCACCTCGCTGCAGAAGGGCATCTCGAGCCCCAACCAGCTCGCTCAGGAACTCGGCGAGCCACTCGGCAACGTCAGCTACCACGTCAAAACCCTGCTCGAGTACGACTGCGTCGAGCTGGTCAAAACGGAGCCGCGCCGCGGCGCCGTCGAGCACTTCTACCGCGCCACCGAACGCGCCTTCTTCAGCGACGCCGACTGGGCCAAGATCCCGTCCTCGGCGCGCAAGGGCATCTCCGGCGTGATCCTCGAGACGATTGGCCAGGACGCGACGGCGGCGATGACCGCCGGCACGATCGACGCCCGCACCGATTCCCACATCAGCCACTCCTCCCTGCTCCTCGACGAGAAGGGCTGGACCGAGTTGAACGCGGTGCTGATGGAGACGCTCAACCGCGCCAACGAGATCCAGGAGGAAGCCGCGAGCCGGCTCGCCGACGAGAAGGGCGACGGGATCACGACCAGCCTCTCGATCCTCCACTTCGAGACGCCGTCGCAGAGCAGCAAGTAGTCCCGCTCAGCTGAGCGATCGCCGCCCCCGCGCCGGTAGGCCGGGGGCGGCTCTTCGCGGTCCCGGCGGCGGACCGGCCGGCCCCGGGGGCGTCTCTCTCCTTCGAGCGATGGCGCTCACCCACATCTCGCCCAGCACGGCCGCCGCCGCAGTGCCGGTGTTTCGCCGTGACCGCTTCACCTGGGCGGCCTATGGCGCGCTCCTGTCCTTCGGGTTTCTCATGACCGTGCTCGGGCCGGCGCTTCCCTATCTCCAGCCGTCGAGCAGATCTCCTACCTGGTCGGGGCGCTGCACCAGTTCGCCTACGCCCTCGGCGGTGGCCTCGCCGGCCTGCTCGCCGCCGCGGTCGCGGGCCTGGGGATCGGCTTCGGCGACCGCGTTGCGATCACCCTGCCGGCGACGCTGCTGGTCGGGTTCCTCAGCACGACCGCGCTGATCGCGCTGTGGGCCGCGCTCGCCGATGCCCACCGGGCCAGGCGGGCGGTCGCGATGACCGAGGGCGAGGTGGCGGTGAGCCTCGGCGGCATCATCGCCCCGCTGATCCTCGCCGGGCTGGCCGCGACGGTCGTGACCTGGCGCTTCACGTTCGTGGTCGGGGCCTGCGTGGTCGTGATCGCGGTGATCGGATGCGCCAGGGTGAGGGTTCCCGAGCGCGCCCTCGGCCGCGCCGCGCGGGTGAACGGCGGCCGCGGACTTCACGGAAGATGGCGGGTGACGCCGATCCTGGTGGTCGTCTTCGCGATCGTCGCCCTCGAGTTCGGCCTGAGCTTCTGGCTGGCCAGCTATCTGAACGTCAGCGTCGGCCTCGAGCGCGGCGTCGCGGTGGCGCTGGTCGCCGCGCTCTACGGCGCCAACCTCGCCGGCCGCCTGCTGGCCAGCCGCCTCGCCAGGCGGATCGCCGCCGACCGGCTGCTGGTTCTCGCGCTGGTCACGGCGCTGGTCGGCCTGCCGATTCTGCTGGCCGCAACCAGCGCCGCGGCGGCAACGCTCGGCTTCGTGATCACCGGCCTCGGCATCGGCGCGATGTTCCCGCTGACCTCCTCCCTGCACGTCGGCGAAAGCCCGCGCGACGCCGACGCTGCCCTCGGCCAGGTCCTCGTCGTCGCCGCGTTCGGACAGACCTTCGGCCCCCTGACGGTGGCGGTAATCGCCCAGGGTGCCAGCCTGCGAGTCGGGCTGATGGCACTGCCCGCGCTCGTCCTCCTCGCCGCGGCGGCCCTGGTCGTCTACGAGAGCGCCAATCGAGACGCCGGAGGAACCGCGGTCAAGGCACACCTCTAGTGCTTCATCCGAGTCGCCGACCCGGCCGCCGCCTCCGCGTCGCCGAGAGACTTGGCGGCGCTTCTTCGCGGATCCGCTTGCGCATCTGGTACACGAAGAACGGCCAATAGGGCAGCGTTGCGACGTAATAGACCCACATCG
The DNA here is from genome assembly GCA_963839115.1 of uncultured Actinomycetes bacterium. Classification (GTDB taxonomy): domain Bacteria; phylum Actinomycetota; class Thermoleophilia; order Solirubrobacterales; family 70-9; genus VAYN01. The sequence goes on from CAWITM010000001.1 coordinate 1,499,562, forward strand.
GCGGTTCGGCAAATCCGAGGATTACTCCCATAACCGAACCGAAGATCACGACCGGCAGCACAAAACCTGGCGGAAGTCCGAACCTGTTCAGGCGCATTGTTTTGTCATCATAAGCCATCGACTGGACCGCTTAAAGCGCCAGACGAACGCCCAACACCACGGCGACGATCAGCAGCCCGCCCAGGAATCCGATCGCCGTCCCCAGGTACCCCCAACGGGAGACGGTCTCGTTCGGCAGTCCGGCCAAAACCGCGAAGGTCACACCCAGGCCGGCGCCGAGAGCCATCGCGGTGGCGAGGATCGTGACAAGCGACTTCAACGCGTAAACGATGTTCATCTGAATGACTCACAAGTGCCGCCTAACCGTCGACCAGCCGGTAGCCGATTCCCCAGGTGTTGATTACGTAGCGGCCGCCCTCGGGGTCGAGCTTGCGGCGCAGGCGGCTGGCGTGTGAGTCGAGGGTCCTGGTCTTGGCCGGCGAGCGGTAGCCCCAGACGTCGCGCAGCAGTTCTTCCTTGGTGAAAACCCGGGTCGGGTCGGAGGCGAGGACGCGGAGGAGGGTGAACTCCTTCTTCGCCAGCGGCACCTCCTCGCCGGCCAGGAGCACCCGGCGGCGGGAGGGGTCAACGAGCAGATCGCCGACCCGGGTCGGGCCCTCGCGCCGGCCGGCGCGGCGCCGCAGGACCGCGGCGATGCGAGCGCGCAGCTCTTCGTAGTGAAATGGCTTCTGGACGTAGTCGTCGGCACCGAAATCGAGGCCGCGGACGCGGTCGGTGTGGCCGCCGCGGCCGGTCAGCACGATGACCGGTAAGGCCGGATCGAAGCGCGGTTCGATGCCGTCGGCCTCGCGGATCTCGCGCAGTACGTCGAGGCCCGAGGCGTCCGGCAGGCTCAGGTCGAGCAGCATCAGGTCCGGGTGGTTGAAGCGGCAGAGCCGCAGGGCATCGGAGGCGCTCGGCGCCGGCAGGACCGAGAAGCGGTCGGCGGTCAGGTGGTCGCAGAGCAGGTCGAGGGTGGCGTCGTCGTCCTCGCAGACGACGACGCGGGCGATCTCTTGGCGTTGGGGAAGCATGCCCGCCCAAGTCGGGAGCGGGACCGAACTCTCCCCCCTCCGTCGCCGAAGTCGCGCAATCTGGGACCGGTGCCGGTCCCGGCGACCGCGGCGGCGGGCGACTGACTATCGTCGCCGCCGTGATCCCGGTCTTCGACGGCCACAACGACACCCTCACCACCGGCGACCACGCCGACATCGCCGGCGGTCGCGCCGGCGGCGACCTCGACCTGCCGCGGATGCGGGAGGGTGGGATGCGGGGCGGGATCTTCGCCGTCTTCACCTCCTCGCCCGGCGAAGAGGCCGGGGCGACGCAGCATTTCGGGAGCGCCGGCTACGCCGAGCCGCTGGCTGCCGAAGTGCCGCACGCGCTCGCCGCCGCCGACGCCACCGCGGCCGCCGGGCGGCTGCTCGCGCTGGAGCGCGCCGGCGAGGTCGTCGTCGCCCGCTCGATCGCCGACTTCGACACCGCCTTCGCCGATGACTCCGGGCCGCCCGTCGCCGTCCTCCACATCGAGGGCGCCGAGGCGATCGATCCCGGCCTCGAGGCACTCGACTTCTGGTACGCCGCCGGGCTGCGCTCGCTCGGCCCGGTCTGGAGCCGGCCCAACGCCTTCGCCCACGGCGTCCCCTTCGCGTTCCCGTCATCCCCAGACATCGGCCCCGGCCTCACCGAGGCCGGCCGCGCCCTGGTCGCCCGCTGCGGCGAGCTCGGCATCGTCGTCGACCTCAGCCACCTCAACGAGGCCGGCTTCTGGGACGTCGCCGGGATCGAGGCCGGGCCGCTGGTCGCCAGCCATTCCGGTGCCCACGTCATCTGCGAAGCCTCGCGCAACCTCACCGACGCCCAGCTCGACGCGATCGCCGCCAGCGGCGGCCTCGTCGGGATCGTCTACGCGACCGCCTTCCTGCGACCCGACTTCGCCGACGACGCCGACACCCCGCTGGCCCTGATCGCCGAGCACGCGCGCTACGTCGCCGACCGCATCGGCCCCGAGCACGTCGGCCTCGGCTCCGACTTCGACGGCGCCACGGTCCCGGCCGAGCTCGGTGGCGCCGCCGGCCTGCCGAAGCTCCTCGCCGCGCTCGGCGACGCCGGCTTCTCGCCCGCCGAGGTCGAGGGGATCGCCTGGCGAAACTGGCGCCGCGTCCTCGACGCCTGGTGGCACTGACCCGCACCGAGCTTCTGAGCTCTAAGGAGTGCCGGTGGCCCAGAGGCCCTCGGCGGCCCAGCCGCCGACGATGACCGTGTCCGGGTCGACGCCCCCCTCCTCGGCCCAGCGACAGGCCAGCCGCTGCAACCGCACGGTCAGCGGGATCTGGGCGAGGACGGGATGCAGGCCGGGCGGTTCCTCGATCGTGGCGACGGTGACGCCGGCGCTCGCCGCCGCCTCGGCGACTCCGCCGACGAGGCCGAAGTGGTCCTCCCCGGGCGCAATCGCCACCAGAGCGTCGCGACCGTCGAGCGGCACCGCCGACCCGTGCAGCAGGTACTCCGCCTCGAAGCCCTCGGCGGCGACGCGGGCCGCCTCGCGCAGCTTCAGCGCTCCCTCGCGCGCGGTGATCGCGGCCGGACCGGCGCCGGTGAGCGCCAACAGCCGGCCAGGCCGCTCCAGGGCCTCCAAGCTCCGACGCTCGTCGCCTCCTGGCTCGGGAGCGTGCGGCGGCTCGAGCGGCGGCTCGGCGAGGACGGCGCGCACCCGGGCGGGGACGGCGGCGGCCTGCGCCTCGTCGAAGGGCGCCGCGCCCAGCTCAACCGCCAGCCGCGCCAACACCAGCAGCGCGCTCGTGTAGCTGGCGGTGTAGGTCTCGGAGCGCTCGCGCGAGCAGGCCTCGATCGCCCCCTCCCAACCGACGCCCTCGCCGGTGATCGCGACGACCCCGGCACCGGCCTCGCGCGCCATCCCCAGCGCGCGCCGCGCGAACGCGGTCTCGCCGGTGTGGGAGATGACGACGACCGCGTCCTCGCCGTCGAGGCGCGGCTCGCCCTCGGCGAAGCTTGCCGGCGAAGACCACCCGGCACGGCGCCGCCCGCCCGCGAACATCCACGTCGCCAGCTCAGCCGCATGCTGGCTGGTGCCGGTGCCGAGGAGGGTCACTCGCCGGGCCGGCGCCAGCGTCGCCACCGCCTCAGCGAGGTCGAGCGAGAGCACCGCGGCGAGGCGGTCGGGCTGTTCCTCGATCGTCGTGGCAAGCGCCGTCGCCATTGGTCTCCCTTGAAGCCGTCGGACTCCCACCGTATCTCGCTCGGCACGGCGGCGCACCGCCGTCCGCGATCCCTAAGCTTCCCCGATGGGAGTAGTGGAGATCGTCCTTTTGATCCTGGCGATGAAGATTCCGATCGCCGGCCTGTTCTGGCTCGTCTGGTGGGCCGCGCACCCGCCGGAGGTCGCCGAGGAGCCGGGCGCCGAGGAGCGCAGCGACCACCGCCCGCGCCTGCCCGAACCGCCGCACCGGCTCGGCCCGCGCCGCCGCGGACCCCACGGTGGCGCCGCCGCACCCACATCCGCCTCCCACTCCGCCGGCGGCCGCCGCCGCACGCCGTCACCGCGTCACTTGCCGCGCCGGATCCCGCAGACCGCCCGCGGCGGCGACTGACTCCGCGCGACGTGCTCGAGATTCGCCCGGCGGTCGAGGGGGATGACGCGGCGCTGGCCGCACTCGATGGCGAGACCTGGTCGCCCAGGGTCGGCCCGGCGCCGCAACGGCCTCCGGGCGAGGCCTTCTTCGACGGCGGGTTGCGGCCGCGCGACGTGCTCGTCGCCGACCTCGACGGGGCGCTGGCCGGGTCGATCGCCTTCGGTCCGCCCATCCCGCTCGCCGCGAACCGCCACCAGCTTGGGATCAGGGGCCTCGCCGTCGATCCGGCGCACCGCCGCGAGGGGATCGGCGCGGCGCTGATCGAGGCGCTCGTCGACCGCGCTCGCGGCGCCGGCATCCGCCGGCTGACCCTGAGGGTGCTCTCGACCAACGCAGCGGCGCGGGCGCTCTACGAGCGGGCCGGTTTCGAGGTCGAAGGCGTCCTGCGTGAGGCCTTCCTGCTCGAGGGCGCCTACGTCGACGACGTCCTGATGGGCCTCGATCTGACGGGAGCGCCGCCCGCTCCCTGACCACGCCGCGCGACACCGCCGAACTGGCCGGCGGCGAGAAATCGGCGACGCCGCGGCGCCGATCTGGGACGCTGACGGCATGGACGCGACCCCGGCATCGGAGCGAAAGCAGCACGCGCTGGAGATGTTCGGGCGACTGCCGGCCCACTACGACGAGCTCGGGGCGCTGCTCAGCTTCGGCCAGGACCCGCGCTGGCGCCGCGCCGCCGTCGAGGCCGTGCGGGCGGCTCCCGGCGACCGCGTGCTCGACGTCGCCTGCGGCACCGGCCTCGTCTCGCGAGCGCTGATCCAGCGCTGGGGCTGCCACGTCGTCGGGCTCGACCAGAGCGCCCCGATGCTCGACCGCGCCCGCGCCGCGGTCGCCGCCGACCCCGGCCTCGGCGACCGCCTCGAGCTGGTCGAGGGCGAAGCCGAGCACCTGCCGTTCGCCGACGCCGAGTTCGACCACCTCACCTTCACCTACCTGCTGCGCTACGTCGATGACCCGCCGGCGACGCTGCGCGAGCTGGCCCGCGTCGTCAAACCCGGCGGCCGCGTCGCCAGCCTCGAGTTCTGCGTCCCGCGGGGGATCTGGCTCGAGGCCTGGCGCCTCTACACGCGCTTCGGGCTGCCGCTGCTCGGCCGCCTCGACTCCTCGGGCTGGCACGCTGCCGGACGCTTCCTCGGTCCCAGCATCGAGGGCTTCTACCGCGAGTGGCCGCTGCACCGGCAGGCCGAGGCCTGGCGGGAGGCCGGCATCGGCGAGGTGCAGGTGCGGCGGATGAGCCTCGGCGGCGGCGTCGTGATCTGGGGCACCGTTGGCGGCTGAGGGCGAGCCCCGCCCGGCCTTCTACGCCCTGCGCCCCGGCGGTTGGCGCGATCTCGTCACCGTCCTCCATCCGCCCTACACGCTCTGGCACATCAGCAACGTCGCGATCGGCGCCGCCGCGGCGGCCCATTTCCACAGCGGCCGCACCCTCGCCGCGATCGCCGCCTTCTTCCTCGCCGTCGGCCTCGGCGCCCACGCGCTCGACGAGCTCCACGGCCGCCCGCTGGGGACCCAGCTCTCGCGCGGCGCCCTGATCGCGCTGTCGGCCTTCGGCCTCGGCGGCGCCCTCGTGATCGGCGTGCTCGGCTGCGTCTACGTCTCGGCGACGCTGATCCCCTTCGTCCTCTTCGGCGCCTTCATCGCCCCCGCCTACAACCTCGAGCTCTTCGGCGGACGATTCCACACCGACTTCTGGCTCGCCGCCTCCTGGGCCGGCTTCTCGGCCCTGACCGGCTGGTGGGTCAACGCGCTCGGTGTCCACTCGGTCCGCGAAGCGATCGCCGCCGCCGCTGCCGTCCTCGCCTGCTTCATGCTGGTCAGCGTCCAGCGGATCCTCTCGACCCCGGTCCGGGAGCTGCGCCGCCGGACCGTCGCCCTCGACGGTGAGCAGCGCCTCGCCGACGGGTCGGTGCGCAAGCTCGACCGCCAGCAAATCATCGAACCCCTCGACCGCTCCCTGCTCGGTCTCTCGATCGCGGTCCCCCTTCTGGCCGTCGCCGCCGTGGCGCTGCGGATCTAGGGACGAGTTCGCGTTTGGGTGCGCATAGCGCCCACAAACGCGAACTCACCAACGAGGATCAGGCGCTCAGCCGCCGCGCTTGCCGAGGATTCGGCCCTTCGCGCCGACCCGAACCCCGCTGGCGCCGAAGTCCTCGTGGGACAGCGCGGCGACGATGCGGGCGCCTTCGCCGCTCCGGTCGGGCTCGGGACGGCCGGCTTCGACCAACCGCACCGAGGCGATCCGGCCGGAGCGAAAGCGCCCGCCGGGGTCGAGGGTGACGTGGAGGACGGCCGAGGCGCCGAGCACCCCGGAGGTGTCGAAGTTGTGGAAGCCGGAGAAGTTGCCGAGGCTGTAGGCGATCAGGCAGCCGCGGTAGATCTGCATGCCGCGCAGGACGTGGGGACCGGAGCCGAGGACGAGGTCGGCGCCGGCGCGGACCGCCATCTGGGCGAAGCGCTCGGGGTTGCCGCGGTCCTCGCCGAGGTAGTGCTCCTCGGCGCCGGTGACGTGCTGGGCGTCGGTGCCCTCGGCGCCGGCGTGGATCGCGACGACGACGATGTCGGCGCGGCGGGCAGCTCGGCGGATCAGCGCCCGGGCGGCCGGCAGGTCGAGCAGCGAGGCGGTGCTGGCGTAGGGCGCGAAGCCGAGGAAGGCGACCCGCTCGCCGCCCGCCCTCACGACCGTGATCTGACCCGGCAGGCCGGTCTGCCTGATCCCCGCCCGGTGCAGCGCCGCGATCGTGTCGGCAAGGCCGGCCGGCCCGAAGTCCGAGGAGTGGTTGTTGGCGTCGTTCACGACTGTGAACCCGGCGGCGGCGAGGTCGCGGGCGTAGCTCGGCGGCGTGCGGAAGGCGTAGCAGTCGCCACCCGAGGAGCCGCCGCACTTGGGCGAGTAGGACTCGTCGGTCAGCGTCCCCTCGAGGTTGGCGAAGACGGCGTCGGCCCGGAGCTGGGAGCGGACCGGGTCGAGGTAGGAGCGCGGTGCGGCGGGCAGCTCGGGAGTGTTGCCGAGCATCGTGTCGCCGACCGCGGCGAAGGTGACGCCGGGCGCGGCTTGCCTGGGCTTCGGCTTCGCCAATTGCTGCCTCGCGGGCCCTGGCTGCGCCGATTCGGCCGGTCTCCCCGCCGGCTCCTGGACGGCCACCTGCTCGACCGCGACCCGCGCGCCGGCGTTCTGGTCGAGCCCCACGAAGTCGCGGACGGGCGGCGCGACGGCGGCCTCGCGCGGCTCCCGCACCGTGCCGCCGCAGCCGGCGAGAAGGAGCGCGGCGGCGACCAGCGCCACCGCGCCTCCCACTCCGCTTCTCGCCGTTCCGCGACTCACCCGGCGGTTATCGGCCCAGTGGGGCCGAAGACCGCCGCTTGTCACGGATCGTGCAGAGGCTCGCGGCGAGAAGGTCGGTATGACCGACTAGGTCGCCACGCCCCCTGCCCTAGCCCAGCTCCTCCAGCCGCGACACCGTCGCCTCGCAGACCTCGGCCGCCCAGGCCGGCGGGTCGGCGACTTTGTTGGAGACCCAGACCTGATCGATGCCGAGCTTGGCCATCGCCTCCATCTGGGTCAGGAAGGCGTCGGTGTCGCCCAGCGGGTCGGCGCCGAAGATGATCGTCTTCTGAATCGAGCCGTAGTCGCGGTTCTCGGTCTCGCAGTGGCCCTTGAGGACCTCGAGTTTGTGAGCCACGACCTCCTCCTCGCCGCCGAAGATGTTGCAGGCGTCGGCGTAGCGGGCGACCAGCCGCAGGGTCTTCTTCTCGCCCGAGCCGCCGATCAGGAGCTCCGGGCGCGGCTGGGAGATCGGCGGCGGGGAGCACATCGTTTCGGCCAGCTCGTAGTGCTTGCCGGCGTAGGGACCGTCGTCGTCGCTCCACATCTGGAAGCAGATCTGGATCGCCTCCTCGAGGCGCTCGAAGCGCTCGGCGATCGGCGGGTAGGGGACGCCGAGGGCCTTGTGCTCCTCCTCGAACCAGGCGGCGCCGAGGCCGAGCTGGGCGCGGCCACCGGAGAGGACGTCGAGCGTCGTCACCGTCTTGGCGAGCAGACCGGGATGGCGGTAGGTGACGCCGGTGACCAGCAGACCGAGCTTGATCCGCTCGGTCTGGGCGGCGATGTAGCCGAGCGAGGTGTAGCCCTCGAGCATCGGCTCCTCGGGGGCGCCGACCGGCGGGATCTGGAACCAGTGGTCCATCAGCGTGTACTGGGCGGCTCCGCCAGCCTCGGCGGCGCGAGCGGTCGCGGCCAGCGTCGGCGCGATGTTCTCGGGACCACCGGAATAGGTGAACGAAGGGTTGTGAATCGCGAGCTTCAAAAGGCGCTCCTCTCAACAGCGGGTTACTGGGCCGGACGAGACCCCGCGCTGATTCTTGCGAACGCCGCTGGTCGGCTCGGACGGGGCGGGCGGCCGCGCCGGACGGCGGACAACCGAGCGGGGCGGCGCCGGCCGGCGCGCCGCCCCGCCGAGCGCACCGCTCAGCCGGCCGCCGGCGCCGGGTCCGGGCGGACGAACACGGTGTCGGCGACCGCGATGATCTCGTCGGCCGGGAGGTCGGCGCGCGAGGCGTGCTCGCGGATCGCCTCGGGGCTCGATGCCTGGTAGATGCAGACGGTGCCGACCGCGCCGTCGCCCTCGTCGAGCACGTAGCTGCGGATCCAGCGGATGTCGTCGGACATCTCCTCGTCGCCGACCTGGGTCGAGCGCGCCGCCGCCGCCTCGAGGTCGGCGCCAGAGGTCCAGCCGTTGCGCCTGAGGATCACGTAGGTATCCATTGGATAGGTCTCCTTTTTCGGTTGGTTATCGATCCTCGACTACCGGGCGCGAGCGCGCAAGGTTCACTTGCGGGTCGATCGGCGGGCGGGCCCCGCTACTGAGCTTTCAGTGTTCGCCGGCACCTCGAGCACGGCGACGGCGCCGCGGCAGCCGGCGAGGCGGCGGGGCAGCACCGCGCGGCGGACCGCCAGCACTTCGCCGGCGGCGTCGAGGAAGTGGAGATCGAGGGCGAAGCGCATGCCGATGGTGTGGACCGCCGAGCAGCGCGGGATCAGCAGGCCGGGACCGGCGTCGGCGCGGTCGAGGAGCGCCAGGCCGAGCAGCCGCGCGCGGAATCCGGTGGCGAGCGGAACGACTCGGGTGGCGACTTCACGCCGGGGAAGCTCGTCGAAGCGATTTCGCCACACAGGAATCAAGGTCCCGGCGCCGAAGTTCTCTCCCCCTCCGCCCATCGAGTTGTCCGCTATTTGCGGAAATCCAGCCGGATTTCCCGCCTCCGGGTGCAACCCGGCTGTCAGTGACTGCCCCAGCGAGGCACGCAACTAGGATGATCGGCAAGATCATGCACCTGCGACACGGGCTTCGTCGCAGCTTGGCTTCAACTCATGGAAAAGAAGACGACCCGCAGAGGGAATTACGAGTCTGGCTCCGATTACGTACTCGAGTACGGGGAGCTTCGCTTCGCCTTCAACGAGGAAGACTTCTCCCAGCGGGTCGAGCAGGCAGCGGTCAAGCTCGCCTTCGTCGACCAGGGCCTGAGCCAGGAGGAGATCGACGATCTCCTCGACCTCGCCGTCAGCGGCGAGATCGCCGAGCCCAGCTCGCGCCTCGGCGAGCACATCAACGAGAACTGGGAGGACCTCGTCGGTCCCTCCAACCGCAGCCTCGTCCACTGGATCCGCCGCCTCGTCTTCCGCGGCGCCTGGCTCGACCAGCGCGTCAAGGAGGGTGAGCTCGACGTCGTCTTCGACGAGCGCAACCAGACCTTCGGCTACGTCCAGCCGGACCGCAGCTCAGAGCTGATCGAGCTCTCCAAAGAGCCGAGCTGGCGCCGCATCGCTTACAGGCGCTGAGCGCGTCGGACAGCGCATCTCGCGTCCTCGGTCGCTCGCTTCGGGTCACGCACTGGAGTGCGCTCCCCTTGCTGCGCTCCCTGCGTCCTTGATCTGCTGGGTCCGACGCGCTCAGAGCGCCGCAGAGGAACTGTTAGTCGGCTCCGCGCTCTAGCGCGGCGACTACCGTAAGGCTGCCGGTGCCGCTGACGTTCTGGCCGGCGTCGAAGAAGTCCTTGGCCGTGTCGGTATCGCCGAACTCCTCGGCGAGCCGGGTCAGCGAGTCGACCAGGAGGATCACGTCCTCGCTGGCGGCGCGGGTCTTGGCCAGGGCCAGGGCGTCGGTGGCGTGGCGGGCCTGGCCGGCGGAGACGATCTCGGCCTGGGGGGCCTCGCGCTTCCAGTCGGCGAGCTCCTCCGGCGTCGGGTCAATCAGCAGCGCGACCGGGTCGGGACCCTTGGAGTCCCCGGCGAGGTCGGCGGCGATGCCGCGCAGCAGCGCCGTGCAGGCGGCGCGGGTCTCGCCGACGAGAACAGCCTGACGGCCGGACTCGGGCGGCAGCAGAAGATCCTGGATCGAGACGCCCTCCTTGCGGCGGCCGAAGCGGCGGCGCCGGCGGCGGCGTTTGGGACGCGCCGAGCCCTCGTCGCCGGAGTCGGCGGCGGCACTGGCGGCGGGCTCGGGGGCGCGCTCACGCGGCGGCGTCTCCGGGACCCGCTCGGCCCCCTCCTCTTCGGTGTCCTCGTGGGCGGCCTCGCGTTCGCGCCCGCCAGAGCCACCGGAACCGCCGGAGCCCGAACCGGAGCGGCGACGACGGCGGCGCGGACGCTCGCCCTCCTCGCCAGAGCCACCGGAGCGGCCCTCGCCGGAGCCACCGGAGCGGCCCTCGCCGGCGTCGGTGCCGGTGCGCCCTGCGCCCGAGGTCGAACGGCCGCGGCCCGAACCGCCGCCGCCGGAGCGACTGCGACCGGAGCGCGGCGCGCGACCGCCGCCGCCGGAGCCCTCCTCGTCGCCGCCACCGTCGCCGTCGGCGAGCTTGGCGACAAGCTCGGCCTTGGTCAGCATGCGGAAGCGCTCGACTCCGGCCTCGGCGGCCAGCGAGTGCAGATCTGAAAGCGGTTTCTTCTCGAGCTCGGACTTGGTCATCGACGGGAGACCCTATTTCAAGACGCCGACGGGGCGCGGGCGGGGTCGACTCCCTCAGCCTTGGCGGCCGCCGGCCAGTCCGCGGCGGCGGCCTCGACCTCGCCCTCGGTCCAGCCGAGCTCCGCCCCCAGCGCCGCTGCCACCGGCGCCACCGCCGCCGCCCCACGCAGCTGCGGCGCCGCCAGGATCCCCAGCCGGGTCCGCCGCAGCAGCACGTCGGCGACGCTCCGCGCCTGCTCGTGGCGGGCCGCCAGCGCCACCTCGGCCATCAGGTCGGGACGACCGGAGACGATCGGCGCCGCCAGCTCCGGTTGGCTGCGCGCCAGGTCGAGCACCTTGCGGGCGGCGTGGCCGTAGCGGAAGGCGAGCTGGGCGATCGCCGCATCCCCCACCCCGTCGGGCGCCTCGAGGTCCTCGGGCCGCGCCTCCATCCCCAGCGGGATCTCGGCGGTGTGGCAGGGCGCCGTCCGGCCCTCGCGCTCGACCAGCCGGTCGACCGTCTGCTTGGCCATCCGCCGCCAGGTCGTGAGCTTGCCGCCGGTGATCGTCAGCATCCCCGAGGAGGTCTCATAGAGCTCCGCCTTGCGCGAGATGTCGACCGACTTGCGCGGGTCGCCGCTGGAGATCAGCGGCCGCACGCCGGCGTAGGCGCCGACCAGGTCGGTGTCGCTGAGCGAGGTGCCGAAGAACTCGTTGGCGGCCTCGAGCAGGTATTCGACTTCATCGCCGCCCGGGGCCGGGTGGCGGATGTCGCCGTCGAAGTCGTTGTCGGTGGTGCCGATCAGCGTCCGCCCGTACCAGGGCAGCGAGAAGATCATCCGGCCCGAGCCGGCGGGGACGATGCAGGCCGCCTCGCCCATCGGCAGGTCGGCGGCGTCGAGGACGATGTGGGTGCCGCGGCTCGGCGCGATCCGCGGCACGTCCTCCTCCTCGATCACCTCAGGGCGGATCTGGTCGGCCCAGACGCCGGTGGCGTTGACGACGTGATCGGCGCCGACCTCGATCCGCTCGCCGGAGGACGCCTCGACGAAGGCGACGCCGGTCGCGCGGACGCCCCCGGTGACCTCGACGACGTCGGCGCCGTTCAGCGTCACCGCGCCGAAGCGCTCGGCCTCGCCGAGGACGGTGAGGACGAGGCGCACGTCGTCGGTCTGGCAGTCGTAGAAGAGGTAGGCGTCCTTGGGCTCGCGCGGGGCGAGTGCCGGCACCAGCTCCGCAGCCTCCTCGCCGTCGATCGTCCGGTGGCGGTCCGGCGACCAGTAGGCGTCGGCGTCGGCCTCCTTGGCGGAGCGGGCCGAGCGGCGACTGCGGCCGACCCGCGTCGTCGCCATCACGTCGTACATGTTCAGCCCGATACCGAGTTTGCGATCGCGGCGGCCCTCGCCGAGGTTGGCGACCAGGAACGGCGTCGGGTAGACGAGGTGCGGGGCGAGCTGGACCATCAGCTGGCGCTCGAGCAGCGCCTCGCGGACCAGGCCTAGGTCGAAGTTCTGCAGGTAGCGCAGGCCGCCGTGGACCATCTTCGAGGAGCGGCTCGAGGTCCCGACCGCATAGTCGCCGCGCTCCAGCAGCGCCACCGAGTAGCCGCGCGAGGCGGCGTCGAGCGCGACGCCGGCGCCGGTGATCCCGCCGCCGATAACGACAACCTCGAAATGCTGGCCGGCGATCGCCTCGATCGCCGCGGCCCGGGTCAGCATCGGCGCTCCATCAGTCGAGGTAGACGACGGTGTCCTCGGCACCGGGACGGTCGGGCGCCGGCATCTCCTGGCGGAGGTGGCCGAGGTGCAGCAGGCCGACGAACTCCTCCCCTTCCGGCAGGCCGACGGCGGCGCGGCCGGCCGCGGTCCGCAGCAGCTCGGGCGTGCGCCAGTAGCCGGCGAGGCCGCGGGCGTGGGCGGTGAGCAGGACGATGTAGGCGGCGACGGCGGTCGCCTGGACGTCCTCGGCCCGTTCGACCTCGTCGCCGCCGTCGAGCTGGGCCGAGACGACGACGAGGGTCGGGCAGCGTTCGAGCTTCGCCGCGCCCTCGGGCCCAGCCGCCTCCTTGAGCCGCGCCAGCGCCGCCGGCCCGACGACGCGGAACTGCCAGGGCACGGTCAGGTGGTGGTTGGGCGCCCAGTTGGCGAGGTCGAGCAGCTCGCCGATCTGCTCGCGCGTGAGCGGCTCGTCGGTGAAGACCTTGTGGGTCCGGCGGGTCCGGATTGCCGTCTCGACGTCCATGCTTCGAGGGTATCCAAGGGCGCCGCCGCCCCCGGACGATGGCCGCTCAGCTCGAGCAGGGCATCGGGATCGTGCCACGGCCCGGCTGCCCGCTGACCGGCGCACCGTTGACCCAGCTGTAGCGGATCTTGGTGAAGTGGCGCTTGCCGTCGGCGGCACACAACCTCGGCCGCGACAGCACCAGGCGGATCTCGTCGCGGACCACCTTGCCGGACGCGCAGTCCGGTTCGCAGACCTTGGCGACCCCGGTGCCGATGCCAGTCGCCGAGCTCGATCCCCAGCTGCTCCAGGTCAGGCCCTGGGCGATCAAACCGGCGTCACCGCACGCCAGGACGACGCTGCCCGGCTTGTAGGCGGCGTTGTTGCAGCGGCTGGCGACATACGTGCGCGGTGAGCCCGCGCCAGCGCCGGCAACCCCGACCGCGAGGAGAGCAACTGAGACGAGAAACGCCGCGATGGAAACCTGGCTCTTCTTCATCTGAGGAAGTCTCGCACGGCGATCGCTGGGCTCAAAGCTGACGGCGGCGCCTGTAGACGCGGCGGCCGAACCAGCCGAGGGCGAACAGGAGGCAGCCGGCGAGGGCGCCGGCGGCGATGGCTCCGGCGGGGGACGAGGTGCCGGTGGACTCGGGTTCGGGGGCTTCGGTGGACGATCCAGGGACCAAGTTTTCGGCGGCCCGGGGGTGTCGGGTCCCCCCGCTCTCTCGCCCCCCGGGATGGGAGTTCTTGGCCGACTCTTCGGGGCGCTTGTGCCCGGGGGTCGCATTACGTTCACGGGGGGACTCGACACCCCCGGTCTGGTTCGAGCGCTTGCCGGGAACGTGGGCGGGACCGCCGCTGACTTTGGGGAGAGGTTGCGTCGGGACGGGGTGTTCGGTGGCGGGTTCCGAGGGTGGCGAGCTTGGGACGGAGGTTGGGGAGCTCGGGACGGAGGCTGACGGGGGCGAGCTCGATGGGCTCGAACTGGATGGCTTCGGCTTCGGCGTTGGCGCTGGAACGGGCAAGGGAAGGTGGGCTTCCGATGCGGCGACCAAGTCCTGGCCGGTCACCCAGATCGGGGTCTGGTCGCTCGACTTCGAGTAGCGGTAGGCGCCCGCGGCTTCCTGGTTGGCGGCGAGGTAGTCGTAGGGGTTGGCGCCACCGCGCCGCAGTCGGGTTGGGTCGGCGCCGGCCGCCAGCAGTCCCTGGACCGCCCAGCTGGTCGACTGGGTGTTGAGGGCGCCGTTGCCGCCGAGCCGCCAGCCGCCGCCCTTCTGCTCGGTCTTGGTGAGGTAGGCGACGCCGCGGTCCGAGGCCTTCGAGCTCGGGTCGATCGCCCCCAGGACGGCGCCGGTGGTGTCAGGGTCCGAGGGCGTGTTGGCGGTGTCGCCCCAGCCGCCGTCTTCGTTCTGGGCGCGGCGCAGCCAGGCCAGCGACTTCGAGACGTCGGCGACGCCGGCGGCGCGCAGGGCGATCACCGCGTAGGCCGTCGAAGACGGCCACCCCTGGTAGGAACCGTCGCCGCGCCGGCGCGCCAGCAGCTTGGCGATCAGGTCGGCGCCGCCGAAATGGCGGGGATCGACGCCGGCCCCCTCGAGCGCGAGGATCGTCCGGGCGAGGTCGCCGGGAGTCGAAAGGCTGGCGAGTTCGGCGCGCAGGAAGGTGACGCCGGTGTGGCCGCCGCGGCTGACGTCGAGCGGGCTGGTGCCCTCGGCCTCGAGCCCGAGCATCGCCCAGCCGGTCATGTCAGCTGCCGATTCGTCGCCGGGCGAGGCCCCCCAGCCGCCGTCGGCGTTCTGCTGGCGGGCGAGCCAGACCGCGGCCTGGGTCGGGTTGCCGGCTTCGGCGGCGCCGGCGCGGGTCGAGGCGAAGCCGGCGGCGAGCAGGACGGCGACGAGGATCGCGGCGACCGAGCCGGTGCGCAGGGCCCTCCGCGGACCCGCGGGGACCCCGACCCCCGGTCCGCCGGGTCCCGGCGGCACCGCGGCGCCATCGACCGGCCCCCGCTCCCACTCGAAGCGACGGCGGAAGCGCACCAGCATCCGAATCATCGCCGGCCCGGCGACCAGCGCCAGGGCGACGTTGCCGGCGGCGTGGGCGATTTCGAAGGGGATCGCGCGTCCCTCCAGCACCCAGAAGTAGCGCCAGGAATGGTCGCCCCCGTAGGTCGCCATCAGCGAGAAGTTCTGCAGCGCCCCGTAGCCGACCGCGGCCAGCCCGCAGACCAGCGCCAGCGTGTAGCGGCCGGCGTTCCGCACCCCCAGCGCCAGCAGCGCGCCGAGGATGCCGCAGAGTCCCCAGCCGACCATCTGCCATGGCGTCCACGGACCCTGGCCGAACCAGAAGTTGGAGACCAGGCCGGCGAGCGCGCCGACCGCGAAGCCCGGCGCTGGCCCCAGCGCGTAGCCGGCGAAGATGACGATGTCGGTCGTCGGCTTGACGTTGGGGAAGGCGGCGAAGGCGATCCGTCCGGCAATCGCCAGGGCCGCCAGCGCCGCGACCAGCGCGACGATCTGCGAGGGCGGCCGCGAGCGCTCATACCACGCGAAGCCGGCGACGATGACGCCGACGACGATCAGGAAGCTGACGAATTGCCAGCTCACTCGGGGCGCTCCCCGCGGGTTGGCGAGTTGCTCTCGGTATGCGAGAGGAAGTCGCCAAGCGCCAGCGCGCCCTGCTCGGGCGTGACGACGCCCGGAAGGTCGAGGACCCGCGCGACCTCGGTGGCGAAGTACCAGCCGCCGGAGAGCACGTCCTCCATCCGACCGTCGGCGATCACGACGCCGTCGCCCAGCAGCACCACCCGCTCGGCGAACTCGGAGGCGAACTCGACGTCGTGGGTCGCGACGACCACCCCGGCCCCCTGCCGGGCGAGCGATTCGATCAGCGCCACCAGCTCCCCCTTCCTGCTGCGGTCCATCCCCCGGGTCGGCTCGTCGAGCGCCACGACTCCGGGCACCCCGTCCCCCACCATCCGCCCCGCCAGCGCGATCGCCAGCGCCAGCCGCTGCCGCTCCCCGCCCGAGAGATCCCTGGGGTCGGCGTCGACCGCGTGCTCCAACCCCACCACTCGCAGCGCCGCCAAGCCCTCGTCCCCCGGCAGCTCGTCCCCCACCCGCTCCCGCACCAAGAAGTCCCCCGGGTTCTGCGTCAGCAGAGCAATCCCCTGCGCCTTCACCGTCCCGGAAACCGGCTCGACCAGTCCCGCGGCGACCTTAAGCAAAGTGCTCTTCCCCGCCCCGTTCCGCCCCATCAAGGCGACCCTTTCCCCAGCCCGAACCCGCAGATCGATCCCCCGCAGCACGTCGTGAACCTCCTCCGAACCTCCCAGCTCGACCCAGAGCCCGCGCGTCCTGAGCACAGCGTCACGAGCGTCGTTGCGGGTGGGGTCGGTGGACCCCCGAACGAACCTCCCCGGCTGTTGTGAGAGAGGGGGTCCACCGACCCCACCCGCGAGGCCCCCCGTCCCTCGCTCCAACGTCCGCCGCGCATCGCGAACGCCGATTGGAAGCGGCTCGATCCCACAAAGGGAGAAGAGGCGCGCCCCCGGCGTCTCGAGCGCCGGATCCACCGCGTGCGCCCAGCGCAGGAACTCGGCGGGCGGCCCGTCGAACGCGACCGTCCCGGCGTCCATCGCGACAACCCGGTCGGCGGCGGCAAGGCATCGCTCGAGCCGATGTTCGGCCAGCAGAACCGCGACCCCCCACTCCTCGTTGAGCCGCCGCAGCAGCCAGATCAGCTCATCGCCGGAGACCGGATCGAGCTGCGAGGTCGGCTCGTCGAGAAGGACCAGCCGCGGCCGCGTCACCAGCGCCGCCGCCAGCGCCACCCGCTGCAGCTCGCCGCCGGACAGGGTGTCGACGGCGCGACCGAGCAGGTGCGGGATCGCCAGCGCCAGCGCCACCTCCTCGACCGCCCGCGCCCGGTCGGAGGGACCGTCGCCGCGCATCTCCAGCGGCAGCTCGATCTCGGCGGCGACGGTGGTCGAGACCACCTGGGACTCGGGATCCTGGGCGACGTAGCCGACCGCAGCGGCGAGCTCGCCGGGACCGGCCTCGATCGCGTCGATCCCGGCAACCGAGACCTGCCCCGAGACCTCGCCACCGTGGAAGTGCGGGACCAGCCCGCAGGCCGCTTTCAGGAGCGTCGACTTGCCCGAGGCCGAGCGCCCGGCGAGGAGGACGAACTCGCCCGGGGCGACCTCGAGCGAGACCTCGCGCAGCGCCGCCGCGGCCGCCTCCGGGTAGCGGTAGCCGAGCGCCTCGACGGCGAGCGCCGGCGCCACGCCGCGGCGGATCGCCAGCTCAGACACGACGCGCTCCGTTCGCGGCGGCAGCGGCTGGCACGGCAATGCGGGCCGATCGCCGACCGACTGGCCGCCGTCCCCGCCTTCGCAGCGGCGCGAACCCCGCCGCCAGCACGACGGCGCAGACCGCGGCGGTGGCCGGGCCGAAGCCGAGGGCGATCGCTGGGTAGGCCTGGAAGTCGTCAGCGCCGGCGAGCTTGCCGGCGACCGCCGCGACCAGCACCGCCGCCCCCGCCGCGTAGAAACGGGCGTCGTGGCGCGAGGGTTCGCGCCGCCGCGCCCCGCTCGGCACGCCGAGGCTGTAGCCGCGCAGCTCGAGCGTCGCGGCGACGTCGACGGCGCGGTCGAGCGAGCCGGCCAGCAGGCGCCGCGCCAGCGGTCCCTTGCCGACCGCCGCCGCGCCCGGCCCGCGCAGCCTCGCCGCGTCGCGCAGGCGGCCGGCGTCGGCGGCGGCCACCGGCACCAGCCGCGAGACCAGCGTCGCGGTCAGCGCCGAGCGCGAGGCAATCGGTCGCAGGGCCCGCAGCACGCGGTCGGGATCGACGCAGGCCGAGTAGACGCAGGAGGCGATGATCGTCACGACGACCAGCAGGCCGATCACCGCTCCGGCGACGATCGCCTCGAGGGTCACGTCGACCTTTCCGAAGATCGGCCAGCTGCCGAGCCGCGCCAGCACCGTCTCGCCGCGGTCGACGAGGAGCGCGTTGACGGCGGCGACCAGGAGCGCCAGCACCAGTCCCATCCGCAGCGCCGCACGAACCGCTCGCCGCGCCCCGGCCAAAAGCCCCGCCAGGCTCACCGCCGCCCCCGCCGCAACCAGCACCGCCGGGCACCTGTAGAGGAAGGCGACGACGACGAAGGCGCCGAGGTAGGTGACGGCGGCGCCGGGCGAGGCCTGCTGGAGCGGCCCGCGACGGGGGATGTAGGCGAACGGCGATCTCATTGCGAGGGCGTGGGCAGCGGCAGCGGCGTCGCCGCTCCGCCTTCGGTTGCGACCGCGAAGCGGTCGTGGAGGTCGGCGGCGTCGAGGAGGCCGGCGGCGGCGGCCACGCCAACGTCCGTCGGCCCGGTCACGAACCACACCGGCGGCCCTTCGTAGCGCCGCGTCGCCGCGACCAGGCCGGCGCCGGGGCCGAAGCCCTTCGCCGGGGCGCCGCCTTCGCCGAGCCCGACCAGCTTCCAGCCGCCGCCGTCTTCCTCGAAGTCTGCGTAGACGCCGCTTTCGGCCGGACCGTTTTCGACCAGCGCCGCCGCCGGGTCGGAGCGCAGCCGTGCCCAGGGGCCGACGAGGACCCGGATCGCGCCCTTCGGCGTCCCGCCCCCCAGCGTCACCCCTTCGCCTTCGAGCGCCGCTTCGACCGCCCCGCAGGCCGCGCCGCCGCCGTCGCATTCGACCACCACCGGGTGCGCCTTGCCTTCGTAGCCCTGCGCGAACGGTGCCGGCCATTGGCCGACCACCGCCGGGACGTGGTTGGTCGCCGACCAGTTCCGGTAGTCCCACCAGATCCGCTCGCCGCCGTCGACCGCCGAGTCGGCGGCCCCGACCGGCGCCTCGATCCCGTCGACGTAATAGAACCAGTCATAGGGAGCACCGCCGCGTTCGGTTTCTTCGACCCCGTCGATCGACTTGACGTAGCCGCCGCCGTAGCGGGTCTCGATGTCGGCGGCGCCTTCGAGGACGCGCATCACCGTGCTCGATTCGTTCGCTTCGACCGCTTCGGCGGCGATCGAGTGGGTGCCGAATTCGCTGGTCACCGTCAGTTCGACCTTGCCGACGTCGGCGCCGGCGCCGAGGCCGCAGCCGGCGGCCGCGAGCGCTGCCAAGAGCAGCGCCCCCGCGACCGCCGCGCCACGGCGCCGGGTCACTAGCTACCGGCCGGGCACTTGCCGTCGACGCAGACCGCGACTCGCGCCGACGGGATGTCGGCAACGTCGGTGGCGATCAGCTTCGCCGGCTTGGCCAGCTGCACCGTGGTGGTGCCGTCGGCAGCGGTCGCTTCAGCCGCACCGGTGACCTTCGCGCCCTTGACCGGCGTGCGCTTGCCCTTGTCGTCGTAGGCCCAGACATGCACCTTGAAAGCGGTGCCGGCAGTGGCCTTTTCGGGAGCGCTCAGCGCCAGCTCGTTCGGGTAGGGATAGCTCGGCGCCAGGTCCCACAGCACTTCGTCGCCGGCGTGGATCTTGGCGTCTTCGCCGCCGACCGAAGACGATTTGTGGTTGACCTTGAAGTACCACGACGATTCGCCCTTGGCGATGCTCCCGCCGATCCCGCAGAGCGCGAGGCCGAAGGAGAAGTGGTCGCTGAGCAGCAGCGGGCGCAGCGGGCCGGTGGACACCGCGGCGGAAGCCAGCAGGCCGAGCGCGGTGTCACCTTCGATCGCCGCCGGCTTGCCGCTGCCGCCGGAGCCGGCGCCGAAGCAGACAGCCTTGGGGTTGGTCTTGACCAGGGTGTCGACGGTCTTGACCGACTTTTCGGCCAGCACCTTGTT
This sequence comes from uncultured Actinomycetes bacterium, assembly GCA_963839115.1. Lineage (GTDB taxonomy): Bacteria > Actinomycetota > Thermoleophilia > Solirubrobacterales > 70-9 > VAYN01. The sequence continues at coordinate 1,519,210 of CAWITM010000001.1, forward strand.
GCCGGCACCGATCACGCGCAGCTGGGCCGAGAAGCTCTTGCCGGCGGCGCCGGCATTGGCGGCGAACGGAAGTGACAGGACCAGGACGAGACCGCACGCGGCGACCAGCCTGGATGGAGTGATACTTGGCATTGAGCCACCCTTTCCTCGAGGGTTGTGTTGGCTGGTCGGAGGACAGGTCTCCTGGCTTCCGGGGTTTGGGCCGATCGCACCTTCCCGGGGCTCTGTGTCATCCCCAGTGGCCGGCGCTACGCGCGCCCGCGACCTCCTCGACCCGGTCACAGTGGCGGGACCACGCCGGTTTCGCACCGGACTTCCCTTGACCACCGACCGTATGGACGACGCGAGTCTATTAGGCTGGACGACGCTCGGGAGAACCCGCGCGATCGCCGAGCTTCGTCCACTCAGAGACCGGGGAGACAATGAGTCGACTCAAGAACCGCCGGCCCTCGCCGGCTCTCGTCGTCGCCACCCTCGCCCTGTTCGTCGCGCTCGGCGGCACCGTCTGGGCGGCGGCGCGGATCGACGGCCGCTCGATCACGCCGAAGTCGCTGCCCGGCAACCGGCTGGTCGTCGGCTCGCTGCCGGGCAACCGGCTGCGGCCGGGAGCGATCCGCGGCAACCGCATCGACAGCGCCACCCTGGGGCGGGTGCCGAGCGCCGCTCACGCCGAAACCGCCGACGCGGCGAAGTCCGCCGACACCGCGATCCACGCCCAGGCGGCGAGCGACTCGAGCACCGTCAACGGCTATGCGGCGGGGTGCCCGGGCGGGACGCGGCAGTTCGCCGGCGCCTGCTGGGAGACGCGAACCCAGCCGACGGCGCTGAGCGCGTTCGAAGCAGTGGCGAGTTGCGTACGTGAGGGTGGCGGTCTGCCATCTGCGCTGACTCTCAAGGCATTCGGGCAGCAACCGGAAGTGTCACTTGACATGGAAGGTGAGTGGACCGGCGAAGTGGCCTCGATATCGAGTCCAAATTCATATTCCGTCCTGATCGTTAACTCTGCGGGACGGGTCGAGTTCGCGAATCCGAACGAAGCTCGCCGGTTCCGCTGCGTCCTTCCCCTCCTGCACTGACGCACTATTGTCACCCCCGATGCGCAGGGAGCCGCCCCACCCCCGCCGCACCGCGATGACCCTCGCGGTCCTGCTCGGGCTGCTCGGCGCGCTGGCCCTCGCCCCGGCCGCCTCCCAGGCCGCCGGTGTGCTCGCCGGACCCGGCCCGGCCAGCCCCGCCCAGGTCGAAGATTTCTGGACGCCGCAGCGGATGGCCGACGCGGTGCCGCTCGAAATGAGCGTCGACGGCAAGGGCAATACCCGCCTCTTCGCCGGCCGGCGGGAAGCGCTGCGGGCCACCGCCAGCAATGCCCTCGTCAAGACTCCGGAAGTCGCCCCCTACGCCGTCAACGGCCGCGTCTTCGTGCGCCAGGGCAAGCTCCAGGGCTTCTGCTCGGGCACGGCGATCAACTCGCCGACCCGGCGCCTCGTCCTCACCGCCGGGCACTGCGTCAACAGCGGCCCCGACCGCGAGGGCCGCCCCGGCATCTGGTCGCAGTTCCTCGAGTTCGTCCCCGCCTACAGCGGCGGCGCCGCGCCGTTCGGCGCCTTCGCGCTGCGCGGCCGCCCGCGGGCGCTGCCGGAGTGGGTCAGGATCGGCAATCCGGACTTCGACATCGGCGCCTTCCTGACCGAACCGAATACCGAAGGCGTCAACGTCGCCGACGCGGTCGGCGGCGGCGCGACGATCGTCTTCGGCCTCACCCGCCATCAGGAATTCACCACCTTCGGCTATCCCGGCGAAACCACGCTGATGCGGACCTGCCCGTCGGCCTATATCGGCGACGACCCCGAGACCTATCCCCTCCCCGGCCCGCCGACGCTGGGCATCGGCTGCCGCTGGGCGCCCGGCTCGAGCGGCGGCGCCTGGACGATCGCCGAAGGCACCGAGATCGACGGCATCACCACCTACCTGCACCCGCAAAACAAGCAGCAGGCCTTCGGTCCGTACTTCTCCAAGGTGAACGTCGGCCGCCTCACCAGCGGCCTCTAGCGACGCCCGCCCGGAATTGCGCCGGGGCGGCGGCGCGGCCTCAGCTGGCGTCGAGCAGGCGGCGGTAGAAGCGGTAGTCGCGGCGGTCCGGGCGCAGGTTCGAGGCCAGCGCCAGATGGTGGCGGGCGCGCTTCTTGTCGCCGGTCTTGCTCAGCGCCCGGCCGAGGCAGAAGTGGGCGTAATCGTCGACCGGGTGGGTCTCGACGACGGCGTCGAACTCGACCGCGGCGAGCCGGAAGCGACCCGCTCGGTAGTAGGCCCGGCCGAGCGCCTCGCGCACCGAGGTCTTCTCCGGTTCCCGCCGCGCCGCCTCGGCCAGCGGCTCGGCCGCGTCGACGAAGTCACCGTCTTCGAGCAGCTCGATTCCACGCCGGTAGAGCGTGTAGGTGGGTTCGGCGGTGGGCTCCGGAGCCATCGCCGAATTGTAGGAGCCGCGCAAAGGCGGCCGGCCCCGCCGCTGAGCGACTCGAGATGACCATCGCCGCCAGCCTGATCGCTCAGCTCAGGTCCCTGCGGAAGACGAGCTGGCGGCCGTCGGCGTCGCGACCGTCGCGGGCCGGCACCCGTTGATAGCCCAGCGCTTCGTAGAGCCGATGGGCGTCGGTCTGGTAGGGCCGGCTCCAGAGGACGATCGCCGGCGCGCCGAGCTCGCGGGCGCGCTCGCCGACCCGCTCGACCAGTTCCCGGCCGAGGCCGCGGCGGCGCCAGCGGTGGTCGACGGCGAGCCGCGAGAGCTCGGCCTCCTCGCCTTCGCCGACGGTCCGCCCCGGCGCCCCCGGCGGGCCCAGCACGATGACCGCGACGAGCTCGCCGTCGTCCCCGGTGGCGATCGTCATCTCGCCGCGGCTGGCGGCGGCGAAGAACTCCGCCGCGGCGTAGCGATCGCGCCTTCCTTCCGGTCCGGCGTCCGCGTAGGCCTCGGTCCAGAGGGCGGCGACGGCGGTCGCGTCGGTTGCTGCAGCGGGGCGCAAATGCACTTTTCCACGGTATTGCCTGCTACGGTGGACTGGTCGGGCCTGGCGCAACCGCCGCCCGAGAGGTTCCGTTTCCTCCTCTGCGCTACTTGCATCTGGGGTCGCTGGATCTCCCTGAATCGCCCCCACCAAGGAGCACAAAACTTGAAGTCCTTTGCCGACCTCGGCACCTCTGAACCTGTGGTGCGCGCGCTCACCAAGCGCGGCATCACCGAGCCATTCCCGATCCAGGCGGCGGTCATCGCCGACGCCCTGACCGGCCACGACCTGCTCGTCCAATCACCGACCGGATCGGGCAAGACGTTCGCCTTCGGCATCCCGATGATCGAGCGGATCGAGCCCGGCGAAGGCCTCTCCGGCCTCGTCCTCGCCCCGACCCGCGAGCTCGCCAACCAGATCGTCGACGAGCTCACCTCGATCGCCCGCGCCCGGGACCTCCGCATCGCCGCCGTCTACGGCGGCGTCGGCTTCGGCCCGCAGAGCGCGGCCGCCAAGCGCGCCGACATCGTCGTCGCCACCCCCGGCCGCCTCGAGGATCTGCTGACCCGGGGCACGATCTCGCTCAACCGCGTCCACGTCCTCGTCCTCGACGAGGCCGACCGCATGCTCGACATGGGCTTCCGCCCGGCCGTCGACCGGATCGTCGAGCGGACCCCGACCGATCGGCAGACGCTCTTCTTCTCGGCCACCCTCGAGGGCGCGACCGGCTCGATCGCCGCCGCCTACACCGAGAACGCCCGCAGCCACAGCCTCAAGCCGGAGGTCGACCGCGAGGCCGACATCGCCCACAGCTTCGTGCACGTCGACACCCCGGCGACCAAGCTCGACCAGCTGGTCAGCCGCCTGCAGAACGAAGAGCGCGGCCGCACCCTGGTCTTCGTCCGCACCAAGCGCGGCGCCGACCGCCTCGTCAAACGCCTGCGGGCGAGCAGCGAGGACTCGGTCGCGATGCACGGCGACAAAAGCCAGAACCAGCGCGAACGGGCGCTCGCCCGCTTCGAGCGCGGCGACGTCCAGACGCTGATCGCCACCGACGTCGCCGCCCGCGGCATCGACGTCGCCGACATCACCCACGTCATCAACTTCGACGCCCCCGGCGACGAGGATGCCTACGTCCACCGCACCGGGCGCACCGGCCGCGCCGGCAACACCGGCGTCGCGATCACCTTCGTCACCGAAGAGCAGATCGGCGAGATCCGCAAGATCGCCCGCGACCTCGGCCTCAAGGGCGAGTTCGAGGCCGTCTTCGGCGCCCCGATCGGCGGCGGCGGCAACGGCGCCGCGCGCAAGTCGGCCAACAACCGCTCGAAGTCCTACGGCGGCGGCAACCGGAAGTCGAAGCCGCGCTCCAAATCGAGCCACGCCCACGGCGGCGAGAGTTCCGCCGCGAGTGGCGACGGTGCGCCGCGTCGCAAACGACGCCGCAACCGCAACCGGACGAAGGCCGCCGCATGACCGCGGCCGGCGCGGTGACCAGCTGGACCTGTGACCAGTGCGGCGTCTCGATCCGCCAGGCCGGCGGCGAGAACGTCGCCCTGCCGGACACCTGGAGCAGCGACGCCGACGGCACCTACTGCCTGCTCTGCTGTCGCGATCGCGCCGCCCAGGCGGCGCTCGACAATGCCCCCGAGAACTGCCCGCGCGAAGAGCGCGCGAAACTGCGGCGTGCGGCGCTGATCGAGTTCGAGGTCCGGCGCCGTCCCGACCACGGCGACGGCGCGATCGCCAAAGCCTGTCGCTCCTCGGTATCGGCCGTTGCCGCCGCCCGCCGGCGCCTCGATCTGCCGGCGCCGGAGCGACCTTGCAACTAGGGATCGCCCTCGCCCTCGCGGCCGCTCTGCTCGGCAACCTCGCCCAGTTGCTGAAGCACCGCGGCTGCCAGCGCAGCGAGCCGATCCGCTTCGCCCGCCCGCTCGCCAGCGCCCGCCGACTCGCCCGCTCGCGCTGGTTCGCGGCCGGCTGGGCGCTCGCAGCGGTCGCCTGGCTGGTCCACGTCGCGGCGCTCTCGATGGCGCCGATCTCGCTCGTCCAGGCGGTCCTCGCCGGCGGCGCCGTCACCCTCGCGGTGATGGCCCAGCGGCTCTTCGGCGACCCGGTCGAGTGGCGCCAGTGGATCGCCCTGCTGCTCGGCGGCGTCGGCCTCGCGCTGCTCGTCCTCACCGTTCCCAACTTCCACGGCGACCATTCCGGCTTCTCGATCGGTGCCATCCTCGGCTTCGAGGGCGGCCTCGTCCTGCTCGCCGTCGCCCTCGTGTCGGGCCACCGCTCCACGCGCCTCGCCGGCCACGCCGACATCATCCTGGCGGCGATCGCCGGCGTCCTCTTCGCGCTCGCCGGCATCGCGATCAAGGGGATCACCGGCGCCGGCGGGTCCTCGCTCGCGATCCTCGTCCCCTGGGTCGGCGCGATCGTCGTCTTCGGCGTCCTCGCCCAGTACGCGGCGGCCGCCGCGCTGCAGCGCGGCGGCGCGATCGAGACGATCGGCCTGATGGGCCTGGTCGCCAACGGCGCCCAGATCGCCGGCGGCGTTCTCGTCTTCGGCGACCCGCTCTCCAGCCACCCGCTCGGCCTCGTCCTCCAGGGCCTGGCCTTCGCGATGGTCTGCGCCTCGGCGCTGCTGATCCCGTCGCGCCGCCTGCCGGTCCCGCTCGCCATCTAGACCGCGCGAGCTTCCCCGAGTGGTGACCTAGGCTGGAGCCGTGCCCCGGTCCCCCAGCCTCGCGCTGCTGCGCGAGCCCAACTACCGCCGCCTCTTCTGGGGCCAGACGATCTCGCTGGTCGGCGACGGCATCGGCCCGATCGCAATCGCCTTCGCCGTCCTCGACCTGACCGGCTCGGCCTCGGACCTGGGCATCGTGCTGGCGGCGCGCGGCATCGTGATCGCCGCGCTGGTCCTCGCCGGTGGCGTCTTCGCCGACCGGGTCTCGCCGCGGCTGGCGATGCTGCGAGCCGATTTCACGCGGATGCTGGTGATGGCCGCTGTCGCGGCGCTGCTGATCTCGGGCGCCGCCGAGATCTGGCAGCTGGCGATCCTCTACGCCGTCGAGGGTGCGGCCTCCGCCTTCTTCAACCCCGCCGCCAACGCGATCGTCCCGCAGGTCGTCGGCCCGGCCGAGCTGCAGCCGGCCAACGGGCTGCTGATCCTCTCGAAATCGTCCGGCAAGGTCGCCGGGCCAGTGCTCGCCGGGTTGCTGCTGGCGGTGGCGACGCCGGGCTGGGCGATCGCCGTCGACGCCGCCAGCTTCGCCGTCTCGGCGGCCTTCCTGTGGCGCCTCGAGACGCCGCGCCGGATCGCCGCCGGCGCTCCCGACTTCCTCTCCGAACTTCGCCATGGCTGGTCGGAGTTCTTCTCGCGCCGCTGGCTCGTGACCATCGTCCTCTCGGCCTCGATCGCCAACGCGGTCTTCTTTCCCGCCTTCCAGGTGCTGGGGCCGGTCGTTGCCAACGACCATCTCGGCGGCTCCGGCTCCTACGCGCTGATCGCCACCGCGCTCGGCGCCGGCGCCGTGATCGGCGGCTTGGTATCGATCGGCCTGCGGCCGCGCCGGCCGCTGCTGGTCGGCGAGGGGCTGCTCTGCCTCTTCCTGCCGATCGCGCTGTTCGCCGGGCCGGCGCCGATCCTCCTGATCGCGGCCGGCGCGCTCGTCGCCGGCGCCTCGACGAGCGTCGCCGAAGTCCTCTGGCAGACGGCCAGCGCGCAGCACGTGCCGGCGGCGGCGCTGGCCCGGGTCAGCGCCTATGACTGGTTCGGCTCGCTGGCGCTGGAGCCGCTCGGCCTCGCCCTGATCGGCCCGATCGCCGCCGGGGTCGGGACCACGACGACGCTCTGGGTGGCGGCGGGCATCCTCGCCCTCTGCCAGCTCGCCGTGGTCGCGACGCCGAGCGTGCGGCGCCTCGAAGCCCGGCCCGGTGGCCCGAGCGCCGCCGAGGCGAGCCTGGTGCGCCCGCTCGCCCCCGGCGACTAGCCGAAACCGAACGACTGGGGCCGGAAACCCCGTTCCCCTTGCTTCCCCCATACAGCGAGGTTCCCGGCCCCGTCAGCACCCGGTTACTCCCCCATTGGCGTAACCCGATGTTCTTGCCGCAACTTATACGAAGTTGGGTCCAATTACAAAAAATGATCGCATCGCTGCAGAATCCTGCATGAGTCGCGGGCTGCGCGCGGCAGGCTGACCGCTCCGGAGCGCCCTAGCCGGCTTCGGTTTCCTTCGCCAGACGCTCGAGAACCGCCCCGATCCCGCCCTCGGCGCCGGCGGCGCGCTGGCGTTCGGCGCCGTTGCCGTCGGCGAGGATGCGGTCGATCTCGTCAAGTCCGGCCCCGCCGCCGAGCTCCTCGGCGTAGGGGCGAGCGGCGGCCAGCGCGGCGGTGGCGACCTCGCGGGCCGGGCGCGCCTCGCCGCTGGCGATCATCAGCCGCGCCTCGAGCCCGTGGCGGCCGGCCTGGTAGTAGGACTCCTCGAGCGCCTCGCGGTGGAGCTCCGAGCTGGTCGGCGCATCGATCTCGAGCGCCGCCAGCGCCTGGATCAGCGCCGCCAGACCGCAGTTGGCGGCGACGCTCGGCTGCACGTCCATCCCCCGCACCTCGACCGTGCCCAGCCGCGGGTGCGGTCGCACGTCCCACCAGATGTAGGTGTAGTCCTCGACCCCGGCGGCGGCGATCAGCTGGTCGGCGACGGTCAGGAACTCCTCGTAGTCGCGGAAGCCGCGCGGCATCTCGAAGCGCGGGTAGGCGCGCACGACGGCGGCGCGGGCGCTGGCCATCCCCGAATCCTCACCGGCGCGGTACGGCGAGTTGGCGGCGAGGGCGGCCAGCAGCGGCAGATGGATGCGCATCGCGTTGGCGACCGCGACCGCAGTCTCGGGATCGGGCATGCCGACGTGGACATGGAGCCCCGAGGGCGGCGTGTTCAGCAGGCTCGCCAGGTTCTCCTTGACGACGTCGTAGCGGTCCTTGGCGACCAGCCGCGCCGCGCCCTCGTTCTCGTCGTCGGGATGCAGGCCGGCGCCGAGCAGCCGCGCCCCGGTCGCCCGCACCGCCTCCCGCAGCTCGCCTAGCTCGGCCGCTGCCGCCGCGGCATCGCCGCAGATCCCGGTCTTCAACTCGATCTGGGCGGCGAAGATCTCGGTGCTGACGCTCTCCCGCACCTCCGCCTCGACGCCCTCAATCACCCGCTCGGCGTCGGCCCTCAGCCGCCCCCGCTCGTCGACCAGCAGCAGCTCTTCCTCGACCCCGATCGTCAGCGGCTCGGTGTTGCCGAAGTTGTGCTCGCGCTCTGGGGCTGGTTTGGGCATGGACGAGGCGGGCCGAAGCGTCCCGCCAGGCTACCCGCCGTCGCCGCCGCCAATCCCGCGACCGCCAGATCCGGGGCGCGAACCAACCGCCCGCTCCAACCGCGCGCTCAGCCCGGCCGGTCCATCCGGTAGACCGCCAGCAGCTCGCCGCTGCGGCCGGTGGTCTCGAACTCGAAGTCCATCCCGATCGCTTTGGCGACGCCGACCGAGCCGGCGTTGGGCGGCTGGATGCGGGCGACGATGCTGGGCGTGCCGACGCGGTCGAATGCCTCGTCGCGGATCGCCGCGGCGCCCTCGGAGCCGTAGCCCTTCCCCCACGCCGCCGGCTCCAGCCACCAGCCGACCTCACGCTCGCCGGGGTCGAGGCCGACCGTGCCCTCGCCGGCGTAGTTGAGGGTGATCAGGCCGACCTGGCGCTCGGTCTCGCCCTCGACCGCGGCGCGCCAGCCGAAGCCGTGCTCGTCCCAGTGGCGCAGCTCGGCCCGCGCGACCTCCTCGGCGAAGACCGCCGGCCAGGTGTCGCCGTTGCCGATGAAGCGCATCACCTCGGGTGTGGCCGAGAGGCGCGCCAGCAGATCGCCGTGGGCGGGCTGCCAGCGCTCGAGCCGCAGCCGTGCGGTCTCGAGGCTGCCGCCGGTCATCGCGCGGACCCTAATGACTACTCCATCTTGAAGCCGAGCTTCAGGGCCACTTGGTAGTAGTCGACGGCGCCGTCGTCCTCGAGGTGGCCGCGGATCTCGGTGACCTCGAACCAGTCGAGGTTGCGGAGCGTCTTGCGGGCGCGGTCGAGGGCGTTCTCGATCGCCGCCTCGACGCCGTCCGGCGATGAGCCGGCGATTTCGCTGATCGAGTACACGTTGCTGCTCATGGAATTCCTCTCGTCGTGGCGCGGGGGCGCCTTTCGCCAACCCCGCGTACCCGCCGCGACCGGCGCTAAGCCGGCGATCGGATCTCCCGAACGGCGATCGAAGAGTGCATCCGGGCTCTCCTGCAACCCGAATGCACTCCTCGATTTCAGCGGCCGCTCAGCTGCCGAGCTTGACCGCGACCTTGGCGCCCGGGGCCAGCACCCTGCCGGCCTTCGGGTTCTGGAACACGACCTTGCCGTGCTTCTTGCGCGCCGCCCGTTTCGCGCCGACCTTGCCGACCGCGCAGTCGGCGCCGCGCAGCCGCTGCTTGGCCTGCCTCAGCGTCTTCCCGGACAGCTTCGGGACGACGCAGCCGGCGTAGCTGAACTGATCGCCGCGCACCAGCGGGCTTTCGCCAGCCAGCGTCTTGACGACGACGTCGTAGCTGCCGGGCGCGGCCTGCGGCGGTGCCGTGGCGAGGATTTCTTCTTCCGATACGACCGTGAAGGCGCTCGCCGGCACTTCGCCGAAGCTGACCGCGCTGGCGCCGTTCAGGTTGGTGCCGGTGATCTTCACCTTTTCGCCGCCGAGGACGGAGCCGAGTTCCGGCGCTACCTTGGTCACCGCCGGAGCCGGCTGGACTTCGGCCGAGAGCTCGATCTCGGAGCCGCTCTTCACTTCCGAGGGCGCCAGGGTCGAGCCTTCGAACGGCGGCGTCGCATAGATGCCGTAGCTGGCGCCCGACACCGTGGCAACGCCGATTTCATCGCCGGCGGCGGTGGGGTCGATGCCGATCAGGTCACCGGCGCGGACCGGGATCTGGGTCGCGAACGTTTCGATCCCCAGGCCCAGCGGCGTCGCCGGCAGGCTCGTCCCGGTGGCGGTGAAGGCACCGGAGCCGTTGGGATGCAGGACCCGCAGTTTGAACGGGCCGCCTTTGGCCCCCTGGACCCGCCAGCGCACGATCGCTCCGTTGACCGGCGAGGCGAGGTTCGCCCCGGTCTCCGGCAGCGCCGTGTTGAACTGCGTGCGGACGCCTTCGAAGGGCGTCGATTTGAACGTCGTCGGCAGCACGCTGCCGACCGTGACCGTCGTCGCCCCCGCCGCCACCGCGGCGATCAGCGCCCAGGCACTCGCCACCGCGAGGACCGTCATCCCGATCCATCCGGCCCGTCGCCGGCGCCCTCCTCCTGCCCTTCCCCTGCCTCCTGCGAACATGACAAAACCTCCCCATTTGCGGGTCTTTCGTGCGCGGCCGGAGCCGCTGCACACCTATGCCGCAAGAAACCACGAGCGCTCCGGAGTTGCGCCGCGACCTTGGGCCCCGCGCGGTGTTGGCGGCGGGCCCCGGGAGGTGTTGGCGGCCGCTCAGCCGCCGGCGGACTTGGCGTCCAGCTCGCGCTGTCGCGCCTCGGCGATCGTCCTTTCGGCCGCCGCGAGCGGGTGCCAGCCCTCGGTCACGACCGGCTTGTTTTCGAGGTTCTTGTAGACGTTGAAGAAGTGCTCGACTTCGAGCAGCAGCTGCTCCGGCAGATCGCCGAGATCCTTGATCGTCGACCAACCCGGATCGCGGACGGGGACGCAGACGACCTTGTCGTCGGCGCCGGCCTCGTCGCGCATCTTGAACAGGGCGACCGGGGTGATCGGGATCACGCAGCCGGGGAAGCTCGGCTCGGAGACCAGGACGAGGCAGTCGAGCGGGTCGCCGTCCTCGCCGAGGTGCCCGGGCAGGAAGCCATAGTCGGTCGGGTAGACCATCGAGGAGGAGAGGAAGCGATCGAAGACGACGCGTTCGATCCGCTCGTCGTACTCGTACTTGTTGCGGCTGCCCTTGGGGATCTCGATGAACGCGAGCAGCTGGTTGTCGGAGAGTGGCTGATTCATGGGCGGGGAATTTCGGCGGAAGGTCGGGGCGGTCGGGCGCGGGGGCGCCGGGGCAACACTAGAGCGCACCGCCTCCGGGTAGGCTCTCGAGCGTGCCGGACCCCGCCGTCAAGAACGCCACGGTCGTGGTCGATGACCCCGAAGGCTTCCATGTCCTCAGCCGCGAACTCGGGGTCGAGACCTTCGGCCTCAACGTGCTGACGCTGCGGCCCGGACAGCGCAACCGCGTCCATCTCCACAAGCACCAGGAAGAGGTCTACCTGGTGCTGACCGGCGAGCTGACCCTGGTCGTCGAGGGCGAGGAGCTGGTCTTCGGTCCCGACCAGGCCGTCCGGGTGCCGGCACCGCTGCGGCGCCAGCTCACCAACCGCGGGCCGGAGCTGCTGCGGCTGCTCGGGATCGGCGCCTACGGCGAGCACGAACCGCGCGACGCGCTCGCCTGGACGACCTGGGACGAAGGCGGCGATGGGCGCCCACCCAGGGACGTGCCGCCGCCACCCGACATGCCCGTCGAGGGCCGCTAGAACCTGCCGTCAACCCGTCGCCGAGGTGGCGATCCTCGGCAGAACCTGTGCGAATGGCGTTTTCGCTCAAGTAAGTCGTTGCAAGCGCCGACATCGAACCCATGGCGCCGGACCCATCGACCGCTGCCGACGGTACGGATCACTCCGCCTTGCCGCCCGAGCAGTGGGCCGACGCGCTCCTGCGCGCGCGCCGCCCGGGCGCGGTCCGCCCCGTCTTCCAGCCGATCGTCGACCTGCGCCGCGGCGTCGTCTGCGGCTACGAGATGCTGGCCCGCTTCGTCGGCCCACCGGAAGCCACGCCCGACGTCTGGTTCCGCCGCGCCGGCGAACACGGGATGGCGATCGAGCTCGAAGCGAAGATGATCAGGGTCGGCCTCGAAGCCCGCGAGAGCCTGCCAGACAACTGCTTCATCACGATCAACCTCGATCCCGCCTCGCTGCCCGACCCTCAGGTCCAGGCGGCGCTGGCCCACCACAAACGTCTGCACGGCGTCGTCATCGAGCTGACCGAGCACTCGCGCGCCGACGCCGACCTGATCCTCGAGCGCCTCGCCGAGATCCGCTCGCGCGGGGCGATGATCGCGATCGACGACGTCGGCTCCGGCTATTCCGGCCTGCTGCAGATCGGCGTCCTGCGCCCCGAGTTCATGAAGATCGACCGCTCGCTGATCGCCGGCCTCCAGGACGACCCGGCCAAGCGCGAGATGGTCGAGTCGCTCGGCGCCGTCGCCAACCGCACCGACGCCTGGATCGTCGCCGAGGGCGTCGAGGGCAAGCCCGAACTGGAGATCCTGATGGGCCTCGGCGTGCCGCTCGGGCAGGGCTGGGCGCTGGCCCGCCCGGAGCCGGCGATGATCGGCCCGGAAGTCGAGCTGAGCGCCTACATCCGCGAGCACACCCGACCCGAAGAGGGCGTCGAGGCGCCGCCGCGACTCTGGCGAGACCTGGCGCCGCTCTACCTCGACCGCTGGAAGATCGACGTCGGCCGGCGCCTGCGCGAAGACCCCGACACCCACCATCTGCCGGTGACCGACGAGCGCGGCCACCCGGTCGGGGTCGTCTCTCGCGCCCGCCACCGCGGCGGCGACGGCGACCTCGTCCCGCCCCTCTGCGCGCTCGACGGCGAGGACGCCGCGGCGCTGGCGCGGCGGGCGATGGCGCGCCCACGCGAGACCCGCTTCGACCCGGTGATCTGCTGCGACGACACCGGGCGCTACCTCGGCCCGATCGAGATCGAGCGCCTGATCGAGGTGCTGGCGGCCAAGTCGCCGGCGCAGCTGCCGCGCCCGCTGCTCGACTAGCCTTCGCCGATCCGCCTCGACCACGTGCAGATCGCTGCGCCGCCCGGCTGCGAGGCCGAGGCGCGGCGCTGGTTCGGCGAGCTCCTGGGACTGGCCGAGGTCGAGAAGCCGGAGCCGCTTCGCGGGCGCGGCGGCGTCTGGTTCGAGCTCGGCGACCGCCAGCTGCACGTCGGCGTCGAGGAGCGCTTCGAGCCGGCAGGAAAGGCCCATCCGGCGCTGCGGACCGACGAGCTCGACGCGCTGGCGTCGCGGCTGAAGGCGGCCGGGTCGCCGGTCACCTGGGACGAGTCGCTCCCCGGCGAGCGCCGCTTCTACTCGGCCGACCCGTGGGGCAACCGGATCGAGTTCCTCGCCGAGCCCGATCGTCCCGCCTCCTTCGCCGGCACCCACCTCGGGCGCCTGCGGGCGAAGGTCGGCACCGACCTCGTCCTGATGCCGGGGGCGATGCTGGTGCTGCGGCGCGGCGACGGCGCCGTCCTGCTGACCCGCCGCGGTGACAACGGCAGCTGGTGCCTGCCCGGCGGGGCCGCCGAGGCGGGCGGGAGCTTTGCCGCTACCGCCGTCGCCGAGACCGCCGGGGAGGCCGGGGTCGCGGTCATGCCCGAGGACCTGGTCGCCTTCGGCTGCCTCTCCGAGGCGGCGCTGCACACGATCCGCTACCCGACCGGCGACGTCACCCACTGCTTCGCGCTGCTGTTCGTCGCCGAACGCTGGAGCGGCGAGCCGCGCCCCGACGGAGAGGAGACGACGGCGACCGAGTGGGTCGCGCCGGCGGCGCTGCCGGAGCCGATGCACGAGCCCTCGCGGACGGCGCTCGCGCAGTTTGCCCGCTGGGTCGAGGGCGGCGGGTTCCAGGTCGCCTAGCCGCGTCTGGGTTGAGGCTCGCCGAAGAGTCTCGGCCGGCGTCGGAGCCCGGGAGGGCGCCGAGGGCGCTGGGGCCGCCGGTCCCTAGCCCGTGATCCAGTCTCTCGCCCGATCCTCCTCGTCGGTCTTGAAGACCTTGATGTCGACCGGGACGAGGCGCGTCCAGAGCCGCTGAGAGCGCCGCAGCCAGCCGTTGTCGGTGACGACGGCGATGCGCTTCCAGTCGCGCTTGTGGCCGCCGACCCGGAGGTTCGCTTTGGCCCGCTCGAACTGGCCGCGGATGTCGGACTCGTCGAAGTCGGGGGCGGTCACCATCATCAGCCGCACCGCGCCGGTGGCCACCGCGTCCTCGAGCGCCGGCACCAGGGTGTCGGCGTAGTCGGCCTCGGTGATCTCGCCGTGGGCGCGGTACCCGAGCGTGCCCGCCGGCATGTCGGCGATCGGCTCGAACATCAGGCGCCGCCCATGTCGGGGAGCTCGAGCGCGCCGTCCTCGGCGAGCGTGAAGCCGGGGTTGTGGGCGATCTCCCAGGCGTGGCCGTCGGGGTCGGTGAAGTAGCCGGCGTAACCGCCGTAGAAGGTCTCCTCGGCTGCCTTGGTGACCCGGGCGCCGGCGGCCGCGGCGGCCTCGATCACCGCGTCGACCTCCTCGCGCGAGCGCACGTTCTGGGCCAGCGCGACGCCGCCGAACCCGTCGGCGCCGGCGTCCTCGATGCCACCGTCGGCGGCCAGCTTCTCGCGTCCCCACAGCACCACGGCCGAGCCGCCCGCCTGAAAGAAGACCGTCTCCTCGACTTCCTGCCCTCTCCACCCCAGCCCCTCGTAGAAGCGCCGCGCCCGCCCGACGTCGGCGACCCCAAGGGTGATCAGGCTGACTCGCTGCTCCACTCGCCCAGCCTATCCTTCGCCGGTGCGCCCTACCGCGGCCCTCGTCGCCGTCCTCCTCCTCGCGATCGCCGGCTGCGGTGGCGGCTCCACCACCTCCGACACCCTCAACGGGACCCCGCAGGCGACCCGCGTCGTGCACGACGTCGAAGCGATCGCCCACGCCTGCGCCGCCGGCCCCGGTCCCTCCAAGCTCGCCAACGCCGCCCTGGTCGACCTCAGCAAGATCGCCGCCGCGAGTCCCGAAGCGACCTTCGGCCCCGCCGGCTCAGAAGTGCCGATGAGCGAGGTCCTCAAGCGGACCGAGCAGCACTTCCGCGCCTGCCTCTGATGCGGCTGAAAGGAGTCGAACCTTCACGAGCGTTAGCCCACACGGACCTGAACCGTGCGCGTCTACCAGTTCCGCCACAGCCGCGGGACGTGCAAATCTACCGATTGCAGCCCGGCCACCCCGCTTCCCCAAGATGCAAACCATCGCCGTCGCTCGCTAAACTGTCGCCAACCTGCCGCTATCGTCCAGGGGACTAGGACGCCGGATTCTCAGTCCGGAAACCGGGGTTCGAATCCCCGTAGCGGTACTCCGTCTGCGATCGATTTGCCTCGATGAGAAGAAATCTCGTCGCCTGATGTCGCATTACGCTTGAAGCTGCCGGAGGGCTTGGGACCGCACCCCCGTTTCGCCGGCATCACGTGGCTGGCGGAGAGTCTCGGACCGTGGTGACATCGGGGTGAGATCCGCCACGCCGACCCATGATCGTGATTGTGACGAGCCAGCTGCTCGATCTACACCATTTCGTGTAGTCAAATATATGGTTGGCAGTTCGGTGTTTGGAGACGAAGACACTGGTGCTCTACTGGCGCGGCTTTCGCACGCGTGGGAAACCCGACACCCCCGGAAGGCAAGCGGCGGCGCGTATGCGCTGTCTGGGTTCAGCTTTCAATTCAGCCTTGCCCTTCTAGAGGTGCTCGAAGGGTGGAAGGGGCTCACCGGGGATCGCCGCGCCATTCCCACCGTGTTTGTCGAGCTGTTGAGCGACGTAGTTAAAACGTCCCTCGACGGATCGATCGTCGTGACCCAAGTCAAACGCACCCAGACGCCGGCGGCAATCCGGGCGGGGTTAGAGGACCTCCAGTCCGTCTACGAAGTGGCGGCTGCCGAAATTCCGAAGCAGCTGTCCCGGATCCAGTTGGAACTGGCGTTTCGCCTCGGCAAGCCCGAAGCCGCGTGGCGGGTAATCGACGCGTGGGTAGAAGAGGACCCCTCCAACCGCGCGGTTGTGGCCAACGCCGTCTCAGTCAACCTTTATCCCGATCCAGAGAATCGGATCTACGCTCTGCTGGTCAACGATCTCAATGCTGCGGAACCGGCGGCGCTTTTCTTTCGTTGGTTGGGCGAATTGATGGCATCCTCGGGCCAAACGACCCCAGACGGTCGGCGGATCGGCCTTGAGGCAAGCGCGAAAGAAATCTGGACGGACCTGGTCGCTCTCGAAAAGGGTGGCGAGCTTCGCGGCGGGGCCTATCTCTGGTCACCGGTCGACAGGCCTCCGGATCAGGTTCGACCCGGTGAGGTTCTGACGGGTAAACAGCCCACCGTCGCCCACCTGCGCAGGGGCTATCTCGCCGCTCGTCCCGATGCCCTGAGCCAGGTGCAGGCGCGATTCAAGCGTTGGTTTGCCGAGCGCGCAAAGGCAGAAGTGCAAACGACGGTGCCCATGTTCTGGATCGGCGGGCGTTCAGGCTCGGGCAAGAGCGCGCTGTTGCTGCAGTTTCTATCTTCCCTGCAGGAGGAAGGCACCGGGCCGGTTCTGTGGCTCTCTCACAAGAATGAGCGCCTAGCGGAGACCGCTCACTGGGCACGCGACGCTTTCAGGTCGGAGCGCGCTCCAGTGATAGGCGTCGATGACCCTTATGCGCCTGATGGACCGCGAGATCTGGTCTGGGGCAACTTTCTGGCAGAGCTGACCCCTTCCCTTGAGTCCGGCGAGGGGGACGGGGTGCCGATCCTCGTCTGCGCGGGTCCCAGCGAGCAGGCAGAGGCGTTCGCCCGGGATTTCTCAAGTGACTTCGAAATCGAGGTGTTCGAGCTCGAGCGCGAGCAGCCGGAGGAACTGAAGAGACTGAGGAACTGGTACGAGAAACGGACGGGCGCCCAAGCGCCAGGGCCAGACGACGAAAACATCTTGCTCGTCCAGCTCTTCTTCGAATGGCAAGCCGGGGTCCGCCTCGGCGCCTTCGCGCAGCGCTTTCGGCGCCGGCTACAGGAGGCCGATCGAGATCCCGAGGACAGTTCCCTGGTCGCGATGCTGGCGGAGGTGCTGGCCTTGAACCGCCTCTACGTCGGCTACCCGTCCAACCAAATGCGAGAGCGCATCTCCGCCGCCCAAGACGACGTCCTGCAGCGCTTGAGGGACGAGGAACACATCGCAATCGACGAGCAGATCGGGCGCTCCGGCGTTTGGATGGCCCACCCCCATCTAGCCAACGAGATCTACGAAGTTTGGTTTCCTCGTCAGGCAACGGCCAGCCAGCGGCGGCGCCACTTCGTCGAGGCAAGTCTCGCCTGTCTGAGAAGCGGCGAGCAAACGGCCGAGACGACCGCTCCGATCCGCGCCGTGGCGCAGGCCCTGGAGGCAGATAGCCACATCTTGCGCGAACGCATAGATCCAGAGTTCGTCGCGGCACTGCCCGAGCTCTACGTCGCGGCAAAGGAATCCAACCCGGAGATGCCGATCGACCAGCTGAGCCTCTGGATGGAGGTCCAGCGCGTTGCGGGGGTCGCCATCAATCCCGATCCGATGGAGGACGTCCTGCCTCAAATCGCGCCTGGTATCTGCGACGACCCCAGTGCCGCGCGACTCTGCGAAACGCTCATCTCGTCTTTCGACCGCTGCACCGACCCCCAACGTGAGCAACTGTCGAGTGCGATCACGGACCTCCTGACGAGAATGCCGGACTGGATAGGGTGGCCGCGGGTGGCCGCCAGTGCTGCGAAGGCACAGGCGATTTTCGGGCTGGCTGATCTCCTCGACGAGTGGCTCGAGAAGCGCCTGGCTCGTCGCTCGTCCGGCTGGGTATTGCAGGCCGCGCTAGAAGAGTACGGCGACGATCCTCGCTTCGAGGCCCATGCGCTTCGCCTGCTGCGCGAGCGCCCAAGTCACCCCGCCTGGGCGAAAACGTGGGTCCCTCTCTGGAACCGGCAGCCAGGCGAAAATCTGGCCGCGATTGGTACGGAGTGGCTTGAGGCGAACGGCTCCGACCGATCCTGGACCTTCGTTTGGCGGTCGCTCTTCAGGAAGGCTCCGGACAGGAAGACGAAACAACACGTATCCGATATCGGCTTGAGCTGGCTCGAGGGCAACCAAGACCACGCTGGCTGGGGCGTGGTTTGGGACGCTCTCTGGAACGCCGAGCCCCGCTCGCGCCTGGAGGGACTCGGGCTCGGCTGGCTCGAAAGAGCAGACGTGAATCGGGAGGCGTTCGGAATCGTGTGGTGTCATCTATGGGAAAGCGGCTATCGCCCCCAGGAGTTCCAGCATCTGGGCGAAGGCGCCCTGCGCCGTATGAGCACCTCGATCCGAGCCCGGGAGCGCATGCTCGCCTGCCTCCTACGGGAGGGTCAGTCCGACGAGTTCTGGAAAGTTGGAATGACGTGGGCGCAGACGACGGGACCCGGTGATCGAGCCTGGGGGATCATGCTGCCGGCGCTTTTGGATGGGGCGTCCGAGCGCGAAGATGTGGACAGTTTCGAAGCGCTGTTACGGATTGGACGAGACTTTCTTCGGACGGCAGATCCAGGTAACCCTGGTTGGTCTTACGTCTTCTGTGCGGTCTGGGACGGTGTGGACGACGAGATCCGGATGCTTGCGCGAGATTGGATCGAGGATCCCACCGACGTCCGCTTAGGTTGGACCTTCGTGTGGGCGAGGCTTTGGGAAGCCGACCCGGACGAAGGGCTGGCCAATCTTGCGCTTCTCTGGCTGCAGAGCAACTTGGGTGTAAAGCGCTGGGGCCACATCTGGATATTGCTGGTCAGAAAGGGCCCTGACGCATACCGTTCCTTCGATATCAAGGAACTGCTCGATCTAGGAGAGCGCTGGCTCGGCGCGACTCCCGCAGGCGCGTCAGGGTGGGGCTACGTCTTTCGCCTCCTCTGGGAGCGACGATCCAGCGAGACGGTGCGACGTCTGGGCTTGGTGTGGCTTGCCGGGACGATGAGTGGATACGAGCCGGACTGGGACCGCATTTGGGCGCTGCTGTGGGCAGATCCGTCTCATAGAACTGAACAGGATGGTGTGACGCTGCGGTGGCTGGGCATCGAATGGCTCAAATGTAGCGAAGGGCACGCGCACTGGCCTACGGTCTGGATATTCCTCTGGGACGATCATCCGGACCAGATTTTGCGAGATTTGGGTGACGCTTGGATCCGAGACAGGGGGCTGGGGAATCCCGGCCGTAAGGTGATGATTGCCCGCCTTGCCGCAGGAGAGCGGGAGGCCGTCGAAGTGAGGAGGGACTCAGCTCGTCGGTCCAAAGGCGGCGACCAGGGGGCAAATAACACCATGGCTCTCTGGCGAGAGGTCCAGAGAGAACCCGGGAAAGAGACGACGGTAAGGGGGCTCGATCGCGTGCGCGAAGGTCCCGCCTCCGGCAGCCAAGAGGACCAGATCGCCTGGAAGAAACTTTGGTCAACGCTCTGGAGAATCGGTCCCAGCATCGAGCTGCGTCAAATCGCGATCGAATGGCTCGAGACCCCCGCCGGAACGAACGCAAGGGGCAGGAGCGAGGTGTGGGAAATGCTTTGGCGATCGGAGCCTTCTTCTGACCTTTACGAAATCGGATGCGACTACCTCGATTCGGCGCCCTTCAACCGCTCCAAGTGGGGTGCGATATGGCAGGAACTGTGGCGTTACAAGGAGTCTTCGCTGTTGTTGCGGTTCGCTGCCAATTGGCTTGTCTACCGGCTGGACAAGGGTGAAGTGCTCTCGCCTTGGCCGGAGATTTGGCGTCGCGCGTTCGAAGCCGATCCGACGCCAAGGCTGGTTACCTTGGGACGCAGGTGGCTCCGCGCATGTCCGGACCATGCGGCTGCCCCTTCCGTACGAGATGAGCTCTTAGAGTTCGCTGCTCCCGGGTGAGCCCGAGGGCCCAGTGTTCGCGGCGAGAGGCTCGTCGGAAGACGAACCGATTTCGAGTCCGGAGGGATGCCGTCGCCCAGTGTTCAGGACTCGTTCAGCGCCACCGCCGCGCGGACCAGCTCCTTGAAGGCCTTCTCGTCGATCTCGTCGCCCTCGCCGAAGTCGATCGCGCGGCGGACGTTGCCCTCGAGGCTGGAGTTGAAGAGACCGGCTGGGTCGTCCAGGGAGGCGCCCTTGGCGAAGGTCGCCTTCACGGCCTTCTTGTAGGTCTCGCCGGTGCAGATGATGCCGTCGTGGTACCAGGTTGGGACGCCGCGCCATTTCCACTCCTCGACCACGTCTGGGTCGGCCTCCTTGATGAGCGCTCGGATCTTGGCCAGCATCTCGCCGCGCCAATCGCCCAGCTCCTCGATCCGCCCGTCGATCAGCTTCGCGGGGGACTCGCCGCCCTTCGCCGCCTCCGAGTCGCTCTTCTTCGTCGCCATGGTCGTCGTCCTCCCTGTGGTCGTGAATCGCCGGTCGGTCGCCTGAGTATCCCGCCCCGGGTGCCGCGGGCACCAGTTAGTTGCGTGCCGCCAGCCAGGGCTCGAAGTCGCGGGCGACGATGCGCTCGTCGTGGACCCCGGCCGCCTCGGGCGAGGCCAGCCAGACGATCGGCGGTCCCATGATCGCCGGATCGAGCAGTTTGTCGCGCAGCTCGTCGGCGAGATCGTCGGGAACCATCCCGCTCGCCGTCGCACCGCCAGGCAGCAGGAGGTTGGCGGTGACGGGCGTGTCGGCGAGGTCGGCGGCCATGACCCGGCCGAGGGCCTCGACCGCGGCGCCCGACGGCCCGTAGGGCACGAAGCCGCGGCGGGTCATCGTCGCCTCGCTCATCGAGATCGTGACCAGCCGACCGCCGCCGGCCTCGAGCATCCGCGGCACCACCTCGCGGGCGACCAGGAACGTCCCGGTCGCCTTGGTCTCGAGGACATCGCGAAAGCCAGCGGGCGACACCTCCCAGAAGGGCTGCGGCTCGGTCAGGAAGCGCGGGTTGACGGTCAGCATGC
This sequence comes from uncultured Actinomycetes bacterium, assembly GCA_963839115.1. Lineage (GTDB taxonomy): Bacteria > Actinomycetota > Thermoleophilia > Solirubrobacterales > 70-9 > VAYN01. Next base: position 1,540,017 of record CAWITM010000001.1, read on the forward strand.
CGATCCCGGCGTTGTTGACCAGCAGGTCGAGGCCGCCCAGCTTGCGGTAGACGCGGTCGACCGCCGCCGCCACCGACCCGGCGTCGCGGACGTCGAGCTCGATCCCCAGCGCCCCACCGCCCAGCTCGTCGACGATCCCCCGCGCCCGCTCGCCGTCGCGGCTGCTCACCGCCACCCGCGCGCCCGCCGCGGCGAGCGCTCGCGCCATCGCCAGCCCCAGGCCGCTGGTGGCGCCGGTCACGAGGGCCCGCGTCTCGTCCAAGGTCACGCCGCGACTATACGAGAAGTAACCTCTCGTTTGTCGAATGAGTCCCGAGACCGAACGAAAGCTCCGTGCCGACGCCCGCCGCAACCGCGAGCGGATCATGGCCGCTGCCGGCGAGCTGTTCGCGCGCCAGGGCCGCGACGCCCAGATGGAGGACATCGCCGCCGCCTGCGGGCTCGGCATGGCAACCCTCTATCGCCACTTCCCCAACAAGCGCGCCCTGTTGACGGAGATGGTCCGCGAGCGCTACGCGGGGATGGCCGGCCTCGCGCGGGCGGCCGAGGCGATCGACGATCCCGGCGCCGCCTTTGAGACCCTCCTGCGCTCCTACCTCGAAGCCGCCGAGGGCGACGCCGGCTTCCAGTTGGCCCTGCTCGGCTCACGCGACCTCGAATGGGAGGGCATCGAGAAACAGAAGGCCGAGTTCGCCGAGATCGTCGCCCGAGTCATCGACCGGGCAGCCGCCGCGGGCGCGGTGCGCGGCGACCTCACGATCGCCGACTTCCCCCTCCTCACCTGCGGAGCGATGTCGACGATGTACTTCCAGCCCGGCGGCAACTCGGACTGGCGTCGGCACCTCGAGCTGATGCTGGAAGGCCTGCGCTCCGCCGGCGGCTGACCGGAGCGAAAGGCCTCGGTGCGCCCGCGCCTATTCGGTCGCGAGCAGGCTCACTCGGTGGCGCAGGTGCGGATCGACCTCGGCCTTGAAGCTCGTTGCAAGCTGTTCGTATTCGCCGGGGCACGTTTCCAAGCGGGACGTCGGCAGCGCTTCGAGTTCGCCGACTTCTTCGTAAGAGACCTGGCTCGAGCCGGCGGTCCAGCAGAGGATGTCGAAGGCGCGCTGCAGGTCGAGCGAATGCTGATCAGCGAATTCGGCGACCGCGGGCGGTTCCTGGCGGCCGGAGAAGTCGGCCCAGAAGGCAGCCGCCGAGGCGGCATACTGGGCGCCGTTGGGGACGCTGAGCAGCAGCACCGTGGAGATCGCGTCGGCGGCGTCCTCTTCTTTGCCCAGCACCGGCAGTTCGTAGTTGGCGATCAGCGCGTGGCCGAACTCGTGGGCGAAGATGAAGGAGTTGATCGCGCCGATCCGTTCGCCGAGTTCGTATTCGCTCTCGCCCGCGTTGCTTTCCGACTCGACCTTGAAGATCAGCGCCGCGAAGCCGTAGGGAAGCGTGATCGAGTTGTCTTCGGGGTTGTAGAACGGGCCGCCGCCGATTCCGTTGACGCCCTTGACGAGCAGCGGGTTCGGCAGTTCGAAGGTCTTCGCGAGGCCGCTGGCGACGGCCTTCGTTTCGCTCGCTTCCAGCAGTTCTCTGCCGATCCGGTTTTCGCCGCCCCGCGGGGGCTGGTAGACCACTTCGACCTCGCCCCGCGGCGACGCAGGCTTGACGCTCGCGGCGGTGCTGGAGCCGGAGCTTTCGGCGCTCGAGCCGGAGCTGTCGGAACTGGAGCTCGAGCCGCACCCGAGAACCGCGAGCGCACAAGCGGCGAGGAGCGCTAGCGCGACCGGCAGGCGCGAGTGCCAGGCGAAGCGCGGCGGGCGAAGCGGCTCGTCCATGCGGATGTGTCGACTAGTTCCGATCCGTACTTGAATCAGTACGCGGAACTCTCGCGCCGCGCACGGCTGAGCCCCGACAGGCCCGACTACGCCGGCTGGCGCGTCCGGGCGCGATCGGCGCGGATCGCGTTGGTGGCGATCGCTTCGGCGAAGGTCGGCCAGAGGTCGCGTGGGAGGTCGTGTCCCATGCCGTCGACCATCATCAGGCGGGCGCCGGGGATGGCGCGCGCGGTGGCCTTGCCGCCGGAGGGTTTGACCAGCGGGTCGCGGGTGCCGTGGATGACGGCGGTCGGGATCTGGACGCCGTGCAGGGACTTGGTGCGATCGCCGGAGGCGGTGATCGCGTGGAGCTGGCGGGCGACGCCGGCGGCCGAGTGGCCGCGGTCGTAGGAGGTCCCGGCGAGTTGGCGGACGTGCTCTTCCTCGAAGGGGAAGCCCGGTGAGCCGATGACCCTGAAGGTCTTGATGGAGCGGTCGATGACCTGCTCGCGCGTCATCGGCGGATTGCCGAGGAGGACGCCATAGACTTTGAGGCTCGGCTGGCCGGCGCGGCGGTTGCCGGTGGTGGACATGATCGAGACCATCGAGCGCAGCCGCTTCTGGTGCTGGATCGCCAGCGTCTGGGCGATCATCCCGCCCATCGAGGCGCCGACCACGTGGGCGGCGTCGAAGTCGAGGTGGTCCATCAGCCCGACGACGTCGTCGGCCATGTCGCGCAGCAGGTAGGCGGCCGAGTCCTTGCGGCCGAGCAGCATGTCGACTCTGGGCGGCACGCCGGCGGCGCTGATCTTGGTCGAGCGGCCGATGTCACGGTTGTCGAAGCGCACGACGCGGTAGCCGCGGTCGGCGAGCAGCGAGCAGAACTCCTGGTCCCAGGCGATCATCTGCGTCGCCAGGCCCATCACCAGGATCAGCGGGTGACCGTCGGGATCGCCCATCTCCTGGTAGCAGAGCTCGATGCCGTTGGCCGGCGCCATCCGCTCCTCCGTGAACTCGTGCATCCGGGCATCCTATCCGGCTGGCTGGGCAGCCAAACGCTGTGTGGCGGTTCGCACACGACCGGCCAGGGCGGCGGGCGCAGCGGCCCGAAGGTGCGCGGCCGGTAGAAAGGGCCGGTGCGGACCGCGATCATCTCCGATCTCCACCTCGGCTCGATCACCGGCGGCGACGTGCTGCGCGACCCCGCGACGCGCCGGACCCTCTTCGCCGAGATAGCCGGCGCCGACCGCGTTGTCCTGCTCGGCGACGTCGTCGAGCTGCGCGACCGCCCGCTCGGCGTCGCCTTCGCACTGGTGCGGCCGTTCTTCGAGGAGCTCGGGGCGGCGCTCGGCGACGTCGAGGTGACGATCGTCCCCGGCAACCATGACCACCGCCTGGTCGAGCCGCTGCTCGACGATCTGTCGCTCCGGCGCGCGCAGCTGAGGCTCGACTCGAGCGCCGCCCCAACCTCCGGTCCGGCCGCCGACCTCGACGCCTGGCTCGGCCCGGCCCGCCTGCGGATCGCCTACCCGGGCCTCTGGCTGCGCGACGACGTCTACGCCACCCACGGCCACTACATGGACCTGCACCTGCCGCTCCCGCGCGCCGAGTGCGTCGGCGCCGCGGCCATCGCCCGCTTCGCCGGCGCGCCGCCGGACCCCGCCGCACCCGAGGACTACGAGCGCGTGCTGCGCCCGCTCTACGGCCTCGGCTTCGGCGTTGCCCAGGGCCGCGTCCCGCGGGCGCCGCGAGCCGCCCGCGGCAACGGCCAGACCTCGGAAGCCGCCTGGGAGCTGCTCGCCGGCCGGCGCCCCGGCCGCACCGCCCGCCGGCGCCTCGCCGCGGCCGGCGCCCGCGCGGCCTTCCCGGTCGCCGTCGCTGCCGTCAACCGCCTGCTGCGCTCCGATTTCGACGCCGATATCTCCGGCGAGGCGATCTTCAGCGGCGGCGTCGAGGGCGCAACCGAGATGGCGCGCCGGCTCGGCGTCGACGGCGGCCACGTCATCACCGGCCACACCCACCGCGGCGGCCCGCGCTCCGGCGAAGCGCCGTGGCCGCTGCCCGGCGGCGGCCAGCTCCACAACACCGGCAATTGGATCTTCTCGACCGCCTTCCACCACCCGGGCACGCCGCCGAGCGCCTACTGGCCCGGCACCGTCACCTGGGTCGAGGACGAGGGGCCGCCGCGCCGCGTCGACCTGCTCCGCGACCGCTCCCACGAGGAGATGATCGCGATGATCCGCCGCACCCGCGGCTGAGGCCACTCCCGGCGTTCGCAGTCATCCGTGGTGAGGGCGGATAAGTGCGAACGCCGGGATCCGAGTCGTCGCTCAGCCGAGCCACTCGGCGAGGACGCGCCCGACCTCCTCGCCGGCGTCCTCCTGAAGGAAGTGGGAGGCGTCGGCGATCGGGTGGGGCGCCGGCATGTTGAGCTGACTGGAGATCCGCTCGCCGACGCTGAACGGCAGGATCGGGTCGTCCTCGGCCCAGAGGAGGAGCGCCGGGCGATCGTCCTCGCGCAGCGCGTCGGCGACGCGTTTGCCGGCCGCGGCGCCGGGCGCGTCGGGCTCGGTCGGCAGGATCAGCGGGAACGCCCGCGCTCCGGCCTTCGAGGCGGTGTCTATATAAGGAGCGTCGTAGCCGGCGATCACGGCGTCGCCCGGATCGTGCTTGCAGCCGCCCCGCACCAGCATCCCGACCGGCACGTCCTCGCTGCCCCGCACGAACTCGCGGAAGGCCAGCCAGGCCTCGCTCATCCGCTGGTGCCCGGTGAACGGCCCGGTCTCCATGATCGCGATGCGCTCGAAGCGGTCCGGGTGCTCGACCGCCAGCCGCAACCCGATCGGCCCGCCCCAGTCGTGGACCACCGCCGTCGCCCCGCGCACGTCGAGGTCGGCGAGCAGCGCCGCCATCAGCTCGACGTGGCGGTCGTAGGTGTAGAAGCCGAGGTCGAGCGGCTTGTCGGAGCGGCCGAAGCCGGCGTAGTCGGGAGCGATGCAGCGGTAGCCGGCGTCGCGCACCGCCGGAATCACCTTGCGCCAGAGGAACGACCAGGTCGGCTCGCCGTGGAAAAAGACGACCGGCGGCCCCTCGCCCTCGTCGAGGTAGGCCAATCGCAACCCGTCGACCTCCCGGTAGTGCGGCACAAACGCGAAGTCCGGCAGCCCCTCGAAGCGCTCCTCAGGCGTGCGCGCAACCATCTCCCCCATCCCGAACCCCCTCCAAATCGACGACTTTCCCGCCCCCGATCCTAGATCCCTCAGGCCCGATAGGGATTCCTTAGTTTGTTGGTAGACAATGTGCTAGCCTGCGGCCCCTCCGTTCATTACCTAGTTAGTCGAAAAAGGAAGGAAACAGATGCGGAACGCTCGCACTACCCGGCGGCGAGGCGTGACGGCAGGCCTGACGGTCGCCGTATTCACGCTTCTCCTCGCACTCGTGGCCGCCGGCTGCGGTGGAGGAGGCAGCAGCAGCAGCAGCTCCGGTTCGACCTCAGGGGGCGAATCGTCAGGGGGCAGCTCCGAAGGCGGCAAGCTCAGCGTGGTCGGCTACTCGACCCCGGAATCGGTCTACGCCGAAACCCTCGAGCCGGCCTTCGAAAAAACGTCGCAGGGCTCCGGCGTCAGCTTCAGCAACAGCTTCGGCGCCTCCGGCGACCAGAGTCGTGCCGTCGCCGCTGGCCAGCCCGCATCGGTCGTCAACTTCTCGACCGCCAGCGACATGGAACGCCTCGTCGAAGAAGGCGAACTCGTCTCCAAAAGCTGGGAAAAACAGCCCTACGGCGGCTACGCGACCGACTCGGTCGTCGTGATCCTGGTCGAAAAGGGCAACCCGCTCGGGATCAAATCGTTCAAAGATCTCGAGGAAAACGAAGAAGCCCAGGTCATCACGCCGAATCCGTTCAGCTCCGGCTCGGCCCGGTGGAACATCATGGCGATCTACGGCTCGTCGATCGAAGAAGGCGCCAACGAAAAGGAAGCGCTGGAAGCGGTGAAGGCGGTCATTGAAAAGACCGAAGCGCAGCCAGGCAGCGGCCGGGACGCCTTCAACGCCTTCAAGGAAGGCGAGGGGAATGTCCTCCTCACCTACGAGAACGAAGCGATCAAGGCGGAAAAAGAAGGCGAAGACATCGAATACGTCATCCCTCCCTACACGATCCAGATCGAAACCCCGATCGCGGTCACCGAAGAAGCTCCCGAGCCCGCCGCCGAAGACTTCCTCAAGTTCCTCTGGTCCGACGAAGGCCAGGAACTGTGGGCGGAAAACGGCTACCGGCCGGTCAACCCGAAGCTGGTCGACCCGAAAGAGTTCCCCGAACCCGAAAAAGGCCTGTTCAAGATCAGCAAATTCGGCGGCTGGTCGAAAGTCAAGGACGAATTCTTCGACGAAGAAAACGGCTCGATCGCCAAGATCGAGGAAGAAGAAGGCGTCTCGACGTCGGGCTGATCAATGGAGGCCCACGCAGCACAACCGAATGTCGCACCGCCCCGGGCAAGGCAGTTCCGCCTGCCCGGGGTCGGCGTGGGCCTCGGTCGGGGCTACGTAGTCCTCTGGCTGAGCATCATCGTGCTGCTGCCGCTGGCGGCACTGCTCGACGAATCCCTCAGCCAGGGGGTCGGCCACTTCTGGAGCGCGGTCACCACCGACGCGGCTAAGTCGTCGCTGGAGCTGATCCTCGTCTGCTCGGTGATCGTCGTCGCGATCAACGCCGTTTTTGGAACGATCGTCGCCTGGCTCCTCGTCCGTGACAGGTTCCCGGGCAAGGCGATCATCAACTCAATCATCGACCTGCCCTTCGCGCTGCCGACGATCGTTGCCAGCCTGATCCTGATCGAGCTGTGGGGCAACAACTCCCCGGTCGGAATCGACTTCGCGCTGACCCGGCTCGCCATCGTCGTCGCGCTCTGCTTCGTCACCCTTCCGTTCGTCGTCCGCGCGGTTCAGCCGCTGCTGATCGAGATGGATCGCGAGATGGAGGAGGCCGCCGCCTCGCTCGGCGCCAGCGGCTTCACGATCTTCCGCCGCATCATCTTCCCCAACCTCCTCCCCGGCCTCGCCGCCGGTGTTTCGCTGGCGTTCGCCCGGGCACTCGGCGAGTACGGCTCGGTCCTGCTCTTCGCCGGGGGCAAGAAGGACACGACCGTCGCCTCGATCCTGATCGGCCAGCAGATCGAACAGGGCAAGGAATCAAGCGCCGCGGCAATCTCGATCGTGTTGCTCGTGATGGCCATGGTCTGCCTCCTGGTCATCACCTTGATCCAGCGCTGGGGCACGCGCCATGAACGCGCCCAAGGCGCCGGCGCCGGGATCGGCATCTCCGCTTTCGAGCCAAGCGGCGAGTCCGCCATCGGCCCCGACGGGGAGGACCCGAATGAGCGCCACTAGCTCGCTCCGCAGCCGCTGGGCCCTGCGCGTCCTCGGACTCGGCTACATCGCCGTGCTCCTGATCGCGCCCCTGATCCTCCTGTTCTACAAGACGTTCGAAAAGGGGATCTCCGCACCGATCGACGCGGTCACTTCCGGCGACGGTCTGCACGCGCTGAAATTGACCTTGATCACGGTTGCGATCGCGGTGCCGCTGAATACGGTCTTTGGAGTGGTCTGCTCGCTGCTCCTGGTCCGCCACAAGTTCAAGGGCAACTGGCTGATCGACGCGGTGATCAACCTGCCGTTCGCGATCAGCCCGATCGTGATCGGCCTCTCCCTGTTTCTCCTCTACGGGAAAAACGGATGGTTCGAACCGGGCCTGGCCGAATCTGGGATCAAGGTTCTCTTCTCCACCCCCGGCATCGTGATCGCGTGCATCTTCGTCTCGGTGCCGTTCGTAGTCCGCGAGACGGTGCCGGTGCTGCAGGAGATCGGCACCGAGCAGGAGCAGGCGGCCTCGACCCTCGGCGCCAACGGCTGGCAGACCTTCTGGCGGATCACCTTGCCGGCGATCCGCTGGGGCGTCGCCTACGGCGTCGTCCTCACCACCGCCCGCGTGCTCGGCGAGTTCGGCGCCGTCTCGGTCGTCTCCGGAAAGATCTCCGGCGAAACCGAAACGCTCCCGATCTTCGTTCAGAAGCAATACGACAACTTCAATCTCGCCGGCGCCTTCGGCGCCGCGGTGCTGTTGGCGCTCCTCGCCCTTGTGGTGCTGACCACGATGAACCTGCTCAAACGAAAGGAGGACGCCTGATGGGAATCTCAGTCGAGGGAGCCAATAAGAGCTTCGGGGACTTTCGGGCGCTTGACGACGTATCGATCGAGGTTCCGGACGGGTCGCTGACGGCCCTGCTGGGACCGAGTGGAAGCGGCAAGTCCACCCTGCTGCGGGCGATCGCCGGGCTCGAGGAGCTCGACGGCGGCCGCGTCCTGATCGACGGCGAAGACGTCTCCAAGAAGCCGACCCAGAAGCGCGAAGTCGGTTTCGTCTTCCAGCACTACGCCGCCTTCAAGCACATGACCGTCTACGAGAACGTCGGCTTCGGCCTGAAGATCCGCAAGTGGAAGAAGGACAAGGTCTCGGCGCGCGTCCACGAGCTGCTCGAGCTGGTGCAGCTGCACGGGCTCGCCGACCGCTATCCGTCGCAGCTCTCCGGTGGCCAGCGCCAGCGGATGGCGCTGGCGCGGGCGCTCGCGGTCGAACCGCAGGTGCTGCTGCTCGACGAGCCGTTCGGCGCGCTCGACGCCAAGGTCCGCAAAGACCTCCGCACCTGGCTGCGCCATCTCCACGACGAGATGAACGTGACGACGATCTTCGTCACCCACGACCAGGAGGAGGCGATGGACGTCGCCGGCCAGCTCGTCGTGATGAACCAGGGCCGGGTCGAACAGTCGGGCACCGCCGACGAGCTCTACGAGCAGCCCGCCAACGAGTTCGTGATGAGCTTCGTCGGCGAGGTCAACCGGCTCGGCGACAGCTTCGTGCGGCCGCACGACATCGAAGTCGTCGCCCACGCGAACGGGTCGACCGAGGAGGCGATGGTCCAGCGGATCGTCGCCCTCGGCTTCGAGATCCGCGCCGAGTTCGTGCTCGGCGACGGGACCGAGGTCTGGGCGCAGCTCACCCGCCCAGAGCTGCAGCGGCTCGAGTTGCGCGAGGGCCAGATCGCCTACCTGCGACCGGTCCAGGCAAAAAGCTTCAGCGGTTCTTCGTCATCCAACGACGGTGGGGCCTCGACTCCCCACGGTCTACCGGATGGCGACGACGCGGGTCAAGCCGCAGCCGTCTGAAGAGGCGACGGGCGGGGTGCGCTTTGCCGGGTGGCGCCCCGCCCAATTCGCCCTTCTCCGGGGAGCTCAATTCGCCCTCCTCTGGGGAGCTGCTAATCTTGAGTTAGTTGGTAGACAAAGTTGTATTAGCCGAAAGGAGCAGGGATGACCAAACGCGTGGACAGGACCACGTTCACCTCCCGGGGACGGCTGACGGGGCTGGTCAGGGACGAACACCCTGCCGGAACCGGCCAGAACCGCACCACCCGGGCAGCCAATCGTGGACCGGAGCAGCCGGCCGTCGACGACGCCCTCTTCTACCGGGCGCGCCTCGTCCTCGGCGACGCCCTCCCCCGCCCCGGCCGCTGACCCGGCCCCCCTGACGAAGGGACCCGGGGCCGCGCCTGACGAAAGCGACCCCCGGGTCACTTGTGGCCCTATAGGCGACAAGCGACCCGGGGGTCGAAGTCCTTCGCTTGCTGCGCCGCGAGCCCTCTGGCTCGCGGCGCCCGCACTCCTCGAGCTACTTGGTGGTACCGCCGCTGCCGCCGGCTTTTTCCTTTTCTTCGCCGGGGAAGGACAGTTCTTCTTCCGGTTCCGGGTAGGCCGTGACCGCGAGGTTCCAGCTTTTCAGCGCGAACGTGACGTTGCTGGCGCCCGCGTACTGGACGGCGACGGTGTGACCGCCTTTGCCGAGCACGGTCGTCTGCACGATCGTGTGGATGTTGGTCGCCGCCGGTTTCGTCGACGTGCCTTCGATCGTCGCCGGGGCAAAGTTGACTTTGCCGGTCGACGTGCCGTCGACGAGGATCTGCACGGGGCAGGACTGATCCGGCGTCGGGGCTTTGACCGTGGTGCAGCTGGCCGGGCCCGAGAACGTGATGATCGTCTTCGCCGCCGAGGTCTTGGTGGCGAACGACGCGAACGCCGAGGGGATGTAGCCGGCGGTGGTCGCCGCGGCCGAGAACGGCGTCGTGCCGGCGGCGATCGCCGCCACCGGGGTCAGCGGCACCGCTTTTTTGGCCACGTACAGATTTGCCGCGGCTTTCTTGTTCAGATAGAGCGACGACGCGCTCGCTTTGGAGACGAATTTGCGGTTCGCCGTTTTATTGCTCACGTAGGTCTGCTTCGCCGCCTTGTTGGTGACGAACACTTTCGACGCCGCCTGTTTCGTCAGGAACGACTGGGCCAGCGACGGCACGACCGTCACCGAGACGGCAACAGCGGCCGCCAGAACGATGACGGTCGCCGCGCGCGGGGTAGACAGCCTTCTCTTCAACAATTCGATCCTCCGTATCACTGGTTTCAGGGCCTGCCGGGCGACCTTAGTTGACTAACTGGGTCAATAAACTACATAAGTGATAGCGTTTGCGCACCAAGGTGGTCAAGAAAGTCGATCGACGCCACCGACTGGCCTACTCAACGCATCACCACGACCCGGCAGGAAAGGATGTTCCGCGCATGAGAATCAAGACCCTCGCCATCACGGTTATCGCCCTCCTGGGGCTCGCCGTGCCGGCGTCGGCCGGCGCTGTGACCCTGATCGGGTCCGGCTCCGTTGCCGCGCAGCCCGTGCTGCAGGCCCTCTTCGCGACCTATTCGAAACAGGTCAACAAGAAGGTCCACTTCACCTACACCCCTGACGGCGGCAACGCCGGCATCAAAGACGTGCAGAGCGGTACCAGCCAGTTCGCCGGGCAGGCCCGTACCCCCCTCCCCAGCGATGCCGGTACGACCTACATCAAGCTCTACCTCGACGGCCTCTGCATGGACGTCAACCCCAAGAACAACCTCAGCAACATCAGCGTCCAGCAGACCCACGACATCTACCGGGGCCTGCTGACCAACTGGAGCCAGGTCGGCTCGAGCCTCGGCACCACGATCGACCCGGTCGGTCGCGACACCAACGGAGGGACCTACAACTTCTTCCTCCAGGCGGTGCTGAACAACGAACCGCCGGCGTCCAACGTCAACGCCCTGACCGCCGACGGCCTCGTCATCAACGCGGTCAAGCAGGACCCGAACGCGATCGGCTACGCCGGTCTCGCTTGGCAGAAATCGGGCGTCAAGGCGCTGAAAGTCAACGGCGTCCCCTGCCAGCCGAACAAAATCAGCGTCGAACCGCTGAAGTACCCGCTGTCGCGCTACATCTTCATCGTCCTGCCGACGGCGAGCCCGAACCCCGCAGTGCAGAAGTTCGTCGACTGGGCGCGTACCAGCCCGCTCGCCGGTGAAGTCATCAACAAAGCCGGCGGCGTCGCCGCGTTCAACAAGAAGAAGTAAAGGAGCACGGTTGGACGAAGAGCTCCAGCCGGAGTACGGCCCCCGGTGGTCAGACCAGCGCGTCGAGCAGATTCTCGGCGCGCTGGTCGTCGCCGTGGTGGTGTTGCTGCTGGCGCTGATCGTCACGGTCGTCGTCCGCGGCTGGCCGTCGTTCGCCCACAACGGACTCTCCTGGTTCACCCCGGGCGGCAACGTCGATGACCAGCTGAACGAAATCTCGCTCTCGGGCCAGGCCGGCGCCAACTACATCTACACCTTCCACGCCTGGCCGCTGATCTGGTCGACGATCCTGATTGCCGGCGGCTCAGTCCTCCTCGGGCTGGTCTCGGCGCTCTTCATCTCCGTCTTCATCGTCGAGTTCGCGCCGACCTGGATGAGCAACATCCTGCAGCCGGTCGTGCGCTTCCTGGCCAGCGTCCCCTCGGTCATCTACGGCCTCCTCGGAGTGCTGGTGCTGGTGCCGTTCATCGGCAACCACCTGATCACCGAGCACCAGAAGGCCTCGGTCGCCGGCGTCATCTCGCTGACCGGCTACAGCCTGATGGCGGCGATCCTCATCCTCACGGTCATGATCGCGCCGCTGATGGTCTCGATCTTCAGCGACGGCCTGCGCTCGGTCAAACCCGGCTGGGTCGAGGGCTCGCTGGCGCTCGGCGTCAACCGCTGGCGCACGACCTGGAAAATCGTCGTCCGTGCGGCCCGGCCGGCGATCGTCGCCGGCACCGTCCTCGCCGTCGCCCGGGCGATCGGCGAGTCGGTGATGCTGGCGATGATCTCCGGCTCGACCGGCTTCCCCCCGAACCCCGCCGACGGCCTGATCTTCATCTACGAGCCCTCGCGCCCGCTGGCGCCGACGATCGTCAAGAACGTCGACCAGCTGAGCTCGCCGCCGGCCAACGCGACCCTCTTCGCGATCGCCTCCTTCCTGCTCTTCTCGGCCGCTCTCTGCTCGCTGGCCGGCTGGGCGGCGCGGCGATCGATGAGCAAGTACGGGACCGCCTGATGGAGGCGACGACCACCAAGATGCCGGCGGTCACCCCGCCGCCGGGCAAAGGGCCAAAGGGCGCCGCCGAGGGCAGCGCCACCTGGAGCGTCCTGGACCGCATCGGTCTGGCCTTCTGCTGGTTCCTCGGCCTGCTCTTCACCGCGATCGCCGTGGCGATCGTCGTCTACCTCTTCATCCAGGGGATCAAGTTCCTCAAGCCCTCGCAGCTGGTCACGCCGGCCGCGTCGGGCTTCAGCGAAGGCGAATCGGGCGGCTTCTCCGACGCCTTCATCGGCACCATGATCGTCGGTGCGATGGGGATCGCCATGGCCCTGCCGATCGGCGTCGCGACCGCGGTCTGGCTGACCGAGTACGGCCGCCCGAAAGCGCTGGCGCGGGTGACCGAGCTGACGATCGAGGCGATCGCCGGCATCCCCTCGATCGTCCTGGCGCTGTTCGGCACGGTGATCTTCTCGAGCGTCGCCGTCGGCTTCCTCAGCCGCACCTCGAGCGGCGTCGTCTTCGGGCGCTCCTTCTTTGCCGCCGCGTCGATGCTGGCGCTCGAGGCGCTGCCGCTGGTCGTCGCCTCGACCCGCGAGGGTCTCAACTCGATCCCGCGCCACGTCCGCGAGGCCTCCTACGCGGTCGGCAAGACCAAGGCGGCGACGACGCGACGGATCCTGCTGCCGACCTGCCGCCCCCAGATCGCCACCGGGGCGATGCTCGGGCTCGGGCGGATCATCGGCGACACCGCGATCATCGTCGTCCTGCTCGGCGCGACGCAGAACTTCAGCCCGGTCGAAGGCGCGCCGTGGCCGCTCGATTACCTGCGCGGAGCGGGCACCACCCTGACCAACTTCGTCTACGAGGCCTCGCCGACCGGCAACCTCAACCAGCCCCAGAAAGCCTATGCGGCGGCTTTCGTCCTGCTGATCATGGTTCTCATGCTGAACGCGGCCTCCGACCTCGTCCATCGCCGCGCCCGAAAGGTGGGAACGTGGAGTTCCTGAACAACCCGCCACCGATCCGTCGGCTCAACCCGCAGGACCCCGGCACCGCCAGTGAGGCGAGCGCCCCGGTCGCCGGGGCTCCGGTCAACGGCAACGGCGTCGCCCCGGCGGCCAGCGGCTTCACCGCGGCGCGGCGCAAAGTCGCGGCGCCGGCGTTCTCGATCCGGCGCATGGAGGTCGACGAGGTCTCGGTCAACTACGGCCCCAAAGAGGCGGTCAAAGCGGTCTCGCTGCCGATTCGCCAGGGCGAGGTGCTGGCGCTGATCGGTCCCTCGGGCTGCGGCAAGACGACGCTGCTGCGTTCGCTCAACCGTCTCACCGAGCTGACCAGCGCCGCCCGCCTGACCGGCTCGATCCGCCTCGACGACGTCGACATTCGGCTGATCGAGCCGACCCTGCTGCGGCGCCGGGTGACGATGGTGTTCCAACAGCCGAACCCGTTCCCGATGAGCGTCTTCGACAACATCGCCTACGTCCTGCGCGAGCAGGGCTCGCGGCGCCAGCGCAAGAAGGTGCTCGAGCCCGCCGTCCACAGTGCCCTCGACCGCGCCGGGCTCTTCGAGGAGGTCAAAGACAACCTCGACCACCCCGCCCTGAAACTCTCCGGCGGCCAGCAGCAGCGGCTCTGCATCGCTCGCGCGCTGGCGGCCGAGCCGGAGGTGCTGCTGCTCGACGAGCCCTGCTCGGCGCTCGACCCGCAGTCGACCCAGGTGATCGAGGACCTGATCGTGAAGCTGCGCGACGACGTCGCCGTCGTGATCGTCACCCACAACCTGCAGCAGGCCTACCGGATCGCCGACCACGTCGCCTTCATGTACCTCGGCGACCTGGTCGAGTACAACAGCGCCTCGGCGCTCTTCAACCAGCCCCGCAAGGACCGCACCAGGGAGTACGTGAGCGGTGCCTTCGGCTAGCCCGATCCTCGTCCGTGGCGCGATCGTCGCGTCATGCCTGGCCCTGCTCGGCGCCGGCGCTGCCGGCTGCTCGACGACGCAGGAAAAGGCCGAACACCAGAAAGCTCGGTCCGAACACATCCTAAAAGCCCGGGCCGAACGCGAAAAGGCGAACAAGAAAAAACACAAGCACGCCCATGAAAAGGGTAAGAAGGACAGCAAGCACTCCAAGGGGGACAAGTGAGCGTCGACGAGATCAGCCCGGTACAGAAGCCGCAGGGGTACGAGCCCTGCGAAGAGTGCGGAGCGCCGCTCGACCCCCAGCAGCGCTACTGCGTCAACTGCGCGGCGCGGCGCGGCAACGGCTCCAACCCGTCCTCACGCTACTTCGCGGCGATGAGCAAAAAAGCGCGCCGACCGCTGACCAAAGGCCAGGCGAGCCGCCCCGGGGGCGGCAGCCGCGCCGCCGCGGTCGGGTTCTTCGCGCTGCTGCCGATCGCCGTCGCGCTCGGCGTGGTCGTCGGGCGCAGCGGTTCCAACGACGGCAACGAAGAGGCGCTGCTGAAAGCGCTGAAGCGCCAGGAAGCGACCCGCGAAGTCGCCGCGGCGCCGGCCGCCTCGACCGCGACGGCGGCGACCGGCAAAGCCAAAGCCGGCGCCAAGAACGGCAAGAACGGCAAAAAAGCGGGCAAGAGCGCTGCCAAAGCGGCGAAAGAAGGCCCGGGCAAGGTCCTCAACAGGACCAAGAACGGCACCGTCCACCAGGTCACCGGCTACAAACCGACCAAGGAATCCGAAGAAGCCGACACCAAACTGGTCGAAGAAAACCCCGAACAGACCGGCGAAAATTACATAAAAGCTCAGCAGAACCTGCCTGACGTGACGGTCGTCGGCGGCGAAGGTGGGGGCAGCGAAGAATCCTCGACGCCGGGAGTCGAACCGTGAAGCTGAAGCTGCCGTCCAAATCTCCCAAGCCCGCTCCGGCGCCGCCGCGGAAAGCGCCGGCGAAGGTCGACCCGAAAGCCAAAGCGAAAGAGGCCGAGAAGAAGATCGAAGACAGCGCTGAGCTGATCGCCCAGCGCGACCGCCTCCTGGAGAAATTCACGGTCATGCAGGCAGACCTCGGCGGCGCCTTCTACGAGATGGCGATCCGCGACCACGTCCGCCTCGACGTCCTCACCCGCAAAGCCGCCGAGCTGCAGCGGGTCGACGCCGAGCTGCTGGCGGTCGAGCGCCAGCTCGAGCTCGAGCGCGCCGACGCCGCCGGACTCTGCCCCGCCTGCGGGGCGCCCTACCAGAACGGAACGCGGTTCTGCGCCCAGTGCGGGACGCCGCTAGTCCCGGCCGAGTCGACCACATGAAAGCCTGGTTCGCAGTCCGCTACCGGGCCGCGATCGCCGCCGCGGCGAGCCTGACCGGCAAACGCTTCGGCCTGCTGGTCGCCTCCTCGTTGGTCGCGACCTCGGCGATCGTCGTCGCCGCGGCCTCCAACGCACCCGAATCGAGCCCGGCGGCGGTGCTGCTGGCGGCCCGCCTCGGCCAGCCGGTCGCGGCCGTCGAAGCGGCGCCGGAATCAGAAGCGGCGCCCGAAGCGGCACCGGAACCGGCCCCCGAAGCGTCCGTCCCGACCCCGGAACCGGTCGAAACCCCGGAACCGCTGCCCGAAGCGCTGCCGGAACCGACCGAAGAAGCGCCTATCGAAGAAGCGCCGGCGGAAGAACCGGCGCCCGAAGAAACGGCGGAACCCGAAGAAACCGCGCCGGCCCCGCCGGAAGCGGGCCGGGTCAAGCATGTGTTTGTGATCTCGCTCGCCAGCCCCGGCTACGACGCCGCCTTCGGCACCGCGCCGACGATGCCCTACCTCGGCACGACGCTGCGCAAGCAGGGCCAGCTCCTCACCCACTACTCGGTGCTCTCCGAAGCGGCGCTGCCGAACGAGCTCGCCGAGGTCTCCGGCCAGCCACCCAACGCGACCACGGAAAAGGACTGCCCGACCTACAAGGAATTCCCGCCGACCGCCAAGTCGACGCTCGGCGTCGTCGCCGGCTCGGCCTGCGTCTACCCGGTCGAAACCCTGACCCTGCCCGATCAGCTGGCGACCGGTCAGTTCACCTGGAAGGCCTACCTGGAAGGGATGGAAGGCGAAACCGGCCCCGAAAACTGCGTCCACCCTGGTCCCGAAGAACCCGAGGAAGCAGCGCCCGGCGCCTATTCGGTGCGGCTCAACCCGTTCCCGTACTTCCATTCGCTGCTCGACCTCGGCGCCTGCGCGACCAGCGACGTGCCGCTGACCGAACTGCAGAAGGACCTCAAGAAGCCGAGCGGGACGGCCAACTTCTCCTACATCTCCCCCACCCCGTGCAACGCCGGCGTGGTCGGCTCATGCGTGGCGGGGACGCCCGAAGGGACCGCCGCCGCGGAAGCCTGGCTCGAGGAAATCGTCCCGGAGATCCTCAAATCGCCCGCCTACAAGGCCGACGGGGTGCTGATCATCAACTTCGGCAGCGTCAGCCCGCCGCCGCCCGCGATCGAAGGCGCGCCGGCGCCGGCGCCCAATCCGACGCCGCTGAAGACCGGCGCGCTGCTGATCTCGAAGTTCCTGCCCAAGAACTCGACCGACGCCGCCAACTACACCCCCTACTCGGTCCTCCTCTCGACCGAGGAACTGTTCGGGGTCAGCCCCCCCTTGGCGAAAGCCGGCGACAAAGTCGTCAAGACCTTCGCGACCGAATTGCTCGGCCCGAAGAAGACCACCGCCGAAAGCAAGTCCAGCACCGAAAACGGCGGCGACTGACCGCTCAGTCGAAGATCTCGGAGACCTCACCGGCCTTGACGCTGAGGACGCCTTCGATCTCGTCGAGGGCGCTGGCGAGACCGGGGAGCGAGCCCTTGCCCTGGACCTCGAGTGAGACCGTGACGGCGCCGGCCGGGACGTCGGCACCCTCGTCGTGGTGGCGGACGTCGACGTCGGCAACCTTGAAGTCACGCTGGGTGGCGGTGGCGAGAATGCGTCGCAGGACGCCGCGCCCGTCCTCGTAGGCGACCCGCACCGCCGCCGGAGCGTAGAGAGTCCGATCCGGGACCCGCACGCACGCCTAGCGGCCCCGGACACACTTCGCGGGGCGGCGTCCTCGGTCGGCCAAATGGCGCTGCCATTAGGCCTCCCTGCGTCCTACCCCCGCTCGGTCCGGCACTCGCCAGGCGCACGCGGGAGTCCCGGAACGGACTCTGGCGAGGCGTGCAGCCGCCGGGCCAGCGGCGCCAAGCATCTGCGCGGCGACGCGCGAGGGGTCGAGGATGACGCCGTTCTTGTTGCTGACGACGTCGGCGAAGCCGTACTTGCCCAACTGGGCATGAAGAGCGCCGAGCCGACGCCGACCAGCGTGTAGGTGCGCAGGCCGGCGCTCTGCTGGCGCAGCTCGCGGTCGAGGCCGATCGAGGCCGAGAGCACCAGCGCGAGGCCGATGCGCCAGATCAGGTCCCATTCGTTCACATGCATGCCCATTCCCTATCAGATCGGTCGAGAAAGGCGTGGCAGGCGGCTTTCTGAAACGCTTTTCGGATGAGCGCACCAGCAGACCAGAGCGGCGAGCCGATCACGGCCGCCGGGATCGAAGAACTGAAAGCCGAGCTGGCCGAGCTCGAAGGGCCGAAACGGATCGAGATGGCCGAGCGGATCCGGGTCGCCCGCGAGATGGGCGACCTCAAGGAGAACGCCGACTACCACATCGCCAAAGAGGACCAGGCGCACATGGAGACGCGGATCAAGCGCCTCAACGAACGCCTCCTCAACGCCGTCGTCGTCGAGGCCGACCTCGCCCCCGCCGACACCTTCGCCTTCGGCCGCACCGCCGAAGTCCACGACGACGCCAAAGACATCACCCACACCTGGACCCTGGTCGGCTCGACCGAGGCCGACCTCGCCGGCGGCAAGCTGTCGGCCGAGTCACCGATCGGCCGCGCCCTGATGAACGCCCAGGTCGGCGCCGCGGTCGAGGTCGAGACGCCGCGTGGCACCAAAACCTTCAAGGTCCTGAAGGTCCTTTCGCGGTAGGTCCGGGACCGGCGCGGCACCGACTCAGGAGCGCCGGGCGACCAGCGCCTCGACGCCGTCGAGGATGCGCTCGAGGCCGAACTCGAACTCGACCTCGGGCGGATCGGCGCGGTCGAAGACGCCGGCGTCGAGCACCCTGCCCAGCGCCGGAAACCGCTCGGCAGCGTCGAGGTCGCGGAGCGTCGCCACGTAGCCTCGCATCGCCTCGTCCGGGCCGGACCCGCTGCCCGCGAATTGCCCCAGCTCACTGAACAGCATCACGTGGTTGCGGACGTAGCCGGTCAGCAGCAGCACCACCGAGGCCTTCTCGTGCTCCTCCAGTCCGGTCGCCGCGAGCGCCGCCAGGCCGCGGTCGAACCAAGCGACCGAGTTCGGCGTCAGCGGTGGCCCGACGATCGGCAATCGCACGCTCCAGGGATGTTCGAAGCTGCGGTCGCGGAAGGCGCTGGCGAAGCCGCGCAGGCGCTCGCGCCAGGCGGCGCCGTCGTCGGCTTGCGGCGGGTCGCCGAGCGCCGTGTCGACCATCAGCCCGAGCAGCTCATCCTTGGAGTCGAGGTGGCGGTAGATCGACATCGGCGCCGAGCCCAGCTCCCTGGCGAGCCTGTTCATCGAGACCGCCTCGATCCCCTCGGCGTCGGCGACGGCAACCGCGGCAGCGAGGATCCGCTCCAGCCGCAGCGCCGGCTTCGGCCCCCTGGCGGCCGGCTCGCGCACGCCCCAGGCGGTGGCGACGGCGCCCGATAGCGAGCCCGCGCCCGCCGCCGCCGTCGCTCGGGTGGCCCCCACTCCCTCGCGATCTCCGGATTTCGGTTGTTTCCTTGACATCTCGTTGCCTACTGCGTATACCTTACGCAAATTAGCGTAGGGTCTACGCAAAAAGGTACCTGCCGACACGACTTTCCCAGGAGAACCAGATGGAGCAACGAAACGCGATCACGGCACGGGGGCTCGCCAAGTCCTACGGCGATGTCGAGGTCCTGCGCGGCATCGACCTGACCGTGGCCGTGGGCTCGGTCTTCGCCCTGCTCGGCCCCAACGGCGCCGGCAAGACGACCACCGTGAGGATCCTTTCGACCCTGGTCGAGCCCGACGCCGGCACGGCGACGGTGGCCGGCCACGACCTCGCCGGCGAGCGCGCCGGCGTCCGCGCCGCGATCAGCCTCACCGGCCAGTACGCGGCCCTCGACGAGCTGCAGACCGGGGCCGAGAACCTGCGGATGATGGGGGCGCTCGCCGGTCTCCCGCGGAGGACGGCCCGGGCTCGGGCCGAGCAGCTCCTGGCCCGCTTCGAACTGAGCGAGGCCGGCGACCGTCGCGTCGCCACCTACTCGGGTGGGATGCGGCGGCGAATCGACCTCGCCGCCAGCCTCGTCGCCGATCCGGCGGTGATCTTCCTCGACGAGCCGACCACCGGTCTCGACCCGCGCAGCCGCGGGGCGATGTGGGAGGTGATCGTCGAGCTGGTCGCCGCCGGCACCACCGTCTTCCTCACCACGCAGTACCTCGAGGAGGCCGACCGCCTGGCCGACCAGGTCGCCGTGATCGACGCCGGTCGCGTCGTTGCCGAGGGCACGCCGGCGGAACTGAAGCGCCGCTTCGCCGGGCCGCGGCTGGAGCTCCGCTTCGCCGACGCCGGCGCCTTCGGGATCGCTCTCGGAAGGCTCGGTGACGACTACCTCGACCACGACCTCGAGGCGCTTCTGATCGACGTGCCGACCGGCGGCGGCGCCGCCGAGGTGCGCGCGCTGCTCGACCGCGTCGACCCCGACCTCGGGCTCGTCGAGTCCTTCGCGATCGCCGACCCCAGCCTCGACGACGTCTTCCTCGCCCTCACCGGCCACGGCGCCGGCGGCGAGTCGCATGCCAACGAGACCAAGGAGACCGTCGATGTCTGACCTGATGACGATGTCAGGGCGCTGCATGCGCCTCTCGCGCCGTAACTCCGAGGTGCTGCTGACCTCCCTGATGCTGCCGGTGGCTTTGATGCTGATGTTCGTCTACCTGTTCGGCGGCGCGATCCAGACCGGCGGCGACTACGTCACCTACGTCGTCCCCGGCGTGCTGCTGCTCTGCGCCGGTTACGGCGCCTCGGTCACCGCGGTCACCGTCTCCAGTGACCTCAGTGGCGGCATTGTCGACCGCTTCCGGTCCCTCGACGTCGCCGGGGCCGCGATCCTCGCCGGCCACGTCAGCGCCAGCATCGCCCGCAACGCGGTTTCGACCGTCCTCGTGCTCGCGGTCGGCGTCGCGATCGGCTTCCGTCCCGATGCCGGCCTCCTGCAGTGGCTCACCGCAGCCGGGATGATGGCGCTCTTCGTGCTGGCTCTGTCGTGGCTGGCGGCGGTCGTCGGAGTCCTCGCGCGATCGCCGGAGGGAGCCAACGGATTCACGTTCTTCGTGATGTTCCTGCCCTATCCCTCGAGCGCCTTCGTCCCGATCGACACGATGCCGTCCTGGATCCAGGGATTCGCCCGGCATCAGCCGGTGACGCCGGTGGTCGAGACCCTTCGCGCCCTTCTGCTCGGTACGCCGGCGGGCTCCTACCCGCTCCAGGCGCTGGGCTGGTGCGCCGGCATCCTCGTCGCCTCGGTCCTCGCCGCCGGCTTCGCCTTCGGGCGCCGGACCGCGTAGGGCCGCCCGGTCCCGAGGGCTCAGGCGCCGCCGCCGGCCCATCCGCCGCGGCCCTCATGATGGGCGCGTGCTGCGGCTCCACTCCTCGATCGACGCGCGGCGCGAGCACGAGTTCGGTTCGCTGCTGCGCGAGCTCGACGGAGTTCGCCGGGTGGTGCGCCAGCCCGACGAAGCCGGCCGAGCGGGGGCGACGGTGTTCGTCGCCGATGTCGAACCGAAGGCCGCCGACGAGCTGGTCGCGGCGATCGCCGAGCTCGGCATCGACGCCGACGACTACCTGCTGACTCGCGTCGAGGTCGTCGCTCCCCAGCGCCACGGCCTCACCGGCCACCGCGGCATCGACGGCTTCGCCTGGGTCGAGGTGATGGGACAGGCCCGGGCCAACTCTCGGCCGCTGGCCCGCTACCTGGCGCTGATCAACGTCGCCGCGATCATCGCCGCGATCGGCGTCATCGCCGGCAGCTCGATCCTGATCGTCGGCGCGATGGCGGTCAGCCCCGACCTGCTGCCGATCTGCGCCACCTGCGTCGGCATCGTCGCCGGCCGTCGGGCGCTGACCTCGCGTGCCTTCGCCACGCTGACGCTGGGCCTCGCCCTGGTCGTCGTCACCGCCGCGGTCCTCTCGGCATTGCTGAACCTCTTCGGCTTCCTCCCCGACGGCTTCCGGGTCGAGCAGAGCCCCCTCCACACCCTCGCCCACACCGACTACACGACGGTGATCGTCGCCTTCGCGGCCGGGATCGCGGCGATGCTCTCGTTCGAGAGCGGTGCGAGCGCCGCGGTCGGGGTGGCGATCTCGGTGACGACGATCCCGGCCTCGGCCTACCTCGGCGTCGCGATCGGCGGCGGTGGCATCGACCAGGCCTTCGGCGCGCTCGTCGTGCTGATCGTCAACGTCGGCCTGCTGATCATCTCGGGGTCGCTGACGCTGCTGGTCCAGCGGGTGCTGCCGAACCGCTCCGGGGCGGCGGTCTAGCTAGAGGTCCGGCGGCGCGGCAGGCACCGCCGGCACCGGCTGCGGCGGAACCGCCGTCGCGGCGGCGGACGCCGGGGCGGGCACCGGGACCGAGCCCACCGGGGTGGCAACCGGCGTCGCCGTCGCCGTCATCCGCGACCACGGCGCCGGCTCCGGCGCGCGTTCGTCGTAGAGGACGTCGGTGTGGGCCATGCGGTCGGCCCAACCGCGCCGTTCGGGCATGAAGAGGATGCCGAGGAAGCCGATCCCGAAGGTGATCGTCGAGAGGCCGAGCCCGACCACCCGGCGGATCGAGCGGCGCAGCGGCAGGCGCCGCTCGCTGAGGCGGATGCCGACCACGCTCATCCCCGGCGTTCGCCCCGCCAACGACCAGAAGGCGACGAGGTAGAGCGCCCCGATGAGGAGCCAGACGGTGGAGCCGACGGCGATCGCGTAGCTGGAGACGTTGGCGCCGCTGCCGCCGAAGATGGTCGCCAGCAGGGTCGCGGCGGCGGCGGCGACCGTGAAGGAGAGGTTGACGAAGACGCCGTCGATGACGATCGCCAGCAGGCGGCTGACCGAGCCGGCGTGGTTGGTCGGCAGCGACCGCTGCTTGTGGAAGGTGACCTTGCGGGCGATCCGCTCGGCGGTCTCGTCGAGGCTGCGCGCCAGGCGCACGAGCTGGCGGCCGATGTCGGAAACGAGGCCGGCGCCCTGGGCGCTGATCGCCGCGCGGACCTCGGGGGCCTCGGCGATCCGCTCGACCAGCTGCTGGGCCTGGTCGGAGGCGAGCAGCCGCCGCCAGACCTCGTCGACCATCTCCGAGTCCATCGCCTCCAGCACCGCCCGCTTGACGGCATCGGACTCGAGCGCGCCCTGGACCGCCTCTTCGACGATCGGGCCCTCCAGCACTCGCGCCATCGCTCGCTCGACCGCCTCCGATTCGACCGCGGCGACGATCGCCTCCTCGGCGGCGATCTCGACGGCCCTGTCGATCCCGGTCGCCCTGCTGACCGTTTTGGCGCCCTTGACGCCGACGCCGAGCAGGCGCGCCGAGAGCGGCAGGCTGGCGGTCGCGGCGGAATCGGCGCCGTTGTGAGCCGGGTCGCCGCCGTTGGAGGAACGCGATGCGGAACCGTTTTCCATCCCGAGCCGAGTATAGGTCGGATTTCCAGACCGGGCCGGGATTTCGGCGGCCTCAGGCGACGCGGTCGCCGAGGTGGGCGAGCAGGCGATCGAGCAGCTCGGCCTGGGCGGCGAGGATCTTGCGGCGGGCCGTCTCGGTGTCGAACCACTCGGCGCGGTCGACCTCGGGGAACTCGACGGTGCGGCCGCTGCGCGGCGGCCACTCCATCTCGAATGTATTGCTGGCCAGGGCCTCGGCGTCGAAGTCGGCCTCCGCCGCCCAGGCTTCGACGACTTTGCCGGCCTTCTGGCGGATCGCGCCGAGCTCGATCAGCTCGCCGGGATCGAGCTCCGGAGCCGGCCCGAGCTCCTCGCCGAGCTCGCGCAGGGCGGTGTCGCGCGGGTCCTCTCCGGCCTCGATCCCACCCTTGGGGATCGACCAAGCACCGTCGTCGCGCTTGGACCAGTACGGACCGCCGGGGTGGACCAGCAGGAACTCGGGCGCCGCGCCGCGGCGGCGGAACAGCAGCACCCCGGCGCTCTGCTTGGCTGGCACCGGCCGCCTTAGTCGAGCCCGAGGGCGTAGACGATCGGGTCGAGCGCCGCCAGCACGCGCTCGCGCGGCGCCGAGGCGAGCTCCTCGAGGGTGCCGTTGGCGCGCGTCATCGCGACGCCGACGGCCAGCGCGATCAGCAGCTCGGCGCGCAGCTCCGGCTCGGCGACGTCGCGCTCGCGCAGTGCCGCGACCAGCCCGCGCAGCAGCCGCTCGCCGACCGCGTCGGCGACCTGGGTGCGAACGTCGGGGGCCAGCACCGGGCTGGCGAGGGCGCGGCTCAAGGGGCTGTGGCCGCGCTCGTCCCAGCGTTCGAGCAGGAAGGCGACGAGCGCGCGCGGCTCGAAGTCGATGCCCTCGTCCTCGCCGGCGCCGGCCGTGATCGCGGCCAGGAAAAGCCCTTCCTTGGACTCGAAATAGCGGGCGATCAGCGCCGGATCGACGCCGGCGCGATCGCCGATCTCACGGGTCGTCGCGCGGTCGTAGCCGAGCTCGTCGAAGGTCAGCCGGGCGGCGTCCAGCAGCGCCTGGCGCGAAGCCTCGGCGTCGCGCGGGCGGCGGGTGGCGGCGGGCCTGTCATCGACCGATGACATCAACTGCTGACAGTAGCGCCTCACCGCCCCGAACTCGACGCCTGCACTCGAGACGAGTGCAGGCGTCGGGAGGTCGGGCTACGCGCCGGGGATCCGGAACGCGACCAGCGAGGGCACCTGGCCTTCGGCGACCGGCAGGCCGGCGCCGGCGACCAGCATGTCGCCGGAGACGGTCACCCCGGCGTTGGTTCCGGCGGGTAGTGCGGCCTGCCAGAGTTCGCCGCCGGTGTTGGCGTCGAGCGCGTGGATCGTCCCTTCGGCGGTGGTCGCGAAGACCAGGTCGTTGACCACCGTCGTGGCGCCGTAGACCGGCTCCGGGAACGATTTGGTCCAGGCCACCTTGCCGGTCTTGAGATCGATCGCCGCAATTTCACCCGTGGCCGCGCCAGATTCGGTCACTTCGGCCCCCGAGACGACGGTCATCGAGTGGTTCACCACCGGCGCGTAGAGCATCGTCTTGCTGGCCGCCATCGGGGCGACGATGCCGCCGAGCTCGCCGGGGAAGACTTCCGCCGGCGTCTTGATCTTCTTGTATTCGCCGCGCATCGCGTAGAGCGAATCCTTGTCGTGGCCGTTATGGCGGCCGACCGGCGTCTTCCACACCGACTTGCCGGTCTTGGCGTCGACGGCGACGACGATCCCCGACTTGCCGGCGCCGATCGCCAGTTCGCGGCCGCCGACCGTGGCCAGGATCGGCGAGTCCTGGAAGTCCCAGTCATAGATGTTGTGGGGGGTCTCCTGGTAGTACCACTCGAGCTTGCCGGTGTCTTCGTTCAGTTTCACCAGCGAGTCCGAGTAGAGGTTAGGGCCTGGGCGGCTGGAGCCCCAGGGGAATTCTTCGGTCCCGGGCAGCGGGCCGGGGTTGCCGGTGCCGAAGTAGACGTTGCCCTTGCCGTCGAAGGAGGGCTGGTACCAGAGCCCGCCGCCGGAGTTCACTTCCCCGTTCTTCACCGACCACAGGGTCTTCGGAACGGTGTTGAAGCTCCAGAGCTTCTTGCCCGATTTGGCGTCGAGCGCCCAGAGCACGCCCACCGCGCCGCCGTGGTAGTCCTCGGTGGCGGTCACCGGGACGGTCGAGACGAACACCTTCCCGGCGTTCACGCCGGGGGCCATGTCGATGCTCTCGTGGGCGTTCTCGGTGAGTTTCACCGACCAGATCTCGTCCCCGGTCGACTGGTTGAGCGCGAAGGCTTCGGTGGCGGTCGCGCCGTAGACCCGCCCTTCGGAGACGGCGAGGCCGTTGGGGCCGTGGCTCGGCGATTCGTACTTGTGTTCCCAGAGCACTTCGCCGGTTTCCAGTTCGATCGCCGCGACGTTGGAGGCGAGGTCCTGGGAGTAGACGACGCCGTTGACGATAACCGGGGTCGAGGCGTAAGTGCCGTAGGTGCTGGCGCCTTCCTCGGGAATCTGCCAGGCGGGCTTCAGCGTCGCGACGTTGCTCCGGTCGATCTTCCCCGTCGCCAACCTGGTGTTGGCGAGATCGACGCCGGCATAGCCGTTGCCGCTGGCTTTGATCGACCCTTCCGAAGCCGACGAGCTCGAGCCGCCGCATCCGCTCACCGCCAGCGCGGCGACTAGCGCCAACGCCAGGAGTGCTGCCAGCACGGCGGCCCCGCGACCGCCCCGCGGCGTCGTCCGTCCCCTCCCGTTCCCCTGTCCCATCCCAAACCCCTCCCTAATCGAGTGACAGCGTTCGTTCCTGCGCGGGCGTGTTGGCCCGTGAAGTGATGGCGGCGCCGAGCTCCGGCAGGAGCGGCGCGATGACGCGGTTGGCGAGCAGGCCGAGGCTGCCGAGGTTGGCGAAGCCCGGTCCCTGGCTGAGCCCGGCGAGGCCGGGGATGTGGAGGCGCGGCTCCATCCCGGCCAGCTCGAGGGCGCGGCCGAAGCGCAGCTCGGCGCCCGGCGGGCGGTCCCAGATCGGGCCGACGCGGGCCTCGAGCTCGGCCCGCACCGGCTCGGCGAAGAGGCCGCGCAGCTGCGCCAGTAGGTCGAAGCCGGTGCAGTTGACGACGTAGTCGTGGGCGGCCGTGGCGATGCCCTCGGGGGTCTCGTATTCGAGCTCGACCCCCTCCCCACCCGCGGCGGCGCCGGCGTGGACGGCGCGGCCGGTGACGAAGGAGCAGTGGGTGTCGTCGGCGATCCGGCCGAGGATGGTGAGGTCGAAGACGCCGCGGTCGCAGTGCTTGACGAAGTCGCGCCGGCTCTCGAGGTCGAGGCCCGACCAGCCGACGTCGTCGGGGTCGGCAAAGACGCGGTTCTCGAGGAAGCTCTCGCCGCGGCTCAGCGGCAATAGCGGCGTGTAGACGGCGATCCGGGCGCGCGGGCGGAAGGCGCGCAGGAAGACGAGCGCCGAGAGGGCGCTCTCGCCGCCGCCGACGATCGCGATCCCGGCCTCCTCGTCGGCGGGGATGCGGGCGAACTCCTCGCGGCGGCTGTCGCAGTGGAAGACTCGCGGCTCGGCGGCGGGATCGTGGGGGAAGGAGCGGTGGACGCCGGGGCCGGTGAGGACGAGCGCGCCCCCGGCGAGCCGGCGGCCGTCGTCGAGCTCGACCTCCCAGCGTTCGCGATCGGCGCCGAGGGCGACGGCGACGGCGCGGCCGGGGAGGATCGTCACCCCGGCGCTCGCCCGCTCGAGCACCCAGCCGAGGTAGGAGCCGTAGTCGCGGTGGCGGACCGGCGGCGAGCCGGAGTTGATCCAGGGCGCCCAGAGCTCGCGCTCGATCGCGTAGCGCTGCCAGCTGACCGGCAGCAGCGCGGCGTCGATCTCGGCCCCGGCGGCGCCGAACTGGCGGGCGCTTCGGTAGGGGAAGCCGACGTCCTTGATCGGCGGGATCGCCAGCGGCTCCTCGCCCGAGGTCATCCCGTTGCGGCCGAGCCAGGAGGCCGCCGGGGTCGTCTTCTCGACCGCGACCATCGTCAGCTCGGCGAGGCCGAGGCGGTTGATCGCGTCGATCTTCGCCGCGATCGCCGCCGCCTTGGCACCGGCGCCGACGATCAGCAGGTCGGCGGTGGGCAGCGCGTCGTTCGGGGCGCTCATTCGGCGATCACCAGCCCGCTCTGGCTCGGGGCGAAGGAGATCGCGCTCTTGCGCACCCGCTCGTCGCTCGCCTGCACCGGCCGCAGCCGCCGCGATTCCAGCACCGTCCGCAGCACCCGTTTCATCTCCATTTCGGCGTAGGGGGCGGCGAGGCAGCGGCGCACGCCGCCGCCGAAGGGGATCCAGGTGTAGGTCCCGGCCGGCTTCTCGAGGAAGCGCTCGGGACGGAAGCGGCGCGGCTGCGGGTAGTGCTCCTCGCTGCGGTGGATCAGGTGGATGCAGGGCGCGACCGTCGTCCCGGCGGGCAGGTCGTGGCCGCCGAGGCGCATCGGCTCGAGCAGCCGCCGCACCACCACCGGCACCGGCGGGCGCATGCGCAGCGTCTCCTTGACGATCGCGTCGAGGTAGCGGCCGCCGTCCTCGCCGGCGCCCGCGAGCTCGCGGCGCGCCCGCGCCAGCGTCTCGGGGTTGCGCAGCAGGCGCTCGAAGGTCCAGGCCAGCGAGGTCGAGGTCGGGCCGTCGGTCAGCAGGGTCAGCATTTCGTCGCGCAGCTCGCTCTCGCCAAGGGGCGTGCCGTCCTCGTAGCGGGCGCCGATCAGCATCGAGACGACGTCGGGGCGCGCCGGCACCGGCTCGGCACGGCGGCGGCGCACCTCCGCGAGCACCGCCTCCTCGACCGGCCCCATCGCTCCCCGGTAGCCACGGCTGCGGCGCATCCACTCCGGCCCCAGCAGCGCCAGCAGAGCGAGGTTGCGGGGCTCGTTCATCCAGTCAGTGAGGTGGCGCAGGCGCGCCCGCAACCCGTCGAGGCGGGGATGGTCGCCGGGGCCGAAGACCGCCCGCAGCACGACCTCCAGCGTCATCGCCTGCATCCGCGGCCACAGCGCAAAGGGCTCGCCGGCCGGCCAGGCGTCGACCTCGGCCCGCGCGACGGCGGCCATCATCTCGGCGTCGTTGCGGACGCTCTCGCCGTGGAAGGCGGGCAGGACGATCCGCCGCCGCGTCATGTGGTCGGGTTCTTCGAGCAGCATCACCGAGCGCGGGCCGAGAACCGGCCCCAGCAGCGGGTTGGCGATGTCGACGCCGACCTTGCCGCCGGCGGTGAAGACGGCCTTTACGTCGGCGGGGTCGGCGAGGATCACCCAGTCGCCCCAGTGGCGGATCCGCAGCGTGAAGGTGTCGCCGTAGCGGCGCTGGCAGCGTTCGAGGAACGGCAGCGCCCGCTGCGTCCAGCCCAGCGCCTGCAGCGCGGCGGGCATTCGCGGGCCGGGAGGGAGCGGGCTCACGCGACCTGGTCCCGGCGCGCCGGTTCGGTGTCTGGGCGGTCGGCGCTCGGCTCGGCTCCGGCGTCCCGGCGCGCCGCCAGCTCATCCATCAGCTCGTCCTCGGCCCGGCAGGTCGCGGCGATCATCAGGTCGAAGAAATCGCCGGTGAACTCCTGCGGGAGATCGACCGCGGCGGCGCCCTCGAGGTAGCGGGCGCGGACGATCTCGACTCGGCCCGGCTGCATCATCGGGATCTCGTGGCGGGACTTGTGGACGGCGACTTCGCGGCAGATCTGGAACCGCTCGCCGAGCAGGCGGACGAGCTCGGAGTCGATCACGTCGAGTCGAGCGCGGAACGGCGCCAGGCCGGTCTGGTCGCTCATACCGGGTCCTCGCCGAGCAGGCCGGCGGCGAAGGCGTGGCCGCAGGCGGCCAGCGTCGGCAGCGAGTAGCCGCCCTCCTGGACGATGCAGACCGGCAGCCGGGCGGCGTCGAGCAGGCGACCGATGCCGGCGAACACCTCGGGGCCGAAGCTCCAGCCGCCGTGCGGGTCGCCGGCGACGGTGTCGTAGCCGATCGAGACGACCAGCGCCGCCGAGTCGGCGGCGAGGGTGGCAAGCGAGGACTCGACCTCGGCCAGGTAGGCGAGCGGGTCGGGCGGCGAGGCGAAAGCGACGGCGCGTTCGCCTGGCGCCCATGGCAGCTCGGTACCGGCGGCGACGTTGGTGACCGGCGAGGCGTGCAGTGAATGCAGGGTCGCGTCGGCACCCATCCGCTCGACCAGCTCCGAGGTCCCGTTCGGGTAGTGGAGATCGAGGTCGAGGACGCCGACCGGGCGCAGCCCGCCCTCGCGCAGGGTCTGCACCGCGGCGGCGGCGTTGTTGAGGTAGCAGTAGCCGCCGATGAAGCCGGCGCCGGCGTGGTGGCCGGGCGGGCGGCAGACGGCGTAGGCGAAGCGATCGCCGGCCAGCAGCCGCTCGGCGGCGCTGATCGCGGTGCGGACGCCCTCGCGGGCGGCGGCGACGAGGGGGGCGCTGACCGGCACGTCGGGCTCGAGGCCGGGCGGCGCCAGATCGGGCATGACGACGGGCTCGGCGCCGGCGCTGGCGAGGGCCTCGAGGTGGCGGCGCTCGTGCAGGGTCGCGAGCGTGCGCTCGAGCTCGTCGTCGGCGCAGCCGGCGGCGACGCGACGGACCCCGGAATGGCGGCGCAGGCCGGCGGCGACCTCGGTCAGCCGCCGGTTCTCGTCGCGGCCGGCGAGTCGCCGCTCGCCTTCGCGGATCCAGACCGAGGCGTCGTCGGCGCCGTTCGTCCGCTGCTCCACCATCACCAGCTCGCTCATCGCGCTACTCCGCTCACAGCAGCCTCCGCATCCGCGGTCCGAGCGGCTCGAAGCCGTTGTCGAGGTAGAAGCGCTCGGTGGCGCGGATCGCCTCGAAGCTCTCGCGTGGCAACCCGACCTCGAGCCGCCGCACGCCCTCGGCAGCCGCCCGGTCGGCGAGCGCCGCGACCAGGCCCGCCCCGACCCCGGCGCTGCGCCACTCGCGGCGCACCCAGAGGTCCTGGATCGTCAAGTAGCGCCCCGGCACGTGCAGCGCCCGTCCCCAGCTGGCCGCGAGAACCCCGACGACCCCACTTCCAGCACCTGCTTCTGAGTTTGAGGTCCCGTATAGGGCCTTAAGCTCAGACGCAGGGGCGGTGGCGAGGAGGAGGATGCCGACGGCCGGGTCCTCGACCAGCGCTCGCGCCTCGGCCTCGAGCGCGGACTGGTCCGGAACGCGCCCGCCGAGCTCGACCAGCAGCTCGGCGACCGCCGCGGCGGCGGCGGGGACGTCGGAGATCCCGGCCTCGCGCACCTCCCATCGATCCGACGCAACGGCGCCCGCCTCGACCGTGGTTGACATTTGGCCTCCCATAGAGGCGGAATGTCGACCACGCTCGTCGGCGGCGGTCATACGGCGCTCGCCTTCGACGCCGCGGCCCGCGGCTCGAGCTCGACGCTCCAGGCGCCCTCGTCCTCGCGGCCGTTGACGGTGCGCGCGATCGCGGCCATCGGCGCCCGCGCCTTCAGCAGGATCTCCTCGAACTCCTCCTCGGGGTCGGACTGCATCACGATCGCCCCGCCGGCGCCGATCGTCGTCCGTCCCGGCCGCATCACGATCGTCCGGATCACGATCGAGAGGTCGGTCGCGCCGTCGGCGCCGAAGTAGCCGATCGCCCCCGAGTACACGCCGCGCGCCTCGTCCTCGAGGTCGTCGATGATCTCCATCGTCCGCTCCTTCGGCGCCCCGGTCATCGAGCCGCCCGGGAAGCAGTTGCGGACGCACTCGACCGCCGAGCGGCCCGGCTCGAGCCGACCGGTGATCGTCGAGACCACCTGGTGGACGGTCGCGTAGGGCTCGACCACCATCAGATCGGGGACGCGGACCGAGTCGACCTCGCAGACGCGGCCGAGGTCGTTGCGCAGCAGGTCGACGATCATCAGGTGCTCGGCGTAGGTCTTTTCATCGCCGGCCAGCTCGGCCCGGCGGGCCTCGTCTTCGACCGGGTCCTCGGCGCGCGAGACCGTCCCCTTGATCGGACGCGCCTGGACCGTGCGGTCGCGCCCGACGGCGAGGAAGCGCTCCGGCGAGGAGCTGACCACGGCGAGGTCGCCGAAGCGCAGGAAGGAGGCGAACGGCCCAGGGTTGGCGCGGCGCAGCTGGCGGTAGAGCGCGAAGGGATCGGGACTGGCGTCGGTCGAGATCTGGTCGGTCAGGCAGACCTCATAGGACTCCCCCGCCGCCAGTTCGGCCTGCGAGTGGACGATGTCGGCGAGGTATTGCTCGCGGCCGCGGCCGACCCGGAAGCCTACCTCGGCGCCGGGGTCCTCGGGCGGCGCCAGCGGCGCCTCGGGTGGCGGGTCGGCGATCGCCGCCGCGGCGACGGCCGCCGCGTCCTCGACCCAGGCCTCGGCCTCGGCGTCGCCATGGCGGCAGAGCGCCATCACGTGGGTTCGCGCCTCGGCGTGGTCGACTGCGACGACCCGGTTGGCCAGCATCAGCGCCGCGTCGGGCAGGTCGGAGCTGTGGACGTTGACGGCACCGATGTCGGCCTTCAGCTCGTAGCCGAGGTAGCCGACGTAGCCGCCGACGAGCCCGCGCTCGACCCCCTCCGGCGAGGCCACGGCGATTCTCCGCAGCTCGCGGTCGAGCAGGTCGAAGACCGAGCCGTGGAGGACGACGCCGCCCTCGTCGTCGCGGACGGTGACGGTGCCGGCGTCGACGTCGGCGGTGACCAGGCGGGCGTCGGCTCCGGCGCTCGTCCCCATATAAGAGGAGCGCGCCAGCCAGGTCGGCGCGTCGGCGCTGTCGAGCCAGAACGAGTCCTCGGCCTCGCCGAAGAGCGTTTCGTAGAGGTGCTCGGTCGGCGCCGCCCCCGGCAGCGTCCGCGCCAGCACGGTCCACTCCGAGTCCGCGGCCCCGGGAGGCGCGGCCGGCCCCGGACCTGCGGTGGCCGCCGGGGACCGATCCGAATCGAGGACGGTGGCGGAACACTCCGGCTCGAGCGCCGCCGACCCAGGCACCGCGATCGCCGTCCCTCCCCCCGCCCGCTCGGCCATCGCGTAGAAGTTCTCGGCGATCGTCACCCCGTGCTCGGTGGCGATCGACTCGGGGTGGAACTGGACGCCCCACATCGGCCGCGTGTTGTGCTCGACCCCCATCACGACGCCGTCGTCGGCCCAGGCGACCTCGTGGCCTTCGGGGCCGACCGGGCTGGTGATCGCCAGCGAGTGGTAGCGGACGACCGAGAACCCCTGCGGCACGCCGGCGAAGAGCCCGGTGCCGTCGTGGCGCACCCGGCTGAGGCGCCCGTGCATCGCCGTCGGGGCGCTCGACACGCCGCCCTCGAGCAGGTTGCCAATCCCCTGGTGGCCGAGGCAGATCCCCAGCACCG
Organism: uncultured Actinomycetes bacterium; assembly: GCA_963839115.1. Taxonomy (GTDB): domain Bacteria; phylum Actinomycetota; class Thermoleophilia; order Solirubrobacterales; family 70-9; genus VAYN01. The sequence continues at coordinate 1,572,336 of CAWITM010000001.1, forward strand.
GGATCTCGCTGTAGCGGAGGATGTCGCGGCAAACGCCGAAGTCGTGCCAGCGTTCCGGGCGTCCCGGCCCCGGCGAGAGCACGAAGGCGTCGAACTTGGAGCGACTCAGCACGCGCCAGCTGACCGCGTCGTTGTTGACGACAACCGGCTCGGAGCCCGAGGCCGCCGCCAGCAGGTGGAAGACGTTGTAGGTGTAGGAGTCGTGGTTGTCGACAAGCAGGGTGCGCATCACGCCGCCTCCAGACCGAGGCCGCGGACGCCCTCGTCGAGCACCGCCTGGGACACCCGCTCGACCCGCTCGGCCCGCGGCGCCGCCGCGTACCAGCGTGCGAAGTGCGAGAGGTAGCGGGCCAGCGGCAGGACGTCGAGCTCGAGCACGGCGCTGCGCAGGTGGCGGCGGTAGAGCTCGGACTGGACGACGGCGAAGCGGTAGTCGCGGTCCGCGGCCGGCCGCTCGCCGGCCAGCGCCACGTCGGCGCCCCGCGAGGCCTGCGCCCGCACCAGGTCCCAGCCGAGGCTGCGCTCGGCGGCCAGCAGCACGCCCGGCTCGAAGTCGATCCGCTTGGTCGTCGTCTGGCCGAGGAAGTAGGCGAGGGCGATCCGCGCCGCCACCCGTTCGGGTTCGGGATGAGCGCGCCGCACCGCGGCCCGCTCGGGGTCGGCGTCTATCTCGCGGTCCAGCCACTCGGCGAGGTCGTCGATCAGGAGCGCCCCGTCCTGGGAGGAGGTGATCGCGCGCTTCTGCCGCGCGACCATGCCGTGGAAGACGTCATGGGTCGGCGGGCCGCCGAGGCCGTTGCCGTTGGCGACCGGGTTGGGATGGCCGTTTTCGGGCGCCGCGGCGAGCTCGTCGAGCAGCTGGCGCCGGCAGGTGACGTGGGCGACCCACTCGGTGCCGCAGACCTGCAGCGAGGTCACCTCGTCGAGCTCCGGCGCCGCCGACCAGTAGGCGAGCGCCCGCATGTGCTGGGTCGGCAGCCCGTCGGAGCGGACCAGCGGCATGATTTCGAGCTCCTCGCGATCGGTCGCGTAGACCACCATCCCATCCTCGTCGCGACGGGTCAGGGTGCCGTCGCGCAGGCCGAGGTTGGTGAGCTCGGCGACCTCGGGCAGGAAGTCGGACTCGAAGATCACCTTGTCGAAGCCGACCCCGAGCCGAGCCAGGGTCTTGCGCTGGCCGGAGATCACCCAGGCGCGGGTCTTCGACCACAGTTCGAGCGCCGGCTGGTCGCCGCCCAGCACCCGCATCATCAGCTCGTCGGCCTTGTCGCGGTAGAGCTCGGACTCGCGCGCCACCGAGTCCTCGGCGCCGTCGGCGAACCCACCGGCGGTGCGCCCCGAGGTGACGTAGTCGGCGTAACAGAAGCCGACGAAGTGGTCGCTCTTCTCGCCGCCGGCCGGCCCCAGCTCGCCGTCGGCGCCGCTCGAGGCGACGATCCCGGCCATCGCCTCGCCCATGCTGCGCCCGACGTCGCAGATCAGCGAGCGGTTCTCGACCCGGGCACCGCCCTCGCGCAGCGCCGCACCGAGGGCGTTGCCGATCGCCAGGTTGCGGAGGTGGCCGATGTGGAGCGCCTTGGTCGTGTTGGCGCCCCAGAAGTAGACGGCGTAGCGGCGCCCGGCGGCGAGGTCGCGGTGAGCGCCACCGGCGGCGCCGGACTCGAGCCGCTCACCGGTCGCCTCGATCCAGTCGTCGGCGAGGCGGACGGCGACGGTGCCGTCCTCGGCGCCGCCGTCGGGATCGATCGCGGCGACCGCATCGGCGGCGGCGATCCGCTCCAGCGCCGCCACCGCGGCGGCATCGCGGCGCCAGTCGGGCACCCGCGGCACCAGCATCAGGTCGCGCTCGGCGTCGGGACGAAACGGCGAGCGGGCCGCCCAGGGGGCCCCGCCGTCGCCGGCCTCGGCCCCGCCGTCGGCCTCGTCGCCGAATGCGATTCCATCCAAGATGTCGAAGAGATTTCCGCCCATAGCCCCGTTATCGCGCCCGCTGTCTACGAATGCACCAGCCGGGGCTCGAACCCGGATCTACGGCTTACAAATCCGTCCCTTTAACCGATTAAGGCACTGGTGCTGGCTATGGGAACCGAACAGTCAAGACATTTGATTGGTCGGCTCGCGCGGCAGCATAACACTGTTTTTGTATCGGTCAAGTATCTCTGGCGAACGACCGGACGAGGGGTGGACTGGACCGCCGCGAGGGGCGATCCTAGCTCCCGATCCCCACTCGTTAACATTGTCATCGCTTGATGACAAAACCAGGAGCCAGCGCCACTCAGCCCCCGCGATGAGCATCTACCGCAACATCCTCGTCGCCCTCGACGGCTCCGCCGACTCGAAGGTCGCCCTCGCCCATGCCGCCGACCTCGCCCGCGACCAGCACGCCCGCCTGTCCCTGGTCACCGTCGTCCCCAACACCCCGACCCCGGTCGGGGCCGGCGTGACGCCGCCGCCGGAGACCGACGAGACCCACTGCGCGATCATCGCCGAAGCGCTCGCCGAACTGCCCAAGGACGTCGGCGTCACCACCCGGGTCGAGCACGGCGACGTCGCCGCCGTCCTCCTCAAGCTGATCAAGAAGGAGGACTACGACCTCCTGGTGATGGGCTCCCACGGCCACAGCCGCGTCCACCGGGCGCTGCTCGGCTCGGTGTCTGAGCGCGTCCTGCACTCCGCCGCCGTGCCGGTGCTGCTGCTCAGATTCAGATGCGCCCGGCCTCCAGCAGACGCTTGAGGAAGCGCTGGGTCTCCTCGCGCTGCGGTTCTTCCAGCACCCGCCCCGGCTCGCCGATCTCGATGATCGTCCCCTCGTGGAGGAAGGCGACCTCGTCGGCGACCTCGCGGGCGAAGCTCATCTCGTGGGTCGCGATCACCATCGTCATCCCCTCGGCCTTGAGATCGCGGACCGCTGCCAGCACCTCGCCGACCAGCTCGGGGTCGAGGGCGCTGGTGACCTCGTCGAGCAGCAGCGCCCGCGGTCGGCCGGCGAAGGCGCGGGCGATCGCCACCCGCTGCTGCTGACCGCCGGAGAGCTCCTCGGGGCGGTCGTGCTCGCGACCCTCGAGCCCGAAGCGGGCCAGCAGTTCCCGGCCGCGCTCCTCCGCCTCGGCCTTGCCGACGCCGTGGGCGCGGCGTTCGCCGGCGCAGACGTTGGCCAGCACACTCATGTGTGGAAACAGGTTGTAGGCCTGGAAGACCATGCCCAGCTTGCGTCGCACCGCCACCGGGGGGACCGAGGGGTCGGTGATGACCTCGCCGTCGAGGAGGACGTCGCCGTCGTCGATCTCGACCAGCAGGTCGATGCAGCGCAGCAGCGTCGACTTGCCGGAGCCCGACGCGCCGATCAGGGCGACCGCCTCGTGCTCGGCGACTGTGAGGTCGACCCCGCGCAGGACCTGGCGGTCGCCGAAGGCCTTGGTGACGCCGCGGATGTCGAGGACGGGGCCGGCCATCAGCGGACCTCCCCGCTGCCGCCCATGCGGTCGACGATTCGCGCCAGCGGCACCGTGATCACCAGGTAGAGCAGGGCCGCGGCAATCAGCGGCGTGTAGTTGAAGTTTTCGCCCTGCTGGATCTGGGCGACGCGGAAGGCCTCCTGGGGGCCGATGATCGAGATCAAGGCGACTTCCTTCTGCAGGGCGACGAAGTCGTTCAGCAGCGGCGGCGCGACGCGGCGGATCGCCTGCGGCAGGATCACGTGGCGCATCGCCTGGGTTTCGGTCATGCCGACGGCGAGGGCGGCGTCGCGCTGGCCGCGGTGGACCGAGCCGATCCCGGCGCGGTAGACCTCGGAGACGTAGGCGCTGTAGGAGAGCGTCAGGGCGATGCCGCCGAGCAGGACCGGCGAGGGCTGCGGTTTGATCAGCGCCAGCGCCGGGATCCCGAAACCGATCAGGTAGACGAGCAGGATCGAGGGGACGCCGCGGAAGACGTCGACGTAGATCGTCGAGAGCAGCCGGATCGGGAAGAGGCCGGGGGCGCGGCTGGTGCGGATCAGGGCGAGGCCGAGGGCGATGACCAGGACCGCGACCTCGACGACCATGAAGACCTTGATGTCGAGCCAGAAGCCGGAGAGGACTTCGGGGAACGATTTCTTGAATTCACTCCAGGAGAAGAACGTTTCGCGGACCGTCGGCCAACCCGAGCTGGTCAGGACGAGGGCGGCGAGGCCGCCGATCACGATCACCGAGGAGATCGCGGCGATCGCGAAGCCGCGGCGGTTGCGGCGCCGTTTGGCCGCCTCGCGTTCGAGCCGGCGGGCGCCGGCGGGGATGGCGGCGGAGTCGGTCACCGGCCGCGGGCGCGCCGCGAGCTCAGTGCAGTTCCGGCGCTTCGGCGGCCTGGCTCATCCACCGCTTGGTGATCTGTTCGAGTTCGCCCGATTCTTCGAGCGCTTCGATCGCCCCCGAGATGCAGCTCGTCAGCGGCGATTCCTTGGCCAGCAGCGCGCCCCATTGTTCGCCGGAGGCCTTGCCGAACTGGCCGACGACGGTCGCGTCTTCGACCTGGGCCGCGGTCAGGTAGAGCGCCGTCGGCAGGTCGACGACGACCGCTTCGACCTGTTCGTTCTTGAGCGCGGTGACGACGTCGCCGGAGCCGTTGAAGACTTCCGGTTTGCTGCTCGGTTCGATTTCTTCTTCGACCGCCGAGAGGCTGGTGGTGTTGATCTGGACGCCGAGCTTGGTGTCCTTTAGGTCGGCCAGCGATTTGGCCTTCGAGGCTTCCGAGCCCTTCAGCGCCACGACCGCCTGGTTGGCCTTGTAGTAGGGCGCCGAGAAGTCGACGGCCTTTTCGCGGACCGGCGTGATCGAGATCTCGTTGACGTCGAAATCGAAGTTCTTTTCGCCCGGCGCGTAGGAGGAGTCGAACGGTTCGACCGTCCACTTGACGTCTTCTTTGGAGTAGCCGAGCTGCTTGCCGATCGCGTAGGCGACGGCGCTCTCGAAGCCTTCCCCGTTGGTCGGGTCGTCGTTTTCGAAGTAGGGCGGGTAGGCCGGTTTGTCGGTGGCGACGGTGAGGACGCCGGCGCTCTTCGTTTCCATCTTCGCCGGCGTGCAGGCCGCGGCGTCGGCGGTTTCGCCGCCGGCCGGTTCGCCGCCGCCAGTCGCGGCCGTCGAGGCTTCGCTCGAGGACGAGGAGCCGCTGCTGCCGCAGCCCGCAAGCAGCGCGACGAGCAGCGCGAGCGCGAAAACGGAGACGAGGGCGAGGGGCGGCTTCTTCATCGTGCTCAGAAGGCGGGCATCCTACGTGATAGCGGCACTCCGCGCCGGGCTAGGCGCCGAGGTTCAGCCGCAAACGAGGCGCTCTGCGCCGCCTCAGGCGCCGGTTTCCGCCGGGCACGCCGTCAGGATCGCCGCCGTGGAGGTCTGGCTTCACACCTTTGCCATCCCCGGCCGCACCGCGGCGAGCGCCCGCTGGGCGGAGGCGGCGGGCTACACCGGGCTGATGGTCGCCGACAGCCAGAACCTCAACGCCGACGTCTGGATCGAGCTGGCGCTGGCGGCGGCGGCGACCGAGCGGCTGCGGCTCGGGCCCGGCGTCACCAACCCGGCGACCCGCCACCCGGCGGTCACCGCCTCGGCGGCGGCGACCCTGCAGGAGGAGACCCGCGGCCGGGCGATCCTCGGCTTCGGCCGCGGCGACTCGGCGCTCTCGCAGATCGGCCGCGGCCCGGTCGCGGTGCCGGACTTCGAGCGCGCCCTGGCCGAGATCCAGTGCTTCCTGCGCGGTGAGGTCGTCCACTTCGAGGACTTCGCCAGCCGCATCGGCTGGATCGCCGACACCAACGCCGAGAAGGTGCCGGTGGCGGTCGCGGCGACCGGCCCACAGGTGATCGAGGCGGCGGCGCGCCACGCCGAGATGATCGACTTCACCGTCGGCGCCGAGGCCGACCGCCTGCGCTGGGCGATCCACGAGGCGCAGCTGGCGGCGGCCAAGGTCGACCGCAGCGGCCGCGTCTCGCTCGGCGCCTTCGTCAACGTCGCGGTCGACGAGGACCGCGCGGCGGCCCGCGACCTGGTCCGCGGCAGCACCTCGATCCTCGCCCGCTTCGCCACCGAGGGTGCTCCGCCCGACGGGCTCTCCGAGGTCACGCGCCGCGGCATCGAGCAGCTCGGCGACGACTACGAGGAGTCGCGCCACGGTCAGGCGCAGGCGACCGCCGCGCGCGACCTCTCCGACGACTTCATCGACCGCTTCTCGGTCTGCGGCCCGGCCGGCGAGGTCGCCGAGCGGCTGGCCGGCCTGCGCGACCTCGGCCTCGACCGGGTGATCGTCGTCCCCGGCTCCCTCGACGCCGACCCTGACGCGCTCGCCGCCGCCAACGAGCGCTTCGCCGCCGACGTCCTCCCCGCCCTGCTCGCCGCCTGAGCGCCGCGGGACGGCCGCGCCAAAGGTGTTCGTCGCTTGTCCCCTATAGGTGTACAAGCGACGAACGCGACGGCCGGTCCTTTGCCGGGTTTGAAACGGTCAAGTCCATCTCACGATTAGTCGATGCATCAGGGGTGACGACCAAGCTCCGCCCGGACCCACGCCGCCTCCTGAAGATCGCCGGCGCTTCGCTGCTGCTCATCTTCGCCGCCTACGTCATCCATGCCGCCACCGGCCTCGGCGGCACCGGCGCGGCGACGCTCTTCAACACCTGGGTCTACGACGCGGTGATGCTGGGCGCCTCGGCCTCGTGCTTCACGCGCGCGGCACTGGTCCGGCGCGAGCGCCTCGCCTGGTTCCTGCTCGGCCTCGGCCTGGCGATCTGGACCGGCGGGGAAATCTATTACGAGGCCGTCTCGGCGAGCTCCGGGTCGGTGCCGGTCCCGTCCCCCGCCGATGCCGGCTACCTGCTCTTCTACCCGCTCGCCTACGCCGGCCTGATCGTGCTGCTGCGCGAGCGGATCGGCAGCTTCCCGGCGGCCCGCTGGCTCGACGGCCTCGTCGCCGGGACCGCCGTCGCCGCCGTCGCCGCGGCGGTCGTCCTGGGGCCGATCGTCGACCACTCGACGAGTGGCTCCAGCGCCGAAGTCATCACCGACCTCGCCTACCCGGCCGCCGACCTCGCGCTGCTGACCCTGCTCGTCACCGCCACCGCCTTCACCGGCTGGCGGCCGGGATGGAGCTGGTCGACGCTCGGCCTCGGGCTGCTCTTCCTGGCCGGCTCCGATGTCGCCTACCTGCTGCAGTCGGCGCAGGGGAGCTACGTCGAAGGCGGCCTGCTCGACGCCGCCTGGCCGGCCGGGGCGCTGCTGCTCGCCGGTGCCGCCTGGATCGCCCCCGCTCGCCGCCAGCCGCACCCGCGCGACGCTCGCGTCGCCGCGATCCCCACGGCGGCGGCCCTGGCGGCGATCGGCGTCCAGGCGGCCGAACGCTTCACGGCCGTCCCGGCCACCGCGGCGGTGCTGTCGGTGGTGACCCTCGTCCTCGTCGTCATCCGCCTCGCTCTCGCCTTCCGCGAGAGCCAGGCCAATCTCGAGACGACGACCCAGGAGGCGCTGACCGACGCCCTGACCGGCCTCGCCAACCGGCGGGCGCTGATGGACGACCTCGAGGCTGCGGTCGCGACCTCGCCCGCCGCCGGCCACCTGCGCCTGCTGGTGATCTTCGATCTCGACGGCTTCAAGGCCTACAACGACACCTACGGCCATCCCGCCGGCGACGCGCTGCTGAACCGGCTCGGTGGCCGGCTCGAGGCCTTCACCGCCGGGATGAGCGGGAGCGCCTACCGGCTCGGCGGCGATGAGTTCTGCCTGCTGGCCGAGTGCACGGCGGCGGCCGTCGACGGCCTCGTCGGCGGCGGCGGCGCGGCGCTCTCGGAGCGCGGCGACGGATTCCTCGTCACCGCCTCTCAGGGCAGCGTGCTGATCCCCAGCGAGGCGCGGACGCGCGAGACGTCGCTGCAGCTCGCCGACCGTCGGATGTATGCCAACAAGAGCCGCAAGCGAGCCTCGGCCGGCTCGCAGTCGCGCGACGTCCTGCTGAGCGCGCTGCGCGAGCGCCAGCCCGAGCTCGCCGAGCACCTCGTCGGCACCGCGGCACTGGCGCTCGCCGTCGCCGAAGAGCTGGGGCTGGATTCCGAGCAGCGCGACGAGATCCTGCGCGCCGCCGAGCTCCACGACACCGGCAAGATGGCGATCCCCGACGCGATCCTCGGCAAACCGGGGCCGCTCGACGAAGCGGAGTGGGAATTCATGCGCCGCCACACGCTGATCGGCGAGCGGATCATCGCCTCCGCCCCGGCCCTCGTGCCGGTCGCCCGCCTGGTCCGCTCGAGCCACGAGCGCTGGGACGGCAAGGGCTACCCGGACCGGCTGGCCGGCGAGCAGATCCCGCTGGGCTCGCGGATCGTCTCGGTCTGCGACGCCTTCGAGGCGATGACCTCGGAGCGTCCCTACAGCGTCGCGATGCTGCCCGAGCGGGCGCTCGAAGAGCTGCGCGTCGGCGCCGGCAGCCAGTTCGACGCCAGGGTGGTCGACGCCTTCGAGCGCGTCGTCGCCACCCGCCAAACCGTTCGCACTTAGGGTCCCTATCCGGGACTGACCTCGGCGCCGACATCGAGATGATCCGCATGGACGAGATCAACGCTCGGCGCGCCGCATCGCCCCGATCAGGTCGATCATGCCCTGGTTGTAGGCGATGCCGGCGCGCAGGGTGCGTTTGGGGCCGGTCCAGCCCTCGACCGACTCGAGCGCCTCGAGGTAGCCGCGCAGCTCTTCGACCTTGGCCTGGTAGAACCTGATCCGCTCGCTCACCAGCGGCTCCGGATCGGCGCCGGCGAAGATTTTCAGCAGCAGCTCGTCGCGCAGCTGCGGCGGCGCCGCGACCGGCTCGTCGGCCCACGCGCGCAGGGCCTCGCGACCACTGTCGGTGAGTGAGTAGAGGCGGCGCCGGCGCCCGCCCTCCTCCTGGGTGGCGGAGAGATAGCCGCCCTCGGCCAGCCGCGCCGGCTCCTGGTAGGCGGTCGTGTGCGGCACCGGCCAGAAGTTCTCGATCGAGCTCTCGAGCGCGACCTTGATGTCGTAGGAGGTCAGCTCGCCGAAGCGATCGAGCAGCGCCATCAGCGCGTAGGAGGTCTGGGTGAGGCGGATCGACTTGATTTTCATGATTCTATGCGTATAGTTCCAGACGAACTGTTACCTAACCTCTGGCGGGAGGCTCCGATGGCTGACTTGCAGGTTCACGATGAGACGGTTCGAGGCAGCGGGACGGCGACGTCCGGCTCCTACGACGCGGTGATCGTAGGCGGCAGTCTGGCGGGCTGCTCGGCGGCGATGCTGCTTGCCCACGAGGGCGCCCGGGTCGCGGTGGTGGAGAAGCAGCCCGACCCGGCCGCCTACAAGCGGATCTGCTCCCACTTCATCCAGGCCTCGGCGGTGCCGACGATCGAACGGCTGGGTCTGTACGAGCCGATGATGGAGGCGGGCGCGGTCCGTTCGCGCTTTCGCGCCCGCACCCAGTGGGGCTGGATCGAACCGCCGGCCGGGCAAGCCAGCTACGCGATCAACCTGCGGCGCGAGACGCTCGACCCGATGGTGCGCCGGATGACCGCCGAGACCGACGGCGTCGAGGTGCTGCTCGGCCGCACCGCGAAGTCGCTGCGACGCGACGGCGAGACCGTGACCGGCGTCGTCGTCAGCGAGGCCGACGGAACCGAGACCACGCTGGCGGCGCGGCTGGTTGTCGGCGCCGACGGTCGCGACTCGAGCATCGCCGAGCTCAGCGAAGTCGACGTCAAGACCTACCCTCACGGCCGGGTCGCCTACGCCGCCTACTTCGAGGGGGCGACGCCCGCTCATGCGCCGGACGGATCGGTCTGGTTCATGGACCCCGACTGGGCCGCCGCCTTCCCGACCGACAGCGATCAGACCTTCTACGCGGTGATGCCGACCAAGGCTCGCCTGCCCGAATTCAAGGCCGACCCCGAAGCGGCGCTGCTGGCCTTCTTCGACACCGTCCCCGACGCGCCGCCGGTGCGCGCCGGGCGCCGGGTCAGCCCGATCCTCGGGAAGATCGACATGACCAACCGCATGCGGGTCCCGGCCGGCCCCGGACTGGCTCTGATCGGCGACGCCGCACTCGCCACCGACCCGCTCTTCGGCGTCGGCTGCGGCTGGGCCTTCCAGTCGGCGGAATGGCTCGCCGACTCGGTGGCGCCGGCGCTGCGCGGCGAAGAGTCGCTCGACCGCGGGCTGCGCCGCTACCGCCGTCGCCACAGTCGCCACCTGCGCGGTCACGCCTTCATGATCCACGACTACGCGACCGGCCGGAAGCAGAGCCCGCCGGAACGGCTGCTCTTCTCCGCGGCGGCCCGCGATCCCAAGGTCGCCGCCGCCTTCGACGAGTTCGGGACCCGGCAGAGCGGCCCGGCGAAGATGATGGTGAAGGCGATGCCGCGCGCGCTGGCGGTCAACGCCCGCCACGCGATCGGCCGCCGCCGCCATCGGGGCGCGGTCGACGGCGCCGGTGTCGGGAGCGCCGCTTAGTGGAGACCGGGGCCGCCGGCGCGGCGCCGGCGAGCCTCACCCGGCGCCGCTTCGAGGCGGCCGGCGTCTCCTCGCGGCTGGTCGAAGCCGGCCCGGCCGAGGCGAGCGCGGCGGTCGTCTTCGTCCACGGCAATCCGGGCTCGGCCGACGAGTGGGCGCCGTTCGTCGAGGCCGCGGCGGGGGTCGGCCAGCGTGCCGTCGCCTTCGACCTGCCGGACTTCGGCGAGACGATTTCCGCGCCGGGCTTCGAGCACACGGCGCCCGGCTACGCGGCCTGGATCGACGCCGCGTTCGCGGCGCTGGGGATCGAGCGCGTCCACCTGGTCCTCCACGACTTCGGCGGCCCGATCGGCCTGGTCTGGGCCGAGGCCAACGGCGATCGCCTGGCGAGCGTGACCCTGATCGACACCGGCGTCCTGCCCGGCTACAAATGGCACCGGCTGGCGCGGATCTGGCGAACGCCGGTACTCGGCGAGATCTTCCAGGCGACGGCGACGCGGCCGGTCTTCCGCTGGCTGATCAACCGCAGCGAGCCGCGCGGCCTCCCCCGCCCCTTCCTCGACGGCATGTATGACCACTACGACCGCCGCACCCGCCGCGCCGTCCTCAAGCTCTATCGCGCGACCGACGACCCGGGCGGCGCCGCGGCCGGGATCGCCGCGGCGCTGGCGCCCTTCGACCTCCCGGCGCTGGTCGTCTGGGGCGCCCAGGACGCCTACCTGCCGGCGAGCATGGCGCCGCGCCAGCGCGACGTCTTCCCCTCGGCCGTGGTCCACGTCCTGCCGGACAGCGGCCACTGGCCCTATATCGACGCCCCGGCCGAGGTCGAGCGGCTGCTGACCGGCTTCCTCGCCGGCGTCGGCGCGTCGGCCGACTCGTCCCGCGCCGCCCCCTCGCCGCGGTAGGGCAGCAGCTGGACCAGGGCGGCGACGGCGAGGCTGATCACGGCGATCGCGACGAGGGCGGTCTCGAAGGCGCCGGCGAAGTCGCCCTGCGGCCCGACCGCGCCGTAGAAGACCGCTCCGATCGCGGCGACGCCGACCGTGTTGCCGACCTGCTGGGCGGTCGAGAGGACGCCCGAGGCGGCGCCGGCGTGGCGGTCGTCCATCGCGCCGACCACCGTCGCGACCAGCGGCGCGGTCAGCAGTCCCATGCCGATGCCGTCGAGCGCCAGCGCCGGCAGCAGCACCAGGGTCGAGCCCCCGACGCCGATCGCGCCGACCGTCAGCGCCAGCCCGGCGAGGGCGACGGCGCGGACGACCCCGCCGGCCGCCAGCACCTGGCGGCCGAACCGCGGCGCCAGCGCTTCGGCGCCGATCGAGGCCCCCAGGTAGCCGCCGGCAAGGGCGGTGAAGACGAGACCCGAGTCGAGCGCGCTCAGGCCGCGGCCGTCCTGCAGGTAGATCGCCAGGACGAGGAAGAACGACGCCATTCCGGTGTAGAAGACGACCGAGGCGGCGACCCCGACCGCGAAGGCGCGGTGTCCGAACAGCTCCGGGTGGACGAGCGGCTCGCCGCCGCTCGCGGCGAGCCGGCGCTGGCGGACGACGAAGGCGGCGCCGAGCGGCAGGGTCGCGGCGAGGCAGGCGAAGGTCCAGGCGGGCCAGCCCTGCTGGCGTCCCTCGATCAGCGGCAGCACCAGGGCGACCAGGGTGGCGGCGGCGAGGACGGCGCCGGGGACGTCGATGCGGTGCGAGCCGGCGGCGCGCGACTCGCCGATCGCGGAGGGCGCCAGGGCGATGGCGGCGAGACCGATCGGCACGTTGACCAAGTAGCAGGAGCGCCAGTCGAGGCCGAGCACGTCGAGGGCGATCAGGGCGCCGCCGATCAGCTGGCCGCCGAGCGCGCCGAGCCCCATCACGACGCCGTAGAGGGTGACCGCGCGGGCGCGCGCCTCGCCGGCGAAGCTGACGCCGATGATCGAGAGGACCTGCGGCGCGAAGATCGCCGCCCCGAGCCCCTGGGCCACACGACCGGCGAGCAGCACGTCGATCGACGGCGCGGCGCCGCAGATCGCCGAGGAGACGGTGAAGAGGCCGAGGCCGGCCATGAAGACGCGGCGGCGACCGAGGGCGTCGCCGAGGCGGCCGCCGACGATCAGCGCCGCGGCGATCGCGATCGCGTAGGTGGCGAGGACCAGCTGGATCTGGCTGTCGCTGGCGCCGAGGTCGGCCTGGGTGGCCGGGATCGCGACGTTGACGATGAAGAAGTCGAGGACGAAGACGAAGGTGCCGGCCATCAGGACCGCCATCGTCAGCGCCGGGCTGGGGGTGCGGACGGCTGAGGTGGTTCTTTGCTTTCTCATGCCGACTATGGTCGGCGAGCGAGGTAAGGCTGTCGATTACCTCTGAGGTAACGGCCTGCGCCGGTCCGGCGCGCCGGACCGCGACGAAGCGCTAGCGCGCCGCCCAGGCCCGGGTTGCGTCGTCGACCGGGAAGAACGACTCCAGCGCCAGCTCGGCGACGGTCAGGTCGACGGCGGTCCCGAAGGTCGAGATCAGGCCGAAGAAGGCGATCTCCTCCCCGCCCGGCGTGTGCAGCCGCAGCGGCACGAAGACTTCGTGGGCGGGCGCCCTCGCCCCTCCCTCGCCGCCTGGATAACCCCGCAGCTCGGACAGCAGGGTGGCGATCGCGGCGTCGCCGGTGTTGCGGTGGACGCGTTCGAGGCGCGCGAAGACGTGGGCGCGCCACTCGCCCAGGTTGAGGATCCGCGGCGCCAGTCCGTCGGGATGCAGCGAGGCCCGCAGCGCGTTGACCGGCGGCTCGAGCAGATCCGGTGCGACGCCCTCGAGCAGCCGGCCGAGCCCCTCGTTGGCGGCGATCAGCTCCCAGTGGCGGTCGACGACCAGCGCCGGGTAGGGATCGTGGGCGGCGAGCACTTCCTCGACCGCCGCCCGCACCGGCGCCAGCGCCGGGTCCTCGTAGGCGAGCTCGCGATACTCGGGCGCGAAGCCGGCGGCCAGCAGCATCTGGTTGCGGTCGCGCAGCGGCACCTCGAGGTTCTCGGCGAGGCCGAGGACCATGCCGCGGCTGGGCCGCGAGCGGCCGGTCTCGACGAAGCTGATGTGGCGGGCCGAGACGCCGGCCTCGAGCGCCAGGTCGAGCTGGCTGCGGTGACGGCGCTGCCGCCAGTCGCGCAGCAGCGGACCGACGCCGACGGCGGTCCCGGCTGCGGTCGAGGTCTGACTGGCCACGCCCAGAGCCTAGACAGGCGCCTGCCCTTGGCGATTACCTCGCAGGTAAGAGAAGTGCCGAGGGCACCTAGGCGCCCACGTCGACGGCGAAGACGTTGGTCGGGTCGATCGTGACCACGACCCGCCGGTCGCCGGGCCCGTCGTGCTCGCGCAGGTCCGAGCCGTACTTGGCGCCGACGCGGTCGGCGAACTCGTAGTCGTCGTCGGGCTCGATGCGGGCGTGGCCGCGGACGTCGACGTAGCGGAAGGGATTGGCGAGATCGAGGACGAAGAGCGAACACTGCGGCCGCGCCCGCAGGTTCTTCGTCTTCAGCCGTGAGTCGTTCAGCGAGACCTTGAACTCGCCGTCCTCGTAGAGGAACCAGACCTCGGTCAGCTGTGGGACGCCGTCGCGGCCGATCGTCGCCAGCGTCGCGAATTTCTCCTCGAGCAGGTCGCGGTGGGTGTCGGGAAGCTCGGTGGTCGCCATGGCCACGATTGTGACACCCGCCGGGAACCGGCCCGGCGCAGCGCCGCCCGCCCTCAGTGCAGCCGCGCGACGCGCTTCCAGCGCGGCCCGGCGGCGGGCCAGCACTCTTCGTGGAAGATCCGGTCGTGGCCGTTGCCCCCGTCGGCGCCGGCGAGGATCTCGCCCTCCACCGGCGGCGGGTGGACCGGGATCGCTCGCACCGCGTCGGGGTCGAGCTGGTCGACCCGGCGGCCGCACTCCGGGCAGGTGAGGTTGGGGGTGCCTGCCATCGATCGAATCTACCGACGTGGGAGGGGCGTCACACTGGAGCGATGAGCGCTCATCCCAGGCGCCTGGCGTTGGCGGTCGCGGCGGCGGTCGTCGCCCTCGACGCGCTGACCAAGGCGCTGGCGGTCCACTACCTCAGCGGCCGCGGCCGGGTCGAAGTCCTCGGCGGCCGCTTCCACCTCGAGCTCTACCGCAACTTCGACGGTCCCGGCAACACCTTCGCCGGTCACACGGTCCTGATCTCGATCTTCACGGTGCTGGCGGTGGGCGCGATCGCCTTCGCGGTGACGCGGGTGCGGTCGAGGGCGACGGCACTGCTGCTCGGCCTGCTGCTCGGCGGCGGCGCCGGCAACATGCTCGACCGGCTGCTGCGGGCGCCCGGTCCGCTGCGCGGAGGCGTCGTCGACTGGCTCAAGCCGACGCTGTCGGGCGGCTCGATGAACATCGCCGACCTCTCGCTCAACGCCGCCCTGATCGCCGTGGTCATCGCCGCGGCGCTGGCCTGGTGGCGCGAGCGCCGCGCCGCCGCGCCGGTCGCCGAGTAGCCGCTCGCCGGACCCCGGCAGGGGCACTCCCGGGCGCCCTCCGCAGGCGCCCGTTCAGACCTGGTCGCGGCGGAAGCAGTCGACGGCGTGGTCGTTGACGATCCCGACCGCCTCCATCCAGGCGTAGACGATCGTCGGGCCGACGAACTTGAAGCCGCGCCGCTTCAGCTCCTTGGAGACCGTCTCGGAGAGGTCGGTCTTGGTCGGGATCTCGACGCCGTCGCCGCGCATAACCTCGCCGTCGGTGAAGGACCAGCAGAACTCCGAGAACGGCTCGCCGGCCGCCTCCATCTCGAGGTAGGCGCGGGCGCCGCCGATCGCCGCCTCGATCTTGGCCCGCGAGCGGATGATCCCGGCGTCGCCCAGCAGCCGCTCGACGTCGGCCTCGCCGAAGGCCGCCACGGCCGCCGGCTCGAAGCCGGCGAAGGCCGCCCTGAAGGCCTCGCGCTTGCGCAGAACGGTGACCCAGGCGAGCCCGGCCTGGAAGCCGTCGAGCACCAGCTTCTCCCACAGCGCCCGTGAATCGCGCTCCGGGACTCCCCACTCGTCGTCGTGGTAGGCCCGCATGAGGTCCGTCGATTCCGCCCAGGAGCAGCGGTTTTGCGTCGAGTCTTCGGTTTGGTGATTCACCTTTAGGCCTTTAGTGTGATTTGGACAGATGTCCTACAGAAGGACTAGTACGCCTGTGGTCCCATTCTCCTTAACGCCAACGAAGAGCCGCGACCGCGGCCCGGGCAACGAGAGGACTTCCCCCATGTCACCCCAAGGCAAGCGCACCATCGGACCGGCCAAGAAGGTAAAGGCGACCGTGGTCGCGCTGCTCTGCGGCGCCGCGTTGATCGGCGCGGTGCCCGCAGCCGCCTCCGCCGCCCCGGGAGCCCCGGGCTCCGAAGGCTCGATGAATCTCGAATTCGCCCGCGACACCGTCCGCACCGTCGGTCCCGGCGCCCTCGTCTTCGTCAGGTGCAGTGGCCCCGCGGGCGGCCTCTGCAGCGGCACCGTCACGCTGACGATCGGCGCCGCCAAGCACAAGGTCGCCTTCTCGGTAAGCGGCGGCTCGAGCCAGAACCTGGTCGTCCCGCTCGGCTCCAAAAAAGTCGCCAGCGGCACCACCGCGGTCGCTCAGTCGAGCACCGCGCAGCCGATCGGCGCCTTCTCGCAGAGCACCGAAGTCCTCCACTTCAAGTAGGGCCCCCGCTCAGCGGCGACGCACCGAGGGAAGGGAAAAGCAGCCGCGCCCTCGCACCGGGCGCGGCCTCCGGTTGCGCGGCCGACTACAGAACGCGGCGCGCGAGCCCGATGGCGAGCAAGATCAGAATGATGACGATGATTATCCAGACGATGGTCAAAGCGATCCCTCCTTCCCAAGGACGACAATCGCTATGTAATCCCCGCTCGGCGATTCGCTAAACGTCGCCCCCCTTGTCCGGGCTCCGCCGGCGGGGAAGCCCGGCGACCGGCGTCAGCATCTGACGCGATGCCCGGACCGAGGAAAGACGAATCCGCCGCCGCCGCGATCGCGGAGTCTCTGCGCCTCCGCCGCCTGCGCGAAGACGCGCGCCGCCCGCTCGGCGTCAACCTCGCCGAAGGCATCGCCCTCAGTCACAAGCTGATGCAATTCACCGGCGCAGCTCGCAGAGCTTGAGTGCCCCGGCCTTCGACGAGCTGCTGCGCCGCCTCGAGGCAGCTGGAGCCGAGTCCGCAAGGTGGCGATCGAGACGGATCTCGGGCGGCTCGACATCGTTCAGGGTCTGGTGGGAATCCCCAGCTACGCAGAGCTGCGCTCGCGAGCGAGCGACGTTGAAATCCTCGGGGTCAGCGTGGCGGTCTGTTCGATCGACGACCTGATCGCGATGAAGCGCGCCGCCGGGCGCACCCGCGACCTCGCCGACCTCGAGGATCTCGAAACCGCGACCGGCGATTGAGGTTTGCGCCCGTTACTCGCGGTGCTTGATGGCGGTGGTCGCCATCGGGGCGAGGCGCGCCTCGCGGACCGGGGCGTCGCCGAGCGCGGTGTCGATCGCCGACAGCAGGTCGGGGGTCAGCTCGACGCCTGAGGCGGCGGCGTTGGCGTGGACCTGCTCGGGGCGCGAGGCGCCGACGATCGCCGAGGCCAGCTCAGGGCGCCGCAGCACCCAGGCGAGGGCCAGCTCGGGCAGGGTCAGGCCGGCGTCCTCGGCGATCGGGCGCAGGCGGTCGACCGCGGCCAGGATGTCGTCGTTGAGGATCAGGTTCATCGAGGCGCCCATCGACTCGCTGGCGGCGCGCGAGTCGGCCGGCGGCTCCTCCCCGACCCGGTACTTGCCGGTGAGGACGCCCTGGGCCAGCGGCGACCAGACGATCTGCGAGATCCCGTTGGCGGCGCTCAGCGCCAGCAACTCGGCCTCTGGCGCCTGCCAGAGCATCGAGTACTGGGGCTGCGAGGAGACGAAGAGGTCGGGACCGGCGATCGCGATCGCCGCCTCGATCTGCTCCGGCGTCCACTCGCTGAAGCCGAGGTAGCGGGCCTTGCCTTCGGTGACCACCTGCTGGAGCGCCTCGATCGTCTCCTCGATCGCCACGTCGGAGTCGAAGCGGTGGGCCTGGTAGAGGTCGACGAAGTCGGTCTGCAGCCGCGCCAGCGAGGCGTCGATCTGCTTGGCGATCTGGGCGCCGGAGAGCCCCCGGTCCTCGGGGTCGTCGGACATCTGCCCCCAGACCTTGGTCGCCAGCACATAGGAGTCGCGCGGCCGGCCCGAGAGGATCTCCCCCCAGGCGGTCTCGGCGGCACCGCGCCCGTAGACATTGGCGGTGTCGAAGAAGTTGATGCCCGCCTCGAAGGCAGCGTCGGTGCAGGCACGGGTCTGGTCGGCCTCGATCCCGCCGGAGTAGGTCAGCCAGGACCCCAGTGAGATCTCCGAGACCTCGAGGTCGGAGCTGCCAAGCTTGCGATAGCGCACAGGGTTCCTTTCGCGGGGAGCTGGTTCGGGGCGGGAGTGGACCCCGCGGTCAATCTAGGGACGCGGGCCTTCGCCCTTGTAGCCGCGCGGCGTGGTGCGAATGCCGAACCGGTAGATGATCGCGACGGCGACGATCGCCCAGGCGATCCCCTCGACGACATCGCCGGCGTGTCCAGGGATGATCAGTCCGATGACGATCACGACGACGGCGCCGATCGTGAAGAAGACCGGGAAGCGGTTTATCCGACCCAACGGAGTGTTCATCGGTCGAATGTATCGCCCGGTCACCCCCGGTTCGGCCATTTGATGAACGAGCTCGCCGGCTAAAGCGCCAGCCCGAGCGGCTCTTCGAGCAGCCCCCGCACCCGCGCCAGGAACTCGGCGGCGGGGGCGCCATAGAGGATCCGGTGATCGCAGGCCAGGGTGACGCCGAGCAGGTGAGCGGTGGCGATCTCCCCGTCGCGGACCACCGGTCGCTCCTTGATCGCCCCGACCGCCAGGATCGCCGCCTGGGGGGTGTTGATGACGGCTGAGAAGTTGTCGATCCCATACATCCCCAGGTTGGAGACCGTGAAGGTGCCGCCCGATAGCTCGGGCGGGGTGATCGAGCCGTCGCGGACTTTGGAAGCGACGCTGCGCGAGTCCGCGGCGATCTGGCGCAGGCCCTTGCGGTCGGCATCGAAGACGGTCGGGACAACGAGCGCGTCTTGGGCCGCCACGGCGACCCCGACGTTTACCCGCGAGTAGAGCTCGAAGCGACCGTCCCTGTAGGCGCCGTTGGCCCGCGGGTGCTCCCGCAGCGCCAGCGCGCAGGCCTTGACGACCATGTCGTTGAAGGAGGGCACTACCTCGCCCTCGGCTGCCATCGCTTTGAGGCGCTTGCGGGCGGCCACGGCGGCCGACATGTCGATCTCCGCTTCGAGGTAGAAATGAGGCGCCGTTGCCTTTGACTCCGACATCCGCCTGGCGACCACCTGCTGGAGCTTTGAGAGCTCCTCGTAGGTGGTCTGCCCCTTGGCGGTCTCCGGAGCGGACGAGGAGGCCGCGGGTCCTGTCACCGATGCCTCCCCCGCATCGGCGCCACCGGCGCCCTCCACATCGGCCTTGATGATCCGGCCACCGGGCCCTGAACCCTGAACCGCGGAGAGGTCGATCCCGTTGTCCTTCGCGATCCTCCGAGCCACCGGTGAGGCCTTGATGCGCTGGCCGTCCTCGCCACCAACCGATACGCCCGCGGACGGCACCGGGGTGGAGGCATCCTCCATCGGTCCGATCGGAGGTTGGGAGTCCCCGGCGTCTTGAGCCGCGGGCGTATCCGTTGGTGGCGAGGCCTTGGCGGTCGGTGGCGGAGCGGTGTCGGCGGGGTCGCCGACGCGGGCGATCGGGCTCCCGATCGGGAGCGTGTCCCCCTCCTGGGCGAGGACCTCGGTGAGGGTGCCTGCGACGTCGGCCTCGTAGGCCATGTTGGCCTTGTCGGTCTCGATTTCGACCAGCTCGTCGCCGATCGCGACCTCGTCGCCGACGCTCTTCATCCACTGCAGGATCGTGCCCTCCTCCATCGAGTCAGAGAGGCGGGGCATGACGATCTCAGCCATCAGGGCGCCAGTTCCAGGACATGGAGGACGGCGCGCTCGATGCGGTCCTCGGTTGGCATCGCCGCGAGCTCCAGCTCCTTGGCGTAGGGCAGCGGCACTTCGGCCATGCCGATCCGTTCGACCGGGGCGTCGAGGTCGTCGAAGCAGGCATGCTGGATCCGGGCCGCCAGCTCGGCGCTGACGCCGTAGCTCGGCCAACCCTCCTCGACGCAGAGGGCGCGGTTGGTCTTCGCGACCGAGGCGGCGACCGTCTCGACGTCGAGCGGGCGCAGGCTGCGCAGGTCGACGACCTCGATCGAGATCCCCCGCTCGGCGGCGAGGCGCTCGGCCACGTGGAGCGAGCGCACGGTGGCGAAGGAGTGGGCGACGACGGTGAGGTCGGTGCCCTCGCGGGCGACCGCGGCGCGGCCGATCGGCGTGATCAGCTCGGGGTCGGTGTCGACCTCGCCCTTCTCTTTGTAGATCGGCAGGTTCTCGATCACCAGCACCGGGTCGTCGTCGCGGATCGCCGCCTTCAGCAGGCCCTTGGCGTCGGCGGGATTGGCCGGCGCGACGACCTTGAGGCCTGGGGTGCCGGCGAACATGCCGTCGAAGGACTGCGAGTGCTGGGCGGTCAGCTGGTTGCCGGCGCCGTTGGGGGTGCGGATCACCAGCGGGCAGCGGACCTCGCCGCCGAACATCGCCCCGACCTTGGCGGCGTGGTTGATCACCTGGTCCATCGCGACGAGCAGGAAGTTCAGGGTCATGACCTCGACGATCGGGCGCTCGCCGAGCATCGCCGCGCCGACCCCGGCGCCGAGGAAACCCTCCTCGGAGATCGGCGTGTCGCGGACGCGGTCGGGGCCGAATTCGTCGAGCAGGCCGGCGGTCACCTTGTAGGAGCCGTCGAAGAGCCCGACCTCCTCGCCCATCACGAAGACCCGCTCGTCGCGCTCCATCTCCTGGCGCATCGCCAGCCGCAGCGCCTCGCGGTAGGTCATTGTCTCGACGGCGGGCGGTGCCGGCGCGGCGACCGCGGGGTCCGCTTTGGATGCGGCGCCGGCGCTCATTCGCCGAGCCCGCCGTCGAAGACGAGCTCGCGCTCGCCGAAGGGGCTGCCGGGCAGCATGCGCTCGAACTGGCTCTCGCTTCCCTCGGCGTAGACGCCGGTGGCGAGCCGGTCGACTGCCGGCGCCGCGTCGGCCTCGGCGAACTCGACGGCGCGGGCGACGGCCGCCTCGGCCGCGGCGTCGGCCTCCTCGACCGCCGCCGCCTCGACGCCGCGGGCGCCGAGCAGCTCGCGGGTGCGCTCGAGCGGATCGCGGGTGCGGTGCTCCTCGATCTCCTCGCGGGTCCGGTAAGCGAGCCCGGCGTCGGCAACGGAGTGGCCACGGTAGCGGTAGGTGACCGCCTCGAGGACGGCCGGCGCGCGCTCCTCGCGGGCGCGGGCGAGCAGGCGCCCGGCGGCCTCGGTCATCGCCTCGACGTCGTCCCCGTCGACCCGCTCGCCGACCATCTTGTAGGAGCCGGCGCGCTTGAAGAGATCGGTCTCGGCCGAGGCGCGCTCGACGCTCGTCCCCATCCCGTAGAGGTTGTTGATGACGAGGAAGACGACCGGCAGCTTCCAGACCGCCGCAAGGTTCAGCGACTCGTGGAACGAGCCCATGTTGACGGCGCCGTCGCCGAGCTCGCAGAGGACCGCCTGGGGGGCGCCGCGACGCACCAGCGAGAGCGCCATCCCGGTCGCGATCGGAAGCTGACCGCCGACGATCCCCCAGCCGCCGTAGTAGCCGCGCGAGACGTCGAGCAGGTGCATCGAGCCACCGCGCCCATGGGCACAGCCGTCACGGCGACCGAAGAGCTCGGCCATGACCGCCTCGGGCGGGACGCCGCGGGCGAGGGCGAAGCCGTGGCAGCGGTAGCCGGTGACGAGGAGGTCGTCGTCCTGCAGGCCGGCGACGGCGCCGACGGTTGCGGCCTCCTGGCCCGAGGAGAGGTGGCAGTAGCCGCCGATCCGGGCGGCCTTGTACTGGCGCTCGGCGGCTTCCTCGAAGCGCCGGATCAGCACCATCGTGCGGTAGTCGTCGAGCAGGGCGGTCGCGGTCGGTGCCAGCGCGCTCATCAGGGCTCCTCGAAGTAGTCGGGGTGCTGTTCGCGGATGCGCGGGACCTCGCGCAGGACAGACCGCAGGTGCTCGCGGAGCTCGACCTCGGCGGCGTCGGGGTCGTTGCGGGCGACGGCATCGGCGACGGCCCGGTGGGCGCTCACCATCGAGTCGAGGTAGTCCGGCATCTTGAGGCTGAGGCGGCGCAAGCGGTTGAGGTGGGACTTGGCGCGCTCGTTGACCGACCAGACCGCCGGGTGGCCGCTGAGGTCACAGAGGGCGCGGTGGTAGGCGTCGTCGAGCAGGTACCAGGAGTCGAGATGGACGAGCTCCGAAGCGCGTTCCTGGGCGCGCAGGTTTTCCTCGAGCGCCGCGACTGTGCTTTCGTCGGCGAGTTCGGCGGCACGGCGGACTGCGGAGCACTCGAGCGCCTCGCGGATGAACTGGGCATCGGAGACCGCCTGCGGGCTGATCCGGGCGACGAAGGTGCCGATCTGGGGACGGACGTCGACCAGGCGGTCGTCGCGGAGCCGGCCAAGCGCCTCGCGGACGGGGGTGCGGCTGACGCCGAGCCCCTCCCCCAGTTCGACCTCGGAGAGGCGGGCGCCCGGCTCGAGCTCGGCGCGGACGATCTGGTCGCGCAGCGCGGCGTAGACGTAGGGTCCGGCCTGGCTGCTGCGAGGACGGTCGGCGCGCTCCGGCCTGGCGCCTCTGATCGGGATCGGCTCGGCCATCGTCCTAGGCGTGGATCGCCCAGCCGTCGACGGCGCGCGCCGCGTCGAGCACGGCCTCTGACACCGTCGGGTGCGGGTGCACGATCCTCGAGAGCTCCTGGTAGCCGCCCTCAAGGGCCATCGTCGCGACCAGCTCGGCGATCATGTCGCAGGCGCGGTTGCCGACGATGTGGGCGCCCAGGACCTCGCCGTAGGCGGCATCGACGACGAGCTTGACGATTCCCTCTTTGTCGTCATAGACGGTGCCGGCGCCCTCGCCGGAGATTTTCTGTTTGCCGACCTTGACCTCGTGGCCGGCCTCTTTGGCCTGGGCCTCGGTCATGCCCACCGATGCCACCTGGGGATGGGTGAAGGTGGCACCGACCAAGAGCTCCTGGTCGACCGGGTGGGTGTCTAGGCCGGCGGCCTTCTCCACGGCCACCACACCCTCCTCCTCGGCCTTGTGGGCGAGGGCCTTTCTGTTGACCAGGTCGCCGATCGCATAGACCTTGGGGTTGGTGGTCAGGCCGTAGGGGTCGACCTTGATCTTGGCGCCGTTCTCGGCGAGCTCGACGCCGGCCTCTTTTAACCCCAGGCCCTCGGTGTCGGGGGCGCGGCCGCCGGCGACGGCGAGGTAGTCGACCTCGGCTGACTTCTCGCCGTAGCTGAACTTGACCGAGCTCTCGGAGACCTCGACGTTCTCGACCGGCGAGCCGGTCGAGATCTCGATCCCCTGCTTCTTGAAGGAGCGTTCGACGATCTTTGCGATGTCCTTGTCCTCGGCGGGGAGGATCTGCTCGAGCATCTCGATCAGGATCACCTCGGTGCCGAGGCGTTTGTAGGCGGAGGCGATCTCTGAGCCCGAGGCGCCGGCGCCCACCACGGCGATCCGCTCGGGCTTTGCGGGGAGCGACCAGGCTCCCCAGGTGTCAAGGACGCGGGGGCCGAACTCCACGCCCGGGATCGGCAGGGCAACCGAGCCGGTGGCGAGGATCACCGCCTTTGCCTCATAGGTCTCATCGCCCACCTTGACGTTGCCGTCTGGGGTGAGTGAGCCATCGCCCTCGATCAGGGTGACCTTGTTCTTGTCCCAGAGGAACTTGACGCCGCCCGATAGCGATTCTGAGACCGACTGCCTACGGGCCTGCAGGGCATCCCAGTCGACCCGGATGTCATCGGTGAGGATCCCGAGGTCTGAGCCGTTCTTGGCGTCGTCGAAGAGCTCGGCAGAGCGCAGGATCGTCTTGGCGGGGATGCAGGCGTAGTTCAGGCAGCGCCCGCCGGGCTTGTCGCGCTCGACCACGGCGACCTTCTGGCCCAGCTGGGCGGCGCGGATGGCGGCCACGTAGCCGCCGGGGCCGCCGCCGATGACGATCGTGTCGAAGGGGTCTGGCATGACGCGGATACTAGTATACAAGCCTCCCCGCGCGAAGCTGCCGCTCACCACTTGGAGCCCGAGGCGCGGGCGATGCGGCGGGCGCGCTCGAAATCGATCTCGCGGCGACCTGGCTGGGATCCCATCGCCCAGGGATGGTGCCCGATCGTCCCGTAGTGCTCGCGCAGATAGGCCTTGAGATCGCCGCGGTGCTCGGCGCAGGAAAAGCGGGCGTGGCCGTAGAGGCCGCGGCCGTGCCAGATCAGCCAGTGGCCGGGCTCGGCGTCGACGTACTCGCCCCAGCGCGGGTCGAGCAGCTCACCCTCGAGCGCCGACCGGGTCTCGTCGTCCGGCATCGCGCCGCAGGTCTCACACCGGAAGATCAGCTTCACCGGCATCGACCGAGGTTAGTCCTCGCGCGCCGCGGCGACCGCCGCCTGGCCGAAGGAGATCCCGCCGTCGTTGGGCGGCAGCCGTTCGGGGACGAGCACTCGCAGGCCGGCGGTGGCGAGCCCGGCGGCGGTGTCCTCGATCAGCCGCCGGTTCTGGAAGACGCCGCCGGAGAGGACGACGGTGTCGAGCCCCGCCGCGGCGGCGATCTCGGTCGCGGCGTCGACTCCAGCGGCGGCGACGGTGTTGTGGAAGCGGGCGGAGACGACGGCGGGCGCGACGCCGGCGTCGAGGTCGGCGGCGACGGCGCGGATCGTCGGGCGCGGATCGAGTACCGCCGGTCCCTCCGCCCAGCCGGCGGCGACCGCCGGGCTGTCGGCTGCCGCCCCGCCCCGAGTCGCTGCGGCCTCGCCGCCGATACGCTCGGGCGCGGTCGTCGTCAGCGGCATCTCGTATCTCCCCCGCTCGCCTGGGTCGGCCATCGCCTCGAGCGCGATCGCCGCCTGGCCCTCGTAGCTGACCCGCGCCGGTGCCCCGCACATCGCCCCGACGGCGTCGAAGAGCCGGCCCATGCTGGTCGTCGCCGGCGAACCGAGGCCACTCTCGATCACCGCCTCGCAGTTGCGCCAGTCGCGCGGCTCGACCTCCCCCGCCAGCGCCCGCGGTCTCGCCGCACCCGGCCCGGCGGCCGTCCGCAGCCAGGCGCAGGCCATCCGCCACGGCTCACGGATCGCCGCGGCGCCGCCGGGCAGTGGCACCGCCAGCAGATGCCCGGCCCGCTCGAACCCGTCCAGCCCGCCGACCAGCACCTCGCCTCCCCACACCGCCCCGTCGAGGCCGAAGCCGGTGCCGTCGAAGATCAGCCCGACCGCCGGCCCGCGCTCACCGTGCTCGGCCAAGCACGCGGCGAGGTGAGCGTGGTGGTGCTGGACGCCGATCAGCTCGACCCCCTCGCGCTCGAGCGCGTACTTGGAGGAGAGGTAGTCGGGATGGAGGTCGTGGGCGCAGAGCTCCGGTGCGACCGCGAACAGGCGCTCGAAGTGCTCGATTCCCTCACGGAAGGACCGAAGGGTCTCGTAATTCTCAAGGTCGCCGACGTGGTGACCGACCCAGGCGTGGTCGGCCTTGGCGAGGCAGAAGGTGTTCTTCTGCTCGGCGCCGCAGGCGAGCACCTCCCGGGACGCCGGCACCGGCAACGCGAGCGCGGCGGGGACGAAACCGCGCGAGCGCCGCAGCATCATCGGTGCCCGCCGCCCCCCGACCGCCACGGTCCGCATCACTGAGTCGTCGGTGCGGATGTGGATCGGTCGGTCGTGGGTGAGGAAGAGGTCGGCGATCGGCGCCAGCCGCTCCCGCGCCTCGTCGTCCCGGTAGGCGATCGGCTCATCGGAGACGTTACCGCTCGTCATCACCAGCGGCCCGCCGCAGTCGGCGAGCAGGAGGTGGTGCAGCGACGTGTAGGCCAGCATCACCCCGATCTCGGTGAACCCCGGCGCCACCCCGGCCGCGACCGAGCCGGGGGCACTTCCGTCACCCTCCCCGTTCACTTTGTCGCCCACAGGGCGACAAAGTGAACGGGGGTTGGGTCGCCGGGGGGCGAGGACGATGGGGCGCTCGTGGGACGCGAGCGCCCGCTCCTCGGCGGGGCCGAGGTCGGCGAGGGCGCGGGCGTCATCCAACGACGCGACCATCACCGCGAACGGCTTGTCCTCGCGGTGCTTGCGGGAGCGCAGACGGGCGACCGCGGCCTCGTCGTCGGCGCGGCAGGCGAGGTGGTAGCCACCGAGGCCCTTGGCGGCGACGATCCGGCCGACGTCGAGGGCCGCCGCAGCGACGGCAACCGCATCGACCGGCATTTCACCCCTTGCTTCTGAGTTAAAGGACCTATATGGGCCCCTTACCTCAGAAGCAGGGGCGCCGGCGGGGGTGATCTCCTCACCGCTCGCGTCGAGCAGGCGCGCCGTCGGACCGCAGACCGGGCAGGCGTTGGGCTGGGCGTGGAAGCGGCGATCGCCGGGATCCTCGTACTCGGCCCGACACCGAGCGCACATCTCGAACCCCGACATCGTCGTCAGCGGCCGGTCGTAGGGGACGCCTTCGACGATCGTGAAGCGAGGGCCGCAGTTGGTGCAGTTGACGAAGGGGTAGCGATAGCGGCGGTCGCCGGGGTCGGCCATCTCGGCGAGGCAGTCGGCGCAGGTGGCGCTGTCGGGGGTGACCGGCGCGGCCGCCAAGCCGCGGGCGTCGCTGCCGCGGATCGCGAAGCCGGCGGCTCCCTGGGGAGAGACATCGTCGACCTCGAGTCGCTCGACCGCCGCCAGCGGCGGCGCCTCGGCCCTCAGTCGCTCCAGGAACGAAGCCACCGCTCCGC
This sequence comes from uncultured Actinomycetes bacterium, assembly GCA_963839115.1. GTDB lineage: Bacteria > Actinomycetota > Thermoleophilia > Solirubrobacterales > 70-9 > VAYN01. Next base: position 1,598,749 of record CAWITM010000001.1, read on the forward strand.
TGCCGCCCTCGACCTCGATCAGCACGCCGCGGGTGTCGTTCAGGACCCAGCCGCCGAGGCCAAGATCGCCGGCGAGCCGGTAGACGAAGGGCCGGAAGCCAACGCCCTGCACGGTGCCGGTGACCCGGACCCGGGCTCGCCGCGCGGTCGCGGTCGGCTGGACTTCGGCGGCCAGGACATCACCCCGCGTCGCGCCGCGGCACGCCGGTCGAACCACCGGCCGACGCGGCCGCCCCCGCCCCCGCATCCAGCTCGATCAGCTCGCGCAGCGCGTGGTAGGCGCCGGCCTGGGCCTCCTGGATCCGCGGGATGTTCTGGGAGCGGGTGACGACGACGTGGTCGGCGATCCCCTCGGCGGCGATGCGGCCGCCGTCGTAGCCGACGAAGGCGATCGTGAGGAGGCCGCGCCGCCGTCCCTCCTCGAGCGCCGCGATGACGTTGGTCGAGTTGCCGCTGGTCGAGAGCGCGACGACGGCGTCGCCGCGGCGCCCGTAGGCGATCACCTGGCGCTGGAAGATCACCTCGGTGCCGACGTCGTTGCCGACCGCGGTGATGATCGCCGTGTCCTCGGTGAGGTCGATCGCCGGCCGTGGCACCCAACTCGCGACCGGCGGATAACGCAGGTCCGCGACCAGGTCCATCGCGTCGGTCGCCGAGCCGCCGTTGCCGAGCGCCAGCAGCTTGCCGCCGCCCGCGAAGCAGCGACGCAGCGCCGTCGCCGCACCGAGCAGCGCCTCGCGGCCCTCCTCGAGCGTGCGGTCGCGCAGCTCGCCGATCTCCTCGGCCTTCAGCAGCATCGAGGCGCGGACGTCGGCGATCACCCCCTCGAGATCGGTCTGCCCCTCGGCCAGGAAGGGATAGAGGAAGCTCGACGCGCCGCTGTCATGGACCGGCCCGGCGTCGCGCCCCGCCAGGAGCCCGCGGTGGTCGAAGAAGACGTGGACCGACTCCCAGAGCAGGTGGTAGGCGGTCTCGACCAGCTCCTGGCGCAGGCTCGGATCGGCGACCCCGGGATCGAGCTCCCACTCCGCCCCGGCGCCGGCCTCGAAGGCGACGGTCAGGCAGCCGCGCTCACGGGCGACGGCGAGGCTCGCGCGCACCTCGTCTCCCCCTTCTCGCCGATCCCGAAGGCGATCACGGTGTCGGCGGCCTCGCCGACCAGCTCGATCTGCCCGCGCAGCGGGCCGCCGTCGCGGGTCAGCCCGATCGCCGGCAGCGCCCGCTTGCCGACGATCACCGGATGGACGAACTCGACGGTGACGTGGCGGACGTCGGAGCGCGCCGCGGGCGAGAGCCCGACCGCGACCAGCCGCCCGCCGCGGGCGAAGCGCTCGGCCATCCGGTGGCAGAGCCGCGCCAGCGCCTCGGCGTTGGCCTCGAAGTAGGCGGCGTTGGCCTCGCGGCGCTCGGCCCGCAGCGCGCCGATCCGGTCGGCCGGGCTGAGGATCGGCGCCGCCACCGAGCTCCCTATATCGCCCTGCGGCGGAGCATCTAGGCCGCCGCCGGGGCCTTCGCGGCGACCTCCGCGAGCCAGTCGCGGAAGGCGTCGGTCCCCTCGCCGGTCCTGGCGCTGAGGAGCATGTGCTCGACCCCCGGATGCACCGCGTCGAGGTGGTAGAGGAACTTGTCGAGGTCGAAGTCGAGGTGCTCGAGCAGGTCGATCTTGTTGATCAGGACGAGCTCGCAGGCGCGGAACATCAGCGGGTACTTGAGCGGCTTGTCCTCGCCCTCGGTGACCGAGGAGACCATGATCCGAGCGTCTTCGCCGACCTTGAACTCGGCCGGGCAGACGAGGTTGCCGACGTTCTCGATCACCAGCAGGTCGATGTCGGCGAGCGGCAGGTCCCGCAGCGCCGAGCGCACCATGTTGGCGTCGAGGTGGCACTCGCCGCCGAAGCCAGCGTCGGTGTTGATCTGGACCACCGGCAGGTGCACCGCCGCCAGCCGGTCGGCATCGGTCGATCCCTGGACGTCACCCTCGAGGACGCCGACCCGCGCGTCGACCTCGGGCAGCACCCGCTCCAGCAGCGTCGTCTTGCCGGCCCCCGGGGCGCTCATGAAGTTGACCACGCTGACGCCGTGGCGATCGAAGTCGGCGCGGTTGGCGCCGGCGATCGTCGTGTTGGCGTCGAGCGCGTCCTCAGCGACCTTCACCTTGGTGCGATGCATTCCGCCTCCCTTTCCGTTTCGGCTTCCTCGACCACTATCGAGTCGATTTCGAACTCGTTGCCGGCCAGCATCTCGACCTCGCCACCGCCGCAATCGGGGCAGCGGAACATCGGCATTTCGGGACTCCACTCGTGGCCGCAGCCCTCGCACCGGAACCGCGCCATGATCTGCTCCTGCTCCAGCTCGGCGCCCTCGCAGAGGGTTCCGCGGGTGACGATCCCGAAGTAGAAGCCGAGCGAATCGGGGACGACCTGGCGCATCGTCCCGATCCGCATCTGCACCGATTTGACGCGGCGGCCGTCGCCGTGGCGCAGGGCGGTCTCGAGGATGGCGCTGGAGAGCGAGAGCTCGTGCACGCGCTCACCCCTCGTAGGCCCGGTTGGACTGCAGCAGGGCGATCTGCTCGAGGACGCTGTCGACGGCGCGGTCGACGGCGCCAGCGACGTCGGCGCTCAGCTCCAGCCCCATCTCCTCGACCGTGGTCGGCTCGCAGGCGACGATCACGACCTTGCCGGGCCACCCGCCGACCGATTTGACGAAGCGCAGCACCGTCCGCGGATCCATGCCGTGGGGGTTGATGACCTCGCCGTCCTCGATCCCGCCCTCGACGTCGGCCTCGGCCGGCTCGATGACGTAGATCGTCCCCGGCTCGCCGCCCTGCTGGCTGACGTCGACGATGACCAGGGCGTCGTAGCCGCGCATCACCTCGTAGGCGAGGTCGAGCCCGCCGGTGCCGAAGTCCATCACCGTCACCCCGGAGGGGATCTCCCGGGACTCGAGGCGCTTGGCGACGTGGCCGCCGAAGCCGTCGTCGGAGAGGAAGGAGTTGCCGACCCCGGCGACGAGGATCTGCTTCTCGCGCTCGGGGCTGACCATCCGCGCCTCCATGCGATCGGTGGCGGCCTCCAGCTCGCCGGCGTCGACGCTGACCTCGATCTGCTCCGCGCTCATCGCAGCTCCACTTCCTCGGGTTTGAAGTACAGGTAGCGGCCGGTGTCTCGCATCAGGTCCTGGCCGGGGTCCTCGTCGACCGTCACGCCGAGGTGGACGCCGTCCTCGTAGTCGACGTAGATGCGCTCGATCCTCGCCGCTTTGCCGGCGAGGATGACGTCGTAGGTGTCGCCCGCCCGCTTGCGCGGCCGCAGCACGACGCGGGCGCCGCGTTTGATGGTCCGCCCGCCGACCGTCCACTCCGGTTCGCCGGACTGCGGGTGGCCGGGCTCGGGTTCGCCGGGGTGGCTCGGGTCGCCGCTCTCCAGCCTTCCGTGCAGAGCCAGCATCTCCTCGGGGCTGGCGGCGTTGGCGCGCTCGATCATCTCGCGCACCTTGGGGTCGGTGATCTCGTCGCGCTCCTCGTCGCTCAGCGTCTGCACGTGGAGCAGCAGCGCCTCCTCGATCTCGGTGCTGTCGAAGAGGCCGCCAAGGCTCTCGGGGGCGATCTGCGGGTGGTCGGGGAGGAACATCGAAGCGCCGAGGACGGTGTCGTCGGAGGGCGTCGCCAGGACCGGCCAGGTGTTGACGTTCTCGCAGGCCGCGACCGCCACCGCCCGCGGCCCCTCGTTTTCGACCGGCGAGACGAAGCGCCCGCCGTCGACGCGGATCACCACGTGGGTCGAGAGCAGGCTGGCCCGCAGCGCCGCCGGCCGCTCGGCGCTCGCGGCGTCGGCGAGGTCGCTGGTGTTGTGGACGCAGAGCCTGACCCGTGCGACGCTTTCGCCGAGGTCCTCGGCCCGCATCCGTGCGCGTCCCGTCAGCTCCTCCTCGCCGGCGAAGCGGAACTCCTCGCCGGCGCCGCCGTCGAAGAGGTCGGCGACCGCGACCGCCGGCAGCGCGATCGTCCGCGCCACCCCCTGATGCCCGGCGCCGCTCGCCTGCAGGAAGCGCACCGAACCCTCGACCGTCGCGCCGGGCGCGAACTCGAGGATCACCTCGGCCCGCAGCAGCGCGCTGGCGAACGGGTTGGCGTCGGCGTAGCCGGGCGGGTAGACGATCCCGTGCGGAGTCGGGGTCGCGTTCTTGGTCGCCCCGGGCGTGTAGGGGTAGAGCGCGTAGCCCTCGTAGAGGAGCGAGTCGACCAGCGCCTCGACGCTCACGGGCGCGCCTCCCCGGCGTCCAGCAGGCTTTCCAGCGCCGCCTCGTAGGACGGCAGGCCCCGCTCGAGCCGGTAGCGGCGCAGGCGCTCGACCGTCTCCTCGCCGGCGGCGACCCAGCGGCGGTGCGGGTAGTGGGCGGCGACCATCTCGCGCCAGACCTCAACCGGCATGCGGAAGTTGCTCGACTCTTCCCAGGAGAGCTGGACGATCTGCAGCCGGTCGCCCTCGGCCCGGTAGTAGATGCCGCCGTTGAAATGGAAGACCAGCGGCACCTCGCCGTCGGTCAGGGCGTGGAAGTAGTTGGTGGCGGCGACCTCGAGGTCGTAGTTGCAGAGGACCGGCACCTCGACCGTCGTCATCCCCTTGAACGGCTGGACGAGGACATCGACCTTGGCCCACGACATCGTCCGCGTCGGCGCCCCGACCCGGCCCGGCTCGCCGAGCAGTTCGGTCAGCCGCTCGCGGGTCTCGGCGTCGTAGGCGCGCTGGGCCGGCTCGATCGCAATCTGCACCGCCAGCGAGATCGTGAAGACCTGGAGGTCGGAACGGTCGTCGACCTCGAGCTCGAATATCAGTATCGGCGCCACCGAGTGCCGGGGCGCCCGCACACCGCGGATCTCGAAGCTCGGCTGCGGCTGGGTCGGCGCCGCCGCCAGCTCGGCCGCGGCGGCCTCGTTCGAGTTCCAGCCGTTGGCGTCCGGCTCGCTCACGCCGCCTCCGCCCGCTCGCGCAGCTCGGCGAAGAAGCCGGGGACGACCCGCTCGACGGCGCCGCCGCCGGCGATCCCCTCCCAGCCCGCCTTGATCGCCCCGACCAGCCGGTAGCAGTCGTCGATCGGCGCGATCGCCACCTGGTCGCCGTCGCCGAGGCGGTTGACGATCAGCCCCTCGACGTCCTCGTCGAGATCGTTCAGCACCGGGTTGGCGGCGCAGAGGTCCTCCCAGGCCGAGAGCTCGAGCTCGCACTCGGTCGCCCCGGCCGGGCTCGGGTACATGCCGACGATCCGCCCGACCGTGCTCGAGCGCATGAAGAAGGCGAGGCCGATCGGGATCCGCAGGCTCGCCCACAGCTCCTCGGGCAGGTTGAAGTCCTCGAGCCAGAGCAGCCGCGTGCCGGTCGGGCGGTAGGGGCCCTCGCCGGAGCGCATCGCCACACAGGGCTCGCAGGCGCAGAGGATGCGCCGCTCTTCGAGGTGCAGCAGGTGGCGATGGTCCTCGGGCACGGCGGCGCCGCAGAGGTCGCAGCGCTCGGTGTCGGGCGCGGCGGCGGCGGGACCGTTGCCGGCCAGCTGGCGCAGCCGGGCGATCATCTCCTGGGTGGCGACGAGCTCGCTGCTCATCGGGCCACCGCGACCGTGACCGCGCCGCCGGACTCGAGCAGCGGCACCGGTTCCAGCAGCAGCTTCTCGGCGTCCATCGAGCGGCCCGCCCGCGGCAGGTAGAAGCGCCGCTCGCAGGCCGGGCAGTCGAGCACGCCGTCGATCAGCCGGCCGGCGGCGATCGGCTCGCCGCAGGCGGCGCAGACGTCGCGGAAGGCGAGCAGCGAGCCCTCGACGTTGGCGACGACGATCGGCGTGCCGGCGACGACATGGCGGCTGACTCCGCCCTCCGGCGGGGTCGGGCCGTCGAGCGCGAGCCAGCGCGAGGAGCGGTCGTGGCGGGTCGGGGCCGGCGCCGCGATTTCGATCGGCGCCGTGCTCGGTGCGGCGCCCGGCGCCGCACCGTTGCCGTTGGGTTGGATCACCGGCAGCTCGATCCCACTCGGCGCCGGCGGTGGTGCCGCCGCGACGACGCCCTCGACCTCGAGCCCGGCCATGTCCGGCGCGGCCTTCTCGAGCGCCTCCTTGATCGCCAGCTCGAGCGTCGCCGCCGAGGCCGGGCAGCCGTCGCAGCTGCCCTTCAGCCGCAGCCGCACCACCCCGTCGTCGACCCCGAGCAGCTCGACGTCGCCCTCGTGGGATTCCATGTAGGGACGGACCTCCTCGAGTCCCTCGCGCACCCGCTCCTCCAGCGAGACCGGGTAGAGGTCGTGGATCAGCAGCAGGCTGGCGACGACGCCGTCGGCGACGAGCTTGCGCTTGGCCCCCTCGCCGGCGGCGCCGGCTTCGTCGAGGACCTCGCCGATCTTGGCGAGGCCGGCGCCGTGCATCTCCAGCACCGCCGCGACCAGGTCCTGGGCGGCGGCGCGGGCGACCGGGTCTTCGAGCCGGTCGACCCGCTCGGTGAGGGTCTGGACGCGCGCCAGCAGGTCCTCCGAGGAGGCGTCGGCGGCGGGCGCCCCGCCGTTGGTCGGAGCGTTGGCGAGCGAGGCATCCACGCCGGCCGCCTAGGAAATCCCGGTGGGCTTGTGCATGACCTTCCGCACGCGGCCCTGGCCGGTGTACATGTGGACGCCGCAGGGCAGGCACGGATCGAAGCTCCGCACCGCCCGCATGATGTCCACACCCTTGAAATCGTCCGGCCCGTTTTCCTCGAAGATCGGGGTGTTTTCCACCGCGTCCTCATAGGGGCCGGGGGTGCCGTAGCTATCACGTGGATTGCCGTTCCACGGCGTTGGCGGGTATGGCTGGTAGTTCGCCACCTTCCCGTCCTTGATCACCATGTGATGCGACAGCACCCCCCGGGCCGCCTCGTGGAAGCCGCAGGACACCGCGGTGTCCGGAACCTTGAAGTCAGACCAGGATTTCGTCCGCCCCGCCCGCACCTCGCCGAGCGCGCGCTCGAGGTTGTGGAGGCCGATCAGCGCCGAATAGGCCTCGTGGTAGGCGCGGGCGCGGTCGCGCTCGATCGCGTTCGATTTCGCCGGGATCTTCCACTCCAGCTCCATCTCCGGCTTCGAGGCGGTCCGCGGCAGCGTCATCTTGATGCTCTCCCCGGTGGCCTTGACGTAGCCGAAGTCGACGAGGCCGGCTTTGGCGGTCACCCACTGGCGTGCGAACGGGCCGCCACCGGTGTCGGAGGCGATGTAGGTATCGGTGCGTTTGTCGTAGATCCGCGGCGAGGCGACCCAGCTGTATTTGTCGCCCCAGTCGCGCTTCTGCGGTTTTGGCAGCGTCGTCTTGTTCCACGGGTGGCGCTTGTCGACCGGGTTGCCGAGCGGGTCCTGGGTGACGTAGGTCTCCTCGTCGGTCCAGTCGTCGAAGTAGGAGGAGCCGAGCAGGATGCGGATCATCAGGTTGATCTCGACGAGGTCGGTCGAGACCAGCTCGCCGTCGATGACGACGCCGGGGGTGACGTAGCGCTTCTCGCCCCAGGCGCCCATGTTCCGGTAGTCGTAGTCGACGTAGTCGGGGTCGTCGAAGGCGCCCCAGCAGACCAGGTCGGTGCGTCGATAACCGACGTCGTCGTACCCCGGCAGCTGCTCGAGGAAGAAGTCGTAGAGGTCGTCGTGCATCGGCACCGAGCGCTTCACATAGTCGATGTAGCGCATCAGCCGCACGTAGTAGTCGGTGCAGGTCTGGTGGGTGATGTCGGCGCTGACGCCGCCGGGCATGATCGTCGAGGGATGGGTGTGGCGGCCGCCGAACAGGCAGTACATCTCGCGCGTGTAGCGGGCCACCTGGAGGGTCTCGAGGTAGAACTCGCCGGTGAATGGGTTCAGCGAGCGCATGATGTCGGCGATCGTCCTGAAGCCGTGCAGGTCGGAGTGCGGCGCGCTGGTCTCTTCGGCGGTCTTCAGCAGCGCCGGGTTGGTTTCCCGCACCATCTGCTCGCAGAAGTCGACGTTCGCCATGCAGTCGTTGAAGATCGCGTGGTCGAACATGTAGTCGGCCGCCTCGGCGAGGTTGTAGGCGAGGTCGCCGAGTGGCGGCGGCTTCACCCCGTAGGCCATGTTCTGGTTGAGCACCGAGCAGGTGCAGTGGTTGTCACCGCAGATCCCGCAGATCCGGCTGGTGATGAAGTGGGTGTCGCGCGGGTCGATCCCCTTCATGAAGATGTCGAAGCCGCGGAACACCATCGAGGTCGAATAGCACTTGTTGACCCGCTGGGCGTCGAAGTCGATCTCGGTGTGGATGCCAAGGCTGCCGACGATCCGAGTGATCGGATCCCACGACATGTCCTTGACGCCGATCTTCTGCTCCCGGGTGCTGTCTACGGTTGCCATCTGCCTACCACCTCTTCTGATAGCCGGTCGTGAGCGCCGCGCCGCGTTTGCGCCAACCGGGCTCCTTGTCGTACTTCGTCTTGATGTTGCGGTGGCGCATGTAGCTGACGATCGGCCCGTAGCTGAACTTCATGATGTTGGCCGCCACCGCGCCGTAGCTGTCCTCCTCCATGAACGGCATGTATTTGTCCGGGAAGCCGGGCATCGTGCAGGCCATGCAGATGCCGCCGACGTTGGGGCAGCCGCCGATGCCGCTCTGCCAGCCGCGGACGGGAACGTTGCATTTGACGACCGGCCCCTTGCAGCCGAGTTTCACCAGGCAGCGGTGGTCGGAGCCGTATTCGGTCGCGAAGTCGCCCTGCTCGGCGAAGCCGGCGCGGTTGCAGCCCTCGCGCACGGTGCGGCCGAACAGCCACTTCGGGCGCAGCGCCTCGTCGAGTTCGGGCGCCGGAGCCCGGCCAGCCAGGTGCAGCGCCAGGTAGAGCAGCGTCTCGGTGGTGTTGTCGGGCTGGGCCGGGCAGCCGGGGATGCAGACGACCGGCAGGTTGGCGCTCGACTTCCAGTTCCAGCCGAGGTAGTCGGGCAGGCCCATCGCCCCGGTCGGGTTGTTCTTCATCGCCGGGATGCCGCCGTAGGTGGCGCAGGTCCCGAGCGCGACGACCGCCGCCGCTTTCGGCGCCAGGCGGTCGACCCACTCGTTGGTGGTGATCGGCTGGCCGGTGTCGGGGTCGTTGCCCATGCCTGACCAGTAGCCGTCGCCGTTGATCTCCTCGTTGGGGATCGAGCCCTCGACGACGAGCACGAAGGGATCGAGTTTGCCGGCCTCGGCGTCGTACCAGGCCTGCATGAACTCATCGCCCACCTCGTAGGCGAGCACCGGGTTGTGGACGACCACTTTCGGCATCCCCGGGATCGCCTGGGTGACGATGTCCTCGAGGCTCGGGTTTTCGGCCGAGGTCATCGCGACCGAGTCGCCGTCGCAGCTCAACCCGGTCGTCATCCAGATCACATGCGCGGTGATCCCCTCGGTTTTTGCTTGATCCGGCACGAACTCCGTTGCTGCCATCGTCGCTCCCTCCGTCTCGCTCAGCAGATCCGTGGCAATGGGTCGCCCGCAAGCAGGTCCATCACCCTTCGTCCTCCAAAAGCGGTGTCCACCAGGACCATCCCGGGGGGCTCCGTTTTCACTTCGCCGATCTCGGCGGCCTCCTCGCACCCGGGGACCGCGCGCAGCGCGTCCAGCGCCGCCTCGGCCCGCTCGGGGGCGACGAAGGCGACCAGCTTGCCCTCGTTGGCCACGTACATCGGATCGATTCCAAGCATTTCGGCGGCGCCCATCACCGCCGCGTCGACCGGCACCGTGGCCTCGCGGACCAGCATCGTCACCTGCGAGGCACGCGCCAGCTCATTCAGCACCGTGGCGACGCCGCCGCGGGTCGCGTCGCGCATGCAGCGCAGGCCCTCGCCGGCGGACCCCAGCAGAGCGTCGGCGGCCGGCCACAGCGAGCAGGTGTCGGATTCGATGTCGGCGTCGAGCTCGAACTCGCCGCGGGCCAGCATGATCGCCGTGCCGTGGGCGCCGACGGCGCCGGAGACGAGGATCCTGTCACCGGGCCTGATCGCCGCAGTCGAGAGGCTGGCGCGCGGGTCGAGCTCGCCGATCCCGCTCGTGCAGACGTACATCTTGTCGGCGTGGCCGCGCTCGACGACCTTGGTGTCGCCGGCGATGATCTCGACCTCGGCGACCCGCGCCGCGGCGGCGATCGCCTCGACCTCGGCCCGCAGCTCCTCGGCCGGCAGACCCTCCTCGAGGACCAGCGAGAGGCTCAGCGCGGCCGGCCTGGCGCCGGCGGCGGCGAGGTCGTTGACGGTCCCGTTCACGGCGAGGTCGCCGATCGAGCCGCCCGGGAAGCGGATCGGCTTGACGACGAAGCTGTCGGTGGTGAGGGCCAGGCGCACGCCGCCGACCTCGACGACCCCGGCGTCGGCCATCTGGTCGAGCGAGTCCGAGGCGAAGGCGGGTGCGAAGAGCCCTTCGATCAGGGTCTGGGTCGCCTTGCCGCCGGCGCCGTGGGACATCGTCACCTGGGTGTCCTTGAAGCGCGGGCGCTTCCTGCGGGTCGTCTCGATGATCTCGAGGATGCGCTGCTCGCGATCGGAGACGGCGGCCTCAGCCATCGTCAGACCACCTCCCGCTCGCGGGCGAAGCGGCCGTAGTTGTAGTAGGCGGCGCAGGCCCCCTCCGGCGAGACCATGCAGGTCCCGATCGCGTGCTCGGGCGTGCAGGCGGTGCCGAACACCTTGCACTCCCAGGGCTTGATCACGCCCTTCAGCACCTCGCCGCACTGGCATGCCTTGGGATCGGCGACCCGCACCCCGGGGGTCGCGAAGCGCAGCTCGGCGTCGTAGTCGGCGTAGGCCGGGCTCAGCTTCAGGGCGCTCTGGGAGATGAAGCCGAGGCCGCGCCACTCGAAGTGCGGGCGCAGCTCGAAGACCTCGGCCATCACTTCCAGCGCCCGCAGGTTGCCGTCGTAGGGGACGACGCGGGTGTACTGGTTCTCGACTTCGCGGCGGCCGTCGTTCAGCTGCTCGACGATCATCAGCACCGACTGCAGGATGTCTAGCGGCTCGAAGCCGGCCACCACCACCGGCTTGTCGTAATCGGCGGGGATGAACTCGAAGGGCCGGGCGCCGACCACGGTCGAGACGTGGCCGGGGCCGATGAAGCCGTCGAGGCGCAGGTCGGGCGACTCGAGCAGCGCCCGCAGCGGCGGCACGATCGTCACGTGGTTGCACATGCAGGAGAAGTTCTCGAGGCCCTCGGCCTTGGCCCGCTTCATCGTCAGCGCCGTCGAGGGCGCCGTCGTCTCGAAGCCGAGAGCGAAGAAGACGACCTCGCGGTCGGGGTTCGCCTTGGCCAGGCGCAGGGCGTCGAGCGGCGAGTAGACCATGCGGACGTCGGCGCCCTCGGCCTTGGCCTCGAGCAGCGACTGCTCGGAGCCGGGGACCCGCATCATGTCGCCGAAGCAGGTGAAGATCACGCCCTCGTTGCGGGCGATCGCGATGCCGTCGTCGACCCGCCCCATCGGGATCACGCAGACCGGGCAGCCGGGGCCGTGGACGAGCTCGACGTTCTCCGGCAGCAGGTCGTCGACGCCGTACTTGTAGATCGAGTGGGTGTGCCCGCCGCAGACCTCCATCAGCTTGTAGTGGCGCTCGGGGTCGACCGCGGCGAGGATCTTGCCGGCCAGCACCTGGCCCAGCTCGGGGTCGCGGAACTCCTCGACGAACCTCATCGCCAGCTCCCCGAACTCGCCAGCGCGGCGTCGCGCCCGATCGCCGTGCCGGCGTGGACCAGCAGGGTCTCGCCGAGCTCGACCGGCTCGACCAGGGCGGTCTCGATGGTCGAGGTCCGCCCCGCCCCGTCCTCGCAGAGCGCGAGGCCGCGATCAGCGTCGATCCGCAGCACCCTCAGCGGCAGGGCCTCGTCCCCACAGGTGATGCAACCGCTGGCGTGGTCGCACTGTGGAGCGAGGGACTCCATGTCAGATCACGTCCCTCATTCGATCGCGCTCGCCTTCAGCTCCTCGAGCTCCTGCTCGTAGTCGGCGCCCATGCCCTCGAGCAGGCTGCGGGTCGCGAGCGCCTCCTCCTCATCGACCTTGGAGAGCGCGAAGCCGACGTGGATCAGGACCCAGTCACCCGGCACCACGCCGACGCCGTCGTCGTCGAGAAGCCCGACGTTGACGTTGCGGCGGACCCCGGCCACGTCCACCTTGGCGAGGCGGTTGGTCTCGTCGACCATCTCGAGAATCTGACCTGGAATCGCCAGGCACATGTACTGCTCCCATTCCGTCGTCACGCATTTGCGACAACGGAGTCGGTACCCGCCTTCCCGGAGCGACAAGAACACCCTTGCGCTCCAGCCGGATAGAGGCTCCGCGAAATCAGGTATACGCCCGGCGCTGGTACCTGTCAAGCAGGGGTCGACCAGATCAGAAGCTCAGAGCAACGAACCGCGCGGCGGTACCACCCACAGCTGCCGGGCGTAGACGAGAGCCCGTTCGGAGTCGAGCTCGGCGACCGTTGCGGCGCCGCAGGCGGTCATCTCCGAGGCCAGCTCGCGCCAGGCCAGCGCGACGCTCGCGACCTTCGCCAGCGGGCCCCAGGTGCCCGCTTCGCGCAGTTCCTCGGAGCGCAGCCGCGCGTCGGCGACGGTCATCGCGCCGAACTGTTTGTACTCGCCGTCGCAGAAGACTTTCTCCTCCAGCGCCTTGTCGGTGTCCGACTCCACCTTTGGTCGAGTGTGTCACGGCGCGCCGAGGTGTCTCTTATTGACACAGGTTCGCAACAGCGCTACGTTCGCGAAAGAGGAGTAGGTCAGCACGCACCGACCAGGAGGTTTGGGATGGAGGCGTTCACCGCTGCGCGGCCGCGCTCGTCGCGCTGGCAACGGGTGAGGAGCAGCCTCGATGCCGGCCAGTGGCGCACCGCCTTCGGGATGGCGGCGGTCGTCGTCGGCCTCCACGTCGTCGGCTTCGTCCTCCTCTTCGCCGTCGTGGCGCCCAACGGCTACAGCCTCGGCGCTTCGGGGGCATTCACGGTCGGGGTCGGCTTCACGGCCTACACGCTCGGCATGCGCCACGCCTTCGACGCCGACCACATCGCGGCGATCGACAACACCACCCGCAAGCTGATGGGCGAAGGCAAGCGGCCGCTCAGCGTCGGCTTCTTCTTCAGCCTCGGGCACTCGACGATCGTCTTCGTCCTCGCCTTCGGTTTTGCGATCGGGATCAGAGCCCTGAGCGGTCAGGTCAGCGACGAAACCTCGACCCTCCACAGCGTCTCCGGCTGGGTCGGCACCGGCGTCTCCGGCACCTTCCTCTACGTCATCGCCGCCCTCAACATCGCGATCCTGGTCGGGATCCTCGGCATCCTCGGCGAGATGAAGCGCGGCGAATACGACGAAGCCGAGCTCGAACGCCAGCTCGATAACCGCGGCCTGATGAACCGCTTCTACAGGCGTTTCACCAGGGCCGTCACCGCCCCCTGGCAGATGTATCCGATCGGCATCCTCTTCGGCCTCGGCTTCGACACCGCCAGCGAGGTGGCGCTGCTCTTCCTCGCCGCCGGCGCCGCCGGGGCGGGGCTGCCCTTTTACGCGATCCTCTGCCTGCCGATCCTCTTCGCCGCCGGCATGTCGCTGCTCGACACGATCGACGGCTCGTTCATGAACTTCGCCTACGGCTGGGCCTTCTCGAAGCCGGTGCGGAAGGTCTTCTACAACCTCACGATCACGGCGCTGTCGGTGTTCGTGGCGCTGGTGATCGGCTCGATCGAGATCTTCTCCCTGCTGGCCGAAAAACTGAACCTGACCGGCGGCGCCTGGGACTGGCTGGCGGCAATCGACCTCAACACGATCGGCCTGGTCATCGTCGGCGTTTTCGTCGCGACCTGGGCCGCGGCCCTGGCGATCTGGCACTTCGCCCACATCGAGGAGCGCTGGTCGGCGAGCGTCAATCCGACGGAGCCCCGCTAACCCCGCGGTCGCGCGCCGGCAATGACCGACCCCGTCCAGACGCCGGCGCTGCGCTTCGCGGAGATCGACGAGGTCTACGAGGCCCTGCGCCGATCCGGCCACCGGGTCACCACCCCGTGCCGCCTGGTGGTCGAGGCGCTCTTCGCCGCCGAGGGCCCGGTCTCGGCCCAGGAGATCGCCCGTGACTGCGGAATCCCCGAGACCGATCCGAGCTCCGTCTACCGCAACCTCGAGCGCCTCGAGGAGCTCGGCGTCGTCCGCCACGTCCACCTCGGCCACGGCCCCAGCCGCTACCTGCTGGTCGGTGGCGGCGAGCCCGAGTTCCTCCTCTGCGAGCGCTGCGGCCGGGTCCGCAGCGTCGACCCCGCCGACCTCGATCCGGTGCGGGAGCGGATCGAGGCCGACTTCGGATACCGGGCCCGGTTCGGCCACTTCCCGATCGTCGGGCTGTGTGCCGAGTGCTCGCGCGCCTGACGCGCCCTGCGCCGCAGCGCGGCGGCCTAAGGCCACGCACGGCATCTGCCGAAACATTCAGGAGATGAATGCCTCCCTCCCTTCCTCCCCGGCCCAGGCGGCCGGTGCCGGCGTCGAGGACTTCGAGACGCTGGTCCGCTCCTACCACCCGGTGATCGCGATCGACACGGTCGAAGAGGACCGCGTCGAGGGCCTGCTCGAACGCGCCGCGACCGATCTCGGAATGACGCTGATGGAATGGTCGGTGACGACCGGGCTGCGGCGGCGCGGCCAGGCTCAGGAGGTCTACGGCACCGCCGATCCGAGCCAGGCGCTCTCCTACATGGCCGAATCCGGCGACGGCTCGATCTACTGGCTCAAGGACTTCGCCCCCCACCTCAAGGCGCCCAAGGTCATCCGCCAATTGCGCGACGTCAGCGACCGGCTCGCCGGAGCCCAGACCGCGACCACGCTGGTGCTGAGCGGCGCCGGCCTCGAGTTGGCCCCAGAGGTCGCCCCGACGGCGACGTCCTACGAGCTGCCGATGCCGAGCGCGGCCGAGTACGGAGAAGCGATCGACTGGGTGGTCAGGTCGGTCGCCTGGCGCGACGGCAAGCAGATCGACACCAGCGCTCTCGACAGGTCCCAGCTCATCAGCGCGCTGAGCGGCATGACCCTGGCCCAGTCGCGCCAGGCGATCGCCTATGCGGCGCTGAACGACGGCCGCCTCGGCAACGAGGACCTCGCCGGGGTGCTGGCGATGAAGGCGAAGATGATCAACGAGAGCGGCGTCCTCGAATTCTTCCCGGCCGAGCAGAACCAGCCCGAGCTCGGCGGCTTCGGCGGCCTCAAGGCGTGGCTCGAAGACGCCCGGATGGGCTTCTCCCAGGGGGCCGAGGCGTTCAATCTGACGCCCCCGAAAGGGATCCTGATCGTCGGCGTCCAGGGCTGCGGCAAGTCGCTGGCGGCCCGGGTCATCGCCAGGCAGTGGGCGCTGCCGCTGCTGAAGCTCGAAGCCGGCCGCCTCTACGACGGCCTCGTCGGCCAGTCGGAGAAGAACTTCCGGCGCGCCACCGGCCTGGCCGAGTCGATCGCTCCCGACGTCCTCTGGATCGACGAGATCGAGAAGGGGTTCGCGCCGACCAGCGGCGACTCCGACGGCGGCCTCTCGCAGCGCATCTTCGGCGCCTTCCTGACCTGGCTGCAGGAGAAGCAGCCGGGCGTCTTCGTCGTCGCCACCGCCAACGACCTCAGCAAGCTGCCGCCGGAGCTGCAGCGCAAGGGCCGCTTCGACGAGATCTTCTTCGTCGACCTCCCGACCGCGGCCGCGCGCGGTGAGATCTGGTCGATCCAGCTGCGCGCCCACAACCAGGACCCGGCAGCCTTCGACCTCGCCACGCTGGTCGCGGCGAGCGATGGCTTCACCGGCGCCGAGATCGAGCAGTGCGTCGTCTCCTCGCTCTACAGCGCCCTGCGCACCAACTCCGCCCCGAGCACCGAGCTGCTGCTCACCGCGCTCGCCGCCACCGTCCCGCTCTCGGTCGCCCGCCGCGCCGACATCGAAGCGCTGCGAGCCCAGGCGAGCGACTTCCGCCCGGCGGAGTAAGAGATTCGGGCGGGTGTCCTCTGGCGTCCCCCGCGTTCGTCTCAGCTGCGACCATCCGCAACGAGGAGGAAGACGATGCAATACATGCTGCTGATCTACTCGGAAGAGTCGATGAAAGAGTTCGAGCGCCTTTCCGAGGGCGAGCAGGCCGCGATCACCGCCGAGTACATGGCGATCAACGAGGTCCCGGGGATCGAAGGCGGCGCCCAGCTCCAGCCCAGCGACACCGCGACCACGGTCCGGGTCGAGGACGGCGAGGCGCTCACCACCGACGGGCCGTTCGCGACGACCAAGGAGGTCCTCGGCGGCTACTACCTCTATGACGCTCCCGACCTCGACGCGGCGCTCGAGGTCGCCGCGCGAATCCCGGCGGCGCGGCTCGGCGGCCGGGTCGAAGTTCGACCGCTGGTGGCGCGCTGAACGACGAGCTCTTCCGGCGTGAGTGGGGACGGGTCCTGGCGACCCTGATCGGCTTCCTCGGCGACTTCGACCTCGCCGAGGAAGCCACCCAGACCGCCTTCGCCGTCGCCGCCGAGCGCTGGCCGCGCGAGGGCACTCCGCGGAACCCGCGGGCGTGGTTGACGGCGACGGCGCGCAACGCGGCGATCGACCGCATCCGCCGCGAGCGCACGCTCGCCGCGAAGAGCCAGTTGCTGGAGAGACCCGAGCCGGTGGAAGACGAACCCTTTGAGACCGCGTTCCCCGACGAACGCCTGGAGCTGATCTTCACCTGCTGTCACCCGGCGCTGGCGACCGAGGCGCAGGTGGCGCTGGCGCTTCGCACGCTCGGTGGCCTCGAGACCGCCGCGATCGCCCGCGCCTTCATCGTCCCCGAGGCGACGATGGCGAAGCGGCTGGTCCGCGCCAAACGCAAGATCCGCGACGCCGGCATCCCCTTTCGCGTGCCGCCCGACCACCTGCTGCCCGACCGGCTGGGGACCGTGCTGGCGGTCGTCTACCTGATCTTCAACGCCGGCTATGACCAGCGGGCCGGCGAGCTTGCCGGCGAGGCGATCCGGCTCGGCAGAGCGCTGGCCGAACTGATGCCCGACGAGCCCGAGGTCCACGCCCTGCTGGCGCTGATGCTGCTCCACGACGCCCGGCGCGATGCCCGTTTCGACGGCGGCGAGGTGGTCCTCCTGGCCGACCAGGATCGGCGCCGCTGGGACGCCGCCGAGATCGCCGCGGGCCGCGTCGCCCTGGACCGCGCGCTGGCGCTCCACGGTCGCGGCCCCTACGCCCTGCAGGCGGCGATCGCCTCCCTGCACCTCGACGAGGACCTCGACTGGCCGCAGATCGCCGCCCTCTACGCCGAGCTCGGCCAGCGCACCGGCTCGCCGGTGGTGGCGCTGAACCGCGCCGTCGCGGTCGCCGAAGCGGGCGAGCTCGAGCGCGGCCTGAGCCTGCTCGAGGCGGTGGCCGACGAGCTCGACGGCTACCAGCATCTCCATGCGGCGCGGGCCGATCTCCTGCGGCGCCTCGGGCGCGCCGGCGAGGCGCGCGCCGCCTACGACCGGGCCCTCGCACTCGCCACATCCGAGCCCGATCGCCGTTTCCTCGAGCGTCGGCGAGCCGAACTCGGCGCCTGATTCGGACCGTCCGCCCGGCTCCGCGGTGCTCGCCTGTCCGGGGCGCGCTGAGCGCGGGCGCTCGCGCAACTCGCGCATAGACTTCGCGCCCCCGAAACCGCGCACGCAAGGAAAACATGGCCGCCACTCCGAATGACTTCAACGCCCAGGTGATCGAGGAATTCCGCGCCAACGGCGGCAAGGCCGGTGGGATGTTCGAGGGCGCGGCGCTGCTGCTCCTCCACAATGTCGGCGCCAAGTCCGGCGAGGCCCACGTGACGCCGCTGGTCTACATGCGGGACGGCGAGCGCTGGGTCATCTTCGCCTCCAAAGCCGGGGCACCGAAGAACCCGGGCTGGTACTGGAACCTGAAGGCTGAGCCGAACGTCTCGATCGAGGTCGGGACCGAGGAGTTCGAGGTCGTGGCCAGTGAGGCGACCGGCGAGGAGCGCAACTCGCTCTTCGAGCGCCAGAAGGCGGAGTCGCCGCAGTTCGCCGAATACGAGCAGAAAACGGAGCGCGCGATCCCGGTTATCGTGCTCAGCCGCAAGGACTGAGGTGCGAGCGGCTCACGAGGACCGGCGCCCCTCGGGCTAGTCGAATTCGACCGCGAAGAGGGGGCTGCCGGCGACCCATTTCTCGAGATCCCGGCGGGTGCCGCTGACGCTCTTCAATCCCTCGATGAGCGGGGTGAGGATCCGGCGCCGCTCGGCGTCGTCGAGAATCTGCAAAGCGTGCGCCGGTAGGTCGGCCACTACTCCGTTCTTCAGGTGGAAGGTGAAGGCGGGCTCGGTCACGAGGTTCGCCGCCCATCCCCGCCGCCCCGGGGTGCCGGTCAGGTAGACGGTCCCGTCGACGCGGTAGAACCAGGTCTCGATCCGCCGCGGAGCGCCCGACTGGCGGCCGGTGGTGGTGATGTCGACGGTCCGCTCGCGGGCGCCTGAGTCCGGCCCGATCGCAAGTGCGTTGGCGACGTCTGCGTCCATCACAGAGTTGTACCGATCCGCTCTCGCCGGCGAGGAGGTCGAGGATGATCCGGTGCTCAGGGCGCCCGGCGACGATGCCCACCTTGCGCCCCGAGCGGTGCTTGCTCCACCAGCCGGACAGAGCTTCGATACCAAAACGCGGCTACGGTTCCGCGCGTGAATCTGCAACGGGGCATCGCTGCTCGAGAGGGCGAGTTCCTGCTCTTCGCGGTGACGCCGCCGCGACTGACGACGAGCCCGCAGGAGGCCAAGGAGATCGCCCGGGTCACCCTGGAGCGGCTGCGGTCGGTGGCGATCGACGGCCTCGTCCTCTACGACATCGACGACGAGGGCGACCGCAACCCCGACGAGCGCCCGTTCCCGTTCCTGCCGACGATGGACCCGGCCGACTATCTCGCCCGCGATCTCGCCGGGCTGGAGGTGCCCGCGATCGTCTACCGGGCGGTGGGCAAGTACCAAGAGGATCGTTTCCGCTCTTGGTTGGAGGAGCAGGATCCGTCCCGGTCGCTCGCGGTGTTCGTCGGGTCCTCTTCGCGCGAGAAGGCGGTGCTCACCTCGCTCGCCCGAGCCTACGAGCTGCGCGAGCAGGTGCAGCCGGCCCTGCCGCTCGGCGGGGTCGCGATCGCCGAGCGACACGCGCGCCAGGGCGATGAGCACCACCGCCTGATCGCGAAGCAGGCCGCCGGCTGCTCCTTCTTCGTCACCCAGATCGTCTACGACATCAACGCGGCCAAGAACCTGATCTCCGACTACCACCACGAGTGCGCCGCCCAGAACCTCGAGCCGGTACCGATCATCTTCAGCTTCTCGGTCTGCGGCTCGCTGAAGACCCTGGAGTTCCTCCAGTGGCTCGGCGTGACCGTCCCCCGCTGGATCCAGAACGAGCTGCGCTACGCCGA
The DNA here is from genome assembly GCA_963839115.1 of uncultured Actinomycetes bacterium. GTDB lineage: Bacteria > Actinomycetota > Thermoleophilia > Solirubrobacterales > 70-9 > VAYN01. The sequence goes on from CAWITM010000001.1 coordinate 1,618,166, forward strand.
TGACACCCTCGAAGCCTCCTACGAGCAGGCGGTCGCGACGGCCGTCGACCTGATCGCGTTCTGTCGGCGGTTGGGTGTCCCGTTCGGGATCAACGTCGAGAGCGTCTCGATCCGCAAGGTCGAGATCGAAGCCTCGGTGCGTCTCGCCGCCAGGCTGGGAACCGAGCTGCGCCGCTGAGCGTGCTCGCCGCGGCGGCTGGCTATCGGGGAGACAGGATCAATCTGGCTCACTAGCGCGATTTCGAGGACCCCGGTATCACATGCGTATCACGCATCCAATGCGAAATCGAGGGTTTTGAGTATCACTGAGCCGCAAGTGGACAGTGTCGGATATGCACGCGGATGTGCCTTGCGACAGCGATCGCCCTTCTAAGCGGCTTGGCTGTGATCGGCGTGGACGCGGTCAAGCCTGGCACCGACCTCATGCACAAGCTCGATATAGCTCAACTCGCGCACCTTCCTGGTCTTCGGGTTCATCACCCAGCAGTTTTCCGGGGCTGGTATTCCCGGCAGTTGGGCTTCATATGGGATGACTTCTTTACCAAAGAGAATGATCATCACCATCAGCCTATCCACACCCATCGGCTGAAGGGACACCAGGTGCTCGGGCGGCTCGCACATGTATCCGAGGATGCCCTCGGCGCCGTGTTGCATCGCTCCGATCTGCTCGCCGTCTAGCTTTGGATTCGGATCCCACAGCCACTCCTGAAGCTGTTGGGCTTCGGGGCTGTCGAGCCACTCCTCGGGAAAACCTTCGAGAGCACGCCGAGGACCATCTTGGCTCGAGCACGGACACGAATGCGAGTGTCCATACTGAGCGTGAACTGCACTTTGGGATGCTCTTCTTGGGAGCGTCGCTCCTCCAAAACGCGGAACTTCTGCCCAGTCCTTTCGCTCCTTTTGGCGATGACCTCTTCGGCCTCCTCGACGCTGCCGGCGGTGATGATCAAGCGCGCGCCCTCCTCGCGGACACGGGGAATCACCTTTGCCTCCCAGGGACCATTCCGGGTCTCCAAGACAACAGGGGTCCCGTCCTCAAGGGTGGCGCCGCGAACCGGGTTTGGAGCCCGATTACCCCGTCGATCCCTGATGTCATAGAAGACCCGATCGAAGGCGACAAAGAGGTCGTTGGCCAGCGGCTGGTCTATCTCCCTCCCCGCCCGCTCATTACAGGAGCGGGCGACGGCATCGGTAGTCAATTCGGCTCCGATTGCTGCGCCAAGAATGTGCTCTGGGGGATCTCCCGGGCGAACATGACGCCGACCGCAGAACCAGCAGCGCTTAGCCGGTTTCGAAGCAGGCATCGTTACCGAGGTCCAGCGCGAAGGCGCAGCGGCTGCGCTCATTCGCGAACTTGCTCCAGAACCGGCCGGTAGTTATCCAAGAGCGGCGCGCAGGCCCGGGTTCGCTGGACCATCCACTCGCGCATCGGTTCAACCAGCCCTGCGATACACCAGCGAGCCAACCCCGGCCATTTTCGGCGCTTCTGCGCGCAGCCGACCGGAAATAGTCGCCGAGGACATCAACTCCTGAGCGGCATCGACCACGCGGGGCACGAGTCCAGAGGAAATGCCCTCCCGGAAGCGTTTATAGGCGACGCTATCGAGGATTGAAGAGAAACCGCCAGTGGGGATGGCATCGGCAGCCAGTCGGTAGACCTCAACACTGAGGCCACCGGTACCCCCGGCCACAAGACCTTTTTCCGCCGCTCGCAAGGTCGCCGCTCTGACGGTTCCGGGCAGCGTTGATTGCGGCCAGCCCGTTTCAACACGTCTCAGCTGCTCGGCTGTGAGTGACCCAGCCACGGTTGAGTCCATGAGTGCACTTCGAATTCCCTGAATCTTCTCCGGGTCAATGTTCAAGGCCAGGGTGCCGCTGGCCTTGAGGGTCGCGGCTAGAGCCGGAGATGGCTTTCCCCGATCTCGTGACACCAAGGCTGCGGAAACGGAACTCATCCACCGGACCGTACGCCCCGGATCGGTCGCCAACACTCCGCTCTTTGGGAGGGCCTGGCTGCCACCCTCCCCTCCCTTTGCCGCTCTGGCCACTGCGCTGTCCGGCCCTCCCAGAAGGGGCCGAGCATACGACCGGGTCGCGTCGTCGAGGCGGGCTTTGGTCATTCCTCGACAAACGCAGCGTTAACTTCCCAAAACGGCCCCCCGCTGGCTACTCCGGCTTCTGGATCAAATCGAGACATCGGGAGCAAGCCGGCGCCTACAAGAACGCTGCGGGACTGTCACCTACGTCACTCCGGCGGGCCCACGACGCGGCCGGATAGGACCCGTTTCAGTCGGGATCAGTTAGTCATCAAACTTGAAGGTGCCATCCGGTCGAGATTCCATATAGACCTGCGCCGCTCGCTGGACAAAGCGTGACAGGGCCAGAACCGACTCGCGTAGCTTCTCAAGCGCTGGCGCTGGGTCGTCCGGCAGCCACTGAATACCAACCTCATCGGCGAACCGAAATCGGACACTCCCAAAGGTGTCCCCATGCTCAATATAGGAGTCGATCCCGGCGGCTTCCTTAAGGGCTTGCAGGATCTCCTCTTGTCCATGCTGAGCCTTATCGGGGTGCATCTCCGGGTAATGAAAGGTCACATTCCTGTGATCAGCAAGCCAATCGCCGTGATAGTGCTCAGATACTGGGTCGACACCCCCTACAACCATCTCGCACTCGACATCGGCCTCGGCATCAAGACCGTTGATGAACTGGTGCACCTCGGGGAACCGACGCCTGGCGCTCGAAATGAAGGATGCCGCCTCGTGGTGAAGAGCGGCCTGCTGGCGAAACAATGAAACGCGCCGGCCGCCAGCATCGGGGTCTGTGGAATTCTCCAGCCCGAACAGATCTTCAATTGACCGCAGCCAATCGTTGCTCATCATCGCCAGCACCGTGATGAAACGAGCGACTGGGTCGGAGGCTGGAAAGCCCTCTCCAATTTTGAAGCTGATCTTGGCCATTGGCTCTTCAAGTCAGGCGTATTGATCAAACTTCCTAAACCGATATCGGGGAGACAGGATTTGAACCTGCGACCGCTCGGCCCCCAGCCGAGTGCGCTACCAGACTGCGCCACTCCCCGAGGAGTGCTCCGGCATTCTGACGGATTGGGAGAATCGCGGCTACATTGCCTCTCGGCGCGCGGCGGTAGCTCAACGGTAGAGCCTCAGCCTTCCAAGCTGATGACGCGGGTTCGATTCCCGTCCGCCGCTCTCTTCGGGCTCTATTCGGGCCCTTCGATTGCCTCGTCGGGGATGCGGGCGATGTCCATGTCGACGCGCTTGTTGCCGGGGCGGAAGGGGATGCCCTCGGCCCAGAGGCGCTGGCGCTGCTCCTCCCCGACCGCCAGGCTGCCGTCGGCGCGGACCACTCGCCACCAGGGCACCTTGAGGTGGTGCTCGCTCGCCAGGACCTGGCCGGCGAGGCGCGGGGCGCCGGGCGAGACGTCGCCGTAGGTGGCGACGAAGCCCTCGGGGATCGCGCTGACGGCGGCGAGGATGCGTTCGCGGCGCTCGTCGAGGGGCGGCTCGGCGGCGCCCGGCTCGGCTGTGCCCGTGGCGCCGCTGGAGGCGTCGGCGGCGATCGTCCCCTCCCCCGCTCGGCGCCCTAGCCGGCCTGCTCGGTCGGCCGGATGAGGAGCTCGTTGACGGCGACGTGGCGGGGGCGGGTGACGATGTAGGCGATCGCGTCGGCGATGTCGGTGGCCTGCATGAGCTCGATCGAGCTGAAGCGTTTTTTCATCCCCTCCTGGACCTCGGGGCGGTTGTGGCCGGCGAGCTCGGTTTCGACCGCGCCGGGCTCGACCAGGGAGACCCGCAGGTGGCGCTCGGCGACCTCCTGGCGCAGCGACTCGCTGAAGGCGCCGACGCCGTGCTTGGTGGCGTTGTAGACGCCGCTGCCGGAGCGGACGACGCGGCCGGCGACCGAGGAGATGTTGACCATGTCGGCGACCCGGCGGGGGCCCGCGTCGGCCGACTTCAGCAGGTGGGGAATCGCGGCGTGGGCACAGTAGAGGAGGCCGGAGAGGTTGAGGTCGATCATCCGCTCCCATTCTTCGACCGGGGCGTCGACGATCGGGCCGAGCAGCATCACGCCGGCGTTGTTGACGAGGGTGTCGAGGCGGCCGAGCTCCGACACGGTGCGGGCGACGGCGGCCTCGGCCTGCTCGCGGTCGGTGACGTCGGCCTCGATCGCGAGGGCCTTGCCGCCGGCCGATTCGATCTCCTCGACGAGCTTGGTGAGGCGATCCAGGCGGCGGGCGGCGATGGCGAGGGTCGCGCCTTCGGCGGCGAGGCGCTTGGCGGTCGCCTCACCGATCCCGCTGGAGGCACCGGTGACGAGGGCGACGGTTCCATCGAGCGTCGTTGGCATGGATTTCAGCCTAGCGAGGGCGGCCGGACTGCTCGGCGGGGCGGCGCTGGCGCGGGTCGCGCGGGCGGGCTGCGATCCTCCCGCCCCATGTCGGCCGCGCTTCACCAATCGTGGCCGCCCTTCGCGCTGATCGCCGGGTTGCTGCTGATCGGCCTGCTGGCCTACCGCGACGGCCTCTTCGCCTGGGGCGGCGCCAGCCTGCAGCGGATCCCGGGTGGCAACGCGGCCTTGCTGGCGGCGGCGCTGGCGCTGGTCGCCGTCGTCACCGCGATCCTCAACCTCGACACCGCCGTCGTCTTCCTCACCCCGGTGCTGGTGCTGGCGGCGCGCCGGCGGCGGGTCGCGGTCGAGCCCTTCCTCTACGGCTGCGTGTTCATGGCCAATGCGTCGTCGCTCTTCCTGCCGGGATCGAACCTGACCAACCTGCTGGTTGCGGGCGGCGCGGAAGGCGGGTCGGTGTCGGGATCGTCCTTCGCCGCCGAAATGTTCCCGATCGCGATCACCGCAACGGTCGTCACCGCTCTCGGGGTGCTGGTGATGTTCCGCCGCGAGCTGGTCGGCGAGCGAGGCGGGAGCGGCTCACCGAGCGCCCGGACCGCCGAGGGCGGCTGGCCCGGGGTGACCGTCGGGCTCGTGGCGACCGCGGTGGCGACGGTCCTGGTGCTGGCGCTGTCGCAGCCGGCGGCGGCGGTGCTGGCGGTCGGGGCGGCGGCGACGGCGCTCGAACTGGCGCGGCGACGGCTCACCATGGCCGAGGTCTGGCGGGTGCTCGGGCCGCTGTCGCTGCTGGCGGCGTTCGTCCTCACCGTCGCCCTCGGCACCGTTGCCCGCCACTGGAGCGGGCCGGCCGAATTGATCGACGGCGCGAGCGGCTGGGAGACCGCGGCGATCGCCGCCCTGACCACGCCGCTGATCAACAACCTGCCCGCCGCCGCTCTCTACTCGGCCCACGCCGTCGACCACCCGCGGATGCTGCTGCTGGGGCTCAACGTCGGTCCCAACCTCGCCGTCACCGGGGCGCTCTCGGCGCTGCTCTGGTTCCGGGCCGCCGGCCAGGTCGGCGAGCGCCCCTCGGTGCTCGAGTTCTCCCGCCGCGGCCTCGTGCTCGCGCCGCTGGCGATCGCCGCCGCCCTCCTCGTCGCCAGCCTCTGAGCGTCGGCGCCAGGACCTCGGCGAGTGTTCGCAGTTATCCGGGCATATGGCGGAGAAGTGCGAACGCTGACTGCGGCATGGAGAGGCGTTCGCAGTTATCCGGGCGATAGGCGGATAACTGCGAACGCCGGGGCGGGTGCTCGGCCCTTTGACACCCGCCTGCCGCCCGGCGCTACTCGCCGACGTAGGGGCCGGGCTTGGGGCGCGGGTGGCCGCCGGGGAAGGCTAGGCGGAGGATCGTCCGCTGGACCATCCCCAGCTGCTGCATGAACGGGCCGCTGTTGTAAGGCAGGCCGTAGCGGCTGCAGATGTCCTTGACCTGGGGCGCGATCTCGGCGTAGCGGGTGCTCGGCATGTCGGGGAAGAGATGGTGCTCGACCTGGTAGCCGAGGTTGCCGCTGGCGACGTGGAAGAGCGGGCTGCCCTCGATGTTGGCCGCCCCGGTGAGCTGGCGGACGTACCAGCCGCCGCGGGTCTCGTTCTCCACTTCGGCGGGGCTGTAGGTGTAGGTCTGGTCGGGGAAGTGGCCGCAGAAGATGATCGCGTAGGACCAGAAGTTGCGGACGATGTTGGCGCCGGCGTTGGCGAGGGCGGCGCGGCGGTAAGCCTGGGCGCCGTCGGCGATGGCGCGCCCGGCGATCGCGGCGGCGCGGCCGCGGGCGGGCGGGCGCCGGCGTCCCAGGAGCCCGCCGGAGCGAAGCCCCCGACTTCCGCTGTTCCTTTTGGTTCCTATAGGCCCATAAGGAACAGCGGAACGCTTCGGCGCCGGCTTGACGGCCTCGACCGCCGCGCCGACCGCGGCGCTCGCCAGGGCGCTGACCAGCGGCCAGGCGATGTAGTCCTTGACGACCTGGTCGCGCGCCTTGCCGCCGATGCCCTTGAGCTCGCGCTTGACCTGGCGCATCGACTTCTCGCCCTTGCGGATCGCGTCGAAGTCGAGGTCGTGGACCGCCACGCCCCACTCGAAGAGCGCCGCCAGCAGGACGTTGTAGAGCGGCTGGAAGAGGTAGACCGGGTGCCAGCCCTGGTGCGGGTCGATCCGCATGATCTCGTAGCCGAGGTCCTTGTCCTTGCCGCGGATGTTGGTGAAGGTGTGGTGGACGTAGTTGTGGGAGTGCTTCCAGGCCTCGGCCGTCGAGGCGGTGTCCCAGTCCCAGGTCGAGGAGTGGATCCGCGGATCGTTCATCCAGTCCCACTGGCCGTGCATGACGTTGTGGCCGATCTCCATGTTCTCGAGGATCTTGGCCGCCGAGAGCGCCGCGGCGCCGCCGAAGGCGAGCGGGCGGAAGCGCGGCAGCAGGAGGCCGACGCGGCCCATCACGGCGAGCCGGCGCTGCATCTCGATCATCGCCTCGATGTAGGCGCGGTCGCGGTCGCCGAGCTCGGAGGCGACGCGGTCTTTGATCGCGTCGAACTCGTGACCGAGCTCCTCGAGCTGCTCGGCGCTGAGATGCGCGAGCGGGCTCTCCTCGTGTGTGTCGATCGGTGGCGTCGCGGTGGTGCTCATGTCGGAAGTCTCCTTATGTGGGGGAAGTAGTTCAAGGGGTCGAGGTGCCCGGCGGGCGCGCCCCGTCAGAGCGCGATCTCGACCGGCCCCTCGGGGGCGTTGACGCAGGTGCGGACCATCTCGCCCTCGACGCCGGTGACCTCGCCGGTGCGCAGGTCGCGGACTTCGCCGGAGCAGAGGCGGCCGATGCAGGTGTGGCAGATGCCCATCCGGCAGCCGTAGGGCAGGGTCGCCCCGGCTTCCTCGCCGGCGACGAGGATCGGCGTGGCGCCGTCGCTCTCGGCCTCGATCGCCGATTTGGTGAAGACGATGCGGCCGCCGTCGCCGGCCGGGATGTCGCCGCCGATCACCGGCTGGAAGCGCTCCATCTCCAGCAGCGCCGGGTCGCCGTCGGCGTCCCAGTGGTCGACCAGCGCGTCGAGCAGCTCGCGCGGGCCGGAGGCGAAGGTGCGGCGCTCGCGCCAGTCGGGGCAGAGGCGGTCGAGGTCGGCTGGGGCGATGCGGCCGTCGGCGCCGGTCAGCTGCAGGTGCAGGCGGTAGCCGGGCCGGCGAGCGTCGAGGTCGGCGAGGCGCTTGCCGAAGATGACTCGGTCGGCGGTGCGGGCGGAGTGGATGTGGACGGCGTCGCCGAGCGCGTCCTCGCGATCGAGCGAGCGCAGCATCGACATGATCGGCGTGATCCCCGACCCGGCGCTGATGAAGAGCAGCTTGCGCGGCGGCGGCTCGGGCAGGACGAAGGTCCCTTCGACGCCGCCGAGCCGGACGATGTCGCCGGGCCGTGCCGCCCGCACCAGGAACGGCGAGACGATGCCGGCGTCGACCAGCTTCGGGGTGATGCCGATGAAGCCGTCGGGGCGGCCGGGGTCGGTGGTCAGCGAGTAGGCGCGCCAGTGGTGGACGCCGTTGACGACGACGCCGATCCGCAGGTACTGCCCGGGCCGGTGGCCGGGCCATTCGTAGCCGGGGCGGATCAGGACGGTGACCGCGTCGGGCGTCTCGCGGTCGATCCGCTCGATCCGGCCGCGCAGCTCCTGGGTCGACCAGAGCGGGTTGATCAGCTCCAGGTAATCGTCGGGGAGGAGCGGCGTGAAGAGCGAGCGCACGGCGTGCATGGCGCGTCGCTGCAGCGACGGGACGTTCGGGGTTGCTCCTCGCTCTGCCATTGGAAAGAGGATTACACGGATCGGTGTAATCGTTACGTGAGGAGGCGCACAACCCCCCGAACGGGTTGCCTTACGCCGGGGCCCCCGGCTGCCTCACACCCGGCCGCCCAGCTGCCGGTAGTAGGGACCGAAGCCGGCGCGCTCGTAAAGTCGCGTGGCGCCCTCGTTGACCTCGACCACGCCGACCGTCCAGTACTCGACCCCGGCCTCGCGCAGGACCTCGCGGCAGCGCTCGATCAGCGCCGTCCCGATCCCGGCGCCGCGGGCGGAGGCGGCGACGACCAGCGACTCGAGCTCGCCGCTCCTCTCCCCCAGGTCCCAGGTCGGCCCCGGCGGCCCGATCACGACGACGGCGTAGCCGAGCGCCTCGCCGGCGGCGTCGGCGGCGGGCACCGCGGCGAACATCCGCCCCTCGCCGCTGGTCAGCCACTCGACGTACTGGGGACGACGTCGGGCCCAGGCCTCGGCGGCCGGACGCACCGGCCAGGCGCCCTCGACGACCTCGCGGTGGAAGGCGACCATCTCGCCCCAGAGCCCCTCGACCCGGTCGACCTCGGCGTCACCGAGCTCGACGATCTGGAAGGCGGGAGGGCTCACCTCCCAATGTCTACAGGACCGCGCAGCGGCGGGCCGGGCGCGGCGCCCGGACCCGGCGCGCCGGCTCAGTTCACGCGCCGTTTGTACTGGCTCTTGCAGCCGAGCGCCGTGGCGTAGGCCGGCCCGATCGCGTACTTGGTCCCGTCGGTCTCGGTCAGGTAGCCGGAGGGACGCTGGTCGAGGTGGGCGCCGGCGAGTTCGTCGGCGTATTTGCGGATCATGCTCGGGTAAGCACCGCGCTTGGCCAGCTCCCGGAGGATCGGCCAGTGGTGGGAGGTCCTCATCGCCTCCACCGCTTCCTCGGCCGCCGCGCCGTCGCCGGTCGCGGTCGCGTCGACCCACTGGCCGAGCCAGTCACAGGCGACCTCGCCGGTCACTTTGATGCCCAGCCCGTAGCGGTCGAGCAGACTTTCTTCGCGTTCGATCGCGGCCGGGTGGAAGGTCGACGGATAGGGGACGCCGCGCAGGATCTCGGCAACCACGGTCGAGCGTTCGGTCGGCTTGACGACCGAGGCTGGCATCGCGCCGAGCCAGCGGTCGACCGAGACCGCACGCAGCGAGTGCAGCACCGAGCGGTACTCGGCCCGGCTGGAGAGCTTGGCGCGGACCTCGATGAACACCTGGCCCTGGGGCGCCAGCACCGTCACCGAGCCTCCCCCGGGGCCTAAGTGGGTGGTCGCGGCCTGGCCGAGCAGGGTCGACGGGACCGGCTTGCCGGCCTCGATGTGGGCGGAGCTGTTGAGGTGGCGGGCGACTTGGCGCTCCCCCCTTTCGAGGATGTCCCGGCGAAAGGTCGGATAGAGGGCCGCCGGGTTCCAGTCGATGGCGAGATGCTGATGGCCGTCGCCGAAGATCACGTGGCCGCTGTTGGCTTCGAAGCTTTCGGTGCGCACCACCTTCCAACCCGGTGCCGTCACCAGCAGGCGGGGGTTGACTTCGGCGACGTGCATCGCGGCCTCGGTGTAGAGCGGACCGTCACCGACGGCCACTTGGCCGCCGCCGACGCTCCCGCGGTTGGCGGGATCGTTGGCGACGAGGACGATCGCCGCGACGAAAGCGGCGGCAGCGGCGGCGAGGCCGATCGCCAGCGCCCGCCGACGGGCACCGCGACGGCGGGCCGGGCGGGTTGCGGTCTGGGCGGCGCCCGGGGCGCCGTCCTCGAGGTTGCCGCGGGTGCCGGCCTCGGCGGCGGCGAGGACCCACTCCAGCTCGTCCTCGAGTCGCGCCTCCGACAGCGTCGCGGCCACCTCGTCGGCCTGGGCCGGGTTCTCGGCGCGCATCGCTTCGAATACATCGATCCTGTCGCGTTTCCTCATCGTTCGGTCTCCTGTTTGGGGCTCAGCGCCGGCGCCGCGGCGCGCTCGTTGACTGAATGTCCGGCCGCGGCGAGATGTTTCGCGAGCTTGCGACGGGCGCGGTGCAGGCGGACCCGGAAGGCGCCGGCCGAGCAGCCGAGGACGGCGGCCGCGGCAGCGGCGTCGAGCCCGTCCCAGGCGACGAGGCGCAGGACCTCGCGCTCGCCCTCGTCGAGCTGGGCGAAGGCGGTGGCGAAGGCGTCGCGGCGATCGAGCGCGGCGGCCGGGTCGGGCGGCGCGGCGCCGGAGAAGACGGCGGCGTCGGTGCCCCACTCGGCCTCGACACGTTCGCGCAGCGCCTCCTGGCGGCGGCCGCTGCGCCGCTGGTTGGCGATCACCCGGAGGGCGACCCCGTAGAGCCACGGCAGCACCGGCCTCGGCGCGCCGTGGCGGCGGCGCCACAACACCGCGAAGGTCTCGGCGGCGACGTCCTCGGCCGCCGCCCGACCGGGGACCCGGCGCAGGGCGAAGGCCAGGACCTCGGCGTAGTGCTCGCGGAAGCGGCGCTCGAAAAGGCGTCGCTCGAGGTCGGTGGACAGGTCTTGGTCGGAGTCGGCGATTGCCATCGATGACTAGATGTCCGGCCGAAGCCGGGCGTTACAAGCGCCCGTCGCGCATCCCGGCACACTCCCCCTGACTTTTGTCGCCCACAGGGCTACAAGAGTCAGGGGGAGACGTTGCGCTTGGCTTTCGTGTCAGCTAGCGTGACGCGAAATGGGGACGCGCACCTACACCCAGACCCGGCGCGCCGACGCCACCGAGCAGACTCGGCGGGCGATCCTCGATGCCGCCCAGGCGCTCTTCCGCGAGGAGCACCGCGCCGATCCCTCCCTGGAGGCGGTCGCCGCCCGCGCCGGCTGCAGCGCCCGGTCGGTGATCCGCCACTTCGGCTCCAAGGAGGGACTGGTCGAGGCGGCGATCGCCGACGGGGTCGGCGCCAAGGCCGAGTCGCGGCGGGCCGAGCCCGGCGACGTCGCCGGCGCCATCCGCCTGCTGGTCGACCACTACGAGGAGATGGGCGACGACGTCGTGGGCTGGCTCGCCTCGGCCGAGCGCTACCCGCTGGCGCGACAGGTCACCGAGCAGGGGACGGCAATGCACCGCGAATGGGTCGCCGCAGTCTTCGCCGCCGACCTCGAGCCGCTGGCGCCGGCCGCGCGGCGCGCCCGCCGCGCGGCCCTCGCGACGGTCACCGACGTCTACGTCTGGCAGCTGCTGCGGCGGCGCGAAGGGCTCGGCCGGGGGGCGACCGAAGCGGTGATCCTCGCCCTGGTCGAGGCGGCGCGCCGGGGTGGCGGGCCCGGGGACGCGGCGCCAGCGAAGTGCCGCAGCGCGTCCGGGGACGCGGCGGCGGAGCGCCCAGCGCCGAGGGCGGGACGCTAGGGATGCGCATCCTCGCCTACACCTCGCCCGCCCGCGGCCACCTCAACCCGATGGTCGGACCGCTGCTGGAGCTGCGCCGGCGCGGCGCCGAGGTCCACGTTCGCACGCTCTCCTCCCAGGTCGAGACCTTGCGCGCCGCCGGCCTGCGGGCCGAGCCGCTGGCACCGGCGATCGAGGCGATCCGCCACAACGACCACAGCGCCCGCTTTCAGATCGAGGCGGGACGGCGCTCGTTCGCGACCTTCGTCGCCCGCGCCCCGCACGAGGTCCCCGACTTCGAAGCTGCGCTGGCGGCGACCGAGCCCGACGTCGTCCTCGTCGACTGCACCACCTTCGGCGCCCGCGCGGTCGCCGAACGCGAGGGCCTGCGCTGGGCCGAGTCGCGTCCCTTCATGCTCGAAGAGGGGGCGCCGGGGGTGCCGCCGTTCGGGCTCGGCCTGCGGCCGATGGCGGGGCCGCTGGGGCGGGTTCGCGACCGTGCCGTCGAGATCTTCAACCGACCCTTCGACACCTACGCCCGCCTGCCGGCCGTCAACGCCGGGCGCCGCACCGCCGGCCTGCCGCGGTTCCGCACGATCGCCGAGTCACGCCACCGCGCCGCCCTCACCCTCTACTTCACCGCCGCGCCGTTCGAATACCCGCGGGTGCTGCCGCCGGGCGTGCGGATGGTCGGGGCGGGGCTCTGGGACCCGCCGGCGGCGCTGCCGGTCGAGCTGCCGGCGGGCGAGCGCCCGCTGGTCCTCGTCGCCTGCTCGTCGGAGTTCCAGGACGACGGCGCGATCGCCGCCGCCGCCCTCGCCGGCCTGCGCGACCGCTACCGCCTCGTCATCACCACCGCCGGCGTCGACCCGGCCTCGCTTGGCGACCCCGGCGGGGCCCTCCTCGCCCGCTTCCTCCCCCACCGGCCGCTGCTCGAGGAGGCCGCGGTCGTCGTCTGCCACGGCGGCATGGGGATCACCCAGAAGGCGCTTGCCTTCGGCGTCCCGGTCTGCGTCGTCCCCTGGGCGCGCGACCAGCTCGACGTCGCCGCTCACGTGGTCGAGGCCGGCGCCGGCACCAGGGTGCCGCGCCGCCGGCTGACCCCGGCGCGCCTGGCGGCGGCCGTCGAGGCGGCGCGTGCCTGCGCTCCCGGCGCCGCTCGGGTCAAGGCCGGCTTCGAGGCGACCGGCGGGGCCACGGCCGCCGCCGACGCGCTCGAAAGCCTGGCCGCCTCGTAGGCGGCCCAGAGTCGACGGCCATGTTCTGGTCGTCAGAGAGCCAAAATCTGGCCCTCACCGATTTACACCGGCCGACCGGGTAGAACTGACGCATGACTTCGGGCAGAGGGGGCCCCCTTGCGGCTGCGCTGATCAGCGCGGCGCTGGCGCTCGGCGCGCTGGCGGGATGCGGTGGCTCCGGCACGAGCTCCTCGAGTGCCGGCGGATCGACGACGGGCGGCGCTGCCGCCGCGGGCGAACGGGCGATCCAGGAACCGGTCCAGTCGCGCGGGATCAAAGGCGAATCGCCGACCGCCGAAGCCGCCACCACGCTGCGGATCAGCGGCGGCGATTGCGCCCGCCTCGCCGCCGCCGCCGAACGTCGGCTCGGACGGCCGCTCGCCCACGACCCGAAGCCGACGCCGCCGCTCTCGGCCTGCCGGATCACCGGCCGCGGCGTCGCCGTCAACCTCTCCCTCGACAGCGGCTTCGCCGCCCACCAGCGCTACTCGAACCGGATGGTCGAGGCGCAGCAGTTCGGGGCTCCGGATCCGAGCAAGGTCCCGCACGCGGTCGCCGGCGTCGGCGAGCCGGGCGCCTACGACGAGAACGCCAACTGGATTCCCTCCTTCGGCTCGCTCTACGCCGTGCGCGGCAACCGCTGGCTCACCGTGAACTACTCGGTCGGTGGCCAGGGCAACCGGCGCTCGCGCGAAGAAGCCGCCGACCTCGCCCGCCTGGCCTTTCGGCTGACCGCCCGCTGAGGCGCGGACGCGCCCGGGCGCGGAGCCGCCGCCCGGCCCTCGCGGGCCCGGCGGCGGCAACCGCTGGAGGTTCGCCCAGCGCCGCCTAGTGGCGGGCGAAGGGGTCGACGTAGAAGTCGTCGATCTGCCACTGACCCTTGCTGTCCAGCGGCGAGACCCGAACCTTGATCGAGCCCGGGACAACCGTCCCGAGCAGCGGCGCCAACGTCGTCACGGTCGACATTTCCCGGGTCGGTGCCCAGTTCGTGCCGGCGGTGACCGTGTAGACGGCCGCGGTGTGGACCACCCCGAGGCTGTAGGTCTCTTCGACCTTCAGCTTCGAGGACGGGTCCCCGGTGTTGCGCGCGAACATCCGAATGCTCGGAGTTTCGAGCGACATGCAGAGCGACGGCGTGACCGCCGCGCTGCCCGCCGGCAGAGCCAGCGAACGAGAGTCCCCCGCGTGAACGTTGAAGCTCTCGTTGCCCGCGACGGTGGCGGCGCCACCTTCGAGGGTCCAGCCGGCGGCTCCAGCCTCGAAGCCGCCGTCGGGGGCGAGTGCGTATGAATGCGCATCGCCCCAGGGCTTGAACACCTGTTCAGAGCCCGAGTAGGAGCAGGCCTGCGCCGACCCGGCGAAGAGCGCTGCCCCGATAACCGCCATCGCACCTGCGGTCGCCAGCTTGGCGCGGAGACCGCGGGGGGTGATGTTCTCAATCAGTGCCTTCACTTGGGTAAACCTCCTGGTCGCAGGCATTGCTCGCCTGGCAGTGGGGAATCCAAGCTGGCGGTTGAGCCGTCTCGCCGTACCGGCCGAGACCTCTGACTTTGCGTCCCTACCTCGCGGCAGGTTTGCCTTTGTACAGCTGAACTTCTCTTGTTTTTGACACGAGGTCGGTTGACCCCGCGCGCCTTCATCGGCGCCGGCAACCTGCGCTTAAGTCAGTTCAGACGCTCGTCTAGTCAGTTTTAGTTTCTGATCCAAAACCCGGCCGGTGCAGGCCGTTCGCGGAAAACGGTCGAGTGCGGGATTAAGTGCGAACGCTGCGGTGGCCGATACCTGTGCAGGCCGGAGTGCCGGCTTCGCCATGGCCACGACTCCAGGATCAACCAACGTCGATCAGCTCTTCGCGCGCGGGCGCGAGCGCGCCCACCTGCGCGCGAGCGGGCGCGAGCGGCGGGTCGAGTTCGGCGCCGGCGCCGGCTTCCTCGTCGTCGCGGTCGCGATGGCTCTCCTCCTCCCCAGCGACCGCTCGCTCGACCCGGGGACGCTGATCGTCCTCGTCCCCGCCTACGTCGTCGCCTGCCGCGCCAAGTTCGATATCGCCGACGGCTACACGGTGCCGACCGAGCTCGTCCTCGTGCCGATGCTCTTCCTGCTGCCGACCCCGGCGGTGCCGCTGGTCGTCAGCGCCAGCTGGGCGCTGGGGCGGCTGATCGACTACGTCACCGGCCGGACCAGCATCTGGCGCGCCTTCCACGTCTTCGGCGACTGCTGGCACGCCGTCGGGCCGGCGCTGGTGCTGGTCGCGGCCGGCGCCCAGACCTTCGGCTGGGGCGACTGGCCAATCTACCTCGGCGCCCTCGTCGCCCAGTTCGCCTTCGACTTCGGCGCCAGCGCCCTGCGCACCTGGCGGATCGACGGCACGCCGCCGCGCGCCGCCCTGCCGATGGTCGCCCCGGTCTACGCCCTCGACGGCGCCCTGGCGCCGATCGGGCTGGTCGTCGCCGCCGCCGCGACCCAGGTCGGCTCAGGCCTGTGCCTGCTCGTCGTACCGCTCTCGGCTGTCCTCTCGGTGCTCTCCGGCGAGCGCCGCGCCCGCATCGACCAGGCGCTGGCGCTGAGCGAGGCCTACCAGGGGACGGCGATGCTGCTCGGCGACGTCGTCGAGGCCGACGACAGCTACACCGGCAGCCACAGCCGCGGCGTCGTCGAACTCTCGCTGGCGGTCTCCGACCGACTCGGCCTCGGCTTCGACGCACGCCGCAACGTCGAGTTCGCCGCCCTCCTCCATGACGTCGGCAAGATCTCAGTGCCGAACGAGATCATCAATAAGGCCGGCCCGCTCGACGACGCCGAGTGGGAGCTGATGCACCAGCACACGATCGAGGGCGAGCGGATGCTGAAGCGGATCGGCGGCGTCTTGGCCGAGGTCGGGCGGATCGTCCGCGCCTCCCACGAGGACTTCGACGGCGGCGGCTACCCCGACGGCCTGGCCGGCGAGGCGATCCCGATCGAAGCCCGCATCGTCACCTGCTGCGATGCCTTCAGCGCGATGACCACCAACCGCTCCTATCGCGAGGCGATGTCGGTCGAGGCGGCGATCGCCGAGCTGCGGCGCTGCTCCGGCACCCAATTCGACCCGAAGGTGGCAAGAGCGCTGATCGAGCTGGTCGAGGCCGGGACGCTCTAGAAAAGGTCCGCCGCCGGACCGAAGCCCGGCGGCGAACCGCTACCGGAGTCTTGCCCTGCCGATCAGACGGAGAGCAACGCCCCGGGAACCGCCATCGCGCCCGCGTACCGTGCTTTCGCACGCTGTCCGCGGGGAATGATGAATCCATTCTTTGGCTTCACTTGGTGCCCTCCTGATCGCAGGCGCGTAGCGCCTCGCAGTTGAGATCCAAGCTGACGGTTGAGCCGTCTCGGCCACTGCGACCGAGACCTCTGACTTTGCGTCCCTGCCTCACGACAGGTTTGCCTTTGTACAGCTGACCTTCTTCTTGTTCCGAAGCCACTTCGGCTTCGTTTGATCCATCGGGTCCAATCGGTTAGTCCTTGAACCGATTAGGACAACCGTCCAGCGGGTGAGTTCGCGGTTGTGTGCGGATAGCGCCTACAGACGCGAACTGGCGAGGCCGAGGCGGGCGAGGGCGTCGGCGAGGGAGTCGAGGACGAAGTCGGCGCCGGCCAGATCGGCGTCGGGATGCGTGGTGCGCAGGGCGGCGACGGGAATGCCGGCGGCGCGCGCGGCGGCGATGCCGCTGGGGGCGTCCTCGAGGACGAGGCAGCGCTCCGGCGGCGCGCCGATCGCGCGGGCGCCGAGGGTGAACGGTTCGGGGTCGGGCTTGCCGCGCTCGACGTCGTCGGCGCTGATCAGCACCGCCGGGCGCTCGAGGCCGGCGCCGGCGAGGCGGGCGCTGGCCAGCTCGTAGGAGCCGCTGGTGACGATCGCGACCGGGATCGGCCCGGCCAGCAGCTCGGCGGCGCCGGGATAGGCGACCACCGAAGGGGCATCTTCGACCTCGGTGGCGTCGAGCAGGGCCTGCTCGCGGGCCTGGTCGGAATCGGGCGCCAGCGCCGCGATCGACTCGCGGGTCGGCCGTCCCATCGCGAAGAGGTGGGTCTCCTCGGGGTCGAGCCCGTGGCGCTCGGCGAAGGCACTCCAGGCACGCCGGCCGGATGCGAGCGAGTCGAGCAGGGTGCCGTCGAGGTCGGCGAGGATGGCGGCGGGTGACCAGGGGTCCGGGCTCACCGTCGCCAAGATATTGGGCCGGGCTCAGTTCGGCCGGGCCGGCACGCCGGCGATGCGAACCAGCCGGAAGGCGCCGCCGCAATCGGGACAGGGGCCCTTGATGACCGCGATCAGCCCGGGGCCGTCGGTGCTCATCACGCTGCGACCGCAACCGTCGCAGGCGATTTCGTCGAGCGGCGGCAATGTGTCAAACGGGCGTCCGATTCGACCCCCGGCGCGTAGTCGAAGGGTGATCACCGGCGCCGAAGTGATCACTCCGGCGCCGGCCCGCGTAAGGGATTCGTCACTTCTAGCCGGAAGGATCGCTGCTCTTGACCGCGCGCATCGTCGTAATCGCCAAGTCTCCCCAGCCCGGTCGATCGAAGACCCGCCTGACCCCGCCGTGCGATCCGTCCCAGGCCGCCGGCCTCGCCGAGGCCGCCCTGCGCGACACCCTCGACGCCGTCGCCGCGACCAGGTGCGGCGAGCGCGTGCTCGCCCTCGACGGCCCGCCCGGCGCCTGGCTGCCGCCCTCCTTCGCCGTCGTCGACCAGGGCGAGGGCGGGCTCGGGCGGCGGCTCGCCCGCGTCTTTTCCCGCTACGCCGATCCGACCCTGCTGATCGGCATGGACACCCCCCAGGTCGAGCCGGCCCTGCTCGAGGAGTCGATCGCGGCGCTGCTGGCGCCGGACACCGACGCCGTCCTCGGCCGCGCCGGCGACGGCGGCTACTGGGCGATCGGCTTCCGGCGTCCCGACCCCCGCGCCTTCGACGGCGTGCCGATGAGCCGCGAGGAAACCGGCGCCTGCCAGGCGGCGGCGCTCGACGCGCTCGGCCTGCGCGTCGCCGAGCTGCCGGTGCTGCGCGACGTCGACCGCATCGACGACGCCCGCGCCGTCGCCGGCGCCGCGCCCGGCGGCAGCTTCGCCCGCGAGCTCGACTCCGTGGAGGCGAGCCTGTGCGTGAGCTGAGGCCGCTCGACGCGATCGCCGTCTACGAGGACGCGCTGTGCAGCGCGGCCCCCGAAGGCGGCGCCGGCCTGCACGCCGTCGGCGACGACGGCAGCCGGCGGCGGCTGCCGCTGGCGCGCTGGCTGGGCTCCCCGGACGCGACCGAGGAGGCGCTGCTGGCGCGGGCGCGCGGACCGGTCCTCGACATCGGCTGCGGCGCCGGCCGCCACGTCGTCGCGCTCGGGCGGCGCGGCGTCG
The DNA here is from genome assembly GCA_963839115.1 of uncultured Actinomycetes bacterium. Classification (GTDB taxonomy): domain Bacteria; phylum Actinomycetota; class Thermoleophilia; order Solirubrobacterales; family 70-9; genus VAYN01. Next base: position 1,636,290 of record CAWITM010000001.1, read on the forward strand.
AGGCGGTCGGGGTCGAGGTCTCGCCCGGCGCCGCGGCGATCGCCGGCAGCCGCGGCGCCGCGGTCATCGAGGGCTCGATCTTCGAGCGGCCGCTTAGCAGCGACTGGGCGACGGTCCTCTTGCTCGACGGCAACATCGGCATCGGCGGCGACGCGGTCGCGTTGCTGCGGCGCGCCGCCGGGCTGCTGCGGCCCGGCGGCTGCGCGCTGGTCGAGGTCGAGCCGCCGGCGACCGCGTCGAACGCCGCCCGGGTCCGGCTCGAGACCGCCCGCGGGGCAAGCGCCTGGATCCCCTGGACCTTCGTCGGCGCCGAGGAGATCGACGCGATCGCCGCCGACGCCGGCCTCGTCCGCGACGAGCTCTGGGAGACCGAAGGGCGCTGGTTCGCCCGGCTCGAGAAGCCCCGCGGCCGCCCGTGATCGAGCCTTGTCCGGAACGGCGCCACAGCGGTCGAGCACGATGAGGGGCGCGGTGTCGACCCTGAATCGCCCGAAACCCCTGGAGGACGCCTCGACGGTCGCCCCCGCGCCCGCCTCGCCGACCCACCCCGGCGCGCCACCGCGAGGCGCCGGTCGGCTCCCGCCGGCGACGACCCTGGTGCCGCTGCTGGTCGTCGGCGGGGCCCTGGCGACGCTCGCCGTCGGCCTCGGCGCCAAGGCGCTGGGCGCCGACTGGGGAGCGCCGGCGCAGCCCCTCCTCACCTTCCTGCGCCCGGCCCTGTCGACCTGGGCGCTGCCGGCGATCGCCGTCCTGGCGGCGGCGCTGTGGGCGGCGCTGCGACTGCGGCGCGCCGCCGTCTCCCCCGCGGCCTTCGGCGCCGCGCTCTTCGGCCTGACCCTGGTGACCAGGCTGGCGCTGAACGCCATCCGCGGCGGCCCCGACGCCCTCTACGCGAACTTCGTCGTCGCCCGCGCCGGCGAGGGCCGCACCGAGTACCTGGCCGGGCTGCCGTTCCTGGACGGCGGCGTCGGCCCCTTCCTGCGCCACTTCCCGAGCCTGCTCACCAGCCTGCCCGACCAGGTCGCCGGCCACCCCCCCGGCCTGCTGCTGAGCCTCCACTGGCTCGGCATCGACACCGCCCAGGGCGCGGCGGCGCTGGTGATCGGCGTCGGCGCGCTGGCCACGCCGCTGCTCTTCGTGCTCGCCCGCGAGCTGACCGACGAGGCCGAGGCGCGGGTCGCGGCGCTGCTCTTCGTCTTCGTGCCGACCTCGCTGCTCTACGGCGCCACCTCCGCCGACGCCCTCTTCGCCACCCTCGGCGTCGCCGCCGCGGCCGGGTTGCTCGCCCGGCGCCCGGCGGCGCGCGTCGGCGGCGCCGGCCTGCTGGCGCTGGCGGCGTTCTTCTCCTACGCCCTGCTGGCGGTCGGCGCCTGGTCGGCACTGGTGCGCCGGCGCCGCGAGGGAGTCGGCGCGGCGCTGCGCCTGGCGGCGGTCTGCGCCGCCGTCCTTGCCGCCGCCTACCTCGCGCTCTACCTGCTGAGCGGCTTCGACCTGGTCGCCGCGATCCGCGCCACCGACGGCAACTACCACGCCGGCATCGCCCGCCTGCGTCCCTACCTCTTCTGGCTGTTCGGCTCGCCGGCCGCCTACGTGCTGATGCTAGGACCGGTGGCCTGGTTCGCCGCCCGCTCGCTGGCCGCCCGCGAGGCGACCGCGGTGGCCCTGGCGCTGGTCATCGCGATCAGTGCCGTCGCCGGCTACACCAAGGCCGAGACCGAGCGGATCTGGCTCTTCCTGGTGCCCTTCGCCTGCCTCGCCGCCGCCCGCTCGCTGTCGGCGCGGCGGGTGCCGCTGGTCCTCGCCGCGGCGAGCGCGCAGGCGGTTCTGATCGAGATCTTCCTCTACACCAAGTGGTGAGCCGCGGATGCCAGAGCTAGCGCAGATCGGCGGTCGCGAACTCGGCCATCCCGGCGGCCAGGCCGACCTTGGCCTCGAAGCCGAGCTCCTCGCGAGCGCGGGCCGGGTCGGCGAAGACGTGGCGGACGTCACCGAGGCGGAACTCGCCGGTGACCTCGGGGCGCGGCGCGCCCTCGCCGGCGTCGGCGGCGAGCAGCTCAGCGACGGTCAGAATCGACTCCGGGCGGCCGGTGGCGACGTTGAAGGCGGCCGGCGCCCCGCGCCGCCCCAGCGCCGCGAGGTTGGCGCGGGCGATGTCGGCGACGTGGATGAAGTCGCGCAGCTGGCCGCCGTCCTCGAAGACCCGCGGCGCCCGGCCGGCGGCGATGGCGCTGCGGAAGATGCTGGCGACGCCGGCGTAGGGCGTGTCGCGCGGCATCCGCGGCCCGTAGACGTTGTGGTAGCGCAGCATCGTCGCGCTGACCCCCTCGTTCTCGCGGGCGAAGAGGCCGCAGAGGTGCTCCTGGTGGAGCTTCGTCGCGGCGTAGACGCTGCGCGGCTCGAGCGGCGCGTCCTCGGCGATCGAGGCGGGCGCCAGCGCCTCGCCGCAGACCGGGCAGGGCGGCTCGAAGCGCCCGGCCTCGAGGTCGGCGGGGGTGCGGGGCGCCGGCCGCACGTCGCCGTGGACCGGGCACTCGTAGCGCCCCTCGCCGTAGACGACCATGCTGCTGGCGAGGACCAGCGGGCCGCGGAATTCGGCGTCGGCGAGCGCCGCCAGCAGGCGGGCGGTGCCGAGGTCGTTGGCGGTCACGTAGTCGCCGACCTCGGCGAAGTCCAGGCCGAGGCCGACCATCGCCGCCTGGTGGCTGACCGCGTCGACGCCCTCGACCGCCGCGGCGGCGACGGCCGGGTCGGTGAGGTCGCCCTCGATCAGCTCGGCGGCCGGGTTGAGGTAGTCGGGCCGGCGGGTGTGGGCGGCGGGATGGAAGCAGTCGAGGACGCGAACCTCGCGCCCCGCCTCGATCAGCAGATCGACGAGGTGTGAGCCGATGAAGCCCGCCCCGCCGGTCACCAGTACGCGTTCGCTCACCCGGCCCAGGTTATGGGTCGCGGCGCGGCGCGCCGTGGGGGGCGGCACTGGCGCCGGCGGTGGCCTCGCGGTCACGCTGATCCTGGCCGTCGCCCTGCTCGCCGGCTGCGGCGGCGGCTCCTCGACCACGACTGCCGGGCCGGGCGCCGCCGCCAAGCCGGCCGAACCGCGCCGCGCCGCCGAGCCGGCGGAATCGCCGCCGCTCAGCGAACCGCCGGCCGGCCACGCCGCCGGGGTCGGCAACGAACCCGAGGGCATCGTCTGGGACGCCGCCGCCGGCCTGCTCGCCGTCGGCCTGCGCGAACCAGCCGAGCTCGCCTTCGTCGACCCCCGCAGCCTCGCCATCTCCGTTCAGGTGCCGCTGCCGGCGCCGCCCCGCCACCTGGCCTACGACCCGGGATCGGCGAACGTCCTGGTCCCGGCCGAGAGCGCCGACGAGCTCGTCGCCGCCCGACCCGCCGGCGTCGTCTACTCAGTCGAGGTCGGCACCCACCCCCACGACGCCGCCGCCACCGACGGCAAGGTCTTTGTCGCCGACGAGCACTCCGACGCGGTCAGCGTCGTGCGCGGCTCGCGGGAGCCGGCCACCCTCCCCGCCCCCCACCAGCCCGGCGGCATCGCCGCCGTCGGCGGGCGCTTCGTCGCCCTCGTCGCCGTCTCCGCCCGCGTCCTGCAGGTCTACGACGCCCGCACCCTGCGCCCACTCGGCAGCGCCCCGGCCGGGGTCGGCCCGAGCCACATCGTCGCCGCCGGCGACACCGCCTACGTCGCCGACACCCAGGGCGACCGCGTCCTCGTCTTCCACATCGGCGCCCACCCCCACCTCCTCTCCACCGCGCGGGCGCCCGGCACCCCCTACGGCCTCGCGATCGACACGCGCCGCCAGCGCCTCTGGGTGACCCTGACGGCGACGAACGAACTCGCCGAGTTCTCGCTGACCGGGCCGCGCCCGCGCCGGGTCGCGACCTTCGCGACCGTCCGCCAGCCGAACTCAGTGGCGGTCGAACCGCGAAGCGGCGACGTCTTCGTCGCCGGCCGCGCCGAAGGCGACCTCCAACGGATCGAACCCGGGGGCGGATCGCGATGAAGCTACCGCGCCCGCCGAAGGTGTCGCTGCCGAAACCACCGATGCCGAAGTTCCCCGACGAGCCACCGCCTGGGCCAACGCGGCCGAGCTTCTGGAAGAGCCCCCTGCGCGGCCCCTGGCTGACCTCGCTGCTGGGCTCGGCGCTGCTGCCGCTGATCATCGTCTGCGCCGTCACCGGCTTCCTGTCCCAGGCCGCCTACAACCCGGGCCTCGGCCACAACTCGCTGCTGCCCGGCGGCGGCCTCGGCGTCGACCTCTACTTCTTCCACTGGCCGACCAGCCCCTCGTGGCTCTACGCCGCGACCCAGGGCCTGCACGTGATCTGCGGCCTCGCGGCGATCCCGATCCTGCTGGCGAAGCTCTGGTCGGTGATGCCGAAGCTCTTCGAGTGGCCGCCGGTGCGCTCGCTCTCGCACCTGCTCGAACGCCTCTCGCTGGCGATGCTGGTCGGCGGCGCGATCTTCGTCTTCTTCACCGGCCTGCTGAACATCCAGGTCTTCTACCCCTGGCCGTTCCGCTTCCTCACCGCCCACTACTACGGCGCCTTCGTCTTCCTCGCCGGCCTCGGATTGCACCTCGTCCTCAAAGTGCCGATCGCGCTGCGCACCTTCCGCGAGAAGGGCGTCCTCAAACCGCTCCGCCCCGGCCTCGCCGAGACCGTCGCCGAGCCCTACGAACCCGACCACGTGGCGCCGCTCGAACCGGCGCGGCCGACGATCTCGCGGCGGGCGCTGCTGGCGACGGTCGGCGCCGCCTCGCTCGGCGCCGCCTTCATGGCGCTCGCCCAGTCGGTCGGCGGGCCGCTGCGCCAGCTCGGTCTGCTGACCCCCCGCTCCACCCAGCTGAGCGACGGCGCCAACGGCTTCCAGATCAACAAGACCGCCGCCGCTGTCGGCATCGGGCCGAAGCAGACCGGGGCCGACTGGCGCCTGAAGCTCGCCGGCGCCGCCCCGCGCGAGCTCTCCCGCGAGCAGCTGCTGGCGATGCCCCAGCACACCTACGACCTGCCGATCGCCTGCGTCGAAGGCTGGTCGACGACCCAGTCCTGGACCGGCGTGCGCCTGCGCGACCTCGCCGCCCTCGCCGGCCACCCCGACGGCGCCCAGGTGCTCGTCGAATCCCTCCAGCAGGGCGGGGCCCTGCGCGAGGTGACGCTCAGCTCGGGACAGGTGGCGGCCGAGAACAGCCTGCTGGCGCTGCGCGTGAACGGCGCCGACCTCTCGCTCGACCACGGCTATCCGGCCCGCGTCATCGTCCCCGGCGCGCCCGGCGTCCACCAGACCAAGTGGGTCTCCTCGATGCAGTTCGAAGCGGCCTGAGAATGGCCCGCGCGCGCAACCTCTACGGCGCCTCGCCGCTGCACGCCCTGGCGGTGCTGGCGAGCTTCGCGATCGCCGGCTACGCCTTCCTGCGGATCGTCGAAAACCCCTCGGCGCTCGGCACCCTGATCTGGTTCGGCGGCGCCGCGATCGCCCACGACCTGATCGCCTTCCCGCTCTACTCGCTGCTGAACCTGCTCGCCAGCCGGCCGCTGGCCGGGCCGCGCGGGGAACGCGAAGCCGAGCGGCGGGTGCCGGTGATCAACCACATCCGCATCCCCACCTACCTCTGCCTGCTGGCGCTGCTGCTGTTCTTCCCGCTGGTCCTCGGGCTCGACTCGGCCAACTACGAAAAGGACACCGGGGTCTCCGGCGACGTCTTCCTGACCCGCTGGCTCGGCCTCTGCGCGGCGCTCTTCCTGGGCTCGGCGGTGATCTACGCGCTGCGGCTGCGGCGGACAGGGCGCGGGGACCGGGGAGAAGACGAGGACGACGACGGCGAGCCCGCCGGTCGCTCGGAGGCCCACCCCGGCGAGGAGCCCGCCGATGCCTGACGTCGTCCTCCCCGTCCTCGACGAGGCCGCCGCGATCCCGGGCGTGCTGGCGGCGATGCCGCCCGGCTACCGACCGATCGTCGTCGACAACGCCTCGACCGACGGCTCCGGCGCGATCGCCGCCGAGCTCGGCGCCACCGTCGTCGGCGAGCCCCACCGCGGCTTCGGCGCCGCCTGCTTCGCCGGCCTGCGCGCCGCCGAGGCGCCGGTTGTCTGCTTCATGGACTGCGACGGCTCGCTCGACCCCGGCGACCTGCCGAGCCTGGTGGCGCTGCTCGGCGAGGGGACCGACCTGGCGATCGGCGCCCGCCGCGCCACCCGCGGCGCCTGGCCGCTCCACGCCCGCCTCGCCAACCGGGTCCTGGCCCGCGAGCTGCGCCGCCGCACCGGACTCGCGCTCGAGGACGTGGGACCGATGCGGGCGGCGCGCCGGCTCGACCTGATCGACCTCGACCTGCGCGACCGCCGCAGCGGCTGGCCGCTGGAGATGGTCGTCAAGGCGGCCGCCGCCGGCTGGAGCGTCACCGATCTGCCCGTCCCCTATGCCGAGCGTTCGGGCCGCTCGAAGGTCACCGGCACGGTGCGCGGAACGCTGCGCGCGGTCGCCGACATGGCGGCGATCCTGGGCGACATCGAAGCGGCTCCGAAGGCCGCCGTTCCTGCAGATTCCCTTTAGGGAAGTGCCCTCTAATTGAGGCCGATGCAGTACGCGACCTCGCCTGATCCGGAGAAGGCATCCGCCACCCGTCGATGAGGCGGGCCACGGTCAGCTCGCTCGCCCTCGGTGGCCTGCTCCTCGCCGCTCTGCTCGGTGGCTGTGGCAGCTCGGGCTCGGGGTCGAGCACCTCGACCTTCCCCGGCGGCGACGCCGTCCCAGCGCGTCCGGCCCCGCCGATCGACCTGACCGACTACCAGGGCCGCCGGGTCGATCTGGCGAAGCTCAAGGGACGACCCGTCCTCGTCGCCTTCCTCTACACCCACTGCACCGACCTCTGCCCGATCGTCGCCGGCAAGGTCCACACCGCCTACGCCGCCCTGCCGAAGGCGAAGCGACCGGTCTTCCTCGCCGTCTCGGTCGACCCCGCCCACGACACTCCGGCCAGCGCCGCGCTCTTTGACCGCCGCCACCGCACCGCCGGGGAGATCGACTGGCTGCTCGGCTCGGCAGCCGAACTGGAAGCGGTCTGGAAGGCCTGGGGTGTCAAGCCCGAACACAACGCCAAGAACCCCGAGGAAATCGAGCACAACGCCGAAATCTTCGCCGTCGACCCGCAGGGCGACATCCGCGCCCTCTACCCGCCGAGCTTCAAGCCCGCCGGCCTCGCCGCCGGGTCGGAAGTGCTCGCCTCGCTGTGAGCGGCGACGGTGGCGCGGCGCGGCTGTGAAGCGCTGGCTGGCGCTGGCGGTGGTCGCTGTGGCCGTCGGCGTCGGCGTCGAGCTGCTCAGCGGCAACGCCGGCGACGGTGCCCGCGCGGCGCCGCCGCTGCCGAGCCAGGCGCTGCAGGAGCCGGCTGTCAGCCTCGCCGGCCTGCGCGGCAAGCCAGCCCTCATCGCCTACTTCGCGAGCTGGTGCGGGCCCTGCGCCGAAGACGCCGCGACGCTGCGTCAGGTGGCGGCCTCGGTCGGCGGGCGGGCGCGGGTCGTCGCCGTCGACTGGGACGACGAAGCCTCCGCCGCGCGCGCCTTCATCCACCGCCACCACTGGCCGTTCACGGTGCTCGCCGACCCCACCGGCAGCGCCGGGGAAAGCTACGGGATCGGCGGCCTGCCGACCAGCTTCGTGCTCGACTCCGAGGGCCGCATCGTCGCCACCCTGCGCGGTCCCCAGCCGGCCTCGGTGGTTCGCGCCGACCTGCTCGCCGCCGGCTGAGTGGAACCTCGCGGCGCCGCCGCGGCCGGAACATCGGCCCTTCCAGCCTGTTGCAAGGGATAGGCCCCATGCAAATCGACGGAAGGACCACATGACCACCCCCACCCCGCGGAGAACGATCGCGACCCGGCTGATGCTCGGCGGCGCGGCGCTCCTCGTTGGTCTGCTCGCCTTCGTCCCCGCCGCCTCGGCGGCCCGGGACCCGATCGCCAGCGGCACCACCGACCTGCACCTGAAGACGGGCTTCGCCCGCAAGCTCAGCAACGCCCAGATCCAGATCGCCGGCGTCGGCAGCGGCATCACGACCGGCAACAAGGTCGGCCTCAAAGTCACGACCGGCAAATTCGACCCGACCAAGACCGAAGGCTTCCTCGAAAGCGAAGGCGGCTTCAAGTTCGTCCGCGCCAACCGCGGCGCGCCGATCACCGGCCTGAACGTCAACACGGTCAAGGGCTCGGTCTACGCGACCGTCGCCAAGGCCCACATGCAGTTCGCCACCTTCGCCAACCCGGCCGGAGCCCGCGAAGGCTTCGGCGCCAACCTCAAAGCCGGCCAGCTGGTCCTCACCGCCAAGGCGGCGACGCGGATCAGCAACCAGCTCGGCCTCAAGGGCAACCAGCGGATCGAGGCCGGCCGCGTGCTCAGCAACCTCTACGCCTCCGAGCAGCCGGAAACCGTCACGGTCCTGCCGACCGGGACGGCGACGCTGACCGCCAACGTCGCCACGCTCGGCAAATTCGGCGCCAAGGGCGTTGAACTGCCGCAGGGGATCACGCCGATCCCCCCGGCGACCAAGCCGACCGCGACCACGTTCGCGTTCCCGATCGCCGGTGGCACCCTCGCCCCCGACGGCTCGAGTGGCGCCGTCAACACCACCGGCGGCGTGCAGATCCTCAAGAAGACGAAAACCTACTCACCGACCGTGGTGATGAAGAACATCACCGTGGACTTCAAGGAAAGGACGGCGACGGTCGAACTCGAACTGCTGCCGAACCCGCCCCTCCCCGGTGCGGTCGGTCGCTCCTCGATCGTCACCATCGCCCTCGAATCCAAAAACGTCGTCGCCAACCCGACGGCGCGGACGATCGCGATCAACGGCGCCACCGCCGCCCTCCAGGCGACGGCCGCCTCGACGCTCAACAGCGTCTTCAACCAGCCCGCCCCCGAACCGCCGCCGGCGAGCAACTTCATCGTCGGCGATCCGCTCGGCACCTTCGCGATGACGGTACAGGCGCAGTAGTCGACCAGCGATGCAGCCACCGCGGGCTCCGGGCGCCAGTCGTCGCCCGGAGCCCCGGTGGTGCTCCACCCGGGCCCCTGGCTTTCGGCGGCGACCCCTATCGAGGTCGCTTCACCGCCTGATCGTGACCGGGGTTCCGGCGCCGACCCGCTTCGCAAGCCAGACGATGGCGACCGTGCTGAGCCTGATGCATCCGTGGGAGGCAGCGGTTCCGAGGGCCCCGGCGAGGTGCTGCCTGCCGTGGAAGGCGATCTGCCCCGGGCCGCCGTCGAATTCCCGCAGGGCATTGGAGCGGGCGCTGGTGGCGAGCGCGTAGGGGGCGCCGGCAGCGGCGGGCGCCAGCGCCAGCGCCTCTTCGACGAAGAACCGACCCCGTGGAGTCGGCGTCGAGGGCTTGCCGACGACGGCGGGGAACCGGCGCACCGCCCGGCCTCGCTGGTCGACCGTCACCCGGCGAGCCGAGAGGTCGACCTCGATGCTCCATTCGCTCGTGGCGGCCCGGGTGCGGGCGCCCGAGATCCAGCCGGTGTGACCGTTGGGACGCCCGGGGAGCCGCACGCGCAGCCAGGCCCCGTGCGCGGCTTCGCCGAGCACCGGCAGCACCGTTCGAACCCGGGTCAGCGGCCGCCGCGAGGCCACTCTTTCGATCCGCGCGGCGCCGGCATCGGGACGAGCCCTGGCGGTGTGGGAGTGAAGCAGCACGACGAGCGGCTGGGTGTTGTGGAGCCCGGTGGCCGGAGCCGCCGCCGGCGCCCCGGCGGCACCGATCGCAGCGGCGAGGATGACCGCCGCCGCCAGCCCCCGAACCCGCCGGCGCATGCCGGAGGGCCTGGGGGCGACGCGCGGCGGATCGGTCATCCGGTGAACTTCGAGGGACCCGGGTGCGGGTACAGCGGGGCCGGCGACGGGACGCGGAAACGGAACCTCGTCGTCTTGCCGGGGGTGTGGTCCCTGTAGGTGACGTGGACCGTGACTTTGTGGGTGCCGGGGGCACCGTTGACGTTCATCTTCAGCGACTGCCCTGCCGAGCTCTTGACCACGTGGTTGTCGACGCGGACGACGATCCTCTTGATCACCTTGCCGTTGACCGTCACGGTGGTGCCGTTCGGCCCCACGGCGGTGTGCCGCGTGGTGGACCTCCCGTTGGTGGTGTCGGTCGGGTGATGGACCTTCGGGCCGTGCGCTTTATCGACGACCGGAGGGGCCTTGTGCTTCTTGGGGGCGGCGGACCCGGCCGGCGGCGCGGGGGGCGTCGAGATCGGCGAGGTGGCTTCGGTCGGCGGCGTCGTCGTGGTTTCGCTCGACGTGGCGCACTGGGAGTTGTCGAGCACGTCGGTGTCCAGGGTGATCTGGCCGTTGCGCGCCAGGACCCGACCCTGAACGTGGACGCCGTTGGTGACGGTGATGTCGGTGAGGGCCATCAGGTTGCCCTGGAATTGGGTGGTGGTCCCGAGGGTCGCCGAGCTGCCGACCCGCCAGTAGACGTTGCAGGGCGAGGCCCCGTTGATCAAGTTGACCGAGCTGGCCGAGGCGGTGGTCAGGGTCGAGCCGATCACGAATACGAACCGGGCGTTGGGGTTGCCCTGTGCGTCGAGCGTCAGCTGGCCGGTGAGCTGGGCCGAGGAGCTGTAGCCATAGGCACCTTCGGTCAGGGTCAGCCCGCCGAGGTCGATCCCGGTCAGGTCGTTGCCGGGCGGAATCGGCTGGCCGCTGGCGACGCCGAAGGCGGTGGTCAGGTCTTCCTGGGCCCGGGCGGCGACGGCGTCGTTGTCGTGGGTCGCTCCGTTCACGACCGCCGGCAGGGTGAAGCCATTCAGTTCGGTTCCCGGGGTGACGCCGAGATTGCCGTTCAGAACCGACGGACCGGTGTTGGTCACGGCTTTACCGCCGAGAACGACGAATGGCCCCGCCGTGGCGAGGTTGATTTCCGAAGCTTGAGCAGCCGCGGGGGCGGCGGCGAGGGCAAGCGCGGCGACGACCGCGATGCTGGCCCATCGCCGGCGCTTCGAGTGAGAGCGGTTGGACATCGAGGTCCCTTCCGATTTGAGCGAGCGGCCCGATCGACGTTCCTCTCTCACCGCCACGCCCGCATCGAGTGCGGCCTAGGTGGTCGGCCTTCGGTAGCTCGGCTGACTCCGACGGAGTTCCGATCGCTTTGCGGACCCGCCTCGCGGCGGGGGTGCCCTAAGTCGAGGAGCTGCTCTGTGCTTAAGACCTCGACCGCTGGCACCACTGCTTGAGCGCCCTGACCGAACACGGACGTTCGATGAAGGTGGCCGCGCCTCGCCGGCTACCAAGAGCCCTCCCGTCCCGCAAATCGTCTGGACCGATATACGAGCGGTAGTGCCGAGGGAATCTCGATCATCGGTTCATGGAATCCGTCGCGAAACTCGCCGTCCGATGATCGCCACCGCTCTCGCGAGCGCCGCGATCGCCCTCGCCGCGCCGGCTCCCGCACCGGCCACCATCCAGGGCGACGTCGAGGCCGCCGCCGCCTATTGGCAGGCCTCGCCGACCCAGTGCACGAGCGGCGCCGTCACCGCGGAGACGCTGCCCGGCCGAGTGCTCGGCGAAGCGACCCTCACCGAGCCCGAACAGACCGAACCCTGCACGATGAAGATCACCACCGGGATGACCCGCCGCCTGCGCTGCCTCGTCGTGGTCCACGAGTACGGGCACTGGCTGGGCCACCGTCACTCAGACGATCCCCAGAGCGTGATGTTCCCGGTGGTGCGCCCGACCCTCGTGGTACCGGAGTGCGAAGTCGCCCAACCGTCCTGAGCGTCGCCCGGCGGCCACCCACCTCCCGCGGCTCAACCCCACCGCGGCGGCTCAGCTGCGGTACTCGGGGTTGGGGAAGTCGAGGCTGCAGCCGGCGTCCCAGGCCGGCCGCTGGTTGCCGTGGGCGGGGATGCCGCCGGCGTCCTTCAGCATCCGCGCCAGGTGCAGCATGTTCCAGGCGGCGAAGGTGGTGTTGCGGTTGGTGAAGTCGTTCTGCGGCCCGCCCGAGCCCTCGTCGAGATAGGACGGGCCCGGCCCGGCCTCGCCGATCCAGCCGGAGTCGGCCTGCGGCGGGATCGTGTAGCCGAGGTGCTGGAGCGAGTAGAGCGTGTTCATCGCGCAGTGCTTGATCCCGTCCTCGTTGCCGGTCACCAGGCAGCCGCCGACGCGTCCGTAATAGGCGTACTGGCCGGCCTCGTTGAGGAGGCTGGAGTTGCCGTAAAGGCGCTCGATCACGCGGGTCGCGACCGATGACTTCTCGCCCAGCCAGATCGGCATCCCGAGCACGAGGATGTCGGCGGCGATCACCCGCTGGAAGATCGCCGGCCACTCGTCGACCTCCCAGCCGTGTTCGGTCATGTCGGGCCAGACCCCGGTCGCGATCTCGTGGTCGATCGCCCGGATGCCCTCGACCGCGACCCCGTTGCGCCGCATGATCTCCATCGAGATGTCGATCAGGCCCTGGGTGTTGGACACCTCGGGGCTGCGCTTGAGGGTGCAGTTGACGAACAGCGCCCGCAGGTCGGAGTAGTCGGTGGTGCTCTCCTCGCAGAGCTTGTCCTGCATCGCGTTCAGCTCGGTCATCGTTCCCTTTATCTCCTCACTGAAGAAGTGCGTCTTCGGCCGCGGCAGCGGCTCGCCGTCGATGCTGCGGTCGAAGTAATAGCCGCTGCTCGGGTCCAAAACGCCATCGGCGCGAAATCCACCACGTCATCGAATCGTAAGGTCGGCGCCCTACGTCGAAGTCTCAGTGCGGCGGCGGCCAGGGCCGCCGCAGACTTACTCCTCGGAGGACGCGGGCTCGTATGTACGCGGGCTCTCGAAGCCGAGCATGCCAACCGTGATCGGGAAGCGCTCGTCGCGCCCGGTGGCGCGGGCTGCGGACTCCTTCTCGATCTCGACTACGCGGTACATCATCGTGGCGAGCGCCTGGGAGATCTCGTCCCACCCCTCCCAGTCGATCTTGACCGTGGAGATACTGATGTGAGGCTCTTTGTCGCCGTCGAAGGTCTCGGCCATCAGCGCATCGGAGGTCCGCGTCATCACCGACTGGAGGATCGTGCCAGTCAGACTCGACTTCGCCTGGCGGCTGAGCGACTCCCAGACCATGGTGTCGAAGGCCAGCGGAATCTTTGAGCGGTAGGTCGTCTTGATCGAGCCGCGGACCTGTTCGGTCCCGGTGGCCTCGATGCAGTCGAGCTCGAGCAGGGTGCGGAAGTGGTAGGAGACGTTCGACAGCTCGACGCCGATCTTGTCGGCGACTTCGACCGGGGCGATCGGCTGTTCGTTCATCAGCGCCAGCGCTTTGACACGCACGGGATGGGCCATCGCTTTCGCCAACCGCAGCTCGACATCCTCCCGCGACTCTTTAGCCACCTGCCCCTCGGCCTGCTTGCCCACCATCAGACGCCCTTCCATTTGGTTGTGTTTCTCTGAGCGCTGAAAGGTAGTCGCCTGCTGCGAGTTAGGCAAGCAAAGTCCGGATTATGGTTCTAATTTGCTGCACCGATGCACGAGATTTAGGTTAGAAACCTCTGCGGCTGGGGCGCCCCGGCTTGGGCTGACAACTCAAGTCGGAGGAGGTGAAACAAGTGAAGATCAAACGGGAAGGGACGACGGTTCCCCTTATCTCAATCGGCAAGCAAGGCTGATCCCTGCGCGCCCCGTTCGTGACGGCGGGGCGCGCAGTTTTTATCCGTCAGGAGAGCGGTGAGCTGCGGACGCCGAGCAGGCAGGCGGCGCCCGCGGCGATGCCGCCGATCACCAGCGACCGGACCGGCGCCCCGGCGTCAGAGCTTGCGGTGGTCCCAGCTGGCGGTGCGCAGCGCCCGGCAGCGAACGGCGACCCGCTTGCGCGCTTGGGCGGCCAGCACCTCCTTGGCCTCCGCCGGCGGCGCCGTGCCACCGGCGTAGCGGGTGGCCAGCTCGAGGCCGACGTCGAGGACGGTCTCGGGATCGGCGTGGAGCTCGGCCTCGGCTTCGATCATCACCCCGCGCAGCTGGTCGTAGGAGTCGCCGGTCTCGACCAGCAGGGTCGCCCGCGGGTCGCGCTGGAGGTTGAGGACCTTCTGCGACTTGGCGTAGGTCCAGAACCAGATCTCGCCGTCGCGGACGACGAACCACATCGGCATCGAGTGCGGCCAGCCGCGCGGGCCGAGGCTGGATACGACGACGACGCGCTCGGCTTCGAGCAGCTCGAGCCGCTCGGCGGCGGAGAGCTGGATGCGATCGCGTTTGCTCATCCGGGGACCGTAGCTGTGCGGGTCGGGGGCCCATGAAAGGATGAGTCGGTGCCTCCCCGCGGCCGCGCCAAAAAACGCGAAGAGCAGCCCGATTACGGCTGGGTGATCACCTTCGGCTGCAAATCGGCCGGCGAGCTGCGCCGCCTCAAAGTCGATACCGACCCGGCCAGCGATACCCGCCCGATCGAGGTCGACTGCCTCTGCGGCGAGACCCACCGCGTCACCGTCTCCCCATATCGGCGTCGCCGCAGCGCCGACGAACCGTTCGACCTCGAGGTCAAATCGCTCGACGAGCTGCGCTGAGTGGGCCGGTTCGACCCGGCGCTCAGAGGCCCGAATCTGACCGGATCGACCCCCTGACGCGGGTCCGCGCGTCTTGACGACCTCCCAGGGCGCTAGCGTCTGAGCGGAAAGTCCGCCCCCCGGCGGATCAGCGAAAGGGTTTGGAGGAAGCATGGCAATCGTCAACAAGGACGAGCTGGCCCGCGACATCGCGGAGAAGAGCGGACTCGAGGTCGGCCAGGCGAAGCGCGCCCTCGAGGCGATGCTCACGTCGGTCGAAGATGCACTCGGCAAGGGCGACGAGGTCCGTCTGACGGGCTTCGGGAAATTCTCGGTCACCCACCGCGCCGCCCGCCAGGGCCGCAATCCGCGGACCGGCGAGACGATGGAGATCGCCGCCAAATCGGTGCCGAAGTTCAGCGCCGGCGCGGAGCTCAAGAAGGCCGCTCAGTAGCACTGCCGGCCACCAGCCCCACCGGCAGCGCTCGGTGGGGCTGGTCTCTGGCCTCGGCCGACCGTGAGGCGGCGTGGGGTCCGGCGTCGAAGCCGCTCAGGCGGCGAGGGCGCCGTAGCGCTCGCCGGCCGCCGTCCGCGCCGCCGGATGGAGCCGGACGGAATCAGGCCAGAAGCGCGTCCCGACCCGCAGCTGGACCAGCGCTGAGCGCAGCAGGGCCTCGCGAGCGGGGTCCCAGGGGAAGCCGAAGAGGTCGCGGATCTCAGCCGGCAGCAGCCCCGTCGAGACCAGCTTGATCGCCTCGTTCAGGGGGATCACGGCGGCCCGCTGCCAGCCCGAGAAGGGCGGCTCGAGGATCATCCGCACGGTCTGCTCGCGGCGCTCGTCGGAGATCCAGAGGCTGCCGTCGCCGAGCCGCCCATCGATGTACTCGCGCAGCTCCCCGACGGTGGCCGGCATCGAGTCGTCGGGCAGGCCGAGCAGCGCGCCGACGCGCCGATACTCGCTCCAGTAGCCCTCGCGCTCGGACGTCGACAGCGAGCCGAAGATGCGCTCGTAGTAGACGAGGGCGGAGTCGGCGAGGCTCGCCAGGACCCAGAGGCCGAGCTCGGGATCCGCGGCCGCGTAGGCGGTCCCCTTCGGAATCGGCCCGTAACGCACCGGCGTCTTTCCCTTGACCCGGCGGTGCATCGCCTGGACGATCCGGCCGGTCTCCTCGGCCTCCTCGACGGTGCCGAAGTAGATCCGCGACATGCGCTCGTCGGTCCGCGCCAGGCGGGTCTGCGGGTCGTCGAAGATGATCGAGTGGCGCTGGAAGCCGACCACTGCGAGCGGGTCGCAGGCCTGCATCAGGAGGGCGCGCACGCCCGAGAAGAGCACGAGGCGCTCGCGGTGCAGCCGCCGCACCATCGAGTCGGGGGCGAAGAAGCCGTCGACCTCGCGAGCAAGCGGCGGGCGGCCATAGGGAAGCCCCGGGATCAGCGAGAGGACGTCGGGCGGCCGGAACACGCGCCAAACGGTAGCTACCGCCCCTCCCCGGCCGGCGCGGAGCGCGCTGCATCGACGATCTCAGCTTCGGCGGATCCTGGACCGATGCCGTGATCGCCGAGCAGCGAGCGGTCCTCGGGGCCGCCGCGATCGCCGCGGCGCTGGGCCGTGCCCGTCCCGCCTGGCCCGGCTGAACGCGCCGGATGGTCCGGGTCGCGATCGGCTCCGCGCCGGGGAAGCCTGAGCTCCACGGCGAGGCCCCCCTCGGCTCGAGCCTCGGCGTGCAGGGTGGCGTGGTGGGCCGTCGCGATGGCGCGGACGATCGAGAGACCGAGGCCGTGGTGGCCGTCGCTCGGCGCCGTGCGCTCGGCGCCGCGGCGCCGGAAGGGCTCGAAGAGCTGCGCCACCTCGGCGGCCGGAATGACAGCACCATCGTTGGCCACCGAGAGGAGCGCAGCGCCGGCCTCGGTGCCGGTCCTGACCCAGACCCGCCCGCCGGGGATGTTGTGCCCGACGGCGTTGTCGATCAGGTTGCGGACGAGCTGCTCCGCCAGGGCGGCGTCGCCCGCCGCCGGAGCCGGCTCGATCTCGCGGTCGATTCGCACGCCGGGCGGCCCAGTCTCCGGAGGCCGGTCGCGGAGGACCGCTTCGGCGATCGCGGCGAGGTCGAAGGGCTCCCGCCGCGCTAGGCCGCGCTCGCTCGAGGCGAGCGTCAGCAGGGACCCGAGCAGCCGCTCCTGGTCCTCGCCGAGCGCCAGCAGCCGGCGCGAGGTCGCCCGAAAGGAGTCGACCGTCGCGGCCGGGTCGGTGAGCGTCTCCTCGAGCAGTGCGCGCCAGAGCGTCATCGGCGTGCGCAGCTCGTGCGCCGCGTTGGCGACGAAGCGCTGCTGGGCTCCGAAGGCGGTCTCGAGCCGCGCGAGGAGGCCGTCGAAGGTGTCGGCGAGATCCTTCAGCTCGTCGCGGGGACCCGGGAGCGCGAGGCGCTCGTGCAGGTTGCGCTCGGAGATCCGCCGCGCGGTCGCCGTCATCGTCCGCAGCGGACGCAGGACCCGGCCCGCGACCAGCCAGCCGAGCGCGATCGAGACCACGGTCATGATCGCCAGCGCGATCCCCGACCCGACGAGCAGCTGGTGGAGATTTTCGCCGTGGACGTGTTCGAGTTTGGTGAATTTCGATTCGACGACGTGGCGCAGGTGAGGTGACAGGTCGTTCGGTTCCTCGGTCGGGACGATCAGGTTGATCCCGGTGGAGCGGCGGAAGAGGAGGTTGGTGATCGCGAGGAGCGCCGTTCCCGAGACCAGGAAGAGAGCGCCGTAGAGCAGGGTCAGGCGCAGGCGGACGGTCGGAGCGAGCCGGCGGGGCATCTTCAGATCCGGTATCCGCCCTGGGGAACGGTGACGATCAGGGGCGGCTCGCCGAGCTTCCCCCGCAGCCGGTTGATCGTCGACTTGACCGTGGTCGTGAAGGGGTCGGCGGCCTCGTCCCACACCCGTTCCAGCAGCTCCTCGGCGGACACGACCCGACCCCGGGCGGCGAGCAGGTGCTCGAGCACCGCGAGCTCCTTCGGGCTGAGCGCCAGTCGCTCGCCGGCCCGCGTCACGACCCGCCGGCCGGGGTCAAGCCGCAGGTCGCCGTGCTCGAGGATCGGCGCGAGCGGCGGCTGCGCGCGCCGCGCGAGCGCGCGGATCCGGGCCAGCAGCTCGGCGTAGGCGAACGGCTTCGGCAGGTAGTCGTCGGCGCCGATGCTCAGCCCCTCGACCCGCTCGGCGATCGTGCCCGAGGCGGTCAGCATCAGCACCTTCGTCCCCCCGCCCCGCCCGACCAGCGTGCGGCAGACCTCGTCGCCGTGCAGCCCGGGCAGGTCGCGATCGAGGACGACCACGTCGTAGTCGACGACCCCGGCGCGGAGAAGCGCCTCCTCGCCGTCGGGCGCGACGTCGGCGGCGATCCCGTCACGGCGCAGGACGCGGGCGACCGATCCGGCCAGCTCAGCGTGATCCTCGACCACCAGGACTCTCATCGTCTCCTATCGCAGGGCACGTAGCGCGTGGTCCGCACAGCATGCCGATCCGCCGGTCACGGGGCGGTCACAGCGCCGATGACCGCCGTGTGACCGCCCGTCTCCTACAACGCCGGGAGTGGACACGACGACTCCCAAGGAGATCCAGACAATGAGGAAGACGGACTGGCTGGTGGCTTTGACGCTCGCCCTCTGCGCGGTCGGGCTGGTGGCCTGCGGCGGAGGCGGCTCGGGCTCGGGCGGCGGCGAAGGCGCCGCGGTCGAAGAAGCGGGGCTCGAATTCACCGAATGCCTGCGCGCGCACGGCGTCGAAGTCGAAGACCCGAAACCGGGGCAGAAGAACATCGAAGTCGGCGCGAGCAACGATCCGGCGACCAAGAAGGCGCTCGCCGCCTGCAACGGCAAGCTCGGTGACGCCGGCCAGGAACTCTCCTCCGAAGAAGGCGCGGAATTCAGGGAAGGCGCACTGGCCCTCGCGCAGTGCTTTCGCGAAGAAGGCATCGACATGGGGGACCCGGAATTCCTCGGCCCCGGCAAATTCCACCTGGACATCAAAGGGATCGACACGAGCTCGCCGGCCTTCGAAGCCGCGCGGGAAGCCTGCGACGACAAGCTGCCCGAACTGTCCGGCATCACCGTCGGTGGCTGAAGTGAATCGGCGGCTGCTGCTCGCGGTGGTGAGCGTGGCGTTTCTCGCCGCCGCCGCGATCGTCCTCGCCGACGGCTCGGGCGGAGCATCGGGACCCCAGCCGCCGGCGGAGGCGACCGGGACCGGGACGCTCGCCCGCCGCACCCTGGCCGAACGCCTGACCGCCACCGGGACGATCGGCTACGCGGGTGAGAGGACGGTGCTCGCCCGGCTCTCCGGGACGGTGACGGCGCTGCCGGCGATCGGCGCCGTGGTCCGCCGCGGCGGACGCCTCTACGGGCTCGCCGGCGAACCGGTGCTGCTCATGTACGGGGCGGTGCCGGCCTACCGGACCCTCGCCGAAGGGGTCAGCGAAGGCAGGGACGTCGAAGAGCTCGAGCGCAACCTGGCGAGCCTGGGCTACTCACCGGGCATCGTCGACAGGGTCTTTACCCACGCCACCGCCGCGGCGGTGGCGGCCTGGCAGGAAGACCTCGGGCTCGAAGCCACCGGCGAGGTCGCGCTGGGCAGGATCGCCTTCCTGCCCGGCGCGCAGCGGGTGACCGAGCTGGAAACGACCCTCGGCGAAGCGCTCGACAGCGGCGGCGGCGAAGCCGAAGCCGAACCCGGCTCGACCCCCGTCCTGCGCACTAGCTCGACGCGGCGCATCGTCACGGTCGAGCTCGAAGCCGACCAGCAATCGATCGCCCACCGCGGGCAGAAGGTCGAGGTGGTCCTCCCCGGCGGCGCCGAAGTGCCCGGCGAGGTGCGGACGCTGGTCGCGGTCCGACTGACCGGCGGCGAAGGCGGCCCCGGCGAAGAAGCCGAACCGGGGATCGAAGCGACGATCTCGGTAGCCGGGAAGCACCGCATCCCGGCGCTTGACGGGACGACGGTCAGCGTCCTCTTCACCCAGCGGATCCGCCGGCATGTGCTGAGCGTTCCGCTCACGGCGCTGATCGCGATCGGTGGCGAGCGCTTCGCGGTCGAGGTCAGCGACGGCGCCACCCGGCGGCGGATCGTCGTCGTTCCGGGCCTCGCCGCCGACGGCTATGTCGAGGTCGAAGGCAGGGGGCTGGCGCCGGGGATGACGGTTGAGACGGGCGAATGAGCGAGCCCCCGGTCATCGAGCTGCGCGACGTCCGCAAGACCTACCCGGGCGGGGTCGAGGCGCTGCGCGGCGTCTCGCTGACGGTCGCCGCCGGTGAGCTGACCGCGATCGTCGGCCCCTCAGGCTCGGGCAAGTCGACGCTGCTCCACGTGATCGGCACGCTCGACCGGCCGAGCGGCGGCAGCGTCGCGATCGAGGGCCGCGACCTCTCCCGCGCCGGCGACGACGAGCTCGCCGCCCTGCGCGCGACCCGGATCGGGTTCGTCTTCCAGCAGTTCTTCCTGCTCGAGGCCGCGCCGGTAATCGACAACGTCGCCGACGGCCTGCTCTACGCCGGCGTGCCGGCCCGCGAGCGCCGCGAGCGCGCCGCCGCGGCGCTGGCCCGGGTCGGCCTCTCCCACCGTGAGCGCCACAGCGCCTCGAAGCTCTCGGGCGGCGAGCGCCAGCGCGTCGCGGTGGCGCGGGCGCTGGTCGGCGAGCCGGCGATCGTCCTCGCCGACGAGCCGACCGGCAACCTCGACAGCCACACCGGAGCCGAGCTCATGGACCTGCTGCGTGAGCTCAACGCGGGCGGAGCGACGCTCGTCATCATCACCCACGACGACGGGATCGCCGCCTCCCTGCCGCGGCGGATCGCCGTCCGCGACGGCCGTCTGGAGGGCGAGGATGGATAGCCGCCTGCTGCCCCGCGACATGCTGCGGCTGGCGACCATCGGGCTGCGCACTCGCAAGCTCCGCGGCGCCCTCTCGGTGCTGGGGATCTCGATCGGAATCGCCTCGCTGGTGGCGGTCCTGGCGATCTCGGAAACCAGCAAGGCGGACCTGCTGGCGAAGATCGAAACGCTTGGAACGAGCCTGCTCACGGTCGGTCCCGGCGAATCGCTCTTCGGCGAAGAAACGAGCCTGCCCGCCGCCTCAGCCGGCCGCATCCGCCTCTTGGACGACGTCGAATCGGCCGCCGCGGTCACCGCGGTCGACGGCGCCACGGTGCGCCGCAGCTCCTACGTGCCGGCCGAGATCACCGGCGGGATCTTCGTCGAGGCCGCCGACCCGGAGCTGCTGGCGACGCTCGAAGGGACGACCGCCTCCGGGCGCTTCGTCGATCGTGCCACCGAGCGCTACCCGGCGATCGTGCTGGGCGCGAAAGCGGCCAAGCGACTCGGCGTCCGCAGCGTCGACGGCCTCGTGCAGGTCTTCGTCTCGGGCCGTCTCTTCACCGTGGTCGGCATCCTCGATCCGCTGCCGCTCGTCCCCGAACTCGACAGCGCCGCGCTGATCGGCTACCCCGTCGCGGCGCGCCTCTTCGGCACCGACCGGAACCCGTCGGAGGTCTACGTTCGCGCCCGCGGAGGCGAAGCGCAGGTGCGCGGCGCGGCGGCGCTGCTGCCCAGCGCCGCTGATCCCTGGGACCCCAAGGAAGTCGCGGTCAGCCGGCCCTCCGACGCGCTCGAGGCCCAGGCCGCCGCCGAAGGCGCCTTCACCTCGCTCTTCCTCGGGCTCGGGGCGGTCGCCCTGCTGGTCGGCGCGATCGGGATCGCCAACGTGATGATCATCTCGGTGCTCGAGCGCCGCTCCGAGGTCGGCCTGCGGCGGGCGCTGGGAGCCCGGCGCCGCCACGTCGCCGTCCAGTTCCTCGGCGAGTCCTTCGTGCTCGGGATCGCCGGCGGCGTGGTCGGGGTGCTGCTCGGCGTCGCGGCGACCGGCGCCTACGCCGCCTTCGAAGGGCTGACCCTGCTGGTGCCGCCTCTCGCGGTCGCCGGCGGCCTCCTCGCCGCCTGCCTGCTCGGCGCCGTCGCCGGCCTCTACCCGGCGATGCGCGCCGCCCGCCTGACCCCGACCGAGGCGCTGCGAACGACGTGACGCGCGCGGCGGCGATCCTCTTCCTCCTGCTCGGCGTCGCGCTCGCCTGGGTCAGGGTCGCCGACCAGGCGCCGACGACGGCCCACCGCGCTGCGCGGGTCCCCGACCCCGACAGGCCCCTCGACCTCGCCTGGCCACGGGAAGGCCAGGCGGCGGTGGCGGTCGAGGGACTCGGGACGCTCGGCGTCCACGGCGGTGAGCCGCCGGTGCCGATCGCCAGCCTCGCCAAGGTGATGACCGCCTATCTGGTGCTCGAGGACGACCCGCTGGAAGCCGGCGAGGAAGGCTTCCTGATCGAGGTCAGCGGCGCCGACGTCGAAGACCTGGACCGGCGGATCGCCCTCAACCAGTCCGTGGTCGCGGTCGAAGCCGGCGAGGTGCTGAGCGAGCGCCAGGCGCTGGAGGCGCTGCTGCTGCCCTCCGCCAACAACGTCGCCACGCTGCTGGCCGTCCACGAGGCCGGCAGCGTCGAAGCCTTCGTCGCCGAGATGAACGAAGCCGCCGCCGAGCTCGGCATGGGAAGGACCCGTTACACCGACCCCAGTGGCTTCGAGGACACCACCGTCTCGACCGCCGCGGACCAGCTGAAGCTCGGCCGCGCGGCGATGACCGACCCGACCTTCGCCGAGATCGTCGCCATGCCCTCGGCCGAGCTGCCGGTCGCCGGCATCGTCGCCAACTACAACGAGCTGGTCGGCCACGAAGGCTTCGTCGGCATCAAGACCGGGTCCGACGAAGCAGCCGGCGGCTGCCTCCTCTTCGCCAGGCGAATCCACGCCGGCGGCCGCACCCTGACCGTGCTCGGCTCCGTCCTCGGTCAGCGAGAAGGTGATTTCATCCAGGCGGCGCTCGCCAGCGCCAGAGACCTTGCCGCCTCGGCCGCCGCCGCCGTCCAGCGGACGAGCACCGGTCCCGAGTCGGATCGGCGGCCGCGGTCTGCGTCATCGCCACCGCCGCTCCCTCGCCCGAGCTAGGGACGGTCGCCCGGCTCAACCCGCTCGCCCAGTTCCGGGTAGAGCAGGATGATCCCCGAGGGGTCGAGCCGCAGGTCGGCCTTGAAGCCGGGGAACAGGCCCCGATCGACGTAGCGCACGACCGAGCCGTGGGCGTCGTCGCTGACGTGTTCGTAGCGCTGGGCCGAGGCGAGGACACGCAGGTCGGGGACCGAGACCCATGCCATCAGGAAGTCCTCGGCGCCGGCGCGATGGCTGAGACCGGAGCGTCGGATCGGCATCAGGTTGGTCAGCGGCGAGAGCCCGAGGTCGCAGTCGAGCGCGCCCTCGACGGCGCTCATGTCGCCGCCGGGATCGGGCAGCTCGATCGCGCCTCCCTCCCTCTTCGCCTGCGCGTCCCAGTGGCCCTCGCCGTCGTGGCGCAGCTCGAGCCGACGCGACCAGCCCGGCCCCTGGGTCCGCAGGACGAAACGCCGGGTGATGAAGTCGCGGGGCGCCTCGAGCCGGTAGTCGAGTCGATATGGGACCGGGTCGACCGCCACCTGGCTGCCCTCGGCGACGATCCCGGCGGAGTCGAGCTCGAGGGCGGCGACCTCCGAGCGCCAGGCGTCGAGCCCACGCCAGGCGACGACCCGGGAGAACCGCCCCTCGGGGGCCGAAACCGAGTCTTCAGGCATCGCCATCTCCGGCGCCCAATCCGGCGAGGAGCCGGACCGCGAGGCCGCGGAGCGTCCGCTTGCCGTAAGCGTGACTCGGATCGAACTGGGTGAAGAGGGCGAGCGCGACGCGATGGGAACCGTGACGCAGGAGCGCCACCTGGTGATCGACGCGCCCGGTGCCGCTCCCCCAGCCACCCTTCAGATAGAGCCGCCATCCCGCCGGCACGACCCGGCCGATGCCCCACCGCTGCGAGCGGATCACGTGCGAGAGCAGGTAGCGCGAATAGGGCCGGTGGCGTCTCGGGATGTAGGACATCAGGTGCGCCATGAAGCGGACCTGATCGCGGGGGCTGGTCCGGCTTTCGCCCCAGACCCAGCGGTAGCGGAAGTCGCGCATCCCGGCGGCCCGGGCGAGCCGCTCGATCCGGCGGCGCCCGACCAGGTCGCGCACCTCGGTCGCCGCGACGCTGTCGGAGCGGCGGATCATCGGGCCAAGGAGGGCCCGGTCGCGTTCGCTGAGGCCGTGGCGATCGCGCATCCGCAGGAACGACGCCAACAGCATCACCTTGAAGACGCTCGCCGCCGGCGCGGTGCTGGCGGCGTGGTACCCGTAGAACCGACCGCGCTGGTCGATCACGGCGAAGGCGACCTCGCCCCGGCGCGAGCGCGCGTAGCGACGCGCCGCCGCGACGTTCGGGCGCCACGGGGCGGGCGAGCCGGGCTTGGCCGAGGCGGCAGCCGGTGCGGCGATCAGGCCCGTGCCGAGGAGGAGGGCGGTGGCGGCGACGATGCGAGTGACCGAGAGATGCCTGATCGCCACCCCTTCACCCTAATCACGACCGGTCCCGACACAAGGTCTAGGAGGAGCCCTGGAGCTCGCGGCCGCGCTTCTGGAGGAAGGCGCCGGTGGCGGCGGCGAGAGTGGCGATGACGGTGATCGCGTAGGCCTCCATGAAGATGTCGAGGACGCGGCCGCCGAAGGAGATCGGGTCCCTGAGCTGGGATGAGACGGTGAGCAGCTGAGTGCTGGCCCAGAAGAAAGCGCTGCCGAGGGTGTGGATCTCGGTCCCGGCGGCGTGGCGCTCGAAGAGAAAGGCAAGGATGGTGCAGATCAGGTCGATGCCGAGCGTCGCCAGGAAGATGACCGTCAGATGGTCGCGGTAGCGGCGATGGGTCGGCGTCGCCGCGTTGATCACTGCCCACAGCTCTTCTCTCGCGTGGCGGAGAGCGCGCATCGGTTGAGTGTTGCCGCCGAAGCGGACGGGAGGCACTGGCTCCGCCCGCGATGCGGATTCCGCTACCCGCCGCACCGACCGGCAGGATGGACCGATGTTCTGCGCGATGACCGGGCAGCCCCACCGGCTCTTCTGGATGCGCTCGGCCTGGTGGTGCTCGGACTGTCGTCAGAAGATCGAGTCGTGCTGTGAGGGCGGCGGCTGCCCCTCGGTGGCGGAGGTGATCGTGCCGACAGAGCTGGAGCCGAACGGACACCGGCACGAAAAAGCGACCGGTGATGGCGCTCGTCACCTGCCTCGCGCACTGGAGTCTTAAGCCTGATCGGCGGTGGCACAGGCGACGTCCCGAGCCTCGCGGACGGACGACACAGGCGTCGCCGGCGATCGCAACCGAGCGGGTCCGACTTCGGGAAGATGAGGCAATGGCAACCTTTTCTCTTCCCGGGCGTCCGCTCGGTGATGGCGTTGTCTCGCTTCGGCCCTGGACCGAGGCAGACCTTCCGGCGATCGACGCGGCGACTCGGGACCCTGAGATCATTCGACGTAACCGACTGCCGCGGTCCTTTGACGCGGCGTCGTGGTTCGAGCAGTCCAACGTCGAGCAGGAGCGCGGCGATTCCGTACGGCTCCTGATCGTCGACCCGACGACCGACCGCCTGCTCGGTGCGCTCTCGTTGACCGCGTACCGCGGCGACCAGACCAGCGCCGAGCTTGGCCTCTGGACGGCTGCCGATGAGCGGGGACGAGGGATCGGCGGTCGCGCCGCTCGGTTGGTCTGCGACTGGGCCCTTGCCGACCTTCCGCTGGACGCGTAATCGGACGGACGGACCCTGACAACGTCGCCTCGCGGCGCGTGCTGGAGCACCTCGGCTTTGAGTTGGTCGGCCCGGACGGCGATCAGATCGCCTACGAGCGTCGCTCGCTGGATGGACAGCGAGCGCCCGGGGAAGAACGCTGAGACCCGACCCGGAAGCTTTCGATCAGGGACGATCGGCGTCATCAGCGCGTCGATGTCGCCGGACTCCGACGCCGCCCGGTGCCGGACGGCGGTCGAGCGTTGCCCATGGAGCTGTTGCTCAGGCAGTTGCGCGCACGGCCACCTCGTACTTGCCGACCGCCGTGCGCGTCCCGGGAGTCTCGTCGGCAGGCATCGCGCTCAACGTCGCGTCCCCTCGGGCGTAGTCGTCCTCGTTGTCGAAGAAGACGATCACGACCGACTTTTCTCCCTCGGCGTCGTGGAGCATCACGATCTCCTTCGCCGGAATGTCGTCCGGGGGACCCGCACCGATCTGCTGCTTCATCTCCTCGACCCGGGACGCGCTCACCCCGTCGAAGGACACAACTCGTGCCAGTGCCATCACAGCCTCCTTTTCGGATACGTCGCCTTGCAGTTGAGGCTCCCACAGACCCTCCGCGCGCGCCACCCACCCTGACGATCGCGAGCGAGTCGCCGAGGAGGTCGAGGAGGCGCGTGCGAAGGGAGGCCATCCCGACATCACCTACCGCGCGATCCGGCCGGACGGCACCGTCCACGCCCTCCACGGCGCCGCGGCGAGCCTCGCCAAGTACGGCGATGGAAACCCGTCGCGGTTGGTGGATGGAGACGTTGGAGTCGACGGCGCCGGTGAGCTTCGGCTTCGTCGATCGCGAGTTCCGGATCGTGCGCGTCAACGAGGATGCTGGAGACGCTCGGCTGTGCTCGAGGGGAGGCCGGCATAGCCGCGTACTCTTCCTCGTTGCCAAATACGCCTATCGGCAGTAGGTGAATCACCGCGGCAGCGCCGCTTTAGAAAGCGGATCCGCCTGAGCAGTAACGGCGCCGAAGCTGGAGTGCCTAACTCTGTTACCAAGCCGAATATCCGGCTTGGCAGCTGCGCTTACGAGACGGGGCAGCCAGGACTCGAACCTGGAATCGCCGGTTTTGGAGACCGGTGCCTTAG
This sequence comes from uncultured Actinomycetes bacterium, assembly GCA_963839115.1. Taxonomy (GTDB): domain Bacteria; phylum Actinomycetota; class Thermoleophilia; order Solirubrobacterales; family 70-9; genus VAYN01. The sequence goes on from CAWITM010000001.1 coordinate 1,662,658, forward strand.
CCAGTTGGGCCACTGCCCCAGAGGGAGCGGATCGTAACGGGGCGGCGGGGCCCGCGTAGGCCGGCGGCGGCGCGGCGCGGGTAGTGCGGGCGGAGGGACTCGAACCCCCACGGGCCGAAGCCCACCAGGACCTAAACCTGGCGCGTATTCCAATTCCGCCACGCCCGCGTGGCCGCCCCGCCGGGCTTAACGAGCGGTCAATGCCGCCACGTCGCATATGGATTCTATGATCGACGGGTGGCAGTAGGAGAGGTGAGGCCGGGATATGAGCTGTGGCGACCCAATCGGGAGAAAGCCGGGTCGGTCACGACCAAGTGGTTCATCGTGCTTTTCCTGCTCGCCACGGCGGTGCTGGCCGGGGTGATCACGATCGGCGGCTGGTCGCTGCTGCAGGGCGGCGGCGGGATGGGGATCGTCTGCGCGGTCTACGCGCTCCTCTACGCGCTCTTCGCCTTTTTGGTCGCCCGCTGGAGCCGCGGGGTGCTGCCGCTGGCGGCGGCGCTGTCGATGATCCTGGCGATCTTCTGCGCGGTCGGCGCCGACAGCTGGTTCGCCCGCGACAAGACCGGCTTCGACGAAGCGTCGCTTTCGTCATCGGTGCTTGGCGTGCTCGTGATCGTCCTGATGCTGGTCCAGATCGTCCTCATCGTCGCCGCGCTCTACGGCTTCAACCAGGAATGGCATGTCGAGGAGGAGCGCCCGATCGGCTCGGGCGAGGACTACGGCGCCGGCGGCGCCCCCAACGGCGCTCCCGCGCCGGCCTGACCCGCCGCGGCTGATACCGGAGGGGGGACTCGAACCCCCAAGCCCGCAAGGGCAATCGATTTTGAGTCGATCGCGTATGCCAATTCCGCCACTCCGGCTCGCGCCGGAAAGGTTAGACCGGCGGGCGGGCAGGCGCTTCGGTCGGGACGGCAAACGAACGCGAACGACCGCGATTGCGGGCGCCGGACCAGAGTCGCAGCGCGGCAATCGCGGCGAAGGTCCAGGAGGAGACGACGAGCAGGCCACCGAGCACGTCGCTCGGGTAGTGCCAATCGGCGATGACGGTCGCGGTGCCGACGCCGAGGGCGAACCCGACTCCGGCGATCGCCGCCGGCAGCCGATAGCGGGCCGGGGCGACGAGGATCAGCGCCGCCCCGACCGAGGCGGCACCCGTGGTGTGGCCGCTCGGGAAAGCGGTCGACCAGGGCAATCCTTCGGCCCCCGAACCGAGTCCCCGCGGATGGGCGAGCACCAGCTTCAGGACCTGGGTCGTCAGATTGGCGCCGAGGGCCACTCCGACCGCCGCCACGACCTCGGGCCGGCGGCGGAACATCCACCCGAGCGCCGCGATCACCGAGATCAGCAGGAACGTCGGGATCGGATCTGCGAGCTGGGCGACGATGACGCCGACGCCCTGCGTGGAGTCAGGGGCGGATTCGCTGCGCAGGTGCAGCAGGAGCTGGAGGTCGAGGCGCTCGAACGGGCCGACCTTGTAGGCGGCGATCGCCAGCGGCACCAGGGCCGCGGCACAGAGGGCGGCAGCGAGCAGGGGCGTACGGACGTTGCGGGGCACCTCCGGAACGGTAGCGGGCCAGCCTTGGCGAACCCTAAGCATTCCGTCCGTGCGCTCCGAGCGGCACCGCGGGGCGCGGGGCGCCTAGACGAGCTGGGCTGAGCTCCCGAGCAGCCGCGTTCCGGTCGCCCGCAGGATCCGCCGGACGTGGTCTTTCTCGTATTTGACCTGGCCGTGGGTGAAACGCAGCTGGGTCAGGCCGGCGGCGGTGTGGACCTGATCGCGGCGGCGGTCTTCGGCCTGCTCGGCCGGCGTGCGGTGGTAGCGCAGCCCGTCGGTCTCGACCACCAGCCGCAGCGCCGGCCAGTGGAAGTCGACTTCGTAGCCGTTGACCCACTGGGCGGTCAACGGCCCGGGCAGCCCGGCGTCGCGGGCGAGCGGCAGGAAGGCGCGCTCGAGTTCGGTCCGGGTGTAGACGAAGGTCGCCCGGTCGAGCACCCGGCGCAGCCGCGGCGCGCCGGCGTCGCGGCGCCCCTCGAGCCCCTCGCGAAGCGCCTCCGGGTCGACGAGGTCGAGAACGTCCGCCTCGTTGATCGCCCGCTCCAGCGGCCGCCCGTCGAGCCGCGTCGCCAGGTCGATCAGCGTCTGCACCGGCGAGGTGACCGGAATGCCGTCGCGAATCACCGCAGCGTCGGTGCGCAGGGACGGCCGGCGATGGACCCGGACGCCGGGACGCCGCCGCGGCGACCCGGCACGGGTCGAGACCTCGATCAGGTCGAGCTTCTCGATCCCGATCCGCCACAGCGCCCCAGCACTCCCGTGACTGAGCATCGTCGAGAAGCCGCCGCGCCTACTCGACTCAGGACCCGTCGCCAACACCGCGGCCATCCACCGTCCCTCCCGGGTCAGCTCCGGCCGGCCGACGGCGTAGACGCCGACAGCGACCCGATGCAGGCGGCCGATCGCCAGTCGGTGCTCGATCCCGTGACGGCTGAGTCCGAGCTCGAGGAGCTGCTGCCGCGTGAGCACGCCGTGCTGGGCGCGAGCAAGGCGCCACGGCGACCCTCCCGCACCGGCGCCGTCCCGTCCCTGATGCATCTTGCCGCTCATAGGCGGTAAAAGGCATCAACCCTTGAGGTCTCTCCCCGGCTGACGGAGGGGATGGCCGAAGGTGCGGCGTTTGCGCCAGACGGCTGGCGCCCGAACGGCTGCTAGACCATGCCGAGGCCGCCGCTGACGCCCAGGGTCTCGCCGGTGACGAAGGTGGCATCGTCGGAGGCGAGGAAGGCGACGCCGGCGGCGACCTCCTCGGGCTGGCCGAGGCGGCGCAGCTGGGTCTGGCCTTTCATGTTCTCGATCAGGCGTTCGCCGACCTCGCCGAGCGCCAGCGCGCCCATCAGGAGAGGCGTTTCGATCGGGCCGGGGGCGATCGCGTTGGCGGTGACGCCGTAGCGGCCGTTCTCGCGGGCGATGACCTTGGTGAAGGAGATGACGCCGCCCTTGGCGGCCGAGTAGACGGCCGAGCCCTTGGAGCCGACGCGGCCGGCCTCGGAGGAGATCGAGACGATGCGGCCGTAGCCGGCCGCCTGCATCCCCGGCAGCGCCGCCGCGGTGCAGTTGAGGACGCCGCCGAGGTTGACGGCGAGGACGCGCGCCCACTGCTCCGGCGTGGTCGTCGGGAAGAAGCCGAACTCGTCCATGCCGGCGTTGTTGACGAGGATGTCGAGGGTGCCGGTCTCCTCGACGGCCGCCTGGGCGGCGGCGAGGTCGGTGACGTCGAGCTCGACCGCGTGGCCGTTGATCTCTCCGGCGATCTTGGCGGCGCCGTCGGTGTCGATATCGCCGACCCAGACCTCGGCGCCCTCGGCCGCCAGCCGCGCCGCGATCGCCGCGCCGATCCCGCTGGCGCCGCCGGTCACGAGCGCTTTGCGTCCCTCCATCCTCACGCGGCGGAGCATAAGCGATGGTCAATAGACTGAGCCCATGCGGGTGGCGCTCCTGGCCGGCGGTACTGGCGGCGCCAAGCTCGGCGCCGGATTGCAGGACGAGATCGGCGCCGACCTCACCGTCATCGCCAACACCGGCGACGACACCGAGGCGCTTGGGGTCCACGTCTCCCCCGACCCGGACCTGATCACCTACTGGCTCAGCGGCGAAGTCGACGAGGAGCGCGGCTGGGGCATCCGCGAGGACACCTTCACCGTCTTCGAGCGCATCCAGCGCTTCGGCGCGCCGGGCTGGTTCGGCCTCTCCGACCGCGACCTGGCCGCCTGCCTGTACCGCCGCCAGTTCCTCGCCGACGGCGGCAGGGCGACCGACGCCCAGGCCCAGATCGGCCGCGGGGTCGGGATCGAGGCGCGCGTCCTGCCGATGTCCGACCAGCCGGTCCGCACCAAGGTGATCACCGAGGGTGGCCGCCGCGCCCTGCAGGAGTACCTGATCCTCGACGGCGGTCAGCCGGCGGTTCTCGGGGTCGAGCTCGAGGGGATCGCCGAGGCGGCGCCGACGGCCGAGGTCCTCGACGCGCTGCGGATCGCCGAGGCGATCGTGATCGGTCCCTCCAACCCGGTGATCTCGATCGGCCCGATCCTCGCCGTCCCCGGCATGCGCGAGGCGATCGCCGCCTCCCCTGCCCCGGTCATCGCCGTCAGTCCCTACGTCGCCGGCGCCGTCGTCAAGGGCCCGACCAACCGCTTCATGGAAGGCCTCGGCCGCCCCTGCACCGCCGCCGGCGTCGCCTCCCTCTACGCCGGGCTGATCGACGCGATGGTCGTCGACCAGGACGACCCCGACCCGCCCCCTCCCGACATCCCGACGCTGGCCGCGCCGACCCTGATGGAGGGCGTCGCCGGCCGTGCCCGCCTCGCCCGCACGGTGCTCGACTACGCCGACTCGCTCGCCGGGACCGGCCTTTCGTGAAAGCCACCGCGATCCTCCCGGTCAAGCGCTTCGACGCCGCCAAGACCCGCCTCGCCGGCGGCGTCGACGCCGAACGCCACGGCGAGCTGGTCGCGGCGATGGTCGCCGACGTGCTCGAGGCGATCGGCGGGGCACGGACGATCGAGGCCACGATCATGGTCACCGGCGAGCCGCGGGCCCAGGAACTGGCCGCCGAGGCCGGCGCCGCCGTCGTCCCCGATCCCGCCGACGCCGGGCACTCGGAGGCGGCGCTGGCCGGGATCGCCCGCGCCGAAGCCGACGGCGCCCGCTGCGTCGTCCTCCTCCCCGGCGACTGCCCGCTGCTCGACCCGCGCGAGCTCGACAAACTGCTGACCGGGGTGCCGGACGCCTACGTCGGCGTCGTCCCCGACCGCCACGGCGAGGGCACCAACGCGCTCGTCCTGGCGCCGCCGAGCGCGATCGAGCCGAGCTTCGGCGAGGGCAGCCGCGCCCGTCACGTCGAGGCAGCGCGCGCCGCCGGGGTCGCCTACGGCGTCGAGGAGCTGGCCTCCCTGGCCCTCGACCTCGACACTCCGGCCGACGTCGTCGCGCTCACCCTGGCGGTCGAGACCGACCGGGGCCGGGCCAAGCGGACGGCCAAGGTGCTCGGGATATGAGCATCGACCGGCGGGGCGGCGGCGGGCCGATCAAAAGCGAAGACGGGGCGGGCAGCGGGACCCCGCCGGGAGCGCCGGTCCCCGGCGGTCCGCCGGGAGCGATCCCGGGTGCCGGCGGCGCCCTGCGCGCGGCCGAAGTCCGCGTCCGGGCCGTTCCCGACCTGCCGGAGATCGAGGAGGGCGACGGGCTCGGCGAGATGATCTGCGAAAGCGCGATCTTCAACGATGGCGACGTCCTCGTCGTCTCCCAGAAGATCGTCTCCAAGGCTGAGGGACGGCTGCGGACGCTGCGCAGCGTCATCCCCGGCGCCGAGGCGCGCCGCTACGCCGCCGTCCTCGGCAAGGAACCGGCGCTGGTCCAGCTGATCCTCGACGAGAGCGCCACGGTGATCCGCGCCGAACGCGGCGTCCTGATCGTCGAGACTCACCACGGCCTCGTCTGCGCCAACGCCGGCATCGACTCCTCGAACGTGCCCGAGGATGACACCGTCTGCCTGCTGCCCGAGGATCCCGACGCCTCGGCCCGCCGGGTCCGCGCCGAAATCACCGAGCGCACCGGCGCGCTGGTCGGCGTCGTCGTCGCCGACAGCTTCGGCCGCGCCTGGCGGATTGGCCAGGCCGAGGTCGCGATCGGCTGCGCCGGCCTGGTTCCGCTCGACGACTGGCGCGGGCGCACCGACGCCGACGGCAACGAGCTGCACGCGACCCTGATCGCGATCGCCGACCAGGCAGCGGGCGCCGCCGACCTCGTGCGGGACAAGGCCAGCGGCGCGCCGGCGGCGATCGTCAGCGGCATCGGCCACCACGTCACCGAGGACGACGGCCCCGGCGCCGCCGCGATCCGCCGCCCGAAAGAGGAAGACCTCTTCCGCTGAGCGACAGCGGGCCGGGTGGGGCCCGCCGCGGTAACTACTGCTCAGTCTTTGTGGAGGGCGTCGCGGACCTTGTCCACACCCTGCTTGACCTTGCCCGAGGCCTGGTCGACCTTGCCCTCGTTCTTCAGATCCTTGTCGCCGGTCACGTTTCCAGCGGCCTCCTTGAGGCGGCCTTTGGCGTCGTCCTTGTTGGCGGGAGCATCAGCCATCTTGTTCCTTCCGTCGTTTTTCTGTCCCCGGACAGGTACCCGGAAGCCGCCGCGGTTACTCGCGCGAGGAGGCCGGCGGCGCGGCCTCGGGCGAATCGAGGACCAGAACCGCCGAGCCCTCGACCCGCCCCGCCCGCAGGTCCTCAAGCGCCCGGTTGGCGTCGGCGAGCGGATAGGTCGTCACCGAGGTCCGCACCGGCACCTGGGGCGCCGCGGCCAGCAGGTCGCGGCCGTCCTCGCGGGTCAGGTTTGCGACCGAGCCGAGCGTCCGCTCCTCCCACAGCAGGTCGTACGGAAATGACGGGATGTCACTCATGTGGATGCCGGCGCTGATCACCCGGGCGCCGCGGGCGCTGGTCCGCAACGCCGCCACCATCAGCTCGCCGACGGCGGCGAAGACGATCGCGCCGTCGAGCTCGGCCGGCGGGCGCTCGTCGGAGGCGCCCGCCCAGACGGCGCCGAGCCGCCGCGCGAACGCCTGCGTCGCCTCGTCCCCGGGCCGCGTGAAGGCGTAGACCTCGCGCCCTTCCGCGACGGCGACCTGGCAGAGGATGTGGGCCGCGGAGCCGAACCCGTAGAAACCGATCCGCGGCGCCTCGCCGACCAGCCGAAGCGCCCGGTAGCCGATCAGCCCGGCGCAGAGCAGCGGCGCCGCCTCGGCGTCCTCGTAGAGATCGGGCAGCGGGAAGCAGAAGCGCTCGTCGGCGACGCAGAGCTCGGCGTAGCCGCCGTCGATGTCATAGCCGGTGAAGCGGGCGCCCTCGCAGAGGTTCTCGCGGCCCTGGCGGCAGTAGCGGCACTCCTCGTCGACCCAGCCGAGCCAGGGCACGCCGATCCGCGTGTTCGGCTCGAAACGCTCGGCGCCCTCCCCCGCCCCGACCACGGTGCCGACGATCTGGTGTCCCGGCACCAGCGGCAGCTTCGGCTCGTCGAGCTCGCCGTCGAGGATGTGGAGGTCGGTGCGGCAGACGCCGCAGGCGCGGACCGCGATCAGGACCTGGCCCGGACCCGGCTCGGGATCCGGGAGGTCGGTGAGCCGCAGCGGCTCGTGCGGGGCGTCGAGGACCATCGCGCGCATCGGCGCATGATCGCGCCTCGGCGCGACCGGCGCGAGTGACGCCTAGTAGGTCTCGATGATCTCGTAGAGCGTCGAGCGCTGGGCCGGCGTCCGTCCCGCCGCGCGCGCCGCGTCGATCAGCTGCTCGACCTCGAGCCGCACCCCGTGCTGGGAGCCCGCCATCCGCGAGATGTTCTCCTCCATCAGCGTGCCGCCGAGGTCGTTGACGCCCCAGCGCAGCGCCTCGGTCGCGCCCTCGAGGCCCATCTTCACCCAGCTGGCCTGCAGGTTGCGGATCGACTTGCCGAGCGAGAGCCGGAAGGCGGCGGTGTGCTTGAGGTTCTCCCGCATCGAGATCTCCTCGATCCCGTGGGTCCGCCCCAGCATCGTGTTGAAGGGGATGAAGCTGAGCGGCACGAACTCGGTGATGCCGCCGGTCCGTTCCTGGACGCCGCGGACGACCTTCATGTGGCGGGCGAGCTCGCGCGGCTCCTCGATGTGGCCGAACATGACCGTCGAGGTCGAGTGCAGGCCAGCGCGGTGTGAGGCTTCGATGATCTCGACCCAGCGGTCGGCGGGCAGCTTGTTCGGCGAGATCCGCTGGCGGACGCCGTCGTCGAGCACCTCGGCGGCGGTGCCGGGGGTCGAGCCGAGACCGTGGTCGAGCAGGTACTCGAAGACTTCTCCGGGCGAGCGGCCGGAGCGCTCGCAGGCGTGGTTGATCTCCATCGGCGAGTAGGCGTGGAGGTGCAGCTGCGGCGCCTCGTCCTTGGCCAGCGACAGCCAGCGCCCGTACTCCTCGAGGGTGAGGTCGGGATGGATGCCGCCCTGCATGCAGAGCTCGGTGGCGCCGAAGGAGACCGCTTCGGCGATCCGGTCGGCGAAGTCGGACTCGTTGACTTCGTAGGCGTCCGGCGAGCGCTTGCCCTGGCCGAATCCGCAGAAGGCGCAGCCGACGATGCAGACGTTGGTGAAGTTGATGTTCCTGTTGACGACGAACGTCGCGACGTCCCCCGCCAGCTCCGCGCGCAGCTCGTCGGCCGCCACCCGCATCTCCTCGATCACCTCGGGCCGCGTCTCGGCGAACATCGCCGTCATCTCGTCCTCAGAGAGCTCAACCCCCTCCCGTCCCTTGGCGATCGCCTTCTGGGCCAAGCCCGGAGCAATCTCCTCTTCACTCCGCCTCCCGGACCCGCGCCGCGGAATGAAGCTCCAGTACTTGAGCTTGATGACGTCGAGCACCCCCTGCTCCATCCACTCCTGGTCCATGTACTGCGGATAGACGCAAAGCCGCTCGCTCAGAGCGAACCCCCTGGGCGCCAGCTCCTTCCTCACCTGGTGCGGCGAGGGAAACGGCTCCTCGGGTGAGATGTGATCGCCATTCGAGGAGAGCCCACCGAGGTCCGTGGCGCCAGCTTCCACCAACTCCGGCCAGAAGTCAGAAAGGTTCGGAGGGACCTGAACCCCCACATCCGGCATCAGCCGTTTGCACTCCTGAATCAGGCGCTTGATCTCGTCGATCCCGACGGGATTCGCCCAGTCCGGAGAGGGGACCGGGGATGACCCCGAACGAACCTCCAAGTTCGTGAGAGAGGGGTCATCCCCGGTCCCCGCCCACCTCTCACGCGAAGCCTCGTTAGCAATCTCGGCCACCTCCGCCCCGTAATACCGGGGATGCGGCACGAAGTTCTGGAGGATGACCTCCTGGATGTGCCCGTAGCGGCGCTGCACCTCAGCAATCGCTTCCAGCGACTGCACCCGCGACTCCTCGCTCTCGCCAATCCCCACCAGGATCCCGGTCGTAAACGGAATCTTCAGCTCCCCGGCCGCTTCGATCGTCTCCAGCCGCGCTTTCGGGTGCTTCGTAGGCGACCCAGCATGCACCGTCTCCATGAGGCTCTCGTCGACCGACTCCAGCATTAGTCCCTGGGACGCGGTCACTTCGCGCAGCCGCGCCAGGTCACCCTTCGAGAGCACCCCGAGGTTCGTGTGGGGCAGCATCCCCCGCTCGAGCGCCCGCTCGCACGCCCAGACGACGTAGCTGGTGAAGTCCTCGTGGCCCCAGACCGCCAGCCGCTCGGCGACGATCGGATTGACCTCGGGGCGCTCGCCGGTCAGGACGAGGAGCTCCTTGGTGTTGCGTTTCAGCGCTTCGTCGAGGATGCGTTCGACGTCGGCCGGCGCGTGGACGTGGGCCTGGTGCGTCGCGAAGGCGCAGTACTTGCAGTAGCACTGGCACGTCCGGGACAGCGAGAGCGTGAAGTTGCGCGAGAAGGTGACCCGTTGCAAGGGTCTGAAACTACCGCACGCGCCGGGTCGGCCCCGGCGCGTGCGTCGCAGCTCGAAACGTCTGGATCAGTCTTTGGCGGGAGGGGTTCCGCCGGTGTCGGCCGCGTCGCCCCGGCCTTTGAGGCTGCGGCCGCGGAGACCGCGCCCGGTGCGGCCCTCGGCGGCGTCGGCGGTGGTCGCCGGCGGCTTGACCCGCTGCGGCGGCTCCGACGGGGACGGGCCCCCGGCCTCGATCACGAAGCGCCAGACCGCTACCGCGGCCAGCGAGCCGACCAGCGGGCCGACCAGGTAGGGCCAGGTGCCGCCCCATTCGTTGCTGACCAGCGCGGCGCCGAACCAGCGCGCCGGGTTGAAGCAGGCGCCGGTGAGCGGGCCGCCGACCATGACCATGAAGACGAAGGTCAGGCCGATCGCCAGCGGGCCCCAGTCCTTGAGGCTCTTTTCGGAGAAGACGACGGCGAGGATCACCAGGACGAGGGTGAAGACGCCGATCCCCTCGACCGCGGCGCCGGCGACGTTGCCGGAGAGCAGTCCGGAGATCGAGCCGGCGCCGTAGTGGACGGCGCGCCCCTCGTCGAGCAGCAGGGCCTTGGTCAGCAGGGCGCCGAGGACGGCACCGGAGAGCTGGGCAAGGATGTAGATGACGGCGTCGATCGGGCTGATGCGCCGGATCGTCGCCGCGGCCAGGGTCACCGCCGGGTTGAAGTGGCCACCGCTGACGGCGCCGAACATGCAGATCACCCCGAACAGGGTCAGGCCCTGGACGAAGCCGACGACGGCGAAGTCGGAGCCGAAACTGGCCTGACTGCCGACCGACACATAAAGCGTGACGACACTGGTGATGAAGAAGACCAGCAACAGCGTGCCGATCAGCTCCGCCAGGTATGCGGACAGACCTTTTTGCTCCAGCTCCACTCTCGTTCCCCTCCTAGAAGTTCCTCGTTCGAAAACCCACGTTCCTGGCCAAAACCAGAAGCGGCGGCAGTCTACTCATATTTGCTCAAGGAAATGCATAAGGGAATAGGGTCCGGCGCAGATGAGTCGTGTCGCTGCGCTGCTGGCGACCGCCCTGTTGCTCGCCGGCCTCGCCGGCTGCGGCGGGAGCGGTGCTGAACCGGGCGGGCCGAAAGGCGCGACCCTGGTGCTCGACTTCACGCCCAATCCGGTCCACACCGGGATCTACGCGGCGAGCGCGCAGGGCTACTACCGGCGGGCCGGAATCGACCTCACGATCCGGGCGCCGGGCGAATCGACCGACGCTCCGAAGCTGCTCGCCGCCGGCCGCACCGACTTCGCGATCCTCGACATCACCGACCTCGGGATCGCCCGCGAGAAAGGCCTCCCGCTGGTCGGGCTGATGCCGATCGTGGGACGGCCGCTGGCGGCGATCCTGGCCCGCCGCGACGGCCCGGTGCGCCGCCCGCGCGACCTCGACGGCAACACCGTCGGCGTCACCGGCCTGCCCTCCGACGAAGCCGTCGTCGACTCCGAGGTCAGCGCCGACGGCGGCGACCCGGCCGGGGTCAAGCGGGTGACGATCGGCTTCAACGCGGTCTCCTCGCTGGCCGCTGGCAAGGTCGACGCGGCGACCGGCTTCTGGAACGACGAGGCGGTCGCCCTGCGCCGCCAGGGCGTGCCGCTGCGGGTCTTCAAAGTCGACGAATTCGGCGCCCCGCCCTATCCCGAGCTGGTGCTGACGACGACCGAAGCGGAGATGGAAAACGAACCGCACCTGGTCACCGCGATGGTCAACGCGACGGAGCGCGGCTACCGCTTCGCCGAGCGCGAACCGGAAACCGCGCTCGACGACCTGCTCGCCGCCGAACCGAGCCTCGAACGGTGCGACGCCCGCGCCCAGCTCGAGGGCCTGCTGCCGGTTCTGAAGCCGGCGCCGTTCGACCCGAAGGTGCTGAAGCAATGGTCGGCCTGGGCCGCCGCGCACGGCCTGATCGAAGAACCGCTGCCGGAACTCGACAAGGCGTTCGCCCTCGGCGGCGGCTGAGGCGCGCCGCGCGCGGCCGCTGACGAGCGGGCGCCTAGTCGGCGCTGAGGAGCTTCTCGGCAAGCGCCGGCAGTTCGCGCGCCATCCGCGAGCGCGGCACGGTGAGATCGACCCCGGCGGCATCGGCGAGTGCCTTGGTTTCGGCGTCGACGTGGGAGTAGTAGCCGAGCACCGGCACCCCGAGACCGACCAGCGCCTCCGGTTTCTCGACCTCGAGGTCGGCGACGATCAGCTCGATCCCGTCCTGCGGCGCCGCCGCGATCGAGGCCGCCCCGACGACCTCGTGGCCGGCGGCGCTCAGCGCCGCTTCGACGCGGCTGGCCAGTATCAGGTCGGTGGCGATGCTGAGGACTCTTGCCACGCGCTAGTTGGAGCGCCGCTCGCGGAACTCCTGGCGCACGCTTTCCGGGCGCCCCCACATCTGCACGACCTCGGAGCGACCCTCGCGCACCTCGGCGACCCGCATCTCGCCGGTGATCTCCTCGCCGTCGAGCTTGCCCAGCACCCCGTGCACGGTCTCGGCGGCGGCGGCGTGGCCGAAGCTGTGGGCGACCATCAGCCGCCAGTGCCATTCCTGGCGCGAGTAGACGCGGGCATTGACCTGGCTGAGGAAGACGGCAGCGTCGATGTAGCGGGACTCGTCGTCGATCCGCAGGTCGACCTCGAGATCGGTCCAATCGGGTGGAAGCGCGTCGACGATCGCTTGGAACTCGGTGGCAAGGCTCACGGCGCGAAGCCTAGCGCTCAGGCGAAGAAGGCTTGGTAGAGCAGGAAGACGTTGAGGAGAATGATCAAAGAGGCGATCGCTCCTGCCAGGACGGAGAGCCAGGTGGGGTTCACCAGGTCGCCCATCACCTTGCGGTCGCGGGCGATCAGCACCAGCGGGACGAGGGCGAAGGGGATGCCGAAGGAGAGGACGACCTGGCTGCCGACCAGGGCGTCGGTCGGGTTGATGCCGATCGCGAGGACGACCAGGGCCGGGGTCAGCGTCAGCGCCCGCCGCAGGAAGAGCGGGATGCGGCGGTGGATGAAGCCCGCCATCACGACCTGGCCGGCCATCGTCCCGACCGAGGAGGAAGCGAAGCCGGAGGCCAGCAGGGCGACGCCGAAGATCGCCGCGGCGCGGTCGGAGACGAGGCTCTGCAGCGCTTCGTAGCCGCCTTCGATCGTGTCGATGCCGGTCAGGCCGCTGCCATGGAAGAGGGCCGCGGCGACGACCATCATCGAGATGTTGACCAGCCCGGCCAGCGAGAGGGCGATGACGACGTCGATTTTCTCGAAGCGCAGGATGCGGCGGCGCTCGTCGGAGTTGCGGCCGACGATGCGGTGCTGGGTCAGCGCCGAGTGCAGGTAGATGACGTGCGGCATCACCGTGGCGCCGACGATCCCGGTCGCCAGCAGCAGGCTGCCGGTGCCGGCGAAGCCCGGCGTGAAGAGGTGGCGGGCGACTTCGCCGCCGTCGGGGTGGGCGTCGAAGAGCTCGTAGACGAAGGAGGCGACGACGACCCCGACCAGCACCGAGATCCCCGCCTCGAGCCGCCGGAAGCCGTACTGCTGGAGGCCGAGGATCGCGAACGCGCCGGCGCCGGCGATGATCCCGGCCGGGAAGAGCGGGATCCCGAAGAGGAGGTTGAGGCCGAGGGCGGCGCCGACGATCTCGGCGATGTCGCAGGCCATCGCGACGATCTCGGCCTGCAGCCAGAGGCCGACCGAGGTGCGGGTGCTGAAGCGCTCGCGGCAGAGCTCGGCGAGGTTGCGTCCGGTGGCGATCCCGAGCTTGGCCGACTGCGCCTGGACAAGCATCGCGACGAGGTTGGCGGCCAGCACGACCCACAGCAGCAGGTAGCCGTATTTGGCGCCGCCGGCGATGTTGGTGGCGAAGTTGCCCGGGTCGATGTAGGCGACGGCGGCGACGAAGGCCGGCCCCAGGAACGGCCAGAGGCGGCCGAAGCCGCGGGCGTTGCCGTCGAGCGAGGCGCGGGCGGCCAGGGCGACGGCGGCCTCACCGGGGAGGACGCTCTCGGGGCCGCGCTCCTCGCGGAAGAGCCTCACGGCGCCGGCGGGGGCGGTTGCAGGGCGGTCGCGGGCGGATCCGGCGGCAGCAGGTCGGGGCCGGGGATCGGGTTGCCGTGCGGGTCGTGGCTCGGTTCGCCGAGCTTGGCCGCCATCAGCGCCTCGAGCTCCTCGGAGATGTAGTGCTCGAGCACCTCGGCCTCCTCGTGGACGCGCTCGGGCGGCATCCCCAGCGCCTCGGACAGGTAGGCCTCGATCAGGCGGTGGTGGCGGATCACCTCGAGCGCGACCTTCTCCCCCGCCGGGGTCAGGCTGACGCCGCGGTAGGGGACGTAGTCGGCGAGGCCGAGGTCGGCGAGCTTCTTCAGCATCGCCGTCGCGGTCGCCGGGGTGACGCCGAGGCGCTGGGCGACCTCGCCGTTCAGGACCGGGCCCTGGCGCTCGGAGGCGATCGTGTAGATGGCCTTGGCGTAGTCCTCGATGGCTTGAGATTTAGACATGGCTAAAAGAGTTTGCCATATCTAAATTGCGGACCTTGGGCGGAGCGGCCAGGTCGGGTGACCCCCTCTCTCACAACAGCCGTGGAGGTTCGTTCGGGGGTCACCCGACCTGCCCGCTGGCGTAGGTTCCTAAGATCTGGGGATGGACGCGACTACTCCGACGGTTGAGCTTGATGCGCAGTACAGGCAGCTGCGCGAGGAATGTGGGCTGGTTGAGCGCGCGGGGCGCGGGGTGATTCTTGTTGCGGGACCTGACGGGGCGGAGTACCTGCAGGGACAGTTGACGAATGACGTCGAGAGTCTTGAGGTCGGCGATGGGCAGTACTCGGCGTTGCTCGACCGCAAGGGGAAGATGCAGGCGGACATGCGGGTGCTGCGCCCGGCGGAGGAGGAGATCGTTCTCGACACCGAGCGCGAGACCAAGGACGTGGCCCTGCGGCATCTGACGATGTACTCGATCGGGCGTGACGTCAGCGTCAGCGACGTGACCGCGGAGCGGGCGATCCTCTCGCTGATCGGGCCGCGGGCCGCTGAGATCGCCGCGACGGCGCCGCTGCCCGAGTTCGCCTGCGAGGCGACCAGCGTGCACGGGGTCGAGGCGATCGCCGCCGGGACGCGCGATGGGTTCGACCTGATCTGCGCCGCCGCCGACAGCGAGCGCCTGAGCGACGCGCTGCTCGCCGCCGGCGCCGTCGCCGTCAGCCCCGAGGCGGCCGAGATCCTCCGCGTCGAGGCCGGCGCGCCGCGCTTCGGCGCCGAGATGGACACCGCCACGATGCCCGCCGAGGCCGGCATCGTCGAGGCCGCCGTCAGCTTCACCAAGGGCTGCTACATCGGCCAGGAGACGGTCGCCCGCCTCCACTACAAGGGCAAGCCCAATCGCCACCTGCGCGGCCTGCGACTGAGCGGCCCGGCGGCGCCGGGAGCGGCGCTGCGACTGGGCGACAAGGAGGTCGGGACGCTCGGCAGCGCCGTCGTCTCCCCCGCCCTCGGGCGCATCGGCCTGGCGATCGTTCGCCGCGAGGCCGAGCCCGGCGCCGAGCTCGCCGTAGGTGAAGATGGCGTTACGGCCGCAGTAGTCGCCCTGCCCTTCGGTTAAATTCAGCCGCGATGGGTCGTGGAGGAGCCAGAGCCGTGGTCGGCGGGGCGATCGGTGCCGCCGCGCTGGCGCTCGCCATCGGTGGCTGCGGCGCCCAGTCCCACCCCAACGACCCACGCCCGCAGGTGGCGACCCGGGTCAGCGTGATCATCACCCCCAAGGCGGTGACGGTGGCGCCGGGCGCGATCGCCAACGGCCCCGAAAAGCACCAGCAGATCCCCCAGAACCAGAACCAAGCGCAGCCGCCGATCAAGGGCTCCAAGGTGCCGCTCGACGTCGTCTTCGTGACCGCCAACCAGACCGGCGCCAGCTCACAGCTGGTGATCCACGGGCCCAAGGACGCGGAATCGGAACCGATCGAAGGCCGCAGCCCCGGCACCTTCCAGGCCCAGCTGCCGGCCGGCTACTACACGATCACCGCGACCGGCTCGAAGGCGACGCCCGCCCATCTCGAAGTCGGCCACTACCGCGCCTCCTCCCAGAACGACCTGCTGCTGCCGTAGTTCCCTGAAAGCTCCCTGGCAGGCGGGCGTTTGCGTCCGATCGGCGCGTCAATCTCGGAGGACATGACCGTCGTCCTCGCCATCGCAGTCGTCCTGCTCGCCGCCGGGCTCGTCTACGCGCTCGCCGTCGCCGGGCGCGAGGAGCCGCGGGTCGAGCCCGACCTCGGGCCGGCGATCCAGCAGGCGACCGCCGAGGTGGCCTCGCAGATGATGTCCAACCTGCTGGCCGCCAACGACGAAGCCCGCAAGGTCGACGCCCGCACCGCCGAGGCGGCGCTGGACCGGCGCCAGACCGAGATCGACAAGCGCCAGGCGGAAATGAAAGCGCTGACCGACCGGATCGCGCGCGGCCAGGAGAAGATCGAGGCCGAAGTCCGCAAGCGCGGCGAAACGGACCTGCAGACCAAAACCCTCCTCGAGCAGATGGGCCAGACCGTCGGCAACCTCAACTCCGAGACCGCCGGTCTCAAGAAAGCGCTGCGCCAGCCGCAGACCCGCGGCCAGTGGGGCGAGCTGCAGCTGAAGCGGTGCGTCGAGATCGCCGGGATGACCGAGCACGTCGACTTCGAGCTGCAGGAGACCCTGCGGACCGAAGACGGCAACCTGCGCCCCGATGCGCGCTTCCTGCTGCCCGAGGGCCGCAGCTTCGTCGCCGACTCGAAAGTGCCGCTGGACGCCTTCCTGGACGCTCAGGAAGCCGAGGACGAAAGCGAGCGCCGGGTGCAGCTGGCGCGCCACGCACGACAGGCCCGCGAGCACGTGCGGGCGCTCAGCTCGAAGGACTACCAGGGCCAGTTCAAGGCCGGCGAGATGCCGGATCTGGTCGTTTGCTTCATCCCCAACGAGCCGGCGCTGCACGCCGCCTTCGCGGCCGATCCCGACCTCTTCGACTACGCGCTCGAGCGCAACGTGCTGCTGGTCAGCCCGACCTCGCTGATCGGCCTGCTGCGGACGATGGAGCTGGGCTGGCGGCAGGAGCGGATGGTCGCCGAGGCGGCCGAGATCGCCGACGCCGCCGGCACCCTGCACGCCCGCTTCGGCAAATTCATCGGCGATTTCAGCGCTGTCGGCCAGCGCCTCAACTCGGCCGCGACCGCCTACGACAAAGCGGTCGGCTCGATGGAGGCACGGCTGCTGCCGCAGCTGCGCAAGGTCGAGGGCCTCGGGGTTGCCGCCGGCAAGGAGATCGAGCCGCCCGAGCCGACCCACATCACGGTTCGGGCGATCTCGGCGCCGGAGCTGCACGAAACCGAGGATGAGCCCCGCGTCGACCGCGCCGCCTGAGCGCCCTGACAGCGGGTCGTCGACCGGGCGGCAGCCGAGCCTGGCGCTCGTCCACGACTACCTGTTGGTCATGCGCGGGGCCGAGCGCACCTTCGCCGAGATGGCGGCCTGCTGGCCGGGGGCGCCGATCTTCACCCTCCTTTACGACGAGGAGGCGGTCGGGCCGGCGTTCGCGGGTCACCGTGTCGTCGCCTCGGCCCTGCAGCGCCTGGGGGTCAAGCAGAGCTCTTTCCGCTACCTGCTGCCGCTCTTCCCGGCCGCCGTCGAGCGGCTCCCGGTCGCCGAGTTCGACGTCGTCGTGACCAGCAGCAGCGCCTTCGCCCAGGGCGTCCGCCCCGGCCCCGACGCGACCCACATCTGTTACTGCCACAGCCCCTTCCGCTACGTCTGGTTCGAGCGTGAGCGGGCGCTGTCGGAGTGCCCGCCGCCGTTGCGGCCGGTGCTCCGCAGGGTTCTCGACCGCACCGCCGCCTGGGACCTCGAGGCCTCCGAGCGGGTCACCCACTACGTCGCCAACTCTTCGATCACCCAGCAGCGGATCGAGCGGATCTACGGTCGCGAGTCAGTGATCGTCCACCCACCGGTCGCGGTCGACCGCTTCGCCCCGGGGACGCCCGAGGACTATGTCCTCTTCGTCGGCCAGATCGTGCGCCACAAGCGGGTCGACGTCGCGATCGAAGCGGCGCTGCTGGCCGGGCGGCCGATCAAGATCGTCGGCGACGGCCCCGAGCGCGAGGCGCTGGAAGCCCGCTTCGAAGGCAAGCCGGTGGAGTTCCTGAGCGGCGTCTCCGACGCCGAGCTCGCCTCGCTCTACGCGCGCTGCGCGACCCTGATCGTGCCCAACGTCGAGGAGTTCGGGATCGCCGCGGTCGAGGCCCAGGCGGCGGGGCGGCCGGTCGTCGCGGTCGCCGAGGGCGGCACCACCGAAACCGTGATCGACGGCGAGACCGGCGTGCTGGTCGGCGACGAGAGCGCCGCCGGGCTCGGCGAGGCGCTGCGCGACACCGATTTCGGCAGCTTCGACCCATCGGTGATCCGAGCGAACGCCGAGCGATTCAGTGCCGAGAGCTTTCGAGCCCGCCTGAAGAGCCTCGTCGGCGAACTGCAGGGACGGCCGCCCGGCGCCTAGCCCCGGCCCTGCGAGGACTCGGTCCGCCACCAGTCGAGCGTGTCGCGGACCGTCTGCTCGAGCGGTATCGCGGGGCTCCAACCACAGGCCCGCCGCAAGCGCTCGCTTGACCCGTAGAGCGTTGGGACCTCGTTGGCCCGCAGCCGCCCGGGGTCGACCTCGTGCCGGATCGGCAGCCGCGACGCGTAGGCGAGCATCGCGATCAGGTCGGCGACCGAGGTGGCCGAGCCGCGGCAGACGTTGAACGCTCCCCCGTCGAGGTCCGCCGCCGCGACGTAGGCGGCGACGACGTCGCGGACGTCGGTGAAGTCGCGGGCGGAGTCGGGGGACCCGGTTCGCAGGACGCAGACGTCATCCCCCGCAGCCTCGGCGGCGGCGACCTGACGAGCGAGGGTGCTGACCACGTATTCGTCCGATTGGCCGGGCCCGGCGTGGTTGAAGGGCCTCATCCTCAGGACCTTGATCCCGAAGGCGACTTCGTACTGGCGGCCGAGCAGGTCACCGGTTGCCTTGGAGACCGCGTAGGGGTTGCCGGGCTCGAGCGGGGACTCCTCGGTCGCCGGAAGCGAGGTCGGCTCGCCGTAGACCTGGCCCGAGCCGACGAGGACGACGGTCGCCTCCGGCGCCTCGTGACGGACCGCCTCGAGGAGGTTCAGCGTCATCGCGACGTTGCCGAGGAGCGCCTCCGCCGGCGCTTGCAGCGAGAGCGACGGTGAGCTGAAGGCGGCGAGATGGAAGCAGGTCGAGATGCCGGTCGAGGCGAACAGCGCGCGGACCGCGTCGGCGTCGCCGAGGTCCAGCTCGCCGCGGTCCGGGGCGATGACCTCGACGCCCTCCCGCTCCAGGTGCCGGACCAGATGGCGACCGGCAAACCCGGCGCCGCCGCTGACGAACGCCGGCCCGGGCCGCATCTCAGGCGTCGGCTTCCCGACTGCGAACCCCGCGGCCGGCGAGGCGGTCTTCGAGCGACTTGACGTCGGCGTCGACCATGATCCGCACCAGCTCCGTGAACGAGGTCTGGGGCTCCCAGCCGAGTTTCTCCTTCGCCTTCGTCGGGTCGCCGCAGAGCGCGTCGACCTCGGCCGGGCGATAGAAGCGCGGATCGATCTCGACGTGCTTCGACCAGTCGAGGCCGAGGAAGTCGCCGGCGGCATCGAGGAAATCGCGGACAGAGTGCATCTCCCCGGTCGCGATGACGTAGTCGTCGGGCTCGTCCTGCTGGAGGATGCGCCACATCGCGTCGGTGTAGTCGGGCGCGTAACCCCAGTCGCGCTTGGCGTCGAGGTTGCCGAGGGCGAGCTTGTCACGCATGCCGAGGTGGATCTCGGCCAGGGCCTGGGTGATCTTGCGGGTCACGAAGTTCTCGCCGCGTCGCTCCGACTCGTGGTTGAAGAGGATCCCGTTTGAGGCGTGCATGCCGTAGGACTCGCGGTAGTTCACGGTTATCCAATAGGCGGTGACCTTCGCCACCGCGTAGGGGCTGCGCGGGTGGAAGGGAGTCGACTCGCCCTGCGGCGGCGGGGTCGAGCCGAACATCTCGCTCGAGGAGGCCTGGTAGAAGCGCGGGCTCATCCCGGTGTCGCGAATCGCCTCGAGCAGGCGAACGGTGCCCATGCCGGTCACGTCATTGGTGTGCTCGGGCTCGTCGAAGGAGACCCTGACGTGGGACTGGGCGCCGAGGTGGTAGACCTCGACCGGTTCGATCTCATAGACCAGCCGGACCAGGCGGCTGGAGTCGCTGAGATCGCCGTAGTGCAGGTGAAGGTTGGACTCCTCGCCCTGCGTCTCGCGGATGTGCTCGATTCGCTCGCGGTTGAACGACGAGGAGCGGCGGACGATCCCGTGCACCTCGTAATCCTTCTCGAGCAGCTGTTCGGCCAGATACGAGCCGTCCTGCCCGGTGATGCCGGTGATCAGGGCCTTCTTCATCGACTGCAACTCCTCTCTTTTGGTGACCGCGCCGGCGTCGGCGCGACCCGCGGTCTCATTCAATGTCGGTCGGCGCGATCCTCTTCCTTACTCCTGGATTTGTGCGGCCACCAGCTAGGATGCGCCCCGTCCATCGAGCCGGGGACCGCGGCTCGACAATGCTCGAAAGAAGGGAAAGCGTGAACGCGGAAGTTACGCAAGTCTCAGCTCCGGAGGCCGAACTCGGACAGCTGCCGGACACGATGGCCGCCTGGGTGATCCGCCAGGAGCGCGAGGGAGAGCCAAAAGACGCCTTCCAGCTCGAGCAGGTGGAGGTCCCCGAGCCGGGCGCCTTCGAGGTGATCGTCCGGGTGATGGCGGCCGGCGTCAACTTCAACAACGTCTGGGCGGCGCTCGGCAAGCCGGTCTCGGTCTTCGGCTACGGCGACCACCCCGAGTTCGGCCACCACATCGGCGGCTCCGACGCCTCCGGGATCGTCTGGAAGGTCGGCGAGGGCGTGACCCGCTGGAAGCCCGGCGACGAGGTCGTCGTCCACTGCAACCAGGCTTCCTACGAGGACGTCGAGGTCCACGGCCTCGACCCGCTCGCCGCGCCCAGCCAGCGGATCTGGGGCTATGAGACGACCTGGGGGTCGTTCGCCCAGTTCACCAAAGTCCAGGCCCAGCAGCTGCTGCCGCGCCCCCAGAACATGACCTGGGCCGAGGCCTGCTCCTACGGGCTCACCTACTTCACCGCCTACCGGATGCTGATCGACCAGTGCAAGCTGCAGCCTGGCCACAACGTGCTGATCTGGGGTGCCGCCGGCGGCCTCGGCGTCTTCGCCGTGCAGCTCTGCAAGGCCGCCGGCGCCAACGCCGTCGGCGTCGTCTCCTCCGATGAGAAGGGCGAGCTGGTCAAGAGCCTCGGCGCCGTCGACTACATCAACCGCGGCGAGTTCGGCGCGATGATGCGGACGCCCGAGAACCTCGCCGATCCGGCGCTCGACAAGGAGCGCTTCCGGGCCTCGCGCGGCTTCGCCAACCGGATCAAAGAGATCCTCGGCGACTCCCCCGACATCGTTTTCGAGCACGTCGGCACGGCGACCTTCCCGACCTCGGTCTACGTCGTCAAGCCGTTCGGCAAAGTCGTGATCTGCGGCGCCACCTCTGGCTTCCAGCTCGACTTCGACGTCCGTTACCTGTGGATGCGCCAGAAGCAGATCATCGGCTCCCACTTCGCCAACGCGTATGAGTGCATGCGGGCCAACCAGCTGATGGCCGAGGGCAAGGTCCGCCCCGTCCTCTGGCAGACGATGGACTTCGACGGCGTCCCCGAGGCCCACCAGCTGCTGCACGAAAACAAGCACCTCGGCAAGATCGCGATCCTCGTCGGCGCCGAGAGCGAGGACGAGGGCAAGACCGAGGAGGGCCCGGGCGCGATCCGGGCCGAGGTCGGCGCATGAGCCGGCCGCAAGCGCAACGCGAGAGGAGCATCTGATGGAGGTCTGCAGGCTCGATTGGCACATCAGCCCCTTCCGGGCCGACCGGTTCCTCGACACCTGGGAAGCGGCGGCGGCGAAGGCCACCGCCTACGGCTGCAAAAGCTGGTCGCTGACCCGCGCCCACGACGACCCGCTCGCCTTCCAGCAGACGATGCTGTGGGAGTCGCACAGCGATTTCGAACGCTATTGGTACTCCGACGAGATCGCCGCGGCCCGCGAGAAGATCATCGACCTCTATGTGATCCCGCTGCTGCCCTCCTGGCACACCGTGGTCGGCTCCGGGGCGATCGAGGCCGCGCAGGTCTGAGTGGGGTCGCCGCGATTGGCGCGGCGGAGCGTCCCCGGGGCCTTGCTAGGAGGCGCGGCCGTAGCGGTCGTCGATGCGGACGACGTCGTCGAGGTGCGGGGTCGAGACCTCGATCACGACTGAGTCCTCGAGCGCGGTGATCGTGTGGACGACTCCCGGCTCGTTGCGCCAGGAATCGCCGGGCTCGACGATCCAGTCGCGGAGGTCGTCGGCGTCGGAGCCTTGGTGGACCCGCAGGCGCCCCTCCAGCAGGTAAGAGGTCTCGTCCTTTTCCTCGTGGAACTGCAGCGAGAGGCGGTGCCCCTCCTTGACGTAGAGCAGTTTGCCGGCGTAGTGCTCGGTTGCCGCCCACCAGAGCTCGCGGCCCCAGGGCTTCTCGACCTGCTTCTGGCTGGCCATGTCGATCGTCATGCCGATCTATCGGCCGCTCGGCGGCCGAACCTGAGTGACATCAACCGCGCTCCAGCGGCGCCATCGTCAGCCCGGCGCCGTCGAGCATCTCCCAGTAGTGCTCGGCCGGCTCGCGCGGGCCGGTCCAGACGATCGCCTGGCCGCTGTTGTGGATGCGGTCGGCGATCCGGAAGCCCTGCTCGAGGCTGACCCCGGGCAGCACTCGGGCCAGCGTCTGGGCGACGTGGTCGAAGGTGTTGTGGTTGTCGTTGCGAACGATCACGCGCCAGTTGCCGCCGAGATCCGAACCGGGGCCCGACGTGCGCGGTCGCTCGACCGTCGAGGTCGACATCGGGAGTGATTATGCAGGCAGATTCCTCCCAGGCGAAGGCCGGTCAAGGAGCGCCGCCGATCTCCGAGAACATTCAGGGGAGCGATGAGCAAACCGAAGGACAGCCGCTTCCCTTACCTGCCGGGGATCGACGCCCTGCGCGCGCTCGCCGTGCTCGCCGTTTTCTTCTACCACGCCGGGGTTTCCTGGCTGCCCGGCGGGTTCCTCGGCGTCGACCTCTTCTTCGTCATCAGCGGCTACCTGATCACCTCGCTGCTGCTGCGCGAGTTCCGCGGCAGCGGCCACATCGGCCTCACCCGCTTCTGGCTGCGGCGGGCGCGGCGCCTGCTGCCGGCGGTCGGGGTGCTGATCGCGGTCTCGATCGTCGCCCTGGCGATCGTCGAACCGAGCCAGATCGACCAGGCCCGCGGCGACGCCCTCGCCTCGCTCTTCTACTTCGCCAACTGGCACTTCATCTTCACCCACACGTCCTACTTCGAACAGTTCGGGCGACCCTCGCTCTTCACCCACCTCTGGTCGCTCTCGGTCGAGGAGCAGTTCTACCTCTTCTGGCCGCTGGTCTTCGCCGCCGGGATGAAGCTCTTCGGCCGCGGCCGGCTGCTGCTCGGCGTGCTCGCCGGGGCCGCCGGCTCGGTCGTCCTCGCCTGGATCCTCTTCCACCCCGGCGGCGACGCCTCGCGGGTCTACTACGGCACCGACACCCACGCCGTCGGCCTGCTCGCCGGCGTCGCCCTGGCCCTGGTCTGGAGCCCGACCGAGCTGCGCGAGCACCGCGCCGGCGCGCTGGTCGGCCCGATCCTCGACGCCCTCGGCACTCTCGCGCTCGGCTTCCTCGTCCTCTCCTTCCTCCACGTCCACGACTACGACCTGGCGCTCTGGCACGGCGGCTACGTCTGGATCGCCCTGGCCGGGACGCTGTTGCTGGCGGCCCTCGCCCACCCGGCGGCGCGGCTCGGGCGGATCATCGGCCAGCCGCCGCTGCTCTGGCTCGGCCTGCGCTCCTACAGCTTCTACCTCTGGCACTGGCCGGTCCTGGTCCTCACCCGACCCGGCGTCGACGTCGCCCTGCCGCGCGGGATCCTGATCCCGGCGCAGCTGCTCCTCACCCTGGCGCTCGCCGACCTCTCCTACCGCTACGTCGAGCTGCCCTTCAACGGCAAGGCCGAGCGCCCGCGCCTGCCCGACGGCTGGCTGCGGGTGGCACGCCCGGCGCTGGTGCTGGGGGCGCTGGCGGTGGTGCTGGTCGTCGGCTGGAGCGGGATCGTCGCCGGCGGCGGTGGCAACGGTGCCGTCGACGCCGCGGCCTCGACCGCGACCTCGGTCCATGTCGCCGCCAAGGCACCGGCGACCCGACCCGACCCGCGGCCCGCCGGCGGCGGCAGGAGCGGGTCGGGCGGCCAACCGGGGACCGGGCGGGAAACCGAAGCGCACCGCACGACCCTGCCGCCGTCCCAGCAGCCGCCGCGGATCATCGCCCTCGGTGACTCGGTGATGATCGGCGCCGAGAAACAGCTGGCGGCGCGGCTCGGCCCGGGCTTTTCGATGAGCGCCGAAATCGGCCGCCAGGCCGACGAATTCATCAAGATCGTGCGGAAGATCAAGCACGAGGGCCACCGGCCCGACGCGATGATCATCCAGTGGGGCAACAACGGCCCGCTCTACTCCGACGACATGGAAGCGCTGCGGCAGGCGACCACCAATGTCGGTCAACTCTTCCTCGTCGACGACCACGCCCCGGTCAGCTGGCAGGACGAGTCCAACCACGCGATCGAGGAAGCCAGCGAAGACTGGCACGACACGACGCTGATCCCCTGGGCCGAAACGGCGGCCGACGGCGAAGAATCATGGTTCTACGACGGCATCCACCTGACCCCGAGCGGCGCCGGCGTCTACGCCCGCCTGGTCTCCGAAGTCGTCCACGAGCACGTCGCCTTCCCGGCCCCGGCGGCGGCGCGGACGGCTGAGAAGGATCCGCCGCCGCCGAACGCGGCGAAGCGGCCCTAGCGGCTAGAAGCGGACCGGGGTGCGGACGACGATCGCGTCGAAGGTCGCGATCGCGCCACTGCCGTTGGTCGGCGCGCCGACCGATACGCCCGAGGATTCGCCTTCGACTTCGCTGCCTTCGACGGCTTCCGGGGTTTCCGCGGCTTCCGGGGTTTCGACCGGTTCGGAGGCGCTCTTGGTGGCGGCGGCGCCTTCGTCGAGCGCTTCGCCGACGACTTCGGGGCCGAGGAAGCCGGTGACGGCGACTTTCCCCTTCGCGCCTTCGACTTTCAGGCGCAGCACGTTGGCTTCGTTCAGGCCTTTGACCGCGGCGACTTTCTTTTCGATCGCCAGGTACTCGATTCCGCCCGCTTTGGTCACCTTCACCAACTGGGTCTTTTTCTGCCCCGGAAAGACCCGCAGCTCGTATTTGGCGCCGCCGCCGGCGCGCAGGATCAGGCCGAGGAAGGCTTTTTTGACGACCGCTTCCGGCGTGCCGGTGAGCAGCCGCTCGGTGGCCGCGATTTCGAGGTTGCGACCCTGGACCGGGGTGCGGTAGACGCACTCTTCGGTCTGTTTTCCGACCGTCACCTTGAGCGTGGCTTCGCTGCCGCCGCGGGCGCAGCTGCGGCCGGTGAGCTTCAGCATTTCCGAGCGCTGAGCGGTCGTGTCGAGGGCGTTGCGATAGATCGCGACCATTGCCGCGCCGGCGCTGGCGCAGGCCAGCAGGGCCACGAGGGCGACGATCGGGAAGGCTGCGAGTCGGGTCTTCATCGGTTCAGACGATCGGCGGCTGGAGATGCGCCGGTCGCCAACCTAAACACAGCCGACCGCGAAAGATGCGCGGCCGCCCCCGTCTGGGCGCGGTATTTCGGCCCGCCGGCCCACCGCTCAGCGGGCGCGCTGGGCGCTCGACCCGGCGATGAACCAGGTGAAGCGGCGGATCGGCGCCACCGGCTTGCCGTCGGCGCCGATCTCCTGGACCCGGAAGACGTGGGTTCCCGGGGAAAGGTTGCGGTAGATGCTCGGCGAGCGACAGGCCGAGAACGACGCGCCGTCCAACCGGCAGCGGAAGGTGACGCCAGCGGGACCACTGAAGACAAACCGCGCGAGGTGACGATGCGCCGTCTTGCCCGGGTGGCGGATCAGCTTCGGCGCCTTTGGCCGAGCCGTGAGCGGAGGTGGGCCCACCGGTGCGGCGACAATCGGCGCCGACGTGGTGGCCCCGGTCGGCAGCGGCCCGGTCGGTGCGTCGTAGTAGGCCGTGTAGGTGGCCGGCCCGGTGACGCCCACCGAGTGGACCCGGGCACCGCCGTCGGACCATTCGCGGAAGGTGTAGGTGACCCCTCCGACGACCGGGGTTTCGGGAGCGATCAGGATCGTCGGCGAGTCTTCGATCGCGATCAGTTCGAACGGCGTCAGCGCCGCCTTGGTCCCGGCCACCAGTTCGATGCCGGGCGGTACCGAGCGCAGCTGCAGCGGGTCCGGGCGGGCGGCGATTTTGACCGTGCGTTCGTTCGAGAGCCCGCGTTTGTCGGTCGCGGTGAGGATGAAGTTGAGATAGGACGGGTAATCGTGGTCGGGCGCCGCGACCTGCCCGGAGGAGACTCCCGGGAAGACCTGGAGCGGATGTTCGTGGCATTCCGTCAGCCCGAACGGGCAGTGGAGCAGCCGCACCTTCCAATAGAGGTTCTTGACTTCGACGGGGGTTCCACCGCTTTCGGTGGCCGAGCCGGCGAAGCTGATCGGCTGCCCGACGCCCCAGGTGAGGGTCGGCGACGGCGAGGGGATCGCCACCGCCGGCGGGGTGTCGCCGGGATAGATCGTGAGCTTGGCAACCGAGGTCTTGTGGGTCGTCTGATCTTCGACCTGGACGGCGACGGGGGCGTTGGCCGCCGAGGTGTATTGGTGGGTCTGGGTCGGGCCGGTGCCTTCGTTGAAGACGCCGTCTCCGTTGAAGTCCCACATGTAGGTCAGGGTGTGACCGGCCTGGCCGGTCGAGGCGCCGGCGTTGAATTCGACGTTCAGCGGCAACGAGCCCCATTCTTTGTTCGCCGTCAAGCGCGCCTGGGGCGCGCCGGGGTCGTAGGCGATGCGGTTGATGGTCCCGGCGGCGAGGCTGTCGTAGAGGATTTCGCCGTCCGGTCCCTGCTCGACGTCGACGCCCGCCAGGAAGTTCGGTTCCGAGAGGAACGTTTCGACCCGCGAGGGGTCCGGGTTGCCATCCGCGTCGGCGTACATCACGTAGATGCAGCTCCTGATCGCATCCGCGAAGAAGAGTGCATTGCCGTACTGCGACGGATAGCTCGCTCCTTCGTAGAAGCTGGAGCCCGAAATTGCCGAACCGTTGGCGCTCGGGCAGCTGTCACCGGGAGCGACCGGAGCGGTGTGCGTGTAGTGGAAGAAGGGAGCCGAGGTCGATCCGGGGTTTTCGTAGAGGCGCTGGCAGGCGGTGAGGCCGAGTGGTTGGTATTGCGGCGTCGGTTCGAGGCCTTCGTAACAGGGCCAGCCCGAGTTGTAGGCCTGCGTGGGCTGAATCGGAATGCGGTCGATCTCCTCGATTCGGTCGGAGCCGACGTTGTCGACGAAGACTTCGTTGGAGCGGCGATCGATCGTGAACCGGAAGGGGTTGCGAAAGCCGAAGCCGATGATCCTGCGAGCGTTGGCGTTCGAGCTCGAGGCGAGGGGGTTGCCGGGCCAACCTTCGCCGGTATCCGGGTCGACGCGGAGCAGGGACCCGTTGAGGAGAATCGCGCCGCTCGGTCGCAATGGACTTTGAGACCGCAGGGCACCGCCTTCGGCGCCGGGCGGGGAAAGGCTCTGATGGGCGGCTCCCGGCGGGTCGCCGCAGAGGTTTTCGAACTCGCCGTAGTCGCCCGCGGTATAGCTCGCGCCATCGCCCCCGCTGGCGAAGAGCGCGCCTTCGGGACCGAACTCGAGGTCTCCGATCGAATGAGAGTTGAACTGCTGGCACCAGCCTTCGACCAGCACCGTTTCTTCCGGGGCGCCGGCACTCGGAGCGGCATGGTTTCCTTCAGCGGTTAGGCGGACGAGGCGTCCGCTGACCGGACAGCCGTGTTCGGCCGGTTCCGAGCATTCGTCCCCTTCGTAGAACTTCGCCGCGCGGCCCCAGCGTGGGGCGCCACCGGGAGCGCCGAGTTCGTGGTCGTAGGTGTAGAGGGCGTAGACGTACGGCCGGCCATCGTCGAACTTCGGGTCGAGCGCGAGCCCGAGCAGCCCGCGATCGCCGTAGTCGTTGACCTGTTTTCGCAGGTCAACGAACGTTTCCGGCGTTGCATTCGGCGCGCTGTTCTTCGGGAAGACCTTGATTTCGCCGTTCTTGAGCGCCACGAAGGTACGCCCGTCGGGGGCGATTTTGAAATTCGTCGGCGAATTCAAGCCAGAGAAGAGAACTTCGCTCTGAAATCCAGGCGGCAACGTCGCTTCGGCGCCGGCGTGGGAGGCGCCGACGGCGGCCAGCGAGGAGGCGACCGCGAGAACCACCGCCGCTTTATAGAAAGGTGCCCCCACCTGCAGTTAACGGTCGAACTTCCGTCGAGCTTTTGCCCGTGTCCGGGCGGCGGATTTCGGCTAGCCCTCGGGGGCGATGACCCGCCAGCTGTACTTGACGACGGCCGCGGCGGGCTCGCCGTCAGAGCCGACCGCGAGCAGGCGGAAGACGTGGGAACCGGGTGCCAGATGGCGATAGACGCGCGGCGAGGAGCAGGCGACGTAGGGCCCGCCATCGAGGCGGCAGCGGTAGCCGGTGGCACTGCCTTCGAAGACGAAGCGGGCGCGGCGCCCACGGGTGCGCTTGGCCGGCTCGCTCCGCAATCGAAGGGCGCGGGGCGAGGGACCGGATGCCGGCGGCGACGCCCCCGCAATGCCGGCCGAGGTCGGCGGGGTCACCGGCGGCGAACCGGTGTAGGTGGCCGTGTAGGACGCCGAGGCGTCGGCGTCGACCGTGTGGGTGCGGGTGCCGCCGTCGGACCAGCCCTGGAATTCGTAGGTGACCCCGCCGATCGTCGCCGTCGCCGGTGCCGCCAGGGTGGTCGGCGAGCCTTCGATCGCCTGCAGTTCGAACGGTCCCGCCGCCGTCTTCGGCCCCGCCGTCAATTCGATCCCCGGCGGGATCGAGATCATCTGCAGCGAGACCGGGCGAGCGGCGATTTTGACGGTCGCCGTCGCGCTGAGCCCGCGACTGTCGGACGCGGTGAGCTCGAAGCTGACGTAGGAGGGGAAATCGTGGTCCGGCGCGGGCAGTTCTCCCGATTTGGTTGCCGGGAACACCTGCAGCGGATGTTCGTGGCAATCGGTCGCCGAGAACGGGCAGTGCAGGAGCCGCGTCCGCCAATAGAAGCCCGAAGCCGGCAGCGCCGCTCCAAGACCTTCTTCGGCTTTTGCCGTGCCGGCGAATTTGAGTTGCTGCCCGACGCCCCAGGTCAGGCTCGACGACGGTTCGGAGATCGCGACCTTCGGCGGCGAGTCGCCGGGGTAGATCGTCATCCGGGCGATCGCGGTGTGACTGGGGCTGGAGGCGTCCTTGACCCGAACCGAGGCGTTGACGTTCTTCGCTTCGGCGTAGGTCACGGTTTTCGTCGGCACGCTGGTGGCGGCTTCGTAGTTCCCGTCGCCGTCGAGATCCCATTCGTAGAGCAGCGAGTGGCCTTCTGCCCCGGTCGACGCGCTGGCGTCGAAGGTCACGCTCAACGGCAGCGTCGTTCCCCATTGCCGATTCGAGCTCAGTCGCGCCTGCGGAGCGCCGGGATCGTAGGAGACGCGGTGGATCGTCCCGCCCAGGGGACCGAAGAGACTCGAGTAGAAGATGTTGCCTTCCGGCCCCGCCTCGATGTCGACGCCCGAGTAAGGGGTCGTTTCGGAGACGAACGGCGCCGCCGTAAGCGGTTCCGGATCGCCATCGGCGCCGGCCCGCATCACGTAGAGGCAATCGCGAACCGGGTCGGCGAAGACGTATGCGTCGTGGTAAGCGGCCGGCCACTGCGATCCTTCGTAGAAGGCTCCGGCAGAGATCGCCGAGCCGCTTTTGCTCGAGCAGGGGTCGCCGGGGACGACCGGCGACGAGTGGTCGTAGTAGAAGAGCGGCGGCGAGGTCGAGCCGGGGGTCGAGTAGAGCCGATTGCAGGCAGTCAGGCCGACGTTCTTGAAGCCCGGGTTCGGCGCGAGCGCTTCGACGCAGGGCCACCCGGAGTTGTAGGCGGTCGGCGCGTTCATCGGCACCTGGTCGATCTCCTCGTCGGTTGCGAGACCGACGTTGCCGACGTAGACGCTGTTGGTCCGGGAGTCGACGGTGAAGCGAAACGGGTTGCGGAAGCCGAAGGCTACGATCCGGCGCCGGTTGGCGTCGGCGCTGGCGGCGAACGGGTTGCCGGGCCAGCCTTCGCCGGTTTCCGGGTTGATCCGCAGCAGGGCGCCATCGAGGCTGGCCGGACCGTTTGGCCGCAGAGCGCTCTGGGCGCGCAGCGAACCCCCTTCGGCGGCCGGCGGCGCCAGGTTTTCCCCCGGACGGCCGGGCGGGTCCCCGCAGCGGTTGCCGAACTGACCGTAATCGGACGCGTTGAAGCTCGCGCCGTCGCCGCCGCTGACGTAGAGAGCGCCTTCGGGACCGAAGCCGAGGTCGCCGATCGAGTGCGAGGTGTACTGGTCGCACCAGTCTTCGAGCAGGACCTTTTCCGAGCCCGGCACGACGTGGTTGCCTTCGACCGTCAGCCGGATGAGCCTCCCGCTGGTCGGACATCCCGCCGCCGTGCTTTCCGGGCAGCCGTCGCCTTCGAAGGTCGGCCCGGTGCCCCAGCGTGGGAACCTGCCTTCTTCCCCGTCGGCAGGAGTCTTGCCGAGCACATGGTCGTAGCTGAACAGGGCGTAGATGCGGTGATTCAGCGCGAAAGCAGGATCGATCGCCAGACCGAGCAGCCCATGGTCCGAATAGTCGTAGACCTGTTCGCTGAGGTCGTCGACGACTTCCGGGGTGGTATCGGAGAGGTTTTCGTAGACGAGGATCTTGCCGTTCTTCAACGCGACGAAGACGCGGCCGTCGGGGGCGAATTTGAAATTCGTCGGTTCCTTCAGCCCTGAGAAAACGACTTCGTCCTGAAACCCGGCCGGCAGGTTCGCGGCAGCGGAACTCGCCGCGCCGACCCCCGCCAGCGCCAGCGCGATCGCAACCGCGACTCCGGTCGTGAATGAACGGGCCCCCACCGAGAGAGAACGGTAGAACATCCGTTGAGCTTGTGATTGGACGAATGTCCTACCGCGCGCCCTTAACCGACCCTTTTCGCCGGGCAAATATCATTAAGCGCATGAGCGACCACCGACTTCCGCAGCGCGACCGCCCCTGGGTGATGCGCACCTACGCCGGCCACTCCGACGCCAAGCGCTCCAACGAGCTCTACCGCGGCAACCTCGCCAAGGGCCAGACGGGCCTCTCGATCGCCTTCGACCTGCCGACCCAGACCGGTTACGACCCCGATCACGTCCTCGCCCGCGGCGAGGTCGGCAAGGTCGGCGTCTCGATCGCCCACAAGGGCGACATGCACCAGCTGCTCGACGGCATCCCGCTCGACGCGATGAACACCTCGATGACGATCA
This sequence comes from uncultured Actinomycetes bacterium, assembly GCA_963839115.1. Lineage (GTDB taxonomy): Bacteria > Actinomycetota > Thermoleophilia > Solirubrobacterales > 70-9 > VAYN01. The sequence continues at coordinate 1,693,721 of CAWITM010000001.1, forward strand.
ACGCCACCGCGGCCTGGCTGCTCGGCCTCTACGTGACGGTCGCCGAGGAGAACGGCGTCGAGCGCGCCGCCCTGACCGGCACGACCCAGAACGACATCATCAAGGAGTACCTCTCGCGCGGCACCTACGCGTTCCCGCCCGAGCCCTCGATGCGGCTGATCGCCGACATGGTCGCCTTCTCGGTCAACGAGGTGCCGCGCTGGAACCCAACCAACATCTGCAGCTACCACCTGCAGGAGGCCGGGGCGACGCCGGTCCAGGAGATCGCCTACGCGCTCTCGACCGCGATCGCCGTCCTCGACGAGGTCAAAGCCCGAGGCCAGGTCGCCGAGGCGGACTTTCCGAAGGTCTTCGGCCGCATCTCCTTCTTCGTCAACGCCGGCATCCGCCTGGTCGAGGAGGTCGCCAAGCTGCGCACGATGGGCGCGCTCTGGAACGAGATCGGGCGCGAGCGCTATGGCGTCACCGACGAGAAGATGCTGCGCTTTCGCTACGGCGTCCAGGTCAACAGCCTCGGCCTGACCGAGGCCCAGCCGGAGAACAACATCCAGCGGATCGTGCTCGAGGCGCTGGCGGTGACGCTCAGCCGCGACGCCCGCGCCCGCGCCCTGCAGCTGCCGGCCTGGAACGAGGCGATGGGCCTCCCCCGCCCCTGGGACCAGCAGTGGAGCCTGCGGATCCAGCAGGTGCTGGCCGAGGAGACCGATCTGCTCGAGTACCCCGACATCTTCACCGGCTCGGTGGTGATGGAGGGCCTGGTCGAGGAGCTCTCGGCCGGCGCCCGCGAGGAGATGAAGGTCGTCGAGGACCGCGGCGGCGCCGTCAAGTCGGTCCCCTATATGAAGGCGCGCCTGGTCGAGTCCCACCGTGAGCGCGTCGGCCGGATCGAGCGCGGTGAGCAGAAGGTGATCGGCCAGAACAGCTTCACCGAGTCGGCGGAGTCGCCGCTGACCGCGGGCGCCGACGGCGGCATCATGACCCCCGATCCCGAGGTCGAACGCGAGCTGGTCGCGGCGCTCGAGAAGTGGAAGGCCGAGCGCGACGACGACGCCGTCGCCGCGGCGCTGTCCGAGCTCGCCGCCGTCGCCGCCGACGACTCGCAGAACATCATGCCGGCGACGATCGCCGCCGCCATGGCGGGGGCGACGACCGGCGAGTGGTCGGAGGTGCTGCGCGAGGCCTTCGGCGCCTACCGCGGCCCGACCGGCGTCGACGGCGCCACCGCGCCGTCCAACCGCGAGCAGCTGGCGGAGATCCACGAGCGGGTCGAACGGGTCTCGGCCGAGATCGGCCACCGGATCAAGATCCTGGTCGGCAAGCCCGGCCTCGACGGCCACTCCAACGGCGCCGAGCAGATCGCCCTGCGCGCCCGCGACGTCGGCATGGAGGTCATCTACCAGGGCATCCGCCTGACCCCCGAGGAGATCGCCACCTCGGCCCTGCAGGAGGACGTCGACGTCGTTGGCCTCTCGATCCTCTCCGGCTCCCACCTCGAGCTGATCCCCGAGGTCGTTCGGCTGCTCACCGAGGAGGGCCTCGAGATCCCCGTCGTCGTCGGCGGGATCATCCCGGTCGCCGACGCCAAGCGCCTGCGCGAGGCCGGCGTCGCCGGCGTCTACACGCCCAAGGACTTCGACGTCAACAAGATCATGGGCGAGATCGTCGACCTCGTCGCCGCGCGCGCCGGCGCCACCGCCGCCGCATAGGTCCTTGCGCGACAATGAGGCGATGAGCTCGTTCGACGAAGAGCGCTCGGCCTGGCTGCGCTGCTACCGCTGCTGGTCGCAGAACCTCGAGATCCAGATCCACTACGACGCGATCCGTCGCGTCGACCCCGAGACCGGGACGCTGGCCGACGGCGTCGACGAGGTCCAGGAATCGGTCGTCCAGTGTCTCGACTGCATGCACGACCAGCCGCACCTGACCTTCGAGGAGGACCGCGTGGTGCCGATCGGCGATCGCTGGCCGCGAATGGTCGCCGGCACCCCCTGGGTCGCCTCCTGCACCGTCCAGATCGACGCTGACCGGGTCGAGAGCTGCTCCGGGCCCGAGGCCGCCGAGTTCCTCACCTACGGCGCCTTCGGCGACGCCGGCGTGCGCGAGTTCTTCACCCACGTCCGCTTCCACAAGCACGACGACGAGCAGATCGTCGTCCACCTGCTGGTCGAGCTCTACGCGCGCTCGGCCCAGGAGGCCACCGAAGTGCTCGAAGACGCCGCCGAGGGCCAGCTCGAGATCACCTCGCTGGCCGAGGAGTCGCGGCCGCCGGCACACGCCTCCGGCGAGGCCCACTGAGCTCTCCTTAAAATTAAGTAGGGCCCTGAGCGGGTATTAGCCCTGGGTCCAGCGTGGTGCCGCCCCCTGACGACATTCGTCCAGGCACCCCAAATGCAAGCTTGAATGCAATTAAAGGCGCATCGATGCTTATGCCGACGTGTTTACAAGTGTTGGAGATCAAACCCTCATACGACTATCGTCCGGAGACGGTCGACTGCCGTGCTCCAACCCTCGTTTCCGCATCCAGTCACCGCCGAGTCGCGTAGATAGCCCGTGGAGTCCTCGACCGTAAATCAGCAGGAGCGGAGCCAGTCGCAGGCTGGTTCGCTGTCGCTCGGCCCGCGCGCCGAGCACGCCCGACCGCGCCACCGCGGTGCGGTCCTGGCGAAGATGCTCTTCATCGGCGATCTCGTCTCCGCTCTGCTGGCGGCGACCTTCACGGCCGTCGTCATCGACAGCTCGCTGGCCCACGCCCCGATCTTCATCGTCGCCACCGCCCTGACCTGGCCACTGGTCGCCTTCAGCATCGGCCTCTACCGCTCCGACCAGCTCTCCTCCTGGGCCTCGGCCGTCTCCGAGGTGCCGCGCGGCTTTGTCGCGATCACGCTGATCACCTGGCCGCTCTTCGGCCTCAGCGTGCTGCTCGACGTCACCCCGGCGGTCGGCGCGACCTTCGTCACGATCGGCGCGATCGCTGTTCTCGCCGGCATCTCCCGCACCTTCGTCCGCGCCAGCCTCCACCACAATGAGGACCTGCGGCAGCGGACGCTGATCCTCGGCTCCGGCATCGTCGCCGGCCAGGTGGTCGAGAAGATCCGCAACAACAACCAGTTCGGCCTCGACCCGGTCGGCATCGTCGACGAGGACGTCCACATCGTCGGCACCCCCGACCTCCCCCGGCTCGGCGGCTTCGGCGACCTCGGCAAGATCATCGAGGCACAGAACATCGACCGGGTGATCATCGCCTTCTCGAAAGTCAGCCACGAGGAGCTGCTCGAGGCGATCCGTGCCTGTCGCGATGCCGGCGTCGCCGTCGACGTCGTCCCGCGCCTCTTCGAGTTCCTCGACGGCGTCCGCTCGCTCGACCAGATCGGCGGACTGCCGCTGCTCTCGATCGGCGTCCCCGTCCTCGCCTCGACGATGGTGGCCGCCAAGCGCGTCCTCGACGTGATCGGCTCGGCAGCGTTGATCTTCCTCTTCTCGCCGCTGATGATCGCCACCGCGATCGCGATCAAGGTCGAGTCGAAGGGCCCGGTCTTCTTCCTCCAGTCGCGCGCCGGGCGTGGCAACAAGAGCTTCCGGCTGATCAAGTTCCGTTCCATGTACGTCGACGCCGAACAGCGCAAGGCCGAGTTCGACGAAATGAACGAAGCCAACGACGGCGTCATGTTCAAGATCCGCGAGGACCCCCGCGTTACCCGCGTCGGTCGCTTCATCCGTCGCTTCTCGATCGACGAGCTGCCCCAGCTCTTCAACGTCCTGCGCGGTGAAATGAGCCTGGTCGGACCGCGCCCGCTGATCCCCTCCGAGACCGCCGCTCTGGAAGAGCGCTGGCACCTGCGCCGGCTCGAGCTGCGGCCGGGGATCACCGGCCCCTGGCAGGTCTACGGACGCTCGCAGAGCCCCTTCCAGGAGATGGTCCGCTTCGACTACCAGTACGTAGCCGGTTGGTCGCTGGCCCGCGACATCGAGATCCTGTTGGCGACGCTGCCGGCCGTCTTGTCGGGCCGGGGCGCTTACTAGCGGCACCCGCGACAACTCGGCCGCCCGGTAGGTTGCCCCCGGCGCCGCGAGGGACATGGTTCGAGTTTGTCCAACAATGGAATTGGGCAGGGTCTGATCAATGTCTTCGGCGTCGCCCACGGTCCCAACGATCGCCGCACCCGACCCGAAACACACTTCGGAATGAAGATCTCCGTCCTAATCCCAAGCTGGCGGCGAGCCGACGCGCTTGCGCGCTGCCTCGACGGTCTCGAAGAGCAGACCCGGAAGGCGGACGAGGTGATCCTCGCGATTCGATCGCGCGCCGAAGATCCCGAGAGCTGGGAGGTCCTCGAGCGCAGAACCGACGGCGCACTTCCGATCGAGATCGCTTCGCCGGCAAAGCCGGGAATCGGCGCCGCGATCAACGCGGCCCTCGCCGTCGCCGACGGTGATCTGCTGGCTTTCACGGACGACGACGCCGTTCCCGACCCCGACTGGCTCGAGCGGGTCGAGGCTCACTTCGAGGCCGACGAGGGTCTCGGCGGCCTCGGAGGTCGAGGTCGGATGGTGATGGAACCGGACACCGCGCCGACCCCGATCGTCGGCACCGTCGTCTGGTTCGGTCGCGCAATCCCGCTCCACCACCTCGGCAGCGGCGCCCCACGCGAGGTCGATTTCCTGCAGGGCGTGAACATGTCCTATCGGGCGACTGCGCTCGGCACCATCCGGCAGGACGATGCGCTGCGTGGCGAAGGGGCGCAGGAATACAACGACTGGGACATGAGCATGGCGGTGAAAGCAAGTGGCTGGCGCCTCATCTATGACCCCGCGGTCGCCGTGGACCATTACGCGGAGCCGCGGAAGTCAGGTTCCCGCGACCAGCTGATGAACTTCAAGCAGCGGATGGAGGCCTCCCACAACGAGACCTACGTCCTGACCAAAAACCTCTCGCCGGCCCGTGCCGCAGTGGCGATCTCCTATTCGCTCGTCGTCGGCACCAGGCTTGCACCCGGACCGGTGCTGGCGGTCGAGCGCATGTTTCGCGGCGACGAGCCCACCGGGCTCATCCTCAAGCGCGCCACCGCCTCGATGGTGGGTCGGGTCTGGGGTCTCTTGACCTACGTGCGCCGACGGCGCAACCCGGCTTAGGCGGGACCTCCCCCTCAGCTCGTCGGCGGCGGTCCGCTCGGGTGGCCGGCACCGACCTCGGGAGCAAGGCCGTATCCATAGCCGTCATAGCTTCGCCCCGCGCGTTCACCGAAGTTCGCGACCAGGCCCAGGACGGGGACGCCGAGGCGCTGCAGCTGGAAGACGAGGTTGGCGGCCGAGCCTTTGGTGGCGACGCCGAGTCCGCTGACCGCCAGTACCCCGTTGGAGGCGACGATCAGCGGCATCGCATCGGAGACGACCAGCACCGGAGGCGTGTCGATGACGACGAAGTCATACGAGTCTTCCGCCGCGGCGAGCAGGTCGCGCATCCGTTTCGACTCGATCAGCGCCGACGCGTTTGGCGGAATCTGGCCAGCACCGAGGACGTCGAGTTCGACCCCGACCACCGCGTCGGAGAGCTGGCTGGCGCTGATCCGGTTGACCGCCCGGGACACGTCGATCGGCCCGTTTGTCGCCAATACGTCGCTGAGGCCGTAGCCGCCGCGCAGGTGAAGGACGTCGGAGAGGCCGGGCCGGCGGAGGTCGCCCTCGATCAGCAGCACCCGTTCGCCGCTCGAGGCGGCGGCCAGGGCGAGGCCGAGCGAGACCAGGGTCTTGCCCTCGCCGGACTCGGCCGACGTGACGACCACCGAGGAGATCGTGCGGTCGGCTTTCGAGTAGCGCAGGTTGCTGCGCAGCAGCCGGAAGATCTCGGTCTCGGCCGGTGAGAGGGGCGACTGGCCGAGGTGGCGGCGGTCGAAGGCCGAGAGCTTCGGGATCGTCGCCAGCAATGGCAGGCCGGTTGCCTCGGCGAGGTCGTCCTCGCGCTTGACACGACGGTCGAGCTGCTCGAGGAGCAGCGCCAGGCCGAACCCGAGGACGAGACCGATCAGGGCGCCGAAGACGAGGTTGCGAACCGGCTGGGGCGAGACCGGACTGGAGTTCGGCGAGGCCTGCTCGACCAGTTCGACGACGCCGGCCTTGAACTGCTTGGTGGTCTTTTCGCGAAAACCGATGAACTCTTTGGCAAAGACGTTCGCGAGTTCGGCGGCGAGCTCGGGCGAGCCGGCGGTTGCCTTGATCTGGATGATGTCCGATTCGCCCTGCTGCGAGGTTTCGATCGATTCCGTCACTTCTTCCTTGTCCAGTTCGCCCACCATCGAGGCGGTTCGCGAGGCGATCTCGGGCAGGGTCAGCAGCTGCAGGTTGGTGTCGACGACGCGCTGCGGTTCGACCGTGTTGCTTGGCCGCAGAAGCAGGGCGCTGGTCGACGAGTACTGCTTTTCGGATTTCGCCGTGAGCACGGCGGCGATGCCGGTGCTGATCACGAAGCAGGCGATGATGACCCAGATCCGTCGGCGCAGCGTCCGCGTGAGCAGCAGCAGGTCGGAGTCGTCTTGGTTGCGAGAGGCGGGCATCGGGGAAAGTGGCTACCGGTCAGGTGGGCCGAGGCCCAAGAAAGCTGACGTTAGCAGCGAATTCAGCGGTCGGGATCGATCATTCGGCCGTTGGTCGAAGGGTGTCAGCGGGGGCGTTTTCCGCGCGCCGGCGGTCGAGGGCGACCCACGCCACCGCCGTCCCACAGAGATACCAGAAGATCGCGCCGGGCGCCCCGAACAGGACTTCCCCGGTCGCCAGCAGGACGAGCAGCATCACCAGGGTCGCCAGCAGCGCCGCCCGCTTCTGGACGATCGCCGGGGTCGCGTTTTTCGCCGCTCTGAAGGCGGCTCCGACCGAGAGCCCGATCGCCACCAGGAGCAGCAGGAGCCCAAACGGGCCGGATTGGTAGAGCGAGGACAGGTAGCCGTCGTCGATGTTGGTGAGTGCGGCGTTGCTGGACCCGCCGAGGCGTTCGGAGGCGAGCCCGGCCTGGCCGAGCCCGGCACCGATCGGGCGGTGCAGGGATTCGGGCACCAGCTGTTCGGTGGTCGCGATGCGGCTCTGCGCCGAGACGTCTTTGCTGGGGCTGCCGAGCGAGGTCACCCGTTCGGTGAACGCCCGCGTCGTCGGATTGCTCCCCCCCACGACGACCAGCGCCGCCAGGCAGACGAGGATGACCCCGACCACTCGGCCGACGCCGCCGCGCCGTGCCGCCGACAGGAAGACGATCAGCCCGATCACCAGCGCCAGCCAGGCGCTGCGGTCGTAGGTGAAGGCCAGCGCGACGATCAGCGGCGCGAAGGCAAGGGCGGTCCGACTGAAGCGGCGTTTGATTCCCAGGCCCATCATCAGCCCGACCGAGAGCACGATCGCCAGCGGGAAATAGGAGTTGAGGGTCGAGAAGACCCTGATGTGGTTGAGCTGGCCCGGCGCTTTGATGCTCGCGATGTCGGCGGTGGCGACCCAGTGCGCGTCCCAGCCGGTGAGCGGCAGCAGGTATTGGGCGATGCCGTAGAGGGCGATCACCGGCAACAGGTAGATCAGGACCTTTTCCAGTGAGGCGACCCCTCTCGTCGCGTCACCCCACCCGATCACGAAGGCGGCGAGGGCGGTGCCGTAGGCGAGCGCGGCGAAGGCCGCGGCCGGGGGACTGGCGACGAAGCCGATCGGAACACCGATCACGAGGCTGAAGGCGGCGGTCGTGAGGATCACCCGGGCGCGCCGGTCGAGCTTGGTTTCGCGCAGCTCCAGCAACGCGAAGAGGCCGGTGGCGAGGAACGGGAAGAGCGATAGCGGGTCGGCGCCGCTGGCGGGCGCGGAGACGTCGAGCACCCGGCGCAGCCCCGGCACCAGGAACCAGTAGGACCACAGCGTCACCGCGGCGGCGGTCCGCGAGGAGCCGCGAATCCCGAGCAGGAAGACGAGCAGGACGATGCTGACCGCCATCTGGGTCGACATCACCGCCAGGGCGCCGCAGATGACGGCGGCGATGCCGATCGCGGCGAGCTTCAGCAGGTCGCCCCGCGTTGGCAGTCCCAAATGCCACAGGCGGGCCGCGCTAGGCATCGGCGCCACTATAGATCGCGTCGGGACTCGCCGGGGACCCGGTCAGCTCCTGCCAGAGCGCCACCATCTTGGCCACGTGGGTGGCGACGTCGAAGTCGGCGGCGCGACCGCGTCCGTTGGCGCCCATCCGTGCCCGCTCGGCCGGGTCCCGGGCCAGCGCCGCCAGGGCGTCGCTCCAACGCGCCGCCTCGCGCGGCGGCAGCAGGATCCCGTCGAGGCCGTCGCGGACGGTCTCGGCGGGGCCTCCGACCTCGCTGGCGGCGATCGGCACCCCCAGTGACATCGCCTCCGGCGAGACGCGGCCGAAGGCGTCGGCCCAGAACGGCATCAGCAGGACATCCGTGGCGGCCAGCAGGGCCGGGACGTCGGGGCGCTCGCCGAGGAAGTGAACATTTGCACCGACCCCTCGGGCGGCGACGATCTGGTGCAGGCGCCGGTCGAAGCCGTCGTTGTCGAGCCGCGTGCCGGCGCCGCCGAACTTGACCGACCCGACCAACAGGAGGTTCACGTCGAGGCCGGCGTCGAGCAGGTCGGCGGTCGCTTCGATCGCCGTGTCCTGACCCTTCAGCGGCGTGATCATGCCGATCAGCGAAAGGACGACCGTCGCCGGTGAGAGCCCGAGCGCTTGGCGCACCGCCGGGCCGTCGGCCGCCCGCGAGGCGAACTCCTCGAGGTCGATCGGGTCGTTGATGACACTGATCGGGCGGCGCAGGCGCAGGTCGCGGAACTGCTCGGCGACGTAGTTGGAGGTGGCGACGACGGCGTCGGCGCGGGCGCCGATCAGCTTGAAGACAGCGCGCGAGGCGCGGCCCGGCGGCGCGTGGTCGCGAATGTGGGCGAGGACCGGCGGGCCGCCGCGGCGACGGCCGAGCAGCGCGAGCAGCGCGGCGCGCGTGTTGTTGGCGTAGACGAGGTCGGGCTCCGTGCGCGCGACGATCCGCCGTACCTGCACCGCGGACACGGCGATGTCGAAGAGCGCCCGCGGGGTGTGGATCGGGTGGGGGCGGAAGCTGGCCTCGGTGCCGCGGATCGGCAGCGGCTCGATTCCACGCTCGCGCAGCATTCCCGCCAGCTCTCCCGGCGGACAGCTGGCGAGCTGCTCGACCGTCGGCGGAACGCCCTTGACCAGGGTCAACATCGACATCTCGGCGCCGGCGACCTCGGCGGTCTGGTTGACGTAGAGGACCCTCACCGGCGCCTCACGCCCTTTGCGGCGACCTCGCGCAGGAGCGCCTCGACCTCGCCGGCGATCCTGGTCCAGGAGTGCTCGGCGGCGTACTCGCGCCCCGCCGCCGCCATCGCCGCCGCCCGCTCGGGGTTCGCGAGGATCTCGATGGCCGCGTCGGCGATCGCCAGGTAATCGGTCGGATCGACCAGCAGGCCGGTGCTGCCGTCGACGACCGCGTCGAGGGCACCGGCGACGTTGCCGCCGACCGGCGGCAGGCCGTGCGCGGAAGCCTCCATGTAGACGATCCCGAAACCCTCGCCGCCGAGGCCGGCGGCCGGGACGCGGCTCGGCATGCAGAAGACGCCGGCGCGGTCGAGCCAGGCGTTGCGGACGTCGTCGTCGACGCGGCCGAGCAGCTCGACGCAGTCCTCGAGCCCGTGAGCGGCGATCGCGCTTTCCAGCGCCGGCCGGAAGGGCCCGTCGCCGATCACGACCCAGCGGGCACCCGGCACGCAAGCGCGGATCAGCGGCATCGCGCGGACCATCATGTCGTGGCCCTTGTAGCGGAAGAGCAGCGAGGCGACGGTCAGCAGGGTCGGCGTCGCCGAGCGCTCGGCGACGGTGCCGTCGGGGAGGTCGACGCCGGGGTGGATGATGTGGACCCGGTCGAGCTCGGCGCCGGTTTCGGCGACCAGGTCGTAGGTGTAGCGGCTGATCGCGATCGTCGCCTCAGCGGCGCCGACGGCGCCGACGACGAGCCGGCGGCGCACCCGGATCTCGTCGGCGAGGACGTACTGGACGAGCGGGACGCGCAGCACCTTGCGCAGCAGGCGCGGCCCGAGGCTGACGATCGCGTGGGCGCTGAGGATCACGTCGGGACGGAAGCGCACCGCCTCGGCGACCGCGGCGACGTTCAGCCTCAGCACCGCCCGGCGGTGATCGCCGCCGACCCTGCCGACCCGGCGGATGTGGAGGTTCGAGGTGCGGTCGAACGCCTCCGCCTCGGCGTGATCGAGGGTGAGGACCCGCACCTCGCAGTCCTCGAGGTGCTGGACCACCCGTTCGATCAGCAGCTGGATGCCGCCGCCGAGCGGCGGGAAGTCGGGAGTTACGACCAGCACCCTGAGGGGGGCGCCGGGCGCGCTCATGACTCCTCCCCCAGCCCTTCGAGCCAGGCGTCGAGCACGAAGAGCGGCCACAGGTCGGCGGCGACGTCGGTGCCGGCCAGGTGGCGGTCGAGCTTGGCGCGGGCGTCCTCGGCGTAGAACAGCCCGGCGGCAGCGGCCGGACCTGACTCGAGTCGCGTGTGGGCGGCCTCGGCGAGCGGTCCGCGCAGCCACTCGGCGACCGGGGCCGGGCGCGGCTCGGGCGGCGGCGTGCCGCCGGCCTCGCGCAGCAGCTGCTCCAGTGGCGAGCGCTCCCCGCGTTCGGCGAGCGCGCCGGTGGTCGCCGCGAACTCCGCGACTTCGAGGTTGAGGTAGGGAGATCGGACCGGCAGCGGCGCCGCCGACCAGGCCGCCAGCCGCGGCCCCTCCCCCGCGCCCGCGCCGGCGCGCCCGAAGGCGTCGGCGCCGATGCCGGCGAGGGCGACGTCGAAGGCGGCGGCCGCCAGGTCGCCGAGGCCGAGGACGATCGGGGCGAGCGGGTCGGCGAGCGGGCGATCTGGCCGCTTCAGGAGCATCGCGGCCCGCGCCGGCAGCGCCGCCCGATCGAGGTCGACGTCGGTGATCGCCGCCAGCGGCTCGCCGTCAGCGGCGGCAAACGCGGCGACCAGCGCGGCGCCGACGCCGGTGACGAGGACCCCGGTCCGGGCGCCGCCGGCCCGCCGGCGGCCGATCGTCCCGCGCAGCAGGCCGCTCAGTTCTTCGATCCGTTCGGCCTCGGTTTCGAGGCCGCCTCCGGTCGGCGCCGGCGGTTGCCAGTACCTGCGGATCTGCGGCTCGGCGTCGCCGCGCCAGATCCCCAGGTGGCCCGGCGCCAGCACCGCGGCACCGGCGAGGAGGCTCTCCTCGGGAGCGCTGGCACCGGCGGCGAGGAAGCGCGAGACAGCGGCCCGATCGAGATCGCCGCTGACGGCGCCGGCGGCGATCAGGTCGCCGGGACGGGTGGCCGCGACCGGGCCGGACGGCGTGGCGGCGTAGTGGAGCGGGCGCTCGCCGAAGCGGTCGCGAGCGAGCAGCGTCGTGCCGTCGCGCCCGTCGAAAACGGCGAGGGCGAAGGAGCCGTCGATTGCGGCGACGAGGTCGGGCCCGAAGCGCTCGTATAGAGCAGCGACCAGGTCGTCGTCGGAGCGCTCCTTCGCGGCCGGGCCATCGTCGCCGAGCAGTCGCCAGAGCCGGGCGCGGTTGTGGATCTCGCCAGCGACGACGGCGCCAAGGGAGGACCCTCCCGGCGCGGGCGATTCGTGCTGGGGACTCAGGAGCATCGATCCATCATCGTCGAGATCATCCCGGACCTTGACCACCGGAACGGTGGTTGCGCTCCAGGACGGACTCCACCTAACGGGGGCTCCGCGACGTCATCTACTGTTCGGGCCGCAATGCCGCCCACGATCCATCGTGCCGCACCTGGGCTCGCGACGGCGACCTCTGGTAGGAGGTGAGCGAAGACCCCAAAGAGGCGACCCCGGATCCGGCCGACTCCGGCGGTCTTGCGGCTCAGGACGCAACGCTCGAGCCGTTCGGCGAAGGCCCGCTCATCGCCCGCCTCACCCGCCTCTTTCGCAAAGAGAGCGTCCGCAAGCGGCTGATCGCGCCGCTTGGCGCCGACACCCTGATCCTCGTCACCAACCTGGTGACCGGCGTGATCGTCGCCCGGGCCCTCGGCCCGTCGGGCCGGGGCGAGCTCTCGGCGGTTCTGCTGATCAGCCAGATCGCCGCCTGGTCGTTCTCGATGGGCAACACCGAAGCGATCTCCTACTTCCAGTCGCGCCATCCCGAGCTGGCCAGCCGTCTGCAGTCGAGCTGGCTGGCGGTGACGCTGCCGCTGACGATCCTCGCGGTCGCCGTCACCGAGGTGATGCTGCCGATCCTGTTCGCGGCCCAGAGCCACCAGGCGATCACCTACGGCCGCCTCTACCTGGCCGTGATCCCGCTGATCCTGCTGCAGGGGAACTTCAGCGGCTCGCTGCTCGCCGACGAAGACTTCAACTTCTACAACGTGACCCGGTTCGTGATGCCGGCGCTGACCGCGATCGCCTACGTCGGCCTCTTGGCCTTCGACGTCTTCTCGGTCGAGCGGGCGCTGATCGCGAACTTCGTCGCGATCGCCGTGATCGTGGCGATGCTGGGCTGGCGCACGCTGCGCGAGCACCCACTGGTGCGCCCGGAATTGGCGCTGCTCAAACGCTCGATGTCCTACGGGCTGAAGGCCCACGCCGGCTCGATCGGCTCGATCGTCAACGCCCGCCTCGACCTCATCATCATCCCGGCGTTCCTCTCCGCCGCCAGCGTTGGCCTCTATTCGGTGGCGACCAACGTCAGCTCGATCCTGCCGGTCCTGACCGGCACCGTCGGTCTGATGCTGCTGCCGGTGGCGGCGCGCCGCCAGGGCTCGGCGCGAACGGTGATCCTGACGATGCAGGCGACGATGGGAATCGCCTTCCTGATCGCCGTGCCGCTGGCCGTGCTGGCCCCGTTCGGGCTGAAGCTCATCTACGGCGGCGGCTTCGACAACGCCGCCGAACCGCTGCGACTGCTGCTGCCCGGGTCGGTCGCGCAGGCCGGCGTCACCGTGCTGTGGTCCGGGCTGCTCGCCGCCGACCGCCCGTTCCTGGCCAGCGCGGCGATCGCCCCGGCGGCGGTCGTGACGATCGTCAGCCTGATCATCTTCCTGCCGCTCTACGGGATCAACGCCGCCGCGATCATCACCACCGTCGTCTACATCGTCGAGGGCATCGCGCTGGCGATCCTCTACAAGCGCACGCTGGGGATCCAATGGCGCCACTACCTGCGGCCACCCGCGACCTGAGCCGGGCGCGATGACCACCGACGACACCCTGGTCCTCTGCTACCACGCGGTCAGCCCGACCTGGCCCTCGCCGCTGGCGGTGCGCCCGGAGGCGCTGCGGACCCAGGTCGCCTCGCTCCTCGCGGCGGGCTACCGGGCGCGCACCTTCAGCGATGCGATCCTCGACCCCGAGCCCGGACTGACGCTGGCCGTCACCTTCGACGACGCCTACCGCTCGACGTTCGAGCTCGCGGCGCCGATCCTCGGCGAGCTCGGAGTGCCGGCGACGCTCTTCGTCCCCACCGATTTCCCCGACAGCGGCGTTCCCTTCCCGCTGCCGGGAGCGGCCTGGGTCGGCAGCGAGTTCGAGGGCGAGCTGTCGATCATGGGCTGGGAGGAGGTGCGCGAGCTTGATCGCCGCGGCTGGGAGATCGGCGCCCACACCTGCTCGCACCAGTGGCTGACGCAGGTCGACGACGAGCGGCTGCGGGTCGAGCTGACCGCCTCGGCGGCGGTACTAGGCGAGCGCCTCGGCGCGCGGCCGCGCTCGGTCGCCTATCCGTTCGGCGACCACGACGATCGCGTCGTCGCCGCGGCCGCCGCCGCCGGCTACGAGGCGGCCTGCACGGTGCCGCACCGCTTCGAGCACTTCGGCGACTCGCCGCTGCGCTTCGGCCGCATCGACGTGACCCGCGACGAATCGAGCGCGGCCTTCCGGGTGCGGACGGCGCGCTTGTCGCGGCGCTCGCGCACGACCAGAGCGAACGACGTCCTTCGCGGCCTCGAGCGCCACCGGCCGCGGCGCTCGACCGTGCTGGCGGCGATCGACCGGGGACGCCGCCGCCGCCAGGTCGCGGCGGTGCTGCGGCGCCTCACCCCCGACTGGCCGCGGCTGACGGCGCGGGTTCTGGGCTCTCGCCCGATCGACCGGCTCGAGCTGCGCGACGGGATCGACCTGCGCTTCCCGACGCCGGTGACGCTGGACCTCGATCGGCTGGCGGCGATCTTCGTCGAGCGGCGCTTCCCGGTCGCCCCCGGCGATTGCGTCGTCGACGTCGGCGCCGGCGAGGGGCTGCTCGCCCTGTACGCGCTCGAACGGGACGCTGCCCAGGTGCTGTGCGTCGAGGCCGACCCCGGCCGGCGGGAGGCCCTGGCGGCGAACGTCGAGCGCAACGCTCTCGATCGGATCACGGTGGCCGATGCGACCTCGCTCGACGGGATCGCGGCGGCGGTGCGGAGCGCCGGGGCGCCGCAGATCGACCTCCTCCACCTCGGCGGCGAAGGCGGCGGCGCGCTGCTTTTGGCGGCCACCGAGGAGTCTCTGGAGCCGGTCCAGCGGGTGCTCGTCCATTTCGCCGCAGACGCGCCGGGGCCGCGCGCCGACGAGATCGTCCATCGGCTCGAGCGGGCCGGCTTCGAGGTCTTCCTCGACCTCGATCCGAAGACCGACGCCGGCTACATCGGCGCCCGCCGCCTCACCGCCCCGAGCTAGCCCGGCTGGCCGTGCTCGCGGCGCGGCACCAGCACCAGGCGCTTGAACTCGGCGACTAGGACGCCGTCCTGGTTGAGGACCCGGGTGTGGACTTTGACGGTGCCGCGGTCGAGTTTCGATTTCGACTCGCGGACGTCGAGGACCTCGGTCTCGCAGAAGAGGGTGTCGCCGTGGAAGACCGGGTTCGGGTGGCTCAGTTCCTCGGTCGCCAGGTTGGCGATCGCCTTGCCGGAGACGTCGGAGACCGACATCCCCAGAGCCAGCGAGTAGACCAGCGGCCCGACGACGACGTTGCGGCCCTGCTGCGAGTTCGCCGCGTAGACGTCGTTGAGGTGGAGCGGGTGGTGGTTCATCGTGATCAGGCAGAACAGATGATCGTCGGACTCGGTGACCGTCTTGGCCGGCCAGTGCTTGTAGACGGCGCCGACCTCGAACTCCTCCAGGTAGCGGCCGTAGGCGTGGGCGCCGCTGGCCTCGCGCTCGGCTTGGTCGGTGGTCACCTCGTAAGTCTCAGTCATGCGGTGTCTCGTCTCCTTTTTGCTGGCGGCGCGGCACATTACCGACCTGCTCGATCCGCTCGCTCAGCCGAGGCCCGACATCGCGACCCAACCGCGGACGACGTCCTGGCAGGGCTCCCAGGAGGCCCAGACCGAGCGAGCCCACTCATAGGCTCGCTCGCGGACCAGGTCGACGTCGCCGTCGCGCGGCACGTGCTGGAAGGTCAGGCCTCCCCCACCGGCGCCCCCCGGCCTCCGCAGCCGGTGGAAGACCGGTCGCCTGACCATCCGCTGGTGCAGCCGCGTCCCGCCGGCCGGGTCGACGCCGCGCTCGAGGAACAGGACGAGCGTCATCGGGTGGATGGCGACTGATTGGACGGCCCGGGGATCGTCGCCGTCGGGATGCTGGGCGGCATAGGCGTCGACGATGATCTGGTGGAAGCCCATCCGCCGCGGGTCGGAGTACTGAACGGCCAGCAGCTTGCCGTACCCGCGCCAGCAGGCGGCGGAGCCGGTCATGTAGGGGTGGGTGGGCCCGGATTCGACGGGCAGCGCGACCCCGCATCCGGGGCAGGCCTCGATCGGCTGGCTCACGCCGGGGAGACTTGCAGGGACCGACCCTTCGTGTCCGGGGCCGCTATCTAGACTCGCCCAATGAAGATCGGGATCGTCGGAGCCGGCTACGTCGGCCTGCCACTTGCCGTCGCCTTCGCCGAGGCCGGCCAGGATGTCCTCTGCGTCGACTCCGACGCCGCGAAGGTGGCGGCGCTGCGGGCGGGGCGCAGCTACGTCGAGGACATCCCCGACTCGGCGCTGGCGCCGCTCGGCGAGCGCCTCGACGCCGCCACCGAGACCGCTGGCCT
Organism: uncultured Actinomycetes bacterium; assembly: GCA_963839115.1. Classification (GTDB taxonomy): domain Bacteria; phylum Actinomycetota; class Thermoleophilia; order Solirubrobacterales; family 70-9; genus VAYN01. The sequence goes on from CAWITM010000001.1 coordinate 1,709,765, forward strand.
GGCCGCGTGCGACGCGGTGATCGTCTGCGTGCCGACGCCGCTGACCAACTCGCGCGAACCCGACCTCTCCTACCTGCTCGGCGCCGGCGAGGCGATCGCCGCGGTGCTGCGGGCCGGCCAGCTGGTCGTGCTCGAGTCGACGACCTACCCGGGGACGACCCGCGAGCGCCTGCTTCCGATCCTCGAGCGCTCCGGCCTGCGCGCCGGCGAGGACTTCGAGCTCGCCTTCTCGCCGGAGCGGATCGACCCCGGCCGGACCGACTTCACGGTGCGCACGACGCCGAAGATCGTCGGCGGCATCGACGCCGGGTCGAGCGAGCGGGCGCGTGAGCTCTACGCGCTGATCTGCGACGAGGTCGTCGTCGTCTCGACCCCCGAGGCGGCCGAGCTGGCAAAGCTCCTCGAGAACATCTTCCGCTCGGTCAACATCGCCCTCGTCAACGAGCTCTCACAGCTCTGCGACCGGCTCGGGATCGACGTCTGGGAGGTCGTCGACGCCGCCGCCACCAAGCCGTTCGGCTTCATGGGCTTCGAGCCGGGGCCGGGGATGGGCGGCCACTGCCTGCCGGTCGATCCCTTCTACCTCGCCTTCAAGGCCCGCGAAGCCGATTTCTACCCGGAGTTCGTCGAGCTGGCGGGCAAGGTCAACCAGACCCAGCCGGCCTTCTGCGTCGAGCGGATCGAGCGGGCGCTGAACGACGTTGGCCGCGCCGTCCGCGGCGCCAGGGTGCTCGTGCTCGGCGCCAGCTACAAGGCCGGGATCGGCGACACCCGGGAGTCGCCGGCGCTGAAGATCATCCGGATGCTCACCGAGCGCGGCGCCGAGGTCTCCTACCACGACCCCCACGTGCCGGCCCTGCCCGCCTTCGACCTCGAGTCGGTCGACCTCGACGCCGGCGTCGCCGGCTGCGACCTGGCGGCGATCGTGACCGCCCATCCCGAGGTCGACTACCCGGCGCTGGTCGAGCGGGCGCCGCTGGTCGTCGACTTCCGCGGCGTCACCCGCGGCCTGCAGGCGCCCAATCTGACCAGGCTCTAGTGGCGCCGCCCGGCGACGACGCGGCGTCAACAGGCGGCGCGGCGTCCTCAGGAGGCGGGGCGTCCGGCCCCGATCGCGACCGCGGCCTCTTCGAGACGATGCTCGTCGCCGGCGGCCGCCCGGTCGGCCTCGACGCTCACCTGGCCCGGCTGACCGCCAGCCTGGGCGAGGTCTTCGGGGCCGAGTTGCCGGACGCCGTCGCCGCCGACGCGCGCGACGCCGCCCGCGACCTGGCGCTCGGCCGGATGCGGATCGACGTCACCCCGGCTGCCGACGGCTCGCTCGTCCACGCGATCAAAGCGAAGGCGATCGACCCGGCGATCTTCTTCCCGCCCCGCCGCGACGGCGCCGACCTGATCCCGGTCCACCCGCCGGCCTGGGACGGCGCCCACAAGTGGGCCGACCGCGACTGGCTCGAGTCGCTCGAGGCCGAACTGGGCGACCACGACGTGCCGATCATCCTCGCCGCTGATGAGGAGGTGCTGGAGGCCGGACGCGCCAACGTCTTCGCCGTCGTCGACGGCACCCTGGCGACACCCCCGGTCGACGATCGCATCCTCCCCGGCACCGCCCGCGCCGCGGTCATCGACCTGGCCGCCGAGCTCGGCATCGCCGCCGCCGAGCGCCGCCTCACCCTCGCCGACCTCGAAGCCGCCGACGACGTCTTCCTGACCTCCTCGGTCCGCGGCATCCGCCCCGCCCGCACTCTCGCCGGCCGGCCGATCGACGCCAGCGGCGACCTCACCGAGCGCCTCGCCCACCAGCTCCGGTCCCGCTGGCTCAGCGACGGCGCCTAGCTAATGGAGGGCGCCGCTGGTGCCGGCGCGAGCGGCCTTCTTGGCGCGCTTGACGGCGAACATCTCGGCATCGGCGCGGGCGACGAGGTCCCAGAGGGCGATCGTCTCACCGGCCGAGCACTCGGTGAGGCCGAGGCTCAGCGAGAGCTCGAAGGGCTCGTCGCTGGCGACGTTGCGGGCGGCGAGGGCGGACTCGACGCGTGAGACCAGGGTCGGGCCGACCGAGGCGGCGGCGCCGATCAGCACGGCACAGAACTCATCGCCGCCGAGGCGGGCGATCAGATCGGAGGCGCGCAGCGATGCGCTGAGGACGGCGGCGGTGTCGACCAGGGCGCGGTCGCCGGCGTCATGGCCGTAGGTGTCGTTGATCGGCTTCATGTTGTCGAGGTCGGCGTAGATCGCCGAGACCGGCAGGTCGAGGCGGGCGGCGGCGACCAGCAGGCGCTCGCCCAGCATCTCGAAGCCGCGGCGGTTGGTCAGCCCGGTGAGGTCGTCGTTGATCGCCAGCGACAGCGAGGCGATCTCGGCCTCGACCATCTCGGCCAGTTCGCGCAGCACCTCGGCGTCGAAGTCGCCGCTGGCGCGCGGTTTGTCGTCGAGGACGCAGAGCGTGCCGACCGCCTCGCCGCCGGGCGCCGTCACCGGGTGGCCGGCGTAGAAGCGGATGTTGGGTTCGCCGACCACGAGCGGGTTGTCGGCGAAGCGTTCGTCCTCGCGGGCGTCGGCGATGACCGTCGTGTCCGGCTCGAGGATCGCGTGGGCGCAGAAGGAGACGTCGCGTGGGTTTTCGCCGCCGGCCTCGACCCCGTGGGCCGACTTGAACCACTGGCGGTCAGCGTCGACGAAGGTGACGGTCGCCATCGAGGTCCCGAACAGGCGCTGGGCGAGCCGGGTGATGCGGTCGAACCGCTCCTCGGGGTCGGTGTCGAGGATGTTCAGAGCTCGCAGCGCCGTCAGGCGGCGCGTCTCGTCGGCAGGTTTCCGGGCAGCGATCATTTTGCGGTACCGAATAATACGTATGTATCTTGTCCGACAACGCGACGCGGACCCTTTGGGTCAGTGGACTTTTCGAAGCCGTGCCCGCTGCTCCTGTTTTTCGACCACCTGGGCGATCAGCTTGAGGACGTTGGAGTCCCCGGCGGCCTTGATGTGGCCGGTCTCGACCGCCCGCCGGTAGCTTTTCAGCGTCCCTTTCTCGGCCAGCTCGTTGAACTGCGGGCGGTCGATTTCGACCAGCACGCGCTCGTCCTGGGCGAGGTCCTTGGTGATCTTCGGACCGGGCAGCTCCACCCGGTAGAGCTGGATATCGTGCCGGGCTTTGAGCTCGAGCCCGAACACGAGCTTCAGCTTTGCCAGCGCCGGAACTTCGGCCTGGAAGCGCTCGACCGCCTGGCGGATCAGCTCCGGCGTGGAGGTGGACACCTAGCGGCGCCCCATCAGATCTTGTTCCTCTGCAGGAGCTTTTTGCCGATCACCATGCGCTGGATCTCCGAGGTCCCCTCGCCGATCAGGAGCAGCGGCGCGTCGCGGTAGAGGCGCTCGATCTCGTACTCCTTCGAGTAGCCGTAGCCGCCGTGGATGCGGAAGGAGTCCTCGACGACCTCCTTGCCGGTCTCCGAGGCGAGCAGCTTGGCCATGCCGGCCTCGAGGTCGGAGCGCTCGCCGGCGTCCTTCATCCGCGCCGCTTTGCGGGTGACGAGCCGGGCGGCCTCGATCTTGGTCGCCATGTCGGCGAGCTTGAACTGGATCGCCTGGTGCTGGGCGATCGGCTTGCCGAAGGTTTTGCGCTCCTGGCTGTAGCGGAGCGCCAGCTCGAGCGCCCGCTGGGCGATGCCGACGCCGCGGGCGGCGACGTTGACGCGGCCGACCTCGAGCGCGTCCATCATCTGCGAGAAGCCCTTGCCGAGCCCGTCGGGGCCGCCGAGGATGCGCTCCGGCGGGCAGACGTAGCCGTCGTAGACGAGCTCGGTCGACTCGACGCCCTTGTAGCCCATCTTCTTGATTTTGGGCGGCACGTTCAGGCCCTTGAACTTGCCCTCGTTGGTTTCCGCCCAGGGCTCCTTCTCGGTGATGAAGCAGGTCATGCCCTTGTAGGGCGGATCGGCCTTGGGGTCGTTCTTCATCAGCACGAAGACGACGCTCGAGCCGAGCCCGTTGGTCACCCACATCTTCTGGCCGTTGAGCTCCCAGTCACCGTCGTCGTTCTGCTTGGCGCTGCCCTTGATGCCCTGCACGTCGGAGCCGACCTCGGGCTCTGAGAGCGAGAAGGCGGCGCGGATCTCGCCGGTCGCCATCTTCGGCAGGAAGTAGTCCTTCTGCTCGTCGGTGCCGAACTTCATCAGCAGGTAGGAGCCGATGAAGTGGGTGTTGACGACGCCGGAGATCGAGATCCAGCCGCGCGAGAGCTCTTCGACGATCATCGCGTAGGTCGTCAGGTCGGCGCCGAGTCCGCCGTACTCCTCGGGGATCGTGACGCCGAACAGGCCCAGCTCTTTCATTTCCTCGACGATCGACTCCGGGAAGACGTCCTCGTGGTCGAAGTGCTCGGCCTGGGGGATGATCTTCTCGTCGGCGAACTGGCGCACCATCTCGGTGATCGCGCGCTGGTCGTCGTTCATTTCCTGGTAGGCGACGGTGTCTACGGCCATGGCTCCTGCCTGTCGTGAAGAATTCGGGCGACAGAGGATATAGCCGCCGCAGTTGCCCCTGGCGTCGCCTAGCTCTCGTTTGAGCCGCGCTTGATCCGGCGCAGGACGGATCCGACCCGGCGGCGCGCCGCCGTCTCGGCCCAGCGGGTCAGGCCGGCCGGCGTCCGCCGGTAGGCGAGCAGCCAGTAACGAGGCTCCTCGCCAGTCGCCCAGCTCGCCTTGAACTCTTCGCTTTCGCCCAGCAGGTCGATCCGCTTCAGCCCGGGCCGCTGGCAGCAATATCGGATCAACTCGTTCATCAACACCGCCCCGGGCCCATGCTGGCGGTAGGTCTCGTCGTAGCCCATCCGCGCCAGGTACCAGGTGTCGCCGTACTCGAGGATCAGCTGGATCGCGATCGGGCGACCGTCGAGCCGAACGAAGGCGATTCGCAGCCAGTTTCGCTCGGCAGCCCAATGCGAGAACTCGTTGTAGAAACGCTCGAGCTCCGGCTTCGACACGATCGTTTCGCCGCGCTCGCCCTTCCAGCCGCTGGCCTCGATCGCGTACAGCTCTCCCAGCAGCGAGTCGAGGTCGGCGCTGCCGTCGTGGACCTCGAAGGAGACCTCACCCACCTCCTCGAGGCGACGGCGTTTGCGCCGCAGGGCGCGCCGGCGGTTGCCCGAGAGGTTCCCCAAGTAGTCCTCATAGCTGCCGGGCAGGCCGACGAACGGCGCCCGGACGAGCTCGCGGACGACCGGCAGGCGGCCGGCCTCGCGGGCCGCGCTCGCCAACGCTTCGATGCCACCGGCGTGCTCCATCGCCAGCAGGTTGAGGTCGACCACCGGCTCGGGTTGGGCGAAGAGGCTCAGCGCGAGCTCGTGGCGGGCGGAGTCGTCGAGAGCCAGCGGCGTGAAGGACGGCGAATGCCAACTGGTCTGCGAGACGAGCCGGCGCCCCTGGGCCAGCAGGGGCACGATCCCCTGCAGCTCGCCGTCGCGGCGGAACTCGACCGTCCGCGGCTCGCCCTCGCCGAACGCCCCGCGCCAGGCGTCGAACCAGCCCGGACGCAGGAACGGCGGGGCGCCGATGCGGTCGGCCAGCTCTTCCCATTCGGCTTCGAGGCGCGACATGGAGCCACCATAGGGTCGGAAGCCGACAGCGCCGCCCGATCGAGCCGACCGCGCGCCCGGGCTAGCGCGAGAGCTCGAGCGCGCGCAGGCGCCCGGCCAGGCGATCGGCGCGCTCGACGAACCGCCGGAGACGCTCTGCGTGGAGCTGGTTGCTGCCGTCGGCCGGGGTGGGCGTTTCCGCGGTCGGCGGCGACGGCTGCCCACCGGCCGGTGGGACGGACGGCGCCTCAGCCGCCGGCGGGATGGCCTCGCGGTCGACCGCGGAACTGGCTCGCTGGGCCAGCTCGGCGGCGAGGCTCGCGCGCTGCGCCAGCTCGGCTGCGCGGCGGGCCTGCTGGGCGGCCTCGACCGAGGCGGCGCCGATCTCCAGCGCCGCGGTTTCCGCCGCCCGGGCCACGGTCAGCGCGACCTCGACCCGCTGCTCGAGCTCATAGAGGGTTGGCGGGCCGCCGCCGACCGGCAGCAGCCAATCCCCGGTGTCGTCGCGCTCGTTCGCCGCCATCGCCGTGAAAGCTAGGGCCGGTGCAGGCGGAAAAGCCGCGCAATGCGGCGAAAATCGCCCTTCGACTAGATTTCGGCCCGCAAGGCAACGACGCGAGGAGCGCTTTGAAACACCCGAGAGACTTCTTCCACCCGCAGGCGATCGGCGCCCCGCAGCCGCTGACCGAGATCCCGGTCACGCCCTCGCGGATGATCCACTTCCTCGACTTCTCGAACCCGAAAATGGTCGCCAAGGCCAGCGACATCGCCAAGCAGACCGACATCCTGCTCGGCAACCTCGAGGACGCGATCCCGGTCGACCGCAAGGAGGCCGCCCGCGCCGGCCTGATCCAGGCCGCCAAGGAGTCCGACTTCGGCTCGACCTCGCTGTGGACCCGGGTCAACTCGCTGGAGAGCCCGTGGATCCTCGACGACCTCGAGCAGCTGGTCGGCGAGATCGGCGACAAGCTCGACGTCGTCATGGTCCCCAAGGTCGAGGGCGCCTGGGACATCCACTACGTCGACCGCCTGCTGGCCCAGCTCGAGGCCAAGGCCGGGCTCGAGCGCCCGATCCTGATCCACGCGCTGCTGGAGACCCCGCAGGGCGTCGTCAACGTCGAGGAGATCGCCTTCGCCAGCCCGCGCATGCAGGGCATGAGCTTCGGCCCCGCCGACCTCGCCGCGGCGCGCCGCATGAAGACGACCCGGGTCGGCGGCGGCCACCCCGGCTACCGCGTGATGGAGGACCCGACCGACCCCGACAACCCCGAGGAGGACCGCGTCTCGGCCCAGCAGGACCTCTGGCACTACTCGATCGCCCGCATGGTCGACGCCTGCACCTCGGCCGGAATCCTGCCCTTCTACGGCCCGTTCGGCGACATCAAGGACGTCGCCGGCTGCGAGACCCAGTTCCGTGCCGCCTTCCTGATGGGCTGCGTCGGCTCCTGGTCGCTGCATCCGGTCCAGATCGGGATCGCCAAGAAGGTCTTCAGCCCGCCGCCGGAGGAGGTCAGGTTCGCCAAGAAGGTCCTCGAGGCGATCCCCGACGGCGCCGGCGTCCACATGATCGACGGCAAGATGCAGGACGACGCGACCTGGAAGCAGTGCAAGGTGATGGTCGAGCTGGCCGAGATGCTGGCCGCCAAGGACCCGGAGCTGAAAGAGGCCTACGAGCTCTGAGGCGGGACGGCGGGCGAGCCTCGCCTCGCCAACGCCTCTTCGTAGAAGCCGAGGGTGTCGCGGGCGATCCGGTCCCAGGCGTATTCCTGGGCGGTCTCCCAGGCACCCTTGCGAAGGGTCGCGAAGAGGTCGGGCTCGCCCAGCAAGCGCTCGACCGCCTGGGCCAGCGCGGCGCTGTCGGCGGGCGGCGCGATCAGGCCGTTCTCGCCGTCACGGACGTATGAGGTCGGACCGGGGATGTCGGTGACGACCGGGACCAGGCCCACCGCCATCGCCTCGAGCGTGCTCAGCATGAACGCCTCGCGGAGCGAGCCGGCGACGACCGCCGAAAAGCCCTCGAGCAGGCGCGGCAGGTCGCCGTGGGGGAAGCTGGGGACGATCGAGATTCGCGATTGCAGGTCCGGCGGGAAGGCCTCGCGGACGTGGTCGGACTCCTCGCCGGTCCCGAAGTAGGTGACGCTGACGTTGGCGTGGCGGAGCAGGATCGTCGACAGCGCCGCCGCCGAATAGTGGACGCCCTTGTGCGGCAGGTAACTGCCGATGTGGGCGATCTGGAAGTTGGCGCCGGGATCGAGCTCGGCCAGCGGCAGGCCGATGAATTCTTCCGGCAGGCCGTTGTCGACGACCCGGATCCGGCTGGCGTCGAGCCCGATCTCCTCGATCGCCACCAGCCGTTCCTCCTCGTTGAGGAGCAGGACCAGCTCGGCGCTCCTCAGCGCCGCCGCCTCCTCACGCAACCGCAATCCGCCCCAGTACAGCGGGTACTTCCAGCTCAGCTCGAGGTTGCCGCGCCGGACCTCGTCCTGGTTATGGCGGTGGGCGATCAGGCTGAGGCCATGGGAGCGGCAGGCGAGCAGGGGCCGCCGGGCGGCGCCGCGGTGGGTCCTGCCGAGCACCCAGCCGTCGCCGATCGCGCAGTCGATGACGTCGAAGTTCGCCGCCCGCAGCCGCTTCGCGACGTAGAACGGGAAGAGCGGCGCTTTGGCCTGGAAGGAGAGCCGGGCGGGCAGATCGCCGAAGGTCATCCACTCGACCTCGTGGCCGAGATCGCGGTAGACCTTCGTCAGCCCGGCGGTGACGCCCATCCCACCGGCATCGGCTTTGGGCTCGTCGTGAAGAGTGAAGGCGATCTTCATCGAGGCGACAAACTACTTTGCCGGTCGAATGTCTAGCCGGCCGCCCAACGAACGTCCACAACCCGGGAGGCCTGTCATTGCGCGACCGATGGGGTCGACACATTCGGCATGCTCTTCGCCGCCCCCTCACCGCTTCGCTCTCGCTCGACCCTGCTCGTCGGCCTCATGGCACTGACCGCCCTGCTCCTCCTCGCCGGCCTGCGCAGCGAGCGCGCCGAGGCCGCCCCGCAGCGCGCCGCGACCGCCAACTCGTTCATCGAATCGATCGGCGTCGCCACCCACTTCACCTATACCGACACCGCCTACGGCCGCTTCGCCGAACTGAAGTCCCGGCTCGCCGAACTCGGCGTCCACCACATCCGCGAAGACCTGCTGCCGAACCGCCCCGACCAGTACCAGCACCTGAACGAACTGGCGGCGCAGGGGATCGGGTCGACGCTGATCATGGGGTCGCCGGGAAACGGCATCGGCACGCTCGAAGGCCTGCTCGGCACCGTCCGCTCGAAGCTCGCCAGGGTCGACGCTCTCGAGGGGCCCAACGAGTACTACCTCAGCGGCCAGCCGAACTGGACGACGCTGGCTGACAACTACCAGCGGGCGCTCTATGAAAAGGCGAAGGCGAACCCGGCGACGGCGTCGATCCCGGTCCTCGGCCCGACGACGATCTTCTGGCAGAACGGCGAACTCGGCAACATCTCGAACTACCTCGACTACGGGACCATCCACCCCTACCCCGGTGGCTACCCCGAGGAGGAATACGAGGGGCGCCACATCGAATTCGCCGCCCGCAGCTCGGCCGCGAAACCGGTCGTGGCGACCGAGACCGGCTACCACAACGCGCTCAACTCCAACGACGGCCACCCGCCGGTCTCCGAAGCGGCAGCCGCGACCTACATGCCGCGGGTCTTCCTCAGCTCCTTCGAACAGGGTGTGGCTCGCACCTTCGTCTACGAGCTCGTCGACGAGCAGCCCAACCCGGAACTGAACAACCTCGAGGACCACTTCGGGCTGCTTCGCAACGACCTCACCCCGAAGCCCGCCTTCACCGCGATCGAGAACATGATCGGGATCCTCGAAGACCCCGGCGCCGAATTCACCCCGGGCAGCGTCGACTACCAGGTGTCGGGCAACACCGAAAGCCTCCACAAGGTGCTGCTGCAGAAGCGCGACGGGTCCTACTACCTGGCGCTCTGGCGGGCGACCAGCGTCTGGAACCCGACGACGAAGACCCCGATCGAACCGGGTGCCGCCAACGTCACCGTACGCTTCAACACCCCCTTCGCCTCGGTCCAGCGCTACACCCCCAACACCTCAGCTGCCCCGGTCTCCAACTACGGCGCCGCCTCGTCGGTGAACGTCAGCGTCGGACCGCAGGTGACGATCCTCGAACTGACCCCGAGCGGCTCGCCCAGCATCTCCGAAGCCGAAGCGGTGCAGGTGCCCCCGGTCACCGAAGAAGCTCCCGCACCGACGCCGACCCCGGCGCCGATCGTCGCGCCGGTCCAGGAAGAAGTCGCACCCGCCCCGCCGATCGCCACCCCGGCCCCGGTTTCGACCCCGGCCCCGCTGAAGAGGACCGAAAGGACCGCGCCTGGCAGCTCGGTCCCGGGCGCCTCGAAGCCCAAGCCGACGGCGTCCAACCGGGTCAAGGTCTGGGTCGCCGGCCGCGGAAAGGGTGCCCGAATCTCGCTGCGAGGCCGCGTCAGCGTCGCCGGCGTCGGTGACGAAGTCGCCGTCCAGGAGCGCTCGGGCAGGACCTGGAGGACGATCCAGCGCAGCCGAACCGACGGCAGCGGCAGCTTCAATGCGCTCGTCGATCTGGCCTCCACCGACACCGGCGGGCCCGTGAACCTGCGGGTCTCCGCGCCCGGCGCCCAGCCCTCGGCGCCGCTGCAGGTCGCTCCCGGCACCTAGGCGGCGCCAGCTCTCCGAGGCCCGGTCGCCGGCACCGGCGCCGACTCGAACAAACGTCCAGAGCCGCCTCGGAAGGACGTCCAGGGCCGGTGGACTTCGCTCGCCGTCGGCGCTAAGGCCGCCGACGCAGTGGGGGTGGCCCCACTGCACAGAAAACTGATCGCCTCCGCCGCTGTGGCCCTCGCCTGCCTGATCGCCGCCCCCGGTGCCTGGGCAGCCCAGAGCCGCACCGCCAACTCCTTCGTCGAATCGATCGGCGTCGACACTCACACCTCATACGCCGACACTCCCTACGGCACCCAGGCGGCTCTGGTGAAGCAGCGACTGGTCGAACTAGGCGTTCACCACGTCCGCGAGGACCTGACCACGAACGACCCCGCCCAGTACCAGACGCTGAGCGAATTCGCCGCCGCCGGCATTCACTCCACCCTGATCCTCGGCGAACCGATCGACGGCGCCGCCGGCCTCGCGGAAATGACCTCGATCCTCGAAGGTCCGCTCGCCGGCGCGGTCGAGGGGGTCGAGGGACCGAACGAGTACGACCGCCGCGGAGGTCCCGAATGGATGGCCCAGGACGCCGCCTACCAGTCCGAACTGTACGCCGCGATCAAGTCCCGGCCGGCGTTGACCGGGCTGCCGGTGATCGGTCCCTCGCTCGGCTCCTGGGCCGACCGCGGATCGCTCACCAACCTCTCCGCCTCACTCGACTACGGCAACCTCCACTCCTACCCCAACGGTGAAACTCCGGAGTCGAACCTGCCGGCGCAGATGGAAATGGAGAAGGCGGCCGCCGGCGCCAAACCGGTCATCGCCACCGAGACCGGCTACCAGACCTCGCTCGCCTCGGCGCCGGGCGAACAGAACCCGGTCTCCGAAGCCGCCCAGGCGACCTACATGCCGCGGCTCTTCCTCGACTACTTCGCCGCCGGCGTCACCCGCACCTACGCCTACGAGCTGCTCAACGAGTACCCCGACCCGGGCGGCGAACAGGCCGAGTCCGGGTTCGGCCTCCTGCGCAACGACCTCAGCCCCAAGCCGGCCTTCGAATCGATCCGCAACCTGATCTCGATCCTCGCCGACCCCGGCCCCGAATTCACTCCCGGCGCGCTCGACTACCGACTCAGCGGCAGCACCGGCTCCGACCTCCACCAGGTCCTGCTGCAGAAGCGCGACGGGTCCTATTACCTGGCGCTCTGGCGCGACACCAGCGTCTGGAACCCGGGGTCCCGCTCCGCGGTCGAACCGGGCGCGGCGCCGGTGCAGATCGAATTCGATCGCCCGCTCGGCAACGCCCGCGAATACCGGCCCAACGCCTCCGCCGCGCCGGCCCGCGAACTGCCGACCGGCCGCCACCCGGTCACCGTCCAGGTTGGGGCCCAGGTCGTGATCGTCGCCGTCAGGCCGGTCGCGGGCCCGACCGGCCGCATCAAGCTCTGGCTCGGTCACCGCTCCCACGGCAACCGCGTCGCCCTGCGGGCGCGGCTGCCGAAGCTGGCCTCGGGCCGGCCGGTGCCGGTCCGGGTCCAGACCTGGAAGCGCGGCTGGCACACCGTCGGCAAGGGCCGGGCCACCGACAACGGGGTCTTTCGCAAATCGATCCGGATCGCCCACCGCGGCACCTCGGCCTCGCGCCTGCGGGTCGTCGCCGCGGTCCCCGCGCGGCCGTCGAACCCGGTCCGCGTCCGGCTCGGCTAGCCGCGTTTGAAGAACGCCGAGAGCGGGTTCAGATGGCGCGCTTCGCGGTAAGCGCTGACGGCCGGCCCAGCGCGCCCGCGCTCGGCTTCGATCCGCGAGAGGACGAGCCAGTCGCGCCAGTTGGTCGGCTCGCGTTCGGTCGCCGCCCGCGCCGCCGCGCCGGCCTGCGGCAGTTCGTTCTCGAGCTCCAGCACCAAGGCCTCCTGCAGCCGCGGTTCGCCGGTGTCGGGCTGCACGTTCTGGGCGCTCCGCGCGTCGACCAGGGCGGCTTGGAGGTTGCCTTCGCGCGCCTCTTCCTGGCTTTCCCGGACCAGGCTCGTCGTCGCCAGCGGCAGGGCGATCGCGACGATCGCCGCGATCGCGACGACGGCCGCCGCGATCCGCGGCCACCAGGGCAGCGGCGTCCGTTCGGCCCGGCCGCCGAGCAGCGCGACGCCGAGCAGCAGCAGGCTGACCGGGATCACCGGGATCTGCCAGGTCCAGTCGACCGCCGCGGCGACGCAGAAGGCGACGCAGCCGCCGAGCGCCGCCGACAGCAGCGGCGAGTCGAGCGGCCCGGCCCGCACCGCCGCCACGCCGCCACCGATCAGGATCGTCAGTAAGAAGCCGGCGAGGAAGAGGAAACCGACGATCCCGACCTCGCCGAGGGTCTGGAGGTAGAGCGAGTGGGCGTCCTGGACCGACTCGGTGCCGCGGGCGTCGCGCGTCCACCAGTAGGCGAAGGTGCCGGCGCCGGTGCCGATCAGCGGCGCCGACGCGTTCTCGGCCATCGCCGACTTCCAGAGCAGGTAGCGGCTCTCGCCGGCGAAGCTGTTGAGCCGCTGGGTGCCGTTGCCGGCCGCTTCGCCGCGCTTGAATTCACTCCAGCCGTTGGATGCACGGTGCGGCCCGCCGGCGGCGACGAAGACGACGGCGAGGACGATCACGGCGGCGGCGAGCATGCCCAGCGATGCCTGGCGCGACGGTTCGGTCCAGGGTGGGCGGCGGTCGGAGATGAGCCAGGTCGTCGCGCCGGCGGCGATCGCGGCGACCGCGATCGCGACGATCACCGCGATCAGCAGGAGTTCGTTGCCCTGGTCGTGCGCGGTCGAGTTGAGGAGGCCGTGGCGCAGCGCATCGCGGCTCGCGGCGAGCGCGATCAGGATCGCTCCGCCGGCCAACGCGACGGCGAGGACGACGAGCTTCGGCAGGCGGTCGCGGGTGAAGACCAGGAAGATCACGACGCCGATCGCGGCGGCGACGATGCCACCGCGCGAGAGCGTGAAGAAGATCGTCACCATCATCGCCGGCAGCGTCGCCGCCGCCAGCGCCCGGACCGCCAGCGTCCGGGCAGCGGCCGCGAAGCCGAGGACGAGCGGCATCCCGACCGCGACCAGGGCGCCGAGCCCGTTCCAGTAGTTGAGCGGGTAGGAGAGCCGTTCGCGGCTTTCGGCGAGGAAGTTGGCGGTCTGGTCGGCGTGCGGGAACCAGGCCGGGTGCAGGCGCGAGAGCAGCGCCAGCACGCTGAGCGCGGCGATCGCCGTCGCCACCGCACCGAGCAGGCGGCGCGGTTCGGCCGAGGATCGCAGCCCCAGCGCGACGCCGAAGGTGCCGAGGTAGACCAGGACCAGGGCGAGGTCAGCGGAGGTGCGGTCGATGCTCTCGGTCCAGGTCAGGCTGAGCGCCGTCCAGGCGACGAAGGCGAACAGGAAGCCGCCGGCGACCAGTCCGAGGCGGCTGGGCGAGAGCCGCGGGATCGCCCCGACCAGCGCCCCCAGCAGCAGGACCCACCAGACGGCGATCCCGACCTGATCGTGGACCAGCGGGTCATAGCCGCCGCCTTCGAGGCCCAGGTAGAAGACCAGCCCGAAGCCGAGCAGCCAGGTCGCGACGGCGTCCCAGGAAACTCGAGCCAGCAGATCTTCCGGGCCCACGTGGCGCCGCATCGAACTCATCTCCATTGGGTTCTATGCTACGAGCGCGCGTCGGACATCCCTGCTCCGCGGCGCCGCCATCCTCCCCCCGGAACTCGATTCATGACGATCGCCCTCAAGACATCCGCCTGTGCCCTGCTGACGGCCTGCCTGCTGGTCTGCTCGACCGCTGCGGCGCGGGCCGAATACTACGTTCCGCCAAGCAACTCGGCGGTCAACCAGTACACCCAGACCATCCCCTCGGCCGGCGGCGACAAGAGCGGCGAAGGCAAGGGGGTGACGGCGGCCGAAGCGATCGGCGCCGGCAACACCAAGAAGCTCCACAAGCAGGGACCGGACGGCGCCGCGGCAGCCGAACTTGCGGCCGAAACCGCCCCCGCCCCGGTCGAATCCGCGCCCAGCGAAGAATCCACCCCGGCGCCGGCGAAGCACCACGCCAAGCCGTCCGGGCACCACCACAAGAAGCCGAAGAAGAACAGCGGCAGCAAGGAACCCAAGCCGGCGAGCGGCGGCGGCGCACCGTCCGGGCCGACCGGCGGCGCCGGGAGCGCCGGCGCGCAGGGCGCCTCCGCGAGCGGCGAAATCGTCTCCCAGGCGACCGGCCTCTCGGGCGGGACGCTGGGCCTCTTCCTGCCGCTCGTGATCGTCGCCGCGGTCGTCTGGTCCGGCGTCTATCTGTGGCGACGGCGGCGCGGCCTCGACCACTCCGCCGCCTGAGCGCAACCTGCCGATGCGACCTCTCGCCAACCTCCCCCGCGCGCTGCCCCGCGCCTTCGCCGTCGCCGTACTGGCGGCGGCGCTGGTCGCCGTGGTCGCGGCGCCGGCGAGCGCTCGGCCCAAGTTCCGGCTCTCGCTCTCCAACCCGGGCGGGGTCTCCTCCGAGTACTTCACGCAGACCCGCGCCACCGGTGCCGAATTCGTCCGAATCCCGCTCAACTGGAAGGGCGTCGCCCCGGCCACCCAGCCGGCTAGCTGGAATCCAGAAAACCCCAACGACCCCAACTACCAGTGGGCCGAAAGCGACGAAGCCGTCAAGAACGCGGTCGCCGCCGGGCTGACCCCGGTCCTGCTGGTCGACGGCGGGCCGACCTGGGCCCAGCGCTGCAAGTCGCCGGGCTTCGCGATGGTCCCCCTCTGCGACACCGATCCTGAAGACCTGAAGGCCTTCGCGGTCGCCGCCGCGCGCCGCTACGACGGCAAGACGCCGGGCCTGCCGCGGGTCAAGTACTGGCAGGCCTTGAACGAGCCGAACCTCTCGCTCTTCTTCTTTCCGCAATACAACACCAAGGGCAAGGCCCTCTCGCCCGGCCTCTACCGCAACCTCATCAACGCCTTCTACGCCGGAGTCAAGTCGGTCAGCCGCTCGGACCTCGTCATCGCCGCCGGGCTCGGGCCGATCGCGGTGCCGAAATACACGATCGGCCCGCTCCAGTTCGCCCGCGAAATGCTCTGCATGGCGGGGACGAAGCACCCCCACCCGCACGGCAGGGAATGCGCCGGCGGCGTCCACTTCGACATCTTCGCGATCCACCCCTACACGACCGGAAGCCCGACCCACGAGGGCGGCCCCAACGACGTCGAGCTCGGCGACCTGGGGAAGCTGCAGACGCTGATCGCCGCCGCCGACCGCGCCGGCCACCTCAAGGGCATCCACCACCGCACGCCGCTCTGGGTGACCGAGTTCTCCTATGACACCAAGCCGCCCGACCCGCGCGGCCTGCCGATGTCGATCGCCACGCGCTGGGTCTCGGAATCGATCTACGTCGCCTGGAAGGCGAAGGTCGAAAACTTCTTCTGGTACAGCCTGCGCGACGAACTGCCCGACGGCCGCGGCTACCACAACACGATCCAGTCGGGCCTCTACACCCACGGCAAGACCGTCGCCGCCGACCGGGCCAAGCCGACCCGGGCGGCGTTCCGGTTCCCCTTCGTCGCCTACCCCGGGAGCAGGCTTTCGTTCTGGGGCCGCACGCCGAACGGCCGGCGCGGCTCGGTCAAGATCCAGACGCTCGCCGGCAGCCACTGGACGACGGTCCGGACCGTCAGCGCCGGCAGCGAAGGCACCTTCACCGGCACCATCGGCACCAGCTACGGCCGCAACCAGAAGGGCGCGGCCCGGGCGCTGTTCCACGGCGCCACCTCAGCGGCGTTCGCGATGAAGGAAGTCCCGGACTTCTTCCACCAGCCCTTCGGCTAGGCCAGCAGCAGCTCGAGCTCGCGGTCGATGACCGCGCGGGCGCCGACCTGGGCGGCGATCGGGCGCAGCGAGTGGTCGGCGAACGGCAGCTCGGCAAGCTCGACGTTCGGCCAACGGTCGATCTTCGCCAGCACGCCGGCGCGCTCCAGCTCGGCGTGCAGCGCCTCTTCTCCCGAGAAGGCCAGCGCGACCCGCACGCCGTTGTCGCGAACGCGGTCGAGGGCGGCGTCGATGTCCTCGATCGGGTCCTCGCCGCGCCGGGTCAGACGCCGGCCGAGGCGCCGCAGCGCCCCAGCGGCGCGCTGGGCGAGTAGCTCGAGCAGGATCTTGGCGCCGTCGCGGCGGATCCCGCCGCTGAGCAGTTTCTTCCACCAGCGCCAGCTCAGGAGCCGCGAGAGCTTGCGGAACTCGCGCTCGGCGACGACGTCGGGGTCCCAGATCAGCGCCGCCGGGTTCAGCATCAGGACAGTGCTCACCTCGGGCAGGTCCTGGGCGGCGACGAAGGACCAGTAAGCGCCGGCGCAGAGCCCGGCGAGCAGGAACCGCTGTCCCACCCCCTGGCGGCGCAGCTCGGCGAGCAGCAGGGCGATCTGGCCGGCGTAGGCCGGGACGTAGAACTCACCGACGTCGTGGAAGCGGGTCTCGTCGCCGTCGGACTCGCCGATCGCCTCGAGGTCGACCCGCAGCACGCTGACCCCGCGCGCCGCCCAGCGCCGCGCCGTCTCGACCCACATCCGGTTGGGGCCGATGTTGCGGGTGGCGCCGGCGTTGAAGAAGATCGCGCAGGTGTCGGTGGTGGCGCCGGCGACCGGCTCGGCGAGCACGCCGTAGAGGCGGCCGAAGTCCTGCTCCATCGTCCAGGGCCGCTCGCGGACGGCTCCGAGGTCGAGGGTGACGGTGGCAGGCGGCGTCGGGTCGTCGGCGAGGCTCGCGAGCTCGACAGCAGGCGTGAACCCGGCGGAGGGCGGCTCTCCGACCCCGGGCGCGGATGCGGAGTCGGTGGGGCCGGCGACGAGCCAGTCGGCGACCGTTGCCGCCACCTCCTCGGAGAGCCGCGACTTCTCCGGGTGGGAGACCAGCGTCCCGTAGCCGGGCCCCGGCGCCGCGGCCACCTCGGTTCCGGCCGCCTCCAGCCCCTCGGCGATCGCCGCCTCGACGGCGATCCCGTCGCGGTCGAGGAGCAGTGCCCGCGCGGGCGCGGCGCCGGGCGTCGGGGCCGTCGCCAGCGACCCCAGGTCGGCTTTGGTCTCGGCGCTCAGCACCGAGCCTCCCGCCTCCAGCGCTCCCTCCGGGAGCGGCGCGCTGGCGTCCGGGTCGCCTCCCCAGGACTGCATCGCGTTGAAGGCACGCTGAGCGCGCAGGAAGGCGCGGGCGTCGGCGGGGGCGCCCCAGAGAATCAGGTCCTCGGCTGGGCAGCGGCGGGCGCAGGCGGCGCGCGCCAGCAGTCCCCCGAGGCCGATGCCGAGCAGCGCCACCCGGCCGCCCCCGGACTTCCCGCGCAGCCACTCGGCGCCGGCGTCGATCGCGTCAAGCCAGGCCTCGACCCGACCCGGGTCCAGCGGCATGCCGCCGCTGTCACCGGTGCTCGGCATGTCGATCCGCAGGCTCGGATGGCCGGCGGCACCGAGCTGTTCAGACCAGGTCCTGAGGCTGCGGTAGGCCGCTGCCTCGTCCCAACCCCAGGGTGGGCAGATGAGGACGGAGGTGCCGCGCGGTCGCCCGTCGTCCGGCGCCTGGTAGAGACCGTAGACGCCGTCGCCGGGGATCCGCAGGTAGACCGTTGTTGCCGCGACCAAGGTTGCGATTCTCTCAGGGCCAGCCGGCTAGGAAGAGGTGAGCGGGACGCTCAGGCGGCCCCGCAGCTCGAGGGCGCGGATCGTCAGGGTGCCTGCCGGCTCCTCCCCGGCGCGCCGTCGCAGGAGGATCTCGCGGCCGCCGCCGGGCTCGAGGCAGAGCGCCCCCTCGGCGGCGAGGTAGCCGGCCGCCTCGAGCGAGAGACCGGACACGAGGTGCCGCGCCCTGACTTCGACCACCAGGTCCTCGCCGTCACCGGAGCGGACCGCGGTCTCGATCCCGAGCCGCTCGGCGTCGACGGGATCGGGCCGCCGGCCGGCGGGGAAGAAGAAGCCCTGCGAGAGGATCGCGGCGGCGCCGTCCTCCTCCTCGCCGCGTTCGAGCGAAGCGACGATCACGTCTTGGGCCGGCGGGCCGAAGCGGTAGGCCCAGGAGGCGTCGGCGAAGCGGCCGAGCAGCGCCTCGAGGTCGAAGCCGGCCACCGCGTGGGGCTCGAGCGCCAGCGGGCGCTCGGCCTCCCCGACCCGCTGCTCGCCACGGTAGAGGCCGATCCGCAGCATTCCCGACAGCGGCTCGGGGGCGTCGTTGGCGACGTGGACGCCGACGCCGCCGAGGCCCTCGTCGGTCATCCAGACCGCTCGCCGCTGAAGCGCCCGGCGCAGGTGGTGCCAGGCGGCCTTCGGGTTGCCGGCGTGGTCGATCAGCCCCCAGCCGGCGCCGGGCACCAGGTCGCGCAGCCAGAGCACCAGGCCGCCGGCGCAGGGCGAGGCGGCCCGGCGCCACTCGCCGAAGACGGCCGCCATCACCTCGCCGGAGACCGCGCGCGAGAGCTCCAGGTAGCGCTCGTGGTCGTAGCGTCGCAGGGCGGCCGGGTCGACGTCGAAGAGCAGGCGCAGGTAGTGGTCGCGGACGTCGTCGAAGTCCCAGCCGGTGCCGGCGTCGCGCGGCACTCCGGCCTTCCAGCGCGGGTGGTGGACGACGACGTCGGTCGGCGTGCCCGGCGCGATCGCCTCGACCCCGGCCTCGTCGGGGACGTTCGCGATCGCCAGGCACTCGGAGGCGAAGCGGACCTCGGCGAGCCGGACGTCGCTCAGCGGCCGCATGTAGCCGCCGACACCGAAGTAGTTGGCGACGCCGCGGTCGGGCCGGAAAGGCAGGGCGCCGCCGCAGGGGGCCGAGGGCAGGTAGACGGCGTCGAGGCCGGCGCGCTCGACCGCCGCCGGCAGCAGCTCGCCGAAGAGCTCGCCGCGGCCGAGCGCCGGGTCGAGGCCCAGCATCGCCGCCTGCTGCTCGACTTCGCTGTTGCCGCAGAGGACGGCCAGGCTCGGGCGCCCGGCGACCACCGCCAGCGTCGCCTCGACCTCGGCTTCGACGCCCGCCCGGAAGTCCTCGTCCTCCAGCGGGTAGTCGAAGTTGGCGAAGGCGAAGTCCTGCCAGACGAGGATCCCCAGCTCGTCGCAGAGGTCGTGGAAGCGGGGTGACTCGTAGGCCGAGGTGCCGGGGATCCGGACCATGTTCATGCCGGCCTCGCGGACCTGCCCGAGGGCGGCCCGCAGGACCTCCTCCGACGCCGTCATCGCGGCGAAGTCGGGCGGCGTCCAGACGGCGCCGCGAGCGAACACCGGGACGCCGTTGACGTGCAGGTCGAGGCCGTCCTCGGCGGCGTCGTGACCGGGCCGCGGCCCGGCGGCGAGCTCGCGGAAGCCGAGCCGGCCGGCGTCGATCCCGACCTCGCCGGCGCTGGTCGCGAGGCGCAGGAAGACCTCGTGAAGACGGGGCTCGCCGTGGGTGTGGGGCCACCAGCGCTCGACCGCCGCGATCCGCACCTCGCCGTCTATCTCGAAGCTCCCGTCGGCACCGGGGGTCACCCGCAGCGCCGCCTCGGCTTCGTCGCCGCCGGTCACGACGACGTCGGCGGCGCTGGCGGCGGCGCCCGCCAGCCCGCGCAGCTTGGCGCTCACCGCCAGCACCCCGTCGTCGCCGTCGAGTCGCGTCCGCAGCGCGATCTCCTCGACCGCAACCACCCGCCGCCGCTCGATCCAGACCGGGCGCCAGGGGCCGACCGCGGCCGGCCCAGACGCAAAGCCGGGACAGCGGCCGAGCAGCATCGTGCGAAAGAAGCGCAGGCGGTTGTCGGCGACCTTGGTGCGCCAGCGGGCGCGCGGCTTGCGCTTCCTCCCCAGCTGCTCGTTCAGGGCCAGGCAGCGGATCGCCAGTTCGTTGGCGCCGTCGCGCAGAGCGCCGCCGACCTCGATCGCCCGCGGCGCGAACATCGAGTCCCCGCTCGCCACCAGCTCGCCGTTGAGGTAGACCTCGTGGACGGTGGCGACGCCGTCGAGGCGCAGCGCCACCTCCTCCCCGCTCGCCGCCGGGGCGGCGTCGAACTCGGTCCGGAACCACCAGTCCTCGGCGTCGAAGTCGCGCTCGTCGCCCGGCGCCCAGCGGCCGAGGTCGCGCAGTGCCCCCGCCGCCGTGCCAGGCACGCGGGCGGCGATCCAGTCGAGCCCGGCCGCCGCCGCCGGCGTCGCACACTCGCCCGGCGCGCAGGCGGCAACCTCCCAGCCCGCGGCGAGGTCCTCGCGTACGTGGCCGTCGACCAGATAGCGCTCCGGGGTCAGAGGCGGCGGGGACGCCGGGCGCTCATCCGAGGACATCGTCCAGCTCCGCGAACGCGGCCTCCCAGGCCGCCGCCAGAGCCGCGACCCGCGGCGCCGGGTCGAACTCGCGGCGGCGGGCGAGCTTGAACGAGAGCGTCTTGCAGCCGGCGACGATCTTGGCCATCGCCGCTGCCGCGGCGGCACCGTCGTCGCCGAGGACCCACTCGACGTGGGAGGCGCCGACCTCGAAGGCCGAGCCGGCCATCCGCACCGTTGCGAAGGCGTAGTCGTGGTAGCGCTGGGCGTCGCCGGCGAGCAGGTTCGGCAGCTCCGCCGCGAGACCGGCGCCGAAGCGCTCGAAGGGGTTGTCGGCGGGCCGGCGGGCGAGGTGGCGGACCAGCGTCTCGCGCGCCGCCGTCCGCAGCTCCTCGCCGGCGAGCATCGGCCCGGCGTCCAACCTCAGCAGCTCGGTGTAGGGCGGCAGGACGTCGGCCGAGAACTCGCGGCCGAGGCGGAAGATCTCGCGGTAGTCCTCGCCCTCGAGCTCATAGAAGCCGGAGTTGTGGAAGTAGCGCAGGCGCTCCCCCCCGGGGTCGATCGACTCCGGGATCACCGAGCTCTTGACGTGGGCCTGCCGGTAGCTGGTCGCGGCGGTGTCGGGCAGGTGGAAGGAATCGAGCTCGATGACCAGGGTGCGCCCGGTCCCGATCTGCTCGGCAACCTGCTCGGGCAGCGGCCGATAGGGCTGCATCTCGTGGATGTCGATCCCGAAGAGCGCTTCGACGTCCTCGGGGCGCGGCTTGAAGAAGGTCCACTGATCGCCCTCGAAGTCGATCGGCAGGACGCAGCCCATCATCGCCAGCGGCTCGCCGCCGGCGGCGTGGACGAACTCGATCAGGATGTCGGTGTAGCAGTTGGTTTCGGCGTAGTCGCGGTCGGCGCCGTGCAGGAAGTGGGGCTCGTAGCGGGCCGGATCGAGGCCGAGCAGGGAAACCATCCGCTCGCTGGTCGTCCCGGCCATCAGAGCGCCAGCTCCTCCCGCACCGCCGCCGGCCAGGTGTCGAGGTCGAGGCCGTGCTCGCGCAGCAGCGCCAGGGTGATCCGCTCGAGGCCGAAGCCGAGACAGGCGGTGTGGGCGGTGGCGTCCTCGCCGTCCATTTCGATCCCGTAGACCGAGGAGAAGTGGTCCTGGTGGTAGTTGAAGGAGGCGACGGCGGTGGGGTCGTCGCCGGCGATCGGCACCAGCACCTCGAACTTCAGCTCCTGGGCGCGCTGGCTGCGGGCCAGGAGGCGCCCGGAGCGGCCGAAGAAGGGGTCCGAGGCGACGTCGGGCTCGGCGTCGAGGCCGACCGAGCGCAGCAGCTCCAGCGAGCGGTCGCGCCAGCGGTCGCGCCACTCGATCACCGTCTCGGGCTCGCCGATGCGGACGATCTCGCGCTGGTGGAAGGCCTGCAGCCGGGCCGGGTCCCCGGAGGGCTCGTGGCGGAAGACGTAGGAGCCGCCGGCGTCGACCATCACCCCGCCCGGCGCCAGGGCGCCGCGGGCGGCGACCGCCGGATACACCGGATAACAGGCCGCTGGCTTGAGCACCAGGTCGGTCATCGCCTGGTACTCGCTCCAGTCCTCGTGCGCTTCGGCGCGGTGCTCCTGTTCCGCCGCCTGCTCCTCGTCGCCCTCGAAGGAGAACACCGTGCAGGCAAGGTGCGGGAAGGACTTGAGGTAGCCGACCTCCTCCATCTGGCGACGCGGCAGCAGCGGCGGGAAGGTCATGTACTCGGGCGATTCCTCCTTCGAGGCTGCCGTGACCTTGGCGTCGAAGCCGAGCCGCACGCGCTCGAAGCCGTCGCCGCGTCCGTAGACGCCGGGGACGCCGCTCTCGATCAGGTGGCCGGCGGCGGTGAGGTCGCGCAGGAACTCGTCCTGGGCCGGCGTGCCGGGGCGGAACTCGGCCACGACTAAACCTCCTTGGCGATCAGCAGCAGGCTCGCGTCGGTGGCGTGGATGCGCTCGTTGGCGACCATCAGGCAGGCCGACATCGAGTCGCGCAGGTGGCGACCGACGCTGAACGGGGTGTCGTTCTTGTAGCCGACGATGCCGTTGACCCGCATCGCCCCCTGGCAGACCCGCGGCGCCTGCTCGGAGGCGGAGATCTTGAGGTTGTTGAAGCGCAGGATCGTCGCCAGCTCCGAGAGCTTGCCGCGGTCGGAGTCGCGCAGGTCGCAGTACTCGCGCAGCGCCAGCCCGACCTCGGCCCGCAGCAGCGAGAGTTCGCTCATCAGCTCCGAGAGCCGCGAGGCGATCGGCAGCGGCTCGCCCGGCTTGCGCTTGGCCGAGGCGCGCACGAAGGCGCGAGAGCGGTCGAAGGCGTCGGTGGCGATACCGAGCCAGACGTGTGACCAGAGGATATGTGAGACCGGAGTCATCGTCTCGGCCGAGATCGTCGCGAACGGGACCGGCAGGATCTGCTCGACGCCGAAGCTCGCCCTGGCGACGAAGCCGGGCGAGCAGGTGCCGCGCATGCCGAGCGGATCCCAGGTGCCCTGCGGCTCCATCTCCATCTGCTCGCGCCGCGACAAAACCAGGACCTGGTCGCCGGGCTCGGCGTCGGGGGAGCGCCGCACGGTGGTGAGGAAGGCGTCGGCGACGGGACCGTAGGAGACGGTCGGCGCCTGCTTCTCGAAGCTGGCGCTGCCGTCGTCGCCGGCGGCAGAGACCGCCGCCACGGACTTGCCCATATCCCCGCCGGTGCCGACCTCGGAGGTGATCGAGGCGACCAACCGCTGCTCGGCGGCGATCTCGCCCAGGAAGTCGTCGAACCAGCGGGCGCCGTCGCCGCGGTGGTCGACCATGCAGGCGATCTGGATCTGGTGCATCGCGAAGACCATGCCGCTGGCGCCGCAGCGGCGGCCGAGCTCGAAGCAGGATTTGGCGACCGCGTCGAGCGAGGCGTCGCCGCCGCCGAGCTCGGCCGGGATCA
Organism: uncultured Actinomycetes bacterium; assembly: GCA_963839115.1. Lineage (GTDB taxonomy): Bacteria > Actinomycetota > Thermoleophilia > Solirubrobacterales > 70-9 > VAYN01. Next base: position 1,733,243 of record CAWITM010000001.1, read on the forward strand.
GGGCGGAGAGGGCGCGCTCCTCGCGCAGCGCCGTCATCGCCTCGGCGGGAAAGCGGGCGTCGCGGTCGACCTCATCGGCGTTGGGACCGGCGACGTCGGCGGCGATCCGACGGACCGAGTCGAGCAGCGCCGCGTCGGGAGCGGCGGTGACGCTCATACCGCGACCCCGACCTCTTCTAGTGCCGCCGCGATCGAGTTGATCGACTCGAAGACACTGCGCTTCAGCATCGAATCGAGGAACTCGATGTCGAAGGTGTCCTCGAGCGCGATCATCACGTTGACCGAGGCGTGCGAGTTCATTCCCGCCTGGTAGAGGTCGGCGTCGTCGCCGAGCGTATCGACGTCGACGGAGAGGTGGGCCTGCTCCCTGATGACCTGTCGGATCTGGTCCTTCATAGAAACTTCGTATCGACCGTGGAGGCGATGTCCTTAACGCCGACAGCCGCCACTCACCCCGAGCCGAAATCGAAGGCTACGCGATGATGACGGCCGCCGCCGCAAAGCCGCCCTCGTGGGTGAGGCTGACCGCGACCTCACCACCGCCGGCGGCGCCGAGCAGCTCGGCGGCGCGGCCGGAGAGCGCGATCCCGACGTTGCCGTCGGGACCGCGGCGGACCTCGATCTGGGTCAGCCGCACTTCCTCCCCCGCCCCCGGCAGTGCCTTGATCGTCGCCTCCTTGGCGGCGAAACGTGCCGCCAGCCCCTCCGGCTCGACCCGGCCCGAGGGACCGCGGCAGTCGTCGACCTCGGCGTCGGTGTAGATCCGCTCCAGATAGTGGGCGCGGTGGGCGCCGCGGAGGCTGGCGGCGACGGAGTCGACGCTGACGAGGTCGATGCCCAGCCGGAGCCCCATCGGGGCAGCATAGTCGCGACCTCTACGATCGTTTGGTGCCGAAAATCGACCCAAAGCTGGGCGGGCGGATATCGGCGCGGCGTCGAGAGATCCGCCACCTCCTCAATCAGGGCGCCAACAACGAGATCCTCGACGCGCTTGCCGTCTCGCGGGCGGGCAGGGCGCTGAACCCCCTGGCCAAGCTCCTCTTCCGCAACGCCTCGCTCTCGCTCACCTACGAGAACGCCCGGGTCCTGGCCTATGCGTTCGCCTACGCGGAGGCCGAGCAGATCGAGGGCGACTACGCGGAATTCGGGGTATGGCAGGGGCGGACCTTCCTCGAGGCCTGGCGGGTGGGCAACGCGGCCGGCGACACCGGGCGAAACTTCTTCGCCTTCGACTCCTTCGCCGGGCTGCCGGACATCGAGGACGCCGACAGGGCCGGCCGATTCGTCGCCGGCGAGTTCAGCTTCGGACGCCGGGCCTTCGAAGGGCGCCTGCGTCGCGCCGCGATCCCGCCCGATCGCGTCCACATCGTCGAGGGATACTTCGACGACTCGCTGGCGGAGCCGCAGCGCATTCCGTTGCAGAAGGTCGCTATCGCCTACGTCGATTGCGATCTCTATGCCTCGACCGTTCCCGTCCTCGACTACCTCTCGACCCGCCTCGTGCACGGCGCGGTCGTCATGTTCGACGACTGGTTCTGCTTCAAGGGCTCTCCTGATCTCGGCGAGGCGAAAGCCTGTCGTGAGTGGCTCGAGCGCAATCCCGATCTGAGCCTCGTCCCGACCTGGCAGTTCAACTGGGCAGGTCAGGCATTCGTCTTTCACCGTGATGGCGACGCTTAGCTCGCTGCGGGAGGCGGCACGTCGCCTGCGCGCCCAGAGCGCCAACGACGAGGTCCTCGACGCGGTGGCGGTGTCGCCGGGCGGCCGCGGCTTGAATCCGCTGGCGAAGCTCCTCTACCGAAACGCCTCCGTGTCGATGGACTACGAGATCGCCCGCGGCCTGGCGCTCGCTTTCGGCTACGCGGATGCCGAGCAGGTCCGCGGAGACTATGCCGAATTCAGCGTCTGGAAAGGTCGGACCTTCGTCGAGGCCTGGCGCCTTGGCGCCGCCGACGGCCGGCGAAGGTTCTTCGCTTTCGACTCCTTCGCCGGGCTGCCGGAGATCGTCGGCCGCGACACCGCCGGCCGCTTCGAAGCTGGTGAATTCCGCCACAGCCGCCGAGCGTTCGAAGACCGCCTGGGGCGGGCCGGAGTTCCGCGCGACCGCGTTCACATCGTCGAGGGAGCTCTCGACGAGGTGCTCTCCCAGCCCGATCGCATCCCGCTGCGCGAGGTCGCGATCGCCTACATCGATCCTCCGATCTACGCGCTGACGGTCCCGGTCCTCGATTACCTGACGCCGCGGCTGGTCGACGGTGCGGTGCTGATGTTCGACGCTTGGTTCTGTTTCAAAGCCGATCCGGCGCTCGGCCAGTCCGGGGCCTGCCGTGAGTGGCTCGACCGCAACCCGGGCCTCAGCCTGACCCCGACCTGGCAGTACAACTGGTCCGGCCAGGCCTTCATCGTCCGGCGCGACGGCGCCGCGCCGGACGATCGCCCAGACGCCTAGCCCAGACGCTGCTCGAGCGCGTCGAGCTGCTGCCTGATCTCGTCCGGCAGGTCGTCGCCGAACTCGGCCAGATGCGCCCGCACCTGGGGCAGCTGCTGGCGGTAGAGCTCCTCGTCGACGCTCAGCAGCTCGGTCATCGCGGCATCGGAGATATCGAGCCCGTCGGTGTTGATCTCACCGGCGGCGGGGAGCATCCCGATCGCCGTCTCGACCGCCTCGCCCTGGCCCTGGCAGCGACGGAAGACCCACTCCAGGACACGGCTGTTCTCGCCGAATCCCGGCCAGAGGAACTTGCCGTCGGCGTCTTTGCGGAACCAGTTGACGTAGAAGACCTTCGGCAGGTCGACGCCGTCGGTCTTGCCGATCTTCAGCCAATGACTGAAGTAGTCGGCCATGTTGTAGCCGCAGAACGGCAGCATCGCCATCGGGTCGAAGCGCAGCTTGCCGACCTCACCGGAGGCGGCGGCGGTCGTCTCCGAGGACATCGTCGCCCCCATGAAGACGGCGTGCTCCCAGTCGAAGGCTTCCTGGACCAGCGGCACCGCGGTGGCGCGGCGGCCGCCGAAGAGGAAGGCGTCGATCGGCACCCCGGCCGGGTCCTCCCACTCCGGAGCGATCGACGGGCACTGCCCGGCCGGCGTCGTGAAGCGAGCGTTGGGATGGGCGGCGGGGACGTCGGAGTCGGGCGTCCAGTCGTTGCCGTGCCAGTCGACGACGTGGTCCGGCGGCGCTCCCGTCATCCCCTCCCACCAGATGTCGCCGTCGTCGGTTTTGGCGCAGTTGGTGAAGATGGTGTTGCGCTCGATCGTGTCCATCGCGTTGGGGTTGGTCTTGTGCGACGTGTTCGGCGCGACGCCGAAGAAGCCGGCCTCGGGGTTGACGGCGTAGAGCTTGCCGTCCTCGCCGATCTTCATCCAGGCGATGTCGTCGCCGACGGTCTCGACCTTCCAGTCGGGCAGCGTCGGCACCAGCATCGCCAGGTTGGTCTTGCCGCAGGCCGACGGGAAGGCGCCGGTCACGTACTTGTGCTCGCCCTCCGGCGAGGTGAGTTTGAGGATCAGCATGTGCTCGGCCATCCAGCCCTCGTCGCGGGCCATGACCGAGGCGATCCGCAGCGCGAAGCACTTCTTGCCGAGCAGGGCGTTGCCGCCGTAGCCGGAGCCGAAGGACCAGATTTCGCGGGTCTCGGGGTAGTGGACGATGTACTTGTTGGCCTCGTTGCAGGGCCAGGAGACGTCCTCGACGCCCTCTGTCAGCGGCATCCCGACCGAGTGCACGCAGGGCACCCACTCGCCGTCTGAGCCGAGCTGGTCGAGGGCCGCCTTGCCCATCCGGGTCATGATCCGCATCGAGACGGCGACGTAGGCCGAATCGGTCAGCTGGACGCCGATTTCGGAGATCTCGGAGCCGAGCGGGCCCATCGAGAACGGGACCACGTACATCGTGCGGCCCTTCATCGAGCCCTTGAAGAGGTCGTTCAGGGTCTCGCGCATCTCGGCCGGGGCGCGCCAGTTGTTGGTCGGGCCGGCGTCGTGCTCGTTCTCGGCGCAGATGAAGGTGCGGTCTTCGACGCGGGCGACGTCGGCGGGGTCCGAGAGCGCCAGGTAGGAGTTCGGGCGCTTGGCGTCGGAGAGCTTCTCGAAGGTCCCGGCGTCGATCAGGGTCTGGGCGAGGGCGTCGTACTCCTCGGCGGAGCCGTCGCACCAGTGGACGGAGTCGGGCTCGGTGAGGGCAGCGATTTCACCGACCCAGTTGAGGAGCTTCTGGTGGGTGGTCAGCGCGGCGGGGGCGGTCGTCAGGTCGCTCATTGCCTCTTTCTAGTCCTTGGGTTCCAGGCCGATCGTGCTGATGTCGGCTTCCTTGTTCCGGATCTTGAACTTCACCAATTCCCGCTTGTGGTCGGGAAATATCACTTCGCAGCTGAAGGTCACGCCCGGGTCAACGCTTTGACCAGATGGGCATTCGACGGCCGTGATCTTTTCATGTAACGACTTTTCGAGGCTCGGTTTTGCGGTGTCCTCGAGCTTCACCGGGTCGACGGTCGTGCCGCCGCAGCCCGCCATGAGCACGGCCAGAGCCACCGGCGCGAGGGCGGCGACGAGGAGACGGGATGGGGTGAACGGCTTGCTCAATGGGGCGGAAACGCCCCTTCAGTATCCCAGGCGAAGCCAGCGGCGGCGGGGACCGACCCGCCGCCTCGGCGGATGGTCGGATAACGTGCCCGCCGCGATGAGGTTCTACGAGTACGAGGCGCGCAAGATCGTCGAGCTGGCGGGGATTCCCGTCACCAAGTACGGCTTCTGCACGACCCCCGAGGAGGCCCGCAAGGTCGCCGAGGAGATCGGCGGTCCGGTCGTGATCAAGTCGCAGGTGCTGACCGGCGGCCGGATGAAGGCCGGCGGGGTCAAGTTCGCCGACACCCCCGATGAGGCCGCCGAGCACGCCGAGGCGATCCTCAAGCTCGAGATCAACGGGTTGATGCCACGTGGCGTCCTCGTCGATCCCAAAGCCGAGATCAAGCAGGAGTACTACGCCGGGGTCGTCTGGGACGGCACCGCCAAGCGCCCGCTGATGCTCTTCTCAGACATGGGCGGCATCGACATCGAGGAGGTCGCCGAACAGCACCCCGACCACGTCGGCCGCGGCCACGTCACCAACCTGATGCCGATCCCCGACTTCGAGGCCAAGCAGACGATCGCCGCCACCGGCGTCACCGGCTCGGCGCTGAACCGCGCCACCCCGGTCCTGGCGCGCCTGGCGCGACTCTTCCGCGACAACGACATGACGCTCGCCGAGATCAACCCACTGGCCGAGCTGACCGACGGCAGCTTCGTCGCCCTCGACGCCCACATGGAGATGGAGAACGAGGCGGTCGGCCGCCAGAAAGCGCTGCTGCGCGGCGAGCTCGAGATCGCCGCCGACGACACGCGCGACACCTACGAGCCCTCCGACTTCGAGAAGAACGTCGGCGCGATCGACGCCGCCGACCACCGCGGCGTCATCCAGGGCAAGGACCACGGCTTCACCGGCAACGTCGGTCTCGTGATCGGCGCCGGCGGCGGCTCGCTGACCCTCACCGACGCGGTCCGCAGCCAGGGCGGCAAGCCCGCCAACTACTCGGAGATCGGCGGCAACCCGTCGGTCGCCAAGGCCTGTGGCCTGGCCAAGGAGGTGCTGGGTAAGGACGGTGTCGAGAAGATCGCGGTGATGATGTCGATCGTCTCCAACACCCGGGTCGACATCGTCGCCCGCGGCGTGATCAAGGCCTGCCTCGAGCTCGGCAAGGACCCTGGCGAGACGATCGCGATCTTCCGCATCCCCGGCGCCTGGGAGGACGAGGGCTTCAAGATCCTCGACCGCTACGGGGTCGAGTACTGCGACCGCTCGGTCTCGCTCTGGGAAGCCGCCGGGCGCGCCGTCGCCAAGGTCCAGGAAGAGGGCGCCGCCGCATGAGCATCCTCCTCAGCAGCGAGACCACGTTCATCGTCCAGGGGATCACCGGCCGCGAGGCCGTCAACCTGACTCGCGAGTGCCTCGATTACGGCTCCAAGGTCGTCGGCGGCGTCACGCCGGGCCGCAAGGGCCGCGAGGTACACGGCGTGCCGGTCTTCGACACCGTCGCCCAGGCGGTCGAGCACCACGGCCGCCCGATCGACGGCTCGGTCGTCACCGTCCCCCCCGCCTTCACCAAGGACGCCGTCTTCGAGGCGATCCTCAACGGGATCAAGCTGATCGTGATCGTCACCGAGCGGATCCCGCGCGGCGACGTCGCCCAGATGGTCGAGCTCGCCGACATGGAGGGCGCCCGCATCATCGGCCCCAACTGCCTCGGCCTGATCGTCCCCGAGGTCTGCAAGATGGGCGGCATCGGCGGCCCCGCCAAAGACGCCGCCAAGGCCTACGCGCCCGGCCCGGTCGGGGTGATGAGCCGCTCCGGCGGGATGACCACCGAGATCTCCTCGTCCCTCACTCAGGCCGGCCTCGGCGTCTCGACCGCGGTCTCGATCGGCGGCGACGCGATCATCGGCTCGACCTACGCCGAGCTGATGCCCTACTTCGAGGCCGACGGCGACACCAAGGCGATCGTCATCTACACCGAGCCCGGCGGCCGTATGGAGGCTCAGCTCTCCCAGTGGGTCGCCGATAACGACAGCCGCCTGCCGATCATCGCCTTCATGGCCGGCAAGTTCATGGACGACGACGAGATGAAAGGCATGAGCTTCGGCCACGCCGGCACGATCGTCGAGGGCAAAGAGGACACCGCGACCGAGAAGATCGCCCGCCTCGAAGCGGCGGGCATCCGCGTCGTCGAGCGGATCGACGAGATTCCCGACGCCGTCAAGGAGAAGCTGGGGGTGAGCGCCTGATGGCCGAGCAGCTGAACAAGGTCTTCATCGACGTCAGCGTCGAGGACTCGATCCAGGGCGACCCCGCCCTGGCGGCAAAGCTCGAAGAAGTCTGTCCCGTCGACATCTTCAAGAACGCCGGCGGCCGGGTCGAGGTCGTCGACGAGAACGTCGACGAGTGCGTCCTCTGCCGCCTCTGCATCGAAGCCGCTCCCCAGGGAACGGTGCACGTGCGCAAGCTCTACGACGACACCGAGCTCAGCTAGCTCGCTCCACGAGTCTGCATTTACCCGTCCCTCCGACGGGTAAATGCAGACTCGTGAATCAGCCGGCGGTGTTCGGGTGGACTACGCAGTTGTCGTGAACGTCGAGGGCGACGGTCGCGGTCTTCCCGCGTTCAACCGTGACGATCACCTTTTCGCCGACCCAGCAGGGCTGGGCGACGTGCCCGCTAAGCGCGTAGCGGCCGGGCCCAAGCGGAATCGAGAACATCCCGGCCTGCGGCGCAACCGTCCGCATCACCTTCGTCGACCCGGGGCGCCGGACCGTCACCGTCGCGTCGGTCCCTTCGTAGACCGGATATTCCAACCCGCAGCCGGTGTACAGGCAGATCGCCGCCTTCCTCGCCCCCCGCTGGGCCTCCGGGCAGACGATCGCCGGCCGCATCGGGGCACAAACGATCTGCGCCGTCATGCAGGGCGGCGGGCAGGGCGATCCGCATCCGGTCCCGCAGGTGGTGTCGTAGAGCGTCCCCGAAACCCCCGACTGCGCCGCCGCCGCGGAAGCCGGCAGCACGAGCACGACAAGCACCATCAGTCCCAAGCCGATTCTCCTCATGCCTAAAAGGTACCCGGCCCCGCGGAACCCGACACCCTGCGGGCGTGGTTGACCTTTCGCCTCCTTTAGAGGCCTAATGTCAACCACGCCCCGCGCCGCCGCCGTCTCCGTGACGTCCGTCACGTTACTGATATATAAATTTGTACTCGGGTAACCTCTACACCAATGGATGCATCGGTTCGAACGAGGCTGTCGCGGGACGACCGCATGGAGCAGACGCTGGTGGCGGCGCACGAGCTGTTCGCCGAGCGCGGCTACGCCGACGTGAAGATGGACGAGATCGCGGCCTCGGTCGGGGTCACCAAGCCGCTGCTCTACAACTACTTCGGCAACAAGGAGCGGCTCTACATCGCCTGCATGGAGCGTTCGGGAGACGCGCTGACGGCGACGATCGGCGCCGCGGTTGCCGCCACCGATAGCCCCGGCGACGCGTTCGCGGCCGGCGTGCGGGCCTTCTTCGCCTTCCTCGACACCGACCGCGCCGCCTGGCGTGTGATCTTCGACGAGACGCTCCCCGCCGCCGGCGACATCGCCGACCGCATCGCCGAGTACCGCGGCCAGATCGTCGGCCTGGTCTCGGGGACGCTGCTGGCGCAGATCCCGGCCGAGCGACGCGACGCCGCGCGGACCGAAATCGAGGCCCTCTCCACCGCCCTGCTGGGCGCCGCCGAGGCGCTGGCGCGCTGGTGGCTGGCGACCGAGGCGCTGAGCGCCGAAGCCGCGGCCGACCTTCTGATCACCACCGTCGAGCCCGGCATCCGCGCCCGCTCGGCCTCCCCATCGACTTCGCAGAACCCCGAAGGAGGAACGACCACCCGATGAACTCGCAGACTCGCCGGGTCGCCATCGTCGGCGGCAACCGGATTCCCTTCGCGCGCTCGGACAGCAAGTACGCGCACGCCACCAACCAGGACATGCTCACCGCGGCGCTCGACGGCCTCGTCGACCGCTTCGGCCTCGAGGGCGAGACCCTCGGCGAGGTCGCCGGCGGCGCCGTCCTCAAGCACTCCCACGACCGCGACCTGACCCGTGAGAGCGTGCTCAGCACCCGTCTCGCCCCCGAGACCCCCGCCTACGACGTCCAACAGGCCTGCGGCACCGGGTTGGAGACGACGATCCTGGTCGCCAACAAGATCGCCCTCGGGCAGATCGACGCCGGCATCGCCTGCGGCGCCGACACCACCTCCGATGCCCCGATCGAGCTGAACGAAGACCTCCGCGCGACCCTGCTCGACGCCAACCGCCAGCGCTCCACCGCCGGCAAGCTGAAGAGCCTCGCCGGCTTCCGTCCCGGCCACATCGTCCCCCGCATCCCCCGCAACGAGGAGCCGCGCACCGGCCTCTCGATGGGCGAGCACTGCGCGATCATGGCGACCGAATGGGGCATCGACCGCGAGCCCCAGGACGAGCTCACCGTCACCTCCCACCGCAACCTCGCCGCCGCATATGACCGCGGCTTCCTCGAGGACCTGATCACCCCCTACCTCGGCCTCGAGCGCGACGGCAACCTCCGCCCCGACTCGAGCGTCGAGAAGCTCGCCAAGCTGAAACCGGTCTTCGGCGGCCCCGAGGGGACGATGACGGCGGCCAACTCGACGCCGCTCTCCGACGGCGCGTCCTCGGTCCTGCTCGCCAGCGAGGAGTGGGCGAAGGCGCACGACCTGCCGATCCTCGCCTACTTCTCCGAGGCGCAGACCGCGGCCGTCGACCACGTCCACAAGCGCGAAGGCCTGCTGATGGCACCCGCCTACGCGATGCCGCGGATGCTCGACCGCGCCGGCCTGACCCTCCAGGACTTCGACTACTACGAGATCCACGAGGCCTTCGCCGCCCAGGTGCTCTGCACGCTGGCGGCCTGGGAGGACCCCGAGTTCTGCAAGGAGAAGCTGGGCCGCAAAGCCCCGCTCGGCGCGATCGACCGCGCCAAGCTGAACGTCAACGGCGGCTCGCTCGCAGCCGCCCATCCGTTCGCGGCAACCGGCGGGCGCATCGTCGCCGGCCTCGCCAAGCAACTGCACGAAGACGGCAAAGGGCGCGGGGTCATCAGCGTCTGTGCCGCCGGCGGCCAGGGTGTCGTCGCGATCCTCGAAAGCGCCGGAGGCAAGAAATGACCGACGTCTACTCGCAACTCGTAAACGCGCCGGTCCTCGGGACCGTCGCCCGCCAGGTCGGGCTCCCCCAGCCGGCCCTGCTCGACCGCTATCAGCCCGGCCGCCCGGTCGTCTCCGGCGCGGTGCTGAGCGGGGGCGCCCCCGGCGAGCGCCTCGGCAAGCCGCTGAAGGCGCTGCTCGACAAGATCGGCGCCGAACGCGCCGGCGCCGACGGCCCCGCCAAGGCGCTGGTTTTCGACGCCACCGGGATCGCCGACTCGACCGAGCTGGTCGAGCTCCAGCGCTTCTTCTACCCCGCCGTCGGGCGCCTGCGCCGCAGCGGCCGGGCGATCGTGCTGGGGACGACCCCGGCGCTGGCCGGCTCGGCCCGCGCCCACACCGCCCAGCGGGCGCTGGAGGGCTTCACCCGCTCGCTCGCCAAGGAGATCGGCGGCAAGGGCGCGACCGCCCAGCTGGTCTACGTCGAGCCGGGCGCCGAGGACCAGCTCGACTCGACCCTGCGCTTCCTGCTCTCGCCGCGCTCGGCCTACGTCGACGGCCAGGTGATCCGCGTCGGCAAGGGCGTCGCGCCGATCCCCGCCGACATCAACTGGGACCTCCCGCTCGACGGCAAGACCGCGCTCGTGACTGGCGCCTCGCGGGGCATCGGCGCCGCGATCGCCGCGACCCTCGGCCGCGACGGCGCCAAGGTCGTCGGCCTCGACGTGCCGGGGGCCGAGGCCGACCTGCAAGCAGTCGTCGAGGCGCTCGGCGGCGAAGCCCTCGCCCTCGACATCACCGCCGACGACGCGCCCGAGCGGATCGTCGGCCACTTCGGAGCGGGCGAGCTCGACGTCGTCGTCCACAACGCCGGCGTCACCCGCGACCGCACGATCGCCAAGATGCCCGAGGAGCGCTGGTCCCAGCTGATGGAGATCAACCTCTCCGCCGAGGAGCGCATCGACGACGCCCTCCTCGACTCCAAAGCGCTCGCCAAGAACGGGCGGATCGTCTGCGTCTCCTCGATGTCGGGGATCGCCGGCAACTCCGGCCAGACCAACTACGCCGCCTCCAAGGCTGGCGTGATCGGGATGGTCGAAGCCGTCGCCCCGGAGCTGGCCAAACGCAAAGCGACGATCAACGCCGTCGCCCCCGGCTTCATCGAGACCCAGATGACCGCGGCGATGCCGATCGGCCCGCGCGAAGCCGGCCGCCGGCTCTCCAGCCTCTCGCAGGGCGGCCTGCCGGTCGACGTCGCCGAGACGATCGCCTGGTTCGCCTCCCCCGCCTCGACCGGGGTCAACGGCAACGTCGTCCGCGTCTGCGGCCAGAGCCTGCTGGGAGCCTGACGTGGCCGCGGCCAAGACGAAGTCGAAGGCGACGACCAGGACCCTGGCGAGCGCGCCGAGCATCCTGCCGCTCTACGCGCGGGCGGCGCTGCCGCTCGTGCCAGGGGCGGGACGACTGCCGTTCCTGCCCGGCGGCGGCGGCGCGATCCCCGACGTCGAGCTGGAGCTGGCCGGCGTCCGCGCCGAGCCCGCGGCGCTCGCCGCCTACGCCCGCGTCTGCGGCTTCGCCCTCCGCGACCACCTGCCGCCGACCTACCCCCACGTGCTGGCCTTCCCGCTGCACATGGCGGTGATGGCCGACGGCTCATTCCCGTTCGGCGCCGTCGGCCTCGTCCACGTCGAGAACTCGATCACCCAGCACCGCCGGATCGGCGTCGAAGAGGAGCTGGCGCTGCGGGTCCGCCCGACCGCGCTCGAGCCCCATCCCAAAGGCCAGACCTTCACGATCGTGACCGAGGCGACGGTCGGCCGCCAGAAGGCCTGGGAGAGCGTCAGCACCTTCCTGCGCCGCGGGCGCGCCAACGCGGACCTGCCGGAGCGCGAGCCCTTCCCGACCGTCCCCGACGCGACGCCCGCCGCCGCCGAGTGGCGCCTCCCCGGCGACCTCGGCCGCCGCTACGCCGCCGTCTCCGGCGACCGCAACCCGATCCACATGCACTCGCTGACCGCCAAGCCGCTCGGCTTCCCGAGCGCGATCGCCCACGGGATGTGGACCAAGGCCCGCGCCCTCGCGGCGCTCGAGTCCCGCCTCACCGACGCCTTCACTGCCGATGTGCGCTTCCGCAAGCCGATCCTCCTCCCCGCCCGGGTGGAGTTCGCGAGCGCCGACGCCGGCAGCGGCGAGATCGATTTCGCGGTCCGAGGCCGCAAGAAGCAGACGCGACATCTCGACGGTCGGGTCGTCCCGGCCGCGCCCAAGCGCAAACCCAAAGGGGGAAGGAAAAGCAAGTGAGCACGACGACCACCGACACGGACAGAGGCGTCGCCGACCAGGCGATGGGGGCGGGCTTGCGGGCGCTGAACTGGCTCGCCGGCTCCGACCTGCTCGACCGCATCCGCATCCGCAAGGGGGTCGAGCGCGCCCTCTTCCAGGGCACCAAGAACGGCTTCCGCACCGCGACCGCCGCCGGGCGCACCTTCAAGGCCGCCCAGCAGCTCGGCAAACCGGCGCGCCAGTCGAAAGGCAAATCGAAAGGCCTCTTCGACCTCACGCCCGACGACGAGCAGGCGATGTTCCAGGAGGCCGGCCGCTCCTTCGCCGCCGAGCAAATCCGCCCCGCCGCGCTGGAGGCCGACGCCGCCTGCGCGACCCCGCCGGCGATCCTCGCCCAGGCCAACGAGCTCGGCGTCAACATGCTGGGCGTCCCCGAGGAGCTCGGCGGCGTCATCGCCGAGGGCGCGGCGACGACCAGCGTGCTGATCGGCGAGGCCCTCGCCCACGGCGACATGGGGATCGCCTACGCGGCGCTGGCCCCCGGCGCGGTCGCGACCGCCATCGGTCTCTGGGGCAGCGCTGAGCAGGAGGCCACCTACCTGCCGGCCTTCACCGGCGAGGACACGCCGGCGGCGGCGCTGGCGATTCTCGAGCCGCGGCCGCTCTTCGACCCGCTCGACCTCAAGACCAAGGCCCGCCGCAAAGGCGGCGAGTGGGTGCTCGACGGCGTCAAGTCGCTGCTCGCCCGCGCCACCGAGTGCGAGCTGTTCGTGATCGCCGCCGAGGCCGAGGGCATCGGCCCGGCGCTCTTCATAGTCGAGTCCGGCACCAAAGGGCTCGTCGTCGAGTCCGAGCCGGCGATGGGCCTGCGTCCCGCCGCCACCGGCCGCCTGCTGATCGAAGGCGTGAAAGTGCCCGAGTCGGCGCTGCTCGGCGAGGGAGCCGCCAAAGCCAAGGACTACGTCGACTGCGTCAACCGGGCGCGGATCGCCTGGTGCGGGCTCACCGTCGGCACCTCGCAGGCGGTCCTCGACTACGTCATCCCCTACGTCAACGAACGCCAGGCCTTCGGGGAACCGATCTCCAACCGGCAGGGCGTCGCCTTCCCGGTCGCCGACATCGGGATCGAGTCCGGCGGCATGCGCCTGGCGACCTACCGGGCGGCGAGCCGCGCCGACCGCCGCGAGAAATTCGGCCGCGAGGCGGCCATCGCCCGCCGGCTCTGCGCCCAGAAGGGGATGAAGATCGGCTCCGACGGCGTCCAGCTACTCGGCGGCCACGGCTACATCAAGGAGCACCCGGTCGAGCGCTGGTACCGCGACCTGCGGGCGGCGGGCGTCATGGAGGGCGCCCTGCTCGTCTAGGTCCCGCCCTGACCTGAGCTAAGGAGAACCATGATCAATCTCGAGATACCGAAGAAGTTCAAGCCGCTGGCGAGCCAGGCCAACCAGGTCGCGACCGAGGTCTTCCGGCCGATCTCGCGCAAGTACGACGTCGCCGAGCATGAGTACCCGAAGGAGCTCGACATGCTGGCCTCGCTGATCGACGGCATGAACGAGGGCTCCGACATCGGCGGCGCCGGCGCCGCCGGCGTGCGCCGCGACAGCAACGGCTCGGACCCGACCGAGAACAAGAACGGCTCCAACCTCTCGACCGTGCTCGGGGTGATCGAGCTCTGCTGGGGCGACGTCGGCCTGCTGCTCTCGATGCCGCGCCAGGGTCTCGGCAACTCTGCCATCGCCTCGGTGGCGACCGAGGAGCAGCTGGAGCGCTACGGCGGCAAGTGGGCGGCGATGGCGATCACCGAGCCCGAGGCGGGCTCCGACTCGGCCTCGATCCGCACCACCGCTGAGCTCGACGGCGACGAGTACGTGCTGAACGGGGAGAAGATCTACGTCACCTCGGGCGAGCGCGCCGACCTCGTCGTCGTCTGGGCCACCCTCGACCGTGAGGTCGGCAGGGCGGCGATCAAGTCGTTCATCGTCGAGCGCTCCAACCCCGGCATGAAGCTCGATCGCCTCGAGCACAAGCTCGGGATCCGTGCCTCCGACACCGCGGCCTTCCGCCTCGAAGACTGCCGGGTGCTCAAAGAGGCCCTCCTCGGCAGTCCCGAGATCAACGTCAAGCAGGGCTTCGCCGGGGCGATGCAGACCTTCGACAACACCAGGCCGCTGGTCGCGGCGATGGCGGTCGGGGTCACCCGCGCGGCGCTCGAGGAGACCCGCACCCGCCTCAAGGAGGCCGGCGTCCGCGTCGACTACGACCGCCCGGCCCTGTCCCAGCACGCCGCCGCGGCGCGCTTCCTGGAGATGGAGTCCGACTACGAGGCCTCCTGGCTCCTCACCCTGCAGGCGGCCTGGATGGCCGACAATTCGAAGCCCAACTCACTGCAGGCCTCGATGGCCAAGGCCAAGGCGGGGCGCACCTGCGTCGACGTGACGCTCGGCTGCGTCGAGCTCTGCGGCTCGGTCGGCTACACCGAGAACGAGCTGCTCGAGAAGTGGGCCCGCGACGCCAAGATCCTCGACATCTTCGAGGGGACCCAGCAGATCCAGCTGCTTATCGTGGCACGCCAGCTGTTGGGGAAGAGCTCGGCCGAACTGCGATAGCGGGGACCCCCGCCCATCAGGCAGACTGGTCGCCGTGAATCTGATCGACGACCTCCTCGAGAGAGCTCCCGCTTCGCGGCTCGGAATCGTTGCGGTAGACGGGGAGGCGAATCGGCGGGATTGGCACTACGGGGAATTGATCGCGACCTCGGCGGGGCTCTCCGGCGCCTTCGCGGCGCGGGGGGTCAAGCGGGGGGACGTCGTGATGACGCTGGTCGGCAACCGGATCGAGTGGGTGCTGACCTTGCTGGCCTGCTGGCGGATGGGTGCGGTGGCGCTGCCCTGCAACACGCAGCTGCGCCGCCACGACATCGAGCTGCGGGTCAGCGCCGCGAATCCGACGCTCTGCGTCGGTGAGGAACGGCTGCTGGGCGATCTGCCGGACGGGGTCGAGACGATGGACATGGCCGAAGTGGCGTCGGTGCTCGACGAGGACCGCCCGCAGGAGACGCCGGCCGCGGTCGCGGCGATGGGCGCCGAGGACCCGGCCCTGATCGTCTTCACCTCCGGGACGACCGGGGATCCTCGCGGCGTCGTCCACGCCTACCGTTACCTGTTCGGCCAGCAGGTCCAGGCCGAGCACTGGTTCGGCTCGCGGCACGGCGACCTCGCCTGGTGCACGACCGCGACCGGCTGGTCGAAGTCGGCTCGCAACGTCTTCCTCGCCCCCTGGCTGACCGGCGCCGCCGCGGTCATCCACGACGGCCGCTTCGACCCCGCCGAGCGGCTCGACTTCGCCGAGGCGCTGGGGGTCAACGTCCTCTGCCAGGCGCCGACCGAGTACCGGATGCTCGCCCGCCGCACCGCGCTGCGCCGCCTGCCGAAGCTGCGCCGCATGGTTTCCGCCGGCGAGCCGCTCGACCCCGAGACGATCGCCGCCTTCCGCGAGGCGACCGGCCTCGAGCCGGCCGACGGCTACGGCCAGACCGAGACCGGCCAGGTCACCGCCAACCTCGCCGGCCAGCCGGTGCGCCAGGGGTCGATGGGGGTGCCGCTGCCGGGGATGGAGGTGCGGATCGCCGAGGGCGAGCTGCAGCTGCGCGCGGCCTCCTCCCCCACCTTCTTCTCCCGCTACCTCGACGGCGAGCGCTTCGCCGGCGAGTGGTGGCCGACCGGCGACCTCGTCTCCGAGGACTCCGACGGCTTCCTCTTCTTCGAGGGCCGAAACGACGACATCATCCAGTCTTCCGGCTACCGGATCGGGCCGACCGAGGTCGAGGCGGCGCTGCTTGCCCACCCCGCGGTCGCCGAAGCCGCCGCGGTGGCGGCTCCCGATCCAGAGCGCGGCAGCGTCGTCCGCGCGATCGTCGTCCTCCGCAACCGCGAGCCCGGCGAGGAGCTCGCCCGCGAGCTCCAGGAGTGGTGCAAAGCCCAGACCGCCCCCTACAAGTTCCCCCGCGTCGTCGACTTCGTCGAGGAGCTGCCGAAGACGACCAGCGGCAAGATCAAACGCGCCGAGCTGCGCGCAGATAGGGTCGATCGATGACCGCCGGGGAGCCCCAAGAGACCAGCGCCACGCCGGCCGGGACCAGCGCCGGGTCGCGGACGCCCGAGACCGTCGCCCGCGCCTACTTCGACGCCGTCACCCGCCAGGACCTCGACGCGATGTGCGCGCAGTGGGCGCCCGGCGCCGCCGACGTCATCCACGGCGTCGTCGACATGACCGCCCCGGACGGGATCCGCGAGTGGTTCGGCGGCCTCTTCGCCGCCTTCCCCGACTTCCGCTTCGAGGTCCTCGACGTGCTCGCCTCGGGCGAGCGGGTCGCGGTCGAATGGCGCGCCCGCGGGACCTTCGACGGGGCCGGCCGCTTCGAGGGCCTGCGCCCCAACGACGCCACCGTCGACCTGCGGGGCTGCGATGTCCTGACCGTCCGCGACGGCGCGATCCAGCGCAACGACGCCTACATGAACGGCGCCGAGATGGCCCGCCAGCTCGGCGCCTTCCCGCCCGCCGGCTCGGCTCCGGAACGGGCGACGACGGCGCTCCTCAATGCCCGAACAGCACTCAAGTCCCGGCTCGCCGCCCGGCGTTCGCAGTAAGCCGTCGTCACGGCGGAGAACTGCGAACGCCGACCCCGCCCGCCGCCGCGCCGGCTTCCTGCGTCTACGCCGCGAGGCCGTCGGCGACGCCGACCGGCGGCCCGAGGTGGAAGCCCTGCGCCATATCGACCCCGTACTCGCGCAGCAGCCGCGCCGTCGCCTCGTCCTCGACGAACTCGGCGATCGTACGCTTGCCGAGCCCGCGGGCGATCCCGACGATCGCTTTCACGGTCAGCTGGTCGGCGTCGTTGCGCGGCAGGTCGCGGACGAAGGTGCCGTCGATCTTGATCACGTCGAAGGGGAAGTGCTTGAGGTACTCGAAGGGGCCGAAGCCGGCGCCGTAGTCGTCGATCGCGACTTCGCAGCCGAACTCGGTCAGGCGGTCGGCGAAGCCGGCGGCGGTCTCGAAGTCCTCGACCCGAGCGGTCTGGGTGATCTCGAAGGTGCAGCGGCCGGGGTCGGCGTGGCCTTCGTCGAGCCGGCGCTCGATGAATTCGAGCACCGAGATGTCCGACAGCGAGACGCCGGAGAGGTTGACGTGCAACGAGACCGGATCGCCGACCCGCTCGCGCTCCTCGAGCATCTCCAGCGCCCGGGCGACCACCCAGCGGTCGAGCTCCTGGACCATCCCCGAGCGCTCGGCGACTTCGATGAACGCCGCCGCCGGAAGCAGCTCGCCGCCCTCGCCGGTCATCCGCAGCAGCAGCTCGTGGCGCACGACGTTGCCGTCGCTGAGCGTCTGGATCGGCTGCATCGCCAGGCTGAGGCGGTTCTGGGTGAGGGCGTCGCGGATCTTGGCGCTGGTCGTCTGGCCGCGCGCCGAGCGCACGGCATCGGGTCCCTCGAAGAGCGTGATGCGGTTGCGGCCCTCCTGCTTTGAGCGGTACATCGCCTCGTCGGCGGCGACCAGAACCGCCTCGGCCCCGCCGTCTTCCTCGGCGCCGAACATCGAGATCCCGACGCTGATCGTGGCGCCGCCGAGGTCGGGGTCGGCGGCGAAACCCTCGTCGACCTGGGAGCGCAGGTCCTCGCCAAGCGCGACCGCGCCTTCGACGTCGGTCTGCGGCATCAGCACCGCGAACTCATCGCCGGAGAGGCGGGCGACGATGTCGGTGGCGCGCACGCGTTCGCGCAGGACGCCGGCGACGCGGCGGATCAGGTTGTCGCCCTGCTGGTGGCCGAGACGGTCGTTGACCGACTTGAGCCCGTCGATGTCGATGATCATCACCGCGCCGCGACCGCCGTAGCGGGCGGCGAAGGAGAAGTAGCTGTCCAGCTGGGTGCGGAAGGAGCGCCGGTTCAGCAGCGCCGTCAGCGGATCGTGGTCGGCGAGGTAGCGCAGTTCCGACTCGGTCTTGGCGGCAGCCGCCAGCGCGTCGAGGACAACCTGGCGGTCATCTGGTTCGAGCGTCGCGAGGACCTGGTCCAGCGCGGCGTCGCGATTCTCGGAGCTGTGGGCAGACGACACGGGACCATGAAGCTAGTGCTTCGGAGCGAGCGCTGTCTAACAATTCACTCGGAGTCGGTACTCGGGCGCGAAAATCGGCGAGCGTTGGCCGCGAATAGTGAGCGGTGACTCGGCCGGATGGCCAAGAGCGGAGCCCGGGTAGTGTCGGAGACATCGCTAACCGACTCGCCACCCAGACCAGCCCCTACCTCCTTCAGCACCGCGACAACCCGGTCGACTGGTATCCCTGGGGCGAGGAGGCGCTCCAGCGCGCAGCGGAGGAGGACCTGCCGATCCTGCTCTCGGTCGGCTACTCGGCCTGCCACTGGTGCCACGTGATGGAGCGCGAGTCCTTCGAGGACGAGGCCACCGCCGCCTACATGAACGAGCACTTCGTCTGCATCAAGGTCGATCGCGAGGAGCGCCCCGACGTCGACGCGATCTACATGGAGGCGGTCCAGGCCTTCACCGGCCAGGGCGGCTGGCCGATGACCGTGTTCCTCGACCCCGACGGCGTCCCGTTCTACGGCGGCACCTACTTCCCGCCCGACGAGAGCCGCGGCATGCCGAGCTTCCGCATGGTGATGGAAGCGGTCGTCGGCGCCTTCGAGGGCCAGCGCGAGGAAATCCGCGAGCGGGCGCTAGGGATGCGCGAGCGCCTGGCGGCGATCAGCGCCGTCGAGCCGCGTGCCGACCTCCCCGACGGTCCCGACCTCGACCGCGCCGTCGCCAACCTGCTGCGCGCCGCCGACCCGGCCAACGGCGGCTTCGGCCGGGCGCCGAAGTTCCCGCCCGCCTCGGCGCTCGAGCTGCTGATGACCCGCGAGGGCCCGGGCGCCGCCGAGCACGTCGTCCGCACCCTCGACGCGATGCTCGCCGGCGGCATCTACGACCAGCTCGGCGGCGGCTTTGCCCGCTACTCGGTCGATGCCGCCTGGCTCGTCCCCCACTTCGAGAAGATGCTCTACGACAACGGGCTGCTGGCCCGCGCCTACCTGCACGGCTGGCAGCGCTTCGGCCACGAGCGCTACCGGCGCGTCGTCGAGGAGACGCTGGACTGGATGCTGCGCGAGATGCGCGGCCCCGAGGGCGGCTTCTACTCGGCCCTCGACGCCGACTCCGAGGGCGAGGAGGGCAAGTTCTACGTCTGGAGCGCCGAGGAGCTGCGCGAGGTGCTGGGCGATGATCGCGCAGATGAGATCGGCGCCTACTACGGCGTCACCGAGCGGGGCAACTTCGAGGGGGCGAACATCCTCCACCTCGCGAACGGCCCCGATGCACCCTGGCCCCTCGACCTCTCCGATTCCCGAGAATCTCTCCTCGCCGCCCGCGAAGAGCGCGTCCGCCCCGGCCTCGACGACAAGCGGCTGACCGCCTGGAACGCCCTGGCGATCGCCGCCCTCGCCGAGGCCGGTGCCCTGCTCGACCGCCCCGACTACCTCGAAGCTGCCGAGGCCGCCGCGACCTTCGTCCTATCGGACCTGACCGACGCCTCTGGCCACCTCCTGCGGACCTACAAGGACGGGACCGCCCACCTCAACGGCTACCTCGAGGACCACGCGTTCCTGCTCGAAGCACTCCTGGTCCTCTACGAATCGAGCTTCGAGCCACGCTGGTTCGCCGCCGCCCGCGAGCTCGCCGACACCATGATCACCCGCTTCGGGGACCCCGAGCGCGGTGGCTTCTACAGCACCTCCGCCGACCACGAGGAGCTGATCGCCCGCCGCAAGGAGGTCGGCGACCACCCGATCCCGGCCGGCAACTCGGCCGCCGCCCTCGGCCTCCTGCGCCTGGCGGCACTCACCGGCGAACGCTCCTACGAGGAGCGCGCGGTCGAGGTCTTCGCCCTCTTCGGCGAGCCGGCGATCAAACATCCCGACTCCTTCGCCCACTTCCTGCGCGCGCTCGACTTCCACCTCGCGCCGACCCGCGAGGTCGCGCTGGTCGGCGCCGACCCGAGCGCCCTGACTGCGGTCGTGCGCGCCGACTTCCGCCCCCGCATCGTCCTCGCCGCCGGTCCGGCGGGAGCCACCGAACCGCTCCTCCTCGACGCCCGCGCCGAAGTCGGCGGCGAGCCCGCCGCCTACGTCTGCGAGGGCTTCACCTGCCAGCTCCCGGTGACCGACCCCGAGGCCCTGCGCCGCCAGCTCGACGACGCTCGATGACTTAGACCGCCCAGAGGCGGTTCAATTCATCAAAGTCGTCGCTGGGCCACCACCCAGAGGGAGCGTTCGCACTTATCCGCGATAGGGACGGCTAACTGCGAACGCCGCCGACTTCAGCACGGCGCGTCGCCGCTAGAGCTCGAACTCGCGGCACTCGTCGAGGACGACCCGGCCGCCCACCTCGGCGCTCCCGTCGCCCAGCGGACGGGCGGCGAGGCGCGAGCCGCGGCCCTGCTTGATCGCCACCTCGAGTTCCAGCGCGGCCGCCAGCATGATCGCCGCCGAGCCCGTCGCCTCGTCCTCGCCGACGCCGTCGGCCAGCGACCAGCAGCGCGAGCGCACCGCGCCGTCGGCCTCCTCGTCCCAGGCCCAGAAATAGATCTCGTCCCCGTGGCCCTCCGGGGGACCCTCGAGCGCCTCGACGGCTCGCGCGTCCTGGAGCTGGATCAACTCCCACGGCGGCGACCACTCGGCCCGCGCCGCGACCGTGGTAAACCCGCCCTCGTGGCGGACAGGGACTTCCCCGGCCGGAGTCCGCAGCACCTCGACCGGCGCCCGCTCCCTGGCCAGCAGCCAGGCCGTACCGACGCTCGGGTGCCCGGCGAAGGGCAGCTCCAGCCCCGGAGTGAAGATCCGGATCCGTCCCTCCGCGGCGTCGTCGACGAAGACCGTCTCCGAGAAGCCGAGCTCGGTGGCGACCGCCTGGCGGCGCTCCTCCGGCACCTCACTGCCCTCGAGGAAGACCCCCAGCGGGTTGCCGAAGTCCCCGTATTGGTCGCAGAAGACGCGCAGTACGTGCAGCTGGGGCATCGCTAATCCCTTCCTTCCCCGAGACCGCTCGCTAGAGGATCGGCAGGAAGTTTTCGACCTCGAACGGGGTCACCTGGACACGGTACTCGTCCCATTCCTGGCGCTTGATCTCGACGAAGCGGCGGAAGGTGTGCTCGCCCAGCGTCCGCAGCACCAGCTCCGAGTCGGCGGCGACCTCGATCGCCTCGCCGAGCGTCGCCGGCAGCTGCTCGATGCCCTGGTGGGCGAGCTCCTCCTGGGAGAGGTGGTAGAGGTTCTGCTCCATCGGCTCGGGCAGCTCGTAGCCCTTCTCGACGCCTTCGAGGCCGGCCTGCAGCATCCCGGCGAAGCACAGGTAGGGATTGCAGGCCGGGTCGGGACAGCGCAGCTCGGCCCGCGTCGCCGACTCCTTGCCGGGGTGGTAGAGCGGCACCCGGATCAGCGCCGAGCGGTTGCGCCGCGACCATGCGAGGTAGACCGGCGCCTCGAAGCCCGGCACCAGGCGCTTGTAGGAGTTGACCCACTGGGCGAAGAGCGGCGAGATCTCGCGCGCGTGCTTGAGCTGGCCGGCGATGAACGACTTCGCCACCGGCGAGAGGAAGTAGGGATCGTCCTCGTCGTAGAAGGCGTTGCGCCCCTCTTTGGAGAGGCTCTGGTGGACGTGCATCCCGGAGCCGTTCTCGCCGAACAGGGGCTTCGGCATGAAGGTCGCGTGGTAGCCGTATTTGAGCGCGTACTCCTTGACGACGATCCGGTAGGTCATGCAGTCGTCGGCCATCTCGAGCGCGTTCTTGTAGCGCATGTCGACCTCGTGCTGGGAGGGGCCGACCTCGTGGTGGGTGTACTCGACGTGGATGCCCATCTTCTCCAGCGCCAGCACCGTCTCGCGGCGCAGGTCCGAGCCAGCGTCGAGCGTCGTCAGGTCGAAGTAACCGCCCTCGTCGAGCGGCTCCGGCACGCCACCCTCCGGTTTCGCCGAACGGAAGTAGAAGTACTCCAGCTCGGGACCGATGTTGTAGGCGTCGAAGCCCATCTCCTCGGCCCGTTTCATCGCCCGCTGCAGGATCCAGCGCGGGTCGCCCTCGTAGGGACCGCCGCCGGGGACGCGGATGTCGCAGAACATCCGCGCGACGAGGTCCTCCTCGTGCGGGCGCCAGGGAATCAGCTCGAAGGTGGCCGGATCCGGCACCGCCAGCATGTCGGACTCCTCGATCGGGTTGAAGCCGGTGATCGAGGAACCGTCGAACCCCATGCCGCCTTCGAAGGCATCCTGCAGCTCCGCGGAATTGACCGAAAAGCTCTTCAGCTGCCCGAGCACGTCGGTGAACCAGAGGCGGATGAAACGCACGTCGTGCTCCTTGACGAGCTCGATGACGTCGGCGGCGCTACGGGGTTGGTCTGCCATGCCTTCTGGTGCCTCCTTGGCTCTGTGCGCGGAGGGGCAACGATAGGCGAATGAACCGGAGTGGTGCTGATCGACGTATAGCGGGTAGCAAGAGCGAGTTCGCCGGACCCCGCGAGACGCCGCCAAAGCGCCGTTCCAAGGCCCTCAGAGGCGGCTTGCACCGGGAATGAAAAGCAGGTATAACTTACTCCAGGTAAGTAAGCGGCTCAAAGTAAAGTAAAGGCCACGTGAAGGCTCTGTAAAGCAAATCGCCAGGGCAGAGCCAGAGATGAGAAGCGACGTGACGGTAAAAACTGCAGTGAGCAGGTTCCAGATCCACGATGAGCTGACCGCTCCCGATGAGAGCGCTCCGCTGATCAAGTCAATCCAGGCGGCCGGCGGTGCGGTCACCAAGTTCGTCGGCGTTCTCGCCGGCGCGCCCGCGGTCCTGCGGGCCTACACGCGGATGCGCTCCGAGCTCCGCGGCGGTGTTCTCCCCCAGGCCACCCGCGAGCGGATCGCGCTCGCCGTTGCCGAGCACCGCGAGGACAACTACAGCATCGCCCAGCACGCGAAATCGGCTCGGCGCGCCGGGCTCGGCCTCGACGAGGTCTCCCGCGCCCGCAGCTTCAGCTCGGCGGACCCGAAGGAGGCGGCCCTGCTCCTCTACCTGAAGCAGGCGCTCGACGCCGACGGCTCGCCGCCGCTGCACCTCCACGAGGAGGCGCGTGAAATCGGCTGGACCGACGAGGAGATCCTCGAGGCGGTCGGCCACCTGGCGCTCAACGAGTTCCAGAGCCTGATCGCGAGCGCCGCGGCGCTCCCCCAGGACCAGGCGACTCCGCGAGTTCTCCCCACGGCGGCCTGATCGCGGCGGGGCCTGCCCCCGACCGTGGTACCTGCGGGCGAGGTTTTCGTTCTCGGCACCACGGTCGGGGTCACCCACCGCGACCAGGCCGCAACTCCCAGCTTTAGCCGGCGACCAGCGTCGCCGTGTAGAGCAGCCGCGCCGTCGTGTACTTACAGCCGTAGTCGGCCCGTTTGCCGATGTCCTGCTGCGGTTCGCCCTGGCGGATGTCGGTCGGGTTGGTGCAGGTGCCGACTTCGCGGCTGGCCCGCCAGACGTTGTTGGCGCTGAGGCCCTGGGAGAAGATCGGCGCCCAGGTCGGCACGCTGATGCCGACGATGTCGCCCCGTTCGACCTTCAGCGAGGAGCTGAATTTGACCGTCTGGCCGAGGAAGGGCGAGAGCACCTTGATCGCTCCCTGGCGGCGCAGCGTGTAGCGCGGCGGATTGGTGGCGGGGACGCGGTGCAGGATCGCCAGCCGCGCCTCGGGTGGGGTGCCGAAGAAGCCGTTGAAGAAGCTGCGCTGGGAGTTGGTCGGCTGGGCCAGGGTCAGCGTCCAGTCCTTGATCGTCCCCTTCGTCTTGATCAGGAACGGCATCTTGGTCTGACCGTTTGAGACCTGGAAGCCGGTGACGCTGCCGACCGCCTGGCAGGGCAGGTTGGGACAGGACGGATCGGGGGTCGCCGAGGTGGCGCCGAGGACGACCGTCGTCCTCCCTCCCCTGGCGGCGCTGGAGCCGGAGGTGAAACCGGCGAGGGCGACGAGCGCGGTCGCGGCGAGGCCCAGGGCCAGCCAGCGGCCACGCCGCGCGAAGCCTCTCGCGGTGGGGGCACGGTGCTGGGAAGACCTCGACATGCGCTGCTCCTCTCGGTGCTGGAAAACCGGGTTGAGCAGGGAAGATTATCCATCGACGCGCCGATCGGCGGCGTCGATGCAAGGGCGAGGCGGCTTAGCCCAGACCCTTGCTGGCGTATTCGATCGGCAGCGCGTAGCGGACCGTGCCGGCGCCCGTGCTCGAGAATTCGAGCGCTTCGGCGGCGGCGGCGGTGAGATCGAAGGAGCGGCCTTTGACGTAGGGCCCGCGATCGATCACCGGAGCCGTCACCGCCTTGCCGTGGAAGGCGAATTTGATCAGCGTGCCACAGGGAAGGGTCTTGTTGGCGACGCCGATCGTGGTCGGGCGCAGGGTCTGCCCGCAGGCCGTCTGGCGACCCCAGAGCCCCGGTCCGTACCAACTGGCGCCAGCGAAGCGGAAGCCGCCGAAGGCGACTTCCGCGCCGGCTTCGGCAAGCGGTGCCGGTTCGGCTTCCGGGGCGGCGATAGGCGAGGCGCCGCCGGTGCTCCCCTGCGAGGCCGGAGCGGCAGCCAACCCAAGAACCAGCAACGCGACCAGTGCAACAGCCCAACGCAGGCGTCGCGTCGTGGGCCGCCCGAGGCCGGGGGCTACCGTGAGGTCGTTTTTCCGCGCACAGCGGTCTTGCTGATCTGGCATAGCTCTTTGGACGCTTACGGGGTTAGCTGTCGGGCTCGCGCTGAAAGAGCTGCGCTACGCGGCTGATGCCGGCGATTCGCCCCCACTAATTGGGTCCCCCGCTCCCCGCGATATGTAGGCGGAGATTCAGCGGAAGTTGGCGCAAGGTTAGCAAACGTTAAGACAGCAGAATGTGCACGGGTCCATGCAAGGGGTCCAGATCGCGGCAACATGCGGGTTTATC
Source organism: uncultured Actinomycetes bacterium (assembly GCA_963839115.1). Taxonomy (GTDB): domain Bacteria; phylum Actinomycetota; class Thermoleophilia; order Solirubrobacterales; family 70-9; genus VAYN01. Next base: position 1,758,245 of record CAWITM010000001.1, read on the forward strand.
GACCGTGGAGGGGAGGCGCAAAGCCCTGCACGAGAACGCCCTCTCGATCGCGGTCCAACCGGCCTGAAATGGGAAAGGCCCCTCGAGAGGGGCCTTTCCGACAGCGGGCCTGTAAGCCGGATCCTGTCGCGAGCGGACATCTATCTCGCCGGGGCCTGAGCCCCGCCGGGGCCGCTGAGAGCGGCTCCTGCGACCTACCTGGACCTCGCCGAGCCGGGTCGACGGTCCTGCTTGGCCTTGCACCGGGCGGGGTTTGCCTGGCCGCCGCGTCACCGCGACGCCGGTGCGCTCTTACCGCACCTTTTCACCTTTGCCTGTACGCGGCTCACGTGTGGCCGCGCCATCGGCCGTGTGTTTCTGTGGCACTTTCCCGCGGGTTTCCCCGGGTGGGAGTTACCCACCGCCCTGCTCTCTGGTGTCCGGACTTTCCTCGAGGGAGGGGGTTTTCTCTCCCCCGCGTCCGCTTGGCCCGCCCCGTGAGGGTAGACCGACCGGCTCCGAAAACCAAGCAGCTCGCGGGACGCGGGGACCGGCTAGACCTTGCGGAAGACCCCGACCACCTTGCCCAGCACGCGGGCCTCGGTGGTAATGATCGGCTCCATTTCCTCGTTCTCGGGCTGGAGCCGGATGTGGTCGGGTTCGTGGTAGATCCGCTTCACCGTCGCCTCCTCGCCGATCAGGGCGACAACGATCTCGCCGTCCCTCGCCTCTTCGGCCGGGCGCACGACCACGTAGTCGGCTTCGATAATGCCGGCGTTCTTCATGCTTTCGCCGCGGATCTGGAGGATGTAGTCGCCGTCCTCGCCGCCGATCACATCGGGGATCTCGAGGTACTCCTCGATGTTCTCCTCAGCCAAGATCGGCGCACCGGCAGCGACCTGCCCGACCAGCGGCAGCCCACTGCCGGACCGGACGACGCTCGCCGCCTTGTCGAAGAGCAGCTCGAGCGCCCGTGGTTTCGACGGGTCTCGTTTCAGCAGCCCGATCTTCTCCAAGTTCGCGAGGTGCGCGTGCACCGTCGAGGACGAGTGCAGCCCCACCGCTTTGCCGATCTCCCGGACCGTCGGTGGATAGCCCGTTTTTGCGGCGTATTTGCGGATGAAGTCGAAGATCTCCTTCTGCCGCTTGGTCAGATCAAGGTCAACCATCTTTGGTCCCCGTTTCCTCCTGTAGCCGGGTACGAGAAGCTGCGAACACTTGTTCGTAGAGTACCCCCTGCCCCGGCGGCAAGCAAGCCAAGGACCGTCCAAGCCCCGCCCCCGCAACGCGCGCCAGCGCCGAACATCTAGAATCGCCCGACCCTCCCGCGGCTGTGGCGGAACTGGTAGACGCGCAAGGTTGAGGGCCTTGTGGGTGGAAACACCCGTGATGGTTCGACTCCATTCAGCCGCATCGAGAAGCCCCCGCTACCAGGGGGTTTTTCTTTTGGAGACCTCTCGACCGGCGCCGGGATAGCCTGCCCGGTTTGACCGAGGAGCCGATCATCGTGCGCCGGGCCGAGCGGGCTGACGTCCCCGCCGTCCTCGCCCTCTGGGGCGCGGCGCGCAGCGAGCATGCGCGGACCGAGGACCGGGCCGAGGACGTCGAGCGGCTGATCGGGGCCTCGCCGGCCGCGGTCCTGGTCGCCGAGCGCGACGGGGCGATCGTCGGGACCCTGATCGCCGCCTGGGACGGGTGGCGGGGCAACCTCTATCGGCTGGCCGTCCACGAGGCGCAGCGGCGGGCGGGGATCGGCGTCGCGCTGACGCGCGCCGGCGAGCAGTACCTGCGCGGATGCGGGGCGCGGCGGGTGACCGTGCTGGCCGCCCTCGAGGACGAGGCGGCGGGAGCGTTCTGGGACGCGGCCGGCTACCCGCAAGACGAGGAGATCGGCCGGCGGGTCCGCAACATCTGAGGCGCCGGCCGCGGACGACTTCCCGGCGCTGCTAGTCGAACCAGACGTGCTCGAAGCGGAGGCTGGAGCCGCTCGTGTCGAGTAGGCCCATCGAGCGGCGCGGGGCGCGGCGGCGCTCGGTCGGGCTGCCGGGATTGAAGATCTCGAAATCGCCCGCCCCTTCACCACCCTCCTCCGCTACCTCGTGCAACGGCAGGTGGCTGTGGCCGAAAACGACGGCGTCGGCCTCGGGGAAGCGCCGGCGCATCCGGGCCAGGCGGCCCTTGGCAGGGCCGGCGTCGTGGACCATCGCGACGCGGTGGGTGCCGTGGCTCACCTCGAGAGTCTCGGGCAGCCGCGCCCGCAGCTCGGCTTCGTCGACGTTGCCGTGGACGGCGTGGACCGGGCCGCCGCTCAGCGCCTCCAACTCGCGCAGCACCTCGACGCGGATGAAGTCGCCGGCGTGCAGGACGGCATCGGCCTCGCGGAGGAGCTCGACGCAGCGCTCGGGCAGGCGCCGGGCGCCCTTCGGCATATGGGTGTCGGCGATGACGGCGATCACGCCGCCATCATCGCTCCCCTAGGCCTTGCCCAGTGCCTCGTCGATGAACGGGCCGAGGAGCTGGGCGACGTGGGCGGCGGTGTCGCCGGGAGCCTCACCGGGGTTGGTTATGTAGGAGATCGCCAGGCGGACCAGGGCCTCGGAGAGCAGGTCGACGCTGGCTTTCGGCGCCTGCGGCCAGCCCTCCTCGATGACGCTGGCGAGGCGGGCGGTGGCCCACTGGACGACCGGCAGCCCCTGGGTGGTGACGAAGGGCAGCATGCCGCCGGTGCCGTCGTCGCTGAGGAGCATGCGGATGAGCGGGTCCTCGCCGGCGGTCCGCAGGAAGAGCGCGAGCGCGGCGTCGATCGCCGCGCGCGGATCGTCGAGGTGGGAGCGGACCGCGGCTTCGACGTCGTCGAGGAAGCGCTCGCCCTCGTGGATCACGAAGGCCAGCCCGAACTCGTTGCGGTTGCCGAACTCCTTGTAGAGGGTTTGGCGGCTGACCCCGGCGGAGGCGGCGATGTCCGACATCGTCACCTCGGCCCAGGCGCGCTGCTCGAGCTGGTCGCGAGCGGCGCCGAAGAGCGTCGCCCGCAGCAGCTCCCGCGCGGCCTCGGGATAGGGGGTTCGAGAGTTCGCCATCCCCTCTATGGTCGCAGTCGCGGTCATGCGGGTTCGCCTCTGCCGGCGCGCTCAGGCCGCCGCCGCGTCATCGACGGGCTCGAAGTCGACCTTGTCGCGGACGCCGCAGTCGGGGCAGGCCCAGTCGTCGGGCACGGCGGCCCAGGGCGTCCCGGGCGGGAAGCCCTCGCGCGGGTGGCCTGCCGTCTCGTCGTAGACGTAGCCGCAGCCGGGGCACTCGAAGGCGCTCACGAGGCCACCTCGGCGGCACCGCCGGTCGAGCGGCGGGCGGCGCTGCGGCCGCTCGCGCCGGTGTCGCCACCGGCCGTCGCCCCGCCCCCACCCGCGGCCCCGTCGCCGCCGCCGTACCTCGCGAGGATTCGCGCCCGCTTGCGCGGCTGGATGTTGGCCCGCTCCACGTCGCCCTCAAAGTGGGCGAGGAGGCGCGGGTCCATCACCCGCCGCCACAGCGGCGGGAACCAGGCGAGGACGATCATCCCTGCATACCCCGTCGGCAGCTGCGGCGCCTCGTCGACGTGGCGCAGCGCCTGATAGCGGCGGGTCGGGTTGGCGTGGTGGTCGGAGTGGCGCTGCAGGTGGTAGAGCAGCACGTTGGAGGCGACGTTGTTGCTGTTCCAGCTGTGCTCGGGCAGGCAGCGTTCGTAGCGGCCGTCCTCGCGCTTGCCGCGCAGCAGGCCGTAGTGCTCGAGATAGTTGACGACCTCCAGCAGCGAGAAGCCGATCACCGCCTGCACGACGAGATACGGCAGGACGATCGGCCCGAAGGCGACGGCCAGCGCCGCGAACAGTGCAACGGTCATCGCCCAGGCACCGAGGATGTCGTTGCGCAGGGTGAAGTGGGGCTTGCCGAGGCGATCGAGCCGGGCGGCCTCGATCCCCCAGGCCGAGCTGAGGCTGCCGGCGACCGACCGCGGCAGGAAGGCCCAGAAGCTCTCCCCCAGCCGCGAGCTCGCCGGGTCCTCCGGGGTCGCGACGCGGACGTGGTGGCCGCGGTTGTGCTCGATGAAGAAGTGCCCGTAGCCGGTCTGGGCGAGGGCGACGCGGCTCAGCCACTTCTCCGAGCTCTCGCGCTTGTGGCCGAGCTCGTGGGCGGTGTTGATCGCGATCCCGCCGACCACGCCCATCGTCAGCGCCAGGCCGAGCGCTTCGACGATCGTCAGGCCGCCGTCGGCCCATTGCCAGCAGGCGAGGATCAGCCCGCCGTACTGGATCGGGATGAAGAGGTAGGTGCACCAGCGGTAGTAGTGGTCCTGCTCGAGCCACTTGAGGACGCTGTCGGGCGGGTTGGTCGCGTCGAGCCCGATCACGAGGTCGAGCAGCGGGAAGGCGCCGAAGACGAGCGCCGGGCCGAGGAACCAAAAACCGCCGAAGCCGGTCAGCGCGACCAGCCCCCAGGCCATGAACGGCGAGAGCGGGACGAAGATCCCCAGCAGCCATGCGTAGCGCTTGGGGTCGCTCCAGGTCGCCGGATTGACCTCGACGTCGTCGTGGTGATGGTGGTGATGCGCGTGCTCAGCGTGCGCCTCCATCGATTTCTCCTCCTTGTCAAACGGTGGACTGAAGTCCTCTTGCTTGACAAATGTACCTGCTTTGTCAAATCACGGTACAAAGGGCCGCGACCTGACTCAGCGCGAGCGCGAGCGCGGCGATGGCCAAGCGGGGCGAGCACGACGCGCATTCCGCGTAGCGGAGCTACGTGGGATGCGAGGAGGGCCCGCATCCGCGCAGCGCCATCGGCCCGCTCGCGCCGCGATGAGGAAGGGCGAGGCCCGCTAGATCTTGAGCAGGATGATCGTGTTGATCACCCAGAGGACGGCGATGAAGACGGTGGCGCGGTCGAGATTGCGCTCGACCATCGAGCCGCCGCCGATCGAGCTGCCGCCGCCACCGACGCCGAAGGCGCCGGAGAGGCCCGCGTCTTTGCCCGAGTGCAGGAGCACGAGGAAGATCAAGACGACGGAGAAGATGACCTGGATGACGCTGAGGAACGTGTACACGGTGGATCAGTCTAGAGACTCATCGCCATTTCGGCTCGCGCCGTTGGCGTGGTGGCCGTTTCCGTTGCCGTTGGCCACCGCGGTCGCGGCGCTGCGGTTGCCCGCTCCGCTCCCGACCGCGTCGAGGATCTCCACCGCTTCCCGGCGCAGCTCGGCGTCGAGAACGGCGAAGTCCTCGTCGGAGAGCTTGCCGGCGGCGTGGTCGAGCTCGGCGTCGCGAATCTCGCGGTACTTGGTTTCCTTGAGCTCGTCGGCCTCGGTGCGGACCATCGCGCCCTTGCGGCGGCCGCGGGTCGGCCAGACAGCGATCAGGGCGCCGAAGACGCCGATCAGGCCGCCGATCCACATCCAGCTGACCAGCGGGTTGATGATGATCTTGAACGTCGCCGGGACTTCCGATTTCACGTAGGTGTCGGCGATCTTTTCGGCCGAGAGCGCCTGCAGGCCGTTGATCTGCTTGAGCGCGCTGGGGCGCCGGCTCGGGTTTTCGGCCGCCGCCCGCATCAGCACCGCCAGCTGTTTGCACTGGACCGGCGTTCCCGGCCCGCCTTGGATGCAGCGTTTGAGGCCTTTGTCGGCGGCCGCGGTCTGGTCTTGGACCTTGGTGATGTTCGGTTCGACCGCGGTCCAGAGGTCGTGGGTCAGGCCGGCCTTGAGCGCGACCTCGCTGGTCGCCTCGCCCTCGAAGTAGCTGGAGATCGTCCCGGTGGTCTGCCCGGTTGGGCGGAAGAAGCGGCGGCTGGGATCGAGGCGGGCGATGACCTTGCCGCTTTCGCGGACCGTGATGAAGGCGCCGAAGGTGTACTTCTCTTCGTCGACTTTCACGTAGGGGCGGTTGTAGGTGATTTCGCGCCCGTCGACGGTCTTCGTTTCGCCCGGCTTGAGGACGATGTTTTCGTTGGTCTGAAAGCTCGAGGAGGCGGCGATCCCGATCAGCAGCACGGCGATGCCGATGTGGACGATGTAGCCGCCGAAGCGGCGGCGGTTGCGGGTGGTGACGCCGACCAGCGCCCCCGGGAACGATTCGCCGGTCATCCGCTTGCGAGCCGCGGCGGCGTTGTAGAACTCCTGGAGGACGCCGGCGATCGCGAAGGCGGCGAGGGCAAAGGCGGCCAGCGCCCACGGCTTGTGGGCGGCGTCGGTGAAGAAGCCGAGCACCAGTGCCGTCATCAGGCCGATCAGGACCGGCAGGCGGAACGACCGGCGGGCCGACTCCCAGGTGACGCGGCGCCAGGCCAGCAGCGGGCCGACACCGGTGAAGACGACGAGGACGATCGCCAGCGGCGTCGTGTACTGGTCGAACCAGGGCGCCGCCAGCGAGCTCTTGTTGCCGGTGAAGAGTTCGGAGATCAGCGGGAAGAAGGTGCCCCAGGCGATCACCAGGGTCATCCCGACCAGCAGCAGGTTGTTGATCAGGAAGATCGACTCACGCGAGAACAGCGAATCGATCCGCTTCTCCGATCTGAGTTCGTCGAGGCGCGAGACGATCAGCAGCGTCGAGCCGATCACGACGACGCCGATCAGCGCCAGCAGGTAGGGCCCGACGGTGTTGTCGCCGAAGGCGTGGATCGACTGCAGGACGCCGGAGCGGACCAGGAACGTCCCCAGCAGCGCCATCGAGAAGGTGCCGACGATCAGCGCCGCGTTCCAGACCTTCAGCATCCCGCGCTTCTCCTGGACCATGATCGAGTGCAGGAAGGCGGTGCCGAGCAGGAACGGCATCAGCGCCGCGTTCTCGACCGGGTCCCACGCCCAGTAGCCGCCCCAGCCGAGCTCGGTGTAGGACCAGCGGGCGCCGAGCAGCAGTCCGAAACCGAGGAAGGTCCAGGCGATCAGGGCGAAGCGGCGGGTGGCGCGGATCCACTCGGCGTCGACCTTGCGGGTGATCAGGGCGCCGATCGCGAAGGCGAAGGGGATCGTGAAGGAGACGTACCCCGAGTAGAGCATCGGCGGGTGGATCATCATGCTCGGGTGCTGCAGCAGCGGGTTCAGGCCGATGCCGTCGGCCGGCGCCGGATGCAGCGCCGTGAAGGGGTTGACGTCGGGGGCGAAGAGCATCAGCCCGATGAAGAAGGCGGCGACGCCCATCATCACCGCGGTCGCCCAGGGGACGATCTCCTTGAGCCTGTTGCGGGTCGCCCAGAGCGACAGCGAGGCGCCGATCGAGAGCACGAACGCCCAGAGCAGCAGCGAGCCTTCCTGGCTCGACCACATCGCCGCCAGCTTGTAGAACATCGGCGTCTCGATCGAGGAGTGTTCGGCGACGATGTTGAACGAGAAGTCGTTCGTCGCCATCGCGACCTCGATCACCGCGACGCAGCCGAGGATCAGGCCGAAGACGAGGTAGACGCCGCGCCGCGCCAGCGTTACCCGGCGGGGGTCGTGGCGGCCGACGATTGCGAGGATCGCCGTGCCTACGGCGACGAAGAAGGCAAGCGCCAGAAGGACGCCACCGAAACTAGCCATTGGTGGTCTTGGTGGTGAACTTCGAAGGGCACTTCGTGATCAGGGTTTCCGGTTCGCCCACGAAGGTCCCGTTCTGCATCGCGCCGGTGAGGATGATCTCGCGACCGCCCCGGAACGGATCCGGGATCGTGCCGCTGTAGCTGACCGGCAATGCCGCCCCCGCGCCCGGACCTGACGTTTCGGATTCACCCGGGGCGCGGTCTTTGACCTGGAAGGAGATCCCGTTGCCGACGTGCTTGATCGAGCCCGGGACGACCTTCCCGGTCATCTCGTAATGAGTGCCGGGAGCGGCGCTGAGGATCTGCGACGGTTCCTTGGCCTCGGTCGAAGCCGAGAACGAGGTGTAGACCAGCGCCACCGCCAAGAGGACTGCGACGGAGAGCGCTACGACCAGCCGGATCTTCCGCTTGCGCGATGGGTCCACGACGCCGCCCATTATCGCAAGCCGGCACGCCGGGCACATAAAACCCTCTGAAAGAATCGACGGATGCCCTCAACAGCGCCAAATAGCGACCCTGTCCTGCTGATCACCGGAGCCTCGAGCGGGATCGGCGCCGCGACGGCGCGCGCCGCCGGCGAGCGCCGCCTCGTCCTGGCGGCCCGCCGGACCGACGAGCTCGAGGCGCTGGCGGAGGAGCTCGGCGGGCCCGAGCGGGCGATCGCGGTGCCGTGCGACGTCACCGAGTGGGACCAGGTGCAGGCGCTGGCGGCGACCGCGCTGGAGCGCTTCGGCCGCATCGACGCCGTCTTCGCCAACGCCGGCTTCGGCGCCAAGCGCGGCTTCCTCGAGGAGGACCCCGAGCACTGGAAGTCGATGGTGCTCACCAACGTCTACGGCGCCGCCCTGACGATCAGGGCCACCCTCCCCCACCTGCTCGAGCGCGGCAGCGGCCACTTCCTGATCACCAGCTCGGTCGCCGGCCGCCGGGCGATGCCGGGCTCGCTCTACTCGGCGACCAAGTTCGCGGCCACGGCGATCGGCGAATCGCTGCGCGCCGAACTGCGCCAGGTGCACGAGAACAAGGAGATCCGGGTGACGCTGATCGAGCCGGGGATGGTCGACACCCCGTTCTTCGACAACAAGCCGGCCGACTGGGTCCTGCGCGACGAGGACATCGCCCGCTCCGTGGTCTGGGCGCTGGACCAGCCCGACCACGTCGAGGTCAACGAGATCCTGATCCGCCCGACCGCGCAGCCGGGCTAGGCCTGCGGGCGCGGCAGCAGCGCTCGCACACCGCGCCAGTAGGCGCGCAGGGCGAAGCGAGCCGGCGCCGAGCGGGCGGCCGCGGGGATGAAGGGCGAGTCGAGGTCGGCGCTGAGCCACGAAGCGAAGGCCGCGGCCGAGACCGTCCGCTCGCGCTCGAGTGCACGGCGCTCGCGCAGCAGGCGGGGCAGCCAGCGCAGGACTTCGAGGTCGGCGCGAAGCTTGTGCCATCCCCAGCCACCGGCCAGCGCGGCGACGACGAGCGCCAGCTCGGTGGCGACCAGCGCCGGCGCCAGCAACAGGAGGAGCGGGGCCGGATAGAGGCGGATCAAGGTCGATAGGCGATTGCGCTCGAGCCAGCGCCACTTGTCGTTGGCGGGCGCGAACTCGTAGTCGTGCTCGACGACGGCGCTCGGCTCGATCCCGATCGTGGCGCCGCGCAGCCGCAGCCGCAGCGAGAGGTCGACGTCCTCGTGGTAGAGGAAGAAGCGCTCGGCAAAGCCGCCGAGCTCGCGCCAGGTCCGCCGCGGGATCGCCAGGCAGGCGCCCGAGAGCGCCGTCACCTCACCGGCCGGCGGCGCCGCCGCGATCGGCTCGCCGTGGCGGCCGGCCCAGACGATGCCGGTGAAGTGGACCGGGTTGCCGGCGGAGTTGATCTCGGTGCCGCCGCCGGCCGCGACCAGCGCCTGCCAGGCTGACCAGCCGCGGCCCTCGAGCCAGGGGCGGCGGATCGCCTCGCCCCAGCCGGGCAAAGGCACCGCGTCGGGGTTGAGGGTGACGAGGAGATCGCCGCGGGCGGCCGCGGCGGCGGCGTTGACGCCGGCGGCGAAACCGATGTTGCGGCCCATCGAGAGGACGCGCGCCTCGGGGGCCAGAGTCGCGGCAACTGCGGCGGAGTTGTCGCGTGAGTCATTGTCGACGACGATCAGCTCGTCGCCGTCGGCGAGCTCGGCGAGCAGCGCCGGGATCGTCTGCGGCAGCACGCCGCTGCTGTTGAAGGCGACGATGAGGACTGAGAGTGAGGGACGCACCGGCGCGGAGGCTAGTTCAAGCCTCCGCGCCGGGTGCCCCGGGGGACGGGCCGGGCGGCCCTCCGCCTACTTCTTGTGCTTCTTGCCCTTGCTCTTGTTGCCGCAGGAGCTGATGTTCAACTTGAACTTGTTGTTGACGACCTTCTTGTTGTTCTGGCCCTTCAGGTTCAGGACCGCCAGCTGCGGGCCCTTGCAGGTGTTGGTCGAGTTGACCAACAGGCTCTTCTTGCCGCCCTGCATGTTGAGGATGAACTTCGACACGGGCACGTCCGGCGCCGAGTTGAAGACGGTCTTGAGGCCGCCTCGCTTCGAGCTGATCACGCCGTGCAGCTGGATGTTGACCTGGCCGCGAAGGTCAGCGACGAGGTCCGGCAACGTGTGCTTGGAGGACACCAGGTAGACCGGGCCCTTCAACTTCTTTTCCAGCAACGGGGTCTTCGCTTCCGCGTGCCCGTAGATCGAAGCCTGCGGGCACTGCTTGGCCGCGAGCTGGACTCGGGTGCAGATGGTCTTGATGTGACCCTGTTCGAGGAACAGCGAGTGCGGGAGCGTCAGGGCCGCGCGAGCGACGTTGGCGTCGCCCTTGCGGGCCGTCAGGATCGCCCGGATCCGCGGGTACTTGTTGCGCGTGGTCGGTCCGTAGAGGCGGGCGTTGAACTTCGGCTTGAAGTTCAACTTGTTGCAGCCCGTCGCCTGGTAGGGAGCCGACACCGCGTAGGTGCTGAACGCCGCCGGGTTGGCGGGGTTGGAGCCGCCGCCGTTGATCGCCCCGGCCGTGGCCTGAGCCGAGCAATTGGTCGGGTTGAGCATGAACGTGCTCTTGTCGACGTTGACGACGATCGAGCGGATGTCGAGCTTGACCCCACCGAACACGTTCGGGATCGGGTCCGACACCGCGTTGATCTGCGCCGTTTCCGGGTTGACGTTGAGCGCGATCCGGTCGACGACCGTGCCGAGGTCGTAGGGCCCGGCGACCGCCGGGGTTACGGCCACGAGCGAGAGCGGTGCTCCCTTATAAGGACCGGCGAGATACGCCGAGCCTTCGATCCTGAACGGTGCGCCGCCGGTTCCGGCGGCAACGGCTACGCCACCCACTCGACTCGCCGCCGGACAGCTCGGCGAGGCTTTCTGGGCGGTCCCGCTGCTTGCTTCGGCCGCCGCGATCGACGCATCCGGGCAGTAGGGGATGCCAGCGAGTTTGCCGGTCAGGCCCTTCGGCAGCGTGACGTTGACGACTTTCAGCTCCTGCTGACCGTCGGCGCGGGCGATCGTGACGCGGAACGGGCTGTACTTGCCCGCCGCGGTGCTGTCGCTCGCCGCCGTGTAGCTCGGGGTGAACGGACGCGACGCCAGCGTGGCCGGGCAAGCGCCGCCGCCCGGGTAGCTGGTGAGCGCGAACGCCGAGCTCGGCGTGTTCTGGTCGAGATTCCCGGACCACGGGGTGAAGTCCGTGGTCGTCGTGTTGGGGCCGCAGGTGTTCGGCGAGGTCAGGACTCCGCGGTTTCCGCCAAAGAAGTGGAGGCGGAAGTTACGGAACGTGGCCTGCGGGTTTTCGGCGACCGTGGCGGTCAACTGGCCGGTGAGGGGATTCGGAACGACCGTCCCCTTCAGTCGGACGTTGACGCCATAGCGTTCCGAGAACGCGTGGATCAGGATCCGGAACTGTTCACCGGTGGCAGCGGCGCCGGGGCCGTTTTTGAGCGGCGCACCGACGTAGACGTTGCCGCCGATCGAATTGGCCGGCAGCGACGGGGTCTGCACCTCGACGGTGCCGATCTTCGAGCTCGCCGGGCAGCTGACCGGGTCATTGGTGTGGTAGGCGAACTGGGCTTCGCTGCAGGGTTCGAGGCCGTTGGCCACCGAGGGGTTGATGCCCATTCCTTCCGGCAGGGTCACCTGCGCGACTTTGACGTAGGAGTTGGCGATTTTCGCCGTCGGTTCGAACGGAATGCCGACATCGACGGTGGTCGCTTCCGGCGAATCGACCGCTTTCGGCCCGTCCGGAGTAACCGTGATTTCGGGTTTGAACGGCACGTTCGCGCAGCCGGTGGCCCCGGTCGGCGTCGTGTATTCCGCTTCGGCTTTGCTGGCTGCGGCGGCTTCGAACGGCGGGCCCTGCGATTCGACCGTCAGTTTCGAAGTCTGACCGCCGGCGCAGTTGCTCGGCATCGTCAGATAGGTGCCGTCGGCCAGCGGGTTGAGATTCGTTTCTTTAGCGCTGAAGAAAACCAGTCGCGACCCGATGATCGGCGGGCTCGTCGCCGAAGGCGGATTGATGTTGCTGATCGTGAAGGTGACGTGCTGGTCAACCGGGCTCAGCGAGCCGACGATAAAGGTCGGGTCAGGCGCCTGGGTGTTGAACCCGACCATCGATGGGACTCCGTCGAACGGCACCACGTTGTAGACCGGCAGAGCGACACGCGCCTGCGGGCATTCTGGCGCGCCTTTGCAGGGTGGCGATTCCGCCGGCGAGCCGGCTGCGACGGTCAGGTAGTTGACGCCGACGATCGTCTGCGGTGGGCAGGCTTTTTCTTCGAGCTGTTTGACCGTGCACTGGGGCGCCGCTTCGGGGTTGACGCTGAGGCCTTCCGGAGTGTCCACGATGATTTTTTTGACGAAACCTTCCGGGAACCCGCCAAAGGGTGGGCCGTGCAGCGTATTGAGCTTGAAGTCGGTGATTCCGAAATTGGGATGTCCACCGGCCTGCGTGAAGAGTTTCGATTCAGTCGTGCCTTTGCATTGTTCCGTCTGCGGTGGGCTCGATTCGAAAATAGGTTCCGGCACACCAAGGGCCGCCGGTTTATCGACATTTTCTTTACACGTGATCGATTCCCATCTTTCGATGCCGAACGCCGCGTGAGCGGCTGGCGCCACGAATGCGGCCCCCAGACCGATCACCGCAGCCAAAAGCAAAAAGCGCCTAACCATCAATCCTCCTCCGTTTAACGCATCCCAAAGTGACAACGCCGCCCCCACGGCGTGAAAAACCTCTCCCGGTAAAAGACCCTAGCGCCGAATCCAGCGCGGTCAAGGGGCGCAGGTTAAGGGGGAGCGAAGGGGACAAGGAACAGAAATCCCCTCCAAACGACGCATATGGATGACGGGCGCGGCGACACCGAAAACTGGGTGCTAGCCCTGTTTGCCCTTCTTATTTCCGCCCGTGCCCTGCTTGCCGCCCTGGCCCTTGGCGTGCTTCTTGTGGGCGCCCTTCTTGTGCTTGCCCTTCTTCTTGCCCTTGCCGCCGCAGGAAGTCTGGATGCGGGTGTGGCGGTTGGACTTGCGGCTGTTCTGGGCTTTGAGCTGGATGATCCCTTTGACCGGTTTTTTGCAGAGATTGGTCGAGTTGATCAGCAGGCCGTGCTTGCCACCCGGCAGGGTCAGGACGAATTTGGAGACCGGCACGTCCGGAACGCGACCGAAGGTCGTGCGGATGCCGCCTTTGTAGCTGTCGATGCGACCGTCGAGGTCGATCGTGACCTGGCCCTGGAGGTGGGCGACCATGTCAGGCAGCGTGTTGTTCGACGAGCGCAGGTAGACCGGGCCTTCGAGCGGCTTGTCGAGCAACGGCGAGAACGCCCGGGCGTGGCCGTAGATCGATTTCTTCGGGCACTGCTCGGCGGCGAACTGGACCCGCGTGCAGACCCTGGCCAGGCTCGACTGGTCGAGGAAGATCGCGTGCGGCAATGCGACCGAGGCACGGGCCACGTTGGCCTGGCCTGCTTTGGTGACCAGGGCGGCGCGCAGCTTCGGGTGCTTGTTGCGGACCGTCGCTCCCGAGAGTTTCAGATGAAGGCTGGGTTTGAACTTGAGCGCTTTGCAGCCGACGCCGCGGGCGAATTCGGAGAACGCAAACGAGGTCCAGGTCGCCGAATTGGTCGGCTCGGCGCCGCCGCCGAGGATCGCGCCGGTGGTCGCGCTCTTCTTGCAGTTGGTGCCGTTGAGGGTGAATTCCTTGCGGTTGATATTCACGGCGATCGAGCGGATGTCGAGTTTGGCGCCGCCGAAGACGTCGGGGATTTCGGCGCTCGCCTCGATCTGCGCGGTTTCCGGATCCAGATTGAGCGGGGCGCGGACGACGACGACGCCGAGGTCGAAGGGCCCGGCGACGGCCGGAGTCAGGACGACGGCCGAGAGCGGCGCCCCCTTATATGGACCGGCGAGGTAAGCCTTGCCTTCGATCTTCAGCGGGGTCGGTCCGGTGCCGGCGAGGATCGTGGCGACGCCGATCTTGCTTTCGCTCGGGCAGCTCGGTTTGGCCGCCTCTTCTTTTCCGGCCTTGGCACCGGCGGCGTTGATCGCCGACTGCGGGCAGTAGGGGACGCCGGCCAGTTTCGCCGTCGCCCCGGGCGGCAGGGTCACCTGCAGGCCTTTGATCTCCTGCTGTCCTTCGGGGCGGGTGATCTGCAGCTGGTAGGGCGTGTAGGTGAGTACCTGGCTGGATACCGGGTTGGCGCTCACGGCGGGCGTGAAGGGACGTTCGGCCATCGTTTTCGCGCAAGGCTGTTTGTTGGGCGCCTGGGTGAGCGTGAGGACGGTCGCCGGCGTCGCCACCGGTTTGAGAGTCGACCACGGCGTGATCTGCGAGATCGCCGAGCTGGCGCAGATCGGCGGGCTGCTGAGCGGCGGGATCGGATGGGCGGCGGTACCGGTGAGGTTGAGCGTGACCGAGCTGAAGCCGACCTGAGGCGCGCCTTCGAAGGTCGCGGTCAGCTGGCCGGTCGCGGGATCGGCGGAGACCTTCCCTTCGAGCCGGACCTGGACGCCGTAGCGTTCCGAGATCGCGTCGAGGAAGATCCGGAACTCTTTGCCGCTGGTCGGCACGCGGCTTTCCTGGGGGGCCAGGTAGACCGGGCCCGCGAGCGAGCCCGCCGGCAGCACCGGGGTTTCGATCGCCACGGTTCCGACCTGAGATTTGGGCGGGCAGGTGACAGCCGCTTTCGACTTCAGCGGGAAGTTTTTGTTGGGACAGAATTCAAGCCCCGGCGCGGTGGCCGCGTTGAGGCCGACGCCGCGCGGAAGGGTCGCGCTCACTTTGTTGACGGTCGAGGAGCTGAGTTCGGTGGCACCCGGATGCTGCGGGATGTTCAGCGTCGCCGAGACGTTGGCCGGAGAATCGGTCGGGGCGCCGTTCACCGAGGCGGTGACGGTTGGCGCGAACGGGACCGAGGCGCAGCCTTCGATGTTGGCCGGCGGCGTCGTCAGATACTGGAGGAAGGTCCCGGGGTTCTGGTAGGAGTCGACCTTGAGGCTCGTCGTCGTCGGTCCGTTGCAGGGGCTCGGGTTGGTGAGGAAGTCCCCGCCTTTGGTTCCTTCGAAGACGAGCCGGTTGCGAATCAGCGGCAGCGAGTTCGGGATTTCACTGATCGTGAACCCCTCGTGGTAGTCCCCCGCCCATTCGACATCGGCGACGAGATAGACGTTGGCGACCGGGATGCCTTCGATCCCGACCCTGAAGCCGAAGAGAGCCGGGTGCCCAGCCGGCGGCACGAGGTTGTAGACCGGGAAGGAAATCGGCCCCACCCCTATCCCGGCCACCTCGGTGCTGACTTCGCTTTTACCGACTTCGCTGGCCGCGCAGGCAATCGGACTGGATTCGAAGGTCGCCTGCGGGCACTGCGGCGTGACCTGCGGATTGACGTTGAGGCCTTCCGGAAGGTCGACTCGGACGTCTTTGACGTTGCCGTCGGGTTCGCCGATCGTGATGGGCGGGATGGCCCCTTTGGTATTGAACGTGAAGTCGGTCAGCCCGATCGGGGGATGACCGGCGGCCTGGGTGAAGAACTGACTCGGGTTATTGGCGTAGGTGCATTCCGGGAGGTTCGTCTTGCAGGTGCCGGCTTCCCATTTGGACACGCCGAAAGCCGCGTTCGCCGCGCTTGCTCCGAAAGCGGCAAGCAGCAGCGCCATCGCCGCCATCGCGGCGCAGAGACCCACAAAGCTTGGTCCACGACTCCTCATCCCGGAGCGCAGGCTACCCGGCCCATTGAAAATCAATTCCTATCCTTTATTTCGCGTGTTTGCCGGACCGCTTGGCGTGACAGGCAGGGACACGCAAAGGCAGGCGCTTCTTCTTGAGCTTCTTGCCGTTCTGAGCTTTGAAGTTGAGGAAGGAGAAGTTCTTGTGGCCGCAGAGGTTGCGGGAGTTGACGAGCAGACCGTGCTTGCCGCCCTTCATGATCAGCGTGAACTTGCTGACCGGTACATCGGGGACCGGCGCGAAGACGGTCTTGATCCGCGCCTTCTTGGAGCTGATGACGCCGTGCAGCTGGATGTCGACCTGGCCTTTGAGGTCGGCGACGAGGTCGGGGAGTTCGTGGCTCGAGGAGACGAGGTAGAGCGGGCCGGCGAGTTCCTTGTCGAGCAGCGGCGTTTCGGCGCGGGCGTATCCGTAGATCGCGCCGTCGGGGCATTTGTTCGCCGCCAGCTGGACCCGCGTGCAGATCGTCTTGATGTGGGACTGGTCGAGGAACTGGGAGTGCGGCAGGGTCAGCGCCGCGCGGGCGATGTTGGCGTCGCCGCCGCGGGCGACGAGGACCGCGCGGAACTTCGGGTGGCCGTTGCGGCGCGTCGTCTTCTTCTTGCCGAACAGCTTGGTGAAGAGTTTGGGCCGGAACTTGAGGGCGCCGCAGTCGGTGGTGCGGAAGGGGACCGTGGCGGCCACCGCACTCCAGGCTGCCGGCTGGGTCGGGTCGGCGCCGCCGCCGTACAGCGTCGCCGTGCTCGCCAGCGGTTCGCAGCTGGTCGGGTTGAGAGTGAAGTTGGGCCGGTCGAGGGCGACGTTGACTTCGCGGATGCTGAGCTGGGCGCCGCCGAAGACGTCGGGGATCGGATCGCTGACGGCTTCGACCTGGGCGGTCACCGGGTCGACGAACAGGGCAATTCGCACGACCACCGTGCCGAGGTCGAACGGCCCGGCGATCGCGGGCGTGATGACCACCAGCGAGAGCGGCGCCCCTTTGTAGGGACCGGCGAGGAAGGCCTTGCCGGTGACGGGATAGGGGTTGGGTCCGGTGCCGGCGAGGATCGAGGCGGTGCCGACCGCGCTCTTGGCCGGGCAGGAGGAGCCGGCCGCCTCTTCGGCACCGCCCCGTCCGGCCGCCGCGGCCAACGCGGGGCCGGGGCAATAGGAGATGCCAGCGAGCTTGCCGATCTCTCCCGGCGCCAGTTTGACGTTGACCGCTTTGAGCTCCTGTTGGCCGTCGGCGCGGGTGAGGTGGACCGAGACCGGGCTGTAGGCGCCTGCGGTCGCGGCGGCCGGGCCGATCTTGAAGCTGGGGGCGAAGGGCCGTGCGGCGAGCGTCGTCGGGCACGGCCCTCCGCCGGGTGCGGTTTTGAGACCGCCGGGGGTGGCGTTGGGAGGAAATTCGGCGGCCGGGGTCGCGGCGGCGTTGCCGGACCAGGGGACGAAGCTCGTCGTCGTGCGGTTCTGCCCGCAGGTCGGGGGGCTCGAGAGGACCGCGAGCGGGCCGCGTTCGAAGTGGAGGTGGAAGCGGCTGAACGGAACCTGCGGGATTTCGTTGATCGTCGTCGTCAGCTGGCCGTTCACCGGGTTGGCGGTGACGTGACCGACCAGGCGCACGTCGACGTTGTAGCGGGGCGTGTTCGCGTCGATGAAGATCCGGTACTCGTTGCCGGAGGTCGGGTCGCGGCTCAGCTGCCTGCCGACGTAGACGTTGCCTTCGGGCTGGTTGGCGGCCTCGGGCAGCGGTGGCGATTCGATCTTGACGGTGCCGATCTTGGACTCCGCCGGGCAGGTGATCGGCGCCACCGAGTGGAGCGGGAAGCTGGCGTCGTCGCAGGCTTTGAGACCGGTGGCGCCGGACGGGTTGAGGCCGATGCCGGCCGGCAGCGTCACCGTCGTCGATTTGGTGACCGAGCTGTCCTGGCCGTTCGGGTCCTTGAGGTGGGGGACAGTGACGTCGACCGAGATCGGCGCCGGTGAGTTCGTTTCCGCGGTCCCCGGTTCGACCGCGATCCCCGGCGAGTAGGGGATCGTGTTGCATTCTTTCGGCGCCGTCCCGGGGGGAATCGGCGACTCGAAAGCCGGTTCGGCGCTTTGGGGGAATTGGTAACCGGCCTGGGCCTCTTCTTCGTAGGAGCCGGCCCGCAGCAAGGTCGAGTAAATACTGGCCGATTGCGTGAACGCTTCGCCGAGGCAGGTGCTCGGGGTCGTGAGGAAGGTGCCGTCGCCGGCGGTGCCTTCGAAGACGAGGCGGTTCTTGAGGACGAGGCCGCCGAGTCCTTCGGGCAGCGACTGCGGGACGTCGATCGTGAAGCCCTCATGGAAGTCGCTGGCCCAGGCGACGTCGCCGCGGAGAAAGACTTCCTTCCCGCCCAATTCGAGCCCGAACCGAGCCGCCTCGCCAAACACAGGGACGACGTTGTACACCGACACTTCGGTCGCCGGCGGGGTCGGTGGGGTCACGATTCCCCCGAGCGACGTGGTCGCCTCGGCTTTTCCAACTAGGGAGCCAGGGTAGAGCGTGAGACAGTTTTCGGCGCCCGATTCGAAGGTCGCCAGCGGACATTGCTGGGTGGCGCCCGGATTGACGCTCAGACCGACAGGTAGATCGACGCGGACCGTCTTGATTTCGCCAACTGGTTTTTCGAGCGTCACCGGGCCGATCGTTTCAGTCGTGTGCTTGACGATGAACTGGGTGAAGCCCCATTTGGGGTGGCCGGCGGCGGTTTCGAAGAATTGGTTCGGGGTTGCGACCGAGCAGAATTGGGCGCTTTCCGGCGGTTCTTTGGAGCAGGTCCCCGCCTGCCACCCCGAGTTGACCTGCGGGTTGTGGGGGTCGCTCGGAGCGATGATCCCAGCGGTGTTGGCGGCGGCGAGCGCGGGCGCCAACAGCAATGCGACACCGATTGCCGATGCAGTGATCCACGCGGTCGCCAGGACCGATATTCCCCGTAAGAACTTCATCCCGGAGCGAATATACCCGAAATCGATGACTTGAGTCAATATTTTTGGGTAATATGCCGATATGCCATCCATCGAGACTCTCCCCCACAACGGAAACGGAAACGGCTCTGCGGCCCTTAGCAATGGGGTTGCGGCCAGCAACGGGGCCAACGGCTCCGGTGTCAGCGCAGCGAGCTCGGGCTCGAAGGCGATTCCGGTCAACTGGGAGCGGCTAGCCCGCGCCACCGCGCACCCGCTGCGGGTCTCGATCCTCGAAATCCTCGGCATCGACGGCGGGCGCACCCTCTCGCCCAGCGACCTCAGCCACGAGCTGCAGATCCCGCTCAGCAACACCAACTACCACGTCACCGAGCTGGCCAAATCGGGTCTGATCGTGCTGGTCCGCCAGCGTCCCGTGCGCGGCGCGACCGAGCACTTCTACCGCCTTCCCGAGGCTCCCCCCGCCCCCGGCGAGGAACCGGACCTCGCCGATTCGCAGCACACCGCGGCCGCCTAGCCAGCGGCCTCGGCTGGCCGGGCAGCGTTCGCGGCGGGCCGAAGTAGGGAAATTAATCGCTCAGTTGGAGCGGTCGGCTGGGTCATAACCGGCATGACCACCAAACGGAGATGGATCCTCGCCCTGGCCGCCCTCGCCGCCTTCATGACGGCGCTCGACACGCTCGTCGTGACCACCGCCCTGAACACGATCAGGGACGACCTCGGCGCCTCGGTCGAAGGGCTCGAGTGGACGGTCAACGCCTACAACCTGAGCTTCGCGGTGCTGCTGATGACCGCCGCCGCGCTCGGCGACCGCTTCGGACGACGGCGCTCCTTCGCCGCCGGGATCGGTCTCTTCGTTGCCGCTTCGGCGGCCTGCGCGTTGGCGCCGTCGGTCGGGGCGCTGATCGCCGCGCGGGCGGTCCAGGGCGCCGGCGCGGCGCTGGTCACGACGCTGGCCCTGGCGCTCGTCAGCGCCGCCTTCCCGCCGGCCCGTCGCGGCGCCGCGCTGGGAATCTTCTTCGCCGTCAACGGCCTCGCGGTCGCCGGCGGGCCGCTGGTCGGCGGCGCCGTCACCGAGGGGATCGCCTGGCAGTGGATCTTCTGGCTGAACGTGCCGATCGGGGTGGCGCTGATCCCGCTCGTCCTGGCCAGGATGCCGGAGAGCTTCGGTCCCGACTCGAAGATCGACTTCCCCGGGCTGGCGCTGGTCACCGGCGGCGTGCTCGGCCTGGTCTGGGGACTGGTGCGCGGCAACGACGCCGGCTGGGCGAGCGCCGAGGTGCTCGCCGCGCTGGCCGGCGGGATCGTGCTGCTCGGCGCCTTCGTCGCCGTCGAGCTGAGGACCGCGGCGCCGATGCTGCCGATGCGCTTCTTCCGCTCGCGCGCCTTCTCGGCCGGCAACGGGGCGATCTTCTGCGCCGTCGGCGGGCTCTTCTGCGCCGTCTTCTTCATGTCCCAGTTCCTCCAGGCGGGGCTCGGCTACGGGCCGCTCGGCGCCGGGCTGCGGCTGTTGCCCTGGACGGCGACGCTGTTCTTCGTCGCGCCGGTCGCCGGCAAGCTGGTCGACCGCGTTGGCGAGCGTCCCTTCCTCGTCATCGGGCCGCTGCTGCAGGCGGCCGGGATGGGCTGGATCGCGCTGATCGCCGACGCCGGGATGAGCTACGGCAGGCTGATCGCGCCGCTGATCGTCGCCGGGGCGGGGATCTCGATGAGCTTCCCGGCGGCCCAGAACTCGGTCGTCGGCTCGGTGCCCGAGGCGGCGATCGGCAAGGCCGCCGGGACCAACAGCACGATGCGCGAGCTCGGCGGCGTCTTCGGGATCGCGCTCGGTGTCGCCGCCTTCGCCGCGGTCGGGGGCTACGCCTCACCGGCCGACTTCAGCGACGGCTTCGTCGGCGCGATGGTGGTATCGACCGGGCTGTCGCTGCTGGCGGCGCTGTTCGGCGCGGCGCTGCCGGCGCGACTGCGGAGCGGCGGCCTCGACGAGGTCGGCGCGGGCGCGACCGACGGTGCGGCCTGAGGGCGGGGCCGCCCGCCCTCAGCCGAGCAGCTGGGCTCGCCCGGTGAGCCCGAGCAGCGCCTGGGCCGTGGTCCAGACCGGGGTCGTCCGCGATCCCGTCGCGTATTCGAGCGAGCCGTCGCGCCGCGCGAGGCCGGCGAGGTAGTCGAGCGGAGTCAGGCCCGAGCTCGAGCGCAGGCGAGCGCCGATTCCCCCGACCCGCAGGGCCACCAGCGCGAGCCCGGTGCTCTGGGCGTCGGGTTCGCCACCGGGGAGCGAGGGAAAGCCGCCATCGGGGGCCTGCGCGGAGGCGACGAAGGCGGCGGCGCGGCGCGCGGCGGTGGCGCGACCGGCGCGGGCCAGGGCCCAGGCGGCGAGGCCGGTGGTGTCGACGTCGGGGGCGACGCCGGGGCGGAAGCCGAGGCCGCCGTCGGGTGACTGGGCTCCGGCGAGCCAGGCGGCGGCGCGGGCGGCGCGGCGCGGGCGGACCGCTTCGAGGGCGATGACGGCGAGGGCGGTCGCGTTGACGTCGTCGCCGAGCGAGCCGTCGGGGCGAAGTTCGCCGAGCCGGCCGCCGAGCAGGGCCGCGGCGGCGAGGGCGGGCCGGCGGCCGAGCGGTGTCGCGGCGGCGGGGACATGGAGGCGCCGGCTCCCGGGAGCGGCGGCATGTTGGCGAGCGTGCCGGGGCCCGCCGGATCGGGCCCGCAGGTCCAGCGCCAGCGTCGCCCAGCCGTCGCCGGCGCCTTCGCGGTGGCGGCGCAGGAAGCGGACCGCACGCTCGGCGATGCGGCGCGCGGGCGCGGCCGGTGCGGGTCCCGACACCGGCGCTTCGCCCGCACCGGGCCTGCCGCCGGGGCCGGTTGTCCCTCCCCCACCACCCCCTGGCGCGCCCGGGCCTTCGCCGAACAGGGGCCCGTAGAAGAAGCGGACTTCGTCGCCTTCGCCGACGCCGGCGAGGCAGCCTCCGGAGGAGTAGCGACCGTCGACGGTGAGGGACCAGTAATCGTCGGGCGCGGTCGAGGCGTAGGCGCCGATCCGTTCGATGAAGAAGTCGCGGAAGTCGGGGTCCCAGTTGCCGCGCCAGGAGATCCCGGCGGCGCGCATCGCGTCGTCGAGGGCGCCGGTCGCGGTCGCCGTCGGTGGCGCTCCGGCCGGGCCGTCGCAGGGGTGGGGACCGCTGCCGTCGCCGCCGTCGACCGGGTGCGGCAGCGTTGTCACCGGCCCGGCGAAGAGCGGCGCCGGAGCGCCGGCGGCTTCGACCCGCACGGTCACCGTCGCCGCCCCGGCGGGCGCCGCCACCACGGTCGCGAGAGCGACCGTGGTGGCGAGCGCGAGGAGTGCCCGCCTGCTCACCCGGCGAGGAACCGCTTGGCGCGGGTGACGCGGACGACGCCGGTTTCACCGCGGGTTGCGGCGAACAGGCGCAGGCGCACCCGCTCGCCGGCGGCGAGCGCCCGGCGCAGCGCCGGCGAGGGCGGCACGCTCACCGTCGTCCCGGCGCCCGACCGGACCGCGTAGGCGGTCGAGCCGCCCGGCTTCGTCCCGCCGCCGCCGTCGCCGAAGCGCAGCGAAAGCAGGCCGCGGCAGCCTTCGGCGCCGAGCCCCCGCGGGCAGCGGAGAGCGACGGCGACGGCGCCGTGGCGCCAGTGCGCGCGGCCGCGGATCGCGATCCGCGCGCCGGCCGGCGTCGGGCGCGGCGCGGCGTGGACCGGCGGGACGGTGACCTGCGGCGCCGGTCCCGGGTTCGGGCCCTGAGCGGCCAGCTTCAGGTAGACGAGGTCGCCGAAGCCGATCGGCGCG
Organism: uncultured Actinomycetes bacterium; assembly: GCA_963839115.1. Taxonomy (GTDB): domain Bacteria; phylum Actinomycetota; class Thermoleophilia; order Solirubrobacterales; family 70-9; genus VAYN01. The sequence goes on from CAWITM010000001.1 coordinate 1,780,706, forward strand.
CTCGTCTCCGTCGTCGCTTCGCCGCTGTCGATCCGGACCTGCCAGGCCCAGCCGCCGCCGACCGGGACGCCGTCGAGCGATTCGATCTTCGTCCCCGCCGCGCCGGCCGCGGTCGCGAACTGCGAGACGCATCCGGCCGGCACCGAGCTCGCCTGGGCATCGGCGAGCACGGTGGCGAGATCGGATCCCGACGGCACGTCGACCCGGCACATGCGGACGTCGGCCGCCGCCGGTTCGTGGTCGATCACCAGCGTGATCGGGACGCTCGTGCCGGCGGCGACGGCCGCCGCCGGGCGTACCGCCGGTTCGGCCGGATCTTCCCGCGCCGGCGGCGACGACGAGAAGGCGACGCCGCCGAGCGGGCGCACCGAGTCGGAGGTCTCGAAAGCACTGCCGCCGTATTCGGAGGTCCATTCGAAATGACCGTCGGGCTGCTGCATCGAGACCAGGTAGTCGAGCGGGGTCTTGCCGCCGGCGGTCGTCCATTCCGGCGACTGCGGGTCGATCCCACACTGGATCAGGCCGCTCACGACCCAGCCGGTGGTGTCGGTGTTGACGCCGACGCCGAACGGGGGCGGCGCTTCGAAGCCACCGCTCGCCGGATCCTGCAGCGAGTGGAGCAGGGTCAGCGCCCGCTGCAGGTCGGGATCGCCGGTCGGCACCCCGGCGGCGCAGAAGGCGGCGACGACGGAGCCGGTGACGTCGGTGTCGGCACTGGCCGAGGGCGAGGCGCTCCAGCTCCAGCCGCCGTCGGGCAGCTGCTTGGTGCGCAGGTAGTCGACCAGGCGCTGGAGCAACGGCTGCGGCGCACCGGCCTGATGGAGTGCCAGGACGCCGAAGATCTCGTCGTTCAACAGGCCGGGTTCGCCGATCTGGGTGCCGTCGAACAGTTCGGCGATCCGGGCGACGAGGTTGCTCTTTTCGCTTTCCGCCGCGGTCGAGATCCGCGAGGGCTGGATGCCGCCGGCAACGCCGGCGAGGATGCCGCGCTCGGCGTCGGTGCCGGCGCCGCCCGGGCCGGCCGTCTGCCATTCGCCCAGGTAGTAGTCCTGGGCGCTGGGATCGGTAAGGCCGGCGCTGACGTCGGCGGCGTTGGTGCCGGCGGCGGCGAGGGCGGTCATGCCCCAGTCGCTTGCGAGGGCGCCGGTTTCCTGCTGCCCGGATTCGAACCACTGAGCGCCGCGGGCGGCGGCGTCTTCGGCCTGGGCCGGGGTGACGTAGGCGCCGGCGGTGGCCGGCGCGAGCGCCGCCGCGGCGAGGATCAGGGCCAGTGCGGCAAAGGCGCGCAGTGGCCGTCGTGAGTGATTGTTGCTTGGCGTTTTGATCGCCGTCTCCTTTTTCAGGGGCGGCGACGCACGCGCGTGGCGAGTGAGCCGGCCGCCTAGTCGCGAGGCGAACCTCCTTGCGACTCTCGACCGGATATTCGGGCTCGGGATCGTCCTCCTGACCCCCTTCCCGGGCCGCTATCGAGGCCCAGTGGGACTACCGGTCAGTCGTCACCCATACCGCTGCGCGTCAGCCCCGGATTCGCACCGGAGTTCCCCACGCCGTGAGTCACCCCGAGCCTACTAGCACTGACGTCATGAAGGTAGATCGAGAGACCGCCGGCGACCGGGCTGGCCTTGACCGCGAAGGTCGTCTCGAGCGGCGGGTAGAACTCGACGAAGCTCTCCGGGCGGCCGGTCGCGCCGACGCGGCGATAGACCGTCTCGAAGGTCGAGCCGACCGCCTCCGGGTAGGCGTCCCAGATCGAGCGACCGAGCAGCTCGTGCGGCGCGTGGCCGATCAGCCGCGCGGCGGCCTCGTTGACGTAGGTGAAGCGCCACTCCTCGTCGAGGATCAGGAATGCCTCGGTGATCCCGGTCAGGATCGCGTCGGCCGAATAGAGCCGCTGGCGCTGGCGCTGAGCGAGCGCCGCCTCCGGCGAGCTCGCGTTGAGGGCGGCCGGCGGCCCCAGCACCTTGCGCTGGTAGAGCTCGGTGTCGGCGGCGCGGTAGAGCTCGTCGAAGGAGGCGCCGTCGCGGGGGGCGCAGGCGATGCCGAGGCAGTAGTCGACGCGCTCCTCGGTCCCCTCCCGCAGGCGCGCGATCACCGGGCCGGCGGCGTCCCGATCGGAACCCGGCAGGAGCACCGCGAACTCGTCGCCGCCGAGCCGGGCGACCGAGTCCGACGGGCGCACCGCGGCGCGCAGCCGGGCGGCGCTCCAACAGAGCAGCTCGTCGCCGGCCTGGTGGCCGTGGATGTCGTTGTAGGCCTTGAAGAGATCGAGGTCGATGACCAGCAGGACGACGCCGCGGTCATGGCGCGCCAGGTCGCTGAACGCTGCCCCCGCGGCGGCTGCGAGGCCGCGGCGGTTGAGCAGTCCGGTCAGCGGATCGGTCTGCGAGCTGCGGGCGAGGGCGGCCAGCCATTCCTGGTGAAAGCGGGCCTGCCAGGCCGCCATCGCGATCGTCCCGCCGAGCACCGAGCTGAAGACGAGGAGCGTCCCCGCGCCCGGCGAGCCGACCAACGCAAGCACGAGGAAGGCGCTGACGGCGACCGAGCCGACCAGCAGCACCCGGCGCAGCGAGTAGGCGAGCGAGGCGAAGACGGCCGGCAAGACGAGGCCGAGGGTGAGCGGGCTGGCGGCACCGCCGTCGAGAGCCGCCATCGCGACGATCAGGCCGATCGAAAGCAGCGACCAGCTGAGCAGCACCGTTCCGCGCCAACGCGAGGCGATCACCCGGTCCCAGGGAACGAACCGGAGGGAACCGGCGCCGATCGCCGCGGTCAGCGCGATCAGCAGGCAGAGCGGGAGGCGATCGCCAGGCTCGGCGAAGCCGAGCGCGTAGGCGAGCCCGGCGAGAGCCATCAGCAGCGTCACCCAGCCGCCGACCTGGACCGTGCGCAGCCAGAAGCGGGTCTCGAAGTCCTCGACCGGCGTTTCTTCCGGCGTCATCTCGGCAGTATCGACGGCGCCCGGCGAGACCTCCTCTCTCAGCCGGAATTCATACGAAGCTCATACCGACGGCGCCCGCTCGGCTAGTGCGCCGCGGTCGCGAAGGCCCGCGCCGCGGCGTCGAGCCGCAGGGTTTCGAGGCTGTCGCGCTGCGACCGCGCCCGCTCGGCGAGGGCCTCGAAGTCGAAGCCGGGGACGGTCTCGCCGAGGCTCCGCTCGAGTGCCCGCCAGAGCAGCATCTTGCCGGTGACGCCGGCGCAGAGGCCCTCGAGCTCGACGACCGGGCTGAGCGGCGATTCGCCCTGCAGGTGGCCGTTGGGCTTGAGCCGGCCGAGACGCTCGAGCACCCAGGCCGCGACCGGTTTGAGGTGGCCCTCGTCGATGTCGAGGTGGGCCATCAGGTCCCTGAGGGTCTGGCGGTCGGTTTCGATTTCCTCGCGGACGCCGGCCAGCACGCGACCGGCATCGGTGCCCTCCTGGTTAGCGGCGGCGCGGCGCGCCAGCTCGACCCCGGCGACCGCGCCGGCCAGGTGGTCGTTGAGATAAATCGCCAGGTACTTGCTGTCCGTCATGTCCCCCGGGTACCCGGTGAGCGGGAATTCGAGCTGCCGAGCGCTCGATCGGCACCGGCAGGCCCATACGCTGGCGCGATCGCAACGCTGCTCGCACTGCTGTCGGCGGCGTCCTTCGGGACCTCCGACTTCCTCGCCGGCCTTTCGGCGCGCCGCCTGCCGGTCCCGACGGTGACCGGGATCGCGGCGGCACTCGGCGTCCTCACCGCGACCGGCGCCGTGCTCCTCTACTCCGGTGATGGCATCCGCGGCGAGGCCCTGATCTGGGGCAGCGCCAGCGGGGTCGGCAACGTGCTCGGGACGCTGGCGCTCTACCACGGCCTGTCGGTCGGGCGGATGAGCGTCGTCGCCACGCTCTCCGGCCTGCTGGCGGCGACGGTGCCGGCGCTCGTCGGGGTGCTGCAGGGGGACGGGCTCAGCACCCCGGTCGCGATCGGGATCCTGATCGCGATCCCGGCGATCGCGCTGGTCTCCTGGCAGCCGGACGACGGCGAGCCGCGCGGCGTCTCGGGAGCGCGCTGGGGCATCCTCGCCGGGCTCGGTTTCGCGCTCCTCTTCATCGGCCTCGATCACGCCGGCACCGCCTCGGGGGCCTGGCCGCTGCTCTCCGCCGAGGTGACCTCGGTCGTCCTCATCGCACCCTGGGCGGCCGCCTCGCTGCTCTCCGCCGGTCGTCCGGCCGCGCGACCGGCGGCGCTGGCGGTCCTCGCCGGGGTGCTGGCCGGGCTCGCGAACCTCGCCTTCCTGGCGGCCACCGGCCACGGCGAGCTTGCCGTCGTCGCCGTCCTCACCAGCCTCTACCCCGGCTTCACGGTGATCCTGGCGCGCCTCTTCCTGGCCGAGCGCTGGTCGCGGCTGCAGGTGCTCGGCCTGTTCGCCGCCCTGGTCGCCGTCGTGCTGGTCAGCGCCGGCTCGGCCTGAGCCCCCGCTGCGCGCGACGAGCCCGGCGCGTCGACGGCGCGACGCGTTCCGCTGTTCCTTATCCGTGTATAGCCCGGGAAAGGAACAGCGGAACGATCTGACTTCTCAGGCGAGGCCGGCTTCGATCACGGCGCGGGTTGCGGCGAGGGTCGGGGGCGGGGCGAGGGTGCCGTCGGCGCGCCGCCCGGGGCCGAGGTCGCTGAGGAGCCAGTCGACACCGGCGGCCTCCCACGGCGCCGGATCGTCTCCTGGCGCCATCTCGGCGACGACCTCGAAAGGCCCGGTGCCGGGCGGGCGGTTGGCGGCGATCAGCTCGTTCATCTCGGCGATCTGGCCGGGCTCGATATCGATCGGAAAGACGCCGTCCCACCCGGCCGCCCGGACGAAGGGCTTGCGGGCCGGCCAGCGGGCGCCGATCCAGACCGGGATCCGTGGCGTCTGCAGCGGCCGCGGCAGGAAGGGACGGGCGCGGACCTCGTAGTGGGGGCCGGAGTGGTCGACCGGCTCGCCGGACATCAGCTCGCCGAGCAGGTCCATCCCCTCCTCCAGCATCGCCGCGCGCTCGCGCATGCTCGGCTCCTCGCCGAAGGGCTCCATCTCGCCGGTGCTGTCGCCGCCGATCCCGAACCCGAGCACCAGGCGACCGCCGCTGAGGTGGTCGAGGGTGACCGCCTGGCGGGCCAGCACCTGGGGACGGCGGCGCGGCAGCGGCGTAACCAGCGGACCCAGCCGGACGCGCTCGGTGCGCTCGGCGATCGCCGCCAGCACCGTCCAGGGGTCGGCGATCGCGCCGATCGGCTCGGAGTAGGTGATGTGGTCCCAGAGAAAGACGCCGTCCCAGCCGCGCGCCTCGGCCAGCGCGCCGAGCTCGGCCAGCGCCCGCGGGTCGGCGAGCTCGTCGAAGGGCGATATGAAGACGCCGCGTTTCATCGCCGGGACCGTAGCGGGCGCCGCTCGGGCGCTCGCGAATGGCGGCCGGTTTCCCGCCGTACAAGCGGGCGCGGCAAAGTCTCGACACCCGGCCAAGCACGGGAGGGCCCGGATTCGACAACATGCTGGGATGAGTGAGTTGGGTCCGGGACGGGCCTCTTGCGGGGTCGGCTTCGTCGCTGACCTCTCCGGCCGACCGTCGCACGAGTGCGTGCGGCGCGGTCTGCAGTGCCTGGTCAACATGGACCACCGCGGCGCCCGCGGCGCCGACGGGGTGACCGGCGACGGCGCCGGGATCATGCTGCAGCTGCCGCACCGGCTGCTGCACGAGATCTGGGAGCTGCCGGAGCCCGGCAACTACGGCGTCGCGATGTGCTTCCTGCCCCACGACGCGGCGCGGCGCGGGGCGCTCGAGCGCGAGCTCGAGAAGGCCTGCGAGAGCCGCGGCCTGCGCGTCGTCGGCTGGCGCGACGTCGCCGTCGACCCCGACTCGCTGGGCTCGATCGCCCGCGAGAGCATGCCGGCGATCCGCCAGATGGCGGTTGCCGCGGACCGCTGGGACGCCGACGCCGACGCGCTCGAGCGGCGCCTCTACGTCGCCCGCCGGGCAGCCGAATCGAGCACCGGCGCGGAGCTGATCGTCGCCTCGTTCTCGGCCAAGACGATCGTCTACAAGGGGATGCTCGGGGCCGAGCAGCTCGAAGACTTCTACGCCGACCTCGGCAACGAGCACTGCGAGTCGGCGCTGGCGATGGTCCACTCGCGCTTCTCCACCAACACCTTCCCGAGCTGGGGACTGGCGCATCCCTACCGCCTGATCGCCCACAACGGCGAGGTCAACACGATGACCGGCAACCGCAACTGGATGCGGGCCCGCGAACGGCTGATGAAGTCGGACCTGCTTGGCGACGAGTTGGCCTCGCTGCTGCCGGTGATCGACGAGGACGTCTCCGACTCGCTGACGATCGACTCGGTGGTCGAGCTGCTGGCGCGGGCCGGCCGTTCGGTCCCGCACGCGATGAAGATGATGGTCCCCGAGGCGACCCACGGCCGCGAGCTGACCGAGGCCGAACAGGGCTTCGTCGACTTCCACTCGCTGGTGATGGAGCCCTGGGACGGGCCGGCGGCGATCGCCTTCTGCGACGGCCGGATGATCGGCGCGACGCTCGACCGCAACGGCCTGCGCCCGGGCCGCTGGCTGCAGACCCGCGACGGCTGGGTCGTCTGCGCCTCCGAGGCGGGGACGCTCGACTTCGATCCCGCCGACGTTGTCCGCCGAGGCCGCCTCGAGCCGGGGACGATCCTGGTCGCCGACGTCAAGGAAGGCGAGCTGCTGGTCGACCGCGAGGCCGAGCGGCGGCTGGCGGCGCGCCACGACTACGGCAAGTGGTTCGAGGAACGGACGATCGACCTCGACGACCTGCCGCCGTGCGAGCCGCTCGCCCCGCCGGAGGGGCCGCTGAACCGGCGCCAGCTCGCCTTCGGCTACACCCAGGAGGACCTGCGGGTGCTGATCGCGCCGCTCGCCGCGGCCGGCAAGGAGCCGACCGGCTCGATGGGCGCCGACGCCGCGCTGGCGGTGCTCTCGGAGCGCTCGCCGGCGCTCTTCACCTACTTCAAGCAGCGCTTCGCCCAGGTCACCAACCCGGCGATCGACCCGGTGCGCGAGGAAATCGTGATGAGCCTCGACGTCATGCTCGGCCGCCACGGCAACGTGCTCGCCGACGACCCCGGCGACACCTTCCTGCTGCGCCTCTCCACGCCGGTCCTGACCGCCGCCGAGCTGGCGCGGATCCGGGCGCTCGAGCATCCCGACTTCCGGACCGCCACGCTCGATCTGACCTGGCCACGCGAGGACGGCGCCGAGGGGCTCGAGCCGGCGCTCGAGCGGCTGACCGCGGCGGCCGTCGCGGCGGTCGACGGCGGCGCCACCGTGCTGGTGCTCTCCGACCGCGCCACCCGTCCCGACCGCGTGCCGATCCCGTCGCTGCTGGCCACCGCGGCGGTCCACCACCGCCTGGTCCGCGCCGGACGGCGGCTGCGGGCGGCGATCGTCGTCGAGACCGGCGAGGCCCGCGAGGTCCACCATCTCGCCACCCTGGTCGGCTTCGGGGCCACCGCGATCAACCCGTACCTGATGTTCGAAACCGCGAACGAGTTGGTCGCCGACTCCGAGGCGGCGGTCGTGAGGGGCCTGAACGCCGGGCTGCTGAAGGTGATCTCCAAGCTCGGCATCTCCGACATCAGCTCCTACCACGGCGCCCAGGCCTTCGAGGCGGTCGGGCTCGACGGCAAGCTGATCGACGCCTGGTTCCGGGGGACGCCCTCGCGGCTCGGCGGCGACGGCATCGACGTGCTCGCCTCCGAGGCGCTGGCCCGGCACGCCCGCGCCTGGCCGGCCGAGGACGGCAAGCTGCTGCCCGAGGGCGGGCTCTACGCCTGGCGCCGCGACGGCGAGCGCCACGGCTGGAACCCGGGCACGATCACGCTGCTGCAGCAGGCGGCGCGCGGCGAGAACGGCGAGGGCGCCGTCGCCTACGAGGAATTCAGCTCGCTGGTCGCCGCCGAGGGGCGCGGGCTGACCCTGCGCGGGCTGCTGCGGGCGCGCACCGACCTGACGCCGGTGCCGCTGGCCGAGGTCGAGCCGGCCGGCGAGATCGTCAAGCGCTTCTCGACCGGGGCGATGAGCATCGGCTCGCTCTCCCCGGAGACCCACGAGACCCTGGCGATCGCGATGAACCGGCTCGGTGGCCGCTCCAACACCGGCGAGGGCGGCGAGGACGCGCGCCGCAACGTCCCCGACGCCAACGGCGACTCGCGCCGCTCGGCGATCAAGCAGGTCGCCTCGGCGCGCTTCGGGGTGACGATCGACTATCTGATGTCCGGCGAGCAGCTGCAGATCAAGGTCGCCCAGGGCTCCAAGCCCGGCGAGGGCGGCCAGCTCCCCGGCACCAAGATCGACGCCTACATCGGCGCCCTGCGCCACGCGACGCCGGGGGTCGAACTGATCTCCCCCCCGCCCCACCACGACATCTACTCGATCGAGGACCTCAAGCAGCTGATCTACGACCTGCGCTGCGCCAACCCGGCGGCCGACGTGTCGGTCAAGCTCGCCGCCGAGGTCGGGGTCGGGACGATCGCCGCCGGCGTCGTCAAGGCCGGCGCCGACCACGTCTCGGTCGTCGGCCACGACGGCGGCACCGGGGCCTCGCCGCTCTCCTCGCTGCAGTCGGCGGGGGTGCCGTGGGAGCTGGGGCTGGCCGAGACGCAGCGGGTCCTGGTCGCCCAGGGGCTGCGCGGGCGGGTCGTCCTGCAGACCGACGGCGGTATGCGGACCGGGCGCGACGTGCTGATCGCCGGGCTGCTCGGCGCCGAAGAGGTGGCGTTCTCGACGGCACCGCTGATCGCCACCGGCTGCATCATGATGCGGGTCTGCCACCTGAACACCTGCCCGGTCGGGATCGCCACCCAGGACCCGGAGCTGCGGCGTCGCTTCGCCGGCCTGCCGGAGCACGTCACCACCTACCTGACCTACGTCGCCGCCGAGACGCGCGAGCTGATGGCGGCGCTCGGGGTGCGGCGCTTCGAGGACCTCGTCGGTCGCGTCGACCTGCTCGAGCGCGATCCCGAGATCGCCGGCGGCAAGGCCGGGCGGATCGACCTCGGCGAGCTGCTTCGCGAGCCGACGGCGCCGGCCGAGTGGCCGCGGCGCCGCGTCGAAAGCGGTCCCGGAGCGCCGACCGGCACGCTCGACCACCTGCTGATCTCCGACGCGGCGGCGGCGCTGGGGCCGGAGCGCGAGCCGGTCAGCCTGCGGCGCCCGGTGCGCAACGTCGACCGCACGGTCGGTGGCCTGCTGTCCAACGCCCTGGTCGGCGCCCACGGCCCCGAGGGCCTGCCGGAGGGGACGATCGAGGTCGAGCTCGAGGGCTCGGCGGGGCAGTCGGTCGGCGCCTGGCTCGCGCCCGGGATCACCCTGAGCCTGCGCGGCGAGGCCAACGACTACGCCGGCAAGGGGCTCTCCGGCGGGATCCTCTCCGTGGCGCCGTTCCCGGGCTCGGCCTGCACCGCCGAGGACCAGGTGATCGCCGGCAACACCGTCCTCTACGGCGCCACCGCCGGGCGCGCCTTCTTCGGAGGCCTCGCCGGCGAGCGCTTCGCGGTGCGGAACTCCGGCGCCAGCGCCGTCGTCGAGGGCGTCGGCGACCACGGCTGCGAGTACATGACCGGCGGGCGCGTCGTCGTGCTCGGCCCGACCGGGCGCAACTTCGCCGCCGGGATGAGCGGCGGCATCGCCTACGTCTGGGACCCCGAGGAGCGCCTGACCGCGCACTGCAACCACGCCCTGGTCGAGCTCGAAGAGCTCCTCGCCGGGCCGGAGGCCGACGAGATCCGCGAACTGGTCTCCGAGCACGCGCGGCGGACCGGCTCGGGGCTGGCGGCGCGCCTGCTGACCGACTGGGACGAGCGGCTCGACGGCTGGACCAAGGTGATGCCTCGCGACTACAAGCGCTCGCTGGAAACGGCGGCGGCCACCGAGCGCGAGGCCGTGGCCGGCTGATGCGCAACCCGCGCGGCTTCCTCGAGATCGAGCGCGTCGAGCAGCCCGAGCGGGCGCCGCGCGAGCGCATCGGCGACTTCGCCGACCTCCACGAGCGCCTCGACGAGGGCGGCCTGGCGACCCAGGCCGAGCGCTGCATGGGCTGTGGCGTCCCCTTCTGCCTCAACGGCTGTCCGCTCGGCAACCTGATCCCGGACTGGAACGAGCTCGTCTCCGACGGCCGCTGGGACGAGGCGATCCGCCAGCTCCACGCGACCAATCCCTTCCCCGAGCTGACCGGGCTGATCTGCCCGGCGCCCTGCGAATCGGCCTGCGTGCTGGAGATCAACGACGACCCGGTGTCGATCAAGCAGGTCGAGCTGGGGATCGTCGAGCGCGCCTGGGCCGAGGGTTGGATCGTCCCCGAACCGCCGGTCAAGCGCAGCGGGCGGCGGGTCGCGGTGGTCGGCTCGGGACCGGCCGGGATGGCCGTCGCGGCGGCGCTGAACGAGCACGGCCACGAGGTCGTCGTCTACGAGCGCGACGAGGCGCCCGGCGGGCTCAACCGCTTCGGGGTGCCCGACGCCAAGCTTCCGAAGGAGGTGATCGACCGCCGGATCGACCTGATGGAGGCCGAGGGGATCGTCTTCGAGTGCGGTGTCGACGTCGCCGTCGACCGCGACCCGGCGGCTCTGCTGGAGGAGTTCGACGCGCTCGTCGTCGCCACCGGCTCGCGGGTCGGCCGGACCCTGAGCGTGCCGGGCGCCGACCTCGACGGCGTCCACCCGGCGATGGAGTACCTCTACGCCCGCAACCGCGCCGTCGCCGCGGCCGGCGGGGCGCCCAGCGACCCTTCGGCGGCGAGCCGCGACGTCGTCGTCATCGGCGGCGGCGACACCGGCGCAGACTGCATGAGCAACGCCCTGCGCGAGGACGCCCGCAGCGTCACCCAGCTCGACAACTACCCGGCTCCGAAGGGCTCCCGCCCGCGCGAGATCGCCGGCTGGCCCAACGCCCCGCGCCGCCTGCCGACCCACTACGCGATCGACGAGGGCGGCGGTCGGCGAAGCGCCGTCGCCGTGGTCGGCCTGAGCGGCAGCGACGGGCGCGCCACCGGCATCGAGGCGGTCCGCGTCGACGACTCGCCCGAGCGCCGCCCGGTCGCCGGCACCGAGTTCACCCTGCCGGCCGACCTCGTCCTCGTCGCGATCGGCTTCAGCGGTCCCGAACCGGGTCTGCTCGACGCCCTCGGCCTCGAGCGCACCGACCTCACCACCGTCCGCGGCCACGCCACCAACGTCCCCGGAGTCTTCGCCGCCGGCGACGCCCGCATGGGCGCCCGCCTCACCGTCACGGCGATCAACGACGGCCGCCGCTGCGCCCACGAGGTCGAGCGCTGGCTGCAGACCCGCCGCGCCTAGACCCTGCGCCGGTCGAGCGCCCGTCCCGCTGAGCTCCTTCCAGCGTCCTGCGAACTAGGCCGCGGTGTGGGCGAGGATCGCGGTGCAGAGCTCGGGCCAGAGCGGCGGCGGGCGGTCGTGGCCCATGTCGGCGACGAGGAGCAGTTCAGCTCCCGGGACGAGGGCGGCGGTGCGCTCGCCGCCACTGGGGGCGATCAGGGTGTCGTCGAGACCGTGGATCACCAGGGTCGGGACGGCGAGCGCCCGCAGGCCTTCGGCGCGCGAGCCGCTGGCGATCATCGCGACCAGCTGGCGGTTGACGCCCTCGGGGTAGAAGCAGCGGTCATAGCTCACGCCGGCCAGCTCTTCGGCTTCGGCCAGTTCCGGATAGCGCTTGGAGCGCCAGAGGGCGGCGCGGCGCGAGGCCCGGACGACCCCGGCGCGGTCGGGCGGCGAGGGTTCGAGGAGCGCGGCGAGGGACTCCGGCGCCGGCTGGCCGTAGTCGGGCTCGCCGGTCGTCGACATCATCGAGGTCAGGCTGAGCAGGCGCTCGGGATGCTCGATCGCCATCGTCTGGGCGATCATCCCGCCCATCGAGGCACCGAGGACGTGGGCGCGCTCGATCCCCAGGGCGCTGAGCAGGCCGAGCGAGTCCTCCGCCAGCGCGCTCAGCGTGTAGGGCGCCAGGGCGCGCGCCGCGTCGAGGTCGCCGGCCGATGCGGCGGCGGCGACGGCGCCCGCGTCGGCCCCCTGGCCGTCCAGCTTGGTCGAGAGGCCGCAGTCGCGGTTGTCGAAGCGGATCACGAAGTGGCCGCCCGCGACCAGGCGCTCGCAGAACGCCGGCGGCCAGGCGATCATCTGCGAGCCGAAGCCCATGATCAGGAGCAGCGCCGGATCGGCCGGGTCGCCGAAGGTGTCGTAGGCGAGGGTGATCCCGGCGGGCGTCTGGATCTCCGGCATCGGCGGAAGACTGCCAGGTCCAGGCCCGGGGTCACCGTTGATGCCGGCATCGAGGGCGCGGTGGATGATCCGGACCGACTCCTCGTGATCCTTGGTCCCCCACTCGCCGAACACCATCGCCCCGAGGCAGAGGTTCGTGACCGAGACGCCGGTGGGTCCGAGAATGCGCTGCTCCATGTGTTGCACCGATCTGTGCGCGAGTGGGTAGCGGTACAGCGAGTACCAACTTCGACGTAAAGGAGAACCACCGATGACGGAATGGAACCCGGCTGAGGTCGACCAGCTGGCGCGCACGAAGGAGATCCAGATCACCTCGCCGCGCGCCGATGGCACGCCGCGCGAACCGGTCACGATCTGGGTCGTCGGCGTCGACGGCGACCTCTACATCCGCTCGGTCCGGGGTGCCGCCGGCGCCTGGTTCCAGGGCACCGAGAACAGCGGCACCGGCCAGGTCGAAGGTGGCGGCGTCGACCGCGCCGTCGGCTTCGCCGCCGCCGACCACGGGCTCGACGACCAGATCGACGCCGCCTACCGCGAGAAGTACAGCGACTCGCCGGGCGCGGTCGAAAGCATCACCAGCGCGGCGGCGCGGGCGACGACCCTGCAGCTGCTCCCCGCCTAGCGCGGCCTTTCCGGCTGAGCCTGATCCGGCCACCGGCATTCGTTCTAGCCGTCCCACCGAACCGAACCGAGGAAGCCGATATGCAGATCACCGAGAACTCGCTCGACACGACGCCCGGTCCAAGCGACTGGTTCACCGGCGCCGTCTTCATCGACACCGTCACGACGCCGACCGAGCCGTCGCGCCTGGCCGCCGCCAGCGTCCACTTCACTCCCGGCGCGCGCACCGCCTGGCACACCCACCCGCTCGGGCAGACGATCTACGTCACCGAGGGGATCGGCCGCTGCCAGAGCGAGGGCGGGCCGATCGAGACGATCCGTCCCGGCGACCGCGTCTTCTTCGCGGCCGGCGAGAACCACTGGCACGGCGCCTCGCCGGCTCGGTTCATGACCCACGTGGCGATGCAGGAGGCCGACGAGAGCGGCAGCCCGGTGACCTGGGGCCGCCACGTGACCGACGAGGAGTACGGCGCATGAGCATCGTCATCGTCGGTGCCGGGCCGAACCTGGGCGCCGCCGTGGCGCGGCGCTTCGGGCGCGAGGGGATGAGCGTCGGCCTGGTCGCCCGCAACCCGATCAAGCTCAGGGCCCTGAGCGACGAGCTCGAAGGCGAGGGGATCACGGCGACGTTCGCAAGCGCCGATATCCGCGACGCCGAGGCGCTGTCGCGGGCGATCGAGTCGCTGGCCGAAGGCCTCGGCCCGGTCGAGGTCCTCGAGTACTCGCCGCTGCCCGCCAAAGACTTCATGAAGCCGATCCTCGACACCACTGTCGACGACGTCCGCGGCCCGCTCGAGTTCAGCGTCCTCGGCGCCGTCGCCGCCACCACCGCGGTGCTCGACCCGATGCTCGAGCGCGGCTCCGGCTCGATCCTCTTCACCACCGGCGGCGCCGCCGTCAAGCCCTACCCGGCCAGGGCCGGCGTCGGCATCTCCTTCGCTGCCGAGGTCGCCTACGCGCGCATGCTCCACGAGGAGCTGGCCGATCGCGGCGTCACCGTCGCCCACACCGCGATCGCCGGCCGCATCGCCCCCGGCGGCGACCACGAGCCCGCCGACGTCGCCGAGCTGTTGTGGAAGCGCCACGCCGAGCCGGGCGAGTTCCAGGTGCGGCTGGGGATGGACTGAGAAGGCTCCACGGTCGGTGAGTTCGCGATTGGTGGCGCTATCCGCCCACAAACGCGAACTCACCGCCGCCGGGCGTCGATGAGTCTGCACTTGGGCCCGGCGACGCACTGCGCTCCGCCGGGCCCGTTTGCCTGTCTCGGTCGCTACCGGCGACCGGGCCGGCCATCGCCGTGGTGCCAATGGTGGTGATGACCACCATGGTGGTGATGGTGGCCGTGCGGCGGGCCGCCGGGGCCACCGGGACCTCCCGGACCCCCGCCACCGCCCGTGCTGCCCGGGTTCCATGGCAGCAGGTAGGCGCGGTAGGAATTGACGCCGGGGGGGAACTCGGCGTTGTAGAGCAGGTCGCCGGCGGAGTCGAACTCCGAGAAGTAGGGCTGTGAGCCCCAGCCGACCACCTGGTTGCCGTCGGCGGTCGTCTGCGCATTGCCCTGCGACGGCGCCGAGAGCCCCTCGGGCTGGTTGTTGGACTTGATCAGCGTCGCCGTGCGGGTGTACGGGTCGAGCTTCACCGTCACCGCGCGGCTGTATTTCAGCTCGGCGGTCGGGTCCACGCCGGTGTTGCCGACGCCGGCCGCCTCGTTGTCGAACAGCGTGTAGATGTTGTTGCCCTGCGCCTCGGCATCGTGCTGCCAGGCGAAGATGTCGCCGGCTTTGTTGAGGCTCTGTCCCGGCGCCGCCTGCAGTTTGAAGCTGCTGGCCTTGCCGCCGAGCTGCCAGATGATGTTGCCGGACGTGCGGTCGACCTTGTAGGCCGTCCAGGTGTCGCGGGCATCGATCAGCAGGTTGCCGTCGGTGTCGAGCTTGACGGCGTTGATGTGGAACCAATCCCAGGGCGTGGTTGCCGATTCCGGCAGCGGCTGCTCGCTCTGGCCGTAGGGAACGTGGTCGGCGCTGTTCCATTCGAACAGGACCTGACCCGTCTGGATGTCGATTTCCTGGACGACGCCGTCGATCACGGTCTGGTTCGGTTTGCCGCCGATCGAGGTGAGGTCGGCGGTCGCCGTCGTGTAGGCGAGGACCAGCGCGGTGTTCTGGGGCGTGATCAGGAACTCGTGGCCGTCGGCGCTCAGGCCGTTGCCGGCGTTGACCGCGGCGATCTGCTGGTACTGGTCGTTGTAGATGTAGTCGGTGCCTTTGGCGAGACCGCCGAGGCCGGTGCCCTGCCACCAGGTGAGGACCGGCTGGCCGTTGTAGGTCTGGGTGCGGAAGTCCGAGGCCTCCTGGCCGGCGGGAACCGGCTGGAACCAGACGACGTTGCCGTTCTGGTCGAGGATCTCGGGACCGTTGGCGTAGGTCGCCGTGCCGCCGAACGGCGAGACGAAGAAGTCGCCGCGGCCGACGTTGCCGTGGGTGAGGACGGTGACCGGTGGCGGCGCCGTCGGGGTGTCGGCGGCGGCGGGGCCGGCGGCCAGCGCGCCGGTGGCGAGCGCCGCGACGGCGGTCGCTGCGGCCGCGGTGGCGAGGCGCCGCCATCGGCTCCTCACCGCCCTCCATGAGCTTCGGGGAAATGACTCGGGCATCGGGAACTTTCCTTTCCTGGGTGGTTCTGGGGTCCGGACGAGACTCGGTCGCAGGGCGACCGCCGAGCAGAATACCCAATCTTGATCATCTCAATTGGCTTTATGCACTATTGGTGGAGGCGAACAGGCCACGCGGCCGGTTTCAGCGCCGACAGCCGCGCCTCGGTCAACCCGGTGTTCGGCGCCGCCGGCGTCGGCGGCCCGCCGCCGGTCGTGGTCGGCTCCGCCCCCTGGCAGAGGCTCGCGGCAGCCGCCCGCTGGTCCGGGGCGGCCGCCGCGGTCGACCTCTGTCGCTCTTCGGCGACGGAGGTCGGCGCGCCGCGAGGCCGATCAGGCCGAACAGGCGCGGCGGCGGGCGAACCGCCGTCCCAGCACGACCGAGAGCACGCATCCGATCAGGGCGGCGATGTCGCCGACGGTCGCCGCCGTCGACGCCGGACCGGAGCCGAACACCTGGTCCCCGAGGTCGATCGAATGGCCGATGACCAGGGAGACGACCGCGGTGCAGGCGAGGACGATGAGCAGATGGCTGGGTGAGAATTTCTTGTTCATGCGGCGAGGTTAGGCGCGGCGGGATGCGGCGTCATCGGCGCCAGGGTTGAACCTGCACTCCACCCGGGGTTGGGGATCGAACCGGTCGAGTAGACGCAGGCGCTCCCGCTCAGCGGCAGACGCGGTAGCGCAGGTGGGTGGCGCCGGCGCCCTCGCGGATCCCGGTCAGCTCGAGCTCGATGTGGTCGGCGCCGAGATGCTCGAAGAGGCGCCGGCCCTCGCCGAGCAGCACCGGGATCAGGTGGATCTGCAGCTCGTCGAGGACGCCGGCGGCGAGCGCCAGCTGCGCCGTCCCCGCGCCGTGGACGAGCACGTCCTTGTCGCCGGCGGCCTCCTTGGCGCGGGCGATCGCGGTCGCGATGTCGTCGACGAAGCTCACCAGCGGCCATTTCGCGTCCTCATCCTCGTGGCGCTCGCGGCTGAGGATGAAGATCGGCACGCCGTCGTGGTGGTCGCCGCCCCAGTAGTCGGCGGGCTCGACCGTCCCGCGACCGGCGACCACCGCCCCGGTGGCCATCGCCTCGTCCATCACCTCGCCGTTGACGCCGGCCGGGCGGCCCGGAATTCCGCCGTGGTCGGTGGCGGCGCCGCTCGAGAACCATTCGTGCAGACGCTCGCCGCCGTCGCCGAGGCCGTTGTCGGGGCTCTCGTTTGGCCCGGCGACGAAGCCGTCCAGGGACATCGACATGTAGAGCACTGCTGAGGACATCTCCCTCTCCTCCTTGGTTGGCTGGTCAGGACCCGGCGGCGAGCACGTGCGTCACGGCGCCGTCGGGATAGGCGGTGGTCGCGATCGGGGCGAAGCGCTGCGGCTCCGGCAGACCGTGCCACAGCGGCAGGCCGGCACCGAGGGCGACGGGGTGGATCGTGAGGCGGTACTCGTCGATCAGCCGACCGCGCGCCAGCGAGTGGACGAAGCGGGCGCCGCCGAAGCAGACGATGTCGCCCTCCCCATCCCGCTTCAGCTCCGCGATCTCCTCCTCCACCGGCCGCTCCGAATGGCTCGCGTTGGCCCACTCGAACTCCGGCGCGCTGCCCGAGAAGACCAGCTTCGGCAGCGAGTTGATCAGCCGCGCCATCGGGCTGTCGGAGGAGCTCCAGGCCGGCGCCATCTCGTCGTAGGCGCCGCGACCGAGCACGATCAGCCCAGCGCGGTTGATCAGCTCGAGGTTCGCCTGGTGGCGCGCCGCCCCGGCCGCCTCGGCGACGGCGTCGTCGGGCGCCATCCAATCCATCACCCCCGCTTCGCGAGCGAGGAACCCGTCGATCGAGGCGGACATCGTGAGGATCAGTCGTCTGGAGGCGCTGGAAGTCGAGGGCATCCGTTCTTCTCCTTTGGCTTGCCGGCGCGACCCCTTGACGCGCCTTTACCCAGGCGACGAACGCGCCGAGACGAAAATGACACGGACCTCAAACCTGGACGGCGTGAACCCCGCTCTCGTCCTCGCTCAGCTCGATCTCCCAGACCGGCAACTCGAAGCGCTCGCAGACCCGGTCGCGGAGCTCCTTCTCGGCCCAGAGGTCGCGCTGGGGCGAGGGAACGAGGACGATCTCGTCGGCCGGGAAGGTGACGAGGGCGCTGTCGATGGCCAGCATCGGGTCGCTCTCGCCCACCTCTCCGCGGGTCGCGACGACCTGCTCCCAGCGCATCTCGCCGAGCGAGCGCTCGAGCCGGTCGAGGGCGCGACGGATACCGCGGTCGACGTCGCTGGCGATGTATTCGAGCCTGGAGCTGGCGTATGCCGGCGCCAGCAGGCAGAGCTCGAGCTGGCGCCCTCGCGAGAGGCTCAGGAGGCGGCGCCGAAGCTCCTCCCCGCGAGCCGCCTGCGCGACCACCACCAAGAGACGCACCGTCGGCGAAGCATCTGGTCGATCGATTTCCATCTCAATTCCCCTCCTCGTCGGGAGCCCCAGACGTCACCCGTCTGAACGTGATCATCGTCTGGACGTGACTACGGCTCCGCGGCGGCTGAGGTTCGAGAGCGAGGCAGGCGCCTCGCTCCGTGCAGCGTGATTGGCGTCGCCCTGTTCGGATCGCTGATCGGCAGCGACCTGGTGTCGGGACTGCACGTCGCCCTGGCGATCTCGGCGGCGCTGAGCGTCGCGGTCGGGCTGCTGGCGCTGCGGGTCCGGGACGAGGCCCCGGGCTAGCCGCGCCGAAGACTCACGCGGCCGGATCGCGGCGCCTCAACACCAGCCCGCCGATCGCCAGCGCGACCGCAATCACCGCGACCTGGACCGCGACCCCGGCTAGCAATCCGGAGCCGCCGCCTTCGAGCAGATGCGTCCATCGCTGCCAGTAGTGGGTCGGCAGGAGCTCGTCGAAGCCACCCAGCGAGGCCTGGCCGTCGAGGATGTTGGCGACGACGACGAAGGCGATGCTGGTGCCGAGCGCCTCGGCGGGACCGGGCAGGATCAGGCCGAGAGCGAGGGCGATGGTGCCGATGCTGAGCAGGCAGATGCTCACGTAGGCGGTCGCCTCGGCGAGCCGCGCGGCGGCCGTGCCGGCGGAGAGGCTCGCCGCGCCGAGGCGGTGGAACGGGTGCCAGCCGAAGACGGCGAGGCCGACAAGGAGGGCGGCGATCACGACGCCGACGGTCACCAGCACGCAGCAGACCGCCAGCGCCGAGAACTTGCCGGTGACAAGCCGCCGCCGGCTGACCGGCTCGACGTAGAGGTAGCGCAGCGTCCCCCAATCCCGGTCCGCCGCGCCGAGGGCGCTGCCGAGCAGCGCCACCACCAGGGCCAGGAGCAGCGGCGCCGTGAACTGGAGGCTGGCGGCGACGTGGTTGAGTGCCGAGAACGGCGCGGCACCGTAGAAGCCCGCTTGGGCGCCGTTGCGGCCGCCGGCCTGCGAGGCGGTGGCGAGGCCGAAGGCGATCGGCACCGCGGCCGCCGCCGCCAGCGCGACCAGGGTGCGGGTCCGAAGCAGCTGCTTGGTCAGCTCAGCGCGAAGCATCGTGCTCCTCCCCTCCGACGAGGCCGAGGAAGACGTCCTCGAGCCGGCCGGCCCGAACGCCGAGGACGCCGACGCCCCCCGCGACCAGGCGCTCGGTCAACTCCTTGACCTCGACCTCGGGGGCGGCGACCAGCACCCGGCCGTCGCCCTCGCGCACGTCGGTGACGCCGGCGACGCCCGCCAGCAGCGCCAGCGCAGCGGGCACGTTGTCGACCTCGAAGGTGCAGGAGCCGGACCTGAGCAGATCGCCGAGCCGGCCGGCGGCGATCACGGCGCCGTCGTCGATCACCACGACGTGGCTGGCCAGCTCCTCGACCTCGGCGAGCAGATGGCTGGAGATCAGGATCGCGACCCCCTGTCGAGCGAGCTCGCCGAGGCGGTCGCGCAGCGCCCGCAGCTCGCCGGGGTCGAGGCCATTGGCGGGCTCGTCGAGGACGAGCGCCCGCGGTTCTCCCATCAGCGCCTGGGCCAGCGTCAGCCGCTGGCGCATCCCCGTCGAGTAGGTGCGGACCTTGCGGTCGAGGGCCGTGCCGATCTCCGCCAGCGCCAGCGCCGAGTCAAGCGCCGGCGGCGGCCAGGTGCGCCCGGCCGCCTCCCAGAGGAGCCGCAGGTTGCGCCGGCCGCTCAGGTGGGGGACGAACGCGGGACCGTCGATCAGAACACCGACACCGCGCAGCGCCGCGCCCGCCAAGCGCGCCGGTTCGCCGAGCATCGTCGCGGTGCCGCCGTCGGGGCGGGCGAGCCCGACGAGCATCCGCATCGTCGTCGTCTTGCCGGCTCCGTTCGGTCCCAGCAGGGCGCAGATCTGCCCGGACCCCACCGCGAACCCGACGTCGGAGACGACGCGCTTGCCGCGGTAGGCCTTCGACAGTCCGTCGGCGGCGAGCAGCGCTGAGCGAGCCGGCGGGGCGCCGGCGGCGACTTCGGCGATCGCGCTCACTCCCGGCTCAGCCTCTGGCCCGACCGGCGAGCGCCGGCAGGTCGCGGACCAGGGACCGGGCGGCACGCGCCGCGAGCAGCGTCGCCGCGACCATGATCGCCGCCGCGACCAGGAGCTGGGGAGCGAGCGTCGATCCACCCGACCCGGCCGGCTGGCCGGAGAAGAACCAGGGGGCGGCGTTGGCGAGGGCGATCCACCAGACGATCGTCGCCGCGGTGATCGCGACCATCGCGGCGCTCGCCCCGGCGGCCAGCCAGGCCTCGATCCGCAGCACCCGATCGGGCAGCTCTACCCGACCGGCGATCGCCACCGCGGCGCCGGCCCAGGTCGCGATCGTCCCGGCCGCGAGCAGAGCCCAGGCCACGAAGGCGACCGAGTAGGCGGTGTCGCCGCCTTCGCGCTGGCCGCCGTCGAGGCTTCCGGCCCAGGCGGCGAGCGCGGCGGTCGCCGCGACCAGCACGACCCCGGCCAGCACCGCGCCGGCGAGCGGCCGGCGCACCTGCCGCCAACCCCCGTGCCCCAGGAGCCGGGCGAAGCTGGGGACGGCCGCGGCGACGCCGGCGAGGACCAGCGCCGATCCGCAGCAGGCGGCGGCGATGAGGACCGCGAAGGCGACCCTCGCGAGCGAGGACCCGCCCGCCGCGGTGGCGGACTGCCAGTGCTCGGAGAACTTGCCGACGATGGCGCCGCCGAGCACCAGCAGGGCCCAGGCGCAGAGCACCACGAGGACCCTCGCCCGCACCCGGTCGGCCGGCGAGCTGCCCGGCTCGAGGCCGGCGGAGCGGACGCGCTCGCGGCTCCCGGCGAGGACGACGTCGAGGCGAGTCCGCCAGGACACCCGGCCGCCGGCGCTCGATTCGACGATCAGGCCCCGCAGCTCCTCGCCGTAGCGCCGCCGCCAGGCCGGCGGGTAGAAGCGCAGCAGCCGCCCGCTGGTCCGCGCCGCGCTCACGCCGGGCCTCCGGCGAGTGCGACGCCGGGCGCCGGCATCGCGCCCAGCCGCTCGGTCCCGGCGTCGACGATCGAGCGCAGCTCGTCGATCGAAGCCCG
This sequence comes from uncultured Actinomycetes bacterium, assembly GCA_963839115.1. Taxonomy (GTDB): domain Bacteria; phylum Actinomycetota; class Thermoleophilia; order Solirubrobacterales; family 70-9; genus VAYN01. The sequence goes on from CAWITM010000001.1 coordinate 1,801,739, forward strand.
CAGCGCCTCGGCGCCGGCGGCGGTGATCCGGTAGGGACGCCGCCGCCCGGCCTCGCCGATCGGCTCGATCAGGCCGCGGTCCTCGAGCCTGCCAATCGCCCCGTAGAGCGTCCCCGGCCCGAGCCGCACCCCGGCGAAGGACTCGATGTCCCCCAGCAGGGCGTAGCCGTGCCGCGACTCGGCGGCGAGGCTGGTGAGGATCAGGACGGTCGGGTCATTGGACCGTCCCCCGGCGGTGTTTGCGTCGCGCTTGGTCTTTGCCATGTGACGACGCTACTACGTCTCGCGTAATAACGCAAGACGTAGTAGCTGTCGGCTTTCCCGCCCCCGGCTGTCCCGGTGGGTAGTCCGGCGGATCGCGCCTAGACGACCGGCAGGCGGACCGTCACGGTCGAGCCGCGGGCGCTGACCGAGCCGCCGTGGCGCTCGGCGGTCGCCTTCACGATCGCCAGGCCGATGCCCGAGCCGGGCTGGTCGCGGGCCTCGCCGCCGCGCCAGAAGCGGTCGAAGGCGACCTCCTCGGTCCCCGGCGCGAAGCCGGCGCCCTGGTCGGTCACGGCGACCGCGGCGGTCCCGTCGGCAACCTTGAGCGAGATTTCGATCGCCCCGCCGGGCGGCCCGTGGACGGCGGCGTTCTCGAGCAGGTTGCCGAGGCTGCGGGCGAGGGCGTCGGGATCGGCGACGACGGTTGCCGGGCCCTCGACACGGGCGACCGCGTTCGGCGTCGCTGCGGCGAGCTCCGCGACGGCCCGGTCGAGGCGCACCCGGCGCTCGGGGCTGCGCCCGGCGCTCTCGCGCTCCAGCACCAGCAGGTCCTCGACCAGCCGGCGCAGCCGGTCGGCGTCGCTGCGCAGGTCGGCGACCAGCTCCGGGTCGGCGCCGTGACGGGCGAGGTATTCGACGTTGCCGATCAGCGCCGTCAGCGGCGTGCGCAGCTCGTGGCTGGCGTCGGCGAGGAAGCGGCGCTCGCGCTCGCGCGATGCCTCGAGCGCCGCCAGCATCGAGTTGAGGGTGCGGGCGAGATCCGACACCTCCTCCGGTGCCGCCGGCTCGGCGAGGCGGCGGGCGGCGTCGCCGGTCCGCTCGATCGTCGCCGCCGAGGAGGAGAGCTGGCGCAGCGGCCGGGTGCCGCGGCGGGTCAGGAGGGCGGCGGCGAGGCCGCCGACGAGGACCGCGGCGACGCCGCCGAGCAGCAGCAGGAGGCTAAGTTCGTGGAGCGTGTCGGCGATGTCGGCGGTGCTGGCGGCGACCAGGACGACGCCGCCCGCGGCCGGTCCGCCGGCTTCGGCGATCGGCGCCGCGTAGACGCGGAAGGGTTCGCCGTCGAGGTCGGCGTCGGCGAAGGAGGCGCGGCCGGCCAGCGCCGCCGCCAGCTCCGGTCCGGGCGGCAGCAGCTTCGCTCCGAGGGCCAGCGAGCGGGCGATGATCGCCCGGTGGCGGTCGAGCACCTCGACGCTCAGCTGGCGTCCCGAGATCGGCGATTCCAGCGCCCCCGGTTCGGTCAGCACCGCCGGCGCCGAGACGCTCAGCCGGGCGACTTCGGCGGCGCGCTGGCGCAGGCTTTCGTCGAGCGAGGAGTTCAGCCGGTTGCCGACGACGATGCGGGCGCCGACGCCGAGGATCAGGACCGCGACCAGGACCGCGGCGATCGCCGCGGCGGTGAGGCGAAGGTTGATGCTGCGGAGCCTCACCCGCCGAGTATGAAGCCGACCCCCCACACGCTCCGGATCAGCGGCGGGTCACCGAGCTTGCGGCGCAGTCGGGCGACGTAGCGGTCGACGACGTTCTCGACCGCCGCGCCGTTCCAGATCCGCTCGATCGCCGCCTCGCGCGAGATCACCGCCCGCGGGTCGCGCATCAGCATCTCCAGCAGCTGGGACTCGCGGCCAGTCAGCTCGACCGGAGCGCCGCCGGCGCGCACGAAGGTGCCGTTGGCGAGGTCGAGCGTCAGGTCCTCGAAGCGCAGGCTGGTGCTGCGGTCCTCGCCGCGGCGGGTCAGCGCCCGCAGCCGCGCCACCACCTCCTCGATCGCGAACGGCTTGACGACATAGTCGTCGCCGCCGGCGTCGAGGCCGCGGACCCGGTCCTCGACCGCGTCGCGCGCGGTCAGCATCAGCACCCCGCCCTGCATCCCGCTCTGGCGCAGGCGCCGGCAGACGTCGATCCCGCCGAGGCCCGGCATCGTCACGTCGAGGACGACGAGGTCCGGCGCCGAGCGCTCGGCCAGCGCCAGCGCCGCCGCCCCGTCGGCCGCCGCGCGCACCGCGAAGCCCTCCTTGGCGAGGCTGCGCTCGAGCATCCGCCGCACCGCGCCGTCGTCCTCGACGATCAGGACGCTCTCGGCCACGCCTCAGCCGCCCCCGCGCTCAGTCGCCGGCGACGTCGCGGCGCAGGAAGACGAGGCTGGCGGCGAGCAGCGCCGGCGCCCCGTAGAGCGCGCAGACCCAGAGCGAGTGGGTGATCGGCGTCCAGTCGATCGGCGAGCGCAGCAGCCCCTGCCAGGCGTTGTACTGGGTGCTCAGCAGGTAGGGATGCAGGCTTTCGAGGCCCGGCAGGATCCCGACCAGCTGGACCAGCAGCGAGAACATCAGGGTGCCGACAATCGCCGCGGCGCTGTTGCGGAAGACCGTCGAGAACAGCAGGCCGATGCAGGCGATCGCGAGGATCGGGATCAGGTAGACGCCGAGGCTGGCGCCGACCAGGCCGAGCCCTTCCATCGCCGAGACCCGGGTCCCGGAGAGGCTGACGATCGAGTTGAAGCCCGAGGCCATGATCCCGGCGACGAGGGCGACGATGCCGGTGACGGCGATCGCCGCGATCGCGTAGGTGAAGGTCGCCAGCGCCTTGCCGGCGAAGATCTGCTGGCGCTCGACCGAGCGGGTGAGGATCGTCTTCAGCGTCTGGTGGCGGTCCTCGGCGGCGATGATGTCGCCGGCGACCAGCGCCGTGATCAGCGGGAACAGCCAGACCGCGCCGAACAGCAGCAGCACCAGCGGGATCGCCAGGCCGGTGTCGTGGACATAGCGGCCGAAGGCGACGTCGTTGGGGCTGTTGCCCTGGGTGGCGAGGGCGACGACGAAGATGATCGGCACCAGCGCCGCCGCGCCGAGGCCGAGGTAGGTCCGCTTCTGGGAGCGCAGCTTGCGCAGCTCCCAGCGGTAGACGGTCAGCGTGCCGGGGCTCACGCGGCGCTCCCGACCGCCGGCACTGCCGGCTCCGGAGCGGCGCCGTCGCTCTCCTCGGTGAGCTTGAAGAAGAGGTCCTCGAGGCTGGCGTGGCGCGGGCTCAGCTCGCGGATCAGCGCGCCGGACTCGCTCAGCGCCAGCGACAGCGCGCCGACCGCGTCCTCGCTCGCGGCGCTGAAGGTGAGCCCGCCCTCGGCGCCGGCGCGGACTTCGGTGATCCCGGCCTGGGCCTCGGCGACCCGGCGCGCGACCCTGTCCTCGCTGGTGCGCAGCAGGTAGCCACCGCCGGCTTCGCGGCGCAGGTCGGCGAGCGAGCCCTGGTAGGCGACGCCGCCGGAGCGCACGATCGCGACGCGGTTGCAGAGGTCTTCGACCTCGGTCAGCAGGTGGCTCGAGAGCATCACCGTCATCCCCTGGCCGGAGAGGTCGCGGATCAGGTCGCGCATGTCGCGCATCCCGCCCGGGTCGAGGCCGGTCGCCGGCTCGTCGAGCAGCAGCAGTTTCGGGCGCCGCAGCAGCGCCGCGGCGATCCCGAGCCGCTGGCGCATGCCGTGCGAGTAGGCGCCGACGCGGTCCTTGGCGCGGTCGCGCAGGCCGACCGTCTCCAGCGACTCCTCGATCCGCGACTTGGCGTCATCGCCGTCGAAGGCGGCCAGCAGCTCGAGGTTGGTGCGGCCGTTGAGGTAGGGATAGAACGACGGCGCTTCGACGAAGCCGGCGACGCCCTCGAGCGCCCTGACAGTCACCTGGGGATCGCGGCCGAAGAGTCGGACCGTCCCCGCGGTCGGGCGGATCAGGCCCAGCATCATCCGCAGCGAGGTCGTCTTGCCGGCGCCGTTGGGCCCCAGGTAGCCGAAGACGTCGCCGGGCTCGACGCTGAGGTCGACGTTGTCGACCGCGGTCAGCTCGCCGTAGGTCTTGCAGAGGCCGCGGACCTCGATCGGCGTCGCGTCGATCGAGGTCCCCCCGGCCACCTGCGCCATCTAGAGCGCCCTCGCCGCGGCCTCGGCGGCGGCCGGCGGGACCGAGCCGGCGACGATGTAGTCGACGCCGCCGCGGCTGAATTTGAGGACGGTGCCGAGCGCGGTGTCGAGCTCTTCGCCATTGACGCCGTTTATCGAGACCTTGGGCAGGCTCAGCCCTTCCGAGGCTTCGCCGCTTTCGCCGCTCCCCCCCGGTTCGCTCTTGGACTCGATCACGGCGATCCCGCCGAGGCCCTTGCCATAGGTCGCGAGCGCCGCGGCCTTGCCTTCGACTTCGATCCCGCTGACGTTGGCGCGCGGCAGGCCGGCGAGGCTGGCCGGGGCGTCGAGCCCGAAGTCGACGCTGCGCTGCACGGCGGCGAGCCCCTCGAGGTGGTTCGGTTCACCGCCGCCGGCGCCCTTCGCGTCGCTCGGGCTGAGGTTGACGACCTTGGCGCTCGCCGGCGGTGCGACTTCGAAGGTCGAGGTGGGGACCGCTTCGAAGGCGACGTCGGTCGCCTCCAGCTGGATCACCGGCGAGCTCGAGGCGCTGGAGTAGATCGCGGCCCGCAGCGGGATCCCGTTTTCGGAGTCCCAGGCGAGCTCGACGCCGCCGAGCAGCCCGCCGTCGTTCTTCGGCGCGACGCGCAGCGTGTAGGTCGGCTGGCCGGCGGTGTCCGACGGGGTCGCGCCGCTGAGGTCGGCGTTCTTTTCGGCGTCGGCGATCTTGCCTTCGATCTGGCCGAGACCGGGCATGCCGTCCCCTTCGCCCGTGCCTTCTTCTTCGGGCAGCGTGCCCTCGTAGACGGTTTCCGAGGTGCCGTCGTAGATCGTGAAGTGGTGGCCGGAGACGAGCACCTGGCTGTCGCCGCCACCGCCTTCGGACTGCAGCTCGAGGCGCAGCTTGCCGCCGCCTTCGGGCGAGGCCCAGAGGCGCCCTTCGGCGCCGGCGAGGAGCGGGTCGGTGCCCTGGATGCTGGAGGCGTCGACGAGGTTGTTCGTGAACTTGATCCGGGCACTGACGCCGGGCACCTGCGGGGCGCTCAGCGCGTCGTGGACCGCGTTGGCGAGCGGCTTCGGCGCCGGCTTGGGCCCGCTCCCACCCATCGCCATCGCGATCGCGGCGCCGCCGATGACGACGGCGAGGGCGAGCGAGCAGACGGCGAGTAGCTTCCTGGTCGAAATACGTCGAAGAGCGGACACGGCGGCCTCCTTTTGCGATGCGAACAAGACGAGCCTAGGAGCCAGTCCTGAAATAACTCTGACACCTCGGCCCCGCCGGCCGGCGGGGCTCTCATCCCGGCCTCATCTCGCCGCGCGAGGCTGGCCCCATGCCTGACGCTCGACCGGAGCGACGCCGGAAGTCGATCCCCGTGCGGCGCCGCGTGCGGCGGATCCTCCTGTTCGCCGCAATCGTCTGCCTGGTGCCGGCAGCCGTCTCCTACCTCAGCGCGATGGCGGGCGAAAGGCACAACGTCGGCCTCGGGGTCTCCAGCGTCGAGTGGCTACGCCAGCACGGCGGCAACGAACTGGTCTCCGAAATCGAGAACGAGTACTACACGCTGACCGCGCCCGGGAAGGGCGGCCCGCCGCTGAAGGCACTCCCCCAGGTCGGCGTCGCCGCCGACTCGGGGTCGTCCGGCGAAGGCAAAGCCGAAGCGGAATCCGAAGGCGCGGCGCCGGCCCACTACCGGCCACCTAACGTCAAGCCGCTGATCAAGCCGGCGCTGCCCGGCGAGGGGGTCTGGAAGAAGGCCGGCGCAGGCGTCGGCGCGCGCCCGCCGGTGCTGCTGACGACCTTCCGCAGCGACCCCGAATACCCGCAGTTCGTCGCCGGCGTCGCCTGGATCGACTCCTCGCGGACCCGGCTCGAATACGTGCCCGGGCTGGCCGAGCCGCCGGGGATCGAAAACCGCGGTCCCGGCGAGGTGCCCCAGGGCCTGCGCAAGAGCCTGGTCGCGACCTTCAACGGCGGCTTCCCCCTGGAAACCTCGGGGGCCGGGCTGATCTACCGCGGCGAAGTGGTCGAACCGATGGTCAACGGGATCGCGACGATCGTCGGCTACAAGAGCGGCCGGATCGACGTCGTCAAGTGGGAGCACGGCCCGGGCGCCCCGGCGGACGTCTCCTTCGCCAAGCAGAACCTGCCGCTGATCATCGACGGTGGCAAGCTCAACCCGAACCTCTCCGACGGGCCCGAATGGGGCGAAACCGTGAACAACGCAACCAGGGTCTGGCGCTCGGGAATCGGCGTCGACGCCCGCGGCAACCTGCTCTACGCGGCCGCCAACTACCAGACCGTCGAATCGCTGGCCAAAGTCCTCAAGCAGGCCGGCGCGGTGCGGGCGCTGGAGCTCGACATCAACGAAGACTGGACCAGCTTCATCACCTACCGCTCCCCCGGCGGTGTCTCGCCCAGCAACCTGCTGCCCGAAATGTACCGCTCCCCGGAACGCTATCTGGTGCCCGACGAACGCGATTTCTTCTCGGTCTACCTGCGCGAAGGCCAGGGCTGGTGAGGCTGCCCCGCGAGATCTCCTCCGGCGCGGCCCGCCGCCGCGCCCTGCTCTTCGACGCCCTCGCGGCGATCGCCATCGCGGTCGTCGTGATCGCGCTCAGCGCCGGCCTCGGCATCGTCGGTTCGATCGCCCTCATCACGCTGCTGGTCCTGCTGATCTGGACGGCGGTCGAATTCCTGCTGCGCCGGCTTCGGCACCGCTAAGGCGGGAGCCGCAGCGGCTAATCGGCCCGGAGCACCTCGGCGACCGGCCGGCGAGCACTCAGCCGGGCCGGAGGCATCGTCAGGCCGGCGACGACGAGCAGGGTCAGCGGGATCACTGCGATCAGCCACGCGACGGGCGGTCGAGCCTCGGACAGGTGGCCCCCCGCCAACTGGTAGAGCAGCAGGCCGACGGGAATGCCGGCGCAGGTCGCGACCAGGGCCGGCAGCAGCTGCGCCGTCGTCAGCGCGGCGCTCACCTGCCGCGGGGTCGCGCCGAGTGCGCGGGCAAGGGCGCTGGTCCGTCGCGCGTCGACCACGGTCGCCCACGCGGTGAAGGCGGCGGTCGTCACCGCGAGGGCCCCGAGGATGACGCTCAGAGCGACGAGGACATGGTCGGCTCGGCCGGCGATGGCACCGTGGGTGACGGGTCCGGCGACCGCGCCGCCTTCCGGCGAGAGTTCCAGGCTGTGCTGAACGGTCAGCGCTGCCACGACCATCGCGACCGCGGTCATCAGCCCGAGCGCGTTGAAGGTGGTGCGCCGAGTCTGGCGTCCGACGATCCGCAGCGCCAGCGACAGCGGAGCCGGCAGTCGCGCGGAGACCCTGAGCAGGCGGGCACGGCGCCGGCGCGAGACGCCATGTCCGCTCAGCGCCGCGACCGTGCTCACCCGCGCCCCGCGGATCGCCGGTAGGAGCGTCGCCGCGCTGACGACGAAGACCGCGACCGCAAGCACAACCCCCGCGTCGACCGCGTCGATCCGCGCCGATCCCGCGCTGCCCAGAAGGCCGTTGCCAGGGCTCGCGAACGAGGGAGCGAGCAGGCCACCGGCGAGCAGGCCGAGGAGCGCGCCAACGAGCGACAGCAGCAGCGTCTCGGCGAGCAGCCCGACCGTGACCAGGCCAGGCGTCGCTCCCACCGCCTTGAGCAGGCCGACCCGCCGGGTCTGCTCGGCCATCCGCCCCCCGACGAGGATCGCGATGCTGGCGAGCGCGAGGATCGTCAGCAGAAAGCTGCCGAACGCCAGCACCTTCTGGTTGAGCGCGACGAGCTTGTGGTCGGCGTTGCGGACGTAGGACAGGGGGTTCAGCTCGAACTGTCCGCCGTGGCGCCGGACCTCGCGCGCGAACTGGTTGATCGGCCTCGAGATCAGGAAGCGTTCGACCAGCGACGGGCTGTCGAGCCGCAGCTCGAGCAGATAGCCGAGCGGCTGGGTTCGGGTCGCGAGCCCGAGGACCGCGGCGCGCGGCAGCCAGACGACCCCCAGGGACTGCGCCGGGTAGAACGGCTCGGCGGTCGAGACGGCGATGCCGCTGACCGTGAACGGGTGGCCTCCGAGGCGGATGCGGTCGCCGACGGCGAGCCCCAGGGCCGTTGCGAGGCCGCGCTCGAGCACGACTCCTCCGCCGCGCACCCAGCTGCCGGCGACCACATGGGGACGGTCGATCGCGGTCGGCCGCGAGGTGCGACCCTCGGCCTCGACCGGCGTGTCCACCCCCGACGCCGTGAGGTGCACGAACGCCAGCGGGAGCGGTCCCGTCGCTTCGCGCACCGTGGGTGCGTGCAGCAGCGGCGCGAACAATTGAGCCGAGACCGGCTCCCCACCGCTCCCCGGCCCGATCGCGGCGGACAGGTCGGGCCCCCGCGTCGCCGCACGGGTGCGGGCGAACGAAGCTTCGCCGACGTGGCCCAGCGCGAGCGCGATCGTCAGCGTGCCGGTGGTGACGAGGAGCACGAGCACGAGCAGCAGCGACTGGCCCCTGCGGCGCCGGATGTCGCGGGACACCAGGCGCCAGAGCAGGCGAGCGCGCCCTCTCACGACCCGGCGCCCAGGCCGGTGATCTCGCCGAGGCTGCGCCCCGTCCCGCCGGACAGCCTCGTCTCGTCCACGAAGCTCCCGTCGCGCATCGTGATCAGCCGGTCCGCCGTCGCCGCGATGCGGGAGTCGTGGGTGACGATCACCAGGGTGAGGCCGGTCTGTCGCAGCTCCTCGAACAGCCGCAGCACGTCCGCCGTGGCGGCGCTGTCGAGGTTCCCGGTCGGCTCGTCGGCGAAGACGATCGTCGGGTCGTTGGCGATCGCCCGGGCGATCGCGACGCGCTGACGCTGGCCGCCGGACAGCTCGGAGGGCAGATGGCCGGCGCGCTCGGCGAGGCCGATCTGGTCGAGCAGCTCGAGGGCGCGGCGGCGCGCGAGGCGCGGCGAGACCCGGGCGAGCAGGGCGGGTAGCTCGACATTCTCCACGGCGGTCAGCTCGTCGACCAGCTCGAACGCCTGGAAGACGAACCCGATTGTGCCGCGGCGCAGCCGCGCCAGCTTGCTCTCGGGCAGCAGGTCGATGCGGTCCTCGCCGAGGCGAATCGTGCCGGCGCTCGGACGCTCCAGGCCGCCGAGCAGGTACAGCAGGCTCGACTTTCCACAGCCGCTCGGGCCGACGATCGCGATGCACTCACCCGCGGCGATGTCGAGGTCGACGTCGTCCACCGCGTGCACCACGCCCGCACCCTGGCCGTGGTCCTTGCAGACCCCGCGTGCCGAAAGAAGCGAATCGTTCCTCATCTGCTCTCACGTCCCTTTCTCGCGGTCCAGAACCGCGCGCATTCCTCCAGCCACTGGAGGTCGGCCTGCAGCCGCAGCACGACCCCCTCGAGCAGCAGGGCCGCGACCGAGCCATCCGGCTCGGCCAGCGCAGCCCGCTGCGCCTCACGAAGCTCGGCGATCAGCTCGCCGCGCTGGCGGTCCACCAGCCCGACGGGATCGGCCAGCTCGGCCGCGGCGGCGGCGACGAGCTTGAGGTGAAATTCGGCCGGCGCGGCCCCGGGCCAATTCGTCTCTTCCAGCCAGGTCGCCAAACGCTGCTCCCCGGTGCCGGTCAGCTCGTAGACCTTGCGACCCGGCCGGTCGGCCGCGGTGACACGCGCCGAGCTCACGAGGCCCGCCTTCTCGAGGCGGTTGAGGGTCACGTACACGTGCCCGTCGTTCATCGACGCCGCCAGCGGCCCCAGCGCCAGCGCCAGCTGCGCGCGCAGCTTGTAGGCGTGCGCCGGCTCGCGCGCCAGCAGCGCAAGGAGCACCTCCTGGACGATCCGCAGCTGATAGGCCGGCTGCGGAATCGGAGTGGGATCTGGACTCTTGGGCGCCATCGCTACCTAATGATGCGCATAGCGGTCGAGCAGCGGGACGAGAACCGCCGCGTTGGGGCTGCCCAACCCGGTGCTGGCATCCCAACCGGGCGCGGCGGGGTAGCCGGTGATCGGTCCCGACGGGAACCGCACCGTGTTGCTCCCCGTCGTCACGTCGTGAAACGCCTGGTGGTAGCGGGCGCTGCCGGCGATGCGGTAGAGCGCGGAGTTGACGAAGCCCAGCTGATGGCCGGCGCGCTGGTCGGCAAGGGCGATGATCCCTGCCCAGAGCGGGGCGGCGGCGCTGGTGCCGCCACTGCCGTGGACCGAGTACTTTTCGCCGGCGACCTGGGAGATCGCGGCGATGGCGGTGTGAGGGGAAGCGGTCGAGGCCACGTCCGGCACGCCCCGGTGGGCCTGGAGGCTGGGGATGCCGTCCTGGTAGGCCGGTCGCGCGAACAGGTCGCTGATGCCGCCGCCCGAGGCCTGGAAGTGGCTGTCGGGATCCCCGAACGGAAGCCCCCAGACGCTCTCGCCGAGGTAGGCGCCCGTCTTCGGGCTGGCGGTGAGAGTAGTGCCGCCTGCCGCCAGGACGAGCGGGTCCGACGCCGGCAGGTTGGCCTCTTTGACGGGAGTGAAGTCGCCGCCGATCAGGCCCTTGAACGTCTGGCAGGGCTCGCCGACCGGACCGATGTCGCCGGAGGCGGCGACCACCGTCACGTTGTGGCGCGCGGCATTTTGCAGCGCCGCGTGGAGGCCGGCCACCTGGGCCGGCGTGTCGCAGTGCTCGCCCGACGCCTGCCCGGCGGCGCTGATCGAGATGATGCCTCCGATCGACGTCCCGCGGCGGAGTGCGGAGACGGAGGCCGCAACCGCATTGGCGGTGTTCTTGAGGGACGAGCCCTTCACCATCACCTCGACGATCGTGGCGCCCGGGGCGATGGCGTGGACCATCTCGGTGTCCAGAACCTCCTCCCCGTTGGCCATCCAGGGCGAGGCCGAGGGCGCGAGCGCGCTGTTGACCCGGATGTCGGCCGTGGGCAGGTGGAAGAGCCGGTCGAACTGCGCCAGGTCGCGGCGGATGTTGGTGGCCGGAAGCGGGAACTGCGGCTCGGCCAGCTCGGGCAGGACCACGGTCTCGCCGCGGCCGTCGATCCCCTGCTTGAGCAGCGGCAGGACCCCGTAGGCCGCCTCGAGCCGGCGCGGCGAGTAGCAGGTGGCAATTGTTTCGCAGCCCTGGTCGGAGGGCCCGCTCTTAGTCGCCGGTGCCGCAGAGGTGCCCTTCCCAACCGGCGCGGCAGAGTCGCCCTTGCCCACCGGCGCGGCAGAGGTGCTCACAGAAGAAGCGCTCGGAGCCTCGGCGCCCCCACCGCCGCAACCGGCGGCAAACGCCGATAGCGCGGCGATCGCGAGGGCGAGGACGAAGATCAGGGGACGGCGGCGGCGTGACATGTTCGGCTCCTTCAGGCGCGATCCGGAGTGGCACGCCGGATGCGGACGGTGGTGGGTTCTACGCTCGAGGGCGGGTAGCACCTAACCGTTATACAGGATAACCGTTAGCTAGGACAAGACACCCGGCTTCCCAACCCCGAGAGCGACGTCCCGCGTCTCACCTCACGCGATGCGCCGGGCCTGGGCGACGATCGCGCTCGACGATGAAGAACTGCCGATCGACGTCGTCTCCGACGTCCTGGAGCACAAGGACCTTTCGGCCACGCGCAAGCACTCTCACTGCTTGGGCAGACGCCCACCCTAGACAGCGCCTAAAGACCGGGCTCCCGGGCTAATCACGTCGGCGACTGGCGCCACGGGCTCGGGACGGCCGATGTAGAAGCCCTGAGCGCAGTCGACGCCGTATTCGCGCAGCATCTGCAGCGTGGTGGCGTCCTCCACCCCCTCGGCCACGGTCTGCTTGCCGAGGCTGTGGGCGACGTCGGTGATCGATTTGACGACCTCGCGGTCGGTGGCGTTCTGCTCCATGTGGCTGACGAACTCCATGTCGATCTTCAGATAGCCAGTCGGCAGGTGCTTGAGGTAGGTGAACGATCCGAACCCGGTCCCGAAGTCGTCGAGGGCGACCCCGCAGCCCAGGTGGCTCAGCTCCTCGACGAAGGCCCGCGCGATCGGCATATTCGACATCGCGGCGGTCTCGGTGATCTCGAAGATCAGGCTGCCCGGGTCGACCCCGTCGGCGATCGCGTCGTGGACCATCGCCAGGATCCGGGCGTCGCCGATCGATGGGGCGGCGAGGTTGATGCTGACGCGCTCACCATCCCGCGCCAGGCGCAGTCCGTTGGCGGTGACCCAGCGGTCGATCTCGGTGATCAGGCCAACCCGCTCGGCGGTGGGCAGGAAGGCGGAGGGAGGGATCAGCTCGCCGTCCTCGCCGACCATCCTGATCAGCAGCTCTCGGTGGCACACCTCCCCGGTCGCCAGGTCGATCATCGGCTGGGCGTAGAGGACGAAGCGATCCTCGCGCAGGGCCGAGCGGATCCTCTCCACCCAGCTCATCGCCCCGTTGGCCTTGCCGCTGTAGACGGCGACGCGATCGCGGCCAAGTTCCTTGGCCTCGTACAGCGCCATGTCGGCGGCGACCAGGACGTCGTCGGCGACGAGGGTCTCCTCGCCGTCGAACGGGGCGATGCCGATGCTCAATTTCGGCGCCCCTTCGACCGTGCGGGCGCCGGCGCGGATGTCTTCGGCGACCTCGCGCGCCTCCGCGACGCCGGCCTCGGGCAGGACGATCGCGAACTCGTCGCCGCCGAACCGGGCGAAGACGTCGGTCTCGCGGGTGCGGGCGGCGATCGCCGTCGCGACGCCTTTCAGAATGCGGTCACCGCCCGCGTGCCCGTGGCTGTCGTTGACGGTCTTGAAGTTGTCGACGTCGATCATGAGGACCGCGCCTTGACGTCCGTAGCGACTGACGAAGCGCAGCGCCCGTTCCAGCTCGCCGGCGAAGCGGCGGCGATTGTAGAGCCCGGTCAGCGGATCGTGGTCGGCCTGATATTCGAGCTGGGCCTCCATCCGCTTGCGATCGGTGATGTCCTGGATCGTGCCCTGGAAGCGGGTGACGGCCCCGTTCCTGATCGTGGCATCGGCGCGACAGTGCAAGTTGCGAGGCCCGCTGTCAGTACCGCGCAGCCGGGTCTCGAGCGCGAAGGAGTGCCGGTCGCCGATCGCCGTCTCGAGCGCGCGCCCAACGGCCGCCCGGTCCTCGGGCTCGATCAGATCCTCCGCTTCGGCGAAGGTCATCGAGACACCCGGCTCGACGCCAAGCAGCCTCGCCCCCTCGGCCGAGAACTCGACGCGGTCCCTGTCGAGATCCCAGTCCCAGGAGCCGAGTTGGGCGATTTCCTGGGCCTCGGTGAGCCGGCGGCGGCTCTGCCAGAGGTCGCGCAGGGAGACGATCTGGCGGGTGATGATCAACATGACTACGAGGGCGGTGATGGCGGTGATCAGGACGTTGGGGAAGAACGGCGCGCCGATGTCCATGCGGATGAAGATCGCGACGGCGGCGAAGATCGCGAGGTAGGGCAGCCAGCCGTTGCGCATGCCCTCGGCGGCGCGACCGGGTGCCTCGAGCACCCCCGAGCGCTGTTTGGTCGCCGCGACGATGAAGCAAGCGGTGGAGAGCTCATAGGCGATGTTGAGGATCGACTCGGCGTTGTAGGTCCCGTGAAGGACGGCGTACCCCCACACGAGGTCACCGAGGACGAGGAGACCAATCGCCACGACCAGCCAGCGCAGGGGACTGCGCAGTGGCGGCAGCGGACTGGTGAGGACGGCGGCCGCGAGCGCGACGATCAGGATCGTGTCGGCAACCGGATATGCGACCGTCACGATCGCTTCCAGGGCCGAGCTGCTGTCGAGCGCGCTCGGGCCGAGGAGGAAGTAGGTGAAGGCGGCGGCGGCACCGAGGCCGACGATCGCGCAGTCGAGCGCGAGCTCGAGGGTCTGGCGGCCGGTCCGGCGCAGGGCCGGGAACGAGAGCACCCCGACCATCATCAGCGGGTAGAAGCCGAGGTAGAGGACGTCGGCGGTCGAGGGGTAGGGCAGTTCGCCGCCACCGAGTTCGGTGCCGAGTTCCAGCAGCGCGCCGGCCGCCTGCGCGGCGAGCGCGAGGGCGATCAGCAACCAGGCGCGGCGCAGCTGGCCCGGTCCCACCCGTCGCGAGGCACGCAGGGCGAAGCAGGCCGCGACGGCGCCTAACGGCGCCTGCGCCACGGCCGCGAACGTCGACTCTGCCAAAGGCAGCGACGGGAAGAGGTGCCAGGCCACGTAGGCCACGAGGTAGAGCGCGGTGCCGAGGTAGACGCAGGATGACGCTCGGCTTTGTTTAGGGAACCTCATTCATCGATCTTGTTCTTACCTCGACAGGGTGGTCGGCAATTACGCACGACCGCTGTCCAGCGGACGGATGTCCTCGGCGCTCCGCAAGGACTCAGGCGCCGCTCAGTGGGTGATCGTCAATAGCGTTCCAGCGCCGATCCGGTGCGCTGGGTCACCACAGGGGCCGGGAAGAGCGCTGGCCGCGCCTTGCGGTGCTCCGGCGTCCCTGGCTAGCTAGACCGGCTGAGCGACGCTGGGAGGCGCTTCGGGAGGTCGCGCATCGCGGGGCGAGCGCAGGGAGCGGATCGGACGAGCGAACATCGGCAGGGCCGAGACGGCGAGGGTGACGGTGCCGATCGCGACGCCGGTACGGCCCCCGAGCGCCGCTCCGATGACGCCGCCGAGAGCGCTGCCGATCGGGATCGAGCCGAACATCAGGAAGCGGTAGGCGCCGATCGTCGGGGCGAGCTCCTCGGGTGGGATGACGGTCTGGCGCAGCGTCACCGAGAGGACGTTGGCCGCCCCTAGACCGATCCCGGAGAGGAACTGGATCGCCGCCAACGGCGCCGCCAGCGCGAGGCCGGAGAAGGGCAGGGTCGCCATCAGGAGCGGCGCCCCGGTCGAGAGCATCAGGGCGAGCGCGAAGGCGCCGCCGTACCCACGGCGCGCGGCCGAGCGCAGTGCCCAAAGCGTGCCGATCAGCGCGCCGACACCCTGGGCACTCAACACCAACCCGTAGAGCCCCGGCGAGACGCCGCGATCGTCGACCGCCCAGATCAGCAGGTTGACCAGCAGCACCTGGAAGCCGGCGTTGTAGATCGAGGCATGGACGGTCAGCGCGCGAAGGTAGACGTTGCCGAGCAGCCGCCGGACGCCGTCGAGGAAGTGGCCCGGCGGCCCCGCCTCGACCGTCGGCGCCGACCGTCGTCCCGGCGGCACGCCGAGCGCGCCGACCAGGTAGCTGGCCGCATCGACCGCGACCGCCATTGGCGCCCCGAGCGCCCCGACGAGGATGCCGCCGAGGCCGGGCCCACCGACCTGCGCGACCGTCGCCGAGCCCTGCATCGCCTGGTTGGCCCGGCCGAGCCCGTCCTCCTCGACCAGCTGCGGGATGTAGGCGAAGGTGGCGATCGCGAAGGCGACGCCGAAGCTGCCGACCAGGAAGGCGTCGACGGCGAGCAGGCCGACCGAGAGGACGCCGGCCAGGTAGGCGATCGGCACCGCGCCCAGCAGCACCGCCCTGGCGAGGTCGGAGACGAAGAGCACCCGGCCGATCTGGCGGTGCTGGAGCCAGTGGCCGACCGGCACCGACCACAACAGGCTGGGCAAGAACGAGGCCGTGGTGACGAGGCTGACCCCGCCGACGCCGCTCTTCAACAGCACCGCCGCCATCAGTGGCAGGGCGACCGCGGTAATTTCCGTTCCGAACAGAGAGACGCTCTGGGCGGCCCAGTAGCGGGAGAAGTCGGAAACGCTTGAAACAGGTTTAGAGAGTTTCAAGAATCGCTAGTCTAGGCCCATGGCGACGACGCGGGCACCCTGGCCGGCGGGGATCGGCGGCGACCCCGCCCTCGACCTCTGCAACACCGTCGCCTGGCGCACCGCCGCCGAGCCGACCGAGCTCCTCGGCGATTACCTCGACTGGCTCGGCTGGTGCGAGGCGCACGGTGCGGCGACGAATTCCGCGGTCGCCGAGCTGACCAAGGCGGCGCGCCGAAACCCGGACGATGCGACGGACGCCTTCGATCATGTGACCCGGGCCCGCGCGATCCTCACCGCTGTCTTCGACCCGCTGGCGCGCGGCGCGGCACCGGGGAGCGACGTCCTGGAAGCCCTCCGTCTCGAGTACCTCATCGCCCTGGGTCGAGCCCAGCTCAACGGCGGCGCCGACATCCCGCGCCTCGACTGGCCGGCGACCGCCGCCCTCGACGCCCCGCTCTCACCCCTGATCGCCTCCGGCTGGTCCCTCCTCCTCGAGCCCGACCGGCCCCGCCTCGCGATCTGCGCCGGTGCCGGCTGCGGCTGGCTCTTCCTCGACCGGTCCAAGAACGGCAGCCGCCGCTGGTGCGCCACCACCGACTGCGGTCGCCGTGAACGGGTCCGCCGCCATCGGGCCTCTGCTCCATCAGGGGGTGGGCGACCGCTGCGAAATGGTGATGAGAAGCGGACGACGGGTCTCGAACCCGCGACCTCGAGCTTGGGAAGCTCGCGCTCTACCAGCTGAGCTACGTCCGCGGAAACGGCTCGGCCGAGCCGTTCCGAGAGGCTACTAGGAAGGCCGCGTTCCAGTCCCCTCCGCGGCGTTCGCAGAAAAGCGCCTATAGCGGGCATAACTGCGAACGCTCGGCGGGCTGCGCGAGTCGCGAGCGCCGCTCGATCGGCCTAAGATCGCCGGGATGGTGGACCGGGAGGAGTCGAAGGCACCGGACTTGCGCGCCAGAGCTCGTGAATCGGTGCGGGCGCAGATCGCCGAAGTGGCCTTCAACGTCTTTGCCGAGCGCGGCTTCGACGCGGTGACCGCGGCCGAGGTGGCAGAGGCGGCGGGGGTCAGCCGCGCCAGCTTCTTCCGCTACTTCGAATCCAAGGAAGACGCGGTCTTCGTCGCCCAGGAGGCGATCGGCGCCGAAATCGCCGCGGCCCTTGGCGAGCGACCGGCCGGCGAGGATGTCTGGACGGCGCTGCGGCGGGCCTTCGACGCCGGCGTGCGCACCTACCAGCGCAGCCCCGCCGAGGCGCTGGCACGGCTGCGGCTGATTCGCTGCACGCCGAGCCTGCGCGCCCATCAGCTCGACCGGCTGGGTCAGTGGCGCGAGCTGATCGCCGTCGCGCTGGCGACGCGGCTGGGGATGGCGGCGCCCGACGTGCGAATCGAGGCGCTGGTCGGCGCCGCCCTAGGCGCCCTCGACGCGGCGACCGCGCGCTGGGCTCAGGCCGACGGCGCCGACGACCTGATCGCGCTGATCGACGCCGCCTTCGGAGCGATCGTCGAGCCCTTCCCGAAGCTCCACGGGTGAGCCGCCGGCGGCGGGCGGCGGTCGCGGTTATCTAACCTGCGGTCCTGTGCGTCCCCGCGTGGTCATCATCGTGCTCGCCGTCGTGGCCGCCGTCGCCCTGCTCACCTACGGGCTGGTCAGCAAAGGCAATTCGCGGATCACGGTCGGCGAAACCGCGCCGACGACGACCCTCCCCGAGCTCGAGTCGTCCGGCACCGGGTCGATCGACAACTACCGTGGCAAGTGGGTGCTGGTCAACTTCTGGGCCTCATGGTGTGAACCGTGCCGCGACGAGGCGCCGGCCCTGCAGAAGTTCCAGGAAGAACACGGTGGCAAGAACTTCACGGTGGTCGGGATCGACACCCAGGATCTGAGCGACGACGGCCGCGGCTTCGTCAAGCAGTTCGGCCTCACCTATCCGATGCTGCACGACGGCAACGGCGACTACGGACACGAATACGGCACGACCGGCGTCCCCGAGAACTACCTGCTGGGACCGAACGGCAAGGTGCGCGCCTTCGAACCGGCGCCGGTCGACACGAAGATCCTCGACGAACGCTTCGCGCCGCTGCTGCCCGAAAGCCACTCATGAGCCGGCGCCAGGGCGGCGGGGTCCGCGGCGCCCGGGCGCGCGCGGCCCTGGTCGGTCTGCTGGCGCTGGCCCTGGTCTCGCTGCCGGTCGCCGGCGCGGCGGCCGTCTCCTCGCGAACGACGCTGACCGAAATCGAGTCGGAAGTGATGTGCCCGGTCTGCGGCACGCTGCTCGAGCTGGCCGAATCCCCGCAGGCCCAGCGCGAGAAGGTCTACGTCGAAAAGCTGGTCAGGGAAGGCAAGACCAAGGACCAGATCAAGAACGCCCTGGTCGCCCAGTACGGCGACGCGGTGCTGGCGCTCCCGAAGGGCAGTGGCTTCAACCTCTCCGCCTACGTCGTTCCGATCATCGCCTTCGCCGTCGCCGCCGGGGCGCTCGGCTTCGCCGTCTTCAAGTGGCGCCGCGCCGCCGGCTCGCGCGAGGACCACGAAGTCGCGGTCGAGGGCCCCAGCGAGGAGGACCGCAAGCGCCTCGACGAAGACCTCAGCCGCTACGACCTCTAGATCGCGCTGGCGCCGACGACGACGGCGCCGAGCGAGGTCGCCGGCAGGAAGGCCAGCGCCTCGTGGATCTGGCGGCCGATCGCCCCCGAGGTCTGATCGGGCCCGACCGCGGCGATCACCCCGTCGGCCTCGGCGGCGGCCGCCAGCAGCGCCCCCTCGGTGTCGTCGAGCGGCGCCCCGACCAGGATCAGGAGGTCGTAGGCGGAGCGCATTTTCGCCGCCATGTGGCGGAAGCTCCCCAGACCCAGCAGCGTCGCGGGCTGGCTGGCGGGACGGCCGGCGGCGACGCAGGCGATCGGCGGCGCCCCAGTCCCGGCGGCGCTGCCGGCCAGGGTCAGCGGCTGCAGCAGCTGCTGCGGCGTCGCCTCCCAGCGCAGGTACTCATGCAGGCCAGGTTCGGCCTCGAGGCCGACCTCGGCGGCGAGCCGCGGCCGTTCGAGGTCGCACTCGACCAGCGCCGTGCGGCGGCCGCTGGCGGCGGCGGTCCCGGCCAGCGCCAGTGCCAGCGGCGGCGCGGCGGCGCCGGTGCCGGTGATCAGCACCGTGCGCTGGTCGCGCAGCGCCGCGCCGCCGAGCCCGGCAAGGGCATCGAGGTCGCCGCGCCGCAGTCCCCAGTTGCGGCCGTCCTCGCGGGTGAGGCCCGAGACCTCCGCCAGCACCGGCAGCGCCTTCATCACATCCGCTCGGGCGCCGAGATCCCCAGCAGGCCGAGCGCCGCGGCGATCGTCCGCTTGGTCGCCAGGCAGAGCGCCAGCCGCGAGCGCTCGACCCCGGCGCCCTCGGCACCGACCACTTTGCAGTCGCGGTAGAAGGCGTGGAAGTCGGCGGCGACCGCCGATGAGTAGGCGCAGATCCGGTGCGGGGCGCGCCGCGCCGCCGACTCACGGACCTGCTCGGGGAACTCGAGCAGGCGCTTGATCAGCGCCTTCTCGCTCGGGTCGAGCGGCGTCTCGCGCTCGGCCGCCTCGAAGTCGGCGGCCGCCGCGTCGGCTCCCTCGCCGGCTTTGCGGAGGATGCTGGCGATCCGCGCGTGGGCGTACTGGACGTAGTAGACCGGGTTCTCGCTCGACTGCCGGCGGGCCAGCTCGAGATCGAGGTCGACGGCGGTCTCGTAGCCGCGCCAGAGCATGAACCAGCGCGCCGCGTCGACGCCGATGTCGTCGATCAGGTCGTCGAGCGAGACGAACTCGCCACTGCGCTTCGACATCTGGGCGCGCTCGCCGCCCTCGACGATGTGGACGAAGGACATGATCAGCGCCTCGAAGCGATCGGGGTCGGCGCCGAGCGCCTCGATCGCCGCCCGGATCCGCGGCACGTAGCCGTGGTGGTCGGAGCCGAGCACGTCGATCATCCGGTCGTAGCCGCGCTCGAGCTTGTCCCAGTGGTAGGCGACGTCGGGGGTGAGGTAGGTCGGCTCGCCGTCGGTCCGGATCAGCACCCGGTCCTTGTCGTCGCCGTATTCGGTCGTCCGCAGCCACAGGGCGCCGTCGCTCCGGTAGGTGTGGCCGCCCTTGGCGAGCTCGGCCAGCGCCTCGTCGACCTCGCCGCGCTCATACAGCGAGCGCTCCGAGAACCAGTTGTCGAAGCGCACGCCGAAGCGCTCGAGCGTCGCCGCGACGCTCGCCACCATCAGCTCGATCCCGCGCCGGCCGAGCGCCTCGCGGTCGGCCGGGTCGAGGCCCTCGGCGGCGATTTCCTTGGCCAGCTCGATCACGTAATCGCCCTGGTAGCCGTCCTCCGGCGGCTCCTCCCCGGCCATGCGGGCGGCGATCGAGTCGGCGAAGCGGCCGACCTGGCTGCCGGCGTCGTTGATGTAGAACTCGCGGCTGGGCTCGTGGCCGGCGGCGGCGAGCAGCCGCACCAGGCCGTCGCCGTAGGCGGCGTGACGACCGCCGCCGACGTGCAGCGGCCCGGTCGGGTTGGCGGAGACGAACTCGACGATGATCTTTTCCGGCCGGGCGGTCGGGGCCGGGCCGAGGTCCTCGCCGGCGGCGAGCAGCGCGACCAGCGCCCGCGTGTACCAGGCGTCGGCGAGGAAGAGGTTGACGAAGCCAGGCCCGGCGACCTCGATCCGCGCGACGCTGGCGGCCTCGCCGTCGCCGCCCAGCAGGCCTTCGAGCTCGGCCCGCAGGCGCTGGGCGACGGCCCGCGGGTTGTCGCCTAGGGGACCGGCGAGCAGCATCGCGGCGTTGGAGCTGTAATCGCCGAGCTCGGGCTTGGGCGGGCGGTCGAGGGTCGGGGCGGGCTCGGTTCGCTCGCCGTCGCGCAGGGCGCGGGCAGCGGCTTCGACGGCCCCGGCCAGCTCGGTGATCGAATCGGTCATGGTCACGAAGCCCATCGTAGGTGACCGTCCCGAAAGGCTCCAGGCAGGCCCGGATACAGCGCCGCCCCGGGTAGTGTGGACCGCTTGCGCGTAGCGGTAATAAGCGATATTCATTCCAATCTCCCTGCTCTGGAGGCGGTTCTGGAGGCGATCGAGGCGGCCCGCCTCGACGCCGTCTGGTGCCTCGGCGACGTCGTCGGCTACGGCGCCCAGCCGGACGAATGCACGGCGCTGGTGCGCGACCGCGCCGCCGTGACGCTGACCGGCAACCACGACCTGGCGGTGCTCGGCGCGCTCGACATCACCACCTTCTCGGAGTCGGCGCGGGCGGCGGTCGAATGGACGCGCCAGAACATCGCGCCGGAGAGCGTCGAGTTCCTCGCCGGCCTGCAGCCGGACCTCTCGGTCGAGGGCTTCGGGCTCTTCCACGCCTCGCCGCGCGACCCGATCTGGGAGTACGTCCTCTCGATCGAGCAGGCCGAAGCCGGCCTCGACGCGATGAACGAGCGGATCGGGCTGATCGGCCACTCCCACGTCGCCCTCTTCTTCACCCGGCCGCCCTCGCGCGGGCTCGCCACCTACGCGCACGGCTCCCAGGCCGCCGACGGGGCGCTGGTCGACCTCGGCAGCGGCGAATGGCTGCTCAACCCCGGGAGCGTCGGCCAGCCGCGCGACGGCGACCCGCGCGCTGCCTGGCTCGAGCTCGACACCGAGGAGTCGACCGGGCGCTACCACCGGGTCGCCTACGACGTCGATGCCGCCGCCTCGGCGATCGTCGCCGCCGGCCTCCCCACCCCCCTCGCCGACCGCCTGCGGTTCGGCCGCTGACGTGGGGAAATGCAGGGTAAATATCGACTCATGCCCCTTGGCTAGACTCGCCCCATGGGTCGCCTGAGAGCCACCACGATCATCCTTGCGCTGCTTCTGGCGGCGCTTGCGCTGGCTGCCTGCGGGGGCGGCTCCGACGCCAAGCTGCTGCCGGGGACGACCGCCAGCGAGATCAACCAGAACCTCGAAACGGTGCGCGAACGGGCCGGCGAAGGCGACTGCGAAGGCGCCGAAGAAGCGGCGGCGGCGGTCTCGACCCAGGTCGCCGAACTCGGCTCCGGCGTCGATGCGAAGCTGCGGGCGGCGCTGAGCGAAGGCGCCGAACGGCTCGGCGAAGTCGTCAACACCTGCGGCGAAGGCGAAGAACAGGAAGAACAGCAGGAAGCCGAACAGCAGGAAGAACTCGAAGAAGCCGAAAGCGAAGAAGAACAGGCCACGATCGAAGCCGAAGAAAAAGCCCAGGAAAAAGACGAAAAGGCGCAGGAAAAGGAAGAACAGAAGCAGCAGAAGGAAGAAGAAAAGCAGGCGAAGGAAGAAGAAAAAGAAGAATTCCCCCCCGGCAAAGGCAAAGGCCCCGCAGGCCAGGAAGAAGGAGTGATCGAACCCGTCGTACCACCGGTCGAAGGACCGGCCGAAGAAGGCGAATCGGGCGGAATCGGCCCCGGGGAAGGGGCCGAATAGATGGAGGCGGGAACCCTCTCCGGCCGCTATGAAACCGGCGAGCGCCTGGGCTCGGGCGGGATGTCGAACGTCTACAAGGCGACCGACCGCATCCTCGAGCGCACGGTCGCGGTCAAGATCCTCGCCGAGCACCTCTCCGACGACGAGCGCTTCGTCGCCCGCTTCCGCCGCGAGGCGCTGGCGGTGGCGCGCCTGATCCACCCCAACATCGTCCAGGTCTACGACACCGGCGTCGACGACGGCCGCCACTACATCGTCATGGAGTACGTCGAAGGCCGCTCGGGGGCGCAGATCCTGCAGCGCCACGGCCCGGTCGACCCTGAGGTCGCCGCCGAGATCGGCATCCAGGCCTGCGCCGGCCTCGACTACGCGCACCGCCGCGGGATCATCCACCGCGACGTCAAGCCCGGCAACCTGATGGTCCACGGCGGCCCGGTCGGCGGCGGCGGCGAGATGACCGTCAAGCTGACCGATTTCGGCATCGCCCGCGCGGTTGAGCAGACCCGGATCACCCAGGTCGGCTCGGTCGTCGGCACCGCCGCCTACCTGGCGCCCGAGCAGGTGCGCGGCGAGGAGGCGACGCCGGCGACCGACGTCTACGCCCTCGGCGTCGTCCTCTACCAGTTCCTGACCGGCCGGCTGCCCTACGAGGGCTCCTCACTGGCCGAGCTGGCGGTGCGCCAGCAGAACGAGAAGCCGCTGCCGCCGAGCACCTACAACGCCGAGGTGCCGGAGACGCTCGGCCTGTCGGTGCTGCGGGCGCTCGAAGGCGACACCAACCGGCGCTACGCCAGCGCCGAGGAGCTGGCGACGGGGCTGCAGATGGGCCTCGAAGGCGAGGACGTGACGCTGCCCGAATCCGAGATCGAGGGCTCGACCCCGACCCGCGTCCTCGGCGGCGGCACCGCCGAGACCCGCCACCTCGACCGCACCGCTCAGACCGAGTACCGCCCCGCCCCCTCGCCGACGCGGCGGCCCGAGCCGCGCGTCGTCGTCCCGCCCCCGGCCTACCAGCCGCCGGCGGCGGAACGCGGCGAAACGCGCAAGCGCGGCGGCTTCTCGCGCTTCGTCCGCTTCGTGCTGGCGGCGCTGGCGCTGATCCTGGTCGCCGCGGTGGTCGCGACCGCGGTGATCATCACGACCGACAAGGCGGCCGGCGTCAAGGTGTCGAAGGTCGCCGGCGACACCGTCGACAAGGTCGTCGAAGAATTCAAGGGCCTGGTCTCGAAGAACTCCGAATAGGCCGGCGAGGGGCGGGGATGGGTACCCCCTCCTCTCTCAACTTGCTCGCTGGATCGCTGTCGGCCGTGCGGTGGAGGCGTTCGGGCGAGAAGTACAAGCCGTTCGGAGGGGGTACCCATCCCCGCCCGGCGAGCGCTTGGGTCGATTCGGCTTTTCCCTCGCGCAGTAGGTAGGGGCGAGGGTTCTAGGCGTCCTAGGGCCAACGGTTCGGGCGTTCTAGGGGCGAGGGTTCGGGCGTTCGCAGTTATCCGCCGATAGCCCGGACAAGTGCGAACGCCGGGCCGGGCTGTGGCTTCTTTCGTCCGGTCAGGATCTCGTTTCCGGAGTTTTCCACCCTATGGCGTGGAAAATGTCGGAAACGCTCGGTTACTTCGGGGCGGCGGCGTCCCAGGGTGGGGCGCCGGCTAGGACGGCGGCTCGGTAGGCGTCGAAGGTGCCGGACTCGATCGCGGCCCGGGCGCCGGACGTCAGCTCGTGCATGTAGGTGAGGTTGTGGAGGACGAGGAGGCGGACCGCGGTCAGCTCTTCGGCGCGGGAGAGATAGCTGACGTAGTCGCGGTCGTGGTGGGTGCAGGCCGGACACGGGCAGCCGGCGACGAGCGGCTCGCGGTTGCCGACCCAGCGCGACTTGCGCAGGTCGAGGCGCCAGCGGGTGTCGGGGCTCGGTGCCAGGGCGACCCCGTGGCGGGCGAGGCGGGTGGGGACGGCGCAGTCGAAGACGTCGAGGCCGAGGGCGATTCCGCCGAGCAGGTCGTCGACCTCGCCGATCCCGAGCAGGTGCTTGGGCGCCTCGACCGGCAGCAGCGGCGCCGTGAAGGCGAGGACCGCGGCCATCTCCTCCTTGTCGCGGCCGAGGGTGCCGCCGATCGCGATGCCGTCGATCGCCGCCGTCGAGATCGCCGCCGCCGATTCGCGCCGCAGGTCCTCGTGGGTCCCGCCCTGGACGATCCCGAAGAGGGCCTGGCGCGGCGGGCCGTGCTCCGCGTGCCAGGCGACGCAGCGGTCGAGCCAGCGGTGGGTGCGCGCGGTCGACCGGGCGGTGTAGTCGCGGTCGGCGTGGAAGGGCGTGCACTCGTCGAAGGCGAGGGCGATGTCGGCGCCGAGCGCCGCCTGCACCTCCATCGAGACCTCCGGCGAGATGAACAGCTCGCTGCCGTCGCGGTAGGAACGGAAGCGGGCGCCCTCCTCGGTGATGTCGACCTTCGAGCCCGCCTCGCCGCCGGAGCGGCCGCTGCCCTTGACCTCGTTCGCCACCCCGCCGTGGGCGAGCGAGAAGACCTGGAAGCCGCCGGAGTCGGTGATGAAGGCGCGATCCCAGCCGGTGAAGCCGTGCAGGCCGCCGGCGGCGGCGATCCGCTCCGGCCCCGGCGAGACGAACAGGTGGTAGGTGTTGCCGAGGATCAGCTGGTAGCCGAGCGCGGCGACCTCGGGCGTGTCAAGGCCACGCACCGAGCCCTTGGTCGCCAGCGGGATGAAGGCCGGCGTCTCGATCGGCCCGTGGGCGGTGTGGATGACGCCGGCGCGGGCGCTGCCGTCGCGGGCGGCGATCTCGAAACGGAGTCTCTGCGGGTCGTCGCGCACGCTCGGCAGCGTATGGGGCGCGGGCGCCTAGGAGACCAGCGAGCGGCCGGTCATCGCCTTCGGCTGCGCGATCCCGAGCAGGTCCAGGGCGGTCGGGGCGACGTCGGCGAGGATGCCGCCGTCGCGCAGGGCAAGCCCCTCCTGGGTGACGATCAGCGGCACCGAGTTCAGCGAGTGGGCGGTGTTCGGCGAGCCGTCGGGCTCGAGCATGTTGTCGCAGTTGCCGTGGTCGGCGGTGACGATGCAGGCGCCGCCCTTGCCGAGGACCGCCTCGACGACGCGGGCGAGCTGGGCGTCGACCTCCTCGACCGCCCGCACCGCCGCCGGGATCACGCCGGTGTGGCCGACCATGTCGGGGTTGGCGAAGTTGATGATCCCGAAGCGGTACGAGCCCGCGCCCCAGTGCGAGACGAACTCGTCGGCCGCGGCCGCGGCGCTCATCTCCGGCTTGCGGTCGTAGGTCGGGACGTCGCGTGGCGACTCGACCAGGAAGTGGTCCTCGCCGCTGTACTCGTCCTCGACCCCGCCGTTGAAGAAGTAAGTGACGTGGGCGTACTTCTCGGTCTCGGCGACATGCAGCTGGCGCCCGCCGCCGGCGGCGATCGTCGCCGCCAGGGTCGTCGCCGGCCGCTGCTCCGGGAAGGCGACCGGGTAGGGCCAGCCCTTGCGGTAGGAGGTCATCGTCGTCAGGTCGAGGGTCAGCCCGCCGGCGCGGCTGAACTCGTCGAATTTCGGCTCGGCCAGCGCCCGGGTCAGCTCGCGGGCCCGGTCGGGGCGGAAGTTGAGGAAGATCGCGACGTCGCCGGCGGCGGCGCCGTCGTAGTCCCCGATCACGGTCGGCGCCACGAACTCATCGGTTTGTCCGGCCGCGTAGGCGTCCTCGATCGCCGCCGCCGCGCTCGGAGCGCTCTGGCCGCGGGCGTGGACGATCGCGTCGTAGGCGAGCTTGACCCGCTCCCAGCGGGTGTCGCGGTCCATCGCGTAGTAGCGGCCGCCGACGGTGCCGATCCGGCCGCCCTGGCGCAGCCAGCGCTCGAGCTCGGCGAGGTACTCGCGGCCGCCGTGCGGCAGGGTGTCGCGGCCGTCGGTGAAGGCGTGGAAGACGACGTCGGGGACGCCCTCCTGGGCGGCCAGCTCGACCGCTGCCTCGAGGTGCTCCCAGCCCGAGTGGACGCCGCCGTCGGAGACCAGCCCGAGCAGGTGCAGGCGCCCGCGGGTGCTGTTGCGCGCCTTCTCGCAGGCCGCCAGCAGCGCCTCGTTTTCATAGAAGGAGCCGTCGGCGACGGCGTCGTCGATCCGCGCCAGGTCCTGCTTGACGATCGCCCCGGCGCCGAGGTTCAGGTGCCCGACCTCGGAGTTGCCCATCTGCCCCGGCGGCAGCCCGACGTCGCGGCCCTGGGCGGAGAGCTGGGTGTGCGGGTACTGGGCCCAGAGGCGGTCGAAGGTCGGCGTCTCGGCCAGCGAGATCGCGTTGCCGGGCCCGGCTGGGGCGAGCCCCCAGCCGTCGAGGATGACCAGCGCGACCGATGGGACCAGGGTCACCGTCCCTCCCCCGCTCCCGCGGCGGACCTCATCCGGCTGCCTCCACTATGTCGGCGAAGTCGCTCGGATCGAGAGCCGCGCCCCCCACCAGTGCGCCGTCGACGTCCGGCAGCGCCAGCAGCTCGGCGGCGTTCGCGGGCTTGACCGAGCCGCCGTAGAGGACCCGCAGCTGATCGGCGGCCCCGCCGCGGGCGCGGACGACGTCGCGGATGAAGGCGCAGGCCTCCTGGGCCTGCTCGGGGGTGGCAACGAGGCCGGTGCCGATCGCCCAGATCGGCTCGTAGGCGATAACGACCCTGGCCAGGTCGGCGCCCTCGACCCCGGCCAGGTCGGCTTTGAGCTGGCGCGCCAGGACCTCCTCGGTCTCGCCGCCCTCGCGGGCCTCCTGGGTCTCGCCGACGCAGAGGATCGGCTCGAGCTCGGCGGCCAGCGCCGCCGGCACCTTGCGGGCCAGTGCCGCGTCGGTCTCGCCGAAGAACTGGCGGCGCTCGGAGTGGCCGAGGACAACCGCTTCGACGTCGAGCTCGACCAGCATCGGCGCCGAGATCTCGCCGGTGAAGGCACCGGCCGTCTCCTCGTGCATGTTCTGAGCGGCCACCCGGACGGCGGTGCCACGGCGGCGCTCGACGACCTCGTGCAGCGCGGTGAACGGCGGGCAGACGACGACGTCGTTCTGGGTCGCGGCGATCCGCGGCAGCAGCGCGTCGATGAACTCGGCCGCTTCGGCGACGGTCTTGTTCATCTTCCAGTTGGCGGCGATGTAGGGGGTGCGGTCAGGCATCGGCTCTCACCTCGTTGTCCTCGGAGTCCGCCGTCGCCGGCGCGTCGATCAGGGCCTCCACTCCCGGCAGCTTCTTGCCCTCGAGCAGCTCCAGCGACGCCCCGCCGCCGGTCGACACCCAGTCGACCCTACGCCTGAGCCCAAACTGGTTCAGCGCCGCGACCGAGTCGCCGCCGCCGACCACGGTCTTGCCGGAGGCCGCCGCGACCGCCTCGGCGACCGTCCTCGTCCCGGCCGCGAAGGGCTCCATCTCGAACGCCCCCATCGGCCCGTTCCAGAGCACCGTCCCGGCGCCGGCGATCGTCGCGGCGAAGCGCGCCGCGCTGCGCGGCCCGATGTCGAGCCCCATCCATCCCGCCGGCACCTCCGCCCCGTCTGACTCGCGGGTCTCGGTGTCGGCGCTGAACTCGCGCCCCAGCACCAGGTCCTCGGGCAGGACGAGGTCGCAGTCGGCGCCCTCGGCCTTGGCCAGCGCCGCGGACGCGGCGGCGACGCTCTCGTCGTCGTAAAGCGAGTCGCCGATCTCCCGCCCCTGAGCCTTGAAGAAGCTGAAGCACATCGCGCCGCCGATCAGGATCGAGTCGGCGACCTCGAGGAAGCGGTCGATCACCCCGACCTTGTCGGAGACCTTGGCCCCGCCGAGCACCACCACCAGCGGGTGCTCGGGCGCCTCGACGACCTTCTCCAGTTCGGTCACCTCGCGCTCCAGCAGCAGCCCCGCGTAGCCGGGCAGGTGGCGTGCCACCCCCTCGGTCGAGGCGTGGGCGCGGTGCGCGGCCCCGAAGGCGTCGTTGACGAAGACGTTGGCGAGCTGGCCCAGCGCTTCGGCCATCATGGGGTCGTTCGCCGTCTCCCCCGGCTCGAAGCGGGTGTTCTCGAGCAGGACGATTTCGCCGGGACCGAGGCAGCCGGCGTTCATCTCGACCTCACCGCCGATCACCGCCGGCGCCTGGGTCACGTTCACCTCCAGCAGCTCGGCCAGCCGTTCGCCGACCGGCTTCATCGAGAGCTCCGGCACCCGCTTGCCCTCCGGCCGCCCGAGGTGGGAGGCGAGGACCAGCGCGGCGCCGCGCTCGCGCAGCAGTTCGAGGGTCGGCAGCGCCGCCCGGATCCGCGTGTCGTCGACGACCTCGCCGTCCTTCAGCGGCACGTTGAAGTCGACCCGCACCAGCACCCGCCGCCCCTTTACCGGGGCGTCGCGGACGCTTGCCTTGGCGAAGCTCACGACCGGCCTCCCGACCCCGCCCGGGTGCTCAGAGGACCTTGCCGGCGAGCTCGACGCAGCGGTTGGAGTAGCCCCACTCGTTGTCGTACCAGCTGACCGCCTTGACCATCCGCCCGTCGCCGATGACCATCGTCTGGCCGGCGTCGAAGATCGAGGAGCGCGGGTCGTTGACGATGTCGGTGGAGACGATCTCGTCCTCGGTGTAGCCGAGGATCCCCTCCAGCGGGCCCTCCGCCGCCGCTTTCATCGCCGCGTTGACCTGGGCCACGTCGACCGGGTCGGGGGTCGCGAAGACGAGGTCGACGACCGAGCCGGTCGGCACCGGAGCGCGCATCGAGAAGCCGTTGAGCTTGCCGTTCAGCTCCGGCAGCACGACGCCGACCGCCTTGGCGGCGCCGGTCGTGGTCGGGATCAGGTTGAGCGCCGCCGCGCGCGCCCGCCGCAGGTCCTTGTGGGGCATGTCCTGGAGGCGCTGGTCGGCGGTGTAGGCGTGGATCGTCGTCATCAGCCCGTGTTCGATCCCGAACGCCTCGTGGAGCACTTTCGCCATCGGCGCCAGGCAGTTGGTCGTGCAGGAGGCGTTGGAGATGATGTTGTGGTTCTCGCGGTCGTATTCGGTGTCGAAGTTGACGCCGAGCGCGACGGTTACGTCGGGGTCGGTCGCCGGCGCCGAGATGATGACCTTCTTGGCGCCCGCGGCGAGGTGCTTGGCGGCGTCGTCGCGCTTGGTGAAGAAGCCGGTCGACTCGATCACGATGTCGGCGCCGAGGTCGGCCCACGGCAGCGCCGCCGGGTCGCGCTCGGAGAGCACCTTGAGCGGCTTGCCGTCGATCACCATCGTGTCGCCGTCGAGCTCGACGGTGCCCGGGTAGCGGCCGAGGATCGAGTCGTACTTGAGGAGGTGGGCGAGCGTCTTCGGGTCGGTCAGGTCGTTGACCGCGACGAAGTCGATGTCGGCGCCGGCCGCCTGGGCGGCGCGGAAGATGTTGCGGCCGATACGTCCGAAACCATTGATGCCGACCTTCACTGCCATGGAACC
Source organism: uncultured Actinomycetes bacterium (assembly GCA_963839115.1). Taxonomy (GTDB): domain Bacteria; phylum Actinomycetota; class Thermoleophilia; order Solirubrobacterales; family 70-9; genus VAYN01. Next base: position 1,831,387 of record CAWITM010000001.1, read on the forward strand.
ATCGCCTCCTGAATTCGTTTGGACGAGCCGATCCTAGGGAGTCGGCGGTTGGGAAAGCGCTCTAGTCGGACCCGATCGTGATCTCGATCTCGTACCCGTCCGGGTCCTTGAGGAAGGCCGAGTAGGAGCCGGAGCCGTGCGAGCGGCGCTCGCCGGGCGGCGAGACGCTGGTGCCGCCGGCGCGGATCCCGGCCTCGTAGGCCGCCTTGACGGCGACGATGCCGAGGCCGGAGACGCTCAGCAGGCCGAAGCCGGGCTTGGGATCGTGCTGATCGGAGGCGAAGAACACTGGTTTGGCGATGCCCCAGCCGACCGTCCGGTCCTGCTCGAAGTGGCGCCGCCAGCCGAGCGGGCCGAAGAGCGAGTCGTAGAACGAGGCACTGGTGTCGAGATCGGAGACCTCGAGTAGGACGTGATGGAGCATCAGCGAATTGCAGGCTATCGGGGCGCCGGGGCGGAAGGCGTGACGAAGGCGCCCGCGGTTAGCCCGAGCGGGGGGTCCAGCGGAAGAAGCGAACCGCCAGCAGCAGGCCGCCGACGCCCCAGATCGCGACGATCACCAGGTGTCCCCAGGCGATCGTCGTGCCGCCGGGCACGTAGGCGTCGAAGAAGGCCTCGAAGAAGTGGCGGATCGGGAAGACGTCGGCGAAGCCGATCACGCCGCTCGGCAGCTGGTCGTCGGGAATGAAGACGCCGGACAGGAAGTAGAGCGGCAGCAGCAGCGCGTTGACGATCGGCGCGGCGGCGTCCTGGGAGGGGATCGCCGCGGTCAGCGCGATGCCGAGGCAGCAGAAGCTGGCGGCGCCGATCACGAGCACGATCAGGAGCGCCGGGATCCGGTCCCAGGGGAAGCTGACGCCGTAGAGCAGACCGCCGATCGCGGCGAGCAGCACCATCATCATCACCGCGGTCACGATCGAGTTGCCGATCCGCCCGGCGATGAATACCCAGGGCGGCATCGGGGTTCCGCGGCTGCGCTTGAGCCGGCCGTCCTCGCGGGCGATCACGAGGCTCATCGCCAGGCTCTGCATCGTCGCCGAGATGATCGAGAGGCTGATGATCGCCGGCACGTAGTAGGCGTCGGTGTCGATGTGGCCGCCGCGCACTTCGACCGTCTGGCTGCCGAAGATCGTCGCGAAGATCAGCAGCAGGATCACCGGGAACATCACCGTGAAGAAGACCGACGCCGGGTTGCGCCAGAAGGCCTTCTGGTCGTAGCGGAACTGGTGGCCGACGAGGGCGAGGCCGGTCATCGCCGGTCTCTCCCGCCCTGCGGCGCGCCGGCGCTCATTCGGCGCTCTCCGAGGCGGCGGTGAGGTCGAGGTAGACGTCCTCGAGCGAGGGCCGCGTAACTTCGAGGCCCTCGAGGTCCTCGCCGCGCTCCAGCGCCGCGCCGGTCAGCTCGTGAAGCGTCCGCACCGGGTCGAAGGTCTCAACCGAGACCTCCTCCCCGTCCGGCGTCCGGTAGCGGATCGTCGCCGCGCCCTTCTCGCGTTCGCCGAGGTCCTCGGGGGTGCCGCGGGCGACGATCTGCCCGGCCGAGATGATCGTCACCCGGTCGGCGAGGCGCTGGGCCTCGTCCATGTAATGGGTGGTGAGGAAGATCGTCTTGCCGAGGTCGCGCAGCCCGGCGATCACGTCCCAGGCCTGGCGCCGCGCCGAGGGGTCGAAGCCGGTCGTCGGCTCGTCGAGGAAGAGCAGCTCGGGATCGCCGATCAGCGCCATGCCGACGTCGAGGCGCCGCTGCTGGCCGCCGGAGAGCCGCCGGGCGCGGTCGTCGGCTTTGCCCTCGAGGCCGATCAGGTCGATCACCTCCTCGACCGGGCGCGGGTGGCTGAAGTAGCCGGCGTAGAGCGCCAGGCTCTCGCGCACGGTCAGGTAAGGGTCGAGGCGGTTGGTCTGCAGGACGATGCCGATCCGGTCGCGCCAGGCGCGGGTCGCGTGCTGAGGGTCCTCGCCGAGCACCCGGACCTCGCCGGCGCTGCGGTGTCGGTAGCCCTCGAGGATCTCGACCGTGGTCGTCTTGCCGGCGCCGTTGGGGCCGAGGAAGGCGAAGATCTCGCCCTGGGCGACCTCGAGGTCGATGCCGCGCACCGCCTCGGTCTCGCCGTAGCTCATTCGCAGACCGCTGATGGAAATCGCAGGTTCCGGCACCGCTGGCGATTGTATGGAGGGCCGGCCGCGAGCCTCGCCTTCCACTGTTCCTTTCGGTTGCTATAGACCCATAAGGAACAGCGGAACATCAGGACCCCAGGCCTCCCGGCCGGCGTTCGCAGTTATCCGGCCTACAGGCGGATAAGTGCGAACGCCGGAAGTGCGGAGCGCCGGCGGCGGAACGCGCGCACCCGACCGCGAGGACCGGGCGGCGCGCCGAGCCCGCTCCCCCGACAGGCGGGCGCAATCGACATTCCCCCTCACCAAGTAGGGGGGAATGTCGATTGCGCCCAAGCCGTGCCGGAAACCAGAGCGGACCAAACCTCAAGCGCCTCAAGTGCCCGCCCGGCGTTCGCAGTTATCCGGGCTACAGGAGGAAAACTGCGAACGCCGGGAGTGGAGATGACTGGGTCGGGAACGCCGGGTCGCCGGCTGACCGTCCCGGACTAGGCGGCGATCTCGACGTCGCGGTGTTTGACCCGGACCACCACATCGGTACGGGCGGCCAGATCTCTGCGGATCCGGTCGGCGACGGTGACCGAGCGATGGCGGCCGCCAGTGCAGCCGATCGCGATCGTCAGGTGGCTCTTGCCCTCGTTGACGTAAGCGGGGACGAGGAACTCGAGCAGCGGCAGCAGACGGCCGTAGAACTCGCCCGCCTGGGTCCCGGACTCGACGTAGTCGCGCACCACCTGGTCCTTGCCGGTCAGCGGCCGCAGCGCGTCGACGTAGTGGGGATTGGGCAGGAAGCGGACGTCGAGGGTGAGGTCGGCGTCCCGCGGCGGGCCATTCTTGAAGCCGAAGGTGAGCAGGGTCAGCGCCAGCTTGCCGCGCTCCTCGGTCCCCAGCAGCTCCTCGGCGATCCGCCGCCGCAGCTCGGCGCCGGTCAGGTCGGAGGTGTCCATGACGACGTCGGCGCGCTCGCGTAGCGGCGCCAGCTGGGCGCGCTCGGCGCGGATCCCGTCGACGATCCGCCCTTCCGGCGCCAGCGGGTGGCGGCGACGGGTCGTCTTGTAGCGGTCGAGCAGCGTTTCCTCGTCGGCCTCGAGGAAGAGCAGCTTCGGCGCCAGGCCGTCGCGGTCGAGGTCGACCAGGACCGCCAGCAGTTCGTCGAAGTACTCACCGCCGCGCACGTCGGAGACGACGGCGGCCCGCTCGACCCCCGACCCTTCGTGGCTGAAGAGCTCGCCGAGGCTGCCGATCATCCGCGGCGGCAGGTTGTCGACGCAGAAGAAGCCGCCGTCCTCGAAGGCGGCGATCGCTTCCGACTTCCCCGCCCCGGAGTGGCCGGTGATGATGATCAGCGACTCGATCCGCGGGTCGCGAGCGGGCGCGGCACCGTCCTTCGAGGCGGGCTCGACCATGTCAGCCAATTCTGTTGAGCTGCTCGTGGATCTCGCGACCTACTTTGCCAGGTAGGCCGGGCACTGCCTCGAGCTCCTCGCGGCTGGCCCGCAGCAGCCGGTCCGGCGAGCCGAAATGCTGGAGCAGGGCGCGCTTGCGGGCCGGGCCGACCCCGCGCAGCTCGTCGATCACCGAGCCGGTCATCGCCTGGTCGCGGCGGCCGCGGTGGTGGTCGATGGCGAAACGGTGGGCCTCGTCGCGGACCCGCTGCAGGAGCTTCGATCCCTCCGAGTCGGCGCTCAACTCGATCGGGTCGGCGCGCCCGGGGACGTAGACCTCCTCGAGGCGCTTCGCCAGGCTGATCACGGTGACGCCGCGCTCGGTGAACGGCTGCAGCGCCCGCATCCCCGCCGCCAGCTGGCCTTTGCCGCCGTCGATCAGCACCACCGAGGGCAGCGAGGCGAAGCTCTCGTCGCGCTTGCCGTCGTGGGGCGAGAGGTCGTTCTGTTCGAGGTAGCGGTTCATCCGTCGCCCCAGCACCTCCTCCATCGAGGCGAAGTCATCGGGGCCGTGGTGCAGCTCGGCGCGCAGGTCGCCGCGGACTTTGAAGCGCCGGTAGTCGGACTTCTTCGGCGCGCCGCCCTCGAAGACGACCATCGAGGCGACGGTGTGCTCGCCGCCGATCGTCGAGATGTCGAAACCCTCGATCCGCACCGGCAGCTCCTCGGTCCCCAGCGCCTCGGCCAGCGCCGCGAGGCTCTCGACCCGCCGGGCCCGCCGGTGCTCGCGGCGCAGCCGGTCCTGGTCGAGGGCGAGGCGCGCGTTGCGCTCGGCCAGCTCGCGCAGCCGGCGTTTGTCGCCGCGCTCGGCGGCGCGCACCTCGACCGGCGAGCCGCGGCGCTCGCTCAGCGCCTCGGCGATCACCTCGGTGCGGTCGGCGAGGTAGGGGCCGACGATGATCGTCTTCGGCATCGAGGGCGAGGCCGAGTAGTACTGGCCGATGAACTCCTCGGCGACCTCGGCGGGCTCGCGCTCGGCCTCGTTTTCGAGGTAGAAGCTCTGGCGCTCGGCGAGGATGCCGTCGCGGACCTGGAAGACCTGGGCGTTGGCGTCGACGCCCTCGACCGCGACCCCGATCAGGTCGGCGGTCCCGACCGTGCCGCCGGCGACGCGCTGGCGCTCGAACAGCGAGCGGATCGCTTTGAGGCGATCGCGGTGGAGCGCCGCGCGCTCGTATTCCTCGGCCTCGGCGGCGGCGCTCATTTTCGCTTGCTGGTCCTTTTCGACCTGGCGGTAGCGGCCGGAGAGGAAGTCGACGATCGCGTCGATGTTGCGGCGGTATTCCTCCTGGTCGATGTAGCCGACGCAGGGCGCCCCGCAGCGCTTGATGTAGTAATCGAGGCAGGGGCTGCCGGAGCGGCGGCCCGGCTCGGCGCCCTCGCAGGTCCGGAACTGGAACAGCTTGCCGAGCAGGTCGAGGGTCTCGCGCAGGCGCTTGGCGCTGGAGAAGGGACCGAAGTAGGCACGGTGGGCGCGGTGGCGCTCGCGGGTGAAGTAGACGCGCGGGTACTCCTCGTCGAGGCTGACGCAGACGTAGGGATAGGACTTGTCGTCGCGCAGGCGGATGTTGAAGCGCGGCCGGTGGCGCTTGATGAAGCTCTGCTCGGCCAGCAGCGCCTCGGCCTCGTTGGCGGTGACGAGGGTGTCGATGCGGTCGATCCGCGAGGTCAGCCGCCGCTCGCCGGCCGAGAAGTGGGAGGCGATCCGTTTGCGGATCGAGCGCGCCTTGCCGACGTAGAGCAGCTCGCCCTTCTCGTCGTAGAAGAGGTAGACGCCCGGTTCGTCGGGCAGAGTGCGGCGCTGCTCGGCGATCCGTTCGGCGCGCGACATCTTCGCGTCGGGGGCGCCATTTGGCGCGCCGTTCGACCCGCCGTCGGTGCTTCCGTTTTCGCTCGCTGCGGCCATCACCCCAAAGGGTAGGCTGCCCGTCACCCCGCCAACCGCGAGCCAGACAGGGAGCGATGAGCACGGAGACGGTGAACCCACCCGAGTTGCAGACGATGAGGATCGATCTCGACGGCGACGTCGGCACCCTGACCCTCAATCGTCCCGAGGCCTTCAACGCGATGAGCCCGGAGATGATCGCCGAGCTGCCGCTGGCCTTCGCCTGGTTCGCCGACCGGGCACCGCTGCGGGCGCTGATCGTGACCGGGGCCGGCAAGGCCTTCTGCGCCGGCGGCGACATCAACTGGTTCAAGAAAGGGACCGAGATGGCGAACCTCGACCTGCCGAGCCAGGTGCGTCGCGGCGCCGAAGTCCTGCACCAGGGGATCATCGACCTGCGCCGGATCCCCTATCCGGTGATCGCCGCCGTCAACGGCCCCGCGGCCGGGGCGGGCTTCTCGCTGGCGCTGGCCTGCGACATCCGCGTGGCCTCCGAGAGCGCCTTCTTCGCCTGCGCCTACGGCCGCATCGGCGCTTCGCCCGACGGCGGCATGACCTACTTCCTGCCGCGCGTGCTGGGTCCGGCGCGGGCGACCGAGATGCTGCTCGAAGATCCCAACCTGAGCGCCGAGAAGGCGCTGGCGATGGGCCTCGTGACCGAGACGGCGCCGGAGGCTGAGCTGATGGACCGCGCCCGCGCCAAGGCCGCGAAGCTGGCCAAGCTCAGCCCCCACTACGCGCGGATGGCGAAGAAGCTGGTCGCCGTCAGCACCGACAACACGCTGGAGACCCACCTGCAGCTGGAGCGCCACGGGATCGCCGACAGCAGCGCCACCGAGGACTTCCGCGAAGCCGTCACCGCCTTCCTGGCGGGCGAGAAGGTCGAGTTCAGCGGCCGCTGAGCCGACCGGCCCTAGTCTCGATTTGAACCGCGGGCGGTATCCGCGTCGTATAACTGATCAGGGCTCGTCCGCTTCGCTCCGCCCAAACATGGTCTTCCAGAAGGGATCCACCCGCATGAAGAAGCTCTCAGTCGCTCTCGTCCTCGTCCTCGCCTCGTTGGCCCTGGTCGCCTGCGGAGGGAGCAGCGGCACCACCACCACGCCTGAAGCACCGACTGCCCCCGCCGAAACCGAATCCTCCGAATCCGGCGGCGCCGCCCCCGAAGGCGAAGAAGAAGGCGGCGGTAAGGAAGAAGGCGCCTCCGGCGGCTCGACCGTCAACTTCGAAGCCAACCCCGAAGGCATGCTGATGTTCGAAGAGAAATCGGTCACCGCCAAAGCCGGAACCGACACGATCGACTTCAAAAACCCCGCCTCGATCCCCCACAGCGTGGCGATCGAAGACTCCGGCGGCAAACAGATCGCCGAAACCGAAACGATCAGCGAAGGCGAAACCACCACCACCGCCAAGCTCGAACCCGGCACCTACACCTTCTACTGCACCGTTCCGGGGCATCGCCAGGCCGGCATGGAAGGCACCCTCACCGTCAAGTAGCCCTCAGCGAGTGTGGTTGACATCAGGCCTCTATAAGGGGGGAAATGTCACCCACGCTCGGCCTGACCCTGAACCGGAGTCCCGTTCAGCGGCCCGCCGGCGCGAAGCGGTCGAGGATCCGCAGTGCCTCGGCCCGCGAGTGGGAGTCGACCGTCCGGCGCACCATCCACACCTGCGCCTGCAGCGCGTGTCCGGCCTGGCGATAGTCGAATTTGTAGCTCGGTCCGGCGCACTCGAACGGGCCGTAGGTGGCATCGGCGTAGCTGAACCGGTGCGGCCGGCGCGGAAGCGTCGGAACCCGCACCGGGTGACCGGCGGCGCGCGGGGCGTATTCGACGATCTGGAGCAGGACGCCGGCGGCCGGCATCTGGCGCAGCGCGGCGCCCGGCGTGCAGCCTCGCGGCCGGTGCGGCAGCGCGAGCCGGTAGGTCGCCACGGCGAGGACCTGCCGCGGATAGACGACTCCGGTGAGCGGTCGACCGATGGCGTGCCATCCGAGCGGCAATCGCGGCGCTTCCGGGCCGCCGGCGTCCGGCGGCGCTTGGGCGGGCGGTGCCCCTTGAGCCTTTGCCGCCTCTCGGGCGCCCGCCGCCGGCCCGGCGCCGCCCGCCCGCCCGGCGGCGGCGAGAACGATCGCCACCGCTGCCAGCAGCGCCAGGGCCAGGGCGATCGCGGCATCACGCCCCAGCGATCGCGATCCGGGACGCCGTCCCATCGGCCTACCCCCACCCCGGGCTGAGGAAGACCTTGCCGAACCGGGCCCGCGCCCGGCGGCCGTCGGCGTAGGCGACGCGGAATTCGATCGGCACGTAGACCGCCGGGTAGCCGGCCCACTTGCCCGGGCCGTAGGTGTCTCCGATCCAGAACGGGCTCCCCCTGGTGGTCATCCCGGCGTTGTCGAGGGTGCCGACCCAGTCGTGGCGACGGACGCCGGTGTGCATGCCGGGGGTGTGGAGGGGCAGGTGGCGGCCGTCGAGCACCGCCACCACGCTCCTCGCGGCACGGCTGAAGACGATGTCGATGCCGACGCGATCGCAGCCGATGCGCCCGGCGCGCAGGCAGCGCACCCCGAGGTAGGGCCCGTAGGCGACGCCGAGCCTGCCAACCGAGGCGCCGGTCAGCGCCCCGGCGGCCAGCGCCTGGGAGGCGTTGATCATCTCCGGCACGTAGGCCCGGTGGCCGCAGCCGGCGCCGAGCGGCCCGGCGAGGGCGTTCAGCGCCTGCGCGGAGAACGGCTGGCCATCGGGGCGCCGGTAGACCTGGACGAGGCGAGCGAGCGTCGGCGCGTCGAGCGCCGCCCGCAGGGAGCCCTTGAGGCAGGCCTGGAAGGCCGGCCCGCCGACCCGGGTTCCCGAGGCGTAGTCGCGGGCCTCGCCGCGAACGATCGCCTCCCGCAGCCGCTGGCGCTCTTCGGCCCCGGCCGACCGGGCGCCGGTGCCCTGGCCGGCCACAGCACCGGACGCAACCGCCGCGGTTTCGGACCCGGCCGCCGGGGAAGTGGATGCCTCGCTCGTCGGGCCGCCAGACGAACCGGACGCGCTCCTCGCCGGATCGGATGCACTTGAGCCGCACCCGCTCGCGAGGGCGGCGACAGCCGTCAGGGCGAGCGCTGCGATCGCGTGCCGGAGCTTGGAAGGAGCTGCCATCACCGCCTATACGGGCCACCGGCCGGGAGAGGTCCCCGCTAGCGCGAGCAGCACCAGCCGGCGACGCTCGGGAACCCCGCCGCGGCATTCGCACCCGGCGCGAACTGGGCGGCGACGTTGCCGACCGCGTCGAGCTTCGCGGCGGCGCCGCTCGGATCGAGGAAGAGCCACTGGTCGGCGCTCGGCCACGGCAGCAGCAGCCGATCGCCGGCCGGTGACCACTGGGCCGGGCCGAAGCGGCCGGGCCCGGAGAAGAGGACCCGCGGCCTGCCGGGGCCGAGAACCAGCAGCCGGCTGGCGTGACCGTCGCGCAGGACGACGGCGATGCGCCGGGTGCCCGGCGCCGTTGCCGCGCTGTCCGGTGCCGCCGCGGCCGACCGGATCGAGGCGCCGGCCGGCGCCGCCCAGTCCCAGCGCAGGCGACCGCCGCTGTCGTAGAGCCCGAGCGCGTTGGGGCGCACGACCAGCAGGTCGCCGCCGGTCCACTGCAGGCTGATCGGCCGCGGGCCCGGCGGGGTCCGAAAGAGTCGCGACCCGCTGTCGGCGGCGAGCGCCAGCACGGCGCCGTCGCGCCGCGCGTAGGCCAGCTCGTGCGCCGGTCCGGGCCGCCAGGCGGGCGGGACCGGCGCGACACCCCCGGCGATGGGCCGATCGCCGGTTCCGTCGCCGTCGACGACCCGCAGGCTGTCGCCGTCGAGGTAGGCGATCCGGAAGCCGTCGGGGCCGTTCCAGCGCGCCAGGCGCACCCGTCCCGGCCGGTCGAGCGTCCAGCGCACCGTCCCGTCTGGCTCCAGCGCCGCCAGCTCGTGGCCTCTGGTGGCGACGACGAAGAGGCCATGTGGCGACCAGCTCGATTCGGCGTAGTCGCCGAGCAGGCGCTTGGCGCCGTCGGGATGAACGACCCACGGCCCCCGCGCCGATTGGACCAGCAGCGAGCCGCGCGCAGGCAGCGAGGTCAGGGCGGGCCTGGCGTGCTCGACGCCGGGTTCGACGCGGTCGGCCACCCAATGGCGAACCGAGGCGCCGGCCGGGCTGACCGCGAGGGCGACGAGGCCGACCGCGAGCGCCGCCTGCAGGGCACGCCGGCGACCGCGACCGCGGCGCTCGGCCCCGGGGACCGCCGCCCGCTCCGCACGCGCCGCCGCGACGACCCGCCAGCCGCGCTCCTCGGCACCGCGCTCGTCCGGCGCGCGCTCGTCCCGCAGCCGTTCGCGAAGCTCGCGCTCGAGGTCCTTCACCGCTCTCCCTCCCCCAGCGCCTCGGCGAGCTGGTCGAGGCCGCGGCGGATCCGCGAGTTGACGGTCCCGCGCGGCAGCTCCAGCATTCGCCCGATCTCGCCGGGCGTGTAGTCGAGCAGGTAGCGCAGGACGATCGCCGCCCGCCGCTCCGGGTCCAGCTCGGCCAGCGCCGCGCTCAGCGAGCCGTCGAACCCGCGCGGATCCTCGACCCCCACCGCTGCCCCGGCCTCCTCGCCGACCTCGCGACGCAGCGCCCGCGACCGGGCGAAGTCGATCGCCCGGTTGACGACGATGCGATGGAGCCAGGGCCGAAACGGCCGCCGCCGGTCGAATCGTCCGAGCGCCCGGATCGCCGCCAGGAATGCCTCCTGGGCGATGTCCTCGGCGGCCTGGGTATCGCGCACGATCATGTAGGCGGCCCGGTGGGCCTCCCGCCAATGGCGCCGGAACAGCGCCTCGAGCGCCGCTTCGGACCCGTCCTGGGCGGCCCGGATCAGCTTTCGCTCGCCGCGCTCGTCCTCGCCGCGCCCGCGGCTCACCGTCCCAGCCTGGAGCGATCGGAGCGTCGATTCGGCCATGACCACAGTCTGAGTACGTCCAGCACCCGCCGCGAGGTCCCGGCCGGGGCGATTCCGACTTTTTGGCCCCTATGGGGGCCAAAAAAGCGGAAACGCAAGGCGCCTGCGGCTAGGCGGCGGGCGGCGCCAGCACCCTCGTCACGCTGTCGCCGACGAAGCAGGGCTTCTCGGCGCCCTCGACTTCGAGCGTGAAGCGGGTCACGACCTGGAACCAGCCGTCGCCGAGCTCGTCGAGGGTGACGACCTCGGCGCGGGCACGGACCCTGCTGTCGACCGGGACCGGCGAGGGGAAGCGGATCTTGTTCCACCCGTAGTTCACGCCGAGGGCGAAGCCGTCGGCGGCGATCAGCTCTTTGCGGAAGCCGTCGACCAGGGACAGGGTGAGGTTGCCGTGGGCGATCGTCGTGCCGAAGGGGCTCTCGCGCGCCGCCCGCTCGACGTCGACGTGGATCCACTGGTCATCGCCGGAGACGCGGGCGAAGGTGTCGATGTCGTCCTGGGTGACGGTGCGCCAGTCCGAGGGGCCGATCTCCTTGCCGACCAACTCGCGCATACCCTCGACGCCGCTGACCTCGACCGGCGCCATCAGTCTTTCCACCAGTCCTGGACGACTTCGCCGTCGCCGTCGTGGCGGGCACCGACCGCGAGCACCTCGATGCCGTCGTCGCCGGCCTCCCAGGAGCGGGTCACCTTCGGCGCGACCCGGATCGCGTCGAGGGTCTCGACCTCGATGATCTCGTCGTCCAGTTTGAAGCGGCCGCTGCCGCTGACGATCACGTAGATCTCCTCGGCCTCGTCGTGCTTGTGGCCGAACGGCTGGCGCTTACCCGGCTTGAGGCGATGGTGGCTGAGACCGGTGTCGACGGCGTCGAGCTCGTCCTTGGCGAAGCGCGCCTCCTGGACATCGCTCATGCCGAACTCCGGCGCCGAGTCCTTGACGTCGTCGAGCCTCTTGTGCGTGTAATCGGCCATCGGTTCCTCCTCGGTCGGGCGCGACCCAGCCGCGCCGGTTCCCTATCGCCTTCCTACCCGGCCGCAGGATCTTAAGCGGGCGCGGGACGGCCTGTAGCCTTGGTCGGTGGCCAGTCCTCCCGCTGCTCGCGTTCTCTCTCCGTCACAGCTGAAGACGCTGGCGCGCCTTGGGCGCGAGCGGACCGCGGCGGTCGGCGCGCACCTCTTCGAGGTCGGCGACGAGAGCTATCCGTTCATCGCGATCCGCGAGGGCGAGGTCGCGATCCTCGACCCGGCCGGCAATACGATCGTCACCCACGGCGACTCCGGCTTCCTCGGCGAGATGAACCTGCTGTCGGGCCAGACCGTCTTCCTGACCGCCGAGGTGACCGCGCCGCTGCGCTACATCGAGGTCGACCGCGAAGTCCTGCGCGCCCTGCTCTTCGAGGACGGCGACCTCTCCGACCTCCTGCTGTCGGCCTTCATCGCGCGCCGCGAAGCGCTCCAGCAGCAGGCCGGGATCGGGATCGAGATCGTCGGCCCGACGACCTCGCACGAGACCCGCGACCTGGTCGACTTCGCGCGCCGCCAGCGCCTCCCGTACTCCTGGCGCGAGCCCGCCACCGACCCCGAGGCGGCGGTCCTCATCGACGCCCTCAACCCCACCGAGGTACCGCTGGTGCGCCTGCCCGGCGGCGGTGAGCTGAACCGGCCGAGCAACGGCGAGCTCTCGCGAGCGCTCGGGATCGGGCTCGAGCTGGGCCAGCGCGAAGAGGTCGACCTGCTCGTCATCGGCGGCGGCCCGGCCGGTCTCGGCGCCGCCGTCTACGGCGCCTCCGAGGGCCTCGACACGCTCGTCATCGAGAGCACCGTGCTCGGCGGCCAGGCCGGCAGCTCGCGGCGGATCGAGAACTACCTCGGCTTCCCGGCCGGGATCAGCGGCACCGAGCTGACCAGCCGCGCGATCGCGCAGGCCCGCAAGTTCCACGCTCGCACCGCCACCCCCTATCGCGCCGTCGCGATCGAGCCCGGCGCCGTCGCCCACGTCGTCAAGCTCGACGACGGCAAGGAGATCGCCGCCAACGCGGTCCTGCTCTCGACCGGGGCCGAATACCGGCGCCTGCCGGTCGACGACCTCGACGACTACGAGGGGATCAGCGTCTTCTACGCCGCCGGACCGCCGGAGGCCCAGCTCTGCGGCGCCCAGCGGGTCGGCGTCGTCGGCGGCGGCAACTCGGCCGCCCAGGCCGCCGTCTGGCTCGCCCGCGGCGGCGCCCTCGTCACCCTCCTGCACCGGCGCGCCGACCTCGCCGAGACGATGTCCGCCTACCTGCTCGAGGAGCTCGAGCGCTACGGCGTCGCCGTCCGGGACGAGAGCGAAATCTGTGCACTCGCCGGCAGCGAGGGCCACCTCGAGGGCGTTACGTTGACCGACGGGACAGAGCTGCCGTTCTCCTACCTCTTCCTCTTCCTCGGTGCCTCGCCCTGCACCGAGTGGCTGGACGATGTCGTCGCCCGCGACCCCAAGGGCTTCGTCCTGACCGGCCCCGAGGCCGGTGCTGAGGGCCTGCTGGAGACCAGCGTCCCCGGCATCTACGCCGCCGGCGACGTCCGCTCCGGCTCGATCAAGCGCTGCGCGACCGCGGTCGGCGAGGGCGCGACCGTGGTCCGCTTCGTCCACGAGCACAACTCCCGCTCGACCGTCTCCGGCTAGCGCCACTCCGGCGCATCGGCACCGTAGGCGGTGAGCGCTCCCGGCCAGGCGAGCGGCTCGCCGTCGATCGCGCCGGGCGGCGGGACGGCGGCGGCGCGGCCGAGCGGGGAGTCGAGGCTTGCGAGAGGCGGCTCGGCGGCCGCCGGGCTCGGATCCGAGACCGAGCCACCGCGTGCGGCGGCGTCGTTCGGCGGTCCCGTGCCGGCATCGCCAACCGATTCTTCGAGCAGCCAGTGGGCGGTGCGGGCGAGCGAGAGCCGGCGGACGTGGGTGCCGCCGCGGACCTCCTGCTCGCGCAGCGCGTCGAGCGCGGCCGCGGCGACGAGGTAGCCGGTGCCGTGGTCGAGCAGCTGACAGGGCAGCGCGCCGGGCACGCCCTCGCCGTCGGCTTCGATCGCGGCGATACCCGCGGCCGCCTGGACGATGCTGTCGAAGCCGCGCCGCTCCGACCAGGGACCGGTGTGGCCCCAGGCGGCGAGCCCGACGATCACCAGGCCGGGGTGCCGCGCCGCCAGTTCGTCCGGCGCCAGCCCGAAGCGCTCCAGCGCCCCGGGCCGGTAGCCGAGCAGGACGACGTCGGCACCGCCGAGCAGGGCCTCCAGCCGCTCGCGCCCGGCGGGTGAGGCGAAGTCGAGAAAGGCGCTGCGCTTGCCGAGCAGGGTGTCGAAGGGGGCGCCCGGCGGAAGGTCGGGCCGCTCCGGCGGGTCGAGGCGGAGCACCTCGGCGCCGAGCGCGCCGAGGTAGCGGCTGCCGACCGGACCGGCGATGACCCGGGTGAGGTCGAGGACGCGGACTCCGGCGGCCGGAGCCGGAACGCCCCGGGCAGAAACGAGCGGCTCGCGCCGCCGCGGCCCGGCGCCGTCGAAGCGCTCGGCGGCGGCCAGCGGCTCGCTCGCCACCGCCATCCCCTGCGGGTGACCCGCCCACTCGGCGGCCGTCCGCACCGCCGCCGCCACCCCGCCGCGGGCGAAGGCGCGCTCCTCGAACTCGGCGGCGCCGAAGCACGAGATCGCGTCGGCGACCATCTCGGCGAGATCCTCGACGTCAGCCTCCTTGACCCCCGCAGCCCGCAGCAGCGCCTCGCGGTGCCAGGGAAAGTTGGCGTGGGTGCGCACCCAGCCGTCGGCGGCGGCCCAGAAGCGCGAGAGCGGCGCGAAACCGCCGGGGCTCTCCTGTCCCTCGACCGCGAAGTAGCGCTCGCTGCGAACCGCCGCCCGCACCACATCGGCATCGAGGCTGGTGATCGCCGGCGCCCCGCCGCGAGTCTCGTGCAGCGCCCCCGCGGCCACCAGCGCCGCGCCGACGCAGGCGACGGCGACCTCGTCGACCGCGAGCCGCGACGGCAGCCTCCCGCCGCCATCCTCGACGGTCAGGAGCTCGCTCGCCTCGGCCGGCAGCCCGACCGCCACCAACGCCGTCTCGATCGCCCTCTGCTGCTCGCCGGTCATGCCCGCCGTCCTCGCCCTCGGCCCGGCACCGGGACCGCAACGACCTCGAGTCGGTCGATGTCCTTGAAATCACCCGGATTACAGGTATGGATCGGCAGTTCGTTGGCGACTGCGATCGCCGCGATCATCGCGTCGAGCCCGCGCGCAGCTCGCTCCCGTCCGGCAGACCGCAGCGAAAGAGCCACGAAGCCAAATGCCCTGGCCGCGGCTTCATCGAATGGCAACGGGGCGAAGTCCGACTCGGCCTGCTGGAGCACAGCCTGGCGCCGCGCCCGCTCCTCGGAATCGGTGACAGCGAGTGGCCCTACCGTCAGCTCGGCGAGCGTCACCGCGGTGATCAGCGGCTCCTCAGGAAGCACCTCCGCATCGACGATCCGGGGCAACGAGATCACCGTTGCGGTATCGAGGATTCCCCGGGCAGGACGCGAGTCACGCCCGCTCATAGTTCCCAGTCCAGCAGCTGGTCGGTATCGGCTCGATGAGCAGCGGGGTCGACTTCGGGCAGCCGACGCCAGCGTTCCAGCAGCGACTCCGCCGAGATCTGAGGCTGCAGAGCACGGAGTTCGGCAACGGGGGCCCCCGCCCGAGTGATCGTGATCTGCTCGCCGCGAGCCGCCCGATCGACGACGTCGCCGCCCTGGTTCCGGAGTTCGCGAATGCTGACGTCGGTCATGTCGACGAGTGTATCACGCGTGATACAGGGTGGATTCGGAATCACCGGCAACGTGACCGCCACCCCGGTCATGCAATCAGCCTCACTTCGAAGCTCGGCACTGCCAGGGCGCCGGCGCCGCCGAGCAGGGCGAGGATGCGGCTGACGTAGGCGGTCGTCTCGGGGATGGCGGGGACGCAGTGGCAGGCTTCGACCGGCGCCGGGCCGGCGTTGTAGGCGGCGAGGGCCAGCTGGGGCGAGCCGAACTGGCGGATCAGGTCCGACATCAGGTGCGCCTGCGCGCCGATCGCTTCGACCGGATCGAAAGGGTCCTGCAGCCCGTATGAGGCCGCGGTTTCCGGCATGAACTGGGCGATCCCCTCGGCCCCGGCCGGCGAGCTGGCGAAGGGGTTGAAGTTGCTCTCCGCCATCAGCTGCGCGGCCAGCAGGGCGGCCGAGACGTTCCATTTCGCGGCGGCATCGATGAGGGGCTGGCGGAAGCGGTCCGGGACGAAGCTCGGCAGGGTCGCCCCGCCGGGCGGAGCCGGATCGGTGCCGGTGCCGAGGACCGCGTTGCCGGCTTCCGAGCAGGGCGGCGGCCCCGCCGTGAAGCCGTAGTGCCAGGCCTCCCAGCTGTAGCGCTGGACGAAGCCGAAGCGGGTCGCGTGCGCCGCCAGCCAGCCGTAGGCGCCGCTGGGCCCGAGATCCAGCTCGGTCGCGCAGCGGTGCAGCGAGGTGCCGGGCGGGGCGACCCATTTCGGGTCGGGGTTGGCGTTGAAGAGTTCAGCCTGTTCGGCGTCGGAGCGGAATCCGGAGACGACGATCAGCGTGATGCCGGCGGCGCGCGCCGCGGCGGCCATCCGATCGTAGGCGGCCGCCACGTCCGGCCGCATGCCCTCGCCGTTGCGGTAGACGAGCGGGCCGCTGTAGCCACCGCCGCTGGCCATCGCCGGCCCTTCGCCAGCGTTGACCTCGGGCGCGGCCGCTTCGGCTTCGGCGCTCGCTTCGACGGCGTCGGAGTGCCCGGCCCCCAGCTCCAGCCTGGCGACGACGGTCGCCTTCACCCGCACCGGCGCGAACGATCCGGCGTCGGGAAACTCGATCCGCAGCCGCGCCGGGTGGACGCCGTTGGCGCGGGCCGCGGCCACGGCGCCCGCCCGCGCCAGAGACAGGTAGGCAGCCTTCTCGATGTGGCGCGGGTTCGGCGCCCCCGATGGCAGGGTCGGCGGCGACAGCAGCCGCGACAGGTCGTCGCGCATCGAGCGGGCGGCGGAGATCGCGGCGAGGTCGGCGGCGCGCTGGGTCCGGCCCTTCCCGGTAACCGCCCCGGCGATCGCGACCAGTGCCAGCGCGCAGGCGATCAGCACCAGGGAGCCACCGAGGGCGAGGATCAGCGCCTGGCCGGACTCATCAGCGCGGACGCGGCACCTCGCCGCCCGGTGGATTCGGCGCTGCGGCACCCGGTGGTTTTCCCGTCGCTGGTCCATGCCCTGACCCTGCCGGGAAAAAGCGCACCCGTGGCGCGCCAAATGAAAAATGAGTGAGCTGACTCTGTGCCAACTCTGAACGCCGTCGGCCCGCCGTCCGTAGACCCCGGCAACCGAGCCAAGGAGGAGACGAGATGCGGTTCCTTAAATACGGAGTTGCCATGACGGTCGCGGCGCTGGTGCTGCTCGCGCCGATGGCCGCGGCGGCAGCCAGCAAGCAGGTCGCCAAAGAGGTCCCGAGCAGCACGCTCGGCAAGAGCGTCCTCGCCAACCTCAAGGGCCGCACGCTCTACAGCCTCAGCGTCGAGAAACACGGAAACTTCATCTGTACCGGCGCCTGCACCTCGACCTGGCACCCGCTCCTCGTCCCGGCCGGCACGCAGCCGAAGGGACCTGTCGCGCTCGGCACCGTCGAACGGCCCGAAGGCAAGACCCAGGTGACCTTCAAGGGTCGCCCGCTCTACACCTTCTCCGGCGACACCAAAGCTGGGCAGGCCAACGGCGAGGGCTTCAAGGACGTCGGCACCTGGCACGCGGCAACCGTCTCCGGCTCGACCGCGGCAGCACCGGAACCGACCCCGCAGCCGGAACCCTCGCCCTACCCGAGCCCCTACTAGCTGGGACGGGCTCGCGCTAGTCGAGGAGCCGGCGCACCAGCGATTCCGGCAGACCGCCGCCGTCGGCGCCGAGGGCGCCGAACTTCGCCCGCCGCTCGGTGACCCAGCCGAGCCGCCGCTTGAGGACGGCGACCCGCAGGCCGCGGCCGAGCAGGTCGGCGGCGGCGAGGGCAACGAGGGCGCGGTCGCGACTGAGGTCAGCTCGCAGGAGCGCCGCCGAGGGACGCGGGGCGACCTCGGCTTCGAGCAGGGCCTGCAGCATCCCGCCCTCGACGTGGACGACCGCGGCGCCGGATTCGGCGACCGTCACCGCCGCGCGAGCGGCGGCGAGGCCCTCTTCGTCGGCAGCGACCGCCGCGTGACACACCTCACCGCGGGCGGCGACGCGCAGGGCCGGCAGGTGCGCCGCCAAGCGCTCCTCGAGGCGCCGAGCAGCAGCCGAGGCGATCAGCGTCGGCCGCGGCGGCCTCCCCCCGACATCGACCAACAGCGTCGCTACGTCGACCGCGGCGCCGGCGCAGGCCAACGCCGCCGCGGCGCCGCGCGACCCCTCGGCCTCCCCGACCGCGGATACGACGACCGTTCCCGGCCCGCTCGGAGCCTCGAGGACCGCGGTCGAGATCGAGTGCAGGTAGCTCGGGGCCGCACCGAGCGTGGATCGGCCGGGCTCGGGCGCCCGCCGGCGTCGTGGCGCGCCGACGAAACCGCTCAATCCCTTCAGCGTCCCGGCCGAGCCGCGGCCGCCCTTCGGCGCGTCGGCTGAGCGGTCGTCCCTGAGCCCATCCCCCGACCCGCCGGCTTGTGGCGGATCGACGATCCGCCACCGCGTCTCGGTCGCCCTCTCGCTCTTCATCTCGCCGCCCTCGCGCTGGCGGTCGATTCGACCGCCAGCCGGTCGGCGAGCGCCCCGAACGGCGACGGCGGCCGCAGGCGGACCGAGACCTCGCCGCCCGCGACCTTCACCGAGACGTCGCCCTCCGCCCAGCCCGGCAGCGCCGACCGCGCCGCTTCTGCGGCCGACCCGCCGGAGGCGAGCGCCAGCGCCCCGGCCTCGGCCGCCCCGTCGGCCAGCGTCATCGAGTACCCGGCGACCAGCAGCTGCAGCGCCACCAGGGCGGCCAGGACCAGCGCCGGCAGCGCGGCGACGAGCTCGACCGTCGCCTGGCCGCGCTGTTCGAGCACCACCGCGGCGGCACCGGGCAAACGCTCCCCCGCCCCTTCGAGGAAGCCGCCGTGGCGGCGCGGGGACCCGCCCCGCTCAGCCACCGTCGCCCCCGAGCTCGGCGCCGGCGCCGATCATCACCCGCGGCAGCCGCGGGATCAGCGCCAGCACCGGCACCTCGACCGACACGCCTTCGCCCGCTTCGGCCTCGACTTCGGCGCCGGCACGGAGCGAGGGCGGCAGGGCGCGACGGGCGGCGGCCTCGGCATCGCCGCCGACCAGCTGCGCCCGCGCCCCCGCCCGCGCGGCAACGCTCGCCGACCAGAGAGCCTGGCCGGCGAGCGCGATCTGAGCCGCAACGGCGAGCGCCAGCAGCAGGAACGGGACAACCGCGACCAGCTCGACCGAGGCGGTCCCCTCCTCACCGGCGAGAGGCCGTCGGGCTCTCGCTCTGCTGTTGGCGGCTGCGGGTGGCACCCCGCAACCGTGGCAGCGAAACCCCTACGCGTGGCGCGTCAAATGTGCCAATTCAGTGGCACCTCAGCGCCAACTCTCAGCACCCGGCGCCGCCCCGCCGGCGCCGCGCCTCAGTACGTGTTCGCCTCGACCCAGATCCGCCAGATCGCGACCACCGAAGCCGCCAGCAGGAGGATCCAGAGCACGGTGCCGCCGCCGGTCGAGAACAGCTTGTCGGTGCCTGCGATCAGCAGCGCCAGCATCCCGAAGGCGCCGTAGAAGATCGCCCGCCTGCCGTCGCTCAGCGTCGCCAAGGTCAGCTGGTTTTCGCGGCTCATGGTGTAGAGCATCCAGCTGATCCCGGCGAGGAAGCCCATCGTGATCGCGGCGAAGATCGTGGCGACCGCGTTGCCACCGCCGGGAATGAAGGCCACTCCGAGCGCCAGCACCATGATGATCGCGACGTTGCGAGCCGTCCGCATCCTGCGGATTGTACGCCGCATCACTTGCTGGTCATCGCGACGATGCCGAAGACGACCCCGGCGGCGACCAACGCCAGAGCCAGGCCGGCCATTCCCAGTGCCGCTCCGGCCGCCAGCGTGCGGTCTTCGCGGCTGAGATCGGCGAAGCGCGCGACGCCGCGGATCGCGACCGAGAAGGCGACCGTGACCCCGACCCCGAGCACGATCGAGGCGACCACGGTTTCGATCAGCGCCCGGCCCTCGACGATCGATGCGATCACGAGCTCGTCGCCTCCACCGGCGCCCCCCGCTGCGCGCGCCGCGCGAAGATCGCCGCGATCAGCGACACCGAGGTCACGGTCACGATCATCGGCCCCAGTGCCCCGGTGCCGAAGACCCGAGTGACCCCGTAGACCGCCGCCCCGATCAGAGCCGACGCCGGCAGCGTCAGCACCCAGGCGACGGCGATGCTGCGGGCGACCCCCCAGCGCACCGCCGAGACCCGCTTGGCCGCGCCCGCCCCCATCACCCCGCCGTTGATCACGTGGGTGGTCGAGAGTGGGAAGCCGAAGTGGGTCGAGGCGAGGATCACCGCCGCCCCGGCGCCCTGCGCCGAGAACCCCTGAGCGGCGTCCATCTTGATGATCCGCGTGCCGGTCGTCTTGATGATCCGCCAGCCGCCCGAGTAGGTGCCGAGCGCGATCGCCGTCGCCGAGGAGGCGATCACCCACAGCGGCGGGTCGGCGTTGGCGCCGAGGGTCCCGTTGGCGATCAGCGCCAGGGTGATCACGCCCATCGTCTTCTGGGCGTCGTTGGTGCCGTGCGCCAGCGCCAGCATCCCGCCCGACACCAGCTGGCCGTACTTGTAGCCGCGGGTCACCGTCCCGGGCCGCTGCTTGCCGACGATCCGGTAGCTGATCCCGATCGCCACGCCGGCAACAAGGAAGGCCAGCAGCGGCGCCACGATCGCCGGGATCAGGACCTTGCCGATCAGTCCTTCGGCGAGGATCGCGTCGAAGCCGGCCGCCGCCACCGCCGAGCCGACGACGCCGCCGATCAGCGCGTGCGAGGAGCTCGACGGCAACCCGAGCCACCAGGTCACGAGGTTCCAGGCGGTCGCCCCGATCAGCCCGGCGAAGACGATCGTCGGCGTGATCACGTCGGCGTTGACGACGTCGTTGGCGACCGTCGCAGCGACCGAGATCGAGATGAAGGCACCGACGAAGTTCAGCAGCGAGGCGAACCCGATCGCCACCCCCGGCCGCGCCGCCCCGGTCGAGATCGAGGTCGCGACGACGTTGGCGGTGTCGTGGAAGCCGTTGGTGAAGTCGAACGCCAGCGCGGTGGCGACGACGATGACGAGGACGATGTCCGAGCTCACGCCCGCAATCTATCCAGCGTCGTTACAAATCGTTCACAGCGCTGTTACACACATACCTGACGAGACTCCGGCGCCGCCAATCAAGGACGCAGTGAGCGAAGTGTGCTCCGCACACGAGCGACCGATGACGCCGCCTGGCGCCGCCGGAGTCCGTCAGGAGTTTTTGATGACGATGCCCTCGAGAATCTGAGCGGCCGTCTCGGTCGCGTCGATCGCCTCCTCGAGCACCGCGAAGATGTCCTTCCAGCGGATCACGACCATCGGGTCGATGCCGTTGGAGAACAGCGAGGCGACGGCGTTGCGGGAGATCCGGTCGCCCTCGTTCTCGAGCCGGTGGATCTCGATCCAGTGCGGGTCGAGGTCCTTGAAGGTCGGCAGTTTCTCCAACCCGGTGGCGAGCTCCTGGCAGGCATCGACGAGGACCCGGGTCAGCGCGGTCGCCTGCTCCATCGGCGCCTCGATCCCGTAGAGGACCATGAAGTCGGCGGCCTCCTCGGTGTAGTCGACGATGTCGTCGAGCTTGGTCGCCAGGCCGTAGATGTCCTCGCGGTCGATCGCCGTGACGAAGGTCGAGTTCAGCCGTTTGACGATTTCGTGGGTGATCCGGTCGCCCTCGTGCTCGGCCGCCACCACCTCGGTCGGCAGATCGCCGACGTCGGGCCACTCGCGCATCATCCGGTCGAGCAGCCGCGCCGTGTGAACGCTGTTCTTCCCGGCTTCGATGAAGAAGTCGAAGAAAGTGCGATCTCGAGGTAGTAGAGAGAGCCGACGCGCCACCGAACCATCGTAGTGACGATTGGCCACGACGGGGCTCAACTCGGCGCGGGAACCGGCCGTTCTGCGGTAGCACCGGCAAGATGCTCGGCGGCACGCCCCAGATGACGTTCGCGGAGCTCCGCCTGGACGCTCCGCGGTGGCTCCTCACCGGGCTCGTTGCGCCGCCAGCCGCCGTCCTCGCCGAGCTCCCAGGAGTTCGTGTTGTCGGCCAGGCAGCGCTCGAGCACGTCGATCATCTCGGCCCGCAGGCCGGCGTCTTCGACCGGCGCCACCAGCTCGACCCGGCTGTCGAGGTTGCGCGGCATCATGTCGGCCGAGCCCATCAGCACCTGCGTCTCCTCGCCGCGCCGGAACGCGTAGACGCGCGAGTGCTCGAGGAAGCGGCCGACCACCGACATCACGCGGATGTTCTCCGAGACCCCCGGCACCCCCGGCCGTAGGCAGCAGATCCCGCGCACGTTGAGGTCGATCGGGACTCCCGCCCGCGAGGCCTCGTAAAGCGCGCGGATGCAGCCGGCGTCCACCAGCGAATTCATCTTCAGCGTGATCCGCGCCTCCTCGCCGGCTTCGTGGGCCGCCACCGTCGCCTCGATCTCCTCGATGAAGCGGACGCGCATCGTCGTCGGCGACACCAGCATCTTGCGGTACACCGCCGGCCGCCCGTAGCCGGTCAGGAAGTTGAACATCTCGGCGACGTCGGAGCCGATGTCGGGATCGGCGGTGAAGAGGCCGAAGTCGGTGTAGAGGCGGGCGGTCTTGGGGTGGTAGTTGCCGGTCCCGATGTGGACGTACTCGCGCACCCGCTCGCCCTCGCGGCGCGCCACCAGGATCGCCTTGACGTGGGTCTTCAGCCCGGGGATCCCGTAGACGACGTGGACGCCGGCCTCCTCCAGCGATTTGGCCCAGTGGATGTTTGCCTCCTCGTCGAAGCGCGCTTTCAGCTCGACCATGCAGACCGCCTGCTTGCCGCGTTCGGAGGCGCGGATCAGCGACGGCACCAGCGGCGAGTCGTCGCTGGTCCGGTAGACGGTGTGCTTGATCGCCAGCACGTCGGGGTCTTCGACCGCCTGTTCGACGAAGCGCGCGACCGAGGTCGAGAACGAGTCGTAGGGATGGTGGACGAGCACGTCCGCCTCGCGGATCGCCGCGAACATGTCGACCGGCCGGTCCTCCTCGCCCTGCAGGCGCGGCTGCGTGACCGGCGTCCAGGGCGAGTAGCGGAGGTCGGCGTGGCCGGGGGCGTCGGCGATCGCGCCGAGGTCGGCGAGGTCGATCAGGCCGCCGACGTCGTAGACCTCGCGGTCTTCGAGCCGCAGCGCGCCGATCAGCTGCTGGCGCAGCTTCGCGTTCATCCCCTTGGCGATCTCCAGCCGCACGACCTCGCCGAAGCGGCGCCGGCGCAGCTCGTCCTGGACCGCCTGCAGCAGGTCGTCGGCCTCGTCAGAGACGGTGAAGTCGGCGTCGCGGGTGACCCGGAAGAAGCCGTAGTCGACGACGTCGGTGCCGGGGAAGAGCGCGTCGAGGTTGGCGGCGATGATCTGCTCGAGCGGGACGAAGGTCTGGCCGTCGTCGCCGAGCGGCAGGAAGCGCCCGAGCAGCTCCTTCGGGACCTTGACGCGGGCGATGATCTCGACCCCGCTCTCGGGATCGCGCAGCAGCACGCCGAGGCTCAGCGAGAGGTTGGAGATGTAGGGAAAGGGCCGGCCGAGCCCGATCACCAGCGGCGTCAGCGCCGGGAACACCTGCTCGTGGAAGCGGGCGTCGATCTCCCGCCGCTCCGCCGCCGAGGCGGACTCCAGCGAGACGATCCGGATCCCCTCCTCCTCCAGAGCCGGCCGCAGCTCCTCGCCGAAGCAGCTCTGCAGGCGGGCGTCCATCTCCAGCACGCGGGCCTGGATCTGGTCGATCTGCTCGCCGGGGGCGAGGCCGTCGGGACCGCGGGCGACGATCCCGGCGTCGAGCTGGTCGAACAATCCGGCCACCCGGACCATGTAGAACTCGTCGAGGTTGGAGGCGTAGATGCCGCAGAAGCGCAGGCGCTCGAGCAGCGGCACCTCGGTGTCCTCTGCCAGTTCGAGGACGCGCCGGTTGAACTCCAGCCAGGAGAGCTCGCGGTTGAAATAGAGCGAGGGGTCGTCGAGGCTGGGGGCAGCGTCGGGCAAGGAGTCATCGTACTCGGGCACCCCAGGACCCCAGACGTTCAGGCAACCCGTGCCAGCGAGGGCGGCGGCGGGACGGCGGTGGCGACGTCGGTGGCCGAGCCGGGGTGGTCGGTCGCCAGCACCTCGGCGGCGTCGAGAACGCGCCGGTAGCCGCTCCCGAGCTCCGCCATCGAGCGCTCCCAGGAGCGCCCCCGCGCCGCCACCGCGCCGGCCTCGCCGAGCCGCCGCCGCAGCGCCGGCGCCGCCGCCAGCTGCAGGACCGCGCCGGCGAGGTGGTCGGGGTCGGGACGGCAGAGCAGGCCGGTGTTGCGGTTCTCGACCAGCGCCGCCGGGCCACCCTCGGCGACGGCGACGACCGGCAGCCCGGAGGCGCCGGCCTCGAGGATCACCTGGCCGTAGGTGTCGGTGGTGCTGGCGAAGAGGAAGAGGTCGGCGCTGGCGTAGGCGCGCGCCAGCTCCTCGCCGCCGAGCCAGCCGAGGAAGGTCGCGGTGGCGCCGAGGCGCTCGCGCAGCTCGGCCTCCTCGGGGCCGCCGCCGGCCAGCAGCAGGTGCAGGCGCGGGTCGCCGCGACGGGCGCGCAGGAAGCTCTCGACCAGCAGGTCGACCCCCTTCTCGCGGCTGAGGCGCCCGGCGTAGAGGACCTTGATCTCGCCGGGGAACGCGTCGCGGTCGGCCTTGGCGGCGTCGAAGCGCCCGACGTCCACCCCGCGCTCCCGGCGGCCGATCCGGCCGCCGTCGATCCCGAGCCCGGTCAGCGAGGCGTCGGCGGCCGGGCTCGGCGAGAGCACCACCGCCGGGGCGCCGTAGAAGGCGGCGAGGCCGGCGCGGGCGATCGCCGCGACGCCGTCGCCGGCGCGCACGCCGGCGTAGGCCGCCAGCTCGGTGTGGTAGCTGGCCAGAAGCGGGGTGCCGGTGATGCGGCCGAGCAGCGTCGCGGCGATCCCGGCCGGGCCGGGTGCGGTGACGTGGACGAGGTCGTAGTCGCCGTCGGCCAGCGCCTCGACCAGGTCGGGCAGGTTGGGGACGCCGAGCCGCAGCCCCGGGTAGAGCGGCGCCTCGAGCTCGGCGGCGGCCGGCAGGCGGCGGTCGACGCCGGGGTCGGTGCCGATCACGTCGACGTCGAAGCCGGGCACGCCGCGCTCGCGGATCTGCTCGATCGTGTGGGTGACGCCGTGCATCGCGCCGATTCCGTCGGCGATCAGGGCGACCCGGCGGCGCCCGGCGGCGTGGCCGCCAC
Organism: uncultured Actinomycetes bacterium; assembly: GCA_963839115.1. Taxonomy (GTDB): domain Bacteria; phylum Actinomycetota; class Thermoleophilia; order Solirubrobacterales; family 70-9; genus VAYN01. The sequence continues at coordinate 1,856,293 of CAWITM010000001.1, forward strand.
CCTCGCTGTCGGTGCCCCGGTTTCGCAGCTTCGCCTTCTCGGCGCCGAGGAAGGCGGTCGAGGGGGCGTAGGGAACGGCCGGGACGAGCGCCTCGAAGACCCCGGTCGCGGCCGCCGGGAGGTCACCGGCGGCGAAGGCGAGCGAGCCCTCCTCGACGGCGAGGCGCAGCCGCCGCTCGTGGCGGCGGCGGGCCTGGCGGTAGAGGTCGGCGTGCGAGAAGCCGTCGGCCTGCAGCAGCTCCAGCAGGTCGCGGCCGCGCGCTTCGATCCCGACCCCGGCGAGCCAGGCCTCGAGCAGGCAGCGGGCATCCTCGGGACCGATGTCGGCGGCGACCTTGCCCTCGCGCGCCGCCCCCTCGCGGAGCACCCGTTCGGCCATCTTCAGGACGGCGGCGGGATCGGGCGCGGAGCTCGGCGCGGCGGCGGTCGCGTTCGGTGCGGCGGCGGCGCCGGTCGCGGCGGCGACGTCCGCCCCGCCACCGGCCACGCCCGCGCCGGCGACCTCGCCGAGCGCCCGCGTCGCCAGCGCCATCGCCGCGTGGGTCCACTTGGCGGCCGAGCCCTCTTCGCCGCGGGCCTCAGCTTCGCCGCGCACCATCCGGGCCAGAAACTCTTCCGGCGTGCGCGCGGCCGGCACCACGGTGAAGGTGCGGCCGACGTCGACGCCGGCATGGTCGTCGGAGCCGCCGATCCCGGTGCCGCCGTTGGTGTCCACGTAGACGGCGGCCGGCATGTTCAGCTCCGCGGCGCGCGACCCGTTGCAGACCTCCCAGATCGGGAAGAGCGCGGCGAGTCGGCGCCGGTGGCGCCGGGTGAGCGGCGCCGCGACGTTGAAGTAGGGATGGGCGAGCGCGCAGGCGATCCCCTCCCCGTGAAGGTAGGCGGCACAGGCCTCGACGTCGCCGGAGTTGGCCTGCAGCCACTCGTGGTCTCCGGGAGTGATCCCGTAACAGAGGACGTGAACCGCCTGGGGCTCGCCGGCGAAGCGGGCGGTCAGCTCCTCGGAGACGAAGCAGTCGGGCCGGCCGTCCAGCTCGAGGCAGCCGGCGATCGTGTCGTGGTCGGTGATCGTCACGAAATCCATGCCGCGGCGCTTGGCCAGCGCGTAGACCTCCTGCGGCGGCGTCGCGCACTCCGGCAGCCCGAGCGAGCGCTGGACCCCGAGCCGCGAGAGCTGCGAGGCGCTCGAGTGGCAGTGCATGTCGACGCGGGAAGTCTGTGGCGAATCGGTGCGGGAAGCCATCGGTGTCTCCCTCTACTAGGTCGTCTTATCACCACCGATATTGGCCATTTGCAGCGCAAACGATGTGAACGAGCCGAAAAGCCCGCGTGAACGTTCGGTGACCTCCCCCGCGCGGGGATGCCGTGGTCGGAGGTGTTCGTCGCTTGTCCCCTATAGGTGTACAAACGACGAACGCATCAGTCCGTCCAGCAGCGTTAGGCGGCGACTTTGGCGGGGGCGCCGTTGCTGGCGCCGTTGAGGAGGTCGAGGATGACCCCCTCGCGGAGGCCGCCCTTGCCGATCTGCAGGGGCTGGCCGAGCAGCTCGGAGACCTTCTCCAGCAGCAGGACGCCGGTGGTGAGGATGCGGACGCGGCGGGGGTCGAGCTCGAAGCGCCGCGCCACCTCGGCGGAGGGGTCGGCGGAGAGGACGCGGACGCCGCGCTCCAGGGTCTCGTACTCGAGCACGGCGCCGACCAGGCGCCGCAGCGAGGTCGCCGAGCCGCCGACCGCGACCGCCTGGTCGGGGTGGGGGATCTCGACGCCGTCGAAGATGTCGTCGATGCGGTCGCGGATCTTGCGGATTTCGCTTGCCGAGGGCGGGTCGCCGGAGATCAGCTCGTCGGCGAGGACGCCGGAGCCGACGCGCCAGGAGCGCACCTTCTCGACCCCGCCGTTGACCGTCCCGAGGATGACCTCGGTGGAGCCGCCGCCGACGTCGACGACGCCGATCGTGCCCTCGGCCGGGTGCCCGAGCGCTTTGGTCGCCCCGATGAAGGCGAGCCGACCCTCTTCCTCCTCGCCGAGGATCTCGACCTCGACCCCGCAGGCCTCGGAGATCGCCGCCGCGACCTCGGGCCCGTTGGCGGCCTCGCGGATCGCCGCCGTCGCCACCGCCCGGATCTCCACGGCGCCGAGCTCCTGGGCCAGGCGCACCTGGGTCGCGACCAGATCGCCGACCTCGTCGACCTTGCCGGCGAGGATCGCGCCGTCGCCGTCGACCGCCTTCGAGATCCGCGTGTAGGCGCGCTGTTCCATCACCTTCTTCAACTGACCGTCGAGCGGCTCGGCGACGAGCACGCGGGTGGTGTTGGAACCGATATCGATCGCGGCGCAGAGCATCAGGGCGTACCCCTGATCTTCCCAGGCCGGCCGGATCTCAACCGTTGGCGCCCGGATGCGAAGCGTCCTCGAACTCGCGGAAGAGCCCGGTGACGATGAAGGCGACCTGCTCGCCGATGTCTACGGCGTTGTCGCCGATCCGCTCGATCGCCCGCGCCGCCAGCATCATCGTCATCGCCCACTCGCGTTTGTCGGCGTCGTCGCCGATGACCAGCGCCAGCCGGAAACAGTCGCGGTTGAGTTCGTCGACGACGTCGTCGGCGCGGACCAGGTCGCGGGCCATCTCGACGTTGCGGTCCTCGAAGGCGCGCTTGGCGCCGCTGACCAGCCCCTGCGTGTGCGACCCCATCGAGAGGATCAGCTTCAGCATCTCCTCGTCGGCGGGCGGCTCGGTGCCGGTGATCGGGATCACCTTGCAGACGTTCACGCACTGGTCGCCCATCCGCTCGATGTTCTTCAGCACGTGCAGCAGCGCCGAGATCAGCCGCAGGTCGGTCGCCACCGGCGACTGCGTCGCCAGCAGCGTGATCAGCGCCTGGTGCACCTCGAGGTAGCGGCCGTCGATGCGGTCGTCGTCGCCGACGACGATCTGGGCCAGCTCGACGTCCTGGTGCTCGATCGCCTCCAGGGTCCGCCGCAGCTGCTGGTTGACGAGGTTGAGGCCGTCGAGCGCGCTCGCCTCGAGTCGCGCCAGTTCCTCCCGGTACGCGCTCCGCGTCTCGGCCGGCATCAGCCGAATTTGCCGGTGACGTACTGCTCGGTGCGTTCGTCGTCCGGGTTGGTGAAGAGCTTGTCGGTCGCCCCGACCTCGACGAGGTCGCCGTCGAGCATGAAGACCGTGGTGTCGGCCACCCGCGCCGCCTGTTGCATGTTGTGAGTGACGATGACGATGGTCACCCGTTTCTTCAGCTCCGCGATCAGCTCCTCGATTTTCAGCGTCGCCACCGGGTCGAGCGCCGAGCAGGGCTCGTCCATCAGCAGCACCTCCGGTTCGACCGCCAGCGCGCGGGCGATGCAGAGCCGCTGCTGCTGGCCGCCGGAGAGGCCGACCCCCGGGCCCTTGAGCCGGTTCTTGACCTCCTCCCAGAGCCCCGCCGCGACCAGCGCCTCACGCCCGCGTTCGGCCATCTCGCCGCGCGAGGCCCCGGTCAGCCGCAGCCCCGAGGTGACGTTGTCGATCACCGACATCGTCGGGAACGGATTCGGTTTCTGGAAGACCATGCCGATCGCCCGGCGCACGGCGACGACGTCGACCCGCGAGTCGTAGAGGTCCATCTCGTCGAGCAGGACCTCGCCCTCGGCCCGCGCCCCGGGGATCTCCTCGTGCATGCGGTTGATGCAGCGGACCAACGTCGACTTGCCGCAGCCCGAGGGGCCGATGATCGCGGTGACGTCGGCGGCGGCGAACTTCAGGTCGATGCCCTTGACCGCGTGGGTTGCGCCGTAGAAGGCGCTCAGCTCCTTCAGCTCGACCGTGCCCTCGGTGCGCGAGCTGCGCGGCGACGGCGAGCCGGCGTGGGTCGAGACGCTGATCGCCGGACCGCTGGCGGACGCCGCCTGCGGGGCGCGACTGGGGTCGGGGCTGGGCTCGGTCATCGGCTTGGTTGAAGCGGGATCGCTGGCGTCCATCCTAGGACTCCTCCCTCTCGTTCTCGGAATGGATCGCTCACGGTGCCGATCAACCGGCCATCCGCTTGCGCGAACGGGCGTAGAAGGCCCGGGCGACGATGTTCAGGATCAGGACGACGACGATCAGGACCAGCGCCGCCGCCCAGGCTTCGGTGTGGGCCTCGGGCTTGGGCGACTCCGAGGACTGGAAGATGAAGATCGGGATCGACGCCAGCGCGGTGCCGGGGTCGGTGTGGTTGCCCTGGGTGAAGATCGAGGACGCGAAGATCAGCGGCGCCGTCTCCCCCGCCACCCGGGCGACGCCGAGCAGGGCGCCGGTGACGAGACCGCCGAGCGCGGTCGGCACGGTGATCCGGGCGACCGCACGCCACTTGGTGATGCCGAGGGCGAAGGCGGCCTCGCGCAGGGTGCCGGGGACGAGGCTCAGCACCTCCTGCGAGGTCCGCGCGACGATCGGCAGCATCACGATCGCCAGCGCCACCGACGCCGCCCAGGCGCTCTGGTGCCCCTGCGGGACGACCAGCAGGCCGTAGACGAAGATGCCGGTGATGATCGTCGGCACGCCGTTCAGCACGTCGAGGATGAAGCGGATCGGCGAGGCGACGCGCGGCGCGGCGAACTCGGTGGTGAAGATCGCGACGAGGATGCCGACCGGGATCGCGATCGCGGCGGCGATCCCGACCAGGACCGCCGAGCCGATGATCGCGTTGGAGATCCCGCCGCCGCTTTCGCCGAACAGCGCCGTCGGGGTCGAGAGGAAGTGCCAGGAGATCGCGCCGATGCCCTTGACGAAGATCGAGCCGACGACCAGCAGCAACACCGCCACCGCCAGCACCGCGGCGGTCGTCGAGGCCCACTCGACGGCGCGGTTCTTGGCGTTGCGCCGGCGCAGGTTGCCGCGCTCGGCCAGCAGCGGATTGCCGGCCGCGCTCATCGAGAAGGCTCCCGCTTCGCTCGCTGCACGAAGCGCCAGGATTCGACGTTTGCTCGCTCCGCGCTCATAGGGCCGCCGCCTCGGTCGCCATCGCGTCGAGCTCGTCCTCGCCGCCACCGCGGACGTCCTTGATGGTGCCGCGGTTGACGATCACCCGGGCGATCACGTTCACGATCACCGCGAAGACCAGCAGGATCAGGCCGAGGTAGACCAGCGAGGCCTTCTGCAGTTCGCTCGGCGAGCCCTGGAACTGCGAGGCGATCTGGGCGGCGAGGGTGCCGCCGGTGTGGAAGAGCGAGGTGTAGATCGCGGTGCCGCCGCCGATCACCTGGGCGACCGCGATCGCCTCGCCGATCGCGCGGCTGAAGCCGAGGATCGTGCCGCCGACGATCCCCGAGCGCGAGTACGGGAGGACGACCTGGCGGACCATCTCCCAGCGCGTCGCGCCGAGCGCGTAGGAGGCCTCCTTGAGGTCCCCGGGCACGGTCTCGAAGACCTCGCGGACGACGCTGGTGATGATCGGCGTCGCCATGATCGTCAGCACCACCGCCGCGGTCAGGTAGCCGAAGGCGGAGGGGTCGCCGCCGAAGATCGGGATGAAGCCGAGCACGCTGTTCAGCGCCGGCTCGATCGTGTCGCGCATGAACGGGCCGAGCACGAGGATCCCCCAGAGGCCGAGGATGACGGTCGGGATCGCCGCCAGCATGTCGATCAGCGTCGCCACCGGGCGGCGGACCCGCTGCGGGGCCAGCTCGGTCAGGTAGATCGCGATCGCGATCGAGAGCGGCGCCGCGAAGATCAGCGCGATGAAGCTGGTGACGACGGTGCCGTAGAGGAAGGGCGCCGCGCCGAAGCGTTTGGTGACCGGGTTCCAGTCGTTGGTGGTGACGAAGCCGATCCCGAACTGCTGGATCGCCGGCCAGGCGACGTGGACGACCTCGTAGACGATCCCGGCGAGCGCCGCGATGGCGATCACCGCCGCGAGGCCGGTTAGGCCCCGCAGCAGTGGATCGCCGATGCGGTCGGTGAGGTTGCGCCGGGCCCTCAGGACCGGTTGTCTGAGGGACCCGGCCTCCATCTATTCGGTGATCTTCGCCAGTGCTTTTTTGTCAGCCGCGACGACCGCTTTGGGCAGCGGCGCGAACTGCAGGTCGGGACCGAATTCCTGGCCTTCGGTGATCGCGTATTCGATGAATTCCTTCATCTCGCCCGCTTTCGAGGATTCGAGCGGCACGATCACGTAGGTGTAGGTCGAGATCGGGTAGGCGCCCTTGGCCGAGCTCGGCAGTTCCGCCAACGAGATTTCGTTCTTGGGACCGATTTTGGTGACCGCGGCAGCGGCCGCTTCGACCGATTCGACGCCTGGTTCGGGGAATTCGCCGGCGGCGTTTTCGATGTTCGGCATCGAGAGTTCGTTTTCGGTCGCGTAGGCGAGGCCGACGTAGCCGATCGCGCCGTCGGTCTGGCCGATCGCCGCGGCGACGCCGTCGTTCTTTTCGGCGCCGACGCCGGTCGGGAACTTGACCGAGGTCGAGACCCCGACCTTGCTTTCGAATTCGGGGCTGACCGTCGACAGGTAATTGGTGAAGGCGTAGGTGTCGCCGGAGCCGTCGGAGCGGTAGACCGGGGTGATCTTGGTGCTCGGCAGCTGCGCGCCCGGGTTCAGCTTGGCGATCGCCGGATCGTTCCAGGTGGTGATTTCACCGAGGTAGATCTTGGCCAGGACTTCGCCGCTCAGTTTCAGGTTCGACGGCGCGCCTTCGACGTTGTAGGCCGGCACGGTGCCGCTGAGCGCCCACGGGATCTGCTCGACCGCGCCCTGGCTTTCGGCTTCTTCGAACTGTTCTTCGGACAGCGGTGCGTCGGAGGCGCCGAAGTCGACCGTGCGGTTGGTGATCTGCTCGATCCCGCCACCGGAGCCGATCGCTCCGTAGGTGACCGCGATTTCGGTGCCTTCCTCGAAGGCCGGCTGCCATTTCGACATCAGCGGGGCGACCAGCGTGCTGCCAGCGCCGACCAGCGCTTCCTTGCCGCCGCTGCTCGATTCGGACGAGCCGCCGGAGGAGGTCGATTCGGAGCTGCTGCTCGAGCTGCTGCCGCAGGCCGTCAGACCGATGGCCAGCGCCAGGGCGAGTAGCGCCCCTGCGACGCTCAGAACTCTCTTGGACACGAAGTGTCTCCTTCTTTTGCGTGGACGTTCAACTGCGCGCACCCTCGCAGCGGCTCCCGGCCAGCTTGTTATCTGCGTGTATCGGAGTTGTAAAAAAGATGTAAAAGACGGCCGGAGAGGCCGCGGGCCCGCTTGCCGGCGGCCGTTTCACCCGTCCGGCGAGAAGCGGTAGCCGATGCCGTTATGGGTGTGGATCAGCTTGGTGTCGGGGATCGCCTCGCCGAGCTTGGCCCGCAGGCGGCTGACGTAGACGTCGACCGAGCGGTCGTCGCGGCGCGGCTCGGTCCCCCAGACCGCAGCGTAGAGCTCCTCGCGGGTGAGGATCCGCTGCGGGTTGGACCACAGGGTCACCAGCAGCTGCAGCTCGCGGACGGTCAGGCTCAGCGGCCGGCCGTCGACCAGGGCCGCGTGCTCCTCCGGCCTCACGTCGAGTCGCCCCGACCCCCTCGCGCTGTCCAGCGTCGCCATCGTCGCCGAGCTTGGCGGCGGGCGGGCGCGATCCGGTTACGCCGCGGTGAAGCTTTTGTGAACGACCTGTGAAGCGGGCGCCGGCGCGGGGTCGGCGAGCGGCGGCGCGTCGGGGATCGAGGTCCCCGCGGTCGAGTCGGTGGCGCCGGTCTCCGGGTCGAAGCGGTAGCCGACGCCGAAGTGGGTGTGGATGTACTCGCGGCCGGGGCTGCGGCGCTCGAGCTTCTGGCGCAGCTTGCGGACGAAGACGTCGACCGAGCGATCGCCGTGGGCCATCGCGTAGCCCCAGACCCGCTGGTAGATCGTCTCGCGCTCGAGCACCTGGCCGCGGGCGCCGGCGAGCAGGTGCAGCAGCTCGAACTCGCGCCGGGTGAGGTCGAGGCTCTCGCCGGCGACGAAAGCCTGGAAGCGATCGGGGCGGATCTCGAGCTCGCCGGCGCTGAGCGGACGGGACTCGATCTCGGCGCGGTCGCGGCGCCGCCGCCGGCTGACCGCTTCGACGCGGGCGATCGCCTCCTCGGGATGGCAGGGCTTGGTGATCCAGTCGTCGGCGCCGAGGCGCAGGCCGCGGACGCGCTGGGCGACGGTCGAGCGACCGGTGCAGATGACGACGCCGAGGTCCGGCAGCAGGCCGCAGACGCGGTCGAGATAGGCCCAGGCGTTGTCGCCGAGGACGGCCGGGTCGACGATCAGCGCGTTCAGCTTCATCGCCACCAGCTCCTCGGGCGGCACGGCCCCTGCTGACTTACGCAGAAGCCAGCCCGCCGCTTCGGCGCGCTTGGCAAGGACGGTGACGAATCCGGTGTCGGTATCGATCACCGCGAGACGAGTGGTCGGTTCGGTGGCCAACTCAGAGGGGATTCTAAGCAGGTCGGTTCGCTAAAGGCCTGCGTTCACAGGATTTTCACAAGCCGGAGGGGAGGAAATTGCGGTGTTCTAGCGAGTCGTGCGGCTCCCAGCGCCTCGACAGGATCGCGACACCACGCGCCGCCGCTGCCGTGCGGTAGATTTCCCAGCGTGAAGCGCGCCACCGCCCTCTTCCTCGCGGCCCTTGCGACGATGCTCGTCGGCGCCCCCGCCGCCTTCGCCGACAACGGCGTCGGCCTTGCCGGTCCGGCCAGCGACAAGACGGTCACCCTCTTCTGCTTCGGCGTGATGATCTTCTTCGTCGCCTTGGTCGTGACGATGTCGCTGATCCAGCGCTCGCTCGAGAAGCGCAAGGAACGGCGTCACAACGACCTCGAGCGCTTCGGCTAAGCCGCCTGCCCCGGTAAAGCGCTTCGGCTAAGCGCTTTCGAACGCAGGGTCCCCCGGCTAGTCCAGCCGGAAGCCGGTCAGCAGGCGCTTCTCGGTCTCCCCCTCGATCTCGGCGACGACCTCGACCTTGCCCTCCAGCGGCGTGTCGCGGATCTTCGTCGCCAGCAGGTCGTCGACCTGGAAGATCCCGGCCGAGTTGTTGAGCTGGATCTCGATCCGCACCGGCCGTTCGGTGCCGGCGCCGATCCGGACCTCGTCGATCGCGGCGGCGGAGATCGAGTGGATCCCCTCCTGGCCGGCCTCGATCGGCAGGCGAGCGCGGCCCTGGGCCATGTCGAGGGCATCGGCGACCCGCACCACCCCCGCCTCGAGGGTGTAGGGCTCGCCGCGACGGCGGTGGCCGATGATCGCGTGCAGGATCTCCGCGGCGACGACGGTGCGCTCGGGCTGGCGGTAGGCGTCGGCAAGCAGCCGGTCGAGGGCGCCGCTGGCGAGGAAGAGCGAGTAGGCCTCGTGGTCGGCGCGGTGGATCGACATGCCGGTGTCGTGGAGGAGGGCGCCGCCGGCGACGACCACTTCGGCGTCGCGGTCGCGCATCCCGTGGTCGCTGACCATCGCCGGCTCGACCCCGGCCTTGACCAGCAGCCGCAGCAGTCGCAGGGCGATGTTGAGGACGATCTGCATGTGGACCCAGGAGTGGTCCGACATCCCCAGCCGTTCGGAGTTGACCTGGGCCATGTACCACCAGCCGCGCACCTGGTCGTCGCTGTTGACCGCGCCGAGGAAGGACTCGAGCTTGCGGTTGCCGCGGGTCGGGGCGCGGACCTGGGACTCGGCGATCGCCTCGCCCGGCGGTTTGCGCGCCGGCTCGGCGGGCGCCGGAATCCCCTGCTCCTCCTCGACCTCGCGCTCCTCCGCGCCGGCCTTCTCCTCCGTGCTCATGGCGAGGATCGTAGGCGAGCCGCCGGGCGCCCCCGGCAATTTCCCGGTTACCGAAACCTGCGTCTGAGCTTAGCCGCCATATAAGGCGGTTTAGCTCAGACGCAGGCGGGGGTCGGACGCAGGCGGGGGTCAGCCGCAGATCGGCCAGGGACTCGAGCCGGAGCGCGAGTAGAGCAGCGCGGCGCGGTAGTCCTGTTCGGCTTCCGGAGCGGCAGCCGGGTCGCCGTGACCGCCGACCGATTCCCAGGTTCCCTCGTCGAACTGGTATTTGCCGCGGTAGGTGCCGTCGGAGGAGACGGCCGAGGGATCCCCGCCGGACTCGCAGGCGGCGATCGATTCGAGCGTCCCGATCGAGACCCCGCCGGGCAGGGTGGCGAACTCCTTGCGCAGTTCGCGTTCTTCGCTGGCGACCTGGCGGGCGGCGGCGCGGCGCTCCTGCCGAATCGCCTGCCGGTGTTCGTGGCGGAACCGGGTCGCGGTGGCGTGGACGAGATGTTCGAAATGAACGACCGGCCGCATCATCGGCGCCAGCGCCGCCGGTCGGGCTTCGGCGATCCCGATCGCGGCGCCGCCGTCGTGTTGAGCGGCCTGCGCCGCCGCCGGGGAGGCGAGCGCGGTGACCGTTCCGAGCAGAGCAATATGTTTGCGTTTCGTTAGCAAGCGATGAACCGTTGCGGGGTTCAGCGCTCCCATGTGTGTCTGCCGTCACTCAATTCCCCTGCTGGTCGCGAACTTTCATCGGCGCTGCAGGGCCGCCCGGAATTGGTCATCATCGTCTGAGTGACCGGAGACGCCCCGATGACGCGCCTGCTGCTCGCCTGCCCGGACCGGCCCGGGTTGATCGCGACGGTCAGCGGCTTCCTCGCCGAGGCGGGGCTGAACATCGTCGACGTCGACCAGCATTCGACCGCCGAGAGCCGCTTCTTCATGCGGATGGAGTTCGAGTCGGCGCCGGCGGCCCAGCGCGAGGCGCTCATGGCTCGGTTCGCCCGCGAGATCGCGGAGCCGTTCGAGATGGACCACAAGTTCGCCGAGGCCGAGCGCACGAAGCGCGTGGCGGTGATGGTCTCGAGCGAGGACCACTGCCTCTCCGACCTGCTCTGGCGCTGGCGCAACGGCGAGCTCGGCGGCGAGATCGTCGCCGTCGTCTCCAACCACGATGACCACCGCGACCAGGTCGAGGCCGTCGGCCTGCCCTTCCACCACGTCCCTGTCGGGCACCCGGGGAGTGCGGTCGGCGACGCGGACCGGGCCGCCGCCGAGCGCGAGGCGCTGGCGGCGATCGGCGACGTCGACCTGCTCGTCCTCGCCCGCTACATGCAGATCCTCTCCGACGAATTCCTGCGCCGGGTCGAGGCGCCGGCGATCAACATCCACCACAGCTTCCTGCCCGCCTTCGTCGGCGCCGATCCCTACCGCCGCGCCCACGAGCGGGGGGTCAAGCTGATCGGCGCCACCGCCCACTACGTCACCGCCGAGCTCGACGCCGGGCCGATCATCGACCAGGACGTGACCCGGGTCGGCCACGCCGACGAGGTCGCCGACCTGGTGCGGATCGGTCGCGACATCGAGCGGCTGGTGCTGGCGCGGGCGGTGGTGGCCCACCTCGGCGACCGCGTCCTGCTCGACGGCGAGCGGACCGTCGTGTTCTAGACCTCGACAGCCTCCTGGGCCCGCTCCCACTGCGCCAGCAGGTCCTCGACCGCTGTTTTGGCGGCGTTGTGGCGCTCGGTCGCCCGCTCGGTCGCGCTCGGGCTGGCCCAGGCGGCGGGATCGGCGAGCTCCTCCTCGACCGCGCGCAGCTCGGCTTCGGCCTTCTCGATCCGCTCCTCCAGCCGCGCCGCTTTGCGGGCCGCCTTCTGGGCCGAGCTGGCGCCGCCGCGGCGGCCGCCGTTGCCGCGCGCCGCCTTCTCGGCCTTGGCCGACTTCGACGCCGCCGCCGATGTCTCGGACTCGGCTTCGTCCTGGCGGCGCTGGTACTCGGCCCAGCCGCTGGGGAAGCTGGTCAGGCGTCCGTCGGCGCAGACCAGGGTGCGACTGCCGACCGCCTCGAGCAGCGCCCGGTCGTGGGAGATCAGGACGACCGCGCCCTCGTAGGCCAGCAGCGCGTCCTCGAGCGCCTCGCGGCTCTCGATGTCGAGGTGGTTGGTGGGCTCGTCGAGGACGAGGACGTTGGCGCCGGAGGCGACCAGGATCGCCAGCGACAGCCGCCGCTGCTCGCCCCCGCTGATCGCCGAGAGGCTCTTCTCGGCGTCGCGCCCGGAGAACAGGAAGCCGCCGAGGAGCGCCCGCGCCTTGGGCCCGCTGAGGCCGGTCTCGCGCTGGGCGGCGTCGAGGACGGAGCCCTCGCCGGCGGCGGTGTCGGCGTGCTGGGAGAGATAGCCAAGCTCGACGTTGTGGCCGGTGCGGACGATCCCGGCGGCCGACTCGCGGCGGCCGGCCAGGGTCTCGATCAGCGTCGTCTTGCCGCTGCCGTTGGCACCGACCAGGACGACGTGCTCGCCGCGTTCGACTTCGAGGTCGGCGTCGGAGAGCAGGGTCCGCCCCGGCACCGTGATCTTCGCGTCGACCATCTTGAGGACGACGCGGCCGGGGCGCTCGGGCGGTTTGAAGGAAAAGCGCAGGCTGCGGGTGTCGCGCACTTCGGCCCGCGGGCCGTCTTTCTTCTTCTTGTCGATCTGTTTGACCCGCGACTGCGCCTGGCGCGCCTTGCTGGCCTTGTAGCGAAAGCGCTCGACGAAGCGCTCCATCCGCTCGATCTCGGCCTGCTGGCGCTCGATCGCCTTGCCGAGGGCGATCTGGCGGGCGGCCTGCTCCTGGCGCCAGGCGTGCCAGGGGCCGGGGAAGAAGCGCGCCCGCTGGGCCTCGAGCTCGAGCACCGAGGTGCCGACCGCCTCGAGGAACCAGCGATCGTGGGCGACCAGGACGACGGCGGCGTCGAGGTCGACGAGGTAGCGCTCGAGCCACTCCAGCGAGGGGATGTCGAGATGGTTGGTGGGCTCGTCGAGCAGCAGCAGGTCGGGCTTGGCGGCGAGGACGCGGGCCAGCGAGGCGCGGGTCAGCTCACCGCCGGAGAAGGTCGAGAGCGCGCGGTCGTGCTGGTCGGGGCCGAAGCCGAGGCCGCGCAGCACGGCGAGGACGTCGTCGCGCCAGCGGTAGCCGCCGCCGGCTTCGAGGCGGCCCTGGGCGGCGGCGTAGGCGTTCATCGTCTCCTCCGACACGCTGCCGCCCATCTCACCCTCAAGGCGCGCCAGCTCGGCCTCGGTCTCGATCATGTCGTTGCGGCCGGAGAGGACGTAGTCGCCGAGCTTGGCGCTCGATTCGCGCGGCGGGCGCTGGTCGTGGAGGGCGACGCGGGCGCCACGCTGCACGGTCAGGGTGCCGGACTCCGGCGCCAGCTCGCCGGAGAGGACTCTGAGCAGGGTCGACTTGCCGGCGCCGTTGCGGCCGGAGAGCGTCATCCGGTCGCCCGGCTCGAGCTTGAACGAGACGTCCCCGAAGAGGAGCCCGCCGCCGACGTAGACGTCGAGCGAGGTTGCGGTCGCGATTGCCATCGCGATCCACGTTAGCGACGCTCAGTCGCCGCAGTACTTGGCGGCGATCTGCTGGATCGTCCCCATGGTGCGCATCGTGCCTTTCCCGAGCGCCTTGTCGAGCGCCTTGAGGTCGACCTCGGTTTCCGAGAGGCCGGTGCTCGGCAGCCAGTGCAGCTCGCGGCCGGAGAACTCGAAGACGTCCTCGGGACCGGCCAGCGCGAGCGCCTTCTTCCGCGCCACGGCGGTCGGTTTCTTGGCCAGCAGGTTGACCTGCGGCTTGCCCTTCGACCTCTCGATCGCGGCGGCCTCGAAGGGCTCCACGGCGGCGATCGCCGCCACCTCCTCGAAGCTGCGCAGGAAGACCGCCACGTCGTAGCCGAGGCGCTCGTCCAGCTCACCTTCGACCCGCTTCTGGAGCTTGGCCTCCGAATCGCCGCCGGGGTCGGCGAAGATCACGTTGCCGCTGGCCCGAAAGGTCGCCACCTCCTCGAGTCCCATGTCCTCGAAGTGCTTCTTCAGCTCCGGGCTCTTGACCCGCCGGTTGCCGAGGTTGATCCCGCGCAGGAAGGCGACGTAGCGTTCCATCGCGTGAGCGTAGATCACCATGTCCTCCCCGACGTCCTCGAGCCGGGGCTCGACCTCGTCTTCTGCGGGACCGCGCCAGGCGCCGCCTCGGCCCGTGCCGGCGCCTATTTCGCCGGCCCCGGCAATGCCTTCTGGCCGACGCTCCACGCTGTCGGGCTGACCCCGGTCCGCCTCCTCCCCGCCGAATTCGCCCGCCTGACGGAGTTCGGGATAGGGCTCACCGACATCGCCAAGACCACCTCGGGATCGGACCTCGAGGTCGGCCGGGCCGGCTTCGACGTCCCCCGCCTCGAGGCGGCGGTCGCCGCCACCGGCGCCGCCCTCCTCGCCTTCAACGGCAAGAACGCCGCCGGCGCCGCGCTCGGCCGCGTCCCCGACTACGGGCCCCAGCCAGAGTCCCTCGGCGGCGCCGCGGTCTGGGTCCTGCCCTCGACCTCCGGCGCGGCCCGGCGTTACTGGAATCCCGGTCCCTGGGAGGAACTGACGTGCGCACTGGCGCGCACGCGCACCGCCGCCGGCCGGAGCCGGGGCGAGCGGTGATGATGGAGGCGCCGAGATTCGAACTCGGATCCGCGGACGCGGTGCGAGGGTGTCTACAGGTTTAGCCGGCGCTTGATTCTCGTCTCCCGGGGTCCGCGCCGGCGGGCACTACGGGAGACACAGCCCTCTGAATTTAACCCGGCCGAACGGGGCGATCCGTCCGGGCTAGCCCGCTTCTTGAAGCCGGTGCCCCTCCCCGCGGGTGTGGGAGGACCGACTCTCACAGCGCTTAGTTTCTAGCTAAGCGGCGAGGGCGAACTCATGGTCCGCACGTATTGGTTGGTGCCGGGGTTTAACGAGGCCTCCGGCAACCTCGACCTGCAACCTTTCGCACGAGTCGACCACGTCGAAGCCTGTCGCCCCCGTGCGTTGATGCATCTGGAATTGTAGGGGGTCCGTAGTGGGTAGGGACAGGCAACCGATGAGCGACCACAGCTACGACGCGATCGTCCTTGGCGCCGGCCCCGCCGGCGAGGTCTGCGCGGGCCGGCTCGCCGGCGCCGGCTGGCGGGTGGCGATCGTCGAGCCCGATCTGGTCGGCGGCGAATGCTCCTATTACGCCTGCATGCCCTCGAAGGCGCTGCTGCGCCCGGCCGACGTCCTCGCCGAGGCGCGCCGCATCCCCGGGGTGCCGGTCGACGCCGACTCCAAGCTCGATCCCGCCGCCGTCCTCGCCCGCCGCGACGAAGCCAGCCACGACTACGACGACTCGGCCCAGCTGCCCTGGCTCGAAGAACGGAAGATCGATCTCTTCCGCGGTGCCGGGCGGTTCGAGGGCGAGCGCGAGATCCGCGTCGGCGACGACCTGCTGCGCGCCGAGCGCGCCGTGGTGATCGCCACCGGCAGCGGCGCCGCGATGCCGCCGATCGACGGCCTCGACTCGGTCCGAGCCTGGAACAACCGCGACGCGACCAGCGCCAAAGTGGTGCCGGAGAGCATGATCGTGCTCGGCGGCGGCCCGGTCGGCTCAGAGCTCTCGCAGGCCTGGTCCTCACTGGGGACGAAGGTGACGCTGGTCGAGGGCGGTCCCCACCTGCTCGGCCGCGACGAGCCCTTCGCCGGCGAGCAGGTCGCCGAGAGCCTGCGCGAAAGCTTCGGCGTCGACGTCCGCGTCGGCACCGAGCTCGAGAAGGTCGAGGCCGGCGGCGCCGGCGTCATCGCCACGCTCGACGACGGCTCGACGGTCGAGGCGGCGGAGATCCTCGTCGCCGTCGGCCGCAAACCGCACACCGACGACATCGCCCTCGACGCCGCCGGGGTCGAGGCGGACGAGCACGGCTTCGTCGAGGTCGACGACCGCATGCGGGTCGGCGGGCGCGACTGGCTCTACGCGATCGGCGACGTAAACGGCCGCGCCCTCTTCACCCACATCGGCAAGTACCAGGCCTGGGTCGCGACCCAGAACCTCCTCGGCGGCGAGGTGGAGGCGCTCGCCGAAGGTCTCGGGAGTCCCCGGGTCACCTTCACCGACCCCCAGGTCGCCGCGGTCGGCAAGACGCTGGCGCAGGCCGAGGAGGCCGGGATCGACGCGGTCGCGGTCGACGTGCCGACCGACGGATCGCCCGGCGCCAGCTTCCAGGGCAAGGGCACCGGCGGCACCTGCCGCCTGGTCGTCGACCGCGCCACCGAGCGGATCGTCGGCGCCACCTTCTGCGGCTTCGAGACCGCCGACTTTCTCCACGCGGCGACGATCGCGCTGGTCGGCGAGGTGCCGATGCCGACCCTCCGCCACGCGGTCGCGGCCTACCCGACCCGCAGTGAGATCTGGCTCAAGCTCGCCGAGAAGTACGCGACCGGCGAATAGCCGGCGTTAGACCGACGCGCGACTCTTGAGGTCCGCGAGGACCTCGGGCGGGAAGCCGGCGACGCCGTCGAGATCCTCGACGGAGTTGAAGCCGCCGAGCCGCTCGCGGTGGGCCAGCAGGCGGGTCGCCTGGGTGACCGAGAGGTTCTGCGCGCGAAGCTGCTCGAAGGTGACCGAGTTGAGGTCGATCTGACCCTCACCGCCCGGGGCCGGGGGAGCGGCCGGAGGCGCCGAGACGGCGGGATCGGGGGACGCCGCGGGCGGAGTGAACGGTTTCGGATCGCCCGTCGCGGAGCCGGCCCCGAACGTTTCCGGCTCGGCCGGGGGCGGCCCCGACGCGAAGGGTTTCGGCGCCGCGGGCGCGGGCGGCGGTGCCGGCGCGAACGGCCGTGGCGGCGGGGGCGGAGTCGGCGAGCGCTCCTCGGGCGGCCGCGGCGAGAATGGCGACGGTGGTGGCGCCGACGGTCCGTTGTCCCCGGGATGGCTGGGCTCGGACCCGCCCGGGCTGGCCGCGGGCGGCGGGTCCGAGGCCGGCAGCTCAAAGCTGGAAGCCGGCGGCTCGCCGACCGGCACCGCGGGCTCGGCTCGCGGCGGGGCCGGCTGCGGCGGTGCGGCCGAATCGAGATCGGCGGCAGGGGCGGCGGCATGGGCGTCCGCCCCGCTCGCCGACGCCGGGTCGTTGTTGATCGTCGGCGAGGAGCTGGTGACCGAGCGCAGGACGGCCTCCTCGGCTTCGGCAGCGCGCGCCTCGGCCTCGCGGGCGCGGGCCTCGGCCTCGGCGACGCCTCGCTGCATCTCGTCCAGCCGTTTCTGGCGCGTCTCTTCCTCGGCCGCGATCGCCTCGAGTCGTTCGGCCTCGGCGGCTCGCTCTTCGGCGGCTTTGGTGCGCGCGTCGATCTCGCGCATGCGGACCTCGGCCTCCTGCATCGAGCGCTCGCGGTATTCGCGATCCTCGCGCAGCTGCTGCTCGGCGGTTCTCAGCTGGTCGAGTCCCGGGGCCGGCGACGGCGAGGACTCCGGCGCCCCAGCCTCGCCGGGCGCGGGCGCGTTCTGGCTCGGGACGCCCTCGGCCGGCGCCAGGCCGGAAACCGAGGGAGTGATCGGTGGCAGGGCAAAATCGGCGGTGTCGGGCTGGGACGGCGGGCTCGCGGCGGAGCTCCCGGCCTGCAGCAGTTCGGCCTCCTGAAGGCGACGGTCGGCCTCGGCGCGGATCCGCTGCTCCTCGAAGCGGACTTCCTGGACCTTGTCCTTGACCCGCTGCTCGGCGGCGGCGGGATCGTCGTCGGCGACGGGTGGCGGACCGGGCGGCGGCGCGCTGACCGGGGCGAACGGCGGAGTCGGGTCGGGCTCGCCGCCGGCGGGCGAGAACGATTGACCGAGGCCGGGAACCGGCGGCTCGCCGATCTCAGCGGCGGTCGGCGGCGATGGTGGCGGCGTCGTCTCGGCGACCGGTTTCTCTGGCTGGCCGGTGCGGGCCTGTTCGATCGCCCTTTCGTTGGCGGCCCGGACGGCAGCGAGGCGCTGCTCGGCCAGAGCCTGCTCGCGCTTCTGCTTGCCACCGCCGTACTTGATCCCGAAAAAGCTCTTCTCACCGCCGCCGCCGTACTCGATCCCAAAGAACTTCTTCGGTTTCGACTCGGGCGGATCGGTCGCCGCGGTCGCCAGCCCGGCGGCTGCTGCGCCGGCAGCGACCCCGCCTGCCGCGCCCTCCAGTGCCGGACCATCGGCGGTCGGCGCGGCGGGAGCGGGAGTGGCCTGCGCCTCGTCGCCGTCGGCGCGCTTGGCGAGGCGCTCGTCCTTGCGGCTCTGGACGGCGGCGCGACGCTCGGCCCGCATCTGGTCGCGGGCGGCGCGCTGCTCGTTGCGGATCCGCTTCTTGCGGTCCCTGCTGCTCTCGTTCGGCGGCGGCGCATCGGCGCCGGCGGGTGGCGAGGCGGGCGAGCCCGGGGGCGTAGAGCCCATGCCGGGCGGCGGCACGCTTGCCCCGGGAGCCGCCGGCGACACTGCCGCCGCCACGGCGGAAGCCTCCAGAGTCGCGCGGGGTGCCTCCGGCGCACTCGGGTCGGCGGGCGGCGCTCCCGGTGCACTCGGGTCGCCCGACGCTGGCGGGGCCGCCGACGCGTCGGCCGAGGCTCCGGTGCCCTCCTGCGCGGCTTTGTCCTTTGCCCGCCGTTGAGTCACGCTCACCACCAACAGCAGGAGCAGGATCGCGGCGGCCAGGGCGGCGACGAACAGGCCGGTGTGGTCGGAGACGTAATTGCCGGCCGGGGGCGCGACCCCCGCGGCACTGGACGCGGCGGGCAGCAACAGCCCAATCGCAAAGAGCCCCACAGTTGACGTCGAGACTAGGAACCGGATCCGCATTCCCCTGCATCCTTCCATGAAGGTCGGCGGTTTCCTGCCCACCTGGACGTATGTGGAGCGGGGATTACAGGCAACTAGCGCATATGAGCTTTGAACTCGCGCTCGACCTCGCGGCGGACGTCGCGATCGGCGATCTCGCGCCGCCGGTCGCGGCCCTCCTTGCCGCGCGCCAGCGCCAGCTCGACCTTCGCCCGCGACCCTTTGAAATAGATCCGCGTCGGCACCAGCGTCAGCCCTTTCTGGGCGGTTTTGCCGATCAGCCGCTCGATCTCGTCGCGGTGCAGCAGCAGTTTGCGCTCGCGGTCGGCCCGGTGGGCATCGACGGGGGAGAACTCATAGGGCGGGATGTGGAGCTTGCGCAGCCAGACCTCGCCGTCGTCGACGACGGCGTAGGAGTCGGTCATCTGCGCCTGGCCGCCGCGCAGCGCCTTGACCTCGGAGCCGGTCAGGACGATCCCCGCCTCCATCGTTTCGACGAACTCGAATTTGTGCCGCGCCCGGCGGTTGGTGACGACGTCGCCCGACGCCGGCGCCCGTTTCTTCTTGCCCTTCTTGGCCATGCCTACAGCCTCGCAGAGCGCGCCGTGCCCGGCGCGCTCAGGGGGCCAGCTCGAGATCGACCCGGCCGCGCAGCTCCTCGACCGCGGTCGCCCGCACCCCCACCCGGTCGCCGAGCCGCAGCGTCCGCGCGCCCTCGCCGCTGCCCTTCAGCATCACCTCGGAGCGGTCGAGCTCGTAACGACCGCCGGGCAGCCGCCGCGCCGGCAGCATCCCCTCGTAGACGTCACCGAGCTCACCGGCGAAGGTGACGAAGGCGCCGGCCCGGATCACCCCCGAGATCTCGCCCTCGAAGACCGCGTCGAGGCCGCGCTCACCGAGCTCGCGGGCCAGCAGGTAGGCGGCGCAGACGTCGTCGGCCCCGTGCTCGATCTTGGCCGACTCGCGCTCGCGGGCCGAGCAGTGGGCGGCGACGTCGCGAGCTTCGGCCAGCGTCGGCGCCTCCTCGCCCTCACCCAGCGCCGCCAGCAGCGCCCGGTGCACCAGCAGGTCGGGATAGCGGCGGATCGGCGAGGTGAAGTGGGCGTAGGCCTCGGAGCCGAGCCCGGCGTGGCCGCTGTTGCGCTCGCTGTAGGCGGCGGCCTTGAGCGAGCGCAGCACCAGCGAGGTGTAGGCGGCGCGACCGTGCTTGCGGCGGCGCGCCTCGGCGCTGACAAGCCGGCTCGCCTCCGCCGCCATCGCCCCGGCCGAGCGCGGGCTGAGCCCGCCACGCAGCGGCGGCGTCGGCACCCCGAGCGCGTGCAGCTGCTCGAGCAGCCGTTCGATCCGCGGCGGGTCGGGCTGGGCGTGGACGCGGTAGACGGCCGGCACCCGCCGCGCCACCAGGAGCTCGGCGACCTGCTCGTTGGTGAGGATCATCAGCCGCTCGATCAGGCGGTGGGACTCGGTCTGGGGCACGCGGTGGGCGCCGGTCACGTTGCCCTTGTGGTTGAAGCGGAACTCGGGCTCGGCCGATTCGACGTCGAGGTTCGACTCACCGCGGTGCTCGCCGAGGTCAGCCGCCACCGAACGCGCCGCCCGCAGCGGTTCGGCGACCTCCTCGGGCGGCTCGGCGCGGCCGGCGAAGAACGCGTCGAGCTGGTCGTAGTCGAAGCGGGCGTCGGAGCGGATCCGGCTGCGGTAGAAGCTCGAGCGCCGCGGCCGCCCGTCGGCGCCGATCTCCATCTCCGCCGTCACCGCCAACCGCTCGACCCCCGGCGCCAGGCTGCAGGCGTCGCTGGAGAGCGCGTGCGGCAGCATCGGCTCGACGGCACCGGGGACGTAGGTGCTGTTGGCGCGCTGCCGCGCCTCGAGGTCGAGCGGCGACCCGGGCCGCACGTGGGCGGCGACGTCGGCGATGTGGATCCAGACCCGGGCGCCGTCGCCCTCGCGCTGGGCGGAGACGGCGTCGTCGAAGTCGCGCGCCGTCGCCGGATCGACGGTGAAGGTCGCCAGCGCCGTGAGGTCGCGCCGCGCCGGCACCACCCGGGCCGCCGCCTCGGCGGCCGCGCCGGCTTCCTTCTCCAGCGAGGCACGAAAGCCGCGGAAGCCGAGCTCGTCCTCGAGCAGCCGCTCGACCGCCTCGCGGGCGCGCGGCAGCGGTGGCGGCTTGGAGGTGCGCCGCGGCGCCCGCCCGCGGCTGCGCGGGCTCAAGCCGGTGCTCCCCGCCGGCGCCCGGCCCGGCTCAACCTTCGACCTGGGCAGCGACGACCGAGAGCGCCCGCTGCTTGGCCTCGTCGGCCGCCGTCTTCGGGTTGTCGACCACCTTCACGTCGGGGTGGATGCCGCCGGTGCGGGCGAGGTTTTCGCCGTCCGGAGTGAAGTATTCGCCGATCGTCAGCTTGAGCGCCCCGCCGTTGGCGAGGTCGTGGGCTTCCTGGAAGACGCCCTTGCCGTAGGAGCGGGTGCCGACCACGGTCGCGTCCCCGTCCTCGGCCAGGGCCGCGGTCAGGATCTCGGCGGCGCTGGCGGTGTTGCGGTCGATCAGCACGTCGAAGGGGACGTCGACGATCTTGCCATCGCCGGATTCGTGGGTGCTGTCGCCCTTGGTCCGCGATTTGGTCGAGACCACGACTTCGCCCTTGGGCAGGAACAGGCTGGCGCTGGACACGGCTTCCTCGAGCAGGCCGCCGGGGTTGCCGCGGAGGTCGAGGACAAGCCCTTCCGCCCCTTCCTTCTGGACCTTTTCGATCGCTTTGGCGAGGAAACCGTGGGCGTCTTCGCTGAACGAGAGCATCCGCACGTAGCCGATCTTCTTGCCGTCGGTGGTGAAGAGGTGCTGGGAGACGTTCGGCAGCTCGACCTCGGCCCGGGTCAGCGTCAGTTCGCGGCTCTTCTTGGTCTTGGGATCGAGCACCGTGATCGTGACCTTGGTGCCTTCCGGTCCCTTGATCTTGTCGGTCGCTTCGGTGCTCGAGAGCCCCGCCAGCGTTTCGCCGCCCGCTTCGGTGATCAGTTCGCCGGCCTTGATCCCGCCTTCGGCGGCCGGCGAGCCGGCGAAGACCTTGACCACGTGCAGGCCCTTCTTGGTGCCGACGATGCTGAGCCCGATCCCCGAGAAGCGCCCTTCGATCTGCTGGTTGAAGCCTTCCAGGCTTTCCGGTGAGAAGTAGTCGCTGAAGCGGTCCTTGTGGCGTTTGCGCAGCTCCCGCACCATGCCCTGCAGCGAGGCGTTGCCGAGCTCGGTCGGGCCGACCTTTCGGAAGTAGTTTTCTTCGATCAGTTCCGCCCCTTCCTGGCTCAGGCCCGCCGGTTCGGCGACGAAGGCTTCGCGGGCGAAGCCGGGCAGCTTGCTGGGGTGGCCGCCGAGGTAGAGGCCGACCGCGAGGACGGCGAGCAGGGCGACGCCGAAGGCGATCCCCGCGCGGAGCCTCACGCTCCCCTCAGACCTTGAGGAAGCGACGCAGGGTCACGCCGGACCCGATCGTCGAGACCAGCACCGCGGCACCGAAGAGAATCGCGATCAGCAGCGGGAAGTTGACGGTGCTGCTCTGCTGCGCCGCCAGGAACGAGAACGAGCTCGACAGCGGGTCGACGATCGTCACCTTGCCAATCCACAGGATCAGTATGGCTACCAGGCCTCCCGTGAAGCCGACGACCACGCCCTCGATCATGAACGGCCAGCGGATGAACCAGCGGGTGGCGCCGACCAGGCGCATCACCTCGACCTCGCGGCGGCGGGTGAAGATCGAGAGCCGGATCGTGTTGCCGACCAGCATCAGCGAGGCGAGGATGAGCAGCGCGGTGATCACCGTCAGGACGATCTTCAGGGCGCTGGTGACCTTGACGATCTGATTCGAGTCCTGGTTGCGGTTGAAGGGTTTGCCGATCGCCGGGCTGATCGCCTGCTGGGTGCCGTTGGCCCCGGTCGAGTAGATCGCCTTTTCGATTTCCGGCAGGTAGGAGGCATCGGTGGCGCTGACGCTGAGGCTCGCCGGCAGCGGGTTGGTGTGCAGCTGTTCGACGATCGATTTGTCCTTCAGTTCGCTCTTCAGCGTCTGCAGGGCTTCCGCCTTGGAGATGTAGGTGACGGCGGCGACGTGCGGGATCGCCTCGACCTTCGCTTTGGCCTGGGCGACTTCCGGTGGCGTCGCGTCGTCGAAGAGTTCGACCTGGAAGTTCAGCTGGCTGCGGATTTCGCTCGACTTCGCCTGGGTCGTCTGGAAGATCGGGATCAGGACACCGAGCAGGACGACGGTGACGACCGTCGTGACGACCGCCGCCAGCGTCGGGGCGCCGTTGCGGCGCAGGGCGCGGAACGCCTCCGCGAAGAAGAAAAAGAACCTCGACATCAGCGGACTAGCTCGTGACCGTGTCCGTTGGTGAGCTGCTCGCCGTCGGTCCCGATCCCCATCTCGGCGTGCATCCGCATGCCGAATTCGGTCGTCGACTCCTCGGTGTAGCCGCCCGAGACCTCGTCGCGGACGACGCGGCCCTCGTAGAGCTCGATCACGCGGCGGCGCATGTTGTCGACCATCTCGCGGTCGTGGGTGACGACGACGACGGTCGTGCCGGTCTTGTTGATCCGGTAGAGCAGCTGCATGATCCCGATCGAGGTGACCGGGTCGAGGTTGCCCGAGGGCTCGTCGGCCAGCAGCAGCGGCGGGTGGTTGACGAAGGCGCGGGCGACCGAGACGCGCTGCTGCTCGCCGCCGGAGAGCTCGTCGGGGTAGCGGTGCAGCTTGGTCGAGAGGCCGACCAGACGCAGCGTCGCCGGCACCTGCTCGCGGATTTCGGCGCGGCTGGCGCCGATCACCTGCAGTGCATAGGCGACGTTGTCGTAGACCGTCCGGTTGGGGAGCAGCTTGAAGTCCTGGAAGACGGTGCCGATGTTGCGGCGCAGCTGCGGGATCTTCTTCTCCGGCAGCTTGCCGATGTCGCGGCCGGCGATCCGCACCGAGCCTTCGGTGGCGTCGAGCTCGCGGATCAGCATCTTGATCAGCGTCGACTTGCCGCAGCCGGTCGGGCCAACGAGGAAGACGAACTCGCCGCGACCGATCGCCAGGTTGACCCGGTCGAGGGCCATGTGGCCGCCGGGGTAGACCTTCGTCATCTCGCTCAGCTCGATGATCGGAGCGCGACGACCGCGCGAGCGCACGGGCTCGGGGTCACGGTTCTTGTTGCGTCGGAGTCTTGCCATCAGTGGGGTGGGTTCGGCAGAGACAAGATGAACCCTTTGGCCCTCCGACCGCGAAATTTCGCGCCCAGAATTACGCCGCTTCGCTCTGCGACTGGCCCAACTCGGTGCCGGCGACGGGCCGGGCGGGGCTCAGACGGTGACGAGATCGGGCGAGGCGCCGAGCGCGGCGCCCGGATCGACAAGGACGACGACGTCGTCGATCTCGCGCGAGTGCAGCACGTCCCCGGCGGCGGCGGCGAAGTCGGCGTCGCCGATGATCGTCTCGATCACGTCGAGGCCGGCGGCGTGCAGGGCGGCGGTGGCGTCGATCGCGCGGCTGGACGCGTCGATCCAGTCGGCCTCGGCGTCGAAGGCACCGGCCAGCGGCGCGGCTGGGATGAGCAGCGTGAAGCCGGTGTGGTCGGTGGCGCGCGGGCGCAGGGCCTCGATCAGCGACTGCGGGTTGGCGGTACGGCCGGCGATCACCAGGATGTTTCGTTGCGCTTGGTCAGTTGACATCTCGGACCTCCATTCGACGACTTGCACCTCCACCCTCCCCCCGGTGGCTAACCACCGGGTAAGCGTTACCTGAGAGTCGTCTGAGCGACTAGCCGATCGCAACCATGCGCTCGATCGGAAGCTTCGCCAGGTCCGCAATTTGGGCGGGAACGCTGACCTCGAACTTCATCTCCGCCAGCCCGTCGCGGAGCTTCGGCAGCGTGATCATCTTCATGTATTTGCAATAGGCCATGCGATTGGCCTCGATCAGGTTGGCCTGCGGCGCCGCCTGCTGGAGCGGGTAGAGCATTCCGTTCTCGGTGGCAACGATGAACTCGCCCTGGGGATGGGCTTCGACGTAGCTCTGCATCCCCGAGGTCGAGAGCATGTGGACGCCCTCGGGGTCGATGTCACCGCTGGTGACGTACTCCATCGCCTGGGTCGAGCAGCCGCACTCGGGGTGGATCAGGAACTCGGCATCCGGGTTCTCGGCGCGGGTGCGGGCGATGTCCTCGGGGCGGATGCCGGCGTGGACGTGGCACTCGCCGTCCCAGACGTGGAAGCGGGCGCGGCGCTCGGGATCCTCGACCAGGCCGGTCTCGCGCTCGACGAAGGCGCCCAGCCACATGTCGGGGCCGAAGAGGATCTCGGTGTCGGCGCCGTGCTCGGCCCAGATGTGCTCGACCACCGAGACCGCGTTCGACGACGTGCAGCAATAGTCGGTCTCGGCCTTGACCTCGGCCGAGGTGTTGACGTACATGACGACGAGGGCGCCGGGATGCTCGGCCTTCCAGGCGCGCAGCTGGTCGGCGTCGATCGAGTCGGCGAGGCTGCAGCCGGCGTCGAGGTCGGGGATCAGCACGGTCTTGTCGGGCGAGAGGATCGAGGCGGTCTCGGCCATGAAGTGGACGCCGCAGAAGGCGATCACCTCGGCGTCGGTGGCGGCCGCCTCGCGCGAGAGACCGAGGCTGTCGCCGCGGTGGTGGGCGACGTCCTGGACCTCGGGAAGCATGTAGTTGTGGGCGAGGATGACGGCGTTCCGCTCCACCGCGAGCGCCCGGATCTCTTCGCTGAGCGCGCCGATCTCCGCCGGGCTGAGCTCCGGTGCGAGGGTTGCCTGGATCGTCGGGAGCTCCTGCATGAGCCCTTCCTTTCCTCGATGTTCGCCGGCAGACCTTGAGGTCGAACCAGGTCGAATGAACGTGGGCGAAGTCTACCGGCTCGCGTCCTCCGTCTGGCCGGCACCACCGACTCGCCAGAATTGATCGATGCCCGAGCTGCCCGAGGTCGAGATCGTCGCGCGCCGATTGAACACCGCACTTTCGGGAGCTTCGGTGGAATCGGTCCTGGCGCCCGGGATGAACGTGATGAAGACCTTCGACCCGCCGCTGGAAGCGCTGGCAGGGCGCGAGGTGACCGGAGTGCGGCGGGTCGGCAAGATGCCGGTCGTCGAGTTCGGCGATCTGGCGCTGCTGATCCACCTGATGTCGGCCGGGCGGCTGCGGATCTTCGACAAACGGGCCTCGATGAAAGACCGCGCCTCGCGGGTGCTGGTCCGCCTCGACGACGGCCGCGAGCTGCGCCTGCGCGAGTTCGGGACCAAGCAGCGCGCCTGGGCCAAACTGCTGCCGGTCGACGCGGTCGCCGACGACGAGATGGTCGCCTCGCTGGGCCCGGAAGCCTGGCCGGCCCCCTCGCTCGAGGAGCTGGCCGCCGCGATCGACAAGCCGCGGACGATCCACCCGCTGCTGCGCCACCAGCGAGACATCGCCGGCATCGGGCGCTCCTGGGTCGACGAGATCCTCTGGGAGGCGCGCCTCTCGCCGTTCAAGAAAGGGACCGAACTGGGCGACGAGGAGATCGAGCGCCTGCACGCCGGCCTCCACGTGCTCGGCGAC
Organism: uncultured Actinomycetes bacterium; assembly: GCA_963839115.1. Taxonomy (GTDB): domain Bacteria; phylum Actinomycetota; class Thermoleophilia; order Solirubrobacterales; family 70-9; genus VAYN01. The sequence continues at coordinate 1,882,416 of CAWITM010000001.1, forward strand.
GCGATCGACCACTACGAGGAGACGATCGGCCCCGACGTCCCCGACAAGGTGCCGATGCCATTGCGGGTCCACAAGCGCGAGGGCGAGCCCTGTCCGCGCTGCGGCACGACGATCGAGGCGGTCTTCTTCTCCGAACACCAGATGAACTACTGCCCCGAGGAGCAGACCGGCGGCCGCGTGCTCAAAGACCGCCGCCTGTCGAAACTCCTTAAATAGCGTCGAGGAGCATGCTGAAGTCGAGGCTTGGCGCCGAGTGGGTGAGGGCGCCGATCGAGATGTAGTCGACGCCGGTCTCGGCGAACTGCCGCACCGTCGCCAGGTTGACGCCGCCCGAGGCCTCGAGCTTCGCCCGGCGCTCGCCGTCGTTGGCGTCGCGCAGCTCGACCGCGGCCCGCATCGTCGGCGGGTCCATGTTGTCGAGCAGCAGGATGTCGGCGCCGGTGCCGAGGGCGTAGGCGGTCTCGTCGAGGTTGCGGACCTCGATCTCGATCGGCAGCTCCGGCCGCGCCGAGCGCGCCGCGTAGATCGCCTTGGCGACCCCGCCAGCCGCGGCGACGTGGTTCTCCTTGATCAGGAAGGCGTCGAAGAGCCCGATCCGGTGGTTGCGCCCACCGCCCGCCGCGACCGCCGCCTTCTCCAGCACCCGCAGGCCCGGCGTCGTCTTGCGGGTATCGAGGATGCGGGCGCCGGTGCCGGCGACCGCCTCGACGTATTCGGCGGTCAGGGTCGCCACCCCCGATAGGTGGCCGAGGAAGTTGAGTGCCGTCCGCTCGGCGCTCAGCAGCGCCCGCGCCGGCCCCGCCATCACCGCGACCTCGGCCGGCACCTCGGAGCGCCATTGGCCCTCGACGACGAGGTTGTCGACGTCCTCGACTCCGCACTGGCGCATCGTCGCGCCGAACAGCTCCAGCCCGAAGACAACGCCCGGCGCTTTCTGCACCACCCGGGCCCGCCCGCGCGCCTCGGCGGCGACGGTCGCCATCGAGGTGACGTCGCCGTCGCCGATGTCCTCGGCCAGCGCCCGGGCGACGATCTGCTCGATGTCCTCGGCCATCGCGCCACCCTAGCCCAGCGCCTCCCGCGGCCCTGGCGTTCGCACTTATCCGCTCGATGCGCGGATAAGTGCGATCGCCGGCGGTTTTCTCGGCGCCAGGGGGGCGAGTTCTCACGTCCGGGACACTTAGGGCGTTTAGATCTCAGATGGCAAAGCTGCCCCCCTTCCAGACCCTGATCGACGCCCACGCCACCACGGTTATGGCGGTGCTGCGGGGCGCGGTCGGGCGCGACGGGGCGGAGGACGTCTTCCAGGAGACCTTCCTGGCGGCGCTGCGGGCCTACCCCGGTCTGGAGGACGACCGCAATCTGCGCGGCTGGCTGGTCACGATCGCGCAGCGCAAGGCGATCGACCACCACCGGGCCCGCGGGCGCCGGCCGGTGCCGGTCGCCGAGGTCGAGGAGGCCGCGGTCGACGGGCCCGAGGCGCCCGATGCCGAGCTCTGGGCGGCGGTCGGGGCGCTGCCGCCGAAGCAGCGGGCGGCGGTGACGCTGCGCTACGCCTCAGACCTGCCGCACGCCGAGATCGCGGCGGCGCTCGGTTGCTCGCCGGAGGCGGCGCGGCGCAGCCTCCACGAGGGACTAAAACGACTGCGAAAGGAGCTGGCATGACGACGAAGACGAAGACCGGGAGGACGAACGGCCGCCGGGCCGCGACCGGCGCGAAGCGCGACCGCAAGACGGAGGCCGCGGTGGACACGTTCACCGAGATCGCCGCCGCCGAGGGGCTGCTCGACGTCGCCTACGCGACCGCCGACTCGCCCTTCGGGCCGCTGCTCCTCGCCCGCACCCCGACCGGGCTGGTGCGGGTCGGGCTGCCGAGCGAGGACATCGAGGCGATGCTGTCCGACCTCTCGCAGCGAATCTCGCCGCGGGTGCTCGAGTCGCCCGCCGCGCTCGACGAGGAGCGCCGTGAGCTCGATCGCTACTTCGCCGGCAAGCTCGACCGCTTCGATCTGCCGATCGACTGGCAGCTGAGCCACGGCTTCCACCGCCGCGCCCGCGAAGGCATGGTGGCGATCCCCTACGGCGAGACCCGCACCTACACCGAGCTCGCCCGCGGCGCCGGCAACGAGCGCGCGGTCCGCGCCGCCGGCTCGGCCTGCGCCCGCAACCCGATCCCGCTCGTAGTGCCCTGCCACCGCGTCCTGCGCAGCGACGGCAGCCTCGGCGGCTACGCCGGCGGCCTGTCGATGAAGGAGGGCCTGCTCGAGCTCGAGGGCGGCCGGCGGACTGAGCGGCATCGTCAAAACGTCTAGGCGGGCCCGGCGTGGCTAAAGAACGGGCTCAGGGCGTCGATGGTGCCCCATGCAGAGCAAACCGACCGCCAGCACGACCGGCGTCAAGCTGGTCGAAGCCCACCATCGCCTGGCCCTCTGGACCGGCCTCTTCCTCGTCGTCGCCCTGCTCGCCGCGCTCGGCCTGACCCGCACGGCACAGGCCGCGCCGGCGCCCGCCGGCAGCGCCTTCTCAGGCCTCCCCACCGCCTTCGTCAGCGAAGACGAAGGCGAAGAAGAAGAATTCGAAGAAGGCGAAGAGAGCGCCGCCGAATGCGCGCTCGAAGCCCAGGAAGAGATCGCCGAAGGCGAACCGGTCGAAACCGGCTGCGAAGAAGAAGACGAGGAAGGAACCGACGGCGAACTGGCGATCGCGCCAGCCGAGTGCTTCGTCCGCACCACGGCGGCGACGATCGCCACGGACCCGGCCAACGACACCGTCCGCCTCAGCCTCCGCTACACGACCTGGACCCCCGCCACCGTGTCGGTCTCCTACCGCCTGCTCGGCGGCAAGGGGGGCCTGGCGCTCGGCCACGCCACCAAGCACTTCGGCAAGCAGGGCGTCCTCAAACTGACCGCCAGCCTCACCGACGCCGAGATGGTGCGGGCGACCGCGGCCCACGAGTTCGACATCGCCGTCCACGCCGTCAACAGCCCCGGCTACTGCGGCAAGATCTTCGCCCAGCAGCTGAGCGCCCACAAGGCGGTCGGCAAGGGCCGGCTCTGGACCAACCCGCACGCCGGCTAGCCGGGCAGCGTCGCGTCCAGCCAGCCGGCCGCTTCGGCGGCATGAGCCGGCTCGATCCAGTGGCCGAACTCGGCCTCGCGGTAGTCGACCGTCAGGCCGCCGCCCTCCAGCAGCTCGCGCGCCTGGCGCGCGTAGTCGACCCCGATCACCGGATCGGCGCTGCCGTGGGCGATGAAGACACCGGTGGCGGTGCGGTCGGCGAGCGCGGGCTGCCAGCCCTCGACGGTCGGGACGAAGCCGCTGAAGGCGAGGATCCCGGCGACCGCCGGCCGATCGCTGCCGAGCCCCATCGCGTAGCTCATCACCGTCCCCATCGAGAAGCCACCGAGGACGGTGCGCTCGGGACCGACCCCGGTCTCCGCCCAGAGCTCGTCGTGCAGCTCGCCCAGCGCCGCGCGGGCGGCCTCGAAGGTCTCGCGGTCGGGATAGCCGACCCGCGGCACCAGGTACCAGTGGTAGCCGGACGAGCCCGGCAGCCGCAGCGGCCCGCGGGCCGAGACGACGCGCAGACGACGCTCGGGGTCGAGGCGGTCGGCGAGCCCGAGCAGGTCGGTCTCGTTGGTGCCGCGGCCGTGGTGGAGGACCAGGAGGCCGGCGGGCTCGCCGTCGGCGGCGCGCTCGACCCTCTGCAAGGCGGCCACTAGCGCCGATCTCCGCGCAGCCGGACCACTTAGCTGGCCGAGGCCGCCGCGGTCTTGTTCAGGTAGTCGCGCACGAAGCCGTCGAGGTCGCCGTCGAGCACCCGCTGGACGTCGCCGACCTCGTGCTCGGTGCGGTGGTCCTTGACCATCGTGTAGGGCTGCATGACATAGGAGCGGATCTGCGATCCCCAGGCGACGTCTTTGACCTCGCCGCGCGCCTTGGCCATCATCTCCGAGCGTTTGCGCTCCTCGAGCTCCAGCAGCTTGGAGCGCAGCAGCTGCATCGCGACCGCCTTGTTCTGGGTCTGGGAGCGCTCGTTCTGGCATTGGACGACGGTGTTGGTCGGCAGGTGGGTGATCCGCACCGCCGAGTCGGTCTTGTTGACGTGCTGGCCACCGGCGCCGGAGGCCCGGTAGGTGTCGATCCGCAGGTCGGACTCGTCGATGTCGACGTCGACCCCGCCCTCGACCAGCGGCCCGACGTCGACCTGGGCGAAGCTGGTGTGGCGGCGCGAGGAGGAGTCGAACGGGCTGATCCGGACCAGCCGGTGGACGCCGCGCTCGGCGGCGAAGAGGCCGTAGGCGTTCTCGCCCTTGGCGATGAAGGTCGCCGACTTGAGGCCGGCCTCCTCGCCCGGCGAGGCCTCGGCCATCTCGACATCGAAGCCGCGCCGCTCGGCCCAGCGCAGGTACATGCGCAGCAGGATCTCGGCCCAGTCCTGGGAGTCGGTGCCACCGGCGCCGGCGTGGACGGTCACGACGGCGTCCCCGCTGTCGTACTCGCCGCTGAACAGGCGCGCCTCTTCGAGCTCGGCGAGCCGCCGCTCGACCGACCCCAGCTGGGTGACCAGCTCGGCGGCCAGCTCCGCGTCTTCGTCGGCCAGCTCGGCGAGGTCAGCCAGCTCGGCGACATCGGCCTCGAGGCCACGGAACATGTCGAGGCGCCGCTGCACGCGGGAGTGCTGGGCGGAGACCTTCGCCGCGGCCTCCTGGTCGTCCCAGAAGCCGGGTCGGCCCATCTCCTCCTCGAGGCGCGCCGCCTCGGTCTCTAGCGCAGCCGGGTCAAAGGTAGTCCGAGAGCAGGGACAGCTGCTCGCGGACAGCGGCGATTCGCGGCGCTACGGCTTCGGTCTGCGCGGCATCGGCCATGGGCCTAGGTTACCCGGGCGAGGGCGCCGAGCCCGGGCGGCGGTGCTACTTCGGCTTGCCGCCGATGAATTCGACGGTGCACGCGCCCAGCTGGGCGGACCCGCGGAGCACTTCGCTGGGGTTCTGGTAGTTCCACGTGAGGTAGAAGCTGCCGTTGACCTTCTTGCCACCGGCGAGCATCTTGGCGGCCATGAACCCGGGTTCGCCGCCGACGTTCTTGCCGACTCCCCAGGCCGTGTAGCCGCCGCGGTGGAACTGCTTCAGCGCGTAGGTGCCGAGGACCTTGACCGGCTCCGCCTTGGCCGGGCAGGATTCTTCGCCCACCGGGGTGCGGAAGTGCAGGTTGCTGAGCACCACCTTGCTCTCCGACTGCTTCTTGAGAGTGAAGCCGGCGCCGGTTCCGAGCGTCCAGGCTCCGGTTGGCGGCGTCGGGTAGGTCCGCGCCTCGGCGAGGCCGGCGCAGAGCAGCGCGGCAACCAAGGCGATCAGCAGGATCGAGCGCGTACGGAACATGACGCGCGCAGCATATCCGTGGCCGCAGACCCGGAGCCCGCAGAATTCAGGCGACGCTCTCGAAACCGGTTGCCCGCAGTGCCTCGCCGCGGTCCTCGTAGGGGCGCCAGGAGAGCACCCGCCGCTCGCGCAGGGTGAAGGCCCAGGCCATCGCTTCCTCGCCGGCCTTCTCGCCGTCCTCGTCGTCCCAGTGCCAGTGGCGGACGATCAGCGCCACCGCCCGCCCACCCCCGCCCTCGGTGTCGTTCTCGTAGAGCTCGACCAGCTCGATCGTCTGCTGCACCCCGCCGGGCTTGCGCGTCGCCCACAGCCGGGCCGCCTCGAGGCCCTTGCGGAGCCCCTTGTTGGAGTGGATCTCGATCTCGGGGTCGAGCACGGCGACGAAGCCGTCGAGATCGCGCTCGTTGAAGGCGCGGATGAACTCCCGGACCGGATCGTGGTTAAGCGGCACGGGCGCTAGGCGCCATGGCACTTCTTGTACTTTTTGCCCGAACCGCACCAGCAGGGGTCGTTGCGGCCGATGTTGTCGTGCTCGTCGTTGACCACGGTCTCGACGACGTCGCCGCCGTTGGCGTGACCGTTGCTGCCGACCGCCTCGGCGGCGAGCGTGTCGACGCCGCCGGCGCCGGCGGCGACCTGCTGGAGCGCCGAGGGCTGGGCCTCGAGCGTGCCGCCCGAGTAGTCGAGCTGGGGACTGGCGTCGCCGTTGCCGGCGGCGGCGCCCTGGGGCACGCCGTCGACCTCGATCTCGGCGTGGAAGACGAGCTTCGAGAACTCCTCCCAGATCGAGTGCATGAGCTCGGAGAACATCGAGAAGCCCTCGTTTTTGTAGGCGACGAGGGGATCGATCTGGGCGAAGCCGCGCAGGTGGATGCCTTCCCGCAGGTAGTCCATGTCGAAGAGGTGTTCGCGCCAGCGGTTGTCGATGACCTGCAGCAGGATCGAGCGCTCGAGGTAGCGCATCAGCTCCTCGCCGAGTTTCTCCTCGCGCTCGTCGTAGGCGGCCATCGCGTCGTCGTCGAGCTCGTCCTTGAGCGCCTCGCGGTCGACCGTCTCCGGCGCCAGTGTCGAGACCTCGACGCTGATCGGCCAGATCTGGCGCAGCTGCGTCTCCAGCTCCTCGAGATCCCAGTCCTCGAGGATGTCGCCGGGCGTGTACTCCTCGACCAGGCGCTCGATCACGCCCTCGAGCTCGTCGCGGGCGGACTCGGAGATGTCGCGGCCTTCGAGGATCTCGCGCCGGTATTTGTAGACCACGCGGCGCTGCTCGTTCATCACGTCGTCGTACTCGAGGACGCGTTTGCGGATCAGGAAGTTCTGCTCCTCGACCTTCTTCTGCGCGCTCTCGACAGTTTTCGTGAGCATCTTCGCCTCGAGCGGGACTTCGGTGCCGTCCTCTTCGACGGGGCCGAGGCGATCGAGGATTTTGAAGATGCGGTCGCCGGCGAAGAGGCGGATCACGTCGTCTTCGGCCGAGAGGTAGAAGCGCGACTCGCCGGGATCGCCCTGGCGGCCGGAACGCCCGCGCAGCTGGTTGTCGATCCGTCGCGACTCGTGGCGCTCGGTGCCGCAGATGAAGAGGCCGCCAAGGTCGCGGACTTCCTCGGCCTCGGCTTCGCACTGCGGCTTCAGCTCCACCGTCCGAGCCGCCAGCGCCTCCTCGTAGCCCTCGGATTCGTGCGTGATGCCCTTCTTCTTGAGGTCGGCGATCGCCAGGTGCTCGGGGTCGCCGCCGAGCTTGATGTCGACGCCGCGGCCGGCCATGTTGGTGGCGATCATGACCTCGCCCTTGCGGCCGGCCTGGGCGATCAGCTCGCCCTCTCGTTCGGCGTGCTCGGGGCGGGCGTTCAGCACCGCGTGTTTGATGCCGTCGCGTTTGAGCGCGTCGGAGATCATCTCCGAGACCTCGACCGACACCGTTCCGACCAGGATCGGCTGGCCTTTCTCGTGGCGGGCGACGATCTCGTCGAGCACCGCCTGCCACTTGCCGTCTTTGGTCTTGAAGATCTGGTCGTTGTGGTCGGCGCGGACCATCGGCTGGTTGGTCGGGATCTCGACCACCGGCATCTCGTAGATCTTCATGAACTCGACCGCCTCGGTCAGGGCGGTTCCGGTCATCCCGGAGAGCTTGTCGTAGAGGCGGAAGTAGTTCTGGAGGGTGATCGTCGCCAGGGTCTGGTTCTCCTCGCGGATCTGGGTGGCCTCCTTGGCCTCGACCGCCTGATGGAGGCCCTCGGACCAGCGCCGGCCCTCGAGGATGCGGCCGGTGAACTCGTCGATGATCATCACCTCGCCGTCGATCACCGCGTAGTCGTCGTCCTTCTTGTAGAGCGCCTCGGCCTTCAGCGACTGGACGAGGTGGTTGACGAGGCTGCCGTGCTCGGCGAGGTAGAGGTTGTCGACGCCGATGAATTCCTCGGCTTTTTTGACGCCGCGCTCGGTCGGCGCCACCGTCTTGTGTTTCTCGTCGTACTCGTAGTCGTAGTCGGCGTCGCTCGTGTCCTTGTTTTCGCCCATCGATTTGAGCTTCTCTTTGGCCGGGACGCCGACCATCTGTTTGGCCAGGCGAGCGAAGGTGTAGTAGGTCTGGGCGGCCTGTTCGGGGGCGCCGGAGATGATCAGCGGCGTCCGCGCCTCGTCGATCAGGATGTTGTCGACCTCGTCCACGACGGCGAAGTGATGGCCGCGCTGGACGCAGTGCTCGAGCGCGTTGGCCATGTTGTCGCGCAGATAATCGAACCCGAACTCCGAGTTGGTGCCGTAGGTCACGTCGCAGGCGTATTTCCGCTGGCGCGCCTCGTGGTCGTCGGAGTCCTGGACCGAGGCGACGGTGACGCCGAGCGCGTCGTAGATCGGTTTCATCCATTCGGCGTCGCGGCGGGCGAGGTAATCGTTGACGGTGACGACGTGGACGCTGTCGCCGGCCAGGGTGTTGAGGAAGACCGGCAGCGTCGCGGTCAGGGTCTTGCCCTCGCCGGTCCGCATCTCGGCGATCGCCCCGTCGTTGAGGACCATGCCGCCGATCAGCTGGACGTCGTAGTGGCGCTGACCGATGCTGCGGCGCGAGGCCTCGCGGCAGAGCGCGAACGCCTCCGGCAGCAGATCGTCGAGCGACTCGCCGCCGCCGCGGGCGCGCTCGCGCAGCTCGTCGGCCTCGGTGCGCAGCTCCTCGTCGGAGAGCGCTTCCATCTCCGGCTCATAGCGATTGATCGCCTCCGCGCGCTTCTGGTAGGCCTTGAACTTCCGCCCCTCCCCCGCGCGCAGGGCCTTGGTTACCAAGTCCATTGCGGGCATTGCTCAAGAGTAGCGATAGGAGTTGGCAAAGGCCGCCGAGCGGCGTAGCATCGGATCCGAACCCACAAGGAGGCACTCATGCGGATTGAGATTCGGGGCCGGAACGTCGAAATGACTGACGACCTGCGTGAGATGGTGCGGAAACGGTTCGGACGCCTTGGCCGGCAGGTATCGGCCTCGGCGACCCTGGACGTGGTGCTCTCGGAGGAGCGCAACCCGTCGATCGCCGACAGCCATGTCGCCGAAGCGACCTTCCACCTCAAGGGGGTGACGCTGCACGCCCGCGAGGCCTCGCCCGAGATGGGCCATTCGATTCACGTCCTCGCCGAAGACGTGGCGCGGCAGGTCAAGAAGCATCGCGAACTTCGCCGCAACCGGCGCCTGACCCGGAAAATCACCGGGCAGTTGCGGGGACGCCCCGCCGTCTGAGGTCTTGCGGGGGCCCGGCGGGCCTCATCACAGTCGGCGGGTGAAGGTCACGGCCACGATGCGTTTTGCTCCGGCGGCGCGGAGCGCCTGGGCGGCCGAGGAGAGCGTGGCGCCGGTGGTCAGGACGTCGTCGATCAGGAGGACGCTGGGGGGCGGCTTGCCGACGGTGTGGATGCGCGGCGGACGGCCGATGCGATCGGCGCGGCGGCGGCCGACCTGGTGATCGCCGCCGCGGCGGGCCAGGCAGGGTTCGAGCGCGATGTCGAGGTGGGCGGCGAGCGTCGCCGCCAGCTCGCCGGCAGGATCGAAGCCGCGGCGGCGCAGGCGCGGTGCGGCCGGCGGCACCGGGACGATCGCGCCGCTCAGCATGTGGGCCGGGCAGAGCCAGTGGATGCGGTCGGCCATCAGCTCGGCGACCGGCAGCAGGTGGCGGAACTTCAGCGCCGAGACGAGGTTCCGGGCGACCCCCTCGTGGGGCGCCGAGGACCAGGCGCGATCGGTACCCGGCGGCCCCTGCCCCAGCAGCGGCTCGGCCGCCGCCAGCCGCCGCGCGCAGCGGTTGCAGAGAACCGCCTCGGGCCGGCAGCCGCGCCCGCAGCAGGCACATAGCGGCGGCGCGACGACGGCGAGCGCTGACTGGATCAGATCCACCCGCCGATCGTCCAGAGAAAAAGCGCACCGGTGGCGCGCCAACAGTCAAAAGTGCGTCACGCCGGTGTGCCAACTCTCAGGGCGCCCCGCCTCCACCCGACCTTTGTCACCCACAGGGTTACAAAGGTCGGAGGGAGCGCGCTTGGCGCTAGCGCCGGCCGGCGATGGCGCCGATGAGGACCGCGTTGGCCGGAACCTCGGCGCCGGGCAGCGCGATGACCTCGCGGAGGCGGCTGCCGGCGCCGATCCTGGCGCCGTCGCCGATCACCGCCGGGCCGTCGATGCGGACGTCCTCGCCGATCTCACAGCCCGGCCCGAGCAGCACCGGTCCCGCCAGCGGCCCCTCGTCGCCCTTCGGCTCGCCGCTGCGGTAGCCGTCGACCATTTCGCCCTCCTTCTCGACCTCGACCCGCCCTTCGAGTGCGTCGAGGTTGCCCTCGCGCAACTCGGTCAGGTTGCCGATGTCGTTCCAGTAGGCGTCGATCTCGTGCGAATAGAACGGCACGTCGCCGTCGAGCAGCCGCGGGAAGACGTCCATCGCCCAGTCGGCGAAGCCGTCCGGGTCCCCCGCCCCCGCCGCCTTGCTGGTGCCGGGAGCCGGGAAGTAGTCGAAGATCTCCTTGCGGAACATGTAGATCCCGCAGTTGGCGAGGTCGGAGAGCGCTTCGCTCGCCTGCGGCTTCTCCTGGAAGCCGCCGATCCGGCCCTCGGCGTCGGTGATCGCTACCCCGAACTGGGTCGTGTCGTCGACTCGCTTGGTCGCCAGCGTGGCGATCCCGTCGTGGGATTCGTGGAAGCTCCGCATCGCCGCCAGGTCGATGTCGGTGAGGGCGTCGCCGGAGATCACCAGGAAGGAGTCGCCGAGGAAGTCGGCTGCCTTGCGGACCCCGCCCGAGGTCCCCAGCAGCTGGGCCTCGTAGGAGTAGGAGAGCGCCACGCCCTGGGCCGAGCCGTCGCCGAAGTGGTCGCGGATCAGGTCCGGGAACCAGTGCAGGTTGGCGATCGTCTCCTCGAAGCCGTTGCGCGCCAGAAGGCGCAGGATGTGCTCCATCACCGGCCGGTTCAGCACCGGCACCATCGGCTTGGGCATGTCGAAGGTGATCGGCCGCAGCCGCGTGCCGAGGCCGGCCGCCAGGACCATCGCCCTCATGCTTCCATCGCCTCCTTGAAATCCCGGATCGGCTCGATCGGGAGCGGGTCGACGCCGCGCTGGCGGGCCAGCTCGAGCGAGACGAGGTCGCCGAGCATCACCGTCCAGAGGATCCGCGCGACCCGGGTCTCGCCGGCGCTCTCGACCCGCACGACAGCGGCGGCGTTGGCGCCGATCGCCGCCGCGGTCACCTCGAAGCCGCGGCGAACTCGCGGGTGCTGGTCGCGGTCCTCGAGCAGGATCGCCGCGGGGCGCTCGTCGCCGACCGCTCCCGACCAGCCGACGATCTCGTTGTGGTCGATCTCCGGCAGCTCGCCCCAGTAGGCGGGGAACTTGGCGTTCTCGTTGACCTGCGTCTTCCAGCGCCGGGCGACCGGGGCGGTCGCGTCGGCCCCGTAGATCACCGGCACCGCGCCGGCGATCAGGGCGGCGATCTCCCTGGCCTGGAACTGCAGCTCGTCGGCCTGCTCGGCGAGGAAGGCGGCGGCGGCGTCGATCTCGGTGTGGATGCGGGGAGCGATGCCGGCCAGGGCCGCGCTCTCGGCGGCGACGGCGAAGAAGTAGGCGACGGCGGCGCGGGGCTGGAAGATTCCCGGCAGGCCGACCACCGGCACCCCGGCCTCGCGGGCGCGGTCGACGAGCTTGCCGCCGGTGCTGGCGACGATCCGCCGCGCGCCCAGCGCCTCGGCCGCGTCGAAGCAGGCAAGCGTCTCGGCGGTGTCGCCCGAGTAGCTCGAGCAGAGCACGGTCCACTCCGGAGTCGCCCAGCTCGGCAGGGCGTAGCCGCGCACGGTCACGAGCGGTTTGGTCAGGCGGTCGCCGAGGGCGGCCGCGGCGAGGTCGGCGCCAATCGCCGAGCCGCCCATGCCGGAGACCATCAGTCCGGCCGCATCAGCGGCCTCGAGGCGCGCCGATTCGACCCGCCAGAGCGCATCGCGGAGGTGGTCGGGAATGGCGAGGACGTCGTCGATCATGCGGGGCGGCAGGGCGGGCGGGCGGTTGCGGTCATCGCTCGCCCGGGACTCTCTCACGGACGGCGACGACGGCGCCGTCCAGGGTTCCGCCGGCGCTGGTGCCGGGGCCGAGGATCGAGCGGCGCACGCGCGCGTCCCTGCCGACGGAGCTGCCCGCCAGCAGCACCGATTCGCTTACCTCGGCGCCGGCGGCGATCGCGCAGCCGGGTCCGACGACGGCGCGGGAGCCGAGCCGGGCGGCCTCGTCGACGCTGGCGTCGGGGGCGACGAAGAGGCCGGGGGCGGTCGGCTCGACGCCGGTCTCCACCCTGCCCTCGAGGATGTCCCAGGTCGCCTGCAGGTATCGCGCGGGGGTGCCGATGTCGACCCAGTACCCCTCCAGCCGGATTCCGTGCAGCCCCTCGCCGACCAGCCGCGGGAAGACCTCGGTCTCGATCGAGACCTTGCGCCCGGCCGGGATCAGGTCGAGCACCGAGCGCTCCAGCACGTAGGCGCCGGCGTTGATCTCGCCGGGGGCGACGGCGCCGGTCTTCTCGGCGAACTCGGTGACGGCGCCGGCCGTGTCGCAGGTGACGAGGCCGAAGGCCGAGGAGTCCTCGACTGGGTAGAGGCCGATCGTCGCCGACGCCTCGCGCTCGGCGTGGAAGGCGAGGAGGGCGCCGAGGTCGAGGTCGGTGAGGACGTCGCCGTTGAGCGCCAGGAAGCGCTCGTCGAGGCGGTCGCCGAGCTGCTCGGCGGCGTAGCGGAAGGCGCCCGCCGTCCCCAGCGGCTCGGGCTCGGTGACGTAGGTGAGCCGGGTGCCGGAGCGCTCGCCCTCGCCCAGCGCCGCCCGCAGGCGCTCCGGCTCGAAGCCGCAGGCGAGCACGACCTCGTCGACCCCGTGCCCGGCCAGCCACTCGACCATGTAGGCGAGGAAGGGGCGGTCGACGAGCGTCAGCGCCGGCTTCGGAACGGCGTCGGTGAGCGGCCGCAGCCGCGTCCCCTCGCCGCCGACAAGGACGATTGCCTGCATTTCAGTCAGGCCAACTAGGAAGCGCTGGTGGAGGGTTCCGTTTGGACCGCGCGGCCGATGCCCTCGTAGGTGAAGCCGGCTGCGATCAACTTCTCGGGGTCGAAGAAGTTGCGGCCGTCGACGATCAGCGGGTTGGCCATTCGGGCGGCGACCTCGCTCCAATCGAGCTCGCCGAACTCGCGCCACTCGGTCACCAGCACGGCGGCGTCGGCGGCGTCGAGGGCCTCGAGGGCGGAGGCCGCCATCTCGACCGTGCCGAGGAGATCGCCGGCGCGCTCGGCGGCGACCGGGTCGTAGGCGACGACCTCCGCCCCCTCGCCCTGCAGCCGCGCCGCCAGCACCAGGCTCGAGGCCTCGCGCATGTCGTCGGTATCGGGCTTGAAGGCGAGGCCGAGCAGGGCGATGCGCTTGCCGATCAGCGAGCCGAGGTGCTTCTCGAGCTTGCCGACGACGCGCCGCTTCTGCAGCTCGTTGACCTCGATCACCGCGGTCAGCAGCTGGAAGTGGTAGCCGGTGTTGCCGGCCAGCATCTTCAGTGCGCTGACGTCCTTGGGGAAGCAGGAGCCGCCGTAGCCGATCCCGGCGCGCAGGAACGAGGATCCGATGCGCTCGTCGAGCCCCATCCCGCGCGAGACCTCGCCGACGTCGGCGCCGACCTCCTCGCAGACGTTGGCGATCTCGTTGATGAAGCTGATCTTGGTGGCGAGGAAGGCGTTGGAGGCGAGCTTGATCATCTCCGCCGAGGCGACGTCGGTGCGGCAGATCGCCCCGCCGAGCGGCTCATACAGCGCGGCGACCGCGTCGGCGGCATCCTCGTCGCCGGCGTCGGCGCCGATCACGACCCGGTCGGGGTGCATGAAGTCCTTTACCGCGGTCCCCTCCTTGAGGAACTCGGGGCAGGAGACGTAGGCGAGGCTCGGCATATCGCGGCGGATCGATTCGCCGGTGCCGGCCGGGACCGTGCTCTTCATCACCAGCACGTGGTCGGAGGAGGCCGGCAGGTCGTGGACGACGGCGCGCACGCGCGAGAGGTCGGCGTCGCCGGAGTAGGTCGGCGGGGTGTCGACGCAGGTGAAGAGCAGGCGCGTGCCGGCGAGCAGCTCGTCGATGTCGGTCGTGAAGGTGATCCGCTCGGCGTTGCGGTGCAGCAGCTCGGCCAGTTCGGGCTCGTGGATCGTCAGCTCGCCGCGGGAGAGCGACTCGACCTTCTCGCGCAGGATGTCGCGAGCGATCACCCGATACCCGAGCTCGGCGAAGCAGGCGGCCGTCACCAGGCCGACCCACCCGACCCCGATCACTCCGACGGCGTCGCGCTGCTCCTCGCTGCTCATTGCGCTTTTCCTCCCTGTTTCGGCTTCGGCTTCTTGGGCAGGATCACGCGCGCCGAGCGCGCGATGCCCATCATCTGGTCGTTGGTCAACGACTGCTGCAAGCTGTTAGACACCCAATAGGTGTTTTCGCCTCGGTGCCAGGCGACCAACTTGATCTTGCCGCTGTCGGTGAAGATTTCGTATTCGCGCTTGCCGATCGTCTTCGTTTCGGTCGGGTTGTCGAGGATCGGCGGGTCTTCCCAGCCACGGATCCCCTGGATGCCGAAGTAGTTGATTTCGTATTCGGGTTGGTACTGGGCGACCATCCGGTAGGCGGCGTGGCGTTCCTTGTTTTTGTCCTTGAGGTGGTAGACGCGCGGGTCGACGATCTTTTCGTAGGGGTTCGATTCGACGAACGAGGCTTCGGCCGGCAACCTCGTCGGATAGAAAACGGGGAACCCCCCGCCAACCTTGCGAGCGACGATCTTCCCCTCAGCTTCGCCGGTTTCGGGCGCCGGCACCAATTCGTCGCCGCCGGGCGGCTTCGTCTTGACGATCGGCTTCTTCTTGTTCGACTTCTTCTTGCCCTTCTTGCTCCCCTTGCCGTTCTTCTTGCCCTTCTTTTCCTTCTTTTCTTCCGGGAATTTGTGCGACTCATAGCCCGCTTCGCCGAGGAATTCCTTCACCGCGTGGTGGATTTCTTCTTCGTTTGCGTAGACGAAGCTCGGCCCGAGTTCGGCCGGGAAGTGGATCTGGCTGACTTCGGAGTTGCGCGATTCGAACAGCAGGTCCAGCAGGGTGATCAGCGTCGGCCCGTCGGTGATGTCGGAGGTCGTGTATTCGGTGAGGATGTCGACCAGGTTGTTGTGGTCGGTCAGCAGGTCGGTCGGTGAGATCTGACCGCGGGCCTGGCTGAGGAAGTTCTGCTGGCGGGCCGAGCGGACGATGTCGGTGTCGGTGTGCCGGTAGCGCACGTACTGCAGCGCTTTCACGCCGCAGAGCTTCTGGTAGCCGGGCTGGATGTTGATTTCCGAATACTGGTCTTCAGGCGGCAGGCCGACGTTGGAGTGGTAGTAGCGACGGTCGACGTCGGTGTAGACGCAGCCAATCGCGTCGACGGCACGGACGAAGCCGAGGAAGTCGATGTTGATGACGTGGTTGATTTTCAGGCCGGTCAGTTCCTTGACCACCTGCAGCGTCAGTTTGGGCCCGCCGTCTGAGTAGGCGGCGTTGAACTTTTCGGTCCCGAACCCGGGGATTTCGGTCTGCAGGTCGCGCGGAATCGACATCACCGAGATCAGGTGCTTCTCGGGGTCTAGCCGCAGCAGGATCGTGGTGTCGGAGCGGCCTGCTTCTTCTTCTACGCCGCCGGCGCGTTTGTCGGAGCCGAGAATCAGGATCGTCTCCGGTTCGCCGCCGTTGACTTCGAGTTCGAGTTCTTCTTCGACCTGGTGCTTCAGGTGGTGGTTATGACCGCCGAGCGCGTGAGCGATCGAGTCGATGTAGAGGAGGACGCTCGTCGCGGTCGCGGTGGCGGCAACCGCGACGATGATCACGCTGGCCAGCGTGAACCGCCACCAGTAGCGCTTCTTCTTGGGCGGGTCGGTGCCGTCGCCCTCGGGCGGCGGCTTGGCGCCGGGGGGCGGCAGGATCGGGGTGCTACTCACGCTCGAGCCGCCCGGGGATCGCTCGCAGGAAGGACTCCAGCGCCTGCCGGTAGGTCTCCAGCGAGGACAGCGAGACCCACTCGGCCGGGCCGTGGTGGCCGGCGCCGATCGGACCGAACTCGACCGCCGGCACCCCGACCCGCAGGAAGCTGACCGCGTCGGAGGCGCCGTCGCGCCCGACGCTCATCGGCTCGCCGTCGTGGTGGGTGGAGATCGAGTCGCGCAGCGCCTGCATCAGCGGCGACTCCCGGTCGACGGTCGCCGGCGGCAGGGTCAGCAGCGCCGTCGCCGCGGCGCAGCCGTGGATCGCCCGGACTTCCTCCGTTACGGAGGCCGGATCCTGGCCGGGGAGATAGCGAATGTCGACGTCGATCACACATCGGTCGGGCACCTTGTTTAGAGCGTCGCCCCCCCAAATCCTCCCCAGGTTTATCGAGGGCCGGTCGAAGAGCTCTGAACTCTGACGAGCAAACGGTAGCGACTCGATGCTGCGAAAAACGTCAATCGCGTTGAGAACGGCGTTATCGCCCAGCCAGGGAGTGGCTCCGTGGGCGGCGACGCCGCCGACCTCGAGGCGCAGCGCCAGCACTCCCTTGGCCTCGATCCCGATGTGCAGATCGGTCGGCTCGCCGGTGATCGCGAAGTCGCCGACGAAGCCCGAATCGACGAGGTGATCGCAGCCGCGTTCCTCGCCCTCCTCGGACTCCTCGTCACCGACGATCCCGAACCGCACCCGCACCTGGTCCTGGTCGCGGAGGGAAGCCGTCACCAACATCATCGCCGCGACCGCGCCCTTCATGTCGTAGGCGCCGCGCCCGTAGAGCCGGTCGTCCTCGACCCGCGGCACGAACTGGTCGCGGTGGCCGGGGACGACGTCGATGTGCCCCTCGAGCACGATCGTCGGCGCGTCCGCCGGGCCGACTTCGGCCTTCAGCACCGGCAGGCCCCTGACGCTTTCGCGAGTGGTCTCGATGTCGCGGGCGGCCAGCCAGGCCTCGACGAATCCCGCGCACTCGGCGATCGCGGTGGGCTCGCAGGTCTCATAGGAGATCAAACGCTTGGCGAGGGCGATCAGGTCGGTGCTCATCGAGCGACTCCGCGAGGGGCGACTACGGCGATCCAAGCACTTCCGGTGTGGGTTTCAGACACATAGCGTCTGAAAGTCGCACCGCAAGAAGAATCGCTGACGCGGAGAGGGGTGCCGACTCCCCTCCTCTTCATCCCGTGATCGAAAGAAATGCTTCCGCGCGATCGCGGTCTTTTACCGCCCTGGCGTACTCCGCTGAGTCCTCGTCGCTGTCCGAGAGCCGCTGCTCGGCGTCGGAGAGCTCCTCTTTGAGGGCGCTCGCGTCGAGGTCCTCGGGCGGGATCGCCTCCTCGACCAGGAGCCGGGCGCGGTTGCCGAAGATCTGCAGCCAGCCGTGGGCCTGGGCCCATTCCTTGGTCTCGCCCTCGGTGACTTTGAGCTTCAGCGTCGTCGGCCGCAGCGCCCCGAGCAGGGGGGCGTGGTTGGCGAGGATGCCGATCTCGCCGACCTCGGTCCGGGTCGAGACCATCCGCGCTTCGCCGTTGAAGACCTCCCCCTCGGGGGTGAGGACTTCGACGTCCAGCATGTGCTCCTGGGCCACGGCCTGACCTACGCGGCCGCCGAGGCGTTCTCGGTGACCTGGTCGATGCCGCCCTGCATGTAGAAGGCACCCTCGGAGAGGTCGTCGTGCTCGCCGTCGAGGATCTCGCGGAAGCCGCGGACGGTCTCGGCGACCGGCACGTACTCGCCGGTGCGGCCGGTGAACTGTTCGGCAACGAAGAACGGCTGCGAGAGGAAGCGCTCGATCTTGCGGGCGCGCGACACCGTCTGGCGGTCCTCATCGGAGAGCTCGTCGATACCGAGGATGGCGATGATGTCCTGGAGCTCTTTGTAGCGCTGCAGGACCTCCTGGACCTCGGTCGCGGTGCGGTAGTGCTCCTCGCCGACGACGTCGGGCTTGAGGATCGTCGAGGTCGAGTCGAGCGGGTCGACCGCCGGGTAGATGCCTTTCTCGGAGATCGACCGCGACAGCGCCGTGGTGGCGTTGAGGTGGGCGAACACCGAGGCCGGAGCCGGGTCGGTGTAGTCGTCGGCAGGCACGTAGACCGCCTGCACCGAGGTGACCGAGCCGCGGTCGGTGGAGGTGATCCGCTCCTGCAATTCGCCCATCTCGGTCTCCAGCGTCGGCTGGTAGCCGACCGCCGAGGGCATGCGCCCGAGCAGCGCCGAGACCTCGGAGCCCGCCTGGACGAAGCGGAAGATGTTGTCGATGAACAGCAGCACGTCCTGGCCGCCCTGCTCGCGGTAGTACTCGGCCATCGTCAGGCCCGAGAGGGCGACGCGCAGGCGGGCTCCCGGGGGCTCGTTCATCTGGCCGAAGACGAGCATCGTTTTGTCGATGACGCCGCTTTCTTTCATCTCGAGCCAGAGGTCGTTGCCCTCGCGCGAGCGCTCGCCGACGCCGACGAAGGCCGACAGGCCCTCGTGCTCCTCGGCGATGTTGCGGATGAGCTCCTGGATCAGCACCGTCTTGCCGACGCCGGCACCGCCGAACAGCCCGACCTTGCCGCCTTTGGCGTAGGGGGCCAGCAGGTCGATGACCTTGATGCCGGTCTCGAGGATCTCCTGGGTCGGGGTCAGGTCGGAGGCCTTCGGCGCGGCACGGTGGATCGGCCAGCGCTCGGTGTCGTCGGGGACCTCGTCGCCGTCGTCGATCGGCTCGCCCAGCAGGTTGAAGATCCGGCCGAGGGTGATGTCGCCGACCGGCACCGAGATCGGGCCGCCGGTGTCGGTCACCTTGGCGCCGCGCTGGATGCCGTCGGTGGCGTCCATCGCGACGGCGCGGACGCGGTCATCGCCGAGGTGCTGCTGGACCTCGCAGACGAGCTGGGTCTCCTCGCTCTCGCCGCCGTGGTCGGTCTCGATCGTGACCGCCGAGTAGATCGCCGGCAGCGCGTCGGGGAAGACGGCGTCGATGACGACGCCCGTCACCTGCTCGACGCGCCCTACGTTGCTTCCGTTGCTTCCGTTGCTCTCAGCCATCGGTTCCTTTTCCTGGTCTTGCGAAATTTTCCCTGGTCAGCTGCGCGCTAGCTCAGCGCCTCGGCGCCGGAGACGACCTCGAGGATCTGCTGGGTGATGTCGGCCTGGCGCACGCGGTTCATCTCCAGCGTCAGGTCGTCCATGATCGATTCGGCGTTTTCGGCGGCGTTGCGCATCGCCGTCATCCGCGCCCCGAGCTCCGAGGCGGCCGACTCGAGCAGCGCCCGGTAGACCGAGATCGTTACGTACTCGGGGATCAGCCGGCCGAGCAGCTCCTCGGCCTCGGGCTCGAAGGCCCACTCCGATTTGGCCTGCTTCTCCTCGGCCTCGCTGTTGGAGCTCTCGGCGTCCTCCGCCTCCTCGTCCTCGGCACCTTCGCCGATCACCTCCGCCTGCTGCAACGGCAGCAGGGTCTGGCGCCAGACGTACTGGGTGAGCGGTGAGACGAAGCGGTTGTAGATCAGCTCGACGCGGTCGACCTCCTCGTCGACGTAGCGCGCCGTCATCTCCTCGCCGATCTCGCGGGCGTCGGCGAAGGTCGGGCGGTCGGTGAAGCCGACGTAGCTGCCGGCGAGGTCGACTTTGCGGAAGGTCAGCGCCGAGACGCCCTTGCGGCCGACGACCGAGAAGGTCGAGTCGGCGCCGTCCTCGCGGACCCGCGCCGCGGTGCGCGTGCCCTCGCGGATGATGTTCGAGTTGAAGGCGCCGGCGAGGCCGCGGTCGCCGGTGACGAGGACGATCCCGACCCGTTTGACGTTCTCGCGCTCGGCCATCACCGGGACGCGCGGGATGCCGCCGGCGTGGGCGGCGGCGGTGCGGGTCAGTTTGCGGATGCCCTCGGCGTAGGGCCGCAGGTCGGAGATGCGCTGTTCGGCGCGGCGCAGGCGCGCCGCCGCGACCATCTCCATCGCCCGCGTGATCTTGTTGATGTTTTTGATCGACGCGATGCGATTCTTGACTTCCTTCTGCGTGGCCATGGTGGTTCGTCCCGGTCGGCGCTAGGCGGCCGGGGTCGCCTCCTGGTCGGCGGTGTCGCCGTCGTCGGAATCGGAGTCGGACTCGGAGTCGGCTTTCGCTTCGGCGTCGGTCGTCGGGTCGGACTCGACGTCGCCCTCGGTGCGGGCCGGGGCCTGGCGCTCTTTCTCGGACTTGACGCGGTCGGACTCGCCCTCCTCGAGGGCATCGCCGTGCTCGTCGAAATCGGGACCGAAGTCGTCGACGAAGTCGGCGATCGCCTTGCCGAGCGCCTCCTCGTCCTCGTCGGAGAGCTTGCCGCTCTCTTCGATCCGGCCAAGCAACTCCGACTGCTCGGAGTGCAGGCGGGTCCGCAGATCGGCGAGGAACTCGGAGACCCGCTCGACTTTGATGCGGTCGAGGTAGCCGCCGGTGCCGGAGTAGATCGAGGCGACCTGGTCGCCGACCGAAAGCGGCTCGCGCTCTTTCTGTTTGAGCAGCTCGACCAGGCGCTGGCCGCGGGTCAGCGCTTTCTGGGTCTCGGGATCGAGCTCGGAGCCGAACTGGGCGAAGGCCTCGAGGTCGCGGAACTGCGAGAGGTCGAGGCGCAGTTTCCCGGCAACCTTCTTCATCGCCTTGGTCTGCGCGTTGCCGCCGACCCGGGAGACCGAGATGCCGACGTTGATCGCCGGCCGCACGCCGGAGAAGAACAGGTCGGACTCGAGGAAAATCTGACCGTCGGTGATCGAGATCACGTTGGTCGGGATGTAGGCGGAGACGTCAGAGGCCTGGGTCTCGATGATCGGCAGTGCAGTCAGCGAGCCGCCGCCGAGGTCGTCGTTCAGTTTGACGGCGCGCTCGAGCAGCCGCGAGTGCAGGTAGAAGACGTCACCGGGGTATGCCTCGCGGCCCGGCGGGCGCCGCAGTAGCAGTGACATCTGGCGATACGCATATGCGTGTTTCGTCAGGTCGTCATAGACGCACAAGGCAGCTTTGCCGTTGTAGAGGAAGTGCTCGCCCATCGCGCAGCCGGCGTAGGGGGCGATGTACTTGATCGGCGCCGCCTCGTCGGCGGGAGCGGCGACGATGATCGTGTTCTTCATCGCGCCGTTTTCCTCGAGCGTCTCTTTGAGCTGGACGACGGTCGACATCCGCTGCCCGATCGCGACGTAGATGCAGATCAGGTCCTTGTCCTTGTTGTTGATGATCGTGTCGATCGCGATCGCCGTCTTGCCGGTCTGGCGGTCGCCGATGATCAGCTCTCGCTGGCCGCGGCCGATCGGGATCATCCCGTCGATCGCCATCAGGCCGGTCTGGACAGGTTCCTCGACCGGCTGGCGCTGGACGACGCCGGGGGCTTTGAACTCGGCCGGGCGGGTCTCGGTCGTCGCGATGTCGCCGCGGTTGTCGAGCGGGCGGCCGAGCGGGTCGACCATGCGGCCGAGCAGCTCCTCGCCGACCGGGATCTCGAGCAGGTGGCCGGTCCGTTTGACGGTGTCGCCCTCGACGATCTTCTCCCACTCGCCGAACAGCACCGCACCGACGTTGTCGGACTCGAGGTTCAGCGCCAGGCCGGTGACCCCGTGCGGCAGGTCCAGCATCTCCAACGCCATGCAGTTGTCGAGGCCGTGGACGCGGGCGATTCCGTCGGCGACCGAGAGGACGGTGCCGACCTCGGTCAGATCGGCGGAGTCGGTCTCGAGTCCCTCGATCCTCTCTCGCAGGATGCTTGCGATCTCGTCGGGCTTGATCTCCATCGGTTGCTCTACTCCTCCTACGCCGCGCTCGCGACGCTTTTTCGCAGTTTCTCCAGGCGAGTTTGGATGCTCGCGTCAAGGACCATGTTGCCGACCCGCAGCACGATGCCGCCGAGGATCGAGTCGTCGACCTCGCTCGAGAGGTCGACCTTCTCGCCGGTCTGCTTTTCGACCTCGTCGCCGATCTTGCTGACCACGGCGGGGTCGAGCTCGACGGCGCTGGTGACGGTGACGTCGAGGCGGCGGTTCTCGTGTTTCCAGAGCTCGTCGAGCTCGCGGCGAATCCGGAACAGTTCCGGCATCCGGCCTTTCTCGACCAGCAGCTCGAGGAAATTCATCAGCTCCGGCTCGGCCCCGTCGAGGACGCGGTGCAGGCCGTCTTTCTTGTCGGCGGTCGAGAGGTAGGGGCTGAACAGGAAGACCTGCAGGTCGCGGTTGCCGTCGACGGTATCGGCGAACTGGCCGAGCTGCTCGTGCAGGGCATCGAGATTCCCCTTGTCCTTGCCGGCCTCGAAGAGGGCCTCGGCGTATACACGAGAAGCGTCCGGCATCGGCTAGTTCTCCGACCCCGAGAGGGCTGAGAAGTCGACCTCGCTGAGCGCCTCCTCGACGAGGCGTTTCTGGTCCTCGGCGGTGAGCGTTTTGCGGGTCACCCGCTCGGTCGCCAGGACGGTGAGGTCGGCGACCGTTTTGCGGATCTCGTCGAGCGAACGCCGGGTCTCCGCCTCGATTTCGCTCTGCGCGGCGGCGACCAGCTCGTCGCGTTTGGCCTTGCCGTGGGCGGTCGCCTCGTGCTCGGCGGTTTCGGCCGATTTGCGGGCGCGGGCCATGATGTCGTCGGCCTGCTCGCGGGCCTCGGCGAGGCGGCCGCGGTACTCAGCCAGCAGCTCGTCGGATTCCTTGCGCTGGCGCTCGGCGGCGTCGATCGACTCGGCGATCGCTTTCGCCCGCTTGTCCAGTGCCTCCTGGATTTTCGGGAAGGCGACCTTGTTCAGAACCCACATCGTGACCAGGAACAGGACCAGGGTCCAGATCATCAAGCCGACTCCCGGTGAGACCAGGAAGCTGCCTTCGCTCTTGGCCGCGAGCGGGATCGCGGCTATGTATCCGACTGCTGCCATCTGCCTAGGAGAGGAAGAAGGCGATGAGGCCGAAGATGAAGGTGTAGAAGGCCACGGCCTCGGTCAGTGCGAAGCCGAGCCAGCGGATCGATTCGAGCTCGCTTTTCATCTCGGGCTGGCGGGCGACCGACTCGATCTCCTTACCGAAGATGAAGCCGACACCGATGCCGGCACCGATCGAGCCGAGGCCGGCGCCGACGCCGAGGGCGATCGCTTTACCGGCGCCTTTGACGCCTTCGTCGGTGACGGCAGCGATGGGGGACAGATCCATGGAAGACAGTGCTCCTTTTCTTTGTCAGTGACTGGCGGAGGTGGCTCCGCCGATGTAGATAGCGCTGAGGGTCGAGAAAATGAATGCCTGCAGGGTGGCCACGAGCCCGACCTCGAAGATGAAGAAGACGAAGGCGAGCGGGAAGGTCAGGGCGCCCAGCGCGGCGATGCCGAGCAGGACCGCCAACCCGCCGCCCATGAAGAGCAGCAGCAGGTGGCCGGCGAGGATGTTGGCGAAGAGACGTACGGAGAGCGAGATCAGCCGGACGAAGTGGGAGATGACCTCGATCATGAAGATCGCCGCGCGGCCGACCGGGCTCATGTTCTCGAGGCCCGGCGGCAGCCAGCTCTTGAGGTAGGGCAGGAAGCCCTTGTCGCGGATGCCTTCGACGTGGTAGCTGATCCAGACGACGAGCGTGAGCACGATCGGGATCGAGATGTTGGCGGTCGCCGCGTAGATCGCGAAGGAGGGAATTTCGAGGCCGAAGATCGTGAACTCGTTCTCGGTGTTGGTCGGCAGCGGAATGAAGCCGATGATGTTCGAGAACCAGATGAAGAAGAAGAGGGCGCCGATGAATGGGAACCAGCGGGCCGCGGTGGCGCCGGAGAGGCTGCCGCCCGTGATGTTGTTCTTGACCAGGTCGTAGGCCATCTCAACGCCGGCCTGGGTCTTGTTCGGCCGCTCCTGCATCTTGCGCGAGATCCAGACCATCACCAGGATCGTCAGGGCGCTGGCGAGGGCGAGGTAGAAGACGGCGCGGTTGATGCTGAGGTCGAGCGAGCCGATCTTCAGCGAGACCCACGGTTCGAGTTTGAACTCGTTCTGCGGTTTGAAGTCTTCGTTCTTGCCGCTGCTGCCGAAGATGACGAGCAGCAGGATCGCGACGAGGAAGTAGACGCCGAAGCCGATCAGGACTTTGGATTTCGTCTTCATCTGGCCGCACCCTGGCCGGCCGGCGGGCTTTCGGGCTCGAACAGGTGGACGAGGCCCTGGGCGGCGAAGCTGATCGTGAACAGGGCCAGCAGCAGGATCGCCGAGGAGAGCCCGGCGGTGCGCTGGGCGATGCCGACCAGCAGCACGGCGGTCGCCATCAGCCAGACGCGGCCGAGCGTCGAGGCGGCGACCAGGCCCATCGCCCGCTGGCGGTTGCCGTTGCGGAGCGCTTCGTTGGAGCGGCGCTGGGCCAGCATCTGGACGCCACGCTGGAGGAGCCAGACGACGGCGGCGACGGCGTAGCCGAGCATCGGGAAATCTCCAACCACAAACACCGCGAGGGCGGCAGCCAGCACTATTAGGTCGACGTACTTGGGAGGAGACATAAAAGACGCCCTTCTCGGGGTCGAGAGGGCGCAGTGCGACTATACCCAAACCACCCTCAGAATGGCTTTGCGATGCGGGATAGTGGCTCCTGCCACTACCTGTCGGCCGGTCGGACCGGGTCCGGCGGAGGGTCGCCGAGGTCGTCGAGCTCGAGCGCCTCGAACTCGCCCGTTTCGGGGTTGATGCGACCGCGCCGCAGCTTGAGGATCTCAAGCACGTAGATCAGGTAGACGCTGTAGGCGAGGCCGGCCGCGATCAGCACCGCCATCACCGCCGTCCAGAGGGCGTTGAAGTGGCCGTGGTTGTCGCTGTAGGGGACGAAACGCAGCGCCAGGGCAAGCATCGCCATCACCAGCGTCCAGGCGTACAGGTAGGCGACCGTCCGGCGCTGTGAGAAGCCGATGTTGGCCATCCGGTGGTGGAAGTGCCAGGAGTCGGCCTGGTAGATCGGCTGGCGGTATTTGAGCCGTTTGGCGACGACGAAGCCGGTGTCGAGGATCGGCACCGCCAGCACCACCAGCGGGAAGGCGAGGGCGATCACCGCATTGGTCTTCAGCGCTCCCTGGACCGAGGCGGTGGCGAGCAGGTAGCCGAGCAGGTTGGAGCCGGTGTCGCCCATGAAGCTGGTCGCCGGCGGGAAGCCGTGGCGCAGGAAGCCGAGCGCGGCGCCGGCGGTCAGCGCCGCCAGCACGCCGGCGCTGTTGCGTTCGAGCGAGAGGGCGATCGCGGCGAGGGTGATCGCGGCGATCGCGCAGACGCCGGCGGCCAGCCCGTCGACGCCGTCGAGGAAGTTGATGACGTTGACGACGGCGACGATCCCGAGCACGGTCAGCGGATAGGCGAAGCCGTGCAGTTCGAAGCCGCCGACGAAGGGCAGCGTGAGGTTGTCGACGCGGACCCCGGCCAGGGTCGGGATCAGCGCCGCGGCGACCTGGCCGAGCAGCTTCGGCAGCGCCGGCAGGCCGTAGATGTCGTCGACGACGCCGACCGCGGCGATCGCGACGGCGCCGAGCAGGATCGAGCGGCTCTCGCCGTCGCCGGGCAGCCAGATCCAGCCCGCCGCCTCGACCGCGACCAGGATCGCCAGGCCCGAGAGCCGCGGCATCGGCCGGTCGTGGAGGCCGCGCTCCTTCGGGTAGTCGATCGCGCCGACCTTGAAGGCCAGCCGCTCGGCCGAAGGCACGAGCAGCCAGGCGATTGCCGCGGCGGCGATGAAGGCGAGAACTGCGTCGGTGGTCGCGGCCATTGGCGGTGGGTCCCGCTTGCGGGGTCGGTGACGCTTGAGCGGTCGGGCGGGCTCAGGTTACGCCAGGCCGGCGGCGGTGCTACTCGCCGTCGCGGTCGGGCGCTTCCAGCGGGCGGGGGACGGCGCCGAGCACGGCGTCGGCGAGGAAACCCGGATCGCGCCGCCCGAGGACCCCCACCGGGGCATCGCGCTTGGCCAGCGGCAGCGCCGCCGCGTCGTCCAGGACCTGCAGGCGCCCGGCGGCGATCAGCGCCTCGTCGACACCGCCCATGCGGCCACTGAAGGTCGTGTAGACGGGGGTGCCGAGGGCGACGGCCTCGCGGTTCATCGTCCCTCCCGCGCTGACCACGAGGTCGGCGTAGGCGATCAGGCTCTGGGCGTCGATCGCCTGGGCGGGGACGATCAGGTTGGGCGCTCGCAGCGCCCGCGCCGCCTCGCCCTGCTCGATCGTGCGCGGGATGATCACCGCCTGGACGGTGTCGGTTTCCTCGGCCAGGCGCTGCACCGTGGCGCCGTAGACGTCGTTGGGGGCGTGGTACTCGGAGGTCTCCGGCGGCGGGCGCACGACGACGAGCACGCGCTCGCGGTCGAGCCCCAGCTCCGCCAGCACCGTCGCGTCGGGCTCGAAGTCGGCGAGGTAGTACTCCTCCTTGAGACCGGGATAGCGGACCAGCTTCTTGGCCTTGGCGCCGATCTTGGCCAACCGCTCGACCGGGATCGACTCGGGGGCTAGGACGCGGGTCGCGAGCCGGAAGGCGACCTGGCGCTGCGCCGTCGCCCACTCGTAGTCCTGCATCGTCACCGAGGGGAAGCGCAGGGTCGAGGCGACCAGCGGCAGGTCGACCGAGCCGTGCCCGAGCGCCAGTTCCGGTCGCCACTTCCAGACCAGCTTGCCGAGCGCCCGCGAGCGCCCGCCGAGCGCCCGGACCTTGCCGAGCCGGGAGGCGCCGCCGTGCTCGCCGACGGCGGTGTAGTGGAGGCCGAGCCGATCGAGGATCCCCAGCGTCTGCCCGTACTCGCGCGCGGTGATCAACACCTCGTGCCCTTCCGCCTCGAAGCGCTCGATGATCGGCCGCAGGACCAGCGGGTGCGCGGCGGCCGTGCAATCAACCCAAATTCGCATGGCCGCGACCCTAGTGGGCCGACGGGAGGGCGTCCGGGTGTCCCCCTCAGAAGATTCCGTACTCGCGGACCAACGGCTCGATCTGGGTGCCGAAGAGGAGGGATTGGAGGCCCTGCTCGACCTCGCGGCCGAGCCGGCGGCCTTCCTCGAAGGTGGGCGAGCTGGCGGCGGTGGCGCGGGTGACGAGGGCGAGTTCGTCGCGGACGGCGGGATCGGCGATCATCGCCAGGAAGCGGTCGTAGGCGCCGATCGCGCGGACGCCGGCGTCGGCGGCGCCGAGCTCGAGGAAGGCGGCGGCGATGCGGTCGACCGACGGGCGGTCGAGGGCGTCCCGCAGGAACGCCTCCATGTCGGCCGCGCGGTAGCGGTGGCAGAGCAGGATCGGCAGCAGGCCGCCGGCGAAGAGGATCTTGCGGGAGGTGCCGAGCTTGAGGTTGCGCAGCGCCCACTTGCGGTCCTCGCCCTCGCGCTGCTTGCCGACGAAGTCGACGCAGATCGTGCGCCAGTAACGGATCAGGTCGTTGAGGAAGAAGCGCGGCGGCCGGTAGTCGCTGATCGCGTCGTCGAGGTAGCCGGCGAGGACGCGGTCGCGGCAGCGGTCGCGCACCTCGGGGCCGAGCACCGCGACCGACTCGAGCAGGAGCAGCATCCGCCGGGTCAGGTTGCGGTTGTCGTCGGCGTCGAGGCCGATCCGCTCGACCAGGTGGTCGCAGAAGACGGTGGCGCCGAAGATCCCCTGGGCGCCGGGCCCGGCGACGCCGGCGCCGAGCGCCGCCTCGACCTCCGCCGGCGCCGGGCTGACGCCCTCGCGCTCGGCGCCGTCGACCAGGACGGCCCAGTCGTAGTCGCTCTGGTCGGTGACCTCGCCGCGCCCCCAGGAGCCGAACAGGGCGACGGCGCTGTCGCCGTCGGCGCCGAGGCCGGCGAGGCGCTCGGCGAGGTCGGCCACCCCGGCATCGGTCTGCTCGCGGGCGGCGGTCAGGTGCGGGAAGCCGCCCTCGCTGCGCTCGGCCAGTTCTGCGAGCGCCGTCACGACCGGAGCCTCAGGCGGCGCGCGGAGGCGCCTCGAGCAGCCAGGGGACGTCGCGGCAGCGGTCGAGGAGCGGCGCGAAGAGCGCTTCGTGCTCAGCGCTCAAGGGCCGGTGGCGGAGGTCGTCGTCGATCGAGCTGAGGTGGACCTGGCGCAGGCGCCCGGCGAAGCGGTCGAGCAGGTCTTCGCCGACGCTCATTTCCGGGTCGATCGTCCAGGCGTGGGCGATGTCGAAGCAGAAGCCGGCCTCCGGAAGGGCCGCGAAGATCGCTTCGAGTT
Organism: uncultured Actinomycetes bacterium; assembly: GCA_963839115.1. Classification (GTDB taxonomy): domain Bacteria; phylum Actinomycetota; class Thermoleophilia; order Solirubrobacterales; family 70-9; genus VAYN01. The sequence continues at coordinate 1,910,455 of CAWITM010000001.1, forward strand.
CGGCGCCGCGGCCGCCCGAGGCCTTGCGCGAGTCCATGTTCTCGATCGTCAGCCGCGCGCCCAGCGGCAGGTAGGCGGCGGGGTCCTCGATCTGGTCGGGATGGACGACGATCGCATCGACGAACGGCGGCAGCTCGGCCAGCTCGGCGACCAGCTCGGCCTCGGCCATGGCGCGGTGCTTGATCGGCGCGTGGACGCTCAGGTAGCGGAACGGCAGCGCCGGCATCGGCGCCAGGAAGCGCAGCAGCGAGGGCAGCTCGGGTTCGCTCAGCGCCGCCATCTCGACGGCGAAGCTGGAGACCCGGCAGGCCTCCTCGACCAGCTGCTCCCAGCGGCCGCGCAGGCCCTCCATGTAGCCGGTCGAAGCCCCCAGCGGATGGTGCGCGAGGGCCGGCGGAGCTTCGGCGAGGAGCGGCGAGTTCATCCCCGCCAAGCTACCCGCCGGAGAGGACGCCGCTAGACCGCGGAGGGCGTCAACTGCGCATACAGCGGGTGGCGATCCATGAGCGCGTCGGTGCGCTCGACCAGGCCCGCCTTCTCGGCCTCGAAGTCGGGACCGAGCGCGGCCGCGATTACGGCGGCGATCTCGGTCAGCTCCTCCTCGCCCATACCTCGCGTGGTCAGTGCCGGGGTGCCAATCCGCAGCCCCGAGGGGTTCATCGGCGGCCGCTCGTCGAACGGGATCGCGTTGCGGTTGACGGTGATGCCGACGGCCTCGAGCCGGTCCTCGGCGGTCTGGCCGTCGAGCCCGGTCGGGGTGAGGTCGACGAGGACGAGGTGGACGTCGGTACCGCCGGTGAGGACCGGAATGCCGCCGGCTTCGAGGCCGGCGGCGAGCGCCCTGGCGTTGGCGATCGTCTGGCGCTGGCGCGCCCGGAAGGGCTCCGAGGCGGCGATCCGCAGAGCCACCGCCTTGGCGGCGATCGTGTGCATCAGCGGCCCGCCCTGCTGGCCGGGGAAGATCGCTTTGTCGATCGCTTTGGCGTGCTCGGCGCGGCTCAGGATCATGCCGCTGCGCGGTCCGCAGAGGGTCTTGTGGATCGTCGTCGTGACGACGTCGGCGTGCGGCACCGGGCTGGGGTGCTCGTCGGCGGCGACGAGGCCGGCGAAGTGGGCCATGTCGACCATCAGCATGGCCCCGACCGAGTCGGCGACCTCACGGAAGGCGGCGAAGTCGAGCTGGCGCGGGTAGGCCGACCAGCCGGCGATGATCAGCTTCGGCTTGTGCTCCTCGGCAAGCCGGGCGACCTCGTCCATGTCGACGAGGTAGTCCTCGCGGCGCACGTGGTAGGCAACCGGGTTGTAGAGCTTGCCGGAGACGTTCAGTTTCATCCCGTGGCTGAGGTGGCCGCCGTGGTCGAGGGCGAGGCCGAGGATCGTGTCGCCGGGCTCCAGCAATGCCATGTAGACGGCGTTGTTGGCCTGCGCGCCGGCGTGCGGCTGGACGTTGGCGTGCTCGGCCCCGAACAGCTCCTTAGCCCGTGAAATCGCCAGTTCCTCGGCGACGTCGACCTCCTCGCAGCCGCCGTAGTAGCGGCGGCCGGGGTAGCCCTCGGCGTACTTGTTGGTCAGCACCGAGCCGGCCGCTTCGAGCACGCCCTGGGGGACGAAGTTCTCCGAGGCGATCATCTCCAGCGTGCGCTGCTGGCGGCGCAGCTCGCCGTCGAGGACGGCGGCGATCTCGGGATCGAGCTCGGCCAGCGGGGCGGCCTGGAAGTTCTCTGGAAGGTCAGCCATCGGGCCAGCGACGATAGCAACGGCCGGGGATAGTCTGGCGCCGTGAGAATCCGTTTTCCGGTCCTCGCGGCGGCCCTCGCCATCGCCACCCTGGCGCCGGCGGCCGCGGCCGCCCCGGGTCACGGCGCCGGCGGCGGCTCCCGCCACCGCGATCCCTGCCAGAGCCCCGAGAAGCGCCATCTCCTCTGCCCCGACCTGCGGATCGGAACGCCGAGCGACATGTACGTCGAGGACGCCGGCGGCCGCGTCCTGCTGCGAGCCACCAGCGACGTCCGCAGCCGCGGCCGCGGACCGATCGAGCTCCATGGCCACCGCGACGGTCACCGGACGATGCGCGTGGTCCAGCGGATCTACCGCCGCGGCGGCGGTCACATCGACCTGCGCACCAAGGCGACGCTGCGCTTCACCGACGTCGGCTCCTACTTCGGCGGCTCCTACTGGAAGGTCCACCAGCTGGCCGGCTTCGAGCTGCGCCCGGTCATGCCCGGCGGGGGCCTCGGCGAAGCGGTCCGCACCAGCCCGAAGCTGAACTACTGCCTGCGCGACCTCGAACGCACCCGTCCCGGCCGGGTCTCGCCGCCGCTCCCCCACTACCCCGCCTGCAGCCAGGACCCCTATCGCGACCGGGTCACCCTGGGGACCTCGATCGGCTGGTCGGACATCTACCCCTCCGACTACGACAAGCAGTACATCGACGTCACCGGCCTGAGCGGCTGCTTCGCCTTCCAGATGACGGTCGACCCGCAGAACCTTCTGGTCGAGTCAAACGACCGCGACAACCGCTCGAGCCGGCGGGTGCTGCTGCCGTTCACCGGCGCCGGCTGCTGAGGCGCTAGATGCCGACCGAGGCGAGGGCGCTGGTGAGGTCACCCGCCGAGATCGCGCCTTCGCGCAGGACCGTCCAGCCGCCGTCGTCGTCGATCGCGGTGATGTCGACGACGGTCGAGGGCAGGCCGGTCAGCTCGCCGCCGTCGATCGCCAGGTCCACGGCTGCGACGACCTCGGCGTCGAGGTCCTCGAAGCGGCCGGCCGGCGGGTCGCCGCTGGGATTGGCCGAGGTCTGGAAGATCGGGCACATCGCCCCGGCCAGCGGGCCCCCGAGCAGCCGCACCCCGAGCCGCTCGACGTCCTCGCGGCAGGCCAGCGGGTAGCGGTGGCCGGGGTTGGCGACGACCAGCGTCACCGGCCCCGGCAGCAGGGCGCTGACCGCGGCCGCCGCGCGCGGCCCGAGGTCGGCGAGCAGCTCGCGCATCGCCAGCGGCGAGAAGTACATGACCGCCGAGGGTTTGCCGTCGTCGCGACCCTTGATCCGGTGGATCCGCGCGATCGCTGCCGCGTCGAGCGGGTCGCAGGCGAGCCCGTAGAGGCCGTCGGCCGGGAAGATCGCGACGCCGCCGCCGGCGATCGTCCGTTCCAGCGCCGCGCGCGCCGCGGCGGCCCCGCCGGGCTCGAGCGCGATGACCTCGGGCGGCGGGCTCACAGCAACCCCCCGCTGGTCCCGCCCCGATCCAAGCGGCGGGCAGCATCCACGGCAGAATCCGGGCCGGCCGTCCCGATCACGACGCGGTCGATCCCGGCGAGGTCGGGACGGATCTCGGTCTGCGCGTAACCGGCCTCCCGCATGAGCGTCGCCACCGCCGGCGCCTGCCCCTCCCCCACCTCGACGGCGATCGCCGTTGCCAGCGCCGGCCCGACCACCTCCCCGGCGTTCGCACTTATCCGGGATATCGGCGGAGAACTGCGAACGCCTGGCTCGTAGTCGAAGTCGCTGGCGTTCGAGACAGGCGGGGCGAAGAGGGCGCGGTAGGCGTCGAGGCCGTCGGGGCCGGCGAGCAGGGCCTCGCGCGGCTCCCATTTGGTCACCTCGGGCTGCAGCGAGGCCCAGTCGCGCTCGGCGACGTAGGGCAGGTTGGCGAGGACGAGGTCGAAGGTCCGGCCGGCCGGGATCGTGCCCTCGAGGAACTCCACCCGATCGGCCAGCCCGAGGCGCACGGCGTTGCCGCGGGCCACCGTCAGCGCCCCCGGCGAGGTGTCGGTCGCGACGACCTCGCAGTCCGGCAGCTCGTCGGCCACCGCGAGAGCGATCGCACCGGAGCCGGTGCCGACGTCGAGCACCCGCGCCGGCCGGCGCTCGAGCGCCACCTCGACGAGCAGCTCGGTCTCCGGCCGCGGCACCAGCACCCGCCGGTCGACCGCCAGGTCGAGGTGCCGGAACCCCTTGGCGCCGACGACGTAGGCGACCGGCTCGCGCCGCAGCCGCCGCCGCACCATCTCGCCGAAGCGCCGCGCCGCCGCCGGCTCGACCGTCGCCCGCGAATCGGCGATCAACGCCGCCCGCTCGCGCCCGCTCGCCGCCGCCAGCATCACTTCGGCGTCGAGGCGCGGGTCTTCGATCCCCATCGCGCGCAGCGCGTCAGTCGCCGCGTCGAGAGCCTCCTTCGCTTGACTGGCGTGTGTGGCCAAGGAGGTCAAGGACGCAGGGAGCGTGGCGTGCTCTGCACGCGAGCGACCGAGGACGCCGAGATCCGCCGGTCACACACGTCAGTCACCCGCCGCGTCCTCGAGGCGCTGGCGCTTCTCCTCAGCCGAGAGCGCGTCGGTGAACTCACCGAGCTCGCCGTTCAGCACGCCCTCGAGGTTGTGGGAGGTGTGCTTGATCCGGTGGTCGGTGATCCGGCCCTGCGGGAAGTTGTAGGTGCGCACCTTCTCGGAGCGCTCGCCGCTGCCGACCTGGGCCTTGCGCTCGGAGGCGATCTTGGCCTGCCGCTCGGCCAGCTCGCGCTCGTACAGCCGCGCCCGCAGCACCCGCATCGCCCGCTCGCGGTTCTGCAGCTGGGACTTCTCGTCCTGCATCGAGACGACGACGCCGGTTGGTTTGTGAGTGATCCGCACCGCCGAGTCGGTCGTGTTGACCGACTGGCCGCCGGGCCCCGAGGAGCGGTAGACGTCGATCTGCAGGTCGCCCTGGTTGATCTCGACCTCGACCTCCTCGGCTTCCGGCAGCACCGCGACAGTCGCCGTCGAGGTGTGGGTCCGTCCCTGGCTCTCGGTCTCCGGAACGCGCTGGACGCGGTGGGTCCCGCCCTCGAACTTGAAGACCGAGTAGGCGCCCTCGCCCTGGACCTCGAAGGTGATCTCCTTGAAGCCGCCCGCCTCGGAGGCCGACTGCGAGAGCACCGCGGTGCGGAATCCGCGCAGCTCGGCGTAGCGGGTCAGCATTTTGTAGAGGTCGCCGGCGAAGAGCGCCGCCTCGTCGCCGCCGGTGCCGGCGCGGATCTCGACGATCACGTTCTTGTCGTCGTTGGGGTCGCTCTCGACCATCGCCAGCCGGATCTCCTCTTCGATCTCGGCGATCCGCGCCGGCGCCTCCTCGGCGACCTTGCGCAGCTCGGCGTCCTCGCCTTCGGCGAGCATTTCGCGCGCCCCTTCGAGGTCGTCCTTGAGGGTCGCGTACTCCTCGGCCAGCGCCCGCGCCTCGCGCAGTTCCCGGTACTCCCGCCCGACCTCCGCATACCGCTCCCGATCGGCGATAACCGCGGGATCCGACATCAAACTCTCAAGCTCCGCAAAGCGTGCTCGAATCTGTTCCACCAACTGGTCGATCATGAGGCTGAGTCTAGGTGCCTATCGCGTGGGCGAGCCTCGCCGGGGGACGGGGGTGACCCCTTCTCTCACAACAGCGGGGAGGTTCGTTCAGGGGTCACCCCCGTCCCCCGTCCGTCACACGCGAAGGTGCGCCTAGGCGACGATCTCGATCTGTTGGGGGTTTGAAGCGTCCTCTGGTTTCTCGCGTGAGAGGACCGCGTTGAGCGAGGCGATTGCGACGGCAAGCTGATCGAGATCCGGCTCACGGGTCGTCAGGTTCTGGAGCATCAAGCCTGGCCACATCACTCCGCGCACCCAGCGTTTGCGGCGGTTTTTGCCGGCCCACTTGATGACCTCGTAGGAGAGGCCGGCGATCACCGGGATGCCGACGATCCGCGAGACGACCAGCCAGTACCAGGCGGGCAGACCGAGCGGGGCGAAGATGAAGATCGCCAGCACCATCACGATCAGCAGGAAGCTGGTGCCGCAGCGCGGGTGCAGGCGCGAGTAGAGCTTGGCGCGCTCGGGCGTCAGCTCGTCTTCGGCCTCGTAGCAGGAGATCGTCTTGTGCTCGGCGCCGTGGTACTCGAAGGTCCGGCGCAGGTCGGGCATTTTCGAGATGGCAACGATGTAGCCGATGAAGATGCCGGTGCGCAGCAGCCCCTCGACCAGCCAGAAGAGGAACGGCGAGCCGAGCTGGCCCTTGATCAGGCTGGTCAGGCCGACCGGGACGACGAAGAAGAGGCCAACCGCGAGCAGCAGCGACAGGAAGATCGTGAAGCCCCAGACGAAGCCGCCGATCTCCTCTTTCTCGCCGTCCTCGTCCTCCTCGATCTGGGCGTTGGCGGAGATCGCCAGCGCCTTGAAGCCGATCTTCATCGACTCGCCGAGGGCGACGACGCCGCGGATGATCGGCAGCCGCCAGATCCGCTTGCGGGTCGCCCAGGAGCGCAGCGGCTCGGACTCGATTTCGATCTGGCCCTCCGGTGTGCGGACGGCGACGGCCCAGGTCGAGATGCCGCGCATCATCACACCCTCGAGCACCGCCTGGCCGCCGACGGGCGCGTCGCGTTTCGCGACGAGCGCACCGTCGGGCATGCGCAGCGGGTCCCCCCCGTTCTTACTGGCAGTCGAGGGGGAGTTGGACGCGGACGCCTGTGCCGAGCCCACCGGCGGGCTCAATGGTTACCGCCGTCCGGCTCGGTGTTTGGCGGCGCGGCGCTGGAAACGCTCAACGCGTCCGCCCGTGTCGACCAGCTTCTGCTTGCCGGTGTAGAACGGATGGCACTCCGAGCAGAGCTCGACGTGCAGATCGTCCTTCGTCGACCGGGTGTAGAACTGGTTCCCGCACGAGCAGTGAACGTTGGCGAGCTGGTAATCGGGATGGATCGTTGCTTTCACTCCATGGAGTTTAGAGCAGTGCGCAAGTGAGGCCGAACGGCCCCTCGCGCGCCGCTCGGGGACTAGAGATCGCGCAGCGCGAAGGCCGCCGCGGCGACGGCCAGGACGCCGACGAGGTAGACGATCGCTCACACCACCAGCAGTGGGCCGGCGGCGTCGGAGCCGCCAAAGGGACCGAGCTGCAGGACGACGCCGGTGAGCCCGCCCGTCCCCGAGACCAGCGCGTGGAGCCCGGCCGCGTAGAGCCCCTCGAAGGGCAGCACCCAGCTGGCGATGCGGCCAATCTCGTGCAGCGAGCTGGAGTGGATCGCCTGGCCGATCTGGGCCAGGAGCCCGGCGGTGAGCCCGGCGCCGAAGACCATGAAGACGACGATGCCCTGCGCGGTGGCGGACAGGAGCACCGAGAGCAGCAGCGAGATCGCGGCGATCGTCGTCACTCCCAGCGCCAATCCGAGCGCCGGGCCGACGAGGTGCTGCGGTGACCAGCCGCCGATCGCGTTGGTGATCGCGTAGGCGGCGAAGTAGACGACCAGCACGTAGGCGGCGGAGAGCAGGGCAGCGCCTCCGAAGCGGGCGACGAGGAAGGTGATGCGGCCGATCGGCCGCACGACGAAGGTCTGCAGGAGGCCGACCTCGGCGTCGCCGCGGACGGTCCCGAGGGTGAGAAAGACGGCGAGGACGGCACCGAGGAAGAGGGTGGCGAACATCGCCAGGCCGAAGATCGTCGCGCCCGCGAAGTCGTGCGAATCGAGGCCGCCGCTGTCGGTCCCGGCCGAGGGGCCGACGACGGCGAAGACGAAGTTGGCTCCGAGCGCATAGAGCGCCAGGAAGACAAGCGTCAGCACCAGGACGACGAGGAAGACCCGACGCCGGACGCACTCGCGGACCTGGTAGCCGACGATGGTGGTGACCGAGACGAGCAGTGAGGGGCTCACGAAGTCTCCCCTCCGACCGCGTCGAGATAGACGTCTTCGAGCGAGTTGTGGCGCAGCTCCACCCGGTAGATCCGCTCGCCGGCGCTGACCAGGTCGGCGACGATCCGCGGCACCTCTTCGTGGCCGGCGCCGGCGAAGGTCCGGACCCCGTCGTCGGTCTCGACCTCGAGGCCGCCGGGACCCTCCAGCTCAGCCGGAGTGCCGGCGCGGACGAGTCGGCCGCCGGCGATGATCGCGACCCGGTCGCAGACCTGCTCGACCTCGCTGAGGAGATGCGAGTTGAGGAGGACCGCGACGCCGCGACGCCGCAGCTCGTCGAGGAGGTCGCGGACGATCCGCCGACCGACCGGGTCGAGGGCGCTGGTCGGCTCGTCGAGGAGCAGCAGGCGCGGCGAGCCGATCAGGGCCTGGGCGATCCCGAGGCGCTGCTGCATCCCCTTCGACATCGCCTCGACCCGCTGCCCGGCCGCCTCGGAGAGCCCGACCAAGCCGAGCAGCTCGCTCCGCTCCGCGGCGCCCTCGCTCGAGCCGGCCAGCCGCTGGTGGAGCTCGAGCAGCTCGGCCGCGGTGCACCAGCCGGGGAAGCGGAAAAGCTCGGCGAGATATCCGAGCGCCGAGCGGGCCGGCGGCGAACCGGCTGGACGGCCGAACACCTCGGCGGTGCCCCAGGTGGGCCGGACCAGGCCACAGGCGATCTTGGTCAGGGTCGACTTGCCGGCGCCGTTCGGGCCGAGCAGACCGACCACCTCGCCGGACCCGACCTCGAGGTCGACCCCGACGAGCGCCTGGTTGTCGCCGTAGCGCTTGGAGATGTCGCGGATCGCCAGGGCCGGCGGCTCGGTCGGCGGCGGTTGCCGCTCCTTCGCCATCAAACGCCGCCGCCGGGTGGCGGAACCGCGAAGCTGTCGAGCAGGGCGAGGAGGACGGCGGTGACCTCGGCACGGTTCTCCGGCTCGGGCCCGCGGGCGACCAGCATCGCCGCCTCGTCGAGTGCGCCGATCAGCAGGTGGGCGGTGGCCTTGACCGGCAGCGGGCGGATCTCGCCGGCCTCGATCGCCGCGATCAGGCTCGCTTCGATCAGCCCGAGGCCGTTGGCGGCGGCGACCTCGCGCCAGCGGTCCCAGCCGAGCACGGCGGGGGCGTCGTGGAGGGCGATGCGCTGGAATGAGGGCTCGGCGCACTCGTCGAGGAACGCTGCCACCCCCGCCTTCATCGCCTGCAGCGGGCTGTGCAGCTCGGAGCCGAGTACGACGCGGGCGACCCGCTCGGTCGACTCCGCCTCGAGGCGCTCGTAGACCGCCTCGAGCAGGCCGCGCTTGCCGTCCGGGAAGTGGTGGTAGAGGGCGCCGCGGGTGAGTCCGGCGGCGTTCGCGATCTCGGTCGTGCCGACGTCCTCGTAGCCGCGGGCTCCGAAGAGCTGGCGCCCGGCGGCGAGCAGGGCGGTGCGGGTCTCCGCCGTCCGCTCGGCCTGGGAGCGGCGGCCCGGTGCCGACGCGTCGCCGCGCGGCTCCTGGCCGCGTGTGGTCGGCTCGCCCTCTTCGCGTTGATTTTCATTCATGCTGTATGTATGTTCTCGCCATGGACTCCAAGACGATAGACCTGCCAGCCGGAACCATCCACTATCGCGAGGCGGGAACCGGGCCACCGATCGTCTTCGTGCATGGCTTCCTCGTCGACGGGCGGCTCTGGGACGGGGTGCTGGAGCGGCTCGCCGATCGCTACCGGGTGATCGCGCCCGACTGGCCGCTAGGCGCCCACCGCACGGCGATGAAACCCGACGCCGACCTCACTCCGCCCGGGATCGCGGCGACGATCGGCGCCTTCCTCGACGCGCTCGACCTCGAGGACGTCACCCTGGTCGGCAACGATTCCGGGGGCGCGATGTGCCAGGTCTTCGCCGCCGGCGCCCCGGCCCGGCTCGGCCGCCTCGCGCTGACCAACTGCGACACCCACGAGAACTTCCCGCCGGGCATCTTCAAGGCGCTGCCGCCGCTGGCCAAGCTGCCGGGCGGAGTGGCGCTGACGATCGCGCCGTTTCGCATCCCGGCCGTCCTGCGCCTCGCCGTCCGCCCCTTCGCGAAGACCCGGATCCCGGACGAGCTCGTCGACTCCTGGGGTGCGCCGGCGATCTCCGACCCCGACGTCCGACGTGACGTCGGCAAGGTCGCCGCCGGCATGGACAAGCGCCACACGCTCGCCGCCGCCGAGCGGCTGCGCGGCACCGAATTGCCGCTGCTCCTGGCCTGGGCGCCGGGCGACCGCTTCTTCCCGATCCGCTACGCCGAACGACTGGCCGACGAAGTCGGCGGGGCGAAGCTCGTCCAGATACCCGATGCGAAGACCTTCGTCGCCCTCGATCAACCGGCCAGACTGGCCGCGGAGTTGGCGCAGTTTGCGCCGTCGCCGTGACGCCCGGTGCGAACTAACGTTCGCAAAATGCCCAAAGTGCAGGCTTTTCGTCCGACGGACGGGGGAATCTTCCTGAGACCCCTACCCAAGGACGGAAAGCGATGTCCAAGCAGATCTTCGATCAGGACCGGCCGCGCAGCACGATGGCCCAGCGTCTCGACGAAGCCTTCGCCGGGTGTGACGAGTGGACTCTGGCGCCACCGGTTCAGCGTCGCAGCAGTCTCGATCCCAGCCCTCGCGCCGCCAGCTCGTCGAGGATCCTCGGCAGCGCCGCCGTGGTGCGCTCCCAGGAGTTGCGGGCGCTGTAGTAGTCGGCGTCATGCAGGAGCAGGATGTCTCCGGCGGTGATGCCGGCGGTCGCCTTGCGCGTGATCGACGCCGCCGTCGCCCGGCGCGTCCAGTCCCGCCCCCACTGCGACCACAGCACCGGCCGCCAGCCGCGTGAGCGCACCGCCCGCAGGCCGGCGCCGCTGAAGATCCCGTAGGGCGGCCGGTAATCGGCGATCGCCTGCCCGCTCGCCGCCTCGATCGCCGCGCGGCCGCGCTCGGCGTCGTCGAGCAGCATTCGTGGGGTCAGCCGCAGCTGGTTGCGGTGGCGGTGGCAGTGGAGCTCGACGCGGTGGCCCGCGGCAACGATCTCGGCCGCCAGCGCCGGGCGCCGCTCGACCTGCTCGCCGGCGAGGAAGAAGGTCGCGACCGCGCCGGCCTCGCGCAGGATCTCCAGCGTCCGCGGCGTCCCCTGCGGGTGCGGCCCGTCGTCGAAGGTGAGGGCGACGCCGGGGGCGCCGTCCTCGCGCAGCATCACCCCCAGCCTCTCCCCCACCGGCGGCAGGATCGGCGCCAGCGCCGGCCCGGCGTGCAGCACGGCACCGGCTAGGGCGATCCCCCCGGCGCCGGCCCAGCGCTCCGCGCTCAACCCGGCCCCGCCCGCCTGGCGCCTAGGGCGCCGACGTCTTCGCCGCGGTCTCTTCGACCGTCGTCGTGCCGGTTCCCGTCCCGGCGCCAGCAGCGGTCCCGTTGGTGGAAGCGGTGTGGGTCGGATCGGGGTCGGCGGTGATGTGGATGCGGTTGCGGAGCGGATTGGCGATCACCCGGTAGGGGCTCTCGCGGTGGACCCCGGCGAGCACCATCACGATCACGATCGCCGCCGCCGTGACTGCCGCCGCGGTGCGAGCGGCGCGCAGGCGCCAGACCGGCTGCGGGCGGACCCGTGGGCGGACCGTCAGCACCCGCGAGGCGATCGAGGGCAGCGAGGCGAAGGAGGAATCCGGAGACTGGCGCTCGCGGGTGACGTGGCGCAGCACCGACTCGAGCTCGTGGTCGGAGCGCGCCACCTCGGCCAGCCCGAAGCGCTCGAAGGCAGCGTTGTTGGCGCGGATGTGGCCGGCCGAGAAGCCGTAGGAGACAACCGGGCAGCCGCGGATGTGGGCCTCCAGCACGGTCAGGCCGGCGGTCGAATGGACCATCGCGTCGGCGGCGGCCATCCAGTCGCTCATCTGCTCGGTGAAGCCGATGATCCGGACTCGGTCGTTGCCGGCGAAGCGTCCCTCGAGCCGTTCGCGGGCGATGTCGTTGCGGCCGGTGATGCAGACGACGAAGGTGTCGGAGTCGCCGAGCGCGGTCTCGATCGCGCCCTCGAGGTCGCCGACCCCCCAGCCACCGCCGGAGACCAGGACGGTGCGGGCGTGAGCCGGGACGCCGAGCGTCTCGCGGGCGTCGCGGCGCGTCCGCGGCATCAGGAAGTCGGGCGAGATCGGCGGCCGCGCCCACTCGACGCTGGCCGGCCCGACGAGCCGTTCGACTTCCTCGATCGACTCCGGATGGGTGACGAAGTGGAGATCGACGCCGGGATGGACCCAGTAGCGCAGGCCGGCGAGATCGGTGATCGCCGATTGCACCGGAACGTCGAGTCGGCGGTGCTGGCGCAGCATGCCCAGCACGGCGGTCACGCCGGGGTAGGTCGAGATGACGACGTCGGGATCGTGCTCAGCGACCTTCCGCAGCAGGCCGCGGGCGCAGAACCAATACATCAGGTGGTGGGCGAGCCAGCGGGTCGGCGCGAACTTGGCGATCAGCCAGTACTGGATGTCGAACATCCACGGGGCGCGCCGGAAGGTGAACTTTGAGCCGCCGCGGACGATCGCCGAAAAGATCCGGCCCATCGCCTCGAGCCCGTTGTCGACGTTGACCTCGGCCTCGGGGATCTCGGCCTCGAGGTCGGCCTTGATGATCCGCGCCGGCAGGTCGTGGCCCTCGCCGATGTCGGCGGAGAGCACGAGGATCTTCGGCGGGCGCTCCTCGAAGCGGGCGGCACCGGCGAGCAGCGCGCCGGCGGCGTGCTGGGCGTTGCCGTTGAGGCTCGGGCGCTTGCCCGGGATCGGGTCCGGCGGCCGGGTCGTCGAGCGCACCCATTCGACGTACTGGCGGACGCCGTCCTTGAAGCTCGTTTCGGCTTTCCAGCCGAGCTCGGCGAGGGCGCGCTCGTTGGAGATCGACTTGCCCGGGAAGTCGCCGGGGCGCGGCGGCGTGTGGACGATCTCGCAGTCGTCGGTGTTTTCCTGGACCCGCTCGGCGATTTCGAGGATCGTCACGACCTCGTCGCCGGAGAGGTTGTAGGTCCGCCCGGCGGCCTCCGGCGCCAGCGCCGCGACGATCCCGTCGGCGAGGTCCTCGACGTAGATGAAGCTGCGGGTCGTCGAGCCGTCACCGGCGATCGTCAGCGCCTTGCCTTCGAAGGCGAGGTCGGTGAATTTGGCGACCACGCCGGCAGCGCGGGCGCGCGGGCCGTAGGGGATGCCGAAGCGCAGCACGGTCGAGGAGAGGTCATAGAGCTCGGCGTAGCCGGAGCAGTAGGTCTCGCCGGCGAGCTTGGTCGCCGTGTAGAGGTGGCGCGGCGCCGGGATCGCGGTCTCCTCGGAGACCTCCTGCTCGACGCAGTCGCTGTAGACCCAGGTGGTCGAGCCGTAGACGACTCGGTCGACCTTGGCCCGGCAGGCGGCCTCGAGCACGTTGAGGGTGCCGCGGGTGTTGACCTCCTCGGCGAGGACCGGGTCGGCGAGGACGTGGCCGACGTCGGCGACGGCGGCGAGGTGGATGACGGCGTCGCAGTCGCGCATCGCCAGGTCGAGGTTGGCCGGGTCGGTGATCGAGCCGGTGAAGGTCTCGACCTCGCGCGGCGAGTGGTAGGGCGAGGCGCTGAGATCGAAGATCCGCGGCGTCGTGCCGCGCTCGAGCAGCCGATCGACGACGTGGGAGCCGATGAAGCCTCCGCCGCCAGTCACCAGGACCCTCATCTACTCATCTCCTCCCTGCCCGCGGAGCGCCGCCTCGCGGCTCTCGGGACGGTAGTAAAGCGGCACGCACCAGTGGTTCTCGGCAACCCATTCGGTGTTCGGAAGCTCATCGTCGCGGCCCATGATCCGGTGGCACGGCTGGTCGTAGACGCGCCCGGTGCTCTTATCTATCGGCTCGAAGACGACGTACTTGTAGTAGCCGGACGTCATTCCCTCCGGCAGCTCGAGGCGGGCCGGGTGGATCGGGTCGAGGTGCTCGCGGGCGTAATCGTTCTTCCAGTCGACGATCTCCTCCATCCGCTCTGCCTGAACCAGGGCCAGCGCCGCGGTGAACTCGTTCATCCGGAAGTTGAGCCCGTTGACCTCGTGCTCGAACTTGCCGTAGTTGCGGAACTTCCTCGCGTACTCGAGCAGGTCGTCGTCGCCGGACACCAGGACGCCGCCCTCGCCGGTCGAGACCGTCTTGGTCGCGTACAGCGAGTAGACGCCGGCGTCGCCGTAGGCGCCCGGGCGGGTGCCGTTCCAGCCGGCACCGTGGGCGTGGGCGCAGTCCTCGAGCAGGAAGATCCCGTTGTCGCGGCAGTAGGCGGCGATCCGCTCGGCGTCGAAGGCGATGTGACCACCGACGTGGACGAGGATCGCGGCGCGCGGCTTGTGGCGCTCGGCCTGGCGCTCGAAGTCGGCGAAGGACATGCAGAGGTCCTCGCGGTTGCAGTCGACGAACTCGACAGCGGCGCCGGCGCCGATCGCCGCCAGCGGGGTCGCCATAAAGGTGTTGGAGGGGCAGAGCACGGTCTCGCCCTCGACGCCGGCGTATGAAAGCGCCGCCAGGGCACCGCCGGCCCAGCTCGAGAGGCCGACCGCGGGCAGCTCGTTCCACTGCGCCCAGCGCTCCTCGAAGGCGGCCAGCTTCTCGCCCTCGGACCACTGCTCGGAATCCAGCACCTCGGTCCACAGCTCGAACAACCTGGCCCGGTCGCGGTGATCGAACCCGATCGCGAACTTGGTCGCATCGGGAGCGGTTTTCTCTAGGGGACCTACGATGACTCCTCAGGTGTGATCTGGCTTGGGAGACCCCGGCGCGATGGGGTTGACTGGATGGTCGCCGGAAGCGGCGCAAGGCTAGCAGTGGAACCGGAGGCCGGCCTTTAGAAACCTGTAATCAGTCCTCGGCGTGGGCGCTGTCGATGACCGCGCCGACCGCTCGCGAGCCGGCCAGGAGCATCGTCCCGGCGAGGGCAATGGCGACGAATCCGGCGACCGCGACGCCGCCGCCGGGGGTTCCGGCCCAGGACTCGTCGAAGATCAGCGGCGCCAGGATCACCGGGACCAGCACCTGGACGGCGAACATCACCGGCGCCACCCGGGTCGCCGGCCGCCGACCCAGCGCGCTCATCTCGCTGACCAGCGCGAGGCTCTCGGAGATCGCCGCCGTCGCCAGCCAGCCGACCGCGACCAGCAGCGACCCGGCAGCCAGCTGGTCGGTCAGCAGCTTGCTGGCGATCGCCGTCCAGGCGTAGCCGAAGCCGGCCCCCACGATCGCGATCGTCCCCGCCGCGCCGGCCCGCCCCCGCAGCGCGAACGGGGCGATGATCGGGATCGCGACCAGCGCCAGCGCAATCGCGATCGTCGCCGCTCCGGCGTGCCCGGTGCTGCGCGCCGGCGCCGCCCAGGCGACCCCGGCGACGCCGATCACGATCGCTCCGACGGCAGCGAACTCCCGCCGCCCCGGCGTCTCGCCGAGCCTCGTCACCCCGAGCCAGAGCAAGAGCAGCAGGCCGCTGGCGAGGCAGGGCTGGACGACGGTCAGCGGCGCCAGCAGCAACGCCGCGATCTCCAGTGGCCACCCGGCCAACCCGAGCGCCGTCGCCCCCAGCCAGCGCCGGTTGCGCGCCAGCCGACCGATCAGCGAGGCCCGCATCGCGTACTCGCCGCCGACCTCGCGCGCCTCCAGCGCCTGCAGCGCGATCGAGGTGTTGTACAGCGCCGAAGCGGCGACCGCGGCGACTATTCCCAGGGCCAGCATCGCGCGAGCCTATTCGGCCCGCCCTAAGGCTCAGCAGTCGTGTCGCCGACGGTGATGCTGCCCGCGTCGATCAGCATCGGGCTTGACGAATCCGATCGGCAGCGCGCCGGCGACCAGGCAGAGGAGACCGGCCACGATTCGCACTTCGTCGCTGCTCCCCAACGCCCGAAGGACCGTGAGAACTATGGCCGCGACCACGGTCGAGACGACAATGATGACCACAAAGGTTCTGCTTTCGGTCATAGCTCACGCTACCACGGAATTGCAGACAAAAGAATGACTAACCCGATTGCCAGGCCGGCGAGTCCACCGATGACCGCATTCCGTCGCAGGGCCGCGTCGGGTCCTTCTTTGATCGCCGGGCCGATCTGTCCAATAAAGGCGCCGACGGCGATCATGGCAGCGAATCCGCCGGCGCCGGTGGCGGATTCGACGAACAATGACGAGACGAGCAGTGGCACGCCCCAAGCGTGTCAACCAAAACCGCACACGTGGCGCGCCAAACGCGCCATTTCTGTGCCGGCTAGCTCAGGTTTCCTGGTACAGCGGCCCGTCGCCACCCTCGGGCAGGGTGAGGCGCCCGCCCTTGGCCGTGATCGCGCCGCACTGGACGCAGTTGGAGGCGGTGATGTGGACGTCGACTTCGGCCTCGCCGTTGTTCTGCTGGCCCTCGGGGATCTCGTAGACCTGGGCCGGGCACATCGAGACCCAGGTCTGGGCGACCTCGCGGGGGACGTGGGTCTGGATGCGGACGTGGTTGGGGGCGTCGTCGCGGGTCGCGTTGCCGGACAGGAAAACCGAGCCGAGCTTGTCGAAGGTGACCTTGTTGTCCGGTTTCGGGTACCGCTCGCTGGCGTTGCCGAGGAAGACCGCCGGCTCGGCGTTGTTCTCGACCTTCCAGTGGCCCGGCGGGAAGTTGCCTTTGGTGGCGACCAGGGAGTTGGCGACGATGCCGCCGACGATCAGGCCCTTGGTCAGCGGCTGCTTCATGTTGCGGGACTTGTAGAGGTCCTTCTCGATGACCGAGTTGCGGATCGCCTTGTCGTAGCTCTCGAAGTTCACCGAGTCGATGTCCTCCTTGAGCGATTTGACGATCGCTTCGGCGGCGTACATCCCGGCGTGCATCGCGTAGTGGACGCCGGCGAGTTCGGCGATGTTGACCATCCCGGCGGCGTCGCCGGCGACCATCATCCCGGGCACCGAGAAGCGCTTCGGCAGCGACCAGTAGCCACCGGAGGGGATCGTCTTCGCGCCCCAGCCGACCCGTTTGCCGCCCTCGATGATCTTGGCGATGAACGGGTGCTGCTTGAAGCGCTGCAGCTCGTCGTGGACGCTGAAGGTCGCGTCGGTGTAGTCGAGGCCGACGACCAGGCCGAAGCAGATCTTGTCCTCGCCCATCGGGTAGATGAAGCTGCCGCCGGCCTCCTTGTATTTCGCGCCCCAGCGCAGCGGCCAACCGAGCGTGTGGATGACCCGGTCGAGCGGCTTCGGGACCTCCCAGATCTCCTTAACCCCGAGCTCCCAGGCCTGCGGGTCGGAGCCGTGCATGTCGAAGTAGTCGTAGGCGGCGTAGGTCAGGTGGCCGATCGTGCCCTCGGCCAGCACCGTGGCCTTGGCGACGACGTCGGAGCCGGGCTCGAAGTTGCCCAGCTCTTCGCCGTCTTTGCCGCGACCGCGGTCGCCCGAGCGGACGCCCTTGACGATCCGGTCCTCGACCAGCAGCTTGGTGGCAGCGGTCTCGGAGAGGATGTAGACGCCCGCCTCTTCGGCTTTCTCGGCGAGGAAGCGGCCCATTTTGGAGACCGACATCGTGTAGGTCCCCTCTTTGCGGAAGTTCGGCGGCGGCGGCTTCAGCGGGAACGCTTTCTTGGCGGTGAGGAAGTAGGTCGCGTCCTTCGTCACCTCCTGGTAGACCGATGGCCAGTCGCCCGGATCGAGGTCGGGAAAGAGGCGAGTCAGCGCCGACGGGTCGACATTGGCGCCGGACAGCAGGTGGGCGCCTGCGACTTTGCCCTTCTCGATCACCGCGACGGGAACTTCGCCGAGCTTCTCGGTCAGCTCCGGCTCGTCCTCCAGCAGCTGCATCAGTTTGTTGGCGCAGGCGAGGCCGGCGGGTCCACCGCCGACGATCGCCACGCCCACCTCGATGCGCTCGTCCACCGGGTCGGTCGGCGCGACGATGACGTCGGCCGAGTCGAACGGGGGCGGGAACCCGAGTGGTGAAACTGCCGGGGACATCGGTCTAGCTGCCCTTCTTGGCCTTGATCGCCTCGGTCAGCTTGGGGACGATCTTGTGCAGATCGCCGACCACGCCGAGGTCCGAGAACTCGAAGATCGGCGCGTTCGGATCCTTGTTGATCGCCAGGATGTTCTCCGAGTTCTGCATACCGACCTTGTGCTGGATCGCGCCGGAGACGCCGGCGGCGAGGTAGAGCTTCGGCGCCACCGTCTTGCCGGTCTGGCCGATCTGGGCGGCGTAGGGGTACCAACCGGCGTCGACGACCGCGCGGGTCGCGGCGACGGCGCCGCCCATCGACGCGGCCAATTCCTCGGCCAGCTCGAAGCCCTCTTTGGCGCCGAGGCCGCGGCCGCCGCCGACGAGGATGTCGGCGTCCTCGATGTTGACATCGGCGCCACGCTGCTCGCCGCGCTGGACCATCGTCGCCTTGGTGGACCAGGCCGAAAGCTCGACGTCGACGTCGACGACCTCGGCCGTGCCGCCGCTCTCTTTGGCGTCGAAGGCGTTGAGGCGGCTGATGATGATGCCGGGCTCGGAGACGTAGCCGACGTCGGCGATCTCGGAGTCCTGGAGGATCGGCCGCTCGGCGACCAGCTTGCCGTCCTGGACCTTGACCGCGGTGACCTCCATGGTCACGCCGGCGTTGAGGCGGGCGGTGAGGCCGGCGCCGATCTCGAAGCCGAGCAGCCCGCCGCCGAACAGCGCGTATGAGATGTCGTTCTCGGTGATGACCTTGGCCATCGCGTCGACGATCGGCTGGGCCAGGCCCTCGGGCACCGACTTGGCCCGGTAGACCTTGGCGGCACCGTAGTTGCCGAGTCCGGCGCAGGCGTCGTCGGCGATGTCGCCGACCACCAGTGCGGCGGCCTCGCCGCCGATTTCACCGGCCAGCTTGGCGGCCTCGGAGATCGCCCCGAGTGAGTTTTTGTTGAACGCGCCCTCGTCGTCGTGAAGGGCGTAAACCAGGATGCCTGCCATCTAGATCAATTTCCTCTCGTCAAGCCAGGCGACGATCTTTTCGACCGTCTCGTTGGTGTCCTCGTCCTCGATGATCTCGCCGGCTTCCTTGGCGGGCGGCGGGTTCAGCGAGAGCACGGTCGTCTTCGAGCCCTCCTGGCCGACCATGCCGGCCTCGATGCCGACGTCGCCGGTTGCCTTGGCGTCGAGCGGCTTCTTTTTCGCGCCCATGATCGCTTTGAGGCTCGGGTAGCGGGGCTCGTTGATCGCGTCGCCGACGCTGATCACGGCGGGCAGCTCGACCTCGACGGTGTCGTATCCGTACTCGGCCTGGCGCTCGCAGCGCAGCTTGCCGTCGGTGACGTCGATTTTGATTACCTGGGTCAGCGAGGGCATCTGCAGATGGTCGGCGACGATCGCCCCCATCGTGTAGCACTCGCCGTCGTCGGACTGCTGGCCCAGCAGGACCAGGTCGGGGCTCTCGGACTCGAGCACCTTGGCGAGGGCGTAGCCGGTCGCGCAGGCGTCGGAGCCGGCGAGGGCATCGTCGGAGAGGTGGACCGAGCGGTCGGCACCGAGCGCGACGGCCTTATGCAGGGCGCGGACGGCGGAGCTGGGGCCCATCGTCACAGCCACGACCTCCTCGACCGGGATCGCGCCACCCTCCTTGATCTGCATCGCCGCCTCGAGGGCGTGGGTATCGAAGGGATTGAGGTTTTTCTCGCCGCCGCGGTCGAGGCGCATCGTGCTCGGATCGATGCGCTTCTGAACTGCGGCGTCCGGAACCTCCTTGACCAGGACGCAGATCTTCAAGTTGAACCCTCCTCTGAAACGGTTCTGGAAGTTTTCGCGGATGGCGCTCTATTGCGCCTCGCGGGGGAGTGCGGCGGGCATACTACCGCCTGCCGAACGCCGTTGACTGACCTGTCAATCAACAGCATACCCGGACCGGCGGAACTATGCACCGATCAGTGTCGAATGCGACGGCGCGCGGGGCGGCGGCCGCGGTCCGGCCTAGGAGCCGGATTCGTGCCGTTCGGTGCCGGCGGTACGGATGAAGTCGACGATCTCGTCGGTGCCGGCGCCGGGGGTGAAGACCTCGGCGACGCCGAGGCGCTTGAGCTCGGGGATGTCGTCGGCCGGGATCGTGCCGCCGACCGTCACCAAGACGTCGTCGACTCCCTGGGCTTTGAGGATCTCGACGACTTTCGGCACCAGCGTCATGTGGGCGCCGGAGAGGATCGAGAGGCCGACCGCGTCGGCGTCCTCCTGGATCACCGTCTCGGCGATCTGCTCGGGGGTCTGGTGAAGGCCGGTGTAGATGACCTCCATGCCGGCGTCGCGCAGAGCGCGGGCGATGATCTTGGCGCCACGGTCGTGGCCGTCGAGCCCGGGCTTGGCGACGACGACGCGGATCTTGCGGGCGGTTGCGGTGTCCGGCATCGGCGCAGAATCCTATTGCAGTCGGGGTCGCCGGGTGGCGCGCCGACGGCGCTCCAGAGCGGCGGGGAGGCGGCCGCCGGTCGCGACCCAGGAGCCGGTGAGGATCAGCGCCAGGCCGACCATCGAGCCGGCGCCGGGCCGCTCGCCGAGGAAGGCGACGCCGAGGGCGACCGCCACCACCGGGTTGATGTAGGTGATCACCGAGGCGTGACTGGGGCCCGCTTCGTCGATGAGGATCGCCATCAGCACCATCGCCAGCGCCGTGCAGAGCAAGCCGAGGACGACGATCGCGCCGAAGGCGCCGGCGCTCGGCGTCCGGCTCGGCAGGTCGAGGGCGGCGAGGGGAGTCAGGACGGCGCCGGCGATCGCCAGGCTGACGCCCATCGAGGCGATCGGGTCGAGGCCGGAGAGGTGGCGTTTGAGGACCATCGGGCCGGAGGCGTAGCCGAGCGCGGCGATCAGCGCGGCACCGACCCCGAGCAGTTCCGAGCCGCTGCCGGAGACGTCGATCCCGACCAGCGCGGCGACGCCGACCAGGCCGACCAGCATGCCGGCGAGGCGCCGCCCGCCGACCCGTTCGGAGGGTTCGAAGCGCAGCGTCAGCACGGCGATGATCAGCGGCACCGTGGCGATCGCGATCGCCGTCGTCGAGGAGGCGATGTGGCGCTCGGCCGTCGCCACCATCGGGAACGGGATCGCGATCTCGAGGATCCCGAAGGCGACCAGCCAGCGACCGCGGCCGCGCAGCGGCGCCAGCGTGCCGGCCCGCCAGGCGATCGCCAGCAGGACCGTGGCGCCGAGCACGATCCGCAGCCAGGCCAGCGGCAGCGGCGTCATCCCGCCGTCGATCGCGACCTTGATGAAGAGGTAGGGAACGCCCCAGATCAGCGAGACCGCGGCGAAGACGATCCAGGAACGGCGGCTCATCCGGGCCGCCGACGCGCCGGCGGGCGTGGCGGGAAGCGCCGCGGCGGCGTCCGCCGGCGGGCGGCGACGCGCGAGGCCCCGAAGCCGGCGACCGTCGCAAGCACCGTCACCGCGAGGGCGGTGAGCCGGCGGCCGAGGCGTTCGAAGCGCAGCGTCTGCCAGCCCTCCTCACGGGCGATCGCCGCCAGCGGCGGGTCGGGGTTGACGGCGACCGGGTTGCCGACCGCGCGCAGCATCGGCAGATCCGAGAGCGAGTCGGAGTAGGCGTATGACTCAGCGAGGTCGATGTCGTGGGCGGCGGCGAATTCCTCCATCGCCGTGACCTTGCCGGGCCCGTAGACGAAGGGGCCGTCAAGGCGGCCGGTGAACTCACCATCGGCGCCGATCTCGTAGCGGGTGCCGATCCCGCCCTCCATCCCCAGCACTTTGGCCAGCGCCTCGACGACGTCGTTGCCGGCGGCGGAGACGATGAAGGCGGGACGGCCGGCGTCCTGGTGATGGTGGACCTCCTCGAGCATCTGCGGGTAGACCCGCGGCAGGATCGCCGCCATCACCTCCGGCCCCATCCGTTCGACCGTCTTGGCCGGCACCCCGGTGATCACCTCGCGGGCGACTTTCAGCACCTCGGCGGTGCGCTCGTCGGTCGTACCGCGTAGCCGGTAGCGCAGGTGCTCGACGCCCCAGCTGGCGAGCTGACGGCGCCCGACGATCCCCTGGCGGGTGGCGACGCGGGCGAACTGCATCCCGCTCGACCCCGCCATCAGGGTCTTGTCTAAGTCAAAGAAGGCGGCAGCGCGGCTCATGTCGGTGCCGAGGTGCGCCGTGCTGGGGGGACCGCCTTAAGAGGCGGCCACCTCGAGCACGATCGCGTCGCCCTGGCCGCCACCGGAGCAGATGGCCGCCACGCCAAGCCCCCCGCCGCGGCGGCCGAGCTCGTGAACCAGGGCGCCGACGATGCGGGCGCCGGAGGCGCCGATCGGGTGGCCGAGGGCGATCGCGCCGCCGTTGACGTTGACCTTGTCTTCGTCGACGCCGAGCATCCGCACCGAGTTGAGGGCGACCGAGGCGAAGGCCTCGTTGATCTCCCAGAGGTCGACTTCCTCGGGGCTCTTGCCGATCTTCTCGAGCGCCTGCTTGGCGGCATTGGCCGGCGTTTTCGCCAGGTAGGGGAAATCGTCGGCGACGGTTCCATAGGAGAGGATCCGGGCCAGCACCGGCTTGCCCTGCTTCTCTGCCCAGTCGGATGAGGCGACGACGATCGCGCCGGCGCCGTC
Organism: uncultured Actinomycetes bacterium; assembly: GCA_963839115.1. Taxonomy (GTDB): domain Bacteria; phylum Actinomycetota; class Thermoleophilia; order Solirubrobacterales; family 70-9; genus VAYN01. The sequence continues at coordinate 1,932,681 of CAWITM010000001.1, forward strand.
GTTGACGCCCGGGGCGTTGCCGGCGGTGTGGGTCGCGCCGTCGCCGCCGATCGCCTTCAGCTTCGCCAGCGTCTCGAGGGTCGTGTCGGGACGGATCGCCTCGTCGACCTCGACCGTGGTGTCGCCCTTGCGCGACTTGATCGTCACGCCGACGATCTCGTCGGCGAGCCGGCCGGCGTCGGTCGCCTCGGCGGCGAGCCGGTGCGAGCGCTCGGCGAATTTGTCCATGTCGACGCGGGTGATCTCGAGCTCGTTGGAGACCTCGGAGGCCTCGTTGATCATCTGCTTGTGGGTGAAGGGGTTGGTGAGGCCGTCGTGGGTCATCGCGTCGAGGGCCTGGACGTCTCCCATCCGGAAGCCGAAGCGGGCGTCCGGCAGCAGGTAGGGAGCGCTGCTCATCGACTCCATGCCGCCGGTGACGGCGACTTCGGTGTCGCCGGCGCGGATCGCCTGGTCGGCGAGCCCGAGCGAGCGCATGCCCGACGCGCAGACCTTGTTGATCGTCTCGGAGGGGACCTCCTTGGGGATGCCGCCTTTGATCTGCGCCTGGCGCGAGGGGATCTGGCCCTGGCCGGCCTGCAGCACCTGGCCGAAGACGACCTGCTCGACCTGGCCCGGCTCGACGTCGGCACGCTCGAGCGCCGCGGCGATGACCTCACCGCCGAGATCAGTGGCGTCCATCGTTTTGAGCGCCCCGCCCATCTTCCCGAAGGGAGTTCTCGCGGTTCCAAGGATTACTGAGCTGGCCATTACTCCCTTTCCTCTCCGTTGATGTCGTTGCTGCGGCGGGCCTGGTGGGCCGTCCGGGACCATAGCGGGAGGCATTGGCGATACCACCGCCTGCGTAGACTCGCGCTCTGATGAAGGTCGATGTGAGACAGATCGCACTGACGGACGCCGACGCCGACCTGGTCGTCGTCGGGCTCTACGACGGCGATTCGCTGCCCGACGCGCTGGCTTCGGCGCCCGGCGCCGGCGACGCCAAGGGCAGCCACAAATCGCTGACGCTGCTCTACCCCGGAGACCCCGCGCGCCTGCTCGTCGCCGGCCTCGGCAAGCGCGCCGACGCCGAGCCCGAGCGCCTGCGCGTGCTCGCCGCGCTGGCGGCCAAGGAGGCCGGCCGGATCGAGGCGACCTCGCTGGCCTGGGCGCTGCCGGAGACCGACGACGCCACTGCCGCCGCCGAGGCGCTGGTCACCGGCACGATCCTCGCCACCTACCGCTTCGACGGCTACCGGGCCAAGGACGAGGACGCCGATGACGTCCGGCTCGAGTCGCTGACCATCCTCACCCCCGCCGACGTCGGCGCCGCCGCCGAGACCGCCCGCGTCTACTCCGAGGCCCAGAACCGGGCCCGCGACCTGCAGGCGACGCCCGCGAACTTCGCCACCCCCGCCTTCCTCGCCGAGCGCGCCGAGACGATCGCCGCCGGCCACGACTCGGTCACCGTCGAGGTCCTGAACGGCGACCAGATCGCCGCCAAGGGGATGGGCGGCATCGCCTCCGTCAGCCAGGGTGGCCCGGTCGACCCGCGCCTGATCGTGCTGCGCTACAGCGGCGGCGGCGAGGGCCCGACGCTCGGCATCGTCGGCAAGGGAGTGACCTTCGACACCGGCGGCATCTCGCTGAAGCCGGGCGCCGGCATGGCCGACATGAAGTTCGACATGTCGGGCGGCGCCGCGGTGCTGGAGGCGCTCGACGCGATCGCCGAGCTCGGTCTCGCCATCGACGTCATCGCCGTCGTCCCGGCAACCGAGAACATGCCGTCGGGCACCGCGATCAAGCCGGGCGACGTCATCACCCAGTACAACGGCAAGACCGTCGAGGTCAACAACACCGACGCCGAGGGGCGCCTGATCCTCGCCGACGCCCTCGCCTACGCGATCGAGCAGGGCGCCGAGCGGGTCGTCGACCTGGCGACCCTGACCGGCGCCGTCGTGATCGCCCTCGGCTCGACCTACGCCGCCGTCATCTCCAACGACGACAGCCTCGCCGCTCAGGTGGTCGAGGCCGGTTCGGAGACCGGCGAGCTGGTCTGGCGCCTGCCGCTCCACCCCGAGTACAGGGAGATGATGAAGGGGACGGTCGCCGACCTCTCCAACCTCGCTTCCAAGCGCGAGGCCGGCACGATCACCGCCGCCTCCTTCCTCGAGGAGTTCGTCGGCGACACGCCCTGGGCGCACGTCGACATCGCCGGCACCGCCTGGGACGTCGGCCGCCCCTATGCCGCCAAGGGCGGCACCGGCTACGGCGTGCGCCTGCTGGTCGAGCTCGCGCGCGAGCTCGCCGCCTGAGCTCTCGCCGCCTCTCTCCCCCGCGCCCACCGACCCACCTCAGCCGCCGAGGATCAGCAGCGTCGAGGTGCCGCTGGCCAGCAGCTTGCCGCTCGCGGCCGCGGTCAGCGTCGCCTCGGCGGTCGCCTGCTTGCGGCCGCGGTAGAGCACCCGGCCCTCGCAGAGGACGCGGCCGGTGTCGCGGGTGATCGGCCGCAGGTACTTGACCTCGAGCCCGAGCGAGGTGTAGGCGGTGCCGGCCGGCAGGGTCGTGTGGACGGCGCAGCCCAGGGCCGAGTCGAGGATCGTGGCCGCGTAGCCGCCGTGGACCATGCCGATCGGGTTGTAGTGCTCCTCGCCCGGCTCGCCGGCGAAGACGACCCGGCCCTCCTCGAGCTCGATCGGGCCCATCCGCATCGTCACCGCGATCGGCGGCGGCGGTAGCTCGCCGGCGACCAGCGCCCGCATGTAGTCGAGCCCGGACAGCTCCGCCCCGGCCGCCGCGGTGGCGACCGGGTCCTCCCAGGCCAGCGTCCGCTCGCGGGTGCCGCCATCCAGGATCGCGGTCGGCGTCCCCTCGGTCCCGGGGAGCGGCGAACCAGCGACGCTCACCGGCGGCCCCGCCTGGCCGGGGCGGCGTCGCGGGTCCGGACGGTCCCGCCGCGGTACTCCAGGTCGGCGGTGATCTCGGCCTGGCTGATCGCGATCCGCGGCGTGCGGCCGCGACGCTGGTGCCTGCTTCTGGTGTGGATCAACCTCATGTCCGTGCCTTTCGTGGACCAGTGGTTTCTTGATGCAACCGACTTCGCCCGAGGAGCCTAGCCGACAGAGTTTTGTGATGCAACCGATGTGTGAGAGACTTCACAACCGATGCTGGGAAGTGACTATCCGGGTCAGTTCTGTTCGATTGCCAAGTCGCTGGAGGTGATCGGCGAGCGCTGGTCCCTGCTGATCGTCCGCGACGTCATGAACGGCAACCGGCGCTTCGGCGAGATCCAGGCCTCGCTGGGGATCGCCCGCAACGTCCTCTCCGCTCGCCTCCAGGGCCTCGTCGACGAAGACATCCTCGAGCGCCGCGCCTACCAGGAAAGCCCGCCCCGCCACGAGTACTTCCTGACCGAGAAGGGCCTCGACCTCTGGCCCGCCCTGATTGCCCTGATGCACTGGGGCGACCGCTACTCGGCCGGTCCCGAAGGGCCGCCCCGCCTGATCGTCCACAAGGAGTGCGGCGGCGAGATCAACGACCGCGGCATCTGCGAGGCCTGCGGCGAGGTCCTCCACGCCCGCGACGCCCGCCAGATTCCCGGCCCCGGCCTGGCCGCCGCGATCGCCGACGCCGCCGCTCCCGCTGGGCGCTAGTCCCCGCCCTTCTCTGCTTCTTGTTCCTTGCGCCGAAGCTCGGCGATCACGACCAACTCGTCGGCGACGATGTGGTCCTTGGGTCGACTCGCCGTGCGCTTCATCCCGATCAGATCACGATCGAGGCGACTCGCACCGGGACTCCGGCGATCTCGGCCGCCCATGAACGCGCCCTCAGCTCGTTGTAGTCGCGGTTGCCGGCGACGTGGCCGAGGATGTCGAAATCGCCGAACTCGGTCTCGAAGGTGAAGTTGGCGCCGGCGGCGAGCGTGGCTTCGTCGGCCACGAAGGGCAGGTCTTGCGGAGCATTCCGCAAGCGCACGCCAATCTCCTGAAGCGCCGCCGCCAATCGCCTCAGGTTGCTGGCGTGACGGCCGTAGGCGACGTCGAAGTCGTAGGTCGGAAAAGACGAGCCATGAATCAGGCCAGCGACCCCGCCGACGACGACGATGTCGACGCCGTGACGACTCAGGGTCTCGAGCAGGGGCTGGAGCTGGAGCGGCGGGCGGGAGGATGCGTCGATCACCCACACCTAAGTCGCCGGCCGGTCCGGTCTCGCCCCCCGCTGAGGCGCAATTTCCCGCTGAATTTCCTTGATCTGCTCGGCCCAGGCGAGGCCCCTTTGAACGCGCTGGTCGGGAGTGAGCTTGAAGTTGCCCTGGTTGAGAGTCCCGTCGACACCAGAGTCGTACGGTCGCGTGGTCAGCACCAGGTCCTCACCGGCGAGCCGCAGCAGAGTGCGCAGCATGTCGAGTGAAGGCGACACCCTCCCCGCCTCGATTCGCGAGATCGCCGACTGGGTGGTGTTCGCACGAATCGCCAGCTGTTTCTGGGTGAGGCCGTGGCGGTCCCGCGCCTCGCGCAGCAGCTCGCCGGGCGTTGGACCTGCGACGTATGGGACGAGATCCAAGCCTCCGTGTTCATTCCGCTGCACCCTGCAAGCATAGCGGATCAGCTATATCGCTTATCTGGCATGTTAACTCCGCCCGCTAGCCTTGCCCCGCTGGGCAAACGACGAGCGGAGGGTTCGATGGCGACGGCGGCGGGACTCGAGGTGCGCGACAGGATCTTCATCGGCGGCGAGTGGGTCTCGCCGGCGGGTGGCGAGACGATCGCGGTCGTCAACCCGACCACCGAGGAGCCGCTCGGCAGCATTCCCGCCTGCGGCGCCGAGGACGTCGACCGCGCCGTGGCCGCCGCGCGCGGCGCCTTCGAGGGCTGGGCGACGACGCCGCCGGCCGAGCGGGGCGAGCACCTCGCGGCGGTCGCCGCCGGCCTCAAGGAGCGCCGCGAGGAGCTGGCCGCCGCGATAACCGCCGAGCTGGGAATGCCGCTGAAGCTCTGCAAGGCGATCCAGGTCGGGCTGCCGACCGGCGCCTTCGCCTCGATGCCGGGCCTGATCGAGGAGATCGCCTGGGAGGAGGAGCTCGGCAACTCGCGGATCATGCGCGAGCCGGTCGGCGTGCTCGGCGCGATCACGCCCTGGAACTACCCCCTGCACCAGATCGCCGCCAAGGTCGCCCCCGCTCTCGCCGCCGGCTGCACCGTCGTCCTCAAGCCGAGCGAGATCGTGCCGCTGAACGCTTTCGTGTTGGCCGAGGTGATCGAGGCCGCCGGCCTCCCCGCCGGCGTCTTCAACCTCCTCACCGGCACCGGTCCGGTGGTCGGCGAGGCGATCGCCGCCCACGCCGGCGTCGACATGGTCTCCTTCACCGGCTCGACCCGAGCCGGACGGCGGGTCTCCGAGCTGGCCGCCGCCACCGTCAAGCCGGTCGCGATGGAGCTCGGCGGCAAGTCGCCGAACGTCCTGCTCGACGACGCCGACTTCGCCCGGGCGGTTCCGGACGGCGTCGCCAAGTGCTTCCTCAACTCCGGCCAGACCTGCAGCGCGCTGACCCGGATGCTGGTGCCGCGCTCGCGGCTCGTCGAGGCCGAGGAGCTTGCCGTAGCCGCCGCCGAGACCTTCACCCCGGGCGACCCTTTCGACGCCGACACCCGCCTCGGCCCGCTGGTCTCCGACCGCCAGCGAGGGCGCGTCCGTGACTTCATCGCGAAGGGCGAGGACGAGGGGGCCCGCCTGCTGACCGGTGGCGCCGACGCACCCGACGGCCTCGACCGCGGCTTCTTCGTCGCCCCCACCGTCTTCTCCGACGTCACCCCCGAGATGACGATCGGCCAGGAGGAGATCTTCGGCCCGGTCCTGGCGATCCAGCCCTACGAGGACACCGACGACGCCGTCCGGATCGCCAACTCGACCCCCTACGGCCTGGCCGGCGGCGTCTGGTCGGCCGACCCCGAGCGCGCCGTCGCCGTCGCCCGCCGGGTCCGCGGCGGCCAGATCGAGGTCAACGGCGGCGCCTTCAACCCGCTCGCCCCGTTCGGCGGCTACGGCCAGTCCGGCCACGGCCGCGAGAACGGCCGCTTCGGGATCGAGGAGCTGCTCCAGGTCAAGAGCCTGCAGCTCTAGGGATCGAGGAGTGCATTCGCCGCGATATGCGTGGGCAATGCACTCCTCGATCCGCTAGGTCGCCGGCAGCGTGAAGTGGACCCGGGTCCCGGGCGCCCCGTCCTCAAGCCAGATGCGGCCGCCGTGGGCCTCGACGATCGCCCGCGAGATCGCCAGGCCGAGCCCCGCCCCGCCCTCGCCGCGCGAGCTGTCGCCGCGGTAGAAAGCGTCGAAGACACGCTCCCCCTCCCCCGCTGGCACGCCCTCGCCGCTGTCGGCGACCTCGACCTCCACCCCGTCGGCGCCACGGCGCGCCCGGACGGTCACGCTGCCGTCGGCGGGCGTGTGGCGGATCGCGTTCTGGATCAGGTTGAATAGGACGCGCTGGACCCGCTCGGCGTCGGCCTCGGCGACGACCTCGCCGCGCGGCAGGTCGGCGGCTAGCTTGACGCCGCGCTCGGCGGCGGCGGTGCGGAAGGCGGCGACGGTCTCGCCGATCAGGTCGCCGACCTCGACCCGCCGCATCGTCCAGGCGATGTCGCCGGCCTCGATCCGCGAGAGCTCGAAGAGGTCGTCGACGAGATCGGAGAGGACGCCCACGTGGGTGCGGATCTCGGCCAGGTAGCGGTCGCGGTCGGCGCCGGTGGCGACGCCGTCGTCGATCGCCTCGACCAGCAGCCGCAGCGACGCCAGCGGCGTGCGCAGGTCGTGGGAGGCGGCGGCGACGAGGCCGCGGCGGGCCTCCTCGACCTGGCGCCGCGCCCGGTCCTCCATCGCCAGCCGCACCGCCAAGCCAGCGGCGATCGCCGCCCCGCCGATCGCCAGCACGACGAAGAGGACCTGGGTCAGCCCCATCCATTTCGGCACCGCGACGGCGGCGGCGCCGGCGGTCGCGGCGGCGACGGCGATGAGGCCGGCGCGCTTCATGACAGGGGGTCGCGCTTCGCTCGCGGCGCGAAGAACCAGGTCGTGACGCTTGCTCGCTCCGCGCTCACGGCTTCAACCTGTAGCCGACACCCCAGACCGTCTCGATGAAGCGCGGCTCGGCGACGTCGTCGCCGAGCTTGGCGCGCAACCGGCGGACGTGGACGGTGACGGTGCTGGTGTCCTCGAAGAAAGGCTCGCCCCAGACCGCTTCCATCAGCTGGTCGCGCGAGTAGACGCGGCCGGGGTGGGCGGCGAGGTAAGCGAGCAGGTCGAACTCGCGCATCGTCAGCGCCAGTTCCTCCCCGTCGAGGAAGACGCGGCGGGTCGCCGGCTCGATCCGCAAAGGCCCGTGCTCGATCGGCGGTGAGTCCTCGAGCTCGTCCTCGACCGGCGAGGTCCGCCGCAGCACCGCTTCGACGCGGGCGACGAGCTCGGCCGGCGAGAAGGGCTTGACGACGTAGTCGTCGGCGCCATGGCGAAGCCCGACCAGGCGGTCATTCTCCTCGCCGCGCGCGGTCAGCAGGATCACCGCGACCCGCGGTCCGGGCCGCTCCTGGAGGCGCTTCATCACCTCGATCCCGTCGATCCCCGGCAGCATCACGTCGAGCACGACGAGGTCTGGACGGTGCTCGTTGGCGAGGTCGAGGGCGCGATAGCCGTCGCCGGCGCCGTGGGTCTCGAAGCCGGCGCGCTCCATGTAGCGGCCGACGATCTCGACGATCGTCGGCTCGTCGTCGACGACGAGCACGGTCTTGGTGTCGGCGTCGGCCACGGCCGCGATTGTCGCTGCTGCCGCCGGCGCCATGGGCGCGCTATCCAAACGTGAAGGCATATCCCTGGATCCCCGCTTCCGGCACCAGTTCGAGCACGTGTTCTTCGACCTTCGGCAGTTCGACCAGGTTGTAGAGGCGCTGGTCGGTGATCGTCGCGACGGCGCCGTGGACGTCGGAGCCGGCGTCGGCCGCGGAGATCGGCTTCCCGTCGAGCAGCACCTTCATCCGGCGCGGGTGCCCGGGCGAGCCGAGCACGAGGTAGACGCGGCGGGCGCCGAAATTGAGATCCAGCTCGGCGCTCTTTTCCGCCGTGGCGTCCTCTTCGGCGACGTTCCAGCCACCGCCGAACGCGTACATGCTCGGCCCCGGTGCCCCGGCGATCGGACCGAACTGGTTGGCGCCGGCCGCGAACTCGCCGTTGGTGAAGCGTTCGTGGCGTTTGGTGCCGAGATAGGTCTCCGGCGTCGACACACCCGGTTCGGCCTGCATGCCGTGGGCGTCGGCGCCGCCCTTGCCGGGGCTGTCGCCGGCTTCCTTGAGGAGCTCGCGGATGACCTTTTCTTTCTCGCCGTATTCGCCCTCGCCGAAGTGGACGTAGCGGACGTTGCCCTTGGCGTCGATGAAGTACTCGGCCGGCCAGTACTGGTTGCCGTAGGCGTTCCAGGTCCCCTCTTCGTTGTCCTGGACCACCGGGTACTTGATCCCTTCGGTCTTGATCGCTTCTTCGACGTTGGAGGCTTCGCGCTCGAAGGGGAACTCAGGCGTGTGGACGCCGACGATCGTCAGCCCGTCCTTGCGGTAGCGCTTATCCCAGGCCTCGAGGTAGGGCAGCGTGCGGATGCAGTTGATGCAGCTGTAGGTCCAGAAGTCGACGAGGACGACGCGTCCGCGCAGGCCCCTGAGGGTCAACGGCCTGTCGCCGGGGGTGTTGAACCAGTCCTCGGTGCCGGTGAATTCCGGGGCCTGTCCATATTCTTCGAGTGGCACCGCTTCTTCGGTCTTGGCCGCCAGCTTCGACCTTTCGGGCTGCGCCGGGACCGGCGTTTTCCTGGCGCCACCGCTGGCCGCTTCGGCGCCGATGCCGTGCGAGGTGGTGCCGCGGATTTCGGCCAGGGCGTCCTGGGCGCTGCGGGTGTTTTCGAGGCTTTCGGCCGGCGTCGTCAGGAAGCTCGACCAGTGGCGCGCGATCGAGCTCTCGAACTTGGTGTCGTAGTGACCGAACATCGCCAGCGCGACGACGACCATGATCGCCCCGGTCGCCATCTGCAGGGCACCGCCGCGGCGCGCCAGCGGCGCGACCAAACGGCGGCCGCCGATCATCAGGGCGTAGAGGACGGTGGCCGAGCCGAGGCCGTAGGCGAGGGCGACGGCGACGCGGCCGGCGTTGAAGGGCTGTGACGCGGAGACAGTGATGACGCCGGCGAGGATCGGACCCGCGCAGGGAGCGTAGAGCAGGCCGAGGCTGAGCCCCAGCAGGATCCCGGACCAGAAGCCATCGCCCTCGTTACGGGCGCCGAAGCGGCTGGTCAGCCGGCTGGCGTAGGCCTCGACGCGGGCGGCGACCGGGGGCAAGAGGAGGACGATCCCGAAGACGAGGAGGACGGCGATCGCCAGCTTGCGCAGCAGTTCGTTCGGCAGGCCGAGCGCGTCGATGACGTAGACGAGGGCGACGGTCGCGAAGGTGAACGAGAGCGCCAGGCCGGAGACGACGCCGAGCGGACGTCGGCGGCCTCCGGTCGCCCCGGCCGAGAGCGCGATCGGCAACACCGGCAGAACACAGGGCGACACCGCGGTCGCGGCGCCGGCGATGAAGCCGAAGATGATCAGCAGGGCCATCAGGAGGAGCTTTCCACCCGTTCCTTACGGGGAGGTGACGGCGGTGGGTCAGCGGCGCGGCGGGATCGCGGTGACGTCGCCGTCGTCGCGATCGGCGACCTCGCCGGCGCGGCCGACTTCGCCGCCGATGCCGTAGTGGCCGAGGATCGTCAGCTCGTGCTCGCGCAGCAGCGCCCGGCCGGGATCGACGACCGGCGCTGAGCGCAGCATCTCGCCGTCCTCGGCGATCCAGACCCCGACGCCCGGCGCCCCGGCGCAGACCGCCGCCGGGATCGCGACGACGCGGCCGCGGTCGCGTCGCTTGGTCGGCCTGAGCCGTGCGACCACCCAGGCCGGGTGGTGGTTCTTGGCATCGATGTAGAGGCCCTCGACGGCACCCAGCCGGTCGCCCTCGAGGTCGCTCAGCGGGCCGCCGATCCAGCTCAGTGCAACGGTCGTGTCGAGCGCCCCCGGCTCAGTCATCGACGTGCTTCTCCAGCAGCTGGCTCGCTGCCGTAGCGGGGTCGAGCTCACGGCTGACGACCCGGTCGAGCAGGCCGGCGGTGTCGGGATCTCCGGCGACCGTCGCCTCGAGCTTGCGGCGCATCCGCGAGGTCGCGATCCCGATCACCTCGCTGCGCAGGTTGCGGGCGCGACGATCGGCAAGCGTCCCCTCGGCCTCGATGAACCGGCGGTGCTCGTCGATCTGGCGGGCCAGCTCCGCGACGCCCTCGCCGCGGGTCGCCTCGGTGCGCAGGATCGGCACCTTCCAGTCGTCGGGGTCCTGGGAGAGCGCCAGCACGCCGCGAATCTCGCGGACCATCGTGTCGGTCATCGGGTGGTCGGCCTTGTTGACGACGATCACGTCGGGGATCTCCATCACCCCCGCCTTCAGCGCCTGGACCGAGTCGCCGGAGCCCGGCATCAGCGCCAGCACGATGGTGTCGGCGTGGTCGACGATGTCGATCTCGGCCTGGCCGACGCCGACGGTCTCGATCAGCACATCGTCTTTGCCGGCGGCGTCCATCACCAGCGCCACCTGCAGCGCCGCCTCCGAGAGGCCGCCGAGGGCGCCGCGCGAGGCCATCGAGCGGATGAAGACGCCGGGGTCGAGGAAGTGCTCGGAGAGCCGGATCCGGTCGCCCAGCAGGGCGCCGCGGGTGAACGGGCTCGAGGGGTCGATCGAGAGCACTGCGACCTCGCGCTCGGCCTTGCGCATCTCCGCCGTCAGCGCGCCGATCAGGGTGCTCTTGCCGACCCCGGGCGGGCCGGTGAAGCCGACGATCCGCGCCCTGCCGGTCCGCGGGTAGACCTCGCGGACGAGCTCCCAGCCGGCCGGGTCGTCGGACTCGATCAGCGTGATCGCCCGCGCCAGCGCCCGCTTGTCGCCGTCGACGAGGCGCTCGGCGAGGGTTCCGGTCTTGGCCGCATCTGGCACGGGCGTGAGTCTAGAGTTGCCCCGCCGTGATTCGCTTCTTGGCCCGCAATCGGATGCTCAACTGGCGCTACGGGCTGCTGCTCTGGCGCTGGGCCTGGCGCCGCGCCCTAACCCCGGCGGGGCGCCGCTGGCGCACCGAAGGCTTCGTCTTCTTCGGCCGCCACCTCGAACTGGAGGTCTCGGCGCGCGGGCGGCTCGAGCTCGGCCGCTTCGTCTGGATCGGCGACGGCACCAAGATCCGCTGCCACGAGGGCCTCGTCGAGATCGGCGCAAAGACGGTGATGGGCCAGGAGTGCACGATCTCCGCCTACCAGCACGTGCGGATCGGCGAGCAGTGTGTGATCGCCGACCGGGCGATGTTCATCGACTTCGACCACGGCGTCGTCGAGGTCGAGCGGCCGATCCGCAAGCAGGGGATCTACAAGCGCGACGTCGAGGTCGGCAACAACGTCTGGATCGGCTATGGCGCCTGCGTCCTGCGCGGCGTCCGGATCGGCGACAACGCGATCGTCGGCACCAACTCGGTCGTCACCAGGGACGTCCCCGCCAACGCCGTCGTCGGCGGCGTCCCGGCGCGGGTGCTGCGGCTGCGCGAGGCGCCGGCGGAGCTGCGCTGGGCCCGCCCGGTCGAGCCCGACCCCGACGCCTCGACGACACTGCAGCCGCCCGAGCGCGTCTAGTCCGCCGGGGGACCTTCGAGCTCGGCCCGGATCTCGGCGGCGCGGCTCTCGACGATCTCGGTGCCGGTACGCAGGAAACGCGTGATCGCTTCGAGCTCGGCGGCGGTGAAGGTCTTCAGCAACGGCAGCGCCCGGTCGACCAGCGGCCCGTAGAGGTCACCGGTCCGTTCCTGCCCGGGCTCGGCCATCTCGACCATCACCCGCCGGCGATCGCCGGGGTCGGTCACCCGTCGCAGGAAGCCCTTGCGTTCCATTCGGTCGATCACCGCGGTGACCGTGCCGGTGGTCATCGCCGTCTCGCGCGCGAGCTCGCCGGCGGCGATGCGGCCGCGCTGCTGGACGACATCGAGGACGCGGCTGTCGGTGCGGTTGATCCCAAGCGCGTGGGCCGCCGCCTCGTCCATTTTGTCGGTGGCGTTCTGGTTGGCACGCATGCTCGCGATCAGCTCCACCATCAGGGCCGCCTTGGTCCGTCGCGCCACCTCAGCATCCGCCGATCTGTGTTACCTTGATTTTCAAGATACTTGAGATTCGAGCAATTTTAGGAGGTATCGATGTCCGAGGCAAACGCAATCGAGGCACACCATCTCAGCAAGTCCTACGGCGAGGACGTTCAGGCGCTCGACGGACTGAGCTTCTCGGTTCCGGCGGGGACCGTGTTCGGCCTGCTCGGGCCCAACGGCGCCGGCAAGTCGACGACGGTGAAGATCCTCACCACTCTCGCCCACCCCGACGGCGGTGAGGCCAGTGTCGCCGGCTTCGACGTGCTCGGCGAACCGGCCCGGGTGCGGGAGGCGATCGGCGTCGTCTCCCAGGCCGGCGGCCTCGACCAGGAGGCGACCGGGCGCGAGAACCTGCGCCTGCAGGGCCAGGTCTTCGGCATGGGCGGCGGCGAGCTCGAGCGGCGGATCGACGAGTTGCTCTCGCAGTTCGGCCTTGCCGACGCCGGCAATCGCCTCGTCCGCGAGTACTCGGGCGGGATGGCGCGTCGGCTCGACGTCGCCCAGGCGCTCGTCCATAAACCGCGGGTGCTTTTCCTGGACGAGCCGACGACCGGACTCGACCCCGAGGTTCGGGCGGAGATGTGGGACGAGATCGGGCGCCTCGCCGGCGAGGGCCTGACCGTCCTGCTCACCACCCACTATCTCGAGGAGGCCGACCGGCTGGCGGCGCAGCTGGCGATCGTCGACCGCGGCAAGGTCGTCGCCGAGGGCTCGCCCGACGAGCTGAAGCGCGGGCTGCGCGGCGACGCGATCCACGTCGAGCTCGGCGGCGAGGGGGTCGGCGAGGGCGCCGTCCGCGAGGCCCTTGCGCGGGTCGACGGGCTCGACGAGGTCCTCGTCGACGACCGCACCCTGCACGCCCGCGCCGAGGACGGGGCCCGAACCGTGCCGGCGGTGCTGATGGCGCTCGAGGGCGCTGCTCTCGACGTCGCCTCGGTGACGGTGGCGCGGCCCTCGCTCGACGACGTCTACCTGCGCTTCGCCGGCCGCACCTTCGGCGCCGCCGAAGGGAACGCGAACGAGAAGCCCAACCACCGGAAGGGAGCCCACCATTGAAGGCCCTGCACGACACCCGGCACATGACCGTCCGCCACCTTCTGGCGCTCTGGCGCCAGCCCTGGTGGATCGCCGTCTCGCTCGTCCAGCCGGTTATCTGGCTTCTCCTGTTCGGGGCCCTGTTCAAGGCGGTCACCGACATCCCCGGCTTCGGCTCTGACAACTACGTCCAGTTCCTCGCCCCCGGGGTGGTCGTGATGACCGCCTTCTTCGGCGCCGGCTGGACCGGGATGCCGGTGATCGACGACATCAACCGCGGCGTCATCGACCGCTTCCTGGTCTCGCCGGTGCGGCGCTCCTCGCTGATCTCGGGGCGCCTCGTCTCGAGCGCGCTGACGACCGCGATCCAGTCGCTGATCATCGTCGGGCTGGCGCTGATCGTCGGCGCCTCGTTCGCCAACAGCGTCCCCGGCGTACTCGTCCTGATCGTCGTCTCGGTCCTGCTCGGGTCGGCCTTCGGCTGCCTCTCGATCGGCCTGGCGCTGCTGGTGCGGCGCGAGGAGACGCTGATCGCGACCGTCCAGTTCCTGCTGCTGCCGCTCTCGTTCGTGTCGGTGACGTTCATGCAGAAGAACCTGATGCCCGCCTGGATGCAGACGGTCGCCAAGTTCAACCCGCTGAACTGGGCGGTCGAAGCCGGGCGCGGTGCGGTAACGGCTAACCCCGACTGGGGCGCGATCGCCGGCAAGACCGGCCTCCTCGTCGGCTTCCTGGGACTCTGCGGAGTCTTCGCGATCCGGGCCTTCCGGACCTACCAGAGGGCGGTCTAGTCGAGCCGGGCGGTGCCGGCGTCGGTGACGAACCAGATTTTTTCGCCGGTCGCCGTGTACTCATCGCCGGCGACGTGGCCCTGCTTGTGGAGCGCGCGCAGCAGGGCCGCGACGTCGGTGGCTTCGCGTTCGAGCGTGGTGGCGACCCCGAGCGCCGTGCGGTCGGTCTCGAGCCGCCCCTCCTGAGAGAGGATCGCCAGCACCGCGAGCTGCGCCGCGGCGAGTTCCTCGGGGTTCGGCTCGGTATCGGATCCGTCCTCGACCGGCGGTACGGCCGCGGTCGGCACGACCGGATCGATCGGAGCGTCCACCGCCGGGCCGGCGGTCGCGGCAACCGCCTCCGGCGCCGGTGCGACCGGCATCGAAACCGGCGCGTCCGGCGCGATCGGCGCCTCGTCGGCGGGGGCGCTCCCCGCCGAGCGGCGACGGGCGGCCCTGGCGCCGATGACCGCGGCGGCGGCGAGCCCGACGAGGGCCAAACCACGCCGCCGGTCGCTCAGGCGCTGGAGCAGCGATGGCGAGTTTCGCGAGGAAGGCAGGGGCACCGGCGGGAGGGTAACGGGCACTTCGAAAAAGATCAGTGCCGAAACCGTGAAGCCTGGCTCAAGCCCGCGGCGGGACCGTCAACCGGCGAGATGTTCTGTCTGCCTGTGCATATATCACCAGCGTATGCAAAACAGACAGATAGCAGGGGCTTTTATCGCGGTTGCCCACCGCATGGGCGGACAACAGGATGCATACAATGGACTTCGGTAAGCACTTCGGACAGAACCTCGCTGCTCACCGCAAAGAAGCGGGGCTCTCCCAGGAAGAGCTGGGCTTCCGGGCAAACCTCCACCGCACCGAGGTCGGGATGCTCGAGCGGGGGATCCGGTTGCCGCGGATCGACACCCTGATCAAGGTCGCCGGCTCGCTGGGCGTTCCGCCAGGCGACCTGCTGAAGGGTCTCGACTGGACCCCCCGAAGCGCCACCACCGGCGCCTTCCGCATCGACGACGAGACGGACGGCGACAGCAGCGACGGCACGGCCCGGTAGGCGCACTCCAATCAGTGCAGGTCGGGCAATCACGCCGGCCGTACTGATGCATACAGATGTATGCCTGCGCATATATTCCCTGAATCGAGCCTCGATCGGACAGGGACCGTGCGGCGGCCGGCGTCGACGCGAAGTTCGGCGCCAATCTGGCTCGGCTGCGGAGCGATCGCGAGATGTCGCCGGAGGCGGTCGCCGAGCGCTCGGGCCTCGCGCCGGGGGAGGTCGCGGCCATCGAGCGCGGCGGCGCCGGCCCACCCGAAATCGACACCCTGATCCGGCTTGCCACCGCGCTCGCAGTCGCGCCCGAAGAGCTGCTCGGGGGGATCGACTGGACCCCGGGCGACGGCGGCCCGGGCGCCTTTCGGATCGATTAGCGAGCGTGCTTGACCGCAATGCAGCGATTAGACGGCAAGAAAAATCTTAATAATCGCTGTAGACGAATTGTCTGTACTGCGTAATTGTCTGGGGCGTGAGTCGCCCCGAGCAACCGAGCACCGACGAGCTGGCGCGTCGATTCGGTGAAAATCTCCTCCGCCTGCGGCGCTCCCGCGGCCTCTCGCAGACCGAGCTCGGCGACAGGACCGACATGCACCGCAACGACATCAGCCTGATCGAGCGCGGCAAGCGCCGGCCGCGGATCGACGTTCTGATCAAAGTCGCGCGCGTGCTCGACGTGACCCCGGCCGAGCTGCTCAAGGGGATCGCCTGGATCCCCGGCAAACGACCGAACTCTCCCGGCCGGTTCAAGGTCGGCTTCGACCGCGCGACGGCCGAGCGCGGTCGCTAGCTCAGGCGGGACCGAGCCTGGCGCCGACGAGGTCGGCGTAGACGGCCGCCGTCTGCTCGGCGACGTCGGCCCAGTCGAAGCGCAGGACGTGCTCGTAGGCTTCCGCGACTAGGCGGCCGCCGAGCTCCTCGTCGGTGAGGACTCTGATCGCGACCTCGGCGAGGTCGGCGGGGTCGCGGGGACGGAAGCGCAGGCCGGCTTCCTCGTGGGGCACGACCTCGCGCAGCCCGCCGGTGTCGGCGACGATGCAGGGGCAGCCGGAGGCCATCGCCTCGAGGGCGACCAGGCCGAAGGGCTCATAGATCGAGGGGACCACGGTGAGGTCGGCGATCCGGTAGAGCGAGTGCAGGACGTCGTCGCCGATCCAGCCGAGGAAGGTGCCGTGATCCATCAGCCCGAGCTCCTCGGCCTGGCGGCGCAGCTCGCCCTCGTGGGTGCCGGAGCCGGCGACGAGGAAGCGCGTGCCCGGCGCCGCCGCGATCACCGCCGGCATCGCCTCGAGCGCCAGCTGGAATCCCTTCTCGTAGACCAGCCGGCCGATCAGCAGGACGAGGCGCTCCTCCGGTGTCGCGAACTCGGCCCGCAGCCGGGCCAGCGACTCGGGGTCCTGATTGGGGAGATCACCGGGGTCGATGCCGTTGGGGATGACGCTGATCCGCTCCTCCTCGACGCCAAAGATGTCGGCGACCTGCTCGCCCATGTAGTGGGAGCAGGCGATGACGCGGGCGGAGCGGTTGGTGATCCAGCGCTCGACGCCGTCGATGTAGGTCTGGGGGTGCTCCTCGACCCAGCCCTGGTGGCGGCCGTACTCGGTGGCGTGGATCGTCGTCACCAGCGGCGCCTCGAAGCGCCGCGCCAGGTGGTCGCAGGCGTTGGCGACGAGCCAGTCGTGGCCGTGAACGAGGTCGAAGTCGTAGCGGTCGCCGAGCTCGACGCCGGCGGCCAGCATGTCGGAGTTCATCCGCTCGACCCAGGCGACGAACTCGCCGAGATCGGTCGGGCGCTGGGGCTCGCGGATGCGGTGGATGAGGACGCCGCCGGCCTCGTCCTCGGCCGGTGACTCCTCGCCGCCGCGGGTGAGGACGTGGACCTCGACCCCGAGCTCGACCAGCGCCTCGGAGAGCTTGCGGACGTGGCGGGCGAGGCCGCCCTCGATCAGCGGCGGGTACTCCCACGAGAGGATCAGGACACGGGGCATCGGCGGCTGACTGGGGAGTCTGGTCATCGGTGGCTCAGGTCTCCAGCATCGGCGCGACGCTCAAATCCGGGGCGAGCGAACGCATACGCGGATCGGTGACAGGGTCGGAGTCTATGGCTTCGAACAGCGCCCGGGCGTGATCGGTGGCGCGCTGGAAGGCGTAGTCGCCGGCCTGGCCGCGGCGGTCGAGGAAGGCCCAGTCGCTGGCCTGCGCCCCCAGCAGCTCGCGGGCGGCGCGCTCGGCGGCGTCGCCGGAGAGGCCGGCGCGGAGCTCGCGGCCGAGGCGCAGCTCGAGGCGCCGCGCACCCCAGGCGAGGTCGGCGACCGGCGGCGAGTCCCAGGTCGAGAGGTCCTTGTCCTCGCCCCAGCTCGAGGGGTGAAGCGGGCGGGCGACCGGCTCGTGGGAGGCGAGCGCATCGGGGACGGTGCGCAGGCGCACCCCGGCCGCGGCCGCCCCGTCGAGGACCGCCGCCAGCCACTGCGGTCCCTCCGACCACCAGTGGCCGAGCAGCTCGGTGTCGATCGCGAAGACGATCAGGCCGCGGCGGCCGGCGCCCTCGGCGTAGCTCCGCAGCCGCGCCGCGATCGCCGCCAGGAACTCGCCCGCCTGGCGCCGCGCCGCCGCCGCGGCGGCCGCCGGGTCATAGGCGCCGCCGCCGATCCGCCAGAGCCGCATCCCGCGCAGCGACTTGCCGTCGAACTGGGCGTAGGCGGGATCGGAGGGATAGCCGTCGAGCGCCCACAGCCAGCTGATCGCCTCCCAGTCGATCGGCAGCGCCACCGGACCGGCCGCGGTCGCCACTGGAGCCAGTGCCGCCAGCGGCTCCTCGTGGGCGCTCTGGTCGGTGCAGAACCACTCGACGCCGTGCTCGGCCAGCGTCCACTCGAGGCCGGGCTCATAGGCGCACTCGGGGAGCCAGAAGCCGCCCTCCCAGCCAAAGCGGCGGCGGTGCGAGCGGATGCCGGCGTCGAGCTGCAGGCGCAGGCCACCGCGTGTCGCCAGCAGCGGCAGGACGGCATGGGTCGCCGCCGAGGTGGCGAGCGCCACCCGTCCCTCCCCCACCGCCGCCTGGAAGGGCGCCAGCGGATCGCCGGCGGCGGCGTCGAGCAGCTCCAGCGCCCGCCGGTAGCGGGCCAGCTCGGCCTCGCAGGCGGGGACGCACTCGGCCGGGATCTGGGTCAGGTCGGCCTCGGCGGCGCCGATCCGCCACTCGACCAGGAAGCGGCGCAGGCGCTCGCGCACGCCGGCGTCCTCGAGCTGGTCGGCGAGCACCGGGGTCACCGTCAGGGTCAGGTCGCGGGCGACCTCGAGCACCGGCAGGTAGGAGCGCACGACGGCGTCGAAGAGCCACTCCTCGCCGAACGGGTAGGTCCCGAAGCCCTCGACGTAGGGCATGTGGGAGTGGAGGACGATGGCCAGGTCGCCGGCGGGCTCGGGCGTGGTGCCACCGGGCGCGGCGCGCGCGCCCGGCTCAGCCCCGCCCGGCTCAGACCCGACAGACGGCAAGGAAGTCGAGGGCGCGGTCGAGGGCGCCGGCGCGCAGCGCGAAGTCGGAGGCGGCGATCGCCGGCGTGAAGCGATCGTAGAACGGCTTGGTCAGGCCGAGCCGCTTGTGGACGCTGTCCCACCCGACCCTGATCGCCAGCTCGTGGGCGCGCAGCTTGCCGGCGTGGAAGAGGCCGAGCAGCTCGACCGCGCCGAAGTGGTCCTCGCAGAGCGCCCGGAACTCGGCCTCCCGGTACTCGCGGAGGTGCCAGGGGTTGTCGGACTTCTCGGCGCCGGGGGGCGCCAGGGTCAGCAGGTTCGGGGTCGAGACGTAGGCGACGCCGCCGGGCGCCAGCATCGACTTGAAGTGCTCGAGGATCGCGCCGGCGTCCTGCACGTGCTCGATCGTCTGCAGGAAGACGACGGCGTCGCAGGGCTCGGCGAAGGTTTCGACAAGGGCTCGCTCGTAGCGCAGGTTCGGGCGCCGGTAGCGCAGCCGCGCGTGCTCGTGGGCCTCGGGGTTGGCGTCGACGCCGACGACGCTCGCCGCCGTCCCGGCCAGAACGTCCGAGCCGTAGCCCTCGCCGCAGGCCATGTCGACGACCCGCTGCCCACCGACCCGCGCGGCGATCCATTCATAGACGACGAGATGGCGCCGGTACCAGTAGTTCTCCTCAGGCACGTCGGGCAGCGTGCGCTCGCCGGTCAGCGGCAGCGGCGGCACGCCGGGCGGCTGGTCCTTCTGCAGGTAGACGTCCTCCACGGCCGGGACGCTATTAGAGTCCCGGCGCGATGCCAGCCTCGCCGACCGCCTCCGCGGCGCACATCAAGGATGTCAACACCCGCTACCACGACGCCGCGGCAGAGGAGTACGACGCCAAGTGGGGCATCGACTTCGGCGCGATCGGCCAGCGCCAGGTGCGGCTGAAGCTTGTCAAGGCGCTCGGCGGGCTCGACGGCCAGCGCTTCGGCGACGCCCTCGAGATCGGCTCGGGCACCGGCTATTTCTCGCTCAACCTGGTCCAGCTTGGGATCGTCGAGCGGCTGACCGCGACCGACATCTCGCCGGGGATGCTGGCGCGCCTGGCGGCGACCGCCGACGCGCTCGGGGTCGACGGCGTGACCACGGTCGCGACCGAGGCCGAGGAGCTGCCATTCGCCGACGCGAGCTTCGACCTCGTCTTCGGCCACGCCGTCCTGCACCACATCCCCGACCTCGCCATGGCCTTTGCCGAATTCCGGCGAGTGCTGCGGCCGGGCGGGATGATCGCCTTCGCCGGTGAGCCCTCGCGCTACGGCGACCGCTTGGCGGCGCTGCCGAAGCGCGCCGGCCTGCTGGCGGCGCCGGTCTGGCGGCGGGCGACGGGCGCCCGCGAGCGGACCGTTGCCGAGGTCGACCAATCCGAGGGCCACTCGCTGGAGGGCGAGGTCGACGTCCACGCCTTCGCCCCCGCCGACCTGCGGCGCCTGCTGCGCGATGGCGGCTTCGAGGAGCGCCGGGTCGGCGGCGAGGAGCTGCTCGCCAACGCCTGGGGCTGGGGGCTGCGGACGGTCGAGGCAAGCGCCGAGCCCGACTCGGTCTCGTGGGGCTGGCGCCACTTCGCCTTCCGCAGCTACATCGCGCTGCAGAAGGTCGACTCCCGCCTGCTCGAGCCGCGACTCCCGGCCGAGCTCTTCTACAACCTGCTGGTCAGCGGCCGCAAGCCGGCCTAGCGGCGCTCTCGCGCGCCGGAGCGCCCCTAGCGTTTCGGCTCGAAGCGGGCGCGCCAGAGGCGGGTGCGGCCCTCGATGCCCTTGAGGTGGCGCTCGCCGGCCCGCGAGTAGGCGAACCCCTCCCCCGCCGCCTCGCGCGTCGCCGTGTCGACGAGGACGCTGCCGGGACGGGCGACGCCGGTGATCCGGCTCGCCAGGTTGACCGAGCGGCCGTAGTAGTCGCCGGACTGCGGCAGCGCCGGGCCGGTCGCGATGCCGGCGCGCAGCAGCGGGAACTCGTCGCCTTCGGCGGCCGCCGCGGCGACCAGTTCGAGCGCCGCGGCAACCAGCGGCTCGGCCTCGGTCGAGACCAGCATCGCGGCGTCGCCGATCGTCTTGACCAGCCGCACCGGCGCCTCGGCGACGGCGCTCGCCATCTCCTCCAGGCGGCCGGCGACGAGGCCCAGCTCCTCCGGCCCGACGCCCTCGCCGAGGCTGGTGAACTCGACCAGGTCGGCGAAGCAGATCGTGCGCTCGACGGCGCCGCCGATCTCCCCGGCGGCGAGGTCGGCGGCGGCCAGCACGTCGCGTTTGACCTGCTCGAGCAGGTTGACCTGGAAGGCGTAGACGAGCGTCTGGCCGACCAGCGGCAGCAGCACCTCGGCGGCCTGGGCGAAGCGTTCGGCCACGTCGCGCTCGGTGTCGCCGGGTTGGGTCAGGCTGCGCAGGACCAGCTCGCGGTTGGCTTCGGCGATCCGCCCCATCCCCATGCCGATCGTGCGGGCGGTCTGCAGGAGACCCTCGGCCGGCAGGCCGGCGTCGAGGATCGCTTTGGTGCGCAGCGCCGCCTGGACGTCGGCCTCGGTGCCGATCTGCTCGTCGGGATCGCCGTATGGAACGCCGAGCGCGGCACGGAAGCGGCGCAGCAGGTCGAGGTCGATGCCGGAGATCTCGGCGACTTCGCGGGCGGTGTAGCGCTTGCCGTCCCCGACCAGGCTGCGTTCGACCGGCAGCAGCGTGAGGCGGCCGGCGGCGACGGCTTCGCGCAGCTCCTCGAGCGCGACGCCTTCACCGCTCAGCTGGCGCAGCAGCTCCAGCCGCGCCGCCCGCACCTCGCCGTCGACCCCGTCGAGCAGCCCCTCCGCCTCGAAATCGATCTCCACGTCGTCAGCCCCCGCCATGGCGGCCATTCTGCCGGCTTCGCCGGTTTCTGCGTCGAACAGGCGCGGCACGGCGGGCGTGGTTGACATTTCGCCTCCTATAGAGGCCTAATGTCAACCACGGTCGGTGCGAAGGTCAGGCGTGGGCGACGGCGCCGCCGCGGCGCGGGTCGCCGGCGCCGCTGAGGGCGCCGGTGCGGGGGTCGCGGGCGACCGCCTGGACGCCGCCGAAGAAGAGGTTCGCGGCCGGCCAGCGGGTGACCGGGACGCCGGACGCCTCGATCCGCGCCAGCGCCGCCTCCTCGATCCCCGGCTCGGCCCCAACGGCGCCGCCCTCGAAGTGCAGCCGCGGCGCCGATACCGCCTCCTGCACCGCCATCCCGCCCTCGACCGCGCGGACCACGGTCTGCAGGATCGCCGAGCGGATCCGGTTGGAGCCGGCGCTGCCGAGCGCCAGCTCGATCTCGCCGTCGCGCAGGACCACCGTCGGCGCCATCATCGACGGCACCCGGCGGCCCGGCGGGTTGCGGTGGAAGCCGAGCGGGTTGAGGTCCTCCTCGCCCAGCATGTTGTTGAGGATCACGCCGGTCCCGGGCACCAGCACGCCGGAGCCGGAGCCGTTGGAGCAGGTGACGCTGGCGCAGGTCCCGCCGTCGTCGATCACCGCGATGTGGGTGGTCGAGCCGAGCAGGTCGGAGGCGGCGAGGTCGAGGCCGCCAGGATCGAGGAAGCCGGTCTCCATCCCTGCTTCGTAGAGCGCCTCGGCGAACTCGAGGTCGCGGCGGCCGTCGGCGTGGGCCTCGGCGGCGACCAGCTGCTCGGGGCCACTGACCGGGCCGAGGCGCTCGAGCAGGCCGAGGCAGTAGGCGATCAGGATCCCGCCCGAGGACGGCGGCGGGTTCATCAGCACCTCGGTACCGCGGAACGGCGCCCGGATCGGCGGCCGCTCGAGGACCCGGTAGGCGGCGAGATCACCGCGCCCCAGCGTGCCGCCCTCGGCGATGACGAAGTCGGCGATCGCGGCGCCGATCTCGCCGCGGTAGAACGGCTCGGCCCCTTCGGCGCCGAAGCGTTCGAGGGCTTCGGCGAGGTCCGGGAAGCGGAACGTCTCCCCCTCGCGCAGAGTCCGTCCGTCGGGCGCGTACAGCTCGCGCGTCCCCGGCAGGCGCTCTTGGATCGGCGCCAGGATCCCCAACAGGTAGGCCTGGACGGCGCTGACCGGGGCGCCCTCGCGGGCGAGCCCGACCGCCGGACCGACCAGGTCGGCAGCCGGCATCGAGCCGAAGCGCTCCAGCGCCTCGACCAGCCCCGCCGCCGTCCCCGGCACCCCGCAGGATGCCGGCCCGACGTGGAACGTCTGCACGGTCTCGGCGTCGAAGCGGACCGGAACCGGAGCCAGCTCGGCCGCCCGCGGCGTGCCGTCGAGCCCGGGGGCGGCGACGAAGAAGTCGAGCAGCGTCGTCTCCCCCGCCCCGTGGACGAGCATGTAGCCGCCGGCGCCGAAGCCGGTCAGCGGGCTCTCGACCGCGAAGGAGGCCAGCACCGCGGCGACGGCGGCGTCGACCGCGTTGCCGCCGGCGCGCAGGATCGAGGCGCCGGCCTCGGCGCTAAGCGGGTGGCCGGCGGCGACTACCCCGGGCATGCTCGCTCGGGGCTCCGCTAACCGGGCAGGAACTCGGGCACGTCGATGCCGAGCGTGTCGCCACGGCGCGGCTCCGGCGGGCGGCCGCGGCCGGGGGCTTCTGAGGTGCGGCGGATCGTCGGCTCGGCGGCGCGGCGCTGGGGAACCGCGCGGCCGTCGAAGCGGGTGGCGACGACGGTGACCCAGATCTGATCGCCGAGCTCCTCGTCGACGTTGGCGCCGAAGATGATGTTGGCGTCGGGATGAGCGGCCTCGCCGACGACCTTGGCGGCCTCGGAGACCTCGACCAGCGAGAGGTCGGCGCCGCCGGTGATCGAGAGCAGGATCGAGCGCGCGCCCTCCATCGAGGTCTCCAGCAGCGGCGAGGAGATCGCTTTCTCGGCGGCGACGATGGCGCGGCCTTCGCCGTGTCCCATGCCGATCCCGAGGAGCGCCCGGCCGGCGTCGGACATGATCGTCCGCACGTCGGCGAAGTCGAGGTTGATGACCGCCGGCAGGGTGACCAGGTCGGAGATGCCCTGGACACCCTGGCGCAGGACGTCATCGGCGACCTGGAAGGCCTCGATCATCGAGGTCTGCTGGTCGAGCACCTCGAGCAGGCGGTCATTGGGGACGACGATCAGGGTGTCGACCTCGGCGGCGAGCTCCTCGATGCCTTTGCTCGCCTGGCTGGCGCGGCGACTGCCCTCGAAGCTGAACGGCTTGGTGACGATGCCGACCGTGAGCGCGCCGACCTCGCGGGCGAGGCGGGCAACGACCGGAGCGGCGCCGGTGCCGGTGCCGCCGCCGGCGCCGGCGGCGACGAAGACCATGTCGGAGCCCTTGAGCAGGCGCTTGATCTTGTCCTGCTCGCCGAACGCGGAGCGGTGGCCGACCGAGGCGTCGGCGCCGGCGCCGAGCCCGCGCGTCTGCTCGTCGCCGATGTGGACGGTGACGTCGGCGACGCAGAGCTGCAGCGACTGCAGGTCGGTGTTGACGGCCATGAACTCGACCCCGGGGATGCGGGCGTCGACCATCCGGTTGACGGCGTTGACGCCGGCGCCGCCGACGCCGACCACCTTGATCACCGGCTGGTGGGGCTCGCCCGAGCCGGGCGGCTCGTAGGCGGGCTCCTCGCGGCCGTAGCGCGGGGTGTTGGCGAAGGGATCGTCGCCACGGCGCGGCGGTGGCTCCTCTTCGAAGACTCGTTTCAGGCGCTCCCGACCGGGATCGGCGGTCTGGGCGTAGCGCGGCTCCTCCTCGGGCTCCGGCTCGGAGGCGGGCGCCTCCTCGCGGGCGGCCGGCGCGGGCTCAGGCGGTGGCGCCGCGGGGGCCGGCTCCCGGGCGGGGGGCTGGGGACGGCCCTCGGGCTCAGGCGCGGAGGGTGCCTCGGGCGCCAGTTCGGCCTGCTGGTCGAAGAACTCGGAGCCGCCGCCGTCGGCGGGCGGAGCCGCGTCGGCCCCTGCTCTCTTCGCCTCGGCGGGATCCTGGCGGCCGTAGCGCGGCGCCTCGGGGGGATCGGCCGGCGCGTCGTCGGCGGTCGAACGGAACAGATCGGCGAGGGGACCCTCGCGCATGCTTGCTCGTTTGTTACGCCGAGCCATTTGCCAGGACCTCCTTCGCCAGCTCCCGGTAATACATCGCGGCGCTGCTGCCGGAATCGTACTTGAGGACGCTCGCGCCTTTGACCGGCGCCTCGGCGAATTTGATCGCCTTGCGAATGCGGGAGCGGAAGACGAGGTCGCCGAAGTTCTCTTCGAGGATCTCGACCGCCTCCTTGGCGTGGACGGTGCGGCTGTCGAGCATCGTCGGCAGGATGCCCTCGATTCGCACGTCCGGGTTGAGATTCTCCTGGATCATCCTCAGCGTGTTCTGCAGCTGTACCAGTCCACGCATCGACAGATACTCGCACTGAACGGGGACAATCACCTTGTTGGCCGCGGTCAGGGCGTTGATCGTGAGCAGCCCGAGGCTGGGCGGCGTGTCGATGCAGACGAAGTCGTAATCGCCGGCGACCTCTTTCAGGGCTTTTTCGAGCGAGCGCTCGCGACCGATCTTGGTGCTCATCGCGATCTCGGCGCCGGCCAGGTCGATCGAGGCGACGGCGATGTCGATCTCCCGTTTGACGATGATCTCGGAGATCGGCATGTCGTTGACGAGGACGTCGTAGAGGCTCTTCTCGACCTTGTCGGGGTCGATCCCCTGGCTCATCGTCAGATTGCCCTGCGGGTCGAGGTCGATGCAGAGGACCCGGTAGCCCTGCTCGGCGAAGGCGACGGCGAGGTTGAGGGTGGTCGTCGTCTTGGCGACGCCGCCCTTCTGGTTGGC
This sequence comes from uncultured Actinomycetes bacterium, assembly GCA_963839115.1. Taxonomy (GTDB): domain Bacteria; phylum Actinomycetota; class Thermoleophilia; order Solirubrobacterales; family 70-9; genus VAYN01. The sequence continues at coordinate 1,958,029 of CAWITM010000001.1, forward strand.
GAAGACGAAGACGTCGGCGGTGTCGACCGGCGGGGCCTCGGGCTCCTCGACCGGCTTGAGGAAGTCGAGGCGGGTCGGGGCGATCAGGTCGACCGCCTTCATGCGACCGTCGCCTTCGGCCTCGTCGTCGGCGATCGACGGATCGGCGGCGGGCGCGGCCGTAGCCGCGGCGACGGGCGCGGGCTCGCTGACGGGCGCGGGCTCGGGCTCGACGACCGGTGCGGGCGCCTCGGCAGCGGGTGCCGCGGCGGCCTCGGGCTGCTCGGAGTAATCCTCCGTGCCCTCCTCGGCGTAGTCTTCCTCGTAGTCCTCGACGTAATCGTCGTACTCGTCGACGTGGCGCTCCGGCACGGCTTCCTCCATGCGCTGGAGCTCCTCGTGGATCGGGTGCGGCTCTTCCGTAGTGATCGGTCCGCGCTTCGTCTTCTTTCGGCTTAGAAATCCCATTGCGCGGATATTCGTATGGCGACCGGCTTTTCCTGCCGGATCGCGAAATTGCTAGGAATTGCCCGATACCCGAACTCCTCGACAAGCGGTTGGTCATCGTCACCGGCAAGGGTGGCGTCGGCAAGACGACGGTGTCGGTGGCCCTGGGGATGCGGGCGGCGGCCGAAGGCAAGAAGACGATCGTCTGTGAGGTCTCCTCGCAGGAGAACGCCTCGCGGATGTTCGACCACACGACGATCGGCTTCCATGAGGTCGAGCTCGAGGAGAACCTCTGGTCGATCTCGATCGACCCCGACGAGTCGATGCGCGAGTACGTGCTCCTGCAGCTGAAGGTGCGGGCGATGCGCGACATGCTCTTCCGCAGCCGCATCTTCAACTACCTCGCCGCGGCGACGCCGGGGCTGAAGGAGCTGGTCACGATCGGCAAAATCTGGGAGCTCGCCCAGCTCGATCGCAAGGTCAAGTCCGGCAACAAGTACGACCTGGTGATCGTCGACGCGCCGGCGACCGGCCACGGCGTCGGCTTCCTGCAGACCCCGCGCACCTTCGCCGCGATCGCCCGGGTCGGCCCGATCCACTCCCAGGCCCAGACCCTCGACCGCTTCATCACCGACCACGACAGCACCGGCGTCGCGATCGTGGCACTGCCGGAGGAGATGCCGGTCAACGAGTCAGCGGCGCTCGAGCGCGACCTGACCGAGGAGGTCGGCGTCGCCGTCGACCGCGTCTACCTCAACGGCCTGTACCCGGAGCGCTTCACCAAGGCCGATGCCGAGCGCCTCGGCGAGCTGGCCGAGGGCGAGGACGGCGCGCCGCGGGCCGCAGCCCGGGCGGCGCTCTCCGAGCACGGGCGCGCACGCTCGCAGCGGGCCCAGCTCTCGCGCCTGCGCCGCCGCGTCGAGGCGCCGGTCAAGACCCTGCCCTTCCTGTTCGAACCCGACCTCGGTCCCGAGGCGGCGCGGCGGCTCTCCAAGAGGCTCGGCTGATGGCGCGACCCGCCCCGACCCTCCTCGACACCCTCGAGGACAAGGAGATCTGCATCTGCGCCGGCTCCGGCGGAGTCGGCAAGACGACGACCTCGGCGGCGATCGCGGCCGGCATGGCGGCCCGCGGGCTCAAGGTATGCGTGCTCACCATCGACCCCGCCAAGCGCCTCGCCGACTCCCTTGGGCTCGACGAGCTCGGCAACGAGGCGCGCCGCGTCGATCCCAAGCTCTTCGCCAAGCAGGGGGTCGAGATGAAGGGCGAGCTGTGGGCGATGATGCTCGACGCCAAGGCCACCTTCGACGAGCTGATCGCCCGCCAGGCGCCCGACGAGGAGTCCCGCGACCGCGTCCTCGAAAACCGCATCTACCAGCAGATCTCCAACGCCCTCGCCGGCTCGCAGGAGTACATGGCGATGGAGAAGCTCTTCGAGCTCAACACCGAAGGCGACTTCGACCTCCTCGTCCTCGACACCCCGCCGAGCCGCAACGCCCTCGACTTCCTCGAGGCCCCGGGTCGCCTAACCCAGTTCATCGAAGGCAAATCCCTCAAGGTCTTCATGAAGCCGACCGGCTTCGCCGCCAAGGTCGCCGGCCGCGGTGCCACCGTCGCCCTATCCGTGATGAAGCGCATCGTCGGCTTCGACCTGATCGCCGACCTGGCCGAGTTCTTCAACGCCTTCAGCGGCATGGTCGACGGCTTCCAGGCCCGCGCCAAACGCGTCAACAAGCTCCTCGCCGAACCCTCCACCACCTTTCTCGTCGTCTGCGGCCCCCAGGGCGAGCCCATAAACGAGGCGGTCTACTTCCACCGCAAACTCGTCGAGGCCAAGCTCCCCTTCGGCGGCGTCATCGTCAACAAGGTCCACTACCCCGCCGAGAAGCTCCGCGGCGAGGCCAAGGACCTGCCCGCCGCCCTCGCCGAGAGCCTCGACGACGAGGACCTCGCCCGCCGCGTCGCCGCCAACTTCTCCGACTACCAGGCCCTGGCCGAGCGCGACGCCCGCAACATCGAGCACCTGCAGCGTGAGCTGCGCGCGACCGGCGTCATCCGCGTCCCCTACATGGACGAAGACGTCCACGACCTCGCCGGCCTCGCCGAGATCAACCGCTATCTCTTCGCGACCGGCGAGGAGCGCGTCGCGATGGCGGCGGGCCGCGCCTAGGCCGCTCGGCCGCTCGGGGCGCTCGGCTCAGGCCCCTCGAGACGCTCAACCGGGCCGCGCGGGCGGCCGATAGATGGTCGATGAGCCGTGCGTACCGCAACTTCGTGCTGCCCGCGACGCTCGTCGGCCTGGCGTGCTGGCTGGCCTTCGCCAACACCTCGCTCGGCGACTACGGGGCCGACGCCCAGCCGGCCGTCGCCGCGCTCGGCCACGGCCACCTCACCGCCTACCTCCACGCGCGGCCGATCATGGGGCCGTTCGCGACCCTGGTCGAGGCCCCGTTTGCGCTCCTCGGCGGCAGCGCGCTGGCCTCCTACCAGTGGGCCTGCCTGCCGGGACTGCTGGCGCTCGCCGCCCTCGGCTGGTGCCTCGCAAGCGTCGCCCGCCGTCGCGGGGCGCCGGAGAGCGCGGCGAGCGCGATCGCTCTGCTCTGCGTCGTCAATCCGCTGACTGCCGCCGCCCTGCGGGCTGGCCACCCCGAGGAGCTGCTGACCAGCGCGCTCGCGGTCGGCGCCGTCGCCCTCGCCGGCTCCGGCCAGGGCCGCCGCGCCGGGCTGCTGCTCGGCCTCGCGATCGCCTCCAAGCAATGGGCGGTGCTGGCGATCCTGCCCGTCCTGATGGCGCTGCCGGCGCGGCGTCGGGTCGCCGCCGGGGTCACCGCCGCCGCCGTCCTCGCCGCCCTGACCCTGCCGGCCCTGATCGTCGCGCCGTCGTCGTTCCTGGGCGTCCAGGGCCACGCCGCCTCGGGCGGCGGGATCGCCTCGATCTGGAGTGCCTGGTACCCGCTCTCGCCGCCCACGCCGCGGGTGCTGCCGGGGCTCGGCGCGGTCGATCTGCGGCAGGTTCCCGAGGCGCTGCGGGGACTCACCCACCCGCTGATCGTCGCCGCCTTCGCGCTCGTCCCGCTCGCCCTCTGGTTGCGGCGCGGCCGCTTCTGGCTGGACCCCGAGCGGGCGCTGGCGCTGCTCGCTCTGCTGGCCCTGCTGCGCTGCGCCCTCGACCCGGTCGACAACCTCTACTACCACCTGCCTCTGCTCGTCTCGCTGCTCGCCTGGGACGCCGTCGCCCCGACCGGGCGCCTGCCGCTGCGGGGCCTGCTGGGCGCCGCGCTGGCGACCCTGTTCTGGCGCTGGTCGGCGAATCTCGGCGATCTCGACCTCTTCAACGCGGTGTACCTGGCGACCGTCGCCGCCGCCGCGGCGGCGATCAGCGCGCCGCTGTTCGGCGCCCGGCTTCGCAGACCACGAACGAGCGGCTCTGCGGGGCGAGGACCCGCCACCGAACCGGCGAGGTCCCCCGCGGAAGCGGCAGCGCCGCGCTAGCGCCAGGGCCAAGCGTCCCGACGTCGAAGCCGGGCGGTTCGCCGAAGCGGATCACTTCGACGGTCGTCGCCGCGGTCCCGCGGTTGACGAGGATCGGCCGTCCGGAGGCGACGGCCAGCGGTGCCGGGCTCCCGGCTGGGCCGCGAGCGAGCTTGCGGCAGCCGCGCAGGCTGGCCGCCTTCCCGTCGAGCGGCACGAGGGCGATGCCAGCCGCTTCGGCGAGCGAGCGGTCGAGCACGTCGCGGAGTCCCGGTTCGAGCCCGCTGAGCTCGTCTTCGCTGTAGGTCGGCGAGCCGAACCGCGCCGCCGCCCGCCGGAAAGCGGCGACGGTGACGTCGACCGACTGGTTCGTCACCCGGTAGCTCGGCGGGGCGGCGGGGCCGTCGATCTCGACGCCGGTGAGGGCCGCCCTGGTGGCGCCGCCGAAGTAGTCCCAGACTTCCCGTTCGCTCTCGAGCTTGCGGATGCCGCCGATCGCCGCCGCCACCGCCAGGGCGCCGACGGCGACGAGCGCCAGCCGCGGTGGGCGGATGCCACGCAGCGCCTCGCCGGCGATCAGGAGCAGGAGGACCGCGCTCGGGTACTGGAAGCGCCCGGAGATCGGCGGTCGATAGAAGTCGCGGTCGAGACCGGCGAGGACCCAGAAGCCGAGCCCCGCCGCGAGGACGACCCCGAGCCGCCGCGAGACGCCGCCTTCGCGGACGATCTTCACGATCACCCCGACCACGGCGAGGATCGCCAGCGCGCGGAAGAGGAGCGGCGGGTGCTTGGGGTCGGAGTGGCTCTGCACGTCGGCGCCGAGCAGGGCGGCAATGCCGGCGCCGATCGCGTCGAGAAGGTATTCGGGCAGGTGGACGACGTTTTCGAAGGTCAGGTTGTGTTCGGCCTCGTGTCCCCAGCCGAGCCACCAGAGGCCGTAGGCGACGATCGGCGCCAGCGCCACGAAGGCGCGGTCGCGGCGCGGCTTCGGGCCCAGCGCGACGTCGACGACCGCCGCCGCGAGGAAGGCGATCCCGACCCCCGAGAAGGCGAGCGAGACGATCGCGAGCCCCGCCGCCAGGCAGTCCGCCCGGCGCCCGCCGCGGTCGAGCGCGATGAGCATCCCGACCCCGGCGGCGACGCTGCCGAAGAAGCAGAGCTGGAAGGCCCAGAGGAGGTCTTCGGAGGCGGCGCCGAGGAAGAGCAGCGGCAGGACTCCGAAGAGCGCCAGCCAGTCGCCGACCCGGGTCCGCAGGAAGGCGAAGAGAAGCGCCGCCGACAGCGAGAAGGTCGCGATCGCGACGACGTAGTACGGCAGGTTGGAGGCCATGCCGAAGGTCGCCTGCAGGAGCTTGTAGATCAGCGCCGGGCCGGCGATGAGGTGCTCGTGGAACGGCGTCAGGATCGCGTCGGGCGACCAGCCGGAGCGCCGCACCAGCAGGACGAAGTCATCGCGGTAGAAGCCGAGGTCGGTGCCGGAGCCGACCAGGTAGGCGAACGAGCCGGCGAGGGCGGCAGCGAAGAGGGCGACCGCTGCCGATCGCCCCTCCGCCCAACGGTGGTTCAGGGGACGCTACCCCCGCCTGCCGAAGTGCTCGTACTCGAGGTGGGAGACCTCCCAGTCGGAGTCCGGCACCGGGAAGAGGTGGCGGACCCGCGGGGTGTCGATCCGCTCGCGGTGCTGGAGGTCGCGCTCCTCGGGCGGCGCCGGCCACTCGAGCGAGTCGCCGGGGCGCTCCTCGGAGACCTCGTCGAGCCAGTGGGTGGCGGTGATCCTGATCTCGTCCTCGGCCGGGATCGGCTCGAGAATGCGGGTCTCCTGCAAAGGGTCCTCCTCGTTTGGGTGTGCCGGCTCGGGGGGCTCGACAGGAAGGTGTTCGATCGACGGTTCGCCGGTCGGTTCCTCGGGCAGCTCGAATTTCGGCGCCGCCGCCGCTTCGATCTCGATTTCCTCGTCGAGGTCAAAGTCGAGCTCGAGCTCGGGCTCGGGGAAGTCGGCTGAGACGGTGATCTCGGCGTCGCCGGCTTCGAGGCCGTTGGCGATCAGCGTCTCGTCGGCGGTGGCGGAGAGGTCGTTGCCGAGCTCGCCGAGGGCGGCCTGGCGCAGCAGCCGGCGGACGCCCTCCTCGGCCCAGGTCGCCAACTCGATCGCGCGGTCGGTGGTGCGGCCGTTCATCAGCGCCCGCTCGAGCTCGAGCGTGTCCTCGACCTGCTCGCGGGCGGCGATCCGGTCGAGCCCCTCGTCGGTCATCAGCGCCGAGGCGCGCAGCGGCAGCGAGGCGCCGACCGGCCCGTGGCCCTCGAGCACGGCGCGGAGCGCCAGCAGATGGTCGCTGAGGCCGTCCATCGCGCTTTCGCGCTCGCAGCCCATCTCGAAGCGGCCGACCGCCCAGCTGAGTGCGCTGTCGGGGTCGGGACGGGACTCCAGGGTTTCGGCGAAGGCGGTGAGGGCGGCGCCGTCCTCTTCGGAGAGGCGGTAGCCGCCGGGGCGGGTCGCGGGGGCGCCGGTGGCGATCCGCCGCCAGGTGTCCTCCCCGGTCGGAGCGAAGGCGTAGGGGCCGAGGCCGAGGCCGCCGCCCTTGTAGAGGCGCATGACGCTGATCAGCTCGCGCAGCTGGCGCAGGGCCTCTTCGGCCGACTCGTCGGCGTGCAGCTCGGCGACGGCGAGGAACTGCGGCTCCCAGGCGGCGCGGCCCATGCCCTCGCTGCGCATCGCGTCGATCGGCGCCTCGATCGCCTCGGCGCGGACGATCCGGATCCCGTTCGGCAGCTGCAGGCGCGCCGCCGACATTCGCAGGCCCACCAGCGGCACGATCAGCACGTCAGCGTCATCGGCCGGGCGTCCTTCGGCGTCGAGAGTGACGATCGCCTCGGCGAGCCGGTCGCGGTCGAGGGCGAACCCGGTCGAGCCCTCCCAGAGGGCGGTGAAGAAGACGATCAGCATCTGCTCGGCGCGCCGGCCGGGGTCGGCGGGGACGACCTCGCCGCGAGCCTCGAGATAGGCGGCGGCGACACCGGCCTCGACGACGGCGTCGCGGGCGGGGCCGAAACCGGGCAGCGAGCGCAGCTCCCCGGCGTGCTCGGCGACGTAGTCGCCGGTCAGCGGCACGTAGCTGTAGAAGGGCGAATCCTCGGCCGCCTCGGCGGCGACGTCGAAGGGGATCTGCTCGCCTTCGGCGACCAGGGCGCTGAACCGGGTCGCGGCCTCGGTGGCGAGGCGGCGGAGAGCTTCGTCGAGCAGGAAATCGCGCACGGCGCTGGCTTCCCCCCGGTGCTCACGCCTCCTGCGCCTGCACGGCGCCTTGCAAAACGAAGCCCGCTCGGGGGCGGGCGCTCTAGACCGCGGCGGGCTCGGTCTCTTCGACCAGCCAGCGGGCGCCGTAGCGGCGCATGTCGTCGATCAGCGGCACAAGCGCCTCGCCTTTCTCGGTCAGCGCGTACTCGACCCGCGGCGGCACTTCGGGATAGGTGTGGCGCTGCACGATCCCCTCCTCCTCCAACGCCCGCAGGCGCAGCGAGAGGGTGCGGGGACTGATTCCCTCGAGCGAGCGCTCGAGCTCGCAGAAGCGGCGGCTGGAGTCGGCGAGGTCGCGGATCACCAGGAGCGTCCACTTGCCGCAGACGACGTCGGCGGTGCGACAGACCGGACAGGAATCGTTGCGGGGACTGGCGGGGGGCGCTTTCTCGGACTTGAGGGACATCGCTTCACTAAGTGTAGCTACGTCGCTTCATATTCTGAAGCAGCGGCGCCCGGCAAGTACCAAACAGGCGTCCGCGGCCCCCGGGAGGGCTAAAGCGAAGGCCTCTCCGGCTCGATGAGGGGATATGGACTTGCGTCTGAGCCGCCGGCTGCGGCAAAACGAGGGTGGTTTTGCGCTGATCGAGGTGATCGTCAGCGCCCTGATCGTCGTCGCCACGACGGCCGGCGTCGTCCACACGCTGACCGCGACCGGGCACGCCAGCGCCGAAGAGCGCCACCGCTCCCAGGCCTACGCGATCGCCCAGGAAGACCAGGCGCGGATGCGCTCGATGCGGATCTCCGACCTCCAGCAGGGCTCGACCGCGCGCACGGTGACCCTCAACGGCAGCCCGTACACGGTGACCTCGACGGCGACCTACGTCAGCAACAACACCGGCACGACCACCTGCGGCAGCGAAGGAAGCGCCGATTACGTCCGCATCGGCACCCAGGTCACCTGGCCGAGCCGGCGCGAAAACATCGCGCCGGTGCTGCTCGAAAGCATCGACTCGCCGGTCAGCGGCTCGATCGACCCGACCTCGGGCGGCTTCGCGATCTCGATCCGCAACGGCGAACACAAAGGCCTCTCCGGCTTCGGCCTCAAAGGCGCCGGCCCGGCGCCGTTCACCGGCTCGACGAACTCCGAAGGCTGCGCGGTCTTCGGCGGCCTGCCCGCCGGCACCTACACGATCACCCCCTCGCCCGGCTCGAGCGGGTGGGTCGATCCCAACGGCAAAGCGCCCGCCGCCTTCACCCAGTCGATCGTCGGCGGCACGACCGTCCCGATCGAAAAGGAATACGACATCGCCGGCGGCTTCTCCTGGATCAAATTCGAAGCCCGCAACGCCACCGGCAGCATCTGGCCGGAAAAGGAGGACTCGGCGGTGATCAGCCAGACCGGGATGACGACGTCGCGTCTGCTCGGGACCCCCGGTGGCACCCCGGTGAGCGAATTCAAAACCGGCAAGGTCTATTTCCCTTTCAGCTCCCCGTACAACATCACCGCCGGGTCCTGCACCGTCACCGAACCCGAAAGCGGCGAAGGAACTCCGGTCGTCGAACCCGGGAAAGAAGTCACCGCCACCGTCCAGCTTCCGGTCCTCTACTTCACGGTCAAAAACAGCACCGGAACGACGGCTGAAAAAGAAGGCGTCGGAGGAGCACGGGTGACGCTGACCGACAACCTCTGCAAATACGAAGGCGCCAAAATAAAACGCGTTTTCACCACGACGACCAAAGTCACCCCACGGGCGCCGCGGGTTGGGGCGCTGGCGGAAACGAGCGCGCCGGAAATCGAATCACCCGGCGTCCCCGCCGGTGAATACGAACTCTGCGTCTCCAAGGGGAGCAGGCACGTCACCAAGAAAAAAGTCCTGGTCATCAGCCCGACCGGCAAACTGACGGTCGAAGGAACGGTGCAGACGACGCTCCCCTACGTCCTCGACCTCGGCACCGGGGAATCCGGCGAATGCCCATGATCGGGCGCCTCCGCCAGATCGATTTCGCCGACGAGAGCGGCCTGACCCTGATGGAGCTGCTCGTCGCCGTCACCGCCGGCATCGTCGTGATGGCCGCGATCACGACCGCGATGCTGACGACGGTCCGCGAGACCGGCCGGATCGCCGACCACGTCGAAGCCAACCAGCGAGCGCGCCTGGCGATGACGTCGATCGTCAACGACCTGCAATCCGCCTGCATCGCGCCGAACGCGATCCCGGTCCAGATTGGCAGCACCGGGCGAAAACTGATCTTCACCCACCAGGTCGGCGAAGCCGTGCTGCCGACGCCGGTGAAGAGCGAAATCGAACTCAGCGGCACCTCGCTGATCCAGAAGAACTACGCGGCCCTTGCCAAAACCTCGGGTGAAGCGGCCTGGAAATTCTCGGAAACGCCGACCCTGCCGGTCGAAACGATCATGACCGGCGTCGCGCCGCTGACCTCGACGGCGCCGATCTTCGCCTACTACGCCTACTCCGGGGCATCGGTCTCAGCGACGCCGCTGGCGGAACCGATCACCAAAGAATCAGCCGAAAAGGCGGTCCAGGTCAGCATCGCCTTCGAAGCGGCGCCCGCCAAGTCGATCAACGGCGACACCAACGCCGCGACCGAAATCCGCGACTCGGCCCTGCTGCGGATGACCGCACCGTCCTACACCTCGACGACCCAGAACCTGCCCTGCGAATGAACAGGCTCCGCGACGAATCCGGTTTCACGATGCTCGTCACGACGATCGCGATGGCGGTCGTGATGCTGCTCGCCGCCGTCGCGGTCGCCGCGGTCAACGGCGACATCCAGACCTCGCGCCGCGATCTCGACCAGAAGCAGGCGCTCGAAGCCGCCAAGGCCGGCGTCAACGACTACGCCTATCACCTCACCGCCGACTCGGCCTACTGGGCCAAATGCACGAACGTCGAAGCGCCCAGCGCGGTCAATCCCTACAAATCGGCGACGCTGCCCAACCGGCGCGCCGTCCCGGGCACCACCGGCGCGACCTATGCGATCGAACTGATCCCTGCGACCGGCAAGACCGCGTGTAATCCGGCGACGCTGGCGACCGCGACCGAATCGATGCTCGAGTCCGGGAACGAACTGCCCGGCTCCTTCCGCATCCGCTCCTGGGGCTTCGCCGGCAAAGCGAAAGCGTCGATCGTCGCGACCTTCAAGCCGCCGAGCTTCCTCGACTACGTCTACTTCACCCAGCTCGAGACGCTCGACCCCGTCGCCTACGGATTCCCGAACCCCTCCACCGAACTCACCGAAGCGTACGCACAGTGCTCGAAGACCTACGACGAAGGCCGCTACAACACGCCCTTCAAAGTCCGCCAGTCCAACGGCACCTATAGAAACGAATACTGCTCGGTGATCTCGTTCGTCACCGGCGACACGATCCAGGGTCCGTTCCACACCAACGACACGATCGCCGTCAGCGGCAAACCGACCTTCGGCCGCTCCTCCAAAGACGTCGTCGAAGTCGGTGGCAACAAACCGGGTTGGTACTCGACCTCGACGGGGAGCGCGCCGAACTTCGTCGGCAAATTCGAACCCGGCGCGAAAATCCTCGTCCCGCCGTCGAGCAACTCGAAACTGGCGACGATCGCCTCCAGCCAGTTCCACTACACCGGGCAGGTGATGATCTGCCTCAGCGCCGAAACGATGACCGTCGGCAATAACGGGACCTGCACCGGCGTCTACTCGGGGCCGATCCCGGAAAACGGAGTCATCTACGTCGGCAACGGCGCCTGCGGCGAAGTCTATTCGCCGTTCACCGCCACCTATCCGACGACCTCGGGGTGCGGCAACGTCTACGTCAAAGGCAACTACTCAGGACAGCTGACGATCGCCGCGCAGAACAACATCATCATCAACGGCTCGCTGGTCCGCTCCGGCAACGGCCTCCTCGGCCTGATCGCCAACAACTTCATCCGCCTCTACCACCCCTGCACGACCACCGCACGCGAAGAAGAAAGAGGTGAATCGGGCACCAACGGAACCGGCAGCCTGACCAACCCCGTTATCGACGCGGCCCTGCTCGCGATCGAACACTCGATCATCGTCGATCACTACGACTGCGGAGCGCAGCTGGGGACCCTGAAGATCGAAGGCGCGTTGGCCCAGAAATTCCGCGGCCCGGTCGGCACCAGCGGCAACACCGGCTACCTGAAGGACTACGTCTACGACGACCGGCTCCAGTACCAGGAGCCGCCGAGCTTCATCGAGCCCGAACAGGGCGGCTGGATCCTCGGCCGCACGACGATCGGCTGACTCCCGTGCATCCGCCTGTCTGGGCGCGACCCGGCGATTTCGTTCCAGGGCGAAAGTTTCCCCCCGATCCTGCCGATGAGGTGTCCGGATGGCCAAGTTGAGCGACAAACTCCAGGCGCTGCGCGTCGGACCGGAGCTGCACCTGCCACGGCGCTCGCGCGCGCCCAAGCGCGCTGCCGCGCCCAAGCCGCCGCGCTCTTCCCGCCGTCCCGGCGGCCCCTCGATCCCGCGCCTGGGCCCGGAGCTGCACCTTCCCAAGTTCTCCCGCCAGCGCACCGGTGAGGGGCTGGTCGGGCTCGAGATCGAGGCCGACAGCATCGCCGTCGCCGAGGTCCGCGCCGGCGGCACCGAACTCGTCGCCAGCGCGATCGCCCCGCTCCCCCCCGGCGCCTTCGTCGACGGCGAGGTCGTCGACTCCGCCGCGATCGCCGCGGTGCTCCGCGAAGTGTTCGCCGAGCACAACCTCTCCAAGCGGATCCGCCTCGGAGTCGCCAACCAGCGCGTCGTCGTGCGGACGATGCGGATGCCGGCGATCGAGGACGAGGCGCAGCTGAGCGCCGCTATCCGCTTCCAGGCCGAAGACCAGATCCCGATGCCGATCGACCAGGCGGTGCTCGACCACCGCGTCGTCGGCGGCTCCCCGGCGACCGAGGACGAGGGGCCGACCGTCGACATCGTCGTCAGCGCAGCGCGGCGCGACATGATCGCCAGCGCCCTGAAGCCGCTGCGCGACGCCGGCCTGCAGCCGGTCGGGGTCGACCTTGCCGCCTTCGGGATGATCCGGGCGCTCGGCGGCAACGCCACGAGCTCCGGCGATCCGGTGACGGCCCTCTACTGCAACGTCGGCGACGCGACCAACCTGGCGATCGCCAGGGGTCGGGCCTGCCTCTTCACCCGCGTCTCGCCGGCCGGCCTCGAGAGCGTCGCCGCATCGCTCGCGGGACGCACCGGCCTGACCATCGAACACGCCCGGATGTGGCTGAGCCACGTCGGCCTCAGCGACCCGGTCGACCTCATCGAGGGCGACTCCGACCTGGTCGCCGCCGCCCGCACCGCCATGCAGGCCGGCGCCTCGGCCCTGCTCGACGAGATGCGCATGTCGATCGACTACTACGGTGCCCAGAGCGGCGTCGAGCCGGTCGAGCAGGTCGTGATCGGCGGACCCGGCGCCAGCATCCGCGGACTCACCGAGCAGCTCAGCGCCAACCTCGGGCTGCCCGCCAGGGCCGGCCTGCCGCCGGCGCTGTCGGCCCTCGACCCGACCGCCGCCGCCCGACTCAGCCTCCCCTATGGCCTGGCACTCGAGGAGTAGAACGTGCGCCCCGCGAACCTGATCCCCACCGAGCAGCGCGAGCGTCGCCAGGGCATCCGCTCGGCTCCGCTCGCCTACCTGCTCGTCGGCGCGCTGCTGATCGCACTCGGGGCGGTGACGCTGCTGGTCGTCACCGACAACCAGATCGCCACCAGCAAGGACGAAATCGTCGAAGTGCAGCGGAAGACCGCGGCGGCCGAAGCGATCGCCAGCGAGCTCGCCTCCTACACCCAGTTCCACGCGACGGCGACGCAGCGCACCGCGACGATCACCAACCTCGCCAACAGCCGCTTCGACTGGGTCAAAGTCATGCGCCAGCTCGCCGTGATCCAACCTCGCAACGTCTGGCTCACCAACCTCACCGGTTCGGTGCGACCCGACGTCGGCGTGGGCGGCGGCGAAAGCGTCGCCCTGCGCGCTTCGATCCCCGGCCCGGCGCTGAGCATCGCCGGCTGCGGCGCCGGCCAGGAAGCGGTCGCTTCCTTCATCGCCTCGCTGAAGGACATCGACGGGGTGACCCGGGTCGGCCTTCAGTCCTCCGGCAGCCAGGGCGAAGGTGGCGGTTCGGCGAGCGGCGCCGAATGTACCGGCACGCCGTTCCAGCTCGCCGTCGCCTTCGACGCCGCCCCGATACCGGTGCCGATCGGCGGCGGGGAAGTCGCGGTCGAAGAACCGGCTCCCGAAGAACCGGCGCCGGAAGCCGAAGGCGAAGGCTCGACCGAATCCGCGCCTGAAGGAGAAGGATGATGAGCGGCGACAAGAACACTCGCGCGCTGGTCGGGTTGGTGCTGGTCGTGGTCTTTGCCGGCGCCCTCTGGCTCCTGCTGATCAGCCCGAAGCGCAAGGAAGCCGATGAACTGAAGACGCAGGTGGCGTCGCTGCAGCAGGGACTCGCCACGGCGGAGGGCCAGGCGAACGAAGCGCGGGTGGCGAAAAAGGCCTTCCCGAGCGACTACCGGCAGATGGTGCTGCTGGGGAAGGCGGTGCCGGAAGGTTCCGAAACCTCCTCACTGCTCGTCTCCCTGAACCGCATCGCCAACCAGACCAAGACGGAATTCGATGGCCTGCTCCTCAGCTCCACCGAAACCGGCGCCTCAGAAGCCGCGGTGACCGCCGGCCAGGCCGGGCCGACGGCGGTCGCCGAACCGGTACCGCCGACCGAGGCGGAAGCGGCGCTCCTGCCGCTCGGCGCGACGGTGGGAACGGCCAACCTCGGCGTCATGCCCTACTCGCTCTCCTTCGCCGGCGGGTTCTTCCAGATCGCCAACTTCATCCAGGGCATCGAGTCGCAGATCAAGACCGCCAAAGGGAAGCTCACGATCGACGGTCGCCTGATCACGATCGACGGCTTTTCCCTGGTCGGCCTGGAACAGACCGGCGGCAAGTTGAGCGCGGAATTCACCGTCACCACCTACCTCGTTCCGCCGAGCGGAGAAGTCAGCACGGCAACGACCGAATTGACGCTCCCACCCGAAGCGACGATTGAAGGCGGCGTGCCGACCTCTCCCCCGGCGGCCGCCGCGGCGGCCACCGGCACTCCCTCCTCCTACACGACCGGAGAAGCCCGATGAAGGGCCTCGACAAGGGACCGAAAATCGAGCTCTCAAAGCTCAAGGCCAGCAACCTCAAGGTGCCGGGGCCGCTGCGCGACCTCTGGAACGACCTGCGCAGCCAGCACCTGCTCCCGGTCGTGGCGATCCTGCTCGTCGCCCTGGTGGCGATCCCGGTGCTGCTGGGCGGATCGTCGAAGCCCAAGCCCGAAGCAGCGCCGGCAACCCCCGTCCCCGCAGAAACCAGCTCCTCGGACCTGGTCGTCTCGAAATTCGCTCCGGGCCTGCGCGACTACCGCATTCGCTACCACCACCGGGTGGCGGTCAGCCCGTTCGCGAGTCCCAAGGCGGTGACCGAAGCCGCGGAAGGCGCGGGAGAAACCCCCACCAGCCCGGAACTGACCGAATCGGTCGAACCGACCGGCGGATCCGAAGCGGGCCTGAGCGAAGGCAGCGAACCGCCCCTCGAAGAATCGCCGTCGACGGGACCGGCCGAACACGAAACCGGCCCGACGCCACATGAGGAACGCGAAAAGGCGATCGAAGAATCGACGATCGACGTCCGCGTCACGGCGCTCCACCTCGACGGAACCAGCAGCGAAAGCGTTCGCCGCAACGTCGACAAACTGGAACCGGTGCCGAGCAAAGCAGTCCCGGCGCTGATGTACGCCGGTCCCAGCCCGGACGGCAAGTCGGCGACGATGGCGGTCTCCACCGAAGTAACCGATCTCCTCGGGAAGGCCAAATGCGTCGACAAGGGCGAACCGTGCAAGCTCCTCGAGATGAGCCTCGGCCAGCCCGAGACCGTCGTCTTCGGCCCCCGCGGCCTGACCTACCGCCTCGAGCTCGTCCGCATCGGGACCCACAGCCTCGGCAGCAGCGCCCAGGGAACCCCGCCGACCGCCAGCGGCGGCGGCAACCAGAAGGAAGTCCCCCCGGCCGCTGAAGAAGAAGACGGCAAGGGCGGCTTCAAGCTCGAACACCTGAGCCACCGCACCATCGCCGTCGGCTAGCCCAATTCGAGCCATGGGCTCGATCCCAGACGCCGGGTGCCAAGCGCGTCTGAGATCGTTGTCGTCTCGGCGCTGCTTAATCGGATGAACCCAAGCAGGACGCCCAGGAAGGCCGCACACAGGAGGCGAAGCTGGATTCGTGGAGCGATCGAGATTCTCGGTGCATCGCAGCCTTGAACAGTTACGGTTGATGCCGGATGAAGTCAGCCTTCTCGGAGACTCTTCTCCCCGCTACTTCTTTCTGACTGATGGTGTTCTAAGACCCATAGTGCGCCAACGCTCCTACCTACCGCGCCTGCTTCCCGTCCTCCTCGTCTCGGTGCTCGGAGCCCTCTTGGCGCCGCTCGCCAGCGCCGCGCAGCCGGCGTCGACACAGAAGTGAGCGGCTGCCCTCGACCGACCGACCCTGATAATCGGGGCGCCAGATCCTCCGCGACCGTCCATCCAATGGCGGCTGCGCGTCGGGAGCACGGCCTCGAACTCCTGCGCCTGGCTGTCGGGCGGTTCGCTGCCAATGAGGGCACTCCGGGTCCCGACTTGACGAGGAGTCGACCGAGAGCAGTTCGCGAGGAGGCCCGGCCGGCAATGATCTACAAGTCTTCCCGCTCTTCTGGAAGTCAGCTAGCCCGTGGCAGGCTAATCGGTGGAGCGGGTTCGGCACAAATTTACAGCCTCTGAGTGGCGATCGCCGTACGGCTGGCGCGAGATCACTTGTAGGACTTCGATACGCCGTACTGGGCCTGCGAGGACGTGTAGCCTTCGGATTCGAGCTGTTGCACAAGGCCGGGTTCTGAAAAGGATGAATATTCGAGGTATGACTTCGCCGACTTGACCGCCTGTTCGTTCCAGTTCGCACCCACGTGGGATGCTCCGTACTTGGCGTCCGCCGAGCTATAGCCTTCGGACTTCAACTGGCCTTCGAGGCCGCTTTCGGAGAACGCCGTGTATTCGATGTAGCTCTCGGCTGATTCCAGCGCATTCTCCTGTGAAGCCGTCCCAGAAGGTTCGGCGGGCTTGGAATTCGCGGATTCCTGTTCGGTGGGATACGACTTCGAGACTCCGTATTGGGCCTGCGAGGACGTGTAGCCTTCGGATTCGAGCTGTTGCACAAGGCCGGGTTCTGAAAAGGATGAATATTCGAGGTATGACTTCGCCGACTTGACCGCCTGTTCGTTCCAGTTCGCACCCACGTGGGATGCTCCGTACTTGGCGTCCGCCGAGCTATAGCCTTCGGACTTCAACTGGCCTTCGAGGCCGCTTTCGGAGAACGCCGTGTATTCGATGTAGCTCTCGGCTGATTCCAGCGCATTCTCCTGTGAAGCCGTCGAGACAGGTTCGGTGGGTTCGACCGGCTTCGACTTCCCGGGCACTTGCTTGAGCTTTTCGGGGCTGTGCGTTGCGTGCTTGTGATTCGCGGGCTGACTGGTGGCTTCGGAAGCGGGGCTGGAGCCAGAACCGACGCTGGTTGACGACGAGCTGGAGTCTTCGCCGCACGCGGTAATGCTTAGAGCCACGGCAACGACAGCGACCGCAACGCCAACCCGCTTCATCGTTTAGATCTCCCCTTCTCCCCGTCCGGTGGTCGCCCGATCGATTGGGGAGAGATCCCGGCCGAGCAGGGGAAGTGAATCACCCTGGTTTAGAAAAGGCTGTGCAACCAAAAGGTGCAGATCGTAGCCTGGTCCGTTGAGTGGTCGTCAGCCTGTGCGTCACCTGGAATGCCCTAGAGCAATCCCCATCGACCTCGGCGGAGATCGCGAGAAACAAGACACCTAAGGCGATGGACATCGATTCCCGACGCTACATCCCGCGCCTCGCCCGATCAGCCGAGCGGGGCTGCGGTGAAGGTGGCGGCGACGATCACCGCGCAGAGCTCAGCTTCTTCGGGCGGGAGCGTGCAGCTGAACTTCCGTACCCCTGTCGGTTCGGAGTAGCTCATTGCGCCAAGGGACGGGTCGGTGCCACCGGAGCCCATGGCCGTCCCGGCGACCTTCGGCGGGGCGCGGCGGTCGATGTTTACGGAGTGCCACACTGAAGGCACCGGGACCTGATGTTGATTGTCACCCCCTGGATACCGGTAGCGTTCCGAACCATGGGGATCCGATCACCTCGGTTGAGTGTCGCGCTCCTTGGTGCGCTCATCGCCCTGATCTCCGTCCCGACCACCGCCATCGCCGCCGAGGCCACGTCATCGATGCCCGGCCCCAGCTGCGACCGTCCCTACAGCAGCACCCTGCTCGAGACGGCGAAGGTCCGGATTTACACGATGCCGGAGGAAGCCGAAGAACATGCGGAACATCGCAACCCCGCCATCTCCGGTCGACCGGTGTTCGCCTGCCTCGAGGCGACCGGGAGGTCACGCCTCCTCGACCTTCCGGAAGTGGGCGGTGAAAAACACGCGTCCTGGGTCAAGGTGGACGAACGGGTCTTCGCGGCGAACGCACCGCTCGTCGCCTACGCGTATTCCCAGTACTACCTGGACACCCATCAAACCTGGGTCCGCGTCCGCAACCTCCTGACCGGACGGGTGATCCGCACCTGCCTGGTCGGCGGCGCGATCGCCCCGAGGCCCGGCCCCAAGGTCACCGACATCGTGCTCAGCCCGACCGGCGAAGTCGGGTGGAACGCACAGGGAGCCTCACAGCCGAGCAGCGAAGAACATGAACCCGGGTGCAATCCCAAGGCATGACGGGAACGCCCCGGGCGGAAGACGGACGCGGCTTCGCGCCCCTCAATCCCCGCCATCGGGAGATGCAAGGCCGACTGGACCTCCAAACTGCGTGGGTATGCGCCTCTGTATCGACATCAGGGTCCGCACCGTCGGATGAGCCCTTCGCTGCAACTCGATCGCTTGAGCAGCGTCGTCATCCGCATGACCGGCGGAGCGCATCAGGTCCTTTGCGGCATGGTCACAACCAGCATCGTTCCCGTGGAAGACTTCCGCTTGGTGTCGCCACGAAGTTTCGCCAAAGCAGTCGACCAGGCCAGGAGCGGGCGTGCCCGAGAACGCGATTGACATCTGTGCCGAGCTCGGCGCAGCTATCGAGCGGTTTCGCGTCGCATGGAAGGCCTATGCCGACACGACGGAGCCTGGCAAGGTCGAGAAGGAAAAGGAACTCGACCACAACGTCCAGAAGCGGCTGAGTTACTACAACGACCCCGAGAATCCGCGGCATCCAGACGTCCTCAGGCTTGCCAACGAGATCCGGGCGGCCATGCTCATGGTCGACTTCTCTTCGGCGGTGACGGGGCCCAATGGCGTCCTCGCAGCGCGGGTGGCCGTCGACGAGCGCCTGACATCCTTGACGGCCAAACTCAGAGACGTCCTGGAGGCACTTCCGGCGGCCCCACCCCTGACGATCGAGACACTGACGAAGATCACACAGGCGGAGGTCGCCGCCTGGACCGCGATTCGCACGGAAGCTGAGAAGGATGCCGCCGCGGCGGCATCGGAGGGCATCGTTCTCGCTCACGCCTTCGCGGCGTTGCTCGAAGCATCGGTGGACGCCATCGATCTCCGGACCAACGCCCTCGAGCACTACGTCGGTGACACGCCGTTGCGAGCCGACACGATTATCGAGGCAGCCCTGGAGTCCCTAACCGAGGTGACCGCCGCCGAGGCCGCTCACCACTTGCTCAAAGAGTTCCTCCACGTCGCCGCCGCACCCGCTACAGCGATCGTCGGCTTTGCCGAGGTGGTCTATGCCGTCCGGAGCCGCGTCGGGAAGATCCCGGAGTACTACAAGGCAGGGGACGTCGACGAGCTTTACCTCCTGCGCGACGGCCTCCAGGCCTCTCAGAACCTCGCATCCTCACTCGAGGAAGCGCTGGGCAAGCTGCCCAGCATGTAGCCCGACTGGCGGACGGCCAGGTCGCGTTCGGAACCCTGCGCCAGGGTCGCCGCCTCACTTCCCGACCCGCGACTAGGTGGTTCATTGCAGGCGAAGCGCGCCCCCTCTCCTCCGCCCCGCCGTCCTCTACACCGACAAATCCACCGAGGGCAGACACCGCGGTGGCCCCGATCAGCTCGCCGGGACCCGAGGACTTGTGGAGAGCGAGGGCCGGGATCGCCGGCGAGTTCTGCGACGAGGGCTTCTCGGCCTACTCAACCGACCGGGGTGCAAACCGCATGAGCATGCGCCCCTGTACCGGTACGTAGCGTCTCCCTACTGTTATTTATTTGGCCCGATACCGGCCGGTTTGGATGCGACGGATACGAGGCGCGCCCAGCAGGCACGGCAGGCCTCGGGCGGCGAAGGGGGTCGTTAGCGTCGGTTCGCGGGTGGCCGCGCATTGGACGCTCCTATGCGGCTAGACACGAGGAGCCCGGAGCCATAGTGCTACGGCTCCCAGCCATAGCGCCGCTGCATTCCGATCGAATTGGTCGCCTGAGTCCGGCCCTAAGGACTCGGCGACTGACTACCTACCAACGGTGACAGAACAATCATTCTCTGCCCTCAGTTGAGGTAGAGGTCGAGCAGGGCGTCGCCACAGAGCATCGCCACGGCGCCGCCGAGCGCGAGGAAGGGGCCGAAGGGGATGGCCGTCTTGCGGGCGCTGGCGCCCTCGCGGGCCATGATCGCCAGGCCGACGGCGCTGCCGGCGAGGAGGGCTATGAGCACCGCCGGGCCAAGAGCCCTACCAAGGAAGAGGCCCATCGTCGCCACCAGCTTGACGTCGCCGAGGCCCATCCCCCGCGGGGCGATCAGGGCGACGATGAAGAACACCGCTCCCCCGGCCGCGGCGGCGATCAAACGCTCGGGAACGCCACCGGGGTCGGTGGGGACCGCGATGAGGAGGCAGATCACGGCGCCGGCGAGGAGGACCTTGTTGGGGATGATCCGGCGCTCGAGGTCGGTGAGGGTCACGACGGCCAGCATCGTCACGAAGACGCAGTCGATCGCGATCCGGGCCGGATCGCCCCATTCCACGGCCACCGCGGCACCGAAGAGGGCCGCCGTGAGGAGCTCGGTCAGCGGGTAGCGGGGGGAGATTCGCTCTCCGCAGCAGCGGGCGCGACCTCGCAGCAGGAGCCAGGAGAGGACCGGGACGTTGTCGTAGGCGGCGATCGTCGCTCCACAGCTGGGACAGACCGAGCGCGGACCGAGGATCGACATCGACCGCGGCACGCGGTGGGCAACTGCGGTGGCGAAGCTGCCGGCGACGGCGCCGACAACGATCGCGAAGATTATTGCGGCGGCCATCGCGGGGAGAGTTCTACTGCGCCGAGCGGCGGCAGGAGACAGAAAGGGAGAGGGCGGGTCCGAAGACCCGCCCTCGAACTGCTGATGCCCTTGCCTTCAAACGAAACGAGTGGTGCTATTCACTCCATTTTTCGTTCGCGGGGCACCCACCTCGATTGGTTTCACCCGTTTTCACGGTACACGGGAACGTGACGGTACCGCCAGCTTTAGTCACGCTGAACGTGTTGCCGATCGACGAGGTGATTTTGACCTGGTAACCGGTGGCCGTGGCCGAAACAACTTCCAATTTTTCACCGGTTCCGGTGGTCGGGGGCAGCGTCGGCTCGATGGTGGCCAGCGCCGTCGCGGTGCAGCCGACGTACGTACCGGTCGAGTTTTCCGTCGCGCAGGTCTCCATGGCGACCTGTGCCGAGTGAGCGTTCTCCTTGGCCTTGGCGTCGTTTGCCTTGCTCTTCTGGTTGAAGAACGCGGGCAGGGCGATCGCGGCGAGGATGCCGAGGATCAGCATGACGACGAGGAGCTCGATGAGCGTGAACCCCGCCTCACTGTTACCGCTGAGCCGAGCTCCGATCTTCGCCCGGATATTCTGGAGCAACATAGGTACCTCCTAATGGACCTATCGTTTGCGCCGTAGCCCGGGCTTGCGACCGAGGCTGTTGGCTATTACACGCCCTCTATCGGGCCTGTTAGAGCCAAGCTTTAGCCCTGATTCCCGGTAACCACAAAAGTGACTACGAGGGTCTGCAAGATTTCGATTCGCGTGAAACTGAGGTAGGACGAACGTCCACCGCGGCCCCCTAAACAACGCCCAAACCGTAGGTAAAACTGGGGTCAGCGAATCTTTTCGTAAATGCTGAACATCGGCAGGTACATCGAGACCACGATGAATCCCACCATTCCACCGACGAAGACGATCATCAGCGGCTCGATCAGCGCCGTCAGCGCCTTGACCTTGGCGTCGACCTCGGCTTCGTAGAAGTCAGCGATTTTGCTGAGCATGTGCTCGAGCTGACCGGTCTCCTCACCGACCGCGACCATGTGGCCGACCATCGGCGGGAAGATCGGGTTCGCTTCGATCGGCGCCGCCAGCGAGCCGCCCTGCTTGACCGATTCGTAGACGTCGCTCATCGCCTTCTCGATCACCACGTTGCCGGCGGTGACGCCGGTCAGCTGGATCGCCTGCAGCATCGGGACACCGGCGGAGACGGCGCCGGAGAACGTCCGCGACCAGCGGGCCAGCGCGACTTTCTGGATGACGTCGCCGATTTTGAACGGGATCCGCAGTTTCATCCGGTCCCAGAGGTCATGGCCCTGTTCGGTCTTCTTGAGCTTCACGAAACCGAAGACGATCGCGATTATGGCCGGGAGGATGATGTACCACTGGTGGGTGATCGCGTTCGACGCGCCGATGCAGATCCGCGTCGGCAGCGGCAGCGGCGACGCTTCTTCGGGATGTTCGGCGGCGAGTTCTTCGAAGATGCCGACGAAGACCGGGATGACGAAGGCGACGATGATCAGCAGCACGACGACGGCGACGCCGAAGACCAGCGCCGGGTACATCAGCGCCGATTTCACCTGGCGGCGCAGCACGTCGGCCTTCTCCACCTGGTAGGCCACACGGTCGAGTGCCTCTTCGAGGCGCCCCGACTGCTCGCCCGAGCGGACCATCGCCCGGAACAGGCGGTCGAACACCCGCGGGTGCTTCTCCATCGCCTGCTCGAGGCTGGAGCCGGCTTCGACGTCGGCCCGCACCGAGGCGACGGCGGCCCGGATCTGCTCTTCCTTGGTCTGCTGTTCGAGGGTGTGGAGGGTGCGCAGCATCGGCATCCCCGACGCCACCAGCGTGGCGAACTGCCGCGAGAAGACCGCCAGGTCGCGCATGTCGACGCCCTGGAAGCGCTTGAGGAAGTCCTCGACGTTGATCGGGCTCTTCTTCTCGTTGACGTCGAGGACGATCAGCCCGCGCTGGCGCAGCTGCTCGGTTACCTGGGCCTTGGACTCGGCCTCGATTTCCCCGGCCGACGAGGTGCCGGCCAGGTCCATCGCTTTGAAGGCAAAGGTCGAGGCCGCCACGGCTCAGGCTCCGTTGACGTAGTCGGGCGTCGCCATCACCGGCGGCTGGTCGAGCATCGACGTCGCCGGCGCCGTGCCGATCAGGCGTTTCAGCTCCTCGGGCACCGAGGCCCGCTCTTCGGCGAGGCCACGCTTGATCGTCCCGGAGCGCACCAGGCGGGCGAGGTCGGCGTCCATCGTCTGCATCCCGACCGCCCCCGAGGTCTGCACCGCGGCGTAGATCTGGTGAGTTTTCCCCTCGCGGATCAGGTTGCGGATCGCCGGGGTCGGGATCAGCACCTCGCAGGCGACCACGCGACCGCGACCGTCGGCGGTCGGCAGCAGCTGCTGGGTGACGATCCCCTGCAGCGCGATCGAGAGCTGGGTGCGCACCTGCGCCTGCTGCTCGGGCGGGAAGACGTCGATGATCCGGTCGACCGTCTGCGCGGTCGACTGGGTGTGCAGGGTGGCGAAGACGAGGTGCCCGGTCTCGGCCGCGGTCAGGGCGGTCGAGACGGTCTCCAGGTCGCGCATCTCGCCGACCAGGATGACGTCGGGGTCCTGCCGCAGCGCCGCCCGCAGGCCGAGCGCGAAGTCGACCGCGTCGGAGCCGACCTCGCGCTGGTTGACGATCGATTTCTTGTGGCGATGGAGGAACTCGATCGGGTCCTCGATCGTCAGGATGTGGTCCTCGCGTTCGCGGTTGATGACGTCGAGCATCGCCGCCAGGGTGGTGCTCTTGCCGGAGCCGGTCGGGCCCGTGACGAGTACGAAGCCGCGCGGTTTCTTGGTCAGCTCGCGGATCACCGGCGGCACCGCCAGGGAGTCGAGGTTGGGGACTTCCTGCGGCACCAGGCGGAACGCGGCGCTGACCGAGCCACGCTGGAAGTAGCAGTTGACGCGGAAGCGGGCGACCCCCGGGATCGAGTAGGCGAAGTCCAGCTGCTGCTGGTTCTCGAAGCGTTTGCGCTGGTCGTCGTTGAGGATGCTGTAGACGACCTCGCGGGTGTGCTGGCCGGTCAGTTTGGGGAACCCCTCCATCGGCACGATGCGGCCCTTGTCGCGCATCGCCGGCGGATAGTTGGCAGTGATGTGCACGTCGGAGGCGTTCGCCTCGACCATCGTGCGCAGCACGTCGGAGAAATCGAAGTCTTCACGCAGTGACACGGAGCACCTCCTGGAGGCTGGTTAGTCCCTGGCGGACCTTGCCGACGCCGTCCTCGCGCAGGGTGAGCATGCCCTCGGCGCGGGCGACGGCCGCCACCTCGGGCTCAGGCGCACGGCCGACCGTCAGGCTCTTCAGCCGCTCGGTCAGGCGCATCACCGAGTAGATCCCGATGCGGCCGCGGTAGCCGGTGTGCCCGCAGCGCGAGCAGCCGACCGGTTCGTAGGCCTCCATCGCGACGTTCGCCCGGATCCCCGCGTCGGCCAGGGCCTCGGGCGGGATCGCCGCCTCGCGGCGGCACTGGGTGCAGAGTTTGCGGGCCAGCCGCTGGGCGACGACGCAGTCGACCGCCGAGGCGGTGAGGAACGACTCGATCCCCATCTCGCTGAGGCGCACGATCGCCCCCGGGGCGTTGTTCGTGTGCAGCGTCGAGAGCATCATGTGGCCGGTCAGCGCCGCCTCGATCGCGATCCGCGCGGTCTCGGCGTCGCGGATCTCGCCGACCATCACGATGTCGGGGTCGGCGCGCAGGATCGAGCGCAGCCCGGTCGCGAAGTCGAGGCCCGCTTTGCGGTTGACGTTGATCTGGTTGATGCCGCCGATCCGGTACTCGACCGGATCCTCGATCGTGATGATCTTCTTCTCGATCTGGTTTAGGGCGGCGAGCGCCGCGTAGAGGGTGGTCGACTTGCCGGAGCCGGTCGGGCCGGTGACGAGGATCGCGCCGTGCGGTTTGCGGAAGGACTCCTCGAAGCGGCGGCGGGCCGAGCCGTCCATGCCGAGGTCGTCGAGCGTCCGGTGGGCGTTGCCTTCGTCGAGGATGCGGATGACGGCGCCCTCGCCGCGCTGGACCGGCAGGGTCGTGACGCGGAGGTCGATCCGGCGGTCCTCGACGAGGACGCCGACGCGGCCGTCCTGGGGGATCCGTTTCTCGGCGATGTCGAGCTCCGCCATGATCTTCAGCCGCGAGATGACGGCGCCGATCATGCGCTTGGGGACGTGAGCGGCCTCTTTGAGCACGCCGTCGGTGCGGAAGCGAATCCGCAGCTCGTCTTCTTCGGGCTCGAAATGGATATCGGAGGCGCCTTCGCCGACCGCCTGGGCGAGGACGCTGTAGACCAGTTTGATGACCGGCGCGTCGTCGGCGCTGGCCTGCATTTCGCCGGCGGCGGAGGCGACGTCCTCGCCGCCGAGGATGTCGAAGCCATCGCTTTCTTCGATGATCGCCTCGGCGGCCGCGGTCTGGACGGTCCCGAGCTTGCTCAGCAGGTCCTCGACGTCTTCGGCGGCGGCGACGGCAACCCGGCAGTCCAGCCCAGTGGCCATCTGGATGTCGTCGACGGCGAGGATGTTCGCCGGGTCGGCGACGACGACGAGCAGCGTTCCCTGGTCGAGGAAGCCGACCGGTATCGCGGCATAGCGGCGCGCCATCGCGATCGGGAAGAGCGCCGCCGCCGACATGTCGACGTGGTAGGCGGAGAGGTCGACGTGGTCGAGGCCGTAGCGCTCGGCGACCGCGCGGGCGAGCTGGTCACCGGTGATGATCCCCTCGCCGAGCAGCACCGACTCCGGCGAGCGCTCGCCGTCCATCGACGCTTCGATCGCTTTGCGGACCGCCTCTTCACTGGCGAAGCCGAGCTGCAGGATGATGTCGGTGATGAAGGCGCCCGAGTGTCCGCGGCTCTGCGGCGGCGTCAGCCCGGGGACGTTCTCCGACGCCGCGCCGCCTTCGCCCGGTTCGGCCGAGCCAGGGATCACGATCGGCTCGACATCGCCCTCGCTGGCCCGCGCCAGGCGCGTCTCGGTGACTCCGGGACTCATCTCGCCGCTCATCCGGGGTGGTAGGCCCCTTCAGGCCCGTGGTAGACGGAGTCGCCGATCTCCTGAGCGATCGTCGGGGGGGTTTGGTAGCCGTAGAGGACCGAGCCGCTCGGCTGGCCGCCGCTCAGAGCCTTCGGCCGCAGGACGACGAAGGCCGGAACGCGCTGAATTCCGAGGCCGAGGGTGATCGCGCCCCAGTTCGCGATCTTCTTGGCCGGGACGACGAAGAAGGCGATCGCGCGACGGTCGGCGGCCGAAACCTTGGTCCGCAGCAGCCTCGAGTACTTCTCGACCAGCCGGTCGTCGATGCCGCCGTCGTGGACGAAGAGGACCGTGACGACCTTGCCCTGCTCGTAGGCGCGCTTCACCTGGGCCGGCATCTGCGGCGGCGGGATCGAGGCCGAGAGGGCCGTGAGCGAGGGTTCGCTGCCGACCGCCGGCACGGCCGTTTCGGCCAGGCCAGCTTCGCTGACCGCGGCGGTCGGTTCTTCGGTCGCGGCTTCTTCGCTGCCCCCTCCTTTGCCGAGGAAGACGAAGGCGACGAGGAGCAGCAGCACCGCGCCGATGCCGATCTGAAGTTTCGGGTCGCTGTTGATGCGCTCGCGCAGGCTCACGAGGCCACCCCCTCGGTCGCCGTGATCTGCTCGATGCCACTGGCCCGCTGGCCGCCGGCGGCGAGCATCAGTTTGAGGTCGTGGGGGCTGGAGGCGTACTCCATCGCCACGTCCTGGCTGATCTTGCCCTCCATCGTGTAGGTGAGGAGCGACTGGTCGAAGGTGCGCATGCCGTAGAACTCGCCCTCGGCGATGACCTCGGTGATCTTGCCGGTTTCTTCGGGGTTCAGGATCAGGTCCTGGACCCGACCGGTGACGACCATCACCTCCGAGGCCGGGACGCGGCCCTCGCCGGTGATGTCGGGGACGAGCCGCTGGGCGATCGCCCCCTTGAGGGTCGAGGCGAGCATCACCCGCGCCTGGTGCTGGAGGTGGGGCGGGAAGAAGTCGACGATGCGGTTGATCGTCTCGGTCGCGTCGAGGGTGTGGACGGTGGAGAGCACGAGGTGGCCGGTCTCGGCGGCGGAGAGCGCCGTGCGCACGGTCTCCTCGTCGCGCATCTCGCCGATCAGGATCACGTCGGGGTCCTGGCGGAGGACCCGTTTCATCGCCCGGTCGAATCCGGCGGTGTCGGAGCCGACTTCGCGCTGGTTGACGATCGACTGCTTGTCGGAGTGGAGATACTCGATCGGGTCCTCGAGCGTGATGATGTGCCGCGAGCGCGTGCGGTTGATGTGGTCGATCATCGCCGCCAGCGTCGTGCTCTTGCCGGAGCCGGTGGTGCCGGTGACGAGGACGATGCCGCGCTGCTCCTCGGCGAGGTCCTGGACCACCTGGGGCAGCCCGAGCTGCTCGATCGAGCGGATGTCGAAGGGGATCGCGCGGCAGACGATCGAGATCGCGCCGCGCTGGCGGAAGGCGTTGACGCGGAAGCGCGAGACGCCCTCCAGGGCGTAGGAGAAGTCAGCCTCGCCGTCAGTCTCGAACTCGGCCAGCGAGCGCGCCTCGGCGATCTTGCGCAGTGCTTCGCCGGTCTCGTCCTCGGTCAGCTTGCCGAAGCCCTCGAGCGGGATCAGATCGCCGTGCATGCGCGCGATCGGCGGCGAATCGACCTTGACGTGCAGGTCGGAGCCCTCGCGCTCGACGAGGGTGCGGAGTGCTTGGTCGATGTCGAACATCCCGACCTCTATCGGCCGGGATGTTCGACACCATTAGCGCTGAGGGCTAGTCCGCAAGCACGTTTTTACTAAGCGCTACGCGACCTCGCGCAGTTTTTGCGCCTCGCCGAGGGACTGGAGCTTTTTGAGGCTCTGGTTCTCGATCTGGCGGATGCGCTCGCGGGTCACGTTGAACGTCCGTCCGACCTCGTCCAGGGTCCGCGGGTGCTCGCCGCCGAGCCCGTAACGGAGCTCGAGCACGCGACGCTCGCGGTAGGAGAGGTTCTCGAGGGCCTCCTTGAGGGCCTCTTTGGTCAGCAGGTCGGCCGCCCGGTCAAACGGGGACTCGGCCTTCTCGTCGGCAATGAACTGACCGAACTCGGACTCCTCCTCGTCGCCGACCGGCTTCTCGAGCGAAACCGGGGCCTGCGCGGAGCGCTTGATCGAGTCGACCTCCTCGGGATCGATCCCGGTTACCTCGGCGATCTCCTCCGGGGTCGGCTCGCGGCCGAGCTCGGTCACGAGCTTGCGCTCGGCGCGACCGATCTTGTTCAGCTTCTCGACGACGTGGACCGGAATCCGGATCGTCCGCGCCTTGTCGGCGAGCGCGCGGGCGATCGCCTGGCGGATCCACCAGGTCGCGTAGGTCGAGAACTTGAACCCCTTGCGGTAGTCGAACTTCTCGGCCGCGCGGACCAGCCCGAGGGTGCCCTCCTGGATCAGATCGAGGAAGGGAAGCCCCTGGTTTCGGTAATTTTTCGCGATCGAGACGACCAGACGGAGGTTCGACTCGACCATTTTCTGCTTGGCGTCGAGGTCACCGCGCTCGATCCGCTTGGCGAGTTCGACCTCCTCCGCCGCGGTCAGCAGGCGGACTTTGCCGATGTCCTTGAGGAACAGCTGCAGCGAGTCCGTCGTCATGTCCGGTTTCAGGTCGAGCGCCGCTTTCTGGCGTCGCCGGCCTTTTTTCCCGGTATCGACGGGCATCGCTTCCGCGGCCGCTTTCTGGGCCGGGTCCATGTCCTCGACGAGCTCGATGCCCGATTTCTCGAGGTGCCCGTAAAGATCCTCCACGTCAGACTCGTCGAGATCGACCTCAGACACCGCCGATGCGATGTCGCCGAAGGTCAGCACGCCCAGCTGCTGACCGCGGTTCATGAGGTTTTTGACCTCCTCCAACTCCTGAAGCTCTGCTACCAACATGCGTGTCTACCCGCTTCCTAGCGCTTGATGATTGTGGCCTTCGCGTTGAAACGCCGCCGCGAGCGGCAAGTTACGCCGAAGGATTAAAAAGCGGACCGGGTAAGGGGTCCGCGAATAAGGCTTTGTGATGCGATTGCCCCGTTGGGCGCGCGTTGAAACTACGTCAAACGCTCGTGAGCATGGTAGCTACTTCATTTTATGAAGTCAAGACCCTGAAATCCTTAAGCCAGCGCTCCATCATCCACTAAATGCCGAAATCCAAACACCGCTCTCGATCCTGGCTCAGCGCCTTCTGGCAGCGCGCCTATAAGGAGAACGTGACCGGGCTGGCGGCGATGGTCGCCTACAACCTCATGCTGGCGGTTTTCCCGTTCACGCTGCTGGTGCTCTTCATCGGCGGCCAGGTGCTGAAGATCCACGGCGTCGAAACCAGCGTCCTCAACGACCTCCAACGCCTCTTCCCGAATACCGAGTCCCACACCCTGGCCGACGTCCTCAGCCGGATCGAGAACAACTCGGCGACGATCGGGATCGCCGCCTTCCTCGGCTCGCTCTGGATCGGGGCCTCTTTCTGGGGCGCGATGGACACCGCCTTCTGCCGGATCTACCACGTCGAGTGCCGCGGCTGGATCGAGCAGAAGCGCTTCTCCTTCGCGATGCTCGGCGTCGTCCTCCTCTTCATCGCCGCCTCGATCTTCGTGCCGACGCTCGAGAGCACGCTGGTCGACGGCACCGATCGCCTGCCCTTCGGGCTCTCCGGGATCCAGGCGATCGGCTCGGCGCTGCTGCTGGCGGCAGCGCTGCTGATCACCTTCGGCATCTGCGCGGTCATCTTCTGGGCGGTCCCCAAAGCGCAGGTCCCGTGGCGGGCGATCTGGCCCGGGGCGCTCTTCGTCACCCTCGGCGCCGGTCTCGCCAACTGGCTCTTCCCGCTCTACCTCGACAACGTCTCGAGCCTCTCGCGCTTCGGCTCGACCCTCGGCTTCGTCCTCATTGCCCTGCTCTGGTTCTACCTTCTGTCGCTGGCAATCATGGCCGGCGCGGTGATCAACTCGCTGCGCTTCGAGCTCTCCGACACGGGTGAGATGCCCTACGCGCCGGTACGCAATCCCTGTGCCGGACCGGACCCCGCCGAAGTCGCCCACATCGAGCGAAAAGCCGAACAGAAAGCAGCCGCCCGCCGAGGCTGAAACAATCTGCAGTGTGCAAAAACAGTCGAGTTCTGGAATCGACTGCAGCGTCGGGATTGGGATCGGGGATTTGTCTGGGGGCGCCGGCGAGCGCTCGCAACGCCAACGCCTGCTCGACGCGATGGTCTCCTGCTGCGCCGAAAAGACCTTCGCGCGGACGACGATCGCCGACATCGTCGCCGCCGCCAGCGTCTCGCGAACCACGTTCTACAAATGCTTCGAGGACAAACGCGACTGCTTCGACGCCACCATCGCCTCGGCTCTCGGGCGGTTCCAGGCGGTGGCGGAGGCGTCGCATACGGCCGCCGACCCGCCGCCCGAGGCGGTCCGCAGGGCGACCCTCGCGGTGCTCGACCTGATGGCGGCGCAGCCGGCGCTGGCGCAGCTGTTGAGCGCCGACGCGGTCTCGGTCGACCCAACCGTGATCGAGCACTACCGGGCCCTGGTGCTGCCGGCGCTCGAGGAGCTTTGGGAGCGTGCCGCCGGAGCACCGGTGCCCAAGCACTCGAGCCCCGGCCTCGCCTTCGGCCGCGCCCAGTTGCTGATCTTCCACGAGATCGCCGCCGGGCGGGCCGCGCGACTGCCGGAGCTGCGGCCGGAGATCGTCTACCTCGCGGTTGCACCGTGGGCGGGCCACGACGAGGCGCTTTCCCAGGCCCGGCTCGCCGCCGCCGAAGACGAAGGGCGCTGATGAGCGCCGACCCCGGCGACCTGCGCAGCTGGCGACTGCCGCGCGGTCGCCACGGCTTGCCGCGCGAGCTGGTCGCCCAATCCCAGCGCGAGCGCCTGCTCGCCGCGGTCGTCCAGGTGACCGCCGAGAAGGGCTATGACCACACCACCGTCGCCGACATCCTCGGCGAGGCCGGGGTCGGCCGCGAGAGCTTCTACGAACTCTTCGACGACCGCCGCGACTGCATGCTCGCCGCTCACGGCCTGCTGGTCGACGACCTCGAAGCGAAGGTGCGGAGCGCCTACGACGCCCCCGGCGAGTGGATCGACCGCTTCCGCGGTGGGCTGGCGGCGGCGCTCGACTGGTTCGCCTCCGACCCTCTGGCGGCGCGATTCACGCTGATCGAGCTCGGCAGCGTCGGCCCGGTCTTCCGGGTCCGCTTCGAGGACGCGTTCAGCCGCTTCGTCGCGCTCATCGAGGCCGGGGTGCCCGACGACGTGCCACGGCCCGAGCCGCTCTCCGGCGCGAGCCTCGCCGTCGGCGCGACGCTGGCGCGGATCTACCGCGAGGTCGCGGTCGGCCGCACGGCCGACCTCAACGCGCTGCTGCCGGCGCTGACCTACGAGCTTCTGGTGCCGTTTCTCGGCGAGGGCCCGGCGCGCGCGGCGGCGGGCTAGCGGACCGGACGCCGCGGGCGGGCTAGCGGACCGGGACCTGGCCGATCGCCTGGCGCAGCGCGTCGGGCAGCGGCGTCTTCTCGATGTCCGGCAGCGCTTCCATGCCGCTCGGATCGGTGACGATCGTCTCGTGGGTGAGGCCCTCGATCAGCGGCCGGGCAACGCCGGTGTCGACCGGGGTGACGAGGCCGATCCAGAGTGAGGAGAGGCGCGGCGAGAGCACCGGGACGGTGATCCGCAGCGGCGGCCGGTGGCCGAGCGCCCGAGCCATCTCGTCCATCATCCCGCCGTAGGAGGTGACGGCGTCGCCGGCGATCTGCAGTTCGCGGTCGAGCGGCGCCTCGAGGTCGGCGGCGGCGGCGAGATAGGAGACGGCTTCCTCGGCGGCGATCGGCTGGGTCTTGGTGACGACCCAGCGCGGCGTCACCATCAACGGCAGCCGTTTGACCAGGTAGAAGACGGTGCGGAAGGACTCGCTGCCGGCGCCGATCACCGCCGCGGCGCGGTAGTAGGCGACCGGGACCGAGCCTTCTTCGAGGACTTCGGCGGTGGCGTTGCGACTGTCGAGGTGCTCGGAGCCCGCGCCGAGACCACCGAGGTAGGCGATCCGCTTGACGCCGCCGGCGGCCGCGGCGGCGGCGAAGTTCGCCGCGCCTTCCTTGTCGCGGGCGGCGAAATCGCCGTCCTCGGAGCCACGGCCCATCGAGTGGACGAGGTAGTAGGCGACGTCGGCCCCGTCGAGCGCCGGGCCGAGCGTCTCCGGCTTGAGGACGTCGGCCTCGACGACCTCGCAGCCGGTCTGCTTCAGATCGCCGGCGCGGTCCGGGTTGCGGGCGAGCGCGCGGACGTCCTGGCCTTCGGCGCGCAGGCGTTTGGCGAGCAGCCCACCGATGTAGCCGGTTGCTCCGGCGATCGCGATCACGGGCCTCCCTTACCCACAGCGACCGGGAAGCACGCGAGCCCGTCCCTAGTCGTACGAGGAGGTACCGCCGAGCATGGCGGTCAGCTTCGAGCGGTCGTGGCGGGCGTGGACGCGGCGCACGGTGCCCGAGCGCGAGCGCATCACCAGCGATTCGGTGGTGGCCCCGGGGCCGCGGTAGCGGACGCCCTGGAGGACGTCGCCGTCGGTGACGCCGGTGGCCGAGAAGAAGACGTCCTCGCCCGAGCAGAGGTCGTCGGCGGTGAGGATCTTGTCGAGGTCGTAGCCGGCGTCGAGGGCGGCGCTGCGCTCCTCGTCGTTGCGGGGCCAGAGGCGCCCGATCAGCTGACCGCCCATCGACTTCAGGGCGGCCGCCGAGAGCACGCCCTCGGGGGTGCCGCCAATCCCCCAGAGGAGATCGACCGGAGAGCGTTCGGAAACCGCCAGGAGCGTCCCGGAGACGTCGCCGTCGGTGATCAGGCGGATGCGGGCGCCAGCCTCGCGGACTTCCCGGATCGCCTCCTCGTGGCGGGGGCGGTCGAGCATGACGACGATGACGTCGCCGATCGAGCCGCCCTTGCGCTCGGCGATCAGCTTGCAGGTCTCCGGCAGCGGCCGGTCGATGTCCAGCAGGTCGGCGATCTCTTCGCCACCCGCCAGCTTTTCCATGTAGACGCAGGGGCCGGGGTCGAACATCGAGCCGCGCTCGGCCAGCGCGATCACCGCCAGCGCGCTCGGCATCCCGAGCGCGCAGAGGCGGGTGCCCTCGAGCGGGTCGACGGCGATGTCGACGACCGGCGGCGAGCCGTCGCCGATCTGCTCGCCGTTGAAGAGCATCGGCGCTTCGTCCTTCTCGCCCTCGCCGATCACGACGACGCCGTCCATCGAGACCGAGTCGAGCACGAAGCGCATCGCGTCGACGGCGGCGCCATCGGCGGCGAGCTTGTCGCCGCGGCCGACCCAGCGGGCCGAGGCGAGGGCGGCGGCCTCGGTCACTCGCACCAGCTCCAGCGCCAGGTTGCGGTCGGGCTTTGCCTGAGAGGGCTCGGGCATCGGCGCCTGAGGCTATAGGGTCGCGCCGTGGATAGGCGTTGGGGATTGACTCTGCCTCTTGCCGGGGTGCCGCTTGCCGATACGGGCGAGCTGGTCAAACGCGCCGAGGCGGCCGGCTACACCGACATCTGGAGCGGCGAGACCGCCGGGCCCGACGGCTTCACGCCCCTCACCCTGAGCGCCGCCCACACCGAGCGGGTGCGCCTGGGAACCGGGATCGTCGGCGTCTTCCAGCGCGGCCCGGCGCTGCTGGCCCAGGAGGCGGCGGCGCTGGCCGACGCGTCGGGCGGGCGCTTCGTCCTCGGGCTCGGCTCCTCCTCGGACCGGATCGTCGAAGGCTGGAACGGGATCCCCTTCGAGAAGCCGCTCAGCAAAGTCGCCGAAACGGTCGACTTCCTGCGCACGGCGCTGGCCGGTGAGCGGACCGCAACCGGCTTCAGGCTGGAAACCAAACCGGCCCACGAGATCCCGATCATGCTGGCGGCGCTGCGCGGCAAGATGCTCGAGCTGGCGGTCGAGCGCGCCGACGGCGCCTTCACCAACTTCCTGCCGCTGAGCGGGCTGCCGCAGGTGGTCGCCGGGATCGACGGCGCGGACGACGACTTCGAGCTGCTCTGCCGCTTCTTCCTGCTGCCGGGCGAGCGCGAGCAGGTCGAGCCGGTGGCGCGCTTCATGTTCTCCTCCTACATCACCGTCCCGGTCTACACCGCGTTCTATGAATGGCTCGGCTGGGGCGAGCAGATCGCGCCGATGCTGGAGGCCTGGAACGCCGGCGACCGCAAGGCCGCGGCGGCGGCGGCGCCCTGGGAGGCGATCGAGGAGATGTTCATCTTCGGCACCCCGGAGGAGATGAAGGCGCGGCTCGCCGAGTTCGTCGAGGGCGGCATCACGCTGCCGATCCTGACCCCGATCGTCCCGCCCGAGCAGGTCGGCGAGGCGATCGAGGCGCTGGCGCCCTAGACCTTCGACGTATTTGACCGCCTATAGGCGGCAAAATGCATCGAGCGCGGCGGGTGCTCAGTCGCGGCCGGCGGGGGCGGCCAGGCTCAGGGCGTAGTCGCCGGCCGCGTCGGTGAACCAGGCGCTGAGGGCGAGGCCGGCTTCGGCGTAGATCGCTTCGAGGCCGGGGCGGGCGAACTTGGTCGAGATCTCGGTCCGCATGATCTCGCCGGCGTCGAAGTGGACGGTCATGTCGAGGACCCGGGTGTTGACGTCCTGGTCGGCGAGTGAGCGCAGGCCGATCTCCATCCGCCGGTTCTCGGCGCTCCAGGCGGCGACGTGCTCGAAGGCGTCGAGGTCGAAGTCGGCGCCCAGCTCGCGGTTGAGGACGGCGAGGACGTTCTTGTTGAACTCGGCGGTGACGCCGCCGGGATCGTCGTAGGCGAGCTCGAGGCGGGCGGCGTCCTTGATCAGGTCGGTGCCGAGCAGCAGGTGGTCGGCGGGACCGAGCAGGGCGGCGATCCGCTCGAGGAAGGCGACCCGCTGGTCGGGATAAAGGTTGCCGATCGTGCCGCCGAGGAAGGCGATCAGCCGCGGGCCGTCGTCGTCCGCGGTCGGGGTGCGCTCGAGGTTTCGCTCGAAGTCGGAGACCATGCCGTGGACGTCGAGGCCGGGGTACTCCTCGACCAGCGTCACCGCCGTCGCCTGGGTGATCTCCTCGGAGATGTCGACCGGGACGTAGGTGCGCAGGCTGCCGGCGTCGCGCATCGCGCTCAGCAGGTGGCGGGTCTTGGCGGCCGAGCCGGAGCCGAGCTCGACCAGCGTCGCCGGCCGGCCGGCGGCGGCGACGATCTCGGCCGAGCGCTCGACGAGGATCTCGCGCTCGCGGCGGGTCGGGTAGTACTCGTCGAGCTCGGTGATCGCCTCGAAGAGCTGGGAGCCGCGCTCGTCGTAGAAGTACTTCGGCGAGAGCTCCTTCGGCGTCGCGGTGAGGCCGCGGCGGACGTCGCGGGCCATCTGGGCGGCGGCGTCGGCGTCGAGGTGGACGTCGATTGCGATCGTCATCGGGGCTCCTCTGGAATCGGTGGGCGAGACGTCATTCAGGCGTCTTCGGCGAGACGGATGCCGGCGAAGATCTGGCGGCGCTGCGGCAGGTCCCAGTTGCGGAAGCTGGGGCGCGCGACCCGCGGGTGAGTCGCCCAGGAGGCGCCGCGAAGCACCTTGTGCTCGGGGCCGAAGAAGACCTTCGAGTACTCCTCATAGGGGAAGGCCGCGAAGCCGGGGTATGGCTGGAATTCCGAGGAGGTCCATTCCCAGACCCGGCCGGTGCCGGCGAGCTGCGGGCTCGCCGCCTCCCACTCGAACTCGGTGGGCAGGCGCTTGCCGGCCCAGCGGGCGAAGGCGTCGGCCTCGTCCCAGGAGACGTGGACGACCGGGTCCGCAGGCGCGACCGGGGTGCTGCGCCCGCGAGCGCCGTCGAGCCAGTCGCCGCCGGAGTCGCGGGTCCAGTAGGCAGGCGCTTCGGCGCCGGTCTCCTCCATATAGGCGACATACGCGGTGTTGGTGACCGGGGTTCGATCGATCGCGAAGGCGCCGAGCTCGACCGTGTGCCGGGAGCGCTCGTTGTCGTAGGCGAAGCCGCCCGCCGGCGCCCCGATCTCATAGGCGCCCGCCGGGACCACGATCGCCCCCTCCCCCTCCCCCTCCGGCGCCCGCGAACCCCCGACGCTCGTACTCGTACCGCGTACAAGCGTCGGCGGCGGCTCGTAGCCGTCGACCAGCTCGAGCAGCTGCAGCATCGTCTCGTTGTGCTGGTACTCGTGGGCGAGCAGCATCTCGTAGACGAAGCCGTCGCGGAGCAGCGGATCGGGCGCGTCGGGGCCGATGTCGACCCGCTCCAGCACTTCGAGCGTGCGCTCGCGGACTTCGGCCATGTAGGCGCGCAGCTCGGCGTCGCGCAGGATCGGCAGCTCGCCGCGCTCCCGGCGCGGGTTCTCGATCGCGTCGTAGAAGCGGCCGAGCTCGCCGTGCAGCGGCGCCCGGTCGCCGATCGTCTGGACCAGCCAGAGCTCCTCGAAGTTGGCGATGTGGCCGAGGTCCCAGGCCAGCGGGCTGAGCAGCGGCGAGTAGACGGTGTTCAGCTGCTCTTCGTCGAGCGGCTCGACCAGCGCCAGCGTCGAGCGCCGCGCCTCCCCGAGGAGGTCTGCGATCGCTGCCTTCGACACTGAGGACACATCGGTGGCGATATAGAGAGGGTAACCGCACGGCCGGCCCGGCTCGGCAATAGAGTGCGGCGCCGATGGAGGTCGAGGGAGCAGGAGCACTTGTCGCCGGGGGCGCTTCGGGCCTCGGCGCGGCGACGGCGCGAGCCCTGGCGGCGGCCGGCGCGCAGGTGACGATCGCCGACCGCGACGCCGACCGCGGCGAGGCGCTGGCCACCGAGATCGGCGCCTCCTTCGCGGCCGCCGACGTCACCGACCCGGCCGCGGTGCAAGCCGCGGTCGAGCAGGCGGCCGGGGCCGAGGGCGGCCTGCGGATCTCGGTCTGCTGTGCGGGAATCGGCTGGGTCGACAAGCTCGCCCGCACCAAGGGCCCGCACGACTTCGACGGCTTCGCCAAGGTCATCGGGGTCAACCTGATCGGCACCTTCAACGTCCTGCGCCTGGCGGCGACGGCGATGACCGGCAACGAGCCCGACGCCGGCGGCGAGCGCGGCGTCTGCGTCAACACCGCCTCGATCGCCGCCTTCGACGGCCAGGTCGGCCAGGTCGCCTACGCCGCCTCCAAGGGCGGCATCGTCGGCATGACCCTGCCGGCCGCCCGCGACATGAGCCGGCTCGGGATCCGCGTCGTCACGATCGCCCCCGGGGTCTTCGAGACCCCGCTGCTCGCCGCCCTCCCCGCCGAGGCCCGCGAGTCCCTCGGCGCCGGCGTCCCCTTCCCGTCCCGCCTCGGCCATCCCGACGAGTACGCCCAGCTGGTCGGCCAGATCGTCGCCAATCCGATGCTGAACGGCGAGACGATTCGCCTCGACGGCGCCCTGCGGATGCCGCCGAAGTAGCGCCGCGATGAGTTCGCGGCGCCGAATCGGTCTTTCGAGGGAGGGGGCGAACAAAGCACCCTCGTTTACGACCCGAGACAGAGGAGGCCAGATGAGGTGCATGGTGCTGATCTACGGCAGCGAGGCCGCCTGGAAGCGGTTGGGCGAGGCCGATTTCGAGCGGATCGGCGATGCTCACAAGGCGGTCCAGGCAGAGTTGCGCGCCTCCGGCGAGCTGGTCGACCACAAGGAGCTGGTCACCGAGGGCGCCAGGGTCGTGCGGCGCGCCGACGGCGCCGCCGAGGTCTCCGACGGTCCGTTCAGCGAGGGCGCCCAGATTCTCGGCGGCTACTACATGCTCGACTGCGCCGATCTCGCTCGCGCCACGGCGATCGCCGCCCGCTTCGTCGAGTCCGAGTTCGCGCCCGTCGAGGTGCGGCAGCTCAGCGGCGAGAGCACTTGGGAGGGCGACGCCCCGTCGGCCTGACGGCGCCGGCATTCATCAGCCGGTGCTGGCGGACTCGGGGTCGCGCCAGACTTCCTTGAGCCACGGCGGCGCGACCGCGAAGGTGTCGTGGGAGTCGCGGGCGATCGGCTCGAGCGGGACGAGGTGGACGCGGCGGCCGGGGGTGAAGCGGGTGCCGCGGTCGTCGTCACCGACGTTGCCGGCGTGGCTGCCGCCGGAGACGAGGAGGAGGCCGGTCTCGGGGCCCCAGCCGTCGGGGTTGCGGGCGCCGACGTCTTCGGCGATTTCGGCGAGGAAGCCGATGCCGGCGTCCGAGCCCCAGTTGGCGACGCCGCGTTCGTAGTTGTAGCCGTCGTGGGACGAGGCCCGCTCGTCGGCGCTGCCGTCGGGGTTGATGCGCACCTGCACGCTTTCCCAATCGTCGTCGTGTTCGCCCTCGCTGCCGACGATCGGCACCCCGCGGAGGGTCGCCGAGTTGGCGTAGTAGAGCCAGTACTGGATGTAAAGCGAGCCGGCGCGGCTGTCGGAGCAGTCGTCGCCTTCAGCTTCGCTGCGCTCACGGGCGCCATCCCGGCAGTCGACGACGTGGACGAACGCGGTCACCGGCAACCGGCCATCGGTGCGGTGGACCAGGCCGGCGTCGGCACCGTCGCCGCATTCGGTCAGCCGGCAGCGGCGCCAGTCGACCGGGACCGCGCGCGAGCCCGCCTCGAAGCCGATCGTCGGCATGTGGCGGCGGACGAGGCGGCCGATTTCATCGCCGTAGGTGGCGATCAGGACCGGCTCGTCGCCGCAGCCGTCGGCCAGCTCGACCGCGCAGAGGATGCGTGAGGCGATCCCCCGCGCCAGCTCGCCACCCGGGACCCGCACCCCGGCCGCCACCAGCCCGACCAGCAGCAGCGAGACGACCGCCAGCGTCCCGACCCACTCGACCGTCCCCTGTCCGCGCTCGTCGCCCACGGACCCCCAAGGGCCCGCGGCGGCGTAACTCTCCCCCTAGAGCTCCTGGATCTCGGCGGCGATTTCGCTCGCCGCGGCTTTGGCGTCGGCGAAGAGCATCGAGGTGTTCGGTTCGTAGAAGAGGTCGTTGTCGATGCCGGCGAAGCCGGGGCTGAGCGAGCGCTTGATGACGATCACTTCGTTGGCCTCGGAGACTTCGATGATCGGCATGCCGGCGATCGGTGAGTCGGGATCGTTTTTGGCGGCCGGGTTGGTGACGTCGTTGGCCCCGATCACCACGGCGACGTCGGTGCGCGGCATTTCGGGATTGACCTCGTCCATCTCCTTGAGCTGCTCGTAGGGAACGTCGGCCTCGGCGAGCAGGACGTTCATGTGGCCCGGCATTCGTCCCGCGACCGGATGGATCGCGTAGTTGACGGTCACCCCGCGCTTCTCCAGCTCGTTGGCCATCTCCTTGACCGCGTGCTGGGCCTGGGCGACGGCGAGGCCGTAGCCGGGGACGATCACGACGGTGTCGGCGTAGGCGAGCTTGATCGCCGCGTCCTGGGCGCCGATCGAGGTGTGGGGACGTTCCTCGCCCGTCCCCCCCGCCGCCACCGCCGGCGCGCCGCCGAAGCCGGCGAAGAGGATGTTGGGGACGGAGCGGTTCATCGCCGTCGCCATCTCCAGGGTCAGCAGCGTGCCCGAGGAGCCGACCAGGGTGCCGGCGACGATCAGGGCGACGTTGTCCAGCGCGAAACCGGCGGCCGCGGCGCTGAGGCCGGTGAAGGCGTTCAGGAGGCTGATCACGACCGGCATGTCGGCGCCGCCGATCGGCAGCACGACGAGGTTGCCGAGGATCGCCGCGGCGACCAGGATCAGGATGAAGAGGGCCTGCGAGGGCGGTTCGTTGTTGATCGCGATGACGATCGCGACGACGATCACGCCGATGCCGAGGATCGCGTTGATGAACTGCTGGCCCGGCACCGAGAGCGGCTTGGTCGGGATCAGGTCCTGGAGCTTTGCGAAGGCGATGTTGGAGCCCCAGAAGGAGACCGAGCCGACGATCGCCGCAAACAGCGTCGGGATCAGCTCTTCGAGCGGCATCGCGCCGCCGAGGCTGATCCCGTGGCGGATCTCCGACCAGGCGATCAGCGCCACGGCGCCGCCGCCGACGCCGTTGTAGAGGGCGACCATCTGCGGCATCTGGGTCATCTGGACGCGGGTCGAGGCGATCGCGCCGATCGCCGAGCCGGCCGCCAGGCCGATGATGATCAGGCCCCAGTTGCCCATCCCGTCGAGCAGCAGGGTGGTGACCACGGCGACCGCCATGCCGGCGGCGGCGATCAGGTTGCCCTGCTTGGCGGTGCTCGGGTGGGTGCCGCGTTTGAGCCCGATGATGAAGAGCGAGAAGGAGACGATGTAGAGCGCCGTGGCGGCGCTGCCGCCCGGCGAGAGGACCGCGAGGGGGGTCATTTCTTCGTCCCGTCTTTGCCGTCCGCGTCAGCCTTGGGTTTCGGCTTTTTCGCGAACATGCCGAGCATGCGGTCGGTGACCATGAAGCCGCCGACGATGTTGATTGCACCGAAGGCGACGGCGATCGTGCCGATGATGTACTCGAGCGGATCGTTGGCGTAGCCCAGGACGATCAGCCCGCCGAGCATGACGATGCCGTGGATCGCGTTGGTCTGGCTCATCAGCGGCGTGTGCAGCGTCGTCGGCACCTTGGAGATGACCTCGAAGCCGACGAAGATCGCCAGCACGAAGATCGCGAACTCGGTGAAGAGCGTCACGCGGCGTCCCTCCCGGCGGCGCGCTCGTTTTTGATCTGGCCGCCCTCGGTGATCACGGCGGCGGCGAGGATGTCGTCCTCGAAGTCGATCTTCAGCGCCCCCTCGTCGTCGATCAGCAGTTTCACCAGGTTCTCGAGGTTTTTGGCGTAGAGCTGGGAGGCCGGGACCGGCATCTGGCTCGGCAGGTTGCGCGGGCCGACGACCTTGACGCCGCCCTCGACGACGGTCTCCCCCGCCACCGTCAGCTCGCAGTTGCCGCCGGTCTCGGCGGCGAGGTCGACGATCACCGAGCCGGGCTGCATGCCGCGCACCGCCTCGGCGGTGATCAGGGTCGGCGCCGGGCGCCCGGGGATCGCGGCGGTGGTGACGATGATGTCCTGTTTGGCGGCGTTCTGGCCGAGCGCCTCGCGGACCTGGGCGTTCTCCTCGTCGGTCAGCGGCCGCGCGTAGCCCCCCTCGCCCTCGGCGTCGGGGATGAAGTCGAGTTCCAGCGGGCGGCCGCCGAGCGAGGCGATCTGCTCCCAGGCGGCGCGGCGGATGTCGAAGCCGGTGACGATCGCGCCGAGGCGCTTGGCGGTGGCGACCGCCTGCAGGCCGGCGACGCCGGCGCCGAGAACGAGGACTTTTGCCGGCGGCACCGTGCCGGCGGCGGTGGTCATCATCCCGAAGAAGCGGCCCGACTCGCGGGCGGCGATCAGCATCGCCGCATAGCCCGCGGCGGCGGCCTGCGAGGAGAGCGCGTCCATCGCCTGGGCGCGGGTCGAGCGCGGGACCGCCTCCATCGCGAAGGCGGTGACCCCGGCGGCGGCGAGGGCTTTGTTGGTCTCGGCGGCGGTCCAGGGCTGCAGGTGGCCGATCAGCACCTGTCCCGACTTCATCGCCGCGATCTGCTCGGTGCTCGGCGGCGCGACCCGCAGCACGATGTCGGCCCCGGCGACGACGTCGCCGCTCACGACCTCGGCGCCGGCGTCGGTGTACTGGGCGTCGGGGTGGCCTGACTCATCGCCGGCACCGGACTCGACGACGACCTCGATGTGGTCGTCTTTCTTCAGCGATTTGACCACGTCAGGGACCAGCGCGACCCGGCGCTCCCCATCGGCGGTCTCTTTCGGCACGGCGATCTTCATCTGCTGCGGCGCGGAAGGTTATGCGATTCGGCGCGAGCGGGGCGGCTCAGCTGGCCGAGCCGGTTAAACGGCAGGTTCACGCTGAAATGGCGGCTAAGCGCTCGAGCGTATGGAGCTGCTGCTCGCGCTCGACGTGGACCGGCGAGACGATCAGCCGGTCGACCCCGGCGGCGGCGAGGCGCTCGACCCGCGCGGCGACCTCGGCCTCGGGCCCGACCAGCGAGACGGCGGCGACGAGCTCGTCGGGAATCGCCGCGAAGGCGCCGCCGCGGTCGCCCTCGCCGAAGCGGCGCTGGACCTCGTCGGCGACCTCGCCGAAGCCGAAGCGGTGGGCGAGGTCGACGTAGAAGTTGGTCTTGCGGCTCCCCATCCCGCCCAGGTAAAGGACAAGTCCGCCCTTGACGATCGCCACCGCCGCCTCCTGGTCGCCGTCGATCGCGATCTGCAGCGAGGGCGAGATCTCCAGCGCCGAGCGGTCGCGTCCGCCCTTCGCGAAGCCTTCCTCGAGGTGCTCTCCCCAGGTCTCCTGGAGGTGATCGGCGGAGAAGAAGATCGGGATCCAGCCGTCGGCGACCTCGGCCGCCATCGCCACCGATTTGCGGCCGATCGCGCCGACGAAGACCGGGATCC
Organism: uncultured Actinomycetes bacterium; assembly: GCA_963839115.1. Classification (GTDB taxonomy): domain Bacteria; phylum Actinomycetota; class Thermoleophilia; order Solirubrobacterales; family 70-9; genus VAYN01. Next base: position 1,999,901 of record CAWITM010000001.1, read on the forward strand.
GCGGCCGCAGCGGGTGGAAGTTCAGCTTCAGCGCCTTGCCCTCGCCGCCGGGAAGTGGCAGGTCGTAGTGGGTGCCGTGGTGCTCGAGCGGCCCTTCGCGGGCGACGATCTCGCGCACCACTTCGATGTACTCCCGGGTCCGCCCCCAGGGCTTCGCGTAGGGGACGCCGTACCAGCCTTCGGAGACCTGCGGGCCGCTCGGCCCGAAGCCGAAGAGGAAGCGCCCGCCGGAGAGCTTGTCGATCGTCGCCCCCGCCATCGCCGCGGCGGCCGGTGGGCGCGCCGGCACCTGCAGGATCGCGGCACCGAGGTTTAGGCGGGTGGTCTGCCCGGCTAGCCAGGCGAGGATGCTGACGCAATCGGAGCCATATGACTCGGCCACCCAGACCGACTCGTAGCCGAGCCGCTCGACGGCGCCGACGATCTCCAGCGCGTCGTCCCCCGCCGGCCCGATTCCCCAATAGCCGAGGTTCAATCCCAGCTTCAGCGCCATCCGGTCCGCACCCTATTGAATAGGCCGATGGCGAGCGCCCAATCTCTTCCCGATCAAGGCCTCAGCCAGTCCGAGGCGGCGGCGCAGTTGCGCAAGCTGGGGCCGCCGCCGGAGACCTCCTCGCGCTCGACCTCGAGCATCGTCGCCGGCAATGTCTTCACGCTGTTCAACGCCGTCATCGGGGTCTTCTTCGTCTTCGACCTGGCGCTCGGGCTCTACGCCGACTCGCTGTTCGGGCTGCTGGCGGTGATCAACTCCTCGATCGGGATCCGCCAGGAGCTGAAGGCCAAGGAGACGCTCGACGAGCTCGCCGTCCTCGTCGCCCCCCACGCCCGCGCGATCCGCGACGGACGCGAGAGCGAGGTGCTGGCGACCGAAGTCGTGCCGGGCGACGTCATCGCCCTCAAACCCGGCGACCAGCTGATCGCCGACGGCGAGGTGATCGCCAGCCGCGGCCTGACCCTCGACGAGTCGATGCTGACCGGCGAGGCTGACGGCATCCGCAAGGAGCGCGGCGAGCGCGTCCTGTCGGGCTCGTTCGCGATGTCCGGCTCCGGCCATTACCGCGTCGACGCGGTCCGCGAGGACAGCTACGCCGGCCGCCTCGCTGGCGAGGCCAAAACCTTCCGCCACCCGCCCTCGCCGCTGCAGAGCGAGGTCAACCGGGTCATCGTCGTCTCGACCTACGTGATGCTGCCGCTGGCGGTGCTCCTGATCCTGAGCCTCAAGGTCCGCGCCGTCGGCCTCCACAGCGCCGCCGAGACGGCCACCGCCGGCCTGGTGACGCTGGTGCCCGAGGGCCTGGTGCTGCTGATGAGCGTGACCTTCGCGGTCGCCGCGGTGCGCCTGGCCAAACGCGACACGCTGATCCAGCAGATGAGCGCCACCGAGTCCCTCGCCGCGGTCGACACGATCTGCGTCGACAAGACCGGGACGCTGACCGAAGGCGAGCTGGCGCTGGCGGCGGTCGAGTTCGCCGAGGGGATCGACGGGGCCAGCGGCGCCGCCGCGCTCGGCCGCTTCGCCGCCTCGGCCGGCGACCGCAACAAGACCCTGGAGACGATCGCCGCCCGCTATCCCTCCCAGCCCGAGCCGGTCAGCGCCGAGGTGCCGTTCTCCTCCGAGTACAAGTGGAGCGGCGTCGCGATCGCCAACGGCGACGGCCGCGGCCGGACCTACGTGCTCGGCGCCCCCGACATCCTCGCCGAGTCCGGTGCCCTGACCTTGCCGCCGCGGCTGGCCGAAGTGCTCGAGGTGGAGACCGCCGCCGGGCGTCGGGTCGTCGCCTTCGGCGAGTCGGCCGAGGCGCTGCCGGCCGATCCGAGCACCGGCGCGCCGCGGATCGTTCCGCTGGCGCTGATCGTGATGGAGGAGACGCTGCGCGCCGACGCCGCCGAGACGATCGCCTTCATGCGCGACCAGGAAGTCGACCTCAAGCTGATCTCCGGTGACGCCGCCGCAACCGTGACCGCGGTCGCCTACGCGGTCGGGGTGCCGCGCGACGCCGGCGTCGTCGAGGGCCCCGACCTGCCCGACGATCCCGAGGCGCTGGCCGAGGTGGCGCTCGCCAACACGATCTTCTGCCGGATCAAACCGGAGCAGAAGAAAGCGCTGGTCGGGGCGCTGGTCGGCGCCGGCCGCTACGTGGCGATGATCGGCGACGGCGTCAACGACGTGCCGGCGCTGAAGCGGGCGCGGATGGCGGTGGCGATGGGCTCCGGGACCCAGGTGACCAAGGGCGTCGCCGACGTCGTCCTGCTCAAGGACCAGTTCTTCCGCCTGCCCGAGGCGATCGGCGAGGGCCGCCGGATCGCTCGCAACATCCACCGCCTCGGCCGCCTCTACCTGACCAAGACGGTCTACGCGGCGACGCTGATCGTGCTGGTCGCGGTCCCCGGCTTCGCCTTCCCGTTCCTGCCCCGCCACCTGACGATGGCGGCCTTCCTGACGATCGGCATTCCCTCCTTCGTGCTCGCCCTGGCGCCCTCGGACGGGCCGCTCTACCGCGGCCGCCTGCTGCGGGCGCTGGCGGCGTTCGCGGTGCCGGCCGGGATCGCCACCGGCCTCGCCTCGATCATCTCCTTCTTCCTCGTCGACACCGTCGCCGGCGCCAGTCTCAACGCCGGTCGGACGGCGGCGACGACGACGCTGATCGTCCTCGGGCTGGCCTTCGTGCTGCTGCTGGAGCGCGGCCCCGGCCGCGAGCACATCGCCATCCAGAGCTACATGCTGGGGATGGTGATCGGACTCGGCGCCCTCTACGCGCTGATCCTCGGCTTCGTGCCGCTGCGCGACTTCTTCGAACTCTCGACGCTGACCTCGGGGCAGTGGTTCCTGGCGCTGCTCTCGGCGGCGATCGGGATGGCGATCGCCAGCGTCCTCTGGAAGCTGCCGCCGATCGAACGCTGGGAGATGCCCGACGTGCTCGACGAACCGGAGGAGCCGCCGAGCCCGATGGAGGAGAGCCGCGAGACGCGACGGCGGCGGCGAGCTAGGGAGCGAAGCTGAGCGTCATCCCCCGCTGAGGCGCGGCCACGAGTCTGCGGTTGAGCACGGTATGGATGTACAAATGCAGACTCGTGGGATTTGAGGTCGGCCTCGACCCTCCCGCTGTCCAGTTCCGGAGCACCGATTTCGTCCCTGTGGACATGGGCGATCGTGGGTACCGTCCATAGCGTGCGAGCATGGCGACGACCTTGAATCCGGCCCGTCCCTTTCCCGGCGCCGGTGAGTACCCGCTTGACGCGGGGCACTACGACGAGGCGTTCGCCCCGACCGGCGCCGCGCGCACTCCCTACGCGACGGTGATCGATGCGCTCGCGCAGCATGACCTGGTGGAGCTGCGCGAGCGCGTCCGGTCCAACGTCGAGGAGATCGGCCTCTCCTTCCGGCCCGGGAGGCCGATGGTCGTCGACCCGGTGCCGCGGGTGATCGCCGCCGCCGAGTGGGCGGCGCTCGAGGCCGGGCTGCGCCAGCGGGCGCGGGCGCTCAACGCCTTCCTGCTCGACGCCTACGGCGACCAGCGGATCTTCGAGGACGGCGTCGTGCCGCGGCGGCTGCTCGAGACCTCGCCGGGCTATGAGCCGCGGATGCGGGGCCTCATCGATCCGGCCGCCCCTCCGGCTACGGTCGCGGGCATGGACCTGATCCGCGATCCGGACGGCGAGTTGCGCGTCCTCGAGGACAATCTGCGCATGCCCTCCGGCGCCACCTACGCGATCGCCGTCCGCGAAGCGGTCGGTCCCGAGCTCGGCGAGGCCGCCGCCGAGGCGCGCGCACCCGACTCCTACGTCGAGGCGCTCGGCGCGGCGATCCGCGCCGCCGCCCCGGCCGGGCGCTCCGAGCCGGTCGCGGCGATCCTCTCCGACGGCCCCGAGAGCGGCGCCTACTACGAGCACGAGCGGCTCGGCCGCGAGCTGGGGATGGCGGTGGTCGGGGTCGCCGACCTCGAGAGCCGGCGCGGTCGCCTCTACATGCGGCGCGGCCGCGAGCGCACCCAGGTCGACGTCATCTACCGCCGCCTCGACGAGGATCGGCTCTCGGCCGCCGGCGGGCGCCCGACGGCCCTTGGCGAGCTGCTGCTGCCGGCGCTCGAGTCGGGGCGACTGCGGCTCGTCAACGCGATCGGCACCGGCCTCGCCGACGACAAGCTCGCCCACGCCTACGTCGAGGAGATGATCCGCTTCTACCTCGGCGAGGAGGCCGAGCTGCGCTCGGTGCCGAGCTACGACCTCTCCAACGAGACCGTGCGCGGCGAAGTGCTGGGCCGCCTCGAAGAGCTGGTGGTCAAGCCGCGCGACGGCTTCGGCGGCCACGGCGTGACGATCATGCCGAAGGCCGAAGCGGCCGAGCGGCGGCGCACGACCGGCCTGGTGCGGCGCCGGCCCGAGGGCTTCGTCGCCCAGGAGCTGGTCGAGCTATCGACCCACCCGACCGTCGTCAAAGGCGAGCTGCGCCCGCGGCGCGTCGACCTCCGTCCCTACGTCGTCACGACCGCGGCGGGCGGCACCGTCATGCCCGGCGGGCTGACCCGCTACGCCCGCGCCGCCGGCGAGATGATCGTCAACAGCTCCCAGGGTGGCGGCAGCAAGGACACCTGGGTGCTTGCCGAGGATCCGGGCGAGTGAAGCGGCGCTCCTTGGCCTCGCTCGGCGAACGCCCGCTGATCGGGGTCACGACCTCCGAGGTGCGCGCCGCCGAGCGGAACCACCCGGTTCCCGAGGGCGAGCCGCCGGGCCGCGAGATGGCGCTTGGCCTGACCTACCTGAAGAGCATCGAGGCGGCCGGCGGGCTGCCGGTGGTGATGCCGCCGGTGCCCGAGGAGGCGATCGAGCCGCTGCTCGACCGCCTCGACGGCATCTGCCTCTCCGGCGGTCCCGACCTCGACCCGCAGAACTACGGCGCCGAGCCGCACGCCGAGCTCGGCCCGACCGAGCCCGATCTCGACCGCTTCGAGCTCGACGTCGCCCGCCGCGCCGACGCCCGCGAAATGCCGATCCTGGCGATCTGCCGCGGCACCCAGGCGCTCAACATCGTCCGCGGCGGCACCCTCAACCAGCACCTGCCCGACCTCTCGACCGTGATCGCACACCGCCAGGGGATCCCCGGCGACCAGGCCAGCCACGACGTCGCGGTCGAGCCGGGCAGCCGCTTGGCGGCGGCGATCGGGGGTAGTGAGATCGACGTCAACTCCTTCCACCACCAGGCGATCGATCGGCTCGGCGAGGGGCTGCGGGTGAGCGCCCGCGCTCCGGACGGGACGATCGAGGCGGTCGAGGATCCGAGCCGGCCGTTCCTGATCGGCGTCCAGTGGCACGCCGAGACGCTGGTCCATCGGCCCTACGAGGAGGCGCTCTTCCGCGAGTTCGTCGACGCCTGCCGGCGCGAAGGCGCCGACTTCGAGCTTCGCGACCGCGCCGCTCGCCGCGGGGTCGCGTGACCGACGGGGCCTCCCAGACCGCGCCGGCTTGGGCGGATTGGGCGGGCCCGCACGAGGGCGGTCCCTACACGGTCGGGATCGAGGAGGAGGTGATGCTGCTAGACCAACTCACCTGGGCGCTTGCCCATCGCATCGACAGCGTCCTGCCGCGGCTGCCGCACGGGCGCACCGCGAGCTTCACCGCCGAGACCCACGGCTCGGCGCTGGAGATCCAGACCGGCGTCCACGGCCGCATCAGCGAGGCGATGGAGGAGCTGGGAGCGCTGCGGCGCGAGCTCGACGAAACCCTGCGGCCGCTCTCGATGCGCGCGGCAAGTGCCGGCACCCACCCCTTCGCGGTCTGGCAGGAGATCGTCGTCTCGGCCGGCGAGCGCTACCAGTTCGTCTACGGCTCGATGCGCGAGCTCGCCCGGCGCGAGCCGACCTTCGGCCTCCACGTCCACGTCGGCGTTCCCGACGCCGAAAGCGCGATCCACGCCGCCAATCGCCTCCGCACCGAGATCCCACTGCTGTTGGCGCTCTCGGTCAACTCGCCCTTCTGGCAGGGCCGCGACACCGGCCTCGCCTCGGCGCGGACGCCGCTCTTCCAGGCCTTCCCGCGGGTCGGCGTGCCGCGTGCCTTCCACACCTACGAGGAGTACGTCGAGTCGGTCGACGTCCTGATCCGCTCCGGCGCCGTCCCCGAGCCGACCTTCCTCTGGTGGGATGTCCGGCCCCAGCCCCGCTTCGGCACCGTCGAGATCCGCATCATGGACGCCCAGACGACGCTCGGCGACACCGCCAGCCTGGCGGCCCTGGTGCAGTCGCTGGTCCGCCTCGAGGTCGAAGAGGGCAACGAAACCTACGACTGCGGCATCCCGCCCGAGGTCCTCAACGAGAACCGCTTCCTGGCCGCGCGGGACGGCATGGACGCCGAGCTGATCCAGCCCGACCTCAACGAACGGGTCCCCGCCAAGGCCCTGCTCGACGACCTGCTGACCGCCTGCCGCCCCCACGCCGAGGCGCTCGGCTGCCTCGAGGAGTTCGAGGGCGTCGGCCGCCTCGCCGACCGCACCGGCGCCCGCCGCCAGCTCGAGCTGAGCCGCTCGCTGGGGAGCCTGCCCCGCCTGGTCGCGGTGCTGGCCGACGATTTCCTAGCCGGAGCTTGATGCATTAAGCCGCCTATAGGCGGCAAAAGCCATCAGGGTCGGTCTTTCGGCGGAATGACGAACTGGGTGACGATCAGGTTCGCGGCGAGTTTGCGATGGCCCTCGCGGACGCGGTCGATGCGGACCTCGATTACTACCGTGCTGCGGCCGGCGTGGAGGGGCTCGGCGGTGGCGACGATCTCGTCGCCGAGGAGGCCCGAGCCGAAGACGTTCAGCTTCAGCTCGATCGTCGTGAAGTCCGACCCGGCCGGGATGTTCCGCATCGTCGACCAGGCGGCGACGGTGTCGCCGAGCGCGGTCCAGACGCCGCCGTGGACGTACTGGCCGGGATGCAGGTGGCCGGAACCGACGAGGATCCGCCCGACCGAGCGCTGCGGGGAGATCTCCAGCGGCTCGATCCCCAGCTCGCCGGGGAAGCTGCCGGCCGCGTAGGCGCGGATGTCGTCGGGGGTTACCTGAGAAAAGTCGGGCACGCGGGGAACCTACCGAGGGGGACACGCCCGGCGTTCGCAGTTATCCGTCGTCTGCGCGGATAACTGCGAACGCGCAGGGAGGGAGCTAGACCCGCTCCACGAGCATGGCCTTGCCCTGGCCGCCCGCGACGCACATCGTCTCGAGGCCGACCTGGTGGTCGTCGGTCTCCATCGCGTTCAGCAGCGTGCCCATGATGCGGGCGCCGGTCATGCCGAAGGGGTGGCCGAGGGCGATCGCGCCGCCGTGGGTGTTGAGCTTGTCTTCGGCGATGCCGCATTCGGCCATGATCGGGATGACCTGGGCGGCGAAGGCCTCGTTCAGCTCGACCGCGTCGACGTCGTCGATCGTCATTCCGGCCCGGTCCAGCACCTTCTTGATCGCGCCGATCGGGGCGACGCCCATCAGCTCCGGCTCGTTGCCGTAGGTGGCGGCGGTGATGATGCGGGCGCGCGGGGTCAGACCGAGCTCCTTGGCCTTGGTGTCGCTCATGATGAGGACCGCCGCCGCGCCGTCGTTGAGCGGACAGGAGTTGCCGGCGGTGACGCCACCGCCGCCAAAGGCTTCCGGCAGTTCGGCCAGCTTCTCGAGCGTCGAGGAGGCGCGCGGGCCGTCGTCCTTGCTGACCTCGCCGTTCGGCGTCTGGACGGCGACGATCTCGCGGTCGAAGAAGCCGTCCCCCTGCGATTTCACCGCGAGTTCCTGGGAGCGCTGGGCGAAGCGGTCCATGTCCTCGCGGCTGACGCCGTACTTTTCGGCGACGTTGACGGCAGTGATGCCCATATCGATGTAGGCGTTGGGCTGGCCGTTCTCGCCGATCAGGTTGGGGTTGCGGTCATCGACGCGGGCCGCCTCGGTGGCCTCGTTGTAGCGGCTGACCCACTCGACCCCGACGGCCAGGTAGGCGTCACCCTCGCCGGCCTTGATCGCGTTGCCGGCGTGGCGGATCGCGTCGAGGCTGGAGGAGCAGTAGCGAGAGACAGTCACCCCGTTGACCGTCTGCGGCAGCTTCTCGGAGAGCAGCGAGACGATCCGGCCGATGTTGAAGCCCTGGAGGCCCTGCGGCATGCCGACGCCGCAGAAGACGTCCTCGATCAGCGCCGGGTCGACCTCGGGGTTGCGCTCGAGGAGCTGGTCGACGACGAAGGCGCCCATCTCCTCCGGGCGCAGCTGGGCCAGCGAGCCCTTGAAGGCGCGGCCGATCGGCGTGCGGAGGGTGTCGACGATTACTGCTTCGGGCATTCGGTTCTCCTTGCGAGGCTGGTTCGGTACCGGAGTGCGCGGCGCAGCGTAGTTCATGTCCCTCGGCTTCGTTACATTCGCGGCAATCGAAAGGAGGGCTCCTCATGCCCGAGGGTTACTGCGTCAAAGAGCGTAAGAAGGTCGAGATCAAAGACGCCAAGCAGGTGACGATGAAGAACGGCCGCCCGGCGATCCAGGGAGTCTGCCCGGACTGCGGCACGAAGATCTTCAAGATCGGCAAACTCGAGGCCTAGGCAGGCGCCGCCCCGCGCGTGGCGGCATTGAACCTCAGGTGGCGCCGCTGCGTAGTTCGGTCGATGATGACCGTCGTGGCATCGATTGGAGCGCACTGAATGCCCCCCGGGGCGCTGACTCGCGAGCGCGACGTCCGCGAGGCCTACGCCGCCCACTCGGGCGAGCTCTACGGCTTCGCCCTGCGCTCGCTGAACGACGCCGGCCTCGCCGAAGAGGCGGTCCAGGAGACCTTCCTGCGCGCCTGGCGGGCGGGCGAGCGCTACGACCCCCAGATCGGCTCGCTGCGGACCTGGCTGTTCGCGATCCTGCGCAACGTCGTGATCGACCTCGGCCGGGCGCGGGCGGCGCGCCCGCGGGTCGCCGAGGGCGGGATCGAGCCCTCGGTCGAACCGCTCGAGCAGGCGCTGCTGGCCTGGCAGGTCGAGGAGGCGATGCGGCGGATCGGCGAGGACCACCGCCGGATCCTGCTCGAGACCCACTTCAAGGGACGGCCCTACGTCGAGGTCGCCGCCGAGCTCGGCGTGCCCGAGGGCACCGTCAAGAGCCGCGTCTACTACGGGTTGCGGGCACTGCGGGTGGCGCTGGAGGAGATGGGCTATGAGGACTGAGGACCACCGCGAGTGGCGCCACTCGCTGGGCGCCTACGTGCTCGGCGACCTCCCGCCCGACGAGCGGGCGGCGATCGCCGCCCACCTCGAGGGCTGCGCCGAGTGCCGCGCCGAGGCGCGCTCGCTGGAAGGGGTCGCGGCGATCCTGCCGCTGGCCGACCCGGCCCGGATCGAAGCGCCGGTGGCGCGGCCGCCGGCGGATCTGGGCGCGCGGATCGCGGCGACGATCGAGGCCGAGACGACCGCGAACCGGGGCCGGCGCAAGCGCCGTCGCCTGCGACTGGCGTTTGGTGGCGCGGTCGCGGCGACGGCGGTCGCGGCGGTGCTGGCGGTCGTCGTGCTGGCCGGCGGCGGGGGCTCCGGCGAGCCCGAACAGGAAATCCGCTTCGCCGCCGTGCCGACGGGCGTGACGATCGACGCCACCCTGCAGCCCCATGCCTTCGGCACCGAGATCCACATGTACGTGAAAGGCATCCGCTCCGGCACCCTCTGCCGCGTCTTCCTGCGCGGCAGCGACGGCCACACCTATCCCGCCGGCAGCTTCCGCTACCGCTGGGGCGATGACTCCGAGGCCGTCCTCAGCTCGGCGCTCGACCTTTCCCGCACCACCGCGATCGGCGTCCACGCCGGAGGCCGTACGTTCATCGCGTCCGTCGACAGGGCGACGGCGATGAACGTCGAAGGTTCCGGCGTGGAGGACCCGACCTGAGCCAGCGCCCCGCCCGGAGCGAGCCTGCCGCCCAGCGGTTGACGGCGCTCGCCGCCGCCGTCTCGGCGGCGCTCTTCCTGATCGCCGTGATCGCCCTGGCCGGCTGCGGCGGCGGCTCCGGAAGCTCTCCAAGCGAAGCCGCGACCAGCGCGCCCGCCGAAAAGACGGCGACGGTCCCCAAGCCGCCGCCCAACGCCGAAGAGGGCACGACCTTCGTCACCCTCGGCAGCGCCACCCGGCTCGGCCTCGTCCTCGCCGACTCCGAAGGTCGCACCCTCTACGCCTTCAGCGGCGACGCCGGCGGTGTGCCCTCGTGTTACGGCGCCTGCGAAAAGGCCTGGTCGCCACTGGTCGTGAGCAAGGGCGTGCCGGAGCCCAGCAACGGCGCCTCGGCGAACAAGCTCGGGATCGTCGAACGCAAGGACGGTACGAAACAGGTCACCTACGCCGGCCAGCCGCTCTACGCCTTCAGCGGCGACAAGAGCCCGGGCCAGGCGAAGGGCAACGGCGTCAGCGAATTCGGCGGCACCTGGACCGCCCTCAAGGGCAGCGGCGCCCCGGCCGGCTGAGCTCCGTTCGTCGCTTGCGTCCCTATGGGGGACAAGCGACGAAGGGAGAGCTAGCGGTCGCGCTTGCGGTAGGAGATCGACGGCGGGACGATCGCGCGGACCTCGGCGAGCAGGCGGGCGGAGAGCTCGGCCGGGTCCTCACCGGGCTGCGGCTGGCCGCCGACGGGGTCGAAGAACTTGACCCGCAGCCTCGGGCGCTTGGGGAAGCCGGTGAGGTCGGAGGTGCCGCTGACGGCGGCGAGGGTGACGTGGGCCTCGGGGACTTCGAGCGCCAGCCGTCCCACCCCGCTGCGCGCCCGCAGCACCTTGCCGCGCGAGCGCGTCCCTTCCGGGAAGACGCCGATGCAGGAGCCGCCGCGCAGGGCCTCGACGGCGCGCGAGAGCGCCTCCTTGTCGCCGCCGCCGCGGATGATCGGGATCTGGCCCATGCCGTTGAGGATCGGGGCGAGGCCGCGGACTTTCCAGAGGTCGGATTTGGCGAGGGCGCGGATCTGGCGGCGGCGGCGGGCGGCGTGGCCGATCATCACCGGGTCCCAATGGCTGTCGTGGTTGCCGAGGACGAGCAGCGGTCCGTCGGGCAGATCCTCGACCCCCTCGGTCTCGAGCCGACCCCACCAGGCGACCGGCCGGTTGACCGCCATCGCGAAGCGATAGGTCGGCATCGGCTCTCCCGGCGGCATCGGCATCGGCCTCTTATACGTGATCGACCTCACTCCGCGATCACTGCGACTGCACGAGGCTGGCCGATCTGGCTTCGCTTCAGCATTTATCCGGCAAATCGAGGATTTCCCGAATTGACGAACTAAAGTGTCAAATGTGTCACCGCAGCGGCCGCTCGAGCTGATACTCGCCCGCAACCTGCTCTCAGCGCTCTCGACCCCTGCCTTCCTCGTCGACGAGGGCGGGCTCCTCGTCTTCTACAACGAAGCCGCCGGGATGCTGCTCGGCAAGCGCTTCGAGGACCTGGGGACGGTCGAGGCGAACGAGTGGGGCGCGCTCTTCGGCCCCTTCGACCACGACGGCGCGGCGATCCCCTACGAGGAGCTGCCGCTGGTCAGCGCGGTCCGCAGCGGCCGGCCCGCCCACGCGACCTTCCGGGTGCGCTCGACCGACGGCACCGAAGTCGAGGTCGAGGCCTCGGCCTTCCCGATCCTCACCGCGCACGGCTCGCGTGGCGCGATCGCCGTCTTCTGGCCGACCGCCGACGCGCCGCCGGACGTGTCCGACGCGACCGCCGACGCCGCCGCGGCAATCGCCGCCGCCGCGATCCCCGGCAACGCCGGGAGCCCGGCGTGAGGGTCGAGCTCTGGGGGACGCGCGGCTCGATCCCGTCGCCGGGGCCGAGCACCGTGCGCTACGGCGGCGACACCTCCTGCGTCGGCGTCACCCTCTCCGACGGCTCGCTGCTCGCCCTCGACGCCGGCACGGGGATCCGCAGCCTCGGCCTCGCGCTCGCCGACGAGCCGGCCCGCCTCCACGTCCTCCTCACCCACCTGCACCTCGACCACATCCAGGGCCTCGTCTTCTTCGCCCCGGTCTTCCGTCCCCAGACCGAGATCGTGATCTGGGGACCGGCCTCGCCCGAGGCCAGCCTGCGCGACCGCATCGCCCGCTACATCTCCGCCCCGCTCTCGCCGGTCGAGGTCCGCGAGCTGCCCTGCGACGTCAGCTTTCGCCACTGCCCCGAGGCCGAGTGGGAGATCGGCTCGGCCCGGATCAGCGCCGGCTCGGTCGCCCACCGCGGCCCGACCCTCGGCTACCGGATCGAGGACGCCGGCCAGACCCTCGCCTACATCCCCGACCACGAGCCCGCCCTCGGCGCCGACCTCGACACCCTCGCCGACGACTGGATCTCTGGCTTCGAGCTGGCCCGCGACGCCGACCTGCTGATCCACGACGGCCAGTACGCCGACTCCGAGTACCCCGCCCACGTCGGCTGGGGCCACTCGGCGCTCTCGCACAGCCTCGCGTTCGCCCGGCGGGCGGCCGCCAAACGGACCGTCCTCTTCCACCACGACCCCCTCCACTCCGACGACTTCCTCGATGGCCTCGGCGCCGAAGCGCGCCGCAACTGGGCGGCACTGGAGGGCGCCGAGGGCGCGGTCGAGCTGGGCGTCGAGGGCGCCGCCTACGAGCTGGGAGCGAAGGCGCCGCTACCGGCATGAGTCCGCTCCCCGACGTCGCCGCGATCGACGCCGCGGCGGCGCACTCGCCGCTCGTCGCCGAAGCCCTGGCGGTCGCCCGCGAGGCCCATGCCGGTCAGGTCCGAAACGGCTCCGGCGGGATGGACTACATCGAGCATCCGCGGATGGTGGCGGCGACCCTGGCCGCCCACGACTTCCCCGAGACGACCGTCGCGGCCGGCCTGCTGCACGACGTCGTCGAGGACTCCGAGACCACCGTCGACGACCTGCGCGAGCACTTCGGCGAACCGGTCGCCGGGCTCGTCGCCGCGCTCAGCGACGACGAATCGATCAGCGACTACCGCGAGCGCAAGGACGAGCACCGGGGGCGAGTCCGCGCCATCGGCGGCGACGCCCTCGCGATCTACGGCGCCGACAAGCTGACCAACCTGACGACCCTGCACGCGGCGATCGGTCGCGAAGGCGCCGGCGTCGAAGACGAGTTCAAGGTGCCGCTCGACCTCAAGCTCGAAGTCTGGGAAGCCGACGCGGCGATGCTGGCGCGCGAGGCTCCCGACCTCCCCTACCTCGGCGAGCTCGACGGCGCGATCAGTCTTCTGCGGGAGGATCTAGCAGCGGCAGGCCCTCGTCGCGGTACCTGAGCCGCCGCCTCAGCGGCAGCGCCACCCAGAGCACGCCGAACATCGCCAGGACCATGACCGTCGTCACCACGGTCGTCGCGGCGGTGCCGAACAGGACGTTGGTGACCAGCAGGATCGCGCAGGTCATCGCCAGCGCGAGAGTGCCGAGGCCGGCGATCGAGAGGCGGTTGGCGACGAAGACGAGGCGGTGCTTCTGCTGGTAGCGGAAGGTCAGGCGATGGTAGGCGGTCGGCGCGATTAGCAGCGCCGCCGAGAGCGCCGTCAGCAGCAGCGTCGCGAAGTAGATCTTCCGGTCGAAGTCGCTGATCTTGGTGAAGTTCTGCTGGAACGGGACGGCGAGGAGGAAGGCAAAGAGGACCTGGACGCCGGGCAGGGCAATCCGCAGCTCCTGCAGCAGCTCGCCGAGGTTGCGGTCGAGGCGCTCCTCCTCGGTCTCGTCGCGGCCGGAGGGGCGCTCGCCGCGCGCTTCGGCTTCGTCGCCGGGTTCGCGGCGGGACGGGGCGTTTGTCTCTCCCTCTCGATCGGGCATTAGGTTGACCCTATGCCTACCCGTACCGCCATGGTGCTCTTCAACCGCGATCTGCGCGTCCACGACCACCCGGCGCTGAGGGCGGCCGGCGAGGCCGAACGCACGGTGCCGCTCTTCGTCTTCGACGAGACGCTGCTGCGGTCGCGCTTCGCGGCGCCCAACCGGGTCGCCTTCATGCGCGAGTCGCTCGAGGATTTGGGCGAGTCGCTCGAGCGCGCCGGCGGCCGGCTCTACCTGCGCCGCGGCGAGATCGTCGCCGAGACGCTGGCGGTAGCGCGCGAGTGCGGCGCCTCCGAGCTCCACGTCAGCGCCGACTGGAGCGCCTACGCGCGCCGCCGCGAGACCCGCCTGCGGGCCGCCTGCGAGGAGGCCGGGATCGCCTTCACCGCCCACCCGGGGACGACGATCGTCGAACCCGGCACCGTCACGCCCGGCAGCGGCGACCATTTCAAGGTCTTCACCCCCTTTCATCGCTCCTGGAGCACGGTGCCGAACCGCGACGTGCTCGGCGCCCCGCGCAAGCTGAGCGTGCCGGCCGACCTGGCCGGCGGGGAGCTGCCGGCGCTGGAGGACCTGACCGACGCCTCGAAGCTCTCCGACGAGCGCGTCCACGGCGGCGAGACCGAGGGCCGCCGCCGCATGCACGCCTGGCTCAAGGAGAGCCTGCGCTGCTATGAGAGCCACCACGACGACCTGCCCGAGGACGACACCTCGCGGCTCAGCGCCTACCTGCGCTTCGGCTGCGTCTCGCCACTGGAGCTGATGGTCGGCGCCCGGGCGGGGCGCGGCGGCGAGCCCTTCGTACGCCAGCTCTGCTGGCGCGACTTCCACTACCAGGTGCTGGCGGCGACGCCGTCCCTCCCCAACCGCGACTACCGCACCCGCGGCGACCGCTGGTCGCGCTCCGAGCGCGCCTTCGAAGCCTGGTGTGAGGGCCGCACCGGCTACCCCCTGGTCGACGCCGGGATGCGCCAGCTGCGGGCCGAGGGCTACATGCACAACCGCGCCCGGCTCACCACCGGCTCCTTCCTCGTCAAGGACCTCTACATCGACTGGCGGCGCGGCGCCTGGCACTTCTGGGACCTGCTGACCGACGGCGAGATCGCCAACAACGCCGGCAACTGGCAGTGGGTCGCCGGGACCGGCAACGACACCCGCCCCAACCGCGTCCTCAGCCCGGTGCGCCAGGCCGAACGCTTCGATCCCGACGGCCACTACGTCCGCCGCTACGTGCCGGAGCTGGAGTCGGTGCGCGGCAAGGCGATCTTCCGGCCCTGGCTTATGGAAGGCTTCGAGCGCCTCGACTATCCCGAGCCGATCGTCGACCACGACGAGGCCGTCGCCGCCTTCCGCGCCCACCGCGGCGACTGATCCCGGCGGCGGGCGCGTAGGATCGCGCGATGGGACGGCTTGCGGTGATCCTCGGCTCCAGCGCCCTCGGTCCGGGCGGCAGCGAAGTCGCGGCGGCAGCCCACGAGCACGGCGCCGCGATCGTCCAGCGCCATGGCGCCGGCGGCCCCTACGTCCTCCCCCACGAGATCGACCACGAGGCCAACCTGCGGGGGATCCTCGAGCAGGGCTGCGACCGCGTGCTGGCGATCTCCTCAGTCGGCTCGCTCAAGGCCGAGCTGCCGGTCGGGACGCTGGTCTGCCCCGACGACTTCATCGCCCTGCATCTCGAAGACTCGATTTTCGACGACGCCCGCGCCCACACGGCCCCGCATTTCGACGCCCACCTGCGGGCCGAGGTGATCGAGGCCTGGAGGGACGGCGGCGGCGAGGCACGCGATGGCGGCGTCTACTGGCACGCGATCGGGCCGCGCTTCGAGACCCCGGCCGAGATCCGGTTGATGGCAGCGCACGCCGACGTCGTCGGCATGACCGTCGGCGCCGAGTGCGTGATCGCCGGCGAGCTCGGGCTCCAGTACGCGGCGCTCTGCATGGTCGACAACCTCGCCAACGGACTCGGTCCCCAGATCCTCGACGTCGCCGCGATCGAACGCGACCGTGCCGCCAACGCGGCGGTCCTGCGCGACGGCCTCGCCGCGGTGCTGCCGCGACTGGGCGCGGTCGGCCATTGAGCGCCCCGTCCCCCCAACCTTTGTCACCCAGGGGGTTACAAGAGTTGGGAGGAGGGCCGGGGCTGGCCGTCCTCGGGGCCCGCTGCGAGGGCGAGGTCGTGGGACTGCGGGCGGTGGACGGGACGATCGCGGCGCTCGGGCCCGGCGTCGCCGCCGAGCCCGGCGACGAGGTGATCGAGGCCGGCGGCGCCCACCTGGTCGCGCCGCTGGTCAACGGCCACACCCACGCCGCGATGACGCTCTTCCGCGGCAGCGGCGGCGACCTGCCGCTGATGCCCTGGCTCGAGGAGCGGATCTGGCCGGTCGAGGCGGAGCTCGAGGCCGAGGACGTCTACTGGGGCACGCGGCTCGCCTGCGCCGAGATGATCCGCAGCGGCACGACCCGCTTCTGGGACATGTACTGGCATCCGGAGGCCAGCTCCCGCGCCGTCGTCGACGCCGGCCTGCGGGCGACGATCGGCGCCCCGATCTTCGACAGGGGCCGCGACGCCGAGGAGGTTCGGGCCGGCGCGGTCGCGAGCCTCGACACGCTGGCGGCGGCCCCCGGCCTCGTCTCCCCCTCGCTGGCGCCGCACTCGATCTACATGGTCAGCGAGGCGACGCTGCGCTTCATCGCCGAGCTCTCGGCCGAGCGCGGCGTCCCGGTCCAGATCCACCTCTCCGAGACCGAGCCCGAGGTCGCCGAGTGCCTCGCCGCCCACGGCCGCCGTCCCGCCGCCTACCTCGACGACCTCGGCCTGCTCAGCGAGCGCACGCTGCTCGCCCACGGGGTCTGGCTCGACGCCGAGGAGCTCGAGTTGATCGCCGCCCGCGGCGCCACCGTGGTCAGCAACCCCGCCGCCAACATGAAGCTCGCCGTCGGCCGCGCCTTCCCCTACCCCGCCGCCCGCGCCGCCGGGGTGCGGATCGGCCTCGGCACCGACGGCGCCGGCTCCAACGACTCGCTCGACCTGCTCGCCGACCTCAAGGCCTTCGCGCTGCTCGCCAAGCACACCGCCGCCGACCCGACCGCGATCGCCGTCGCCGACGCCTGGGCGATCGCCACCGGTGGCGCCGCGCCGCTCCTCGCCGCCACGCCGCTGGCGCCCGGCCAGCCCGCCGACTTCCTGCTGCTCGATCCGGCGGCGCCCGAGCTGGCGATCGGCGACCTCGCCTCGAACCTCGTCTACGCCGCCAGCGGCGCCGTCGTCGACACCACCGTCGTCGCCGGCCGAGCCCTGATGCGCGGCGGCGAGCAGCCCGAGCGCGCCGAGATCGTCGCCCGGGCAGCCGAGCGCGCCGCCCGCCTCGGCCTCTGAACCCTCCCGCCTCGGCCTCTGAACCAAATTCAGGCAGGCTCGGAATCGGAGATTCCGATGGTCCCGGTGGATATTTGCGCCGCCGCTCGGGTATAGCCTTCCCCCTAGTGCCCGCCGCCGCCGATGCGACCACGGAGCAGTCATCCGACGGGGGAGCCTCTTCCGTCAAATACGTCGGCGCGACCAAACGCTACGGCGGCTCCGACGTGCCCGCGGTCGATCACCTCGACCTCGAGGTCCCGGCCGGTGAGATCTGCGTCCTCGTCGGCCCCTCCGGCTGCGGCAAGACGACGGCGATGCGGATGGTCAACCGGATGGTCGAGATGAGCGAGGGCGACATCCTGATCGGCGGCGAGTCGATCAAGAACCGCGACGCCGCTCGGCTGCGGCGCGACATCGGCTACGTGATCCAGCAGATCGGGCTCTTTCCCCACCGCACGATCGCCCAGAACGTCGCCACGGTCCCCCAGCTGCTCGGCTGGGACAAGGAGCGCAGCCGCGCTCGCACCACCGAGCTGCTGGAGCTGGTCGGCCTCGACCCCGACCTCGGCGACCGCTACCCGGTCCAGCTCTCCGGCGGCCAGCAGCAGCGCGTCGGCGTCGCCCGGGCGCTCGCCGCCGACCCCCTGGTGATGCTGATGGACGAGCCCTTCGGCGCGATCGACCCGATCAACCGCGAGCGCCTGCAGAACGAGTTCCTGCGCCTACAGGCGGAGATCCGCAAGACGATCCTCTTCGTCACCCACGACATCGACGAGGCGATCAAGATGGGCGACCGGATCGCGATCATGCACGAGCACGGCAAGGTCGAGCAGTACGCGACCCCCGCCGAGATCCTGATGGCGCCGGCCAACGATTTCGTCGAGGACTTCGTCGGCGCCGACCGCGCCCTCAAGCGCCTGGCGCTGATGCGGGTCGCCGACATCGACCTCTGGGAGGCGCCGCTCGCCCACGTCGGCCAGGCGACCAGCGAGGTCCGCGCCAAGCTGGACTCGCCCGACGTCGAGGTCCCCTATCCGCTGCTGGTCGACTCCGACCGCCGCCCGCTCGGCTGGCTATCGGAGCGCGACCTCGCCCACGACACCGTCCCCGCCCAGGCCGACTCGCCGCTGGGCCCGGTCCTCGACCTCGCCGACGTCATGCGCGACGCCCTCGCCGACCTGCTCCAGGGCGAGGCGATGTACGCGGCGGTGACCGACCACGACGGCCGCATCGCCGGCGTCCTCTCGGTCGAGATCATCTCCGAGTTCCTCGCCTCTCCCGACGCCAAGACCGAGGAGCACGCCGCGGTCGATCGACCCCGGGAGTAGCGATGCCGAGCGCTCTGGGACTCCCGCTCAGCGCCGTCGGCGAAGTCGGCAAAGGGTTCTTCACCGAACGCACCGAAGGCAACCTGCCCTGCCAGGCCAACGAAGGCCACCTGTTCTGCGCCGACTGGGCGCGCGAACACATCGGCCGCTACGGGACGCCGACGCTGCAGCAGCTGGAGCTGGTCGTCGTCTCGGTCGTGATCGGCTTCCTGATCGCCTTCGCGCTGGCCCTGCTCGCCCACCGCCGCCGCTGGCTGCGGCCGCCGCTGCTGGCCGGCACCGGAATCCTCTTCGCGATCCCCAGCATCGCCTTCTTCCTGCTGCTGCTGCCGATCACCGGGCGCAGCCGCGAGACCGCGATCATCGCCCTCACCGCCTACACGCTGCAGATCATCTACCGCAACGTCACGATCGGCCTCGACAACGTCCCCAGCTCCGCCAAAGACGCGGCCCGCGGCATGGGCCTGACCGACCGCCAGATCCTCTGGAAGGTCGAGATCCCGCTGGCCGTGCCGGAGATCATCGCCGGCCTGCGGATCGCCACCGTCAGCACCGTCGCGATCGCGACCCTGGCGGTGTTCGCCGGCGGCGGCGGTCTCGGCACCCAGATCCTCACCGAAGCGAACCTCAAATTCCCGACCGCGATCGTGATCGCGATGGTGATCGTGATCGTGATGGCGCTCTGCTTCGACGCGATCCTGCTCACCGTGCAGCGACTGCTGACCCCGTGGCGAAGGGCGGCGGCGGCACTGTGAACGCGCTCGCCTCGCTGATCAACCCGGCCGCCTACTCGTTCACCGGCGCCTTCGAATTCATCTTCAGCGAACAGACCTCCAACGTCACCGGCGGCAACAAGGTCGGCGGCCTCTCCCAGGTGCTCGAACTGGCGGCGCGGCAGATCGAAGTGTCGGTCTTCGCCCTGCTGCTGGCGCTGGTCATCGCCCTGCCGATCGGCCTCTATTTCGGCCACCGCGGCAGCGGCGAACTGATCGCGGTCGGGATCGGCAACGCCGGCCGGGCCGTCCCCGAGCTGGCGCTGATCGCGTTGATGGCGGTGCTGATCGGGGTCGGGACGGTGAACCTGACGATCGCCCTGGCGATCCTCGGCATCCCGCCGATCCTCACCAACGCCTTCGTCGGCGTGCGCCAGGTCGACCGCGCCAGCGTCGACGCCGCCCGCGGCATCGGCATGACCGGGTTCGAAGTGCTGCGCAAGGTCGAGCTGCCGCTGGCCGTGCCAAGCATTCTGACCGGGATCCGCGGCTCGACCGTGAACATCGTCGCCACCGCGACGATCGCGCCACTCGCCGGCGTCGCCACGCTCGGCGAATTCATCCTCGGCGAAAACGTCTACGGCGCCAACGGCGTCCTCGCCGGAGCGATTGTGGTAGCTGTACTCGCCCTCATCTTCGAGTTTGCCCTGGCAGGGCTCCAGCGACGGTTGACGTCGAGGGGCTTGAAACTCGAGGCACAGTGACTTGTCCCACCACACCCCAAGGAGGCACCAAGTGAGGTTCAACAAGACGAGGCCGCTGATGGCCCTGGCGATGCTGGTCGCGGCGCTCTCGCTGGCCGTGTTCGCATCGGCGTGCGGCAGCAGCTCGAGCTCCAGCTCGAGTGAATCGACCGAAGCCGAAACCACCGAAACGACCGAAGAAACGGGCGAAGAAACCGGCGGCGGCGAAGCCATCACCGCTGATCCGGCCAACGAAAAAGTCAGCCTGACGATCGGCTCGAAGAACTTCCCCGAACAGGAAATCCTCGGCGAAATCTACGCCCAGGCGCTGTCCGCGGCCGGGTACAAGGTCAAGAGCGACCTCAGCCTCGGCTCCGAAACCGTCGCCCTCAAAGCGGTCGAATCGGGAGCGGTCTCCGGCTACCCGGAGTACGCCTCGACGGCGCTGACCTCGTTCTTCGGCCTCGAACCCGAAGAAGTCCCGTCCGACGCCACCGAAGCCTGGGAAAAGGCGAACGCCGAATTCCAGAAGAAGGGCCTCGAGGCCTTCGAACCGACGCCGTTCGCCAGCGCGAACGCGGTCGGGCTGCTCAAATCGACGGCGGAAAAGTACCACCTGAAAACCGTCTCCGACCTCGAAGGCGTGTCGGAAAAACTGACGCTCTACGGCTCGCCCGAGTGCCGTCAGCGGATCGACTGCCTGGCCGGACTGGAAAAACTGTACGGGTTGAAGTTCAAGCAGTTCAAACCCGTCGACATCAGCCTCCGCTACACGGTGCTGGACAAAGGTCAGGCGGATCTCTCGATCCTCTTCACCACCGACCCGCAGCTGTCGGCTGAAAAAAACAAGTACGTGATCCTCGAAGACGACAAGAAGGTCTTCCCGGCCGGAAACGTCATCTTCGTGACCAAGAAAAAGGTCGCCGAAGAAGCCGGACCGGATTACGAAAAGACGATCCTCGACGTCCAGAAAGGCCTGTCCCTGGAAGTCGTCCAGGAGCTCGACGCTCGCGTCGAACTTGAAAAACAGACCCCGAAGGAAGCCGCCGCCGCCTACCTCGAAGCGGCCGGCTACGTCGAATAGCTAGCTCGCGGGAACGGCCGGGGCGATGCTCGCCCCGGTCGCCCGCGCCGCTAACCGGGCGTAGACGACGCGGGCGGCCCAGGCCGCCGAGAGTCCCGAGACCCCGGCCAGGACCAGCGCCACGCGCGGGTCGTAGGCCTCGCTGATCCAGCCGGTCAGCGGGCCGCCGATCGGCGTCGAGCCGAGGAAGACGACGGAGTAGAGGGCCATCACCCGGCCCCGCATCTCCGGCGCGACCGCCAGCTGCAGGGTCGAGTTGATCGTCGCCGCGAAGGTGACCGAGGCGGCCCCGAGCAGCGCCAGCATCACGATCTCCAGCGCCAGGCCCGGTGCCGCCGCGGCCAGCAGCGCCGAGACGCCGAAGGCAAGCGCGCCTGCCGCCATCAGCCGCGGGCCGGTGCGGCCGTGGTGGCCGTTGACGAGGGCGCCGGCGATCGAGCCGACCCCCATCGCCGAGACAAGCACCGCGTAGGTGCCGGCGCCGCCGCCGAAGCTGAACCTGGCGAGCAGCGGCAGCACCACCTGGAAGTTGAAGCCGAGCGTCCCGACCAGGGCCATCAGCGCCAGCGGCACCGCCAGCTCAGGGGTGCGGCGGACGTAGCGCAAGCCGGCGCGGATCGCGCCCTTCTCGCGGTTGGCGACCGGCGGCGCCCCCAGCCGCTTCGGGTCCATCGAGTACAGCGCCGCGATCATCGCCAGGAAGGTCAGGGCGTTGATGCCGAAGCAGGGGACGACACCGAAGCCGGCGATCAGCAGGCCGGCGAAGGCCGGGCCGACGATCCGCGCCGCCTGGACGATGACGCTGTTGAGGCTGACCGCGTTGACGAGGCGGTCCGGGCCGACCATCTCGATCACGAAGCTCTGGCGGGTCGGGTTGTCGACCGAGTTGACGCTGCCGAGCAGGAAGACGGCGAGGTAGACCATCCACGGCGTCACCACGCCGGCGGCGGTGACGGCGAAGAGCCCCAGCGCCGGGATCATCATCAGCGACTGGGTCACCAGCAGCAGCCGGCGCTTCGGAATGCGGTCGGCGAGCAGGCCGCCGTAGGCGCCGAAGAGCAGCATCGGCAGGAACTGCAGCGCCGTGGTGAGGCCGACGGCGAGGCCCGAGTTGGTCAGGTTGAGGATCAGCCACAGCGCCGCGACCGTCTGCATCCAGTTGCCCGACAGAGAAATCACCTGGCCGGCGAAGTAGCGCCGGTAGTTGGGGACCTCGAGCGAGCTGAAGGAGCGGTGCAGGGCGGTGCTCAACCCTGCTCCCCCTCGCGGAACCCTTCGAGGATCGCGGCGGCACGCTCGAGCGTGGCGACGTCCTCGGCCGGCAGGTCCCGCATACGGCGCGCCAGATAGGCGTTCTTGCGCCGGCGCAGGCGCCGCAGCTGGTCGCGGCCGGCGGCGTTGACGGCGACCAGGGCACTGCGGCCATCGGCGGGATCGGGCGTGCGCTCGACCAGCCCCTCCCCTTCGAGGTGGGCCAGCGTGCGGGTCATCGTCGGGCGCTTGACCCGCTCGATCCCGGCCAGCTCGCTCGGCGTCAGCGGCCCGTGGCGGTCGATGCTGGCGAGCGCCGCGACCGCGGTCGGGCTGAGGTCGGCGGTCTCGGCCGCGGCCTCCTGGCGCAGGCGCCGCGAGGTGCGGACGACCGCCATCCGCAGGTGCGCGGCGGTATCGGTCAGGGAGGTGTCGGCGGCGGCCTTGCGTGCCATTGATTAGCTCTACTAATTAGTTTAGCGAACTAGTTACCTCCGGTACGTCGGGGTCCGCCCCACAGCGACGATCATCCGGCGGGGCGTCCTCGACGCATTTAGCCGGCTATCGGCGGCAAAGAGTCATCGAGGCTCGCCGGCGCCGCTCGGTAGGCACTCGACCTTCGGCGTCGAAGCAGTCGCGGTGAGGCAGGATCGGACGGGACAGGCAGCGCGGAGCGGCGGCGCGGTGGAGCGCTTCGAGCCGGGCATGGACGCGCGATCGACGCGGATCGAGGAACGGCTGGCGACGCCGATGCTGATCGCCGCGGCGCTGACGCTGCCGACGGTGGCGATCACCGAGTCCCATCCGGGCGGTGCGCTGGAGGCGATCGCGATCGTCCTCAACTGGGTCACCTGGAGCGCCTTCCTGATCGAGCTGGTGGTGATGCTCGCGGTCGTCCCCGACCGCTGGACCTGGATGCGCCACCACCCGCTCGACGTCGTCATCGTCGTGCTGACGCCGCCGGTCCTGCCGGCCGGACTGCAGAGCCTGCGGGTGCTGAGGCTGCTGCGGCTCCTGCGCCTGCTGCGGCTGGCCCAGCTCTCGCGCCAGGTCTTCTCGCTCGAGGGCCTGCGCTACGCGCTGCTGCTGGCGACGCTGACGGTGGTCGGCGGCGGTGCCGTCTTCGGCGCCTTCGAGAAGCACGACCAGCACCTCACCTTCTGGGAATCGACCTACTGGGCGATCACGACGATGACCACGCTCGGGTCGAACATCTATCCGACCACGACCGGCGGCCAGATCGTCTCGGCGTCGATCCTCTTCATCGGCATCGGCTTCGTCGCCCTGATCACCGGCGCCGTCGCCCAGCGCTTCCTGGCCCCCGAACTGAGCCAGATCGAGGACGAGCTCGGCGAGAAGGAGCTGAGCGCCGAGGAACTGGCGCTGCGCGAACTGCGCAGCGTCCAGGAACAGCTGCAGTCGCTGCAGCTGGCGGTCGAGCGGATGGTCGGGGAACGCGAAACCCGCGCCCCGACCATCGGCAGCGGCCCGGGAGCCGCGCCCTCCCGCCCTGACTAGCCCTCTTTGGCCGCCTCGGCGGCGATCTTCGACTCCAGCTCCGCCATCACCCCGGGATCGCGCAGCGTCGTGACGTCGCCGAGCGCCCGCCCCTCGGCGATGTCGCGCAGGAGGCGGCGCATGATCTTCCCCGAGCGCGTCTTCGGCAGGTCGTCGGCCCAGATGATCCGCTTGGGACGGGCGAATTTGCCGATCCGGGTGGCGACGACGCCGCGGATCCCCTCGACCAGATCGTCGGAGGGCTCGGTGCCGCCGCGCAGCGTCACGAAGGCGCAGATCGCCTGCCCGGTGTCCTCGTCGGACTGGCCGATCACGGCCGCCTCGGCGACCGCTTCGTGGGCGACGATCGCCGACTCGACTTCGGCGGTCGAGAGCCGGTGGCCGGACACGTTGACGACGTCGTCGATCCGCCCGATCACCCAGAAGTAGCCGTCGGAGTCGACCCGGGCGGCGTCGCCGACCAGGTATCGCTCCTTGCCGAATTTGGAGAAGTAGGTCTCGACGAAGCGGTCGTCCTCCTTGTAGAGGCCGCGCAGCATGCTGGGCCACGGGCGCTCGAGGACCAGGAGGCCCTGCCCTTCGGCGATCGGCTCGCCGTCGGACTCGCCGACGACCTGCGCCTCGACGCCCGGGAAGGCCTGGGTCGCCGAGCCCGGCTTGGTCGCGGTGATCCCCGGCAGCGGCGTGATCATGATCCCGCCGGTCTCGGTCTGCCACCAGGTGTCGACGATCGGGCAGCGATCGCCGCCGATCACTTTGCGGTACCAGAGCCACGCCTTGGGGTTGATCGGCTCGCCGACCGAGCCGAGCAGGCGCAGCGAGGAGAGGTCGTATTTGCCCGGGATGTCGGCGCCCCACTTGATGAAGGTGCGGATCGCCGTCGGCGCCGCGTAGAGGATCGTCGCCTTGGTCTCCTGGACGGTCTCCCACCAGACCCCCTGGTGCGGGTAGTCCGGCGCCCCCTCCCACATCACGCTGGTGGTGCCGTTGGAGAGCGGCCCGTAGACGATGTAGGTGTGGCCGGTGACCCAGCCGACGTCGGCGGCGCACCAGTAGACGTCGGTCTCCGGCTTGAGGTCGAAGACGTAGCGGTGCGTCGTCGTCGCTCCGGTCATGTAGCCGCCGGTGGTGTGGAGGATGCCCTTCGGCTTGGCGGTCGAGCCGGAGGTGTAGAGGATGAAGAGCGGGTGCTCGGCCTCCATCGGCTCGGCCGGGCACTCGGGGTCGGCGGCCTCGCAGACCTCGTCGTAGAAGACGTCGCGGCCGTCGGTCATCGGGCACTCGACGTCGGTTTTGCGGACGACGACGATCTTCTGCAGCGAATCCAGGTCGCCCATCTGCTCGTCGACCTGCTGCTTGATCGGCGCCGTTTTGCCTTTGCGACGGGCGCCGTCGACGGTGATCAGCGCCTTGGCCTCGCTGAACTCCATCCGCTCGCGGACCGACTCGGCGGAGAAGCCGCCGAAGACGACGTTGTGGGGGGCGCCGATGCGGGCGCAGGCCAGCATCGCCACCGCGACCTCGGGGATCATCGGCAGGTAGATGCCGACGACGTCGCCCTTTTCGACGCCGAGGTCCTTGAGCGCGTTGGCGAAGCGCTGGACATCCCGGTGCAGGTCGGCGTAGGTGACGTCGAGCGTCTCGCCCTCCTCGCCGCGCCAGTGGTAGGCGACCCGATCGCCCCGGCCCGCCTCGATATGACGATCGAGACATTGGGCCGAGGCGTTCAGGCGCCCGTCCTCGAACCACTTGTAGAAGGGAGGGTTGGAATCGTCGAAGCCCTGGCTCGGCTCGGTGTCCCAGTCGAGCACCTCCTTGGCCTTGCCGAGCCACCAGGCCTCAGGGTCGGCCGCGGCCTCCTCGTAGACCTTCGGATCCGACCAAAGCGCCTGCTCGCGGAACTCCGCGGGCGGCTCGAACTTCTCGATCTCCAGCTCTGCCTCGAGCTGGTGCTCGAGGCCGGCCGTCGTTCCGTCACTCATTCCGTTCCCTCCTCCAGACTGCGATTACCGATTCAGTCCCTTGCCAAAGGCCCGACCGGCAAAACCGTCTTGCCGAACGTCGAATTCGTCACCGCCGCGAACGACGCATACCAGGCTGCTGCCGCGGTCACGATACCGGCGAAGCCGCCGACTTCGATCATCCCGTCGGATTCGTTGGCGTTGCCGATCCCGAGCAGGAAGAAGGTGATCGCGAGCAGGATGAAGACGAGCGAGATCGCCACCGTCGTGCGCAGGCTGGCGATGAACATGTAGGCCGTGAAGATGCCCCACGAGATCAGGTAGAGCCCGACCGCGGCGGCGAGGTGTTCGGCTGGGATGTTGGGGGCGAAGAACGTGATCAACGCCCAGAACGAGATCCAGAAGGCCCCGTAGGAGGTGAAGGCCACGGCCCCGAAGGTGTTGCCGGTGCGGAACTCCCACATCCCCGCCAGCAGCTGGGCGATCCCGCCGTAGGCCAAAGCCACTCCCAGCACCACCGGCTCGCCGGCTTTGTTGACGAGACCGGCGTTGAACATGCTGAGCACGAAGGTGGTCAGCGCGAAGCCGGCCAAGCCCAGCGGCCCGGGGTCGGCCGGGGTCCACCCGGCGCGGGTTTCAGCGGCCGGTTCCTGGCGCGGCGGCTGCGGTGCACGGACAGATGCTGACTCCATGAGTGCTCTCCTTTTCCCGTGTGGCAATTCCCACAAGCGGAGATACCCAAGTACCAGGAGACTCAATCTCAACCGTCGACGGAGGGATGGGTATCCCTCGCCCGTCCGATCGCCGGTCTAATGAGACCGGCGATTTGAGTATCCGCCCGTTCGAGGGATACCCATCCCACCGTCGAGCGCCGAAAGAGGTGCTGCGGTCGCTCCTGTTACTTAGAGCCCCGGAGGATGCCGGGCGATGAAGCCTTCGGGGCTGTCGACCGGCGAGGAGTGCCAGCGCGGGCCGGGGCCGCCGACGGTGTCGAAGGCGAGGCCGGCAATGATCATCCAGGCGTGTTCGGCGTTGGCGTAGACGGTGATCCACTGGCCGGGACCGGGTTCGCCCCAGCTCTCGAGACCGGTCGAGTCGAGCGGCGCTTCCAGCAGCCCGCCGCCGTGCAGGGCGTATGAGACCGCGCCCGAGCAGTCGTAGCCTTCGGATTCGAAGGAGCCGTGGCCGCCACCCCAGATGTAGGGGGTGAAGGCGATCGCGTTGGCGGCGGCGATCGCGCCCTTGACCTGTTCGGGGGCGCTTTCGGGGGCGCTCGCTTCCGATTCGGAGATGAAGCCGGCGGTGTCGCCGGGCGAAAGGGTCGCCGGCATTTCGCCGACCGATTCGGTGACGACGCCGGCTTCGGCGGCCGCCGCGGCTGCGCGCGCCTGAGCCTGGGCGGCGATCTGTTCGGAGATCGAGGAGAGGTTGTCGGAGAGCGCCTGTTCCTGGGACTCGAGCGATTCCATCGTCGCCCGACGTTCCACCTGGGCTTCCTTGAGTTCGCCGAAGCGGGCCTCGGCCGCTTCCTTGGCAGCGGCGACTTCTTCCTCGGTCGTGGCGATCGAGTCGCGCGCTTCTTCGATCTCATCGCGCGTCTTGGTCAGGTGGGCGACGGCGCCGGTGACTTCGTTGCGCAGCGTCTTGACCCGGCCGACGACCGAGCTGTCGTAGTTCTGGATCCGATTCAGGTATTCGGTCTGGGCTTCGAGCTGGGCGAGGTTTTCCGATTCGAGGATCGTGTTGACGATGTCCGGCGAGCCGGCCTCATAGATCGCGACGAGGCGTTCGCGCAGGACCGCCAGCGCCCGGGTCAGCTGCGCCCGCACTTCGACCAGGTGTTCGCGTTCTTCGCGCAGCGCCTTGGTCGCCGAGGCGAGCTCGGCTTCCTTGGCTTCGAGTTCGGCCTGAACCGTCGCCTGCTGCTGGCGCAGGGCGGAGACTTCGCCGATCATCGAGTCGATTTCGCGGTTCTCGACCGCCAGCTGCGCTTCGACCGCGCTCTGGTTTTCGCGCACCCCGTCGAGCTTCGACTGGGTCGCGTCGCGCTTTTCCTGCAGCGTCTTGGCCGGCGCCCGGCCGGCGTCGAGGGTGATTGCCAGCACGCACAGGGCGGCGAGGAGGAATGCCCCGAAGAGCAGCCCACGGCGCCGGTGCCCGGCAGCTGGATTCGTGTCAGAGAAGAGTGCCCGCATTGAGTCGGCTGGCCCCGATCGGACTGACCGGAGCAGCGGATGAGCAGGCTAGCGAAGAGGCTTCGTTACCCCCGAAGGTTGCCGATAACGTGCAAGTCGCCTTGCAAAAAGCCGGTGTTTGCAGGAATTCCGCGGCCCCCGGCGAGGGCCGCGGAACCCGCGTGGTTACGCCAGAAGCTTGGCCTTGGCGGCCTCGAACTCGGCGTCGGTGAGGGCGCCCTTCTCTTTCAGGTCGGCGAGCTTGTGCAATTCGTCGGCCGGCGAGTGGTGGGTCTGCGTCTGGACGTATTCGTCGAAGTGCTTCTTGGCCTCGGCCTGGGCTTTGATCGTGCGGTCGCGCATGCCGGAACCGCGGACGATCAGGTAGACGAGCGAGGTCAGGAACGGGATGACGACCAGGAACAGGACCCAGGCCGCCTTCGCCCAGCCGGACATCTCGTGGTCGCGGAAGAGGTCGGTGATGATCGTGATCAGGATCCAGATCCAGATCACGAAGAAGAAGATCTCGAGGCCGATGAGGAGCAGGTCCCCAAAGGAGATGTCGGCTAGCGGCACGGTGCGTCCTTTCGTTGGGTGAGCCACCATCTGCTTCGGCGCCGGCGCGCCGAATCCTTAGCCACTCAACCGAACGGCGAAGAGGACGGCGGCGACCGAGGTCGCGAGGTTGAGGCTGGAGACGCCGGCGCGCATCGGGATCGCGACGCGGGCGTCGGCGCGGTCGAGCAGCGCCGCCGAGAGGCCGTGGCGCTCAGTGCCGAAGGCGAGGACGGCGCGCGCCGGCAGCTCGCCCGGCCGCAGGTCCTCCCCCGCGGGATCGAGGGCGAGCAGCGGCCGGTCGCTCACCGGCTGCCCCTCCCCCACCCGCCCGACCGGCAGCGCGAAGTGCAGGCCGGCGGCGCCGCGGACGGCGTCGGGATGCCAGGGGTCGTTGCCGCCGGTGGTGAGGACGGCGGCTGCGTCGGCGGCTGCCGCGACCCGCACGCAGGCGCCCATGTTGCCCATGTTGCGCGGCTCCTCGAGCAGGACGACCGGCGCCGGGCGCGGATCGGCGAGCACGGCGGCGAGGTCGAAGGGCGGCCGGCGGGCGATCGCGACAACGCCGGTGCGCGGCGCCTGCGGCACCAGCTCGGCAAGTGTCGTGGCGTCGATCGGCTCGACCTGCGCCGACAGCGTCCCGGCCAGGTCCGGCGCCAGCTCAGCGGCCAGCTCCTCGAGCCCGGCCGGGTCGACGGCGACGGCGATCTCGACCTCGGCCCCGAAGCGCAGCGCGTGCTTGAGCGCGTGGAAGCCCTCGAGCACGGTCAGCTCGGGATCGCGGCGAGCGCGGCGAAAGCGCTGGGTCAGCTCGGCGGCCACCGCCGCATCATTACCGGGTCAGGCCGCGAGCGAGGCGTGCTCGAGGCGGTCGCGGCCGCCCGCCTTGGCCTCGTACAGAGCGCGGTCGGCGCGGGCGACGAGCTCGTCGACCGTCTCCCCCGCCCGCCACAGCGCCAGCCCGGCGGAGCAGGTCTGGGCGCACGGCGTCGCCGCGCGCAGGCGCTCGACGATCTCGGTCGCGTCCTCGACGCCGCAGTCGGGCAGGACGACGAGGAACTCCTCGCCGCCGAAGCGGACGATCGTGTCTTCGCCGCGCAGCTGGCCGTCCCAGGCGATCGCACACTCGCGCAGCACCTCGTCGCCGGCGAGGTGGCCGTGGGTGTCGTTGTAGACCTTGAAGTGGTCGATGTCGATGATCGCCAGGCAGAGGTCGGAGCCGGCGCGCAGCGTCCGCGCCATCTCGCGCGGCAGATAGTCGTCGAGGGCGCGGCGGTTGGGCAGGCCGGTGAGAGCGTCGGAGCGGGCCAGCTGCTCGACCTCGCCGAGCAGCGTCTCGCGTTCGGCGGCGAACTGTTTGCGCTCGGTTACGTCGGTCGAGCGTGAGTAGACGAGGCCTTCGCCGGCGTCGAAGGCGGAGCTGGTGCGGATCCAGTGCCACCCGCCGGCCTTGTCCACGACCCGCGTCTCGAGCCCGTCGGAGGTCTCCCCGGCGAAGACGCGGACCGCCTCGGCGAGGGCCCGCTCGTGGTCGTCGTCATGGGTGATCGCAAGCAGTGGCTTGCCGGTCATCTCCGCCGCCGTGTAGCCGAGGTTGCGCTCCCAGGCGGCGTTGACCTCGACGCAGCGTCCCTCCAGGTCCATCGTGCAGAGCATGTCCTGGGAGAGGTCGAAGAAGCGGCGGGCGCGGGCGTCGGCGCGGTAGCGGCGGGCGACGATGTTGCCGGTGAAGAGCATCACCACGGTCAGCGAGATCGCCGTCAGCAGCCACTTGGTCACCGGCGAGAGGCCGGCGGTGCTCGGCACCATCGCCAGGGCGACGGCGTAGACGACGAGCAGCCAGGTGAGATGGGCGCCGGCGACCCGGCGGGGGAAGAAGTAGGCGCAGACCAGGGTCTGCCAGACGAAGATCGAGCCGAACTGGCCGACCGAGACGCCGCTCTGCCAGACCAGGCCCCCGGTGGCGAGGACGGTGAGGGCGAGGACCGCGTGGACCCCCAGCGGCTTGAAGCGGGCGGCGAAGGCCCAGCAGAGCAGGCCGGCGAGCGCCATCGCGGCGGTTATCGCCAGGATCGCGACCTCGTCGCCGCCGTCCGGATGGGGAAGCAGCAGCGAGATGACGACCAACCCGGCGCCGGCGAGCAGCAACGCCGCAGCGGCGCGCGCCTCGGAGCGACCCGGCGGGCGGATCTCCTCCCGGTTGAGGTTTCGGAGCGAAAGAGTCACGCTCCCATACACATCGGGTAAACGGTGGTGTTTCTTTAGCTCTCGACGACCGTGAATTGGCTCATCAGGCCGTGATCCTCGTGGTCGAGCATGTGGCAGTGAAGGATGAATTTCCCGATGTAATCGGAGAAGTGACCGGCGAGGAGAATGCGTTCGCCGGGGAAGATGAAGAAGGTGTCCTTGAGGCAGTCTTCCCAGGGCGGCGGCGGCTTGCCTTCGCGGGCGAGCAGGTACCAGGCGGTGTGGTGGAGGTGCATGACGTGGGCGACGTCGGTGCGGTTGACGATCTCCCAGGTCTGGGTGGAGCCGAGCCGCGGGAAGACTTCGGAGTGGGCCGGGTCGAAGCTGCGGCCGTTGATCAGCCAGGCGGGGTTGAAGGTGCCTCCGATCGTGATCTCCCAGCGGAAGTCCGGCTTGCGCTTGGCCCGCCGCGTCCAGTCCGGCAGCGGGCGCAGCTTGCGGGGCACGCGGGTGGCGTCGGGCAGGATCTCGTGGCCGACCCGGAACTGCATCAGCGCGCCGGCGTAGGTGTGGGCGCCTTCGGGGTTGCGGCCGGCGTGGCGGCCGGAGCTGCGCAGCTCGACCGTCTGGCCGCGGGCGTCGGCGAAATCGACGATCACCTCGGCTCGCTCGGCCGGCCCGAGCAGGATTTCGCGGCGGCGGACCGGCGCCGGCATCAGGCCGCTGTCGGTACCGATCTGGGTCAGCGGCGCCCCGGTCGAGAGGTGGATCGCGTAGCTGCGGAACTGCGAGACGTTCAGCAGCCGCAGGCGGTAGCGGCGGGCGCTGACGTGGTGGTAGGGCATGAAGGTGCCGTTGACGAGCACCGAGGCGCCGAGGATGCCGTCGGCGGGCGGGCGCTGGGCGGCGAACGGGTCGGTGAGCTGATTGTGGGCGTCGAAGCTGCGGTCGGCGATCATCAGCGGCAGGTCGCGGTCGCCCGTCGGCAGCGGCAGCGCGTCCTCGAAGTCGTCGTCGACGATCCACATCCCGGCGAGACCGCGCCAGGCGTGCATGGCGGTGCGATCGAGGCGATGGTCGTGGTACCACTTGAAGGCGGCGCGTTCGGGGCGGCCGTCCTCGGTCAGGTCATAGACATAGGTCCGGCGGCCACCGGGTGCGATCAGCAGGTCGTTGCCGGACTGGCGCGGCGAGAGGTGTGGGGAGACCTGGCAGTAGAGCGAGGCCGGCTGGTTGGCGGTGAGGCCGCCCGGCTGACCGTCGAACCGAGTGGGGTTGTGGCCGCCGTGGAAGTGGACCGTTAGGTCGCCGACGCTGGCCGGCAGCTTGTGGTGGAAGGTGACCTCCGTGCGACTGCCGGCGGGGCGGCGGACGGTCGGACCGGGGAAGCTGCCGCCGTAGGTCCAGAGCCGCGTCTTGGGTCCCGGCAGGATCTGCTGGGCGGCCTCGCGGATCGGGATCAGGATCTCGTCGGCGGTGTGGACCGGCGGGAACCGCAGCGGCTCCCGGAAGGGGACGGCGGCGCGGGCGGCGGCGGTGCCGTCGCCGAAGGAGAGCAGACCGCTGCCGCCGCCCCCCAGCGGCGACAGGACCGCGAGCGCGCCGCCGCCGAGGGCGCCGAGAAAAGCTCGGCGCCCCAGGCGTGGTCCCTCCGGCGGAGGCGTGCCGCTAGTGGACGACAGGTGCGACGACCTTGATGGCGCCCTGCATCCAGGGATGGATGGCGCACATGAAATACAGGGTGGTGCCGGCCTTGGCGGTGACCTTCTGGGTGATGTGGGTCCCGGACTTGGTTTCGCCGGTGAACCAGGAGTCACCGGTGGTGCCGGTGGTGTTGCCGGGCGTGCTCCAGCCGAGCGGGCCGGCCGTCGCCGGGTTCAGCCCGACCTTTTCGGTTTTCGGGTTGAAGTGCTGCCATTCGGCGATCGAGAGACAGATGTGCTTCGGCGTGAAGCAGTTTTTCCGCGCCGCGGGCGTCTTCGGCAGCGAGCCTTTGGTGACCAGCGAGAACGTGTGCGGGCCGACCTGGCGCGGGTTGGTGGTGTTGAGGATTTCGAGTTCGGCACCTTCTTCAATCGTTTCCGGCGCTTCGAAGCCCAGCTTTTTGCCGGTGAGGACCATTTTGATCACGCCCTTGGGGGCGGCGACCGGGGCCGGCGTAGTTTCCGCTCCGGCCGATCCCGAGGCCGCGAGGGCGACCAGCAGAGCGACAACCGGCACCGCGACTAGTAGCGCCCGGACATTGCCGGAGCGTGGAATCAGATTGCGCAAGAGTTACCTTTCTCTTAGGAGCGAACGAGAAGTTAACGAGGCGCCTAATTTAGTCCCGTCAACTGCCACGTCAATACCCAATACCGCGCTATAAAGCCAAGTGAGGCTCGGTCTCAAAGATGAATTCCTATCTCCACACCTGCTATCGAATCGGTGACATCGACCGATCAATCGCCTTCTACGAGCAGCTCGGCTTCGCCGAGGTCCGGCGCATGGACATCGGCGACGAGGCGGTCAACATCTTCATGGCCCTCCCCGGCGAGGACCCGGTCCTCGAGCTGACCCACAACTTCGGCGTCACCTCATACGAGCTCGGCGACGGCTACAACCACATCGCCCTGCTGGTCGAAGACCTCGAGGGCACCCTCGCCACCCTCGCCGAGTCCGGAATCTCCCCCGAGAAGCCTCCCTACCGCCCCGGCGGCCGCACCACCGGCAGCCGCATCGCCTTCGTCCGCGATCCCGACGGCTACCGGATCGAGCTGGTTGAGCGTGCGGGCTAGCGGCGCGGCGGTCGCAGCGCTCCTCGCAGCGACCCTCCTCCTACCGGGCATGGCGTCTGGCGACCGGCGCTCGGCTTCGTTCGTCGTTGCGCGGGGCCGGAGCCTCCACGGCGTGCCCTGGCGAATCAGGATGAAGGAGGAACCGCCCTACCGGAAGGGGACTCCCCGTTCCGTCGTCCTCGAATTCTCGATCGGCAAGCCCGGTGAATACAGCGAAGGGGGCTACTTCGCGGGCTTCCCCCTGCCGGTTCCCCGGTCGCTCGTCTTCAGTGCGATACCCGGCAGCGAATTCGACTCCTACCCAGAGGGGGACGTGAGCGGCTTCGCCGCCCGCCGAGTGGTGGAACTGGTGGCGAAGATGAGCGACGGCTCGCGACTGGTCATCGAAACCCAGACCGCTCCGCCCCGGCTTGCCGAACGCTTCCCCTGGCTCCGCGGCCTGCGGTTCTTCGATCAGTTCTACCCGGCGAACATCGAACCAGTCGAGATCCTGGCCTACGGCCGCAGCGGCCGCCTGCTCGAACGCAGCCCGGCCTGAACTCGTCCGACCGGGGGCCTTGGCGACTTTGTCTCGCTATACGACACTAAGTCGCCAACCCTCAAATCGAGGGCCAAGAGCGCGCCGGCGATGGCAACGCCGAAAGCATTCCACGCGCCTTGAACATGCGACGCCGACCTTGCCCTGCCTGCCGACCTGGCCCTCGGATGACGTCGTCAGCGAGAAGGTCGGCTGGGGGCTCGTCGATCACGATGGGACGACCGACGCAGTCGTGGCGGTCGAGGTCTGGGCGGCAAGCAAGGTACTGCCCGCCGGTCTGCTCGAGCGGCTGCGGCGCCGTCCACCGCGGCCGCCTGAGCGCCGGGCCGGCGCTTCTCGGCGACGGGGCAGAAGCCTGAGCCCGCGCGACGTAGGCTCCCCCCGTGCCGTTCGCGATATCGACTGGAATCCAGATCGCGTACGTGGTCGCCCTCGTCGTCGTGCCCTTCCTCGGTCCTGTGACCGTCGCCGAAATGAAGGGCAATTCGGTCCTCGTGGGCGCCGGTTGGTTCACGCTGGGAATTGCCTGGTGGATCGCCGCGTTCAGGCTGGCCAAGCCTGAATCGTGGTGGGCCCGCCGCTTCTACGGCCCAAGCAAGATGGCTCGCGCAGAAGCTCGCTGGGGGGAAGACGAATTGGGCTGAGTGCTTGGCGCTACTCGGCGACCGGGCGGAAGCCGGAGCAGAGGACTCGCATCCAGCCGATGCGGTCCTCGCGGGGGGTGAGGTAGGCCTGCTGCTCGATTTGGAAGAGGCCTTCGGGGTTGCGGACCCGGAAGCGGTAGCCGACTCGGGCGCGATCGGCGAAGGAGGCGGATTCGAGGTTCTCGAGGGCGAGGATGTCGTCGGAGCCTTCGAACCACTTGGCGAGGATCGAAGTGAGGACGGTGGTGGCGTCGGCCGCCTCCCAATCCCGGCGTGGGGTGAGGGCGCGGAAGTCGACCTGCGGGTGGAGAAGTTCGGAGAGGCGCTCGAAGTCCTTGGCGGCGAGAGCACGGGCGAATTCGCTGCCGAGCGTCTCAGCCTCGCGCTGGGTGTCGATCGCGCCGGTCACACAGCAAGTATGGCTCAGCCTGGACTGATGCCGCCTTCGGGTTCGGTCGAGGGCGCCGGGGCTTCTTCGGCAGGTGCTTCTTCGCCTTCTTCGGCCCCTTCTTCTTCTTCGCCTTCGGATTCCTTTTCTTCTTCTTCGTTTTCGCCTTCTTCGTATTCGTATTCTTCGTTTTCCGAAGACGAGGACGAATAGCCACCGCCAGTGGTGTGACCGCCGGTGTAGGGCGAGAGTTCAGGCAGGCTCGACGGCGTTTCGAAGGCCGGGCATTCGCCTTCGGTCGCCGCTTCCATGTAGGCACGCCAGATCGGGCCCGCGGTCGGGCCGCCGAAGCCGGTCGTTTCGCGGGTCGTCGGGTGGCCGACCCAGACCGCGGTCGAGTATTCCGGGGTGTAGCCGACGAACCAGGCGTCGGATTCCCCCTCCGAGGTGCCGGTCTTGCCGGCCGCTTCGGCGCAGCCGAAGCTGGTGTAAGGGCTGCCGGTCCCCTGGGTGATCACGCCTTTGAGGATGTTGGTGACGTCGTAGGCCTGACCGGGCGTGAGGACGCGGTCGCCTTCTTCGTTGATTTCGTCGACGTCGCCGTTGGGGAAGACGACTTTGCTGATCGCGGTCGGGCTGT
Organism: uncultured Actinomycetes bacterium; assembly: GCA_963839115.1. GTDB lineage: Bacteria > Actinomycetota > Thermoleophilia > Solirubrobacterales > 70-9 > VAYN01. The sequence continues at coordinate 2,035,508 of CAWITM010000001.1, forward strand.
GGTGGACGCCGCCGTTGGCAAGGGTCGCGTAGCCGTCGGCCTGTTCCAGCGGCGTGACGCCTTCCGACAGTCCTCCGATCGCCTCGGCCGGCAATGACTGCAGCGGCTCTTCGATCCCCATTTCGTGCGCCGTTTCGGTGACCGCTTCGGGGGTGACGTCGAGGTCGAGCTGGGCGTAGACGACGTTGATCGACTGCCAGGTCGCTTCTTCGAGCGACATCGTGCCGCCGCCGGGCTCGTCGTTTTCGACCGTCCAGCTGCCGCCGCCGGGAATTTCGAGCGTCATCGGCGAGGTGCCGTTGTAGTAGGTGCTGGCTGGGTCGATCCCCTGCTTGATCGCCGTCGCAAGCACGTAGGTCTTGAACGAGGACCCCGGCTGGCGATGGGCCTGCCAGGCGTAGTTGAACTGACTTTCGTCGGCGAACCCTTCGGTCGAGGCGAGGGCGAGCACGGCCCCGGTGTTGGGATCGACCGAGGCGAGGCCGGTGACCGGCCCGCCTTCGGGATAGCAGAAGCCGATTTCGGTGCAGGACGCGACCGCCGCTTCGGCATCGGCCTGCAGGCGCGGGTCGATCGTCGTGTACGCCTTGAGACCGCCGTTGCGCACCGTGTTGGTCCCGTACTTGTTGATCAGCTGCTGCTGGACCAGGTCGTAGAGGAACGGGTCCCTGATCGTCTTGTACTTGTGGCCGGGATGGAGGCCGAGGCCGGCGGTTTTGGCGTGCAGGTACTGGTCACGGTCGATGTAGCCCTGTTCGTACATCGTGTACAGCACCTCGTTGCGGCGCTTCATCGCCGCCGGGGCGTCGAGGAACGGGTTGTATTCGGAGGGCGCCTGCGGCAGCCCGGCGATCAGCGCCGCCTCGGTCAGGGTCAGGTCCTTGGCCGGCTTGGCGAAGTAGGTCTGCGAGGCGGCTTCGGCCCCGACCGCGGTCTGGCCTTCGATCGTCCCGTACGGCGCCGTGTTCAGGTAGCTCGTGAGAATCCACTTGCGGCTGTGCTTTTCGAACAGGTCTTCGGCCAGGTGGGCTTCGATCAGCTTTCGTTCGAGCGTCTGTTCGGGATGCTGGATGTAGAGGTTGCGTACCAGCTGCTGGGTGATCGTCGACGCGCCCTGGACTGGCTTGCCGCCGGCCAGCGCGTCCTTCAGGGCGGCGCGGGCGATGCCCGGGTAGTCGAGGGCGCCATGGCTCCAGAAGTTCTTGTCCTCGATCGAGATCGTCGCCTGGCGCAGGACCCTCGGCAGGCCGCTGGCGGGCACCGGCTGGCGCACGTTTTCGGAGCGGATGAAGCCGATCAGGCTGCCGTCGGCTGCGTAGATCGCCGAGGAGCGACCCTTTTGGACCGGTTTCAGGCTCGAGAGCGGAGGCGCCGAGTTGTAGGTGTTGATCGCCCACGCGGCGGCGATCCCGCCGGCCGCAGCGAGCGCCCCGACCACGAAGAGAATCGGCAGGACGACCTTGTGCCAGCGAGTCGGGCGCGGCTTGCGCCGCTTCCTGCGGATCCGGGTCGCCATCAGCTGGCAAGTGTAGAGAGGCGGGGCACCCGGCCGGTCGCGGCGCCGGCGCCCGCAACCCGCCTTGCCGAGGCGCTGGCGGGAATCAGTCGCGAAGCTTGTAGCCGCGGCTGAAGAGCCGCAGGTTGAACAGGAAAATCGCCGCGGTCGCCGCCGTCAGCGCCGCCAGCGAGAGCGGGATGCTGACTTCGCTGTAGCCGACGAACCCGTAGCGGACCAGCGAGATCATGTAGTAGACGGGGTCGAATTTGGTCAGCGTCTCGAACGGCTGCGGCAGCAGGGCCGCCGAGTAGAAGACGCCGCCGAGGAAGATCAGCGGCTGCAGGACGAAGGTCTGGGCGAAGGCGACGTCGTCGAACTGCTCGGCGCGAACGCCGATCAGCACGCCGAGCTGGGCGAAGAAGAAGCCGACCAGGAACAGCGAGGGGATCAGCACGAAGACGTGCTCGACGCCGAGGCTGGTGAGGATCACCGAGAGGGTGAAGGTCAGCGTCGCGACGATCCCGCCGCGGACGAAGCCGCCGAGCGAGAAGGCCAGCAGCAGCTCGCGCGGCGAGGCCGGCGAGGAGAGCTGGTCGTGGATCGCGCCCTGGAACTTCTGCTGGAGGATCGAGGAGGAGTTGTTGGTGAAGGCGTTGGTCGCCCAGGCCATCATGATCAGCCCGGGGATCACGAAGACGATGTATTCGATCCCGTGCAGCTCCTTGATCCGGCTGCCCAGCGCGGCGCCGAACACCGAGATGTAGAGGAACGTTTCCAGCAGCGGCCCGCCGAGGGTCTGTTTCTTGATCTTCATGAAGCGGCTGACCTCGCGGCGCCAGAGGGTGAGGAAGCGGATCTGGGCGGCGGTCATGCGACGAGGCCGCCCTCGACGTGGGAGCGCGACAGCTCGCCGCGGCCGACCAGCTGCAGGTAGGCGTCCTCGAGGTTGGCGACCTCGTAGCGCTCGGCGAGTCCCTCGCTGGTGCCCTCGGCGGCGATCAGGCCGCCGGCGATGAAGCCGATCCGGTTGCAGAGCTGGTCGGCCTCCTCGAGGTAGTGGGTGGTGAGGAGGATCGTCGTCCCTTCGGCGTTGATCCTGCGGACGTAGTGCCAGAGCTCGAGCCGCAGCTCGATGTCGACGCCGGCGGTCGGCTCGTCGAGGATCAGCAGGCGCGGCCGGTGCATCAGGGCGCGGGCGAGGATCAGTCGCCGTTTCATCCCGCCCGAGAGGGTGCGGGTTCGGTCGCGGGCTTTGGCGGTCAGCGAGAAGGTCTCGAGCAGCTCCTCGGTGCGGGCGCGGCGCTCGCGCTTGGGCATCCCGAAATAGCCGGCGTGGAAGTCGAGCGTCTCCTCGGCGGTGAGGAAGTGGTCGAGGTTGACCTCCTGCGGGGCGAGGCCGACCGCCTGGCGGGCCTCGGAATAGTCCTCGATCGCGTCGTGGCCGAAGACGCGGATCTCGCCACCGGTCGGCTGGGCCAGCCCGGTCGTGCAGTGGATCAGCGTCGACTTGCCGGCGCCGTTGGGGCCCAGCAGGCCGTAGAAGTCGCCGGGCTTGATCGCGATCGAAACCCCGCCCAGCGCCTCGACGCCGTTGGCCTAGCGCTTGCGCAGGTCGGTGATCTCGAGGGCGGGGACAGTCACGCCGCCCAATCTAGTGAGGCGATCAGCTCGGGTGCTCGGGCGCGACCCCGAGCGAGTTCAGCGTCATCGCCAGCATCTCGTAGTGGCCGATCAGCATGCAGAGCTCGATCAGGCGCGGCTCGTCGAGGTCGGCGGCGAGGCCGGCCCAGGTGGCGTCGCCGATGCGGCCGCCGGTGTGCATCTCATCGGCGGCGGCGAGCAGCAGGCGCTGGCGCTCCGACCAGCCGGCGGCGGCGGGACCGGAGCGGACCCGCTCGATCTCCTCCGGGGTCAGCCCAGCGCGACGGCCGAGCCGCTCGTGGTGCCCCCACTCATAGGCGCTCCCGGCGTTGTCGGCGACGCGCAGGATCACCAGCTCGGTGTCGACCCGGGCCAGCTTGCCGCCCGGCATCAATGCTCCGGCGAACCACAGCCAGCGGCGGAAGAGGCGGCGGTTGCGGGCCAAGGTGGTGAAGACGTTTGGCGCCCGCCCGCCGGTCGCCAGCCCCAGCACGCGGAGGATCGCCGCGTTCGCGAACCCGACGTCCTCCCTGCTCCCCGGCCCGATCCGTGGCCGTCCCGTCCCCTCCATCCCGCCTCCCTGCGTCTGAGTTAGCCCGCCAATAGTGGCGGCTCAGCTCAGACGCGGGGGCGTGGGTGTCATATAAGTGCGGTATGGCCGGACCGCTCCTCGCCGTCGATACGCCCTCGATGCTCTTCCGCGCCTTCTACGCGCTGCCCGACAAGATCGTCGGGCCGGACGGGCGGCCGGTCAACGCGCTGCTGGGCACCGCCAACCTGATCCTGCGCGAGGTCGAACTGCACGAGCCGCGCGCCGTCGTCCTCTGCTTCGGACCCGACGCCGCCGCCTACCGGACCGAGCTCTACCCCGCCTACCACGCCGAGCGCGAGGCGGCGATGCCCGACCAGCTGCCCCACCAGTTCGCCGACAGCCGCGCCTTCTTCGAGGCCTTCGGGTGGACGGTCGAGTCGAGCGCCGACCTCGAGGCCGATGATCTGCTCGGCACCTACGCGCGACGCGAGGTCGAGGCCGGCGGCCGGGCGCTGCTCTTGACCGGCGACCGCGACATGTACCAGTGCGCCGGCGACGGGGTCACCGTCCTCTACGTGCGGACCGGCGGCAAAGGGACCGGCGCCGAAGAGCTGGGGGCGGCCGAGGTGCGCGAGCGCTACGGCGTCGACCCCGAGCAGGTCCCCGACTTCATCGCCCTGCGCGGCGACCCCTCCGACGGGTTGCCGGGCGCCAAGGGCGTGGGCCCGAAGACCGCCGCCGAGCTGCTCGGCAAGCACGGATCGCTGGAGGCGATCCTCGACGCCGCCATCCGCGAGCAGCGCCCGAAACTCCGGGCGGCGCTGATCGAGGGGCGCGATGACCTGCTGGCCTTCAAGGACATCGCGACGCTGCGCGACGCCGGCGTCGATCCCCCTGCCGACCGCCCGACCGATTGGGCCGGCGCCGCCGCCGCGGCCCGTGAGCGCGGCATGAACCGCCTCGCCGAGCGGCTCGAGAAAGCCGGCGAGGCCTAGCGCGACGCTTCGCTGCGCGTGACCAGCAGTCCCCAGCCGGAGACGATCGCCCAGACGCCCTCGAGCAGGACGAAGCCGATCTGGCCGCTGGCAACCGCGAGCACGCAGAGGATCGCCGAGCCGACGAGGTTGAGACCGAGGTAGAGCTCCGAATCGGTCGCGAGGCCGCCACGCTGGTTGGCGGCGAAGGCGCCGAGGATCAGCAGCGCGCCGATGATCTGGATGACCTGGTCCACCCGCCGAGCGTAGCCAGAGCGCATGAGCGGGGCCTAGCGGGTCCCAGGCCGCGCGGTCGCCCAAGCCGCCCGATCGCCGGGCCGCCGCCGAGTAGCGTGGGGCAATGGGCACCTCGGGGATTCCATGGCGCGGCCCCGGTCCCGGCCGCCCCGACCTGCCGCTGCCGCCGGCGCCGATGCCGCTGCGCCGCGACGGCGCCCTGCGCAAGCGCTGGCGCTACGTCGGCCTCTACGCCGAGGAGCTGATGCTGTGCGCGGCGCGGGCCGAAGTCGGGCCACTGTCGCAGTCGTTCTGGGTCCTCTGGGACCGGGCCCGCGGCGAGCAGCTCTCCCACACCGTGCTGCGGCCCGGCAGCCGCGAGGTGCGGATGGACGGCGATCGCGTCGTCATCGACGCCGCCGGCCTGCGGGCGGAGCTACGGCTCGGCGCCGCCGTCCCGATCGAGGCGATCTGCCCGAGCGGGCCGGGCTGGGGATGGACGCGCAAGGCCGCCGGGGTGCCGATCGAGGCGACGGTCGAGCTGCCGGGACGGCGGCTGGCGCTCAGCGGCTTCGGCGTCGACGACCAGTCGGCCGGCTACCAGGCGCGCCGCACCAGCTGGCACTGGTCGGCCGGCGTCGGCCGCGCCGCCGACGGGCGGGCGCTGGCCTGGAACCTTGTCGAGGGCATCAACGACCCGCCGTCGAGCAGCGAGCGGGCGATCTGGATCGACGGCGAGCCCTACGAGCCCGACCCGGTCCGCTTCGACGGCCTCGCCGCCGTCGCCTCCCCCGACTTTTGTCACCCACAGGGTTACAAAAGTCGGGGGGAGCGGAGAGCGGGTGGCGGCTGGAGTTCGCCGCCGAGTCGGTGCGGGCTCGGGACGAGAACTACCTGCTGCTGCGCTCCACCTACCGGCATCGGTTCGGGACCTTCAGCGGCAGCCTCGACGGGATCGAGCTGGCCGAGGGCTTCGGCGTCATGGAGTCCCACGACGCGCTCTGGTAGCCGGCCCGGGCCGGCGCGGCTCACCAGGTGTCGACGAAGCGGGGGCGCTCCTCGCGCGGGGCGCGGGCGGCGGCGGCGAGCGTGCGGGCGATCAGGCCGCGGGTCTCGGCCGGGTCGATGACGTCGTCGAGCTCGAACAGCGCCGCCGCGTTCAGAGCCTTGGCGTTGTCTTCCGCCGCCGCGGTCAGCTCGCGGACCCGCGCCTCGCGCTCGGCCTCGTCGGCGATCGCCTCGAGCTCCTTGCGCAGCGCCAGGCGCACCGCGCCTTCGAGTCCCATCGGGCCGAGGTGGGCGGCTGGCCAGGCGACCGTCAGCAGTGGCTCGTGGAGGCTGCCGCCGGCCATCGCCTGGGCGCCGAGGCCGTAACCGCGGCGCAGGATCACAGCGACCAGCGGCACCCGCAGCGCCGCGCCGCCGACCAGCAGCCGCGAGGCGCGGCGGACGAGCCCGGTCGCCTCGGCCTCGGGCCCGACCATGAAGCCCGGCGTGTCGACCAGCGAGATCACCGGCAGGCCGAAGGCATCGCAGAGCTGCAGGAAGCGCGCCGCCTTGTCGGCTGCAGCGGCAGTGATCGCGCCGGCCGAGTGGCGGGTGTCGTTGGCGACGACCCCGACCGCGCGGCCTTCGATCCGCGCCAGCGCGGTGACCATCTCCGGCGCCATCCGCTCGCGCAGGAAGGTGACCGAGCCGGCGTCGGCGAGCGTCTCGACGATCGGCGCCACCGCGTAGGCGCGGCGGGCGCGCTCGGGGACGATCTCGCGAAGGCGCTCCTGGTCAGGTTCGGGGCCGGGCGCCGTCGTCCCCTGGAAGTAGCCGAGCAGCCGCTTGGCGACCGCGGTCGCCTCGGCCTCGTCGGCGGCAACGACGTCGAGGACGCCGTTGGCCGCCTGGACCGCCGCCGGGCCGACGTCGTCGGGAGCGACCCGGCCGAGTCCGCCGCCCTCGATCATCGCCGGGCCACCCATCCCCAGCGAGGAGCCCTCGGTGCCGACGATCAGGTCCGAGCAGCCGGCGAGCACCGCGTTGCCAGCGAAGCAGCGCCCGGCGACGACGGCGATCCGCGGCACCAGCCCCGACAGGCGCGCCCAGAGCGCGAACGCACGGGTCTCGAGCGCCGAGACGACCGGGTAGTCGGTGTCGCCCGGGCGCCCGCCGCCGCCCTCGGCGAAGAGCACGGTCGGCAGCCGCATCCGCTCGATCAGCTCGAACAAGCGATCCTTCTTGCGGTGGCCGAGGGCGCCCTGGGTCCCGGCCAGCACGGTGTAGTCATAGGAGAGCACGGCGCAGGCGGCGCGCTCGTCGTCGAAGAGATCGCCGTTAACGCGGGCGGTGCCGCCGAGCAGGCCGTCGCCGGGGGTGTTGGCGATCAGGTCGTCGAGCTCGCGACGACCGCGCTGGGCGGCGATCGCGAAGCGGCCGTACTCGACGAAGCTGCCGGCGTCGACGAGGTCGGCGAGGTTCTCGCGGGCGGTGCGGCCACCGGCAGCATGGCGGCGATCGACCGCCTCGGGGCGCGCCGCGTCCTCGGTCAGCGCCCGGCGGGCGAGCAGCTCGGCGAGGTCGGCCCGCGCCTCGGGCGGGCGCTCGGCGGGCGGCCCGTCGGGCGCACCGGCGCCGGCTCCCCCGTCCTCCCCCACCTCAGTCGCCTTCGAGCCGAGCGGCGAGGCGTTGCAGTCCTTTGGCGTTGGCGCGGCGCATGAAGGCGCGCGAGAGCGGCGGCAGGATCCGTTCGGTCCGCGGCGTCTTCAGCCACTCGATCTCGTACTCGATCCGCGTCCCGCCCCCGGGCAGCTCGCCGAGCCGGTAGGAGCCGCGGGTCAGCCGCTTGCCGTGGGCGCTCCGGCATTCCTCGACCGTCCCCGACGGCGCCGTCGAGGAGACCACCTCGAACTCGACCTGCTCCCGCGAGGCGGGGGCATCGACGCGAGCCTTGGCGATCGCACCGGCGCCGCGCCGCGGCCCCTCGAAGCGCCAGTCCTTGTAGAGGCGGTCCAGCCAGGTCTCGTGATTGGGGAGGAGGTCGATGTAGTCGAAGACCTCCTGGCGCGGTCGTTTGACGTCGACCGAGACGGTCACGGGCTGCATGGCGGCGATCCTAAGCGCTGGGCGGGCGCGCGGCGGCGCCACGGCTGCGTCCGGCGGCCCGGCGCTCAGGGAGCGGGCTCGGGGCCGGCGGCCTCGAAGGCGGCGAGCCCGACGACGATCGGCGTCACGCCGGCGCCGTTGGACTCGATCCGCTTGCGGCTCTGGTCGTGGACCATCTGCAGTTTGGCCGCCGTTTCGGCGAGCACGATCGCCACCTGCTTCCAGCCTGTCGGGTCGACCGCCAGCGGCATCCAGCTCAGCGTCGTGTCCTCGCGGGCGTCGATCGTCCCGGCGTCGAGGGCCTCGGCGACCCGGTCGGCGAAGCTCTGCACCGAGGCCCGCGAGACCTCGCCGCGCAGCGTCGCCGGCACCTTGCGCCAGTCCTGGTGGCCGATGTAGGAGCGTGGCCGGGCGCGGAAGTAGTGCTCGACCGCTCCGCGCCGCCGGGCCGTCCCGACCAGCTCGATGCAGCCGCATTTCTCCAGCACCCGGACGTGGTAGGCGACGTTGCCGAGCGGGCTGTCGAGTGACTCCATCAGCTCGTTCGGGCTGGCGTCGCGCTCGTGCAGCTCCTCGAGGATCTGAACCCGCAGCGGATGGGCGAGCGCCCGCACCAGCCGCTGGTCGATCGAACCTGGTCTGCGTCGATTCACTGTTCGGCGATCCTTGCGCAACGGGGTCGCGCTGGTCAGAGAACCAGTCGAATGTAGGAAATTATCTGAGCGTTGATAAGGCCCCCGAGCCGCAACTGTGCGACCGGGGGCTACGCCGGCTATCCCGTCTTCTTGACGCTGACGAGCGGCAGCACGGTCTCAGATCGACCCACGGTCATGGCGCCACCTCCTTCCTGTCGTGGCTTGTGAGGAGGCCCGCTGGGCGAACCACGGCCAGGGTTGCTCAGGGCACTGGTTCAATCAATGCAGTGCATCCAAATTCAACGAAAAGACATCGAGTATTTGAACTAAAGTGAGGAGAGATGCCGCCCAAGAAGCCCCCAACCCTCACCAACCCTCGCCTTGCCGCGGCGATGACCCACCCAACGCGGCTGCGAACGATGACGGCGCTGGCCGAGCGAACCGCGACGCCGCGCGAGATCGCCGAGGAGATCGACGAGCCGGTCAACAACGTGGCCTACCACGTCAAGATCCTCGCCAAGCTCGGCTGCGTAGAGCTGATCGAGACGCGCCCGGCCGGCGGCGGTCGCGTCGCCGAGCATGTCTACCGGGCCACCCAGATGGCCTACTTCGACGACGACGCCTGGGCGCAACTGGGCGAGCGGGAAAGGCTCAACGTCGTCGCCGCGATCATGAATCAGGTCACCGAGGACGTCGCTCAGGCGATGGCGAGTGGAACCTTCTACGAGCCCGACGACAACCATCTGAGCCAGACGCCGATGGTCGTCGACGATGAGGGCTGGCGCGAAACGATCGAGTTGCTCGACGAGACGCTCGATCGCCTGGCGACGATCCAGGAGCGGGTCGACGAACGCTCCGACGGGACCGAGCCAAAGATGCGAGCGAAGGTGGCGATGCTCCACTTCCGCTCGCCCGACCGGCCGCCGCCGACCTCCTAGCTAACTAGCCCCGAATCGCCTTGCCGACGAGGTTCTTGAAGCGGCTGCGGTCGCGCTGGGCGAGGTTGGAGGGGCGTCCCTTCGACTTCTTGATCAGGTTCCAGAACTCGGTCTGCTCGCTCTGGGTGAGGTTGTCGCGGACGTGGTCGCGACCCTTGTTGGCCAGCCACAACGACACCGTCCAGACCATTTTCCACGGCACCCGGCGCCAGACGGCAGGCGCCGCGCGGCTGAGGATCCAGGTCGGCATCGCTATTCCTTTTCGACGACTTCGACCGTGCCGTGCATGAAGGGGTGGACCGTGCAGAAGTAGGTGAAGGTTCCGGGTTCCTTGAAGGTCACCGACTTCTGCTTGCCGGTTTCGATGATCCCCGTGTCGAAGCTGCCGTCGTCGGCGGTCGCCGTGTGGGGTGGGTTGTCGTTGTTGCGCCAGGTGACCTTGCCGCCGACCTGGACGACGACGGGGTCGGGGCTGTAGGTGAATTCGACGATTTCGACTTTTTCCGCCTTGCGCGCCTGGCCGCTGGGGGCCGGTTCGCTTTCGGCTCCTTCGCCGCCCTCTTCGGCTTCGGCGGCTTCTTCTTCGGCGGCTTCTTCGCCGCCGGCTTCGGCCGCGGCTTCGGTTTCCGCACCGGTGGCGCCGCTCGAGCCGGTCGAGGAGTTGCTCGATCCGCCGCAGGCGACGAGGCCGAGGGAGAGCGCGAGCAGGGCAGCGACGAACGACACTTTCAGTCTCATGGGGAAGACCGTACCCCCGATCGCGGCTCGTCACCGGCCAAGGGCCCGGCGGCCGGCCGGGAATCGACCATCTAGGCTTCCGCCGTGCGCGCCGGCCACCCCCGTCGACCTTGATCGCACGCCTCACCGCCGCGGTCACCGGACCGCGCGGGCGCTGGATCACGATCGCCGTCTGGGCCGCCCTCGCCGTCGCCGGCTTCCTCGGGCGCGCCGAGATCGGCAGCGTCACCGCGGCCGGCCAGGCCAGCTTCCTCCCCAAGGACGCCGAATCGACGCGGGCGATCGGGGCCCTCCGGAACCGCGGCTCGGGGGGCGGAGGCTCCGCGCGCGGCGGCTCGACCGGCGCTTCCGAAGAGATCCCGGCGGTGATCGTCTTCGACCGCGAAGGCGGCCTCACCCACGCCGACCTGGCGGCGATCGGCGCCCTCGGCGTCGGCCTCGAGCGGCTGCGGATCACCGGCGCGACGCCGATCGTCGACCCCTTCACCGCCGATGCCAGCGAGTCGCTCGGCGACGTCGCCCGCAAGGTCAAGGGGGTCGGCCCGCTCTCGCGCGACGGCGATGCCGCCCTCGTCGTGCTGGCGCTGAACGCCGCCGACCGCGGCGCCGTCGCCGCCGGGGTGCAGCGGATCCGCGCCTACCTCGCCGCCCACGCGATCGCCGGCGTCAGCGCCTACGTCACCGGCCCCGCCGGTATCGCCGCCGACCTCGACACCGTCGCCGGGGAAGCCGGCACGACCCTCCTGATCGCCACCCTCACTCTCGTCCTGGTTCTGCTGCTGATCGTCTACCGGGCGCCGCTGCTGGCGCTGCTGCCGCTGGTCGCAGTCTTCGCCGCCTACCTGGTGGCGATCGGGATCGGCTACGCCCTGATCTCCGCCGGGGCGATCACCGTCAACACCGAGGGCACCTTCCTGCTGCTCGTGCTCGTGTTCGGCGCCGGCACCGATTACTCGCTGCTGCTCGTCCACCGCTACCGCGAGGAGCTCGGGCGCGGGCGCCCGGCCGCGGAGGCGCTTCCGGCGGCGCTGGTCGAGTCGGTGCCGGCGATCGCCGCCTCGGGCGCGACGGTGATCGCGGCGATGCTCGTCCTCCTCGTCGCCGATCTCGAGTCGACCCACTGGCTCGGCCCGATCCTGGCGGTGGGGATCGCGGCGATGCTGGCCTCGGCGTTCACCCTCCTCCCCGCTCTGCTGGCGGTGCTCGGCGAGCGTGCCTTCTGGCCGGCGGCGGGGGCCGCCAGGCGCCCGGGAGCGAATCGCTGGGCCCGTATCGCCGGCCTCGTCGAGCGCCGCTCCCGCGCCCTGATCGCGATCGTCGTCGCCGGCCTGCTCGTCCTCGCCGCCGGCAACCTCGCCCACCACGGCACGATCGGCTTCGGCCAGGGCGAGACCCGCCCGACCGACTCCAGTCGCGGCACCGCGGTCCTCGACGAACACTTCCCGCCCGGCCTCGGCTCGCCGCTGGCCGCCGTCGTCCCGACCGCCGACGCCGCGCGGGTGGCAGCCGGGATGGAACGCCTCGACTCGGTCCGCCTCGCGGTGCCGGTGCCGCCGGTCGGGACGAGCGATCGCGCGGTGGTGGTCGTCGTCCTCGCCGGCAACCCCTACTCGGGCGAGGCCGCCGCCGACGTCGAGCACATCCGCGAACGCCTGCACGCGATCTCGCCGCCCGGCCTGCTCGGCGGCATCCCGGCCGAGAACTACGACATCGAGCAGACCAACGCCCGCGACACCCGCCTGATCGTGCCGCTGGTGCTGCTCGTGGTGGGACTGATCCTGGCGGCGGTCCTGCGGGCCCTGGTCGCGCCGCTCTACCTGATCGCCACCGTCGTCCTCTCCTTCGCCGCGACCCTCGGCCTCTGCACCTTCCTGTTCGCCGAGCTCGGCAGCGAAGGCATCGCCTTCAACCTGATCCTGCTGGCCTTCCTCTTCCTGGTCGCGCTCGGCGTCGACTACAACATCTTCCTGATGACGCGGGCGCGCGAGGAGGCGGCGGCGCGCGGCGCGCGGGCCGGGATACTGGTCGCGCTGGAGCACACCGGCGGCGTGGTCACCGGCGCCGGGTTGATCCTGGCGGGGACGTTCGCAACGCTGGCGCTGCTGCCGCTCGAGGAGCTGATCCAGGTCGGCGTCACCGTCGCCGCCGGCGTCCTGATCGACACCTTCGTCGTCCGCGCGCTGCTGATCCCGGCGATCACCTACCGGCTCGGCGAGCGCGCCCGGTGGCCGGGCCGCCCGGGGGACGGCGCGCCGCCGGAGCCCGCCGGCGCTCCCGCGCCGGCCGGCGCGCCCGAGCCCTAGTAGCTGGGGCTGCGTTTCATCTTGTGGCGCTCGGACTTGTGGGCGCCGCCCTTCTTCTCGAGCGTCGCGCAGGCCTCTTCGATGTCGTTGGCGAGGCGGTCGATCTGTGCCTTCGACAGCGTCTGCTTGACCAGCGCCCGCAGCACCTTCACGGCTTCGGCGTTCGGCGGCATCGTGTAGGCGGGCAGCATCCAGCCGCGCTCGGCCGAGAGCTGCCAGGAGACGTCGAACTCGTCGTAGGCCTTGCCCGGCAGCAGCTTGAAGGCGACCAGCGGCAGCTGCTCCTCGTCGGCGCCGATCAGTTCGAAGTGCCCGCACTGGTCGAGCTTGGACGCCAGCGCCTTGGCGTTCTGCTCCATCGCTTTCATGATGTAGCCGTAGCCCTCGCGCCCGTAGCGGACGAAGTTGTAGTACTGGGCCAGCACCATCGAGGCGCCGGTCGAGAAGTTGAGCGTGAAGGTCGCGTCGGTTTTGCCGAGGTAGTTCTCGTAGAAGACGAGGTCCTCGGCGAGGTCTGATTTCTCGCGGAAGATCAGCCAGCCGATGCCGGGATAAACGAGCCCGAACTTGTGACCGGAGACGTTGATCGAGCGCACCTGCTCGAGCCGGAAGTCCCACTCCGAGTGCGGATAGAGGAACGGCCAGACGAAGCCGCCGCTGGCGCCGTCGACGTGGATCGGCACGTCGATCCCGCGGTCGCCTTTGATCTGCAGCAGGAGGTCGTTGATGCCGGTGATGTCGTCGGCGTGGCCGGTGAAGGTGGTGCCGAGGACGGCGGCGACGCCGATCGTGTTCTCGTCGACGTGAGGCTCGACGTCCTCGGGGCCGATCGTGTACTTGCCTTCCTGCAGCGGCACGATCCGCGGCTCGACGTCGAAGTAGCGGCAGAACTTTTCCCAGACGACGTGGACGTCGCCGCCGAAGACGAGGTTCGGCTTCTCGACCGAGGCCGATTCGGCTTCGCGGCGCTCCTTCCACTTCCACTTCAGCGAGAGGGCGCCGAGCATGATCGCCTCGGAGGAGCCCTGGGTGCGGGCGCCGGTGGTCTCGCCGGGGGCGTTGTAGAGGTCGGCGAGCATGCGGATGCAGCGCTGCTCGATGTCGGCCGAGATCGGATACTCGGCGTGGTCGATGAAGTTGCGGTAGTTGTTCTCGCCGATCAGCCGCTGCGCCTCGGGCTCCATCCAGGTGGTGACGAAGGTGGCGAGATTGCGGTTGGGGTCGCCCTCCAGCGCCAGTTCCTCGTCGACCAGGCGCATCGCGTCGAGCGCCGGCATGCCGAGCGGCGGGAAGGGGCCGTCGGGGGCGTCTTCGGTGATGAAGCGATTGCCGAAGAGCATCGCCTCCGATTCCGGCGTCGGCTCTTTAGTCATCGCTCGCTCCTCCCGGTCGGTTCCGTCGCCAGGCGGCGACGTTTGGTGCTCCCCGGAAGATATTCGAGGCGGGCACCGGCGCCATCACCCGGTTGGGATGACGGCGCACCACCGCTCCTCAGTCGAGACCGGTGCCGGGAAGGAGCGCCTCAGGCGGATCCGCCGGGTGACTCCTCGATCGTCAGCTCGGCGGTCGGGTTGGCCTCCAGGCGACCGTCGGGGATCGGCTCGCCGCTGCGAACCGAGAGGCCGTAGGTGCCGGCGGCGAGGCGCTCCTCGGCCCGCTCCACCGCCTCCAGCCGGCGCTCCAGGTCCTGCTCGCGACCGGCGGCGAACTCGTCTTCGTAGAGCCCCTCGCTGTTGTAGTCGCCGGACGGGTTGTCCTCGTCGCTCTCGGCGCGACCGTCGCGCCGCGACGTCGCCAGCTCCTCCTCGATCTGTTTCCGCTCAGCGGCCAGCAGCTCTCGTGCGCGTTTCTCCTCCATGCGGACACGGTATCGATCCCAAGGCGGGACCGTTCGCAGAAAGCGGCCGTATCCGGGCAAAAGTGCGAACGGTCCGCCCGAGGCAGCGGGGGCGGAGCGGGGCGGTTGCGGTCCAGAAGTCGTAGCGCTACTCTTTAAGAGCACTAACTACAGAAAGTGGACTTGGTTATGACTTATCGGCTGATACCTCTCGACAACGCGATCGTCTTCCCCACCATCACCGCCACCCTGCCGATCGACGTCGGCGAGGACGAGCGTGTCTTCCTGCTTCCCCGCAGCGACGGCGAGTACGGCCGCGTAGGAGTGGTCGCCGAGGTCGTCGAGCAGGGCGTCTCGCGCCGCGGCAACCCGGTCGCCACCGTGGTCGGCCTGCACCGCGGGATCGCCGGCGCCGCCCAGGCCGGCGAGGACAGCGACATCCTGCACGTCGAGGTCCAGGAGATCCGCGACGGCCACCCCGGCGACGAGCACACCGTTGAGCTGAGCCGCGAGTACCGCGCCGTAGTCGAGGAGATCCTCGAGCTGCGCGGCGACGACGGCAGCATCGCCAACTTCCTGCGCTCGATCGAGGAGCCCGGCGCGCTCGCCGACACCTCCGGCCTTGCCCCCGACATCCCCAACGAGGGCAAGCTGCGCCTGCTCGAGACGATCGACGTCACCGAGCGCCTCGCGATCGCGGTCGAGCTGCAGCGCGAGCGCCTGGCCGAGCTGCAGGTCCGCTCGAAGATCCGCAACGACGTCGAGTCCGGCGCCCAGAAGCAGCAGCGCGAGTACTTCCTGCGCAAACAGATGGAGTCGATCCGCAAGGAGCTCGGCGAGGACGAGGCCGACCTGATCGGCGAGTACGAGAAGAAGATCGCCGAGGCCGAGATGCCGGAGGCGGTCGCCGAGCAGGCAGAGAAGGAGCTGCGCCGGCTTGAGCGCCAGGGCGAGCAGTCGCCGGAGAGCTCGATGATCCGCAGCTACCTCGACTGGCTGATCGCGGTGCCGTGGGGCGTGCGCTCCGAGGAGCGCCTCGACCCGGTCCACACCCGCGAGGTGCTGGACTCAGACCACGCCGGCCTCGACGACGTCAAGCGGCGGATCACCGAGTTCGTCGCCGTCCGCAAGCTCCGCGAGGAGCGCGGCGCCGACGACGACAGCCGCGCCAACGGCACGATCCTGACCCTGGTCGGGCCTCCCGGAACCGGCAAGACCTCGATCGGCGAGTCGATCGCCCGCAGCCTCGGGCGCGAGTTCGTCCGCATCAGCCTCGGTGGCCTGCATGACGAGGCCGAGATCCGCGGCCACCGCCGCACCTACATCGGCGCCCTGCCGGGACGGATCGTCCGTGCCCTGCGCGACGCCAAGACGATGAACCCGGTGATCCTCTTCGACGAGGTCGACAAGGTCGGCGCCGACTGGCGCGGCGACCCCTCGGCAGCCCTGCTCGAGGTCCTCGACCCGGCCCAGAACAACACGTTCCGCGACCACTATCTCGACGTCGAGATCGACCTCTCCGAGGTTGTCTTCATCGCCACCGCGAACATGGTCGACTCGATCCCGGCGCCGCTGCTGGACCGGATGGAGATCATCGGCTTCGACGGCTACACGACCGAGGAGAAGCTGGCGATCGCCAAGGGCTACCTGCTGCCGCGCCAGCTCAAGCGCAACGGCCTGCGGACCGAGGAGATCGAGGTCGCCGACGACGTCCTGCGCAGCGTCATCGCCGAGTACACCCGCGAGGCCGGCGTGCGCCAGCTCGAGCGGGAGCTGGGCAAGGTGCTGCGCGGCGGCGCCACGAAGATCGCCTCCGGCGAGGAGCTGACCGACGGGGTGGTGACGATCGACATCGACGCCCTGCGCGAGACGCTCGGCCGCCAGAAGGTCTTCCAGGAGTCGGTCGAGCGCACCGCGATCCCAGGTGTCTCGACGGGCCTGGCGGTCACCGGAACCGGCGGCGACGTCCTCTTCATCGAGGCGACCGCGATGGACGGCGACAAGGGCCTGGTCCTGACCGGCCAGCTCGGCGACGTGATGAAGGAGTCGGCGCGGATCGCCCTCTCCTACGTGCGCTCCCACCGCGAGGCCCTCGGCATCCCCGCCGAGCGCTTCGAGCGCGAGTTCCACGTCCACGTCCCCGCCGGGGCGATCCCCAAGGACGGCCCCAGCGCCGGCACCGCGATGACCACGGCGCTGGTGTCGCTGCTGAGCGGCCGTCCCGTCAAGCACACCGTCGGCATGACCGGCGAGGTGACGCTGCAGGGACGGGTGCTGCCGATCGGCGGGCTCAAGCAGAAGGTCCTGGCCGCCCACGCCGCCGGGCTCACCGAGGTGATCCTGCCGGAGCGCAACCGCGGCGACCTCGACGAGGTGCCGGAGGAGGTCCGCGAGCAGATGGCCTTCCACCCGGTGATGAGCATCGACGAGGTGCTGGGGTTGGCCCTGGAGCCGGCCGAGGCCGACGTGGCCGCGGTGGCCTGAGCGCCGCGATGTCCCCCCGCTGTCGCAACTGCCAGCCCGTGCCGCCGGAGCTCCGCGCGGCGGCCGGGCTGCTCGAGCGCCGCTGGACGATGGCGACGATCTACGCCTGCTCCAGCGGCGCCTCGCGCTTCAACGAGTTCCGCCAGAGCCTGCCGGGGGTGTCGCCGACGACGCTCTCGGACCGCCTCGAGCAGCTCGAGGCGGCCGGGATCGTCGAGCGCCAGCTCGTCGCCGGCCGTCCCCCCCACGCCGAGTACGCCCTGACTCGCCGCGGCCAGGCTCTCGCCGCGGCCGTCGCGGGCCTGCTGCGGCAGTAGCCCAGACGCGGGCGCGAGGGGTGAGTTCGCATTAGGTGGCGCTATTCGCCACCTAATGCGAACTCGTCGGTTAGCCTGGCGCGATGGGGGTGCGTCTGACTCACGTCGGGGGGCCGACGGTGCTGATCGAGCTCGCCGGCTGGCGGCTGCTGACCGACCCGACCTTCGATCCGGCCGGCGGCTCCTACCGCTTCGGCTGGGGGACGGGATCGCGCAAGCTCGCCGGGCCGGCGCTGGCGCCCGAGGAGCTCGGCGAGATCGACGCCGTCCTGCTGAGCCACGACCACCACGACGACAACCTCGACGCCGCCGGTCGCGCCTTCCTGCCCCGGGCGGGGACGGTGGTGACGACGGTGCCGGGGGCGAAGCGTCTAGGCGGCGGCGCCCGCGGGCTGGCCGCCTGGGAGACGACGACGCTCGAGGCCGACGGCCGGACGCCGCTCGAGATCCTCGCCACCCCGTGCCGCCACGGTCCGCCGCTGAGCCACCCGATCGTCGGCGAGGTGGTCGGCTTCGGCCTGCGCGCCACCGACCCGGCGGCGGTCGAGCGGGCCGCCGAGCCGACCGGGGTCGGGGAGGACGCGCCCGCCGTCGAAGCCCCGGCGGGCAAGCGGCGCGCCGACGTCTGGATCTCCGGCGACACCGTCCTCTACGACGGCGTCCGCGAAGTCGGCGGGCGGCTCGACGTCGACGTCGCCCTGCTGCACCTCGGCGGCGTGCGCTTCCCGATCTCGGGGCCACTGCGCTACACGATGAACGCCGCCGAAGCGATCGAGCTGACCGAGCTGGTGGCGCCGCGGCTCGCGGTCCCGATCCACTACGAGGGCTGGAAGCACTTCCGCCAGGGTCGCGACGAGGTCGAGGCCGAGCTGGCGCGAGCCCCGGCGGCGACCCGCGGGCGCTTCCGCTGGATAGAGCCCGGCGTCGCGACCGATGTCTGACATCAGCTTCACGCCGTCGCACCGCGGCGGCGACGGCGCGCCGCTCCTGCTCCTGCACGGCTTCACCGCCAACTGGCGCACCTGGGAGCCGTTGCTCCCGGGGCTGGAAGCGCGCCACGACGTCCTCGCGCCGACCCTCGCCGGCCACGCCGGCGGGCCGCCCTTCCCCGCCGCCGGCGCCAGCGACCGGGCCCTCGCCGACGCCGCCGAGGGGGCGCTCGACGCGGCCGGCTGGGAGACCGCCCACATCGTCGGCAACTCGCTCGGCGGCTACCTCGCCTTCCTGCTCGCCGCCCGCGGCCGCGCCCGCTCGGTCGTCGCCCTGGCGCCGGCCGGCGGCTGGCCGGTCGGCGACGACGCCTTCCCCGCCACCGTGCGCTACTTCCGAACGCTGCAGAAGCTGGTCCGCGAGGCTGCCCCCTACGCCGACCAGATCGTCTCGACCCCGGAGGGGCGGCGCCGCGCGACCGCCGACTACGCCGCCACCGACGAGCACATGTCCGACGACCTGATCAAGAGCCTGATGCTCGGCGCCGCCGCCTGCGAGGGGGCCGCGGCGCTGCTCGAGTTCGCCGAGCGGGAGGGCTGGAACGTCGACGCCGAGCGGGTCACCTGCCCGGTGCGCTTCGTCTGGGGAACCGAGGACCGGATCCTGCCGCTCCCCACCGCCGCGCTCCGCTACCGCGAGGAGTGGTTCCCGGCGGCCGAGTGGATCGAGCTCGAAGGCGGTGGCCACTCTCCACAGCTCGACCGCCCGCGCGAGACCGCCGAGCTGATCCTCGGCCTCACCGCCTGAGCGACCGGGCAATCGGGCCGGGCATGAGCCGGCGGCGGCCCTAGACGGCGGGCGGTGGCCCGGCCGCTGGAGGCGGCGGGGGCGGCGGTGCCGAGGCGGGCGGCGCCGTCGGCGCCGGCGCGATCGCGATCGCGATCAGGCGGTAGTAGAGGACGCCGGCGACGAGGGCGGCGATCGGCGCCGTCAGGGTCGAGGCGAGGGCGCTGAAGACGATGCGCAGGATCGGCCCGTCGGCGATCGCCGAGGCGATCGCGGTGAGGATCCCGCCGACGATCACGGTGATCAACAGCGCAACCACGAGCGAGCCGAAGACGGGCCAGCCGTTGCCGCGGACGAGCTCGCGAGAGCGGCCGAAGGACTCCATGATCGGAGCGCGCTCGATCACGATCGCCGGCGCGATCACCGCCCAGATCGTCATCAGGAAGAGGCCGGGGACGATCAGCAGGACGAAGCCGACGGCGATGCCGATACCGGCGAGCAGGCCGGCGACGATCAGCGGGAGGATCACCGGCGTCGCCTGCTGGAAGAGCTCGCCGATCGAGTAATCGCGGTGGCCGTCCTGGACGTCGCGGACGAGGCTGACGACCATCCCCTGGTAGATCGTGCCGACGATCGTCGAGACCGCGAGCACGACCGGGAACAGCGCCAGGTTGCTGCCGAGGACGCCGTCGACGATCGCGACGATCAGGAAGAGCCAGAAGGCGGCCGGGATCAGGACACCGGCGTTCTCCCGGTAGATGTCGAAGACCTCGCTGAGGACACTGCCGACTTCGATCTTTCGTCCCATGGCGCCATCTTCGCTCCCGCGGCGGCGGCACCTGCCCGGAACGCGCGGAAAGGGTCGAGCGGCCCTAGGATCTGATCGTGGCCGAGATCGAGCGCAAGTTCAGGGTCGGCGAGGTCCCCGGATTGGAGGCGGCCGAGCGGATAGCGATCGAGCAGGGCTACCTGGCGATCGACCGCGAGGCCGAGGTGCGGGTGCGGCGGGCCGGCGAGGAGCACTGGCTGACGACCAAGCGCGGGCACGGCGACCATCGCGAGGAGGTCGAGATCGCGATCGGCACCGCCGACTTCGAGCGGCTCTGGCCGCTGACCGCCGGCCGGCGGATCGCCAAGACCCGCCACCGGATCGATCTCGACGGCGACCTCACCGCCGAGATCGACGTCTACGCCGGCGAGCTGGCGGGGCTGCGGGTGGTCGAGGTCGAGTTTCCCGACGCCGCTGCCGAGCACCGCTTCGAGCCGCCGGATTGGTTCGGCGAGGAGCTGACCGGCGACGAGCGCTTCGCCAACCAGGCGCTGGCGACCGCCGGCCTGCCGGCGGGCGAGCGCGGCGCCGACGCGGACACCGCCCGCAAGCCCGCGGCCAGCGACGAGCACGAAGGTGCGGTCGCCGCGCGCGAGTGGGACGCTGCCCGCTGATGGCGAGCCGCAAGTACAAGCTGCGCAGCGACGAGACCGCCGTCGAGGGCGTGCGGCGAGTGGTCGCCGGCCGGCTCGAGAAGGCCGCCGAGCGGCTGCGCGAGACCGGCGCCGCCAACGGCGACCTCGCCGACGCCGTCCACGGCGCCCGCAAGGACCTGAAGAAGGCGCGGGCGGCGCTGCGGACGGTCCGCGCCGAGCTCGGGCCGAAGACCTTCCGCCGTGAGAACCGGCGCCTGCGCGACGCCGCCCGCCTGCTCGCTGCCAGCCGCGACGCCGAGGTCAAGCTGGACACGCTCGACGCTCTGGTCGCCGAGGCCGACGGCATCGCGCCGCCGGCGGCACTGCGGACCTGGCGCTACGCCCTCGTCGCCGAGCGCGACCGCGTCGCCGGCGGACCGGCGCCGAGCGCCACCTCCGGACCGGCGACCGGCGATCCCGGCCTCGACGATCAGATGGCGCGAGCCACCTGGGCGATCGAGGCCAGCCTCGCCGCCGTCCCGGCGCTGGCGCTGAAGAGCGGCGGTTGGCGGCTGCTCGAGCCGGGGATCGATCGCACCTACCGCGACGGCCGCGACGCGCTCCGCGCCACCCGCCGGAAGCCGAGCGCCGCTGGCGTCCACGAGTGGCGCAAACGCGCCAAGGACCTCTGGTACCAGCTGCGCCTGCTCGAGGACGCCTGGCCGGAGGTCCTCGAGGCAAGCGCGGCCGAGCTGCACCGGCTGAGCGAACTGCTGGGCGAACACCACGACCTCGCCGTCCTCGCCGAGGACCTCGAGGGCCGCGAGGAGATCAGCGCCGGCTCGGCCGCCGTGCTCGGCGAACTGATCGAGCGCCGCCAGGCGGCCCTGCTGAGCGATGCCCTGGGACTCGGCGAACGCGTCTACGCCGAGAAGCCGAAGGCTTTCGAGCGCCGTCTGCGCGCCTACTGGCGCGCCTGGCGGCGCCGCGCCTGACCGAGGCCCGGCCGGGACTCAGCCGGCGAGCTTGAGGGGCGCTGGAACTGATCGTGGTGGTTTGAAACTGAGTCTCAGCTTAGGTAGCACCCCTGCGATTAAGCTCATCGAATGCCGCAAACGCCCGAACCAGTGGCCGATCTGCGCTCGGCGACGCGCGACGCCAACCGCGACCAGATCGCCGAGACCGCCTTCAGCGTCTTCGCCGAACGCGGCTTCGACGACGTGACCGTCGACGAGGTCGCCAAATCGGCCGGGATCTCACGCGCGAGCTTCTTCCGTTACTTCAGGACCAAGGAGGAAGCGGTTCTCGCCGCCTACGAACACATGGGCGCCGAGATCGCCGCCAACGTCGCCGGCCGGCCGGCCGGCGAGGACGCCTGGGCGGCGCTGCGGGCGGCCTTCGACGCGGCGATGCCGAACTACCAGACCAACCGCGCTCGCTCGCTGGCGCGCCTGCAGCTGACCCGCGAAACGCCGAGCCTGCGCGCCCACCAGCTCGAGCGCCAGGCGAAGTGGGCGGAGACGATCGGCGCGGCGCTGGCGCCGCGGATCGGCGGCGCGCCCGGCGACGTCGCCGTCGAAGCGCTGACCGGGGCGGCGATCGCGGCGCTCGACGCGGCGCTCGAGCGTTGGGGGGTCTCCGGCGGCGACCTCGACCTGCCGCAGCTGCTCGACGAAGCCTTCGACGTCATCGCCGGCCCGACGCCGAAGCTCTCCTAGCCAGGAGGAGTGGCGCTGGCTGCCCGCGCCGTCGCCCTCGCCTGGCTGCGGGCGCAACAGCTCGACGCGCTCAGCTCCGCAGCCGCTTCCTGACCGGCGAGGTGCCCACCGACCCGCCAACCGGCGGGACGGCCGCGTCAGGCGGGGATTAGATGAGAGCTCGATCGGGCAGGACTATGGATCGATATGCCTGACCTGATCCTTGGACCGATGCTGCGCTACGTCTCCGAGACCGAGGCGACGGTCTGGGTCGAGACCGACGGGCCCTGTGAGGTCGCGGTCCTCGGCGCCACCGAGAAGACCTTCCGGGTCGAGGGCCACCACTACGCGCTGGTCCGCGTCGAGGGACTCGAGCCGGGGTCCGACAACCCCTACGAGGTCGCCCTCGACGGCGCCGTGCGCTGGCCCGAGCCGGGCTCCGACCTGCCGCCCTCGCTGATCCGCACGCTCGGCGGCCGCGACCCGGTCGACGTCAGCTTCGGCTCCTGCCGGGTCGCCTACCCGCACGAGGCGCCCTACACGAAGAGCAAAGACGAGGACGAAGACGGCCACGAGGTCGACGCGCTCTGGGTGATGGCCCAGGAGATGATCCGCGAAGGGTCGCAGCGCTTTCCCGAGCTGCTGTTCCTGCTCGGCGACCAGGTCTACGTCGACGAGGGCAGCCCGGCCGCCCGCGAGCGGATCCGCGCCCGCCGCGGCACCGAAACGGCGCCCGAAGAGGAGGTCACCGACTTCGAGGAGTACACCTGGCTCTACCACGAGAGCTGGCAGGAGCCGCTGATCCGCTGGCTCTTCGCGAACGTCTCGACCTCGATGCTGTGGGACGACCACGACATGAGCGACGACTGGAACATCTCCTACTCCTGGGTCAGCGAGATGAACGAACGCTCGTGGTGGCACCGGCGAATGGTCGGCTGCATCGCCAGCTACTGGATCTACCAACACATCGGCAACCTCAGCCCGGCCGAGCTCGACCGCAACGAGATCTACACGGCGGTGCGCGGCAACCAGCGCGCCGACGAGGTGCTCTTCGACTGGGCCCGGGAAATCGACTCGACGAAGGCCGGCACCCGCTGGAGCTTCTGCCGCGACTTCGGCGGCGTGCGGGCGATCTTCGTCGACTCGCGGGCCGGCCGGGTCCTCGAGCCCGAGCGCCGGGCGATGGTCGACGACGACGAGTGGGACTGGATCGTCGAGCGCACCGAGGGCGACTTCGACCACCTTCTGATCGCGACCACCGTGCCCTGGATGCTCGCCCCCGGTCTCGACCGGCTCGAGGCCTGGGACGAGAAGGTCGGCGAAGGCGTCTGGGGCGGGCGGCTTGCGCGGGTCGCCGAGAAACTACGCCGGGCCGTCGACTTCGACCACTGGGCGGCCTTCGGCGAGTCCTTCGCCAAGCTGCGCGACCTGCTCGGCGAGGTCGCCGCTGGAGAGCGCGGCGCGGCGCCGGCCTCGATCGTCGTCCTCTCCGGCGACGTCCACCACGCCTACCTCTGCGAGGCCGGCTATCCGGCGGGCGGCAACGGCGCCGGCGGCGAGGCGGGCGCTGGTGCCGACACGGGCGGTGGCAAGCGCGCGCCGGTCTACCAGGCGGTCTGCTCGCCCTACCGCAATCCGCTCTCCAAAAAAGAGCGGACGGTGATCCGCACCGCCTTCAGCGCCCCCTTCGTGCGCACGGTCGGCGCCCTCGCCAAGCTCGCCGGCGCCCCCGACCCGGGGATCGGCTGGCGCCTGCTCGACGGCCCCTGCTTCGACAACCAGGTCGCGACCCTGCGGATCAGCGGCCGCGAGGCGACGATGCGCCTCGACAAGACGGTCCCCGGCGACCGCGACCAGCAGTCGCTCGAGTGCAGCTTCGAGCGCCGGCTCGCCTGAGCTGCCCGCTCAGCTGACGGCGTCGACGAAGCGGCGGACGCTGCGCTCGATCACGGCTTCGGCGTCCTGCACTTCGTCGTCCCAGAAAGCGGCGTAGATGGTGCGGTAGGAGAACGGCGCGAGGGCGGCGCCGATCCGTTCGATCGCCCGGGCCGGCAGCGGCACGCGGTTCGGGTAGCTCCACAGGAAGGTGACGTAGCGGCGGTCGGGGACCACCCCGCAGATGTCGCCGACCAGGAGCGCACCCTCGCCGCCGCCCCCGCCCGCCCAGTGCAGGACGGTGGCGCCCTCGAAATGGCCGCCGGTGTTGATCAGGGTGAGGCCGTTGCCGAGCTCGCGGCGCTCGCCGTCCCAGAGCTCGATCCGCGGGTCGGGCCGCATGATCCACTCTCGGTCGGCGGCGTGGAGGTGGATCGGGCAGTCGAAGTAGTGGGCCCATTCGACCATCGCCGAGTAGTAGTGCGGGTGGGAGATCGCGACGCCGGAGAGGCCGCCGCGCCGCTCGATCGCCGCGGCGGTGTCTGCGTCGAAGAGGGTGATGGAGTCCCACAACAGGTTGGACCCGGCGCCGTCGGGGACGAGCAGGGCGCGCTGGCCGATCGCCACCCGCGGCACCGAGACGATCCCGGTCAGCTCGCCCTGGGGGCCGAGGTGGTTGTGGTGGGCGCCGCGGAGCGCCGCCATCGTCGTCCAGGCCTGGCCGGTGGCGGGAACGTACTGGCGCGGGTCGAGGCAGATCGGGCAGCTCTCGGGGTCGCGGCGGTCGAACTGGGTGCCGCAGGTCGCGCAGATCGCCAGCTCCTCGGGGGGCGGCGCGCCGGCGTCGGCCGCGGGCTCGTTGGGGCGGATATCGCTCGCCACAACGCCGACTATAGAAAGACCCGGCTCAGGCGCCGGGCACCGCGGTGGCGGCAGCGGCCGCCGGGGCCGGCGCGGCGCGGCGTTCCAGCACCTGCAGGGCGTCTTCGGGGACGTGGACGAGGACCGGGCGGCCCTGGCGGTGGAACTCGAGGTCGACGCCGTCGTTGGGGATCGTGGCCTGGAGCTGCTCGCCGGTCGCCAGGCGGATCATCACCTGGAGGTTGGAGCCGACGAAGACGGTGCGGTCGATCATTCCCGGCAGGCAGTTGTCGCCGCCGGCGTCGTCGTGGGGCATCACCCGCAGACGCTCGGGCCGGACGACGACCGAGGCGGCGCCGCGGGCGTCGAGCTGGCCGCGGCAGGCACGCAGCTCCCAGGAGCCGACGCGGACCGCGCAGACGCCGACCCCGTTCGAGACCACCTCGACCTCCATGACGTTGGCGACGCCGAGGAAGTCGGCGACGAAGAGGGTCGAGGGGGACTCGTAGATCTCGCGCGGCGTCCCCACCTGGTCGACCCGGCCCTCGTGCATGACCGCGATCCGGTCGCTCATGCTGAGCGCCTCCTCCTGGTCGTGGGTGACGAAGATGAAGGTCGTGCCGACCTCCTCCTGGAGGGCCTTCAGCTCGATCCGCAGCTGGCGGCGGATTTTGGCGTCGAGGGCGCCGAGCGGCTCGTCGAGCAGCAGCACCGCCGGGCGCAGGACCAGCGCCCGCGCCAGCGCCACGCGCTGCTGCTGGCCGCCGGAGAGCTGGTGCGGGCGGCGCTTGGCGAGGTCGCCGAGCTCGACCAGCTCGAGCGCCTCCCCCGCCCGCCGCCGGCGCTCCCGCTTGGCGACCTTCTGGTAGCGCATGCCGAAGGCGACGTTGTCGAGCACGTCGAGGTGGGGGAAGAGCGCGTAGCTCTGGAAGACGGTGTTGACGTTGCGGCGGTCGGGCGGCACGGCGGCGAGGCTGGCGCCGTCGAGCAGCACGTCGCCGCCGGTCGGGCGCTCGAAGCCGGCGATCAGCCGCAGCGTCGTCGTCTTGCCGCAGCCCGAGGGGCCGAGCAGCGAGAAGAACTCACCGGCGGCGATGTCGAGGTCGATCGAGTCGACCGCGGTGACGTCCTCGAAGCGCTTCTCGAGGCCGACCAGCTCGACCTCCCCGCCGGCGCCGCCGATCGCCGCCGCGCTCCCCACCGCTCCGTTGCTCGCCGTCATCTCCATCCTCCTCTCACTCCATTCCGGTCAGGTCCATGCCCATCGCCGAGCCGGCCGTGTCGTCGTTGGTGTGGCGCTCGAACCAGCGCAGCACCAGGTAGGCGCCGCCGACCCCGACCAGCGTCACCACGACCATGATCGTCGCCACCGCGTTCAGCGCCGGCGTCGTCGCGCCGCCGCGGGCGTTGGCGTAGAGCAGCATCGGGATCGTCGTCGTTTCGCCGCTCGAGCTCATGTACTGGGTGACGACGAAGTCGTCGATCGAGAGCGCGAAGACGATCAGCATGCTGGCCAGCGCCGCCGGCAGGAGCAGCGGCAGCAGGACGTGCTGGAGCGCCTGGCGGGCGGAGGCGCCGAGGTCGCGCGCGGCCTCCTCGTATTCGGGGCCGATCGCGGCGAGGCGGCTGCGGACGATGACGACGACGTAGGAGATCGAGAAGGTGACCTGGCCGATCACCTGCGCCGGCGTGCCGAGGTTGACGACGCTGAACGGCAGCAGCGAGAGCTGGGTGAAGACGAGCAGCAGCGAGACCGCCATCGCCAGCTCCGGGGTGGTCAGCGGCACCAGCATCAGGAAGTTGGCGGGGCCGGAGCCGCGGCCGCGCCAGCGCGCCAGCCCGATCGCCAGCAGGAAGCCGAGCGGCGTCGCGATCACCATGTCGAGGGCGGCCAGCTCGAGGCTGTGGACGAGGGCGTGGGTGTAGGTCGGGTCGTGGAAGACCGAGAGGTTCGGGTCGCCCCACCACCAGCGGGTCGAGAAGCCCTGCCAGACGCTGCGCGAGCGGCCGTCGTTGAAGGAGAAGACGATTGCCGCGACCATCGGCAGCAGCGCCCAGGCGACGTAGAGCCAGGTCGTCGCGGCGAGGAAGCGCGGCCGGCGCCAGGGGTTGGCGAGCCAGTCCGGCAGGCGGGTCGGGCGCACCGGCGGGCGGTGCTCGGGGGCCGCCGGGTGGGCGCCGGCCGGCCGGGTCGCGGTCGCGCTCACGCCCGTCCCCTCCCCCGCCCGGCGTGCCCGGCGCGCCTCACGCCATCCTCCGGGCCTGGCGGCTGGTCTCCCAGAGGTAATAGAGCATCCCGACCGCGAGGACGGTCATCAGCACCAGCACCATCGCGGCGCCGAGGTTCTTCTGCGACCCGCCCTGGACCAGCAGGTTGACGCTGTTGCCGAGCATGTTGGTGTGGGGCGATCCCGAGATCAGGTCGTTGGTGTAGTAGTCGCCGAACATCGGCAGGACGATCAGGACGGTGCCGGCGAGGATGCTCGGCCACGACAGCGGCAGGGTGACGCGCACGAAGGTCCGGATCGGCGAGGCGCCGAGGTCGCGGGCGGCCTCGAGCAGGCGGCGGTCGATGCGGTCGAGACCGGCGTAGACGGGCAGGATGAAGTACGGGATGTAGCCGTAGGTGAGCGCGGCGATGACCGAGAAGGGGTTGCCGTTGAGCCAGTCGGTGTGGCCGATCCCGACCCAGCCGAGGACGACGTTGACGTAGCCGTCCGGGGCCAGCAGGCCGATCCAGGCCAGCATCCGCATCAGGTAGCTGACCCAGAACGGCAGGAAGATCAGGACCAGCAGGAGCGCCTTGGTGCGGGCCGCGTGGCGGGCGATGTAGTAGGCGACCGGATAGCCGATCGCGAAGCAGAGGCCGACCGTGGCGGCGACGTAGACGAGCGTGTTGCGGGTCGCCGACCAGTAGGTGCCGCCGGGGAAGACGCTGACGAAGGCCTGCTTGACGAAGCCGACGTTCCAGTCGATCGGGTTCCAGACCGGGACCGGCTGCAGCAGCGCGTCAATCTTCCCCATCGCCACCGCGATCACCGCGTAGGCGGGGACGACGACGAAGAGGAAGAGCCAGACGACCCCGGGGATCGAGAGGCTGCGCCAGAGCGAGCGTTCGGCGCTCATCGGCGGGCCTCGCAGGGGGTCGGGGCGGGGGCGCTCACGTCGACTTCACTTCCGACCAGGCGGTCTCCCACAGTCCCAGGCCTTCGGCGCTGAGCGGGCCCTGCAGGTAGCCCTGCTTGAACTGCGCCTCGCGCAGGATCACCGATTCGAGGTTGGGCGGGACCAGTTCGCTGGCGACGACTTTCTCCGGCGTGAAGGTGTTGAGCGGCTGCTGGTAGCCGGTGAATTCGAAGTTTTCGAAGGCGACGTCGTTGTCGAGCAGGTGGTCGAGGAAGAGGTGGGCGAGGACCGGGTTCTTGGCTCCCTTCAGCACCGCGAAGGTGTCGTTGCCCATCAGGCCGCGGCCGTCTTCGGGCCACCAGTAGGAGACCTGGCTCGGGCTGGTCCCCTGCGGCAGGTAGTAGGCGATCGCCGCCATGTCGCCCGACCAGGCCTGGTGCAGCCAGATCGAGCCGTCGGCGAGGTGCTGGTACTCGTTGGTGTAGAAGCGCAGGTTGACCTTGTCGATCAGTTCCTTGAGGGCGTCGCGGGCCCCTTCGACCTGGCGCTTGGAGCCGGTGTTGACGTCGGTGATGCCGTTGCGCAGCAGCGCCATCGCCAGGCCTTCGCGCTCGTCGTCGAGCAGGCCGACGCGGCCGGCGATGTTCGTCGCCTGCCAGAAGCTCTCGTAGGGGTTGGCGAGCTTCGCCGGTTCGTAGTTGGGCAGGAAGTCGTTGCGCCAGCCGATCCCGGTCGTGAAGACGGTGTAGGGGACGGTGTAGCGCGAGCCCTTGTCGTACCAGGGGTTGGCGAGCGAGGGCCAGACGTTGCCGCGCAGGTTGGGGACGTAGGAGAGGTTCAGGGGCTGGACGATCTTGCCGGCGACCAGCAGCGAAATCACCGGCTGGGTGGGGACGAAGACGTCGTAGCCGACGGCCCCGGTGGAGAGCTTGGCGACGGCTTCGTCGAGGGTCGAGAAGGTGCTCAGCTCGACCCCGACGCCGTACTTCTTTTCGAACGACTTGACGACGGTGACGTTCAGGTATTCGGCCCAGTTGTAGAGCTGCAGCGGGCCCTGCTCGGGTTCGAGGCCGGAGGGAATGCGCGGGTTGTCCGAGTAGATCGGCAGCGCCACCGGGTTGTCGGGACGGGCCAGCGGCAGCCCGCCCGGTGAGAGGTGCGGGTTCTGGCCACCGGGGACGGTGGTGTCGGCGCAGGCGGCGAGGCTGCCGGCGACGGTCAGGGCGAGAGCGCCCGCGGCGCTGCGCTGGAGGAAGCGGCGGCGGTCGATCGGCGCCGTCCAGGGGTTCCTCATGCGCCGCCGCGGGTCGGTCACGGCGAGGCCCGGTCTCCGACTTTGCGCGGCGCCAGCTCGCACTCGAGCAGCCGCTCGGCGCTGGCGAGGACGGTTGCCGCGAGCCGCGCCACCGAGACCTCGGGGTCGCCGAGTGCCGTCTGCACGGTGAGCCCGTCGATCAGCGCCGCGATCGCCAGCGCCGCCTCGGCGGGGTCGACGGCGCCGAACTCGCCGGCCTCGACGCCGGCGCGGACGATCGCCTCGATCTCGGACCGCCAGCGGGCGTCGAAGCGCTCGCGCGCGGCGCGCAGGTCGGCGTCGCGCAGGGCCAGGGTCCAGAGCTCCATCCAGAGCGCGAAGTCGTCCGAGGTCTCGGCGGCGACGTCGATCAGGGCGAGCAGGCGCGCGCTCGGCGAGGCGGCGCCGTCGAGCCGCTCCCCCAGCTGCTCGTAGAACTGATCGTCGTCGGCGACCAGCGCCTCGGCCAGCAGCTTCTCCTTCGAGTCGAACCAGTAGAGGACGGCCGGCGGGCTGACCCCGGCGCGCTCGGCGACGTCGGCGATGCGCGTCGCGGCGACCCCGCGCTCGGCGATCACCGCGGCCGCGGCCGCGAGAATCTGCGGGCGGCGAATGTGATCGATGCTGGGGCGGGGACTCAGGTCAACTGCCTCCGGCGAGCGGGTTATCTGAACGCCGGTTCAGGTTAAACGGCGACGGCCCGATGTCAAGAGTCCGGCCGGCGGTCGGTGAACTCCCAGCCGCGGCGGATCGCCGCGGCGAGCGCCTCGGCGGGGTCGACCTCGGCGTCGGCGGACGCGGTGCCGATCTCGAGGAACAGCCGCTCCATCCCCCGCCGGGCTGAAAATCACGACCCGGCGTCCCGGCGAGGCGCCGACGTTGCCCCCCGCGTGGACCACTCCGGCCGGGACGTGGATGGTCTCGCCGGCGGCCAGTCGCGATCGTCGACCGGCGACGGTCATCTCGAATTCGCCCGCGAGGACGTGGATCGTCTCGGCGACGCCGTGGTGGAGGTGGGGGGGCAGCGACCAGCCGGAGGGCGGCTCGTCGACCAACAGGCAGAAGGCACCGTCGGTGTCGGCGCTGCCGAGGTGGACCTCGGTCCGGACCCGACCCGGCATCCAGACCACCTGTGGCTCGGCCACCGGCTAGGCGGACTTCGAGAGCAGGGCGGCGGCGGCGACCCCGAGCTCGGCGGCGAGGACCCCGGCGACCAGGGCGCGGGCGGCGTCGATGTCCATGCTGGGGTCGCGCAGGAGGGCGCGCAGGCCGAGCCCGTCGAGCAGCGCCATGGTGCGGGCGGTCAGCGCCGGCAGGTCCGCCGGGGCCTCGAACTCGCCGGCGTCGACGCCGCCCCGGATCACCGCCTCCAGCCACTCGTGGTAGCGCTGGTAAAGGGTCGCGGCAAGTGGGCGGAGGTCCGGCTCGCGCGCGGCGCGCAGCCAGAGCTCGACCCAGAGGACCCAGTCGCGCTCGAGCCGGCCGGGCAGCGGCAGGCAATCGTCGATCGCCGCGGCGAGGGCGGCGGAATGGCTCGGCGGCTCGCCTTCGGTGGCGGCGAAGCGCTCGTCGCCAGCCAGCTCGAAGGAGTGCAGGAGCGCCTGCTCGAGCAGCTCCTCGCGGGTCGAGAAGTAGTGGTGGACGAGCGCGGTGGAGGCGCCGGCGCGCATCGCCACGCGGGCGATCCGCACCTCGTCGATGCCCTCGGCGGCGACCAGGTCGCTGGCGGCCTCGAGGATCCGCACCCGCGCGCTCTCCCGCTCGGCCACGCTAGGAGTCCTCCCTCTCGGCCATCTCGCGAGCCTACCGCCGGAGACCGGCGCGCCGGCGCGCCAGATGGGCGCCGATGCGGGTCATCACCGCGTCCGGTTCGCGGGCGAGGCGGTGGTCGGTGACGCGGGTCACCTCGACCCCGATCGCCAGCAGGTCATCGGTGCGCTTGCGGTCCTCCTCGAAGGAGAGCGGCGAGCCGTGGGTGGCGTAGACGTCCAGTTCGACGGCGAAGCGCTCGGCCTCCCAGTAGCAGTCGAGCTCGTAGGCGCCGACGAGGTAGTTGGCGGCGGGGAGCGGCAGCCCGGCGGCCTCGACGAGATCGCGGAACTGGCGCTCGAGGTCGGAGCGCTGGGTGACGACCGTCGGGCGGTAGATACGGAGGGCTTGGCGCAGCGCGGTCTGGCCGTGGTGGCCTGAGGTGCGTTCGAGCAGGGCGTCGATTCGCCGCAGGTCGAGGAGTCGGCGCTCTTCGGCGCGGTCGAAGAGTCGGTCGAGTTGGCGCGGCGTCGAATGCGGGGCGAGGTCGAGGAGCGTGCGCGGGACCGAGGTAACTGGGATGCCGTGGCGCCGGCTCAGGTCGGCGCGAGTGAGGTGGGCGAAGTGGACCTCGAGGTTCTCCCTGCCGTGGCGCCGGGACGGGCCGGTGAGGTGGAAGGTCCCGGGCCGCGTGCGCAGCAGTCCCCAGAGCCAGGCGGCAGTCCAATGGCTGGCAGCGGCGGGTGAATTCGCAAGCACCGCTCCCATGCATCGCCCCTCCCAGGTGATCGATTGGTGGCCCACGGCGTAGGCGCCGCGATCGAGCCGGTGCAACCGTCCCGAGCGAGTCCATTTGGCGATCGTGTTGCGCGGCACGCCAAGCTCGACCAGCTGCCGGGCCGAGACGACTCCGTGCTGCCGTCCCGCCAAATCAGCCATCTCGCCGCTGGGCGTTCGTCGTTTGTACCCCATGGGTGTACAAGCGACGAACGCCCCCCTCGCTCTCCCCCGTCAGGCGGTCGAGGCCTCGAAGTTTGCGGGCTCACCGAGGTCGGCGAGAAGCGCGGTGGCCGCGTTGCGGCCGTTGAGGGCGATCACGCTGCCGGCCGGGTGGGTCGCGGCACCGCACATGTAGAGGCCGGGGACGGGGGTCCGGGACGGCAGGCGTCCCTCCCACATCTGATCCGGCGTCACCTCGCCCTGGAAGATGTTGCCGCCGGTGAGGCCGATGCGGCGCTCGATGTCCGGCGGGCCGAGGACTTCGGATTCCTCCAGGCAGTCGGGGAAGTCGGGCGCGAAGCGGGCGATCAGGTCGACGAACTGCTTCTCGACGTCTGCTCGTCGGCTGTCCCAGTCGCCGTCGGCGATGTCGTAGGGGGCGTACTGGCCGAAGACGGCGAGCAGGTGCTTGTCGGGCGGCGCCGGGGTCGGGTCATAGCCGGTCTGGATGTAGATCTCGCCGAAGCCGACCGCGGGCTCGCCGGCCGCGCAGGTCTCGAAGGCCTTCTGCGAGGCCTCGAGGCCGGCCGTCAGGTCGATCGTCGCGCGGGCCGGCCACGACTCGCCGGGGGCGGCGGTCCAGGACGGCAGCCGCGACATCGAGGCGTTGAACTTGACCACCGGGCTGCGCACCTTCCAGGCCTCGAGGCGGGCGCGGTAGCCGGCGTCGATCTCGGCGTCGCCGAGCAGCGACAGCGCCACCTTGGGGTCGGCGTTGCAGACGACGCTGGCGGCGCGGATCAGCGTCCCGTCCTCGGTTTCGACGCCCTCGCCGGGCAGGATCCGCGAGACCGGGACGCCGCAGGCCAGCGTCGCGCCGGCTTCCTGGGCGGCGTCGGCGATCGCGAAGCTGACCATCCCCATCCCGCCCTCGACGTAGCCCCAGACCGGGCCCTGGCCCTCGAAGTCCCCCTGGTAGTGCATGAGTTTGATCGAGGCGGTGCCGGGCTCGCGGGGGCCGCCCCAGGTGCCGATCACGCCCTGGCCGAAGAGCGCGTCCTTGAGCCGCTGGTCGTCGAGGTATTCGTCGAGCACGTCGGCGATCGAGGCCGTAAAGACGAGGTCGATCATCTGCTGCGAGCCGCCCAGCAGCGCTTCTATCTCCTCGCGCGTCGGCGACTCGCCGACCCAGGTGTCGCGCGGGCCGGTGCGGAGCTTGCGGCGGACATCGTCGAAGAGGTGCTCATAGGCCCAGTAGCCGTCGATGTCCTTCTTGGAGACGCCCATCGCCTCGAGGTCGCGCTGGGTGTGGGCGTCGTCGAGCCACTGGCCGAACGAGGTGCCGTCGTCGAACGGGACCCAGAGGTTGGGATCGGCGACGAAGAAGCGCAGGCCGCGGGCGCGGAGGTCGAGCTCCTGCAGCACCAGCTCGTCAAGCAGGCCGACGACGTAGGCGCAGGGGCTGACCGTGTAGCCCTGGTCGGCGAACGGGCGCTCCAGCGTGCAGGCGCCGCCGAGGCGCTCGCGGCGCTCCAGCACCAGCACGCTGCGCCCGGCCCGCGCCAGGTAGGCGGCGGCGGTGAGGCCGTTGTGGCCACCGCCGACGACGACGACGTCCCAGTCGCGGGCGGCGAGGTCGGCGAGCGGCTCCGGCAATCCGACTTCGCCGAGCTGGGCGGCGACCGGGTTCATGCGACCACCTCGCGCAGGCCCTCGGCGTAGCGGGCGGCGACCATCGCGTCGAAGGCGTGGACGTCGGATTCCTCGGCCGAATAACGGCCCGGCGAGTAGCCGCGCGATCTCACCCCCTTCTGGGCGAGTTCGCAGACGTGCCAGTCCTCGCGGTTGACCTGGTCCCAGAAGCCGATCGCGTCGGACGGGTCGAAGTCGGGGGCGGCGAGCGCCCGCGGCTCGAAGAAGAACTCGCAGACGACCTCGGTGCGGCCGGGCTCGCGCGGCCAGAGCGTGTGCAGCATCGCGTAGTCGGGATGGAGCGAGATCAGCGC
Source organism: uncultured Actinomycetes bacterium (assembly GCA_963839115.1). Taxonomy (GTDB): domain Bacteria; phylum Actinomycetota; class Thermoleophilia; order Solirubrobacterales; family 70-9; genus VAYN01. The sequence continues at coordinate 2,069,402 of CAWITM010000001.1, forward strand.
GTTGGGGAAGAGCGCGAAGTAGAGGATGTTGCGCAGGTCGGCTTCCCCGAGGCTGGCGATCGGCGGCCGGTGGCCGGCGGCGCCTCCCTCGCGGCCCATCGTCTCGGCCCCCTCGGTGAGGGTCATCGAGCCGCCGCACCAGGCGCCGGCGCCGTAGAGGCCCTCGCCACTCATGTAGTGGCTGAGCGCGTTCAGCTCGGGATGGACGCCGGGACAGTGCAGGCACTCGTTGTAGTTCTCGGCGATCCCCTTCCAGTTGGCGGCGACCTCGTACAGGTGGCGCCCGCCGCGGCGCAGCTCGCCGACGCTGTAGCGCTCGAGGTGGGGCGCCAGCTCGCCGAGGTGCTCGGCGGCGGGGCCGGCCTCGCCGGAGAGGTCGAGCAGCAGCAGGCCGCCGATCACCGCGGTGCGGACCGGGCGCAGGCCGAAGCAGGCGGGGTCGAAGTCCTCGACCTCGTCCATGTGCGGAGCGGCGCGGAGGTTGCCCTCGAGGTCGTAGGACCAGGCGTGGTAGGGACACTGGAGGCGGCGGCGGACCTGGCCCTCGGGCTCCTCGACGAGGCGCGAGCCGCGGTGGCGGCAGACGTTGTGGAAGGCGCGCGGCTCCCCGTCCTCGCCGCCGACGACGACGATCGACTGGCCGCCGATCTCGCGGGCGAGGAAGGCGCCCGGCGCGGCGACGGCGGAGGCGTGGCCGGCGACGATCCAGCCACCGGCGAAGATGTTGTCGAGCTCCCAGCCGAGGACGGCGGGATCGAGGAAGGCGCCCGGCGGCAGCATCGTCGCCCGCTCGACGGGCTGGAGCGTCGCCTCCAGGTCGGCCGCCGTGAGGGCCGCTTCGAGCCCGCCGCCCGCCCCGTGCATTTCGCTGCCAGTCGCGTCGCCCACGCCCTGCTCCTTTCGCCTGGGACCGCCCACAGAGCCGAAAACAGGGCTCCTCGGGCGGCTCGTTGACCTTGTAGTTAATCGCATGATACCTTGCCGATCCGATGCCCGTCGACTCGTTGGATGCCGCCACGCTCGACCTTCAGGAGCGGGCGCGACGGTTCGTCGACCAGGTCCTGATCCCGCTCGAGCAGGAGGCCGAGGCGGCCGACGGGCGCCTCCCCGACGAGGCCGTGGCGAGGGTCAAGCGCGAGGCGCTCGCCGCTGGGCTCGGCGGCGGCCTGCACGCCCGCGAGCACGGCGGCCAGGGCTGGACGCGGCTGCAGTGGGCGCTGGTGGCGGAGCAGTTCGGCCGCAGCACCAACGCGATCCACTGGCACGTCCCCAACGCCTACAACGTCTGGGCGCACGCCTCGCCGGAGCAGATCGACCGCTACCTGCGCCCCGCCCTGCGCGGCGAGCTGCGCGACGCCTACGCGGTGACCGAGCGCGACGCCGGCTCCGACCCCTCGGGGATCACGACCGTCGCGGTCCCCGACGGCAACGGCGGCTACCGGCTGAGCGGCGAGAAGTGGTTCGTGACCTCGGGCGACGTCGCCTCGGTGCTGATCGTGATGGCGAACGTGGTCGAGGGCGGGGACGGCGGAGGCGGCGGCTCAGCTGGCGGGACGAATGGCGGCGCCAAGCAGCCGACCCTCTTCCTCGTCGACATCGACGCGCCCGGCCTCGAGATCGTCGACAACCCGCGCTTCACCCACTCCTATCCCGACGGCCACCCGACCTTCCGCCTCGACGACGTCCCGGTCGGCGGCGATGCCATCGTCGGCGGCGTCGGCGGCGGCGAAGCTCTGCAGCGCGAATGGTTCACCGAGGAGCGGCTGGGGATCGCCGCCCACGGGATCGGGGCGATGTGGAGGCTGCTCGAGGAGACGGTCGGCTGGGCGATCGAGCGCGAGCAGGGTGGCAACCGGATCATCGATTATCAGGGCGTGAGCTTCCCCCTCGCCGATTCCGCCACCGACGCCGCCGCCGGCCGGCTGCTGACCCTCGAGGTGGCGCGGCTGGCTGACGAGGGCGCCGACCCGAAGATCGTCCACGCCAAGGCCTCGATGGCGAAGCTCTTCGTCTCCGAGGCCGCCTGGCGCTGCGCCGACCGCTGCGTGCAGGCCTTCGGCGGCCGCGGCTACCTGCGCTCGAACGTCGCCGAGCGCTTCCTGCGCGAGCTGCGGGTCGACCGGATCTGGGAGGGGACGAACGAGATCCAGCGGCTGATCGTCGCCCGCGGCCTCGAGCGCCGCGGCGTCGAGTCGATCCTCCACTGAGGTGGTCGGCGGCGCGCCAGCGGCGGGCGCTCCGGACCTGACGCCGCTGCTGACGCCGCGCTCGGTCGCCGTCGTCGGCGCCAACGACCGCCCCGGCTCCTACGGCGACGCGGTGCTGCGGAACCTCGCCGCGGCCGGGTTCGAGGGGCAGGTCTGGGCGGTGAACCCCAAGCGCGAGGAGGTCCACGGGCGGCCCTGCGTCGCCAGCGTCGCCGACCTGCCGGAGCCGGTCGACGCGGTCGTCGTCGTGATCCCGGCGGCGGCGGTCACGGCGGTCATCGCCGAAGCGGGTGAGCGCAGCTGCGGCGGCGCGGTCGTGATCGCCGCGGGCTTCGGCGAGAGCCCGGCCGGGGCGCCGCTGGAAGCCGACCTGCGCGCTGCCGCCGCGGCGAGCGGCCTGCCGGTGCTGGGACCCAACTGCAATGGCATCGTCGCAACCGCCGCTCGGGCATCACTCTGGGGCGACTCTCTCGAGCGGGTCCGGCCCGGCTCGGTGGCGCTGATCACCCAGAGCGGCAACGTCGGCGTCAATGCCCTAGGGGCCGAGCGCGGGATCGGCTTCCACACCGTGGTCTCGATCGGCAACGGCGCAGTCCTCGACGCCAGCGACTGGCTCGCGGCGGTCGCCGGCCTCGACGGCGTCGGCTCGATCGCCCTCTTCCTCGAGTCCGACGGCGACGGCGCGAAGCTGGCGCGGGCGCTCGCCCGCTGCGCCGAGCGCGACATCGGAGTAGCGGTGCTGAAGGTCGGCAGCTCCGCCGCCGGGGCTCGCGCCGCCGGGGCCCACACCGGCGCCCTCGCCGGCGACCAGCGAATCTTCGCGGCGCTGCTCGAGGAGGCCGGCGCGGCGCGCGCGAGCGATCCCGCCGAGCTGCTGGAGCTGGCGCGAGCGCTTGCCCAGCCGGCGGCCCGACCGCGCGGCGGCGGCGGGCTGGCGATCCTCACCTGCTCCGGTGGCGACTCGGGGATCGCCGCCGACCTCGCCGCCGAGCGCGGCCTCGACCTGCCCGAGCTGGCGCCGCCGACCCGCGAGCGCCTGCGGGGGCTGCTGCCCGACGCCGCGACCGTCGCCAACCCGCTCGACTACACCTCGCTGCTCTGGGACGAACCGGCGGTGCTCGAGGAGGTGGCGGAGGCGGTCGGCGCCGATCCGGGCATCGACCAGCTGTTGCTCCTCTTCGACCAGCCCAGCGGCCTGGCGCCCGACGTCCGCGAGGGCTGGGACGCCGTCCGCCGCGCCCTCCTCGCCGGCGCCCGCCGCAGCGGCGCCGCGGTGCTGCTCGGCTCGACCCTGCCCGAGCTGCTCGAACCCGAGGCGGCCGCCGAGCTGGCGGGCGAAGGCATCGCCTGCGCGGCGGGCCTGAGCGAGGCGATCGCCTGCGCGGCAGCCCTGCGCACGCCGTTCGCCGACCCGGCGCGCCTCGAGGAGATCGCCGCCGCCGCCGAGGCGATCCGCGACTCGGTCAGCGCGACCGGCGCTCCCGCCCCCTCGCCCGCGCCCGGCGTTCGCAGTTATCCGCGATATGGACGGATAGGTGCGAACGCCGACGCCGGACCTGGCGCGGCCGGCGGCGGCGACTCGCTCGGCGAGGCGGCGGCAGTGACGCGGCCGCTGGGCGACGGCTGGCTCGGCGAGGCCGAAGCGAAGCGGCTGCTGGCCGACGGCGGGCTCGCGGTCCCCGCCGCCCGCGTCGCGGTCGACGCCGCCGGCGCGGTCGAGGCGGCACGGGACATCGGCTGGCCGGTGGTGCTCAAGCTCACCTCCCCCGCCCTCCTGCACAAGAGCGAGGCCGGCGCGCTGGCGCTCGACCTCCGCGACGAGGATGAGCTCCACGAGGCCGCCGCCCGCCTGCTCGCGCTGCCCGCGGCAGCCGGGGCGACGCTGCTGGTCGAGCGGATGGCGGCCGCCGGGGTCGAGCTCCTGCTTGCCGCCCGCGGCGACGGCGTGGTCCCGGCGCTGGTCCTCGGCCTCGGTGGCATCTGGGCCGAGGCGCTCGACGACACCGCGGTCGTCCCCCTCCCCGCCCCGCCCGCTCGGGTCGAGCGGGCGCTGCGCTCCCTGCGCGCCGCCCCGCTGCTGCTCGGCGCCCGCGGCGGCCCGGCCCCCGACCTCGCCGCCGCCGCCCGCTTCGGCTCGCGCCTCGGCGAGCTCCTCCTCGAGCACCGCCTCGACCTGCTCGAGGTCAACCCCGCCCTCCTCACCGATCACAACTGCATCGCCCTAGACGCCCTAGCCCGTCACCCCCAATCCCAACCCACCTAGATCCCTCACCCAGATCTCAACCCGCCCAGAACCCTCTCCCAAATCTCAACGCACCAAAGCGCCCCGAGCCAGCCCCCCGCCGGCGGTCGGGGGGAGGACCCCCGAACGAACCTCCACATCTGTTGTGAGAGAGGGGGTCCTCCCCCCGACCGCCCCGCCCGGCCGCCTCACCGGCCCGCTCGCCGCTAGGCCGCGCTCAGCTCCGGCCGCTCGCCCATCCGCTCGGCGGCAACCGTGAGCCCCTCGCGCAGGGTCGCGAGGATCTCCTCGATCACCGCCGCGTCGGCGACCAGCGGCGGCGCGATCTGGACGATCGGCTCGGAGCGGTCGTCGAGGCGGCAGATCAGGCCGCGGCTCCAGAGCTCCTCGGAGAGGACGTCCTTCAGCAGCCACTCGGCCGCCGGGCCCTCGAAGGTCTCCTTGGTGGCCTGGTCGCGGACCAGCTCGATCGCCCAGAAGTGCCCGAGGCCGCGGACGTCGCCGACGATCGGAATGTCGCGCAGCGCGTTCAGCCCGGCCTCGAGGGCAGGCTCGTTCGCCCGCACGTTGGCGAGGACGTTCTCGCGCTCGAAGACCTCGATCGACGCCAGGGCCACGGCCGCCCCGACCGGGTGGCCACCGAAGGTGATGCCGTGCAGGTAGTCGGCGCGGCCGTCGAGGAAGGGCGCCGCGACGCGGTCGGAGATCAGCACGCCGCCCATCGGGAAGTGGGCGCCGGTCAGCCCCTTGGCGATCGTGATCATGTCCGGCAGGTAGCCGAGGCGCTCGGCGCCGAACCAGTGGCCGAGCCGCCCGAAGGCGCAGATCACCTCGTCGGAAACGAGCAGGATGCCGTGGCGGTCGCAGATCTCGCGCAGCCCCTGCCAGTAACCGTCCGGCGGGACGATGCAGCCGCCGGCGTTCTGGACCGGCTCGGCGATCAGCATCGCCACCGTCTCCGCCCCCTCGCGCTCGATCGTCGCCTCGATTTCGGCCAGCAGCGCCGCGCACAGGCGGGCCGGGTCGGCGCCCTCGGGGTGGCGGTAGGCGTTGGTGTTGGCGACGTGGACGGCGGGGACGCCGAACGGCTCGAACGGCGCCCGGCATTCCTCCAGGCCGGTCATCGCCAGCGCTCCCAGGGTCACCCCGTGGTAGGCGTCCTGGCGGGCGATCACCTTGCGCCGGGCCGGCTCGCCGTTGGCCTGGTGCCACTGGACGGCGAGCTTCCAGGCCGACTCGACCGCTTCGGCGCCGCCCGAGGTGAAGAAGGCGCGGTCGAGCCCGGCCGGCGCCAGCTCGGCGAGCTTGGCGGCAAGCTCGATCGCCGGCGGATGGGCGACCGTCCAGTTGGTGGAGTAGGGGAGCCGGGACATCTGCGCGGCGGCGGCAACGGCGATCTCCTCGCCGTGGGAGTGGCCGAGGTTGACGCAGTAGAGGCCCGAGAGGCCGTCGATATAGCGGGTGCCGTCGACGTCGAAGACGTAGCAGCCCTCGCCGCGGTCGATGACCGTCACCCCCTCCCGCATGACGGCCGACATGTCGGTGAAGTGGAGCATCAGATGCTGCTTGGCGAGCGACTGCAGTCGAGTGTCCATGGTCCTCAGTTTACCTTGTAGTCAATTTCACTAAGTCCTGATACGATGCCGCCGCGATGGCGACGACGACCCAGCCTCCCACCAGGACCGGCGGCTCCGGCGGCAGCTATGACGCGATCGTCGTCGGCGGCGGGCACAACGGGCTGACGACGGCCGCCTACCTCGCCAAAGCCGGCCAGCGCGTGCTCGTCCTCGAGCGCCGCGACATCCTCGGCGGCGCCTGCGTGACCGAGGAAGTCTGGCCCGGCAAGCGGGTCTCGCGCGCCTCCTACGTGGTCTCGATGCTGCAGCCGCAGATCGTCTCCGACCTGCGCCTCGAAGCCTTCGGCTACCGCGCCGTGCCGCTCGACCCCGCCTACGCGGCCCTCACCCCCGACGGCCCGGTCGTCTTCTACGACGACACCGCCGCGACCCAGGAGTCGATCCGCTCGGTCGCCCCGCGCGACGCCGAGAACTACGGCCCCTTCGAGGACCGGCTCTTCCGGGTGGCCGAGTTCCTGGCGCCGATGATGCTGCGCGAACCGCCGGCGCTGGGCTCCAAGAAGCCCGGCGACCTGATGTCGCTCGCCCGCGAGGCCGGGCGCGCCGCCGGGCTCTCGCGCCGCGACGTCCACGAGGTCGTCCGGATGTTCACGATGTCGGTCGCCGACCTCCTCGACGAGTACTTCGAGCACGAGGCGATCAAGGGCTCGATCGCCTCGACCGGCGTCGTCGGCGTCTGGGCCGGGCCGAACACCCCCGGGACCGCCTACAACCTCCTCCACCACGCGCTCGGCGAGCTCAACGGCGTCAAGGGCGCCTGGGGCCACGTGATCGGCGGGATGGGCGCGATCAGCGAGGCGATCGCCGCCTCGGCGCGCGCCGCCGGCGCCGAGATCCGCACCGGCGCCGAGGTCGCCTCGATCGACGTCGCGGGCGAACGCGTCGTCGGCGTGACGCTGGCCGACGGCGAGGTGCTGCGGGCGCCGATCGTCGCCTCCGGCGCCCATCCCAAGAACACCGTGCTCGACCTCGCCGGGCCGGAGAACTTCCCCGCCGAGGTGGTCGAGGACATGCGGCGCTTCCGCACCCGCGGCGGCTCGGTGAAGATCAACATGGTGCTCTCGGAGCCACCGCGCTACGAGAACGTCAGCGACGAGATGCAGGAGACGCTGCGCCACACCGGCGTCAACCTCTGTCCCTCGATCGACTATCTCGAGCGCGCCTGGCAGGACGCCCTCGGCGGCCGCCCCGCCGCCGAACCCTACGTCGAGGCCGAGCTGCCCTCGGCAATCGACTCGAGCCTGACCGACGACGGCAGCTGGGTGATGACGATGTTCACCCAATACGGCCCGCACGAGGAGGCCGGCTGGGCCGACGGCGGCCGCGAGCGCTACGCCGACGCCTGCGTCGCCCACCTCGCCCGCTACGCCCCCAACGTGCCCGACGCGATCGTCGAGCGCGAGGTCCTCGCCCCGCCGGACATCGAGCGCATCTTCGGCCTCACCGGCGGCTCGATCTTCCAGGGCGAGCAGGGGATGGACCAGATGGCCTTCATGCGCCCCTCCCCCCTCCTCGCCGGCTACGCGACCCCGCTCACCGGCCTCTACCTCTGCGGCGCCGGGACCCACCCGGGCGGCGGCGTCATGGGCGCGCCCGGCCACAACGCCGCCAAGCGGATCCTCAAGGACGGGCGCTTCAACCGGCTGCGCCGCCGGGTGTCCGTTAGGGGATAGAGGCTTCGGACTCGCAGTTGGTGGCCGAGTCGTTGCCGCCGCCACCGATGCAGGTGTCGCTGCCGCCGGCGCCGTCGATCTGGTCGTCGCCGCCGCGGCCGAGCAGGACGTTGTTGCCGTTGTCGCCGGCGAGGATGTCGTTGCCGGGCGAGCCCTCGATCTTCTCGGTCGAGGAGTCGATGTGACCGGGGTTGCAGCCGCCGACGTCGGGGTCGGTGACGGTGCCGCCGATCGTCGCCTCGACGGCAACGCCGGAGTTGTGGACGCGGGCGAAGGAGGCGCTGTCGTTGGCGCCGGGACCGCCGTCGAAGGTGTCGCCGTCGCAGGGCTGACCGCCGATCATCAGGTCGTTGCCGGAGCCGCCGACCATGTCGGCCGCGCCCGAGTCTTTTTTCGGGTGGAAGATGTTGACGCCGTAGATGACGTCGTCGCCACCTCCACCTTCGAGCGTGTCGGGGACGTTGTCTTCGCCGGCGTAGAGGATGTCGTCGCCTTCGCCGCCGCGCAGGGTGTCGCTGCCGGTGCCGCCTTCGAGGGTCGAGTTGACACTCGACGGGACGCTGGCGTCGATCGTGACTTCGTCGTTGCCGGCGCCCATCGTCGCGTTGATCGTGTCGATCGTGCCGTGGCAGGTGACGGCGCCGCCGCCGCTGGTGCAGTCGCTGGCGGTCGGGTCGCCGAGTTCGACGTTCGGCCCGCTGACGACATAGGCGCCGCCCGAGAAGGCGACCGCGACCGTGTCGGGTCCGTTGGTGCCGGAGATGATCAGGCTCGAGGAGCCGGCGATGCTGTTCGAGAGTTCGACCGCGGTGCCGTTGCCGCCGGCCGCCGCGGAGCCACACGATTCTTCGCTGGCGAACCCGCCGCCGCACTGGTCGGAGCCGGGACCGCCGAACGCTTCGTCGCCGGGTCCGGCGGCCTCGAGGTGGTCGTTGCCGGGGCCGCCGTCGAGCCGGTTGGCGGTCGCGGGATCGCCGATCAGGGTGTCGTCGCCGGGGCCGCCGAGGGCGTCCTCGATCCCGGTCAGCGGCTCGTTGACGGCGCCGCTGACCGAGCCCGCCGCGAGGTTGACCGTGACCGCGCCGCCGGCGTCGGCAAAGGAGGCGATGTCGTGTTCGCCGGGGCCGCCGTCGATCTTGTTGTTGCCGGTGCCGCCGACGACGACGTCGAAGTTGCCGGGGCCGCCGGAGACCGAGTCGTCGCCCTGGCCGCCGTCGACGTAGTCGTTGTCGCCGGCGCCGCCGGTCATCGTCTCGTTGCCTTCTTCGCCGTAGACGTGGTCGGCGCCGCCGCCGCCGTCGAGGTCGTCGGAGCCGCGTTCGCCGTGGATCATGTCGTCGCCTTCTTCGCCGAAGACGTTGTCGTTGCCGCGGCCGCCGTAGACGGTGTCATCGCCGCCGCCGGCGCAGATCGTGTCGTTGCCGCCTTCGCCGTAGATCGTGTTGGCCGCCGATCCGGCGACGATCACGTCGGGCGCCTTGGTGCCGACGATTTTCGCCGAGTTGGAGACGATCGTCGCCGCCCTGCCGTTGCAGCTGACCCCTCCCGCGCCCGCGTCCACTGCGTCGAGGCCGACTATGAGTGCGGCGAGAACTACCGCGGCGAGCAGCAGTCGGTGGGCGGGACTGCCGCCGAGGGTGCGGGAGAGGAGAGCCATAGTGCGTCATCGCCCGCCAGAGCCGATACTTAAAGCCGGGAATCGGCTTCTAGACAGATGTCCCGGGTGCTTCGAACCGAATACATAGAGGGAAGGAGAGCCAGATGAAGATGCGCGCCGCCGTGCTCGAGGAGTTCGGCCAGCCGCTGGCGGTCCAGGAGGTCGACCTTGCCGAGCCGCGCGCCGGTGAGGTGCTGGTGCGACTCGCCGCCTGCGGCGTCTGCCACACCGACCTCTACACGGCCTCCGGGGCCGATCCCTCCGGCTACGCGCCGACGGTCCTCGGCCACGAGGGCGCCGGCGTCGTCGAGAAGATCGGCGAGGGCGTCGGCGACCTCGCCGTCGGCGACCACGTCGTCACCCTGTTCTCGCCGCAGTGCCGCGAGTGCGTCCACTGCGTCGACCCGCGCACCAACCTCTGCATGGCGATCCGCGCCGAGCAGAACCTCGGCCACCTCCCCGACGGCACCACCCGCCTGGGCCGTGACGGCGAGGAGATCCGCCACTTCATGGGCTGCTCGACCTTCGCCGAGTACACGGTGATGCCGGAGATCGCGCTCGCCAAGATCTCCCCCGAGGCGCCCTTCGAGCACGCCTGCCTGTTCGCCTGCGGGCTCTCGACCGGCCTCGGCGCGGCGATCAACACCGCCAAGGTGACCCCCGGCTCGACCTGCGTCGTCTTCGGCGCCGGCATGGTCGGCCTCGGCGCCGTCGCCGGCGCCCGCCTGCAGGGCGCCGAGCGGATCGTCTGCGTCGACCTCTCGGCCGAGCGCCTCGAGCTCGCCCGCGGCCAGGGCGCCACCCACGTCATGAACGGCGGCCCCGGCGCGGTCGAGGAGATCCTGGCGATGACCGACGGCTACGGCGCCGACTACACCTTCGAGGCGACCGGCCGGACCGACGTCATGGAACAGGCCTTCGAGGCGACGCGGATGGCCTGGGGCCTCTGCACCGTCGCCGGTGTGGCCGGCAAGGGCGAGACCCTCGACGTGATCCCGCGCCTGCTGATCACCGGCCGCCGCCTCGCCGGCTCCTCGTTCGGCGGCGTCAAGGGCCGCGACCAGGTCCCGGTCCTGGTCGAGCGCTACCTCGAGGGCGAGATCGACGTCGAGCCCTTCCTCTCCCACCGCATCTCCCTCGACGAAGTGAACCGCGGCTTCGAGCTGATGGAGGCCCAGGACGGCATCCGCAGCGTGATCGAGTTCAACTAGGGGGCGCGCCGAGGACGGCGGCCGAGTTGCCGGGCGGGATCGGGCGGTCGCGGCTCCCGACGCCGGTCGCCTGACCCGCCCCTCTATCGTCCGCCGACGATGCCGATCGCGGCCATCTTCTCCGTCCCGTCCCACGTCGGCCTCTGGGCGCTGGCGCTGCTGGTCGGCGCCGAGTCGACCGGCCTGCCGGTGCCGGGCGAGACGGCCCTGATCGCCGCCGGGGTGCTCGCCAAGGGCGGATCGCTCGACATCATCGCCGTGATCGCGGTCGCCGCCGCCGCGGCGATCGTCGGCGACAACCTCGGCTACCTGATCGGCCGGCTCGGCGGCCGCCGCCTGCTGGAGGCGCCGGGACCGCTGGAACGCCACCGCCTCGAGGTCATCAACCGCGGCGAGCCGTTCTTCGAAAAGCACGGTCCCAAGGCGGTCTTCCTGGGGCGCTGGGTGACCGGGCTGCGGATCGCCGCCGCCTGGCTCGCCGGCATCACCCACATGCGCTGGACCGTCTTCTTCTTCTGGAACGCCCTCGGCGGGATCGCCTGGGCGACCTCGGTCGGGCTCGCCGCCTATCTGCTCGGCGACGCGGTCAAGAGGATCCTCGAGGTCGGCGGCCTCGCCGCGGTGGGGGTGATCGTCCTGGCCCTGGCGGTCGCCGGCTACGTCGCCTGGCGCCGCCGCCGAGCCCGCCCCACCGCGCCCGAGCCCCGCGGCGACGCCTAGGTTGGCGACTTCCTCTCGGTATGCGAGAGGAAAACGCCACGGTCAGATAGGTTGCCGCCGTGCCGCTCGAGGTCAGAACCGCCCACGGCCTCGGCGCGATCGGCGAGTTCATCGACCTCCCCTTCCGCCTCCACGCCGGCACCCCCTGGGTGCCGCAGCTCAAAGCCGAGCGGCGGCTCTTCCTCAACCGCCGGCTCAACGCCTACTTCACCCACGGCGAGGCCGAGTACTTCCTCGCCCGCCGCGACGGCCGGGTCGTCGGGCGGATCACCGCCCAGGTCGACTTCGCCTACAACGCCTACCACCACAGCCGCACCGGGATGTTCGGCTTCCTCGAGTTCGAGGACGACCCCGAGGCGCTGGGCGCCCTGATCGACGCCGCCGAATCGTGGCTGCGGGCCCGCGGCTGCACCGAGATGCTCGGCCCGATGGACTTCTCGCTGAACGACGAGAGCGGCGTGCTGATCGAGGGCTATGACCGCGAACCGCTGATTCGCCAGAACTGGCACCCGCCCTATTACAAGGAGCGCTGCGAGGCGGCCGGTCTGGAGAAGGCGATGGACCTGCTCTCCTGGGACCTCTCGATCGACGATCGCGACAAGGTCAACCCGATCATCTTCAAACTCGCCGAACGCTGCCGCAAGAAGTACGGGATCGAGATCCGCAAGATGACCCGCCGCAGCCTGCGCGCCGACATGGATCGCTTCGCCGACGTCTACAACTCGGCCTGGTCGGAGAACTGGGGCTTCGTCCCCTACTCCAAGGCCGACCTCGACGCCTACGCGCTGGAGCTGCAGCTGGTCTTCAGCCCGGAGTGGTTCATGGTCGCCGAACTGGAGGGCGAGACGATCGCGATGGCGATCACCGTGATGGACGCCAACCAGCTGCAGAAACGCATGAACGGCAAGGTCCTGCCGACCGGCTGGTGGCACTACCTGCGCCGCAACCACACCACCGACCGGCTGCGCGTCGGCTTCCTCGGCGTCAAGCCCGAGCACCAGCACACCGGCGTCGCCGCCCTGCTCTACGTCGAACACTTCAACGCCGCCGCGATCACGCCACTGAAACACGGCGAGGCCGGCTTCATCCTCGAGACCAACAGGTCGATGAACAGCGGCCTCGAAGCGATGAACGGCCGGATCGTCAAGAAGTACCGGGTCTACCGCCGCCCGCTCTGACCGTCGAACTTTTCCGCGCGTTCAAACCTTCCGCGCAGTTTGTAACGATTTGTCTGAGCGAACCGCACCCGCTCTACATGTTTCGAAGTCGCTGTTGAAAGCGCACCCGCGAAGACGAAAACTTTCGGTGTGGACATTGCGGAGCGCTTTGCCGAAAACCTGACTCAACTGCGGCAGGACGCCGGCTTCAGCCAGGAGGAGCTGGCGGCGCGCGCGGCGGTCCACCGCACTCAGGTCAGCCTGATGGAGGGAGGGCAGCGGCTCCCCCGCCTCGAAACGCTGGTCAAACTCGTCGGCGCCCTCGAAATCTCCTCGGAGGCGCTGCTCGAGGGCATCACCTGGGAGCCCGTGGTCAGCACCCCCGGCGGCTTCAAGGTCACCGAGCCCGACCCCGAGCCATAGTCGTCCCTCTTCCCCTGGCCGTGCGCTGCTTGGTTCCGGCAGGTGCGTCTGAGTTTAAGGGCCCATATAGGCCCCTAAGCTCAGAAGCAGGACCTGCGCAGGCGCCCGAACCCATGCCCCAACCTCTCTCGGAGGAGGGATCGGGCGCACCCGATCTGGCCTCAGGCGGGAGGAGTCGGGTGTGCCTGCGAACGTTTTGCGACTCTCGCCCGAAAAGCTCCTTGCTCGCCCACCGGCGATCCAGCGAGCAGTCGAGAGAGCAGGCATACCCGACTCCTCCCGCCCGTCCCTATCCGTCCGCTAAGACCGCCTGAACGCGACGACGCAGTTCTGGCCGCCGAAGCCAAACGCGTTGGCGATTGCCGCGTCGGTCTGGACCTGGCGGGCGGTGAGGGCGATGTGGTCGAGATCGCACTCGGGGTCGGGATCGGTGAGGTTGATCGTCGGCGGCAGGACGCCGTCGCGCATCCCGAGCAGGCAGACCATCGCGGCGAGGGCGCCGGCGGCGGCGATCAGGTGGCCGACCATCGACTTCGGCGAGGAGACCGGCGTGGTGTCGGTGGCGGCGCCGAGGACGGCGCGGATCGCCTTGGTCTCCGAGGTGTCGTTGGCGCGGGTGCCGGTGCCGTGGGCGCAGACGTAGCCGAGCTCCTCGGGGGCGATCTCGGCGCGCTCGAGGGCGGTGCGGATCGCCAGCGAGGCGTAGCTGCCGCTCGGCTCGGGGGCGCTCATGTGGAAGGCGTCGGAGGTCAGGGCGCCGCCGGCGACCGAGCCGTAGGGCTCGGCGCAGCGGGCGGCGGCGTGCTCGGCCGACTCGACCACCAACACCACCGCCCCCTCGCCGAAGACGAAGCCGTCGCGGGCCGCGTCGAAGGGGCGCGAGGCGCCGGCCGGGTCGTCGTTTCGCTCCGAGAGCGGGCCCATGTTGGAGAGGCCGGCGAAGACCGCCTCGTTGATGCCGGCGTCGCTGCCGCCGCAGATCACGACGTCGGCCTCGCCAGCGAGGATCAGCCGCCGCGCCTCCAGCACCGCGTAGGTGCCGGTCGCGCAGGCAAGCGAGCTGGCGGTGACGGGACCGTGGGCGCCGAGGTCGATGGCGACCTCGCAGGAGGCCATGTTGAGGATCGTCGAGGCGACGTAGAACGGGCTGACCGCGCGCGGTCCCTCGGCGACCAGCGCCCGCACGTTGCGCTCGGTCTCCGGCGTGCCGGCGACGGCGCTGCCGATCGCGACCCCGACCCGCTCCGAGGCGGCGGCGACGTCGAGGCCGGCGTCGGCGACCGCCTCGCGCGCGGCGGCGATCGCCAGCTGCGAGAAGCGAGCGCTGCGGTGGGCGCGCTTGGTCCCCAGCACAGCCGCGGCGTCGAAGCCGTCGACCTCGCCGGCGATCCGCGTCGCCAGCCCGGAGGCGTCGAATTGGGTGATCGGCCCGATCCCCGACTCGCCGGCCACCAGCGCCCGCCAGGTGCTCGGCGCATCGAGCCCGACAGGGGTCAGCGCCCCCAGCCCGGTCACCACCGGGTCCCCCCCGCTTCGGTCTCTCACAGCTGGTGGCACCCGCTCATTACAAGAGGATTATCGCGTTTCGCGGCAGAGCACCCCGCCGAAGGGGCTACTCAGGCGTCCTCGCCACCGGCTCGCCATATAGCGTCCGGCCCAGTGCACCTTTACGTTCGGGAGACGCGGGCTCGGCTTGAGGGCGAGATTTCGGTCCCCAGCTCCAAGTACCACGCCCACCGGGCTCTCATCCTGGCCTCGCTGGCCGCCGGAACCAGTCGGATCCGGGGGATGAGCGCCGCGCGCCACGTGCGCTCGACGATCGACGTCCTCACCGGGCTCGGGACCGCGATCGAGGTCGACGCCGAGGGCTTCACCGTGCGCGGCGGGCTGCCCTACGAACCGAAACGGGAGAGCGTCTCGGTCGGATCATCGGGCACCACCCTCTACTTCATGATCGGCCTCGCCGCGCTGGCCAGCGCCCCGGTCACCCTGACCGGCCAGAAGTACTTCCAGCGGCGCCCGGTCGGCCCGCTGCTGGACGCGCTCGGCGAGCTCGGGATCGACCTCTCCGCGACCAACGCGACGCCGCCGATCACGGTCGCGCCGAAGCGCCCGACCGGTGGCCACGTGTCGATCGCCGGCACCCTCTCGCAGTGGATCTCGGGCCTCCTGATCGTCGCCCCGTTCGCCAGCGGGCCGACCGTGATCGAGGTCGAGGGCGAGCTGAACGAGCAGCCCTACGTCGAGCTGACGGTGAACATGATGCGGGACTTCGGGCTCGAGGTCGGCGTTTCGGAGGACTGGCGGCGCTTCGAGATCGAGCCCGACCAAACCGCGACGCCGGCCGAGATCGCGCTCCCGCCCGACATCGGCTCGCTCGCCTTCGGTCTCGCCGCGACCTCGCTGCATCCCGCTGACGTCCTCTTCCGCGGCGTCCGCGAGCTGACCTCGGAGCGCACCGACCACCCCGAGGCCCACTTCCTCGACGTCGTCGCCGAGATGGGGCTGCCGATGGAGCTCGACGAGGCCGCCGGTGGGGTGCGGGTGCGCCACGACGGCGTGCGGTTGCACGGGGTCGAAGTCGACTGCCGGCCGATGCCCGACATGCTGCCGGTGCTGGCGACGATGGGCCAGTTCGCGGAGGGCGAGACCCGCTTCTCCAACGTCGCCCACGTGCGCCTCAAGGAGTCCGATCGCGTCGTCTCGATGCTGCAGCTGAACCGCATGGGCGGCGACGTCGTCGAGCGGGGCGACGAGCTGGTCGTGCGCGGGATCGAGGGCGACCTGACCGGCTCGCCGCTCTCCAGCTTCAACGACCACCGCGTCCACATGGCGCTGACCGTGGCCGCCTCGCGGGCCCGCGGCGAGAGCTCGCTGACCTACCCCAACGCCTACCGGATCTCCTATCCCGGCTTCCTCGACGACATGCGCCGGGTCGGCCTGCACCTGAGCGTCGAGGACGACCGCGAGCGCTCCGCCGAGGGCGCCCTCGCGACGACCGACGGCGACGGCTCCGGCCAGCGCGCCGTCGAGTCGATCGCGATCGACCAGGCAGCCGAGATCCCGATCGTCGACTGGGTCGCCCGCTGGGCCGCCGAGCGCCCCGCCGAAGACGCCGTCGTCGACGTCCGCGCCGGCGGCACCCGGACCTGGACCTGGGCCGAGCTCGACGCCGAGTCCGACCGCGCCGCGGCGCTCTTGCTGGAGCTCGGCGTGGCGCCTGGCGAGACGGTCGCCTACCAGCTGCCCAACTGGGGCGAGTTCGTGATCCTGACCCTCGGGGCGATGAAGATCGGCGCCGTCTGCTGCGCCCTGATGCCGATCTTCCGCGAGCGCGAGATCGCCCACGCGGTCTCGCGCGCCGAGGCCCGCGTGCTGGTCGTCGCCGATAGCTTCCGGGGTCGCGACCACGCCGGGGAGACGGCGGCGATGCTGGCGGGCGCGACGAGCGGCGACGCCGCCCCGCTGGCGATCGACCACGTGCTCGTCGTCGGCGCCGACGACGCCCCGGCGCTTCCCGAAACCGAGGGCGCCCGCTGGCACGACTTCGCCGCCGCCCTCGCCGGCGCCACGGTCGACCGCGAGGCGATCGCCGCCCGCAAGCCGGCGCCGCGCGCGCTCGCCCAGCTCTTCTTCACCTCCGGCACCTCGGGCGAGCCCAAGGGCGTCCTGCACCGCTACGACGCCCTCACCCGCGCGGCGATGATGGAGGTCGAGCACCTCGGCCTCGGCCGCGACGACAGCATCTTCATCCCCACCCCGCTCGCCCACCAGACCGGGCTGCTCTACGGGATGTGGCTGAGCTTCGCGCTCGGCTCGACCCAGATCATCCAGGACGTCTGGGACGCCCGCCGCGGCGCCCGCGCCCTGCGCGAGTGGGACGGCAGCTTCGTCCAGGCGGCGACGCCGTTCCTCGCCGACCTTGTGCGCGTCGTCGAGTCCGGCGAGGAGCCGGCGCCACCCGCGCTGCGGATCTTCGTCGTCACCGGCGCCGCCGTGCCGCGGGCGCTGGCGGCACGCGCGACCGAGGTCCTCGAGGCCGCCGTCTGCGGCGCCTGGGGCTCGACCGAGTCCTGCCTCGGCGCCCTCGCCGCTCCCGGCGATGACCCGGAGAAGGTCTGGGGGACGGACGGCCGGGCGCTGGCGGGGACGCGGATCCGCATCGTCGACGACGCGGGCAACGTCCTCGGCTCCGGCGAGGAGGGCAACTACCAGGTGACCAGCCGCTGTCTCTTCGAGGAATACCTCGGTCGTCCCGATCTGACCCGCGAGGCGATGACCTCCGACGGCTGGTACCGCACCGGCGACCTGGCGACGATCGACGCCGACGGCTACCTGCGCCTGACCGGCCGGGTCAAGGACATCATCAACCGCGGCGGCGAGAAGGTGCCGGTCGCCGAGATCGAGCAGCTGCTCCACGAGCACCCGCTGGTCGACGAGGTGGCGATCGTGGCGATGCCCGACGAGCGCCTCGGCGAGCGCGCCTGCGCCTTCGTGGTCCGCGGCAGCGCCGCCGCCGGAGCCAACGGCAGCGACGGGAGCAACGCCAACGGGGACGACCGCGGGCTCGACCTGGCGGCAATTCGCTCTTTCCTCGACGAGCGCGAGGTCTCCCGCCACTACTGGCCCGAGCGGGTCGAGGAGATCGACGCGATGCCGCGCACGCCGAGTGGAAAGATCCAGAAGTTCGTACTGCGCGAGCGCGCCAAGGGGCTCCGGCCGGCGGAGCCCACCACCCCCGACAAGGAGCCAGTCCGATGACCCCGCAAGCCACGACCCCCCTCCCCGAGACCTTCGACGAGACGGGCTTCGCGGAGCTGAGGGCGGAGATCGCCGCCTACGTGGCGAACGAGGGCGAGGAGTGGACGCGGCGGATCGAGGCCGAGCGGGCGGTGCCGCCGGAGCTGCGGACCGAGCTGCGCGAGCGCGGCTACCTCTCGTTGGCCGGGCCGACCGAGTACGGCGGCCGCGGCATCCCCTTCTCTCGCTATCTCGAGCTGCTCGAAATGTTCGCGATGTCGCATGCCTCGCTGCGGATGATCGTCCACGTCGCCAACGGGGTGTGGCGCTCGATCGACCAGTTCGCGACCGAGGAGCAGCGCCGCGACTACGTGATCCCGGCGGTGACCGGCGACCTCACCGTCGCCTTCACGCTGACCGAGCCGACCGCCGGCACCGGCGCCGACCTGCGCTGCGAGGTCGAGCGCGAGGGCGACACCTACTACCTCTCGGGCGAGAAGCACCTGATCACCTTCGGAGTCAGCTGCGACCGCTGGCTGCTGTTCGCGCGGCTGGCGGGGACGACCGGCGCCGAGGGCACGGTGGCGCTGCTGGTCGACCGCGATACGCCGAACGTGCAGGTCGAGGACATGGGCGAGTCGCTCGGCGTGCGCGGCACCGACCACGCTCACCTGGTCTTCGAGCGCGCCCCGGTCCCGGTCTCAGACACGCTCGGCGAGGAGGGCAAGGGCCTGCAGGTCGCCTTCGGCGGCTTCCTCACCCCGAGCCGGATCGCCGTCGCGATGACCTGCGTCGGCCTGGCGCGGCGGGCCCAGGAGCTGGCCGCCGAGCACGCCGTCAAGCGCGTCACCTTCGGCAAGCCGCTGTCGGGGCGCCAGGCGATCTCCTTCGCCCTCGCCGAGAACGCCGCCGACCTCGAAGCGGCGCGCCAGCTGACCCTGCACGCGGCGCGGCGCTGGGAGGCCGGCGCGGCCGACGCGGCGGTGCTCTCCTCGATGGCGAAGCTGACCGCGGTCGACATGCTCAGCCGCGTCACCGACAAGGCGCTGCAGGCGCACGGCGGCATCGGCTTCTGGGCCTCGAGCCCGATCGAGCGGGTCTACCGCGACGCCCGCGCCCAGCGCTTCGAGGAGGGGACGAACGAGATCCAGAAGACGATCATCGCCCGCGAGGTCTTCGCCCCGGTGCACGGCTCGATCGCGGAGCGCCAGGTCGGATGAGCGAGGGTTTCGCCGCCGGCAAGGTGGCGCTGATCACCGGCAGCTCGCGCGGCATCGGCCGCGAGCTGGCGCTGTCGCTGGCGTCTCAGGGCGGCTCGGTGGTCGTCAACTACAAGCGCAACGCCGACCTGGCCGACGAGGTCGTCGCCGGCGTGCGCGAGCGCGGCGGCCGCGCGATCGCCGTCGCCGCCGACATGGAGGACCCGGCCGACATCGACCGTCTCTTCGACGCCGCCGGCGAGGAGTTCGGGCGCCTCGACTACTACGTCGGCAACGCCGCGGCGAGCTCCTTCAAGCTGATCGGAGACCTCAAACTCCACCACCTCGACCGCTCCTACGCGATGAACATCCGCGCCTTCGTGCTCGGCGCCCAGCGCGCGGTCGAGCTGATGACGGACGGCGGGCGCATCGTCACCCTCTCCAGCTACGGCTCGATCCGCGCCTACCCGACCTACGCCAACCTCGGCGCCGCCAAGGCCGCGGTCGAGGCCTGGGTCCGTTACATGGCGATCGAGTTCGCGCCGCTGGGGATCAACGTCAACGCGGTCAACGGCGGCATCATCGAGTCCGATTCGAGCGCCTACTTCTACGGCGTCGAGGGGATGCCGGACCTCGAGACCCAGGTCCTCCCGAAGATTCCCAAGCAGCGGATGGGCACCGTGAAGGAGGTCGCCGACACGGTCGAGTTCCTGCTCGAACCCCGCTCCGAGTACATCACCGGCCAGTCTCTGGTCGTCGATGGCGGCCTAAGCATCATCGCCCCGCCCTTCTTCGACGACGCGACCGGCCCGCTCCGCCTGCCCGAGCCGGGCGCGTCCGCTTTGTCGCCCTCTGGGCGACAAACTGAACAGGCCGGGACCGGCGGCGGCGAGGACGCGGTCGCCGCGTCCGATGACTGACGCGCAGGCCGATGCCTGGGGATGACGGCGGACCGATGCCTGACGGCGAGGCGGGTCGCCTCGCCAACGTCTTCACGCCGGTCCGGATCGGCGCGTTGGAGCTGCCGCACCGGATCGTCATGGGCTCGATGCACATGGGCATCGAGGCCGAGCCCGACGCCGGCGAGCGCCTCGCCGCCTTCTACCGCGAGCGCGCCCTCGGCGGCGCCGGCCTGATCGTCACCGGCGGCTGGGCGGTGAGCGCCGACGGGGCGGCCGACGGTGGCTACGGCCTGATCGACTCCGATGCCAGCGCGGCGGCGCTGGAGCGGATTTCAGCTTCGGCCTGCGAAACCGAAGGTTCCATTGCCCTGCAGCTCTTCCACGCCGGCCGCTACGCGCTGGCCGACGGTCCCGGCGAGGTCGTCGCGCCGTCGCCGATCGCCAGCCGCGTCTCGCGAGCCGAGCCACGGGCGCTCGACACCGACGAGGTCTGGGACGTCATCGCCGAGTTCGCCGCGGCGGCGCGGCGGGCGCGCGAGCTGGGCTTCGCCGCGGTCGAGGTGATGGGCTCGGAGGGCTACCTGGTCGACCAGTTCCTCTCCCCGTCAACTAACCGGCGCGAGGACTCCTGGGGTGGCGACGCCGAGCGACGGATGCGCTTCGGCATCGAGCTGGCGGGCGCCGTGCGGGCGGCGGTCGGCCCGGACTTCCCGGTGATCTTCCGGATGACCGGAGCGGAGCTGATGCCGGAGGCGCGACCGTTCGCGGAGGTCGAAGCGTTCGCGGTGGCGCTGGTCGCGGCCGGGGTCGACGCGCTGAACATCGGCGTGGGATGGCACGAAAGTGCGGCGCCAACGGTTCAGGGCGCGGTGCCGGTTGGGGCCTGGATGCCCTGGGCCGCGGCGATTCGGGGGGCGGTCAACGCGACGCCAGGGGATGGGATCACCGGCACCGCCGCCACTTCGGCAGGTATGGCGGCAGTGCCGGTGATCGCCGGGAACAGGGTCAATCGGGTCGAGGACGCGGAGTCGTTGCTCGGCGGGGGCGCCGATGGAGGCGGCGGCGTCGACCTCATCTCGATGTCGCGGCCGTTCCTGGCGGATCCTCGAATCGTCGAAAAGGCACGGCAGGGGCAGGCGACGAACGTCTGCATCTCATGCAACCAGGCGTGTATCGATCGGTCGCTGTCGGCGGGGCACGTGTCGTGCCTGGTCAATCCACGGGCGGGATTTGAGAGAGAGTTCCCCGACCCAGGTTCCGCTCGGACCGCAGGAGCGCCAGCCGTCAAGCGCTTCGCCGTAGTCGGCGGCGGACCGGCCGGCCTGGAGGCCGCTCGCGCGCTCGCTTCGCTCGGCGCCCAGGTTCAGCTCTTCGAGGCCGGCCCGGAACTCGGCGGCCAGTTCCGCCTCGCCCGCCTCGTCCCCGGCAAGGAGGACTACGGGGCGACGATCTCCTACTTCGAGGAGGAGCTGGAGCGGCTCGGCGTCGTCGTCCACCTCGGCCGCGAGCTGAGCGAGGACCACGCCGACCTGCTCGCCGATCTGGACGGCGTCATCCTCGCCACCGGCGTCCTCCCACGCCGGGTCGACATCCCCGGCACCGAGGCGGCGCACGTCGTGGACTACGTCGAGGCGTTCGAATCGGGCATCGGCGACGCGGAGCGCGTGGCGATCATCGGGGGCGGCGGCATCGGCGTCGACCTCGCCCACACGCTCACCCACGTCGAGGCCGCCGACCCCATCGGCGCCTTCTACGAGACCCACGGAGCCGTACCGCCTCCCGCTCCTTCCGGTGTGCCTTCGGGACACATAGCGACCCTTTCGCACACGGCAATGGAGGCTTCGGCGCCTTCCGGTGTGGGAAACAGACGCCTGGTGTCTGTTTCCCACACGGGAAGGACGAGCGGGGGGCGGCCGGGGGTGACGGTGATGCGGCGGTCGGGACGGATCGGGGCGGGGATCGGGCGAACGACGCGGTGGGTCTGGCTCGATGCCCTGAAGCGGGCCGGGGTCGAGACGCGGACCGGGCTGCGCTACCGGCGGATCACCGCCGAGGGGGTCGAGATCGAAACGGATGCCGGCGACCGGGAGACGATCGCCGCCGACCGCGTCGTCATCGCCGCGGGACAGGAGCGAAACGACGGGCTGCGGCCGCTGCTCGAACGTCTCGAGGTGCCACATCGAGTCGTCGGCGGCGCCGAGAACCCCTCCGAGCTGAACGCGGTCCGGGCCTTCGCCGACGGCCTGCGCGCCGCGCACGATCTGGCCGGCTGAGCGACTGCCCGCCTCGCGCGGCCCGCGCCGGCTGGCCGATCCGCCGCGACCGCGCGCCGTCCGCCCGGCCGCCAGCCCAGATCTCCCGCCGCCCGCCCCGGCTACGCGGTCCCGCCGCGCAGCAGGACGTTCCAGGGTCTGACCGAGGTCAGGACCAGGACCGTCCCCCACCACGGGTCGGCAGCCAGGCGCGTGCGGATCTCCTCCTCGCCCGAGGCCTCGACGACGAGCAGGACGTCTTCGCCGTCGCCCTCGCCCACCGGGCCGCCGAGGACGATGAAGCGGTCGTCGACGAGGGCGTCCATGAAGGCGGCGTGCTCCTCCCAGCCGACCTGTTCGCGGCGGCGCTTGGCGGAGTCCCAGTCGGGACCGTGGTCGAGTCGCACCAGGAAAGGCATCGGGGGAGCTTAGGCCGCGGCTGTGCCGGCGATGACCGCGGCGGTCTCCTCGCGGCCCGGCGCCTGCGAGGGTCCGCGCCTCCCCACCACCACCGACGCCGCCGCGTTGCCCCAGACGCAGGCCTCGCCGGGGGAGGCGCCGCGGGCGAGGGCGGCGGCGAAGGCGCCGACGTGGGCGTCGCCGGCGCCGGTGGTGTCGATCGGGCGGGCGGGGTAGGCGGCAATCCGCATCAGCTCCTCGCCCGGCTCGGCGAGGACGCAGCCCTCCGACCCGGTCCGCACGATCGCGCCGCGCAGGCGCGGGCCGCGGTCGAGGCAGGCGATCGCCGCGGTCACCGGCGACCCGGCCCCGGTCAGCAGTTCGGCCTCGGCAGCGCTGAGGCTGAGCCAGGCCGCCCGCGCCAGCGCCGCCTCGAGCAGCTCCGGCGCCAGCTCGGCGACCAGCGGGCCGGGATCGAAGACGAGGTCGGCCTCGAAGTCCGCCGTCGCCAGCCAGCTGCCGACGACCTCGGCGTGCGGGTAGGCGAGCTCATAGCCGGACACGTAGACGGTGTCCTCGGGGCGGATCTCAAGCCGCGCCAGGTCGGCGGCGCCGAGGTCGGCCTCCACCCCCTCGACCGTCACCATCGTGCGCTCGCCGCCGGCATCGACCATCACCAGGCAGACGCCGGTCTCTCCCGACAGCGTCTCGGGCAGCAGGAGCTCCACACCCTCGGCCTCGAGCGCCGCCCGCGCCTGCACCCCCAGCGGCCCGCTGCCGAACCGCCCGCCGTAGGCCGTCGCCATCCCCTGCCGGCTCGCCGCGGCGAGGACGTTGAAGCCGCCGCCGACCGCCTGCAGGAAGTCGCGCCCCAGCGTGTCGCCGCCGCGCGGCGGCAGCACCTCGACCGCGACGACGACGTCGACGATGACGCCGCCGACCAGGACCAGGCGGCCAGCCGGCGTCACGCGCCGGCGTTCACTCGGCCGCGGCGGCCTTCGCCGCCTTCTCGGTCTCCTCGCGCAGCGCCGGCAGCACGTCGGCGCCGAATTGGTCGAGGAAGCGCTTCTGATCATTGCCGGGCGCGTGCAGCACCAGCTCCTCGAAGCCCATCTCGACGTAGGCCAGGACCTTCTCGATCACCTCGTCGGGATCGCTGGCGACGATGAAGCGTTTGTGGGCCTGGTCGGCGTGTTCGTCGGCCACCCGCTCCATCTCGACCGGATCGTCGATCCCCTGTTTCTGGTCGTGGGTCAGGCCCAGCGCCGCCCACCACTTGCAGGCCTCCATAGCGTGGTCGGCGTCGCGGTCATAGGAGACCTTGATCTCGATCATCTTCTTGATCTGGCTGGCGTCGCGGCCGGCTTTCTCGGCGCCCTCGCTGAGGTTCTCGAGCAGCGTCGCGTAGAGCTCCGGGTCTTTGCCGCTGGTCGAGATGAAGCCGTCGCCGCGGCGCCCCGCCAGTTTCGCCGCCAGCGGCCCCGAGGCGGCGATGTAGATCGGCACCGGCTCGGCCGGTTTGTCGTACACCGTCGCCCGCACCGTTTCGTAGTACTCGCCGTCGAAGTCGACCCGCTCCTCGGTCCACAGCTGCGAGATCAATTTGACCGCCTCGGCGAGGCGCCGGCGCCGCTCTTTGGCGCCCGGGAACTCGCCGCCGGTGGCCGGGGTCTCGTTCAGCGACTCGCCGGTGCCGACGCCGAGGAAGACCCGCCCCGGCGCCAGCTCGGCGAGCGTGCCGAAGGCCTGGGCGATGATCGCCGGCTCGTAGCGCAGGGTCGGGGTGAGGACGCTGGTCCCGAGCGTCACCCGCTCGGTCGCCTCGGCGACCGCACCGAGCCAGACCAGCGCGTTGGGCGCGTGGCCGCCCTCGTGGCGCCAGGGCTGGAAGTGGTCGGAGACCGAGACGATGTCGAGCCCGACCTTCTCCGCCTCGACCGCGTAATCGATCAGCTCGCGCGGCCCGAACTGCTCCGCCGATGCCTTGTATCCGATCCTGATCGCCATCTGCTCCCTCTCGCTGCGGTCCTAGAAGACCTGGTTTTGGCCGTCGAAGACCTCGCTGACCGAGTCTCCGGTGAAGATTCGCCGCACGGTATCGGCCAGCAGGCCGGCGCAGGAAACGACCTCGATGTTGTCCGGCGCGCCCGGCCGCAGCGGCACCGTGTCGGTGACGACGATGCGGTCGAACGGCGCCGCCGCCAGCGTCGCGTAGGCGTCGGCGCTGAAGATCCCGTGGGTGGCGACGGCGCAGACCTCCTTGGCGCCCGCCGCCATCACCGCCTCGCCGGCCGCCCGCAGCGTGCCGGCGGTGTCGATCATGTCGTCGACGATGATCGCGGTCTTGCCGGCGACGTCGCCGATCACCGCGTTGACGTTGGCGACCTGGTGTTCGGGGCGGTCCTTGTCGAGCAGCGCCAGCTCGGCGCCGAGGCGCTTGGCGAAGTTGCGGTTGAGCTTGACCCGGCCGGCGTCGGGGGCGACGATGACGAGGTCGGTCGGCTCGCGGCTGCCGTCGGTCGGGCGCATCTGCTCGACCAGCAGCATCATCGCCGTCATGTGGTCGACCGGGACCCGGAAGAAGCCCTGGACCTGGCCGGCGTGGAGGTCCATCGTCAACACCCGGTCGGCGCCCGCCGACTCCAGCGCCCGCGCCACCAGCCGGCTCGAGATCGGCTCGCGCGGGGCGCTCTTCTTGTCCTGGCGCGAGTAGCCGAACCAGGGGACGACGGCGACGATGCGGTGGGCCGAGGCGCCGACCGCGGCGTCGATCATCACCAGCAGCTCCATCAGCGTGTCGTTGGCGCTCATGCCGGCCTCGGGATTGGCGCAGGTCGGTTGGACGATGAAGACGTCGGCGCCGCGGATCGACTCCTCGATCCGGCAGTAGACCTCGCTGTTGGAGAACGTCTTCAGCTTGACCGCGCCGATCTCGACTCCGAGTTTGCCGGCGATCGCCGCCGTCAGCGGCGGGTTGGCGCGGCCGCCGAGGACCATCAGGCGCTTGCCCGAGCTCATCGTGTGCGACGCCTGGCGGCTGTCGGGCGCGGTGCCGATCGCGGCGCTCATCCCGCTCCCTCTACCCGCTGGCGCGCGCCGATCATCCCGTCGCCACCCTACCCTCGAGCAGCCGGCGGCCGAGCGCGTAGGCCTCGCGCAGGTCGTTGCCCTCGTAGGCGAGTGCGGCGTGGTCGGCGAGGCTGGCCGAGCCGTTGACCGAGACGGTGTTGCCGAGCATTTCGAAGAGCGGCAGGTCGGAGGCCGAATCGCCGTAGGCGACGGTGTCATCGCTGCCGAGACCGAGCCGCTCGAGCAGCTCGGTGGCGATGTAGACCTTCGATTCTGGGGTGAGGACGCGCTCGGGGCGCGGCGGCTCGCCGGAGAGCACCTCGGCCCCGTAGGCCTCGTGCAGTCCCAGGTCCAGCAGCTTGTCGGCGAAGAACTGCGGCGAGAGGGTGATGACGGCGCTGCGCTCGCCGCGCGCGTCGATGTCGCGCCAGACCTCCTCGATTCCGTCGAGCCAGGCGACCCCGGCGAAGACCGCCTCGACGTCGGCGTCCTCGATCCCCTCCCAGAGCGGCAGCAGCAGCTCGTAGAACTCGACGTGGCCGATTTCACCGCGCCCCCAGCGCGCCTCCATCTCGTCGACGTCGTCAACGTGCCCGGCGTGCCGGGAGAGCTCCAGGCAGGCCGAGCCCGCCAGCAGCGTGCCGTCCATGTCGAAAATGTGGAGCTTGCTCATCGCTTGGGGCGCCGCGGTGGTCCAGCCGATCCGGTCTCCCCCCGACCTTTGTCACCCAGAGGGTTACAAAGGTCGGGGGGAGCGGCGGGGGCGGCGGTTGACGCTAGGCGCTCACCGGGGTGGCGCCGCCTTTGGCGGCCGCTTTCATCGGTGCGACGTAGTCGGAGTAGTAGTGCTCGGGGACCTCGCGTGCGGCGTTCGCTTTGAGCTCCTCGAAGTCCCACTTCTTCAGCAGCTGGCCGTTGCGGAAGACCGGCACCAGCTGGTTTTCCTCGGGGGAGATCTCGTCGCGTTTGACCGTCGAGTAGTCGCCGTCGGAGTACTTGAGGGCGAGCCGGCCTTTCTTGGAGAGCTTCATCGTGTCGCCGGTCGGGCTCTTGCCGATGTCGCGCCATTCGCCGTTGACCTTGGCGGCGTTGGCCTTCATCCCGAACTCCATCGTGTCGCGGTTGCAGTGCTGCAGCAGGCCGCCGCCCATGCCGAAGACCGCGTTGTCGGTGGCGAGGCCGCGGCGCTCCATCTCCATGAAGACCAGCGGCAGGGTCTCGCGGCGGACGCCGTCGCCCTGGACGGTGCGGACGAAGTCGGGCAGCACTTTGTAGCCCTTGGAGTTGGTCGTGTAGCCGAACGCGTCCATCAGCCACTCGGTCGTCGAGGAGGTCACCTCGACCACGTCGCCGGAGTCGGGACGGACGCCGACCAGCCCTTTGAAGTTTTCGACCCGCTCCTTGAGCTCGCCGCCGATGATGTTTTTGACGGCGTTCTCGTGGTCGTAGGTGTCGGTCAGCAGCAGCGCGCAGCCGTCCGGCTCCATCTGGTCGAGCATGTTGCGCATCGCGTCGACCTCGTTCTCCCGGCCCCAGGCGCAGAAGCCGGCGTGCTCGGAGTTCGGGCCCGAGTTCGAGGGGTCGACCGCGTTGTAGTACTTCTTCGCGGCAACGATCCCCGGCACCGTGTCGGACTGGCTGAAGTTGACCAGGTGGGCGAGGCCGCCGAGCGCCGCCGATTCCTGCGAGCTGACGCCGCGGGCGCCGTAGTCGTGGAGGATGTGGCGCACCGACTCGGGGTGGTCGGAGGTCTGCCGCAGCGACTCCTCGATGACCTTCCTGGAGAGCCAGCTGATCGTCCCGATCGTGGTCGGGTACCAGACCGCCCGCAGCAGCGCCGTCTCGAAGAAGCTGGTTGCCCACCAGTACTTGGGGTCGGTGTTGATGAGCTGGACGAGGACGTTCTTGACCGGCAGGACGGTGCCCTCGGGGACCGCCTCGATTTCGACCGGCAGGTAGCCGCCGTGGTCGTTGAGGATGCCCATCCAGTTCTCGCGGTTGAAGTGCATGCCCTGCTCGCGCTCGGTGTACTCGGCCTCGTCGATGTCCTCGAGCGTCACCGGGTGCATCAGGAACTCGCGGATGAAGGCCTGCAGCCCGACGAACATCTGGACCGGGAACTCGCCGCCGCGCGACTCGATGTAGCTGGAGACGTATTCGGTGCCGGGCGGATACAGCGGGTAATGGCAGTGCTTGTAGTTGTCGGTGTTGATGATGATGTTGCTGAACTCAGTCATTTGTTGAAACCTTTCTGGCTTCTGCCAATTATCCCTGTCCAAATGGCCCAGACGCCTGTGTAGAGGCAAATATGAACGATTCGACCCTGGACTGTCAAGGGGCGTGCGGCACACCGGGGTGAAATCGATCTGGACGCCGGTGCAAACGCCCTTTTGAGCCGTCAGGGGGAACCACCCCCGGTAGGGGTTTCGCTTAACTTTTCGACGGCGCGGGTGGCTGACCGCGGGGGCGAAGCGGCGAAAAAGTACAAGACGCTTCACCCCTACCGGGGGTGGTTCCAGTGAGCGCCTCTCTGCGTTCAGCTGAGCGCAGCTTCGATCTGGGCGGCGGATGGCATGCCCTCGCGGGCGCCGGGAGAAGCCACCGAGATCGAGGCGGCCGCGACCGCGTATTCGGCGGCGCGCTCGAGCTCGTCGCCGGCGGCGAGCCTGGCGGCGAGAACCCCGTTGAAGGTGTCGCCGGCGCCGGTCGTGTCGACGACCTCGGCGGGCGGCGCCGGCAGCTCGATCTGGCCGGCTTCGGCGACCAGCAGGACGCCGTCGGCGCCGCGGGTGACGATCGCCGGCGCGCCGCTCAGCTGCGACAGCGCCCGGGCGCCGGCGATGACGCCGTCGGGGGCGCCGTCCTCGACCACGACGCGCTCGTCGAGCTTCCCCAGCAGCTCCTCGAGCTCGCCGGCATTCGGGGTCAGCAGGGCGCCGCGGCCGATCGACTCGACCACCGCCGCGGTCGGCGGCGCCGGGTTGACGACGCAGCGCACGCCGGCCTCGATCGCGACCTCGACGGCGGCGAGGACCGCCTCGTCGGCGATCTCGGTCGAGACGAGGACGCAGCCGAGCCCGGCGAGGTGCGGCTCGAGCGCCGCCCGCACCGCGTCGGCGTCGAGTGCAGCGTTGGCGCCGGCGCCGACCGCGATCTGGTTCTCGCCGCCGGCGTCGACGACGATCAGCGCCACTCCGGTCGGCTCGCCGGCGAGGCGCGCCACGCCACCGACGTCGATGCCCTCGCCCGCGAGCGCCGCCAGCGTCTCCTCGCCGGTCTGGTCGTCGCCGACGGCCCCGACCAGCAGCACCTCGGCCCCGGCCCGCGCCGCCGCCACCGCGGCGTTGGCGCCCTTGCCGCCGCCGAAGCTCGCGGGGCCGCGCCCAACCACCGTCTCCCCCGGTCCCGGCAACCGCTCGCTCGCCACGACCAAGTCGACGTTGATCGCGCCGACGACCGCCAGCCCGCTCCCCGGCGTCACGCGCCCACCCCCACGCCGGTCACCGGCCGGGGGGCGGGGCGACCGACTCGCGGACCATCAGCTGCGTCGCGAACGGTTTCGGCGAGACGGTGGGCGCCGCGTCGGGGTCCTCGTCGATCAGGTCGAAGAGGAGGCGCGCCGCGGCCGAGCCGAGGTCGTGGGCGGGCTGGCGCGTCGTCGTCAGCCGCGGCGTCACCAGCGCCGCCGTCGGCACGTCGTCGAAGCCGACGATGCTGACGTCCCCGGGCACCGAAATCCCGGCCGACTTGCAGTACTCGAGCGCCCCGATCGCCATCAGGTCGTTGGCGCAGATCAGCGCCGTCGGGCGCTCCGCCGCCGCCTCCTCGAGCGCCTTAGCGGCCAGCTCGAAGCCCGACTTCTGGTGGTAATCGCCGGCGAAGAACGGCACCTCGTCGGGGTTGTGGCCGGCGGCGGCCAGCGCCTCGCGATAGCCGGCCTGGCGCTGCTCGGCGCTCCACAGCGGCGCCGGCCCGCCGATCAGGGCGATCCGCTCGTGCCCCTGGTCGATCACGTATTTGGCGACCTCGCGGGCGCCCGAGCGGTTGTCGGAGACGATCGCCGGCAGCGCGAAGCCCGGCATCCGCTCGTCGACCAAGACGACGGCGCCGGAGCGCGACAGCTCCAGCATTAGCGTCGGCAGCGTCCCGGTCGCCGAGAGGTAGACGACGCCGTCGAGCCGCTGGCTGCGCAGCAGCTGGGCGTAGAAATCGTCGGATTTGCCGGTCGCCTGGGGCACGCAGAGGACGACCAGCACGCCGCGTTCGGAGGCCTCGCGCTCGACCCCCTCGGCGATCAGCGCGAAGTACTGGTTGGCGAGGTCGGGGACGATCAGGCCGATCGTCGAGGCTGAGCGCCGCTTGAGGCTGCGGGCCGACTCGTTGGGCGTGTAGTTGAGGATCCGGATCGCGTCGAGGACGCGCGCGCGGCGGTCGGTGGCGACCGGACCGCTGTCGTTGACGACGTAGCTGACCGTGCTGAGAGACACCCCGGCGTGCTCGGCGACGTCCTTCATCGTTGGTCGGCGTTTCCTCGCCATCGAAAGTGCTATTCCCCCCGCTAGGTGGCCTTCCCGCCCGCTGCCCAGAGGACGATCGACGACCAGAGCCTGTTGTAGTCCCGCCACTGTACGAACTCTGGCGGCGCCCAGTGGGGGGCGCAATCGGAGGCGAAAGCGACGGCGCGGCCGGCCCCCGGCTCGGAGACGACGAGCAGCGGATCATCGCCGACGGTGGCGACGACGGTGGCCTCGCCCTTGGCCGCGAACTGGTTGTAGCCGAGCAGCCGCGGCCACTCCGAGCCGACGCCGCCGAGCACCTCGTGATCGGGGACGGCGACCGCCGGAGCGACCCCCTCGGGACGCTCGGCGCGGTCGTCGCGGTCGGGCATCGAAACCGGCAGCACCTCGGCGAGCGGGCTCTGGCCGAAGCGGGCGCGACCGTCGATCCCGGAGAAGGACAGGTAGCCGCCGATCATCACCAGGCCGCCGCCGCCCTCGACGTAGGCGGCGAGCTCGGCCAGCCGGTTGGTCGTCACTTCCGAGCGCAGGAAGGTCTCGTCGGAGAGCAGGAACGAGTTGGCGCCGATGTCGGAGAGGACGACGGCGTCGTAGGCCGAAAGCGCTTCGCGGTCGCGCGGGAATTTGCCGGAGATCTCGTGGGCGCGGACGTAGTCGACGTCGATCCCCGCGCCGGTCAGCGACTCGAGGAAGGCGCCGCCGCCCTCCTCGTACTCGGTCGAGTGGAACTGGTCGAAGCCCTTCATGTGGACGGTGTGCTTGACCCAGGACTCGCCGGCGACGAGGACCCTGGCGGAACTTCCCGAGGCGGCCAATGCCTAGTCCTCGAGCAGCCGGTCGCCGACGTGGTCGGGCAGGACGCGGGCCTCGTTGGCGGGGACCT
This sequence comes from uncultured Actinomycetes bacterium, assembly GCA_963839115.1. Taxonomy (GTDB): domain Bacteria; phylum Actinomycetota; class Thermoleophilia; order Solirubrobacterales; family 70-9; genus VAYN01. The sequence continues at coordinate 2,100,290 of CAWITM010000001.1, forward strand.
CGGCGAGCTCGCGCATGTCCCAGCCGATCATCCGGTCCGGCACCAGCTCGTAGTAGCGGCGTCCGGCGAACTCGCCGAATTCGAAGTAGGCGTCGGCGTAGGGGTGGTTTCGGTAGAAGTACTTGGCGCGGACCAGCTCCTGCAGCTGGTCGTAGAGCTCGGGATCGTCGGTCGCCTGCATCGTGCCGAGGATGCGGACGCCGTGGACGGTCGCGTACTCATCGCCGCCGTCGACCAGCGCCGCCAGCGGCCGGTTGGCCTCGAAGTTGGCGCCGTGTTTGCTGGCGGCGTCGACCGGGATGTAGATCTTGCGGTCGAGCACGACCAGCCAGAGCGGCGAGAGGTAGATCGAGCCGTCCTCGTTGGCGGTCGCGAAGCGGATCGTCTTGGCGCGCTCGAGGAACTCCCAGCGCTTGGCGCCGCGCAGCGGCGCGAAGGTGCTTGCCGTTACCGGCTTGACGTCGGCCATGTCACTCGCTCCTCAGTGCCTTGAGCTTGTCGGAGTACTCCTTGGCGTCGGCGAGGCCGACGCGCGGGGAGGGACCGCTGGTCCAGAAGAATTTCGATTTCACCCCGGTCGCTTCGAGGGTGTACTTGTAGCCCGCCGGCAGGAAGATGTGCTCCCCCTGGCGCGCTTCGAGCACGATCTGGCGGCCATCGGCATCCTCGACGCGCAGCCTGATCTGGCCTTCGAGGCAGAAGTGCGACTCGTCGAAGTTGGTCTGGTCCCAGTGGTAGTCGCCGTGGTCGGGCTCCATGTAGCAGTAGCCGTGGCGGAAGTAGCGGGCGTCGTCGCGCTCGCGGGAGATGAAGATCGCGGTGTCGATCCCGGTGTTGAATTCGAGCCGCGGCAGCGCGTCGATCTCCGCCTCGTCGATCACCTTGGGATAGCGCCGGGCGTTCTTCGCTGTGGGATCGTAGTCGGGCAAGGGCTCCTCGCAGTGGTCGGGGAAATTCGCTCTAGGTTGAAACGATTTCGGAATATCCCCTTTTCCGCCCCTCATGGGCTGAAACTGGGGACCAGATTCGTTTTCACCCTAGCGGTTTCTGCGGCGTCGCGTCAAGGCCGTTTTCCCGACGCTAGAATCGAGTCTGATGACCGAATCTGGGGCGGTCCCGACCGTTGTCGACTGCGATCCGGGGATCGACGATGCCGTCGCGCTGGCGCTGGTCGCGGCCAGCCCCGAGCTCGATCTGCGGGCGGTGACGACGGTGCGCGGCAACGTCCCGGTCGACCTCTGCACCCGTAACGCGGCCCGGTTGCTGGCGGCCTTCGGGCGGCACGAGGTGCCGGTCGCCGGCGGCGCCGCGCGGCCCCTGGTGCGGACCAATCCCGAATACCCGCGGATCCACGGGCTGGACGGGATCGGCGACATTGAGCTGGCGGCGGCGGGCGAGGCGGAGGCCGAGCCGGCGCTCGACCTGCTGGCTGCCGTCCTCGAGCCGGCGGCGCCGGGCGAGGTCATCGTCATCGCGCTCGGCCCGCTCACCAACCTGGCCCTGCTGCTCGACCTGCGCCCCGACCTCGCCGATCGGATCGGAACCCTGGCGGTGATGGGCGGGACGATCGATCGGGGCAACGTCACCCCGTTCGCCGAGTTCAACGTCTGGGCCGACCCCGAGGCCGCTCACCGGGTGCTGGTCGAGGGCGAGCTCGCGCGCGTCCGCCTCTTCACCCTGGCGGCGACCCGCAAGGCGGCCCTCGCCGAGGACCAGCGGCTGGAGCTGGCGACCTGGTCGAGCGCCGGCGCGCTCCTTGCCGAGATGATCCTCGGCTACGACGACCAGGTGACCGGCGCCGGCTGGCCCCTCCACGACGCGATGGTCGTCGCCGCCTTCCTCGATCCCTCCCTGGTGTCGGTGCGCCCGGCGACGGCGATCGCCGTCGACACCGACACCGGCTTCCGCCGCGGCCACACCGCCTTCGACTGGGACGGCGAGGGATTCCCCGCCGGCTCTGGCGCGGCCGGCGGCGGGACCGTCACCGCCTTCGAGCCGCATTGGAAGATCGACGGCGAGCCGCCGCCGCCCGCCCCCGCGCTCGAGGTCGCGGTCGATGCCGACCCCGAGCGCTTCCGCACCTTGCTGCGCGAGCGGATCGCCCGCCTCTGAGCGAGCTGCTCGGCTCCGTTCGTCGGTTGTCCCACCGGGGGGGACAAAGGACGAACGGAGCGCCGAGCTACAGGGAGATGACGACCGTCTTCGTCTCCAGATACATGTCCATCGCGTCGGGCCCGAGCTCGCGGCCCCAGCCCGACTCCTTATAGCCGCCGAACGGCAGCGAGGGGTCGATCGCGCCCCAGTTGTTGACGAAGACCATCCCCGCCTGCAGGGCGGCGGCGGCTTCGTGGGCCTTGGAGAGGTCCTTGGTCCAGACCCCGGCGGCGAGGCCGTAGCGGGTGTCGTTGGCCTCGCGGGTCAGCTCGGCCGGATCGGAGAAGGAGCGCGCGACCAGGACCGGGCCGAAGATCTCCTCCCTGAGGACGCGGGCGTCGGGCTCGACGTCGACGAGCACCGTCGGCTCGACGAAGTAGCCGTCCTCGCCGTGGCGGTTGCCGCCGGCGAGAGCGCGGGCGCCGCCCTTGATCCCGTCGTCGATGTAACCGCTGACCCGCTTCAGCTGGTCGTCGGAGACAAGCGGGCCAAGCTGGCTGTCGGGCGCGGTGCCGGGGCCGATCTTCATCCCCTTCGCCTGCTCGGCGACGGCGCCGACGACGTCGTCGAAGACGTCGTCCTGGACGTAGAGGCGCGAGCCGGCGATGCAGACCTCGCCCATGTGGCTGAAGATCGCGCCGGCGGCGTTGGCGGTCGCCGCCTCGAGGTCGGCGTCGTTGAAGACGACGTTGGGGGACTTGCCGCCGAGCTCGAGGCTGACCTTCTTGAGGTTGCCCATCGCCGCGCCGACGATCGCCCGGCCGGTCTCGGCGGAGCCGGTGAAGGCGACCTTGTCGACGCCGTCGTGGGCGGCGATCGCAGCGCCGGTCGTCTTGCCGTAGCCGTTGAGGACGTTCAGAGCGCCGGGCGGCAGGCCCGCCTCGAGGAAGAGCTCGCCGAGGCGCAGCGCCGAGATCGGCGTCTGCTCGGCCGGCTTGAGGACGACCGCGTTGCCGGTGGCGATCGCCGGGGCGACCTTCCAGCTGGCCATCATCAGCGGGAAGTTCCAGGGGATGATCTGGCCGACCACGCCGAGCGGCTCACGCCGCGTGTAGGCGTGCCATTTGCCGGGGCTGGAGGGGCTGACCGTGCGGCCGTCGATCTTGGTCGCGGCGCCGGCGTAATAGCGGAAGGTTTCGGCGGCGAACCACATGTCGCCGCCGGCTTCGGCCAGCGGCTTGCCGTTGTCGAGGCTCTCGATCAGGGCGAGTTCCTCGGCGTTGGCGTCGATCAGGTCGCCCAGGCGCCAGAGGATCTTGCCGCGCTCCGACGGGGTCACTTCGCCCCAGGCGCCCTCGAAGGCGCGGCGGGCGGCGGCGACGGCGCGGTCGACGTCCTCGTCGGAGGCGATCGCGACCTCGGCCTGGACGTTGCCCGTGGCCGGGTTACGGACCTCCATCGTTCCGCCGTCGGCGGCGTCGACGAACTCGCCGTCGATCAGAAGACCGCGCGGGCCGTCCGGGAGCTCGGGGGTCTCGCTCTGGTTTGGGCTCTGCGTCGTGGTGCTCATTGCGGCTACCTCCGAAGTCGTGGGTGGGAAGCTTTCTAGGAAGCTTTCCGGTGCGCCTCCAGCGGCCTGTCATCACACCGGATCCTGCTTTACCCGAAGAAAGTAGAAACGTATCAGGTCGAATTTGGGACGGTGCGCCGTGCGTGCAGCCACCGTCCAGGCTGGGGGGCGCACCCCTCCCGACCGCCGGAGGGCGCCCCGGCCTGTCGTGCCGGGACGGCCTCGGGGTCGGGACTCCACCGCGGCCGGGGCAGGGACCGGCCGCTAGCCGGCTGCGGGTGCCGGCGGAGGCGCGCCCGGCGCCGGGGGGGTGCCGGTCGTCGGGGGCGGGGTGCCGCCCGTCGCCGGCGCGCTGGGCGGCAGGTCTTCGAACTCCTGCGGCGGGGCCGAGCCCCATTTCGCGAGGTCGAGGCCGACGACCTCGTCCTCGCGATCGACCCGCAGGCCGATCGTTTTCTCGAGCCCGATGATCAGCACCAGCCCGGTGACCAGGGAGATCCCCAGCGTCGCCCCGACGCCGACCAGCTGGTGGCCGATCGTGATCGTCGCGTGCTGGAAGGCGTAGTCGCCGTTTTCGAGTTCGAAATAGCCGCCGGTGGCCTGACCGGCCCCGGCGATCCCGGCGGCGAGCGCCGCGTAGATGCCGCCGCCGAGGGCCAGCGGGACGATCTTTTTGTCGTCGATCCGCAGCCGTTGCATCAGCAGGTACATGCCGTAGACGACGAACGAGGCGATGAACGAGATCGCCAGGATGCCGAGCGGCTTGGCGACGTCGAAGGAACTCGAGCAGCCGATGTAGCCGGCGACCGGGCCGAGCAGGGCCATGATCGGGTTCTTGGTCACGTAGGCGATCAGGAGCCCGGCGACGGCGCCGCCGATGTAGGACATGAAGATGTTCTCGAGCACGACGCCGAAGCCGGAGCTCGTCATCGAGATCCCGAAGTAGCCGAATTCGGGGACGATGTAGCCGCAGCCGAGGGCGAGGAACGGGACACAGAAGAGCGCCAGGCCAACGCCCGCGGCGGTCAGCCCCAGGTTGTGCGGTTTATGGCTCAGCAGGCCGGTTCCCGGGCGCGACGGGTCGATTTTCTCGTCGAAGAAGGCGCCAACCCGCGGGCCCGCCCGCCAGGCAATGATCGCCGCCCAGGTGCCGACGAAGATGTAGAGCGAGAACGTGCCGAGGTAGTCGTGGACGCCGGTCTTGTCGAGCGGCCCGACCGAGCCCCAGGTCAGGTAGAGGAGGATCGGGATCACGATCGTCCCGGCGACCCCGGCGATGATGTTCATCGGCAGGTGCTTGACCCGCTCGAGGCCCGCCGAGTGCAGCAGGGCACCACCGGCCATCGCGTAGGCGACGAAGAAGACCAGGAAGACCTGGAAGACGTCGTTCTCCGGCGCGAGTTCGGGGTTCAGGTTCTGGGGCAGCGAGGTCGCGTTGACGCCGCCCGCCCACCATTGCGAGATCGCTTCGCCCCAGGGCTTGGGGATTTCGAACGCTTCGTAGAAGCTGACCTGCCAGATCGCGTAGCCGATCAGGAACATGCCGGCGCCGGCGAAGAAGGCGGCGGCGAGCTTGCCGATCCACATGTCGAGCACGTTTTTTCGCTGGACCAGCCCGGCATCGATCAGCCCGATCGCGACGACCAGCAGGAACAGCGAGACCGTCGCGAAGGCGTAGAAGATGTCGGAGGTGAAGACGGTGAGTGAGACCTGTTCTTTGAAGAAGTCCGCTGCGCCGAGAACGAGCGGGATATGGACATCCATGGGCTACTCCTCTGAGTAGTGGTTGATGGGCGGAATCGGAGAACGCCCGTCAGCTCCGGTCTGCGATCGGTCCCAGGTGGGGCGATCGAGCCCGGTTCCTCCACACCCCGTGCGACAGTTGCTCATCGCGAGAGCCGGCTGGGGTCGCTGAGTCGGTAGGCGCAGCACTAGAAAGGATTATGTTTCATACCGCCAGGGCAATGTCAAGCCTCTTTCCAGAGCCAATTTTTGCTTATGGATGCCTTTCCGCCCTGCGCCGCCGATTTCCGCCCCGCACAAGATTCCGCGAAGAAAGGTCGAAATCCGTCAACCGTTTCTACCGCCCCCGGCGCCTGGTGGGGTCTCGCTCTGGCGTTCGCAGTTATCCGCCGATATCCCGGAGGAGTGTGAACGCCGGAGCGCGAGGCCGGCGCCAGGATCGCGGCGTTCGCAGTTATCCGCCGATATCCCGGAGGAGTGCGAACGCCGGAGCGCGGGCCGGCGCGAGGATCGCGGCGTTCGCAGTTATCCGGCCTACGGCCGGGAGAAGTGCGAACGCTCTCGAGCGGGCCGTCAGTCGGCGGGGGCCGGGGGCGGCGGGGTGCGGTAGGTGGCGGGGGTGGCGGAGAGGCGGATCGGGTTGCGGGTGAGGCTGACCTCGGTGCCGTCCGGCCGGGGGATCGCGACGGTCGGGTCGAGGCCGATCGCCGCGGCGAGGCGGAAAGCGGCGCCGATGTCGTTGACGACGCCGGCGGGGACGCGGGCGGCGCTCAGGCGCTCGGCCCACTCGGTCGCCGGACGGGCCGCCAGCAGCGCCTCGAGGCGCGCGCCGAGCGCGTCGCGGTTCTCGACCCGGGCCGGGTTGGTCGCGAAGGGCGGCTCGGAGGCCAGCGCCGGCTCGCCGAGGACCTCGCAGAGGGCGGCGAACTGGCGGTCGTTGCCGACCGCGACGACCAGCTCCCCCTCACCCGTCTCGAAGAGCTCGTAGGGGGAGATGCTGGGATGGCGGTTGCCCATCCGCTCGGGGACGACGCCGGCGACCGTGTAGGCGGAGCCCTGGTTGACGAGGGCGGCGAGCAGGGCCGAGAAGAGATCGACCTCGACCAGCTGCCCCTCCCCGGTGGCATCGCGATGGCGAAGCGCGGCGAGGATGCCGATCGCGGCGAAGAGCCCGGCGAGCACGTCGACGAGGGCCACCCCCACCTTGGCGGGCTCGCCGTCGGGCGGCCCGGTGATGCTCATCAGCCCACCGAGCGCCTGGATCAGGAGGTCGTAGCCGGGCATCGTCGCCCCGGCCTCGCCGCTCCCGAAGCCGGTGATCGAGCAGTAGACGAGCCGCGGGTTGGCCGTCCCCAACTCCTCCCAGCCGAGGCCGAGCCGGTCCATCACGCCGGGGCGGAAGTTCTCGACGAGGACATCGGCGCCCGCCGCCAGCCGCCGCGCCTCGGCCGCGCCGTCGGTGTCGCCGAGGTCGAGGAAGACGCTGTCCTTGTTGCGGTTGACCGACTGGAAGTAGGTCGCTTCGCCGCGCTCGTCGTAGGGCGGTCCCCAGCTGCGCGTTTCATCGCCGCCCCCCGGCCGCTCGACCTTGACGACCTCGGCGCCAAGGTCGGCGAGCACCATCGTCGCGAACGGCCCGGCGAGCACCCGCGAGAAGTCGACGATCTTCAACGGCCCCAGCGCAGTTTGATTCAATGAATCCTCGATCTTCGAAAATCTATAGAAATCCGAGCAGAAGGGCAGATGCCATGGCCGCGACCGCCGCCCCCGCCACCAAGATCAACCCCGCCGACTTCCTCGCGATCGACGCGCTTCTCTCCGACGAAGAGCGCGACATCCGCGACACCGTGCGCGCCTTCGTCCAGAACGAGGTCGTGCCCAACGTCGGCGACTGGTTCGAGGAGGGGACGATCCCGCTCGAGCTGGCCCGCGAGCTCGGCAAGCTGAACGTCCTCGGCATGCACCTCGAGGGCTACGGCTGCGCCGGCGCCTCGGCGACCGCCTACGGGCTCGCCTGCCTGGAGCTCGAGGCCGGCGACAGCGGCGTCCGCTCGCTGGTCTCGGTCCAGGGGTCGCTGGCGATGTTCGCGATCTGGCGCTGGGGCTCGGAGGAGCAGAAGCAGGAGTGGCTGCCGCGGATGGCCGCCGGCGAGGCGATCGGGTGCTTCGGCCTGACCGAGCCCGACGCCGGCTCGGACCCCGGCGCGATGCGCACCCGCGCCCGCCGCGACGGTGACGACTGGATCCTGCACGGCCAGAAGATGTGGATCACCAACGGCTCGGTCGCCGACGTCGCCGTCGTCTGGGCGGCGACCGACGAGGGCGTGCGCGGCTTCGTCGTCCCCAAAGGCACCCCCGGCTTCACCACCCAGGACATCCACAAGAAGATGAGCCTGCGCGCCTCGATCACCTCGGAGCTGCTGCTCGACGACGTGCGCCTGCCGGCCGACGCGGTGCTGCCCGAGGTGAGCTCGCTGAAAGGCCCGCTCTCCTGCCTCAACGAGGCCCGCTACGGGATCGTCTGGGGAGCCGTCGGCGCCGCCCGCGCCTGCTACGAAGCCGCCCTCTCCTACGCCGCCGAGCGCGAGGCCTTCGGCAAGCCGATCGCCGCCTTCCAGATCCAGCAGCAGAAGCTCGCCACCATGGCGCTGGAAGTGAACCAGGCGACCCTGCTGGCCCACCACCTCGGCCGCATGAAGGACGCAGGCACGCTGCGTCCCGAGCACGTCAGCATGGGCAAGCTCGGCAACGTCAACGCGGCGCTGAAAGTCGCCCGCGAAGCGCGCCAGGTGCTCGGCGCCAACGGCATCACCCTCGAGTATCCGGTGATCCGCCACATGAACAACCTCGAGTCGGTCGTCACCTACGAGGGGACCGCCGACGTCCACGCCCTCGTCGTCGGCGGCGCGATCACCGGGATCCAGGCGTTCCGTTGATGGCGGCGCCCAGCATCCAGCGGGCGGCTCCCGGGACCGCCGCCCAGCATGCCGTCGAGGCGCTGCGGGCGGCGATCGTCGCCGGCGAGATCGGTCCTGGCGATCGCGTCGGCCAGGAGGAGGTCGCGGCGCGACTGGGGATCTCGACGGCGCCGGTGCGGGAAGCCCTGGCGGTGCTCGAGCAGGAGGGCCAGGTCACCTACCTGCCGCGGCGCGGCTACTTCGTCACCGAGCTCGACCTCGCCGACCTGGGCGAGATCTACGAGCTGCGCGAGGTGCTCGAGAGCCGGGCGGCGCGCAAGGCGCTGCCGCTGCTCGACGCCGAGGCGATCGAGCGGCTCGAGCTGCTGGCCCGCGAGTGCGCCGAGGCGAGCGCCGCCGCCGACGTGGCGGCCGGCCTCGACGCCAACCGCCGCTTCCACCTGGCGCTGCTCACCGCCCCCGACCAACCGCACACGCTGAAGCTGATCCGCCTGCTCTGGGACTCGACCGAAACGTACCGGGCGATGTACTACAACGCCGAGGAGGCGCGCGACGACGCGCTCGACGCGCACGCCCGCATCCTCGATGCGGTCCGAGCCCGCGACGCCAAGCGCCTGATCGCCGAGCTCGACGCCCACCGCGAGGCAGCGCTGGCGCAGCTCGCCCGCACGCTCTCCGACTAGCGGCCTCCGCCCCAACCCGGAGCGCGGCGCTCATCCCGCTCCAAGGTAAGCCGTAGGCTTGCCCGGGTGAGCACCACCGACATCGCCCGCGTCGCGCCGGCCGGGACCGCCGTCGAGGGCGCCGGCGACGGCTTCCGCTTCGCCCACTGGGCGGCGGTGCGCCGGGTCGCTCTGGCGATCTACCTCGTCGTCCTCGTCGTCTGGAGCGCCGAGTACGGGATCCCGGTCCAGCGCGAGCTCGTCGTCGCCTGGACCTGCGGCGCCCTCGTCTGCGTCAGCCTCGGCCGCCATCCCTGGCAGATCGTCCGGCTGGTGCTCGACTGGGCGCCGATCCTGATCGTCCTCGCCGCCTACGACCTCACCCGCGGCGCCGCCGACTCGCTCGGCATCGGCGCCCACATCCACCCGATGATCGCCTTCGACAAAGCCGTCTTCTTCGGAGAGACGCCGACCGAATGGATCCAGGCGCGGCTCTACCACCCCGGCGTCGTCGACTGGTACGACGTCGGCTTCACCCTGGTCTACACCTCCTACTTCATCGTCCCCTTCGCGCTCGCCGGCTGGCTCTGGGCGCGCGACCATCCCGCCTTCCTGCGCTTCCGCCGCCGCCTCGTCACCCTCGCCCTCGCCGGCCTCGCCACCTACATGGCGTTCCCGGCGGCGCCGCCGTGGATGGCCGACGAAATTGGCCTCCTGCACGGCGTCCACCGCACCACCTCGGAAGGCTGGCAGGTGCTCGGCGTCGGCACCGCATCGCTCTTCAGCGAGGGACAGGCGGCCGCCAACGCGGTCGCCGCGGTGCCCTCGCTGCACGCCGGCTTCACGATGCTGGTCGCGCTCTTCCTCTGGGACCGGGTGCCGTGGCGGTGGGCGCGGCCGCTGCTGCTGCTCTACCCGCTGGCGATGGGCTTCTCGCTGATCGCGACCGGCGAGCACTACTTCTTCGACGTCCTGCTCGGCTGGATCTACGCCGGCACGATCATGGCGGGCTGGGCCTGGTGGGAGCGGCGACGGGCACCCGTCCGTCCGGCGCCCGGGCGGCGCTGGGCGCACCGCCCGCGGCGGTCGGTCGCGAGTTAGCGCCCTCCGTCGCCGGGTACCTCGGCGGGATGACCACCGAGTTCAAAAAGGGCGACCGGGTGAAGTGGAAGTCCCATGGCGGCGAGGGGGTCGGCGAGGTCGAGCGCAGGATCACCGCCGACACCGAGGCCGGCGGCCGCACGGTCAGGGCCTCCGAGGACGAACCGCAGTACCTGGTCCGCAGCGAGAAGTCAGGCGGGACCGCGGTCCACAGGCCCGAGGCGCTCGAGCGGGCCTAGCCGACCGCACCACCGAGATCGCGGTCGCGGATTGAGAGGCGGCGCTCCCGGTTACGGGGACGGGATGAAGAACAGAGTCTCGTCCCTCCTCCCGTCGATCCTCGTCCTCGCCGCGCTCGCCGCCGCTGCGCTCGCGCCGGCCGCCGGAGCGGCGCCGGCCAAGCCGGCCAAGCCGGACTTCGAAGCCTACGCGTCGTGCGCCGACGGCAAGCCGTTCACGCCGGCGAAGCACTGCCGATACGACGGCGATAAGTACCTCCGCGCCACCTTCGTGCTCAAGAGCAACGTCGGCAAGCGGGCGATCAAAGCCTGCTTCCGGATCTACGGCGCGGCCCCGCTGGGCGGCGGCCACGCCTGCGCCAAGCTCGAGCCGCTCGCCTATAAGGCCTACCCGTTCAAGATCGCCGGCGTCCGCGAGCACTTCTCGGTCAAGGTGACCTGGTTCGCCAAGACTCCCGGCAAGGGCGGCTTCGAGCAGGTCGCGGCGTCGTCACTGACGGTCACGCCCTAGGTCCGCGGCCCCGCCCCCAGCCTCGCGCCCGAGGCAGGACTCCTCGGCCGAACGCGGTTGATGCACCCGGCGTTCGCAGTTATCCGCGCGTAGGACGGATAACTGCGAACGCGCGAACGGGAGCGGCGCTAGGCCAGCAGTTTCTGCTTGGCGCGGTCGAACTCCTCGGCGCTGAGGGCGCCTTTTTCTTTGAGGTCGTTGAGTTTGTGGAGTTCGTCGGCGGGGCTGGCGTGGGCCTGGGTCCGCACGTATTCGTCGAAGTGCGTTTTGGCGTCGGTCTGGGCTTTGATCGCCCGGTCACGCATCCCGCCGCCGCGCACGATCAGGTACACGAGCCCGGTCAGGAACGGGATGAAGATGAGGAACAGGAGCCAGATTGCCTTCCCCCAGCCCGACACCTCGTGATCGCGGAAGAGGTCGGTGATGATCGTGAAAAGGATCCAGATCCAGATCACGAAGAGGAAGATCTCGAAGACGACGAGGAGCAGTTCTCCGAAGCTGAAATCTGCGAGGGGCACGGACGATCCTTTCGTAGGGGATGGCGCTTCGCCGCGAAGCTGGGCGCCACAACGATCCTCGACCGCCGGCAACCACCTGTCAACCCTGCTTATCTAATCCTCTTACGCACTGCGCCCGGGCGCGGCGGCGGGTGCCGATGCGGCGGCGCGTCACCTCGCGGGTCAGGCGCCGCGCCCGCGCCCGCTCAGCGGAGTCGCCGGGGAAGACCTCGAAGAGGCGGATCCAGCCGGGATCGATCCGCTGCAGCGCCTTGAAGACGGCGATCGGCGGAGCCGCCAGCACGAGCCAACCGTCCTCGAAGAGCGGCGGCTCCTCGCAGTCGACCGCCCGCAGCAGCTCGCGCACGTCGGCGAGGATGCGCTCGCGACCGCCACGACTCTCGAGCTCACGCGGGGAGGGGAAGAGTTCGGTATTCACGGCCGCGGGCATTTCAGGACCTTCGCCATCTTGGATCGAATCCCCTGTCCGGTCGAACCGGAAACGGCGAGTTCATACGTTCGTCCAGCTAGAGGGCGACGAACTGCACCGACCTCGGCTCGCCGCTCTCCAACTGACCGCTCTCCGCCCAGGGCGACCGGGGCGCCCCGGTCTAGAACGTCCGGCCGCCCTGGGCGGAGCGGCGGCTAGGCCGAGCGGCGCTCCGGGCTCGGAACGACGCGGATGAGGCGCCCGAGGCGACGGCTGCGGAGGATCGTCGGGAGGGGGTTCTCGGCGGCGGCGCGGTCGGCGGGCTGGCGGGTGCGCTCGGCGTCCCGATGAAGCTCGGCGCGATGGGAGGTGGCGGCAAAGGCATTGAACTGGCTGCTCATCGGAGCCTCCGGACTCGGGGTTGGGCGATCGATCCAGATTGGCCCTAAGCCGGCCCTCTCACATCGGGCAACCGCCTAGTCCTGGGCCTTAGTTCCGCGGCCGGAGCCTTAGGCGGCGCCGGAGCCTTCGGGGCGCGCCGGGCCGCCGGTGGCGGCGCAGCCCGGGGAATCGGTCCCCGGGTCCGTCGCGGCGCCGGCCGGCGCGCGAAGGCTCAGAGCTCGACCGGGGCGACGATCACTTCGGCCGGCGACTTGGACGGCGCCACGGCGCCGGGCGCGACCGGCGTGGCGGCGCTCGGTGCGGGAGGCGGCGCCGCGGCGTCCGGCTCGGCGTCGGCGAAGGCGAAGCCGTTGCCGCCCGCCCGCTTGGCCAGGTACATCGCCCGGTCGACCTCGATCAGGGCGTCGGCCGGTACCCGGTGCTCGTCGTCCTCGATCGGGAGGACGCCGATGCTGGTGGTGACCGCGACGTCGGCGAAGGCGGCGCCGAAGTCCCACCTGGCGACCGTGGCGGCAAGCTTGCCGGCGACCGCGGCGGCCTGCTCGCGATCGGCTCCCGGCAGCAGCACCGCGAACTCATCGCCGCCCAACCGCGCGACCTTGTCGTTGGCACGCAGCTGCCGCACCAGCAGGCGGGCAAGGCCGACGATCGCGGCGTCGCCGGCGGCGTGCCCGAGGGTGTCGTTGACGGTCTTGAACTTGTCGATGTCGAGCATCAGCAGCGCCCCGCCATCGCTGTGGCGGGCGCCGTTCTGGAGGTGTTCGCCGACCACCTCCTCGAAGCGGCGGCGATTCATCAAACCGGTGAGGAAGTCGTGGTCGGCCATGTGGCGAAGGTCGCGCTCGAACTCCTTGGCGGCGGTGATGTCGAGCACCTGGCCGACGAAGTAGCGCGCCTCGCCGTCGACGCTGCGGACGATCGAGAGGTGGACGGCGACGTCGATCTCGCGGCCGTCGGCGTGGATCATCCGCTTCTCGATCTCGTAGCGGTCCGATTCGCCGGCGAGGATCGACGCTCGCAGTCGCTCGTCGCGGGCGGCGTCGGCCGGGATCGTGATCGCGCTGGTGTGCAGGCCCAGCAGCTCCTCGGAGGGGAAGCCGACGATCTCGCCGAGCGCCGGGTTGACGCCGATGAAGCGACCGTCGAGGTCGATCAGCTCCATCCCCACCGGGGCGTGCTCGAAGGAGGCGGCGAAGCGGTCCTCGGCGGCCCGCACCTCGGCCTCCGCGGCGCGGCGGCGGCTGATGTCGCGGGAGACCATGTAGGCGCCGCGGATCTCGCCGTCTTTGACGAAGGGGACGACCTCCATCTCGTAGTGGGAGTCGTTGAGGTGGGAGGAGTACTCGAAGGTCGTCGACTCGCCGCGCAGCGCCGCCTCCAGCGGCGGTCGCAGCCTCGCCATGCTCTCCGGCGGCAGCACATCGATCAGCAGCCGGCCTTCGAAGTTGGCGCGATCGAGACCCTGTGTCTCGACGTCGCCGTCGAGCGCGAGGCAGCGCAGGTCGCGGTCGTACAGGCCCAGCATCGTGTCCGGCAGGTGGGAGACGAGGGTGCGAAAGCGGTACTCGGAGTCAGCCAGTGCCGCCTCGGCCGCGCGCTCGACGGTGACGTCGAGACCGGTGGCGACGAAGTTGACGAGGCGCCCGTCGTCGTCGGTCAGCGGCGCGACGGTCCAGTGGATCCGGTGCAGCTCGCCGGTCTGGTCCCGCATCGGGATCTCGGTGACGCCGGCGAGGTCGGCGGGCGCGGTCGCCGCCCAGTAGGTGGCGACGCCGGTGCCGACCTCGGCGTCCATCAGCGCCTCCCAGAAGAACCGGCCGACCAGCTCGGCGGCGGCGAAGCCGCTGAGCTCGGAGCAGGCGGGGTTGACGCGGGCGAGGTGGCCGTCGAGCTCGAGCACGGCGACCAGAGAGCCGGCCTGGTCGAAGAGCGCGTCGAGGAAGGAGTTCTGGTGGGCGAGCTGGGCGCCTACGGCGCGCTCGCGGGCGACCAGGTTGCGGATCGTGAAGCCGAGCAGGGTCGCGACGAGCACCCACAACACGGCAAATCCCCAGCCCCCCGCCGACTGCGCGCCGAGGCCGGAGGCGATGCAGGCGCCGTAGAGGAGGGCGACGGCGACGAGCAGCGCGCCGAGCTGCCAGCGCCGTCCGTTGAGCGCGACCCAGATCACCGGCAGGACGATCAGCGCCATGAATCCCCAGCCGGATTCGCCGTTGGCCTCGAGCAGCAGGGCGAGGACGCCGAGGAAGAGGAGCGGCGGGATGATCGCGAGCTGCGCCGGCGGCCGCGCCCAGTCGCAGAAGAGCGGCACCAGGAAGGTGAGGGCGACGAGCGCCGCCGCCCAGCCGAGGTAGACGGGATCGGCGTTGGGCGGCAGGGCGGCGCAGCCGACGCCGGCGATCCCGGCGACCGCGAAGGGCAGCGCCTGGCGGGCGTTTTCGGGATCGAATGCCAGGTGGGACCGCATCCTCCGGTATCGGCCTGCCGCAGCCTTCCCTTTACATATCGGGTGTCCCGCCCTCCCTCGACTCCTACAACTAGGCGAGCGCCTCAACGGTCAGAAATCTCCGGTGCTAGCTAGGGACGCATAGCGACCCTTTCTAACATCGGAAGGATCTGACCGATAAGAGCAAGCGCGCGAAACAGCGCTGCGCCCCTCGGCGCTCAGGCGCGGCGGGCGATGAGGGCGGCGGCGGCCACCAAGGCGGTCGCGGCAACCGCGGCCTTGGCGGCGGCGCGGAGGTCGGCGGCCTCGAGGACGACACCGCTCTCGACGCCGGCGACGGTCCCCAGCACGGCGACGGTCGAGCCGCGGCGCTCGACGCGGCGGAACCGGAACGGGTATTCGCCGAACGGCGAGATCACCTTCATCGCCCGCAGGTTAAGCGCCGGCCGCTAGGTCGGCGCGGTGGCGGCGAGGACGCTGACCGGGCGGGTCCGGGCGACGACGACGATCCCGACCAGCATCACCACCAGGCCGGCGAGCAGGGGCAGGCCGCCGAGGTCGGCGCTGCGCAGGCTCTCGGCCAGGAAGAGCGGCTCGAGAGCGACCGGCAGGAAGGTCTGGACCGCGGTCGAGATCGGGATCACGGTCGTCGCCGGCGCCCGCTGCAGCGCCGTCATCCCGGTGATCGTCGCGGTGAAGCCGGCGAAGGCGGCGACCGCCAGCCATCCCACCGCCTGCGGGTAGTGGCTGCCGCCGAAGTCGTCGGCCATCAGCTTGGTCGCGACGTTGGTCGCCGCGAACCCGCAGGCGGAGCCGAGGTTGGCGGTCATCGCGGTGTCGAGGCGGCGGCCGCGCACCGCGAAGGGGATCAGCGAGGCACCGACCATGCCGGCCATCACGCCGAGCACGGCGGCGGCGCCGCGGTGGGTGTCCTGCTGGCCCGGCGCGCCCCAGGCGATCAGGCCGATGCCGGCGATGATCGCGACGACGCCGAGCACCGCGTCGAGGGTCGGGCTCTCGCCGAGCAGCCGGCGGCCGATCGCCAGCAGCACCAGCAGGCCACAGGCGAGCAGCGGCTCGACGACGACGAACGGCGCCCAGGCGAAGGCGAGGATCTGCAGCGGCACCCCGAGCGCGCCGAGCAGCAGGCCGGCGAGCCAGCGGCGCCGCCGCACTAGCGTGACCAGCAGCGACACGTGGAGGCCCTCCCCCTTCGGCGCCGCTCGGGCCTCGAGCGCCTGCAGGGCGATGCCGAGATTGAAGAGGACCGAGGCCGCAACCGCGCAGATCAACCCCGCCGCAAGCATCGCTGGATAGTGGCGCACGGCGATCCTCGGCGGACCCGCGGCGGGCGGGCGTCGGCGCCCCGAAGGGCGAGGTCGGCCGCTCTCTAGAGTTGGTGCATGGCCAGCGTCCCGCTATCGATCCTCGACCTCGCCGCGGTCGGCCGCGAGGAGACGATCGCCGACAGCTTCGCCGGCAGCGTCGAGCTGGCGCGGACCGCCGAGCGGGCCGGCTACCGGCGCATCTGGTACGCCGAGCACCACAACATCTCCTCGATCGCCTCCTCGGCGACCGCGGTGCTGATCGCCCACATCGCCGCCCACACCGACTCGATCCGCCTCGGCGCCGGCGGCGTGATGCTGCCCAACCACTCGCCGCTGGTGATCGCCGAGCAGTTCGGGACCCTCGCCACCCTCCATCCCGGGCGCATCGACCTCGGCCTCGGCCGCGCGCCCGGCTCAGACCAGACGACCTTCATGGCATTGCGCCGCGACCCCCGCGCCAGCGACAGCTTCCCCGAGGACGTCGTCGAGCTGCAGGGCCTGCTCAGCGACGAGAGCCCGCTGCCCGGCGTGCGCGCGATCCCCGGCCAGGGCACCCACGTGCCGCTCTACATCCTCGGCTCCTCGCTCTTCGGCGCCCAGCTGGCGGCGCTCCTGGGACTCCCCTACGCGTTCGCGTCCCACTTCGCGCCGGCGGCGCTCGAGGACGCGATCGGCGTCTACCGCGAGGCCTTCAAGCCCTCCGCCCAGCTCGAGGAGCCCTACGTCATGGCCGGGGTCGGGGTGATCGCCGCCGACAGCGCCGAGATCGCCGCCGAGCAGCTCCACATCACCCGCCGCTCGCGCGCCCGCAACCTCTTCAGCCGTGGCGGCCGCAACCTCACCGACGAGGAGGCCGAGCAGATCCTCGCCTCGCCGCAGGCGCGCGCGGTCGACGAAATGCTCACCTACACCGCGGTCGGCACGCCCGACGAGGTCTCCGACTACCTCGACCGCTTCCAGAAGCGCACCGGCGCCGACGAGCTGATGACTGTCCACTACGCCGACAACGTCGCCAACCGCCTGCACTCGGTCGAGCTGCTGGCCGGCGCCGCGAATCCCGCCGGGGCCGCCGCTTAGGATTCCGGGCGTGCAGGTGCATGTCGAACCCGACTGCGGCAACGCCCCCAAGAAGGCGACGCTGCGCGACTTCTCGATCGCTTTCGCCAAGCACGACAAGGCTGCCGTCCTCGCCGCGGTGGCGGACGACGTCGAGTGGGAGATCGTCGGCGATCGGGACGTCAGCGGCATCGAGGCCTTCGAGGACGCGCTGGACGACGCCTGGTCGGCGAAGGTGCGCCGCCTGTCGATCGACACGATCCTGACCCATGGCAACCAGGGCTCGGTCAGCGGGTCGATGACGCTGGCGGGCAGCGACACGCTGCATTTCTGCGACGTCCATAGGTTCTCGAGCCACGGCAAGAACGCGAAGATCGCGCGAATCACCTCGTACTGGATTCACTGAAGGAGCCCGCGCGGCGCCGGCGGCACGGTCGATGACTGACGCCACATTCCACGACTTCTTCGCCGCCGCGGCCGCCGTCGCCGGGGCGCTGATCGGCCTGCTGTTCGTGGCGATCTCGGTCTCGCGTGACCGCCTCGCCGAGGAAGGCGGCGCCCAGTCGCACCGGATCCGCGCCACGGCGGCGCTGACCCTCTTCACCAACGCCCTGACGATCTCGATGTTCGCCCTGATCCCCGGCCTGCACCTCGGCTGGGTGGCGACGGTCACCGCCGCTCTCGGCGAGGTCTTCGTCTGCGCCTCGCTGCTCGGTGACGAAGACGATCCGCGGTCGCGCCCACGACGAGGACGACGTCTGAGCGCTGGCTAGGTCAGCGGATGACCAGCGCCTCGGGCGAGAGGTCGGCGATCGTCGGGTAGCCGTTGACCGCCATCAGCAGGTCGGCCTCGGCGAGCAGGCAGCGCAGGGTGTGGACGATGCCGTCCTCGCCGCCGACCGCCAGCGCCCAGGCGTAGGGACGGCCGATCGCGACCGCGGTCGCGCCCAGCGCCAGGGCCTTGACGACGTGCTCGCCGCCGCGCACGCCGGAGTCGAAGATCACCGGCGCCTCGCCCGCCGCCTCGACGACGGCGGCGAGGCAGTCGATCGCGGCGACGCCGCCGTTGGCCTGGCGGCCGCCGTGGTTGGAGCACCAGATTCCGTCAACGCCGCCGTCGAGCGCTCGGCGGGCGTCGTCGGGGTGACAGATGCCCTTGAGCACCAGCGGCAGGTCGGTCAGCGAGCGCAGCCAGGCGAGGTCGTCCCAGCTCAGCCCGGGGTCGGAGAAGCCGAGCGCCCAGGCGATCGCCGCGGCGCGCATGTCCTCCTCCGGCGGTTTCTCGAGCTTGTCGCGGAAGAGCGGGTCGCTGGTGTAGTTGGCGAGGCAGCGGCCCTTCAGCTGCGGGAAGGAGGCGAGCTCGAGGTCGCGCGGGCGCCAGCCGAGGGTCTGGGTGTCGAGGGTGACGACGATCCCCTTGAAGCCGGCGGCCTCGGCGCGCGCCACGAAGCTCGCCGCCAGATCGCGGTCGGCCGGGGTGTAGAGCTGGAAGAAGCCCGGCGTCTCGCCGAACTGGGCGGCGACGTCCTCGAGCGGGTCCTCGCTGAGCGTCGAGGCGACCATCGGCACCCCGCTGCGCGCCGCGGCGCGGGCGGTGGCGAGGTCGCCGTGGCCGTCCTGGGCGCAGAGCCCGATCACGCCGACCGGCGCCAGCAGCAGCGGCGAGGCCAGCTCGATCCCGAACAGGCTGGTCGAAAGGTCGCGCTCGGCCGCCCCGGAGAGCATCCGCGGCATCAGCCCGTAGCGGTCGAACGCCGCCACGTTGAGGTCCTGGGTGAACTCGTTGCCGGCCCCGCCGGCGACGTAGGACCAGGTCTCGGTCGACATCGCCGCCCGCGCCCGCTCCGCCATCCCGGCCGCGGTGACCGGCAGCTCCGGTCGCACGCCGCCGAGGCCGCCGATGTAGAGCTCGAGCTGGAAGTCGCCGTAGTTCATGCCGGAGGGGAACTGCGCGCGGGGGCCATCGGCGGCGCAGCGTATCGCGGCGCGGCGGCGTAGATTGGCGCCCGCCGATGTCCGCCGACCACGAGGGCCACCGCATGGAGCAACCGGCGCCCGCCACCGGCCCCGCCGGCGCCGGATGAGCTTCTTCGGCGGCTTCGCGCTCGAGCACGTCGACGTCGGCGAGGTCACGCTGCGGGTCCGCCACGGTGGGGACGGGCCGCCGGTCCTGCTCCTGCACGGGCATCCCCGCACCCACGCCACCTGGCACGCGGTCGCGCCGCTGCTGGCCGAGCGCCACACCGTCGTCTGCCCCGACCTGCGCGGGTACGGCGGCTCCTCGAAGCCGCCGACGACCGCCGACCACGCCCCCTACGGCAAGCGCGCGATGGCCGCCGACGTCGGGGCGCTGATGGCGCGCCTCGGCCACGAGCGCTTCGCCGTCGCCGGCCACGACCGCGGCTGCTACGTCGCCCTGCGGGCGGCGCTCGACCACCCGGCGGCGGTCACCCACCTGGTGGCGATGGAGGGCGTGCCGATCGCCGCGGCGCTCGAGCGCTGCGACGCCGAGTTCGCGCGGCGCTGGTTCCACTGGTTCTTCTTCGCCCAGCCCGCGCCGCTGGCCGAGGAGGCGATCGCGGCCGACCCGGAGCGCTGGTACGGGATCGAGGCGGCGCGAGCGACGATGCCGCCCGACGCCTTCGCCGACTTCGCCGCCGCCGTCGGCGACCCGGCGACCGTCCACGCGATGCTCGAGGACTACCGCGCCGGGCTCGGCGTCGATGCCGCCGCCGACCGCGCCGATCGCGAGGCCGGCCGCCGGGTGCGCTGCCCGACTCGCGTGCTCTGGGCGCTGGAGGACGACCTCGAGCTGCTCTACGGCGACCCGCTCGAGGTCTGGGCGCCGTGGGTCGAGGGACCGCTCGACGGCCGCGGCCTCGCCTGCGGCCACCACATCGCCGAAGCGGCGCCGGTCGAGACCGCCGCCGCGATCGCCGAGCACGTCGCCGCGCCGCCCGCCTGAGCGGGACGGCGGCCGGGGCCCGGCCGATCGGCTCCTGGCCGCGACAGGAATCGGCATACTCCGAGCGGTGCCGACGATGGCGGGATTTCGCGCGCCCCGGCCACCCACCTCGATCCCTGAGAACACCACTTTGAGCCTGGAGGATTTCCGTGCCTGACACGCCCGACGCCGTAGTTGGAGAGATGAACGAGGAGACCGACGGCGGCTGCCCGGTCGCCCATGTCCCCGCCCCCCACCCGACCCAGGGCGGCGGCAACCGCGGCTGGTGGCCGGACCGGCTGAACCTCAAGATCCTCGCCAAGAATCCGGTCGAGGCGACCCCGCTGGGCGCCGACTTCGACTACCGGACCGCGTTCGAGAACCTCGACCTCGCCGCGGTCAAGGGGGACATCGAGGAGGTGCTGACGACCTCCCAGGACTGGTGGCCCGCCGACTACGGGCACTACGGCCCGCTGATGATCCGGATGGCCTGGCACAGCGCCGGGACCTACCGGATCGCCGACGGCCGCGGCGGCGCCGGAGCCGGCCAGCAGCGCTTCGCGCCGCTCAACAGCTGGCCCGACAACGCCAACCTCGACAAGGCCCGCCGCCTGCTCTGGCCGGTCAAGAGCAAGTACGGCCAGAGCCTCTCCTGGGCCGACCTGCTGGTGCTGGCCGGCAACGTCGCGCTCGAGTCGATGGGCTTTGCGACCTTCGGCTTCGCCGGCGGCCGCGCCGACGTCTGGGAGACCGACGAGGACGTCTACTGGGGTCCCGAGACCACCTGGCTCGGCGACGAGCGCTACACCGGCGACCGCCAGCTCGAGAACCCGCTGGCGGCGGTCCAGATGGGCCTGATCTACGTCAACCCCGAGGGTCCCAACGGGGAGCCCGATCCGCTCGCCGCGGCCAAGGACATCCGCGAGACCTTCGCCCGCATGGCGATGAACGACGAGGAGACGGTGGCGCTGATCGCCGGCGGCCACACCTTCGGCAAGACCCACGGCGCCGCCGATCCGGAAGAGTTCGTCGGCCCCGAGCCCGAGGGCGCCCCGCTCGAGGAGCAGGGCCTCGGCTGGCACAACAGCTTCGGAGACGGCAACGGCACCGAGGCGATCACCAGCGGCCTCGAGGGCGCCTGGACCAACACCCCGGCCGCCTGGGACAACACCTTCCTGGAAATCCTCTTCGGCAACGAGTGGGAGCTCTCCAAGAGCCCCGCCGGCGCCGCGCAGTGGAAGCCGGTCGGCGACGTCGAGGCCAACGTGCCCGATGCCCGAGACCCCTCGGTCACCCACACGCCGACGATGCTGACCACCGACCTGGCACTGCGCGAGGACCCGATCTACGAGCCGATCTCGCGCCACTACCTCGAGCACCCCGACGATCTCGCCGACGCCTTCGCCCGTGCCTGGTTCAAGCTGACCCACCGCGACATGGGCCCGATCGCCCGCTACCTCGGCCCCGAGGTCCCGAGCGAGGAGCTGATCTGGCAGGACCCGGTCCCGGCGCCGACCGGCGAGCCGCTCGGCGACGACGACGTCGCCGCGCTGAAGGAGCAGATCCTGGGATCGGGCCTCAGCGTCGCCCAGCTGGTTTCGACCGCCTGGGCCTCGGCCTCGACCTTCCGCGGCAGCGACAAGCGCGGCGGTGCCAACGGGGCGCGGATCCGGCTCGAGCCGCAGCGCGACTGGGAGGTCAACGACCCGGCGGAGCTGGCGACGGTGCTGGGCAGG
This sequence comes from uncultured Actinomycetes bacterium, assembly GCA_963839115.1. Classification (GTDB taxonomy): domain Bacteria; phylum Actinomycetota; class Thermoleophilia; order Solirubrobacterales; family 70-9; genus VAYN01. The sequence goes on from CAWITM010000001.1 coordinate 2,121,967, forward strand.
CTCGAGGAGATCAAGTCGAGCTTCGACGCCGGCGGCAAGGAGGTCTCGCTCGCCGATCTGATCGTGCTCGGCGGCTGCGCCGCGGTCGAGAAGGCGGCGGCCGACGGCGGCCACCCGGTCGCGGTGCCGTTCACCCCGGGCCGCACCGACGCCACCGCCGAGCAGACCGACGCCGATTCCTTCGCCCCGCTCGAGCCGACCGCCGACGGCTTCCGCAACTACCTGCGGAGCGGCCACCGACTGGCGGCCGAGTACCTGCTGGTCGACCGCGCCAACCTGCTGACCGTGACCGCCCCCGAGATGACCGTCCTGGTCGGCGGCCTGCGCGTCCTCGGCGCCAACGCCGGCGGCTCTGAGGCCGGCGTCCTCACCGACAGGCCGGGCACCCTGACGAACGACTTCTTCGTCAACCTGCTCCACCCCGGCACCGCCTGGAAGTCGACCTCCGGCAGCAACGGAAGCTCGCAGGCCTTCGAGGCCCGCGACGCCGGCGGCGAGGTCAGGTGGACCGGCAGCCGCGTCGACCTCGTCTTCGGCTCCAACTCCGAGCTGCGGGCACTGGCCGAGGTCTACGCCTCCGACGACGCCGAGGAGAAGTTCGTCACCGACTTCATCGCCGCCTGGGCGAAGGTGATGGACCTCGACCGCTTCGACCTCGACTGAGGTCGGGGCGGCACCGCCTCGGCGGGCGCCCGCACTTACGATGCGCCGATGCCCAAGTCGCCGATCGTCGATCCCAAAGAGGACTACCCGCGCTGGTACCAGGAAGTGATCGCCAAAGCCGCCCTGGCCGAGAACGGGCCGGTGCGCGGGACGATGGTGATCCGGCCCTACGGCTACGCGATCTGGGAGCGCATCCAGGCCGACCTCGACGCGCGGATCAAGGCGACCGGCGCCGAGAACGTCTACTTCCCGCTGCTGATCCCGGAGAGCTACGTCAAACGCGAGGCCGCGCACGTCGAGGGCTTCAGCCCCGAGCTGGCGGTGGTGACGGTCGCCGGCGGCAAAGAGCTGACCGAACCGGTCGTCGTGCGGCCGACCTCGGAGACGGTCTTCGGCGAGCAGATGGCGAAATGGGTCAACTCCTACCGCGACCTGCCGCTGCTGCTCAACCAGTGGGCCAACGTGGTCCGCTGGGAGCTGCGCCCGCGCCTCTTCCTGCGCACCAGCGAGTTCCTCTGGCAGGAGGGCCACACCGTCCACGCCAGCGCCGAGGACGCCGCCGCCTACGCGCGGCGCATCCACCATGACGTCTACCGCGACTTCCTCGTCGAGACCCTGGCGATCCCGCCGCTGCTCGGCCGCAAGACCGCCGAGGAGCGCTTCGCCGGGGCGATCAACACGCTCACCTGCGAGGGCATCACCCGCGACCGCAAAGCCCTGCAGCTGGCGACCAGCCACGAGCTCGGCCAGAACTTCGCCCGTGCCTTCGACATCACCTACACCGACTCCGACGGCGCCGTGCAGACCGCCTGGACGACCTCGTGGGGCGCCTCGACCCGCCTGGTCGGCGGCCTGATCATGGCCCACGGCGACGAGCGTGGGCTGCGGCTGCCGCCGCGGATCGCCCCGACCCAGGTCGCGGTCGTCGTCGTCCGCGACGAGGGCGAGGCGCTCGAGCGCGCCCGCGAGCTGAGCGAGGCGATCGCCGCCACCGGTGCCCGGGTCAAGCTCGACGCCAACGTCGACACCGGCTTCGGCCGCCGCGCCACCGACTGGGAGCTGAAGGGGGTGCCGCTGCGCATCGACCTCGGGCCGCGTGACCTCGCCGAGGGCCAGGTCACGGTCAACGTCCGCCACTCCGGCGAGAGGCGCCAGCTGCCGCTGGGCGAGGTCGCCGGGCAGATCGTCGCGCTGCTCGACTCGGTCCAGGCCGAGATGCTGGCCGAGGCGACGAGCTTCCGCGAAGGCGCGACGACCGCGGTCGAGAACGTCGAGGACGCCCTCGAGGCCGGCAAGGAGGGCGTCGCCAGGATCGCCCTCGAGAAGCTCGGCGCCGACGGTGAGCGCCGCCTGCTCGACGAGGGCATCAGCGTCCGCGCCGTCCAGCGCCCCGACGGCACCGTCCCGGACTCCGACGATGAGCCCGACCTCGTCGCCGTCGTCGCCCGCGCCTACTGAGGGGCGGAGCGCGCACGCCGCTTAGCTCACGAGGGTCTGTAGCGCGCGGTGCTACAGTCGTGCACATGGCACGAGACGTCTCGATCCGAGAGCTTCGGAACTCGACCGCGGCCGTCGTTTCGGAGCTTGAAGCCGGGGAGCGATTGACGCTCACCGTCAACCGCCGGCCGGTGGCCGACATCCTCCCCCACGCGGAGGATCGCGACCCCTGGGTTCCCGCGGCAGAGCTGCGGCGCATCGTCCGCGACGCCCCCGCAGACGTCGGCCTGCTCGACGACCTCGCCGAGATCCGCGGTGCCGAGATCGACGACGCGTGAGTCGGGCGATCGCCGATACCTCGGTCTTCATCGCCCAGGAGACCGGCCGTGAGCTCGGTGAGATCCCCGCGGAGATCGCGGTCTCGGTGATAACCGGCGCCGAGCTCGAGCTCGGCGTGCTCCGAGCCACCGAGGCGAACGTTCGCGCGACCCGTCTCGCCACCCTCGCACGAGTCCAAGCGACCTACTCGCTACTGCCGATCGATCCGGAGGTGGCGAGCTGCTTCGCCCGCATCGCTTCGGCTGAGCTGGCACGAGGCAGGCGGCTGCGCCGCCACGACACCTGGATCGCCGCCACCGCGATGCGTCACGGCGCGGCGATTCTCACCCAGGACGCCGACTTCTCCGCCTTCGAGGACGTCACTGTCATCAGGGTCTGACCGCGTTGAGACGGACCAGGGGCCAGCCGCCTGAGTCCGGTCAGCCGCCGACGTAGGCGGCGAGGTGCTCGCCGGTCAGGGTCGAGCGGGCGGCGACGAGGTCGGCGGGGGTGCCCTCGAAGACGACCCGGCCGCCTTCGTGGCCGGCGCCCGGGCCGAGGTCGATGATCCAGTCGGCATGGGCCATCACCGCCTGATGGTGCTCGATCACGATCACCGACTTGCCACCGTCGACGAGGCGGTCGAGCAGGCCGAGCAGCTGCTCGACGTCGGCCAGGTGGAGGCCGGCGGTCGGCTCGTCGAGGACGTAGACGCCGCCCTCCTCGGCCATGTGGGTTGCCAGCTTGAGGCGCTGGCGCTCGCCGCCGGAGAGCGTCGTCAGCGGCTGGCCGAGGCTCAGGTAGCCGAGCCCGACGTCGGCGAGGCGGGCGAGGATCCGATGGGCGGGCGGCGTCGGCGCCGCGCCGCCGTCGCCGAAGAAATCGCCGGCCTCGGCGACCGACATCGCCAGCACCTCGCTGATGTCGCGACCGCCGAGCTCGTACTCCAGCACCTCGGCGCCGAAGCGCCTGCCCTCGCACTCCTCGCAGGTGGTGGCGACGCCGGCCATCATCGCCAGGTCGGTGAAGACGACGCCGGCGCCGTTGCAGTTCGGGCAGGCGCCCTCGGAGTTGGCGCTGAACAGCGCCGGCTTGACGCCGTTGGCCTTGGCGAAGGCTTTGCGGATCGGCTCCAGAGCGCCGGTGTAGGTCGCCGGGTTGCTGCGGCGGGAGCCGCGGATCGCGGCCTGGTCGACCGTCACCACGCCCTCTCGACCGGAGACCGAGCCGCCGATCAGCGAGCTCTTGCCCGAGCCGGCCACCCCGGTCACGACGACGAGGACGCCGAGCGGCACGTCGACGTCGACGTCGCGCAGGTTGTGGGCGCCGGCGCCGCGGATCTCCAGCCGGTCCGTCGCCTCCCGCACCTCGTCCTTGAGCGCGGTCGCGTCGTCGAGGTGCTGGCCGGTCAGCGTCCCTCCCTTGCGCAGCCCCGCCACCGTCCCCTCGAAGACGACCTCGCCGCCGGCGGCCCCGGCGCCCGGACCGAGGTCGACGACGTGGTCGGCGATCGCGATCGCCTCCGGCTTGTGCTCGACCACCAGGACCGTGTTGCCCTTGTCGCGCAGCCGCAGCAGCAGGTCGTTCATGCGCTCGACGTCGTGCGGATGCAGGCCGACGGTCGGCTCGTCGAAGACGTAGGTGACGTCGGTCAGCGAGGAGCCGAGCTGGCGGATCATCTTCACCCGCTGGGCCTCGCCGCCCGACAGCGTCCCCGAGGCGCGCTCGAGGCTCAGGTAGCCGAGGCCGATCTCGACGAAGGAGTCGAGGGTCTCCCCCAGCGTCTCCAGCAGCGGCGCCACCGCCGGCTCGTCGAGGCCGCGCACCCACTCGGCGAGGTCCGTGATCTCCATCGCGCAGGCGTCGGCGATGCTGACCTCGCCGATCTTCGACGCCCGCGCCGCAGCGCTCAGCCGCGTGCCGTCGCACTCGGGGCAGGCGGTGAAGGTGACGGCGCGGTCGACGAAGGCGCGGATGTGCGGCTGCATCGCCTCGCGGTCCTTGGCCAGCATCGATTTGGAGATCCGCGGGACCAGCCCTTCGTAGGTCATGTTGATGCCCTCGATCTTCATCCGCTCGGGCTCGTGGTGGAGGAAGTCGCGGCGTTCCTTCTTGGTGTATTTGCCGATCGGCTTGTCGGGATCGACCAGGCCCGAAGAGGTGTAGAGCCGGTAGTTCCAGCCGCCGGCTTTGTAGCCGGGGATCGTCAGCGCGCCTTCGTTCAGCGACTTGCCCTCGTCGTAGAGCTGGGACAGGTCGATGTCGGAGACCGAGCCGCGGCCCTCGCAGCGCGTGCACATGCCGCCGGTGCGGCTGAACGATTTCCGCACCGTCTTGCCGCCGTCGCGCTCGATCGTCATCTCGCCGCTGGCGTGAACCGAGGGGACGTTGAAGGAGAACGCGTTGGGCGAGCCGAGGTGCGGCTTACCGAGGCGGCTGAAGAGGATCCGCAGCATCGCGTTGGCGTCGGTGGCGGTGCCGACGGTCGAGCGCGGGTCGGCGCCCATCCGCCCCTGGTCGACGATGATCGCCGTCGTCACCCCGTCGAGCACGTCGACCTCGGGGCGCGCCAGCGTCGGCATGAATCCCTGCACGAAGGCGCTGTAGGTCTCGTTGATCAGCCGCTGCGACTCGGCGGCGATCGTGCTGAAGACCAGGGAGCTCTTGCCCGAACCCGACACCCCGGTGAAGACGGTCAGCCGCCGCTTCGGAATCTCGACGCTGACGTCCTTGAGGTTGTTCTCGCGAGCGCCGTGGACGCGGATCAGGTCGTGGCTGTCGGCGGCGTGGGCCATGGCGCGTGACGTTAGCCGCGAGGGGTGCCGGACGGCGCCCGGGTCGATCTGCGAGCCTGCCGCGGTGACGCTGCTGGCGGCGAAGATCCTGCTCTCCCCGCTCTGCGTGATCGCCGTCTCGCTGGCCGGTCGCCGCTGGGGCGTTGCGATCGCCGGAGTGCTCGGCGGGCTGCCCGTCGTCGCCGGTCCGATCCTGCTGATCGAGACCCTCGTCCACGGCCGCGCCTTCGGCGCCGACGCCGCCGCCGGCACCCTGCTCGGCCTCGCCGCCCTGACCGCCTTCGTCGTCGTCTACGGCCGCGTCGCCGGGGCGGCCGGGCCGGTCCCGACGGTGCTCTGCGGCTGGACCGCGTTCCTCCTCGGCGTCGCCGTCCTCAGCCCGTTCCACCCCCCGCTCGCGATCTCGCTGGTCCTCGTCGGCGCCTGCTTCGCGCTCGGCCTGCGCCTGCTTCCCCCCGCTCCGCCGGTCCCGCCCCCCGCCGTCGCGCCGCCGTCCTGGGACCTCCCCGCCCGGGCCCTCGCCGCGCTCGCGCTGCTGCTCGCGCTGACCGCTCTCTCCGGGGCCCTCGGCCCTCACCTGAGCGGCCTGTTGGCACCGTTCCCGATCATCACCAGCGTCCTCGCCGCCTTCACCCAGGCCCACGGCGGCGTCGCCCAGGTCCGCGTCCTCCTGCGCAACTTCCTGTTCGGCTTCTGCGGCTTCGCCGCCTTCTGCTTCGTCCTCGCCCTGGCCCTCCCGGCGTTTGCGACCGCGGCCGCCTTCGCTCTCGCGACCGCTGCCGCCATCGTCGTCCAAGCGGCGATCTTCCTCCTCAGGCCCCAGACGCAGAAAGAGGCGGCGACCTGAGGCCACCACCTCCCCTGCAGCAACTTGAAGAGCGCCCAACTCAGACGCTCAGACAACACATAACACCTCGGCTCGCCGCCGATCCTTATCTGCGCGAGCCTGTAAGGAAGCTTGCGGTGGAAAGAGGACCAACGCCCACCAGCCCGGCGCGCCGGGCTGGTGGGCTGGCAGCCATGAAGCGCCTGCTGAAGGCCAGCGGTCTCATCGCCCTTGCGGTGCTGGCGCTGTCGGTGGGCGCCGCCGCGGCCTCAAGAAGGCGCCGGTGCCGAGGGCAGCCAGTTCGCGATGTCCGAGGGCACGGTCCTCTGCCCGAAGGCCAAGCGGAACCCGGGCTTCAAGGAAGTGCCGTTCGCGATCTTCGGGTTCCCCGGGACGACGCTCCACCTGAAGCACGGCGCCTACGGCTTCGCCGCCAGGACCCGGGTGTCGAACACCACGCCGCTGGGCGGCGCCGTCGCCCCCTTCACGCTGAAGGTGAAGGTGACCGGAACGGTGGTGACCCCGACCAAGATCACCGGCACGATCAGCGCCAGCGGCGGACCCTGCAATACGAAGAAGCCGGTGCCCTACACCGCGAAGCTCGACCCGACGCTCCCGGTCGCGCCGCAGTGACCGGCGGCCAGCCGGTCCTCCCGCTCGTAGGCGGGCCGGCCGGCGACGTAGGTGGCCGCGACGGAGCGATCGTCGGCCATGATCGAGAGCGCGAACATCAGCTCCTCGGTTGATTCGGCGCGCTCGGCGCGGTACTCGAGAAGCGGCGTCGCCTTCGGGTCGAGGACGACCAGGTCGGCCTCCATGCCGACCTCGATCGAGCCGATCGTGTCGGCCAGGTCGAGCGCCTCCGCCCCGCCCCGCGTCGCCATGTAGAAGGACTTGATCGAGTCGAGCGGATAGGAATGCAGCTGGGCGACCTTGTAGGCCTCGTTCATCGTCTCCAGCAGCGAGAAGCTGGTGCCGGCGCCGATGTCGGTCCCGAGGCCGACGTGCATCGGGCACCGCGCGTCCTTGGCCTCGTGGATGTGGAAGAGCCCGGAGCCGAGGAACAGGTTCGAGGTTGGGCAATGGGCGACCGCCGAGCCGGTCTCGTGGACGCGCGCGCGCTCGGCCCGGGTCAGGTGGACGCCGTGGGCGAGGACCGAGCGGCGACCGAGCAGGCCGTAGTGGTCGTAGACGTCGAGGTAGCCGCCGCGCTCGGGGAAGAGTTCCCTCACCCACCTGATCTCGTCGAGGTTCTCGGCGACGTGGGTGTGGTGGAAGGTGCCGGGCGACTCCTTCCAGAGCGCCCCCGCCAGCTCCAGCTGCTCCGGGGTCGAGGTCGGCGCGAAGCGCGGCGTGATCGCGTAGAGGTTGCGCCCCTTGCCGTGCCATTTGGCGATCAGCGCCTTCGAGTCGTCGTAGGCGGACTGGGCGGTGTCGAGCAGGCCGTCGGGGGCGTTTCGGTCCATCAGCACCTTGCCGCCGATCATCCGCGTGCCGCGCCGCTCGGACTCCTCGAAGAACGCATCCGCCGACTGCGGGTAGACGGCGGCGAAGGTGACCGCGGTGGTCGTGCCGTTGGCGAGCAGCTGGTCGAAGAAGAGCTCGGCGACGGCGTCGGCGTGGGGCTTGTCGGCGAAGCGCTGCTCCTCGGGGAAGGTGTGGTCGTTCAGCCAGTCGATGAGCTGGCTGCCGAAGGCGGCGATGATCCCCGTCTGCACGTAGTGGATGTGGGTGTCGATGAAGCCGGGGCAAATCAGCGCGTCGGGGTAGTGCCTGACCGCGACGCCATCGGGCACCCGGTCCTCGATCTCGCGGTATGGACCGAAGGCCGTGACCACACCGTCCTCGCAGACGATCAGCGCGTCCTCGACGTCGACCAGGGCCTCGTCGCAGAAGAAGGGGTCGGCGCGGAAGCTGATCGCGTGACCCCGGACCGCGCTCGCCTGTCCCACCTCAACCGCCCTTGCCGGCGGCGCGCCCGGCCGGCGCGGCGGCGACTACCGGGTTGCGCAGGACGCCGATGCCCTCGGCTTCGACCTCGACGACGTCGCCGGGGGCGAGCGAGCGCCGCGGCGACATGAAGTCACCGCAGCCCCACGGCGTGCCGGTCAGCAGCACGTCGCCGGGCTCGAGCGTGAACGAGCGCGAGCAGAACGCCAGCAGCTCGGCGACGCCGAAGATCATCGCCGCGGTCGAGGAGTCCTGGACGGTCTCACCGTTGACGCGCGTGCGCAGCTTCACGGTCTGCGGGTCGGGCAGCTCGTCGGCGGTCAGGACCACCGGGCCGAGCGGGCAGAAGGTGTCGAGGTTCTTGCCGCGGATCCACTGCACGTCGGCGAACTGGACGTCGCGGGCGGAGACGTCGTTGGCGACCGTGTAGCCGAAGACGTGGTCGAGGGCGTCCGCCTCCGACACGTTGCGCATGCGACGGCCGACCACGGCGGCCAGCTCGACCTCCCAGTCGACCCGCTCCGACAGCTCCGCGTCGACCTCGATCTCGGCGTCCGGGCCGATCACCGCGCTCGGGAACTTGGCGAAGACGAGCGGGCGCTCCGGCGCGTCGACGCCCGACTCGATCACGTGGTCGCGGTAGTTGAGCCCGATCGCGACGATCTTCGGCGGGCGCAGCGGCGCCAGCAGCCGCGCCCCGGCGCGCCACGCCCGCACCGGCCCCGGCGCGAGCCCGTCGAGGCCGCCGCCGGCGGCGATCAGGTCGCCGACGTCGCCGGCGAGGCCCAGCGACGCCGTCCCCTCCAGACCCACCTCGACCAGCTCGGGGCGGCCATCCGTCTCGATCACTCCGATGCGCACCGGGCCTCCTCAGGAAGCGGTGAGGTCGTCGGGCCCGAGCTGGTCGCGCCAGCGGTACTCCGGCACGAAGCCCAGCACCTCGCGGGCGCGGGCGCCGCTGACGATCCCGTCGTGCTCGCCGATCGGCGTGCGCTGCGGCGTGTCGGGGTGGAACTCGGCCAGCAGCTCGGGGGTCGGCGGCAGCGCCCCGGTGTCGGGGGCGACGACGAAGAGCGTCTCGTGCTCGATGCCGGGGACCTCGCAGGCCAGCCGGTAGGCGACGGCGGCGTCGCGCGCGTCGACGTAGGTCCAGAGCGCCCGGCGCGTGCGCTCCTCGTTGACGAGCCCGTCGATCGAGTTGGCGCGCCACTCCAGCGACCACACGTAACAGGTGCGCAGACACACGGTCGAGAGCGCGCCGCGCCGCGAGTAGCTGCGGCACATCTCCTCGCCGACCACCTTGCTGAGCCCGTAGGCGTCGAGCGGGCGGACCGGGTGCTCCTCGTCGATCGGCACGTAGTCGGGGTGCACACCGGGCGCCAGCGTCGTGAAGCCGAGCGTCGCCTCCGAGGAGGCCATCACGAAGCGCTCGGCACCCCCGGCGACCGCCGCCTCGAGGGCGTTGAAGGTGCCCATCGTGTTGATCCGGAAGAGCTCCGGCTCCGAGACGATCCCCGGCATGCTGATCGCCGCCAGGTGGATGACCGCGTCGCAGCCCTCGAAGGCCGCCGTCAGCGCCGCCAGGTCCTCCATGTCGGTGGCGTGGAAGTCGATCGCGATCGACTCGGCCGGCTCGCGCAGGTCGACGCCGACGATCTCGTGGCCGTGAGCGCTCAGCTCGCGGGCGACGTGGCGCCCGACGTTGCCGGCGACGCCGGTTACCCCGACCCTCACGACTGCGCACCCGCCTGGCGGGCGCCGTCCAGGGCGGCGACGCCGGTGATCTCGCGCGCCTCCTCGACGGTCGCGACCTCGCGGCCGATCGCCTGCGCCATCCCGACGACGACCTCGACGAGCTCGGCGTTGGTCGAGGCGACCGAGCCGTCGGGCAGGTAGGGATTGTCCTCCCAGCCGACCCGCACGTGCCCGCCCTGGGAGATCGCCAGCGCCAGGATCTTCCACTGCTCGCGCGGGTCCATGACGCTGGTGTTCCAGTTGACGTTGGCCGGCAGGTGGTTGAGCGTGTAGAGCAGCGCGTCGGCGGTTGGCGGCGTCCAGCCGCCGCCCTGCCAGCCGAAGAACAGCGTCGCCCAGACCGGGTCGTCGAGGAGGCCGAGCGAGCGGATGTGCTCGAGGTTCCAGAAGGCGCCGGTGTAGAAGCACTCGACCTCGGTCTTCACGCCGTGCTCGCGGGCGGCGGCGCAGAAGGTCGCCAGCTCGTCGCGGGGGTGCAGCGCGTAGGCCTCGACCGGCGGGAAGGCCTCGTCGGGCTGGAAGTACTCGTCGTGGGCGTTGAAGGCGTAGGACATCATCTCCGGCCCGAGCTCGCAGAGCTTGATCTTGTCCTCGACCCGGGCGCTGGCGATACCGAACTGGATGATCGCCTCGCGCTGGGAGCGGATCGACTCGGTGAGGCGGCGCCAGCCGTCGTGGTCGATCTGGGAGAGCTGGCGCCCGTCGGCCTGCATCTCCGACTCGACGTAGTGGATGCCGTGGTGGTGGGCGATCGTCGCGCCGGCGTCGATCGCGCGCACGTACTCGTCGGCGATCGTGTCGAGGTCCTCGATCGGCGGCATGACCGGATTGCGCGGGTACGACGCCGACGAGTCGACGGTCACGGTGATCACGAGCTTGTCCACTGTTTTCTCTGCCTCCTGGATGCGCTGCTAATTGGGGTTGATGACGGCCTTGCCGCCGACGCTGCCGCTGCGGAGCGCCGCGAATGCCTGGTCGATTTGCTCGAGCGGCCAGTTGCTGACGGACGGCAGGCCGATGCGGTGTTCGGCGGCGAGCCCGAGCACGCGCTCGAGGTCAGCCCGCGATCCCGAGCGGACGCCGCGGACCGTCAGCTCCTTGCGCGCGATCGGCGCGAAATCCAGTTGCGAGACGACGGAATAGCCGGCGATGACGAGCAGGCCGCGCGGCGCCAGGCGCTCGAGCGCCGGGGCCGGGACGCTGGGAGCGCCGCTGCACTCGACCACGCAATCGACCGCACCGTCGATCTCGCTGAGCCCGCCGACGACCGCGTGGCCGCGGTTGGCGAGCGACTCGCGGCGTTCCGCGTTGGGCTCGGCGACCACCGGCGTGCGGCCCTCGGCGGCGAGGATCTCGGCGGTGAGCATGCCGACCGGACCGCCGCCGACGATCGCGACCCGGCGCCGCCCCTCCGCCACCACGACGCCGGCCGCGTTCGCGGCGGTCGCGCCGGCGTCGACGAGGGTCGCGGCATCGTCGCTGGTGAGCGAATCGGGGACGGCGACGAGCTGCGCCGCCGGCACGACGCAGCGTTCCGCGAAGGCGCCCTGGCGGCCGAGGACGCCGACGATCGAGCGCAGGTCGGGGCACAGGCGGGCATCGCCGGCGGCGCAGAGCTCGCACGAGCCGCAGCCCTCGAAGAGGGTCGCCGTGACTCGCCGGCCGACCCACTCGCCGGCCGCCGGACCGGCCTCGACGACGCGGCCGACCGGCTCGTGACCGAGGACGAACGGCAGCGTCGGCCGGTAGGACTCGCCGTCGAGGATGTGCAGGTCGGTACCGCAGATGCCGCAGGACTCGATCGCGACGACGACCTCGTCCTTGCGGACCGCCTGCGGCCCGGGAATGTCGACGACCTCGAACCGGCTCGCCGGCAGCTCGCGCACGAGCGCCGCCTTCACGCGGCGGGCTCCATCACGCGCCGCGCTCCAGCGTCGCCGCGTGCCGGCTGACCAGCGCGGCGTAGGCCTCGCGCCCGTCCTGCATCGCATCGCGGGGGGCCGGCCAGCCGAAGAGGTCGAGCGCGAGCACGACGTTGCGGCCGGCCAGCGCCGCCTCGAGACCGGCGAGGTCGACCTCGCCGGCGCCGTGGGGGAAGTGGAGGCCCTCGGTGCGGCAGTCGGAGTCGCACCAGTGAACGTGGTTGACGGCGCCCAGCACCGAGTCCGTGAGGCCTTCGGCGAAGCCGGGCCCGAGGGCGACCGCGAAGTGGGAGACGTCGAGGCAGATGCCGGCGCCGATGCCCTTCAGCGCCGCCGCCGTCTCCTCGAGCCGGTCGTGGGCGAGCGCGAAGGTGAAGGGGTGCAGCTCGACCGAGACGATCGGCGGCTGCTCGAGGCCGGCGGCGTCGCGGGCAGCGGTGATCGAGCGGACGAGATGGTCGGCCGCCTCGTCGACCGCGACCTCGGCGTCGCCGTCGTGGATCCCGTCCCAGATGAGGATGCGCGGCATGCCGAGCGCCGCCGCGAGGCGCAGCTGCTCGGTCAGCGCGGTGACCGAGGACTCGGGTTTGCGCAGCGGGTCGAAGGTGCCGTCGATCGAGTTCAGCATCACCGGCACGAACCCGTGCCGTTCGAGGTGCGCGCGCCCGGCGCGGGCGTGGGACTCCTCAGCGGGGACGTCGAAGACGCCTGGGCCGACCTGGCCGGAGAAGACCTCGATGGCGCCGTAGCCGGCCGCCGCAATCTCCGCCGCCGCGGCCTCGAGGTCAAGGCGCGGGAGAGCGACGGTCATCCCGACCAGGTTCGGATCTGGAGTGCGTTGCGTGTCATGCATGATGTTGCGAGACTAGAACACCCGTGAGCCCGAGTCAAGGGTCATTCGGGGCCAAATCGACATGTATTCGTTGCATTAGATGCAACTTTAGGACGCCGACGACGCCCGGGAGAGAGCGCCGTACTCGCCGATAGACGTGCAGCTAGGCGGCGGGCTCGGTCGGGCGGGCGAGTTCCCCGAAGGCGCTGCGCAGGCGTTCGCCGCAGACGTCGATCCGGTCCTCGTCCATGCGCTCGGCCGGCGCCGAGAGACCGGCGGCGCCGATCACGACGCCGCCCACGCGCACCGCCCCGGCGACGCAGATGACGCCGGCGAGCGTTTCTTCCAGATCGACCGCGTAGCCCCGCTTGCGCGTTTCTTCGATGCGGTCGCGGAACTCCAGCGGACCCTTGGGCGCGTTGGCGGTGCCGCCCTCGAATCGCATCCGGCCCAGGTAGCTGTCGACCGCGTCCTCCTCGAGCGCCGCGAGGTAGGCCTTGCCGATCGCCGAGCAGTACATCGGGCGAACCGTCCCGGCCCGCTCGTTCACCGAAACGACCTGCGGCGAGGCGTAATAGGACATGTAGACCATAGTCGCCTCGGCGGGAACGCTGAAGTTGGTGGCCTCCTGGTACTCGTCGCGCACGCCGCGCAGGATCGGGTTGATCGTCTCGACCCAGTCGTAGTGGTCGCCGGCGTCGGGCACCAGGGCGAGGATCCGCTCCGGCAGCACCGTGTATTCCTTCTGCGCGTTGCGCATGACGTAGCGGATCGACTCCAGCTCGCGGAGCAGGCGCAGCGCCGTGCTGCGATGGACGTCGAGCTCGCGCGCGATGCTGGCCGCGCTGCGGGGCCCGCCTCTCAGCAGCTCGAGGATCCGCAGACCGCGCTGCAGCTGGGAAGGCTCGCTGCTTGCCGCCTTGGCGGGGGCAGACGTATCGCTCGAAGTATCTAGTTGCGCCAATTGCAACACGGTCTTTCGTCGGCGGGGTCGGTTCCCATTCGAAACCGGCCGGTGTCAGTTAGGAAAGTAATAAATATCACCTTAGCGTGCGAATGGCCATTCGGCGCAACCGGTTGCCCAGTTGCTACGGTCGCATCCTATGCGACTGCTCGTGGCGCCGGATTCGTTCAAGGGGACGCTGAGCGCGCGCGAGGTCGCCGAGGCGGTTGCCACCGGCGTCCGCGACGCCGGCGCCGCCGCCGATACCTGTCCCGTCGCCGACGGCGGCGAGGGGACCCTCGACATCCTCTGCGCCGCGCTCGGCGGCGAGCTGCGCGGGCAGCGGGTCGCCGATCCGCTCGGCCGCCCGACGGCGGCGGCTTTCGCCCTGCTGGACGACGGCGAGGCGGTCGTCGAGATGGCGCGGGCGTCCGGCCTCGGGCTCGTCGCCGAGGCCGAGCGAGACGCCGAGGCAGCGGACACGCGCGGCACCGGGGAATTGATCGCGGCGGCGGTGGCGACCGGCGCCACGAAGATCCTCGTGACCGTCGGCGGCAGCGCCACGACCGACGGCGGCGCCGGCGCGATCGAGGCGGTTGCGGCCGCCGGCGGCCTGGGCGGCGCGCGGCTCGTCGTCCTCTGCGACGTGACGACGCCGTTCGAGCGCGCCGCCGCGGTGTTCGCGCCGCAGAAGGGCGCCGATCCGGCGGCGGTCGAGCGGCTGACGCAGCGACTTCAGGCGTTCGCCGAGACGCTCCCGCGCGACCCCCGCGGCGTCCCGATGACCGGTGCCGCCGGCGGCCTCGCCGGCGGACTCTGGGCCGCCTTCGACGCCGAGCTGGTCCCCGGCGCCGACGCCGTGCTGGACGCGCTCGACTTCGACCGGCGCCTGAGCCTGGCCGACGCGGTGATCGTCGGCGAGGGCCGCCTCGACGCCCAGTCGCTCGATGGCAAGATCATCGACGCGATCGCCCGCCGCGCCGGCGCCGCCGACCTGCCGCTGCACGCGGTCGTCGGCCAGTCGGCCCTCGACGCCGAGGGGGCCGCGGCGCTCGGGCTCGCCTCGGTCACGGCGGCGGGCACGCCCGACGCGCTCCGCGAGGCCGGACGCGCGGTCGCCCAGGCAGCGCTCGCCGCCGCTGCCGACTGAGCGGCGACGGCGTGAGCCCGGTGGGGGTTTTCGCTCAGGCACTGCCCGGCGCTTTGACGCTGAGATCCTCGAGCGGCACCCCGTCGGCGCACAGCGGGCAGTCGGCGGGCTCCCAGATGTTGTGCTCCATCGCGGCGACGTGGGCGAGCGCCATCCCCTCCTGGCGCGTGTAGTCGGCCGCCCGCGAGCCGAGCACGAGCAGCGCGCCGACGGCAACGACCTCGGCGCCGGCGTCGCGCAGGTCGGCGACGGTGGCGCGGGTCGCCGAGCCGGCGTTGACGACGTCGTCGACGACCGCGACGCGCTGGCCGCGCAACCGGTCGCGAATCACCTCCGGCACGCTGTAGCGAGCGCCGAAGAACTCACCGGCGTCGGGATCGCGGGCCACCGGCTCGGCGACGAACAGCTGGCTGTCCAGCTTCGCGGCGACCTCGTAGGCGATCAGCGCGCCGCCGAGCAGGGGACCGCAGATCGCGTCGATCTCGGTCGCGCCCCCGAGGCGCTCGGCGAGCTCGTCGGTGAACGGCGTCAGGCGCGCCGGGTGCAGAAACAGCGCATCGAGGTCCAGCCACAGCTCGCCGTGGTGTCCCGACTCGAGCTGGAAGTGGCCGCGCCGCCCGTCGAGCAGCGCCAGCAGGTCTTGGTCCGTCATGCCTCGATCATCTCGCTCGTCATCCCTCCGTCGTTGTCAAGGAACAGCATTCGCGCGCCGGTCGGGCCGCCCTCGCCGACCGTCAACTCGCCGTCCGCGCCGTGGCGAAACGGCACCGACACCGCCGGGGCGCCGAGCAGCGCCAGCCCGTCGCGCTCGTGCGCGAACGGCGTGTGGACGTGGCCGCTGACCAGCGCCCGAACCTGGGGGCGCTCGGCGAGCATCCTCAGGAGCTCGGCGGCGCGCTCGAGCTGGAAGACCGGGTTCGGCGTCGGCGAGATCGGCGGGTGGTGCAGAGCCAGCAGCGTCGGCCTCGCGTCGAGCCGGTCGAGCCGGGCGGCGAGCGCCTCGACGTCGACCCGCCCGTGGTCGGCCCCGGCGACGCGCGTATCCCAGCCGATCACTCGCCAGGCGCCGACCTCGCGCTCGCCGGGCAGGCCGAAGACGGGACGGTGCGCGCACGGGTCGTCGTGGTTGCCGGCGATCGCGAGCAGCGGCGCGTCGAGCCGGGCGGCGAGCCCGTCGCGCAGGAGCCGGTTCGCCGCCTCCGCCCCGTCGTGGGTCTGGTCGCCGCCCAGCAGCACCAGGTCGATCGGCTCGCCGCGGCGCGTGCAGGCGTCGAGCACGGCATCCAGCCGCGCGACCGGGTCGCGGTCGCAGAAGAGCTCGCCGGGGCTCGCCGGGAAGTGGATGTCGCTCAGCTGCAGGACGGTCGCCATCCCGGCTCGCTCACTCCCCCTTCTTGTAGGGCTTGCCGGCGGCGGCCGGCGGGATCGAGCGACCGACCACTCCGGCGACCGCGATCAGCGTCAGCACGTAGGGCAGCGCTTCGAACAGCGTCGCCGTCGACGGGTTGAACGCCTGCAGCTGCTGGGCGACCGCGCTCGAGAAGCCGAACAGCAGCGCCGCCCACAGCAGGCCAAAGGGACGCCAGCGCCCGAAGATCAGCGCCGCCAGCGCGATGAAGCCCTTGCCGGCGCTCATGTTCTGGGTGAACGAGTGGAGGAAGCCGATCGAAAGGAATGCGCCACCGGCCGCCGCCAGTCCGCCCGACGCCATCACCGCGAGGTAGCGGGTGCGGACCACCGAGATGCCGACCGTCTCGGCGGCGGCCGGGTTCTCGCCGACCGAGCGCAGGCGCAGGCCGAGCGCGGTGCGGAACACGATGAGCCAGACGACGCCGACGCTCGCCAGCGCCAGCCAGACCATCAGGTTCTGTTGGCCGAGCGCTCCACCGAGCACCGGCACGTGCTCGATCGGCAGCGTGACTTCGGGGATCGAGGGCAGGTTGTCGGGGGTGCCGAGTTCGCCGTAGTGGTCGATGTAGAGGTAGCCGGTGAGCCCGAGCGCGATGAAGTTCAGCGCCGTGCCGACGACGATCTGGTTGCACCGCAGGGTCACGCTGAAGACCGCCAGGATGGTCGCGAGCGCGACGCCGGCGAGGATCCCGACGAGCAGACCGCCGACCCACGTGCCGGTCGCTTCGGCGCCGACCACGGCGAAGTAGGCGCCGGTCAGGATCCCGCCCTCCAGCGCGATGTTGACGACGCCCGAACGCTCGGCGACGAGGCCGCCGAGGGCTCCGAAGACGAGCGGGGTCGCGTAGCGCAGCATGCTGCCCGCCAGGGCGCCCCACGAGACGACGGCGGTGAGGTTGTCGCTCGCCGCCCGGGTGGCGGCGTAGGCCCCGGCGGCGCCGACGACGGCGGAGCTGACCGCGCCCCATCCGACCCGCCGCTCACCGTTGCAGATCGCGTAGGCGCCGAGCGCCAGCGCACCCGCACATATGAGCCACGACGGCGTCACGGTGCGCAGCGTGATCGGCGGCAGGCAGATGTAGAAGGCGAGCACGCCGAGGGCGATGCCGACCATGCCCGCGGTGCGCGCGGCGTCGGCGCCGCGCACGCGGTTGCCGACCGCGATGACCGCGGCGCTCACGCTCCCGCTCCCGTCTCGTCGGCGACCGCGGGCGCGGCGCCGGACGGTGCCTCCGGAGGTCGCCGGCGACGCAACCGGTAGAGGTAGACGACGAGCACGTCGGCCGAGACGAACAGCACGACGAGGCCCTGGATGATCGTCGTGAGGTTCACCGCCAGTGCCGGTTCGAACACCGCCGGATCGAGGTTGCGCACGCTCGTCCCCTGCACCAGCGCCCCGAACATCAACGCCGCGAGCGTCGTCCCGGCGGCGCTGTTGCGTCCGAGCAGGGCGACGGCGATGCCGAGGAAGCCGATCTGCGAGGTCTGCAGGTCGTTGGTCGCGATGTGGAACTGCCAGCCGAGGATGTCGAGCGCGCCGGCCAGGCCGGCGAACATGCCGCAGACGATCATCACCGAGACGTAGGTGCGTCCGACGTTGATCCCGGCGTAGGCGGCGGCGTCGGGCGAGTAGCCGACCGCCCGCGCCTCGTAGCCCTTGGTCGAGCGGTTCAGCAGGACCCAGAACACGATCCCCGCCACCAGCGCGATGAACAGCCCGATGTGCAGCCCCTGGAGGTCCGGGTTGCCCCAGAAGACCGGCAGGTGCACCGAGGGCAGGATGTCCTTGGACACCGGGACGGTCGACTGTTCGGGGTTCTGCAGCGGGCCGCCGACGCCGAACAGGTAGACGCCGACCCAGATCGCGACGTAGTTGAGCATGATCGTCGTGATCACCTCGTTCGCACCGGAAGTCGCCCGCAGCACGCCCGCTATCGCGGCCCAGGCGGCCCCGGCCAGCGCGGCCAGCACGATCGCCAGCGCGATGTGGGGGACCGCCGGCAGGCCGTTCAGCGACGAGCCGATGATCACGGCGACGATCGAGCCCATGATGTACTGGCCCTGGCCGCCGATGTTGAAGAGCCCGGCGCGGAACGCGTAGGCCACGGCGTAGCCGAGCAGCATCAACGGCACGGTCAGCAGCAGGGTCTGCTGCAGGTTCACCGCCGAGAGCGCGCGGTTGCCGGTCCACGGCAGCAGCCACTGCAGGCCGGTGCCTTCGAAGATCGCCTGGTAGGTGGAGATCGGGTCCTTGCCGGTGGCGAGCACGATCAGCCCGCCGGCGAAGAAGGCCAGCATCGCCGTGAGCACCGGCGTCAGCGGCCCGCCCGCGCGCATGAAGTCGCCAAAGCGCCCGGCCATCGTCGACCCCGGCCCGAGCTGCGGCTCGGGCGGCGGCGTCGCCAGCTCATGCCCCTGCCCGCTCATGCCGCGCGCCCCTGCCCGGCGCCGGAACCGGTCATGTACAAGCCGATCTCCTCCTCGGTGACCGCGCCGCTCAGCTCGGCGACGATGCGGCCCTCGTAGATCACGAGGATGCGGTCGGCCAGCGAGAGGACCTCCTCGAGCTCCAGCGAGACGAGCAGCACGGCGCGGCCCTTGTCGCGCTCGGCGAGCAGGCGGCGGTGGACGAACTCGATCGCACCGACGTCGAGCCCGCGGGTCGGCTGGGCCGCGACGAGCACCTGCGGATCGCAGTCGAACTCGCGTGCGATCACGACCTTCTGCTGGTTGCCGCCGGAGAGCGAGCGGGCGATCGCCGCGGGCTCGGTCGGCCGCACGTCGAAGTCGTTCAGGAGCTTCCCGGCGCGCTCGGTGAAGCGCCGCAGGGAGAGCAGGCCCCAGCGCGCCATCTGGCGGTAGCGGCGCAGCGCCAGGTTCTCGGCCAGGGTGAAGTCGAGCACGAGCCCGCGCCGCTGGCGGTCCTCGGCGATGTGAGCGATGCCGGCGTCCAGCATCGCCCGCACGTCGCCGCCGGTCACGTCGGTCCCGGCGACCTCGATCGTGCCACTCTCGACCGGCCGCAGGCCGGTGATCGCCTCGATCAGCTCCGACTGGCCGTTGCCGTCGACGCCGGCGACGGCGACGATCTCACCGCCGCTGACCTCGAGCGAGAGGCCGTCGACGGCGGGGAGCTCGCGGTCGTCGGTGGCGTACAGGTCGGTGACCCGCAGGAGCGGCTCGCGCAGCCGCGCGGGCGGCTTCTCGACCCGCAGGAGCACGTCCCGGCCGACCATCATCCGGGCGAGCTGCGTCTCGTCGACGGAGGGCGTCGCGACGGTCCCGACGTTGCGCCCGTGCCGAAGGACGGTGACCCGGTCAGACAGGGCCAGCACCTCCTTGAGCTTGTGGGAGATGAAGACGATCGAAGCCCCGCCCGCCTTCAGCCCCTCCAGCACGGCGAACAGGTCCTCTGCCTCTTTGGCAGTCAGCACCGCCGTCGGCTCGTCCAGCACCAGTACGTCGGCGCCGCGGTCGAGCGCCCGCAGGATCTCCACCCGCTGCTGCTGACCGACGGTGACGTCCTGGATCTTTGCCCGCGGGTCGACGGCGAGCCCGTAGCGCTCCGACAGCTCTTCGAGGCGCCGCTCGGCGCCCTTCGTATCGAGCAGGTGGGCGGGGGTGTGGGGCTCGGCGCCGAGCACGAAGTTCTCGGCGACGGTCATCACCGGGATCAGCATGAAGTGCTGGAAGACCATCCCGATACCGGCCTGCATCGCGTCGCGCGGGCTGCTGGCCTCGAGGCGCTCGCCGCCGACGAACACCTCGCCGGCGTCGGGCGGCAGCATCCCGTAGACGATCTTCATCAGCGTCGACTTGCCGGCGCCGTTCTCGCCGAGGAGCGCGTGCACCTCGCCGCGACCCAGATCGAAGTCGATGCTGTCGTTCGCCTTCAGGGCACCAAACTGTTTGGTGATCCCGCGGAGTTGGAGCGCGGGCGGCGAGGCACCCTGTGCCTCGCCGCCCGCGTCGTTCAGTTGCACCGGTGCGTCTCCCTATTCCACCGTGGTCGGGACGTTGATTTTGCCGTCCTTGATTTCCGTCGCGATGGTGTTGACCTTCGGGACGAACTGTTTCCCGTACGGCGCGACGCTGCCGAGGCCGACGCCGTTGTTGGAGAGGTCAAACGTCTTGTCACCACCGGCTTTGAAGGTGCCTTCCTGGACTTCTTTCGCGGTCGCCAGGACCGCCGCGTCGACCTTCTTGACGGCGGAGGTGAGGATGAATTCGCCGATGTAGCGCTGGTCGGCGTCGACCCCGATGGCAAGCACGCCCTGCGTCTTCGCCGCGTCGAGCGCGCCGAGACCACAGCCGCCGGCGGCCTGGAAGACGATCTTCGACCCGCGCGAGATCTGGCTGAGCGCGATCTCCTTGCATTTCGACTGATCGACGAACGTCTGCGAATAATCGTTGAGGACTTCGATGCTGGGGTCGGCCGCCTTGGCACCGGCGGCGTAGCCGGCCAGCCAGGTGTCGACCTGGGGGATCTTTTCGCCGCCGACACTGGAGATCGTCGTGATCTGGTGGGCCTTCGAGTATTCACCGGCCAGGTAGCCGGCGAGGTACCCAGCCTGCTCCGATTTGAAGACGAGCCCGAGCACGTTGGCCGGTTTGGTCTTCATCGTCGGCTGTTCGACGTCGATGATCGCGAAGTTCGTTTCCGGGAACTGTGCGGCGACCGTTTCGACCGCTTCGGCCATCAGGAAGCCGACGCCGATCACGAGGTCGTCTCCCTGCTGCGCCAGCGACGCGAGGTTCGGAACGTAATCCGAGTTCGCCTTCGAGACCAGCACGCGGCCTTCGGCGCCGAGCTGTTCCTCGGCCTCTTCGACACCCTTGTTGGCGAGCGAGTTGTAGGAGCGGTCGTTGAGTCCGCCGACGTCGGTCACGAGGCCGACCTTGATCGGTTCGCCGCTTTCCGACGAGGAGGACGAGCTCGACGAGGAGCCCGAGCTCGAGCCCGACGAGGAGCTGCCGCTCGAGCCGCAGCCGGCGAGGAGGAGGACGGCGACCAGGAAGACGGCGGCGCTCGCCACGGAGGCGAGGGGCCGCAGGTACCTGGACACCTGGTTTGCGATGGGCATCTGATCTGCCTTCTTTCGTTCGTTGGGCATCGTCGCTGCGGTCCTGCAGCTTTTGTCGGGCGGGTGATTCGTCAACGGGTCACCGGAGCGGCTCGGAAGTTGGGGCGCCTTGCGGCCGCACGATCTCCATCTCGCCGTGCGGCTCCTCGAACTGGTCGATGAATTCGTCGAGGAGCTCCTCGGTGATGAAGTAGGCGTCGGCGTCGCGGCGCAGGTTGCGCTTGGCGATCCGGTCGAGCAGGACGTCGCGGCTCGCCTGCAGATAGATGAGCTCCCAGCGCCCACCGTGGTCCTCGATGATCTGCTTGTAGCGATCGCGCCCGGTCTTGGTCCAGAACTGGAGGCCGTAGTCGAGGACGATGTCGCGGCCGTCGCGCAGCAGCTCGATCAGCCGCTCGTCCAGCTCGGCCTCGACTTCGGCGTGGAGGCGCAGGTAATCGCTGGCGGGAAAGTCCTCGTCCTTGCGACCGAAGCGGTCGTGCATCACCTGGTCCAGGGACAACCGCACGCTGCCATCGGCGGCGAACTCCATCGCGGTCGAGGTCTTCCCGGACCCCGATATGCCACACAGCATGCGCACGAGTGGCTGTCTCGTCGAACTCAACTCTCCGTTCCTTTCCCGTTGTTGCTGAACCGCAACCTGTTGCAGCCTGAGCCTATATCGGGTCTACGGTGCGTGTCAAGCTACTCTGTTCGCTCTAAGCAACACGGGTGCGGCGGCCTCCAGCGAGGCGAATACTTCGTCTGCCGCACCGAGCTCGGCGACCGGGTGCGTGGTCGCCAGAGCGAAGACCGTGCAGCCCGCCGCCTTGCCCGCCGCCACGCCCGCCGGTGAGTCCTCGGTGACGATGCAGTCGCCCGGTGCAGCGCCGAGCGCCGCAGCGGCACGCAGGTAGCCCTCCGGCGCCGGCTTGCCGCGCTCGACGTCGTCGGCGAACACGGCGACGTCGGGGACCGGCAGGCCCGAGGCCTCAAAGCAGCGGCGGATGTGCTGTTCGCGCGAGGACGTGACGATCGCCCAGGTGCCGGCGTCGAGGCCCCTGAGCAACGCCCGGGCGCCGGGCATGGAGGGGATCGGCGGCAGGCTCCTGAGGCCCGCCCCGAGCGCGGCCAGCTCGGTGGCGACGTCGAGGTGCGGCGCGACCATCGCGATCGTCTCCTCGGGCCGCCGGCCCTGCATCGCCTCGACGACCGGCGCGGTCTCGAGCCCGTGTCTCTCGGCCCAGTTCACCCATCCCTGTTCGTAGACCGGCTGGCCGTCGAGCAGCACGCCGTCGACGTCGAACATGAGTGGGCGCGGCGCCGGCGCGGTCTTCGGGCGACTCATCGCGCGTAATGTACCTTGTCACGCATCATGTTGCGTGGATGAGTCATCGAAAGGAGCCACTGTGCCCATTCCGTACCCGAAGATCGAGCTGCACCTTCACCTCGAGGGGGCAACCTCTCCCGACCTTTTGATGCGCATCGCGCAGCGCAACGGCGTCCGGCTCCCGGTCGACGACGCCGAGAGCCTCGAGCAAATGTACGCTTTTCGCGACTTTCACCAGTTCATCGAGGTCTACGCGATGGTCATGCACGCGCTGCGGACCGAGGCCGACTTTCGCGAGCTCCTGCTCACCTACGCGCGCCAGGCGAAGGCCCACGGGGCCGTCTACATAGAGGCGATCTTCGGCCCGACCGACTCGGCCCGGCTCGGCGTGTCGTGGGACGAGGTCTTCACCGGCTACTGCGACGGCGCCCAGCAGGCCTGGGAGGAGCTGGGCGTGCGGGTGAACCTGACGCCCGACATCGGGCGCCAGTACACGCTCGAAGAGGCGGCGCAGGTCGGCGAGTATGCCGCCCGCTACCGCGACCGCGGCGTCGTCGGGCTCGGGCTCGGCGGCCTCGAGGCCGAATTCCCGGCCGAGCTCTTCGAGCGGACGTTCCTCGACGCCCGCGAGGCCGGGCTCGCCTCGGTGCCGCACGCCGGCGAGCTGGTCGGCCCGACCTCGGTGCGCGGGGCGCTCGACCTGCTCGGCGCCGACCGCATCCGCCACGGCTTCCGCGCCGTCGAGGACCCCGCCCTCCTCCGCGACCTGGCCGACCGGCGGATGGTGCTCGACGTCTGCCCGATCTCCAACCTGCGCACCGGCGCGGTCGCCTCGCTCGACGCCCATCCCCTCCCCCACCTGCACCGCGCCGGCGTGCCGTGCTCGCTGTCGACCGACGACCCGGCGATGTTCGACACCGACCTGACCCGCGAGTACGACCACGCGGTCGGCCGCTGGGGGATCGCGCCGCGCGACTTCTACGAGGCCGGCGTCGAGGGCGCGATCTGCGACGCGGAGACGCGCCGCTGGCTGCGCGAGACCGGCGAGCGGTTCGACTGGGACTCCGTCGAACCGCCGCCGGCGCCGCAAGCCTGAACGCCTACTGCCCCGGCTCTTCCCGGGTCGAGTCGACGATCCCAGACCCGAGGTAGGCAACCTCGCGCAGTGGGGTGCCCACCGGGATCCCGATCCGGGAGGCGGTGGCGGGATCGGTGATGACTTCGCGGCTGCCGAGGATTTCGGAGGTCTCCGGATCGAAGATGTATTCGACGCGCAGCCCGGGCCCGAACGAGCCGTACCTGTTGGCTTCCGTGCCTTCGAGGCCGATCGCGGTCCCCGAGCGGCCGACCAGGTCGGTCGCGTCCGAATCGATTTCGATCCCCGGCACTTCGGCCAGGGCCCCGAAGGCGGCGGCGCGGAGCGCGGGCGTGGCGTCCGGCTGGTCGAGGATGAACCACAGTTCCGCGGTCACCTGTCCGGTCGTGATCGGCCCTCCTACCGTTTCGGGACCGCCCGAGAGGCCGGGCACCTTGCCCGCTTCGAGCGCCTGGCGGAGCGCCTTCGCTTCGGTCGGAAGCGCCGAGAGGTCGATGAGCTTCCCCCCGTCGGTGTTTTCGACGTCGATCACTCCCGGGCGCAGTTCGAGGACGTTGGCTCCCGGGAAACCGCTCCTGCTGTCTTCGAGCGGGCTGGGCGAGCCCGCCCTCTCCCAGCGGCTCTCTTCGGCCGCTGAGGAGAACTGCGGGTCGGCCATGACCCAGCGGCTGCGTTCGGTTCCGGTGGCGCTCTGCCACTCCTCTTCTTCCCAGGTGTTGAGCGAGTGGAAGGCACCTTCAAGCGGCGGGATGACCCCGCCCTCGGTCGCTCGGGAGCCGCCCGGGACCCATTCCTGCTGTTCGGAGCGCTCGACCTTCGTGTAGGCGAACTGGCCCGGTCCCGGCATACCGGTCTGGCCGCTCGCGCTGGCGGCGACGGCGGCGGTGTGGTGCAGGACAGCAGCGGCGGCCGGCTCGGCGCTGGGCCCGGTGCTGAGGACGAGGGCCCCGGCGGCGATGGCGGCCGCCGCTGCGGTGCCGGCGAGGGCGAGAAGGCCGCGGCGCCGGGTCCGCACCGGCGCCGCAGTCGACCCCCCCGCGGCGGCGTGGAAGCTGGCCTCGAGCGTCGCCAGGGCCTCGGCCCGGGCGGCGTCGGGGCTCTCCGCCTCCGGCGGCAGAGCGCGTAGCAGGGCGATGTCATCCATGGTCGACCTCCAGGTTTGGAATCAGCTCTTGGGGACTGGCTGTCGCTGCCGGGGGCAGCAGTTCTCGAACTCGCCGTCGGGCCCTGGAGAGGCGTGACTTGACCGTGCCGATCGGCAGGTCCAGCGCTTCGGCG
The DNA here is from genome assembly GCA_963839115.1 of uncultured Actinomycetes bacterium. GTDB lineage: Bacteria > Actinomycetota > Thermoleophilia > Solirubrobacterales > 70-9 > VAYN01. The sequence goes on from CAWITM010000001.1 coordinate 2,146,735, forward strand.
ATCTCTTCGTAGGAAAGTTCGGCCCAGGCGAGCAGCAGCAGCGGGTCGACCTCGTCGCCGGGGAGCGAGGCGAGGACCGCCGCCAGCCGCGGGCGCAGCCGCTCGGCATCCGCCCGCGCCTCGATCCCTTCGAGGGGATCGGCGTCGAGCTCGGCGCCGGCCCGCCCGTAGGCGCGCAGCTGGCGGCGTTCCTGGCGCCGCTTGCCGTGGATCAGATTGGTCGCGATGCCGAGCAGCCAGGGCCGCGCGTTGGCTCGCGTCGCGTCGTAGCCGGCGCGGCGGTCGAAGGCGACGAGGAAGGTCTGGGAGGCGAGGTCGTCGGCCAGCGACTCGCCGACGCGCTTGCGTATGTAGCCGTGGACGAGGTCGTAGTGGCGGTGGAAGACCAGCGCGAACTCGGCCGGCTCGGCGAGCGAGGCCGCGATCGCGTCGCTGTCTGCCAGTTGCATTCCCATACCCCTAGTTGACCGCACCCGGGAATCGGGTTCTCGGGTCCGTCCGGGGCGCCGCCGGCGCCTACTCGTGCTCGACGGCGGCGCGCTCCCTGGCCAGCTCGATCGCACCGAGCACGCCGGAGCGCTTGCCGAGGTCCGGGGCGACGAGATAATCCTCGATCCCATCGCGGAGCTCGGCGGCGTCGATGTACCCGGCGAGCACCTCGGGCAGCCGGGCCCGCACCAGCTCGCGCAGGCCCGGGGCGTCGGCGACGCCGCCACCGAGGACGATCCGCTCGGGGGAGACGGTGAGGACGACGTTGGCGAGGCCGAGCGCCAAGTAGTCGGCCTCGAGCTCCCAGACGGCGGGGTCGCTGAGTTGCTCGCCCGGCGCCCCCCACCGCTCGCGCAGGGCCGGTCCGGCGGCGAGGCCCTCGAGGCAGTCGCCGTGAAACGGACAGCAGCCGGGGTACGGATCGCGGTCGCGGTCATGGGGGACCAGCATGTGGCCGATCTCGGGGTGAAGCAGGCCGCAGAGCGGCCGGCCCGCGGTGACGACGCCGCCGCCGATCCCGGTCCCGACAGTCATGTAGACGAGCGTCCCAAGCCCCCTCCCCGCCCCCCAGCGCAGCTCGCCGAGGGCCGCCGCGCTGACGTCGGTGTCGAAGGCGACCGGCACCCCGAGCGCCGCGCCCAGCGGCCCGGCGACGTCGACGCCCCGCCAGCCCGGCTTCGGGGTCGTCGTCACCCGGCCCCAGGTCGGTGAGCCCGGCCGCGGGTCGAGCGGCCCGAAGCAGCCGACCCCGAGCGCGGCGATCGGGCCCTCGTCCGCGAAGAAGGCCGCGGCGCGCGCCAGCGTCTCGGCCGGGCTCGTCGTCGCGAAGCTCACCGCGGCGACCAGCGCGGTGCTCTGAGCGTCGCCGACGGCGCAGTTCCAGCGGGTCCCGCCCGCCTCGATGCCGCCGTAGAGCGTCGCCATCCGGCTGGGATCCTCTCAGGCTCGGGCTGCGCCGCTGACGCTCCCCCGCTCCGAAAATCGGAGTTTTGCGCGAAGCGCCTTGAGCCTTCCGTAATACTGATGACATGGCGATATCGCGTGCCGTTCGGTTCTCCGATGCCGGCGTGGCCGCCTGGGGTGAGCGTCTGGGTGAGGGCATCGCCCGCGGGATGCAGCTGGACAAGCAGATGCTGGAAGTGGCGATCTGCACGCTGCTGGCGGGTGGCCACCTGCTCCTCGAGGACCGACCGGGGGTCGGCAAGACGCAGCTGGCCCGCAGCCTCGCCAACAGCATCGACGGGCGGTTCGCGCGGATCCAGGGCACCGTCGACCTGCTCCCCACCGACGTTCTGGGGACGACGATCTGGCGGGCGAGCGCGGAGAAGTTCGAGTTTCACCCCGGGCCGATCTTCGCCAACGTCGTCCTCGTCGACGAGCTGAACCGCGCGACGCCGAAAACGCAGTCCGGCCTGCTCGAGGCGATGGCCGAGCAGCAGGTCACCGTCGACGGCAAGGCGCACCCGCTGCCGCGACCGTTCACGGTCATCGCCACGCAGAACCCGACCGCGGGCTTCGATGGCACCTACGCCCTGCCGCCGGCCCAGCTCGACCGTTTCATGACGCGCCTCTCGCTCGGCTATCCCTCCGCGGAGGCGGAGACCGACCTGCTCGACTCTCCCCCGGCCCCGATCCTGCCACCCGTCGCCGACCTCGCCGAGGCGACCGAGGCGATCGCCGCCGTGGCCGCGGTGGAGGCGCGCCGGCCGCTCCTCGAATACGTCGTCGCGCTCCTCGACGCGACCCGGCGCCATCCCCTCAGCGAGGCGGGGGCGAGCCCGCGCGGCGGCCTGATGCTGCTCGCCGCCGCCCGCGCCCACGCCGCTCTGCACGGCCGCGACTTCGTCGTCCCAGACGACGTCCAGGTGCTGGCGGGCCCCGTCCTGGCCCATCGAATTCAGACCGTGGGAGGCGCGGCCGCCGCCGCGCAGCTGGCGATCGTCGAGGACGCCCTGGAGGAAGTCCCGGCGCGATGAACCGGGGGCTCGCGACGGAGGTGCTCGGGTTCGTGCTCCTCCTCGCCGCGGGCCTGCTCGGATCGGTGGAGCTCTTCGCGTTCGCGCTGGGCCTCTTGGTCGTGGTCGCTGGCTGCCTGGCGGCGACGGCGATCGGCGCGCGCCGGATCGCGGTGGACCGAACGGTCGACCAGGCCGAGGTCGTCGAGGGCAGGCCCCTCACCCTCCGCTTCAAGCTGCGCGGCCTGCGCGGACTCCCGGTGCACGCCGAGGTCCGCGACGAGAGCGGGGCCTGGCAGCGACTGGAGGGCTCCTGCTCGCGACGCTGCACGATCGAGCGGCCCGGGGCCCATCTGATCGGCCCGTCGGAGGTGCGGGTGCGCGACGACCTGCGCCTCTTCTCCCGCCACCTGAGCGCCGGCGCTCCGACCGTGGTGCTCGTGCTGCCGGAGCCGACCGGCATCGGCGCCCTGTTGCGTCCGGGAGGCGCCGACCCCAGCGGCGATCCGGAACCCGACGGCCTGCAGCCCTACTCGCGGGGCACGCCGGTCGGCCGGATCCACTGGCCCAGCGTCGCCCGGGCCGGGGAATGGCAGGAGCGCCGCGTGATCGTCGGGCCGCGCGGCATGCCGCTCGTCGTCGTCGACCTGTCCGGCGCTCCCTCCGAAGCGGCGATCGACTGGACGCTCCGCACGGCGGCGGGTCAGATCCACGGGCTGGCCCGGGCGGGCGGATGCCGCGTTCTCCTGCCGGGGGAACGGGTGCCGATCCCGGTGGAAAACCTGGCCGAGGGATGGCCCGCCGTGCACCGTCGCCTGGCGAACCTGCGCGGCGCCGCCGTCATCGCCGCACCCGCCGCCCCGCCCGGCGCCCTCCAGGTACGGGCGGACCGGGCTCCGGCAATCGCCGATGCCCGCCGGCGACGGCTCCCCCTCGACGTGGTGCCGCTCGAGCAATCGAGCCTCGGACATGCCGCAGGCCGCCGCACAGCCTGAGCCCCGCTGGGAGGACGCCGCGGCGCTGATCCTGCTCGCCGGCGGCGGATTGGCGGCTTGGTGGGGGGACCTCGGCAGCGGCCTGCTGTGGCTGGCGCCGGTGATCGGCATCGCCGCCCTCACCGCCGCCGGCCGCCTCGGGCCACGTCCGGCCGTGGTCGTCGCGATCGTCTGGCTGCCGGCCGCGCTCCTGCTCGCCGGCCTTCCGTCGGGCGCGCTGGCCCCGGCCGCCCTCGACACGACCGCGGCCTCGCTTCGCGACGGCCTCCAGGCCCTCCGGACGGTCGACACCGCGACGCCCAACGTCGCGGCCTGGGCGCTCGCGGCGGTGCTGCTCCTCAGCGGCGCCGCGACGATCCTGGCCGGGATCCTCTGGAGGAGCGCCCGCCTGGATTGCACCCTGGCCGGATTCGCCCTGCTGCTCCTGCCGCTGGTTGGGGCGATTGCGCTGCAGCAGACCCCGGACGCGGCGTGGCCGGGTGCGGTCGTCCTCGTCGCCGTCGTCCTGCGGATCGCTCGCGGGAGGCTCGTCCCGATCGTCGCGGCAACCTCCCTGGTCGGGGCGGTCGCCCTCTTCGGAGCGCAGGTCGCGGCTCCGCGGGCCGGTTGGCAACCCTTCGGCCACCACGAGCACGCTGCCCAATTCCACGAACTCGTCACCCATCAGTCCTACGGGCCGCTCGAAGGCCAGCGGACCGGCGCGGTCATGCTCGACGTCACCGCCGCGCGGCCCGCACTGTGGCGGATGCAGGAGCTGGAAACCTTCGATGGCCGTCGCTGGCGCGTCGCCAACGAAGACACCTACCTGGCCGAGCCCGCCGCGCAGAAAGGCTCGATCAAGGTCGAGGTGCGCGGGCTGCGCAACCGGCTCGTCGTGACGACCGGCCAAATCGCTCACGTGCTGGGCGCCCGGCACACGGGGTCGGCGCTGGGTGACGCCCGCGTGATGGTCGACCGGCCCTCGGCGGGCCAGACCTATCGAGTCATCGCCAGCAGCCTGCACGCGACGACCGCCCAGCTGGCCGGCATCAAGGTGCCGACCGGAAGGCGCTACCTGTCGGTGACGCAAATCGGGCTGGGGCCGCTTCCGATACACGTCCCCTTTCCCCTCGCCAAGCTGGCAGACCACGTCCCGGCCGAGCTGCGGGGCACCGATTGGGGGCGGGTGTTCCGCCTCTCCTCGCACCTCTCCACCGGGGTCACGACCGAGCTCGGCATCGTCCGCCACGTCGAGGACTACCTGCTGCGAAGCGGCCGCTTCCACTACACCACCGACGTCGGAGCTCCGGGCCCCGAACCGCTGCTGGAATTCCTCTTCCACACCCGCGCGGGGTATTGCCAGCACTTCGCCGGAGCCGCCGCGCTGCTCCTGCGCGTCGCCGGCGTTCCCGCCCGGGTGGCGGTCGGTTTCGCGACCGGCGAACAGATCGCCAAGCACACCTGGGCAGTCCGCGACGAGGACGCCCACGCCTGGATCGAAGTCTATTTCCCGACCGTTGGATGGGTCCCCTTCAATCCGACGCCCTCGAGCGCCCAGGCGGACGTCTACCCCGGACTCGACATCCTCCAGGCGAGCGCCGCGGGCTCCACGGGACCAATCGGAGCATTGCCCCCGCTGGCCGGCGCGGCCGCAGCGCTGATCCTTCTCCTCGCCGCCGGTCGACTGCTTCGGGGCCGGCGCGGTCCGCGCACCCAGCTCGCCGAGCTCCTGGCCAGGCTCTCGCCGCAACCGCCGGGCCCTCGAACCACCCTGCGAAGCCTCCACCCCTCCCTCACCGAGATCGGCCCGGCCACCGCCGACCTCGCCTTCGTCGCCGAGCGCGCCCGGTTCGCTTCGGTCCGATCCGCCGAGCCTCCCCATCCCCGCCTCGTGGTCTGGCGCGCGCTCGTCTCCGACGTCGGGTTCTCCCGTGCGCTCGGGCTCATGCTGAAGGCGGCGGGGCCGGCGGACCGCCCGGTGGCGCCGAGGCCGTGAGCGCCTCGCGGTTCAGCTGCCCTGCCGGGCCTGGGTCAGGACCTCGTCGATCGTCGCCATGATCGAGACCGTCTCGTCGAGCGGCATCAGCGGGCTCTCCACCTCGCCGGCCTGGAGTCGCCGCGCCACCTCGTCGGCCTGGTGGCGCAAGCCCCGGCCCTCGTGCACCGACTCGACGCGGGTCGGAGCGCCGTCCCGAGGCAGGAGCGTCATCGTCGCGGGGCTGTAGAAGTCACCCTCGACTTCGATCCGGCCCTCGGTGCCGACGATCGCCGCCCGCGTCCCGCTCTTCGCCCGCAGGGTGCAGGTGAGCACGGCCTGGGCGCCGCTCTCGTAGTCGAACAGCATCGAGGTCTGCGCGTCGACGCCGGTGAACGCGGGTTCGCTGATCGCCACGATCCGGCTCGGCGTGCCGAGGACCATCGACGCGAACGACACCGGGTAGACGCCCAGGTCCAGCAGCGCGCCGCCGCCCAGGTCCGGGGCGAAGAGCCGGAACTCGGGGTCCTCGGAAAACCACTGGCCGTGGTCGGCGGTCACGGTGACGAGGTCGCCGAGGACGCCGCTGGCGAGCCAATCCCTGATCACCGCGATGTGGGGCAGGAATCGCGTCCACATCGCCTCCATAGCGAACAGGCCGCACTCCCTCGCCACCGCGACGACCTCGCGGGCCTCGGCCGCGTTTATGGTGAAGGGCTTCTCGACCAGCACGTGCTTGCCAGCCCGCAGCGCCAGGATCGCGTTCTCGCGGTGCATCGGGTGGGGCGTCGCGACGTAGATCACGTCGACTTCGGGGTCTGCCACGAGCGCCTCGTAGCTGCCATGCCGGTTGGCGATTGCGAACTCCTCCCCGAACCGGTCCGCGGATCCCTGGCTGCGCGACCCCACGGCGACCGCGGTGCCTGAATCGGTCAGCCGCAGATCGGCCGCGAACGTGGTCGCGATCCCGCCCGTTCCGAGAATCCCCCACCGCAGTGGGCCGTCCGCCACGCCTCATCCCTCCGTCGATCGGAAATCGGACCGCCGTCAGTGCTCGGCAGCCGGCTCAGCCGCCGCCGGCTGGCCGTTCTGCTCGACGGGCGGGAACTCCTTTTCGAGCAGTCTGGCGATGCGTTCGTCGAGCGCCTTCACGTCGACCTGCCGCGCGGAGCGAGGCGCGACATTCGCGTTCTCGACGGTCGCGCCGGGGGCGAAGTCCGGCTCGTTCAGGTGTAAGAAGGTGCCCATACGCACGATTGTAGATCAACCATCAGACCGCTTCCAACCTCAGATTGGCAGGGGACCTGACACCCAACAGGTGAAAGCCAGCCCAACCGCGATCAGGATCACGGGCGGGACGGTGAGGAGAACGAGGTCGCGCACGCTGAATCTCGAGCCCGGCACCCTCGGGTCCGATCCGCTGCGAAGTGCGACCACTCGCACCAGTTCGTTCACCAACGGAGCGACCATCGCCAGCCCCAGCACGACGGCACACCCCAGCGAGGCCCAGGCGGCGATGTGGGCGAGATCGATCGCGTACCCGTTGCTCGGGAGGCCTGCGTCGCCGCTCGCCGGGTGCGGCTGGATATAGCCGAGCCCGATCAGCGCAATGACCATGACCGCGGCAATCACGGCGACGGTCGCCAGTCCGCGAGCGCCCCGCATCGCCGTCGTCAGATAGGCGTTCTCGTCGCTGCGCGCGTAGTAGGCGGCAAGCGCGACCGGCGCCAGGAGCAGCGCCCCCAGCGTGATCCCGTCGAGGTGCCCGTCCTGCGTCGGGACGAAGGCGAGGACGGCGGCGATCACCGCCGTCGAGAAGAACAGCGGGAACATCAATCCGTCCCGTCCCGCATGGAGGACGACTTCCACCCATCCCTGTTCGTCACGGTCCGTCCCGCTGCCGTCTCCCCCGACCCACAGGTGCGGACGGGTGCGATCGGATTCACGGTAGACACCCTCGGTGAGCGGACCCTTACTGGATTTGGACCGACCCGACCGCTCCCCCTCCGGCCTCAGAATCGAGAGGTTCGCTTCTTCACAATGGGTGCCGGTCGGCGGGATGATCTCGGCGTGGTAGCTCTTGCCCAGGCGTACCGGTATTTCCTTGAAGTGCTCGATCCGACCGATGAGCCCGACCGAGGAGAAAAGGCGGCTGACCAGCAGGCGGGTGGTGGCCCAGGACCACGGGTTGCGGACGAACTGCCGCAGCGCCCCCTCGATGCGGGCGTCGTACCTGACCTTGACCAGGTGCCGCGATCCCGGACGGTAGGGAACCCACACCAACAGCAGGAACCCGTCGGCAAGTTCCTCGATCAACGCCGCCAGCGTTTCGATCATCTCGTCTTCCCACGACAGGTGACGAGTCAAGGCATCTTTGATCTCGCCATCGTTTCCCAGCGCTTTCCGGACCGTGGTACGGGCGGCGGCGGTTTCGTCCTTGAGAATCGAGGCGAGCGTATTGGTCGGCACTTCGTCGGTGTCGATTCCGGCAAAGACTTTGATCGACGCCTGCAGGCCGCCCAGAGTGACGGCGCGATTCTCTTCGCTCTCGAGCACGTTGAGACTGCAGCCGTCGGCGTCGGTGACGTCGAGGCCCCGCAGCAGGCCTCGTTTCTGCACCATCACCGGCACCGGCACCATCTCGCCCTCCATGAGGCCCTGGTCGACGGGCAACTCGAAATCCACGCTCATCTGGCGCCGCACGGTTCTGGCATCGACGAAGGCGAAGCGCTCGACCCGCCGGTGCACCCAGCTTCCGTACGTGAGCGCCAGGCGAACCGCGTAGGCATCGCTTGCCGTTGGCTGCCGGGGTTCGCTCACCGTCGCCACCTGAGCGCCGGTCGCCGGGGAAAGCGTCCGTGTCGCAACCGTCGACCACACGGTTCGCTTTGCTCGGCGACGACCACGCGGCGACCCTACATTAATTGAGGATCCTCACTCAAAGAAAGAAGCTTGACGCGGGGCCAAACGGAATCGAGCTCGATTCTCTCGATGCGATGCTCGAGGGAAACGCGCGGACGGCGCTGAAAAATACGGAGCACTGATGGCCGCCAGGCAATAGGTTCGTCGGGTGGCCAAATGGGGAGTGCTAGCCGTCCTGGCAACCGCGCAGTTCCTGATGGTGCTCGACCAGGCCGTCATGAACGTCGCGATCTCGCAGCTGGTCGCCGATTTCGACACGACGGTCACGACGATCCAGGCGGTGATCGCCTTCTACGCGCTGGTGATGGCGGCGCTGATGATGACCGGCGGCAAGCTCGGTGACATCTTCGGCCGGCGCCGGGCCTTTCGGATCGGCCTCTGCATCTACGCCGTCGGCTCGGCGCTGACGGCGGCGTCCTGGAACGTCCCCAGCCTGATGATCGGCTGGTCGGTCCTCGAGGGGATCGGCGCGGCGCTGGTCCTGCCGGCGATGGTCGCCCTCGTCGCCGGCAACTTCAGGGGCGGCGATCGCAGCCTCGCCTACGCGGTGCTGGGCGGCGTCGCCGGCGCCGGGATCGCGGTCGGGCCGATCCTCGGCGGCTGGGCGACGACCGAACTCACCTGGCGCGTCGTCTTCGTCGGCGAGGTCGTCGTGGCGATCGCGATCCTCCTCGGCAGCCGGGTGATGCGCGAGCCGGAGCGGACCGGGACGCCGACCCTCGACTGGGTCGGCGGCGTCCTCTCAGCGGCCGGACTCGGGCTGATCGTCCTCGGCGTCCTGCAGGCGAGCAACTGGGGATGGCTGAGCCCGCGCAACTCGCCGCTGACCCCGTTCGGGTTCTCGCTGACCCCGTTCGTGATCGCCGCCGGCGGCATCGCGCTGGCGTCCTTCGCCGCCTGGGAGCGCCGCCGCGAACGGCGCGGCGAGGAACCGCTGGTGCACCTGCGGCTGCTCCGGGTCCCACAGCTGCGCGGCGGGGTCTCGATGCTGCTCGCCCAGAACCTCGTCCTGATGGGGATCTTCTTCACGATCCCGCTCTTCCTGCAGATCGTCCAGGGGCTCGACGCCCTGGAAACCGGCATCCGCATGCTGCCCGCCTCGGCCGGCCTCTTCGTCAGCGCCCTGCTCGGCGCCGCGCTCGCCCGCCGCTTCGCCGCCCGGACGCTGGTCCGGGCCGGCCTGGCGATCGTCCTCGTGGCGACGCTGCTGCTGCTCGACACGATCCAACCGAACCTCGACAACAGCTCGTTCCTGGTGGCGATGGGAGTCCTCGGCGTCGGCATGGGGTTGATCGTCTCCCAGCTCGGCAACGTCGTGCAATCGGCCGTCGCCGACTCCGAGCGCAGCGAGGCCGGCGGCCTGCAGAGCACCGCCCAGCAGCTCGGTTCCTCGCTCGGGACGGCCCTGCTGGGGGCGGTCGTCATCACCGGGCTGATCGCGTCCTTCTCGGCCAACGTCGGCGCCAACCCGAAGGTCTCCGCCGACGTCGAACAGCAGGTCCACCTCCAGCTCAGCTCCGGCGCCAGCTTCGTCGCCGCCGACCAGGTGCGGGCCGGCGCGAGCGCCGCCGGCGTCGATCCGGCGACCACCGACGCACTTGTCTCCGACTACGAAGACGCCCAGCTCGATGCGCTGAAGAAGGCCCTGCTGCTCGCCGCCGCCCTCGTCCTCGCCAGCTTCTTGACCACCCGCAACCTTCCCGATCGCCGCTTCGACGAGCTGCCGGAAGCCGCCGCCGCCACCTAGACGACGGCGGCGGCCCGATCTGCGGTCGACCTGACCCACAGCACCCTGTAACGATCGGGGCCCCAACCGACAATGAAGGAGCGATGGACAATTCCGACGATCGCTCCCGCGCCGAGGACCGCTTCGAGTCCGTCTTCGCCCACCTCGGCGCGCTGAGGGCCTACGCCGCGCGGCGCGGCTGCGCCGATCCCGAGGGGATCGCGGCGGAGACGATGTCGATCGCCTGGCGACGCCTCGCCGACGTCCCCCGGGACGATCCGCGCCCCTGGCTCTTCGCCACGGCGCGGAACCTTGCCTACGCCGAGTGGCGGGCGCGCCGCCGGACCAGCAGGATCGACATCGACGACCTCGAGCTGCCGGCGCCCGCCGATGAGCCGGTCGCCCTCACCGACGATCTCGACCCGGCGATCGCGGCCGCGCTCCGCCAGCTCTCCGAGCCGGACCGCGAGGCCCTGCTCCTGGTCGCCTGGGAGGACCTGACCCCGGCGCTCGCCGCAGCTTCCCTTGGCATCGGCGCGTCCGCGTTCCGCGTCCGCCTTCACCGCGCCCGCCGCCGCTTCCGCGCCGCCCTCGAGGCGGCGGACGAGTGGCGTTCGACCGCCCACGACATCGGGGACCGAACGCTCGCGGCCCACCGAACCGGAATGGAGGACAGATGATGAGCGCCGAGACCACCTACGAGACGTTGCGCCAGGCCAACCCCGCCGTGGCGGACCCCGCCGAGCACCGCGCTCTCTTCGAGGCGATCGTCGCCACCCCCGGCGACCCCCGCCTGGCGAAGCCGTCGCGCCCGCGACCCGGCCGCCCGCTTCGCAGGTATCTCGTCGCTCTGGTGGCCGTCCTCGCGCTGAGCGCCGGCACCGCCTGGGCGACCTCGGGCGGGAGCCCGCTCGCGATCTTCACCGCCAACCCGCAGGAAAGCGGGCGGGCCGACTCCCCGTGGCACCAGACTGTCATCCCCGGCACCGTCCACCCGGTCGCCTCGGTGGCCATCCCCGACTTCGGGCACGCAACCTTCTGGTATGCCCGCACGCGCCAGGGCGGATGGTGCAGCGCGATCCGTCTTCCCGGCGGCGGCTGGGCAGGGACCGGCGAAGAACCGATCGACGCCGGTGGCACGATGCCCGGCTGCCAGCCGACCCGCAGCCAGATCAACGCGGGGTCCGGCGGTACGCCGGTATTGGAAATCGACGGCTTCGACTACGACGAAGACCTCGTCGGCGCCCGCACCGAAGGCCACGGCATCTGGCGGATTCTCTTCGGTGAAGTGAACGGGAAGACGCCCCCGACGAAGGTGGTCGACGAGGTCTCCGGTCGCGAAGCGGCGGTCGAGGAGGGGCACCTCTTCGTCCTCGCCATCCCCAACCGCGACTCCATGCAGATCGCCCCAGTTCACCTGGTCGCGACGGATGCCGCCGGCGCCGTCGTCGCCGATACCGCCCCGCAGGAATGAGGGCACGCGCCTAGTCGGCCTGCGATCGCGGCGATCCTTGCCGCGATCGGAGGATCCGACCTCAGCCGGATGGGCGACCGACTCGGCATTGGGCTTGAGGGAGCACTTGCCCGCAGATGATCGACAGCGTGACGCCACCAAGTGCGAGCGTGAGGAGGGCGAGCCAGGTGGCGCTCGGTCCGCGGGCAAGCAGTGCCGTGAAGGCCACGGGGCTGAGGGCGGTCGCCAGCGACACGGCGAGCTGATTGAGCGACAGGTAGCGGCCGCGCAGGTGATCTGGCGCGGCGTCGACAGCGAGCGTTGCGGTGATCGGGGTCGCGAGCAGCTCGCCGGCGGTGTAGAGGAGCGTGCCCGCGATCACGATGACGCCGGCAATCGTGGCTGGTCGGTGCAGTGCGCACAGCATCGTCGCGTAGCCGACCCCGAACGCGAGGTGTCCCGCTGCGAGCACGTGAGCTCGGACCCTGCCCGTGACGGCTCGCACCACGCCACGCTGTCCAAAGCCGACGAGCAGGGAGTTGAAGGTGAAGAGGCCACCGGCGACCCAGCCTGGTAGCCCGAGCTGGCGGCTCACGTAGATCGGGAAGACGTAGTAGAGCGCGAACGCCGAGACCGTCAGGCAGAACTGCGTCGCGATGACAACGCGATACGGGCGGTCCGACAGCGCGATACGCCAGGTGCGTCTGGGCGGGCCGGTCGCCGGACGACGGGTGTTCGGAATCTTCGCGATGAGCGCAAACGCGGCGAGATAGGAGGCGGCGTTGGCGATCACGATGCTCGCGTAGACCACGTGGCTCCCGATGCTGATGGCGATGCCAGACAGCAGGCCCCCGGCCGCATAGCCGAGGTTGCGGATCGCATACACGCGCCCGAACGCGAGCTCCCGGCCGTCGGCCGCGGACAGCTCGGCCACGGTCAAGCCGTAGCTTCCGAGAAAGCACGTGCGCCCCAGGGCGACGATCCACGCGCACAGGAGAACGCCGGCGAACGTGTCGACAAAGAGATAGCCGACGAACCCGGCAGCCTGAAGGAGGTCCGCGGCTTGCAGGACCGGTCTTGCTCCGAACCGATCTACGAGCGAGCCGACCGGCGGGCCGAACGGGATCGCGAGCAGCAAGGCGACGGTCAGCGCCAGGCCGATCCGAATGGTCGAGAGCGGAGTGGTGGCGATGAAGTAGAGGAGCGAGACCGGGATGAAGATCCCGCTCCCGATCGCGTCGATCGCGTTGGCGGCCGCGAACCGTCGACCGGCGCTCGGGGCCGGCATCTCCTCAGCTGCGGCGGTGCTCACGCCGAATCGAGCCGGCCGCTGAGCAGGGTGGCCGCCGCGGCTTTGGCGCGCCGAGCCGCTGATGGATCCCGGCGAGACCCGCCGGCAGCGTAGGCGCCATCGACGAGCAGCGCGACCTGGCTGGCCAGGTCGGGATCGTCCACACCTGCCTCGGCGAGGAGCTTGTGCACGAGCTGCTCTCGAGCGCGGAGGTGCGCCAATGCCGCCTCGCGCACCGGGTGGTCGGGGCGGCTGATCTCGAGCGAGGCGTTGATGAAGGCGCATCCCGCCTTCGACCTCGTGCGAAGGGCGTGTTCGACCACATCGAAAAGCGCCAGGACCGCCGGTTTACCCGTCTCCTTCGCGCGGCGTCTGGCGCCTGCCTCGAGAGCCGGCAGCGCGCGCTTGCTTCGGCTGCTCAGCGACTCGGCTACGAGCGCGTCCTTGGAACCAAAGTGCTGGTACAGGGTGCGCTTCGTCACGCCGGCGCGCGACGCAATCGCGTCAACTCCCGTGGCCGTGATGCCCTGTGCATAGGTGAGCTCGCCGGCTGCTCCGAGAAGTGCATCGTGGGCCGGTCGACGGTCGCTCATATCGCGAAGTATACATACCGGTCGGTGTACCTAGGCGGACATGTGAGATCGGTGCAAGCGGCGCGGCGCCCGCCTCTACGCAAACAGCCGAAGTCCCCCCATAGCCGGTCCAAGCGCGGTCGAATGAATCGCGATCGCCCCAGTCGCCCCGGTCTCGGGATCACTGAAAACTGTGAGCCGCTCGTGTTCGAACTCCGCACTGACGGGGTCGGCGACCATTTCGCCAGCGTAGTCCCCGCAATGCCGATGCCCAGGCAAGCGACAGTTTGCCGTCTGACAGATCTCGTCGGGGCGACTAGGCTCGTTTGGGGGGTGCGGTGTGAGGTGTCCGTCCGTCGATCAGAGGAGATCAGGTGCAGTTCGCGGTCTCGATGTCGCAACTGGTTCTGGCCGTCGTCTTCACCGTGGCCGGCATCGCCAAGCTCGTCGAGCGGACCGGGACCAGGGAAGCCATCGAGGCGTTCGGCCTACCGAGCCGCATCGCCCCAACCGCTTCGCTGGCGCTGCCAATCACCGAGCTCGCGATCGCGGCGGCGCTGGTTCCAGCCGCGACCGCACGCTGGGGAGCGCTTGCCGCGGCTGCGCTGCTCGCGGCCTTCTGCCTCGCGATCGGGCGCGTCCTGCGCACCGGCGCCGCCGTCGAGTGCAACTGCTTCGGCGGCATCACCCAGACCGAGGTCGGGCGCGGGACCCTGATTCGCAATCTGGCGCTCGCCGGCGTGGCGGTCTTCGTCGTCTGGAGCGGACAAGCGGTGAGCGCATTCCGCTGGATCGTCGTGGCGGCCCCGCAGGACCGGGTCGGGATCGCTCTCCTCGTCACCTGCCTCGCCGGTCTCGGTTGGTTCTGCTGGCAGCTCCTTCAACAGAACGGGAGGCTGCTGCTCCGCCTCGAGGTCGGCGACCCTGCGACGGGTGCCCGCAGGGCGGCCCCGGAGGCACTGCCGCCGCTCGAGACCGGAACGGTTGCCCCGACCTTCTCCGCCCAGGACCTCAAGGGTGAGCCGATTTCCCTCACCTCACTGCTCGCCCCTGGCCACCCGGTTGCCCTCTTCTTCACCAACCCCGGCTGCGGCGCTTGTGAGGCGGCGCTGGAGCTCGTCGCAAAGGTCCAGAGCGAGCGAGCCGGCAAATTGACGGTGGCCGTGATCAGCGGCGGTAGTATCGATCGCATCAAGGCGAAAGCGGCTGAGTTCGAGTTGAATCGGGTCGTCCCCCAGACCGACGAATCGCTCTTCGATGCCTACCGCGTGTACGGGGTTCCGGGCGTCGTGGAGATCGACCGGACGGGGGCCATTTCCAGGCCCGCCGCCCTCGGCGTCGACGCGGTCCGCGACGTGATTCTTGGCGAGGCCGCAGAGTCATCCACTAAGCCTCTTGGGCACCTGGCCGGATGAGCCCAGCGCAAGGCACCGAAGCAGTCGAGGAGACCGCGGTCGCGGCAGCGATCGATCCCTACCGCGCCGGCCTCGACGCCGGGTTCCGGGAATTCACCGTCGCCCTGCTCGCGCTCGCCAAATCAGACGCCAAACCGGGCGGCACCTTCAACGGCACGTCCCCCAAGGATGCCGCGGCCCTCAAGGCCCTGGCGCACTGGCGGGGCGCCGCCCATCACGCTCTGACCCGGGTCCGATTGGTTGCCGCCGATGCGCCGGGCAAGAAGCTTGCTGAACGGTGGTTGAAGACCCTGATCGGGTCCCTCGATCTCCAGCGGCAGGCGCTCTCTCTCATCGACCCCAATCAGGCCGCGCAGGTCGCGGGCCTGGCTCGGCGTCAGATCGCCGAATCGCACCGGCTCGAATCCCGCCTGGACCGGGTGATCCTGTGAGCGGCAGGTCGAAGCCGGGCCCGCGCTGGCTCGATTCGCTGGCGCGCTGGTCTATCGGCGGCCGCGGCGGCGGCGACGGCCTTCCAGAGGTGACGGGCGGAGGCGGTCCAGCCGGCCGCCGGGGGGTGTCGCGCCGCACGGCGCTGCGGACGGCCGCCGGAGCGGGGACCCTTGCAGTGATCGCACCCACCCGCCTTCTGCAGCCGTCGAGCGCGGATGCCATCGACACCAATTCGCCGCTGGAAAAGTGCCTTCTCGACGAATACACGAGCGCCTACAACGACCTCAAGGCCTGCACCAAGGGTCCGCTCGAAGAATACGACGACCTCTCGGAAGCCATCGCCAACGCCGAAATCCTCCTGCGTGCTCAAAAGAAGCCGGCGGCGCGAAAGCAGCTGAAGAAGAACATCGCCAACGGCAAGCGGGAACGCGCCCTGGCCGAGAAGAAGGTCGACTTCTGCAATGCGCTGTTCCTCGAAGAACGGGCGAAGGGCGAGACCAAATGCCAGGCGACCTGCAATTCAGTCTTCGACCCGGCCCGGCGGCGCGCCGGCGAACAGTGTCAGTCGCCGGGGGAATCCGGTGGCGGCAGCAGCGGAGGAACTAGCGGCTGTGAACCCGGCTTCCTGCTCTGTGGCGAATACTGCTGCGATCTGCATTACGCCACCTGCGTGGGCTGTAACGGCACGCCGGTCTGCTGCCGGATCGAAGGCAATTGCTGTCCCGGGGGCTAGTTCTTCTTTTCCTGGAGTCGGTCGATCCGAGCATCGAAGTAGGGGGCAAAGTGCTCTACCCCGATACCTGCACCGACGAGGGCGGCCGGCGGGTGATCGCGCCCCCGCCGTGCTCAGTCGACGTAGTCGGGCCAGGGAAGGGGAAAGAGGTCGCGGAACGGCCGCGCCTCGTCGATCACCCGGGCGACCGTCGGTCGGGCGACGAGGGCGCCGAAGTAGCGCGTGAGGTCGGCCAGCCTCTTTTCGTCCCAGCGTCGGACGGCGCGCGCGTAGAAGAGCGCCGGGGCGGCGGCGACATCCGCGAGCGTGAAAGTCGGGCCGGCGAGCCACTCACCGCCTGAGACTTGGTCGTCGATCAACGCATAGATTCGATCGAGAGAGGATTGGGCCTCCGCGACCCCGTAAGGGTCGCCTGCTCCCTCCGGCCGCAGGTTGTCGAGGACGATCTTCTGCAGCGGCGTCTGCACGCGGAGGTCCATGATGCGATCCCAGAGCCGCACCTGCAGGGCCGCTTCAGGCTCTGCCGGGATCAGCGGCGCGGCGTCGCCGAAGCGGTCGAGGTATTCGGTGACGATCGTCGATTCGGGCAGCGTGATTCCGGTCGCGTCGTCGACCAGGGTCGGGATGCTGGCCATCGGCCACAGCTCCGCCAGGCGGGCGCGGTCCGCTTCGTCGTCGAGCTGCTGGCGCTCGAAGGAGACATCGCGCTCATAGAGCGCGATAAGCGGCTTCCAGCAATAGGTGGCGAAGGGGTGTTCGTAGAGGGTCAGGGTCATCGGGCGAGCTCCGCGGTGAGGAGAGCGCCGAGCGCGTCGAGCAGTTTGCCGGTGCCGTGCTCGCGCTCGGCCGGGTTATCGAGGCCGTCGAAGAAGGCGCCCTGCTCGGTGAATAGGAGGCGAGTGCCCGCTTCGGAGGGGAAGAACTCGACGGTCGTCAGCGAGACCGACGTCAAGCGCTCGTCGACCAGGAGGTCGTAGGCGAAGACGATCCGCTCATCGGGGACGATCTCGTGGTAGCGGCTCTTGAAGGCAAACACCGGGCTCCCGGCCGGCGCGCCGTTGTTGATCTCGCCGCCGCCGATTCGAAAGTCGAGCTCCCAGACTCGGTTCTCCCAGCCCGCCGGGACGGCGAACCACTGGCTCTTCAGCTCGGGGTCGGAGAAGGCGCTGAAGGTCTGCGACGGGGTGCAGTCGTAATGGCGCTCGATCGTGAAATCGGCATGGATGACGCTCATGGAGTACCTCCGTAGGTTGAATTGAGGACGTCGCCGAGTCGATCGAGGCGGCCCTCCCAGACCTGGCGGTGCTGGGCGATCCACTTCTCGACCTCGCGTATCGGCGCCGGTTCGAGACGGCACGTCCGCACCCGCCCGACCTTCTCGGAACGGACGATGCCGCTCTTCTGCAGCACTTCGAGGTGCTGGACGACGGCCGGTAGCGACATCGCCAGCGGCGCCGCCAGCGCGCTGACTGAGGCCGGCCCTTCGCTCAACCGGCCGACGATCGAGCGTCGGCTGGGATCGGCGAGTGCACGAAAAGTTCGGTCGAGGACGTCGGCGTCGGCGGGCATGGCCGGAAGGTATATCAAACACTTAAGCAACTGCTGAAGTGTTTGACCGTGTGTGGCGTTGGCAAGCTCGGCGCCTGACGAATAGCGGGGGCAGGATTCAGAACTGCGACCTTCGAGTTATGAGCTCCCTTAAGCGTGGATAGCCCCACTCTATTTGGCTTTCTAGAGCGGTTTGAGGCGCTGCTCGTTCGGTGACTTTCGCTCAAATTGGAACCACGAATGGAACCACGGGACCCTCCGGTTGGCTTCGAAGAGTCGGAATTGCGGCCCTCCGGCGAGCTCCTTAATAGCGAGGGGGCATCGCCCCATTTTCGGTCAGCATCGCTCCGCTTGCCATAGGAACGGACGGTACCCCGAGCGCGACCTGCGGCGGTGCGAACTCGAGGTGCGGCTGCCGCTCTTCACTGGCGAGGAAGCAGACGACGATCACTGCGACCAGGACTCCGGTCGCGACGACGCGGATGATCAGCACGAATCGCGTCTGCCGGGGAATGACGTGCTCAGTGTCCATCAACCGGGACTATCGGACGCCGGCCGGACGGTTCTAGCGGACGCGTTCGACCTTGCCGTCGGTGGGGTCGACGGTCCAGAGCTCGTCAAGGGGTCCATCGAAGAGATCGCGCGGCACCGGCGCCGCGTCGGCGCCTTCGGCAGCGCTGAGCGTCTCGAAGACGCGCACGAAGCGATAGCTACCGGGCACGGCTTCGGCCGTTTCGAGCGCTTCGTCGCGGGCTTCGAGGTAGACGACCATCTGTTGCCGGCGATCGGCGACGGCATCCCAGCGGGGCCTGTTCTCCTCATGCCAGCGCTCGACGGCATCACGGGCCTTGGTGCGTTCATGGAGGGTGAGGACGCCGCTGACGTAGCGGTGAAGCCCGCCGCCGAAGACGCCGTCCTCGGCGCAGATCGATTCGCCGCTGGCGACAGCTTCGCCGCTGGCGATCGAGATCGGGACCGAAAAGGCCGGATTGCCATGCAGGACGGCGATCATTTCCTGGGCGTCCTCGGTCGGCGTCCAGATCTTCTTTGGGTTCGCCACCCCGACGATCAGCGCCTCGCCGCGGCCGGCGTAGGGACGGAGCCGACGGGTCGCCTTCTTAATCGTGTTCCTGGTGGAGCCGTAGACGTCGTCGTCGGAGAGCACCATCGCCCCCCGGGAGCCGAGAAGCCGCTCATGCATCCGCGAGTTCTCGCAGCCTTTGAGCTCGACGATCGCCGGCGGACCGTCGCGGCTGATCCTGTAGTCCGGGTTCTTCGCAGCACCGAGTTCGGGGTGGTGATCCTCGCCGCCAGCGATTCCGCGTTCGGCCAGATAGGCCTCGAATTGAGTCTCGGCAAGATTCTTGGCGGCCCACTTCATCCATCCAAGAATAAGGTCTGGGGCGGCGCGCCTTGGAGGATCTGGTCGCCCGATTGGCGGCCTAGTTTGCCTCCGGGTCGGGCGGGCCCTCCACATCTTTCGGCGCCTTGAAGGCGGCCTCGACCATCTCCTTCTCGTGCGAGCTGGGTGCGTAGTCGGCATAGATTTCGGTCGTGGTCAGCTGAGCGTGGCCCATCCACTCCTGCAGGATCCGCATCGGCACCCCGGCGGCAGCGCAGTGGGTGCCGAAGCTGTGGCGCAGATCGTGGAAGCGGACCTCGCGCAGGCCGGAAGTCTTCAGAGCTGCCTTGTAGCGGTTGCGCAGAGCCGAGGCATCGAGCGGATGCCCGGTCTGCGGATGGGCGAAGACGAGATTGGAGTCCGCCTGGTAGGCGGAGGCCTCGAAGTGGTCCTTGAGGGCCCCGGCGACGCGGTCGGCCATCGGCACCGAGCGCGAGCCGCGCCTCGACTTGGGAGTGCCGAAGGCCTCGCGGGTGTAGTTGCGCCGGACCCTGATCCGCGCCGCCGACCAGTCGACATCTGACCAGCGCAGGGCGACCAACTCTCCCTGCCGCAGCCCTGACATCGCCGCGGTCAGGTAGAGAGTGCGGTCGGTTGAGGCGAAGTGGTCGTCGGGAACCGCCCGAAGCAGCTTCTCGATCTCGCTGAGGTCGAGGTAGTGGATGTCGGGGTCGACCACCACGGCGCGGGGTCGATCGACCGCCGGCACCGGGTTGGCGAGGATCCAGCCGCGCTTCAAAGCGAAGCCGTAGAGGCCGTGGAGGAAGACCAGCTGGTTGGAGATCGTCTTGGTCGCGAGGCCCTTGCGCTTTTTGGCGGCGAGGAAGGCGGCGACTCGCTCGGCGTCGATCTTCTCGATCGGGCGATCGCCGAAGTAGGGCTTCAGGTGGGCCTTCAACATCGAGCGGTAATCCGAAATCGTCGTCGGCTTGCGCTCGAGCACGGTCTCCAGATGGGCGACGTAGCGGTCGCCGACCTCGCCGAGGGTCAGCCCGGAGCGCACCGCGGTCCGCCCGGAGTCGATCCGACGCTGCAGCTCGCGCTCTGCCTGGGTAGCGGTCAGACCTTCGCGAGTGCCCGTCACACGCTTGGGTCCGATCTTCCGTTTGATGCGGCGGTCGGCCACTCGCCAGCTGCCGTACCAGCTCTCCACGCCAGCAGAATCCGTGCGGACGTAGAGGCGACCGGAGCCGTAAGAGCGCCGGACCATCAGAAACCGACCCCTTCGTCCTCGAGCTGCTGGACCCACCCCTCGATCGCCTCGGCGCGGTAGCGGCGGTAGCGACCGAGGGTCACGGTGGGGATACGGCCCCTGCGCGACTGCTCATAGACCCAGCTCTTGGGGACGCCGAGCAACTCGCCAACCTGCTCGGCGGTGAGCAGCGGCCCGCCGGGACGCAGCCGCGGCGCCCCTCCCCCACCCTCGCGGGCCTCCGAGGTGATCGTCGTCGTGCTCACCATTGCTCCTTTCCTCGGCGGCTTCGATGGCCGCCGAATCGCGCCGGACGGCGGGAGCGGAACCCGAGCCGCAGGCGAGGGCGGGCGCCAGCCCGAGCCCCGGCGCAGCCGGGGCTTGCAGCGAGCGACGCCGGCGCCAGAATTGGCCACGGGGAAGCCAGCAGTTCCATGGGGCTCATGCCCCTGCCCCAGCAGGCGGCCAGATTCGGACGACCTCGGCGCTGCGCTTGGCGGCGGGGTTGATCACGATCGCCTCGCCGACCCGCAGGCGCTTGAACTGATCGGGGAGGACGAGGAACTCGCGCTCGCGGGTCCGGGTCCCCTCCGGCTGGCCCCACATCGTGCGCTTGCCGGAGACCCGCTGTGTGGTCGACCAGGAGGGCACGGTGCCGGCCATGCGGGCGAAGCGCTCGGCCGAGTCGGGGTCGCCGACCCGGTGGACGATCGCGAACTCGATATTGGAGAGGACCTTCTCGGTCAGGGTGTCGGAGCGCTCGTCAGCGCTGGCGGCGCGGAGGTCGGCGAGGCTCTGGGTGCCGAGCAGCAGGCTGAGGCCGGCGGAGCGGGCACGGGCGAAGAGGCGTTCGACCTGCGCAGCGGCGATCGCCGAGAACTCATCGATCACCAGCAGACCACCCGTCTCCCCTCCTTGCAGCTCTGCGGTGAGGCCGACGAGGTCGATCACCAGGGCGGCGCCGAGCAGCTTGGCGGCGGCCGGGTAGCGGTCGGCGTCGAGGTCGAAGTAGACGACGTCGCCGGCGGCAAGGGCGGCGGCGAGGTCGATGCTCGACTGCCCAGGGCCGGGATTGCCGAGCAGCGGACCGAGCTCGCCCTCGGCGAGGACGGCGAGGCGGTCCCGGCCGCCGGCAAGGTCGGCGCTGCCGCGCGCGCCGAGGCCGTCGACGTAGTTGTTCACCCGGTCGGCGGTCTCCTCGGTGAGCTTGGCGGCGAGAGCGTCGAGGCGCTCGGGGACCATGTAGCGGGCGAGGTCGGCGACGCTCGGCGGCCAGATCCCCGCCTCGCGCAGGGTCGGGAGGACCTGGATCAGGAGCCGCTGGGTGGCGAGCTCGTAGTGGGGCTCGGACCACTGGTGGCCAGCGAGCGCCTTATCGGCGATCTCGGTCGGGTTACCGCGGGCCAGCGGGTTGTAGACGGTGGTGCCGGTCGGCGACCAGTGGTGGAAGCCGACGCCGGCGCAGGCGGCGGCGGCTTCCAGCCTCCGCCGCATGTCGCGGTCGGGCTTGGGGTTGGCGACGAGGGCGCTCTGACCGGCGAGGACGTGGGCCGCGGCCATGGCGGTCAGGTCGATGGTCTTGCCGGAGCCCGTGGCCCCGGCGATCAGGGCGTGGACGCCGCGGTTGATGCCGAACGGCACCCGGCACACCTCACCCCGAGGGTTGCGGCCGATCGCCAGCGTTTCGCCCTTGACCCGGTCATCGACCGCACCGCGAGTTCGGAGCTTGGTCCAAGCCCAGCGCAGGGGCCCGACGGTGTCGCGCATCGCCCGGGCGTCCTCTCCCCCGTGCTGGATGGCTTCGTGATGGGTGCGGGCGCCGAAGCCGAGGGCGACCGCGGTGGCCACGCCGAGGGCGGCGCCGGCGGGCTTGTCGAGCCAGAAGACGCAGTAGGCGAGCGGGGCGCCGAGCAGCGCCCAGGTCCAGAGCAGGCGGCGATGCTGGAGGGCAAAGTAGAGCGCCAGACCGGCGGCGGCGCCGATCAGCAGGGGCACCGTCAGCGCCCAGAGCTTGCCCGAGAGGCCGGTCGCGCCGGCGGCGGGGATATGGTCGAGCCGGCGCAGGGCCGCCGCGGCGTGATGGCGGGCGGCGTGGAGATGGCGTGGCCCGCTCATCGCGGCGGCACCTCGAGGATCTGAACCTTCTCCGCAGTGTGGGTCTTGGCGACGGCGCGCTCGAGGCCGCGGGTGACCGGGCCTGGAGCGCAGTAGTAGCGGACCTCCTGGACCCAATCGGCGCGGCGCCAGCCCCGGAGGATCGCCTGCAACCTTCGGGGAGCCTTGAGGGACAGCTCGACCTCCACAGCAATCGTTTCGCCGGGAATGACGATCGCGAGATCGGGGCGGTGGTAGCGGGGGCCGCCGAAGGGCAGCTCGCCGACCTTGGCCGAGGCCACCGGTCGCTGTCCGTCGGACTCGGCGAGGCGGATGTCGCGCTCGGAGAAGACCTCGTGGGCGCGGAACTCGGTTTCGTAGAGATGGCGGGCGACCGAGGCGCAGCGCAGCCAGTGCGGGGCGGTCGCCGCCGTGACTTCGGCGACCGGCAGGGCGTCGAGGCCGAGGTAGCGCAGACCCTTGCGGGTGACCCGCAGGAGGCTGGGCTCGGTGCGCAGAAGCTCGAGACGCTCGATCAGGCCGGCCTCGACGCAATAGGCGACGCGGCGGTAGGCGGCGGTGCGGCCGACCAGCAGCGCCGACATCACATGGTCGATCGCGACGACCCCCTGGCAAGCGACGTAGATCAGCAGGTCGCGGTCGCGGCAGTGGCGCAGAGCGGGCTCGCTCGGCACCGCATGGACGGTCATCTGGGGTGCGGTGAAGTTCCTCATCACCTCCTAAGACGGCGGTGGGGCCGGTTTCGCCCCACTTCGCTGTCTTCAGCGAACCGTGAACTGTTCCCGACACGGCGAACTCAGCGTTGGGCGCGCCCGCCGGCGATCCGTCGGGCCGCCGCAACATCGAGGTAGGGGGCCAGCAGGTACTCGGACAGCTCCGGCGCCAGCTGGCCGAGAGGTCGGTCCTCGGCAGCGCCGAGGGAGCGGCCGATCAGGGATATGCCGCCGCCGACCAGGGCCGGCTCGAGGCTGAGGGGAAGGTCGGCGCCGAGGGCGCGCTCGCCACGGCCGACACCGAGCTGGAGGCTGAGGCGATCGACGGTACGGCGGTGGCAGGCCTGGCCGCGGGAGCCGGTGGCGAAGACCTCGATCGCGCAGAGGTGAGCGAGCCGGTGGTCTGAGTCGAGCAGCGCCAGTACGGCGGCCACCGCCTCGCGGACCCGGACTGGCCAGGCCTCGGTCGGGTCGACGGCCGCGGCGACCTCAGACTCAAGCCAGCTGACGGTGGCGGAGTAGGCGGCGAGCACACACTCTTCCTTGTCGGCGTAATGTCGATAGAAGGTGGTGTTGGAGACGCCGGCGGCCTGGTTGATGTGGGCGACGGTGGTCGCCGGGTAGCCGCGCTCGGCGAGCGAGGCGATCGCCCCGGCCATCAGCCGGTTGCGATGGTTCTCTTCGACGAAGGAGCGAGGCAGGCCGTGGCGGCCCATCGGCAGGCGGGAGAGGGCGAAGGGCTGAAGGTCATCGGAGCGGAAGGCGAAGGGACCGTCAGGCCGCTCGTCGGAGGTCTGGGCGTCGGTGATCATCGCCCAGGCTCTGGTCGGGTGACAAGATGGCGCGGGGGGCGGGACCCAGGGAAAGGACCCCGCCGCCGCGCCACCTAGACGCGAGCCGCCCTCGGGTGAGGCGCGGGGATTTCTCCCCGCGTTGGCGCCGCGCGCGTTCCCTTCGAAAGTCGCTCGGGCAGGGAGCACCGAGGACCGACTTGGCGCCGCCCGCCAGAGAGCGACGTCCACCGGCCCCCGTCGCCGCGGCGACGGGAGGGAAGAATTGGTGGGTGAGATGACGTCGGCGGCCCGGGGCGAGGTGGATCGCCTGGAACCCGGGCCGCCAGCGTCGATCGCCGGCCGGCTGGAACGTGGCCGGGGACCCGTGGAGCTTGGAAGCGCCCCACGCTTGGTATCCCCTGCAAGCTCATGCGCCCCGCCTCACCGGTGCGAGGTCCCAACTCGCTTCGAGGGCTTGGCCTTCTTCTTGCCCTTGCCGTTATTGGCGCAGTCATTGGCAACGGCGGGCGTCGTGTCATAGGTCTTGCCGTTCTGGCCAACGGCCTTGACCTGGGCGATGTTCTTGACCCGGCAGAGGTTGGCGCTGTTTTCGAGCAGACCATGCTTGGCGCCGGCGAGCTGCAGGACGAAGCGCGAGACCGGGGCGTCGGGGACGTTCATGAAGCGGGTCCGCAGGCGCGAGACTTCGGAGTGCTTGTTCTTCTTCACCGAGTCGATAAAGCCGACCAGGGTGACCGGGATCTGGCCCTTGAGGGCGGCGACGATGTCGGGGAGTTCGCGTTCGCCACCGTTGGAGCGCAGATAAACCGTTCCCTTCAAGGGCTTGTCGAGAAGCGGGCTGTAGGCGGTGGCGTGGCCGAGAACCGAGCGCTTCGGGCACTCGGCGCCCTGGCCGGAGCCGGCGTTGAACTGCACCCGGGTACAGGTATTGCCGATGTGGGCGTTGTCGATGAACTCCGACTTCGGCAGCACCGTTGAGACCGATTTGATGTTGGCGTAGTTGCCCTTCGGGTATGTCAGCACCGCTTTGAGGGCCGGCACCCCCGAGCGCTTGGTGGCGCCCTTCAGCGAGAGCTTCAGGCTCGGTTTGAAGCCAAGGGCACCGCAGGTGTCAACCTGGAAGTGATTCGCCAGCGAGGCAGTGGAGCCAAGGGTCGAGATGGCCGAACCGGTGATCTGCTTGGGTTCGCAGCTGGTCGGGTTCAAGGTGAAGTTCGGCCGGTTCATGTTCAGGGCGATCGACTGCACCACCGTCGGCAAGCCGTGGACGATGGTCGGTATCGAGTCCGATTTGGCGGTGATCTGGGCGGTGGCTTCGTTGACGTAGAGGGCGGTGCGGACGACGATCGTGCCGAGGTCGAAGGGCCCGACGACGGCCGGGGTGATGATCGCCAGGCTCAGAGGAGCACCTTTGTAGGGGCCGGCGAGGTAGGCCTTGCCCTGCACGTAGTAGGGCTGGCTGCCGACGCCGGTGCCGACGGTGACCACTCCAACCTGGCTCGAGGCGGGACAGCTCGGCGAGACGAGCTCAGTGGCGCCCTGGCCTTCGGCGGAGCGGCTTTCTGCCTGAGCGATCTGAGCGTTGGAGCATTCGGTGACGCCGGCCAACTTGCCGAGCAGTCCTTCGGGCAGCGTGGCGTCGACCCGGGAGAGTGCCTGCGAGCCGTCTTCGCGCTTGACCTTGAAGACGAGGGGCGAGTAAGCGCCGGCAATCGGGCTGAGCGTGCCGGCTTCGAGGCTCGGCTTGTTTGGCAGCTGGGATTCCTGGGTCACGCAAGGGGCGCCGTTGGCGCCAGCGCTGACTTCGAAAGTGGCGTCGCGGTGGAGCGGGACGGTCGGATTGGAGTAGGGATAGAGGTCAGCGCCGGTGGTGTAGATGCCGCAGAGGCCGGGCGTGATCAGCGGTGCGCGAGGACCAGAGCGAAAGCTGAGGTGGAAGTGGGTGAACGGCAACTGGGGCAGTTCATCGAAGGTGGTCGAGAGCTGACCGTTCTGCGGGTTCGGGGTCACGGCTCCGGCCGATTTGACGAGGGCGCCGAGTTCGGGGCTCTTGGCGACCATGTAGATCGAGAGCAGGTTGTCGGCCGGGTTGTCGTGCTGCTTGGCGACGTAGATCGAACCGTGGATGACGGGTTCGACCAAGGGGCTGTCGATTTCAACTTCGCCGACCTTGGAGCTTTCGGGGCAGCCGGCGGCAGAGCCGATCGCCTCTTCTTGGTATTGGGCCAGGGTGCAGGCCGAGAGGCCGCCGGCGACGGCGGGGTTGGTGGTGATCCCCGGCGGCAGGGCCACAACAGCCTTCTTGATGTTGGATTCGGTGCGTTCGCCGGGCTGGGTCAAACCCTGCTGGCTGAAATCGAGATCGAAGTTGAGGCCGCTGGGGGAGGCGGCCGCGGTGGCGGTTGGACTGGAGGCGATCTCGGGGTTGAAGCGAAGAGCTTCACAATCGGTCAAGGACTGGAGGGGAAAAGTCGGACCGCCGAGGAGCAGGTTGGCGGGTTCTTCCCAGGAGGCGGCTTCTGCGGTCGCCTGGAGAGGGCCGCTGCAGGAGGTCGGCAGGGTGAGGAAGGCCGCCGGCGTGGGTTCTTCGACAGGTTCACAGGGAACGTTGGGGGATTTGAAGCCGCGGGTTTCTTCGAGGCAGCCCCAACCACGTACGTCCGAGTGGGCGGGATCGCCGGGGGTTCCCCAAATAGTGATTTCGCTCTTGATCACCTCGGCGGCCTGATCGACGTTGTGGGCGGTAGCGGTGACGCCGTAATCGGGGTGGGGTTCCCCAGGGCCACCGTCTCGCAAGGCGGTGTCGATCAGGACGGGGGAATTGGGCAGGGCGAAGCCGAAGCGGGCGGGCTCGCCGAATTCTGGTTCGAGGTTGAAAAGGGGAACCGGGAGGGTGGTGAAGTGCAGGGCGAGCGGTTCGCGGATGCTGACGCGGGCAACGCCGACCGCGCTCTGGGGAGGACATTTGTTGTCAAGGGATGCGACGGCTGGGGTGAGGAACTGAACGAGCGTGCAACGGGGGGCGGCGAGAGGATTACCGAGAACGCCGACGGGCAAACGGGCACCGAGCTGCTTGGTCAGGCCGACGGAGTGAGGTTCATAATTTCCGTGTTCGGCGATAGTCGGCGTGGCCTGGTTGACAGCGAGGGTGGTGGTGAACTGGAAGGGATGGGAGCCAGCGGAGAGAGAGGCGGAGCCGTCGGGTTCTTCGAGGCCAAGCTCAAAATCTTCGAGGCCGAAGCGTGCCGGTTCTTCGCCGATCGCGATGGGGCGAGAGAGTGCCGCCGCGGCGGCGCCACCACCACTAGCGGTGGCTTCGTTGACTTCACCGGAAACGGCGCTTTCGAGGACTTTCAGCTTGATCCGGACTTCGATCTGTTCGAAGGGAGGCAGGGACCCGGGGAAGCTGCAGGAGGCAGACGTTTTCGAAGGAAGGGTGCAGGTGGCTTTGCCGATCGGGCTTTCTTCACTGCTGCCGACGATCGCTTCGACCCCCTTTGCTTCGAGGCCAGGCGGCAGGGAATCAGCGATAACGATCGGTTCGGTTTCCCCGGTGGCGGGCGTGGCGCCGAGGTTGGCGGCGGCAACGGACAGTTCGGCTTTGGCTTCAGGCTGAAGCACGGTCGGCCGCGGCGCCGAGGTCAGGTGCCAGAAGGGCGGGTCGGCGGCCTGGGAGAGCGCCGGCGAAATCGCGGTGAGGGCAAAGGTGGCCAGGGCCAGAGGGATGATGGTCCGGATCCTCACTTGCCGTGCCTCCCGTTGTGCTTTGAGGTGTGTGGCTGTTTGCTGTGCCTGGGCTTGCGGTGCTGCTTTCGATGTGGCTTTACGCATTTCCCGCGCCTGCGAACACGACCCTTCTTACACCTTGGTTTGGGGTTTCCCGCACCGTTGGTCGACAGACTCCCGGGCGAGGGTGGCGCGGGCCCACCCGCCGCTGGCTGGCAGGCTTCCCCGGAGCAAGGAAGCGGCGGTAGAGCCGGGGCAGGCGGACAGGGGGAGCCGGCGCTGCAGACGTGGGCGTCATAGACGTCGCGAACCCCGTCGAGGTCAGAGGCCGAGAGCTTGGCGGCGGTGAAGAAGAAGACGTCATTACCGCTTTCGGAGGCGCCGAGAAAGCCCGATTCCTCGGGCGAGGTGCCGGAGGAGATGAGATCGACGCAGCCCTGGCTGGCGGCGCTGAAGTTCTGGCTGGTGGGGGCGCAAGTCCCAACCGAAGCGGGCTCGTACTGATAGACGTCACCGGTGGCGTTGGTGTCCTGCGGGACCAGAGAATCGCTGCTGTTGAAGAAGAGGCGCCCCGAGTCGGAGAGATAGCGGGGCTGATAGCGGCTCCGGTCCTGAGAAAACGGAAGCGCGCTCCAGATCGGCAGACTGGCGGCGATCATCTGATCGCGGTTCGGCCTTAGACCTTCCTCGCTGGAGTCAAGCCCCTGGGTCAGCTGAGTGAATTTGACTCCTTGAGGGCGGGCGCCGGTGGGGTTGCACGAGGCACAGATCAGGGTGCCCGAAGCACCACTTTCAGCAGAATGAAAGAGGTAGACCTCCTGCGACGGCCTACCCGTCTGAACGTCGCGAGAGTCGTAGCCGGTGAGGGGCCGTTCGGACATGAAGGCGAGCCAGCGACCGCTCGGTGAGACGCGAGCATTCTCGAAAAGAAGGAGTTGGCCACGGATACCTTCGCCGGACCAATCATTCTGATCTTCGATGGCAAGGCTGGCGATGAAGTGGGTTTCCCAGGCACCGCCGGTTCGACGGGCGAGGTAGAGGTTGCAGCGGTCGGTCGGCGGCGAATTTTCGGCGCACTGGCCCGGTTCGGCGCCAGCGGCGAGGGCGCCGTTGGCGACAAAGTAGACGGCCGAGCCATCTTCGGAGGCACCGAGCACGAGGCCGCGAACCGAGGCGGCTTCAGCTTCGTGCAGGGGAGTTAGATCGGTGAGCTGGCATTCGAGGTGGCCGCCGGGACCGATGAGAATTTCGCAGTTGTAGAGGTCGGGCTTGTTTTCGGAGGCGCCTGAATTGGCGGTGAGGGACTGTTGGTCAAGAAACATGACACTCGAGCCATCGGCGGAGGCGCTCTCAAACACGGCTGACGGTCCCCCTTTGGGAGAAACGCCTGCCTGGGGGGCGTCGATTTGCAGCCCTTCTTCGCGAGAGGCGTCGTAGAGGAAAAGGTGACGCGAGCGATCGCTGAAGAAAATTCGGGATCCGTCGGATGAGAGGGCGTTGCGAGCGATGTCATTCTGGAAGCCGAGCACCGGTTCTGCGGTGTCGAGGGCACCGCCGGGCAAGACGCTGACCGGCAAGAGCTGGCCGGTTGACCGTGACCACTCATAGAGGGAGGCGGGGGGAGTCCCCGACTGAAGCGAGAAGGGGGTGCCGCCGGTGGTCGTGGCGAGGATCACGTCGGAGAGATCGGGGGTGGCGGCGATGGCTTCGGGACCGCATTCGAGTTCGCGACCGGTGCAGTGGGTGCCGAATTTGTTCCCCGGCGGAACGTTGGCTGATTCGGCGACCGCCGGCGGACATTCTTCGGATTCGGAGGGGCAGCCGGTAACGAGGGGTTGAAAGCAGGTTGCCCCACCGCAGAACGATTCGGGACTCGCGGGGTCGAAATTGGTCCGCAGGTAGGGCGTTGCTTCGGAGGCAGCGGGCGATAGCAGGGCAACGCTCTTTGCCTGGAGGATGCCCTCGGAGAGATCCTGGTTGAAGAAGGCGTATTCACCGCTGTTGAGGCCAGTGGGTTTCTGGTGGGGACTGCCGATGTCGCGGGAGTGCCAGCCGGTGGACCCGCGGACGGCGAGGACGTTCTGGGAGCCGCCATAGCCTTCGGGTTCGGCTTCGGTAGGGGCGGTAGTGACGAAGGTGAAGGCACCGCCGGCGGTCGCAGCCTGGTTCAAATTGCCGCTGAAGGCCTCGATGAGCGCGCCGTGCTTTTGGGGCGGGCTGACCTGTTCCCAGAAGCGAGCGTCGGGGAGGGCAAAGGGGGCGGTGCCCTGGGTGAGGAAGATCTGATCGGGACCGGTGGCGGTGCCGAGAGCGCTTTCGGCGACGACCCGGTAGTGGTAGGCGGTTCCCGGGAGAAGACCGGCGACATGCGGCGCGTAGCCCTGCGGCAGAGATCCGGAGCCAAGGTCGACCGTCGGCGTGGAAAAGCCGTAGGCGGTCGTAGTGCCGTATTCGAAATGAACCTGGGAGTCGGCGTTGTTGGGCTCGACCTCGGCGTCCAGGGTCGCTTCGTTGCTGGTGACGGCGGTCGCGGACTCGCTCAGGACGATCGGCGGGCCGAAGGCGACGTCTTCGCCGCTGCTCGGTTCGGCGGCGTCGTTGGCATTGGTCGCGACGAGGCGATAGTGGACGGTGGTTTCGGGGGCCAGGCCGGATAGCTGAGCGTGGACCGCGACGGGACTTGAGCCGGAGCCAACTTCGGCGGCAGAGGGGCTTTCGCAGGCGACGGTATGGCCGTAGGCGATCGTTTCGCCGTATTCGAAAAAGCATTCGCTGAGCGAGAGACCAGAGGGATTGACGGTACCGTTCAGGGTCGCGTTGCCGGGAGAAAGGGAGGTAGGAATCCCGGTAGTGACATCGGGCACGGTTACAAGGGAAAATGTGAGTACTTGGCCTTGTTTCTGGGTGGCCGCATAGACGGGGTGAGTGGTGCTCGCCCCATCGACGGCGATGAGACCAGTTTCGCCGCTGGGAAGACGGTTGGAACCGAAGGATTCGTCAGGCTGACAGCCGGATTCTCCGGGAGATTCGCAAGCCGCTTGATAGCGCTGGAGCGTCGGCACCCCCTGTGGAAAACCCCTCAGGTAGAGATCATCGTTGGAGAGATCGCTCGCGATCGCAATCGGAAACGTCTGACCAGGATTCACCACCTTGATCCGGGTGCCCTGGGAGGAGAACTCGACGACGCCGCTGCCGTCGCTGACGTAGACGTGATCGGCGGAGTCGACGGCGATTCCCAGCGAGGCTCCTATCGGAACATGACTATTCCAGGAAGTAAGGAAGGTGGAACCAGGTGTGAACACCGAGAGACCCTGCTTTTGAAAGGTCTGGCCACCCAGTACTTCGGGCACGACGGCGTCTACCCAGAGATTTCCGGTGGAGCCCACCCCGACGCCGATCAGGTCATTGAAGTGACCGTTCGGGGTCGTGGTTCCGTCGAGCTGTCCGCCTGCCGCCCAAGTGGAAATGAGGTGGCCTTGGGAGTCGAATTTCGTGACGATATCGCCGCCGCCCCCAATGCTAGAGTCGGCGACATAGAGATTGCCTTGAGAGGGGGCAGAGGAGTTGTCGACCGCGACGAGAAGCGCGACAGTCGTGGCGAAGGCGCCAGGAGTAGAGGCGGCGGCACCGGGCTGGCAGACGTCGCCGGAGGAGATGACGCAGACGTTACGTTCGGCAGCGGTCGTCGCGGCTTCTTCGGTTTTAGTCTTGTTGACTTCCTTGCCGAAGATGAGCAGGAGTTCACCGCCGCCGGTGAACTTCTCGACTCGGTGGTTTTCCGGATCGGCGACATAGACGTCGCCGGTGACGTCATCGACGGCGACGCTGCTGGGCTGAGAGAGCGGGTAGGGATTCGGCGTGCTCGAGCCGGCAGCACCGAAGGACCCGGTGAAGATCCGCGCCTGTTTGGCGAAGGCTGGGGTGGCGAAGATTGCGAGGAGGGCAGCGGCGAGGCAGAGGCAAGCGAGCAGGGCTCGGCCACCGAGGTACCTTCCGGCGCTGGGGCGGTCGCCGGCCCGAGGGGAGCGAGCGCGGGCAGCGAGGTTGGCCCGTGCCTGAAGGGATGCGGAGAAACTCGAGATCATCACGGGTTACCTTTCATTAGCGGGAGCCACGCTCCCCCGGAGGCGGGACGGCCTCCGGGGTTGCACGTGGACCTGCGATCTAGGGGGCGGTGAGCGCCCAAGTTCCGATACCGACGGCTTCGACGCCGGTAATGAAGAAGGCGGCAGATGCCCCACTCGTGCCGGCCCCCGGGTTACCGGAACCGGGGTCGATCACCTCCTGGGAGGCGCTGGTCGTTTCTTCCTGGCGGGAGGCGTAGATACAGAGGTTTCCCGCTGCGGCGCTGGGAGCGGCGGCGGTGCCGGGACAACCGTTTGAGGTCACTTCTTCGATGCCTTCTTCGCCGACAATCACTTCCTTGCCGGCGGGGTTGATGTAGTGGACCTTCGAGGCCGGGAGGCCGGCGGCGAGGGGGATCGGGAACGAGGCGACGGGCACGTTCAAGGCGTGCAGGGTGCCGGGGACGTTCGCTTCGGCAATCGGACCGAAGGACCAGATTCCGGTCTCGGTCTTTTCGGAAGGCAGGGTTTCGGTGAAGCCCGTGGTGCCTTTTTTGCCGTTACAGGCAAAAGTGGTGTTGGCACCTTTGAATTCGACCCCGCCTTCGGTGCAACCGGAGCCGGTTTTGACGCCGGTGAAAGAGGCTCCAGTTGGGCTGATGCCATTGGCCCCGGCGCCGCCGGGGCTCCCGGGCGCGCCGGCATCGCCTTTGGACCCGGGGGCGCCGTTGGTCCCGTTGGCGCCATTCGCGCCTGCCTTGCCGGCAAACTTCTTGGCGATCTTTTCGACTTCCTTCTTCTGCTTGCCCGAGAGGGCCGCGGCGGCATAGGCGCCTCCGGCCATGGCCAGGACGAGGGCAAGAATGGCGACCGTGAGGCCGGCCTTGCCGAAGGGTTCTTTAAGGCGTTTCAAAATCAATTGGTCTCTCCTCCTACTTCCGTGCCCCCGAGTGCCGCGGCATTCCCCTGCCCTGGCCCCTCGAAGACGATCTCTGCGCAACCCGTGTCCAGCCGACTAGGCCGAACGGCGAGAACCTTTACACAGATAGATGGTCATTTCAAGACAAGTATTTGGTTCTACACAGAAACGTAACCCTCGCCGAGCGGCGGAGTTGCGGCGGCGAAGCGGAGTTCTAGAAGCTCTCGCCGCGGGCGAGACGACGGGCTGCGGCGGCGCCGAGATAAGGCGAGAGGGCGAACTGGGCGAGGTCAGGCAACAGCTTCGGCAGCTCCGCCGCCTCCCCGGCGGAGACCTTGCGGCCAACCTGGGAAGCGATCGAGCCGATCAGGCCGCGCTCGGTGGTCGCGGGGAAGCTCGCCGCCTCGGCGGAGAGCTCGCGGCCGGCGCGCAGATAGGGCGCCAGCCGCTCGATCTGCTCCTGGTAGCGGCGCGACACGCCCGGCCCGGCGACGAAGGGCTCGGTGAGGAGCAGTTTGGCGAGATCGGGCGAGGTGGCGAAGAAGTCGAGCGCCGAGGCGAGCACGGCGCGTACCTTCGCGGGCCACCCCGCCTCCGAACCGTAACTCTCGACCAGACGTTGAGACAGCATCTCGGCCGCGGCGTCGAAGGCGGCAAGGTAGCACCCCTCCACCGTGTCGAAGTATTTGTAGAAGGTGCGGGTGGTGACGCCGGCGCCTTCGGCGAGCGCGGTGATCGTCACCGCGTTATAGCCCGATTCGGCGACGGCGCGGATCAGCGAGGCGAGCAACCGCTGGCGCTGGTTGCGTTCGACGAACTCGGGCGGCAGGCCGTGGCGGCCGTGCGGCAGCCGCGCCAGATCGTCGGGCTGCTCCGGACTCTCCCCGGGCGGGTCGCTCGGCACGGGGCAACGATATTCGCTGGAGCCGCCGACTGCCGCGATGAAACGGGGCTGGCTGGAGCCTCGCCGCCCCGCGAGCGCCGCACCGGTACCGAGACCGAGGCCCCTCTCCCCCGCCTTGCCCTCGGCAGAGACTCCTCGGGCCAGGCGACCCAGAGGCAAGATCGCGCCGCGAAGAATTGCCGCGAGGTCGGCTGCGCCGGGCGGTTTACAGTGAACGTCGACTGCCGCGGTCGCCGAGGTGGCTACCGCGCTGCCGCCCGCGCGGCCTCGGCGGGACCGAGGAAGGGCAGCAGGACGAACTCGACCAATGCGGGGCGCAGTTTCTCGATCCGCTTCGGCTTGCCGGAGAGAATCGCCTCATAGAGGAGCCAGTAGAGACCGTCGAGAGTGCTCTGCTCCACTCCCTCGGGCAGCTCCGTCCCTCCCCCAACCTCACGGCCGCCGGTCAGGAGCGGGGCGAAGGCGGCGAGCGCCTGGTCGTGGCGATCGCCGGCCGCCGGGCCGAGCGAGGGCCCCTCGAGAATTGCTGCCTGGGCGAGCGCGGGGCGCTCGGCGCAGAGGGCCAGGAGCGCGGCGATGCCCGCCTCGACCCGAGCGGAGAAAGAGTCACCGGCAGCCTCGGCGGCCGCGGCCACCCTCTCCCCCGCTTCGGTCAAACCGGCGTCGAGGGCGGCGAGAAAGGCGTCCTGCTTCGAGTCGAAGAGCTCATAGAACTTCAGTTTGGCGACCCCTGCGCGCTTGATGATCGCGCCCACCGTGGTGGCGCGGTAGCCCTGCTCGGCAACCAGCTCGACGACCGCGGCGAGGACGCGCTCGCGCTGATGGTGGACGACGACCTCGCGGCGCAGGTCGTGGCCGCCGGGCTTCACGCGCGAGGTCTGGGAGAGCGAGCCGTCCATCGTCGCTGAGAATAGTCCGAAGGACAAGAACCATTGTCTTTCCTTCATCGATCCGTGTTATGTTCCAGGCGCAAGGGACCAGGCACGGGGGACGCCGCGAAGGTGATGAGATTTGAGAGCCGCATCCAAGCCAGGCACCGCAGCGCCCGAGAAGCTCGGCTCGCGCCCGGGCCCCGTCGTGGGGATGACCAGGACTGAGATGGAGCCGGCTGTTCGCGAGCGCCTGCTCGAGGCGGCGCTGAACGAGCTCGGCGAAAAGGGCCGGGGAGCGATGGGCCTCGGCGAGGTACTTCGCCAGGCCGAGGTCGCCGAGTCCGATTTCGCCGCCGAGTACGCCGACCTCGACGCCTGCCTCGACGATGCCTATGAGCGCCTGACGGTCCAGCTCGACGCCGCGGTCCAGGTCGGCTGCGCCACCGGCGGCGACGCCTTCTGCATGACCAAGCTCGAGTGGCCGCAGCGGGTGCGGGCCGGCCTCGAGGCGCTGCTCTCCGAGCTGGCCGCGAGCCCCGGCGCGGCGCGGGCGCTGACACGGTCCTACCCGTCGATCGGCCCGGCCCAGCAGGCCCGCTACCAGGCCTTTGTCGAGCGCTTCGCCGCGGCGCTGCGGCTGCGGCGCGAGATGGCCGGAATCGAGGGCGACCTGCCGGGCGAGGTCGATGCGCTTGCGATCGGGGCGGCCGAGGCGATCGTCTTCGAGGAGATCGCCGCCGGCCGCGCCGAGGCGCTGCCGAGCATGAGCCCGTCGATCCTCTTCAGCGTCCTGGTGCCGTTTCTCGGGCCCGCCGGCGCCGGCGCCGAGATGGAAAAAGCCCAGCAACCACGCTAGCCGTCGGTTTGTTCTAGGCAAGCGTGCGGTTCGACACCGTTTGCCGCAAGCGTTGTGCGGACCCGCACATGGTGGTAGGACTGCCGCCATGGGAACTCGGGGAACGGGGCCGGGGGGCCGGCCCGCTAGGACCGGCGCGCTGCTGGCGCCATCAGAGCGCGAACGCCTGATCGCGGCGATGGCGGCGAGCTGCGCCGAGCGCGGCTACGCCGAGGCGAGCGTCGAGGAGGTGCTCGCTCGCAGCGGCCTCTCGCGGGCCGACTTCGAGCGCCACTTCGTCGGCAAGGCCGACTGCGCGCTGGCAGCAGTCGACCAGATCCTCGCCGAGACGACACAGGCGGTCGCCGGCGCCAGCTCGCCGGAGCTGGCCGACTGGCAGTTCCTCCTGGCCGCGACGGGGGCGCTGCTGGAACTGATGGCGGCGCGGCCCTCCTACGCCCGCCTGGCCTGCATCGAGGCGCGGGGGTCGATGCCGGCGGCGGGCTATGAACGCTACGCGGCGGCAATCCGGGTGATCATGGCGATGCTCGACCGGGTCCGCGCCTACGCAACGCTGAGCGCTCCGGCGAGCGCCACGCGGGGGGCGATCGGCGGCGCCGAGCTCTTGATCCGCCGCGAACTTATCGCCGGGCGGGCGGAGCGATTGCCAGAGCTTTTACCGGACATCATCTATGGAACGGTGGTGCCCTTTCTCGACCAGCGTGAGGCGCTGCGCTACGCGGAGTTGGCCCGGGAGCTGATCAACGATGGCGGGGTGAGATAGAGGTGGATCGCAATGAGCACCGTTACGCGCCCCGAGCGCACTCGCCTGCTGGAGGCGATGCTCGAGGAGCTGGTGGAGAAAGGATATCCAGCTGTTGAAGTAGAGGCTGCCGTTCGGCGGGCGCACCTGGGTGGTGCGGAATGGACAGCTCTGTTTCCCGACAAGGACGAGTGCCTGGTCGCCGCCTTTGACCAGTTGACCGAACAGCTGCGCGAGGCGATCGTCGAAGGCTGCCTCGCGGGGACTGACTGGCCCGGCCGGGTGGCCGGCGGGTTGCGGGCACTGCTGGCGAGGCTCGCCTCGCGAGCCGAGCTCGCCGAGGCCCTGGCGCGGACGTTCCCGTCGATCGGCCCGGCGGCGCAGCGGCGCTACCGGACCTTCGTCGAGGGCTTGGCGCCGCTCTTGGCCGAGGGCCGAGAAGCGTCGGGCATGGCGGATGAGCTGCCCGGGGAGGTCGAGCTGCTGGCGGTGGGGGCGGCGGAGGCGATCGTCTTCGAGCAGATCCAGGCGGGTCGGACCGCTGAGCTCGAAGCGCTGGTGCCGGAGATCGTCTTCAGCGTCCTGGTGCCGTTCCTCGGGGCGGGCGCGGCGAGCGCGGCGATGGAGGCGGAGCGGCGGCGGGCAGACTGACCATCCCTCGGGCACCTACCGGCTGGCGTGGCTATCCCTGCCGACCTACCCGCAGCCTGGCACCGCGCTCGCCGCGGTCAACCCCTCCGGGGTCGGCCGCTCCGCGGGCCTTGACCGCGGCGAGCGCGGTGCGAAAATCGCAGGTAGGTCGGCAGGGCACTGTGTGTCGATCTGCGGCGTCCTCGCGAGGCCTGGAATCACAGGATCGCGACCGCTCGATGGCCGCCGCACCCGTGCCATGCTGGCCCTGATCCAATGAGCCCAGGAGCGATTGGCGCATATGGCGGGGATTATCGCGGTGCGTCGCCGGGCGGGTAATTCCCTGACAGGGACTAGATTTGCTCGGCGCCGGCCGGCGCGGCGAGCCGCAGCTCATCGAGCGTCGTCGTGATCTCATACATGAGCACCGCGGTGTGGAAGACGACGCGGCGGGCATCAGACCAAAGCAGGTCGCGGCCGTGCTCCTGGCGTTGGATCAGGTCGACGCTTCGCTTCCAATACTCGAACAGGGCTGTCAGGAAGGCAGTGCGGGTATCGCCGAGCTGGTCGCGCTCGAGGAAGATCACATCGGCGATTCGATTCTTGACCTTGGTGGGGTCGGGATCGACGTCCGGCGGCCGGTGTTCGGCGACCAGCGCGATCGCGAACTCGTGAGTGGCCTCCCGGACCTTGTGGCCGATCGTCGAGAGCTCGCTGGCAGAATCGGCCGACCACAGCAGCGCCTCGGCTTCGCTCCAACGCCGGTAGGCGAGGGGACAGCGGGCGCGCAGAAGGTCGGACTCGATAAACGACCGGAGCTCGCTCTGCTGGCGCTCCACCGGCTCGGAGGATCTGCTCTTCAGCGCCGCGTAGTACTGGTGGCCGGCCGCCGCGATCACATAGTCATCGCCGTAGACGTAGTTGGCGTGGACGGTCTCCAGGAGTCCCTGCTCGACCAGTGCCCGGACGTCGCTGACCAAGACCCGGCGCTCACCCCAGGGGCCGGTCATCGCATCCGGTGCATCTTCCTCGCCCCCCAGGTGCCACTGCTGCTCCGGGCGCGGCAGCGAGCGGGCTGCCTCGATCAGCTCGACCAGAAGCTGCTCCTGCTCGGGCTGCAATGGGCCCTCCCCGCACTCGGGCCAGGAGCCGACGAGTTCGCGACCCGCCGAGGTCAGCCGCAGGAGCGAGATGTCGGCGACGTCGTGGGAACCTGGCATAGAGAGCGTGATCAGGCCATCCTCGCGCAGGCTGAAGATCAGGTCGCGGAGCGCGCGGTTGGCGATCTCGTGGTCGAGCTGAGCGATGAACTCACCGCCGGTGACGTCGCGATGCTCCTTCGCGCCGGCCTTCCAGATCGCGGACATGACGGAACGGGCGTTGCGGTCGATGTAGGGCATCCCGGTCAGAGCGTAGGCGAGCGGAAGGATGCCGATGAGCCAGGCGCATATGGCCGTTCCGGCAGACGTGCACGCGGAGCCAACCGCGGCGAAAGCGATCGACACAGGGGACCAGCGCTTCTCAGAGCGGCTCGTCCCTCGGTCATTCAGGGCTGTTCGGCGCCACGAAGGCATCCGCCAGCCCAGGGTGTTGGGAGCGCTCAACGAGAGGGCGAGTCCCAGCTGAGAACGCCGAGGCGGGCGAGCTGACGATCACTGCTGTCGAGGTTGACGACTTCGAGCGGCAGCTCGGCGAAGGTCGGGTCGTCGAGATGATGCTCGGCCTGCTCGCGAGCGGTCGCCGCCGTATCGTGGTGAGGATCGAGACGTGCGGACCGCTCGCCGAGCAGGTAGGTGACCGCGCACCAGGCTCCGAGCCGCTCGGGCGCCGCGAGGTACTTACCAAGGTCTTCGCCGGCGGTCGTGCGGGCATTGGGACTCAGCGCGTGGTGCTCGGCGAGCCTCCGCAGCCTCTCGATCCGGGCTCGTGATCGGTCGGCGCTGATCTCCATCGTTTGCCTCCTCCGTCGCTGGCTTGATGGAGCCGGCCAAGGCGCCCGAGGAGGGCGGACCGGAACCCGAAGGGCCAGCGCAGCTGGAGCCCTGGCTAGCCAGGGCTTGCAGGGCCGCTCGCGGGCGCCAAGCTGGCGCAGTCAAGTCAGGGACGGAGGAGGTTGGTCGAATTGGGAGGCCGGGAGAGGGAAGATCAACGCTGCGATGTCGGCACCGGAACCGCAGGCAAGCCGCGGCAGCGACTCAGCCTCGACCCCGACGCCTCAGGCCGGCGCCCGGCTGCTCGGAGACCCAGCGCGAGATCGCCCGGGAGGACGAGATCACGGTGCGGGCGATCACCTGCTCGTAGGCAATGCTTTTCTCGCGGAAGCTCGAGAGACGAGGCTGGAGGCCCTCGTTCGCCTCCGAGCTGCCCGAGGCCTAGGATCGAAGGGATGAGCGACAAAGCCCGACTGGTCGGCATCAACCACGTCGCCCTCGAGGTCGGCGACATCGACGAGGCGCTCGCCTTCTACGGCCACCTCTTCGACTTCGAGCTGCGCGGGCGGATCGGCCGGAAGATGGCGTTCCTCGACGCCGGCGATCAGTTCATCGCCCTCTCGACGCCACGCCGGCAAGCCGCCGATGACGCACGGCACTTCGGACTCGTCGTCAACGACTCCATGGCGATGCGCGAGACGCTCGAAGGGCAGGAAGTCGAGATCCTCCCCGGCCGCGGCCTCGACTTCGCGACCCCTGGGGCAACCGAGTCCAGGTCGTCCAGTATGACGAGATCCAGTTCACGAAGACCGAGACGGCGATGGCAAAGCTCGGTCTCGAGGGGCTTGGCAAGACGGCGGCGGCGGAAGCCGAGCTGCGGCAGAAGGGTCTGCTGTAGGGCTGGTTGGTTTCGGCCTGCGATCCCGGCGGCGCGGCTAGGACCTCAGCGCCTTGCCTCTGCGGTGGCTGTCGATCAGTTTCTCGCCTGACCACGGCTCAGATCTGGTGATGCCAAGACCGCTGAATTTCTATCCGGCGGGTGTGTTCAGCTCGTAGTGCATCGTCTTGTAGCCCATCAGCCGGTGGCTGAGGGGAACCAGGATCGCCTGCAGCAGCCGGTGGCGCCGGGCCAAGGCATCGGCGGCGGTGCGGGCTTGGTCGCCGTCAAGCAGCGTCGCCTGGGCCGCGATCGGCTCACCGGTGGGCTTGCCGCGCATCGTGCAGGGAGCGGCCTCGACGCGGGGGTTGTTGCGCAAGCGCTTGGTCTTCCATGCCTTGTCGTAGGAGCGGAAGAACGCCCGATCGCCGTCGAAGGCAACGCTGACCGGGGTTCGGACGGCGGTGCCGTCGCGCTTGTAGGTGGTCAGGAGGATCGTCTTGGCCTGCCTCAGCGAGTCCAGGATGCTAGTCATCGTGGCTCCTCTTCATCCGGATCGCGACAGACGAGGAATAGCAGCACGCCCAGCTTTCGCTCGTGGCCCTCTCTCCTCCCCCCACCTCGGCCGGCGGCGCACACGCTTCGTCGCTCGCCGGGGGCTGCGTGCTGGTGTCCGAGTCGGGAGCGCCAAAAGAGGTCCGGGGCGGGGTAGGACAGCGGGCTGATCAGATCACCTTTGTTTCTGTGGCGCGAGAAGCCGGTTCGGGAGCGCGGCGCGGATGCGGGCGGCCACGTCCTCGGCGGCCTGGCCCTCGGTGCTCAAGATCAGATCGACGCCGTGCAGGGCCGGCATTGAGACCGCCAGCTCCCGGGTGTGCTGGATCAGCGCCGGAAGGCCCGACCAGCTCTCCGACTCGCGCCCGAGGAGGCGCCGAACCAGAGTGGCGGCCTGGGCCTCGAGGCGGACGAGGAAATACTCCTCCGCGGCGAGGGCGCCTTGCAAGTCGGCCAGATCCTCGTCGGTCTCGATCGTCTCGGCGACCAGCAGCAGGCGATGGCCGGCTTGGCGATGCAGGGCGCACTGGGTCCTGACGTGCTCTCGCCGTTGGTCGTCGGTGGTCGCCGGGTGGGTCCAGATCAGCATCTCGATCTCCACCGCCGCGTGGGCGACGTCGTCGCCGCTGAGCGCGTCAACCAGCGCTGTCAGCACCGAGGTCTTCCCGGCTCCGGGCGGCCCGGTGATCAGAACGGCTAGCACCCGACCCACTTTCGCAGAGTGCCCCGCGAGCGGTAGTCGATCGCTCTTGACACTTCACTCTCCTCGACCAACTCAAGACAGGGTCGCCGGGAGTACGTGCGACGGAGCTAACATTTCGGAGATGGAACCGCTGCCGATGGCCTGCTCGCTGGACGCCGGTGATCTGAAGTCCCGCTATCTGGAGTTGGCGGCGCTCGGCGCAGTCGCCTTGATCGACAGCCAATCCGAAGGCGAGCAGCAGCGTCTGCGATTCCGGCGAAGCGCCGAACTCGAACGGCGGCTCGGCGCGGTCGTCGCCGCCGAGGCCAAGTGCTGCCCGTTCCTCGACCTCGCGATCGGCCGGGAGGGCGGCGAGCTCGTCTTGACGATCTCCGGACCGCCGGAAGCAGGACCGGTATCCGCTCAGCTCGCCGCCGCCTTTTCCGGGCCGGTGGCTTAGAGCCTGCCGCTGCGGGCGGCGTTGGTCAATCACGATCAGCGGCAGCTCGCCAGCGCCCTCCGCCCCCGCAGCTCACCAGGGGCCCCGCAGCCGGCGCCGGTATGGGCGCCTCGGCGCGTAGAGGCCGCTAGTTGGCGAGGGTGTACTGCGCTCCGTCCTTGGTCACCGGCCTTGTTTCACCAAGTTCGCGAGGATCGTGTTCGCATGGGTCGGGTTGATGCCAACCCGGCCGGCGACCTCGCCGGCTTTGCTGCCGGGGTTGGCTTCGAGGTCGGCGATGACTTCTTCGCGACGGGCGCCCCGCGGAGCCTGAGCGCGGCCGCCGCCACCTCCACCGGCCGGGGCGGCTCCTTCACGTCCCTGGCGCCGACCGCCACCCTGCCGGCCACGTCGCTGCTGAGGGTCGTTGGCGGCGGTCCCGTTCAGGTGCGATAGCGCTCGTTCGAGCGAGGCTTTGTGTTCGTCAAGGGTGGCGATGTGATCTTCGATCAATCGCTGTGCCTCATCAGGTGGGCTCATCTGGTCTGACCCCTTTCGAGGAGTGGCTGAGGGATTTGCATCGTCAAAGTTCAGTTCACTCTGGCAGAGCGAGGAGGCAATGGGCGGCCCCAGGAACCGCTCAGTTGTTGAGCCGGTCTGTGGTTAAGGTGAATGGCGTGAGCAGGCCGCCCCGAGATCACAGCGCCTACGGCTCTCCTCACGTGGTCGCCTCCCGGGAGCGTGGGCAAGCACCCGCCGCCGCGACTTCACTCGAAGAGGCGCGGAGCAGGATCGCGGCGCGACTGCGTGATCGTCTGCCTGAGATTCAAGCGGCGATCAGGACCCGCGTGTACGCGATCTCCGACCCGCACGAGGTCACCGACGCCGGTTACCTGCAGGGTCTGAACGCCGCTCTGGATGGTGCCATTGATCATCGGCTGGCGGTGCTTGAGGTCGGCGAGCGCCGCCCGCCAGCCGTTCCCCCCGTCCTGCTCGCCCAGGCCCGTCTCGACGCACGCGATGGCGTCACCCTCGACGCCGTCCTGCGTCGCTACTTCGCCGGCAACGCGCTCTTCGCCGACTTCCTGGCCGCCGAGGCCGAGGCCATCGGGGCATCAGGCTCGACCGTCCGCAGACTGCTCGGCGAGCAGGCGACGAACGGCGATCGGCTGCTGGCCACCGTCAGTGCCGAGTACGCGCGCGAGGCGAGGAGCTGGCCGAGCAGTGCCGCCGAGCGCCGACGCGAGTGCGTCAAGAGCCTGCTTGCCGGCGAGCTGGTCGGTCACTCCCAGCTCGGCTATGACCTCGATGGCCATCACCTCGCGCTGATGGCGACGGGAGAGTCCGTTCCACAGGTGATGGGCGTGCTGGCGGGGCGCCTCGACCGTCGGTTGCTCGCCGTCTGTCGTGAGGAGGAGCCGGTCTGGGCCTGTTGGCTTGGC
This sequence comes from uncultured Actinomycetes bacterium, assembly GCA_963839115.1. Classification (GTDB taxonomy): domain Bacteria; phylum Actinomycetota; class Thermoleophilia; order Solirubrobacterales; family 70-9; genus VAYN01. The sequence continues at coordinate 2,189,075 of CAWITM010000001.1, forward strand.
GGCAAGACGGCCGTGGGCGCCGAGCAGGCACTGCGAGCACTTGCCGAAATCCCGCTCGGCGGAGTCCGCGTGACCGTCGGCGAGCCCGGCGAGGGACTCGCGGGCTGGCGCTTCAGCCACCGTCAGGCCAAGGCGGCGCTGCCGGTGGCGGAGCGCAGGGGAGTGGCGGTCGTGCGCTATGCAGACGTCGCCCTGTTGGCAGCGATGCTTCGCGACGATCTGCTGGCCGAAAGTCTGCGCCGGCTCTATCTGCAACCCCTCCAAGGAAGCCGGGACGGCGGCAAGACGGCACGGGAAACCCTTTGCGCCTACTTCGCCGCGGACCGCAACACCTCCTCGACCGCGGCCGCCCTGGGCGTCGACCGGCGTACGGTCGCCAACCGCATCCGCGTGATCGAGGACATCTTCGGGCGTCCCCTCAGCGGGCTCGCCACCGAGCTCGAGACGGCGCTCCTCCTCGAGGACTGACCCTCCGCGGCAGCCGGGAACCGCTTCGTCGGCGGCGAGGTCGGCGCCTTTGGCTTCGCAGGTTGGTAAGTCCCGACCTGCGGAGGACCCCGTATTGGTGATGCGGCGGCAACCTCGGCCGGGGAGAATCGACGCCGAGTCCGTATCACTAGACGGGGGGATCAATGAGGAAGCAGGCGATCCGGTCGATCGTTCTAGGCGCCGTGGTGGCACTGATCGTCGCGGCGAGCGCGCTGGCCAAACCCGAGGTTGTCCGGGTCGGGAACCTCTTCCTCAGAGACAACGGTGGCATCACGCCGAGCAAATTGCCGAGGCACGAACAGGCGCCGATCTCAGCCCACCTCAACGCCCAGATCGGGACCAGCGACGGCAGTCATCCGCCGGCGATCGAAAGCCTCAACGCCGAATTTGACAAGAGCATCGAACTGAACGCCGTCGGCCTGCCGGTCTGCAAACGGGGCCAGATCTTGGCCAGCTCGACGGCGAGCGCCAGGAGAGCTTGCCCCGAGGCGATCGTCGGCACCGGCGAAGCCGAAGTCGAAGTCGCCTTCCCCGAACAGACGCCGTTCGCCGCCAGCGGTCCGATCACCCTCTTCAACGGCGGCGTCCAGGGCGGCACGACGCTGCTGCTGATCCACACCTACGTCGACGTCCCGGCACCGACCGCGGTCGTCGCCACGGTGGAGATCACCAAGATCCATCGCGGCCACTTCGGTCTGCACGCGATCGCAGCGATTCCGCCGATCGCCGGCGGCGCCGGCTCGGTAACGAGCTTCAAGATCACGATCGGACGCAGCTTCACCTACAAGGGCAGGAAGGTCAGCTACTTGACCGCCAGCTGTCCGACCGGGACCTACTACACCGAAGGAAAAGTCCAGTTCAGCGACAGTACGACGCTGCAGATAACCCACGCTTTGCCCTGCACGCCGAGTGGCAGGTGACCCGCCCTTGGCCCTTGGGCAGCCGGGGGTGTTCGATCGAGCGATATGTGAGCAGTGGATGACGCGGCGTAGGAGCCTGTGATCACCGGCTGCTGGTAGCGTCGCCCAGCGATGGAGGCGGGTGGTGGCCGAGAGGGCAAGTCATCGGGTGGGATACGGCGACGTTGGCCGGCGATCGTACTTGGCCTGGTGATCGTCATCGCGGCCGCTGTCTTCGTCGTACACCAGCGCAGCGGCAACGACTCGAAACAGTCCAGCCTTCCCAAGGTCGTCCTGATCGCTGAAGAACCATTTTGAAGAAGGCCACTGCCAGGGTGCACTGCGCAAGCCGGCCGAAATCAAGCTTGGCTGCGGCAAACTGCCGCTCACGAACCTGGTCTGGAGCAACTGGGACTCACCCGCGGCGACCGCCCAGGGCACCGCCCACGTCAACAACTGCGATCCCAACTGCGGCGCCGGAACCTTCCATGAATTCCCGGTCACGGTGGCGCTGACCAGGATCGCCAAGTGCCCGACCGACGGCGTCAGGCGCTATATGCATCTCGACATCACCTACCTCAAGGGCAAGCTGGCCAACTTCACCCAGAACTACCGTTGCCGAGAAACCGCGGCGCAGAAGAGGGCCGACGCGACTGCCGAACTGATTGCCGAACTGGCGATCAAGGCCAAGGGCGCCGCCGTTGACTCCCAGCAGATCTACCTGACCCGCAGCGCCCGCGACCCGCAGTGGGTGCGGGTGACTGGCACAACCAAGTTCGAACCGATCCTCGGTTGGATCGTCGATCTGAAGTCAGATGGTGGTGAATGGGTCGTTCGCTACGCGGGCTTCGAAGAGGAAGGAGCCAACGGAGAAGTCGAACAGCATTTCGTCGCGGGGCTGCCCTGCGACCTTAACTTCTCCGAAGGCCTTCCGGCCTGTTGATCGGGGAGCGAGGTTGTGCCTCCTGGGTCCCGCGGGCTCAACCCGCCGCCGTCCGCAACGCCGCCCGCCCCTCGGTGACGCAGCGGTTGACCTTGGTATAGGTCCAACCGCGGTGACTCCCGATCTCCTTATAGGAGAAGCCGGCGGCTTTGAGGAGGAGAGCGGTGCGCTGGTCGGGCTTCAGGCGAAGCAGCCGCCGCCGAGCCTCGTCGCGATCGGCGAGGCGCTCGGGGAACGACCGCGAATCGGCGCGACGTTTCTCGATCAGGCCGGTCGGCTCTTCGTGGCTCGACTCGGGCAGAGCGGCGACCCGACGATCGAGATGGGCGTTGTCACGGAGGCGCCAACACTGTCGCTTCAGGGCCAGCGTCAACCAGGCAAGCGGCGGTGCCTCACCGGCCGGGTCGAAGCGGCGCAGGAAGTTGGCGAAGGTCTCCTGCAGGGCTTCCTCGGCGTCGGCCTCGTTGACGGCGTTGCGGCGCGCGATCTTCATCAGGTAGCGGTACTTGTCGGCGTAGAGCTCGGCGGCCAGCCGGTGAACCTCCGGTGAGCTTGAGTCTGAGTACATCTGGACCTCCGTCCGTCGCTGTCTTGACGGAGGCGCAAAAGCACCGGGGAAAGGGCGTCCCGGAATCTGAGCCGCAGGCGAGGACCGGCAGATCCGGAGTCCCGCAGGGACTTGCAGGGAGGACCGCCGCGGTGCCACGCTGACGAAGGAAAGACAGCGACGGACGGAGGTGCTCAGATCAGTAGTCAGACTCGCTGCTTCGGTGCAGGTACCCGATGTACGGACGCAACTCCGCTTTACGACTTACGGGCTTGGACCCCTACACGGCAGAGGCGAAAAGGTAACGCGGAGGGGGGCAGGCTTAACGGAGTTGTTTTCGAGGTCCGAAGCTCCGAGGTCAAGACGAAGAGCCGCTCTCTGGATCTTCGGCGCCCACAGAGTTGCGGTCCCGATCTGTCACCTCCTCTGCCGGAGCCGACCCGGCGAGGAGGCTCTCGGGAATCCGGCGCAGCGCTTCGAGCTGGCGCCGCAGTTCGCCCTCCTCGATCTCTTGCGGCTCGATTTCACGGAGCAGCTCGAGCAACTCGGGCGCCGAGCGCCCGAACATCGCTTCCGCACCGGCACTCACCTCGGGCTCGAGTCGCATGGTGACGGCATGGATATCTGTGATCAGAGCCTCGACCCGTGCCACGAGCGGGTCAATCCCCTCGTGGGATGCGAAAGCTTCGAGGAACTCGGGGTCGTCGAACAGACGGTGGACGAAACAGTTGCGGCGATCGATAACGGCGGCGATCTCGGCTGCCAGGTCCGGCTCATAGCCCAACTCGCGAAGCGCCTGCAGGAGCGCTCCGGCGGGCATCCGCTCAAGCCGGACGACCAGCTGATTACCGAACACCTCCTCGGCCCCGTCGCGGAATACCCGGCGTTGCACCAGATCCACGAGCATCGCCCGCTCCAAGGTCATCGCGGCGAAGACAAGATGACCGAGCGAGAGCGAGAGGGGCTCGAAGAACTCGTCGTAGTGATCGCTCGGGCGGTCGGCGCTCATCGGGCAACTGTAGGGCGGCGTCTGCTTCTCGGTCGCCGTAGGACAAGACCGTTCGTGCTCGCGACATCGGAGGGCGGGCATCGAGTCGTCTCGATCGCCCGGGGCGGTGGTGCCTTGACGCGGGCCGTGTGCAGAATCTTCCAAGGTCCTGCGTATGGATCCGAAGCTCCGTGTCCGCTATTCGGCAGTGAGCGCGATCCACTCCACCTCGTCGTTGACGAGCGGGACCTCCTCGGGATAGGCGCCCGCCCAGGCGCTGCGCTCCGCGCGGGTGAGCACGCCGGCCCGGTAGGCGCGCAGGCGCTCCTCGGGGCTCATCAGCCCGAGGCGCTCGAGCGGTGCGAGCCGCTCCGGGGCGGTGGCCTGTCGTGATTCGTCCTGGATTGGCCAGGCCTCGGCTTTGTCCTGGGTGGCGCTTTGATCGCCGTACATCGGTTCCTCCGTCCGTCGCTGGGTCGAAGGAGGCCGCAGGGCACCGGTAAGGCCGAGCGGAACCCGAGCGACAGCGAGGGCCGAAGGAGCCGGCGCGGCCGGCTTGCAGCGAGGCCCGGCGGTGCCAGGCTGGCCGATTCCGAGCCGACGATGGGCGGGGGGTGGTGTGAGCTTCGAGCGGCGGGGGGAAGGTGGGCGGGCCGATCGGCGCCGCCTTAGGAGATCAGGCCCTCGGCGCATAGGCTTGCCGTATGAGCGCCATGGGCCAGCTCCTCCGCCTTCACGAGCGGTTCTACAAGGCGACCGACGGACGGGTCGGCCACCGGATGATCGGCGTCCCAACCCTGCTGCTCCGGACCACGGGACGTCGCTCGGGCGTGACCCGGACGAACGCCCTCGTCTACGCGCGGGACGAGGCCGACTACCTCGTCGTCGCCTCCAACGGCGGCGCCGACCGGGATCCGGCTTGGCTCTTCAACCTGCGAGCGAACCCGGAGGTCGAGATCCAGATCGGACGCCACCGCCACAAGGCCACGTCCAGGATCCTCATGCCGTCGGACCCAGATTACGGGCGCCTCTGGAAGATCGTCGACAAGGAGAACCACGACCGCTACAGCGCCTACCAGGAGCAGACGTCGCGGCCGATCCCGATCGTCGTGATCGCGCCGAGCTGACGCAGGCGTTCGGGTAGTCGAACTCAAGCTGCACGATTGCGGTTCGAGCGATGGTCTTTGAGATCGACCGGTCGGGTCAGCCCGAACCATGGACTGCGCCCCGGCCTCTGTGTCTCGGATATCGGTCAAGCAGGTGCCGGAGAGGAGGCTGGCCGGTGAGCTCTCTGAACAGGTTCACTTTTTCCAGTTCGAGGCGATTCTCCTGGTCGATCGCCAGGTCGAGGAGGCGACCACGAGAACGCCCTTCTTGGGAGATGGCTTCAACTTCTGCCTTCTGGATTCCTGGCGGGTCGCCGACGAAACGGGCGAGCTTCAGGGTGAGGTTGCCTTCTTCCAGGCTCAGTCGTTCGATACGACGCCACACGACTTCCTGTTCTGCTTCCTTCTTTCCAAGAGCGGCTTCGTAGTCGGCGACGCGCTCGCCTTCCTGCTCGCTTTCGACGCCCGCCGTCATTGCCCCTACGGATATGACCGCCGCAACGACCAGCAGAAGGATCACGGCTATGTTGATCGCTACTCCCCACTTTGGGCAGTGACGTCGCAACCGCTCCGCCCAGGGGAGCCAAAGTGCGACGATTATCGCGAGTAGGCCCACGGTCAGGGCCGAGGCGACGAACAGGCGTGCCGCGTCGTTTGAGTTGCCGGTCACGACGGCGTTGATCGCGACGACCTCGGCGGTGATGGCGATCGCCCCGATCACGGGGATGGCGACGGAGAACAGCCACGTGCGTTTGGCCGGTTCGGAGTCCTTCGGGCGCAGCCGCTCGGCGACCACGCCACCGAACAGAAGGATCGGGATCAGCGTCGCGGCTATTTCGAAGAAGGCGACCTGATTTCCATGAGAGGTGTGGAGGAGCACTCGGCGATGCTCCCACTGTTCCCGGCGGCGGAGCGGACCCGGACCCGCCCTTATTCTCTGGACGGTTTGCAAAGCAGCGTGTAGGGCATCAGCCGCCCCGTAGTGCGCGCCCGACGACATCGGGGTGGCGGGCGACTTAGGTCCGAGGAGGAGGGCGAAGAGGGTGGTCGCAAGCCAGGGGCGGAGATGCGGGCGGATCCGGCGGATGCGGCCGTCCGCGTCGAGCTCGAAGGCCATCGCGTCACTCGCCCGCTGTGGGCCGATCTTGAATTCGCAGATCAGGACCCTCGCGGCCCCTTCGCCGAACTCCTCCCTCCAGTGCAGTTCACGCGTGGTCGAGTAGACGGCGCCCCAACAGGAAGCGGAGGTCGTTACGATCACGACACCGCAGACCCGAGGGCGGCCTGCCAGATGATTGGCACCCCAGGGAGCGGCGGGGACGCGTACTGGTGGGATCCGCCTCAAGAAATCGCCACCCGTGACAGCTTCAACTCTTGGGTCTCCCATCGGGCCTCTACCTCGTCGGGCATCTCGTCCGCCCACACCTTGAATTTCACAGGAATGACGCGGGTATCGCCAATGGCGATGGGACACGCGATCACTGCTCTGGCGAAGATCACATGATGAGTCCGCTTAGTGAACCGAGGAACGGTCGTGGCCAGGTACTGCGCGGACGACGACGTGCCGTCGGAGCCAGGCAACTCCTCAGACGTCGTGAGCCGATCGGATGCGGTCGAGGGCCGCAGGGTCCCTGCTTCGTCGGTCCAGAGCAACTCTCTAACGCCCTTCTCTGGCATGAGGAAGTTGATGCCTACGTCGTTGGCCGCTCGATTCCCGATGTTCTTTATTCCGAGTCGCCAGATCACTTCGACGTGGGGTCTGCCGGTCGCAAGTATCGAGCCGCCGATGGCCTCAATGGTCAGATCGAAGTCGGCCCGTGCGTCTAGCTGGCCTTTGAACACTTTGTGCTCGTCCTCGACGATCGTGAGGCTTCTGCGTGACACCTTCCACGCTGCGAGAGCAGCCCCGAGCGACAGCATGGCCACGGCCAGACCGATGGCGCTTACGGTCCCCGTTCCTTCCCCGCAGCCTTCTACACAGCGAATTGCTTGCGCGGCGAGCGGCATAGGTGACAACGCTAACCGCCGCTCTCGTGTGCGAGCGTCTTTGGCAGGCCGTCGGGCGCCGCGCCGACCGTCGAGACCAATATCGGCTCATCGACGGTTTGTGAGCCTGGTCACAGGGGGGTCAGAGTCCGTGCAGCACTCTGAAGGGTGCCTTTTTCCATCGACCCTCTACACCTGCTAGTTGCAGCCGTTGCCCTCAACGGCTCGTCCTGCTGCTTCGGAACTTGCTCGGCCTCGAGCGGGAAATCGAGGAACGCCGGGATCGGAGGAAGCTGTGATGGCTGGGGCGGATGAGCCGCTGACCCCCCCCTCAGCGCTCTGGCCAGGGGGAGTATTCGTCCGACGCTGCGCTGGATTCGTCCAACTCGCTGCCGCGCAGCCTCCTTTTACGTGGTCACTGGGCGGCGCCGAGTGGACTTCCTTCAAAACGTCCCCGCTCCCATCTCTCTCCCTCCCCTCGGCTGGTCCTGGAAGCCGGCGGGATCAATCGTCCTGAGGTGCTCCAGGTGCAGGGCCGAGCGCCTGCTTGGCGGCGGCGAGGCGGCGGCGCTGGGCCGCGATCCAGGGCGGCGGAGGCGGGTCTGCCGCCGCGGGCGTCCCGCAACGATCGGCGTAGGGCGTGGCCAGCAACGAGAAGCGGATACCGAGGGCATGGCCGAGGGCGGCAATCGTCGCAAGGGTCGCGTTCTCGCGACCGCTCAGTATGCGACTGACCCGAGCCTCGCCCACCCCTAGCCGCCGGGCGAGCTCGCGCTGGGTGATGCCATGGGTCTCCAGGAGGCCGGCGATCAGCGAGACAGCCTCCCCGCGCAGCAGTTCCTCCTCGTAGGCGAGGCGCGGAGAGACGTCAGGGACGGCCTCGCGGCCGGCGCGGTTCACGCCGGCCCTCCCGATCGGCGCGGATCGCGGCCTCGGCGGTCTCGATCTCGCGTCGCGGGATCTTCGCCTGGCACTTCCAGAAGCCACGGGCACAAAGGACCTCCTCGCCCTCGCGGACAGCGAGGAGCCGGAGCTGCGGCCCACCACTGCCCGGCACGGTAACGCGCAGCTCGAAGAGCCCGCGGACCTTGGAGCCGCGAATCAACTGGGTGCGTCCGGCCGGCGGCCGGTTGTCGGCGTATGCGTCCGCGAGGTTCTGCGCCGCCGCGGCAAGCCGCGCCGCGTCGGGCTCCTCGAGCCCGGCGACGAAGTCGGCCATCTGGCGGGTGATCGCGATGAAACGGAAGGGACTGCATGTAAGGAACTGGTGGCGCATCGGCCTACTCCTCCTCGGAGGAGGCGGCCGGGCGCTGGCGCCGCTAGCTCGCCTCCGTCTGCGGGACGCGGGTAAGCGGACGAGGGGTCGGCGGATTTGGCCTCAGCGTCGGGGCGAGGCGCTCGCGCAGTCGCCCGACCAGGGTCGGGTGCGGCGGGGCCGGTGCCGGCAGGTCGGCGGCGCGATGCCCGCGCGGCTCGACGAGCGCTGCGGCGGCGAGCGAGAGGGCCGTGGCGCCGCTCGCGAGGGCCGAGAGCGTGACCTGGCGCCAGAGCTCGAACCACTGGCGCACGCCCTTGCCCTGAGGGCGGGCGACGGCGGGGTGGCGATGGGCGCCGGAGAGATAGGCGGCGAGGGAGGAGGCGAGGAAGGAACCCTGGGTCGGCGGCACGACGACCTCCGACCCGACCAGGGTCAGGTAGCCGGTCGGGACACTGCGCTTCGGAGTGGGCGGCGGCGCGATCGTTGCGAGTGCCTCCGCCGCCCAGTCGGAGACGACCCGCCCCACCCGCGCCCTCTGGCCGGGAGCGAGCGCCTTGGTCGCCTCGCGGACGGGGTTCGGGGCAACAAGGCGGGCGAGGTGGCGGTTGAAGTTGGCGGCGCCGTAGGAACCGAGGGCACCTCCACCGGCCGAACTACAACGCGCCGAGCAGGTGGCCGTTCCCGGGAGGTGGAGCTGCTTGAGAGGCGTCGGTCTCGGGAGTGGCGTCGCCGGGGACAGCGGCGCGAAGCTCGGTAGGGGCGGCGCGGCGGGAAGCGTCGGCGCGAGCGGCAGCGGCGCCATCGTCGGGATCGGCGGCATGGTGGAGAGCGGCGAGGGGGTCGGCAGCGATTTGATCGCGAGACTCGGGAACCGCGGCACGGCGGGTTTCGGCAGCGCCGCGGTCAGCGAGGCAGGCCGGGGGTTAAACGGTAGCTGCGGGACGAGAGTGGTGGCGAGCATTCGTTCGGAGGCGACCCTCATGAACCGGACTTTACACGAAGGTAAAGGCAGACGAAAGCGAGGCAGCACTCGAACCGTCGCTTCGCGACTGGCGGAAACCCGGCTAGCAGACCCGAGGGCGCTCACCTTGCCCGTCTCCCTGTCGCCAATCAATCCGGCACCAGCCGCGCTCGACCTTCTTAAGGCCACAACCTTCCCAGGCGTCATCCGCGGTCGACCATTCGTTTTTTGTTCCTTCTTTTCGTTTTTGTCCTTCTCCTTTTCTCTTCTTCTGTTCTCATTCTTCCTCGGCTCTCGTCTCCACTTCTCCACCTCCACCCGCCGTCCACCCCCGTACCACTTGCCAGTTGCCTTGCCAGCACCAGCCGCCGACCCCGATCGTTCTCATCTCTGATGATGGGCGGGCGGGGTCGGCGGCGCAGGGCTGGCGCTTTTGGCTCTCGCAAGCGGTGCGGGGGTGGACGGCGATTCCACGGGAGCGTCCACCCTTTTCGAGGTGGGCGCTCTGCCTTCGTCTTCGGATCGACGGGCAGGAGATCGCCTCTGGGATACCTGAGCGAAGGCCCTGTCGCGACGACTAGCGCCGTGTGTCGGTCGCGTGAGGCGGATCAGAGGCTCCCGCGCCCGGATCGAGGACCCGGCTCTCTTCAAGCAGCATCGCCGCCCCCGCAATGTCCTGCGGCAGGCGGGCGAGGACGAGATCTGCGGCCAATCTGCGGGCCAGCCCTTGCCGGGCGAAGTCGAGGGGAGCCCCGGTCGCCTCCATCACCCGATCGATCACCCACAGCGCGCCTTCGCTGCCAGATCCCGCAACCTTGCCCAGGGCAAAATCCCACCAGCCCGATCCCTTCCTCTCAGAGCCGAGCGCTTCAAGGAGTTCGCCGAGCGCCTCGAGTACCGATCGGTCGTCGATCCGCTCGGGCCAGCGAGGAGCTTCGCCGACGAGCTCCCCGTCTCGGGCGCGCTCGACCAGCCCGGCGAGTACCCCGAGCTGGGACCGGACATCTCCTAGCGCTGCGAGCCGTTCGCGCAGGTTCTCCTCTTGGCTCGCCGTCCTCGGGGTCGACTGCAATCGCCGAAGTAGCCCGGGACCGTAGTCCTCGGCAAGAAGGCCGACGGCGTTCGCCCACCAGCCGTCATCGATGACCAGCTCGTCGAGGCGCCCGGCGACCGCCTCCCGTGGACCGCTGGCGTCCCGGGGAACCGCGGCGATCACGGTCGAGAGGGCAAGTCCATCGGCTTCGGCGACGTACGCGCGGATCGCGGGGTCGAGACTCTGGTCGTAGTTGGCGCGAAGCCATTCGAAGAGCGCCTGGGAGGTCTCGAGCGCATCGGGACTGCGGAGGATCTGCATCCAGCGCCCGGGCTCCATCGGGAACTCGAGCCGGGCCGCCGCGTTCAGCGCGCCCAGTTGGAGCCGCTGCAGCTGGCTCCGCTCGTAGCGAGCCGCACCCAGGTCGGCCTCGACCGGCGGCAGGTTCCTGGCTGCCAGCTCTCCGAGTCTCCGCCGCTGTACGGGGTCCATCTGATCGATCCGCCAATGGGCCTCGGGCTCGAGCGCCGAGGCGGGGTTGGCCTCCGGATCGGTAAGGCCTTCGAGCGCCATGGTCTGCAGATCACGCCGGGGAGCGCGGGTCCAGCGTTCGGCCTCCTCGGGGGCAAGCGCCCTTTCCGCACCCTCGACGATCGCCGCATTCCCTTCTCCCTCCAGCTTTCGCGTGGGGATCGACGCGAACATGGCCAGGCCTCTGAAGGCGGGTGGACGCCGGTAGAGGGCGCGTCGCGCCGTTGCCAGGGCGATCTCGAGGTGAGCTTCGACGAGCCCCACAAGCCGCTCGTCGGCGGCGATCTGTGGGTCGCCATCGTGAGCGATCACCGCTTCGACCAGTGATTCGATCCGCTCGTCGGTCCAGTCTTCTGGCGTCGCGGTCTCGAGCACGCGACCCAGTAGCCACTCCCAGATCCGAGAATCGTGGGTTCGTCGACCCAGCAGCTCGAGATAGCCATCGAGGTCGACCAGTGCGTCGAAATCGGCGACGCTCTCGCCGAAGAGCCGACCGTCGTCGAGCAAGGCCGCGACAATCCGCATCGTCTCCTCGCGCCCCTCGGCAAGCTGGAGCGCCACCCGCAGAAATCGCCTGCGCACGTGGACGGGACCAGGGCGCGACACGACCGCCTCGAGGTGGGAAAGCGCGTCCCGCACCCGCCAGGCGGCGGCCGTTTCGGCAGCCAGGAGGCCGACCCTGGTCTCCTCATCATCGACCAGCGCGGGCAGCCAGGTCGGATCCTCTTCCTGGCCCTGGGAGGAGAGCAGCCAGAGCGCATTGAAACGACGATGGGCGGCCGTCGAGCCGACCTCCCCCAGCAGCCGCTCGCGACGCTCTGAGATCAAGCTGGGCCATGCCCGGACGATCGAGCGGGCCGCCTGAAGCGGCGAGCGGAGCCCGGCGGCGAACATGCTGAGCGAGTGACCGCGGCGCTCGGCCTCCCCGGTCAAGATGTCGAGCGCTTCGCCTGCTTCCCGCATCGATCCGCGGGCGAGAACGGTGAGCGCCCAGCGCTGCTCGTCGATCTCGCGGAGCCGTCGGCGCTCCTCGAGGGATGCCGATTCGAAGACGAGGTCGAGGGTGAACTCGATGTCCGAGCGCAGGTAGGGAACGCCCCCGACCTCGGCGAGCGCGACCTGCTCGATGCTCGCCGCCGGGTCTTGGCCCGCGAGGATCGCCGACGCGCAAAGGGCCTCCTGCAGGGTGCGGCGCGGAAAGGCGGCGTGATCAGGCAGCTCGATCAGGAGGCTGGCGCGAATCAATGGCTCCCGGATTTCCTCGACCGCGAGCTCGCCTCGGCCTGGCACCGCGGCCAACTCCGCGCTCGAGGCCTCGGTACGCGAACGAAGCTCCAGACCGACGGCGAGACGGCGCAGCCAGATCCACCAATCGGTCGCAGAGTGGCCGAGACGACGAGCCTCTTTGCCGGCGGCATCGCGCTGGGTATCGACGAGCAGATCAAGCGGCGTCTCGGGTGCCTCGCCCTCACCCAACAGTCGGTCGGCCGCGGCCGCCGCGAACAGCGGGATCCCCATCACCGCTCCGAAGCCGGCATGCTGATCTGTCAGCCACCCGATGTCAGGATCTGAGACCCCACGCTTGGTCAGGTACTCGCGGCCCCAGCTCTCGCTGGGAAGGATCCGGTAGCCCTGGAACCCGGCATCGGAGAAGAGGGCGAACTCCAGAGACGGTCTGCCGGCGATCACCCATCGGTGCTGAGGCCAGCGCTCACAGGCGAGTAGCACCGCCCCGGCAACAGCTCCGCGTCTGTCGACGGCAACAAGGTCGAAGTCATCGAGCAGCAGAAGGTAGGCATTGCGGGCGAGCCCATCGAGATCGGGAGCGACCGTCGCCGCCCGCCCCGCGCGGCCTTGCGAGATCGCCTGGGACAGCGCGTTCAATCCACGCTCGTCGAGTTCGTTGTCGGCCAACGTCGCGGCGAGCACGGTCGCCGAGACGACCAGCGACTCCCCGATCTCGTAGGTGCGGGCAAGCTGAAGGAGCGCCTCGGTCTTACCCATCCCGGGCTGTCCGGAGAGGAGCGCGCGACCGTTGGCGATCAGATCGCCGGGGGCGACGAAGGGCTCTCCCCAACCTCCTTCGGCACCCCAGACCTTGCCCTGCAGATCTTCCAACCCCTCTCCCTTGTCCTCCCGGACGAGCGCCGGCTCCACATAGGCGGGGGGCGGCTTCGAGCTGATGATCTCGGCGTCGGTACCGGTCGCATACGAACGCCTTGCGTGGACGCTCGTCAGCGCCTCCACGAAGGTGTGCCCGGGATCGGCGCCATAGGTCGCGACGGCGACCTGGGGCACCTTCTGCAACTCGTCCAGATCGGCGCCGCGGCCGGTCAGGCTGTCTGCCGGCAAAACAAGGAGATGCCGCCTCGCATTCTCGATCTGCTGGAGCCAGGGAAGGACGCCGCGAAGGTGGACCTCGCTGGGGCCGAAGCTGAATCCCAGGTAGAGCATCGTCCCCTGCTCCATCATCGCCCTGACCTGATTCAGGAACACCTGGTCGCCGACCAGCTCCTCGGTGGTGGCGCCCGGGAGGACGATCGAGGGCGGATCGGAATGGTGACCGTGCAGATGGATCACCTTGACCACGTCCGGCTCGAGGCGGAGGGCGGCGGTGTCCCTGACGGCGACGGTCTTGACCTTGAGACCGGCGGCTTCGGCGGCGACCTCGACCGCGTCGTCGTAGTTCGTCGTGAGGATCCGCTGGGCGGGCCACTGGGCCAGCTTCATCAGCCTCGAATCCGGCACCACTTCGATGCCGCCTACGATCTCGGCGACCGCGATGCGTGTCTCTTCGAGGCCGATTCTGGCTTCAGCGGCCCTTACCACCGCCTCGAGCTCGCCGTTTGGAACCCGGGCGGCCCCGGACAGCGTCTCTGCCAGTGCCCAGACCGTCGGCGCCCCTGCCCGCAGTGCCATTCCTGCTCCCAGGAAGGGGACGACCGACGTGTCGCCGCGAACCAGATCGACCAATTCCTTCTCCTCCACGGCCCAACCGTAGTTGGGCCCGCCTCCACACGGACGCGGGGTCTGGGAGACCCTTCGGTCGGAGTCCCCGCGCGGTGCCCTCCGAGCCCCGGCCACCAGAGGCTCAGGAGACAAGATGACGTCGAGAGGGCCGGGTCCCGGCAGGCGGCATCCAGCCGCCGAAGTCCGACTCGGCCGTCGAGTCATCGCTCATTCGCGGAGGGTCGCGGTCATCCCACTGCGGCGAGGAGCAAGGCGAGGCTGACTCTCTCGGCCAGGCGAGGTCTGCCTTGTTCCTCAGCGCCGTTCAGTTCTCCCGACCGCCTTGTTCGAGCGACCGCAGCAGTTGATGGCGGAGCGCGCGAGGCCGGTTCGCCAAGGGGGCCCCGCAAGGACTCGTCGATGGTCACGATCGGTAAAGGCTAATCGAGGTTGGGAGCGCCTTGCCCACGATCGATCTGCTTCCAGTTCGTCGGCCCTCTCCTCAGATCGAGCTCGGCGATCGCCCAGCATCGCCCGCCGGGGATGTCGTGATGGAAGCAGCGAGTAGCTATCTCGTAGACATCGGGCTCCGGAAAAATAAGCAAGAGGGCGTCGGCTTGGAAGACACCGGGACGCACGTCTACATCGACTCCGAATCCCACCGCCGGATACTGCGCACCCCTGCGACGCAGCGTCTGCTCGCGCTGTGGGGCGAGCTCGCGGGACGCCACGACATTGCCCTCGCCATCGAGCTGCATCACCTCGATCCCCTCGGGGACCAAGGTCATGATCAGGCCGCCCGCGGCCGTCATCGTGCCGACGTTCGTAGCGCCACTACGGATCGGCACGTGCAAGGGCGGTTGGTTACCCGGCCCGCCCAACTCGAGAACCGGCTCGATTTGCGGTCGGCGCTGTCGTTCCTCCATGAAGGCGCGGTGCTCGTCGCGCATGATCTGCAGCTGCTCGTCGCTGCGCCGCTCCATCGTGGCCGTCAGCTGCGCCGTGGCGGCGGCCGCGCCGGCGGTTCGCTCGGCGGCGTCGGCGCTCGCCTCGCGTCCGCTTTGCTTCGAAACGCCAGGCCTGCGGCAACGAAGGCCAAGACGAGAGAGCCGATACCGGCGAAGGCTGCGGCATAGTCGAGCCAATGGTGGGTGATGTTCACGGTCAGGTGGGAAAGCGGCATTCCTCATCTTCACCGCAACGAGAGAAGGCCGGATCGAATCGACCTCGACCGGGCGTGAAGTCCTGCTTCTCGCACTGCAAGGCGAAGGGCAGGGGCGCTCAGTTCCCTACGAAGAGGCTCGGCCAGGTGTGGCTCAGAAAGGAGTAGGGCCCGGGCTCGGCGATGACGCGATCCAAAAGAAAAGTGTCCAAGGCACCGAGTCCGGCGCCGATCAGAGCGCCGCCAGGGGCGAGCCCGACCGCCGTGTTCACCGCCAGGCGCACGACCTTGCCGCCGGTGCTGTGGACGGCGCGGCCGAGTGCCTCGCCGACGGCGTCGAAGCTCGACGTGATCTCGGCGTCGGCGAGATCGTCGACGCCACGTAGCCAGGCGCGCAGCGCCTGTGCCTCCGGCAGAGCTCGGGCGTCGAGCAGGGCGTCGACGTCGATCGCCGGAGATCTGCTCAAGTCTGGCTCGGGCAGCTCGGCCAAGGTCTGGATGCGCAGAAAGCGCTCCTCATGGGCATCGGGATCGAGCTGAGCCATCAACGAGCCCATCTTGCTCGCGAAGAGGGGGAGCTGATCGCGCTCGCAGCCGCTGATCCCCTGCAGGCGCTCCATCAACTCGATGCGAACGTTGAGGCCGCCGACGGCGAGCAGGCCGCGCTCGAGGACCTCGTGCGCCCGCCCCGCCTCGATGGCACCAAGACCGGCGAGGTTGCTCTCCACCACCACAACTCCCTCGCCGTGGGACTCGACGTCGAGCCGGATCTGGGTCGGATCGACGGTGGCACCGGTCAGGTCGCGGAGCGCCATCGCGACACCGTCGGCCAGGACCGGGGCGCCTGCGGACAGATCGCTTTCCGTCTGCGCCGTCGCCAGCTCGCCGGCATCGTCGAAGCGGACGAGCGAAGCAACGATCGCGAGCTTCAACTTCTTGACCTGCTTGTGACTGAGCCCGGAGATCCCGTGGACCTCCCGCAGGCAACCGCTGACGTACTCGCGCTCGTCGCCGGCCCGGACCGCGGAGAACTGCATCGCCCCTGGTGGAAACGAACCAGGCGCCAGCAGGGGAGCGCTTTGAGCCATCGTCAGCCCTTCGCAGAAAATGTCCAAGCAGCCGTCCGCGAGCAACGCCCGCAGGCCGCCCTCACCGAAGGCATGGACCAGGGCGGGGACCTCGCGCAGGCGGACCGTGCGCAGGGTGTAGTGCTCGAAGAGGACCAGGCGACGAACGAGGGCGCCGATGTCGACGTCGATCCGGTCCGCGTCATCGACGGTCGCGCAAGGTCCGATCAGATGGTCGCGAAGCTCCATCCCGTGGATGATCGCGGCTGGATCAGACTGGCCCGACGGGAGCGCTTGTCGGCGAGATAAGGTGAGCGGGGCCGCCTCACGGCAAACGATCGAGCGCCTCCACGCCGATGTTCGACGCACCCGCGAGCCAACAGGCAGGTCTGACCTTCTTCTACCGCGGGCCAGAGTGGGCGATCGCCGTGCGGCAGGGAGATATGCAGGCACTCGCCTGGGCGATGGAGCGTTGCTCGCAGTTCTGGAACGGGGCAGGCACCCTGATCGTCCCGGTGCGCTCGGATGGGCGCATCAGGGCCGACATCGCCGACCACCTGGACACCAGGCCGGTCGAAGCATGCCTGCTCCACGATTCGGTTCCAGAGGATGCGCGAGCGGTGCTGACGCGCAAGCTCGGGCCGGCGCGGGTGCGGCAATGGGGGAGCGCCTGGGATGGCTTCGACGAGAACGAGATGCACCCGCTGCTGCTGCAGCCCAAGCCCGACGGGCGCCTCGGACGTCGCTCATTGCGGATCCCCCGCTTCGAGTCCAAGCGGATGAGGCTGATCTCCCTGGCCGCCTGGGGGCACATCGACAAAGACGAGGAGCATGAGTACCGCGACTATTTCGACGTCGGCGAGGTCCGCGCAACACGTCACGCCCACGCGGCGATGCTCTCGGGCCAGCTTGAGGGCATCTCCCCGACCGAGCAGAGCGTCAGCCTGATCGGCAGTTACGGCCCCACGCCGGTCGGGCGGGCACTCTTTGTCTTCGGTAACGGCTCCTTCGAAGAACTGGTCGGGTTTTGGAATCTCCGCAGCCGCACCCGGGACGTGGGCAACCGGCCGATGCTCTTCGGAGTCGCCCGCGAGTCATTGGAGGACCCTGAGCTGATGCGGTCCTTGGTGCAGTTCATCGCTGGCGACAACTTTTATTCCCAAAAGCCCGACCTGGGGTTGATGGCCGTCGACCGTGAGCTGGCCGGCGAAGCCCTGGAAATGCTCGGCTTCGAGGCCGACCTCGGCAACCAGGTCAGTCGTTCCTTCGGGGGAGGGCGAGGAGATCGGCCACTGAGCTTCGGCTTCTTCGGGCCGTGCGGTGGCGGCGCTGTCAAGCGCGGTGCGTTGATCCACGAGCAGGTCACCATCACCGCCGGCGAGACGTCGTTTCGACCGCCCCGCCCGCCGCAGCTGCCACAGAGCGGTCACTACATCCGGGTCGGGATCGACGGCCTGCCTCTGCTGATGCCGCTCACCGACCCCACTGCCGCGGCGATTTCCCCGAACGCTTATCGAAGTGACGAGGGCCTGACGATCAAGACCGACGCCTGGATCGGCCAGGGCTACCTTCGCCTTGTCCTCCCCGATGCGTGGGATGCGCTCGGCAGCTGGGCGGCGGCGAGAGGCGAGACGGTCAAGCTGTCCCCACCCGGCGGTTATGGCCAGGCGCTGTTGGACCGGCTCGCCGACCTGCGCTCGCTGGAGGCGCTCGCCAATGCGCCCTCTCTTGCCCTGCTCAGCGCCCTCGCTCCCATCTCGCGCCCGAAGCTCGCCCAGCGGATCGTCAAAGAGGCGCACAAGCAGACCGGAACCGCGATCAATGAGCAGGTTCTGGCGGACCTCCTGGCAAAGGAGGCCTATTTTCTCGAGCTGCAGGCACGCTCGGCAAACGAGATCGCGAGTGCAGCGAAGATGCCGAGGAAGGAACTACTGCCGGCGCTGGGCTCATTGGTGGAGGCCGGCTTCGTGGTCCGGGGCGCCGCGGTCCGTTGTCCGCGCTGCAAGATCGGCGCAGTGCTCTTGCTCGGCGAACTGAGTGAGAGAGTTCGCTGCCGCGCCTGCAACCACGAGCACCTGCTGCCGATTCTCGAGGAGGGTGAGAGAATCGAGCGTCCGATCGTCTATCGACTGGACGGCCTGATGGCGCGGGCAATGGATCAGGATCTGCTACCCGTCCTGCTGTCCCTGCGGGCCTGTCTTCCTGCCGACCCCGCGGCGGTCCGGACCGCCTGGCTCGGCCTGGAGTTCATATCAGACAGCGCCGGGGACTCAGAGCTCGACCTTCTGATCTCCGACGGCTCCACGGTGACGGTTGGCGAGTGCAAGGCGACGGCTTCGATCTCTGACATCCAGCTCCGCGATCTGCTCGACTTCGCCGCCCGCCACGAAGCTCGCCCTGTCCTCGGAGCCTTGACAGGCCGCTTTCCCGCCGCGCAGCGAGATGCGGTCCTGGAGCGAGGCGGAAGCGTCCTTGAACGAGCCCAGCTACTGGCGAGGTGACCGTGTGGCGAGCCCGGGAGCGTCAGGGGGCGGCGGCGGCACGTTCCGGGACAGTCGCTGGCAAAATTGGAACCACATTGGAACCACGGCGAATTTCGGATTCGCTCCAGGGCAGAAAAAAGGCCCGCTTTTCCGGGCCTTTCTCGTATAGCGGGGGCAGGATTCGAACCTGCGACCTTCGGGTTATGAGCCCGGATCAGCAGTTCGGCTGGGCACGGTTTCCAGCAGTTTTCGCGAGATCGAGCTACGTGGGAATCGGCTGGAGTCCGTGGGGGCATCTTGCCCCACTTCTTGCCCCAGCCTCTCCATGGATTGATCCCATGTCTCGCTACAACCCATCTTGGGAGCGCCCGGGCGCTGAGGTTGGTTCGAGCAGCTCCACCAACGCCCTGGCTGCGGCGGAGCGATAGCGCCCGCCGAGCGTGAAAGCGACGATACGGCGCGAGGCGCCCGGCGCCTTCAGCGGTCGGATCGCCACCCCAGCGCGCTCACCGTTTAGCGCCAGAGATGGGATCAGTCCGACCCCGACCCCCGCTGCGACGAAGCTCTGGATCGCGCCGTAGTCGTTACTTGTAAACGTGGCCACAGGCCGAAACCCCGCCTGTTCACAGGCTTCCATCACGATCGGATAGCAGGGACAGTTCTCGTCGCCATGGATCCACGCCTCATCGGCGAGGGCCACGAGCGGCACGGTCTTGCGCCGGGACAGCGGGTGCCCAGCGGGCAGCGCAACCAGCATCGGATCCTCGGTGAGGACGGTCCGCACGAGGTCCGGTTTCTGCGGCGTCGGCCCGTGCTCGAAAGCAATCGCTACATCGACGTCACCACGCTGGAGCTGGGTCAGGGCCTGCCTGGGCATCAACTCCAGGAGCGTTAGCGAGATGCCGGGATACAACTCTCGGAACTTGGCTACCGCGTCGGGCAGGAGGGCTGCATTGGCGGTCGGAAACGCGGCAACCCTGAGGCTGCCGGCACGCATGCCGGTGATCTCGTCGAGCTCGGCCTGGGCATCGCCCAACCGGGCGAGGATCGCGTCGACATGGTGGGAGAGAGATCTCCCAGCGGCGGTGAGCAGAACCCCGCGCGGCCCACGGACGACCAAGGTCGCCCCGGTTTCCCGCTCCAAGGCCACGAGCTGCTGGGAGACGGCAGAGGGGGTGTAGCCGAGAGCATCGGCCGCCGCCCGCAGCGAGCCGCCGCGCACGATCTCGTGGAACAGCCGCAGGCGAGGCGCATCGAGCATGAAGTGAAACTTAATGATCGATGCAGAAACGTGTGCTTGTGCTAATGGCAAAGCATGCGCATGATGCCCTCCGACCCCGCCAACCAATGGAGGCCAATATGCGACAGGGAGCCATCGAGATCACTCAAATCCGCAACGCGACGCTGGTGGTCCAGCTGACCGACAGGCGCTTCCTCATCGACCCGATGTTCGACGCCGCCGGCACCCGGCCCGCCGTCGCCAATACGGCGAACGAGCGCCGCAATCCCCTGGTTGAACTCCCGACCTCAACGGCCGAGATCACGGCGGGGGTCGAAGCTGCCTTCATCACTCACCTGCATGCCGATCATTTCGACGCCGGCGCCGTGGAGGCGCTCTCCGAAGACCTGCCGCTCTTCTGCCTTCCCGAGCACGCCGACGTATTGCGAGGACATGGGTTCCAGTGCGTCACCCCCGTGTTTGAGAGCGTCGCCTGGGAGGGAATCACGGTCACCCGCACCGAGGGCCGCCATGGGACAGGCGAAATTGGGCAGCGGATGGCGCCGGTCTGTGGCTTCGCCTTCAAGGCCGCGGGCTCCAGCCTCTACGTTGCCGGCGACACCATCTGGTGCGATGAGGTGGCAGAGGCGCTGCGGCTCCATGGGCCCGATGTCGTTGTCGTCAATGCCGGCGAAGCGAAGTTCCTGGAAGGGGACCCGATCACGATGGACGCTCACGATGTGATCGAGGTCTGCCGTGCCGCTCCGAGCGCACGGGTGATCGCCTCGCACTGCGACGCAATCAACCACTGCGCGCTCTCCCGGACCGCTCTGCGCAGTGCCGCCCTGGATGCCGGCGTCGAACTCGATGTCCCGGAGGACGGCGAGACAACTTAGAGTGCTCTCCTCTCGGTAGGGCACTGAAGGGCCAAGGGATGCGTTCCTCAGGAACCGAGGGCAGGGCCCGTTTCCCCGGTGGAGGGGGTCGACCGGCAGAGCCGTCGTCCGACTCGTCACGGGCAGCGCGGATGGTGCCGGCTACTGCGTCTCCCACCGCCAGGCGCCGCAAGCGAGTCACAGGATCCCGACCGCGGTCATATATGGGTGATGGGACACAAGGTGAAGATCACTACAGGCCGGACCGGGCCCCTCGAGGCCCTCGGCGATCTGCAGCTCCTGGAAGCGATGAGCGAGGATGCCTCCGCTCTCGGCGAGCTCTTTCGACGCTACGCACCGACCATCCGCGGGTGGTCCTTGCGCCAGACCGGTGATCTTCACCTCGCAAACGACATCACTGCCGAGACGTTCGCCCAAGCTTTCCTCACGGCGAAGAGCTTTGACCCGACGCACCCAGATGCTTCCCTTCCCGGTTGGCTGCACGGGATCGCAGCCAACCTGCTGCGCTATTGGATGCGACGCGAAGGAGTCCGGGTCAAAGCGCGCGAACGCCTCGGCGTCCGGGAGCGCGATTACACCGATGGCCTCGACGAGCTGCACGATCGACTCGATTCGCAGGCACTCGCGCCCAGGCTGACCGAGGCGCTCCAGGCGCTCCCCGCTGAGCAACGACTTGCAGTCTGGGCTCGGGTCGTGAGCGAGCTCTCCTACCCGGAGGCTGCTGCGCTTCTGCGCTGCAGCGAGCAGACGCTACGCAAGCGAGTCTCGCGCGGCCTGCGCGGGCTCAGAAGTCAACTGGAAGGAGCAATATGAACGAGGAAGCACAGATGACCCCTGACCTCGAGGCGATGTGCGTCGACCTCGAGGACGCCGCCGCAGCTCGCATTCGCAGCCGCAGAAAGCGCCGCGCTGGAGCCCGCGTGGCATTGCTCGCCACGGCAGCAGTGCTTGTCGTATCGGGAAGTGCGCTGGGCGCCAACGCCATCGGGCTGATCCACCTCGACAACGGTGTCACTGCAACCCAGGTCGAAGCGAAGCATGGGACCTACCGCTACAAGGTGGAGTACCCGCCGAATAAGAACGGTGCCAGGTTGAGTGGGGAAATGGGCTCAACGTGCGATATACGCGAACCGGCGTGCCGCAAAGGAGCCGAAATTGCGACCTCGCCCGGATCCGCAGGAGAGCGGGAAGCTCCCTGAACGCGGACTGAAGCACATGCCGGATCGCGTCCGGATGGCCGAACCCGCCCAAGCGCGGGTTTCGGTCGTGGAGAAGAGGATCGGCGCTTATGAGTCGCGAAGCATGCCTCCTGACAACGAGCATTCGCGACAGGCGTCCTGCCAGTTCCTGAATTCGTCGTCCTCCGAACTATGGTGCTCATGCATGGGAGCTGCCCCTCCTGTGCCTTGCGCCCGCCGGCTACACCCTGTTCGCCGAATCAGGAGGGCGTCGTGGTGATCGAGTTCAAGCGCACCTTCATGTGTTACCGCCGCGACGCCGATGAGGCCCCGTTCGACCTTCCCAGAGGTCAACATCGGATGGAGCAGTTGAGGTCGGGGAAGCAGTACCGGCGGGCCTGCGCCGTTCCTCAGTCGTGCGTCTGCGGTGAACGCATCCGCCCGCGCGGGGGCCCGGTCGGGAGGCCATGCTGGTGGACCAACTCGCCGCGCAGAACGGTGGCGAGGACCCGGCCGCGCATCGGGCGGCCGACGAAGGGGCTCTGTCGATGCCGGGTCAGGAGGTCGTCGCGCTCGAGCCGATAGCGCTCGTCGAGCGCGACCAGCGCGAGATCGGCGTCGTTGCCGATCTCGATGCTCCCCTTGCCCGCGAGGCCGAAGCGACGGGCGGGGAACGCCGATGCGACCTCCGCCACCAACTCGAGAGGAACGTCACGCAGATGATGGCCCTCGGCGAGAAGCAGCGCCAGGGTCGTCTGCGCCCCGTCGATCCCTCCCCAGGACGACATCACGTCGCCCTCCTTGAGGGACGGCGGGCAGGGCGAATGGTCGGAGGCGACCATCGGCAGGGTGCGATCGGCGATCGCCGCCCAGAGCTCTTCCCGGCTCGCCGACGGCCGCAGCGGCGGCGCGCACTTGGCGATGTTTCCGAGCCGCTCGAAGTCCTCCTCGGTCAGAACCAGGTAGTGAGGGCACGTCTCGCAGGTGGCGTCGACGCCGGCGTTGCGTGCCTCGGCGACCAGCGCCACCCCGCGACCGGTGGAGACGTGGACGACGTGAAGCGAGCAACCGGTTTCCGCTGCCAGGGCAAGGGCGAGCTCGATCGCCTGCAACTCGGCCTCCGGCGGCCGGGTCGCAAGGTAGGCGGCAACGTCGGCCCGACCCGAGGCACGGGAGCGGCTCGTCAGCTCGCGGGTCAGCTCGTCGCTCTCGGCATGGACGGCCACCGGCAGCCCGAGCTCCTTTGCCTGGACCATGCCTTCGCGCAGCACCCGCTCGTCGCTTGCCGGGAATTCACTGTTGCCGCCGTCGCACATGAAGGCCTTGAAGCCGAACGCGCCTCCTTTCGCCAGGCCAGGCATCTCACCGATGTTGCCCGGCACCAATCCGCCCCACAGGCCGAAGTCGATGCGGGAGGAACGTTCGGCCGCGACCCGCTTCTGCTCGAGTGCCTGCACCGTCGTGGTCGGCGGCCGCGAGTTCAGCGGCATCTCGACGAACGTCGTGGCGCCGCCCGCCGCCAGCGCCGACGTGCCGCTCCGGAAGCCCTCCCAGTCGGTGCGCCCCGGCTCGTTGATGTGAACGTGGGCGTCGATCGCGCCGGGCAGGACGTGGAGACCGTCAGCGTCGAGGCTCCTGGGTGCCTCGCCGACCAGGCGGTCGGCGATCGCCGCGATGCGCCCGTCGGCGATCCCGATGTCGGCGCGCCGGACACCTCCTCCGGAGACGATGATCCCACCCGTGACCACGGCGTCGAGTCGATCGGTCATCGCTGGGGGACGGACCGTGCAAGCGGAGCATCGCCTCGGTGAACTCCCAAAGCTGGGCCGCGCGCGCTGAAAATCTCCATTTGAGTCGCCAGCGTCCGCGGGCCAAGGTATCGGGGGTGGGAATCGAGCTGATCAACCTCGAAACCGCCGCTGGATGGTTGCGCGAGGGACCGGTCGCCTGCGCTCTGCTGATCGAGGTGGAGGGTTCGGCACCGCTGGCGGGCGGCGCGTCGATGTTCGTGGCCGCCGACGGTAGCGTCGAGGGCTCGATCACCGGTGGATGCGTCGAGGCCGCCCTGATCGACGAGGCGATGGCCGTCCTCGCGGGCGCCGGGCCCCAGATCGTGGCCTACGGGCTCGCCGACGAGTTGGCGGGGGACGTCGGACTCACCTGCGGCGGCACCGTGCACGTGTTCGTACAGGAGCTCGCGGGAGACGCGGCGGACGTGCAGCGGATCGCCTTCGAGGCGGTCTGCGCCGGTCGTCCGGTGGCCCTCGCAACCCTGTTGGACGGCGCGGCCGCGGGCTCGAAGCTGGCCCTGGTCGACGGCGAGCCGGTGGGGTCCCTGGGGGGCCCGGATCGCCTCGATGAGGCGGTCGTCCGCGACGCGGCGGGCCTGCTCGACCGGGGGCTGACCGCGATCCGCCGCTACGGCTTCGACGGGGGGGCGTTGGGTGCCGAGCTTCGCGTGCACGTCCGCTCCTTCGCGGCGCCGGCGAGGATGATCGTGGTCGGCGCCGTCGACTTCTCCGCCGCGGTTGCCGACATCGGCTCGAAGCTCGGGTACCTCCCCACCATCTGTGACCCGCGAGCGGCGTTCGCGCGATCGAAGCGGTTCGAACGGGTCGCCGAGGTCGTCGTCGAGTGGCCCGACCGCTACCTGGACGGTCTCGAGCTCGGGCAGCGGGACTGCGTGCTGGTGTTCACCCACGATCCGAAGCTCGACGTGCCGGCGCTGACGTCCGCGCTCGCGTCGGGCGCCGGCTACATCGGAGCGCTGGGAAGCCGGCGGACCACCGACGATCGCAACCGGCGCCTCCTCGACGCGGGCATCGAGGCGGAGCTCATCGACCGAATCCACGCCCCCTGCGGCCTCGACATCGGCAGCAGCACGGCAGACGAGGTGGCGATCTCGGTGCTGGCCGAGATCGTCGCCCACCGCTCCGGCCGCGACGGCGGACCCCTGCGGCTCTCGAGCGCCCAGATCCACCCCCGATAGATCGCGGCGGCGGCCGGATCGAGGCTCGACCGGCAAGCGGCTCATCGTGCCTCGAGCACCTCGTAGGCGGCGAGCGTGAGGAACTCGGGAAGCTCGTCGACCAGGGCGGTGCGCTCGAACACCGCCCGCGTGTCGTCCGGCCGGCCCGCCTGGAACACGTCATCGCCGACGGCCTCGCGGATCTTCTCGACCTCCTCGTCGAGCACCGCGCGCACCAGCGCCGCGGTGATCGTCTGCCCGTCGTCGAGCTCGACGCCGTGGCGGATCCACTGCCAGATCTGGGCGCGGGAGATCTCCGCCGTGGCGGCGTCCTCCATCAGATTGTTGATGCCCACGGCACCGCGTCCGCAGAGCCAGTTGGAGACATACTGGAAGCCAACCGAGACGTCGTTGCGCAGTCCTTCCTCGGTGATCGAACCCGGGGTGGCCCCGAGATCGAGGAGCTCGCTCGCGCCGACCTCGACCTCGGGACGCAGGCGCGAGATCTGGTTCGGCGCGTCGCCGAGAACGGCGTCGAACTCGGCGGCCGCGGCACCGACCACGTCGGGATGCGCGACCCAGGTCCCGTCGAACCCATCGCCCGCCTCGCGGCGCTTGTCGGCGCGGACCGCGGCGAAGGCGCGCTCGCTCGCCTCGGCGTCCTTGCGCGAGGGGATGAGCGCCGCCATGCCCCCCATCGCGAACGCCCCCCGGCGATGGCAGGTCTGGACCAGCAGATCGGTGTAGGCACGCAGGAACGGCACCGTCATCGCGACGTCCTGGCGGTCGGGAAGGACCCGGTCGGGGTCTTCGCGCATGCACTTGATCGCCGAGAAGATGTAGTCCCAGCGGCCGGCGTTCAGCCCGTAGGAGTGCTCGCGCATCTCCCAGAGGATCTCGTCCATCTGGAAGGCGGCAGGCAGCGTCTCGATCAGCACGGTCGCCCGGAAAGACCCGGCCGGGATCCCCAGCGCCCCCTCCGCCCAACCGAGGACCTCGTTCCAGAGGCGGGCCTCGAGGTGGTGCTCCATCTTCGGCAGGTAGAGGTAGGGGGCCGAGCCGCGGTCGAGCTGGCGGGCGGCACAATGGAATGCATAGAGGCCGAAGTCGACCAGCGCCCCGGCGACCGGCTGGCCGGCGTCGCGGACGTGGCGCTCCGGCAGGTGCCACCCGCGCGGTCGCACGACCAGCGTCGCCAGGTCCTCGCCCAGCGAGTAGGCGCGCCCGTCGGCGCTCTCGTAGGCCAGCGTCCCCGCGACCGCCTCGAGCAGGTTGCGCTGGCCCCGCACGACGTTCTCCCAGGTCGGCGACACCGCGTCCTCGCAGTCGGCCATGAACCCGCGCGCGCCGGAGTTCAGCGCGTTGATCATCATCTTGGCGTCGGTGGGGCCGGTGATCTCGACGCGGCGGTCGAGGTAGTCGGCCCGGGGCGGTGCAACCGTCCACTCGTCCTCGCGGATCGCCGCCGTCTCAGGCAGGAAGGCAAGGCTCTCCCCTGCCTTCCAGGCGGCGCGGCGCTCCTCTCGAGCGCGCAGCAGATCGTTGCGACGCGCGCCGAAGCGGCCGTGCAGCTCGGCCAGGAAGGCGACCGCGTCGGGGCTGAGAATCGCCTCCAGGTCAACCGCGGGGGCGGCGTCGATTTCGAGCCCCATCACGCCACCTCGGTGAAGCTGATCTCCTGCGCGCCCTGCCACAGCGTCAGCTTGCCGAGCTCGGGGAGCTGCTCAGCACCCTCCTCGATCGTCAGGAAATGATTGGCGGCAAGCCCCCCGACGACGCTGGCGAAGCGGCAACCGCCGTAGGGCATCAGGATCTCGGTCTCGCTGAAGCCGCCCGGGTACCAGAGGATCTGCCCCGGCCAGGGGTGACTGGTGTGATTCTCGAACTCGAGGCCGGTGTCGAAGTCGCCCATCGGGATCCAACATCCCTCACCGCTCCAGCGGACGTGGATCACCTTGCTCTCGTAGGGGAGGAGCTTGCGGAAGGCTTCGCAGGTCCGCGGCGCCTTCTCCTCCTCCATGCGCGCAAGGAACTCGTGCGGTCCGGCTTTGATCTTCAGTCTCGTCATCGGGGCTCCTCCAGGGGGTGGGGTTGAACTAAGGGGGGCGCGGGCGAGCCGCCATGCTCGGTCGCGAACAACTCGAAGAATCGGCTCAGCGCCTCGATCGCGGTCGCGATGTCGGCGCTCGCCACCGATTCGTCCGGGCGGTGGCTGATCCCCCCCGGACAGCGGACGAAGAGCATCCCGACGGGCATCGCCTTCGCGATCACCGCCGCGTCATGGCCGGCGCCGCTGGCCATCCGCCGCGGCGCCGATGCCTCGGCGGCGACGGCCCGCTCGAGCAGCGCCATCAAGCCCGGGTCGCAGCGCACGGCGCTCTGGTCGGTCAGGAGCTCCCAGCTCAGCTCCACCCCGCGCCCGGCGACGATCTCCTCGGCCCGCTCGCGCATCTCGCGAAGCGAGCGCCCCCGCACCGCGTCCTCCTCGTGGCGGACATCGAGGCTGAGGATCGCCCGGCCGGGGATCGTGTTGCTCACCCCTGGCTCCACGGTGATCTCGCCGATGGTCGCGACCAGGCCCGGTGTCCGCAGGGCGAGGCTCTCGACCGCGAGCACGATCTCGGCGGCGGCGCAGAGAGCGTCGTGGCGCGAGGCCTGCGGGACCGTTCCCGCGTGGCCCGCCGCTCCGAGAACGGTCAGCTGCGCCCGCGACTGCCCGGCGATGGCGGTGACGACGGCTAGGGGAATGTCCTCGGCCTCGAGCACCGGCCCCTGCTCCAGGTGCACCTCGACGTAGCCGAGCAGCTCGGCCGGGTCGCGGCGGGCGGGGATCGCCGTCGGGTCCCCGTCGGCGGCGCGGATCGCGTCGGCCATCGTGATCCCCTCACCGTCGCGGCGCTCGAGCCAGGCGGGGTCGAAAGTCCCGGCCAGCGCCGAGCTGCCCAGGTACGGGACGCCGTAGCGGGCGCCCTCCTCGTCGGCGAAGCCGACCACCTCGATCGCGACCGGCGGATCGCCGCCGCCGGCCTGGAGCTCCTCAACCAGGGCGAGGCCGACGAGGACGCCGAGGGTGCCGTCCCAGCGGCCGGCGTCGCGGACGGTGTCGAGGTGGGACCCGACCAGCAACGCCGGTCCTCCCGGAGTCGCGCCCTCGAGGCGTCCGCGGACGTTGCCGACCGCGTCGGTCGTCGTCGTCATGCCCGCCTCCTCCATCCAGCCCCTGACCAGCGCCCCCGCCTCGGCCAGCGCCGGGGTGGCGAAGCGCCGGGTCAGGCGACCGGGCTCCTCGCTGCAGGCGGCGAGCTCCTCAGCGCGCCGGACGACGCGCTCGGCGGCGGACTCAGCTCCCACGGTAGGTCGAGTAAGACCAGGGGCCGACGAGCAGGGGCACGTGATACGGCGCGGAAACGTCCGCGATCCCGAAGCGGATCGGGACCAGGTCCAGGAACGGCGGGTCGGGCAGCCCCACGCCCCGCCCGGCGTAGTAGTCGCCGACGGCGAAGGAGAGCTCGTAGCGACCGACCTCGAGATCGGCGCCAGCCAGCAGCGGCCGGCCGGTGCGCCCATCGGCGTTGGTCTGGGTCTCCGCCAACAGCGAGGGGCGCCCCTCGTCGTCGATCCTCCGAAGGGTCACCGCGAGTCCGGCGGCGGGCCCGCCGAGCATCGTGTCGAGCACGTGGGTGGTCAGCCGACCGGTCGCCATCTAGCCGGTGCGGGTCATCTTCAGCTCGATCGTGCCGAAGGCGGGGAAGGGCGGCACGAAGACCTTGCGGTCGTCGGCCGGGTCGTCGGGGACCGAATAGGGATCTCTGGTCTGGTTCCTGCCGACCAGCTCGACCGCCGCAACGTTCGGATAGCGCTCGAGGAGCCGCTTGCCCATCTCGTGGACCAGCTCCTGGATCGACTCGCTGACGAACTCGTCGAAGACCGTCGCGCAGATGTCTCGCACCTGCTCCCCGGCCACGTAGACGCTCCCGTCGCCACCGACGGCGTCGGCCGGATCGGCGTAGCGCCAGCGGACGTCGAGGCCGATGAAGAGCGGGCGGTCCTGGCGATCGGGCAGGGTCGTGTACTCGTCGCGGACGAAGCGGGTGAAGGCGCTGCCTTTCGTCTTCAGGAATTCCATCCCGACCCGCCCGCAGGAGTGGTCGACGATCCGCCAGCCGTCGTCGTCGCGTTCGAAGCGCAGGCCGGCGGTCGAGCGATCCGACCATTGCCGCTGGCGCAGCACGCCGCTGGGCGCAAAGGCTCCCTCCTCCGGGACGACCGGCACGCTGAACGGAATCTCCACCCCGCTCATGCGGAGCCCGCGCATCTGCTCGTATTTCGCCAGGAAGCCGTTGCCGAGGTGGTCGAGATATCCCTCCAGCGTGGCGCCGGCGAACTCCCGGCCCTGCCGCAGGATGAAGTTCTTCATCGAGTCCGTCGCGACGACGTTCGAGTTGTCGCCCTGCGTGTAGGAGGGCAGGAAGTTGTCGCCGAACACCTCGATCGTGATCTCGTTCGCGAACAGCGCGTTGTCGCGGCGGCGGAATGGCGACTCGGGGATCTCGCGAAGGCCCTCCAGAGGGGCCCCGTATTGCCGGTAGACCGGCACCGAGGCCTTGCCGTAGGAGATCTCGTACTCGACCCCCGAAACGGTGCCATCCTTCCGGGTTGCCGTGGACGCGTCCATCGCCCGCAGGCTATGCACGCCAGAAGCGACCCTCCACGGTAGAAAACCCCGCCACGCATGGCGGGGTTGTGAAACCCACTACCCGCTAGTAGTCCAGCTCCGAGCAGCGAAGCGCCACCTGCAGGGCGGCCACCGTGGCGGGCTGCTGCAGCGGTGCGTCGAGCAATTCCTCGATCCGGTGCAGCCGATGCCGAACCGTGTTCGGATGGACCTCGAGTGCGTAGGCGGCGTGGCCCACGTTCGTGTCGCAGGCGAAATAGGTCGCCAACGTCTTCAGCAGGTCGTGCTCGCGCAGCGGCGCCAGGATTTCGGTGCTGCGCTGGACGATCAGCTCCTGATCGGCCCCGGTCAGCAGCAGCTCGATGAGGTCGAGCTTGCCCCCCGGAGCAAAGGCGTGCACACCCGGGGAGGTGGAGGTCCCGAGCGCGAGCAGCGCTTCGCGAAGGGAACGGCGCACCGCCGTGACATCGCCGATTTCCGCCCCGAGGCCGAGGCGAAGACCGGGGTCGGCGTCGGCCAGGCTTCGCAGCAGCTCCATCGGTGGCCCCCCATTGTGAGAGAGGAGGGCGATCACGCGACGATCGCGGATCGCGACCAGCCCGGGGGCGCCCCAGCTGCGCAGAGCCGCGTTGAACCGTTGCCTCAGCTCCTCGCTGGTCGCCTCGCTCGATTCGGCGGCGACGACGACCGAGCCTTCGATCTCCACGTCGACCGCCGCGACGCAGCGCACCAGGATCGCCGTCTCGGTGGCGCTGATGTCGTCGAGGAGCGCGTCGAGCAGGCCCGAGCCCGCCGAATCCTCCATCTGGCGGCGAATCTCCTCGAGGCGGGTGATCGCGACCAGCATGCCGGCCGCGGCTTGCGCCACACCTTTAGCGAAGGGCTCGGAGAAGGCGGGGTCGGGACCGGCGAGCACCAGCCAGCGCGGCGGCTCGTCGGCATCGTCGGCTACCGGCACCGCGATGTGGCGGAGGCCGTCCGCATCGAAGGTGAGCAGCGTCGCCGGGCGCCGCGCGATGTCCTCCCAGACGCCTGCCGCGGGGCCGGCTTCGCCCGAATACAGGGGACGCCCGCGGTTGTCCAACAGCCAGACACCCGCGTGGGTGAGCGCGACGAGACGCTGCATCAGCTCGTCGAACGGCTCCTCCTCCTCGAGCGAGTCGAGCAGATATCGCTGCGCCGCCAGGATGCGCTGCCCGGTCCGCAGCTCCTTGCTCAGGCACGCCCGTTGGATGTAGACCTCGATGTCGCGGAAGCTGGTCCCGTGGGGGATCGCGAACACCGGGAAGGTCCGCTCGCGCGCCTCCTCGAGCAGCGGCCCCGGGACCTCATCGAAGCCGCCCCCCACCTCCAGCCCGAGAGCCGTGACGCCGCGCTCGGCGAGCTCGGCGATCAGCTTCCGCTGCTCCTCGGGGGCGCCGTGCAACCGCAGGCCGGAGGTCAGCATCACCCAGCCCGGCGCCAGCCAACGACTCGGCCGCTCGACCTCCTCGGTGTGGGCACCGAGCACCGGCCGCCGCAGCTCGGCAGGCCCACCGACCACCAGCGAAAGCTCGAACCGCTTCTCCCCGAGCAGCTCGCCCAGCGTCGGTTGCTGCGACGAATCGCTTCCCACGCTCGCTGCTCCAGACACGTCCTTTGACCGCATACCGGCCGCAATACTCGCACTGTCGGGCCCTCGTATCCGGCCCTGGTGGGACGGGCGAGCTCAGCGGTCCGTGACTACCGACTCGAGACGCAGCGCCGCGATCTTCCCGATTTGGGCGATCGCCGCTTCGACCTCGACCGCCGGCTCGTTGTCCAGCCTGCGCTCGGCGGCGGCGAGAATTCCCGCGAGGTCATGCTCCCGGACGCAGATGACGAACGGGAATGCGAACCGCTCACGGTATGCCGCGGTGGCCGCGAGGAGGCGATCGCGAAGCTCGCTGTCGAGCCGGTCGAGCCCGGCCGATGCCTGCTCGGAGGTGGAGGCCGCGGTGAGCACGGTCGCGGTGGCCAGCTCCGGATGCTCGCGGATCAAGGCCAGCTGTCGATCGTGGCCGGCGGTGCCCACCACGGCGGTCATCGATGCGACGAGCTCGTCCACCGAACCGAAGGGCCGGCTCCCCCACGCCGCCTCGGCTATCCAGGGCGAGTGCTCGAAGGCAAACCCGACGCTCGCCACGAAGTCGGGACGAGTGGCGGCGTTCAACTCATCCAGGCTGACGGTCATCCGACCACCATGGCTCCGACGATCGCGTCCGGAGTCACTGGCACGCGGCGCAGCGGCTGGCCGGTCGCGGCGCGGATGGCGGCGACGACGGCCGGCGTCGAGGCGATCGTCGGCGGCTCGCCGACGCCGTTCAGGCCGTAGGGGGCGTGCGGCTGCGGCAACTCGAGGATCTCGGCGCGCACGGTCGGCATGTCGAGCATGGTCGGAATCAGGTAATCGGTGAACGAGGGATTGCGGACGAGGCCGTCCTTCACCTGGATCTCCTCCATCACCGCCAGGCCGACCCCCTGTGCGATCCCCCCGTGGATCTGGGCCAAGACCGCGTCCGGGTTGAGGGCACGGCCGACGTCCTGGGTCGTCGCGATCTCGACCACCCGGACCAGGCCCAGGTCGCAATCGACGTCGACGACCGCCCGGTGGGCCGCGTAGGCGAAGGCGAGGTGGACGTCCCCTTGGCCCTTCTCCCCCAACGGCTCGGTCCGGCGCGGCCGATACTCGCGCGTCTCCTCGATCGAGTCCTCGCCGAGGAGGTCGACCAGCGAGATCACGTGGGCGCCCGATTCGCCGACCACGGCGCCGTCGGCGAGGCGCAGCGACTCAGCCTGCGCGCCGAGGCGCTCGACCGCGCGGCCCAGGATCGCCACCCTCACCGCCTCACAGGCGACCTTCACCGCGCCGCCGGTGATCCAGGTCTGCCGCGACGCCGATGAGGAGCCGGCGTTGCCGACCTGGGTGTCCGGCTGCCGCACGACGACGTTCTCGACCCCGAGCTCGGTGCGCGCGATCTGCGCCTCCACGGTGATCCCGCCCTGCCCGACCTCACAGCAGGCGGTGTGGACTTCGACCACCGGCTCGTCGGCGACCGCAGAGACCCTGATGCGCGCGGTCGAGTAGTCGTCGAAGCCGCCGGAGAAGCCGACGTTCTTGAAGCCGACCGCGTAGCCGATCCCGCGCCTCACCCCTTCGCCGTGGGTCGTGTTGGAGACGCCGCCGGGAAGTTCGCGCAGGTCACGCACCGTGCCGGGCTCCGGTTCGGGCGGCAGCGGCATCTCCCCCAGCCGCCGGAGCAGCTCGTCGACCGGGGCGGGCGCATCGATCCTCTGACCGGTCGGCATTTCGGTGCTGTGGTCCATCGCGTTGCGCCGCCGCATCTCGACCGGGTCGAGGTCGAGCGCCTCCGCCAACGCGTCCATCTGCGCCTCGTAGGCGAAAGCCACCTGGACGGCGCCGAAGCCGCGCATCGCCCCGCACGGAGGGTTATTGGTGTAGGCGATCCAGCTGTCGATCTCGGCATGCGGGCACTCGTAGGGCCCGGCGGCGGTCGAGGCGGCATTGACGCAGACCGCCTGGGAGCTCGAAGCGTAGGCGCCGCCATCCAGGCGGATGTTCGCCTTCACGTAGACGAGCCGGCCGTCGCGGGTGGCGCCGTGCTCGTAGGAGAGTCGCGCCGGGTGCCGGTGGACGTGGCCGAAGAACGACTCCTCGCGCGAGTACATCATCTTCACCGGGCGGTTCAGCCGCAGAGCGAGCATGCATGAGTGGATCTGCATCGAGAGGTCCTCGCGGCCCCCGAACGCCCCGCCCACGCCGGCCAGGGTCAGGCGCACCTTCTCCGGCGGCAGGTCGAGGCTGGCAGCCATCTGGCGCCGATCGGCGTGCAGCCACTGGGTCGCGACGTGGAGGTCGACCCCACCGTCCTCGCCGGGGATCGCCAGACCCGACTCCGGACCGAGGAAGGCCTGGTCCTGCATACCGACCTCGTAATCGCGACGGATCACCACATCGGCTTCTCCGCGAGCCACGTCCATGTCACCGTGCTCGATGCGGATGTGCTTGAGCACGTTCCCGCCCGGGTGCAGCCGCGGCTCCTCGGTGACGAGCGCCCTGTCCATGTCAACCAGCGGCTCCAGCACTTCGTAGTCGACCGCGATCAGCTTCGCCGCCAGGCGCGCCGTCTCGGGGTGGTCGGCGGCGAGGATCGCGACCGGCTCGCCCTGGTAGCGCACCACGTCCCCGGCCAGCACCGGCTGGTCGGGCATCTCCAGGCCGTAGACCTTGGAGCCGGGGACGTCCTCGTGGGTGAGCACCGCGAAGACGCCGGGCATGGCGAGCGCCGCGGCGATCTCGATCGAGCGGATCCGGGCATAGGGATGGGGGCTGCGCAGGGTGGCGCCCCAGAGCATCCGGTCCGCCCAGAGATCCGAGGAGTAGGCGAATTCTCCCTTGACCTTGTCGTTGCCGTCGGGTCGCAACGGGCTGTCGCCGATGAGGGCGCGATCCCCCTTCGCGGGCGCTCTCACCGTCATCGGGCCATCCGCTCCGCGGCCAGCTCGACGGCGTCGATGATCTTCTCGTAGCCGGTGCAGCGACAGAGGTTGCCCGACAGCGCCTCGCGGATCTGGGGGACGCTCGGATGCGGGGCTCGCGAGAGCAGATCGTGCGTGGCGACGATCAGCCCGGGCGTGCAGAATCCGCACTGCACGGCGCCGGCGTCGACGAACGCCTGCTGGACCGGGTGCAGCTCGTCACCGTCCTCGCCGCGGATCCCCTCGACGGTGACGATCTCGGCGCCCTCGGCCTGGCCCGCCAGCACCAGGCACGAGCAGGCCAGCACGCCATCGATGTAGACGGAGCAGGATCCGCACTCGCCCTGCTCGCAGGCGTTCTTCGAGCCCGGCAGGCCCATCCGTTCGCGCAGGACGAAGAGCAGGCTCTCGTGCTCGTGGACATCGTCGACGTCGTGGCGCTCGCCGTTGACGGTGCAGCTGACCCGCATCGTCAGTTGCCCGCCCAGTCGAGCGCCCGGCCGGCGAGCACGCCGAGAGCGCGGCGGCGGTAGTCGGCCGTCCCGCGAACGTCGTCGATCGGCCGCGCCGCCGACGCGACCAGCTCGCCGAAGCGGGCGCGGGTTGCCGGGTCGAGCGGCGCCTCGACCGCCCAGTCTTCGCGCTCGTCCAGCACCTCGGCCAGGAAGGTCTCCGCCTCGCGAGCGCGCAACGGGGTCGGTCCGGCCGAGCCGATGCCGGTGCCGACACGGCGCCGATCGCCGTCGATCACCAGCGCGAAGGCGCAGACGGAGATCACCATCGCGTTGCGCGTGCCGATCTTCGAGAACTGCTGCGGTCCCGACCGGGCGCGAAGGTGCACCGCCGCGATCAGCTCATCCGGCTCCAGGGCGTTCCGCTTGGGACCGACGTAGAACTCGTCGATCGGGATGCGGCGCACGCCGCGCACCGACTCGACCTCGACCTCGGCGGCGCAGGCCAGCAAGGGCGGGTGGCTGTCGCCGGCCGGCGAGGCGGCACCGAGGTTGCCGCCGACGGTGCCGCGATTGCGGATCTGCGGGGAGCCGACGGTGCGCGAGGCGAGGGCCAGGCCCGGCACCCGGTCGCCCACCTCGGTGATCAGCCGGGTGTACGTGAGGCCGGCGCCGATCCGTACCGAGCCGTCGTCGACATCCCAGCCACGGAGGCTCTCGACCTGGGTCAGATCGATGATCTGCTCAGGCCTGCTCCGGCCGAAGTTGAGCTCGACCATCAGGTCGGTACCGCCCATCAGCGGGACCGCCTCGGGCTCACTCGCCTTCACGTCGAGGGCCTCCCGCCAAGTCTCCGGACGGTGGATCATCGAACCGCGGCGCGGTTCGGCTTCGGTCCGGTCTGGCCCACCTCGCCAGTGTGGTCGAGCGAAAATCGCCCAAGGCTTGGAGATCCCCCCGGCCGCACCGTTCCCCTTGGTACTTCTACAAATCCACCTCACCACGAGGCGACCGACACTCGGTCGCACAATGGAGTGCCTCGAGCAGCGAATTGTCGCGATCGTCCTGGCCGCAGGTGCCGCGCGTCGCTTCGGCGGCCGCAAGCAGCTGGCGCGATTGCGGGGGCGGCCGCTCCTCGAGCACGCCCTGAGTGCGGCGACAGCCGGTCCCGCCGCGGCGACGCTGGTCGTACTGGGAGCGAACGCCGACGAGATCGAGCGCCAGGTCGACCTCGGCGGGGCCACCGTGGTTCGGTGCTCCGACTGGGAGCGCGGCCAGGGCGCTTCGCTGCGCGCCGGCCTGGCGGCCCTCGAGCCGGATGTATCGGCGGCCCTGGTGACGCTCGGTGACGAGCCCTTCGTCCCCCCCGAGGCAAGCTGGCGCCTCGTCGCGGCCCAGCGGCCAGGCTTCGCGGCCCTCCGCGCGACCTACTCCGGACGCCCGGGCCACCCGGTCCTGATCGAGCGCCACCTGTTCGAGACGCTCGCCGCCGACCCCGACGCGAAGCCAGCGGCACAGCTGCGCGCGGCCGGAATCGAGGGGGTCGAGTGCGGCGACCTCGGAAGCCCTTCCGACGTCGACACCCCAGAGCAGCTCGCGGTGTTGGAGCTCGTGGCCGAGTAGAGGCCGTCGACCCGAACGCCGTACGACGCTTCACACGCGAAAGGTCGCTGGTTCGAAACCAGCCGTGCCCGTTCGGGAATCCCTCCTATGGAATTCGAGGCCTTTCTAATTTGCGGCTCAAGACCGACTGGGCTCCGTCGGCGGGGCGATCTCCGTGACCTCCCGCCGGAAGGGCACGGTGTCGCCCCGGTCGTTCGTCTCGTCCAGCTCCTGGGCGTAACGGTGGCCTTCCCAAACGGCGGCGGCGATCGTTCCTGGGGACCAGCAGTCGCCGATCGCCTTGACCGTCTGAAGGCCCGTGTCGCGCCACTCGGGGCGGCGCTCCTGCAGGTCGCGATAAAGGGTGTCCTCCGGTAGGCGCGCGGTGACGAAGACGGCGGCGTCCGCGGCGAGGAAGCGCTCGCGGCCGGTATAGACGCAGCGGGTGCGAACGCCGGTCGGCTCGGTGGCGGCGACGGCTTCAGAGGCGATGATCTCGACGTCTAGCTCCAGCAGGCGCCGCTGGATCCGGTGCTGCTCCATCGTCGCCGTGGTCCAACCGGAGACGGCGTGCGCCGGCGTCACGATCGCGACGCGGCGACCCGCTCGGGCCAGCAGCTCGGCGAGCACCCCACCCATGTAGTAGTGGTCGTCGTCGAAAATCACGATCTGCTCGCCCTCCGGCATCCGCCCGGCCATGAGGTCGTCGGGCGTGAGCAGCGGAAGCGCCGGGTCGAGGGGGATCGGCCGCGTGTGGTGGCGGCCGACGCCGTCGGCGCGCCAGCGGGCGCCGGTGGCGACGGCGACGTGCTCGAAGTCGTAGCCGAAGATCTCGTCGGCGGTCACCTTGCTCTGCGCTCGCTCGACCGTCCGAAGTTGGTCGATCTGGGCTTCGCGATAGTCGGCGACGCGGACGTAGCTGGCCAGACCGGGCAGCCGCGCCTCCGCCGCGGCGCGACCGCCGAGTGAGTGCGACGCCTCGGCGAGGATGACCTCGTAGCCGCGGTGGCCGAGCGCCTGCGCAGCCTCCAGGCCAGTCGGGCCGCCGCCGACGACCAACACCTTCGCGTCGGTGGTGCGGGGGCGGATCCGCTCGGGGTGCCAGCCGCGACGCCACTCCTCCCCCATCGTCGGGTTCTGGGTGCAACGGATCGGCGACATCGTGAAGTCGCCGGCGACGCAAATGTTGCAGCCGATGCACTCGCGAATGTCGTCGAAGCGGCCCTCTTCGATCTTGCGCGGCAGGAACGGGTCGGCGATCGACGGCCGGGCCGCGCCGACCAGGTCCAGCACACCGCTCGTGACCATCCGGACCATCGTGTCCGCCGAGGTGAACCGGCCGACACCGACGACCGGCTTGGTGGTGAGCGCCTTCAGCCCACGGACATACTCCTCCTGGTCGGCCTCCTCACCGAAACGCGCGGTGACCGAGTCGTCCTCCCAGGCGCCCAGGACGAAGTCCCACAGGTCCGGCAGCTCGCCCAGCTTCCCGATGACCTCCTCGATGTCCCCGCGCGTGATCCCCTCATCGCCGAGCAGCTCGTCGACGGTGATCCGGCAGGCCACGGCGACGCGACCCCCGGCCTCCTCCAGGGTGTCTTCGAGGATCTCGCGCAGGAGCCGCATCCGGTTCTCCGCCGAACCGCCATAGGCGTCGATGCGGTCGTTGTACCGGCGCGACAGGAAGTGGTGGATGCCCCCGAGCGCGTGGCCCGCGTAGACGTAGACGAGGTCGTAGCCGGCCTCGATCGAGCGCCGAACGGCGGCTCGGTGCCAGCGGCGCAGGTCGACGATGTCGTCCAGGTCCATCCGGCGGGCTTGAACCGGATCGTCGGTGAAGGTGGCGACCGGCAGGTGGGCGGGACCCATGGGGGCGACTCGCGTCTGGAGGTTCGGCCCGTTCATGCCGTTGTAGGCCAGCTCGATCCCGGCCAGCGCGCCGTGCTCGTGGATTCGGTCCGCAACCAGGGCCAGGGCCGGGATGTCCTTGTCGTCCCAGATGCGCGCCTCGATGAACGGCGTGATGTCGGAGGAGTAGTGGATCTCCGCCTGCTCGGTGCAGATGACGGCCCAGCCCCCTTCGGCCTTGACCGCGCGCATCTCCGCGTGCGCGCTGACGTCCCGGTATCCCATGCCGTTGCAATGGGGAACCTGGAAGAAGCGGTTGCGCGCGCGGATCGGACCGATCTGCACCGGCTCGAACAACACGTCGTACCGCGGCGGGCGCCGGGTCGTTCGCTCGTCGGTCTGGCCTGACGGGGTCGTGATGCTCATCTGATCAAACCGTTCAAGCGGAGGTCAGCCCCGTTTGCCGGGGAGGACCGCCTCGCCCCCCGCCACCGTGACCTCGGCTGCCAGCCGAGCTTCGCGGCGCCGTTCCAGCGCCGCCCACCAGAGTCCGAGCACGGTGAGCCCGATGATCACGGCAAGGGTGCCCAGGGTCACGGCCTCGAACTTGCCGCGGGAGACTCCCCATTCTTCGGCGAAGCTGTATTCGAGGCCGAACAGCGACTCGAGGGTGCCGGGGAAGACCGCCACCCAACTGCCGAGGACGACGAAGAAGGTCGCCGAGAAGGTCGCGAGGCGCAGTCCCCAATCGCCGCCCGGGACGACGAAGGGCCGCTCGACGTCCGGGTACTTGCGGCGGAGCACCCAGCAGGCCGGGTAGATGATGATGTAGGACATCAGCACCGTGGAGATCGCCACGGTGAGCACGATCGCAAAGGTGGTCGCGGCGCTGCCCGAGTTGAGCCGCTGCGCGACGATCACGAATGCCGTCGCCACCGCGCCGGAGAGCAGGTTGACGCGCATCGGCGTTCCGAAGCGCTTGCTGAAGGTGCCGAACCAGCGGGGCAGGGCGCCGTCCATCGCGGCTGCCGCGAGGACTCGGTCGGAGCCCATCATCCAGGCGGCGCCCTGGGTCAACAGGGTGAAGACGAACAGGACGGCCGCCACCTTGACGAGTACGTCCTGCAGCGGCCCATAGACGCTGAAGGTGTCGCCGACGGCCGACATGAAGCCGCTGACGCCGGTGATCTGATCGACGGGCACGACGAGCAGGATGGAGAGGATCGGGATCAGGTAACAGAAGACCGAGACCATGGCCGATCGGGTGATGTAGCGGGGGATGTCCTGCTGGGCGTTCCTCATCTCCTCGCTGGCCGCGGTTCCGCACTCGAATCCGCTGATCGCGAAGACGAGGATCGGAGCAGCGCCGATGAACCCCGCGAGGGTCGGGCTGAAGCCGCTGATGCCGTAGCCGTGGACCCCGTGCTCGATCGCGTAGATGATCACGGTGATCGTCACGATGACGAGGACTCCGACCTTGACGAAGGCGCCGATCGAGGGAATCCACTTGCCGCGTTTCAGAGAGATCACCGCGACCAGGATCCCGGTCCAGACGAAGACGAGTTTGAACAGCCAGTCACCGAGCGAGCCTTCCGGCATCGAGATCAGGTTTTCGTTGACCGCCGCCGCCGAGAGGAAGCACAGCGACCCGCCCAGCCAGAGCGGGTTGGTGATCCAGTAGAGCATCGCCCCGAGCGCCGACCAGAATCGCCCGAAGGCGAGTTTCATCCAGACGTAGGGCCCTCCCTCCTCGGCGAAGGCGCCGCCCATCTCGGACATCAGAAAGGCGTAGGGGATGACGAAGAACGGAACCAGAACGAGCATCCAGGTGAAGGTCTGGCCGCCGAAGCTCGAGATTTCGCCGATGACGTCGAGCGAGACGACGGTGGCGATACCGAAGAAGACGAGGTCGAAGAGGTTCAGGCTCTTGACCAGGTTCTTTTTCTGTTCCTGCTCGAACGCGTTGTCGGGGTCGATCGCGCCGAGCTCGTCGGCAACCGGTTCGCTGCTCATCCGTCGCTCCTCTCGGTATCCCTGGGCCGCGCAGGTCACCCCGCGCACGCTCATCTCCGCGCATACCTTCTCGGCTGGAGCGGCGTTGTGCGAGCGAAATCAGCGGTGGGTTGCGGCGGAAAAATCGATGCTCTGGCTCGCGTCGGCCGGCAAGCCGGGAAAGTGCCCTTCCGCGATCAGGTCGCGGCAGTATCGGGAGAACGTCTCGGTGAGCCGGGTCGAAGTAGTCGAGGCCAGCACCGCGAGCCCCAGGATCATCGCCCGCGGTTCGCCCTCGATGCGGACGCTGCGCAGCGGCGTGCCGTCGAGGGCGACCTCCGTCACTGGCCGGGCGTTGACGATCGTGTAGCCGAAGCCGTTGGCGACGAGGGTGCGGATCACCTCCGGATTGCGCGAGCGCTGGGCGACCGTCGGTCGTAGACCGGCCACTTGGAAGAGCGAATAGAAGTATTCGCGGCTGTGGGGCAGGTCGAGCAGGACCAGCGGCATTCCGGCGAGCTCCCGCAAGCCGACCGAGTCGCCGGCCAGCGGGTGGTCGGCGGGAAAGACCGCGTATGGCGGCAACGCGGCCAAAGGCTCGAAGGCGATGTCGCGCTCGAGATCGAGGTCATAGGTCACGGCCAGGTTCAGAGCCCCCTCCCGCAGCCGGGCGAAGATCTCCTGCTGGCCCCAGGCGCTGAGCTGGACGTGGACCCCTGGGTTCTGCCTCTTGAAGTCACGGGCGAGGCGGGGGGTGATCAGGGGCGCCAGCGTCACCAGGCAGCCGAGGTCGAGGACCCCCCTCACCTCGTCGGTCAGCTCGGACGCAAACCGTTCGAGGTCTCCGGCTTCCTGAAGCAGAGCGCGGGCGCGCTCGGCGAAGCGCCTGCCCTCGGGAGTGGGCGAGACGCCCTGGGCGTGGTGGCGGATCAGCAGTTGGACACCCAGCGCCTTTTCCAGCTGGGCGATGGCGGCGGAAACCGATGATTGGGCGACCGGGATCGTCAGTGCCGCCTCAGTGATGCTGCCGGTCTCGCAGGTGGTGACGAAGTACTCCAGCTGGCGCATCGTGAAGAGCACAGGGCCACTCTTAGCAGCGACCGTGCATTTGGGCAACCGAACCGCGTCGCCGTTCTAGCTCGGAGTTGTCTATGCACCGGCCGACAGCAGCGCGCTGATCAGCCGGTCGAGTGCCCGGCGTCCGGCCTCGAGGTCGGCGGCGTCGAGGCTCTCGTCGGCCGCATGCGCCAGCCGCATGTCCCCCGGTCCGAAGAGGACGACGTCGCAGCCCAGGCGCTCCCTATATAGGCCGGCCTCGGCGCCGAAGTCGACGGCACCGCCCAGCTCGCAGCCGCTGAGCGCCGCGACCCGCCGCGCCCACTCCCCGTCGGCGCCGGCCTCCAGCGGTGGGTAGGCGGCGATCCGCCGCACGCTCAGCTCGGCCTCCCCCGCTGCGGCATCGGCGGCGGCAACGATCCTGTCGACCACCGCCTCGACGGACTGCCCGGGGAGGATCCGCGCCTCGACCTCGAGCTCGCAGGAGTCGGGGACGACGTTCAGCGCAACGCCGCCCGCGATCGGCCCGATCCCGATCGTCGCGCTGGGGACGCCGAAGGCCGGATCGCGGTCCTCGACCGCGAGGTCCTCCCCAAGCTCGTCGAGGGCGAGGATCACCCGGGCCGCGGCGCGCACCGCATTGATCCCTGCCGCGGGCGTGCTCGAATGGGCGGCGCGTCCGGCGAGGCGCAGGGCCAACGCTGCCTTGCCCTTGTGGCGGTCGACGACGGCCATCCTCGTCGGCTCTCCGACCACCGCCCCGGCCAGCGGCGCCGCGATCCCCCCGTGCTCGAGGTGCGCTAGCAGCGGCTCGATCCCGGCGCAGCCGAGCTCCTCGTCGTGGGAGACGGCGAGATGGAGGGGCGCACGCAGCGCCTCGGGTCGCACCCGGCGCGCCGCGGCGATCGCGACGGCGAGGAAGCCCTTCATGTCGACGGTCCCGCGGCCGTACAGGCGCCCACCGGCCCGGCGCATCTCGAACGGGTCCGAGCTCCAGTCCTGCCCGGCGACATCGACGACATCCCCGTGGGCCGCCAGCAGGAGGCCGCCGGGGGCGCTGGCCGGGCCGAGCACGGCATGGAGGACCTCGGTGCCCGGTCGCGTTCCGGGGCCGACCCAGATTTCGGCCTTCGCCTCCTCGAGCAGGCGGGCGATCCCGGCGATCAGCTCGACGTTGGATCCGCCGGCGATGGTCTCCTGGCCGATCAACCAGCCGAGGATCTCTTCCTCCTCGCTCGGCCTCTGCGTCGCGTCCATCGCCGGTGTCCGGCTAACGATCTGGATCCTCGGGGTCGCCCGGGACCCCGTAGGCGGGCGCTCCCGCGGGTTCCAGCGCGCGGGTTACGTAATCGTCGCGTTGCGGCTCCCAGACCGACCAGAGCCGGCGCAGCTCCGACACCGGCTTGCCGTCGGGGTCGAAGTCGATCCGCAGGTCGGTGATCGGCCAGCCGACCTCGCCGGTTCCGGACGCGAGCAGTCCGGCCGAGTGGACAGGCCCGGCCTCGCCGCCGGCGTGCATCCCAGCCTCGAGGGCCAGCAGCAGGCGCTCCTCCAGCTCGATCGCGTGATCGCTTTCCTCGAACGCGACGATCACCGCCTCGAGCAGAGCCTCGGAGGCGAGCAGGTTGCCGGCGGCGACGCAGCCCGGGCCGAGGCGATCGCCGTTGATCCCGAGCGACTCGGTGCCGCTGTAGGCGGCCGAGCCTCCCGCGGCGTCGACGACGGCGAGCTGGCGGTACTCGACGTGTGGCGCGACGGTCGCGACGGCCTCGATCGCGCTGGCGGCGTCATCGCCCTCGCGCAAGCGGTCGAGCAGGGCGGGTCCCAGCCGCGGATCGGTGACGTTCTGGGTGGTGG
Organism: uncultured Actinomycetes bacterium; assembly: GCA_963839115.1. GTDB lineage: Bacteria > Actinomycetota > Thermoleophilia > Solirubrobacterales > 70-9 > VAYN01. The sequence continues at coordinate 2,231,738 of CAWITM010000001.1, forward strand.
CGACGCCGACGTCCGCCGCGACGTAGGAGCAGCGCGAGGACACGGCCGGGCTCGAGGAGGTGCAGGCGACGCCGAAGCGGCCGGTGCGCTCGCAGCGGCCGAGGATCGAAAAGGTCATCCCTCCTCCCGCCCGCCCAGCACGGCGGTCGCGTCGATCTCCACCAGCCACTCCGGTCGTGCAAGCGCGCTCACCACGATCCCCGTGGAGACCGGGTAGACCCCTTCCAACCAGCGTCCCATCACCCTGTAGACGGGCTCCCGAAAACGCGCATCGGTGAGGTAGACGACCACCTTGACGATGTGCTCGAGGCTCCCGCCGGCCTCCTTCAGCAGCATCTCGATGTTGGCCATCGCCTGCTCGGCCTGCGCTTCGACGTCGCCGAGGCCGACGTTCGCCGAGGTCTCGAGGTCCTGGCCGATCTGGCCGCGCAGATACACGGTGTTGCCGGCGACCACCGCCTGGCAGAGGTCGTTGTCGAGGTTCTGCTCGGGGTAGGTCTCCCTGGTGTTGAACTGCCGGATCCGGCGGTGGACCGTCATGCCTTCGTCAGCCTCCTCGGTCGGTATGCCTGGTAGGCGCGTTGGATCGCGATCTCGTCGGCCAGGTACCGGGCGTCGTGCCAGACGCCCCAGATGAACGAGGAGCCGCGGCGCGAGAGCCAGGGCAGGCCCAGGAAGTAGACACCCGGCTCCGAGGACACGCCGCGTCGCTGCCTCGGAGCTCCGTTGGCGTCGAAGGCGTCGACCTGGAGCCAGGAGAAGTCGGTCCTGAAGCCGGTTGCCCAGATGATCGAGGTCACCCCGGCCGCGTCGAGATCCAGCTCCTCGAGCGGGTCGGTGACGCAGGACGGGAGAGGTCCAAGATGCCGAGCCTCCGGCTCCTCAGGCAGGTCGAGACCCGTGCGAGCCACGTACGCATCGGCTTCGTCCAGCAGAGACCGATAGCTGGCGTCGCCCTGCGCGATGTTCTCGCCGAGGTCGCGCGCGAACCGGACCACGCCGTCGGTGAACGTCGTCGTGAGGCCGACGAGCTTCATCCCGCGCTCGTCGAGCTCACGGAAGTCGACGGTGTGGCCGCCGTCCCTTCCGCTCACCGCGATCGTGACGTGCTCCTTCCCCACCGTGGGGGCCTCGGCATCCCATTGCCCGAGCACGCCCAGCCACCAGACGAAGTCACGCCCGCGATACCTCCGCGGGGGACGATCGTGGGGACCGACCGACAGATGGACACACCGGCCGGCGCTCAGGAGCTCGTCGGCGATCTGCACCCCGGATGACCCGGCCCCGACCACCAGGACGCCACCAGGAGGAAGCTGATCCGGATTGCGGTAGGCGCTCGAGTGCATCTGGGTGAATGCCCGGGAGTCGGGGGCGATCGGCGGGATCTGCGGAACCTGGAAGGGCCCCGTCGCCGCGACTACATAATCGGCGTCGATCGTCCCGGCGGTCGTCTCGACACAGAAGCCGGAACCGCCCCGGTCCCTCTGCAACGAGGTCACTTCGACCCCGCATCGGATCGGTGCGCCGATCTTCTCCGCATACGCCTCAAAGTAGTCCACGACCTGCTCCTTCGATGCGAACCCGTCCCGATCGACGCCGGCGAACTCCAGCGTCGGGAACCGGTCATGCCAGGCAGGCCCGTTGGCGACCAGGGAATCCCAACGCTCCGAGCGCCAGCGCTCGGCGATCCGATGGCGCTCGAGGATCAGGTGCGGAACCTTGCCGGCGCTCAGGTGCTCGCTCATCGCCAGCCCGGCCTGGCCACCGCCGACGATCAGCACCTCCACCCTCTCTCTCGGCATCTCCGCTCTCCTCATATCCGTGCCACGGCCATCGGCGTGCGTCCTCCGAACGCGCCCGCGCATCGTTGCTGCCCCCATGCCTCGCGCACAACAGGCGTTTCCGTCGCCGTGGCCATATTTTTTCGATGCAAGCAACTGAGGTGCTGCATCTCGCGAGGCGAAGACGTCGAAGCAGGCTCTCGCGGAATGGCATCTGCTCAATGAGCGCCGCCGAGGAAGCTGAGCACGGGTCGCCGAAGCCGGCGAGCCGGGGCGCCGACAAGGGATCGAACCGCTTCGTTCGATCCCTTAGCCGGGTGAATTCGCGACCGCTTAAATTTCCAGTTCGCCGATGTAAATCTCGGCGTTTTTGCCGAGCTTTTCGATTATCTGCTCGCGGACCTGACTGTAGACGTCGTCGTCCAGCGTGGCCGACTGTTTTGCGAAGTGCAACTCCGTATCGGAGCTGTGGTACTCCACCCAGAGGAAGCGCGTCGTGGTCTCGGTGGTCGAAAAGGAGAACCCCGAGCACCCCATCAACAGCGGCCCTTTGCCGCCTTCGTCGTCGCACTGGGCGATCTGGAAGTTGCCTCCGTCCGCGTCGTGGGTGGAGCTCTCCCAGACCTTGTACCAAGGGTTATCGGAGTCGAGGCCGCTGAGCGCGTCCAGCGCCGCCCTTACCACCGCTACCTGTGCGGGTGACAGGAAGGAGGAAACGATGCCCACAATCGCGGAGTTGATCGAGAACGTCGAGCCGGAGGCCTCATAGTTCTCGAACTGGAACTCCTGCAGCGCCCAGCCGATTTTCGACAGAACTTTGGTGTAGTTCTTGTACCAGGAGATCACTTCGGCGGGATCGAACCGGTTATAGAGTTTGTCCGAGTTCAGCTGGGCAAGCAGGGTGGAGTTCAGCGCGTCGCTTCGATGCTGTTTGGAGACGCCGGCGACAAACGAGACGACGCTGCCTTTGTCGATGGCCGCGATTTCCGTGTCCTCCACTCCGGCAAGCGGACGAGCCACGTGTTTCTGGGCAGCGACCAGCTCCTTGATCTCTGGCGACGGCTCCGCCAACTCCAATCCACCGACGTAGCTGCTGAGGTCTAGTGCTGCGAGGGCCATCTTGGGCTCCTTCTGTAGGGAATGCGATTCAACGAACCGCCCCACGAACGTAACACTCGTTACTTAAGTACTCCGGTGTTACTAAGTAATAGAATTTACTTAAGAAAATCTGATCCCGGTATTTGCGGAAAAAGAGAAGCCTGAAATCAGCATCTAAGAGGTGCGATGGAGCAGGCCGGTTCCGGCCAGCTCGCGGATCGCCGCTCGAATCGATCGACCTCGCTGAACTCCCTGGGCTGACCGTCGTCGAGCTCGCGGACCAGCTCGTCCTGCGTGAGGTTCGTCGGGTGGAGTTCCAAAACTCGACCAAGAAACGCCCACTGCTCGCGCTCGTCTTCGTCCCAGTGCGAGGTGTCAGGTTCCTCTGCCTATCGCGCCGAATGTCTGCTGTTGGGCAGGACCCCCGATCGGTCGAGGCCGGTCAGCGGTCCCTTGGCTCGTCGAGACTCGATGGACCACCCCCTGCAACCTGGTGGACCCGCTGTTCAACGATCGTTCCAGCCCGCGCCCGTCGTCTCGTACTCATCTACCCGCGCGCTCATCAGCGCTTTCAGCAGGTCGGCGGGAAGCTCCTTGCGGTAGGGAAGCTTGACGAAGCCTGAACCTGCTTCGAAGCCGGCCTCCTCGACTTCCGCCTTGTGGTCGGCGAAGAAGGGTGGCGGGAACCGCAGCGAGCAGTGGCTCTTGAAATTCTGCAGCATCCAGAGGCTCGTGTTCTCGCCGCGGACGTAGACCGGCAGGTTCCACTTCAACCTCTCGCGCGCTTCCGGGGCGGCCTCGCGACTCATCTGTCTCAGCGCCTCGAGGTGAGGGCGCTGGAGGTCGCCGAGTCGTTCGAAGTAGTCCTCGACGCTGGCCCGCTTCGGCTTCGGCATCTAGCGATCTCCTTTCTCGGTCGGACCGGGCGCCCGGCTCGTCTGCTGGATCCGGAGCAGATTGCCGGCCGGATCACGGAAGGCGCAGTCGCGGACCCCGTAAGGCTGGTCGGTCGGCTCCTGGACCAACTCGGCGTCGCCCGCCTGCAGTCGCTCGAAGGCGCCGTCGACGTCGCCGGAGACGAGGTTGAGGCTTGCAAAGGTGCCCTTGGCCATCATCTCGGCGATCATCTTCTGCTCGTCGTCGGTGATGCCCGGGGTCGCCTGCGGCGGGTAGAGGACGATCGAGACGTCCGGCTGGTCGGGCGGGCCGACGGTGATCCAGTGCAGGCCTTCGTAGCCGACGTCGTCTCGGACCTCGAAGCCGAGGGTGTCGCGGTAGAAGGCGAGCGCCGCGTCGGGGTCGGTTTGCGGGAGCAGGGCGGAGTGGATGTTGATGTCCATGGACCGACAGACTAGGCACCGGGCGCGCGCGTGACTTCTCGATTCCTGACCGGTCTCGTCACCTGCTTGGCGACGCACGAGGGCATCCCCGCGGTCGCCTCGGCCTGCCGCCTGCGGTAGGCGCCGGGCGACATCCCGACCAGCTCGGTGAACCTGGTGGTGAAGGAGCCCAGTGAGGAGCAGCCGACCTCGAGGCTGACCTCGCTCACACTCAGGTCGCCGCGGCGCAGGAGCGCCATCGCCCGCTCGATCCGCCTTGTCATCAGGTAGCTGTAGGGAGTCTCGCCGTAGGCAGACCGGAACCGGCGACTGAAGTGGCCCGCCGACATATGCACGCCGCTCGCGATCGCCTCTACGTCGAGCGGCGCCGCGTACTCCCGATCGATCCGGTCGCGGGCCCGACGCAGGAGAGTCAGGTCGGCCAGGCGCCGACCGGTGGCGGCGCGGCCGCTGCTCATCCTGAAGATCATGCCATTTCACGCAAGACCCAGGAACTCGAGGTGCGTTTCCGCTGCGAGGTGACAAGAGCGGAAGCGACAGGGGCCAAACCCCGTTTGTCCCCTCGCGGATCGAGATCCGTTCTCGAGACGCGCAGTTACATGGCGGGGGGACGATCCGACCTTAGGGGAGCACGCGCCGTGCCGATCGAAGAAAGCCTGGATTTGGCTTCATAGGCGGGTTTGAGGCGGGTCGCACGAGGCGCCGGAGAGGCGCCGTCAAGAGCCGCCCGAAAAAGTCGCCTTAACATCGGCCTCGACCGGCTTACCGTGGCGCACCGGAAAAAACCGAAGCGGCCCTCGGCGGCGGTGCAACGCCATCCGAGGGCCTGACCACAAGGAGGCATGCTCCTCATGGCTGACGAGAACCCTACGGGCGCCCCTCGGGCAGTGCCCATCATCTTTTCCGACCCCCTGATCGACCTCCTGAAGCAGGAGGTCCATGGCTGGCTCGCCGGCGTCGAGGAGGATCTTGAGACGGCGGAGGCGCTGAAGGACCCGGAGGCGTCCGTCCGCGAGGCGGCGGTTTTCAGGCGACTGCTGGAAGCCCTCGACCGTCGGGAGGTCATGTTGCCGGACGAGGAGGCGCGGGCGACGATCGAGCGGGCAACCGAGGGCTACGAGGAGGCTGCCGAATACACGCTCGCCACCCTCCGCCACGACGCCCATCTGGCCCTGCTCGATCTCCTGGGCGGGGAGAGCAAGCAATGAGTCCGGGGCTTGACATCGCCCCCGACCCAACTCTGGCAACGATGACCCCGGCGCAGAAATTCGGCGCCAACCTCCGGGCGGCGAGAAAGGCGGCGGGACTGACGCAGGAAGCGCTCGCGTTTCGAGCCGAGATCCACCGAACTCAGATCACGCTCTACGAGACCGGCCAGCGCCTGCCGATCGTCATCAGCCTCCTGAAACTGGCCGCGGCCTGCGGAGTCACCCCCAACGATCTGCTCGTCGGACTCGAATGGGTGCCTGGCGAATTCGCCTGGGGGCGCCTGGTCGTCAACGACCCGGCGCCACGATGAGAGACGAGTACGCCGCCAACATGTTCGGCCGCAATCTCTGCCTGGCCCGGCGGCGGCGCGGCCTCTCACAAGAGAAGCTGGCCGAGCGCACCGGCCTGTGCCGCGACACGATCTACAAGATCGAGATGGGCCAACGCTCGCCGCGACTTGACACGCTTCTGTCCCTCGCCGACTCACTTGAAATCGATGCGGCAAAGCTGCTGAACGGGCTGCGGACCTAAAGAGCGCGGCTTTCACGCTACTCGTTGGTCTGCTTACTGCCGATAGCAATGCTTAGTGGTGCGATTCCCTCCTGCGGTCGCCGTAGGCTGTTGCTCGTGTTGGGATCTGACCATCTCCACTACGTACCTCTCCTCAAGTGCAAACAGGGAGAGCTCGACGCTCTCTCGCACATCGATCAGCACAACAGAGATGGCCTGACTCCTCTGATTGAGATCGGGCCAATCGAGACCGATCCCAAAACGGAGGTCGAGGTGAGGTCTCTAGACGAAACTCTCGACGGGGTGGCCGACAAAATTGCCAAGGCTTGGGGGTCTCTTGACTTCTGCTTCGTCGATCTCCCTGAGTTCGAGCCGACGGCACGCCTCGAAGATGGAAGGCATCCCGTCTCTCGATTCTTTGAAGATGCAAAGGCGGCCGACCTCGCGGTCATCCCGGTTACCGGACTCGACCGAGACCTGCCGCACCTGGAAGCCACCTCCGAAACTCTGTCTTGGGGCAGAAATCAAGTGTCGATTCGCCTCCGGCGCGCTGAACTTCAGAACCCTTCCTTGCTGGAGGCAGAACTCCGTCGGGTCGCCGAGATCATTCAGGTTGATTTCCGCCAGGTCGACCTGCTGCTCGACTTCGGCCCGATCCTCAAATCCGAGGCAGGGACGATCAAGAACGAGGCCGAAGCGGCAATTCCAATGCTTCCGGAAATCGACGAGTGGCATTCCCTGACGCTGTGTTCCGGCGCCTTCCCGACGACCGTAAGTCCGGACGTGAAGCCAGGGGAATCAGGAACGATCGAGCGACGCGAATGGAAACTATGGAGCACTCTGACCGCCGGAGGCCAACTGCCCAGGCTGCCGGCGTTCGGCGACTACGGAGTTGCTTCCCCCGAGTGGCTGCGTGGATTTGATCCAGAAATCATGGACCCGGCCGCAAAGATCGTCTACGCGCGAGAGGTTGACTGGCTGGTGGTCCGCGGCCGGTCACTCAAAAAGAAAGGCCATGACCAATACCGCGCACTCGCGGCGCAAGTCGTCAACAGCGGATCATTTCGCGGCAGCACCCATTGCTGGGGAGATAACCGCATCGCAGAATGTGCCCAAGGGAGGGCAGGAACCGGAAATCTCCAGACGTGGGTAACGGTTGCGACTAATCATCATCTAGGCGTGGTCGTGCAACAACTCGCCAGTCTTCCCTAGCACGGAGCCGGTCTCGCACCACAGCCCTCAGTGTTCTGGCAGGCAAGGCCTCGGCGAGGGCATCCCAAAGGATTCGGCGCGGCTTGCTTCGCAAGCCGTCCGCCCGATCGAGCCGATCAAGCTCGTCAATGACCTCGGCGCGCCAAAGGAGTTGGACTACAGCGTTCGGGTCTACGCCAGGGTTGGCTCGAGCCGCCCGCCTCCGGACTATTCGAGGGCGGTCCTTGACGAGATGGACGACTTCAATGCCCCACCAATCGGGTACGCAGGCAGCGACGCCCGCGGCGTGACGCTCGCTGCACACAACGGTCATCCGATCGAAGACTCGACTATAGGCTTCGGCCTGCCGTGGAAGACGGACCAGCCGATCTCTCTCGCTCTTGATCTCGAACCCTTCCAGTTTTCCGTTGATGACCGCGAGATCAACCCGCGAACCCCCCATGAGCACACCAAGCTCATCGACGATGCGCGTCTCGGAATCGCCGCCGTGGCGAGCCTCTAGCCGGGAGTGAAGTGCTGCCCGGATATCAGGATCCCTCATGATGCCTCTGTCCCACCTGTCTAGATCTCGCTCGGCCATGGCTCTTAGTTACGAGCCCGGCCGACGCGACCCTACAGGCTGGTCCGAGTGCAACGTTTGGGCCACGCGTCCGACTTTCTCCCGATGTAGCTACCGAACGCCTCGGAGAAACGGCAGGGAATACATTCCGGCGCGATTAGGAGGTCGCAGCAAGGAGCTGGAACTCCGGCTCCAGCCCAGTCGCGCTTCGCATCTCTGCGTTAATCCGCGGCCCTGACTCGCTCCACTGATCTATCTTTACGACGGCGGTGGCGTTCCCGTCCCGCAGCGGCCTGAGCTTCCGGATCAGGAGCTCGGCAAGTACTTCGTCGTGCGTCGAAACGACAACCTGCCTGTGATCCCTCACCGTTCGCAGGACATCGGCAAGACTCAGCAGGTTGACGTCGTCAAGGCTCTGCACGGGGTCGTCGAGGATCGCCGTGCGCAGATCCGAATCCCGCTCAAGATTGAGAGCCAGAAAGAGGCAGATCGCCAACGAATTCAGCTGAGCCGCACTCAGAACGTGAAGTGCGTTGCCGTCTTTGCTTCTACGCCGGTCGCAAACCCAGGGTCGGAGGTGTCCGCCCTCGCGGTATCGGTCGGTGCGGAATTCGAACTCCCGAAAGGTCGGATGAACATCAAGGCGACTGTAGATCGCGTTGATCAAGCCGGCTGAGGAATTCGATAGCTCAGCCATGACGTCGTTGATTTTCCGCCCCAATTCACTGCGGGCTTCGCTTGCTGCCTCAGCCCTCTCTTCCGCACGCGAAACCGCCATTACCAGCTCCATGTGGCGTTTCTCTCGGGTCGACTCCTGCTCTTCAGCAGCGACTACTCTGCGCCCGGCCTGGCGAGACCGTGCTTGTGCGTTCGCGATTCCCTCCAGGCTCGCCGCGATGCTCTCAAGCTCGCGTCGGACTTCTTCTCCGGCAACCCCAGCGTCGGTGTGCTCCGCGGCTTCCGGCGTCAACGATCGAACTTGCTCTTCCTGGCTGGCGATTTGTATTCGCAGTTCGCCAAGCAGCTCTTCAAGCTGATGGCGCTCCTCGAAAGCGCTCTTGAGCTCACTCAAACCTGAGCGCATCTCCGCGAGTTCCCGCAGCAGTTCGTCATGCTTGCGGCGCTTCGTATCGACCGTTTCAGTCAACGTTTGCAACTCCGGGTTTTCGGTCAGGAGATGCTGCAAATGAGCCCGAGTGTGCTCCACGTCATGCTCCTGCTGACACACGGGACATGGGCCTTCGATTTGGGAGAGCGCCAAGGCCGCCAGTCGCTGCGCATTGTCAGCCGCGGCCTGGACGTTGTCGAGAGCTGAGTTCAAGGCAGCCAGTTCTTCGGCAGCGACAGCTGCTGCCTCTGCGGCTTTCTCGATCTGAGCACCGAGGTCGGTGATCGCCGCAGCCGGAGTCTCCTCACGCTCGCTCAGTTCCACCCGGGTACGAACCTCACGCCGTCTCAAATCCGCGAGTCGATCCGTGGCCTCGGAAAGGTCAACCGCCTTGCTTCTCAGCGCGGCTGCTTGGTCGTCGCTGCGTTGGCCCAGAAGCTGCTCGGCCCGAGATTCGGCAGTTAGCGCACCCGGGATCTCCGCTCGCGGCGTCATCATCTCACGAGCCCTTGAGAAGGTTTCACGCGCCGCCTCTCGATCGGCAGCCGCCTTTTCGAGGTCGCCCTTAAGCTCTTTCACCCTGCGCCGGGCAGCGGACAGCTCATCGGCCATCTGTTTTTCGAGACTCGTCAGGCGCTCCATGCCAGTCAGCGCGGCGATGAACTGGTATCGCTCTTTCGTGTTGGCGCCCAAGAACTCGCGCATGTCGTCCTGCTGAAGCAGATAGCGACGCAGAAAGTCGACCTTTTCCTGATCGCCCGATCCAGCACCCATCGCCTCATTGAGCCAGCGCTGCGCTTCGTCGCCGATCAGAGGCTCACCACCGTTGACTTCTACTTGGACCTGCATTGCCTCGCCAAGCCCACGTCTGGTCACCCGGACTTGCGTTCCCTCCCTGTCGTGCAGCCTGGCTTCGACAAACGGGGGGCCGCTCGCATATCGATTGCTGAGATAGTCCTCTTTCGGTCTCAGAGTCCCAAGGGCGAGCCGCTGCACATCTCCGAGCAGCAGCCACTGGATTGCATCGAGGAAACTCGTCTTTCCGGACCCATTGGGGCCGCGGACGATGACAACGTCGGCGGCCATGGGGATCGTCCGCTCCTCACAGAAGCCTCGGAAGTTCGAGATCGTGACCTCCTCGATGCGCATCACAGGTCCTCGAAAAGGGGGCGGTTGGCTTTGAATGCATCCAGCACCACCCGCTCTGCCTTACTGCCCTCCGCCTCGACGATTGCGTCAAGCATCGACAGTGCGTTAGGCCTCTCCTTGGCTGGGATAATCGAGAGCGGGATCAGAGGGGCTATGAACGTTTCGACCTCGGTATCAAGACCGGCAAGTCCCGGGACCAAGACCTTGCGGGCATAGGAAGTGTCTCGTCGAACGAGGTCGAGTTCGGACTCTTCCTCCTCGGTGGCCGCGAGCTCAGTTCCCAAGAGCAAATAGAGCTCCCAGGACTTTTCTGGGGCAAGCGAACGGGTCTGGTCGATCGCCAAGACCTGGGTCTGATTCCAAGTAGCGAGTAACTCCTGCGGCGTCTCGAACACGGTGGCCCACACGACCCGCTCCGGACTCTCAGCAAGAAACGAGCGTTCGTCCTCAACCTCGCCCACGCGATAGTCAGCGCCCTCCAGCGCAGCCCGCAGTCGGTTGATCGACTCGTTCAAAGGCCCAGTCCTCGTGAGAGGCTCGCATCATTCTCAGCCTCATCGAAACGCGCATCGACGAAGCTGAGGTCGACGGCTCTTGCCGGCTCCCGCTGGGCGCGGCGGACATTTCCAGCCGCGCCACTCCCCGTCAAAGACGCCTTGCCGGCCGAAGGCAAACTCCCGCTCGTACCCGCGCAGATAACGACCAGTGGGACGTCGGAGTCGGCCGGACCACTGAACCGGCCTCCGTGGCGGAGGACCCGAGCGACCGCATCAGTAGGACAAAGATGCTCCTGGGGAATTGCCGTCCACACGTCCACGGTCGACCCGTCGACTCGACCAAAACGGAAGCCACCATCCGTGACAATAAGACTGGCCACGTCGTTGCACGAGGACAGAACCATCACCACCGCCAAGGTTTCCGAAAGCGCGTCCTTCAGGCGGTTCAGGGTCGCCTGACGCGCGGTCCCGGTCTCCGTCACCTTCGCGTTCGTTCCCCAGAGGAGACCTAGGAATGATTCAAGAGTCAGGCTGGTTAATGCCTCCCTGACCCGCGTGGTCCCAGAAACAGATAGGACGCTTCGGCTTCCCCTGCCCGCCTGCGCTCTTGACTCAGCATCGTCGAGCACTTCGTCCACGAGCTTGCGATAGCAACATCGGAGTAGCTCGCCCATGACCTCCTGAGCGTCCCCCGAGATATAGCGGTCTTCGTCCTGTTCAAGCTGGAGGGCCTGCGCCAATGCCGCTGACCCGCTGCGGAAGTCGGCTAGGGACTCGAGCGCGATCACCGCCGCAGGAGGCCGTTTCATGACGGCACGCATTTGGGTGAGAGACGCGATGACGTATTCGGGCTCAGCCGAAAATCCGACGAAGATCGGGTCCTGGCCGGCGAGCGCGTTGCGCAACGTTGGATCGGTCCATTTGATCGCGGTGGGTTCGGCAAGATCTCGATCGGTCATCACCAGAGAGTCGGGGTGCTCGTAGTGGCCATGGAGATGCACGAGGTAAGGGTCGGGTTCCGACCTCTCCCATCGTGGCCTCGTCGCGCGCAATCTGAGGCTGCCTTTCGCACACGACCTGGTCAAGGGCATCTTCAACCTTTGGATCCCAGTTCGAGGTGAAGCTGACGTGCAAGATTCCCTCTGCGTACAGCAGGGCGACGGCCAAATGACAAAGGTTGATCTCCGATGTCTTCCAGTCCACCGCCTTCCGAATGTGGCGAATGACCGTCGGGCGATCGAAAGCGACCTCCAGCGCACTGCAGATCTGGCCGAGGTCATCCTCATCGCTAACTGCTTCCACAGAATTACCCGCGCCTGATTCCTGTCCCCATTCGACCAGCATCCGCGCCATCTGCGGCCCGGTCGGAAGCTTGGTAGGGATCCCGGCGCTCGAACCCGCTCCGGTGAAAAAGAATGCGCGCCTTTCATGCAGCGGAACCACCGCATGACGCATCGCGGGATCCGGATCCTTGCTGAGAGTCGTCTCCCGAAAGGAGTTTTGTTCGAACGTGATCGGTTTAAAGAGCTTCATTAGCGCAGCTTGGGGCCACGCGTCATCACGCCCTGCCCACCGGAAGCGTACGACTTTTTTAGAGTGAGGCAAAAGTCCTCTCATCAAACGACGAGATGCGACCGCGAGAAACGCGTAACACTGACGATCTTGCCGACAAGCCGTTTGCCTTGATGATGTTTACGCCGAACACAAGGCGCGCGGACCTGTGGCTCGGATGCAGCAAGTAAACCTCCGAGAATCGAGCGCTGGGAGGCAGGATCGGTTTTTCTTTCGTTTCTTTCAATCGTTCCGATACAATCGGACGACTATGGCGACGATCGACACCACGACCTCCTCGGAATACGTCCGTGCGCTGCCGAAGCTCTCGCAGGCTGCAGAGCTGATCGACACTAGCCCTGCCGGAATCACGCGGGGGATCGAGGCGCTCGGGATCGAGCCTCTGAGGTGGGGTCGGAAGGAGAAGCACCTGACCGTCGCCGACTTGCTGCGGCTCGCCGTCCACCTGCGGCGGGCTTCTGTGGAGGAGGTCGCCGGGGGTCTGCTCGAACTGGTTGAGCAGAAGGCGCCCAACCACCTCTCGGCCGTCTCAGCCGAGGTGGACAGCTTCTTCGACGCGCTGCCGGAAAGACGGGCGGTGGACAGCGAGGGCTTCCTTCGGGAGCTGCAGGATGAGCTTCCCAAGAAGTACGCCGACCGGGCGGAGGAGATCTACCGCCGTCACGCCCTGAGCACCCAGTAGTCGCCCTTGTAGCCGTCTTTTTTCGGCCCTCGCGTGAAGCCGAACTCACGCAGGTCGTCGGTCGACAGGTCGATGGCATTGTCGATCACCACGCCGATCTGTCCCCTCTCGACGGTGCAGCGGTCGATAGCGAGGCCGACCAGGCAAAGGAGCCAGGCCGAGGTCATGTACTCGGCACGGAGATCGCCCTCCGCGTCCGAAGCGATGGCCAGCGCCACGACCAGATGAGGACGCGCGCTACCGCCACGGCTGCGGGGCGCCTCGAAGTGCCACGCCATCAAGGACGCAACCCGGTTCTCGTTCACGAGATCGACGACGGTGAGTCGTCTCCCCTTCTCGGCCTCGGCCCCGTGGAAGGCGGCGAGGACATCGCTACCGAATGGAGCGCGGGCGAGACGATGTCGAGCGGTACGGATCCGCCACCGCTCCCGAGCACCCGTTCCGGAGTCGGATTCGGGCAGCCGTAGGTCGATCTTCACCCGAGTCTCGGGGTCGCCGGCGCGGCGCCCTTCCTCGACGGTGATCGCCTCCGAGAGACGATCGAGCAGAACCTCCCGATCATCACCCGAGGCCTCGTTCTCTCCTGCCGATCCCCCCATGATCGCGGCCAATCTAATCCCGAGGGGGGTCACTTTGGGTGCTCGGCGCCCTGATAGGCATGGCCTACACCCCTCATTCCCGTTCCAACTCCTTCGCACAAGTGCCTAGGCGCGTTTGTAGACGCCGTCCCCACCCCGCGGTATTCACCGGGAAATGGGAACGGCAGGTGACCGGACGAAACGCGGATTCGCAGGGCGTCGTCGGACCCTTCGTTCAAGGCTTCGGCTCTGCCTTCGCACGACCCTTCGCCGGATTTCCGCGAGCGCTCGGCGCAAACGCCGTGGTGTCGCGGATCGTCGGCGAGCGGAATTGCCGACATCTCTGCGCGTCGTCCAGTTCGGAACATGACGTGAACCTCTCGACCTCGACTCCGCTCTCGATCTCTCCGGTCTCTCTCGCAGTCGGCGCGAACACGATCGCCACCGCGCCGGCGAGGCAACGCCAATCGGCCGACCGGCCGCGGACGGGAAGCCGCGCATGAGGGCGGCCGCGGTGACGGGGGTTGGGCTACCCGAGAACACTTCGGAGCTGATCGCCTCGCTCGGCGAGCATCGCGTCCTCTCGACCGGGCAGCTTCGGACGATCCACCTGCCAGGACGGAGCCTGCGAAGGACGCAGCAAGTGCTGGCGAGCCTGGAGCAAGCAGGGCTCCTCTCTCATGTCGACGCACGGGTCGCCCCGCGGCGACTCTGGTTCCTCAGCGAGGCCGGCGCCGACCTCGCCGTCGACGCTGGCGGGCTGGAGCGGCGGCCGAAGGTCCTCGGGCCGAGAGAAGCGGCCGGGGCGCTCCGCGCCCACACCATGGCGGTGAACGATGCGGCGATCTGTTTCCTCCGCGCGGCGCGGGAGCGCAGCGACGAGTTCGGGCCGTTGTCGTGGCAACACGAGGTCGCCCATCCGCTGAGCACAGGGCGCGGGCGTCGCCGACGGACGCTCTTCGCCGATGCCGTCCTCACCTACGTGCGCCAGGCCGAGAAGATCACCTATCTCGATCACGTCTTCCTCGAGCTGGACCGTGCCACGCTCAGCGTCGATCGTCTTGCGACCGAGCTGAGTCGCTACGCCGACCTCTACCGCGCCTCGGATCCCAAGGGCGAGCCGATGTGGAAGCGGCGCTATCCGACTTTTCCGCGGGTGCTCTGCGTCCTGGCCGGCAACTCTCGGGAGGCGCTTGGTCGGAGGCGAGACATCACCCTCGCCCTCCTCCGCCGGGATCCGCAGGTCGAACGAACGCCCGAGTTGCAGATCTACTTCTGCCTGCTCGAAGACCTGGAGAACGAAGGCCCCTTCGCACCCATCTTCCGGGGGCTCGACGATCCCAGGCAGCCCATCGATTGGCTCGGCCATCCTGCCGATGAGGAGGCGACGACTTGAGATGGCGGGGCGACCACGCTAAACCTGCTGATGACGGATCGTCGCGCGCACGGGGGCGCCCCGACCAGATCCGCCATAGGGAATCTCCGACCGAGGAGCTTCGACCCGAGATGTCGATCGAGTACACGCAACCGGGCTCGGCGCTGGACGCGCAGCTCCGGCGCGAGCAGGCCCGGGCCGTCTTCGATCTGCTCGCAGCCCATCGCCGGCGGAAGGAAGGCTGATGCGCAGGTTTGCCTGGTACGGGCGCCTCTCCACCAAGGACAAGCAGGACCCGACGCTCTCCTTCCCCTCGCAGCGACGGGAATGCGAGGCGAAGGTGGCGGAGCTGGGTGGGCGGATCGTGTGCGACTTCACCGACCAGGAGTCCGGCCGGCGGGACGACCGGGCCGGATGGCGCTTCGACGCGGTGATCATCTACGCGACCTCGCGACTGAGCCGCGAGCTCTTCCACGCGCTCAGCTTCGAGCGCGAGTTGACCCGCGTCGGGGTCGAGGTCCTCTACGCCCTCACCTCGGGCGACCAGACGAGCCCCGAGGGCCGGCTGATGCGCCACATGTTCCAGGCGCTCGACCAGTTCGAGGTCGAGAAGCTCGGCCGAGAGGTTCGGCGCGGGCAGACCGAGAACACGCGCCAGGGCTACCGCAACGGCGGCCGCGCCCCCTACGGCTACCGCCTCCGCCACGAGCCCCATCCCGACCCCGCGCGGGCACGGGTCGGCGACACGAAGTCGCGGCTCGTCGTCAATCCCGAGCAGGCACCCGTGATCGTCGAGATGTTCACCCGCTTCCTCTCCGGCTCGGGCTACGCGGAGATAGCCGACCATCTGAACCGACCCGGCGGTCCTCCCTCCCCGCGCCACGTCGACACCAAGCGCAACACCTCCGGGCGGTGGTCCAAATCGACGATCCGCTCGATGCTGGACAACCCCGTCTACACCGGGCGCCTCTACTGGAACCGGCTCGACTTCCGCGCCGTGAAGCAAGGCGAGGGGCCGCTGGTCCGTCGCGGCGAGGAGGAGTGGATCGAGGCCGAGCGCGGCCACGAGGCGATCATCTCCGCCGAGGACTTCGAACGCGCCCAGATCGAGATGCGGGCGCGGAGTACCGGCAACTCGGGCAACCGGCGGCGCCGTGCGCAGAAGCGCTTCTATCCGCTGCGCGGCGTGGTCCACTGCGCCACCGGCCACAACCCGCTGCGGATGCATGGCAAGAGCCGCAAGGGCAACAACTACTACGCCTGCGGCTACCGGATCTCCTACGGCGACACCGCCGCCGAGGCCAACGGCCACGGCAAATGGCAGTACGTCCGCGAGGACCGGGTGATCGCCCTCGTCGACTCGTTCATCTCGAAGCGGATCTTCGGCCCCGATCGCCTCGATCACTTCCGTCACCAGCTCGCTGCGCTTCGCGCAGAGGTCGGCGGCGAGGAGGATGACGAGCGCGAGCGCGTCGCCGCTCGGCTCGCCGAGCTGGAGCAGAAGGTCGAGCGCCAGCTCGACGCGATCGAGGAGGGCATCGACCCGATCCTCGTCGGCGACCGGATCCGCGCACTGAAGACCGAGCGCGAAGAGGTCGAGGCCAAGCTCGCGCAGCTGGACCACGCGCGTACCGACAACGACGCGATCGACCCAGACGAAGCCGCAGAGATCCTCGCCTCCGTGCCCGACCTCTCGGCCGCACTCGCCGAGGCCGGTCCCGAGACCCGGCACGCCCTCTACGAGGCCTTCCGCCTCCGCGTCGAGATCGACCGAAACGCGGGCCAGATACGACTGAAGGCGCTCGTATCGAGCGCCTTCAGTGACATCGAGAGCCTGAGCGAATTGTCTGGGTCCGCTCCTAAGGCCATAGCGGGGGCAGGATTCGAACCTGCGACCTACCTTCGGGTTATGCGCCCGATCCGTGAGATCGGCTGGACTACGTGGAGCACGGTTTCAGGCGATTTTCGCAAGATCGAGATCGGCACCAAGTGGTCGCCGACCCATTCGACCGGCCCATCAGTGCCGACCTCCTCCATTCTCGGATCAGGCATGTGGATCACCGTCGTCTTCTCCTTGCATGCTTGTCGCGGACCTCAACGGTAAGGACTGGGCGAGGGGCGGAAGTAATCGCTGCCCTTCGGGTTCCTGCAAGGACGGTCCAGTTATGAGCCGATCCCATCCGTGTCGGCTGTCTCCCCAAGACGCCGGGATGGTCACTCTGGCGACCCGCGAACCACAGCAGCTAGGGGGCGGGCTCCTAAGCGGCCCAGCTGAATCCCCCGTCGACGTAGAGGGTCTGGCCCGTGATGAAGGACGCCGAGCTTCCGAGCAGGAACTCGACGGCGGCGGCGACGTCGTCGCTCTGCGCGAGCCGTTTTAGGGGGGATCGCTGACTCAATTGATCGAGGTCGACGTAGCCCTTGGCGGCGGCATCGCGCAGGAACGGCGTGTCGACCCAACTGGGGGCGACGCTGTTGACGCGAATCCCACGCTCCGCCCACTCCGCTGCGAGCGTCTTCGTCAAACCGACGACTCCCGCCTTGGCGGCGACGTACGCCGCCCTTTCGGGCAGGCCGCGGAGGGCAGCTATCGAAGCGAGGGTAACGATGCTGCCACCGTCGACCATGTGGCGCGAGGCGGCCTGGCAGGTGATGAACGTGCCAGTGAGGTCGATGTCGATGACCCTGCGCCAATCGTCGACGTCGAAGGAGTCGGAAGGCCCGACCACAGTGACGCCGGCACAGGTGACCACGGCGTCGAGCTTGCCATGACGCTTGACGGCCGCGGCGGTCGCGGCCGCGATCGCGTCAGCATCGGTCACGTCGGCGGTGACGAAGCTCACCCGCTCCGAAAGCTTCCCGAGGGGAGCGGCGGCGTCGCGGTCTCGGTCGATGACGGCGACCTCCCAGTCGGCGGCGAGCAGCCGTTCGGCGACGGCGAGCCCGATGCCCTTCCCTCCCCCGGTGATCAAGACGGTCGCCATCAGTCGCTCCTTCCGGCCGGGCTCCGCACAGGCGGGCGCTCGGCATGGTGTTTGATCCTCTCCCAATCGAGAGCGAAGCCAAAGCCCGGCTCTGTGGTGGCCACGATCTGGCCGTCCTTCATCTGCACGGTTGGCGTGATCAGCTGGGCGAGCCCGAACTCGTCGCCCCCGGGCAGCGTGCACTCGAGGAGATAGCCGGCTGGCGCCAGGGCGACGAGGTGGGAGTGCAACTCGGGCCAGAAATGCGGGAAGAGGACGGTGCGACTGGACGCCAGCGCCGGCACCAGCTCGCGGTAGGCCTCGGCCCCTCCGATTAGGGTGGCGTCGCCACGGATGTAGTCGACGAACCCCGAGTGGGCGATCGCCTCGAGCTCGAGGATCGAAGCGCTCACCTCTCCGAAGGCAAGGGGAGGCCGCTCCGACGGCAGGCTCTCGAAACCCGAGAGCCCGTGCTCGTAGGCCCAAGGCTCCTCGACCACAAAGGTGTCAACCTCGGCCAAGCGTGGGAGTGTCTCGTGAGCTTCGGCCACCGACCAAGCCCCGTTCACGTCGAGCCCGAGCTCGATCTCTTCGCCGACCGCATCCCGGAGTGTTCGCAGGCGTCCCAGCTCGACATCCGGCCCGCCGGGACCCGCCATCAGCTTCAGACAGCGAGCGCCTGCTTCGACGGCCGCGGCGGCGGCCCCGGTGTCTCCCTCACCCGGCTCTTCGTCGTCTGCCGTGTAGCCGATCACCACCACAGCTTTTGAGCTCGGCGCACGTTGGCCCCCGAGCGTCCGCCAGACCGGCTCGCCCCGCTCCCGCGCCCAAGCGTCGAGCGCGGCGAGGCGGAGGGCCGAGGCTGCTCTCGAAATCGGCCCATCCCAGCCGATGTTGCGGACGGCGCTGCGCATCGCCTCCAGTCGCTCCGGACCGCCGCCAATCGCTGTCTCGGCGAAAAGCTCGGTCAGCGCGCCGCCGACGTCGAGACCGCGGGTCAGAACGAAGCACTCCCCTTTGGCGCCAGAGTCGAGCGTGACCCGCACGCAGAGATACTCGCGCGACTCAATCCGAAGCGCGCCTGCTCGCAGCGCCCGCCCCAGCGGAATCGTCGCGGTGGCGTGTTCGATTTCTGCGATTTTCGCAGTCAACGGGTCGCCTCGACTCTGTCCTGGAAGAGCGGCTGCCCGGCGACGAGGTCGGGCACCCAGCCGCGGTTCCTCGGCACGGTGCCAATTTCGAGGAAGCCCTTGACGTCACCCGCACTACCCACGATGTCGAACCCACCAGAGGTCTCCGCCCACCTGGCGCGCTTCGCTGCTCGCGTGTAGGACTCGATCACCACTCCGTCTGCGGTCGCGGCCGAGGTCGGGGAAGTAGAGATGAACGTCGTCACCAAGCGCGACCGCGTTCGGGCCACACCCGACATCCGCGAGGCGCTCGTAAACCGAGTCCGACGACCAGGTGCTGATCTGGCTCCGACAGGTCTCGACCAAGGCGACTCGGCCATCGGCAGTGAATGCCGGCCCCTCCAGCCAGCCTTGGATTGTAATCCTTTTCCAGCTCACAGGGCCAGCGTGATCGGGTCCTCGAGGATGGAGCGAATTCGGCCGAGCAGCGCGGCCCCCTCGGCGCCGTAGAGGATCCGATGGTCACATGACAGCGTCGCGGTCATCATCGGTGCCACCCGGAGCTCACCATTGCGCACCACCGCTGCCTCGGCAACCTCTCCAACCGCCAGGATCGCTGCCTGCGGCGGGTTGACGACAGCGGCGAACGAGCCGATTCCGAACATCCCCAGGTTCGACACGGTGAAGGTGCCTCCAGAGAGCTCCGGCGGCGTAATCGTCCCGTCACGCACCTTCCCGGCAGCTGTCCGCGAAGCGACGGCGATCCCACTCAAGCCCCTGCGATCGGCGGCGAAGATGGTCGGCACCACCAGCGCGTCCTCGCCGGCGACCGCGATCCCGACGTTGATCTCGGAGTAGAGCTCGAAGCGGCCGTCGCGGAACGACCCGTTGGCGCGCGGATGCTCGCGCAGGGCGAGCGCGGCGGCCTTGACGACAAAGTCGTTCAGCGACGGCAGGATCTCGAGGCCGGCCTGCTTGAGCCGCCCCCGCGCCGCCACTGCGGCCGACATGTCGACCTCGACCGAGAGATAGAAGTGCGGAGCGGTCGCCTTGGACTCCGCCATCCGCCGCGCCAGCACCTGCTGTAGTCGGGAGAGCTCGACCGTCTCGATGTCGCCTTTCGCCGTGGCCGTCCCCGCACCGACCGCCTCGGCGCGCGCCGACGGTTGCGGCACCGGCTGCTGCGGCCTCGGAGTCGCGCGGAGGACATCGGCTTTGAGAATCCGCCCAAAAGGACCTGATCCTTCGACCGCCTCCAGGCCGATGCTGCGAGCGGCCGCCAGGCGGCGGGCAAGGGGCGAGGCGCGCAGCCGGTCGCTCCCGCCGGGCCCGGGATGCACCTCCGCAGGTACGGCATCGGGCGTCTCCACCTCTGCCTCGATCCCCAGCGCGCGGCCCCGCTCCGGCGGCATCGAGGGAGTTGATGCGGAAGTCGAGGTTCCGATGCGGGCGATAACCGCACCCACCGGCAGGCTCTCCCCCTCCGCGGCCAAGAGCTCGATCAAAGTCCCGGCAGCGTCGGCTTCATAAACCATGTTCGCCTTATCGGTCTCGATCTCGACCAGGTCCTCACCCCTGGCAACCTCGTCGCCGACCGATTTCAACCAGCTGAGCACGATCCCCTCCTCCATCGAATCCGAGAGGCGGGGCATGACAACGTCAACGGTCTCGCTCATCGCCACCCTCATCAGTAGGCAAGGGTCTTGCGGATTTGGGCGGCTATCCCCTCGGCACTCGGGAGCCATGCCTCCTCCAGGGCCGCTGCATAGGGAATCGGCGTGTCGTCCCCGGCAACGAGGACCGGCGGCGCATCGAGCATCTCGAGCTCCTCCTCGCAAACCCGCGCGATCACGCCGGTGCCCCAGCTGCCGAAGGCAGGT
Organism: uncultured Actinomycetes bacterium; assembly: GCA_963839115.1. GTDB lineage: Bacteria > Actinomycetota > Thermoleophilia > Solirubrobacterales > 70-9 > VAYN01. The sequence goes on from CAWITM010000001.1 coordinate 2,252,381, forward strand.
GCCTCTTGGACGACCACGAGATGAGAGGTCTTACGAACGCTCGCGGCGATCGCCTCGAAGTCGAGCGGCACCAGGGTCCGCGGATCGATCAGCTCGACGTCGACCCCCTCGCCGGCCAGGACCTCGGCAGCCTGGGACGCGCGGTGGCGCATCATTTGGGTGGCGACGACGGTCGCGTCGGTTCCTTCGCGCACCATATCCGCCTGGCCGAGCTCCACCCGTCCGGGGTCGTCGGATAGATCTTCCTTTAGGTTGAAGAGACCTTTGTGCTCGAAATAGAGGGTCGGGTCATCGTCCTCGATCGCCGCACGCAGCAGGCCGTAGGCGTCGCTCGGCGTGGCCGGGACGACGATCTTCAGACCCGGCACGTTGAGGAGCCAATTTTCGGCCGCCTGCGAATGCTGGGCCCCGAACCCCGAACCGGCACCTGAGGCAAAGCGGATCGTCACCGGCAAGGTCACCTGGCCGCCGCTCATGTAGCGGTACTTGGCCAGCTGGTTGGCGATCTGGTCGAAGGCAACGCCGGCGAAGTCGGCGAACATGATCTCCGCCAGTGGCCGCAGCCCGCGCATCGCCGCACCGATGGCGAGGCCGACGATCGCCTGCTCGGAGATCGGCGTGTCCAGAACCCGCTGGGCGCCAAAGCGCTCCTGGAGGCCCTCGCTGGTTTTGAAGGCGCCGCCCGCCGCACCGACGTCCTCGCCGAAGAAGAAGACGTCTTCGTCAGCTCCGAGCGCATCGCCGATCGCTCGGTTGATCGCCTGTTTGTAAGTAGTGGTCTGCACCGCGGTCTCCATCGCTCAGGCCCAGACGTGCTCGAAGCGAGCGGCCGGGTCGGGGTCTGGCCACTCGAGCGCCCGTTCCAGGGCCTCAGCGACGGCCTGGCCGGCGGCGGCGCGGATCTCGGCGAGCCGGTCGGCCTCGACGCCGTCGGCAGCGAGGACTTGTTCGTGGAGGGTGATCGGGTCTCGCTGCAGCCATTCGTCCAGCTCACCCTCAGGGCGGTACTTGCCGGGGTCGGTGCGGGAATGGCCCGCCTGGCGGTAGGTCATCGCCTCGATCAGGGTCGGGCCTTCCCCCGCCCGGGCGCGCTCGGCGGCAGCGGCGACCGCGGCATGCACGTCGAGCACGACGTTGCCATCGATCCGCTCGCCGGGCATCCCGTACGAGGCCGCCCGATCGACGAGGCGCTCGATCGGCGTGGTCCAGGCGATCGGCGAGTACTCGCCGTAGAGGTTGTTTTCGATCACGAAAATCGCCGGAAGCCGCCAGATCGCGGCGAGGTTGAGCGACTCGTGAAAGGCGCCGATGTTGGTGGCGCCATCGCCCAAGAAGCCGACGTGGACCGTTTCGGTGCCGCGATAGACAGCCTCGAAGGCGGCGCCGTTGACGATCGGCAGGTGCGCTCCGACGATCGCGTGCGAGCCAAGCGCGCCGACGCGGACGTCCATCAGGTGCATCGAGCCGCCCTTGCCCCCGCAGAGACCACCAGCTTTGCCGAGGATCTCGCCGAAGGCCTCGTCGAGGGGAGCGCCCATCGCAAGGGTGGCGCCGTGGCCGCGATAGGTGCAGAGCATCGTGTCGTCCTCACGGAGAGCCCCGCATGCGCCGACCGAGACGGCCTCCTGTCCCTGGCAGAGATGGGTCGTGCCGCGAACGGTCCCGCGAGCGAAGAGGCGGCCGCACTCGTCCTCGAACTGACGGATCTCGTGCATCTTCCGCAGCATCTCCACCTGCTCCTGGAGGCCGGGAGCCTCAACGGTGGGGCCTTGCTCTCTCTCCGACATACCCATCCTGCGTTCCTCCCTCTCTCGTCGTATTTCTGGCCTATTGGAATCGATACCAAAAACTAGCAGAGGCGGCAGAAATGGCTTAGTCCCGTCCAAACCGTCGTTGTGATTTGACGCAGCAGCCGATATAGCTATCGTTGGAAACGATCCCGGAAACGAATGCGTGAGGAAAAATGACCGACGAAATACACCGATCCGAGACCGTCGCGAGCGCGCCCTTGGGCCGCCTCGTGAGTAGAGAGATGGCCATCACCAAGATCGAGACCATCCCGATCCGGGTCCCGCTCGGACGCATATACCGCGGCAGCCACTACCAGATGTCGCATCGCTCGACGGTGGTGACCCGGGTCCACACCGAGTCGGGTCTTGTGGGCGAGGCGTACGCCGGTGACGAGGACGCCTTCCTGCTCGAGATCGAGGCGATCATCCACGATGAGGTCGAGCCGGCCGTCCTCGGGCTTGACGCGATGGCGATCGAGCGCTGCTGGGCGGCGGCTCGACCCGCCACCTTCAACATCCTGCGCGACCCACGCTTGGCCTTGGTCGCCTGCGCCTGCGTCGACAGCGCGATCTGGGATCTGATCGGCAAGGCGCTTGACGAGCCGCTCTGGAAGCTCTGGGGCGGCTATCGCGATCGGGTGCCGCTGATCAGCATCGGCGGCTATTACGACAGTCCGCTCAGCATTCAGGAGGAGGTCGGCGACCTGCGCGACCGCGGCTTGGCCGGAATGAAGTTCAAGGTCGGCGGGCGCTCGCCCGAGGAGGACGCCAAACGCTTCCTGGAAGCGCGAGCCGCCGCCGGCGAGGACTTCTTCCTCGCCGCCGATGCCAACCAGGGCTGGACGCGGGAGCAGGCGCTGCGGTTCGCGGCTCTCGTCGCCGACGCCGACCTCTTCTGGTTCGAGGAGCCCTGCCACTGGCACAACGATCGACTGGCCATGCGTGACGTGCGCCTGCAAGCGGGGATCAGGGTCTGCGCCGGCCAAAGCGAGATGTCGGCAAGCGCCTGCCGCGACCTGATGGCCGACGGCGCGATCGACATCTGCAACTTCGACGCGTCCTGGTCGGGCGGACCCACCGAGTGGCGGCGCGTCGCAGCGATCGCCCTCTCCTACGACGTCGCGATGGGACACCACGAGGAGCCGCAGATCTCGAGCCACCTGCTGGCCGCTGCACCGAACGGGATGTTCGCCGAGTGCTTCCACCCCGACCGCGACCCGATCTGGTGGAACCTGATCGCGAACCGGCCGCCACTGGAAGGCGGCGAGCTACATCTGAGCCAAGCGGCCGGGTTCGGTTGGGAACTCGACCTCGACTACATCGAGCACTACCGGGTGAGCGCCTGAGGAGGGGCGCCGCCCGGCGCGGCGCACCCCTCGCCAAGCCGGATCTCGACGCTCCAGCACAACCGCTCGCCGGCCGGCAGGACGCCGGCGCGTCCAGATTGGAGAGCGGCCGCGAGATCGTCCGCCGCGGAGTTGGTTGGCTCGATTCCGACCTGGTGCAGCGGTCCGCCCTGGGGCCAGCCCCCGTAGTTGACGTAGATGCCGACATCGGGGGCGAAGGCGAGATCGGTGTGAACGCTGAGGCCGCACTCGCCGCCGCCGACGGCGACAACCCCGTCCGCCGGTGCGACATAGAGCTTCAGCAACGTCTCCCCGTCGGACTGGCGGACCGTCGCCAGGTCGAGCCCGTTGTGCTCGGGCCAGGAGACGACTGCGGCCGCCGTCGGCAACAGATGGTGACCGGGGATCGTCACCTCCGCAGAGGCCGCCTCGAGCTCGAGCCGCTCGCCGGGACGCAGCGCCAGGATCGGGTGCATCGACCACTGGAACGGCACCGCGTCCTCGCGGGTCGATAGCAGCGAGTAGTCGCACCGGGCCCGCCGGTCATCGAGCTCGATTCGACGCTCGAACCGGAAACCCAAATCGGCATCGGCATACGCCAGGCCCAGCGCCGTCGGACTGCGCTCGGTGACCTGCCACGGCCTCCCCCAGAGCTCACCATGGTCCCGCAGAGAGCCTGGCCACTGCGCCGGGGACGAGGCGCCGGGTAGGACGGTCGGGAAGAGCTCGTCCCAGCCCCAAGCCTCGGCAGCGCCGTAGACCTGGTCGTCCTCGGTCGCCTCGACAGCGCCGCTCGGCTGAGCCAGCCACTCGCGCCCGTGGCGACGGCAGCGCAGGGAGACGACCTTCCCGATCGCTGGGACGACCTCGAGCCCCAGGGGCCCCGCACCAAGGGCAATCACGTCGGGGTCGCTCACACCGCCAACTCCACCCGCTCCGCCCGATGCGCCCGCCACTGCTGGATGCCGACCGCGAGAACCAGCAGGAGGCCCTTGGCAACCAGTTGGTAGAAGGTCTCGATCCCGAGCAGCGACATCCCGTTATCGAGGACCCCGAGCAGGACGACCGCCAACAACACTCCGATCGCAGTGCCACGACCACCCTCGAGGGCACAACCGCCGAGGAAGCAGGCGGTGATCACGTCGAACAGCAGGTCGGGTGCGGGTTCCGGAGCGCCGATGAAGGTCTGCGCCGCGAGCAGGACCCCCGCCAACCCGGCGGCAGCCCCCGACATCGAATAGACGATAAGACGGATCCGGGTGAGGCGGATGCCGCTGAGGCGAGCGGCTCGCTCATTGCCGCCGATCGCATAGATCGCCCTTCCGGTCGCGGCATAGCGGAGCACGAGGTGCATCAGTACGACGACCGCGATCAAGGCGAAGACAGAGTAGGGGATGCCCGGTTCGAACCCGAGGTCGACGCGGCCGGAGCCGAGGTCGGTGAAGCCTTTGGCGTGCACTCCGACGGGCTTTCCTTCGGGCGCGATCAGGAACGAGAGCCCGCGAATCGCCGACAGAGTCGCCAAGGTGGTGATCACCGGGTTGATCCGCAACTTCGTGATGATCAAGCCGTTGACGAGCCCGGCGAGCGCGCCGACGGCCACTCCGACGAAGATGCCGACCGCCACCACCGTGCTGTTGGAGACGAGGGCGGCGACCACCCCCGAGAGCCCGGCTACCGAGCCGACCGAGAGATCGAGGCCTCCCGAGACGATCACCGCAGTACCAACGACGGCGACGATGCCGATGACGACGACCGACTGGGCGACGTTGACGAGGTTCTCCGACAGGAAGAACTTGTCGGTCTGGGTGCTGATCGCGGCGATCAGCACGATCAAGGCGATCAGCAGGCTGACGTTCTGGGGGCCGATCGCCTCGCCAACTCCGGTGATGCGCTGGCGCCATCCCGGAGGCCGATTGTCGTGAGCGATCGGGACCGAGTCCCTCCGTGTGGTCAGTGAATCAGGCATGTCTTGAACCTCCTGCCTCGGCGTCCTCGTGCTCGGGGATCGCCAACTTGAGAATTTGCTCCTCCGTCGCCTCCGCATGAACCAGCTCGCCGCTGATCCGGCCTCCCCGCATCACCACGACGCGGTCGGCGAGCCCGATCAGCTCGAGCATCTCCGAGGAGATCAAGAGCACCGCCACCCCCCGACCGGCCATCTCGTCGATCAGGCGATAGATGTCGGCCTTGACGGCGACGTCGATCCCCCTGGTGGGCTCATCGAGGATCAGCAGTCGCGGATCGCGGGCCAGCCAGCGCGCCAGCACTACCTTCTGTTGGTTGCCACCCGAGAGGCGGCCGATTTCGGTCTGCGCGGAGGGCGTCACGATGTCGAGCGACTCGATGTAGGAGTCGGCCAGCTGCCGTTCCTGCCGTCCTTTCACGAACGGGCCCCAGCACAACCTGCGGATGCTCGCCAAGGCGATGTTCTCGCTTACGCTGCGCCCCGCCAGCAGCGCTTCTGCCTTGCGCTCCTCGGGCGTGAAGGCGACATCGGCCGCCATCACGTCGGCGGGTTCGCGGGCACGGAGTGGCTTGCCGTCGATTCGGATCGAACCCCCTGTCGCAGGCTGATCGCCGAAGATCACCTGAGCCAGCTCGCTGCGCCCGGCACCGACCAGCCCAGCCAGTCCGACCACCTCACCGGCGTGGATCTGCAGGTCGACGTTCTCGTGCCAGCGAGAGCTGAGCGACTCGACTTCGAGGACGACCCGGTCGGTGACCGCTCGATGGCGCTGCATCACGGTGCTCACCTCGCGACCCACCATCAGGCGCACCAGCTCGTCCTCGTTGGTCTCGCCGACGGCTCGCTCGCCCTGGTGGGCGCCGTCGCGGAGGACGACGATCCGGTCGGCGAGCCGGAAGATCTCCTTCATTCGGTGCGAGATGTAGACGACCGCGACGCCGTCGGCCCGCAAAGCGTCGATCAGCTTGAAGAGCTTCACGACCTCCTCCTCGGTCAGCGATGAGGTCGGCTCGTCGAAGGCGACCACCCTGACCCCGGGACGCACTGCCCGCATGATCTCGACGAGCTGGCGCTGCGCGGGGGTGAGATCGGCACCGGTGCGATCGAGCGGGATCGATCCGGCGAAGCCATGCTCGTCGAGCAACGCGACGAGGTGTTTGCGCAGATGACGCCAGTTGATCCGGCCATGGTGCCTCGGCAGGTCTCCGAGGTAGACGTTCTCGCCGACGGAGACGCCCGGGACGATCTCCGGCTCTTGCGAGACGACTCGGATGCCGGCGGCATGGGCGCTCGACGGCGAGGAAAAGCTCACCTCCTCGCCGTCGACCATGACCCGCCCGGCATCGGGCCGGTACTCGCCCGAAAGGGTCTTGAGGAGGGTCGACTTGCCGGCTCCGTTCTCGCCGACGACGGCGACGACTTCGCCGCCGTGGAGCGAGAGGTCGAGGTCGCGAATTGCGATCGTCCTGCCGAAACCTTTACTGACGCCAGCGAGCTCGAGGACCGGCGGCCGCGGCGCTGCCGGCTGCTCCCCCCTCAGGCGCAGATCGCGAGGCGGAGGGCCGACCTGGCCCTCCGCCTCCTCCCGCGACGCATAGGTCAGCACTTGACGCCGACCTGCTTGTAGTTCTTCGCGGTGACGATCTGGACCGGGGCGAACTTCTTTTTCGGAATTTCCGCGCCTTCGGTGGCCGCTTTGTAGAGCTCTTCGGCAGAGGTCGCGCCGACGTCTTCGCCGTTCAGCCAAAGAGCCGACGTGAATCCCGTCGGGCGGCCCAGCTTCCATTCTTCGCAGGCGATGTTGGCGCCCAGCCCAACCCCGATCTCATCCGCGGTCGACACTCCCGCCTGTTCGAGGGCGTGCAGCGCCCCGGAGACACCCTCGTCGTTGCAGGCGTAGACGACCCAGCGTTCGACTTCGGGGTGGGCGGTGATCACCGGCGGCACCGCTTTCAGAGCGTCTTCGGGCGAGCCGTCGTAGGGAACGTGGATGACATCCGACTCTTCGGTGCCAGGAACTTCGCTCAGTACGGCTTTGGTCGCCGCGACGTTGCGGTCCTGACAGACACTCAGCGTCTGCACCTCGACGCTGAGAATCCCGACGTCCTTGCCTTCTTTGACCCAGCCTTTTTCGTTCAGCTGTTCGGCGGCGCTCTGACCGACCTGTTCGCCCATGTTGGTGTTGTCGTAGCCGACGAACGGGGCTTCTTCGCCTTCTGAGTTTTCGATCGTGTCGTTGGTCGCCAACAAGGGCACGTTTGCCTGGCGGGCGATTTCCATCACTCGCGGCCCAAGTTTCTGATCGGGCACGTCGATCGCGATCCCTTCGGCGCCACTGGAAATCGCGTTCTGGAGTTCGGTGATCGCCTTTTCGGATTCGAGTTCAACGTCGACCGCCCGGCTCTGCGCACCGAGGTCCGAGGATTTGCTTTCGAATCCGTGGGCGAGATCGATGAAGTAGGCGAGGGTGCCGAGCTTGTTGATCGTGACGAGCATCGGCGAATTCCCACCGGCGCTGCTCGAGCTTGACCCGCCGGTGCTCGCTTCTGAGCTGGTGCTCGAGCCCGAGCTGCCACATGCCGCGAGAGCCAACGAGGCGACGAGGCCGAGGCAGGTCATGCCCAGCCAGAGTTGGCATCGAGGGCGGTTCGTCGTCATTACTTAATCCTCCAATTTCGTTTTGTAATCGATTCCAGAACTGCGACGCACATACTGCTTTTCAATGCCCGACCGACCCGGCTCAGGCGAATCTCACGCTGAGCCCGCCGTCAACAGCGACCTCGGCACCGGTGATGAAGTTGGCGCGACCCGAGGCGAGAAACGAAACGACCTCGGCGATCTCAGCCACGGTCCCGATCCGGCCCAGAGGATGAACCTCGAGGATCTCCGCCTCGGCCGCGGCGGGATCGTCCTGCTTCAGCAGGAAGTCCTCGACGATCTGGGTTCTGGTGTAGCCGGGACTCACGGCATTGACCCGGATCCCGTGGGAGCCCTCATCGACGGCGAGGCTGCGGGTCAGACCCACGACCCCCGCCTTCGCCGCCGGATAGGGAAAGGCTCCGCGCTGGGTCATCCGCGCGTGGATCGAGGCGATGTTGACGATGCTGCCCGAGCCCGCCCTCCGCATCGTCGGCAGCACGTGCTTGCAGCACAGCCAGAGTCCCTTGAGATCGACGGCGAACACCGTCGCCCACTCCTCCTCGGTCATCTCGGCGGCGTCGAAGTAGGCGGCGACGCCGGCATTGTTGACGAGGACGTCGACGGCGCCATCGGCGCCCACGACGCCGTCGACAGCCGCGCTGATCTGACCAGAGTCGGTGACGTCGCAGTGGTGAAAATGCGGCGGCCGTTCGGGGAATATCGCCTCCAGCTCGGCCCTGGTCGCCTCGCCGAGCTCGCGGTCGGTGTCGAGGAATGAGACGCGGCCCCCTTCACGGAGCAGGACCTCGACGATCGCCCGACCGATCCCCTGCGCCCCGCCGGTGACGATCGCCACCTTGCCTGACAACTCTGCATCCATCGGTCAGCCCGCAAACTCGTGGGTAGCCAACCCTTCGACGCCAGCGTCGAAGGCGTAGATGTAGCCGGCTCCCCGCGCATCGGGGGCGGAGGGGTCCTGGCCATAGGGGGAGACCGCGATGAAGAGGGTGGACCGATCGCTGCCGCCGAAGGTGCAGGTCGAGACCTGACTGCCGGGCAGGCGCACGGTTCGGTCGATCGCGCCGCTGGGAGTGATCCGGATCACCCGATGGCCTTCCCAGAGGGCCACCCAAACGCAGCCCTCGACGTCGACCGCGAGGCCGTCGGGGACCGCGTCGACCTCGGCCAGGGTGGTGCGCTCGCCCAGCGCCGCCGTCTCCGAGTCGAACTCGAACCGGTTGATTCGCTTCACGGCACTGTCGACGTAGTACATGCCGCTCGAATCTGGAGTCCAGCCGATCCCGTTGGAGACGGTGACCCCGTCGAGCTCCCGATGGACGCTGAGGTCGGGATCCAGCCGGTAGAGGGCGCCGTTCGGGGCACCCGACTCGAGCGCGACGGTTCCCGCCCAAAAGCGACCGGCGGGATCAACGCCGCCATCGTTCATCTGCAATTGCGGATTGTCCCGCAAATGGTCGCTCACGACCGTCAACTCGCCCTCGTCGGACATTAGGCCGAACCCGTCTCGGACCGCGCAGACGAGCCCGCCGCCGCGTCGTGGGGCTACCGCTCCCACCGGCTGGCCGAGCTCGACCGAGTCCAGGCCTCCGGTCGAGGGGTTGAAGATATGGACATGTCCCTGAAAGACGTCCAGCCAGATCAGCCGCGAGCGGTGCGAGTCCCAGACGATCCCCTCGGGATGCTCGAAGCGCGGGGTCTGCAGAGCTTCCGGCGCGACCGCGCTCACCGCCCTGCCCCCGGCGGCGGCCGAAACAGTTCGACAGCTCTGTCGCTCATTTGGCGTTCCTCTCGCATTTCCGCATCCCAGTCCTGGAATCATTCCCGGAATCGTTTCCGGACTTCATTGTTTGACGATAAGGCATAGTTTGCTGGACTGTCAAGGGTTGATTAAAGGGTTGCTCGCCGGCCGATCCACCCCCGCGACGAAACGCCGCGGGGGTGGCCGGAACCGGGCTCAGTGGGGATCGAGAAGGATCCCATCGGCGACGACGTAACCGTTGGCGTTGTCGTTAAGCTGGACGTAATCCCCGGGCCCCATCGGGAAGGTTCCCATTAGCACCCACTTGCCACCGTTTTCCCGCTGGTTCTCGGTGACGACTTTGGACCCGCCCGCGTAGTTGACCGTGAACGGCGCGTTGGTTGCCTGTGCCGGCGCCGATAACCACCAGGCGTAGACGTCGTAGGTCGCGGTCTGCGACATCCGCGGGGCGAAGCGGACGTAGCCCGAGCCCGAGCCCGCCGCTTTGTAGTGGACCGTCGGGCCAAACACCTGGGGGCCGTTGATGGACGGGCTGCCCAGGGTCCAGGTGCCGGCGATGGTGACATTGCGATCCGAGTCGTCAACAACTATCTGAGCCGGAGCATTGGTCGTCGTCAGAGCCCCCTGGTAGCTGAGCCATCTGAACAGCCAGGTCTCAGACGCGTTGACTGCAACCCACTCCTCGCGACCGGAGTAAGTGTCTTCTCCGGGGCTCCGGTACGTACTACCGTCGGACGGCGCACCACCGGCAAGCGGCCGTTCCTGCATCGCTAGGGCTTCTTTTCCGTGAAGTTCTTCCCAGAAGCTCGCTTTCTGAGTAACGGAGCTGTCTAGGCCGAACACGTTGACCATCGAGTCAAGCGCCAGGAAATGCGCACGGCGATTCGTGCCCCAGTCATTGCCCTCCGGGTAGTAGATCGAGCCACTGCCGGGGACGTACATCGTCCCGTTCGGATTGCCCGTCCCAGGGGCCGCGAAGGCCGGGCTGCCCGGGCACGGCACCGCGGGTGGCGGTGACCAGGATTTTTCGACCAGCGCGTGATACTCGAGGCCGGTTCCGGCCAGTGAGTCGACCGGGTCGGGGTCGCCACCCATCGCGTGCATCAGACCCCCGGTGGCCATATCGGTGATGGTCGTCATGTAGTCCGGGTGGTAGATGTTGTGGTTGACGAGCGATCCATCGTTGTTGACGTTCGTGCCCTCGAGCCAGTCGCCCACCGGGCGGCCCATTAATTCCGTCGTGGTGGTCAGGTCGTAGGGGTCCGAGTAGGCGCTGATCGCGAGTTCGTTGGCCTTGTATGCCCAGCCCGATCGACGGCTGTGCTGGGGCATCATCTCGGTCGCCAGGAAGAGGAGACGGGCGTTCCAGGAGTCCTCCTCCGCTTTCGTGTCTCCACATTCACCAGCCAGTTCGCCGTTACGGTTCTTCCAGAAGGGGATCTTCCAGCCGATGAAGCGATTCGCTTCGAATTCGACCATCTTGCGCACGTATTCGCGGTCCGTCGCGCCGAGTTCGCTCCACATCATCCAGCCTGCCGCCCCAGCCAGGGAGGCCCAATAAGCCGTCTGCCATTCGTAGCCCCAGCCACCGGAGGAGTTGGCCACGTTCCGGAACGCGAGCGAGCGGATCAGCTTCAGCGCGATCGACTTCGCCGTTGCTTCGGATACTCCCGTCGCGGCGGCGTCGTAGCCTCCGGTGGCGAAGGAGGTAGCGAGGGCAAAGGCCTCGCTCGCGGCCGGCCGGATCGAAGCCTCTTTGGTGCCTCCGAAGTCAAGGTAGGTGCCGGTCTGCGCGTCGTAGTTCTTTACCGTGTTCCACCAGGTCGTGAGGGCATACTGGTCCGCGTTGGAGAGAATCGCGCGAGCGCGCATCGAATTGGCGTCCAGCGGAAGCCCAGCCGTGAACCTACTTGGATCGAACGGCTTCACGTAGAGGTCGTTCGAGGCGCGCGCGTTGCTCGCCGGTGCCGCCAAAACCGCGAAGGCGATCAATGCCATCAAGGCGAGCCATCTCGCCCAGAGTCCTCGCTCTGCGAAGGGGCTTACTTCGGCTTGCATGTTTCTTACCTCGTTCCTTTAGGAATCGATTCCAGAATCGATTTTAGGTTAGCTGGTCGATAACATCGCGTCAACCTCCGAGCGCGGGGCTAGATTTCCGCCTCTACCACGGACCGAAGGAGCCGTAGTGCCAATCGAGTCGAAGGGGCGGCCGGCCGGTAGGTCGAGCATGAGAGAGGTCGCTGAGCTCGCCGGCGTCGCTATGTCGTCAGTCTCGCGCGTCCTTTCCGACCATCCAGATGTCAGTGACCGGATGCGCAAGCGAGTGACCTCGGCGGTCGAGGAGCTTGGCTACGAACCCGACATCCTCGCCCAGAGCCTGCGTCTGAAAATGACCAAGACGGTCGGTTTCGTGGTTGGCGACATCTCCAATCCCCTCCTCGCCGAGATCGCCCTCGGCGCCGAGAAGGCCCTCCGCTCGGCGGGTCACTCGACGATGCTGACCAACTCCGAGAACGATCCGGAGCTCGACGCCCGCTACGTGCGTCTTCTGCTCCAGCGGCGGGTTGACGGGCTCCTGCTCTCGCTCGCCTCCGAGACCCACGAGGAGACCGCACGTGAAATCGAGCGTGCCGGCGTGCCGGCGGTGTTGATCGACCGCGACCTACCGCCCACAGTCGGGGCAAGCGCCGTCCTCTCCGACCACTATCGGGGGATGCGAGCCGCTATCGACCATCTTCTCGACCTCGGCCACAGTCGCATCGGGATGGTTCTCGGCCAGGAGCTTCGATTCTCACGCGAGCGCAAGCGAGGTCTCGAGGAGGCCCTGGCCGCGCGCCGGCTGCCATCGACCGCCGGTCGCGTGCTGACCGGCGAGCTGACGCCGACTCACGGACGTGAAGCAACGGCCAGCCTGCTCGACGAAGGCGACGGGGTCACCGCTCTGGTCGCCGGAGGCAACCAGCTCGTGGTCGGAGTCATCGCCGAGCTGCAACATCGCGGAATCGAGATCGGGAAAGGGATCTCCCTCGTCAGCTGCGATGAGGTTTCACTCACCCAGCTCTACCTTCCTCCGATCGCCATCATCCGCCGCGACAATCGCGAGATCGGTCGCCAAGCGGCAGATGTCCTGCTCGGACACCTGCGCAGCGAAACGCAGCCCCGGTCGGTGATCCTCCCAACGGAGTTCGTCCCGAGGCCGAGTTGTCAGCCGCCTCCTAGAAGTTGAGCATCGCAAGGCGCTCGCCAGTCGCTTCAGATCTGCGATCCATTCCGCAGTCTCCTCAACCGTGAATTCCTGAAGATCAACAAGAGCGTCACGCCCCGACCTGGCATTTCTGGCCGTCAGCGCAGGCGCGTGAGCATTGCCTATCGGGGCCAGCGGACAGTGGTCACCGCTTCAGCATCGCGGTCGTCTGCCGCGTCGCCTTCCGCCGTCGGCGGAGATGGTGATCACCAGGGTCGCCTTGCGCATGTTCGCTGGCGCTCTGCGTTCCTTGTGGGAGAGGAGCACCGCCTACGGCTAGACGACCAGCCTCCAGGCGGATCCCGCCGGCCAACGCCGCACGGCGTCCCCAGCGCGCCGCCCTGGCGGGCGGCACCGTCGTGGTTGAAGGGATTCGCGGTGCAGGAGGAGGAGATCGGCTCGCGTACGTCGGCCCGCGTCGGCGAGGCCAGCGGGACGTTGGCCTGGTCGAGCACGAAGGTCGGGGCGGCGGCGTTGACGAAGTGGCCGGAGAAGCCCTCGTCTGCCGAGCCGCCGGTGTCCTCGCGCCAGCCCACGTAATAGGTGTTGCCGGAGAAGGTGACGCGGCATCACGCGCCTAAGATGGCGTCCACGCAAAAAAACTGGAAGAAAGCCTCAGGTCAGTTTTCGAGACTGCCCGTTGATCCCGAAGAAGCCTCGGCTGCGCCTGCTCTGTCGAACTTAGTACACACTTAGTACTCGCAGGCGATTTGCGACGAGTTCCGTAAGCACAGAAAAGGCCCCGGTTCTAGGGCCTTTCCCAATAGCGGGGGCAGGATTCGAACCTGCGACCTTCGGGTTATGAGGCCAAAATCGGGCTTTGCGGGCGTTTGCGGATACTCCACGTTTTGCCTGCAAATAGCCCTTTTTCTGACGGTCGATGAGTTCGGGGTTTGCCGTCTTCTGCCGACGTTCTGTTGACCCGGTGTTGACCCGGAGACGCTTCCGCCTCGCGGCCTCCTAGCCTGCGGTCGATGCGGGCACGGCTCTTTCAGATCGGCAGCTGGGCGCTCTCCCTCGTCCTCCTGATCCTAGTCGTCTGGGCGTTCATCGAAGCGGTGCGGGCGGAGCCTGCCGTGGTCGGTTCGGTCGCGACCGCCGTGATCGGCGTCTATGGGGTGATATGGCAACAGCGCCGGGCCGAACGGTCGCGATTGCGCGAAGCCCACCGGGATCGGCTGACCCCCGTATATGACGACCTCCTGCGACTCGTCCTCGACAGCATGGACAAGAACAGGCGAAATCGGGCCAGGACCGAGAACTTCATGCGCGACCTGAAGGGCCGCCAGCTTCTCCTCGGAGGGACCGCCCAGATGATCCGGGCCTTCAACGCCTGGGAGGCCGGCGTGTCGGCGGCCCAGAAAGCGGGGAAGGACGACGCGGCGATCTTCGCCTGGGAAGATCTGCTGCGAGCGATCCGCGAGGACCTCGGACACGATGACTCCGATCTCGGGCGCGGCGAACTACTCCGCGTCTTCATCGACAGCGAGGAACTCGACAAATGGCTCGCCGGCGAGGCAGAGCCCATGGTCGATCCGGACTAGTGACCGCCGAGCGGATCCCCGAGGTCAGGATCGAGCAGGTGGACGTAGGTGTCGAGGGTGAAGCTCGGCGAGTGGTGGCCGAGCCAGCGCTGCACCTGGACGGCGTTTCGACCTTCGGCGAAAAGCCGGCTGGCGACGGTATGGCGGAAGGTGTGGAAGCCGGCCCACTCAACACCGGCCTCCTTCGCGGCCGGACACAGGACCCGCGTAAAGAGGTTGTCGGGGTCAAGGGGCTTTCCCTCGACGGCGAAGGCGAGCGCCGCGGGCTCCGTCTTTAAGGCGGCGAGACCGTCGGCGATCGCGGCGGGAACAGGAACCTCGCGGCGCGAGTAGCGCGATTTCAGCGGACCGATGACGAGTCCGACGCCGCGACGACGGCGCAGACGCTTTCGGACCTTGACGTGCGGCTTCTCTCCGCCGAGGTGGAGATGGCGGCCCTCCAGCGCCAAGAGCTCGGATCGTCGCAGGCCCGTCGCGGCAAGCAGTTCGAACATCAGGCGATGCTCGGGTCGGATGAGTGAGACGACCAGCTCCATCGTGTCGCCGGGGAAAGGACGTGCCCGCTCCTCGTCTTCGGGTTCCGGGCGACTGGGCAGGACGGCTTCGGCCGCCGGGTTGTGGCGGATCAGCCCCTCGCGCCGGGCCGAGGAGAGGCAGACCGAGAGTGGCCGGAAGGCGTTCCTGACGGCGGAGTCTGACAGCGTGCCGCCGCGCCGTGAGGGCCGGCGGGTGAGCCAGCCGATGAAGTCGGCGACCATCCTCGGGGTGATCTCCGACAGCTTCAGGTCGGCCGGGAAGTAGCGATAGGTGTAGCGCTCGAGGAGCCGGCGGTCCTCGTCGCGGGTCTCGGGTCGATAGCCGCGCCGGCCCGTCCCCTGGTAGCGCTCGACCCACTCCTTCGCGTAGTCGTGGAGCTTCTCGCGACCGTTCGCCGAAAACGCCCCCTCGGCGACCTCGGTCTCGCGAGCGCGTTTGGCCTCCTGGGCCAGGGCGATCGTCCTGTGGGTCTCCGTGTACTGGCGACCGTGGCTGCGCCAGACGATCACGTAGGGACACTCACACCGCCGCGCGCCGGCGCAGCCCTTTTGGTGGCGACGGTAGATCCCCGGCCTTGAGGTCTTGGCGAGCTTCGTCATCGTCCTACCTCCGTTCCGTGCCTGCCCTCATGTGGCGGGCTTTGACAACCGCCGAAAAAGCGCCGGACGGAGCGAGCGGAACCCGAGCCGCAGGCGAGGGCCGGCGTCAGCCGGAGCCCCAATGCAATTGGGGCTTGCAGCGAGCGACGCCGGCGCCACAATCGCGGATGACAAAGCACCGCCCACCCGCTGCTGCGGAGAGATACCTCGATCACGGTCGCCGACCGCCACCGGCGAGAAGCCAGGCATCGAGCTCCGAGCGCCGCGCGATCAACGCGGAGCCGTCGTGGTGGACGGGGATGCGGCGGGCCGAGGCGAGCGCATAGACGCGCGAGCGGGGCGCGTCGATGTAGAGGGCGATCCGCTCGGCGCCACGAAGCCATCCGTCCTCGCCGGAGGCGTCGGGCCTCGTGGCGAGGAGCTCAGCGGCGCGATGGGCGATCTGCTCGACCACCTCGTCGGCGAGATCGAGACTGACGGCGGTCAACCGAGGAGCCTTCCGCGCGGCGGCCAGACCGAGACGATCTCGGCTGGGTGCTTGGCCTTCGAGTCGATCACCACCGCCTCGCCGGTGCCGAGGCGCTTGAACTGGTCGGGGCCGATCACGAACTCGCGCTCGCGGGTCCGCGTCCCCTCCCCCGTCCGCATCGGCAGCGCCGACCCACTGACCCGCTGGGTCGTCGTCCACGACGGCGTCGTCCCGGCGAGCCGCGCTAGGCGTTCGGCCGAGTCGGGGTCGCCGATCCGGTGGATGACCCCGAACTCGATGTTCGAGAGCACCTGCTCGGTCAGCGTGTCGGAGGGATCGTCGGGCCGGGCGCCGCGCAGGTCGGCGAGACTCTGCGTACCGAGCAACAAGCTGAGGCCGGCCGAGCGGGCGCGGGCGAAGAGCCGCGAGACCTGCTCGGCGGCGAGCGCCGCGAACTCGTCGATCACCAGCAGCGCACCGAGCTCGGAGTGCTGACCGGTCGCGGTGAGGCCGACGAGGTCGATCAGGAGCGCCGCCGCCAGCAGCTTGGAGGCGGCCGGGTAACGGTCGGCGTCGAGGTGGAAGTAGAGGACCTCGCCGGCACGGATGCTCTTGCCGATGTCGAGCGTCTCGCCCGTGCCCAGCGCCGGGTCGAGCCAGGGGCCGAGCTCGCCCTCGGCGAGGACGGCGAGGCGGTCGCGCCCGCCGCCGAGGTCGGAGGCGGAACGAGCCGAGAGGCCGTCCACGTAAGCGGAGACCCGTTCGGCGTTTGGGCCGCCCGCCTTCGAAGCGAGCGCGTCGAGGCGCTCGGGGTTCATGTTCTCGACCACGCCGGAGATCGTCGGCGGCCACTGGCCCGCGAGCTGCATCGTCGTCAGTACATGGCCGAGCAGGCGTTGAGTCGCCAGCTCGTAGTGAGGCTCCGACCAGCGGTGGGCGGCAAGCGCCTTGTCGACGATCTCGGTCGGGCCGCCGCGGGCGAGCGGGTTGTAGATGTAGGGGCCGGTCGGGGTCCAGGCGCGGAAGGTCGCGCCGCGGCGCTTGGCCGCGTCGTAGAGCGTGCCGCGCAGCTGGGGGTCGCCCTTGGGATCGATCACGATCGCCGCCAGGCCGGCATCGACGTAGGCCTCGGCGATCGCCGCCTGGGTCACCGTCTTGCCGGCGCCGGTGGCTCCCGCGATCAGGGCGTGGACGCCGTGGCGCGAACCGAACGGGACCCGGCAGACGCCGCCGCGGCGGGCGTCGCCGATCGCCAACCCCTTGGCGCTCACCCGACTGGCGCCGGCGGCGCGGCGGTGGATCGCCTTGAGGCGCAGGTAGCGAAACGGCCCGAGGGTGTCACGGTGGGCGCGCGCCTCCTCGCCGCCGGCGGCGAGCGCTTCGCCGTGGACGGTGTAGCCGAGCCAGATCGAGCTGACGGTGGCGGCGAGGAGGACGACCCCGACGCGCTTGTCGACGAACCAGAGGCAGTAGGTGAGCGGCAGCCCGAGGAGCGCCCAGGTGAAGCGCAGGCGCCGGCGCTGGAGGACCCGCAGCAGCAGGTAGCCGAGCACGAGCCCGAGCAGCAGTGGCCAGACCAGGCTCCAGAGGAAGGCTGTGATCTGGCCGGCGACCTGACTTTGAGGGTGGCTCATTCAGAACACCTGCTCCCGCTTCGCTCGCTGCGCGAAGAATCAGATTTCGACACTTGCTCACTCCGCGCTCTCGGCGGTGCCTCCCCGATCTGGATGCGGTCCTGCGCATGGAGCTTCTCCACCGCCCGCTCAACGGCACGGCGAGTCTGACCGGGCTCGCACAGGTAGTGGACCTCGGCGACCCAGCTCGCCCGGCGCCAGCCGCGGATGATTTCCCGAAGCCGCTTCGGCGACTTCGGACTGAGCTCAACCTCGACGGAAATAACGCGCATGTCCTCTGCTCCCGCGAGGAGGCGCTCATCACAACTGGCGATCTCGCCTCCTCGCTCACGCGTCCGGGCATGCGCGGCGTGGCCTGGGGCGATAGGACCTGAGACGTCGTCGCTTCCCTCCTGACCCCGGCGATCCGCGGCAAAGGACTGAAGGGCCTCGTCGTCCTCCCGCGCTCCCTGCACCTGGTTCCCAGCAGGCGCAGGGCGCTTCGGGCCGCTCCCCCTTTCATGAAAACGCACGAGGGGATGGCCGTCGGGGAGGACGACGAGGTCTGGTCGATGAAGGCGGGGACGGCCGTCGGGGAGCTCTCCGATCTTGGCCGAGGCGATCGGGCGGCCCTCGTGGCGCTCGGCGAGGGCCAACTCGCGCTCGGTGAGGATGCGGTGGTGGCCGTGGAGCTCGCCGAGGATGCGGGCGGCCTCGGCGCAGCGGAGCCAGTGGTCGACGGCGCCCGGAGTGACGATGGCGCGGGGCATCGCGAGGCCGACGTAGCGGAGCCCGGACCGGGTCGAACGCAGGAGGCTCGGCTCGGCGCGGAGCAGCTCGAGGCGCTCGAGGAGGCCGGCCTCGATGCAGGATGCGACGCGGTCGTAGGCGACGCTCTGGCCCATCTCAAGCGCGGCCATCACCTGGGGGATGGCAACGATGCCGTGGCGGCCGACATAGGCGAGGAGCTCGCGGTCGCGGCAGCGCCGGAGGCTGCGAGTGGTAGACGGAGCGATGGTGAGTTGGCTGGTGAGGTTTTGGTTCATCACCTCTGTAAGACGGTGGGGACGACGAATTCGCCCCACCTGATTACCGGAACAGAGCGCGTTCTTTTTTAGGGCTGCGCAAACGGCCCGGAGGAGCCAGGGAGACTCCTCCGGGCAGGGAGGTCTGCGCTGCTGCAAGACCGCCCGGTCGGGAAAAGAACGGGACGGCCCGGATGGCGAGGGCCCCTGCAGTGACCCGAAGCCAAGTCAGATGATAGCGCAGGATTTTCTGGCGGACGCGGATCGCTAGTCAACGAGACGAGTGGCGACGCTTCGGTCTCTTAACTTGCGCTCGCGTTCATAGACCTCGGCATTCGACCAGAGCTCCTCGAAGGCCTCCATCACCCGGTCCAGGTCACCCTTTTCCTCGAGTGCGACCGGGGTGACGGTGGCAGCCCGCAGCCGTCTGACGAAGTAGATCGCCGCCTGCGGGACGCCATCCTTGATGGCGATCGTCATGTGGCGATTGTGACGGCCCCAGGGCAGCTGGCGGGTGTCAATCTCGATCCCCTCGATTTTCGGCGCCGGTTCGAAGGCCTGTACCAACCTGATGCGTTCGGCGCCGGCGCCGAGGATTGCCTTGATCGGCGGCTCGAGGATCCAGTAGCCGGTCTCGGCGACCAGGCAGAGTTCGTCGAAGTCGCCCGCTTCGATGAGCATCTCGCGGGTCCAGCCCTGAAAGGCAGTCAAGGTGATCAGCGGCCGCGGGCGGGAGAAGAGCTTCGAGCAGACGCGGTCATCGCAGGAGTGGATCTCGATCTCGGTGTCGTGCTGGAGGTATTCGAGGGTCTTGGTCAGGTTCCGTTCTAGCGCCGGGCCGTCATCTTGGGGCAGCGAGAGGATCTTGGCGGTGTGCTCGGCCAGCCTGGCCGGGTCGGCGAGGTGGAAGCGGTGCGGTGAGTCGAGCTTGCCGTCCGGCAAGTCACGGCTCACCGACTCGAGCACCTCGTAGGTGCCCGGGAACGTCTTGCGCTCGCGCAGACCGCCCTCGCCGCAGAGCTTTGACCAGGAGGAGACGGGCTCGCGCCCGGCGACCTGGGCATAGAGGTCGTAGTAGCGCCCGCAGCGATCGCCGACCATCGAGGCGATCGAGACGACCCCGCGCCCCTTGGTCGCCGTGAAGGCGATCTCGAGGACTGTTCGCCGCCGCAGGTAGGCGATGTAGCGGCGGCGCACGTGCAGGTCGGCGCCGTCGAGCAGCTCGACCACCGCCTCGTGACGCCGGGTCGATCGCCACTCCGCCGGGCGGGTGTGACCGGCGAGCCGCTCGAGCTTGGCGTCGAGCCTACCGAGCAGCCCACCGAGGAAGCCTGGGTCCGGTGGCTCCCCGGGGGTCTCGGGCTCGGCCGGGAATTTGGCGAGCACGGTCGGTTCGTCAAAGCGCGGCGCGCGCGAGGTCTCGCCGCGCTCGCGGGCCTTGCGACGCTGTTCGGTGATCGCGGTCGGGATCTTCTCGGGGAGCGCCTGAGGGTCGAAATGGTAGATCTCCAGCGAGGTGGGCTTTCGCAGCAGGCGCTGGAAGTCGAAGCTCGACATCGCGAAGCCGAGGTTGATCAGGACCAGGTGCTCGACTTCGAACTGGCGCTCGACCAACTCAACGATCGAGGTCGGCGTCCAGTAGTAGCGATCGCGAGTGAAGCGCAGGGTCTCGGGTTCGCTGGCGGTCCCGTGCATCTTCACGTAGAGCGGTCCCTGCAACTCGACCGTCGGATCGGGATCGAAATCGCCCTCGCCGACGACCCGGGTGTACTCGTCGGGGCTGAGCTCGTCGTCGATCGACTGATCGAGCAGCTCGTCGAAGTTGAAGGAGACGATCGCGTCGAGGAAGCGGTGGTGGAGGAGGTGGGCGAGCAGCTCGTAGGCGAGCACTGTCGGGTGGCGGCGCCCGTAGGAGCTGGCGATCTCATAGCGGACCTCGCGTTCGATCTCCGGGGTCCGGCAGATCGCCGTCAACCGGGTCTCGAACTCGGTGCGATCGAGTCTGTAGACGTCCTCGAGCCGATCGAGCTCGACCAAGCGCGCCCGGGGATCCTTGTCCTTTTCCTCGAGTTCGGTCGCCAGCTGCTCGGCGACCGGGTTCATCGGCACGCTGGCACCGGCGCCGACGACGGCGACGGTGCGGATCTCTTGGTCATAGCGATCGGGCGGTCCACCGTCACGAAACCAGGTCGGCCCGGCCGCCGTCGAGGCAGGCCAGGAGGCCTGCAGATGTCGTACCAGTAAGGCTTCTGCCAGGTCTGACAGATGCTGGTCAGGCGTCTTCTTCACCCCTACCCCTCCCTTGCCGAATCGCCAGCCACCCTTTCACATCTCGACGACACCGACCACAATCACACACACTCTCAACAGTGGTGTATTTCCTGACGCCGGCGAAATATCGATAGTTGTGGGGAACCAGTTTGTAGCTATTCACCGAACTGAGCTTGGTTAGGTAACGAGAAGCGACAGCCGACGGGGCGGTCGGCGGTGGAGAGCGACGGGCGCACCCCGATTGAGCTTGCATGCCGTCGCCGGGCGCGCAGCATCGTCTTCAGTCGGCCAGGCAAGGGTCGCGCTGGGTCAGGGCAAGCGCCTACGCTCAAGGAAGCGCGACCGTGATCTTCCAGGCGGCCTCGATCGGGCGCAGAACCCTGTCAGGTGTGAAATCTGTTCCAGCGGATGTCCGTCCGGGTGGGTTGCGGGCGTACGCCAACGACCTCGCCCGAGGGCGGTCCCTCCCTCAAGGACTATCGAGTCCAGCTCGGCGTCGACTTCGGCGTCCATGGCGATCAGCTGGGCGAGGGTTTCCCGAATACCGGGTCGGCCGTGGATGGTCGTGGCATCGGGGGTGCCCAGGCAGGCGCCGCGGGCAAAGCAGGATGCGGCGGCGGCGAGGTCGCCGGACCGAAGGGCGAGGGTAAGGGCGTCGAAGGCTTCCGCAGCTGCGGTGTCGGCTCTTGGAGCCGATGGTGTCGGCGGGGTCTGGGAACGAGTACTGGTACGGCTCGGCAGCAGGCCTGGATCAGCCTCCTCGCAAGCAGCTGCTCGGGGAGTCAGGGGCACGAGGGAAGGGCGAGGAGGTCGGCGGGGAGAAGACCGTCGGTCTCGGTTGTCAGGTAATCGCGCCCCTCGTGCCGGCGGACGACGAGGTACTCGGTCCCCTTGGGGGTCTCGAGGAAGTAGGCGTTGAGGTCGTGCCGTAGCGTCGCGATCGCCTCGGCCTCGCCCACCCACCAGCCATCACCGCCGATCGCGGCGATCCGCAGATGCGGCGGGCAGTGGTCGCCCCGTCTGGCGACGCAGATCACCTGCCGCGCCATCGACCGCCGTCGGCCCTGTCGAAGAAAGCTTTGGAGCTGGCGGGAGCGCTCCGCGTCAAGCATGTGCCCGAAGGACCGGGCGAGGAGGGATGACCCGCCCCGACCGGGTAGGAGCCGCGGCCGGCGCCGGCCCGGCCTACCTGGGCGAACCGAGCGGCCGAGGCGCTGCCAAGATAGGGCTCGAGCACGAACTCGGTCAGCTGGGCGAGGAGACGGCCCTCGGGCATCGTGGAGCCGTTATCGAGGTCGTGGCCCAAGAGAGCGGCGACGCCGGAGGTCAGGTAGAACTCAAGCGCGCTCGGCAGTAGCTCAGGGTCGGCAGCCAAATGGCGACAGGGGCGGAGCTGTCGCGCCGCGGCCTTGAGGGTCGCCTGGTGTCGCTTAAAGCAACGAGGACCGGACCAGGGCAGTTCGAGCAGAACCAGTCGGGCGTTGGTGGGGGCGCTGCGGGTCCACCAGAGCACTTCGGCAAGCGCCAGGCTGATACGAGGCGGGCCGGGCTCGGTAACTGCCAGGTCCCTCGCCAGCCAGTCCTCGGCAGCAGCGGTGATCTGGTCGTAGCGGTGCACCGCCCTGGCTTCTTCGCGCCAACTCTGGAAGTTGGCGATCACGGAGCCACCTGGCAGAGGAGCTTTCTGGGAGCCATTTCGTCTCGGCCGCGCTGGCACGGGCGAGGCCTAGGATGATAGCGGAGGATTTTCTGAAGAAATAGGTGCCGAAGAGCCGTGGGTGCCTGACGTCGCCACGGCGGAGGCGGCCGGCAGGGCCGCCGGTTGTTGTGCGGGCGGAGGAGACAATCCAAGAGCAGCCGCCCGCGCGGCTCCGAGCGACCGGGATGGCGCACGTCGAAAGCCTCGTCGACCCCGAACGGGGTGCCGAGGCCGTGCCGCTGCGTCAACAGGCGCTGACGGAGCCGCGGCAACTGGTACACGAGCGAGCGGATCTGGGCGAGGGACCCGGCCTGGCTCGGCGGCCGGCCGTCGAGGACCACAACAGCGCCGATCGCCATGTAGCGTTATTCGCCTGGTGAGGCGAAACGAGGTGTCAAACGGGCAAAGCCGCGGTCCATGTGGCGCTAGGGCTCAGGCATTGCGTCCACCGGCTCCTCCGGATGCACGTCGAATCGCGGCAGCAGGCGCTCGAGCGGTCCCGGCAGCCACCAGACGCGGTCGCCGAGCAGCAGCATAAGCGCCGGCAGCAAGACGATCCGCACCACGGTGGCGTCGAGCACGACGGCGACGGTGAGGCCAATGCCGAGCTGGCTCACCGTGGAGATCGAGGCCCCGGCGAAGACGACGAACACCGCCAGCATGATCGCCGCGGCGCCGGTGATCACGCGAGCCGTCTTCTCGAGCCCGAAGGCGACCGCGGCTTGGTTGTCAGCGTCGCGGTCATAGCTCTCGCGCATTCGAGAGAGCAGGAAGACCGCGTAGTCGATCGAGAGCCCGAAGACGATGCCGAAGATCATCGTCGCCCCGACCGCGTCGACATATTTGTGGCCACCCAACGGTGAGCCAGCGGGGATGTGGAAGAGCAGGGTGAGGATGCCGAAGGCGACGCCGACGGTGAGCAGGTTGAGCCCGACCGCGATCAATGCCAGCGGGATCGCCCGCAGGACCACGATCAAGACCAGGAAGGTGACGAGGGCGATTGCCGCGATCACGAGGGGAATCCGTTCGCGGGTGATCTGGCTGTACTCGTTGAGCTGGGCGACACCGCCGGCGACGCCGGCTTCGAGGTCGGCGCTTTCGCCCAGCTCGCCGGTCAGGCGGTCGAGGTCCCTGCCCAGGCGGATCGAGCCAGGTGTGTTGAAGGCGTAGTGGGAGATCACCAACACCGAGGCCGCCTGGCCGCCGTGGTCTAAGTCGATCGTGGCGGCGGCCCGTTCGCGGTTCCGCGGCGGCGCCCCGTCGAGCGCCGAGAGCACGAAGTAACCGGAGTTGAAGAGGCCCGGCGTCTCCCTCGCGACCTTGCCGGCCTGGCTGCGCAGCTTCTTGTGCCCTTCGATCACCTGCACGCTCGCTTCTTCGAGCCCGCCTTGCAGCGGCGCCGTCTGCTGCGCGCCTTCGGCGAGCCTCTGTTCAAGGGCTTCGGCGCCGCCGGTCAGGCGTCCCAAGCCCGCGACCAGGGAGGTCGTGCCGCCACTAAGCCTTTCGATCCCGCCGCCGAGCGAGCGGGCGGCCCGCGAGAGCCGCCCCGCGCCCGAGGCCAGCCTGTTGGCGGCTCTGTGGATCTTGTAGAGGCCGTGGGCGAGCTGGGCTGCTCCGTTTTCGACTTTCTTCAGTTCCCTGATCGTCGAGCCGATCAGCTGACCGACCGCCTTGGCAGCTTCGGAGTCCTCTTCAAGACGGCCGCCGAGGCCTTCGATTTCGGCCGCCAGCCCGCTGTATCCAGGGCTGGCCGGGGCAGCGGTCGCGGGATCGATCCCGCTGACTTCGGCCTGGGCCCGCCGCGCCGCTTCGAGCGTCGCCGCGTAGGCCGGGTCGGCCCGACCGACCGCCATCGCTTCGAGGCCGGCGATCACCGCTGCAAGCTCTTCTTCGGTCCCCTGGGCATGGCCGGTCAGCTTGGGGATCGTCTGTTCGGCTTCGTAGTCGAGGGCGCCCTTGAGGACGTGCTGCTTGCGCAGGCCGTTGTAGCGCAGGTTGGCGCCACCGAGCGCATTGATCGCGGTCCGCACCTGCAGCGCTCCGAAGGCAGCTTCACCGACCGCTTCTTCGAGCTTGCGCGAGCCGGCGGCGAAGCGTTCGAGAGCGCCGATCGCCCGGCCGCTGCCGCTCGCTGCCCGGGCCAGCCCGTGGGCGATCAGCTGGGCGCCTTCGACGGCGCGGTCGGACCCCTGCGCCAGCAACCCGGCGCCGTTACTGGCTTCATCGATGCCGGCCCGCAATGAGCCGACCCCGCCGGCGGCGACCCGGAGCTGGCGGCCGAGCTTGCCGAGCTGCTTGACCGGGCCGAGGTTGCCGCGCGAGGAGAGCGCCGCGTTGCCGAGCTTGCGCAGCGGCGCCACTCGTCTGGTTGCCTTCTCGGGCCCGATCACCGCCTCCACCCCGGGCAGCTTTGCGACCCGCTTCTGGAAATCGGTGAGGGCGGCGAAGGTCTTGGCGTCGGTGATCGGGCCGTTGGGGTTGTTGGCGACGATCTGGAACGGCGCGTCCCAGCCGGGCCCGATCGCGTGGTCGATCAGTTCGGCGTCGCGGCGGGTCGGCGCGCTCGAGGACAGCTCTTCGGGACTCGGCGGCCCGATCCTCATCCCCACCGCCGGTGCCGCCAGAGCGAGCAGGATCGCACCGATTCCGATCGCCGCCAGCGCCGGGCGCCGCAGCGCCCCGTTCAGGAACCTCATCAGCCGTGAGTGCTCGCCCGCCGGGGCGCCGATCCGCCAGCGGTCGAGACGGGTGCCAACCAGGGTCAGGATCGCCGGCCCGACGACCGTCGCCACGCCGACGCTGAGGACAACGACCATCGCCACCGTCCCCGCCAGCGAGGCCAAGAGCGACCCCGGCAAGATCAGCAGCGAGACGAGCATCGAGAGCAGCAGGGTGCTGCCGGCGAAGGCAACCGTCCGCCCGGCGGTGCGCCGGGTCAGCCGGGCCGCCTCGACCGGCTCGACGCCCCTGGCGATCTCCTCGCGGAAGCGCGAGACCATCAACAGGGCGTAGTCCACCCCCAGCGCCAGCCCCATCATCGTGCAGACCGTCAGCGCGAAGGCGTCGATGTCGAACCAGGCGGTGAAGAAGTAGAGGATGCCGCGCGCGGCGACCACCGTGAGGGCGCCGAAGACGAGCGGGATCACCGCCGCGATCGGCGAGCGGAAGACGATCAGCAGGACCAGCAGGAGGATCGGCAGGGCGATCAGCTCGCCACGCTCGGCGGCGCTGATCGATTCGTCCTGGATCGCCCGCGAAAGCGTGGCGAAGCCCGATTGGGTCGCCCGCACCGGCGGCCTGACTTCGCCTTCGAGCAGATCATTCAGCCGCGGGACGATGTCGTTGACGGCGGTCTTGGTGTCGACGTGGAAGTCGACCAGGATCAGCGCCCGTCCCGGCGCCGGGCGCAGGCCGCCGACCGAGCCGCGGTCCCAGGGCGAGAGCGTCGTCACCTTGGGGTCGCGGCGCAGGGCCCGGACCAGTTGCGGGCCCTGCTGTTCGAGCGCCGCCGCGGGGCCGCGCAGCAGGATCGCAAACGGCGCCGAGTCGCCGAAGTGTTCGGCGAGCTCGGCATTGGCGCTCGAGGAGGCGGTGCCGGAAACGTTCAGCGAGGTCGGGTCGAGGCGGCCGGTGACGCCGGTCCCGATCAATCCCAAGGTGACCAGCGCGATCAGCGCCAGGGCCAGCACCTGGCGCGGATGGCGCAGGAGGAACGGAGGCCGCGAGCGGGCCGGGGCAGCCGGACCGATCAACTCAAGGGGCCCACTGGCGCGGCGGGGTACGGCTGCCGATGACGGCAGCGGCGCCGGCAGCGATCACCGGGCGATGGTGCAAGGCTTCAAGAAGATGCCGCTGAGCTGGGTCCCATCGCTGAAGGTGAATTCGCCTTTGGCCTGAAGGTGACCGGTTTCACAGCGGGCGTTGACATAGGAGTAGCGCTTGCCCTTGTAGGTCCATTTCTTGCCGATCCTCAGATGGCCGGAGATCGGCACCCCGGCGCCGCCGGCGATCGGCGGGATCGTCGCTTTGGTGCGGTAGCCGTAGACCCCCTGGTGGATCGGTTCGATCACGACCGGGACGATGTAGGTGGTCGGGGCGGGGATCGAAAGGTAGGCGTGGGCGAGCACGGTCGGATCGCCGTGCGGCCCCGGCGGGCCGTTGAAGAGGGTGATCGGCGAGGAGGCTTTGATCGGCGGCTGTTCGGGGAACTTGACGATCGCCGAGCCGGAGCCCTCGCCGACGATCGAGTCCCCGCAGGCGCGTCTGGCCTGGGCGGTGTCGGTCGCCGCCAGCTTCGCCATCGTGCAGTGCGGCAGCCCGGTGGTGACGACGGAGCCATGGCGGTCGAAGAGGAAGGTGAGTTCCTTGAGGATCGGGGGGAGTTCCCCCGAGGCGGTCGAGATCGAGCCGCCGCCGTGCAGGGTGATCGGGGCGTTCTGGTGACGGGGCAGGGCCTTGGGGGCAAAGCCGCCTTCGGCTTCGACGACGATGTCGCCGATCTGGAGGTGCAAGGCGTAGGCGAGGCTCGCGGTGGCAGCGGCGATGATGAGGGCGAGCAGGCCGGCGAGCAGCACCTTGCGGAGCGGGCGCATCAGGTGAACCGCGACGGTTCGAAGCGGCAGTAGTGAAATTCGAAGGGCAGAACCTCGGCGTTGGCGCGGCTGGCGGTCTCGGTCAGCCGCGCGACCATGTGCTCGGCAGCCCCCTTCCTGCCGGCGCGCAGATCGCTGGCGGCGGCTTCGAAGAGCCGCACCTCGGCGCCGGCGTAGGCGAGCCACCTCGCCAATCGGGCGCCGTCGCCGCTCGGCTGGGGAACCGCTTTCAGTTCGGCCAGCGTCTGCTTCAGGGCGGCGGCGGCCTTGGCGAACTGAGCGGCGGCGGGCTTCAGCTTGCCGGCGCGAACCTCGGGCCGAACGCCGGCGAGGATCCGTTCATTGGCCTTGCCGTTGGCCCGGCAGATCGGCTCGACCGCTTCGCGGTAAGAAGCGCGGCTGACTTCGGCGGCGTGGGCCAGAGCGGCGAGCGACAGAGTCGCCGCCAGGCTGAGGGCGAGGGCCGCTCGGAGGACGCGTCTATTTGCCATCTGCGTTCTTCCTTTGGGTCGAGTTCGGAGGTCGGCGGAACCGCTACTGGCTAGCGGTTGGGGCGCCGACGGGGTAGGGAATCGCGGCGATCTGGGTCACCTTCCAGGCTCCGCCTTCGCTGCGCAGCGGCATCATGTACTGCCGGGCGCCGGGTCCGTAGAAGAGGGCGAAGGCGTTTTCACCTTCGACCCGCAGGGCCGCCAGCGAGCCAATCAGCGGGCTAGCGCGTTCGCTGGCAGATATGCCGCTGGAGAGCTTGGCGTAGGCGGCGGCGCAGCTTTCGCCATCTGACCCTGACAGGGCCCCGAGCTGCTTTTGCACCTGGGAGGCCATCAGGGCGCAGGCGCCGGCCCATTCGCCACCGGCGCGGGCGCTCAGGTAGGCGCCGAGGGCGGTCTGGGCGGCGGCGCGTTCGCCGGCGGACGCTTCGGATCCGTAGTTGGGGATGCTGTTGTCGCCTTCGGGCTGCAGAAACGCGGCCGCGCCGGCGCGGTGGGGGCGGTGGGCAGCGCGCTTGCGCCGCGGCGGCTTGGGCCGTACGACTTTGGGGCTCGACCTGGCGCCGCTGGAGGTAGAGCTGACCGAGGTCGAAGCGGTCGAGGCAGGCGGTCCGGTAGCCGCGCCGGGAGTCGGCTTGGGCTTGGCAGCGGTGGGCGAGGAGGAGGACCTCGGCCCCGGTACGGCCGCGGCGGTGGATTCGGCGGTGCTGCTGCCCTGCGGGGGTGAGCCGCCCTGGGACCCTTTGCCGCCACCGCGGTGGGGCCCGGCTGCGGGCGCTTGCGAGTTCGAAGGCGAGGGGGCGGCGGCGGTCGGCGGCGAGGCTGCGACGCCGGTGCCAGAGCTACTTGAGCCGCCGCAGGCGGCGAGACCGAGGGCGAGCGCCGCAGATGCCAAGTAGACGGCGAGAAATACTGGCCTCTCAAATTTCGCGCTTCTCTCGGGGCGCAGAGTTATCAAACTTCGACTGCTTCCTCGCTCCGCGCTCACGGGCGCACCGCGCAGTTGCTGGTCAGGGTCGAGGTGAGCTTGCGGCCGTCGGCGAAGGTGAAGCTGGTGCGGGCGAGCGGGAAGACGGCGCCAGGGAAGCCCTTGGGCGCCGGGCAGGCGGCGCTCAGGTAGCTGCGCTGCTGGCCGGAGGAGGTGTAGCGGCGCTGCAGGGTCATTTCGATCGCGGTCAGGTTGCGCTCGCTGCCGAGCGCGCTGCCGAGGTTGGCGGTGAGGACGGTGCCGTAGGTGCCGTCGGGCTTGGCGGCGATCTGGAAGGCGAAGAGGAAGGAGGTGGCAAACGGGTGGGGGCTGTAGATGTGGGCGAGCAGCACCGGGTGACCCTTTTCGGTGGCGTTGAAGAGAAGAAGCCGGCCGGCGATCGGGTAGGGGGCGGAGCCGGGCAGGGTGATCGTGCCGGCGAACTTGCCCTGCCCGACCAGAGCGGGCCCGCAGACGGCGAGGGCGCGGCCGTTGGAGGCGGTGCGGATCGCCGCCGCCGGGCAGAGCGGCAAGCCGGCGGTTTCAAAGCGGCCGTGGCGGTTGATTTCGATGCTCAGTTGGCGCAGCTGCGGCGGCGGGCTCTGATCGCTGGTCGAGACGCGGCCGGAGACGCTGACGCCAACCGGAGCGCTGCCTTCGCGAGGCAGCGCGCGGGGGGTGAGCTTGCCGTTGACGGCGACGCGGAGGTTGCCGAGCTGTTTGACGACGGCGCCGGCGCTGGGCAGCAGGGTCGCGCCGGCGAGGCCGGCCAGAGCGAAGAGGAGCAGGAGCGCCCGGGATCTGCTTCCCCCCCGGCCTCGCTGCAGGGGCTGGCGAGGCGCGCTCATCGGCCGCCACCGCCCGCCGGCGCGGGCTTGGCCTGCTTCTTGCCCTTCTTGTTCTTCTTCCCCTTGCCCTTCTTCTTCGCCCCGCATTCGTTTTGCAACTGGACCTGGGGGGCGTAGCCGGAGTTGTTATGGCCGACCATCCGCACCGAAGCGGCGGCGGGTGCGTGGCAAACGTTGGCCGAGTTGACGAGCAGGCCGTGCTTGCCCCCGTTCAGAGTGAGGACGAATTTCGAGGCCGGCGCGTCGGGCAGAGCTTCGAAAGAGGCCCGCATGCCGCCGCGAACGGAGTCGACGCGGCCGAGCAGGTCGATCGCGATACCGCCGTCGCCGCTCATAGCGACGACGAGGTCGGGGAGGCGATGGGCGCCCGAGCGCAGGAAGACCGGCCCTTCGAGCGGCGCGGGGAGGAGCGGGGTGAAGGCGCGGGCGTGGCCGTAGACAGAGTTGGCCGGACAAGCGGCGCCGTTGCCGGCGGCGGCGGCGAACTGACGCTGGGTGCAGACGCCCCGCAGGTGTTCCTGGGCGAGGAACTCGGCGTGGGGCAAAGTGACGGAGGTGGCCTTGATGTTGGCGTCGCCGGGGCGCTCGGTGACGGTCGCGCGGAGGGCCGGGAAGCCGTTGGGCTTGGTCTGGCCGAGCAGCTTCAGGGAGAGCTTTGGGGCGAAGCCGAGCCCGGAGCAGTTGTTCAGGTGATAGGGCGAGGCCGGCGAGGCGGTGGCGGCGGCGGGGTTTGAGAAGGGCGGCGCCGAGCCGGTCAGGGTCGAGAGCGCCGTGGTCGGTTCGCAGCTGGTCGGGTTGAGGGTGAAGCCGGGGCGGGAGATGTAGACGCGGATGTCGCGCAGGTGCAGCGGGATGCCGCCGAGGATGTGGGGGATCGGATCGGAGCCGGCGGAGTCGATCGAGACCTGGGCGGTGAGCGGATCGACCTTGATGGCTGAGCGGACGAGGATGACGCCGAGGTCGAAAGGACCGACCAGGGCGGGGTCGACGGCGAGGATCGAGAGCGGAGCGCCGTGGTAGGGCCCGGCGAGGTAGAGGCGCCCAGGGGCGTAGGTGAGGACGCCGCCGAGCCCGTAGCCGACCACGGTGTGGCCGATTTCGCTCGCCGCCGGACAGCTGGGCGCGGCGGTCTCGGCGACGCCGCCGTTGGCGCGGGCGGCGGCGATAGCCGCCTCCGGGCAGTAGGGGATGCCGCTCAGCTTGCCGGTCAGTCCGGGCGGCAGCAGCGCCGAGTAGGAGGTGATCTCGTCTTCGCCGTCGCCGCGGGTCAGGTGCAGGTAGAAGGGCGAGTAGGAGCCGGCGTTGGAGTTGACCGAGCCGATTTCGGCACCGGGGGCAAACGGCGTGGTGGCAGCCGGACAGGGGCCACCGCCGACCCCCTGGCTGAGCTGGAATTCGAAGTTCTGGTGGAGGACCGAGGGGACGACCTGCGAGGAGCTCTGATAGGGGGTGAGTTCGACCTGGGTGACGTAGTGGCCGCAGCTGGCGGCGGTCGCCAGTGGAGCGCGCTGGCCTTCGCGGAAGTGGATCTTGAGGCTCGAGTAGGGCAGCTGGGGCAGGCCTTCGAAGAGGGCGGTGATGCGGCCGCTGGTCGGATCGGGCTGGAGGCGGCCGGCGACCTTGACGAGAATGCCGTCGGGGGCGCGGGCGACGAGGTAGACCCCGACCAGGGCGCCAAAGGGATTGTCGGTTGGCTGGGCAAGATAGATCGAGCCTTCGATCAGCTGTTCGAAGCTGGTCGTTTCTTCGACCAGCAGCGGGCTCTGGAGGGTGAAGGTGCCGATCTTCGAGCTGTTCGGACAGCCGGCGCCGGGGGCCGAGGTGGCGGTCTCGGCGGCGTAGGCGGCCGGGCTGCAGACGCCGAGCCCGGCGCCGACCGAGGGGTTGATCGTAAAGCCTTCGGGCAGCGCCACATGGGCCTCCTGGACCTCCGAGCCGGCGAGGCCGCCGGGTTCGAGCAGGCCTTCCTGGTGGACGGTGAGGTTGAAGTCAAAGCCGGTCGCCGAGGAGGTGCGGTTGGTGGTCGGCCCGGAAAAAGAGCTGGTGGCAAAGTTGAGGCGATCGCAGCGAGTCAAGGCCGGCAGGCTCGCCGCGTCCTCGACGAAGGCCCCGGGCGCCTGCCAGGAGTCGGCGGCGGCGCCGAGGACGAGCGGCGCGGTGCACGAGGTCGGCAGGGTGAGGAAGGCGAGCGGCTTGTTAGTTTTTTCCGGGCCGACCGAGCAGGGGGCCCAGGGCGCCGAGGGTTCGGCCTCGTTTAGGCAGTTGCCGCGCTCGCCGTCGTGGGCGAAGGCCCAGGGGGTCCCCCAGAGGTCGATCTGCACCGCGTCGATCGCCAGGCCCTGGGAGAAGTTCCGCGCTTCGAGGTCGAGGCCGAATTCGCCCTGGGCGTTGCGGACCTGGCCGGCGAAGGTCAGGGGCTGGCCGAAGGGTGCGGCGCCGAAGAGCGCCGCCTGACCGGGGCCCGGGGTGAGGTCGAAGAGGCCGAAGGTGCGAGCGGCGCCGCCGCCGAGCGAGGTGCGCAGGGTGATTACGCCGATCTGGCTCTTGTCGGGGCAGCTCTCGCCCGAGCGGCTCGTTTCGAAGGGCGAGGAGCGCGGTGTGTTGAAGAGGGCGAGCGAGCAGTGGGAGACGGCGCTCGGGTTGCCGACGAAGCCGGCGGGCAGGGAGAGGCGCAGGTCGCGCAGGTCGCCGGCAGGGAAGGGGACGCCGGGCTGGCCCGGGGATTCGGGCCCTTCGTTCAGGGCGAGGTCAATCGCCAGCTGGTAGGGGTGGGTGCCGGCTTCGGTGGCGGGCGTGCCGTTCTGGTTTTCGGCCTCGAGGTTGAAGGACTGGAACCCGAAGGGTTCGGCGGCGGCTGCGGAGGCGGGCGTCCCGGCTGCGCCAAGCACCGCAATGACGGCGGCGGACAGGATGAATGCTGCGCCTCTCCCTCGCGGCGCAAAGGAACCAGAATTCGATGCTTGCTCGGTCGGGCTTGCTGCCCATCGCGGCGTCCTCAGTCGTCTCCATAGCGCCGCTATGGAGACTCCTTGCGTCCTTGCGCTGATTGGTCCGCCACTCGCCATAGCGTCGCCTGGACTTGCCGGGACGCCCGCCTCCGCAGGGGAGGTTTTGGGGAAGAAAAGGAAGTCAAGAAGGCGGCGCGGGTTCATTTGGCGCCTCGCTTGCTGCGGTGCTTCGCCTTCTTCTGGTGCTGCTTGTAGTTCTTCTTGTGATGGTGCTTTTTCTTGTGGTGTTTCTTCGGCTTGTGGGAGTTGGGGAAGTGGAGCGGCGGGTTGCCAGGAGCCGGGATCAGGCTGGCGACGGTCGGGTCTTCGGGCGCCGAGGGCAGCGGTTGGCAGGCGTCGCCTTCGCAGGGGATCGGCGCGGTCGGGATGGGGAAGCCGCCGCCGATCCGGGCGTCGTAGACGTCGGCCGAACCGGGGTCTTGAGGGACCAGCGAGGCAGTGGTGAGGAAGTAGGCGTCGGAGCCGTCGGCGGAGGCGTCGAGGAAGGAGGCGCCGCTGCCCGAGCCGGAGGAGATCAGCGAGAGGCAGCCGCCTGCCTTGGCGCAGCTACCCTCGCCGGAGGCCTCCCACTGGTACGCGTCGGGGGCGCGGTCGGAGTCGAGGGCGAGGAGGGCGTCGCCGGAGGTGAAGAAGACACGGCGGCCGTCGACGGAGAGATCGCGCGGCTTGTAGACCTGGGTGGCGCCGGGGCCGGTGCCGTTGGCGAGGGCGCCGGAGATCGTCGAGGGACCGGCGGGCCGCTCGCCGGTCGGGTTACAGGAGAGACAGGCGAGACCGGAGCCGACGGTGTAGAGGAAGACCTCCGAGTCGCGCTGGCCGCTGGTGGCATCGGCGTTGTCGTAGCCGGTCAGGCTCTGTTGGGAGAGGAAGAGGAGCTCGGAGCCGTCGGGTGAGACGCGGGCGGTGCCGGTGGCGGCCGGGTAGTCGCTCGCCTGGGCGGCGCCGGGCACTACGGCAACGGGAGTGACCGTGCCTTCGTGCCAGGAGAAGATCCCGCCGGCAGTCGCGTAGTAGACGCGGGAGCCGTCGGTGGCGGCGCCGAGGACCCCTTCGACTCCGGCGGCGAGCGGGATGCTTGTCGCGGTGAGGGCGCTGTAGCGGTAGAGCTCGCCGCCTTTGATGAAGAAGGCGAGCGAGCCATCGCTCGAGGCGGCTTCGAAGCGGGCGCCCCCTCCCCCGCTTTCGGGCAGCGCCACGGTGGATCCGCCAGCCCGACGCAGGTAGAGCGGGCCGGCTTCGCCCTCGGTGAAGTAGACCCGCGAGCCATCGGCGGAGACGGCGCCGACCGGCGCGGCAAGTCGGGCGCCCGGTGTGCCGTGGGTTTCGCCCGGCAGGAGGTTCAACAGCGCCAGCACCCCCCCGCTCCACTCGTAGAGGTTCTGGGCGGCGGGGTCGCAGCCTTCGCTCCCGGCAACTTCGGTCGCCTGCGAGGTCAGGGCAGCGCAGGTGGAGAGGACGACGTGGCCGAGGTCGGGACTGGCGCCGGCGAGGGCGAGGTCGAACAGCGAGGCCGAAAGGTGCAGGGTGGCGTTGGTCGCGGTGAGGAGGGCCTCGTAGCCACCGCTTTCATCATTTCGGAGGTAGTAGTCCTGGTAGCCCGCTGGGGCGCCGGAGCCCGGCAGCGGCGGAGCGGCGACCGGGCAGCCCGAGCCTTCGCCGCGGCAGTGGACGCCGTTCAGCAGCAGGCCACCGGAGATGTCGGTAGAGAAGAGCTGATAGGGGACGCCCTCGGGTTCGGTGCCGTAGGCGCCGGAGAGGGTCGGGGCGGTGATGTTCTGGGTGCTCCAGCCCGAGCCGGTGCGGCGGGAGATGTACTGGGAGCTCTGCGGGGCACCCGCCGCTTCGTCACCGAAGGAGGCCGCCGAGGAGTAGGTGATCTCCCCCGCCCCGTCGGCTGCGGACTGCACGACGCCCCCGCCGTGCAGTTCGCCGGGGGCGGCGACGGCGCCGCCGTTTTTGTCGGGGGGGAGACGAGCTCCCAGCCGCGGCCGTCGGGCAGGGAAAAAGCGGCACCGTTTTCCTGGGTGGTGAAGGTGCGAGGTTCGCTGGTCGCCGGCCCGGAGGCGTTGTCGGCGAAGAGGCGGTAGTGGTAGGTGGTGGCGATGGCGAGGGCGCTGAGATGCTGGGAGACCGGCGCCGCGCCCGAGCCGCCGGAGAGCGACCCGACGATCCGGGCGGCGCCGGTGAACGGTTCGCGCCCGGCTTCGGAGTTGGCGCGGTAGGCGGCATCGGTGATGTATTCGAAGCGGTAGCTGGTGGCTTCGGCCTCGGGGTCGATCTCGCCGTGGAGGGTGGCCGAGGCGGCGGTCACTTCGGAGGTCCAAACCGCCCCAAGCTGGGGAGGTGCTGCCTGCGCGGCGGCAGGCAGTAAAACCGCGGCGATGACCGCGCCGAGCGCGACGGTGGCACGGCGCATTCGTGGTCGACCGTCGCCGCGGACGCTAAAGAGACGCGAGGTCATCGGGCCACATCACGGCGAGCCCTACCAACCGCCGAGGCCGCGGAGCAGGGCGCTACCGAGCCGGCTCTTAGAGCCCTTGTGGCCTTTCTTCCCCTTGCCGCTCTTGTGGTGACCGTTGCCCTTCTTCCCGCAGCTGTTGGCGATCGGCGGCACCAGGGTCACGACCTTGCCGTTCTGGGCGGTGAAGCGGGCGTGGGCGCGCTGGGGCTTGGCGCAGATGTTTTCGGAGTTCCGCAGCAGGCCATATTTGGGGCCGCCCTTCAACTGGAGGACGAACTTGGAGACCGGGGCGTCGGGCACGGTTTCGAAGGTGTTGCGGATGCCGCCTTCGGCGTCGGTGTCAGTTTTGCCGGCGAGCAGGACGCGGATCTGGCCGTTGAGATCGGCGACCAGGGCGGGCAGCTTGTAGCCGAAGCCGACGCCCAGATAGACCGGGCCTTCGAGAGGCTTGTCGAGCAGGGGGGTCCAGGCCTTGGCGTTGCCGTAGATCGAGCTCTTGGGGCAGGCGTCGGACTTCAGCTGCGGCTGGGTGCAGACCTTGTCGAGGTTTTCCTGGGCCAGGAACTCGGAGCGCGGCAGGCCGACCTGGGCGGCGGCGATGTTGGCGTAGTCACCTTTGCTTGGGTAGGTAAGGGTTGCTTTGAGGGCCGGGTAGGCGGCGCGCTTGGTGCCGCCCTTCAGCGAGAGCTTCAGGGCTGGCTTGAACTTCAGGGCCTTGCAGCCGCCGACCTGGAAGCGCTGGGTTAGTGGAGCCGATA
Organism: uncultured Actinomycetes bacterium; assembly: GCA_963839115.1. GTDB lineage: Bacteria > Actinomycetota > Thermoleophilia > Solirubrobacterales > 70-9 > VAYN01. The sequence continues at coordinate 2,288,032 of CAWITM010000001.1, forward strand.
CCCCGAGGACGGTGAGGGCGGCGCCGGTGATCTGCTTCGGTTCGCAGCCGGTCGGGTTCAAGGTGAACTTGGGCCGACTCATCTGCAGGGTGATCGCACGGACGTCGAGCGGGATGCCTTCGAGGATGGTCGGGATCGGGTCGGACTTGGCGGTGATCTGGGCGGTGAAGGGATTGACGTCCAGAGCGGTACGGACGACGACGTTGCCGAGGTCGAAGGGCCCGGCGATCGCCGGGGTGATGATCGCCAGGCTGAGCGGCGCACCTTTATATGGACCGGCGAGGTAGACCTTGCCGCCGACGTGGATCGGAGTCGGCCCGGCGCCGGAGGCGACGTCCACGCTGCCGACCTCCGAGGAGGCGGGGCAGCTGGGAGCGGCCTGCTCGGCGGCGCCGGTCTTGCCGGCCGCCGAGGCGATCGCAGGGTCGGGACAGTAGGAAGTGCCGGCGAGGCGGCCGATCAGGCCCTCGGGCAGGGTGGTTTCGATCCCCTTCAGTTCCTCTTCGCCGTCGCGGCGGACGAGCTTCAGCGAGAACGGCGAGTAGGCGCCCGCGGCCGGGCTTTCGGTACCGGCCTGGAAAACCGGATTGTGAGGCTCATCCGCGGCCACGCTGGGGCACGCGCCCCCCGTGGGGCCGGCGGTGGTTTCGAATTCGGCGACCGGTTCGGCGGGCGGGCCCGATTCGGGAGCTGAGTACGGCGTGAGGATGGAGCCAACTTCATAGGTGCCACAGGTGGCCGGGGTGCGGAGGGCGCCGCGGGCGCCTTCGAAGAAGTGGAACCTGAATTCCTTGAACGGGGTCTGGGGATTTTCGGCGAAGCTGGCGGTGATCTGGCCCGTCTGCGGATCGGCCTGGAAGCGGCCGGCGAGCTTGATGATCACGCCTTCGCCTTCGAGGACGATGTAGCCGGCGAGGAGGCCGCCGCTCGGGTTCTGGTGGGGAGTGGCGAGATATACGGAGCCCTCAAGCGGATTGTGGAGGAGCTGGGTGAGGACTTCGACGGTGCCGAGCTTCGAGGCATCGGGGCACTGGGCGGGGGCGTCGGTGAACTGAACCGGCGAGGTGCCGACCGGAGTGGTGAGCCCAATCTGAGCCGGCGAGCAGGCGCCGAGACCGCCGGCGGATGAGGGATTGACGACGAGCCCCGGGGACAGCTTGACGACGGCTTCGCGCAACGAGGGCGTGGAGAGACCGTTGGGGTCTTCGAGGCCTTCGGAGTCGAGGTCCTGGGGAACCTTGAGGTTGAAGTCGAAGCCGGAGGGGCTGTCGGTGAGATCGGTGGTCGGGCGGGCTTCGATCGTCGGCTGGAAGCTCAGCTGGTTGCAGCCGTCGACCGGGGGCAACGTCGTGGTGGCAGACACTTCGCGGCCGGGTTCCTGGTAGGAGACCGAGCGACCGACGACCGTCAGCGGATGGCCGGAGCACTGGGTCGGCAAGGTGACGAAGGGCGTCGGTGGTGCTTCGGCCGGGCCCCCAGCTGGGAAGGGTCCTAAGGTACTGCCGCCGTTGGCGGGTGTATCTCCTTCACAGTCGCGTTCGGGTTCGATTCCGAAGGTGAAGCCCCAGCCTTGGTAGTAGGTGGAGGTACCGCGGCAGATTTTGCCGCGGAGCGCGTCGTGAGAGGGGTCGGCGGGCACTCCCCAGAGGTTGACACGGACACGGTTAAGCCCGACGGAAAGAAGAGCCGATCCAGTCGCCGTGACGCCGTAGTCGGTACCACCACGGACGCCGGCAGTGATCAGGAACGGGAGATTTTGGACGTCATAGCCGAGCTCGCCGGGAAAGGCGCCATTGGGCTGGAGATTGAAGAGGGGGACGAGCTGGTTGAAAGTGCCTTGGTAATGGGATCCTTCCCGGTAGCCGACGTCCCCGACGATGGTAGAGATCGGACATTCATCGACGAAGAAGGCAGCGAGGGCGCAGTGGGGAACAGCCTGCGGATTGGCGATCAGCCCGGGGGGAAGTTCGCTAACGAGAGTGTTTGGGTCATGCACAGTTTCGCTTCCAACCAAGCCCCAGGCTCCTGAACGTTCGGCTTCGGTCGCAGTGGCGACATCGATCTGGGTAGAGAACTGATAGGGATGGCCGCCTGCCTGGGTGTAGGCCTGACCCGATGAATCAGTCAGAGCAGAGGTGAAGGCGCTGATCCCGTAGAGAGGCGCCGCGCGGACTTCATTGGTGGTGGCACCGGCGGCGGTAGGCGCTCCGCCGCCGCTGATCGTAGCTTGAGCGGTGAGAGGACCGGAGAGTCCAGCGGGAACATCGACGCGGACGCTCATGATCAGACGCTGGCCGGGGGGAACGGAGCCAGCTCCAGGGCCGGGGTATTCGCAACGCACGGTAGTCGGGCAGTAGCCGTGTTCGCTGAGGCTTTCACCCAATGCTGGTTCCTGTCCGGACGGATTTTGATTGCTCGTCGTTAGGAATCCCAGGGCCGTCGAATAGAAGCGGACGCCGATCGGGTTTAGACTCGGCGGTACAGTCGCTTCGAGAACTATCGGGTCGGATTCGGAGGTGGGCTGGTCGCCGACATTTTCGGCTTCGATCGTGTAGACAGCGTTTTCGTCGGTGGCTTCGGCGGTGTCGGGCAGGAAGTAGTTGGCGGAGGGGGTTACCGTCAATTTCCATTCCGGCCCCGCCGCCTGGGCTGAGGCGGCGTTGGCGGCAGGGATGAGAAGCATGAAAAGGGTCACGCCCAGGACGGCCCATCTCGGCGTCCTCAGTCGTGCGGCTAGCTCACGCACGAACGTGTGCGCTCCCGTCGTCGCATCAAACACATTTCGCGCTTTGCTCGCAGCGCAGGATGAATCAGATTGCGACTGCTTGCTCGCTCCGCGCTCAGGTGCGTCCTTGACCTGAACCGTCCTGGGCGGCCTCAGCTCCAGGCGGGATGGCATAGGGGCCTGGCGTCCTCGAGCTGCTTGGTCACGAACGGCCTCGCCGGCCGCAAAGCCAAAGTAAGTAATAAGCTTAGAAACGACATGGGCCACGTCCGGCATACGGTGGGTCTCCTTGATCACAGTGGACGAGGTTGTTCGGTTGCGGAAGCCGGAGATCACTTTCCACCTCCGTGCTTATGGCCGGCGGGTCGGCGGTGCTTCTTGTGGTGGTGCGTCTTCTTTTGGTGCTTTTTGGCGACGCAGCGGGTGTGGCCGTGGCGTTTCTGGCTCACCTTGCCTTTCGCACACTTCTTCGGTTTCGTGCCGTTGCCGCCGGTTTCGCCAGCCGTGGTGATTTTGGGAGGCGGGGATTCGGAGCCACTCGAGCCATGGCACGCTTCAGCTCCTTTGCAGGCTTCTGGTGGGGGCGTGTAATGAAAGCCGCCGCCGACGCGGGCGTCGTAGACATCGCCGACGCCATCGGTGTCGGCGGGTGCGAGACCGCGAGGAGTGGTGAAGAGAATGTCGTTGCCGGAGGAGCTGAGAAGAGCGTTGGGAGCCCCCGCGTCGAGGCCGGAAGAGACGAGGCTGATGCAGCCGCCAGCTTGCGTACAGGTGCCGTGCCCCGATTCCTCCCACTCGTACACGTCGCAGCCGTTCGAATGAGTAGCTTGGCCGGTGAATTCACCGCAAGAAGGGTGTTCGCCGGTGTTGGCGTCGCGGGAGACCAACGGGGCGGCGGTCTCAAAGAGGACAACCGAGCCGTCGGCGGAGATGGAACGGCTGCCGTCGAAGGCGTAGCCATCGAGCCTCTCTCCTCGGCCGTTGATGGGACCGGTCGCGCCGTTTCGAAGCACCGAGATCAGGGCGGGAAAGGCGCTGTCGTTGCCGTCGGCATCGTTGCCATCATGGCCGCGGGAGACTCTGGTAAGTCCTCCGGTTTGAAAGTCGTAGCGGTAGATGTCGGGGGCGGCGTCGGTGTCGTCGGCGGTGAGTCGGGCCGCGCTCTGGAAGAGCAGGTAACGGCCGTCGGGCGTGAACTGCACCGCTTTTTCAGGTTCTTCGGCTCTCCAGAGCGAAGGGTCCGCGGAGATCTGGGCGACGAATCTCGTTTCTTCGGAGGCGGCGTCGTAGACGTAGAGGTTGGCGGCGCCGGCCTGGGCACGTTCGCCAGCGCCGTTGGCGTCCGTAGTCAGGACCCCGCGGGCAACGTAGGCGATGTGGGTGCCGTCCTGGGACAGGTCGACGGCGCCGAGGACTTCGGCGCCACTGCCGGGGGTGGGGTGGCCCGGAGCGACCTGGCCGGCGGAGACCTGGACGAGGCGAGAGAGTTGGCCGGCTTCGAGGCGGGCGAGGTAGAGGTCGTTGCCGGATTCGGTATCGGAGTCGATCAGCGGCTGGGAGGTACTGAACCAAGCGAGGGAGCCGTCGGGCGAGATGCCGTCGAACACAGCGAGGGCGGGGGCGGCGCCGGCGCAGGGCGACGGCGAATGGCATTGGGTGGGCGATTCGGCGGAGAGCTGAACTGGCGGCGCGCCGTCGGTGCGGGCAAAGAGGGCGGCCTTATTCGGGCCGGGTGCTTCACCGCTAGTTTCACATTCGGCGCCAGGCACGAGGTCGAGCGGCGAGGTATAAAAGAGCGTCGAACCGTCGGCGCTGGTCCAGGGGCTGTCGAGGGTGCCCCGAGAGAGATCGAGTTGACAGTGGCGACCGGTGAGGTCGGTAGGAACCTCGGCGACGAGGCTCGGCGGGGAGAGCGCTCCATCGACCTCGTAAATGCGATCAACCGTGGCGCCGTTAAGGTTCGGGTTGGTCGGACGGGGGTCGGCGGGGGCGGGGAGGAGCCGCTCACGAGTACCGATGAAGAGGCGAGAGAAGTCGCTCGACTGGGCGACCGGCTGGTACCAGTCTTTTTCCTTGGGTCCTTCCAAGATATTGAAGGTGGGGGAAGCCTGAAAGACCGGACCATCGGCATCGTGCTGGTAGAGGGCACCTTGTTTACTTTCGGTCGCCTCACCGAAAGCCGTTCCCGGATTCACCTGGCTGAGCCAGGCGTCGAGTTCGGCGCTGTAGCCGATGATGCCCTCCGCCTGCTGACCAGGGCTGGCGGGGATAGAGCCGGTGGGCTGGGTGATCCAGCCATCGGCGGTGCGATGCGCGGCGTAGTCGATGCCGAGGCCTTCGGCGGAGGTAAGACCGGCGAAGCCGCCTAGGGAGGCGAAGGTGGCGCGTTCGCCGCTGGGAGAGAGCTCGTCGGGGGCGATCGCCGGATAGCCGTTCTTGAACACGGGGCTGACCTGCTCGTAGGCGCGGCAATCGGGGAGGGCGAGGGAGCTGTTTTCTTCACGAAGGAGCGTGTTGGGGCAGCTTTCGGCGGCGCGTTCTTCGGCGCTGGAGAGTTCGGTGGTGAAGGTCTGGTCGGCGGTTTTGACTTCGCCGTTGCCGTTCCGGGCGATCAGCTGGTAGTGGTAGGTGGTGTTGGGCTGGAGGCCGGAGAAGGTGGCGGAGATCGCTTCGAATTCTTCGCCGGTCGCGGTGAGGGTGCCCTGGGAACTCCCGCCGGAGTAGCTTTCGTCGCGGCCGTAGCGGATCGTGTATTCGGTGATGCCGCCGTTATTCGGGTTCAGTTCGGCTTTGAGGGTGACGAGTTCGGGGCCGACGGTCTGGGTGGTGAAGTTGCGGACGGAGACGTCAGGCAGCGTTTCGAAAGGTACTTCGGGACCGACGACGGTTTCGCCACCGCCGCGGACGCTTTCGGCGACGACGCGGAAGCGGTAAGAAGAGGCAGGTGAAAGTGCCGAGATCGCCTCCTGCACCCGGTCCGCTCTGCTGATGGATCCGAGATCTTCGCTCGTGGTCTTGTGACAGTTGGGATTAGCCGGTTCACCGCAGGCGGCGAAGTTGGTGGTGGTGTACTCGAAGTGGTAGTGGGTGTCGAACTGGTCGGGATCGACGACGGAGTGCAGAGTCGCGGCGGTTGGGTGGATGTCGGTGACTTCCTCCCCGGAAACGATCGGGGGCCCCGGGGTGGGAAGGGCGTGGACGGCGACGTGGGAGCCTTCGGGGTTCGAAGAGGTCGCGTAGAGCTTCCCGGCGGCATCGCCGATGGCGATGCCCTTGGCTTCGGCGCTCCCGGGGACCGGATTGCCGGAGGCGTCACGACGTTCGGTGACCTGATCGGAGCCGAATTCGGCATAGAGGGCGCCGGCGGGCTTGAAGGCGCGGAAGCGAAACACGCCGCCGCCGAGGTCGGCGACGAAAAGGTCGCCGCTTTGGTCGAGGGCGAGGTGGGTCGGCTGGCTGCCGGCTTCTTCGGGGCCGGCGTCGAAGGTGTTGACCAGGGTACGGGCCGGGCTGTACTCGCGGATGCCGGGGACCTGCGTCTGCAGTTCGAGTGCCTGGTTGAGAGTGGCGCTGCGCTCGTAGATGTCGCCGGCCTGATCGACGGCGAGGGCGATGACGAACTGCGGCTGTTCGCCGGCCGCGACCGGGAGGACGAATGCGCCGAGGAAGGCGCCTTTGGGCCCGAATTCCTGGATGCGGCCGAAATCGCCGACGTAGACGGTGCCATCGGGGCCAACGGCGATCGAGTTGGAGCCGGCGTCGAACCAGGTTTTGAAGCCGCCGGCTTCGGTCGGCGGTTCTTCGGTGTAGAAGTGGCTCGGGGAGGTGCCGGGAACGCCGGCGCCGCAGATATCACCGGAGCTGGCGATGCAGACATTCGCGCCAGTGGTCTTGTCGACTTCGCCGCCGAAGGCAATGAGGAATTCACCTTCGGGGCCGAACTTCTCGACACGGAAATTGCGCTGATCGACGACGTACAGGTCACCGTAGGAAGCCGAGGCTGGGTCGTTGTCGACGGCGAGTTCGTCGGGGCCAATCAGCTGGCCGGGCCCGGCGCCTTCTTCGATGCCTGCCCGACAGCCGGTGGTCGTCGTACAGATCTGAAGTTCGGCGGCGCCGTTGCGGACGCCCCAGCCGAAGGCGCGGACAAAGGTACCGTCGGGTTCGAACTGATCGACACGGTTGTTCGGAAACGTGTCGGCGACGTAGATGTCGCCGCCTTCCCTGTTGCTGACAGCGATTCCGGAGCTTTCCTGAGCGAGCTGCCCCGCGCCCTCGCCTATGGAACCGATGCGCGTGTCGGCGGAGGCGACCGATGGCGATAGCATGGCGACGAGAAGAGCGAGTCCGGCGAGGGCGGCAAGAAGTGCGGTGAATCGGCGGCGCGGCCCGCCTATGCGGCGAGCGCGGAACTGACCACGGAGCAGTCCAGAAAGCCCGGCCCGGGCGGCAGGACTCGTCGACGGAAGCTGGGTGGGATTCACGTTCTTTGCCTTTCTTGCCGAGTGCGATGCGAGAGTGATGGGTGGTAGCGAATCGGCTGGTTTTCGACACGCTGTGACCGGAAACTGAGGTCGCCCGACCTCAGTTTCCGGTCACCGCCCAGGAGGCGACGAAGGTCAGCCCGGTCAAGCCTTCGGCACTATGAAGGCGAGCTCCGAAGGAGGAGAGGTCGCTGACTTCTTCGAAGGCGAGGACCGCGGGGACTTCGGCCTTGCCGTAGAGGCAGAGAAAGCCCTCAGGGGCACTCGGATGTTCGAAGCTGCCATGACAATGGGCGGGGGTTCCGAAGACCCCGGGTGCAGTCTCTTCTTCGCCGGTGGGATTGACGTAGGCGGCGGTCGGGGTCGATGCGAGGGGAATGCCGAAGGAGATCGAGCCATTGCCCTGACCATGTTCGGTACCGGAGACGCCGACATTGGTGGCAGTGGCCAGACCGTACTCGCTCGAGCCTTTGGGAAGGGTGCCGCCGGCGGTCCAAGGCGACCCTTCTTTCCCGTTGACGCCGCTCGTGCCAGCCGCCCCAGTTTTGCCGTTGACACCGGCCGGTCCGGTCGGACCTGCCGGACCTGCCGGACCTGCCGGGCCGGCGGGTCCAGTCCGACCCGTCTTACCCCGCGGACCGGGCTTGCCAGCCTTGGCCTTGGCGGCGGTGGCGGCGTGGTTCGCCGCGTAGGCACCGCCGCCGAGGGCGGCGATCAGGGCCACGCAAGCCAGGATCAGTGCGGCCTTACCGAAAGGCTCTTTGAGGCTTCGCCGGAGCATCAGTGTGAGTCCCTCCGGGAGTGAGCCGGTCGGACCCAATCGGCCCGCCGAGGCGAGGTCGTGCGGGCGGGCCGGGGCCTGTCCGCTGGAATCGGGAAATCGGAATTTCTAGACATCTACCTGCCTCCTCCGGTACCGGCTCCCCCCGGCGACGGCGACGCCGTCCCTGCCTGGAGCCCTTTACGTCCACCCCCCGGTGGACAGGGCAATCAAAGCAGAGGCTTTTCTGAAAAGCAAGCGCACTTATGCAGAGAATGCTGGGGAAACCTCGGACTGGTCGAGGCGTTTCTGGGGGCCGCGCGCAGTGATGGAGCGAGAGGAAGGTCGTGGAGTGCGCGGTTTGGAGGCCGTTCACGAGGGCGGAATGTGAGCTTTGACGGGATCTTCTGAGGACCCTCCCTACCCCTCTCGGTCCGGTCGCCGGTGAGGCAGATCGTTACTCGGGGGCTCCCACCAGGGCGTCGCGCTCGGGGCGTTGCCGGGGCTCTCCTGTACCGACCTGACCGCAGAATTGCACCGCGAGTGAGGCAGTCGTATCTCGGAGGGCGGCTCGAGGGTCGCGGCGACCCCGACCGAGGTGAGGCCCTCCTCCCCACTCCTGGCCTCCAGCGGCGGCTCCCGCCAGCCGACCTACCAGCAGATTTGCATCGTTCTCGCCGCAGTCAAGGGCCGCAGGCCCGACCCGCGGAGCGGGTTGACGGCGGCGAGAACGATGCCGAAAATCGTGGTGGGTCGGCGCGGGTCAAGGTGTGTCGCCGAGCGTCTGCGAGGATCCCGGCGTGCTCTCGGTTATCGCAGTCCTATGCGCAGTCGCAGGCCTTGCCGAGATCGGCTTTGCCTTCCTCGCCTTGCGGCGCCAGCGCGAGACGCTGGGTGCGATCGAGAAGGCGGCGGTCGAGCTGAGCACGGCGGCGAAGCAGCGCTTCGAGTCAGGGTGGCCCGAAGAGCGGGCCGGCCAAGAGCAGGCCTATGCCGACCTGCCGGCAGCGGCCGAGTTGACGCGGGCACTGGGCGAGGTGGGGGTGCGGATCTGTGGCCTGACGCCGCCGGTTGCGGCGCTGGCGATCGCGACCCTGCCGCTGGCGTTGGCCGCGGGACTCGCGGTCCTCGGCGAGCTGCACGGTTAGGGCAAACGAACGCGGAGTCGGGCGGGCGCTAGGGACGAGTCCGGGGCTTCGGCGGGGGCGGCGGCTTGGCGACCGGCGCCATTTGGGGCCGCTTGAGGCTGACGGGCGGCGGCACCGGCTTGCCCTGATAGCCCTCGCGCAGCTCGCTCGGGGTGAGTTGTCTTCAGCCATACCAGGGAGTCTGGCACAGCCCCAAGAGTGAAACCGTCAGCGCGGGCGGGAGGGCGATGCCGGGGGCTTGGGGGGCGGCGCGGAGGGTCGGGAGGGAACCGGACGGACCTGCGGGGAGGTGAGGCCGGTGGGAGGCCCCGGATCACGCGATCCCTGGTAGCCACCCTTCTTCACCTGACTGGGTCGGCGATCGCTCATGAATCCAGTTTAGCTGCCCGGAGGCGGCTTGCGGCTTTAAGCGCCGCCGAGCCAGCGCCAAAGGCCGCTGCGCGCCGAGAGGGCGGCGGGTGGGGAGATGAACTGCATCATGTCGATCCGGTCGAGACTCAGCCAGAGGCCGCGCTGCTCGGCAAATTCGCCGGTGATCTGGCCGCTGGGGTCGGCCAGCCAGACTTCCTCGAAGTAGACGTCGCGGGCCTCGGAGGGCTGCTGGGGCGCCCACGAGTAGCTGGCGAACTTGGCGATGTAGAAGGAGGGACGCTCGGCGACGCCGGGACGGAGGGTGAGGAAGACGTAGCCGCCCCCGAAGCGCTCGAAGATGTAGTCCCAGGCCTGCCTGGCGTCGCGACCGCCGAGGGCGTAGTGCAAGGGGCTGAGGTTGCCGCGCTGCTCGGCGCGGCGCAGCAGTGCGTTCAGCCCCAGCCCGAGCAGGGTCGGGATGACCACGACGACGACAAGGACAAAGACGACGATCGCGGAGACGTGCTGGTCCCAGTGCTGCCCCGAGTCGGTGTCGGAGACCAACTGCCCGGTCCAGCCGGTGAGGGCGATGGCCCCCTGGATCAACAGCGCATAGGTGAGAGCGCGAAGGATCAGCTCGGGATCGGTGCGCCGCGGACGCGCCCGCCTGGTCTCGGCGAGGTCGGCCATGATGAAGCCGGGCAAGACGAAGGCGACCGCGACGAGGAGCTCGGTGAAGGTCGACACGGCGCCAGACTAAGCCCTCGGGCTGTCCAGCCGGACCCGCGGGGGCGCAGAGGACTCGGATAAGGGTGGCGGCCCTCAGAAGGCGTGCCGACAGCGGCCGGTGGGAACTCGTGGCTTAGAGAAGCGGCCCGATCAGGACTGCGCCGCCGCCGAGGATCACGGCCGCCACCGCCACGACGATATACGGCTCGGGTCTCTTCACCGTTCGTCCGGCATCCGCCATTTCGTTGAGGACCTGCCAGATGAACAGCAGCAACACCATCGTCAGGCAGAAGAGCAGGCCGAGCGCTGCGAGGACGACGTACACGGTGCCCGGCGGTGGCCAGGCAAGGGCGCGGAGCGCAGCGATCTCGCCGATGATCGCCGAGGCGATCAGGATGAACCAGGCCAGTCGCCCCAGCGGCGTTTCGTTGCCGAATTTCAATTTGTTTTCGGCCAGCAGCACGATCAGCAGAAGCGGGATCGCGCCGGCAACGGCGAGGAAGAAGTCGGGGTCGGGGTGCGTCATCGAACGCTCAGGCTACCTTCAAGCAAAGAATCTGGACAAGCCTGAGTTGGTGCCCGGCCGGCCGGAGCTCGGGCGGGCGCAGGACGCGGCCGATGGTACCCCGGACCGACCAGAAAAACCGGCGTGCCCTTGCGCAGCTCATCCTTGGTGAGTGCGGTCTTCAGGCCGATCCGTCCCGCCTCGGGACTGACCTGGCGCTGCTCGTCTTCGAATTGGATCGAGCTGATCTCCTCCTCGGCGAACTCGACCGGACCGACGAAGCCGAGCCGCTCGCCGACCGCGACCGCCCTGCCCTCGGTCAGCTCGACGATGACCACGCCCTTGTCGGGGAGGGAGTTGTGGACCTCGCCGACTGGCGTGTAGTGGAGCGGCAGCCCCGCACCCGCCGGCGCTGGCGGTGAAGAGGGGTGCGACGTCCTCCTGGCGCCAGCCGTTGCGGGCGAAGGCGAAGAACCGTCGATCGCTCGACTGCGGGCCACCTTCGCTCCTATGTCAGGACGCCTCTGAGAGACGAAGGTGTTCTGGGCCTCCCTCCACCAAGGAGAAACAGAGGACTTTGACCCTGAAGGCGGTTAGAGCGTGGACGGATCTAAGTCTCCTGGGGAGACGACGGATCCGTGTGCGAGGCCACCCTGGCCGAGAGCAACTGCTCGACCCGTTCCCATTCGCCTTCGAGGATCGAGTAGACGGCGGAGCTGCGCCAGCATCCGTCCGGCATGAGTTTCACGTCACGGAGCACGCCGTCCAAGCATGCAGGTAGCGCCGCGAGAGCCGCGCGGGAGCGCGAGTTCCGCTCGTGGGTGTGGAATTCGACACGCCGACATCCGAGCCGGTCGAAGGCGTGGCGAAGCAGTAGGAGCTTGCTCTCGGCGTTGGCGCCGGTCCCCCAGACGCGGGGGGCGAACCAGGTCCAGCCGATCTCGAGGCCGTGATGCTCGGGCCGCAGGTCGCAATAGCTCGTGCTGCCGATCGCCTCGCCGCCGGAGCCCAGCACGACGAAGCGCGCCTCGCGTCCGGCCGCGACCTGGTCCAGCGCGCCGACCATCCAAGCGTGGAAAGTCTCGCGGTCGAGGGCAGGGTTGAACGGCCACCATCGCCAGATCTCGGCAGGCTGAGCCGCCGTAAACAAGGCGGCCTCATGGGCCGGCGCCAAGGGCTCGATCACAACCAGGTCGCCTTGCAGTCGCGGCGAGACGTCACTCCACATTTGCCCATCCTGCCAGTGGGCGCCTCGGCGAGGAGAGCTGGCGATTGCCCTGCGCCTACGTGGCTGCACCTGCGACGAGCTCCTGCAGCGCCGTGAAGACGATCCGTACCAGGTGCCTTTTGAGACAGCGGAACGCCTCCTTGTTGGACTTGCCTTCGGCGCGCTTTCTTGGCGATGTAGGCCTGCGCGCGATACGACGCCAAACGTAGGATCGCCGGATGCGGATCTTCTACATCGACGACTCCGGCGATGAGTCGGTCGCGGTGCTGGCGGCGGTGACGTTCGAGATCGAAGCCTGGGGCCTCGTACTCAAGGAGTGGCTGGGCTGGCGCAAATGGATGTGGAAGCAGTCCGGGCCGATCGGCGGCGAGGTCCACGAGCCGGCGATCAGCAGCACGGTCGGGTTGCGCAAAGAGGCCTACCGGCGTTCGCTGGCGCAGATCAATCGTCAGGAGGAGGTCGCGGTGCTGGGCGTGGCACTGGAGGAAAGACGGTCGCCGAGACCTACGTCGGATTCGTCGCCGAGCTCGACGAGCTGCTGGCCGACCGCGGAGAGGAGGCGATAATCGTGGTCGACGGCCGCGACGACTCGAGCTACCGCTCGGGCCACCGACAGCTGGAGATCAAGAGCCGGCGGATCATCGAGGACCCGCTGATGCAGTCCTCGCGACACAGCCAGCCGATCCAGATGGCCGACCTGGTCGCCCACGCCGCCTTTCAGCACCTGCACGAAGATCCCGAGCGGCGCTTCATGTGGGACTGGTACCCGGAGCTGTTGGCCGATTCGTTCTTCGCCGCGGAGTGAGGCAAGGAGAAGATCTGGACCCCAAAATGGGGCAAGCCCCGCGTTGGCGGGGCTTGGGACTTCAGTTGGACCGGTTACCCACCCGTACAGGCGGACCGACCCGCAAGGAGCAGGATAGCAAGGAGGGTGGCGCTCGTAAATGGCCGGCGGGGCGCCGGAACGCTCGCCGAGGAGGCCGGTCGGATAGGCCGCCGGAGCTTGCCGCGGGACGGGTGGCGTTCAGGAGGCGGCCGCCGGTGCGCCCGCCCCGACCAGGTAGACCGGAGCACCCTTGCGCACCTCGTCCTTTGCGAGCGCGGTCTTCAGGCCGATCCGTCCCGCCTCGGGGCTGACCTGGCGCTGCTCGTCTTCGAACTGGAGCGAGGTGATCTCCTGCTCGGCGAACTCGACCGGGCCGACGAAGGCGAGGCGCTCGCCGACCGCGACCGCCGTGTCCTCGGTCAGCTCGACGATGACCACGCCCTTGTCGGGGAGGTAGTTGTGGACCTCGCCGACCGGCGTGTAGTGGAGGGGGAGCGCCGGCACCCGCCCGGCGCTGGCGGTGAAGAGCGGTGCGATGTCCTCGTGGCGCCAGCCGTTGCGGGCATAGCCGCGAGCGAGGCGGAAGAGGTCGAAGGCGGTGAGGAGACCGACATCCTGGCCTTCGGCGTTTTGGACCTGGTCGCCCTGGAAGACGTTCGGGTCACGGTCAGAGGGCGGCAGCCCGCGTTGGTGGTTGACGATCGTGAGGCCGCGGACGTCGGTCCGGTCCCACTCTTTGATCCGCGGCAGGATGTACTTGACGACCTCGAGGGCGTCCTCGTCGCGCGGCAGGCCGTTTATCCCCTTGACCTCGCAGAGGACGATCGGCGAGTTGGTATGAATCTGGAGGTCCTCGCGCAGGCGACCCTCCTTGACGCCCTCGGTCTCGTCGACGTCGCGGATGTCGGCGAAGCCGAGTGACTCCAGGGTCGTCTTGACCGCGGCGACGAGCTCGGGGCCGGTGGCGGTGAGCAGCTCGCGCAGGCGGGAGGCCTCGGCGCGGAGGGTCTCGATCTGGGTCTCCAACTCCCCCGCCCTGGCCTCGGCGGCGCCGCGGACGCTCGAGATCTCGGCCCGCAGCGCGGCGACACCGTGTGGGGCGTAGAGATCGTCCTGGGCCCAGGCCTGGCGCTCGTCTTCGGGGAAGAGCTTCGGGGCCAAGGAGGGCAGCAGATTCGTCAACAGCTCGCACAGGACGGCGCCTTTGTCCTTGATCCGGGGCAGGACGACGACGAAGCCGTCCGCGGATTCCTTCGCGGGCACGAGGATCCCGGCGACGGACTTGCCGTACTTGCTCTCGGCGAGGCTGAACCAGCGCGAGGTGGCCGAGGAGTAGGGCTCGATCACCGCGTCAAAGCGCGCATCCCCGGCCAGGGCGCGGGCGAGCGGCGGGTCGAGGCCGGCCGCCGGTTCGATCTCCTCGCCCTCGTCGGCTCGGATCTGCAGCTCGGCGAGGGCGGCGAGGAAACCCCAGTTCGTATAGGTCTCCTCGCTCCCGTAGGAGGGATCGCCGCCAGGGGCATAGATGAAGGGCATCGAGATCTGGGGCACGGCGAAGACGATGAAGACGCCGCCGTGGGAGTAGATGCGATCGAAATCCTCGCGGTAGGCGGCCATCATCGCCAGGCGCGGTTCGACCTGGGCGGCGCGGGTCCGCTGCCAGAGGTCGGCGCTGGCGGCCAGGCTGCTCGGCACCGGCTCCTGGCTTCGGCTCGGAGCGGCAGGATCGACGATCACGATCTCCTGCTCGCTGGCGTTCGGCAGCGCCGCGGTGAAGGGTACGGGATGAGGCTGTCGTGAGCGCTGCACGGGGCGCGGGGCGCCGAAGGTCCCCGCACGGACGTTGAAGCCGGCCGCGGCGAGGGCGGCGACAGCCGCCTTCGGGAGGTCGATCGCCAGCACCTTCGGATGGCCGAAGCGCGGCTTCACCGAGGAGCCGGAGCGCCGCTCGGGCGCGCTCACCCCTCGGCCCCGGCCGCGGCGGCGATCTCGCGCGCGGCGCTCGCGCCGAGGTAGGGGGCGAGGATGAACTCGACGAGATCGGGGAGGAGCGGTGGCAGGGGCTCGCCGGCGAGGACGGCACGGGAGGTGAGGACGACGAGCCCGCCGAGCAGCGATTCCTCGGTCGACTCGGGCAGCTCGGCGCTCTCGGAACGCTCCCCGCGGCCGGCGCGGACGTAGGGGATCAGCTCGATCATGACCGCGCGGAAGCGGGCGGCGATCGCCGGCGTCGCGGTTACCGGCTCGACCAGGCAGAGGCGGGCGAGGTCGAGCTCGGCGGCGAAGATATCGAGCAGCGAGCGGAGCGCCGCGGTGACTTTGGCAGGCCACTCGGGGTGGGGAGAGGCGGCAGCGCCGGCCACCCCCTTCAGGTAGTCGAGGACGGCGTCGAAGGCGGCGAGAAAACAGTCCTCTTTTGAATCGAAGTTCGCATAGAAGGCCTTGCTGGAGACCGAGGCGACCTTGACGATCTCGGTGATGTTGGTCTGCTTGTAGCCGCGGGCGGCGAGGACCTGGGCGAAGGCGGCGAGCAGGCGCTCGCGCTGGGACTCGAGGACCTGCTCGCGCGAGAGCCCGTGATGGCCGCCGGGGAGCGGGCCGAGCTCGGGGCGGGCGTCGTCGGGCACGGAAGGAGCCTATCCGTGGTAGGCAAAGAAGGGCGAGGCTGGGTGAAGCGGAATCGGTCAGCCCTCGGAGACCGGCGGCGGGGGAATCCTCAGCTCTTCGGCGGCCGCGGCGATGCCGAGATAGGGGAGCACGACCGAGTACATCAGCTGGGGGATGATCTCTCCCTCGGCCGCCATCGGGCCGCCGCGAGCGCCGACCAGGTAGAGCTGGTTGAAGATGCCGCCGCCGATCTGCTCGGCGGTGGCACGGGTCAGCGAGGCGGGGGCCGCGGGCTCCTGGCGGCCCTCATCGATCAGATCGAAGAGCGCCTCCACCTCTTCACCAACCAGCGACTGCACGCGCTCGCCGCCGGAGCGGACGTCGGCGGTGGTTAGCTTGCGGAGCTTGGGATCGGAGCCGATGAAGCGGTAGAGAGCGTAAGCGGTAACACGCACCCGCTCACGCCAGCTCGAAGCAGCGGCGCGGGCGCGGGCGGCGCTGGCGCGGAAGCCTTGAAGCTCTGCCAGGTAGACCTGGTAGAAGCAGTCCTGGAGGCTGGCGTAGTGACGCTCGAAATCCGCCCGATCGACGGCGGCGCGATCGAGCAGGTCTTCGAGGGTTAGGCCCGGGAAGCCGCGCTCGAAGCAGAGATCGATCAGCGCCTGGCGGATCTGGGCTTGCTGTTTGGGATCGGCTCTTGCGCGGGGTGGCATCTCGTCTCCGAGGCGCCCCCCTTCCGCACCACCGAGATTAGCGCCGCAGCCACTCACCGGCCAAGCCGCCGCGAGTGGCGCCCGTGGGGAGTCGGGCGAGCGAAGCGATTCCAGGCAAGCCCCGACGTGGGCCCGGCGGCAGCGGACGCCCTGGGGCGGCCGCGGGTCGCGCGCCCTGGCTCTGGGACACTCGCTAGGAGGCCGGTGCAGGCGCCGCGAGCGCGCTCTGGGCCCAGCGCACCGCCTCGGCCTCGCCGAGATAGGGGCGCAAGAGAAACTCGATCGCCTCCGGCAAGAGCGGCTCGATGCGATCGACCTCGCCGACACTGAGGCGTTGATAGGCCGACCAGAGGACGCCGCCGGCGAGGGTGTCCTCGAGGGTCGAGGGCAGCTCCGCTGGGGGTTCGGCGAACCGCCGGCCCTGGCGCAGGAGCGGCGAGAGTCCATTCATCGCCGCCTGGTAGCGATCGACGATCGCCGGGCCGACAGTCGGGGCCTCGACGATCACCGCGCGGGCGATCAAGGGGTCGCCGAGGATGACCGCGAAGAAGGCCCGCAGAGCAGCGATCACTTGCTCGGGCCACGGCGCCTCGGGCGCTGCGGCGATGGCAGAGTCGATCCGCCTCGAGGCGTCGGCCATCACGGTGTCGAAGAGGTCCAGGAAGCAGGCCTCCTTGTTGGGATAGTGGCCGTAGAAGGTCTTGAAGGAGACGTGAGCGGCCTTGACGATGCGGGCGACGGTGACGTCGGCGTAGCCGCGTTTGGCAACTAGCTCGCCGGTGGCACGGAGGATGCGGCGGCGCTGATCCTCGGCGGGGCTTTCGCGGCTGAGGGTGGGCCGCAGCGGCGGCAGGGTGCTGCGAGAGTCCCGGCCTGGCAGTGCACGCATGAGCGCAGGATAGCCGCGGGGCCGCTCGCTTTCCGGACGGAGAGGGCATCGGGCCGGAGAGTAGCGCCTATGTTTCTCGAAATAGTGTTACGTTTTCTACCGTGCTGGCGGGGCATGAACGTGATCGCCTAGTAGGGGCGTTGGCAGCCTTGCGAGCGGAGCTGGGTCCGCCCGCGACGCCGCAGGCCGGGGCAGGTGCCCCGGTGGTCCAGCCGCGGCCGCGAGCGAACCAGCTGCTCGGCAGCGAGGAGGAGGAGCTGGTGCGCGAGCTCGGCCGCTCGCTGAGCGAGCTGGCGGCGACGGCGGCGAGCGCGCACCCGCCAGCGGTGGCGCCGCCCGCAAGCGTGACGCTCGGCTCGGTGGGGGGTGCCGAATGGGTGATGCGCTCGGCCCTGCAGGCCGAGCGACCAGAGCGCTTGCAGGAGCTGGTGCCGGACTTCGTCTACCTGGTCACACTGCCCTATCTCGAGCGAGCGGGAGCGCTGTCGGCGGCGGCGCGCAGCCGCGAGCTGATCGAGCAAGGGCAACGAGAGCGGCGATGAGCCGGCCCAGCGCCGGCCCCCGGGCGCTTCCCCAGTCGCTCTCCCAGGCGCCAAATGGTGAGCAGCGGCTGCCGCAGGATGTGATGGAGCACCACCAGCGCCAACGGGTGATCGAAACGGTCGCCGAGCTCGTGCACGCGAAGGGGATCGAGCCCAACGGCGGCGAGATCACCGACGCGGCGAAGATGTCGCGCACCACCTTCTACAAGCTCTTCGGCTCAAAGCGCGGCTGCATCGACAGCGCCTGCCTGGCGGCGACGGAGCTCTTGGTCGAGCCGGTAAGAGCGGCGGAGCGCTTGCCGGAGGCTTGGCTCGGATGCCTAGACGCCGGTCTTGGCGGGCTGCTCGAGCGGGCCGAGGCCGAGCCACTGATGGCCGAGCTCTGCCTGGTCCACTCACCGCGCCTGCTCGGGGCGCCCCTGGCGGCCGGGCCCGCGGCGGTGAGAAGCGCCCTGGTGGCGCTGCTCGGGGGCGGGCGCGAGGCCGGCCGGGCCAGCTGCGGAGCGGGTTATAACGAGCCGGCCGCGGGCGCCGAGGTCTTCGTCGCCGCCGGGATCATCGCGATGCTCGAGCACTGCCTGCGCGACGGTGGGGTCGAGGCGAGCGCGGAGCGGCGGGCGGAGTTGGTCAAGCTGGCCACCGAGCAGTTCGTCAGCGTCTAGCGGGCGTGAGACGCTGCACATCTCGGCGTCCTCGGCGGGTCGAGTGCGGAGCACACATCCTTCCCTGCGTCCTGGAGCTGCTTGGTCTCGCGCCCGCTAAGGATCGAGGAAACCAATGACAATCCGAGCTACCGGGAAAGGCTGGGATTCGGTGAGTGCTGTCAGGTTCACCCTCCCAGCTCAACTGCAGAGTGGCACCGCTCGACCCAGTCAAGGGCCGATGGTCCGACCCGCGCGGCGGGTTGACGGCGTCGCGCGGAGGGAAGACCGCTGCCAGGTCGCTGAATGGGTGTGTCGGGATCAGGCGGGGCGAATTGGGCTTAAGGTGTGTCGGTGACAAAGGCTGCCTACGACGAGATCGGGCGGGGCTACGGCCAGGTGAGGCAGTCGGACCCCCGGATCGCCACCTGCATCGAAGCTGCGCTCGGCGATGCGCGCACGGTCCTCAACGTCGGCGCTGGGACCGGCTCCTACGAGCCGGCGGAGCGGGAGGTGACGGCGGTCGAGCCCTCAGCCGAGATGATCGCCCAGCGGCCTGTCGGTGCGGCGCCGGCGGTGCAGGCGAGCGCCGAGGCGCTGCCCTTCACCGACGACAGCTTCGATGCGGCAATGGCGATCATCACAGTCCAACACTGGAGCGATCTCACCGCGGGGTTGTCAGAGATGCGACGCGTCGCCAGGCAACGCGTCGTCGTTCTCACTTTAACTCCGGCACCGCCCGGCGACTTGTGGTTGGTCAGGGACTACTTTCCCCGCGCTCTGGAGATCCACGGTGATGCGATGCCGCCGATCGACGATCTGCTAGCGATCCTGCCAGGCGCCGACGTCGAGGCCGTGCCGGTGCCGCGGCTCTGCCAGGACGGCTTCTTCTTCGCGCTCTGGGATCGACCGGAGATGCACCTCGACCCCGAGGTGCGGCGGGGAACCTCGGTTTGGCACTCGATGCCGCCCGAGGAGGTCGAGCAGGGCCTCACCTCGCTGCGGGCCGATCTCGAGAGTGGGCGCTGGGACGAGCGCCACGGCCATCTCCGCAGCGCGCCGGAGCTGGACGTCGGGCTGCGGCTGATGGTGGCCCAGCTCTGACGAGTTGCGCCGAAAGGGCGAGCTGAAGGTACCGGACACGCCAAGGCGGTGGTTGCAGGAGACCGGCACCTCTTCCCTGGGGAGACAACGTGCGGTTTCTTGTCGACGCACGCGAACACGCCCATGAACCGACGGGAAGCGATGGGCGCAAGGTGGTCAAGCGCTATCGGGACTACCAGCGGGTTTTCGACTGACCGGCATTGAAACGACCGGGTTACTGCCATGGAATGAGGCCGAGAATGTCGGTCAAGTTCTCGGTGTCGAGGGCAAGTGAAGCGGCTTCGCGAGCCTGTGGCGTGGCGTTGAGCGCGATCGAGAACCCCACGGCTTCAAAGAGGGGCACATCGGAACGCGAATCCCCTACGGCGATGCACTGAGATAGCTCAATCTGGTTGGCCTCGCAGTGAGACCTGACGAACTCAAGCTTGTCCCACTCATTGAAGTGGCGCTTGACAGCTCCGGTCAGGATGCCGTCTTTCACAGCGACTTCAGTGCCAGACACAGCAGCAAACCCGTGTCGCCGGCGAAACTCCTCAGCCGCGACGGACCACGTGACCGTTCCCAAGATGGACTCGATGCCGCGTTCTCTAAGGTCGAGGATGGTCTCATCAATCTCTCCGATACATGGGATCTCCGAAAGCGTCGAGACGATGTCTTCGACGGGAATGCCGCAGTAGCTGCTCGCTTGCTGTTCGGCTATAACGGCGTTGGAGATAGCTCCCGATGCATATTGCCGCTCGAGCTCAGCCATTTGCTCCCCTTGGCCTAGCTGGTCTGCCAGATACTGGCTCACAGTCGTGCCGCGGGTGAGGGTGCCGTCGAGATCGAAGCAGGCGAGGCGCCAGCGGTTGGATTGGTGAGTTGTGAACATTGGGATGGGACAGTCTGACGGAGCCAGGCACAATGCCTGCTCTTATCTAGAGATGTGCCTCCGTGTGCGGAAAATCTCTGCCGATCAATCGCTACACCAGCCCTAAGTAGACCCCGCCGTAAGTACCGTCGCCTTCGAGCGTCCGCTGACGGCGTCGGGCGGTGTCCTCGTCGCTTGTGCAGCGCTTCGCGCGTTCTCGTCAGTTGCTCGCCCGGACTGTTCTGTCGGTGGGACCGTGATTGCGGCGGGAACCGATTTAGCTAAGGGTCGCGCGGGCCAGCTCGCCCGGTTGGGAACCGGTTCGCGTGATCGCCGTTCCGTGAGTTGTCCAGATCGACGAGACGCCGGCCGTGTGATCGAAGCCACCGCCGGTGGGGCCGGCGAAGCTCGCAAAGGCCACGTATGCAGCGCACGCGCGTGCGATCCGGATAGCGCGGTTCTCTTGCATGTCGAGCTCGCTTGGAAGGTGGACGAGACCGGCGGCGTAAAGGTCGACGTCGAGGCCTGCGGTGGTGAGAATGTGCTGCTCGACGCCGGTGTCCTTGCAGATTCCGAGTCCAATGCGCCAGCCATCGAGCTCGAACGCGACCGGCCCGCCGCCGGGCGCGAAGCGGACCGGCTCCTCGCCACCGAGGTAGCACTTGCGGTAGGCCACGTCGATGCCGTCCGGCCCGATCTGCAGCGTGCCAATGTGGGGGCGGCCGTCGATGCCCGCCACTGGGGCGCCGACGAGCGCGACGCTGTTTGCTTCGGCGCACGCCTCGACGATTGTCACCAGTGCCTGGTCGCCCGGCGAGACGGGCTCAGCGTCGAGCTCGTAACCGGTCAACGACAGCTCCGGGAACACAATCACACGCGCGCGCGCCGACCGGATCAGACTCGCGTGCGCTCGTGCGTTTGAGGGCACGTCTTTCGGTCGGCATCGTGGCTGAGCCACGGCAATGGTCAGTGGCGGCCGGATTCCCGCAGCCTAGTGGTACGTAGCTCAAGGATGGTCGATCAAACCTCCCGCGTACAGCTCACTTTTGGCGCCGGTACAACTCGGCGACCAGCTCCAGCGGTGAATGTCTTCCGGCATCCCCCTCCTCCGCTATCAGCCCTCGCCCACCATCCGCACGAAGCGACTCGTATCCGCCTGGAGGCGATAGCCGGCAGCCTCCCATAGAGCGACCGCCCCCTGCTCATCGCTGGCGACGATCGCGGTCAGCCTCACGGCGCCGAGCTCCTTCAACCGCTCCTCCCCCGCATGAACCAAGGCCGTTGCGATTCCCTGCCTTCGCACGCTGGGATGGACGGCGAGGCGATAGAAGCTTCCTCGCCAGCCATCCCAACCGACAATCAGGGACCCCACGAGCTCGCCAGCCCGTTCGGCGAGAAGGAGCGCATCTGAGTCGCGGTCAAAGAGGCGTTCAAGACCGACTTCGGTATCGGTCATTGAGGGAACGCTGTCCGCCTCTTTCCAGAGGAAAAGGACCGCAGCGATATCGTCGCCACCTCCAGTCCGAATCGTCGGGGCGGGAGGTCCAGAAGATGGAGAATTCGGCATCTAAGCTTTCAGCGCATAACCGTTGCCGCGTTTGACGATCAGTTTCTCGGCGCGGGCCTTGGGGATCAGGGTGTGGACCTGGGTCGATTTGACGCCGATCGACTTGGCGAGCTGTGAGGGACGAGCACCGGGGTTGTCGTTGATCGCCGCCAGCAGCTGCTGGCGGCGATGGCCGCGCGGGGCACGTTTGGAGCTCTTGCGTTGGCGCCCAGAGCGATGTTTGGGTTTGGAAGTGCTGGCATCGACCGCGGCACGTTTGCGGGGTCGACCGGGGCCACGATTCCGAGCGGTCCCCTCCCCGAGGCCGACCAGCACGCGCTCAAGTTTCCGGGTCTCGGCGTCGAGAGCGGTGAGGCGGGACTGGATCAGTTGGCGGGCGTCGTCGATCGTCTTTGACACTGTCACTCCTTGTCGGGGGCGCGGTGACTCTATTGGCGACACCGGATCGCGCCGTCGGCGAGCTGGGAGTGTCACCTGAGGAGGCTGGCTCCCAGCTGCGAGAGCGAGGGCCGTCCCGCGGCCGTCGTCCGCCCATACCAGTGATCGGCCGATGCAGACCATCATCGGAGTCGTCGGTCTCCTGACCACCCTGGGCCTTCTGTGGAGCCGCCGAAGGAAGCTCGTCCTCGGCTCCTATATGACCACGCTTCTCTCGGTCATCGAGCTGCTCGGGATCGTGGTCGGCGTCGTCTCTCTCAGGTGGATCGGTCTCGCACTGTTTGCCCTCGCGAACCTCTTCGCCGTGCCCCGTGGTCGTGCATCCTCGCCCTGCGGTCGAAGAGCATTTGCGTCCATCGGTGACGGAAACGGGCGAGCCGATGGCCGAGATCGAGGCGCTCGCCAAACGGATCCGGGGCGCATCCGGGCTGGCCGCGGGTCGGACCGGTCGAGCAGAGCGAATTGGTCGCGTCTCGCCGAACGGGGGCGCTCGGGGCGAGGGATCGAGCTGATCGCACCGGAGGTCGGCAACTCCACCTGCTTCACCGAACCTCGCTGGCGTGGCTGGTCGAGCGCTTCGACCGCCTCTTGCGCATCACCGGCGAACCGGCGACAAAGGTGGAGGAGGTCGCGGCGATGGTCAGCGCCAGCGCGATCGTGGGAGCGGCACCCTTCATGGAGATGCTCGACGGACTGATCTTCTTTCATTCGGGGGGCGCCGATGTCGGAGGTCCCCTGAGCCGCCCGTAGTCGACGGTGACAAGACCCAGCGGCGGCTTCGATCAGGAGGGTCGCCTCGTACCCACTGGCGGGCGTCCTAGAGCAGCTTCTTCCAGGGAAAGGCGAGATCGACTATCTCTTCGGCCTTTGCGAGCGCGCTGGCGGCGATGGCGCCATCGGGCTCGTGGCCTTGGTGGATCGCCTTGTTCCTCGGCTCGCTGATGTCCTGTTGAATCTTTGCCGGAAGCTTCTGATTCATATCTCTGAGAAATTCGGCCAGCCCGCTGAGTTGTTTGGCTTCCTTCCGCACATAGGAAGCAAGACGATCGCTGGCGCCAAGCCCAGCTCTGCGGCTGTCGCGGAGTCGAGCACCGAGCGCCGATGATGCCCGGCGTTCTTGGCGTGGCGGGCATCGCGGAGAAAGATGTGGGCCTCCGGGGGCCGAGCTCCTGCGCTCGCCATCGCAACCATCCTGCCCCACTGTCGTCTGGTGATCTCGAGCGGGTCCCCGAAGATGATCGTGAACTGCTGGCGGCCGCGGAAAGTCTTTCCTTTCTTTCCTCGATCGAGCCATATGTAGGCCGACCTTCCGATGTGCTCGACCATGACATTCTCCTCTTGGAGATCTACTCGATGGACAACCTCGATCCAAGTGCCCAACCGCTCCACCCAATCGTCCGCAGCGCGGTGGAGCTTTCGGGCTTCTGCCTGAGTCAGATCGGATCTGGGAAGGACCAGGAGACGGGTCGCTGAGAATTCGGTGATCTCAGCCTTGCCCTCCCAATTTGTGACCCGACCGAACGGAAACCCTGGATCTTCCTCTGCGCCTCGTTGGGCAAATGAGGCAACCCAGTCGACGGGAACGCGGCCATGGACGGTCGGCCCGAAGCCGCCTTCGGCAATTCGAAAATCTGGCAGCACGACGCTCACATCGACTCCCCCGATTGTTGCCGGCTTCGACAGACCAAGAAGCTCGCTGCGGAGCTGCAGGACGGCGGGAAGGTCGATGACGCCCTCGGCTTTGTATGTCTTTCCTCGGCTCACCCTCTGACCGTATGTAAACGGAGAGCGTTGAACCAAGCCGGTCCCGGGCGTCTCGGCTTCAGTGACAGGATCGTGCGCGTCAGGGCGCGACCCCTTTCCGCAGCGTCGCCCGGCCCTCGCTGACGCAGCGGTTCGTCTTCGTGTAAGTCCAGCCGCGTGCTTCGCCGATCTCCCGGTAGGAGAAGCCGGCGCCGCGCAGCAGTACCGCCAACCGCTCGTCGGGCTTGAGCCTGCCGAGGCGCCGACGCGCCTCATCGCGCTCGATCAGGCTCTCTTCGAGACTGGGCGCGCGAGAGGGAAGCCGCTCGAGGACGAAGCCGCCAAACTCTTCCCCGCCCTGGGTCTCCTGGCCGAGCCAGCGGTCCAGACGGGCATCGCGGCGCTGGCGCCAGCATTGGCGCTTCAAGGCAAGCGTGATCCAGGCGAGCGCCGGCCCCTCTCCGGTCGGGTCGAAGCGGCGCAGGAAACTGGTGAAAGTCTCCTGCAAAGCCTCTTCGGCATCAGCCTCATCGACGGCGTTGCGGCGGGCGATCGCCAGCAAGTAACTGCGTTTCCCTACGTATAGCTCGGTGGCGATTCGCTGAAGCGCCGAGTGCCTGTCGTTCTGTTCATACATCTCGGACCTCCGTCCCATGCTGTGGTTGACGGAGGCCAGTAGGCAGCGGCGAAGCCGGTGCCAAAATGGCCGGAGGCGGCCACGGCTGGGACGGGAGGCAGAGACGTGAAGACAACAGCTGTGTGCGCGTGGCGGCAGCGGCTACGTCGGCCTACCGCGAGAAGGAGAAGGGTCTTCCGGGAGGACCACTGTGAGGCGAGAAGACCTACATTACCGCAGGGAAAAGCGTACTAACACGCTGTAGATCGAGGAATATCACACGTTCCAACTAATCTCAAGTTAAGTGTGTGTGCGGCCGTAAGGCGCTTATGCGCTGACGCTGCCTCAGCGGCACGGGGCGGCCAGCGGCCCGGCTCAGCCGGCTCTCGCAGGTCCGCGCTGTGGCCACCAGCGCTCGGCTGGTGGATCGGCCCGCTCGGCCTCGAGTACCTGGCTGAGTACGGCGCTCAGCCCTGCCTCGCCGGGCGGCAGCGGCTGCGCCAACGGCTCCTCGCCGAGTTTCTCGCCGGCGATGTAGCGGCGACCGCGCCAGGAGGGCAACAACTCGGGCAAGGTGGATGCCGGGGCTCCGAGCAATGCGCGCACTCCCTCGTACTCGGCGCCGCCGCCGCTCGGCGGTTGGACGCAGAGGATAGGGCGACCCTGGGTCGCGGCCTGGCGCGCGAGCTGCATGGCCCCGGAACGAACGCCGCCGCAGGTGAGGATCAGCGCGCTGGCCTGGGTAGCGATCAGGCGGGCGCTGCGGGCCCTCGTGGCGGCGGTTGGTGGCAACGTGGCTCGCAGCGGGCTGAGGAGGACCCCGCCGGAGGCGAGAATCGCCGAGCTCAGCTCGCCGGCCTCGGGCGGGATCTGCGCGAAACCCGAGGCGAGGACGCCGACGCCAGGCACACCGGCGGCGAGCGCGGCGCGCTGGGCGGCCTCTTCGGCGCCCGGCGAGAGGCCGGCCACCAATCCCCACTCACTCGCCGCGAGGGTGGCGATGATCCTCTCCCCCGCGCCGAGAGCGGCTGCGTCGGGCTCCTCGTCACCGCCCAAGGCGAAGACGCCGCCGCGGGCGAGGAGTTGCTCCTCGCCCTGGATGTAGAGGATCGGCGTCTGCTCCTCACTGGTGCGCTGACGCTCCGGGTAGCCGTCTTCGAAGATCGAGACGACGCGGATGCCCTCGGCGCGGCAGCGGGTGATCTCGGCCTGGGCGCCGCGGCGGGCGGTGGCGAGGAGCACTCGGTGCTCGGGAAGGTAGGGGTCGAACTCGCTGGCGATCAGGGCCTGGCGGACGGCGCCGGTTTCACCGAGCGCCGGCAGCGCCTGGAGAGCCATCAGCCCCACGGCGCTGCGCAGCGAGTCCGATGGGCCTCCCAGCGCCATCGGGCGAGCATAGGCGCGCCGGCGCACCTCGTCCAGTTGGAGCGGCCGGGGCGTCGGGGACGCGATCTGGTTCCGAAGGGGCCGCAGTGGCCCATCGATCGCCAGCGCTCGGAGCGCTGGCTTTCAGCCGGCCAGCGGTGCGCGCAGGGCTGCTCGCCCCTCGCTGATACAGCGGTTGACCTTGGTGTAGGTCCAGCCGCGGGCGCCCGCGATCTCTTTGTAGGAGTAGCCGGCGGCGAGGTGGCCGAGCGCGGTGCGCTCGTCGGGCTTGAGGCGGCCCAGCCGGCGGCGGGCCTCGTCGCGATCGCCGACCCGTTCGGGGAGCGGCGTTGAATTCGCCGGTCGACGCTCGATCAGGCCGGTCGGCTCTTCGTGGCGGGTCTCGGGCAGGGCGGCGACCCGGCGATCGAGGTGGGCGCCTTCGCGCAGCCGCCAGCAGCAGCGTTTCAAGGCAAGCGTGATCCACGCGAGCGGCGGTGCCTCGCCTTCGGGATCGAATCCCACGATGAAGTTGGCGAAGGTTTCCTGCAGGGCTTCCTCCGCGTCGGCGTCGCAGGCGGCGTTCCGTTCGGCGATCCGCAGGAGGTAGGCGCGCTTGTCGGCGTAGAGCTCGGCGGCCAACCGGTGAACCTCTGGTGAGCTGCTCTGTGAGTACATCTGTGGACCTCCGTCCGTCGCTGTCTTGACGAAGGCGCAAAAGGCACCGGGAAAGGTCTCCCGGAATCCGAAGGACCGGCGCAGCCGGAGTCCCGCAGGGACTTGCAGGAAGACCGTCGGTGCCAAGCTGTCGAAGGCAAGACAGCGGCGGGCGGAGGTCAGTACGTCAGGGGGTCGGAGCGGTGGTGTTGGTGCCCGATCGATGACGCAGCTCGGCTAGGGACTCACGGTCTTGGACCCGTGCCCAGGGAGCCGGGGAGGTGATGCGGAAGGAGGCGGGCTTGGCAGAGTCCACGCGCCTCGCGCGCCACTCCCCGGCTCCACAGCCCGATTCAATCCGAACTGCGAGGCGGGCCGGCGAGACAGGGACGAGGGCTACACGATCTCGTTCGCCGAGCGTCGAGGTCATCGCCGCTCGCGAGGGGAGCCGGTGCCGGGGCTGAATAGCCAGTTCCACTATCGCCCCAATCCCGACTCGACGAATTGGCGGCAACCTAAACGGCTCAGGACGGTAGACGAGGGAGATCTGGCCTCAACCAGAACCCCCTCCTCGCCCGGAGCAGGTGCAGTTATCGGCTCAACGATTTCACAAAGCCCTGTTGGTCCAGGTAAGCACCATTCCAATTCCACTGCCAGGTACGGCCATCGGTCCCGGTGTAGTAGACCTACTGGTCAGGATTATTCGGGGTGCCGGCTGAGGCGATCGCGGTCGGGCTCGAGCCGGCCGCTGCGGGCTCACCGCCACTCAATGCGCGCCATGCACTCCGACGAAGCGCACCGACTCCCGATCTCTGCCCGACCCCTCCTCGCTCACCTGCCCTCAACCCGCGTACCATCTGCGTGGCGACTTCAGCGAGATCACTAGCGAGGAAGGCAAAGGCACTGCTCAGAGATACCGTGACTGAAGGACGAGACGGAATGTCTACAGCCCGCTCGGACTGCTGCCTTTTGCTACAGGATGTCCGAAAAGCGGGGCTTGGACCCAGCCTTCAGCTGCACTCCAGTGCCACTGGGTTATCGAGTTGGCATCTTCTGCGTCGGAGAAGAACACGTTCGGACTAGTTCCGTTTACAACTATGGCGCTTGGACTAGTTCCGGCAGCAACTGGATGGCCAAATAAAAAAGCCTGCTTCCAGCCTTCGGTGGCATTCCAGTGCCACTGGGTTATCGAGTTGGCATCTTCTGCGTCGGAGAAATAAACTTGAGGGTTACCATTAAATACAGTCGCGCTCGGACTGCTGCCTTTTGCTACAGGATGTCCGAAAAGCGGGGCTTGGGCCCAGCCTTCAGCTGCACTCCAGTGCCACTGGGTTATCGAGTTGGCATCTTCTGCGTCGGAGAAGAACACGTTAGGACTAGTTCCGTTTACAACTATGGCGCTTGGACTAGTTCCGGCAGCAACTGGATGGCCAAATAAAAAAGCTTGCTTCCAGCCTTCGGTGGCATTCCAGTGCCACTGGGTTATCGAGTTGGCATCTTCTGCGTCGGAGAAATAAACTTGAGGGTTACCATTAAATACAGTCGCGCTCGGACTGCTGCCTTTTGCTACAGGATGTCCGAAAAGCGGGGCTTGGGCCCAGCTTGAACCTGAGCCGCTCAACTCAGTGATCGTGTTTGAAGTTTTGGCATCTACGAAAAACACGGCTGGAATGTTGTTTATCACGACAGCGCTTGGACTAGTTCCCGCAGCGACGGGATCGGTACTTAAAAACGTCTGTTGCCAGCCTGAGCTAGATGACCAGACCCAGTCAGTGAGTTGGTTACCCCTACTCGCGTCTACGAAAAATATATTAGGGGTTCCGTTCACGTCGACTGAAGTAGGACTCGTTCCAGCTGCTAGCGGATGGCCAAACATGAGCGTCTGTTTCCAGCCTTCAACTTGATCCCAAGACCACTGAGTCAGCGAATTTGCATCGCCGCCGTCCGAGAAATAAACTTCTGCGCGTTCCAGCGTCGTAAACGTCCGGTCTTCCCCGACGGTGGTCCCATTGGCGTTGACACCAACCACTCGGTAGTGGTAGGTGGTCCCCGGCTGCAGGCTTTTGAGGGTTTCATAGGCGGGGATGTTGGTCGTCCCTGCCCCGACTGGCCATCCCGTGGGCGAAGGAATCCGGCTGCCGTATGCGGTCGTCTTGCCGTATTCGAACCAGGCTTCAGTCGAGGATCCCTCCGGGTTGACGGTGCCGTTGATTCTCGCTTCGGTCTGGGTAACGCCGGTCGCTGCCTGCGTCGTCGCCGCCGGCTTGAGCGCGTAATGAGAGAATTCGGTGTAAGCCTGAAGGTTTTCGGTGTGCCCGCCGAGCTCGCTGAGGGAATAGCCTTCCATACCATCTTCGATGCCGATGAGGGCGTAGTCATTGAGATTTTCCGAGTGCCCGCGCCCGCAGCCACTTCCGGGCTTCGGATGGCCCTGACTATCCGATTCCGGAGGTTTGTTGTCCATGCGGATGGCGGCGAGTAGGTTTTCAGTCGAAATACCCGCCGTGAAGGTCCCGGAAGCTGGGGATGATCCGCCCCAACTGAAGGTGTTGGTCGATCCGGCCTTCTCGGTCGCGAATTTCGTGCCCGGTGCAAAGTCCGTGAGTACCTGGTCGAAGGCATGCAGATGATCGGGAGTGCCCGAGCATTCCGCGATCCGATCGAACCCATAGGCTTCTCCGCCGGGGTCTTCGTGTCCTACCTTCCACTCCTCAAAGCAGTACTCGAGGATGGTGCCGTTTTTGACATCCTCGAGCAGGGGGCAGAGGAAGCCCCACCCCCCTCCTTTGATCGTCGCGGTCTGTGCGTCCGCCGTGGCGGAGATCATGAAGAGTGGGCCTGCGAACGCTTCGCCCCAAGGGCGATCACCGAGATTCTGGCTGTTGAGCGAGACGTAGTGCTGCATGATGCACGGCTTGTATTGGCCGGTGCATTCTTGGTTGAAGGAGCCGCCGCGGATCTCCTGCGCCCAGCGCGCGCCGCTGGCGCCGCAGGTGTTCTTATGGAGGTCGCCCTCCTGCCAGTGGCCGTAGGGCGCCGGGAACTGGATGCCGGTCCAGGGACTCTCGTCGATTTCGTCCTGGTGGATCAGCGCTTCACCGGTGCCGTGGTAGCCGCAGTAGTCGCCGCTGGTCGTGCCGTCGACCCCGTTTTCGATCATGCGCGGGGGGTTGCTGCTATTGAGGAAGTTTTCGCCGACGCCATCACACGCATTGGAGGGGTTCGGCGGCTGACCGGCCTGCCAGCAGGTCGAGTTGCCTTCGCCGTACCAGAAAAAGGTGCTATTTGCTTTAGCTGCAGAGGCAACAGCCAGCTGCAGGATGATGAGTGACAGTGCGATGAGCAGTGCCCCTCGCAACGTGGGCGCGGCCTCGGGTCGCTGGGTCCAGGTGTGTCGGTGCCACCGCTTGTTGCCGGCCATGAACCTCTCCTCCAAATCCCACTGGTTCGCCACGAGGCGCTGTCTCGGTGACGAGACTCGTCGGCGAGGCCGGCCCTGTCTCTGGGCAATGTGTGTAGTTGAACCCCTGGAACTGCCCGATATGCGAGTGGTGAGTAGCCGACCTGATCATCCGGCGTCAGCTAACTGATCGATGCGGAGACAGATCTCGGCTCAAGGGCGAAGGAGGAGATGTGACGGCCTACGTGGTTCTCTACCGTGTGGATCCGGTTATCAACGGTTTTACGGCTGACACCGAGTGCAGCAGGTCTCGAAGGACGCGAGAAAGCTGCTTCCGGTTCACCCCATCTCATCTTGGGATGGGGTGAATCAGCCCGCCCCATCCCACGTCGGGTTGTTGGTGAATCCCCAGAGCCACGTCTGTGTGCCGGGCGCGTTGAAGCCCGTTCCGCTGGAGATCGCCACCGCCCAGGTGTTGTTCACTCCCGGAACCAGGAGATCGGCCTTGC
This sequence comes from uncultured Actinomycetes bacterium, assembly GCA_963839115.1. Lineage (GTDB taxonomy): Bacteria > Actinomycetota > Thermoleophilia > Solirubrobacterales > 70-9 > VAYN01. The sequence goes on from CAWITM010000001.1 coordinate 2,318,429, forward strand.
CGTCGCCATTGACGTCGGCGAGCCTGGTCAGCGGGCCGCAGCCCCAGGTCGACCAGGTGGTCGGGGCGTTCAGCGAGGAGCCGTTGGAGGTCGCGACCTTGTATTCGTTGTTCTTGCAGGTGACGAGATCGGCCTTGCCGTCGCCGTTGACGTCGGCGGCGCCGTCCCAGGTCGGTTCCGAGTTGAGGCTTTCGGTCCAGGTCTGGGTGCCGGGCCCGTTGAAGCTCGAGCCGTTGGAGACGCCGACGACCCACTTGTTGCCGCCGGCGGGGACGATCAGATCGGTCTTGCCGTCGCCGGTGAAGTCACCGGTTTGGACCAGCGGGCCGCAGCCCCAGGTCGACCAGGTGGTCGGGGCGTTCAGCGAGGAGCCGTTGGAGGTCGCGACCTTGTATTCGTTGTTCTTGCAGGTGACGAGATCGGCCTTGCCGTCGCCGTTGGCGTCGGCGGCGCCGTCCCAGGTCGGTTCCGAGTTGAGGCTTTCGGTCCAGGTCTGGGTGCCGGGCCCGTTGAAGCTCGAGCCGTTGGAGACGCCGACGACCCACTTGTTGCCGCCGGCGGGGACGACCAGATCGGTCTTGCCGTCGCCGGTGAAGTCACCGGTTTGGACCAGCGGGCCGCAGCCCCAGGTCGACCAAGGGGTCGGAGCGTTCAACGAGGAGCCGTTGGAGGTCGCGACCAGGTATTCGTTGTTGTTGCACTCGACCAGGTCGGCCCTGCCTCCGCCGTTCACTCCCCCGTTCACGTCGCCCGCCCCATCCCACGTCGGGTTGTTGGTGAATCCCCAGAGCCACGTCTGTGTGCCGGGCGCGTTGAAGCCCGTTCCGCTGGAGATCGCCACCGCCCAGGTGTTGTTCACTCCCGGAACCAGGAGATCGGCCTTGCCGTCGCCATTGACGTCGGCGAGCCTGGTCAGCGGGCCGCAGCCCCAGGTCGACCAGGTGGTCGGGGCGTTCAGCGAGGAGCCGTTGGAGGTCGCGACCTTGTATTCGTTGTTCTTGCAGGTGACGAGATCGGCCTTGCCGTCGCCGTTGACGTCGGCGGCGCCGTCCCAGGTCGGTTCCGAGTTGAGGCTTTCGGTCCAGGTCTGAGTTCCGGGCCCGTTGAAGCTCGAGCCGTTGGAGACGCCGACGACCCACTTGTTGCCGCCGGCGGGGACGATCAGATCGGTCTTGCCGTCGCCCGTGAAGTCGCCGAGCCTGGTCAGCGGGCCGCAGCCCCAGGTCGACCAGGTGGTCGGGGCGTTCAGCGAGGAGCCGTTGGAGGTCGCGACCTTGTATTCGTTGTTCTTGCAGGTGACGAGATCGGCCTTGCCGTCGCCGTTGACGTCGGCGGCGCCGTCCCAGGTCGGTTCCGAGTTGAGGCTTTCGGTCCAGGTCTGGGTGCCGGGCCCGTTGAAGCTCGAGCCGTTGGAGACGCCGACGACCCACTTGTTGCCGCCCGCGGGGACGACCAGATCGGTCTTGCCGTCGCCGGTGAAGTCACCGGTTTGGACCAGCGGGCCGCAGCCCCAGGTCGACCAAGGGGTCGGAGCGTTCAACGAGGAGCCGTTGGAGGTCGCGACCAGGTATTCGTTGTTGTTGCACTCGACCAGGTCGGCGTATCGATCGCCATTGAGACTCGGCTGCGGCGTTGTAAACGTCTGGTCTTCCCCGACGCTAGTCCCGTTCGCGTTGACCCCGACCACACGGTAGTGGTAGGTGGCCCCGGGGGCCAGTCCTTTGAGCGTTTCGTAGGCCGGGATAAAGGTCGTTCCCGATCCGATCGGCCAGCCGGCGCCGGAAGGCACCCTGGAGCCGTAGCTCGTGGTCCTGCCGTATTCGAAATAGGCTTCGGTCGAGGAGCCCTCCGGATTGACGCTGCCGTTGATTCTCGCTTCGGTTGCGGAGACGTTGGAGGGGGCCTGAGTGGAGGCCGCCGGCTTGAGAGCGTAGTGTGAGAATTCGGTGTAGAGCTTGAGGTTTTCGGTCTTCTCGCCGACTTCGGCGGCGAAGGTCTGCTCGGTTCCCTGCTCGACACCAATGAGCGCGTATTCCGACGGGTTTTCCGACAAACCGTAATTGGCCTTCAAGTTGGCGGCTTTAATCGCCGCCTTCAAATTATCTTCGGTGATTGCCGCCTTGAAGGGGAAGCTTTCGGTATGTGTGCCATACACGCTGTTACCCGACCCTGCGATCTCAGTGGAAAAGCTGGTACCGGGTGCGAAGTCGGTTCTGAGTGAAATGCCCTGGTGACCGTTGAAATTGCCAGATTCCAACACTTCGCCTCCAGGCGCCGGTAGGCCCCACTGCGACCACTCGACAAAGCAATACTCAAAGAACTGCCCAGTCGGGGAGTTCACCCATTCAAACAGTGGGCAGAGATATCCCCATGCTGGGCTCCCGTTGACAACTTGGGGGTGCGCGGCACCTTCGATTACCAAGGCAGGCCCAGCAAAGGCGTTGCTCCACGGACGAAGGGAAGCCTTACCATTTGCGTCCTTTTGGCTGGCGAATGAGACGTAGTGCTGCATCCCACAAGGGCCGCAAGTCGCTTTAGCGTCAGGTCGCAACCCTTGACCCCACGTTGTGCCCTGCGCCTGACACACGCTGCCGTGTCCGTTGGTCATGGTGTCCGGCGGCGAGGGATTGAAGCCGGTCAATCCTTCTTCGTTGTTGTAATCGCGTGTGTAAAAGGGTCCCCCGTTAAGGTTATAGGCGTTGCAGTAATCGCCGCTTTGGGTCAGTCCAACGTCACCGACAAGGGCGCCTTCGCGGGTTTTCACCGGATTACTGCCGTTGAGGTACCATTCTCCGACCACTCCGCAGTTGGTCGAGGACGACGACGGAGGCTGGCCGTTCTGTATGCAGGTCGAGTTGCCTTCGCCGTACCAATTGAAGGTGGCGGCATGGGCGATGGATGCGGACCCAAGCTGAAGGGCAAGGGCGACAAGCGCGGTGAGGCCGACCAGCGCCAGCGGCCGGAGACCGGCCTTGCCGGCTCGGTGTCCGCCGGGAACCGCCGCACCGAGAACCCATTCCCCCTGCCTGCTGCCCATCTGCCCCTCCTCCAAATTGCACTGGTTCGCCTAAAGCCGCTCGGTGGCGATCCTCTTCGACAAGGAGGGGATGGTCTCTGGTCAATATGTGTAGTCCCGTGCTTGAAACTGCCCGATATGCGAGTGGTGAGTAGCCGACCTGATCATCCGGCGTCAGCTAACTGATCGATGCGGAGACAGATCTCTAGCTCAAGGGCGAAAGTCGAGATATGACGGCCTACGTGGGTCTCGACCGTGTGGATCCGGTTATCAACGGTCTTACGGCTGACACCGAGTGCAGCCGCTGCCGAGGAGATGTTGCGCGCCGCGCCAAAATACGCACGTAAGGTCCTTCGCAGCGCCACCCCCCCGTCGCGCTCGGCGGCCAGGGGCGCGAGATAGGTCTCGGTGAGAAAGGCGACCAGGTCCTCGTCGCGCAGGATCGATGCGAGCAAGGCGACGTCCTCATATCGGGTGAGGCACCGCGGTCGGCGCACGGCGACACTCATCGCGGCCTTGGCCTGTCGGTGGGTGAGGCGCCAGCCTCTGAGGCCTCGGGCCGGCGAGCCAATCGCCAGCGAGGCTTGCGGCGTCCTCGCTGCGAGTCGGTCGAGCTGCTCCTGATCGAACTCGCGGCTGCCACCGAGCCAACCGCAGACGTTCTCACCTCCTGTCTCGAGCAGAAGGAGGCGTCGATCGAGCTCGGCGGCCGTCTCCCGCAGGAGTGGCTCGGCGCCGGGCCCCGCGGCAATCGCGCCCAGGTGCCAGGCCTCGAGATCGTAGTCGAGGTCGGCAATGTCGACCAGCTCGCCGTCGAGCAGGCGCCTGACCCGCAGGGCATGGCGCTCAGCGGGCGCGATGTGTCGTGACTCCTCCTCATAGGCGGCGCTCGCCGCCTGTACGAGGCGATCGAAGAGTGCCGTCAGCTCGCGCTGCAGCGGGTAGAGCTCGGCAGGCGAGCCGCCCGGGCACTCGCCGGCCATCTCCTGCATGAGGAAGTCGCTGAGGGCCGAGTAGCCGGCGGCGTAGCGACGCAGCACCACCTGCAGGCCGACTCGGCGGCGAGAGGCGTGGCGGGCCTGCGCCACCACGGGGGAGGGTGCCGTGCCGCAGCGCATCTCACCGCGCTCGATTCCTTCAAGGCCGTAGCCGACCGCCGCGTCGATCGCCACGCGGAGGCCCTGCTGGTACTCGGCGTCGTGCTCGAGGGCCGTGCCGGATACTGCACTGGCCCGCGTCAAGATCACCTCTTCGATCTCCGGGCGGCGGCTCTGCAGACGTGCCGCGATCTTGGCACGGGTCTGGGTCGATAGCCGGTCAGAGTCGGGCCTGTTCATTGCCCGCCCCGATCCCCCGCCGAACCCCTCGCCACCGGTCCCTGCCAGCCCTCGCCAAGCTGCGAATTCTCCATCTGGTGCGCGAGCCTCCCGCTCGGTACGATGCCCACTGCGTTGATAGTGCAAGATTTTCTGAAGAAAGTTAGGATAACAACAAGTCAGACGATCACCGGACCTTCAGTGGACGGGAGTCCGAGGTCGGGATGAGTCTCGATCGAGCAAACAGGGGGAGAAGCTTGCGAAATCGCCGTCGCATAACCGCAAAGACAGCGTCAGTGTCGGTGCTGTTCGTTACCTCGGTGGCTTTGCTTTGTGGCTGCGGCGGAGGCGGGGTGACATCCGCCACCACCAGCGGCCTGCCGAAGGAAATCGTGATCGGGGCGGCGATCGCCGAGACCGGCCTCTACGCCCCCTATGACGCGAGCCTCGCGGCGGTCGAACAGCTGGTCAAACAGACGAATGCTGCCGGGGGTATCGACGGCCACAAGCTGCGGATCGTCAAGGCCGACACCCGCTCCGAAGCCCAACACGCTCCCGTTGCGGCCAGGCAGGTGATGGAAAAGGGGGCGAACGTATTGCTCTCGAGCTGCGACATCCTGAGCGCCATCGGCGAGGCGCAGGTCGTTGAAGAAGACCACATGCTGAATTTCTCGCTCTGCGAAAACGCTCCCGGCTTCGGGCCGCCGATCACGGGGCGGCTCGCCTTCACCGCCAATCCGAGCCTGCTGAGCGAGGCGAGCGCCGGCGCCTCGTTCCTGAAGGCCAAAGGGGTCCAGCATCCGTTCCTATTCGAGGACACCTCGTTGATCTATGGCAAGGCCGACTGCTCGGCCTTCCAGCAGACCTGGGAACATCTCGGTGGCGCGATCGCGGGCTCCGCCGACTTCGAGAACGGCGACCCCTCGGTCGCCTCCCAGATCTCCGATCTCGAAGGGTCGGACGCCGACGCGATCGTGATGTGCTCGTATCCACCCGGAGGCGCCTCGGCGATCAAGCAGATCCGCGCTGCCGGGATCGATCTGCCGATCCTCGGCCCTAGCGCCTTCGACGGCACCTATTGGCTGAAGGGGATCACCGACACCAATGCGATCTACGCCACCTCCAACGGCTCGATTTATGACCCACCGGATCCCGCCACCGGAAGGCTCCTCCGCCACCTGCGGAGCGCAGGCATCGAAACCGACATCTCGACCAATCTCCTCTCCTCCTACGCCGCCGGCGAGCTGATCATCGACGCGATCAAGGAAACGGGGAGCGTCGACGGCGGCAGGCTGGCCGACGCCCTCGAAGCGAGGCCTCACAAGACGATCGTCGGCACGGTCACCTACACCCCCGGAGACCACTATCCGACCCGCACCTGGCCCGTCTATGACTTCCCCGGCGGCAAGGAGCGGCTGGTCACCGAGTCAAGGCCCCGGTTCAACCCCGAATATGGCGGCTGACCAGTGGAAAACCGTCTTCGCATACGCGATGTCGTCGCCTGAGTGATGGGCGGCGCCGAGCGCAAACGTGGGCGTCCGAAAGCAGTTTCAGATGTGCCGCTCGCCGGAAGCAAGGCGCTCGAGCGCCAGAGCTCGGTCCCTCTCTACTTCCAACTGGCGGTCGCGCTGAGCGTGAGGCTCGAGAGTCGGGCCTGGCAGCCCGGCGCCCGATTCGCCACCGAGCACGAGATCGAAGAGGAGTTCGGAGTCTCGCGTAGCGTGGTCCGTCGAGCGCTCGACCTCCTGGTCGGCGACGGCGAGATCACGCGCGTTCGCGGCGCGGGCACGTTCATCGCCGCGCCGCGGCACCCGATCGTCGTCGCCGGAGTGATCGGGGCGCTGGTCGAGCCCCGGAACGTGGCGCTGGAGGTGGTGACGGCCCGGGAGGACTTGGCCGATGAGACCCTCACCCAACGGATGCGGCTCGACCAGCCGTCGACGCTCGTCGCCCACGTGACGGCCCTGATGAAGGTGGGGGAGGACATCATCGGTCTGATCGATTCCTTCTCGGTCGTCGACCTTGTGCCGGGCCTGGTGCAGGCGATCGACGGCGATCAAGATCAGGAGGGGTCGAACCGGCTCGCCTCCTTGGAGCTGACCCGGGTCATCGTGCCGATCGAGCTGACGCACTTCGGAGATTGGGGCGGCGCTCGGGTCGGTGCCTCCGCTGGCGATGCGGCCTTCAGGGGAACCTTGCTCCAGTTCGGCCGACCCGCCGGTCGCAAGATCGAGCGGCTTGTGGAGCTCGCCTATCTCGTCTACCGCGCCGACCACGTCCAGCTTCAGATCGAGGTCGACAGAACGTCGCCTCGCGGTTCGAGCGCCTCGGCGACGAACCGGCAGAAAGCCCGTCGGTAGCTGAGGGTGAAGCGGTCGGCAAGCGTGTTGACGGTGGCGTTCGGATCGAGGGGCAGCTGCGAGGGCCTCACCGCCGAGACGATCGGACGGTCCTCGGCGTAGAGGCGCTCCTCTGAGGCCACCGTCTCCTCGAGGCCGTACTCGTAGTCGCCGGTTACGCCCGCCAGCCAGTAGTGCGCGGATTCCGTCTCGCTGATCGCCCGCGCGGCGTGGATGACGCATCGATCCCCGCGGCTCGTCAGCAGGTGTCCCGAGGCGAAGTTGGGGGCAAGGACCCGGTAGATGATCTCCTCGATCGAACCCCAGATCTCCTCGGCGCCCTCTCCGGACCGCATCTCCCGGCGCATCGTCACCGTGGTGCCGTCGAGGTCGACCTCGAGCGGCTCGACAAGCTCCGGCGTCGCCCCGAGGCTCGCCCGATGGACGAAGGCGAAGTGGGAGACGTCGCGGAAGTTCTCGATCATCACACCGATGTCGACAGGCAATTCGAAAGAGGTGCCGTGTGCCCATTCCCACTTCTCCTCCTCGAAACAGGCGAAGCCCGGCGGTTCGCCGAGGGGCTCCTCGAGCGCCGCCCAGACGAGACCCCAGCGCTGGCGGGCGGGGTAGGCGTCGACCCGGGCCGCCGAGGGGATCTGGTCCTGGTCTGCGAGTGAGGGGATCCGGCTGCAGGCGCCCGTCGATCCGTCCCACTCCCAACCATGGTAGGGGCATTGGATCGACTCTCCGATCACGGCGCCCATCGAAAGGGAGGCGCCACGGTGAGGGCAGCGGTCTGAGACCACCGCCGGGGATCCGTCAGCGGTGAGGAAGACGGCGAGTGGCTCGCCGAGCAGGATCGCCCGTCCGGGTCCATCGACAAGATCCTCCATGCGGGCGACCGGCTGCCAGCAACGCCGTAGGGCACGGGCGACCTCATCGCCATCGGGGTAGTTGCGGGTCTTTTCGTTCATCACGCCTCCTGCCATCGGGTCCTTTAGAGCTGCCGGCCCAGATAGGCCCGCAGGATCTCGGGGTTTCGTCGAAGCTGCTGCCGCGACCCTTCGGCCCTGATCCGGCCGCCGCTCAGCACCATCGTGCGGTCGCAGAACTCGATCGTCCGGGCGGCGTTCTGCTCGACAACCAGCATCGTCACACCGTCGTGGCGGAGCTCGCCGAGCAGCTCGTAGGTCGTCTCGATCAACTTTGGCCCTAACCCAAGCGAGGGCTCGTCGAGCAGCAGGATCTTCGGTCCGCCGACCATCGCCCGGGCGAGCGCGAGCTGTTGTTGCTCCCCTCCGGAGAGCCGATCCGCGCGTTGTCCCGCCCGCTCGCGCAGGATCGGGAAGCGGTCCGTGAGGCTCGCGATCGAACCCTCCTCGCCTGCGGGCGAGAGCCGAAGGTTCTCCTCGACGCTGAGTGTCTTGAAGACCTGGCGACCCTCGGGCACGAGTGCCACCCCGAGACGCGCGATCTCCTCGGTCGCGGTCCCGCTGATCGACCTCCCTTCGAGTTCGACCGTCCCACCGCTCGGCCGCTCGAGTCCGCAGAGCGCCCGCAGGATCGACGTCTTGCCCGCCCCGTTGGGCCCGATCAGCCCGACCACCTCGCCCGCGGCGACGTCGATGTCGACCCCGTGGACGACCTCGACGCCTCGGTAGGCCACCCGCAGGTCGCGGACCTCAAGCATCGGCCCCCACCAGGAGCCCGCTGCCCAGATAAGACTCGATAACCCTCGGATCCGACTGGACCTCCGCCGGAGGTCCGAGCGCCACGGTCGCTCCGCGGTCGATCACCTGTACCTCGCCGCAGAGATCGGCCACAAGGCCCACGTCGTGCTCGATCAACAGCGTCCCGCAGCCGATCTTGCGCAGAAGTGGGCGCAGCCGCTCGACGAGCTCGTCGCGCTCTTCGTCGTTCAGCCCTGCGGCGGGCTCGTCGAGCAGGAGGTAGCTCGGACGCACCGCCAACGCACGAGCCACACCGAGCAGGCGCTGGCGGCCCGGGGGGAGTTCCCCGGCTGGCCGATCGGCGAACCGCTCGAGGCCCAGCTCGACGAGCAGATCCCCGGCCCGCGCGATCGCCGCCCGCTTGCCGAGGCCGGTCCCCATCGCCCCCATTGACACGCCCTGCAAGGCGGTCAGCCTCGCGAAGGGCAGAGCCGCCTGGAAGCTCCGTCCCAGCCCGGCGCGGGCGAGTTGTGGTGGCTTCCAGCCGGTGATGTCGGTCCCGTCCAGACGGACCGTTCCGGAGTCGGGCCGCTGGAAGCCGCTGAGGACGTTGACCAGGGTCGTCTTGCCGGCGCCGTTGGGACCGATCAGGCCGAGAGTCCGTCCGGCGATGAGGTCCATATCGAGGTCCTGCAGGACGGCCAGGCCACCGAACGAGAGCGAGATTCCTTCGGCCCGAAGAGAACCCGCGTGGCTTCGGGGGTCCGGCTCCGCGCGGCGGGTCGCCGTGGCAGGAGCGGGCCCCTGACCGCCGAAGCTCCGACGTCTCGGCCTAAGCTCGTCGGCCTCACGGCCTCCGGTGAGGCCGTCGGGGAGCGCGATCATCGTGATCAGCAGGATCAGCCCGAGTCCGATTGCCGCCAGCCCCGGCGTCTCGCCGATCCGGACGAGGCCGAACAGGTTGGCCCCTTCCTCCAGCGCGTGCAGCACTTCGTTGACCGCGGCGACGGCAAGGCCTCCGACGACGGCGCCGAGGACGCTGCGGGTCCCCCCGACCACCAGCATCGTCAAGGTCGTCACCGTCGTGGAGAAATAGAAGCTGCCTGGGGTCAGCACACCTGATTGCTGAGCGGCCAGGGCACCTCCGACCCCACAGATCACCGCGCTGAGGACGAAGGCGAGAAGCCGCTCCCGGGTCACCCTGATCCCCAGTGAGGCCGCCGCCACCTCGTCCTCGCGCGTCGCCTGCAGACGGTAGCCAGTAGCCGAGCGCTTGAAGGTCAGCGCCACGGTCACCGCGACGGCGGCCCATGCTCCTGCCGAGACGACCCCGGTGGTCCTCGGGATGCCGGCCAGGCCGGCGTTGCCGCCGGTGAGCGCCTGCCAGTTGGCGATCACCGTGTATGTGACGAGCAGAAAGGCGAAGGTCGTGATCGGGATCGCTGCGGTCGAGGTGCGAAGCAGCGGCAGGGCGACAAGCAATGCCAGAACGCCGCAGGCCGCCGCTGCGATCAAGGTCGCGAGCAGCGGCCCCGGCGCGGCGTCGACGACGAAGCGGGGTAGCGATGGCGTCTGCAGGGCGACGAATGCGGCCGGCACGATCAGGAGGGCAGCCGCATAGGCGCCGATCGCGGCGAAGGCGACCTGCCCGAACGAGTAGACGCCGGTGTTGCCGATGAAGACCTGCAGACCGCAGACGACGATCAGGTTGCAGAGGATCAGCGAGACGCTCGCCTGGAAGGAGGCGGTGCCCGCTGCCCCCAATGCCGCAGTCGCGGCGACGAGCGCCAGTGGGACGAGGAGGGAGGCGCCGCGGGCGCCGCGCGAGCGCAACCCCATCCAGCTCAGACCCTCGGCGTCCCGGCATCGCCCGCGATGAGGCCGTGAGGCCTCAAGACCAGGATGGCGATCGGGACGGCGAAGACGACCGCATCGCGGAAGGGAACGAGGCCCGCCGGCAGGTAGGCCTCCAGGAGCGAGGACATCGCGCCGAGTAGGAGGCCCCCCACCACAGCTCCCGAGATCCGTCCCAGGCCGCCGATGCTGACCGCGATGAAGCCGACCAGCACCGGCGCCAGTCCCATCGTCGGTGAAACCTGGCCGCTCTGGGCGGTGAGGAGCACGCCGACCAGAGCCGCGAGAGCGCCGCTGATCGCGAAGCAGAAGGGGATGACGCGGTCCGCCCGTACGCCGAGGAGGCGTGCCATCTCAAGGTTCTCGGCGACCGCCCTCAGTGTCAGCCCGGTACGGGTGCGGTAGAGGAGCCAGGTCAGACCAAGGAGGGCGAGGCCGGTGACCCCGATCGTCACCAGATCGAGATTTCCGATCTGGATGCCGCCTACCCCTATCGATGCGCTCAGGAAGTTCGGCGTCGCCACCGACTGCGGCCGAGTTTCGATCGCCGCGACCACGATGTTCTGCAGCACCACCGCGACCGCCAGCGAGGTGACCAGCTGCGCCGAGAGGTCCGCGTCGCGGACCGGCCGGAAGGCGACCCGCTCGGCGATCACCGCCACCACGACGCCACTCGCCACCGCGACCAACACCGCCACCCCGAAAGGGGCACCCGCCATCAGGTAGAGGACGTAGGCGGGGATCATGATGAATTCGCCCTGAGCGAAGTTCATCAGGCCCATCACGGTGTAGAGGATCGCCACGCCGATCGCGATCAGGGCGAAGAGGCCGCCGAGCGAGAGCGCGTCGATCAGGTTCTGGGCGAGGGCGGTCACGGCGTTCGGTGCAGGGCGGTTGAGCTCGATCCGGGAGCTAGCGATTCCGCGTCTCGGATAGCGGAGAGTCGAGGTGGGGGTACTTGAGCATCCTCGGGAAAAGATGTCAATCTTTTCGGAAAATATTGACTCCGGCTGCTTGCGGCAGGTCGGCCAGGGGCGGCGACGCCCCGGGACTGTCCCCGTTGCCTCTTGCGCGACGATGTCGCGGCTCCGCTGGTTCTTCGCCCACCGAAGCGCAAAGGCAGCGAGTCAGGTCGTGCGGCCGCGGCGGACCCCTCCCGCCGCATCAGCGATGGGAAGCGGTGAGGCCCGGCTCGCTCCGATTGGTCGGTTCCTTTGAGGTACAGGCCAGGGCCGGCTCAGCTCGCTGCGCTGCACAGCGACCTGCCACCCGACCACGAGAACCACGGCCCGAGCGGGCCGCGCGGGCGACTCGGAGCCCGCACTTCGAGGCTCGTGTAGGCAGGGAAGATGCCGCAATTGCCGAGCCCGCCGACGCGCAGCTCAACCTTTACCCGCTTCGCGTAGTAGCCGCCGCTCGGCTTGAAGATCGCGTTGAGGCCGGTTCCGATCGCCGTGGGCCCGCCCCAACCGTGCCAGGTGATCGCGTCGAGGAGCCCGCTGGGATCGCCACCGTTAAAGATCTCCGAGGGTTCGGGGGTCCCCCATCCCTGTCCGTTCAGCTCGAACGCACGGGACCCGAGGATCACCTGCTGGGCCTGCTTTACAGGCCCTCCGTCGACCACCCTGGTGCGGCATAGGCTCAGGTAGGGAAGGTCGCTGGCGACAAGATTGCGCCATTCGGGGCGCCCGATCGGGCCGCCTGAGAGCTCGCACATGCGCCGCTGTAAGCGTGGCGCCCCGAGGCCCCAGATCTGAGTCCGCTGCGGTTCGTAGCCGCCGGTCTCCTCATTGGCGACCGAGGGCACAGCCGCCAGGAACTTCCCGCCGGGACTCCAGCTGAGATCGAATGCGGTCGAGCGTTCGGCCGGCAGCGGCGGGCTCACCCTCCCGAGGTGAGGCTCGACAAGGACGACGCCGTCTTCTTTCAACCCGACCGCGATCAGGGCGCCGTCGGGACGCCAGGCGAGTGACTCGGGTTGGGAGTCGAGCTCGATCGGGGAGCGCAGTTCGTCGCGACCGTCACTGTCGCGCAGCCGCAGGCTGCCATCGACGCCGAGCAGGGCAAGGCGGCTCCCGTCCGGGGAGAACGCCGCCCGCTCGACGTCTCCGGTGAGGACTTCCTCGGCGATCTGCTTCGTCGCAGTGTCGATGAAGATCAGCTTCGATGCGGCTTCGTCGTCGTTGAGCGCTTCTTCGTCTTCGGAGAGGCCGACGGCGAGGATCGTCGATTCGTCGGGACTGACGTCGAGGTCGCCTACGGGTCCGACGGGCAAGCTCGCGAGCAGCCGCCAATCCTCGGTCGACCAGATCACGATCGACTGCTGCACCGTCGAGTAGGCGACCAGCAGGTGCTTGCCGGGGAGCAGGGCGAGATCGGCGACGATGCTGGGTTCGTTGGGCTCCACACCCCCGGTCGCCAGCGGCAACCGGCGCAGCGGCCGGCCATTCTTCGCATCCCAGACGAGGACGACAGCCTCACCGGTCGGGTCCTGGCCGCCGGCGGCGACGAAGCGGCGATCGACGGCGATGTCGTTGACGTAGAGCCCCGAGCCTTCTTCGGCTTGCGGCCACCAGCCAGGCCCGGGTTCGTAGGCGCGGACCTGGGGGTTCGGGACTTCCACGCCTTCTTCCTTGCCGTGTCCCGGCCGCACCTCATGGAGGCTTTCGATGTGGTTGGGATCGGTTCCGGCCGCAAGCAGCAGGTCGCCGCCGGGCGCAAAGGTGGCGACCGGGCTTTCGGAGCCTTCGGGAAGGGCCAGCCCGCTGCCGGGCGGGCCGAGGACCGAGACGGCGCCACCGCCATCGAGGGCGACCGGACCGCCGGAGCCGACGCTGAGGCCCCGGGCGGGCCTTTTGTCGGGCGGCGGGGCTTCGGTCAGCCCGACGTGGAGACGAACGCCTTCGGGTCCCGCCACCCAGAGCTGGTCCTCTCGGTCGAAGCCGACGCCGGCTACCGCGGCCCCGCGCTCGAAGGTCGGAGCGGCGCCGAGGCTCGCCAGCGTGACCAGACCGCCGGTCGTCCCGACCGCCAGTTCGCCATATGGCGCCTTCGCCAACGCGGTGATCCGCCCCGGCGCGACCCCGGCCGCAAGGAGCCTCGTCGCTCTCAAGCTCTGCAGGTTGAGCCGGACGATGGCCCCCGACCGGCCGGCGAGGAGAAGCTTTTCGTCCGTGCCTTCGGAGTAGAGCAGAGCGGCGCTGAGCCGACCGCCGAGGGAAGAGCCGACCGCCCCGAGCAGGGACTGCCGAGACTCGGGCCGACCTCCGAGCGTGGCGAAACGTTCGAGCTCGCCGTCACCGCGTACGACGAGCACCTGCGCCGCGTCCTGGGAGAACCCGAGTGCGAGCGCCCGCCCGTGGCCCGCGGTAGCCGGAAGCGGCAGGATCCTCGGTCGATGCGGTTCGCTGAGATCGACCAAGGCCAGCGCCCCTGATTCTTCGGCCCCGACGGCCAGCGGCAAGCCGGCGGCTTCGGCGATCGCGACGAGCGGACGTCGCGTCCTCACCATGCCCACAAGAGCGCCGCTCGACGGACGCCAGACGCGCACGACGTCGTCGCTCCCGGAGGTGAGGAGGAGGTGTTCGAGGCGAAGGGCCGCGGTCAGCTGCCGGGCGCCCGTTTCGATCACGCGTTCGACCCCACCACCGGAGACGGCAACGTCGAGCATCGCCAGTTCCCCGGCGGCGCTCGGGTGCAACCTGTCACCGGCGAGTGCCAGACGGGCGGCACCCCCGGCGCGGTCGGGGGCCATGCCGGGGGCGGCGATCGCGGCCCGCTGGGCGGCGTCTTCGAGGCTGCCCGCCTCTCCACCGCCGCCGCCGCAGGCGGCGAGCAGCGAGCCGGCGGCGAGTGACGCGCAGAGCCCGAGCGCCGCCCGGCGCACCCGAGGAGAATTCACAAGAGCGGTCAATACGCCAGTTCCGTCCGCACGTCTTCCTCTCGCCGCAACGCCGCTTCGGAGCGGCCAAGGAGGGCGTGCGCTTCGTCGTCGTCGACGAGTGCGAGCAGCCTGCGCGCGTCGACGACGGCCGAGCGGGGCGCGGTCGGGGGTTCGCCCTTCAGGTCGGTGGCGATGGCGTGGCGTAAATCCGCGACTGCCTTGCGGCGAATGGCGGCGAGCAGCGAGCTGTTACCGCTGCGCTGCGCTGCGAACAGCGCCAACGTAGGCCCGTCGTAGAAATCACCGGCGCCGAGCAGCGGCTTCGCGGCCTGCGCGGCAGTTCGCCGGTCTTCCTCGCTCGACCAACCGGGCGGCGGACGTACGTAGGAGAGCGACTGCAATGCGGGCGAGCGGCGGCCCGTCATCGCGAGGAAGCGATCGATCGTCGCAAGGTTGCGGCGGTAGCACCAGGTGCTGGGAAGCAGGTCGCCCAACTTCCGCGCCTGCGTCAAGGTCGGCAGGCTTTCCGGCAGGTAGGTGCTGAACCGCGGCACCGCACCTGGGGTGCCGATCACGAATTGCCCGATCTCCGCCCGCTGGCCGGCTTCGGTGCCGAGCAGCGAGACGTCGAGAGCGAAGAGGTCGCTCGCGTATTCCCCGTCGAGCGAGCGGAAGTAAAGCTTGATGCGGGTCGTGTGGTGGGGTGGAATCTCGCGGTGGAGGGCGCGATAGACGATCCGTTCTCCCCGAGACGGCAGCAGGGGCAGGTTGACGAAGATCGATTCGGCAACCGGGATTCCACTCTCGCCCCCCTGTGGTGGCTCGCAGGCGGTGATCCGGTCGCTGGCGAGAATCTCGATCCGTGCCCGCCCTAGCTCGACGCGACCGTCGCCTTCGTTGCGAACCGTGAAGTCGACCTGTGGCATCGTCGCGCGCACCCAGCGTGCCCCACCGCCGACAAACGACTGTTCGGCTTCGCCATCGGTGAGGACGGGAGGCCTTTCGACCACCAGTCGCGACCATTCATTGCGGCTGTCGGCGTCTCCGCCGGTGATCCAATCGCGCATCGACCTGTACTCGCCCGGGACGGTTGCCAGCGACGTCGACAGGGCGGCGATGAAGAGAACGCTGCCGACAACCCGCGTCTTTACCCGGCGGCGGAACTTCTCGCTTCGCTCCCAGCGGGCGGCCAGCTCCCGGCGCCGGCGCCGGCATGCCTTCCCCAGACCGCCCAACCATCTCCCGAGTGCTGCGATTCGCGTGCGCATCGTCAAGGTCCGCTGACCGGGAACGCGTCGGGCGGTTGCTCGCGCCAATGGTTAGCGCCCTCGAGCGCTGGACCGTAGGAGCGCAGGCCGTGGCTGCTGACGACGGAGTAGCCCGCCCCACCGTTGTCTACCTCGATCTTTCCGTGCTGCCCGCCGCTGACCCACGGTATTTCCGCGGTCCAGGTGCAGTAGCAGCCTGACTTGACCGTTCCGATCAGGGCAAGCAGGAGCGGGTCGGTGAGCGAGACGGTCCAGGGAAACCTGATCGGCTTGGTCAGCGGGCGCCCATCGGCGCCGACGCTCCCCAAAGGAACGTGACTCAAAGCGTTTGATTCGACGACCCGCGGCGGCTCGCGATCGAGGTCGAAGACGATCAGGCGTCCCATCGTCGGACCGCCACAGGGGTCGTAGAAGAGGGCGCCCTCAGGTCGTGGCCGGCGGTTGACGTGGAAGTAGATGTTGGTGAGGGTCACCGGCCGTTCAGTTTCCCCCTGGATCGAGACGTTCACCCTTCCCTGGTCGGCGAAGGCAAATCCCGGAAGCGACTGCATGTGGAGCAGGCTTTCGTCAGAGGGAGGCTCGGCGAGCGCCGACCTCACCGACCGTAGCGGAAGAAAGACCGAGGGGCCGCAACCCGCCCTTTCTTCGCTCGCGTAGGAGGACACCAGCGGCGGCGAGGAGGAGGCGACATTGTCGGCTACCTTCGATCCAAGACCAGTGACAAATGCGGTGGCCCCGGCCAGGATCACGGAGCCGATCACCCCGATCAACCAGCGCCTGCGCCGCCGCGACTGCGTGCGTGCGTCATCGCTGCGAACATCTCGCCGATCCGCCTCCCCCATCGCAAGGTAAATATCACACTATTTGGCGTGACCCTTACGACCGACGGCTGGATCGCGTATTGCGTACCACCGTGTAGGTGGTCGACGTAAGTGACAGGTTGTCATCGATCTCGATGTCGACCCCGGCGGGTGGGTCGCGCGCCTCAACGCGCGACCCGTCCGTGTAGTGCCCGGCGTCCCTCGTAGACGGAGCGGTTTACCTTGGTGCGGGTCCAGCCGCGCGTGCGCGCGACCTCCCCGTAGGTGCAGCCCGCGGCCACCATGCCGATCGCGGTGCGCTCGTCGGGCTTCAGCAGGCGGAGGCGCCTCCGTGCCTCGTCGCGCTCGGCGATCCGCTCTGGAAGCGCTCGCGAGTCGCCGGGGCGACGCTCGATCAGGCCGGTCGGCTCTTCATGGGTTGCCTCAGGCAACGCCGGAACCCGGCGGTCGAGGTGTGCGGCGTCCCGCAGGCGCCAGCAGCGTCGCTTCAGGGTCAGGGTGAGCCACGCGAGTGGCGGCGCCCCGAGACGGGGGTCGTAATCGGAGATGAAGAAGACGAATGCGTCCTGCAACGCTTCCTCGGCGTCGGCCTCGGTTGCCGCGTTCCGTTTCGCGATCCGCAGCAGGTAGGTGTACTTCTCTCCGTAGATCTCGCTCGCCAGCCGTTGCGCCTCCGTGGTTCTGTCCTTCTCGTACATCGTGGACCTCCGTCCGTCGTGGGTTGACGGAGGCCGCAAAGGCACGCGCTAGGGCGACCCGGAACCCGAGCCAAGAGAGTTGTTTGCGTTCAAGGCTCGGGCCGAAGGAGTCCCCGCAGGGGACTTGCAGGGACGCCCGCGTGTGCCAGACCTGCCGCAGTCAGACCGCGACGGACGGAGGGACTTCGATCAGAGAGGCGGGAACGAGATGCGCCGGCCGGCGAGATTACGAGTCCGAGATCCCGGCGGTGCGCGTCGCGACGAACAGCTGGGGGGCAATACACCGCGGAGGCAAGAAGGTTACGTTCGGACCACGGGCGCACGACCGAGGAGAGTCGGACCAGCTAGTGCTGGACCCGCCGAGAGGTGTGTTTCGTTTCGTCAGGAGACGAGTCTCAAAAAGGGGGACCTTCCGCGCCTATTCGAGATCGACCAGCGAGGTGGAGATCCACTCGTACTCGTCGTTTAGGAGGGGCATTTGATCCGGGAACCGGGCTGCCGCGACGGAGAGCTCATGTCTGGAAAGGGCGCCGCTGCGGTAGGCGCGGACCCGCTCCGCATAGGTCATGACCGCGAGCAACGTCACTACTTCAGCGGCGATTTCTGCCGGCGTCGGGGACGCCTGCCCGATGTCCGTCGGGCTCGACCTAGCGACGGACGCGGAACGGGTCGTGGCTCGTGACATCGGATCCTCCATTGAGAGGCCGCCGCCGGGCGCGGGGGCGATGCCCACCAAGGCCCGCCGGAGGCGGGCTCATCGGGCCGAGAGCCCCCCCGCCCGCGGGGGCCTCGAATGGAGAGGGCGCGCCCGGAACCGACGCCGCCGCGGAGAGGATCCAGGCGTAGGGCGCCGGTGTCGAAGTCCTCCGCGACGCCGACGGGAACGAAGCCCTCCGCCCTCGCTCCTAGATTCGCGACGATGCAGGACCGAAGAAGGAGGGCACCAAGGATCTTTCGTCGCCCCCGACGAGGGAGGAGGCACCCCGGGCGCTGGAGCGGAGAGGGCGAGCTCGCTCCCGCCGTTGCGCGGATCGGAGAGCTTCACGCCGGAAGCCCACCGGACCTTGTCTACGCGATCCACATCGAGCTACTGGAGGCATTCGGGCGCACCGTCGGCTTCGGCTTCTATCCGCAACCACCACTGGAGCCGCCGAGTGAGAGCCTGATCAGCGTCGGCGGCCGCTTTGACCGACGCGCCTACGAGCGTGAGTTCGGGGCGCAGCTGTTCACGGAGAACTCGGAGGACGGAGGGCTCGCTCGGGTGGCATGGGTGATTGAGCTCTACCTGCCCGAGTGCTGCCGCCGCCGAGGCGCGGGGACCGGCCTGATGGAGGCCCTTCTGAGACTCTGGGAACAGGTCGGTGTGGACGAGGTGAGGGTGGCGACCGTGGGCGATGGCCCGAGAAAGCCGGTCCTATATCGGGTAGGGCGCGAATGGCGACAACCGCTCGCCGCTGTCGGTCTCGGCCAGGGCCCTGAAGACCTGGCGGGCGATCCAGACGAGGACCGCGACCGGGCGGCCCTCGATCCGCACCTCATAGTCGAAGAGAGGCTCCACGGCCGCGTCCCCATCCGCCGTGGCGGTGTTGACGAGCAAGGTCGAGACCTGGGTCCGTCCGGCGTCGAGCCTCTTCCCGGTTCCGAACTCCTGCCAGTCGATCGTGGCGCCGTCGGGCACGCCGACGCCCTCGTGAATGACAGCGCTGGCAACGGTGGTCAGAACGCGATGCTTGTCGAGATTGGAGAGCGAGCGAAGCTGCTCGAGAGCCGCCATCGTCGGTGCCTCGGGGGCTTCGTGGTAGGGCTGCTGGCGCTCGATGCTCTCCCGCGTAGCCGCCGGGATCCCGCTCAGCATCGCCGACGCCTTTCGCCCGTACTTGAGCGGATCGGTGAAGATGGGGAACTGGGTGCGATCTGCCCCACCCGAGGCCGCGAAGACGAAATGGTCGAGCGAAGAGCGCAGGTTCTGGATCGCCTCACCCGCGAGGAGCGGCCAGTGCTCGGGCATCGGCTCCCGCTCTAGGGCGAAGCACCGGTATTCGACTTGCCTCGCGGAGCGGCGATCGGTCTCCCACTCGAAGCGGTACGCCGATCTCTTCTCGTAGGCCTCGATCTCGGCGCCCAGCGTCCTCACGTGCTCGATGCCTCGGGTCAGCTTGCGGCGGGTAGATTCTAGTTCGTCCTCACTCAGGCCCATGTCAGCCTCTTTCATTCGGCGGGAAGAGGTCGATCGCTTCGGCGAGGATCGAACGAATCAGTTCGAGATCGTCGCCGAGGTGTCTCCCATGGGCCTTGTCCTCGCCGAGGAAGACGCTCGCCGGTATCTCGCCCCTCACCTTGAGTTCTGGGAGCGGGCGGTCCTGCGGGAAGACGAGGATCGCCAGTCTTCGATCGACTTCGGGAAGGAAGCGGTCCCGATCGCTGAGCAGCCATCTGAACTCCACCGGCGCGAGCGCGGGGGTCGCCTCGAAGAGGTCGGTCCAGTCGCCCTGCGGTGCCGCGGTGACCTGGACCGGATTGACGATCCGGTGCTTGGAGATGTTCCACAGCCGGTCGAGCTCCAGCAGCGAGGCGCCTGCAGAGGCCGCGACAAAGGGCTGCTTGGATCTGACGAACTCCCGGGCAGCCGGGGAGGCGCCTGCGAGCGGACCGCCTCCGCTCCGACGCCGGACCTGCCACCACGACTGGCGTCGTTCCACCTGGCGTTGCCAGTAAGCCTGGCTACGGGCCGAGGGCCATTCTGCACGGCCGACCTGCCCCCCGCTCCATTCGACCAGATAGGTGGCGAGGTGATCGAGCGAGGAGCGAAGGTGGTGGATCGCCTCGTCCACGGCGAGGAGGACCGGACAGGGGATCGGCCTGACCAAGCGCATCGAGACGATGAAGCGACGCGCGTCCTCTGCGATCTCGGAGCTGAAGTGCCAGGAGTCTTCACTCGAGATCCAGGCGTGCCCGAACTCCTGCACCAGCTCGAGGTGCTCTGCGGCACGATCGAGCTTCGCCTCGATCCCCGCAAGCCGCTCGAGGAGTAGTCCGCGATCCTGCACTGCCGAGGCGTCCACCAGGGTCAGGCGGTCGGAGGGTCCTGCTGAAGAAGCGCCGATACGCTGAGGATCAAGGCTTGGGCGTCCCTACGCTCCCACTCGATATCTCGGGTCTCCTCGTCTGAGTGCTTGGCGGCGTTCGCCACGGCCCAGGCGCCTCGGCGTAAGGTCCAGAATCGCTCCTCCTTGCTGGCCTCCCTAATGCCCGGAACGGAGTAGCCCAACTCCGGATACCGATCCTTGTCAGAGGCACCGTAGGCAGATTCGAGCGCGTCCCTGCAGGCGGCAACCGCCGCGCGATAACGGCCGCTGGTCATTTCCGAGACCGCCAATCGGAGATCCTTCGAAGCCTTCACGGCGGCGATCGAGGAGGTGTCCGAGAGCACCGGGACCTGGATCAGGAACCCCTGCGCGTAATCCCAGGCTTCGAGGAGCTCGACCCATTCGGCCGGCTTGAGGCGAAATTCGAGGTCGTGCCAGAAGGTTTCCGGACTCGATGTCACGTCCCCCTCCCCGGCGATCCCGGGGAAGACCATGCCATGGGTCCTAAGGTGGAGCGAGATCGGCCCGCCGTCGCGGGCTGCCTCGATTGCTTCGACCTGTTGGCGGCCCAAGGTGGCACGGAGATCGATCCGTGAGGGATAGGTCTTGCCGCGTTCGGCGAACGCGGCCGCGCCGGGTCCGATGGCTCCGAGCGCGAGGCGGCCCGCGCCCTCGGGTGCGACTTCGAGGTCGGCCCACATGATCAGGCGTGCATCGTGGAGCAGATCCCAATTGAGCGGCAGGAGTTCCAGCGCCAGGTCCAGTCGATCGACGCCGGCTCCGCGATTTCCTTGGAGTTGTAGGACCGTCACCGAGAGGTCGCCGAAGCGTCCCAGTCGAAGACTCCCCTGCGCCATCCGGGAAGACTCCCACACTTCTCCGTCACAGCCCCTGGGGGGAGCATCCTTTCCGGCTGCCGGCCCAGTTCGCTGCCGCGAGGCCGGCCTCCGAGGTCGCGACCGTTCGCGCCATCTTCGAGGTCCGACACAAACGGCAGACCCCGAGCCCACACGGTCGCCGGCACCTGCTTACTTTGATTCCGCTCCGCACCCACCGGCAGCCGTACTCCTCGCCACTCTGCCGACCGACTTCTCAGCCGCGTTTTCTGCCCGATTGGCCGCCAGCTTTTTTTCTTCCGCTTCTACTTTTCTTTGTTGTCTTCTGACTTTTCGCTTTTCTTTTCGTCTGTTTCTCAGTTTTTTCTTTTTCTAATCCTGATTTCTGCACCTCTGAATCTCCACCACCTCCGACCCCGCACCCCATGCCCATGCTTTTCACCGGTACCAGCCACCGACCCCGATCGATCGCTATCTCTGATCGTGGGCGGTCGGGGTCGGTGGCTGAGGGCCGGGCTTTTCCGCATGGGCATGGGGTGCGGGGTCGGAATGCGGTTCCGGGGGAGCTTCCGGAACAGGTGAGCTGCGGGACAACCTCTCCGAGCGATGCCCGGGCGCCGTTCACGAGTGTCGGTCGGGATCATCGTCTGAGCGGTCCACATGGTCGCCACCGACCAGCGGAAGGTCGGCACGACCAGCCGCCGAGACCGCGAATCGTTCGCCGTCGCGCGCCAACTCGGTGCTGGCAACTCGTTCGCGCGGGCGCGATAGCCACCGATAGTCACCGCCCTCGTCGATCAGCTCGTCATATCCGGCCACCGCCCCGCGGCCACCGATGCGATTGATCGCCTCGAGCGTCGGGTTGATGACGTCTCGGGATCCGAAACTCGCCGTCACCCGCTCGACGGGCTCGTCGCTCAACTTGTAGGTGCGCCTGAGGATCGCGAACAGTCCGGGCAGAAGAGCCGGTGAAGCGAGCGCCTCGATCCACGTCATTCGGTCGTCCTCGGGGATCTCACCTGCATCGACCTTGCGCTTCAGCTCCTCGAGCATCGCCTCCTGGGAATGGATGTCGCCGGCTTCGGCGAGCAGAAGGGGTAAGACCGAGGCGAAGCGCCGGGTCCGCGAGGCCAATCGTTCGGCAAGGTCGATGCGACCCGCGTC
Source organism: uncultured Actinomycetes bacterium (assembly GCA_963839115.1). Classification (GTDB taxonomy): domain Bacteria; phylum Actinomycetota; class Thermoleophilia; order Solirubrobacterales; family 70-9; genus VAYN01. Next base: position 2,340,380 of record CAWITM010000001.1, read on the forward strand.
CACGAACCGACGGGCGATCGCTCTGGCACGGTATTGGCGTCCCGCCTCGTCGGCGCCGATGTCAGGGTCGAGCACCTCGGCGCACCGAACCAGGAGTCTGTTCGGCAGCGGATCTGTACAGCAATCGAGCAACTGTGCCCAGCGATCGGCATCGCCATCGTCGCCCATCGCATCGACGGCCTGATAGACGCCGTCCAGCGACTGGACACTCTGCAGCCATTCGGACTGGGTCGCGAAGAGGATCCCGCACGAGGCGAGCTGGCCCCATTGGCGCGCCGAGAGGCGCGGCCTGGCGGCGGGTCCGAACCAGATCCAGGCGGCAGCCTTCCACTCCTGTTGCCAGGAGTTCGGGCCGGTGGGCGTGATCGTCGAGCGGAACTCCTTCTGCGGCCACCACCGCGCGAGGCGGCTCCTCAGCTCTCCCTGGAGCCGATCGTCGAGGTCACCGACCTGCGGGGCGAAATACTGGGAGTTGCGGAGGATGTTGGCGTCACTGTCGGGGTCCTCGAGAAGACCGGCCAAGGTAGGTGGCTCCTCGCTTCCGTCGTCTTCAGTCGTTGGTGCGCATTTAGGCCGGTGGCCGGCCTCCTCGGCCGCGAAGCGCACCCTCTCGGTCTCGATCTCCCGGCGTTGCTCGGTCCGCTCGATGACGTCTCCCGGGATTCCGGCATCGCGAAGCTCCGATGACGAGTAGAGGATCGCCAGGTCGAAGGCGTGGTACCAGCCCATCTCGTCCTCCTCGATCAGCCCCGCCAGGGTGGACAGGGCAACCACCGGATCGGCCTCCTTCAGCCTTTCCAGGGTCTGGCGGTCCAGATCGAGAAGGACCGCCACCCGGACCGCTGCCTCAAGGGCCTCGGGGGAGAGGCGCTCGGGCAAGAGGGCGGCGAAGAGCTCGGGTAGCTCAAGCCCACGCGGCAACATGCGAGGGTCTCCCCCGCTGCGAAGGTGATCGGAGAGGAGCACCGTGACCTCGGCGGGAGCGAGTTCGTCGTGGACGAGCGCGAGGACATAGTCGGCCTCGGGTACGGCCATCAGCCGTCGATAGACGTCCAGGCGCGGAGTCCCACCCATCAGTCTTCGCAAAGCCAGGATGCCATCCTGGTGGACGACACTTTCCTCCTCTCGGACGAGCATCTCGGTGATGTCGTCGATCAGACCGACGAACCCGCACTCACTCGCGGCGAGGGCCGCCTGCCGAAGGACCACGCGGTTTCTGTCCGGATCGCGGAGGACCTTCCTCAGGACAGGTTCGAGGCCGTCGGGAAGCGCCCGCGAGAGGATGTGGATCGCGTTGCCCTGGTCCTGGCTCGTCCCGGCATGAACCGCCCTGCGCATCTCTTTGGCAACCCTGCCCGTGGGAATGCCGCGGACCAGCCTGATCATCGCTTCGGCGTCGTCGATCAACCCCGGCCCGTGGTCCCAGAACCAGACCTGCGCGTCGATCGCGGCGTCCCAGAGGCGGCGGAGCGCGGCCGAGCGTTCCTTCACCGGTGCGTCCCGAGGGGTGGCGCGCGCGGCCGCGCGCGGGTCGCGTGCGGCCAGCGCCACTCGCCAATCTTTCGAGCGCAAGGCGGTGAGGCCGACGGTGACGGCCGCATCGGGGCGCACCCCGCTGAGGTCGTCGTCAACGTAGGGGACGAGGCAGTCGCGGATCTCGGGCAACGGGCCCAACTCCACCAACGCCTCGGCGGCAAGTTGCTCGCCGAGCAGGCGATGATGGAACCTGAAGGCGCCGGAGTCCACGGCGATCAGGAGACGATGCTCAAGGTCGCGGGCGACCGCGACCGGATCCTCCTCCGGGCTGCCGGGGAAAGGGAAGAGGTCGAGATCGCCCTCACGGAAGGTCCTCTTCCCCGAGATGGTGGCGGCCAAGGAGATGCCCCGCAACCATTCCCTGATCGAGGAAGAGGGCAGGTGGAGCATCCCGTGCTCGCGCGCGACGGCCGCGTCGATCAGGCTCGAGAGAAGGTCTCCGATGTCCCGTTGCCCACCGAGTCGTCCTTCCTCGTGGAGGTCGACGATATGGCGAAGGAAGAACGGCGTGACGAGGACCTCCTCCATGTCGGCCAGCGCCGGCATCTCCTCCAGGAGGACGTCGAGGGGCACCTCACGCCGGGCGAGGTAGCGGTCGCGCCAATCGCCGTCGGGCGCCAGCGCGTACTGATTCCAATCGCTCGCCTCGGTCGAGTCGATACGCAGCAGCGCCAGGCCTGGGAGAGGACGCGTCGAGACGGTGAACGCGTGCTGGGGCAGCTCGATGGAGAAGCGGTTGATGAGCCTGGCGAAGTCATCGTGCCGAGCTGAGTCGACTTCGTCGAGTCCGTCGAGGAAGAAGTGAAATCGACCGGTCTCGATCGCCGGGGCTCCCACGTCAAGGCCACGGCGTGAGGCACGGGAGGTCTTCGCCCAGGCGGCCAGGGCGTCTACGGGCCCGAGCCCATGGTCGGCGCTGACGTCGGCGAGCCGGATGAAGAGCCCGACCCGCGGCCCCTTGCTCCTGGACGTGAGTGACCTCAGCAACTCGCTCTTCCCACTGCCTGGCTCGCCGACGATGATCGTTCGCAGGTCGTCCAGCACGTCCTCCTCGGTTGGTTCGCGTTTTACCTTCCCGCGTGGCTCGAGACCGAAGGCGACGAAGGCAAGGTCTTCAGGGTCGTTCGGGTCGCGGCGGTCGCGAAGGCTGTTGGTGACGTATCCGGGATCAGGTTTCAGGACGCGAGAAGGCGCGACGCGGGGAACCGCGGGCAGGCTGCCGCCGAGCACCGGCGCCAGGGTTGCCGGGAGGTCCTCGAAATATTTGACGGTCCCCAGGTAGATGTTCGACCGACTGGGGAGGATCGGATTGCGCCCGGCTGTCAGCTCCTCACGATCCCCCTCTCGACACCAAAGTACGTGAGACCCGAGGTTGGGGATCCGCTGAAGCTGGGCCAACAGATACGGCTCGTCGAGCGCCGTCCCGTAGAAGGCGAGCACCCGATGGACCGCCAGCTCATACAAGACCTTTGATTGGAGATCGGAGTCGACCCGCGCATACCCCTCCGCCCCAAGCACCATCTCCTCAGGACGCTTGATACTGCCGTGGAGGTGCAGGACGGTCAGCTCGTCCGGTGGCGAGGCGCCGCCCAGGATCTTCAGTGCCTGCGTCAGGTCGGCACGTCCGTTTCCAAGGGTCGTTGGGCGCCCACCGTTGGTCCGCTCGGCGGACTCGATCGAGAGGTCGAAGTTCAAGGTGACGACGAATCGTGAGGGCACACGGATGAGTGCCTCCACCAGCGGCGACTCGGTCGGGTTCTCTGCGGAGAGCTGGCTCGCGACGAAGCTGAGGATGGCTTCCTCCTCCACTCCCGCCTGCAGCAGGAAGTCGACGACGGTCGCGAGCCGTGGCTCGGGGTCCGGGAATCGTGAGTCTCGGTCGAAGTTCTGAAGCAGTGCGGCAGCCAACCGGCGACTGCCGCTGAGCTTGGCGCTTTCGGATACTCCCGCGCCCAGCACAGGCACGACCAGCCCGGCGGGTTGCATGATCCGCAGCACCCGCTCGTTCCCCCGATCGGCTTCACGCGGCTCGGCCACGACTGGCTGGACGCTAAGGCAGAGCGCGGCGGACAACGATCCCGGCAGGCAAGCAATCACCGAAGGGAAATCCGGCGGGCACTCACACGAGGTGGATCGCGATGGGAGCCCCCGAGCGCTCACGTTTGGGAGCGTGGGCACCAACGGAGCCTCGCCGTTAGCCGTTCGACTTGCGCAGACACTGGGCGAGACACCCGGGACCGTCGCACCTCTCTAGATCGGCTGCTCGAGGGCGGCGGGGAGGGGACCCCGGGACGGAGCCTGGATCTAGCCGTCGCCCTCCTCGAGCTCCTCCGGTGGGAACGGCTCGAAGGGAGTCGGTTCCTCTTCTTTGGGATCGTCGCGATGTCCCCGCCTGGGCGGCGCCATCAACCGTCCCTCGTCTCCCCGCCAGGGTCGAGGCTCTTGCCTATCTCCTCGCTCGGGAACGGCTCGAAGGGAGCCGACTCGGGCGGCGGCGGTTCCGCCGGGGGTTCGTTTTTGGGATCGTCGGGCATCGCTCAGATTCCAAGTCGGTCGAGACCAATCGTAGCCGCCTGCCCGGCGATCCCGGTGAGGCCGATGAGGAGAGCGATCGCCGCCCACTTGGTCCAGCGGACCTTGCCGTCGTTTCGCTGGCGCTCTCGGGGCAGCTGGTCTTCGGTTACGGACATGAGGAGCCTGCCGCGGATGAACGTCTTGTCGCTCGAGATCAGCGGGTGATGCGCGAAGCCCTTGACCGCCTCGCGGTCGATGCTCAAGAACTTCTGCGGCCGCAGCACTCCAGCCACCGCGAAGCCCGCGGACGCGATGAGCCCAGCGGCGGTGATGAGGAAGAAGACCGGCAGAAGCACTTCGCCGAGCGATCCGAGATGGGAGCGGAAAGCGAACGCGCCCAGCGCGACATCGAGGGTCAGGATCGTCCCGCTGAAGGTCGCGAGCTGAGCGGTCTTGGTGTCGAGGGCACGGCCACGGTCGCGCTCGTCGGAGATCAGCTTCTCGGCGGCGTCGAGGAGAACCTCGACTGCCTCCGGGTTCGGTTCCGGGTCCTCGGCGGGGGATCGGGCAGCGGCCTCGTCGCTCACGCCGAGAGCATCACGGTCCGCCCGGATGGCGGTCTTCCGGTCCGCCTATAAGGTGCCGTTCATGCCTGAATCGGAACTTCACCGGACCCTGGTGTCCGCAGCGCTGTCGCAGATCGCGACGGCGCACGGGGCGGTGACCCACGCGGTCGCCACGGGGACCCTCCCAGACCCTCCGAAGATCGGCCGCCATGAGCCCGACGTCCTTGCAACCGGATTCGCCGGCACGCCGGTGATCGGCGAGGCAAAGACCGGCCCTGACCTCTTCGAGGAGCGTTCGCTCGAGCAGTTCGACGACTTCACCCACTACGAGGTCGATGGCGAGGTCGCGGCACTCGTGCTGATAGTCCCCGACGGCTTCAAAGAGGACGCCGAAGCGGCGCTGAAGAAGGCTGGGGCCGATCTCGAGCGGGTCTCGATCGTCGAGCTCGGGTTGCCGCCCAGGCCGACGACGAAGTCACCGCGCGCCACCCGCTGATCATTCGACGTGCAGACGTCCGGGGGTCCTGGGAGCGCGCCGTCGGGATCGGCTCCGATTGGGCGCCCACCTCGATGCATGCACCGGGCGAGCTGGAACGCGCTTCACCTGCAAGGTGTTGACCTGAGCGTTGACCCGGGGATGAAAAAAGCCGCCTCGGAGGGCGGCTTTCTGGCTCTGGATCTGGATAGCGGGGGCAGGATTCGAACCTGCGACCTTCGGGTTATGAGCCCGACGAGCTACCTGGCTGCTCCACCCCGCGGCGGACCGAAGAGTCTAGCAACGGTGGCCGGCTCCGGGGCGTGGACGGCGGCGGTGGAGGGCGGAATGCGCAGGGGACTTCGGTGTTTGGGGGCTCTCTAGAGTGGCGGAATGTCGACTGGTTCCAAGCGGGTTGCGGTGATCGACATCGGCACCAACTCGGCGCGGTTGCTGGTCGCGGATGTGGCCGATGGGCGGGTCTCGCCGGTGGAGCGGCGCAGCACGGTAACGCGGCTGGGTCGGGGGGTCGATCTGAGCGGGCGGCTGGCGAGCGAGGCGATCGAGGACGCAGCGCGGGCGGTCGGGGAGTACATGGAAGCGATCGAGGGCTTGGAGGTCGGGGCGGTGGATGCGATCGCCACGAGCGCGGTGCGGGACGCCGGCAACGGGGGCGCCTTCGTCGCCGAGCTGCGGGAGCGCTACGCGCTGTCGGCACGGGTGCTGGGCGGCGACGAGGAGGCGCGGCTCACTTATATGGGGGCGACGGCGGAGCGGCCGCCCGAGGAGCCGACGCTGGTCGTCGACATCGGTGGCGGCTCGACCGAGCTGGTCGTCGGGCAGGGGCGGGAGATCTCGTTCCACACCTCGATGCAGGCGGGGGTGGTGCGCCACACCGAGCGCCATCTGGTCCACGACCCCCCGACGGCGAGCGAGCTCGACGCGCTGGCGACGGACGTGCGTGGGCTGATCGCGGCGGCGACGGCTGAGGCGCCGGGGGCGAGCACCGGGATCGCCGTGGCTGGCACTCCGACGTCACTGGCGGCGATCGAGCTGGCGCTCGAGCCCTACGACCCGGCCCGGGTGCACGGGCACATTCTCGAACTGGGTTCGGTTCAGCGGGACCTCTCGCGGCTTGCCTCGGCGCCGCTCTCCCAGCGGGTCGAGATCACCGGCCTGCACCCTGATCGAGCACCGACGATCGTCGCCGGCGTGGTGATCCTGGTCGAGACGATGCGGGCGTTCGGCCTTGACCGGATCGCCGTGTCGGAGCACGACATCTTGTACGGGGCGGCTATCGCTTTATACGAATCGACGTAATACACCCGTTTTATGTGGTGCAATCAGAGTGAAGTACCGGGCGGCCCGCAGACCGCTGGGCAGGGGGACAAATGGGTGGTAGCGAGCGTCGAAGGTCGAAAAGTCGGTATTCGCTATCTGCGCAATATTCAGTACAGGGGTTCGGCACGACTAGACAAAACGGAGCGCGGAGGTGCATACTTCTACGCACCGGGGACGAGGAGGGGTTTGCCCCATCTTGCTCCTGGTTCATAGGGCTTGGGCGATTGCCGCATCATGGCGCCTCCCGCCGTCTGAGCCCATTCATAGGGACCCTGAAGACGTACCCCTGCCCGTCCTGAGGGACCCGCTTGAATCGGCCGCCAGCGATGGCGGCCGATTCTTGTTAGAGGCCGGACCGAGCCGGCCGCCCGCCGGCGACTAAGCCAAGTTCGATTTGCGGGGGTAGACGACCTCTGGATCGGTGATGACGTTGACCAGGGTCGGCCGTCCCGACTCGAAGGCTCGCTCCAGCGCCGGCCGCAGCTCGTCGGGCCGGCGGACGATGACGCCGTCGCAGCCGAGGCTTTCGACCAGCTCGTCGTAGCGCGTTTCCGGCCGCAGCTCGGCCGCCACCGAGTAGCCGTAGAGGAACTTCATCGGATGGTGCTCGAGCGCCCAGATCCCGTTGTTGCCCATCACACCGACGACGCCGAGGCCGTGGCGGGCCATCGTGTCGAACTCCATCCCGGCGAAGCCGAAGGCGCCGTCGCCGAGCAGCAGGCAGACCTGGCGGTCGGGATGGGCGACCTTGGCGCCGATCGCCTGGCCCGGCCCGGCGCCGAGGCAGCCGAACGGGCCCGGGTCCATCCAGCAGCCGGGCTCGTAGGTGTCGATGAAGCGCCCGGCGTAGGAGACGAAGTCGCCACCGTCGCCGACGACGATCGCGTCGCGGTCGAGCACCTGGGCGAGCTCGCCGTAGATCCGCACCGGGTGCAATGGCGCCCGCGAGTCCTCGAGCTCGGCGCGCTCGGCGGCGCGGCGCTCGTCCTCGACGTTGCGCAGCTGGGCGAGCCAGGCGCGCGTGTGGGGACCGCGGCCGCCGGTGCCTTCGCGCAGCGCCCGCAGCGTCGCCCGCACGTCACCGACGAGGTCGACCGCCGGGGCGCGGTTGGCGACCAGGGCGTTGGGAGCGACGTCGAGGCGAACGATCTTCGTCGCCTCGCCGAAGGCACCGCCGAAGCCGAGCCGGAAGTCCATCGGCACGCCGACGACAAGCGCCACGTCGGCGTCGCCGAGGGCGGCCGAGCGGGCGCGCGAGAAAGCGAGCTCGTGGTCGGCCGGAACGCAGCCGCGGCCGAGGCCGTTGAGGAAGACCGGGATCCCGAGTGCCTCGGCGAGCAGCAGCAGCTCGGTCTCGCCGTGGCCCCAGTAGAGACCCGAGCCGGCCATGATCGCCGGCCGCTCGGCGCCGGCCAAGAGCGCCGCCGCCTCCTCGACCCCCGCCGCCGGCTGGGCGTCGACGACGGCCGGCAGCGCCGGGATCTCGAACTCGGACTCGCTGAAGACGACGTCCATCGGATAGTCGACGAAGGTCGGACCGCTCGGCGCCGCCGCGGCGGTGTCGAGGGCGGCGGCGGTGAGCGCCGCGATCTCGCCCGTCGACTTCGCCGTCGCCGCGCTCTTGACCAGCGGCGAGACGAAGGGCAGGTGGTCGATCTCCTGCAGCGAGCCCGAGCCCCAGCGCATCTCCGGCGCCCGGCCGCCGAGCACCGTGATCGGCGAGTTGTTGGCCTGGGCCCCGGCGATCGCGCTCAGCCCGTTGGTCACCCCCGGTCCGGCAGTCAGCGCCGCGACGCCGATCCCCCGCGTCGCCTTGGCGACCCCCTCGGCGGCAAAGGCGGCGGTCTGCTCGTGGCGGACGTCGAGGATCCCGATGCCCTCCTCTTTGCAGCCGTCGTAGATCGAGAAGATGTGGCCGCCGGAGAGCGTGAACAGCGTCTTCACCCCGCGCGACTTCAGTGCCTTGGCGACGATCCGCCCCCCGTGCTCAGCCATTCCGCGAGCCTATACGGCGAGGCTCGGAGTATGCCCGGGGCGGGACTCGAACCCGCGAATCCCTTACGGGATAGCGCCTTTTAAGGGCGCCGCGTTTACCAGTTTCGCCACCCGGGCCAGGCGATGGTACCCAGCCCCCGGGAGGGGGACGATTCCGCTCCACAGGCCGGATCGGTGGCCCGTGGCGCCGATTAAGGCGCAATAAATGTTCGACAACCGCAACTACCCCCTTGTTACGGTGTCTCGGAGGCAAGGAACCCAGTCTCTGCCTGGAGGAGAGCAATGGAGGCATCAGCACTCAGTCATGCCAGTCGCCGCGGCCTGCTTGCCCGCCGCTCGCCGCTGCTCAAGCTGCAGGGTGACGAGAAGCTGATCGCGATGGTGCGCCGCGGCGACGCCAGCGCCTTCGAGATGATCGTCGACCGCTACCAGGGCCGGCTGCTCGGCTTCTGCCGCCTGATGCTGGGCTCGACCGAGGATGCCGAAGACGTGCTGCAGGAGGTCTTCGTCAACGCCCACCGGGCGATGCTGAACGACGAGCGTGAGATCAACCTCCGCCCCTGGCTCTACCGGATCGCCCGCAACCGCTGCCTCAACCAGCTGCGCAAACCGACCGCCGACGCCCAGGAATCGATGGACATGGTGCCCGAGGTCGAGGCCGCCTCGACCGCCGAGAAGGTCCACAACCGCGAGGAGTTCCGCCAGATTCTCTCGGACGTCAACAAACTTCCCGAGACCCAGCGCTCGGCGCTGCTGCTGCGCGAGATGGACGCGCTCTCCTACGAGGACATCGCCGCCGCGATGGAGACCACGGTGCCCTCGGTCAAGTCGCTGCTGGTGCGAGCGCGGATCTCGCTCGCCGAGGCGAGCCAGGCGCGCCTGCTGACCTGCGGCGAGGTCCGCCTCGAGGTCTCCGAAGCGGCCGAGGGGCTGCGCAAGGTCTCGGCTCCGGCTCGGCGCCACGTCCGCGAGTGCGAGGAATGCGCCGACTTCCGCTCCCAGCTGCGCTCCAACGAGAAGATGCTGGCGGCGCTCTTCCCGGTCGCACCGCTGCTCGCCCTCAAGGGCTTCATCGCCTCCAAGCTGGGGCTCGGCGGCGGGACCGCCGCGGCCGGCGGTGGCGCCGCCGCCAGTGGCGCCGCCGGCGCCGGCGCGGGTGCCGGCGCCGCGAGCGGGCTCTCCGCCGCGATCGGCGGCTCCGGCGCGGCCGGCGGGCTCGGTGGCCTCGGCGCAGCGATCGGCACCAAGGCCGTCGCCGGCGTCGTCACCGCCGCCGTCCTCACCGCCGGCGCCGCGGTCGAGGTCAAGCAGGACAATGCGACCCCGGTCAGCCACACCCCGACGGTCGCCAGCACTCGGCCCTACAAGGCCCCGGCGCCCGCACCGGCCCCGTCGATCGCCACCGGCGTCTCGGCCTCCGGGCCCGACGCGCCGGCGATCAGGTCCGCCGTCCCGGCTCAGACGACGCCGGTCGAAAACGCCGTCGAAGTGACCCCGGCACCGCCTACCGAAGAAGTGGTCGCGGCCGAAGAGGCGACGCCGCCGGCGGCGGTCGAAGAAGCGACCAGCACCGCGGCCGCGGGCGCCTCCAGCACCGGCGGAGTAGGCGGCGTGCAGATCGGCGAACCGAAGTCCGAAGGTGTCGCGAGCGCCTCCCCCTCCGAAGGCGAAACGGCCGGGGCCCACGGCGGCACCGGCGTCGTCGTGGTCACCGTCGGCAGTCCCGCACCGACGCCCGCGCCGACCCCGGCTCCCACTCCCGCACCGCCAGCCGCCGAACCGACGCCGCCGCCGGCCGAACCCGCGCCGCCCGCGGAACCGACGCCCGCGCCGGTCGAAGTCGAAGTCGAACTCCCCTAGCGCCGCCGCTGCTCGGCGGCAGCGCCCCACAGGCGCTCCGCCCGAGCGCCTCGGCTCAGCCGAGCCCGATGACCTTGAGGCGCCGCATCAGCGCGGTGCCGGCGAACTGGCGCGTCTCGGCGAGCGAGACCCCGAAGGCTTCGAAGTCGTCGCTGCCATCGGACCATGGCGGTGAGAGCACGCCGTCGGCGACCGGCAGGGATTCCTCCAGCGCCCTCTGGATCGCCGCCTTGTAGCGCTCGTCCTCGCGCGCCTTCTCGCGCAGGAAGACCGAGCCGAAGGCGACGTGGCGATGCTCGTCGCGGGCGACGTTGCCGAAGCCCTCGACGAAGGCCGGCAGCGTCCCTTCGCGTTCGTTGAAGTCCATGATGAAGTGCTGGCCGGTGAGGGCCAGCATCCCCTCGATGACCATGTGGTAGAGCGTCACCGCTTCGACCAGCGCCTCGGTGTCCTCTGGCTCTCGGGACAGCCGCTCGGTCCGGGCGCCCAGCATCTCGTCGAAGAGGCGGCCGAAGTTGTCATTCAGGTGCGCCGAGGTCTCGGTCAGCATCTCCCCCAGCCCGTCGGCCTCGAGCACCCCGACCTCGCGGTAGAAGCGCTCGAAGAAGCGGACGTGGCGAGCCTCGTCGGCGATCTGCGTGCAGAGGAAGATTTTCTGGTCCTCGGTCGGTGCCGCCCGCATGATCGGCCCCAGCTCCTCGGCCACCTTCTGCTCGCCGATGAAGAACGAGGACAGCCCGTACATCCGCTGGAAACGCTCCTCGGCGTCGATCCGCTCGTGCCAGTCCTCGCGATCACGGGTGAAGTCGAGGTCCTGGGTCGCCCACTGCTGGCGCTCCCAGAGCGAGTACAGCTCGTCGTAGCCGAGCAGCTTGATCTCACCGGTGCGATCGGCGGCCTCGTTCAGCGCCGGATCGGCGGTCGCCTGGTAGTCGGCGCGCTGCGTCCGCGACTGGGTCCCCGACGCCTCTTTGGCCTCCATCTGTCCCCCTCGGGTCGTTCGCGCGCCGCCCTCCGGCACGCGTTCGGCCGAGGCTACCACCGCCCTGGCTGGGCAGCCAGTTCAGGCGCTGTGCGACTCGCCCGGGTCGAGCAGGACGACCTTCGCGGAGGTCGCCGACTCGATGTCGGACTTGAAGGCGGCGGCGTCGGTCTCAATCGGCGGGAAGGTGTTGTAGTGCATCGGGATCACGGTCTCGGCGCCGACGAATTCGCAGGCGACGACGGCGTCGTGGCGATCCATCGTGTAGTGGCCGCCGATCGGCAACATGAAGATGTCGACCGGGTTGCGCTCGGCGATCAGCTTCATGTCGGAGAAGAGGCAGGTGTCGCCGGCGAAGTAGATCGTCTTGCCGCCGATGTTGATCAGCAGGCCGGCGGGCGGGCCGCAGGCGGTGCCGTCGGGGGTCGTGTTGGTGTGCCAGGCGGGAACCAGCTTGACCCAACCCCAGTCGAAGCTGACGGTGCCGCCGAAGTTGGGGTCGACGGTGTTCTCGACGCCCTGGCCGTCGAACCAGCTGGCGAGCTCGGTGAGCGCGACCAAGGTTGCGCCGGTGCGCTTGGCGACCGCGACGGCGTCGGCGACGTGGTCGGCGTGGCCGTGGCTGACCAGGATGTGGGTCGGGTCGACCTCGTCCGCGGTCGCGACGGCGACCGGGTTGTTGGGCTTGAGGAACGGGTCGGTGAGGACGCGTGCCTCACCCTCGCTCAACTCGAAGCAGGACTGGCCGTGGAACTTGATCTCCATCTCAGGTCTCTCCCTTGGTGTCGTCTTTCAACTCTTCTCGAAGTGCCCACCCGACGGCGACGCCAACCATCATTCCCATCCGTGCCTCCTCGGCAAGCAGGGCGCGGACGGCGGTGATCCGCTCGTCGGGATCGGGGACGGTGGCGGCGCGCAGGGTCTCAGCCTCGTGCGGCTCGCCGAACCAACCGCCCTCGGCGAGGGCCGCGGCCAGCACCTTCTGCAGCTCCGGCGCCGCCTGGGCGACGACGCGTTCGGCCTCGCCGAAGCGCTCGGCATCGAGCAGCCGCTCGATCGCGGCTTCGAGCTCGCTCTCCTCCGGCACTAGGTGAGGCTCATCTAGTCGGAGTGGTGAAGGGTCGATGCGGCGAGCCCGGCGAGACCGCCGACCACGCCGCCGGCGAGGCAGGCGAAGAAGCTCGCGGTCGGGGCGAAGAGCGGCAGCGCGATCAGCACCACGGCCGCCACCGCGACCCCGATCACGTCGTACTCTTCGTCGATCGCGCCGTGGGACTCGGCGCGGCGCAGCGCGAACCAGGCGGCGACCGTGCCGAGCGCCATGCCGTTGCCGCCGGCGATCACCGTGAATTCGCCCTGGGCGCTGGCGATGCCGCCGGCGACGAGGACGCCGAGCGCCCCGCAGGCCAGCAGCAGCAGCGCCGTCGGGCCGGTGCCGAGCCGGCGCTCGACCGCGGTCCCGAAAATCGCCAGGGCGATCGAGACGACGAACAGGTAGCCGATGTCGATGTAGGCGAAGGGCGCGGTCAGGTAGCGCCACCATTCGCCGTGGACCGGGACGATCAGGCCGCCGAAGGTCTGCAGGGCATCGCCGCTGGCCTTCTGTACGAGCAGCAGGACGGCCGAGCCGAGGATCACCGCCAGGGTCGCGTAGGGGCGGTCGGCGTGGCTGGCGGTGAAGACGTCGGGGCGGTTCGGCCGCTTCAGCGCGAAGCGACGGCGGCGGCGCTTCGGGCGCTGGGCCTCGAGCAGGTCCCCACGCCGCTCCAGCTTCGGAGCCCGCTTGCGCAGCCGGGCGCCGCAATAGGGGCACTCGGTCACATAGGGACTGACCTCGGAACCGCAGTTCTTGCAGATGACGCTGAGCTCAGTCTCACTCATGGCCCTTCCGAGAATAGCCGCCGACCGAGGTCCCCAGCGTGGTTTCCGGTGGCATACTCCCTCGACACCCGTCTCTCGAGGAGGATTTACCGTGGAGTTGAAGAGCTTGACCGAGCAGAAATCCCTGCTCGCGACCCTGCCACCGGGGAAACGCGCCCGCCTGCACAGGCTTCTTTACGAGTTCGGTCCCGGTCAGGGCACGCTGATGCTCTTGCCGATCGACCAGGGCATCGAGCACGGTCCGCGCGACTTCTTCCCCAACCCCGCTTCGAAGGATCCCGACTACCAGTTCGCCCTCGCGGCCGAGGCCGGCTACTCGGCGCTCGCCTGCCAGATCGGCATGGCCGAGAAGTACTACCCGGACTACGCCGGGCGGGTGCCGCTGATCCTCAAGGTCAACGGCAAGACCGACATCCCCTCGGGCTCGAAGGCGTTCTCCTCCTGCAACGCGTCGGTCGAGGACGGCGTGCGGCTCGGCGCCGACGCGATCGGCTACACGCTCTACGTCGGCTCGCCGCGCCAGGACGAGGACCTCGCGCAGCTGCGCCAGGTGCGCCAGGACTGCGACCGCTTCGGCATGCCGCTGGTGATCTGGTCCTACCCGCGCGGCGAAGCGGTCGAGGAGAAGGCCGGCCAGAACTCCTTCTACGCGATCGACTACGCGGCGCGGATGGCGATGGAGATGGGCGCCGACATCGTCAAGATCAACATGCCGAAGATCGACCCGGCCAAGGACAAGGACGCGCCGGCGCCCTACAACGAGATGGAAGTCGACCAGCAGGAGGCGATCCGGCAGTGCGTCGAGTCCGCCGGCCGTGCGCTGGTCGTCCTCTCCGGTGGCTCGAAAGCCGACGACGAGTCGGTCCTCCGCAACACCCGCGAGGTGATGGAGGCCGGCGGCTCCGGCGTCATCTTCGGCCGCAACGTCTGGCAGCGGGAGCGGAGCGAGGCGCTGGAGATCGTCGAGCAGATCAAGGAGACCCTGCTCTCCAGCGTGCGGCGGACGCCGTAGCGGCAACGGGACTCTGAGGGACGGGAACATCCCGTCTCTCTCTCTGAGGGGCGGGGGTCGGGGATACCCTCGCCCGTCCAATCGGCGGTCTAATGAGACCGCCGATTTGAGTATCCGCCCGTTCGAGGGTATCCCCGACCCCCGCTCGAGGGGGGCGAGTTTGGGGACGCCGGACTCTTAGGGGTTGGTGAGGCACGCTCGAAGTGGTTGGAGAGGGATTGGGAGCTTGGTGTTGCTCGTGGCCGTGGCGGTGATCTTGGCGCGGCCTTGGGAGTGGCGGGACGGCGGTGGGTCTGGGGTTGACGGGGGGCCGGCTCGGGTCGACGGGCGCGTGCTGCGAGCGGTGGATGGCGACACTCTGGAAGTGGCCCTCGATGGTGGTGACGTGGAGACGGTGCGGTTGATCGGGGTCGACACGCCGGAGACCGTCAAGCCCGACACGCCGGTGCAGTGCTTCGGGCCCAAGGCCTCGGCGTTCGAGCATCGCGAGGTCGAAGGGCGGCGGGTGCGACTGCTGCTGGGGGTTGAACGGCGCGATATCTATGGCCGGCTGCTCGCCTACGTCTGGGTGAGACTCGCCACCGATTCCCGGCCGAGCCACCCGAAGAGCGCCGCGCGCCCGCGATTCCTCGAGACCGTCCTGCTCCGCCGTGGCCTCGCTCGCACCCTCCCCTTTCCGCCGAATACCCGCTTCGCAGAGCGGTTTGCGGCCCTGCAGGCCGCCGCGGCGCGTTCCGGACGGGGACTCTGGAGCGCCTGTTGATCGTGAGCGAACGGTGAGCTTTGCAAGATCCTTTGCTACGGTCCCCGCGGCCCTTCGGGGCGCCCACCTATGAAGATGAGACAGAGCATCACGCAGTTCGAGTCGGCCTTCGAACAGGAGACTTCGCTTGAGCGACGCCGCCGCGAGCAGCTCCGCCGCCGCGCTGCCAACCGCTCCCGCGAGCGCCGCATCAACCGCACCGAGCAGGCCGGCAAGGTCCGCTTCAGCGTGCTGGCCGTATGCCTCACGGTGACGGTCATCGTCGTGGCGATCGTGATGTTCGAGGCCCTGTCCCTCCTCATCTCCTAGCGCTGGATCCGCGCCCCGCCCGCCGGTTGAATAGACTCGCGCGCCGATGCCAAGACGCTCACTGAAGCCACAACTGAACCAGATCCGCGCCTGGGTGCACCAGGGTCGGACCGATGCCTGGATCGCCCACCAGCTCGAAATCTCAGCGACCGAGCTGCGCGAGTTCCGCAAGCAGTACGAGCTCTCGGCTGACGACGAGAACGCCGGTTCGAGCGAAATCGATCTCCGCGACGAGATCGAAGCCGAGATCGAAGCCGCCACCGCCGAGGAGGCCGAGGCCGAGCCCGACGACGAGGGTGACGAGGACGACGGCGACGACGACGATTCCGAGGGCGGCTCCGGCCGCTCCCGCGGCGGAAGCAGCAGCAGCCGGCGTCGCCGGCGCGGGCGCCGTGGTGGCCGCGGGCGCCGCAAAGAGCTCGAAGCGACCTTCGACCACGGCGAGACCGACGGCTACGGCCTCTGGCTCGACGCCGCGATCAAGGACAACCCGGTCTACAAGGACAACTGGGAGGGCGAGCGCACGGTCACCGTGCGCATCGAGGCCGACCAGATCGTCATCCGCCGCGCCGGCGACTCCGGTAACGGCGGCGGCGAGGACTCGGATGATGATTCCGGGTCCGATTCCGACGACGAGTAGCTAGGCGAACTGCCTTCCGCCGGCGAAATCTCCGGCGCCCCTCAAGTAGTTCCAGAAGGCCGCGTCGGCGAGGGTCTGGGCGTCGGCTTCGATTCCCGGCGCCACGTCGAGCGCCAGCTGCTGGGCCCAATCGGTCCCCTCGCCGTAGAGGTCGGCCAGTTCGCCGGCGGTGTAGGTCGCCCCGACGCGGCGGCGGAGCTCGACCCGGACCGCCTCGACGACGCGATCGGCCATGCGACGCTGGCGCGGTTCGTCGATTTCGGCGAGCCGGCGAGCGCCTTCCTCCCACTGGAAGAGAGCGTTGGCGAGCGGGTAGGCCATCGCGCCGAATCTACCCATCGCCGCGCCCCGGCAGTCGGGCGCCGGGCGCTCGCTAGATCCCGGGGGTGTTGGGGATTTCGCGGAGCGGGGCGTTGGCGGGGCCGCAGGCGCCGGGATCGAGCTTGCCGTGGACCCGCCAGACGGTGATTTCGCCTTTGTGGAGGACGGGGGTGACCGGGGCGCCGCGCAGCCAGCGGGCCTCGGGCGAGGCGACCGGCTTGCTCGAGTGGATGAAGTTGAGGAAGGGCGCGGTGACGAGGTAGTCGAGTTCGGCTTCGTCGGCTGCCCGGCGGAAGGCTTCGCAGGTCGGCAGGGCGTTGTAGGCGCCGTGGGGTCCCGGTTCGCCGAGGTAGATGACGCGGTTGGAGAGCTCCGGTCCGTAGAAGCCGTAACCGGCGAAGCCGGCGGTCGTGCCGGCGAGGCCGATCCGCGAGTCCTCCACCCCCTGCGCCCAGGTGTAGGCGGGGTCGAGGCCCATGCCGGGGATGCCTTCGCCGGCGGCGGTGTTCTCGAAGCGATTCTCGAGGTAGTGGCGCTGCAGCGGGTAGCCGAGGACGACGACCAGCAGGGCAAGCGCGGCGGCGCCGGCGGCGACGAGGCCGGCTGAGCCGCCGCGACGGCGCCAGAGCCAGAGCAGCGCCGGGACGACCACGGCGAGCCCGACGAAGGCGACGGCGAAGACGCGGGCCGAGTCGTGGAGGGCTTCGTCGGGGCGGTCGGTGACGAGGAAGACCAGGACCAGCGCCGCCATCAGGGCCCACTCGCCGAAGCTCATCCCCCAGCGGCGGCGATCGCCGTCGAGGAAGCGCGGCAGGGGCAGCAGGACGATCCCGGCAAGCAGGGCCGGGATGACGTAGCGGATGTTGATCCCGAAACCGACCGGTTCGCCGTCCGCGCCGGCGGCGCTGAGCGGCGTGAAGAGGTAGGCGAGGAGGCCGAAGAGGGCGACGAAGCCGAGCCAGCGGAGCAGCCGGTCGCGTCCCCAGCCGAGGGCGAGGACGCCGGCGACGACCGCGGCGAGGATGACCAGCGGCCAGAGCGCCCCGAAGGCCTGGTGCAGGCCGGGCGAGAAGTAGTGGCGCCAGACGCCGGTGTCGGTGAGGTAGTGGGTGATCGCGAAGTCGGGGCGGCCTTCCTGGAGACGGTCCGGATGGGGCAGGGAGATCGGGCCGAGGTTTTCGACCTCCGGCACCGGGTTGCCGGCGACGATGAGGTTGCGCAGGTACCAGTAGCCGCCGCCGAGCAGCGCCGGGACGAACCACCAGAGCGCCGCCGCGACGCGGCGACCGGCGGGGGCGAGGACCACGACGGCCAGCGTGAGCGCCGCCGCCAGCGCCAGCACGGTGACTCGGGTCCCGGCGGCGACCCCGACCGCGAGCCCGGCGGCGCCGAGCGCCCAGCCGGGCTCGAGCACCCCTCCCCCGCCCGGCGTTCGCAGTTTTCCGCTGATAGCGCGGCTCTCTGCGAACGCTTGGACCAGGATCGCGATGCCGGCGAGCAGCAGCGCGGCGGCCATCAGGTCGTTCTTGCCGGAGCCGGGATCGCGGACGACCAGGGTGTGGCACTCGAGCAGGATCGCCGCGGCGACGACCGTCAGCGGACCCTTGCCGTAGGGGCGCCCGACGCACCAGGCGGCGAGGAAGCCGACTCCGAGCCAGAGGAAGTTGGCGAACAGCGAGAGCGTGTCGCGGCCGGTCGCGAGCATCCCGACCGCGTGGAGGAGCTCGGAGTTCTGCGGGTAGAACCAGTTGGTGAAGACGGTCTCGACGTGGTCCATGCCGGTCGTCGAGTGGGTCTGGGCCATGTGCGCGGCGAAGGGCATGTGGTACCAGAGGGAGTCGAAGTTGAAGATCCCGGCGTCGATGGCGTGCTTCGTGCTGACGGCCCAGTGGAACACCGTGATCGCGACTACGGCGACCATCACGAGTAGCGGAAGCAACTCCTGACGCGAAGGACGAAGGTTTTGCGGCCCTGCGGGTCCTGTCACGGCACCCGCTGGGAGGAAACTCACGGCTAACGCCGTAAGAACCGTTCCCGCCATGAGCGTGCCGATGTAGAGCAGGGAAAAGGTCCCCAGGAGCTCGGACCACCAGATCAGGATCGCGACGCCGGTGACTATCTCGACCAGGCGTGCTGGCGCTCCTTGCCACGCCGGCAACAGGCTCTTACGCAAGCGCCAGGCGGTGTAGGACAGCGCCGACAGCAGGACGAGGAGCTGGACCGCTCCCAGCAGGTAGGACGCGGCGCTAGGCATCGTCTGTGGGAGGCGGGACGGTGGTGGCTAGGGGCGCAGCACTACGGGGGTCTCGCCTTCGGCGACCATGCCCTGCGAGCGGGCGAACTTCGAGACGACCAGGGGGTTTTTGGCCGAGTGGATCTCGGCGTGGAGCCTCTTGTTTTCGTGCAGCAGTTCGTGGAACTTGGCTTTGGCGGCGGTCGTCTGGGTGTAGGTCCTGACGAATTCGATCGCCGGGTTCAGGTAGGAGTAACCGACCAGGACGAGCACCAGGACGAGGGCGATGCGGCCGGCCCGGTCCCAATTGATCCGCGTGCCGGAACGCCGGGCGGCGGGGCGCTTGCGGGCGGCGGGACGCCGGCGGGGCGTCGAGCCGGCATAGGCGCGGGTTGCCATGCTCGGTGCTTTGCGGCCGAGCCCCGCTTTCCTGCATCTAGCCGCGACGTTGGACGAATGCCTGCAAGCCCGGGAACTCGGCGGCGGCGCCGAGCTCCTCCTCGATTCGCAGCAGCCGGTTGTACTTGGCGACCCGATCGGAGCGCGACGGCGCCCCGGTCTTGATCTGGCCGGCGCCGGTGGCGACGGCGAGATCGGCGATCGTGGTGTCTTCGGTCTCGCCGGAGCGGTGCGAGATCACCGCGGTGTAGCCAGCCTCACGGGCCATGCGGATCGCCTCGAGCGTCTCGCTCAGCGTGCCGATCTGGTTGACCTTGACCAGGATCGAGTTGCCGACGCCGAGGTCGATGCCGCGCTTGAGGCGCTCGGGGTTGGTGACGAAGAGATCGTCGCCGACCAGCTGGACCCGATCGCCGAGCCCTTCGGTGAGGAGCTTCCAGCCGTCCCAGTCCTCCTCGTCCATCCCGTCCTCGATCGAGACGATCGGGTAGCGCTCGGAGAGGTCGCGCCAGTAGCCGGCCATCTCCTCGGGGGAGAGGCTGCGGCCCTCGTGCTCGAGCAAGTAGGCGCCGTTCTCGAAGATCTCGCTGGTCGCCGGGTCGAGGGCGATGAAGACGTCCTCGCCGGGCTTGTAGCCGGCGCCCTCGACGCCTTCGAGGACCGCCTGCAGGGCCGCCTCGTTGGAATCGAGGTCGGGCGCGAAGCCGCCCTCGTCGCCGCCGGCGGTCGAGAGGCCGCGGGCGGCGAGGCTCTTCTTCAGCGCCTGGAAGACCTCGGTCCCGACCCGCAGGCACTCGGAGAAGGTGGGCGCGCCGGCGGGGACGACCATGAACTCCTGGAAGTCGACCGAGTTGTCGGCGTGGGCACCGCCGTTCAGCACGTTCATCATCGGCACCGGCAGGACCGTCGGCTCGCCGCCCCCGTACAGCTCGGCGAGATAGCGGTAGAGCGGCTGGTCGGAGTCGGCGGAGGCGGCCTTGGCGGCGGCGAGCGAGACGCCGAGCAGCGCGTTTGCGCCGAGCCGGCCCTTGTTGGGGGTGGCGTCGAGCTCGATCATCGTGCGGTCGAGGGCGCCCTGCTCGGCGGCGCGGGCGCCGGTCAGCGCCGCGGCGATCTCGCCGTTGACGTTGGCGACCGCCCGGGTCACGCCCTTGCCGGCCCACTGCGAGCCGCCGTCGCGCAGCTCGACCGCCTCGAACTCGCCGGTCGAGGCGCCGGAGGGCACCGCGGCGAGCCCACGGGCACCGGACTCGAGCACCACCTCGACCTCGACCGTGGGGTTCCCGCGCGAGTCGAGGATCTGCCGCGCGTGGATGGAGGCGATGGTGCTCATGAAGAGGGCGCCAGTCTATTCACGGCCCCGGCCTCGGCGCGGCGTGGCCGGGCGCTCCGCCGGCGGGCGACGCAGCGCGGTCGGGCGCTTCCCGGGCCTCCGCGGCGAGGCGCTATTCGCCGCTTTTGCTTTCCTGCGCCGCTTCGGCTTCGGCTTTGGCCTGCGCTTCGGCCGCGGCCTGTTCAGCGGCTGCCTGTTCGGGCGAGGCTTCCGCCCCCGCCGCCCCTTCGGGCGAGAGTTCGGTCGTCGCGGCGGCGCCGGCTTTGAGGTTTTCGGGCTGCGGGCGCTGCACTTTCGGTTCGCCTTCCGGGGTCAGCTCCGTGATCGTCCCGGGGATCGCCGGTTTGGTCAGCGTGACCGGTGCCGGGCATTCTTTGGCCGGAGTTTTCGGGTTCGCTTCGTAGCAGGCCTTGTACTGTTCGCGCGATTTTTCGAGCCGTTTGGAGGCCGGATAGTTGACGCAGCGTTCGTTCGGGAAGCCCGAGGCGCAGTAGGTCCGGTTTTCCCACTTGGTGTGGAAGTCAGTGACGAAGTTTTCGAAGTATTTCTGCTGCTTGGTCTGCGTCAGCTGGGTGCTGATCGTCGATTTGACTTCCGCCAGGGTCTGCACTTTCTGCGGGTGCAGGGCCACGACTTCGGTGAGCAGGTAGTTTTTTTCGAAGAGGGTCGGACCGATGACTTCGCCGGTGGCGCTGTCGAAGATCGCTTTTTTGATCGCGCCTTTGAGGAGTTCTTCGGAGATCCCTTTCTGCAGGCCGCCGGTTTTGGCCGTGGTCGGGTCCGAGGAGTATTTCTTCGCGACTTTTTTCCAGTTCGCGGGCGAGTTGTCGGCTTCCAGCGCTTTCGCCGCCGCTTCGACCTTCGCTTTGTCTTTGTTGACGATGACGCGGACGTCGCGAGTCGGTTTGGTCGTGTACTGGGCGGCCTTGTTTTCTTCGTAGTAAGCCTTGATTTCGGCCGCGGACGCCGGACCGCTCTGGTTCTGGATCTTTTCCTGGATGTTTTTCGCCGCCACCCGCAGCTTCACGATCTTGAGCACGTCGGCGTTGGTCAGCTTCGATTCCTTGAGGAATTTCTGGAAGGCGGCTTCGGTTTTGAACTGCTGTTCCTTGATTTCTTTGAGCGAGGCGTTGATTTCTTTGCTCGTGACGGTGATCCCGAGTTCTTCCGCCTCGCCGGTGATCCAGAGGTATTCGAGAAGTTCGCTGAGCGCCGAGGTCTGCGCTTCTTCGTATTTCGTCGTGCCGGGCTCGGGAGCTTTTTTGAATTCTTTGCTGGCCAGTTTCGCGGCGATCTGCTGGGCCGTGCTGCGCTTGACTTCGGCTTCGCTGACGTTGCCGTTGGGAACGTCCTTGACGACCGCGGCGTCGCCGCTGGGGACGCTGGGGGCGCCGATTCCCTGGGCCACCGCGAAGATCACGAAGAGCGCGACGAAGACGACGCCGAACAGGACCAGCCCGATCCGCTGAGCGCCGCGACCGACGCCCGTGGAGCCGCTCTGCTTCGCGCTCCCGCCTTTGCCCGACCGTTTGGCCGCGCGTTTGTTTCGCCCCTTCTTGGCTCCCACCGAGCGGGGAGCATAGTCAAAAGGACTCGCGCGGGCCGTCCCCTCAGAGACTTTTTAAATAGCGGCCGGCCGACTTTGGTCAGGCGGTCGCCGGCTCGGCCGCCCGCTTGGCCTCGCGCAGGCCCTGGGCCAGCGCCAGCACGGCCTCGAGGCGCTCGTCGGGATCGCCGGCGACCCGCAGCGCCGCGGTCTGCTCGCGCCATTCATACAGCGCCCCCTCGACCTGCTCGGCGAGGATTCCCGACTGCTCGGAGTCGAGCTCGATGCCGGTGACGCTCAGCTTGCCGCCGCGGAACTCGACGCTGCGCGCCCCGGCCAGGCCCAGTTCGATCCGGGCCCGCTGCAGCTTCAGGAGGTTCTCGGCCTGCGGCGGCAGCTCGCCGAAGCGGTCGCCGAGCTCGTCGGCGATCGCGCGCAGCTGGCCCGGCTCGCGGGCGGCGACGATGCGGCGGTGGATGTCGATCTTGGCGGCCTCGAAGGGGACGAAGGTCGCCGGCAGGTAGGCGTCGACGGGGACGTCGAGGCGGACCGGCTCCGGGGCTTCGACGCGGTCCTCTTCCGCGCCGGCCTCGGCGACCGCCTCGTCGATCATCTGGCAGTAGAGCTCGAAGCCGACCGCGGCGACGTGGCCGGACTGCTCGTCGCCGAGCAGGTTGCCGGAGCCGCGGATGTCGAGGTCGCGCATCGCGATCCGGAACCCGGAGCCGAGCTCGGTGTGGTCGGCGAGGGTCGAGAGGCGGGCGGCGGCGTCCTCGGTCAGCGCCTCGGCGCTCGGGTAGAGCAGGTAGGCAAAGGCGCGCTCGCGCGAGCGTCCCACGCGTCCCCTGATCTGGTAGGCCTGGCTCAGCCCGAGCTGGTCGGCGCGCTCGACGATCAGCGTGTTGGCGTTGGGGATGTCGAGGCCGGACTCGATGATCGTCGTCGTCACCAGGCAGTCGGCCTCGCCGCGCATGAAGCCCAGCATCGTCTCCTCGAGCGAGTGCTCGTCCATCTGCCCGTGGGCTTCGAAGACGCGCGCCTTCGGCACCAGCGCCCGCAGGCGCTCGGCGACCTCGAACAGCGAGTCGATGCGGTTGTGGAGGACGAAGGTCTGGCCGCCGCGCTCGAGCTCACGCTCGATCGCCTTGCGGACGAGGTCCTCGTCGTAGGGACCGACGTAGGTGCGGATCGGGCGGCGGCCCTCGGGCGGGGTCTCGATCACCGAGATGTCGCGCAGGCCGGCCAGGCTCATCTGCAGGGTCCGCGGGATCGGCGTCGCCGACATTGACAGGACGTCGACTTTCAGTTTCAGCTGGCGCAGCAGCTCCTTCTGCTTGACCCCGAAGCGCTGCTCCTCGTCGACGATGACGAGGCCGAGCTCCTTGGCGCGGACGTCGCGCGAGAGGAGCCGGTGGGTGCCGATCAGGATGTCGACCTTGCCTGCCTCGAAGTCGGCGAGCACCGCTTTGACCTCCGCCGCCGGGCGCAGGCGGGAGACGCCCTCGACCCGGAACGGCAGGTCGGCGAGGCGCTCGCGAAAGGTCCCGAAATGCTGCTGGGCGAGGATCGTCGTCGGCACCAGCATCATCACCTGGGTGCCGTCGGCGGCCGCCTTGACCGCCGCCCGCAGCGCCACCTCGGTCTTGCCGAAGCCGACGTCGCCGCAGACCAGCCGGTCCATCGGGCGCTCCGATTCCATGTCTCCCTTGACCGCTTCGATCGCCTCGATCTGGTCGGCGGTCTCGCGGTAGGGGAAGCTCGACTCCATCTCGATCTGCCACTCGCCGTCGGGCGGGAAGGCGCGGCCGCGGCGCGAGCGGCGCTCGGCGTAGAGGTTGAGCAGTTCGCCGGCCAGGGCGCCGGCGGCCTTGCGGGCCCGCGCCTTCATGTTCTGCCAGCGTTTGCCGCCGAGCGCCGAGAGCGACGGTTCGCCGCCGGCGCCGACGTAGCGGCTCAGCTTCGCCAGCTGTTCGGTCGGGACGTAGACCCGGTCCTCGCCTTTGTATTCGAGGTAGAGGTAGTCGCGGGTGACGCCGCCGATCTCGCGGGTCTCGAAGCCGGCGAAGCGGGCGACGCCGTGGTCCTCGTGGACGACATAGTCGCCGACCCGCAGCTCCGAGAAGGCGAGGCGACCGCGGCCACCGCCGGCGGCCGGAGTCTCCTCGGCGCGGCTGCGGCGGTGGACGAGGCGTCGGAAGGGATAGACGGCGACCCGCAGCTCGGGGCTGATGAAGCCCTCGCGCAGGCGCGCCTCGGCGAAGGCGAGGCCGGGATCGGGCGAGAGGCGGCCGCCCTCGAGGATGCGGGCGTCGATGCGGTCGAGGCCATAGCGGGCGCGCTCGGCCTCGCCGCGGCTGTCGAAGGCGACGACGGCGCGATAGCCGCTGCGGACCAGTTTCTCGAGCTCGCCCTCGGCCTCTTTGACGCTGCGGGCGGGCGACTCGGCGCGGGCGGCGCGGAACCCGTCCTCGTCCTCGTCGCCGACCCCGGTCAGGCTCAGCGAGGCGCGGGCGGCCAGTGGCGCCGCGACGTCGACGTAGAGGCGCTCGGCGTCGGCCGAGTGCATCGCCGTGGTGACGTCCTCCCAGTGGTCGCGCAGCGCCGGCTCGACCTCCTCCTCGGCGGCGAGGACGACGGCGGCATTGGCGGGGACGAGGTCGAGCGGCGCGCGGAACTGGTCGAGCGGCAGCAGCTCGGCGATGTCCGTCGGCTCGCCGCCGTCGGTGGCGGCTTCGGCGGCGGCCAGCTCGGCGAGCTCACGGTGCTCGGCGTCGAGCTCGGCAGCCGGCGCCAGCTCGACCCGCTCGGCCTCGCCGAGGCTGCGCTGCGTGAAGGTCGAGAACCAGCGCATCGACTCGATCTCATCGCCGAAGAGCTCGACCCGGACGGCGCGCTCCTCGGTCGCCGGGTAGACGTCGAGGATGCCGCCGCGGACGGCGAACTGGCCGCGCTCCTCGACCTGCTCGGCGCGTTCATAGCCGGCCCCGACGAGGTCGTCGGCGACGGCGCCGAGATCGACCTCCTCGCCCTTCTCGAGGACGAAGCCGGCGGGGCGCAGCGAGGCGTCGGGAACGGCCTCGGCGAGGGCCACGGCGGAGGCGACGACGATCGCGTCCGCTTCGCGCGAGAGCGCGTCGAGGGCGTCGATGCGCAGGCCGACGAGGTGCGGCGGCGGCGTGACGCTGGAGGCGTAGCCGGTGCCGCGCGAGGGGTAGAAGCGGACGCGGCGCGGCGCCAGGTAGGCGCGCAGGTCGGCGGCGAGGTCGCGGCCGGAGCGGTCGTCGGCGCTGACCAGGAGGGCGGGCCGGCCGCCGAGCCCGCGGTCGTCGTCGAGCAGGGTCGCCAGCAGCAGCGGGCGCAGCGTCGTCGAGGCCCGCACCGTGACCGTCTCGCCGCCGGCGGCCGCATCGTGCACGCGGCCGCTGAGCGCATGGATGCGCTCGTTTTCCGAGGCGATGTCGAGGAGAGGTCTGAGGCTCATGGGAAGAAGGTGGCTCGCGGCACGAACCGAGACCGGATCCCGCGATCCGGCCCTGCGTCGATTCTACGAACGCGCCGCCCCGGGCTGTCGACGGCCTCCAGCGCGACGAAGCGCCGCCGGTAAGCGTTCGCAGTTATCCGCGCCATGGACGGGAAACTGCGAACGCACCTGAGTCGGCGACAGGAGCGGACAGCCCGCGTTCGCACTTAACCGGGGTATGGGCGGATAACTGCGAACGCGCGCGGGGGAGTCGGCGCGGCGGGCGTCGGCCAGCGGGCCGCCGGGCCTCAGAACGGGTGGCCGGGGCCGCTGCGAACGTGCTCGACCTGGCCGATGCCCTCGGCGGCCGAGCGGCCCTCGACGTCGTCCCACTCGTGCAGCATCGCCTTCAGGCGGGCGACCGCCTCCGGTGGGTGGGCGGCGACGTCGTCGGCCAGTTCGAGGGCCTTTTCCTCGGTCGCCGCGGCCGGGGCAACGCGGTTGACGAGGCCGATCCGCAGTGCCTCGTCGGCGCCGACGGTGCGCGAGGAGAGCAGCAGGTACTTGGCGGCGGCGAGGCCGCAGAGGGTGACCAGACGGGCCGGGCCGACCGGCATGCCGAGGGCGGCGCCGGGGAAGCGCATCCGCAGGTTGGAGCCGCCGACCCGCATGTCGCAGGCGATCGCGATCTCGGCGCCGCCGCCGACGACGTCGCCGTGGCAGGCGGCGATCGTCGGCTTCGGGAACTGGACCACCGCGTCGTAGAGGGCCGAGAACTGCTCCATGCGGGCAACGTGGCCGGCCTCGTCGAGCTGCTCGCGGACGTCGGCGCCGGCCGAGAAGCCCATGTGGTCGGCGGAGCTGAAGACGAGGACGCGGACGTTCTCGTCGGCCCGAGCGACGGCGAGGTGCTCGAGCAGCTCGCTCAGCATCTGGGTGTTGATCGCGTTGCGGGACTTCGGCCGTTCGAGCCGGATCAGCGCGACGCCCGTTTCCTCGACGAGGTAGCTGGTCACCGGGCCATCGGCGGCCGGCGTGGTGCTGTCGCTCGCGTCACTCATCGTCGGCCTCTGAAGCTATCCGTTCGACCAGCCTCTCGGTCTCTCCGGCGGCGGCGTCGATCAGCGCCTCGACCTCGGCGCGCGGCTCGCGGAAGCGGCCGAGGACGTAGGCGGCGACGATCTCGGGGTCGGTCGAGTCGGGCCGCCCCACTCCCACCCGCACGCGCCAGAAGTCGGTGTCGCCGAAGCCTCGCTTGAGGCTCTTGAGGCCGTTGTGGCCGGCCAGGCCGCCGCCGAGGCGGACCTTGATCTCACCGAACGGGATGTCGATCTCGTCGTGGACGACGACGACGTGGTCGAGCGGCACCTTGAGCGAGCCGCGGGCCGGGCCGGCGGCGTCGCCGGACCCGTTCATGTAGGTCTGCGGGAGGAGAATCGCGACCCGCGGCGCCCCGGGGCCGATCCGCCCCTCCCAGAGCTCGGCGCGGAAGCGGCTGCGCGGCTTGCCGAGGTCCCAGCGCCGCGCCAGCTCGCGGCCGACGTCGAAGCCGACGTTGTGGCGGCTGCCGGCGTGCTCGGACCCGGGGTTGCCGAGGCCGACGATGAGGATGCGGTCGCCCTGCTCGCCGCCCTCGCGGCGGCGGAGAAGCGACAGGAGCTACTCGCTCTCGGAATCGCCCGAGTCGCCCTCGGAGGAGTCGGCCTCGTCGCCGCCCTCCGCGGACTCGCCCTCGCCGACCAGCTCGGTCTCCTGCTCGACCTCGGGCTCGACCTCTTCGACGCGCGGCGGCGAGAGGGTCACGATCGTGACCTCCTCGGGCTCGTCGGCCATGAAGGTGACGCCCTCGGGCTCGGCGATCGCGGTCAGCTGGAAGGTGTCGTTGATCTCCATCTCGGAGACGTCGAGGGTGAGGTGTTCCGGGATGTCGGTCGGCAGCGCTTCGACGGTGATCTCGCGGGTGACGTGCTCGAGCACGCCGCCGGCTTTGACGCCGGGCGACTCCTCGATGCCTTCAAGTTCGATCGTCACATCGGCCTGGATCGCTTCGGTGAGGCTGACCTGCTGGAGGTCGATGTGGCTGAGCGTGCCGCGCACCGGGTGCAGCTGCTGCTCCTTGACGACGACCGGGACGGCTTTGCCACCCTCGATCTGCAGGTCGAAGAGCGCCGCGCCCTCGGCGATCACGCCGCGGACCTCGCGTTCGGCGACCTGGAAGGGCTTGGCCTCGGAGCCGCCGCTGTAGACGACGCCGGGCACGAGGCCCTCGCGGCGCATGCGGCGGGCGCTCCTGGAGCCGAAATCGGCCCGGGAGGCGACCTTCAGAGTTGAGCGACCATCAGCCATCGGACGCGACAGGATAGAGAAAGCGGGCCGGCGGGCACCTTGTGACAAGGTTCGGTGCATGGCTGACGACGTGAAGATCACCAAGGGCAGGCTGCGCCGGTCGGCCAAACTCGGCTCGATCGTCGGCGTCCAGGGAGCCAAATACGCCGGCACCAAGGCGACCAACGTCGCCCGCTCCGAGGAGGGCGGTAAAGAGAAGCTCGAGGCCCGCCACATGGAGACGGCGATGAAGATGGTCGGCGCGCTCGGCCAGATGAAGGGCGCAGCGATGAAGCTCGGTCAGTTCGCCTCCTTCATCGACACCGAGTTCATCCCCGAGGAGTACCGCGAGATCTACCAGGAGCAGCTCGCGAAACTGCGCACCGACGCGCCGGCGATGCCTTGGGACCAGGTCGTCAAGGTGCTCGAAGAGGAGTACGACGGCGAACCGCTCTCCGACTACTTCGCCCAGATCGAGCACGAGGCCTTCGCCGCCGCCTCGATCGGCCAGGTCCACCGCGCCGAGCTGCTCGACGGGCGCCGGGTCGCGGTCAAGATCCAGTACCCGGGGATCGCCGAGGCGCTCGAGGCCGATCTCCGCAACGCCGGCACGCTGGTGCGACTGGCGCGAGCGATCGCGCCCGGGCTCGACGCCAAGGCGATCGCCGACGAGCTGCGCGAACGGGTCATGGAGGAGCTCGACTACGAGTACGAGGCCCAGAACCAGCGCTCCTTCGCCCGCGCCTACCGCGAACATCCCTTCATCTACGTGCCCGAAGTCGTGACCCGGCTGAGCCGGCGCCGCGTGCTGGTGACGGAGTTCGTCGAAGGCCGCGGCTTCGAGGCGATCAAGGAACTGCCGCACGAGGAGCGCAGCCGCTTCGGCGAGATCGTCTTCCGCGGCAGCTTCGGCTCGATCTACCACCTCCAGCACTTCAACGCCGATCCCCACCCCGGCAACTTCATCCTGATGAACGACGACCGCGTCGCCTTCCTCGATTTCGGGATGACCAAGAAGCTCGACCGCGAGCAGATCATGCTCGAGCAGCGCGCCTTCGACGCCGCCTCGCGCGACGATCCCGAGGGCTTCCGCCAGGCGCTGCACGATCTCGGCTTCGTCAAGAACCCTTCCAAGCTCGACGCCCAGCGGCTGATGGACCACATGCGGGCGATCGGCGGCTGGTATGTCGAAGACCGCGAGGTCGAAGTCGACGCCAAGCTGGTGATGAAGATCATCGAAGTGACCAACGACCCGCGCTCGGAGTACTTCGACCTGATGCGGCGCGAGTCGATCCCGGCCGACGAGCTGATGGGACGGCGGATGGAGATCGGCGTCGTCGCCGTGCTCGGGCAGCTGCGCGCGAAGCGCAACTGGCACCGGATCCTGCGCGAGTGGGTCTACGCCGACGCACCCTCGACCGAGCTCGGCGCCCAGGAGTGGGAGTACTTCGAGGAGCGCGGTCTAAAGCGAACGCCGGGGCTTGCCGAAAGTCTCTAGATGAGACGGATACGGCGCGGTTGGGCGCTGACCAAGAAGAGCTGGGCGCTGCTGAACGGGCATCGCGAACTGATCCGCTTCCCGCTCTACGGCGGCGTCGCGACGATCGTCCTCGGCCTCGTCTTCTTCGGGCCGGGGCTGCTGCTGGCCGACCAGCACAGCTACGCCGGCGCGATCCCGCTGCTGGTGATCGGCGTCTACGTGCTGAGCGTGGTCGGCATCTACTTCAGCGTCGCCCTGGCGGCGGCCGCCGACCGGATCTTCCGCGGCGAGCAGGCGACGGTCGCCGACGGGCTCGCCGTGGCGCGCTCGCGCTTCGCTCAGATCTGCGGCTGGGCGGCGATCTCGACCGCGATCAGCCTGCTGATGGCGGCGCTCGAGAACCAGGGCGGCCTCGGCGGCCAGATTGCCGCCCGCGTGGTCGGGACGGCCTGGTCCCTGGTCACCTTCATGGCGGTGCCGGTGATCGCGATCGAGGGCACCGGCCCGATCGAAACCCTGAAGCGCTCCGGCGCGATGTTCCGCCAGCGCTGGGGCCAGCAGATCACCGGCAACCTGGCGATCGGCGGCGCCGTCTTCCTGCTCGGTTTCCTGCCCGGCGCGGCGCTGATCGTCGCCGGCGTCCTCCTCTGGCCCTCGGTCGGCGCCGCCGGCGCGGTGCTGGTGCTGCTCGGCGCGCTCGTCGTCTGCGTGGCGCTGCTGGTCTCCAAGGCGCTGAGCGGCATCTTCGGCGTCGCGCTCTATCGCTATGCGCTCGAAGGCGAGGCGCTCGGCGGTTTCACGGTCGCCGAGCTGGAGTCGGCGGTGAAGCCCAAACGCGGCTCCGCCGGGCCGACCACCTCGCCCGGCACGATCTAGCGCCCACTTGCCAGCGTTCCCGACTTTTGGCCCCCATGGGGGCCTCAAACTTGGAATTGCTCGAATAGCCGCGGGTCGTTGGAGACGAGGCCGTCGACCCCCATCTCGACGAGTTCGCGCATGCGCCCGGCGTCGTCGACCGTCCAGGCGATCAGCTTGACCCCGGAGAGCTCGCAGATCCGCGCCAGTTTGGCGCTGACCAGCGGGTGGTAGACCCACATCGCGTAGACGCCGAACTTCGGCAGCTTCTCCGCCGCCAGCCCCGGCAGCTGAATCCGCATCCCCTTCAGCGCCGCCCAGACCGCCGGTTTCGCCCACGGTTTCGACGTCCAGTCCCGGCGGGTCTGGGGGAAGGTCCAGCCGCGTCGCAGGTTCGGTTCGATTTCCAGCACCCTTTTGAGCGAGTGCATCTCCATCGTCGAGATCATCGCCCGGTCGATCAGCCCGCGCTCGCGCAGCGACTCGACCATCTCCTCCTCGCGTCCAGGCAGTTTGAGGTCGAGGTCGATCTCGACCCTGTCGAGCGGCGGCTCGAGGAAGGCGTCGAGCGCCTCGCCCAGCGTCAGCTTCGGCCGGCTGGCGAAGTCGTCCCAGTCGTGGGCGACGACCAGCGGCTGGCGCTCCTCCAGCGGCAGCTCGGCGTCGGCCACCCAGACCACGTCGAGCTCGATCGTGTCGACCCCGGCGGCGACGGCGGCTTCGAAGCTGGCAACCGTGTTGCCGGGCACGATCGCGTCGGCACCCTTGTGGCCGACGAGGCGCAGGTCGCCCATCAGCAGAGGCCGCCGTGGCTGGCACCCCAGATGAAGGCCGTGAACGGGAAGTAGACGAAGACCACGGTGGCCACGAGGCAGACCGGGACGAAGGCGCCGACTTCATCGGCGCGAAGCCCCTGTGCCAGCGCGACGAGCAGGTAGAGGAAGGAGCCGATCGAGGCGGCGAGGCCGGCGAAGACCTGCGGTTCGAAGGAGCCGCCGTCGCGCTGGATCCACGGGTTGCCGAAGACGAGGACGATCAGGACGACGCTCGCCGTCAGCAGGCCGCCGTCGCGGAGCAGATGGAAGCGGCGGTTCGCGACCAGCGCCGCGATCCGGTAGATCGCCCCGAGCAGCGAGGCGGTCGCGGCGATCAGCGAGAGGCCGATGAAGATCGCCCGACCGGGGGTCATGCCCGGATCGGGGCCTGCGCAGTCGACGTCCGGCGGGGCGAAGATCGCGACGAAGTTCAGGGCCAAGCCGAGGACCGGAAGCCCCACCCACTTCCCGAGACCTTCCGAGTACTCCGGAGAGCCCGGGTCGAACCACCGCATCGCGCCCAGTCCCTAGAACAGCTGGTTCTCGCCGGCGAAGATCTCGGAGACCGAGTCGTCGGTGAAGATCCGCCGGATCGAGTCGGCGAAGGTGCTGGCGGTCGAGAGCACGGTGATGTTGTCCGGGGCGCCGACGCGGAGCGGCAGGGTGTCGGTGACGACGATCCGCTCGATGCCCGACTTCTCGTAGGGCAAGCGGTCATAGGCGGGGCCCGAGAAGACGCCGTGGGTGGCGCAGGAGATGACCCGGGCGGCGCCCTCGTCGAGGACGGTCTGGGCGGCGGCGCAAAGGGTGCCGGCGGTGTCGATCATGTCGTCGACGAGGACCGCAGTCTTGCCCTTGACGTCGCCGACGACGTAGCCGATCTCGGCGACCTGCTGGGCCGGGCGCTCCTTCTCCATGACCGCCCACTGGGTGCCGACGCGGCGGGCGAAGTTGCGGGCGGTCTTGACCCGGCCGGCGTCGGGGCTGACGATGACGAGCTCGTCTGTCAGTTCCTGGTCGATGAACCACTGGGTCAGCATCGGCATCGCCGTCATGTGGTCGACCGGGACGTGGAAGAAGCCCTGGACCTGGCCGGCGTGGAGGTCCATGGTGAGGACGCGGTCGACGCCGACCGCCTCGAGGCATTTGGCGACGATCCGCGCGGTGATCGGCTCGCGCGGCGCCGACTTCTTGTCCTGGCGGGCGTAGCCGTACCAGGGCATGACGGCGATGATCCGGTGGGCGGAGGCGCCCTGGGCGGCGTCGATCATCGCCAGCAGCTCGACCAGCGAGTCGTTCGGCGTCATCCCGCTCTGCTGGTTGGCGCAGGTGGACTGGACGATGAAGACGTCGGCGCCGCGGATCGACTCCTCGTAGCGGCAGTAGACCTCGCCGTCGGCGAAGGTCTTGAGGGTCACCGCTCCGACGTCGAGTTCGAGCTTGGCGGCAACTTTGTCGGCCAGGTCCTGGGAGCTGCGGCCGCCGAAGACCATCATCCGCTTCGAGTAATCGTGCGGGATCGCGGTCGAGACTTTCGGGCGTGGCTCGATCGTGCTCACGGCTGCTGCTCCTCTCGTGACTTCGGCTTCGCCGCCTTTTGGGCCGCGTATCCGTCGATGTTGCGTTGCGAGTTCTCGGAGACGCCGAGCGCCCCTTCGGGCACGTCGTCCTTGATCACCGCGCCTGCGCCAGTGTAGGCGGAGTCGCCGATCTCCACCGGTGCGATCAGCATCGTGTCGACGCCGATCCGCACGTCGCGGCCGACCGTCGTCCGGTTCTTGGTGAAGCCGTCGTAGTTGGCGGTGATCGTGCCGGCGCCGAGATTGCTGCCGGGGCCGACGTCGGCGTCGCCGACGTAGCTCAGGTGGGGGACCTTGGCCCCCTTGCCGATGTGGGAGTTCTTGACCTCGACGAAGGTTCCGGCCTTGGCGCCGGCGTCGAGCACGGCGTCGGGGCGCAGGTAGGCGAAGGGCCCGACGCTGGCGCCGTCGCCGACCCGAGCGCCGACGCAGTGCGAGCGCACGACGCTGGCCTCGGCGCCGATCGCGGTGTCGGTGGCGGTGGTGTGGGGGCCGACGACGGCGCCGGCGCCGACCATGGTCGCGCCGGCCAGCACGGTGCCGGGCTCGATGCGGGCGTCGGCGCCGATCTCGACGCCGGCGTCGATCCAGGTCGAGGCCGGGTCGACGACGGTGACCCCGGCCAGCATGTGGGCCTCGAGCAGGCGCCGGCGCGCCTCGGTCTCGACGGCGGCGAGGTCGACGCGGTTGTTCACGCCCATCG
This sequence comes from uncultured Actinomycetes bacterium, assembly GCA_963839115.1. Classification (GTDB taxonomy): domain Bacteria; phylum Actinomycetota; class Thermoleophilia; order Solirubrobacterales; family 70-9; genus VAYN01. The sequence goes on from CAWITM010000001.1 coordinate 2,373,304, forward strand.
TCACCGCGATGTCGTCGGCGAGGTGGGCGGCGACCGCGTGGCCGGCGGCGCGCAGGGCCGGGAAGACGTCGGGCAGGTAGTACTCGCCCTGGGCGTTGTCGTTGGACAGGCCGGTGAGGGCGGCGGCGAGAGGGCCGGCATCGAAGACGTAGGTGCCGGCGTTGATCTCGCCGATCGCCAGCTCGGCGGCGTCGGCGTCGCCGGCGGCTTTGGCCTCGACGACGCGCTCGACGTCGCCGTCGGCGGTGCGGACGACGCGACCGTAGGCGGCGGGATCGTCGAGCTCGATCGTCAGCATCGTCGCCGCCGCCTCGGAGCCCTCGTGGGCGGCGAGCAGCGAGGCGATCGTCGCGGTCGAGATCAGCGGCACGTCGCCGGAGAGGACGAGCACCGTCTCGGCTTCCTCGATCAACGGCAGGGCCGCGCGAATCGCGCCGCCGGTGCCGTCGGGCTCGGGCTGCTCGACCGTCTCGACGCCCTCGGGCAGCCCGGCGGAGAGGTCGCGCCCGGGCGAGACGATCACCGCGACGCGTCCGGCCCCAGCCTCGCGCGCGGCGAGGATCGGCCAGGCGACCATCGCCCGCCCGCAGACGGGATGCAGCATCTTCGGCGTGGAGGAACGCATCCGCGTCCCCTCCCCCGCCGCCATGACCAACACCAGGGGCGAACTCACCCAGTGATCGTATTCACGACGCGCCGGTTCTGCGACGCAGACGAGCCAACGCACGCCCTCCTGCGGCCTGCGCACGACGCGGCTGAGCCGGCTCAGCCGCGTCGCGACAGTTCTTTACCAACCAGGGCGACGCTGACCAGAGTCCAGCCGGCGAAGATCAGGTCGATCCCGACCAGCAGGCCGATCGCCCAGTCGGCCGAGCTCGGGAACTTGACGAGCACGAGGATCCCGATCAGCAGGCCGCAGATGCCGCTGAGCCCGACCCAGCCGGCGTTCGGCTGACCGCGTCCGAGGAAGGCCACGGTGGTGCGGGTGAGGCCCATGACGAGGAAGTAGATCCCCAGGACCAGGGTCAGCGTCAGGCTGCCGTTGTGGGGCTCGAAGATCAGCCAGAGCGCGACGACGAAGGTCAACAGGGCCCAGGCCAGCCGCACCGCGACGCTGCCGACCGAGTGGGCCGAGAAGGCCGCCGCGGCGAGGAAGGCGGCGGCGACGAGCAGGATCCAGCCGATGAAGATCGAGGCGCCGACCGCGGCGACGGCGGGCACGAGGATCGAGATGCAGCCGAGGACGATCGCCAGCACGCCGGCGATCATCAGCGTCCGCCAGGCCGAGGCCAAGCCGTCGCGCACCTCCGGGCTCATCGAAGCTCCGCCGTACTCCATTCGAGAAACCTAAGCGGCGCGGCGGACGCGTGTCACCTTTTACGTCTATGCGACGGAAAAGCTGGCGCTCGATTCGCGGCGCTAGGCTCGGTGCCGATCCGGGGTGGTGTAATCGGCCAGCACGCCAAGTTTTGGTCTTGGAAGAGAGGGTTCGAGTCCTTCCCCCGGAATCGCCCCGACCGTTCGCACCAAGGCCCGGTATGGGCGCTTTTCTGCGAACGGGCCGCAGGTGGCGCCGGGGCGTCGCTCAGTCTTCGCCGCTGGTGCGGGGGACTTTGCCGCCGCTGGCACCGGGTTCCATCGCCGGGCCGCGCGCCGAGGCGATGCCGAGCACGCGCATCGCCTTGAGGCCGAGGCCGAGCTTCTCGCGGCCTTCGGTCGCCGAGACGTCGTGGCCGCAGAGCTCGCGCACGCGCTCCAGCCGGTAGCGCACCGTGTGGCGGTGGGTGAAGAGCTGTTTGGCGGTCGCCGCGACGTTGCCGTCGTTGTCGAGGTAGGCCTCGACGGTGGCGACGAGCTCGGTCTCGTACTGCTCGTCGTAGTCGGCGAGCGGCTGGATCGTCTCGGCGTAGAAGCGTTCGAGCTCGCCGGGGTCCTCGCTCATCGCCGGCAGCAGGAGGCGGTAGGCGCCGGTGTCCTCGAAGGCCAGCAGGGGGCGGCCCTCGGCCTCCCCGACGTTGACCGCCAGGCGCGCCTCCGAGCCGGCCCGGTAGAGGTCGACTGGGTCGGCGCTGCGGCGGCTGCGACCGGTCGTCATGTGGAAGCCGGCGAGGCTGTCTTCGAGCTCGCGCGAGAGGCCGGCGGCGGCGCGGGCGAGGCGCTCGTCGTCCTCGGCCGGGACGATCACGGCGATCTGGGCGCTGGCGTCTCCCCCCTCGCTGGTCGCCAGGGCGCCCGGCGCCAGCGAGCGCAGGGCGCGCATCGCCAGGGTCATGACGCGCTCGCGCCAGCCCTCGGTCTGGGCGGCGCGCGGGGCGGCGCGCAGGACGAGGACGCCGGCGCCGCGATCGAGGTCGGCGCCCAGCTCGGCGCCGCGGGCGACGATGTCGCCGCGGTCGGTCACCCGGCGGGCGAGGACGTCGGCGACGAAGGCACTGGCGACCTCCTCGCTGGCCCATTCGGGCGCCCGCGAGCGCTCCAGCTCGAGCGCCAGGAGCGTCGTCACCATGCGCGCGATCGAGGGTGCCGGGGGCTGCTTGGCGCGGTAGCGCAGCTCGCCGACGACTGTGTCGGCGACCCGCAGCTCGACCTGGGTCACGGCGTCGCCGCCGCTGAGCAGCTTTTCCTCCTGGTCGGGCGAGGCGCCGGCGACCGCGAGCACGGCGCTCGAGCGGTCGATCAGGGCGACGCTGGCGTCCAGCAGCCGCGCCGCGGCGCGGGCGACGGCGGGCAGCCCGGCCCCCTGTTCGACCGCGTCGGAGAGCGCGTCGAGCAGCGCCGGATCTTCCGGTGGAGCGGCGCTATGGGCGTTTTTGGACGTGGCCGGCACCCCCTCATTATCCCCACCGGGTCGGGAGACGCGGCCCAGCCGCCGACCGTGCCCCGCCGGCGCCGCCGCGGCGGCGTCCCGTCCCGCCCTAGTTGCCGTTGATGAATTCGTGGATTTCGGGCCAGTAGCGAACGACGACGAGGCCGATCACGACGCCGCCGACGATCAGCGCCGCGAGCACGAAGAGCGACAGCATCCCGGCCGCCGTCTTCTCCCAGATCCGGCCGTGGGCGCTCAGCGCCGGGCTGAGGATGAGGCCGATGAAGGTGATCAGGCAGATCACCGCGGCGATCCCGAACAGCACGTATTGGTGTTCGATCTTGGCGAGCGCGTAAACGGGCGTCATCAACCGGGATTGTGGCGCACCTGGCTGATGAGAAGTCCGCCGAGGGCGGCGATCGAGAACGCGGCGCCGCCGAGCGCCCAGCCACCGCTGACGTCGGAGAGGTAGTGAGCCCCCAGGTAGACGCGCGAGAGCCCGATCAGCGCGCTCACCACGACCCCCGCGACGACGACCAGCGCCGCCCGCGCCATCCCCGGCCGCAGCCGCACCACGATCGTCACCGCCAGCCAGACGTAGAGGACCGAGTTGGCGGCGTGGCCGCTCGGGAACGAGGAGCCGGTGGTTCCGATCAGCGCTTCCGGCGGGCGCGGGCGGTCGATCGCCGCCTTGAGCTCGTGGAAGCCGACCGAGGTCAGAGCCATCCCGACGACCAGGACGCCGACCTCGGTCCAGCGCCGCCGCGCCGCCAGCGCGACCGCGCAGAGGAAGGTCAGAGTCCAGACGAAGACGCCGAGGCCGAAGGCGCTCACCACCTTGGCGGCGCTCGTCATCGCGCCGCAGCGCAGGGCTTCGGCGACTTCGATCGCGGTTTCGTCCCCTGGGGTCGGGCCGGCGTCGCGGCCGACGACGACCGTGTAGGCGACGAGCACGAAGAGCCCGACCGCGAGCGTCGCCAGCAGCGTCGTGATTTCGAGGCCGAAGTCGCGCCCCGGGGTGACGCGGTCGCCGAGGAAGCGCAGCTGGCGCTGGTAGCGACGCCCGAGCGCGACCAGTGGCCGGGTCGCCGCGTGGTCCTCCATCCAGGCGACGGTCCGGCGGCGGTTCTCCTCCTCGCGCAGGAAGCGCGTCAGCCAGACTGCCCCGACGACGATCACGATCAGCGTGCCGAGGATCGCGGCGCCTTTACCGGCGTAATTGATCGCGGTTTCGATGCTGCGCGAGAAGACGTAGCCGATCACCACCATCGCCCCGACCCAGAGCCCGCAGCCGAGCACGCTGTAGGGGGCGAAGGCGCGGTAGCGCATCCCCGACGAGCCGGCGATGAAGGGCGCGAAGGCGCGGACGAAGCCGATCCAGCGGCCGACGAAGATCGTCTTGCCGCCGTGGCGGGAGAAGAAGTCCTCGACCTGCTCGAGCCGCTCGTGCGAAAAGCCGAAGCGGGGGCCGTGCTTGATCAGGAACTCGCGGCCGAGGCGACGGCCGACGAAGAAGCTGGTGGTGTCGCCGAGGCAGGCCATGAGCCAGGCGAGGGCGATCGTCACGTAGAGGTCGGTGGCGCCCTGGCCGGCGACGGCGCCGCCGAGGATCATCACCGTCTCGCCGGGGGCGATCAGGCCGACGAACGCGCCGGTCTCGGCGAAGGCGAAGACGCCGACCAGCGCGTAGGTCCAGGGCCCGAGCGCGTTGGCGACGTCCTCCAACACCTTCTCGAGGTCGAGCACCTGGGTGAAGAGGTAGTAGGCGACGCCGAGCGCGACGACGATCGCCAGGCGGCTCGCCCACTTGCGCTGGCGCTCGCTGCCGGGGAGCCTCACGGGCGTGCCTCGGGCGCGGGCGGCGGATCGGACGCGGGCCGGGTGTCGGGCGCGGCCGGCGGATCGGCGGGCGCGCTGCCGGCCATGCAGACGATCGCCTCGTCGCGGCCGAGGCGCTCGGCGGCGGCGCGGGCTGCGTCGAGGTCCGCGAAGAGGCCGACGGCGGTCGGGCCGGAGCCGCTGAGGATCGCCAGCGGGGCGCCGGCCTCGCGCAGGGCGTCGAGGGCGTCGCCGATGTCAGGGCGCAGCGAGCGCGCCGCCGGCTCGAGGTCGTTGACAAGCAGCTCGGGAAAGGCGAGCGGCGAGGCGCCGGCGCCGGCCGCGGCGCGCAGCCGCGGGGCCAGATCGGCGAGCTCGGCCGCCGGGCGTCCGAGGCCGAGCCGGTCGGCCTCGCCGAAGACCGCCGCCGTGCTGAGCCCGCCGCCACCCGGCAGCAGCACCGCCACGTGCGGGGCCGGAGCGGGCAGCGGCTCGACGCCCTCGCCGGCGCCGCTGACCAGCGCCAGCGCCGGGCGCAGCTGCGAGGGGACGTCGGCGCCGAGTTCGGCCGCCAGCGCCGGCAGATCGCCGACCTCGCCGGCGGCCAGCCGCAGCACCGCGGCGGCGTCGCCGGAGCCGCCGCCGAGGCCGGCCGCGACCGGCACCCGCTTGCTGATCTCGATCCGCAGCGGCGAGCGCTCCCAGCCGTGCTCGCGGAGCGCCGCCAGCGCCCGCGCCGCCAGGTTGTCGGCGGGGTCGCCCTCGACGCCGGGGCAGAGCACTTCGTCGCGCTCGGACTCGCTGACGGCTATGAGGTCGGCCAGCGCCAGCGGCTCGAACAGCGAGCAGAGCTCGTGCAGGCCGTCGGCGCGCCGCTCCCCCAGGTAGAGGCAGAGGTTGAGCTTGGCTGGGGCGTGGACGAGCATCGCTTCAGTCGGCCTCGGTCGTGGCGCCGCCGGTCTCCTCCGGGGCCGCCGTCTCCCCCAGCTTCGCCGCCAGCGCCGCGAACTCCTCGGGGGCGAGCGACTCGGCGCGCGCGTCTTCGGGCAGGCCGAGCTCCGCCAGCGCCACCCGCACGGCGGCGAGGCGCCCCGGCGCGACGTGCTCGAGCGAGCGCGCCAGGGACTTGCGGCGGTGGGCGAAGGAGCCGCGGATCAGTTCCCGGGTGGCGGCGTCGACGCCGGGGCCGCGGCGGCGCAGCCGCAGGATCGCCGAGTCGACCCGCGGCCGCGGCCTGAACACGGCCGGGTCGACGCGCCGCACCATCTCGACCTCGCAGGCGAGCTGGGCGACCGCGCTTGGCGACCCGTAGGTGCGGCTGCCGGGCCCGGCGCGGAGGCGGTCGGCGATCTCCCGCTGGACCATCACCGTCCAGGTGGCGAGGCTCGGCAGCTCGGCGATCGTCCGCAGGATCAGCGGCGTCGCCACCGCGTAGGGAAGATTGGCGACCATCGCCGTCGGCGCCGGGCGGAAGCCAGCGAGGTCGAGCTTCATCGCATCGCCCAAGTGCAGCTCGACGTTCCGCCGCGCCGCCAGGTCGGCCAGCGCCTCCTCCAGGCCGCGGTCGATCTCGACCGTGTGGACGTGCGCGGCGACGGCGGCGAGGCGCTCGGTCAGCACCCCTTCCCCGGCCCCAACCTCGAGCACGACGTCATCGGGTGCGAGCCCGGCGTCGCGGACGATCGCGTCGAGCAGGTTGGGATCGGCGAGGAAGTTCTGGCCGAGGCGGACCACGCGCCGGCTACCAGCCGAAGAGCGCGGCGGCGTTGGCGGTGACCGTGCGCTCGAGCTCCTCATCGGTGACGCCGCGCTCGGCGGCCACGACGGCGGCGGTGAGGACGACGTTGGCCGGCGCGTTGCGCTCGCCCCGGCGCTCCTGCGGGGTGAGGAAGGGCGCGTCGGTCTCGACCAGGATCCTGTCCTCGGGCACCTTGGCGGCGGCGAAGCGCAGGTCCTTGGAGCGCGGGTAGGTGACGTTGCCGGCGAACGAGCAGTACCAACCGCGCTCGGCCGCTTCGGCGACCTTCTGGGGCGCCGAGAAGCAGTGCAGGATCACGGTGTGGCCGGCGGCGCGAGCATCGAGCGTGGCGAAGATCTCATCGATCGCGGCGCTCTCGCCCTCGCGGTCGCGGGCGTGGATCACGATCGGCAGCCCGAGCTCGATCGCGACCTCGATCTGCGCGGCGAAGGCGCGCCGCTGGTCGGCCGGCGCGGCGGTGTCGCGGTAGAAGTCGAGGCCGGTCTCGCCGATCGCCCGCACCTTCTCGTGGGCGCCGAGCGCCAGCAGCGCGGCCTGGGCGGCGTCGTCGAAGCCGGCGGCGTCGTTGGGATGGCGCCCGACGCTGGCGAAGACCGCCGGGAGGCGCTCGGCGGCGGCGATCACGGCGGCGTTGGTCTCCTCGGCCAGGCCGACGTTCAGCATCCGCTCGACCCCCGCCGCGCCCGCCGCCGCGACGAGCTCCTCGTCGGATCCCTCGCAAAGGAAGAGGTGGGTGTGGGAGTCGATCATCGGCCGCTCAGCCTATCCCCGCACGGCGCGGGGATAGGCCGGGCGAGCCGTGATCTCAGGGGCAGGCGAACGCCGGCAGCGCCGGGACTTTCGGAATCGACAGCCCGAGGACGCCGAGGACGGGACCGACCGCGCCGGTCAGCGAGGCGCCCATCAGCGCCGTCCCCAGTTCCCCCGTTTTCGCCGTCAGCGCCGCCCCCTGCGCGCAGAGCGCGTTGACGTCGGCGACTTTCGTGACTGCTTCCTGCAACTGGGTTCCGGAGATCCCCTGCAGTTTCGCCAACACCCCGGTGAGGCCGGAGTTGGTCACGCCTTTGAGGATGCCTTCGAGCGCCGAGACTTTGTTCGTCAGCGTCGCCACCTGCTGTTCGAGGCCGGCGGCGCCGGGCCCACCGGGTTCGCCGGTTTCCCCGTTGGCGGCCGATTCACCGTTCTGCCCGCTCGTCCCGTGCTTGCCGGTGACGTTCCACGAGATCTTCTTTTCGCCCTTGCGGCAGTGCTTGTGCTGGGCGACCAGCCGGACCGCGCCCCGCGCCTTGCCCTTGGTCCGGTAACAGGCGTAAACCTTGCCGTTCTTGCCGACCAGCCTGGTCGCCCCCGCCCCGCCGGCCGCGACCATCGAAAAGAGCGCCGCTCCCGCCAGCAGCGCCACCAACAGGACGCCGAAGCGGCGTCCTCCACTTCCCTGGAGTACCGCGCACTTGTTCATCCTCTGAGCCTCCCACCGCCGGCGCGCTCGCGCATCGGCAATTTCGGGGACCACCGTTCGCAGGCCGCCGCCCTATCCGGGACTTACCGCGAACGGTCCCGGCAGGGCCCTAGGACTCGATCTTGGGGAAGAGCGGCGGCACCCGTTCGACGCTCTGCCCGCCGCCGCGGGAGCCGAGCTCGGCGAGCCCGCGGCCCTCTTCGCCCAGCGTGCCGAGCAGCTTCTCGCTGGTCTCCGGCAGGTAGGGGACGAGCATCAGCGTCACCACCCGCAGTCCCTCGACGAGGCTGTAGAGGACCTCGTCGAGGCGAGCCGGATCGGCCTCGTCCTTGGCCAGCACCCAGGGCGCCGTTTCCTCGACGTAGCGGTTGAGCCGCCGCACCAGCACCCAGGCGACCTCGAGTGCCTGGCTCAGCTCGGCGCGGTCGAGCAGCGAGGTGAAGCGCACGAGCGTCCCCGCGAAGTCCTCGCCCAGCACCGCGTCGACCGCCGCCTCCGGGACCGTGCCGTCGCGGTAGCGGACGACCATCGCCAACACCCGGCTGGCGAGGTTGCCGTAGTCGTTGGCGAGCTCGGTCTCGTAGCGGGCCTCGAAGCCGGCGGTCGAGATCGAGCCGTCCTGGCCGAAGCTGACCTCGCGGAAGAGGTAGTGCCGCAGCGCGTCGGCGCCGAAGCGCTCGATCACGACGAACGGGTCGAGCACGTTGCCGAGGCTCTTCGACATCTTTTTCTCGCCCATCAGCAGGAAGCCGTGGATGACCATCCGCCGCGGCGGCTCCAGCCCCGCCGCCATGCAAAGCGCCGGCCAGATCACGGCGTGGAACTTGAGGATGTCCTTGGCCATCACGTGCAGGTCGGCGGGCCAGTAGCGCGCCGTCAGGTCCTCGCCGTCGCGGGCGAACCGCAGCGCGGTGACGTAGTTGAGGAGGGCGTCGAACCACACGTACATGCGCTGGCCGGGGTCCCAGGGCAGTGGCAGCCCCCATTTCAGCGTCGGCCGCGAGAGCGAGACGTCTTCGAGCCCGCCCTTGATGAAGGCGACCGCCTCGTTGCGGCGGAAGTCGGGCACCACGAAGTCCGGCTGCTCCTCATAGAGCGCTTCCAGCTGCGGCTGGAACTTCGAGAGTTCGAAGAACCAGTTCTCCTCCTCGACCCAGTCGAGAGCGATCTCGTGGATCGGGCAGGTGTTGCCCTCGGCCACCTCGCGCTCGCCTTTGAAGTCGGCGCAGCGCGGGCAGTACCAGCCCTCGTACTTGCCCTTGCGGACCCAGCCGTTGTCGTAGACCCGCTGCATGATCTCGGCGACCACCGCTTCGTGCCGCGGGTCCGACGTCCTGATGAAGAAGTCGTTGGTGGCGCCGATGATCGGCCCCATCGCCTCGAACTTCTCGGCGTTGCGATCGGCCAGCTCCTGCGGAGTGATCCCCTCGCGCTCGGCGGCGACCTCGATCGGCTCCCCATGCTCGTCGGTCCCGGTCAGGAAGAACACGTCCTCCCCCCGTTGGCGCCGGTGCCGGGCGAGGATGTCGGCCGCCATCGTCGTGTACGCGTGCCCGAGATGCGGCTCGGCGTTGACGTAGTAGATCGGCGTGGTGACGTAGAAGCTGGGCGCGGCCATCAGGCAGTCCACGCTAGCCGACGCGCCACCGCGCGGCGCCGGCCGGCCCCGCCGATGCGTTCCGCTGTTCCTTTTCCGGGCTATACACGGATAAGGAACAGCGGGACGCGGGGAGCCGGGACGCGCGGCGCTCCGACTCCCCGGCGCGGCTAGGCGGCGACGGGGTCGAGCTCGCCGCGCTGGGCCGCCTCGGCGTGCTCGCGGCTGTCGCGGGAGGAGATCAGGATCGCCGCCAGGAGCGCGCCGGCGACCGCGAAGCCGGCGCCGACCGTGAAGGCGTCGGAGAACCCCTGGGTCAGGGCCACCGTTTTGCCGGTGCCGGATTCGAGGGCGCTGCTGGTCGAGGAGTTGGCGATCGAGGCGAGGATCGCCAGACCGAGCGCCCCGCCGACCTGCTGGGAGGTGTTGATCAGGCCGGAAGCGAGGCCCGCCTCTTCTGGGCTGGATCCCGACATCGCCGCGATCGTCACCGGGACGAAGGCGAAGCCGAGCCCGAGGCCGGCGAGGATCGAGGGGCCGAGGACGTCGGCGAGGAAGGTCCCGCTCGCGCTGACCTGGCTGAACCAGGCGAGCGCGATGGCGACCAGGATCATCCCGCCGATCAGCACCGGCTTGAAGCCGACTTTCGTCACCAGCGCCCCGGCCGCGCCGGCGGCGCCGATGATCGAGAGCGCCAGCGGCAGGTAGGCGAGACCAGCTTCCAGGGCGCTGTATCCGAGCACCTGCTGCAGGTAGAGGGTGATCAGGAAGAACATCGAGAACAGCGACATCCCGATCAGGATCGCGACGAGGTTGGCTCCCCGCAGGGTCCGCCGGCGGAAGATCGAGAACGGCACCAGCGGCCGTTTCGTCCGCAGCTCGATGATGACGAAGGCGGCGAGCAGGACGAGGGCGCCGGCGATTCGCAGGATCGTCGCGGTCGAGGTCCAGCCGGCCGAGGTCGCGTCGACCATCGCGTAGACGAGCAGCGCCAAGCCGGCGGTCACGGTGACGGCGCCGGGGAGATCGAGCGTGCGCTCTTTCTCCTCGCCGGCATGCGACTCGACCAGCCGTTTCGGTGCCTGCCAGACGATGAAGGCGCCGATCGGCACGTTGACGAACAGGACCCATTCCCAGCCGGCCCATTCGGTCAGCATGCCGCCGAGCAGGACACCGGCAGCGCCGCCGGCGCCGGCCACCGCGCCCCAGATCCCCAGCGCGCGGTTGCGCTCGGAGCCCTCGGCAAAGGTGGTGGTGATGATCGAGAGCGCCGCCGGCGAGGCGATCGCGGCGCCGAGTCCCTGGATCGCGCGGGCGATGATCAGCCAGGTTTCGTTGGCGGCCAGGCCACCGGCCAGCGAGGCAACCGAGAAGAGCGCCATCCCGATCATGAAGACGCGGCGGCGGCCGAAGAAGTCGGCGAGCCGCCCACCGAGCAGCAGGAAGCCGCCGAAGGTGAGCGTGTAGCTGTTGACGACCCAGGAGAGGTTGTCCTGAGAGATGTTCAGCGCCTTGCCGATCGACGGCAGCGCGACGTTGGTGATCGAGGCGTCGATGACGACGACGAACTGCGTCATCACGAGCAGAAGGAGGGCGAGGTTCTTAGCGCGGGGAGAGCTGAGATCCGGTTCTGGCATGGCGTTTGCTCCTGGTGGTCGAGAACGGAAGCGGAACTCAGGTTCCACTTGTGCCGGAGACAATACGGAACTATGATTCCGTTTGTCAAGCCGATGCCCCCGATCGCCGACAAACCCCTCCGCGCCGACGCCCTCCGCAACCGCGAACGGATCATGGCATCCGGCCGCGAGCTCTTCGCCAGCCGCGGCGCCGAGGCGCAGATGGACGAGATCGCCGCCCACGCCGGCCTCGGCATCGGGACTCTCTATCGCCACTTCCCCGACAAGCAGGCCCTGCTCACCGCGATGGCCCGCGAGCGCTTCGCCGAGTTCACCGAGATCGCCGCCGAGGCCGAGCAGATCGTCGACCCCTTCGAATCGCTCGAAGCGGCCCTGCTCACCGCGATGAACACGGTCGAGGGCGACACCGGCTTCCAGTTCGCGATGATGCGCTCCAATGAGCTCGAATGGGAGGGCATCGAGGAGCAGAAGAACGCCTTCGCCGAAACGATGACCCGGATCATCGACCGCGCCAAGGCCGCCGGCGTCGTCCGCGCCGACCTCACCTTCGACGACTTCCCGATGCTCCTCTGCGGGATCACCTCGACGATGTACTTCAAGCCCGGCACCGCCGACTGGAAGCGCCACCTCGAGCTCGTCCTCGACGGGCTTCGCGTCGCCCCGAAGTAAGCGCTATTTGGCGACCAGGAGTTGCGCTTTCGAGCGCTTGCCGCCGATCCGGACGGTCCGCCCCGGAAAGCGAACGGAGAGGTTGCCGATAACGGAGTGGGACCGACGGCGATAGACGCCGGTTCCCGTGAAGGGAGCCGGCGGACGGATCGTCACTCGGGCTGGCCGGGCGACCGGGGGACCGGGGGCGAGAAGTCGGCACGGCCACGTGTTCGACCAGCACCCAGCGAATCGCTACCTCTTCACGCGGGAGGACTTCCTCGGTGTGGGCCATTACGGTCGAGCCTTCGGATTCACGCTCTGCCAGGAACGAAGTGGCGCGCGACTGTGAGGCGGATTCGACCGTGAGGACTTCTTCGGAATTGTTGTCGAAGTGCAGACTTTCGTGACCACCGATGTAGGCGAAAAGACTCCGCTTCGGTGGGTTCTTGGCGCGTCCAGGCTGACATCGCAGGGGAAACGAGCGGCCTATCGAAGCGCCGGCGTGGCTCGTTTGCAGCGGTGGGAAGCCGTTGCCGGTCAGCTCCAGCCGGCCAAATACGTGACCGACTTCGAAGGTCGGCCGCGGCCCCCGGCAGAACGGATTGGGCTTCCCGCGGGACGGCGGTCGGTCGGCTACGAAACGGCCCTCGATATGTCCAACCCCGGGGAAGGTCACGTCGATCCGATCGCCTTCGATCTCATCTTCCTCGACCGCCGCGAAGGAGACGCTGGAGTGACGGTCGCGCTGGTATCCGTAAACCCTCGGCACCTTGGAGATGGAGAGGGTCGCGAGGTCTCGCAGTGGATAGAGCGCGACGTAGACGTTGTACCCGCGGGGAGCGGGCAACGTCATCGCGACCCGCTCCATCGGGCGCTGAACTTCGGTTGCGGCGGCTGATGCGGGGGCCGGTTCCGACAGCGTCGCGAGGCACGCGAGTGCCATACAGGCAACGACGCCTGTCAGCGCCAAACGTCCCGTGAAGTCGAGCCCCCGCCCAATCACTCGGCGGAGATTAGGCGAATCGACAACGACGGCTCTATCCCGCGGCGATCTTGGCGAGAGCGCTTAAGACCAGGAGGACGACGAGGCCGATCAGGGCGAGGGCGGCGAACAGACGGCGACGGCGCAGCAGGCGCAGGCGGCGCGATTCGGCCCATTCCTCGTCGCTCTGCTCGGTGTCGCCGGGCACGAACTCCTTGGCGGAGCGCTCCTCCATGCCGCGGGACCGGAGCCGGGCTAGGCGTCTTTGTCGCTCGGCGCGGCGACCGGAGCCGGGGCGACCGGCGGCGCGGCGGCCGCGAGAGGGGCTACGACCGGAGCCGCGGGCGGGGCGACGGTGGCGGCGGGAGCGGCGACGGGCTTCTCCTCCTCGCCGGCGAGAGAGGCTTTGAAGCCGCGCATGCTGGAGCCGAGCGAGCGGCCAACTTCCGGCAGTTTCTTGGGGCCGAGGACGAGCACGGCGATGACCAGGACAACCAGCAGGTGCATCGGGCTCTCTAGTCCACTGAACATCGGGGTGCCTCGTTCCGGGTCGCGATCAGGTCACCGACACCGTGACCCTCCGACCTAAGTCTCTCCTGAAGGCGCCGCGTGTCGAGCCGAAACGGTCAGATCCGTTCCGCTGTTCCTTTTGCGGGCTATACACGGATAAGGAACAGCGGAACGCGCTTCACCGGTCGGGCGAAGCGCGTCGCGGGGCCTGCAAGCTAGCGCCGCGCCTCGCGGCCGGTCAGCGCTTTGTAGAGGTCGTTGGCGCGGGTGCCGGTCAGCGCGGCGACGACCGAAGCCGCGGCGCGGGGGCGGGCGCCGGACTGGACCAGGTGGCGCAGCGCGTCGACGGCGAAGCCGACGTCCTGGCCGTGCTCGGCCTCGGCGGGGCCGATGACGAGGACGATCTCGCCCTTGACGTCGCCGCGGAAGCGACGGGCGAGCTCACCGAGGGTGCCGCGCGAGACCTCCTCGTGGATCTTGGAGAGCTCGCGGCAGACGGCGGCCTGGCGGTCGGGCGCCAGTTGGGCGAGCGCCGAGAGGCTCTCCCCGACCCGCCGCGGGCTCTCGAAGGCGACCACCGTCTCGGTCGAGCGCAGGACCCGCTCCATCTCCCCCGCCCGCCGCGGCAGGAAGCCCTCGAACCGCCAGCGGTCGGTCGGCAGGCCGGAGGCGACGAGGGCGACCGGGACGACGGTCGGCCCGGGCAGCACGGTCACCTCGAGGTCGCGGTCGATGCAGCGGCGGATCAGCTTGTAGCCGGGGTCGGAGATCGCCGGCATGCCGGCGTCGGTGACGAGGGCGACGACGTCGCCGCGCTCGATCCGCGTGGTGAGCTCGGTCGCTCGCGCCGCTTCGTTGCCCTCGTGGTTAGAGACCAGGCGCGGCGCCGGGCGGATCCGCAGCTTGTCGAGCAGCGAGCCGGTCCGGCGGGTGTCCTCGCAGGCGATGAAGTCGGCGCGGATCAGCGCCTCGCGGACCCGCGGCGTGATGTCGTCGAGGTTGCCGATCGGCGTCGGGCAGACGACCAGCGCGCCCGGCATCAGCCCGCTTCCTTCGCCAGCTCGGTGCGCGCCAGCGCCGCGGCGCCGATCATGCCGGCGTCGGCACCGAGGGTGGCCTCGAGGATCGGGGTCCTGTTCATCGGCGTCAGCGCCCGCTCGCGCAGCTCGCGGCGGGCCGGCTCGAGGAGCAGGTCACCGGCGGCGATGACACCGCCGCCGACGACGATCGCGTCGGGCTGGAAGATGTTGGCGAAGCTCGAGCAGGCGACCCCGAGGCGGGTGCCGATCAGGTCGAAGACCCCGATCGCGGTCGCGTCGCCATCCAGCGCCGCCTTCGTCACCGCCAGGCCGTCGATCGCCTCGCCCGCTGCGTGCAGCTTCCCGAGCGCCGAGTCGGGCGAGCTTTCGGCGGCGGCGCGACCCTCGCGCCCGAGCGCCGTCCCCGAGGCCAGCGACTCGACGCAGCCGTGGTTGGGGCAGTTGCCCTGGCAGGGCGGGCCGTCGGCCTGGATGACGACGTGGCCGAGCTCGGCGCCGGCGCCGGTCGAGCCGCGGTAGATCTCGCCGCCGAGGATCAGGCCGCCGCCGATGCCGGTGCCGATCGTCAGCATCACCATGTAAGGCATGTCGCGGGCGGCGCCGTAGAGATACTCGGCGAGGGCAGCGACATTGCCGTCGTTGTCGAGGAAGACCGGCAGGCCGACGCGCTCGGCGACCAGCTTGCGGATCGGCAGGTCGGCGATCGGCAAGTTGACGGCGGCGACCGCTTCGCCGCGCTCCTGGTCGATCGTGGCGGGGATGCCGAGGCCCACGGCGGCGGCATCGGGGCAGGCGTCGCGGGCGTCGCTGACCTCGCGCACCAGCAGCTCGACGAGCTCGTCCTCGGTCTGGCCGGTCGAGGCCTCGCGGCTCTCCCAGCGCGTCTCGGTACCGGCCAGGACGCCGACCGCCATCTTCGTCCCGCCGAGGTCGACTCCAATGGTCTCGGCCCCATTCATGGCGGGGGAGGCTAGTCCTCCCGCCTGGCCGGCGCGGCGACGGGCGCCCGGAAGCAGGACGACTGTCACCAGCCCTGAAACCCACAGGGATGACCACCTGGCCCAGAGACCCGCGCGGGCGCCGAATTTCGCCGTGCACTCAAGTGGATCGGCTACGGTTGCGGACCTTTTATGCCTGACGATCCCGATCAGAAGCCGGGCGACTCGCCCGCCGAGGAGCCCCGCGACTCCGGCAAATCGCCGGACCGGCCGCCCGAATACAACGTCTACCGCTCGCGGCGGGGCCTGCTCGGGCGCCTGCGCTCGGGCGGCTTCGGCAAGGAGAAGGACCCGGGCGCCAGTCCCCCTCCCGGCCCCGCCCCTGGCCCTGGCGCGGCCCCCGACGACAAGGACCTCGGCGAGCGCAAGAACTACGGCGGCCACAAACTGCCGACCTTCAACCTGCCGCGGCGGCGGCGCGGCGCCCGCTCCGAGCGCCCCGGGCGCGGTGGCTTCTCCGGCCGCAAGGTCGCGATGTGGGTCGCGATCGCCGCCTTCGGCTGGATCCTGATCAGCTTCCTCGCCTTCGCCGTCTCGGCCCAGCTGCAGTCCTTCAAGCTCTCCGGTGAAGCCAAGGACGCCCTCCACGGCAACCCGCTGCTGCTGCCGAGCGCGCAGACGATCCTCGTCCTCGGCACCGACGCCCGCCCGCCGAACACCAAGGAACCGGGCGCGGCGCCGAAACAGAAGTGCTTCGAACAGCAGGAAAAGGGCGAAGCGCCGCACGCGCCCTGCTCACAGGGGGAATTCCGCGCCGACACCCTGATGCTGATCCGCGCCGGCGGCGGCGCCTTCCGCAAACTCTCGATCCCGCGCGACAGCTTCGCCGAAATCCCCGGCGAGCAGCCGACGAAAATCAACGCCGCCTTCGCCTTCGGCGGCGCCGCCCTGCAGATCAAGACGATCGAGAACTTCCTCGGGATCAAGATCGACCACCTGGCGATCGTCGACTTCACCGGCTTCGAAAAGCTGATCGACGCGGTCGGCGGCGTCGAAGTCAACCTGCCGCACAAGCTCTGCGCCGAAATCTCCGGCGGCTCCGGTCACGGCCAGGGCGGGATCACGCTGCACCTCAAGAAGGGCTCGAACACCCTCAACGGCGAGCAGGCGCTGGCCTACTCGCGGATCCGCGAGCCGGTTCCATGCCCCGGCAAGGGCAAGAGCGCGGTCGCCTTCGCCTACAGCGACCTCCAGCGCGCCGAGGCCCAGCAGGAAGTCATCAACGGGATCAAGAGCCGGCTCACCAGCATCAGCCGCATTCCCTACAACTTCATCAAGGGCCCGATCATCGGCTGGGACGCGCCGAAAGCGTTCGTCAGCGACATGGGCTTCCTGACGATGCCGCAGCTGGTGCTGGCGGCGGCGATCGGCGGCTCCAGCAACGCCGACGTGCTCTGCAGCTCGCCGAAGACCGAATGCTCGCTCGACGGCCCCGGCGGCTCGATCGAAGTTCCCGAGTCCGAACGCCGCCGCGCCGTCAAGAAGCTGCTGGGCTAGCGATACGTCAGGCCGGTGGGTTCTCGGCGAACTGCGGCGCGTCGCCGCCGATCTCGTGCCAGTTGGCTTTGTAGGCGACCTGGAGATGGAAGCTCGGCTCGAGGTCGAGGTCGGGCATCAGGCCCGCCGCCACGAAGTATTTGCCGCCGAGGTCGTCGTAGATGCTGGAGCCGCAATTGCTGCAGAAGTTGCGCGGGGCGAACTCGCTCTCATAGGTCTTGACCAGGTCCTCGCCCTTGGTGAAGTGGAAGTTCTCCTCGGCGACGACGACGCCGGCGAGGCTGGAGCCCGTCCATCGCTGGCAGCGGGTGCAGTGGCAGTAGCCGAGTCCCTCCGGTTCGCTGACCTCGTACTCGACGCTCCCGCAAAGACACGTGCCCTTCAGCGTTTCACTCATCACGGCTCCCTCGATCGGCGTTGAGCAACCCAGCCTCAAGCTAACTCCCGGGGCCGGGAGATGCAACGGATTCCCGAACCGGTCGGCTCAGTCGCCGGAGCCCGAAGAGCTGCTGGATCCCGAGCTCGAGCCGGAGCTGGAACCTGAGGTGGCGGCCTTTGAGTCGCTCGACTTCGAATCCGACTTCGAGCTCGATCCCGAATCGGAGGAGCCCGAATCGCCGCCCGACTTCGACTCCGAGCCGCCCTCCGACGTGGCGCCGTTGCCGTTGCCCTTGTTGCGTTTGCCGTAGTCGGTGTTGTAGAAGCCCGACCCCTTGAAGTGGACCGCCGGCGCGGTCAGCACGCGCACCGCGGGGGCGCCGCACTCGACGCATTTGCTCAGCGGCTCGTCGACCATCTTCTGCATGACGTCGAAGACGTGGCCGTTCTCGCACTTGTACTCGTAAATCGGCATCGACCACCGATTATCGCAGCCGCTACGGTTCGGGCATGGCGACGACCCAGGCGGAGATGGACGAGGAACCCCAGACCGAGGTGACGATGGAGGAGATCGTCGCGCTGTGCAAACGGCGCGGGTTCGTCTTCCCGTCGTCGGAGATCTACGGCGGGCTCGGCTCGACCTACGACTACGGCCACTACGGCGTCCTCCTCAAGACCAACGTCAAGAACGAGTGGTGGCGCTCGATGCTCCAGGAGCGCGACGACATCGTCGCGATCGACTCGGCGATCATCCAGAGCCCCAAGGTCTGGGAGGCCTCCGGGCACCTCGCCGGCTTCACCGACCCGCTGGTCCAGTGCCTCGGCAAGTGCAAGCGGCGCTGGCGGGAGGACCACCTGCGCGAGGCCGTCGCCGCCGAAGGGGGCGACCCCGACGGTGAGCTGCGCTGCCCCGAGTGCGGCGGCGAGCTCTCGGAGCCGCGCAACTTCAACCTCATGTTCGAGACCCACGTCGGGCCGGTCGCCGGCGAGGGCTCGGAGGTCTACCTGCGCCCCGAGACCGCCCAGGGCATCTTCATCAACTTCAAGAACGTGCTCGGCTTCGCCCGCAAGAAGCCGCCGTTCGGGATCGCCCAGGTCGGCAAGTCCTTCCGCAACGAGATCACCCCCGGCAACTTCATCTTCCGCACCCGCGAGTTCGAGCAGATGGAGATGGAGTTCTTCGTCCCGCCGGCCGAAGCCGACCGCTGGTACCGCGAGTGGATCGAGATCCGCGAGCGTTGGTACACCGACCTCGGCCTGCGTCCCGACCATCTCCGCATCCGCCCCCACGACGCCGACGAGCTCTCCCACTACTCGTCGGGGACGAGTGACGTCGAGTACCTCTTCCCGATCGGCTGGTCGGAGCTCGAGGGAATCGCCAACCGCGGCGACTTCGACCTCAAAGCCCACACCGCCCACTCCGGCGAGAAGCTCGAGTACTTCGACCAGGGGACCAAGGAACGCTACGTCCCCCACGTCATCGAGCCGGCCGCCGGCGCCGACCGCGCCACGCTCGCCTTCCTGGTCGACTCCTACGAGGTCGAGGAGGTCGAGGGCCGCCAGCGCACCGTGCTGCGCCTGCACCCGCGCCTCGCCCCGGTCAAGGTCGCCGTCCTGCCACTGGTCTCCAAGGAGGGCCTGCCGGAGAAGGCGCGTGATGTTTTCGCCTCCTTGCGCCGCCGTCTCCCCGCCGAGTTCGACGAGGGCGGCTCGATCGGCAAGCGCTACCGCCGCCAGGACGAGATCGGCACCCCCTGGGGCATCACCGTCGACTTCCAGACGATGGACGACGACACCGTCACCCTCCGCGACCGCGACTCGCTCGAGCAGACCCGCCTGCCGATCGAGGGCCTCGGCGACGAGATGGTGCGCCGGCTCGAAGCGCCCTGGCAGAGCCCCAAGCTCGGCTGAGCAGCCCGGTCGCGGCGCCGTTCGCACCCCGCCACCCGACTAGGGGCGCGTCGGCCACGCGCCCCTAGTCCGGTGCCCGTGGGCGGCCGTGAGAAGAGAACGCAACAGAGGCGCCGCTGCTTTCGCCGGGCCGAAGGTTGCCGAAATCGCCACGGAGCAGGAGAAATTAACGCGCGGGGGCCTTCTGACCGATTAGTTTCGGATCCCGTCCCCCAGTCCCTGAACGGAGCCTCGCAATTGGCTTACGAAATGAAAATTCCCAACAGCGACCAGAAGGTCAAGATCCGCAACCCCTGGGCGGTGGCTCTGCTGCCGATCATCACGCTCGGCATCTACCACCTGGTCTGGTGGTACAGGATCCATAAGGAGCTCAAAGCCTATGGCGAGTCGAAGGGGTACGACCTCGGCCAGAACCCGGTGAACTCGCTGCTCGCCCTCTTCCCGGGCGGCATCATCATCGTCCCCGCCCTGATCACCTATTGGCGCGGCACCAAGCGCGTCCAGGGCGCTGCCGCGGTCGCCGGCCGCGAGCCGGTCAACGGTTGGATCGTCCTGCTCCTCTACCTGTTCATCTCGCCGGGGATGTGGGCCTACCTGCAGGTCTCGCTGAACCACATCTGGGAGACCGAGGCCGAGGCGCTCGAGGGCCAGGGTCCGGTCCCGACCAGCAACGACGACCCGATGCCCCCACCCCTCCCCACCAACTAGGACCCCCGGACGGGCTGGCGCTCGAGGTAGGCGACGACGGCCTCGCCGTCTGCCTCGAGCTCGCCGGCGGCCTTCTTCGTCACCTTCCCGAGGTGCTCGATCCGGACCCGCCCGCGGTCGATCTTCCAGGTCGCGACGGCGCGGCCCGTGACCAGCGCGAAGGGGCGGAAGATGCCGTTCGTCGTCACCAGCATCTTGTGCGGGCCGACGACCTGCTCGCGCGAGTTCCAGCCGAGCAGCAGCGGATCGAAGGCGCCGAGCAGGCGCGGCGGTGGCAGCGGTGCCGGCTCGGCGCGGCGCCTGAGGTCGACGAGGCCGTCCTCGCGCTGGTCGAGCTCCGGCGCGATCGCGGCGAGGCCGGCGCGGGCGTCGCCGAGGCGGACGCCGGCCCAGCGGGCGAGGTCGCGCTCGTCGGCGGGACCGTGGCCGACCAGGTAGCGGCGCGCCAGCTCGGCCAGGGCGGCGTCGCGGTCGACCTCGGGCTGGGGACCGAGCCAGTCCTCGGTCCGGACGAAGGCCTGTTCCCTGCCGACCATCGGCCCGCGCACGCAGATGCCGCGCAGCGCCGCCAGGAAGATCGTGTGGACGAGCGCCTGGCCCTCCGTCCGCACCTTCGCGGCGTCGAGGCGCTCGCGCAGCTGCGGCCGGGTCAGCGGCCCCTCCTCGGCGAGCGCGCGCTCGATCCTCGCCACCCCCTTCTCGGCCATCCGCTCGTCCACCCCCTCCTGGCCCAGACGCGTCCAGCAGGAGGTGAGGAGCGGCGGGGTGGTCAGCGCCTGCAGCAGCGGGTAGTCCTCGCTGCGGATCAGGTGCAGGGTGCCGCGGTTGACCCAGGTGACGATCAGCGAGCGGTCCTCGGTGAGGGCGCGGTCGACGTCGGCGGCGCTCAGTCCCTCGCTCCGCGCCCGCACCGCCAGGCGCGCGCCGCGCGGGTCCTGGCCCTGCACCGCCAGCAGCCGCTCGGCGACGTCGAGTGGGTCGCGAGCCGGGCGCGTCGCCAGGCCCTGGGCGTCGATCCGCGCCCGCAACAGCTCTGCCGCGCTCACGCGCGCCGGCTCAGCCTTTACCGGAGAGGCGGTTCCAGGCGCGCTGCATGAAGCCCGCCGGGGGCTCGCCGGCGACGTCGTCGGCGGAGACCGTGATCGAGCCGGGGTTCTTGCCCGGCGCCGCCAGCTGGGCGGCTTCGGCGGCGTCGATCGTGAGGACGACGCCGCGTTCGTACAGCGAGTCGACCTCGGGCGCGTCGACGAACTTGTGGCCGCCCGGTTTGTGCGGGGTGGTGTCGAAGATGATGCCGTCGAAGAGGTCAGCCTCGGGAGCGGCGAGCGAGCGCACCACGGTCCCCAGTTTCTCGCCACCGGAGGCGAACACCGGGATGCCGGTTTTCACCACCAGGTAGGAGACCTTGGCGCCGAGATCCCCGAATGAGTCGTCAGCCATCGGGATGAGCCTAACGAACCGCCTGCGCCTACACTCAGCCTGGGATCAAGAGCGAGGGAAGGGAATCAGTGGGAACGAATCTGGCTTCGATCGTGAGCGACAGCGCCGGGCGCTATCCGGACGCCGCCGCCATCCGTCTCGGCGAGGCCGAGATGACCTACGCCGAGCTCGACGAGCGGGGCGCCCGGCTGGCGACGCTGCTGGCCGAGCACGGGATCGAGCCCGGCGACCGGGTCGGGGTGATGCTGCCGAACGTGCTCGAGTTCCCGGTTGCCTACTACGGCGTGCTGCGGGCCGGCGGCGTCGTGGTGCCGATGAACGTGCTGCTGAAACGGCGCGAGATCGCCTTCTACCTCGAAGACTCCGGGGCGAAGCTGCTGCTCGCCTGGCACGCCTTCTTGGAGGACGCGGAGACGGGCGCTGCCGACGCCGGCGTCGAGCTGGTCGCGGTCGAGCCCGAGGCCTTCGCCGCGACCCTGGCGGCGCACGAGCCGACGCCGGGCCTGGTCGACACCGACGAGGAGGACACCGCGGTGATCCTCTACACCTCGGGGACGACCGGCAAACCGAAGGGCGCCGCGCTCTCGCACCGCAACCTCGACCAGAACTCCGAGATCGCCTCGCGGACGACCCTGCGGGTCGGCGCCGGCGACATCGTGCTCGGCGCGCTGCCGCTCTTCCACACCTTCGGCCAGACGGTCGGGATGAACGCCTCGATGCGGGTCGGCGCCTGCCTCACCCTGGTCCCCAAATTCGACCCCGGCGAGGCGCTGGCGACGATGGAGCGCGACGGCGTCACCCACTTCTACGGGGTGCCGACGATGTACGGAGCGCTGCTCCACCACCCCGAGCGCGAGCGCTACGACACCTCGGCGCTGCGGATCTGCATGACCGGCGGCGCATCGATGCCGATCGAGGTGCTGAACGGCTTCGAGGAGGCCTTCGGCACCGAACTGATGGAGGGCTACGGGCTCTCGGAGACCTCGCCGGTGGCCTGCTCGGGTCATCCCGGTCAGGTCCGCAAGCCGGGCTCGATCGGCACGCCGCTGGAACGGGTCGAGATGCGGATCGTCGACGAGAACGACGCCGAGGTGCCTCAGGGCGAGGTCGGCGAGATCCTGATCCGCGGCCACAACATCATGAAGGGCTACTGGGGACGGACCGAGGCGACCGAGGAGGCGCTGCGCGGCGGCTGGTTCCATAGCGGCGACCTGGGCCGGGTCGACGAGGACGGCTACTACTTCATCGTCGATCGCAAGAAGGACATGATCATCCGCGGCGGCTACAACGTCTATCCGCGCGAGGTCGAGGAGATTCTCTACGAGCACCCCAAGATCCGCGAAGCCGCCGTCCTCGGCGTCCCCCACCCCGAGTGGGGCGAGGAGATCGGCGCCGCCGTCGTCCTCGAACCGGGCGAGGAGCTCTCCGCCGAGGAGATCTCCGCCTACGTCCGCGAGCAGATCGCCGCCTACAAGTACCCCCGCGTCGTCTGGTTCCTCGACGAGCTGCCCAAAGGCCCGACCGGCAAGATCGTCAAGCGCGAGATCGAGCTCCCCGAGGGCGCCTCAACGCCCGCCGGCGACGCCTCCGCGTAGGCGCGTAGGCCCTAGCCGTTCTTGTGGACGCTGACGACCGGCAGGACCCGCGGCAGGGCGATTACTTGCACGATCAGCCGTGCTTCATGATCTGGACGACTGGGAGGACCGGCGGGACGGTCATCGCGCGCACGACTCAGCCCACCTTGTGGACTCGCACGGCAGGGAAGACGGACTTCGAGATTTGCGCGACGATCTTCACGATGATCAAGAGACTATCTGCCGAGCCTCAGTCTGCCTAGGCCTTCGCTGAGCTGAAACTGGCTGAGCAGCCAGTTTCGCGCTAGGCTGCTGCGGAGCCGAACCTCGACATCGAATGGAGCAGAGATGAGCGTCGCCTCCCAGAGCCTGATGGACAGCGTCACCTACGAGGATCTGTACCGACGCTGGGAGGGCGGGAACTGGAGCGCCTACGATCTCGACTTCAGTGGCGACCGGGCCGGCTGGGACGGGCTGAGCGACATCCAGCGGCGCTCGGCGATGTGGATCTACTCGATGTTCTTCTACGGCGAGGACCGGGTCGCCGACACGCTAGCGCCCTACATCACCGCGGCGCCGACCGAGGAGCAGTCCTACTTCCTCGCCACCCAGCAGGTCGACGAGGTCCGCCATTCGATCTTCTTCCACCGCTTCTTCAAGGAGGTCATCGGGGTCGGCGGCGAGAGCATCGAATCGACCCTGGCGGCGACGCTGCCGCAGCTGAACTGGGGCTACCGGGGGATTTTCGACCGGCTCGACCGGATGGCCGAGGAACTGCGCAAGGACTGCTCGCTGCCGATGTACGCGCAGGCGATCACGCTCTACCACCTGATCGTCGAGGGCAGCCTGGCGCAGCCGGGCCAGCACTTCATCGAGGACTTCTTCGCCTCCGAGGAGACGATGCCCGGCTTCAGCGCCGGGATGATGAACGTCAGCCGCGACGAGCAGCGCCACATCGGCTTCGGCGTCAAAGTCCTCTCCGAGCTGCTGGCTCCCGAGCACCCGGCCAGCGAGGAATGCCGCGCCGCCGTCGTCTCGCTGCTGCGCGAAACGCTGCCCTACAGCCCCGCCGTCTTCCAGCCGCCGAACCTCGACCGCTCCTACACCGAGTGCTACGGCTTCACGCTCGAGGACATCTACGCGTTCGGTCTCAAACTGGTGCGCCAGCGCTGGCGCACGATCGGCTTCCCGGTCGAGGAGATGCCGCCCGGTGTCTTCCCCTTCCCGGCCGAGATCAGCGAGGGGGATGTCGCCAGCGCCCAGGTCAAACTGATCCTCGCCGGCATCGTCGGCTCCCCCGACGGCCCGCCGCCGAAGAGCGACCCCGAGTCGATGCGCCTCTACTTCGACCTGGTCAGCCGCGTCGCCGACCCGGCAGCGGCCAACGGCTCGCCGCTCGTCTACCAGTGGAAGTTCAGCGACGCCGAGCCATGGCACCTGATCCTCGACAACGGCTCGACCCGTGCCGAGCCGGGGCTGGCGCCGTCGCCGACGGTGACGATCGAGAGCACCTGGGCCGACTGGGTGGCCTCCGGCAAACCGGGCGCCAACCCGCTCAAGTTCATCGCCACCCGCAAGATCCGCCCCCACGGCAGTCTGCGTGAGCTGGCGCGGATGCGCAAGGTGTTCGGCTAGGGGCTCCTCAGGAGATCGGCGGGCGGCGGCCCGACCAGGGGCGCTCGGCCTCGATCTGGGCGGCGAGCGAGAGCAGCGTCGCCTCGTCGCCGGGGCGGCCGACGATCTGGACCGAGAGCGGCATGCCCTCCTGGGAGAAGCCGGCGGGGACCGCCATCGCCGGGTTGCCGATGTGGTTCCAGGAGACGCAGAAGGGATAGAAGCGGCTCATCCCGAGGACGGTCGGCAGGGCGCCGCGGCCCTCCCAGCGGCGGATCGGCAGCGCCGTCCCGCCCATCACCGGCATGACCAGGACGTCGTGGGAGTCGAAGATCGCGTTGACGCGGGCGGCGTCGGCGGCGACGGCGCGCAGGGCGGCGTCGAAGAGCTTGTCGGGGAGGAGGCGGCCGAGCCGGGCGATGCCGCGGGTGCGGCGTTCGAGGCGCTCGGGGTGCGGCACCTGGTCGAAGTCTTCGGCGGCGCCGCGCAGGTAGCGGGGCGTGATGTTGTTGCCGATCGCTCCCCAGTCCGGGTCCTGCTGGGCGACCGTGTGGCCGAGCGAGGCGAGGACCTCGGCGGTCTCGGCGACGACGTCGCGGACCAGGGCCGAGACCAGCGGCGGAGCGGCGGCGCGCGGCGGTGCCGTCGACCAGGCGACACGGAGCTTGCCGGGCGCGGTACGGGCCGACTCGACGAAGGGGCGCTCGGGCGGCGGCGGCGCGCCGGCCTCGGCCGAGCCGCCGCTGACGATGTCGAGCCAGAGGGCGGTGTCGAGGACGGTGTGGCTGACGCATCCCTCGACCGAGAGCCCGTTCCAGTGCTCGAGGTGCGGGCCGAGCGGTATCCGGCCGCGCTGGGTCTTCAGCCCGAAGAGGCCGGTGCAGGCGGCGGGGATGCGGATCGAGCCGGCGCCGTCGGAGGCCGAGGCGATCGGCACCAGGCCGGCCGCGACCGCCGCCGCCGAGCCGCCGCTGGAGCCGCCCGGGGTCGTCTGCGGGTCCCAGGGGTTGCGGGTGACGCCGAAGGTCGCCGACTCGGTGAAGCCGCAGATCGCCAGCTCGGGCAGCAGCGTCTTGCCGACGACGATCGCCCCCGCCTCGCGCAGCCGCCGCACCATCTCGGCGTCGGCGGCGGCGGGCTTGTCGAAGCCATCGGTGCCGAAGGTGGTGAGCTCGCCGGCGAGGTCGAGTGAGTCCTTGATCGCGATCGGCACGCCCAGCAGCGGCCGCTCATCGCCGCCGCGCAGCCGCGCCTCGGCCTGCTCGGCTTCGAGCATGGCGCGCTCGGCGAGGACGACGCGGAAGGAGTTCAGCTCGGGATCGAGGCGGGCGATCCGCTCGAGGTGGTGGCGGACCAGCTCGGTCGGCGAGATCTCCCCTGCCCGCACCATCTCCGCCTGCCGGGCAGCCCCAAGGAATGCAATCTCGTCGGCCGCCCCCTCCACGCCGGCGATCCTATAGCCGCACCGTCACCCCGTTCAGTTTGTCGCCCAGAGGGCGACAAAGCGGACGCCGCCGGCCGCGGTCCTTAGGCTGACGCGGTGCCAGATCTGCCGACGACTATCTCCGAGACCCGAGCCGCACTACTCGAGCGGCGGCTCTCGGCAGTCGAGCTCGTCGAGGCGACGCTGGCCCGGATCGAGGAGCGCGAGCCGGAGGTGAACGCCTGGCTCGAGGTCGACGCCGAGGGCGCGCTGGCGGCGGCGCGGGAGGCCGACGCGAGCGCCGAGCCACTGCCGCTGGCCGGTATCCCGATCTGCGTCAAGGACGTCATCGACGTCGAGGGGATGGCGACGACGGCGGGCTCGAAGGCCTGGCGCCGCGACCCGGGGCGCGACGCGACCGCGGTGGCGCGGCTGCGCGACGCCGGCGCGATCGTGGTCGGCAAGGGCAACACCAACGAGTTCGCCGCCGGGATCGACGGCCGCAATCCCAACCGCGGCGACTGCTGCAACCCGTTCGATCCGGCGCGGGTCAGCGGCGGGTCGAGCTCGGGGCCGGCGGCGGCGACCGCGGCGGGGATGGCGCTGGCCGGCCTCGGCACCGACACCAGCGGTTCGATCCGGGTGCCCGCCTCGCTCTGCAGGCTGGTCGGGATCCGTCCGGCGCTGGGCGCGGTCTCGAGCGCCGGCGTGGTGACGCTGGCGCCGAGCTACGACGCCGTCGGCCCGCTGGCGCGGAGCGTCGCCGACGCGGCGCTGCTGCTCGAGATCCTTGCCCCGCGCCTGCTCGACGGCGACCTCGACGCCAGCCCGGCTGGC
Organism: uncultured Actinomycetes bacterium; assembly: GCA_963839115.1. Lineage (GTDB taxonomy): Bacteria > Actinomycetota > Thermoleophilia > Solirubrobacterales > 70-9 > VAYN01. The sequence continues at coordinate 2,399,943 of CAWITM010000001.1, forward strand.
GCGCGGATCGGGCTGGTCGACGAGCTCCTCGACCGGGCGGCGGCGCCGATCGCGGCGCGGCTACGGGCGATCGCGGCGGACCTCGTCGCCGGCGGGGCGCGGCTCGTCGACCTCGACCTGCCGGACCTCGCCGCTTCGGCCGAGTTCCACCCCGTCGTTCAGAACGCCGAGGCGGCGGCCGCCCACGCCGAGCGCTTCGAGGCCCAGCGAGACAACTACTCGCCACCGGTCCTCGAACGGCTCGAAGCCGGCCGGGCGACGAGCGCGGTCGACTACCTGCAGGCGCAGCGGCGGCGGCGCGACTTCGGCGCCGCGATCAGGGCGGCGACGCGCGGGGTCGACATCCTGTTGGCGCCCTCGACCCTGACGACGGCGCCGCCGCGTGCCGACGAGACGGTCGCGATCGACGGCGGCGCCCCGATCCCGATGCGAGACGCGCTCCTCGCCGCCGCCGTCCCCTTCAGCCAGCTCGGCTGGACCGCCGTCTCGGTCCCCGCCGGAACCGTCGACGGCCTGCCGTTCGGCGCCCAGCTGGTCGGCCGCCCTGGCACCGAGTCGACGCTGCTGCGGACTGCCGCGGCGATCGAGGCCCTCGGCACCTAGCCGCTAGGCGCCGGCGGGGCGTGGTCCCTGACCGGGCTCGGAAGCGTCCGACGCGGCTTCGCCCTCGAAGCTCAGGTCGGGGAGCAGGCGGTCGAGCCAGGCCGGCATCCACCAGTTCCAGCGGCCCATCAGCTTCATCGCCGCCGGCACCAGGATCAGGCGCACGAGGGTGGCATCGAGGGCGATCGCGATCGCGCAGCCGAGCCCGATCTCCTTGATCGACGGCACCCCGGTCAGCACGAAGACGCCGAAGACCGCGGTCATGATCAGCGCCGCCGAGGAGATCGTGCGGGCGCTCGAGGAGAGGCCCTCGGCGACCGCGCGCTCGTTGTCTCCGTGGGCCAGGTAGCGCTCGCGGATCCGCGACATCAGGAAGACCTCGTAATCCATCGAGAGGCCGAAGACGACGGCGAAGATCAGCGGCACGTTGATCGTGTCGAGCGCGCCCATGCTTTCGAATCCGAGGAAGCCGTCGAGCCAGCCCCACTGGAAGATCGCGACCAGGACCCCGAACGCGGCCGAGATCGAGAGCAGGTTCATCAGCACCGCCTTCAGCGGCAGCAGCAGCGAGCGCAGCATCACCATCAGGACCAGGAAGCTGAGGGCGAGGACGAAGAGGACGATCTTCCACATCGATCCGGAGATCTGGTCGCGGACGTCGCGGCCGCGGGCGGTTTCGCCGCCGACGGCGACGGTCGCCGAGCCGGCCAGGGCGCTGCCGGGGACGACGGTGCTCTGCAGGCGGTCGACGAGGGAGATCGCGGCGTCGGACTCACTCGGCGCGGTCGGGGTCGCCTGCAGCAGGACGCTGTCGCCGGCGTAGGCGGGCGCGGCGACGGCGGCGACGCCCGGGGTCGCGGCGAGTTCGCGGTCGAGCGCGGCAACCTGAGCGCGGCCGGCGGCGGCCGGCGTGCTGTCGAATTCGGCGACGATCTCGACCGGGTCGGTGCCGCCGCCCAGCGCGTCGGAGGCGAGTTCGGAGCCGACCCGTACGTCGGAGGTCTTCGGGAACTGCTTCAGCGCCTCGGTCCCCGTCTGCAGCGAGAGCACCGGGATCGCCAGCACCAGCAGCAGCGAGCCGACGCCGAGGATCGCCCGCCACGGGTGGCCCATGACGCGCGCCGTCCAGCCTTCCCAGAAGCGGCTGGTGCCCGGGGCGGCGACCTGATCGGCGCGGCGGCGGCGATAGAAGCGGCGGCGCGACCAGAGCGCGACCCGGCCGACGATCCCGCCCGGCAGCACGCGGTCGCCGAGCAGCGCGATCAGCGCCGGCAGCAGCGTCGTCGCTGCCAGGATCGAGACCGCGACGACGGTCATCGCGCCGAGCGCCATCGAGCGCAGCGCCTGGTTGTCGACCATCCAGAGGCCGGCCAGGGAGATGATCACGGCGAGGCCGGAGAAGCTGACGGCGAGGCCCGAGGTCGCCAGCGCCCGCGAGCGCGCGTCGGCCGGCGCCCGGCCGAGTTCTCGCTCCTCGCGGTAGCGGGCGAGGATGAAGAGCGAATAGTCGATCGCCACCCCGATGCCGATCATCGAGGCCATGTTGGTGACGAAGACCGAGGTCGTCATCGCCAACGAGAGGAAGTAGATGAGGGCGCCGGTGACCAGCACGCTGACGAACCCCAACGCCAGCGGCAGCGCCGCCGCGGCGAGCGAGCCGAAGACGACCAGCAGGATGATCGCGACGATCGGGAAGCCGGTCGCCTCGGCCTGCGAGAGGTCCTTCTTGGAGATCTCCTGCATCCCCGCCCAGATCGTCGGCTGGCCGATCAGGTAGGGCGTGACCCCGGCGACCGCCGTGCCTGGGTCCATCCCTTCGCGCAGCGTCGTCGCCGAGTCGATCAGCTCGTCGGCGGAGCGTTCGCTGCGCAGCGGCAGGATCGCGAAGTCACCGCGGGCGAGTTGGCGCCGGGCGGCCGCCGCGGCGCTCGGCGGCAGGGTGACGCCGTCGAGCTCGGCGACTTCGCGGCCGACCCGGGCAACCGCTGCCGAGCGCTGCGCCGGCCCGGCCCCCGGCGCCGCCTTGAGCGCCACCGAGATCCCGTCGGCACGTGAGCCGAAGTCGTGTTGCAGCGCCTGGCTGACCTGGTCGGACTGCGAACCGGGGACGTCGAAGCCACCGCCGGTCAGGTGGTCGGTCTGTTTGGCGGCGAACGGCAGCGCCGCCAGCACGATCACCAACCACACCGCCGCGACCCAGCGTCGCCGCCGTCCCAGAACATCCGCGAGTTTCTTCATCCCGTCACGCATTGGCTGCCCGGCCAGCCTCGCGCAGGGATCCCCGTTCAATGTGTGCGGCTCCTCACTCCGTGAGCGCCGTCACGCGAGATCGAGCGCCGTGTTTTCCGTCGTATAGACGGAAAAGGCGACGCTCGATCTGCGCGGCCGACTCAGTCGCTGACGAGCAGGTACCGGGCCGAGGCGGCGCCGGCGGCGAGGGCGTCGGCGATGTCGCGATCGGGATCCGAAAGGGACTGCAGGGCGAAACCGTCGCCGACGGCGAAGAGGTAGGAGACGACCGCCTCGGCCGGGAAGCGGAGGCTGAGCACGCCCTCGGTTTCCTTCTGGCGCAGGACCGCGGCGACGTGGGAGCGAGTGCGCTCGAAGAGCTGGCCGACCTCGTGCTGGATGTCGGGGTTACGGCGGCCGGCGCTAAAGAGCTCGTAGAGGAGGAGGAAGAAGCCGGGGTCGTTGTCGATCAGATCGGTGAGGCTGGAGACGAGGACGTTGAGGACGTCGTCGGCCGTCGTCGCCTGCTCGAGCATCTCGTCGAGGCGCGCCACCCGCAACTCGGCGTCGCGGCGCACCACCTCGACCAGGAGCCGCTCCTTGGTCCCGAAGTAATAGTGGAGGAGGCCACGGCTGACGCCCGCCTCCTTGGCGACGTGCTCGAAGGTGGAGCCGGCAGCGCCGCGGGCGGCGACGCTGTCGCGCATCGCGGCGACGATGCGCTGGGCCTTGTCGCCGCTGAGCTGGCGCTCTTTGGCAGCCGCCTCCACCGGCTCGCTACGAGCCGTTGATGCTGGAGCTGGAGGTGTACTCGAACTCCTCTTCGGCACCGAAGAGGGTGTCGAGGACGGCCTTGCGCGCTCCCTCGCTGACGGCCAGGGCGATGACGCCGCCGATCAGGGCAAGCAGGATCAGTTTGCCGAGCCCGCCGCGCTTCTTTTTCGGCTTCTGGAGCCGGTCGTTGGCCTCCTGGAGCTTCTCGGCGGCCTTGCGCATTTCCTTCTGGACCTTCTTGTCCGAGGTGACCGCCCTGACGGTGCCCTTGTCGGTGGCGCGGCCATATGCCGACTTCGCCGAATTGAAGGCGTCGACCAGGTTGTCGCGCAGATCTTCGTCCTCGATCAGGCGCTGCACATACGGGTTCTCGCGTGCGGTGGAGACGAAGTCCCCGGCACGGTTCGCGGTGTTGGCCGCCTTGCTGCTCTTCGACATTCCCTCTCACTCCCTCGGCTGGTCTGCGGGTTGCCCGCAGGATATACCCGCGATTCCGAGCGACTAGTCCCGGGTCGCGGCGCGAGGACGGATGGGCGGGGCGCGGCGTGGCTCAGCCGGGGCCGATTCCGTCGAGCAGGACCCCGTTGGTGCGCCAGTCGAGGTCGGCGCCGCGGAGGCGGCGAAGTGGCAGCGGGGCAAGGCCGGGACCGGGCACGCGGAAGCGGCGGATATAGAGGCGGCCGGTGCTTTCGCGGCCGGCTTCGCGGAAGTCGGGGCCGAGCAGGTGGCGCGGCGGTGGTGGCGTCTCGCCGTCGGAGACGAAGTTGATTTCGTGGACCAGCCAGTCGTAGCGTTCGGAGGCGTGGATCTGGATCGCGCCACTTGAGAGGTAGTAGCGCAGCGGCGCCTCGCCGAGCGTCCAGGTGACGGTGGCGCGGGGCGCCGTGGGCGCTCCGATCCGGGCGGCGACGGTGTCCCAGTTGGGACGCTGGAACTGTTCGTCAACGCCGGCGAGGACGCAGAAGCCGAACGAGTAGGCGAGGAGGGCGCCGCCGATGACGGCGCCGAGGCGGCGCGCGCCTGGCGCGCTCACGGCGATCGCGATCGCCGCCAGCAGCGGCACCAGCGCCGGGATCAGGTTGCGGGCGAGGACGTAATCCTTGCCTTCCGAGGCGGCGGCGAGGGCGACCGGGATGACGATCGCGGCGGCGCCGACCAGCAGCGCCCGACCCGCCGCCGGGCGCTCGTCGCGCAGCCGCCGCAATGCCAGCAGCGCCAGCGCCGCGATCCCAAGAGCCAGCGGCACGTAGGCGAGCCCGGGCCGCTCGGGGCGGCCGATGATGTCGCCGGTCTCGCCGGTCATGAAGGTCGCCGCCGTTTCCCAGAGCCGGTGGCCGAGGCCGAAGTTGCCGATCCAGTCGGCGTGCCCGATCGCCATCTGGTGGTGGGCCAGGGGCGCCAGCGCCGCGCAGGCGCCAGCGAGGATCGCGAGGCCCGGCCACGACGCGCGGCCGCGGGCGCGCCAGAGCAGGAAGACCTCGGCAACGATCGGGAAGATCGCGAAGTAGTGGGTGGCGACGGCGAGGCCCGAGAAGACGCCCCACCAGATGTAGTCGCGGCGGGCGCCTCCGCGCATCGCCCGCAGCGTGAACAGCAGCGAGACCGCGCAGAGCGCCACGAGCAGCGCGTAGGCGCGAGCCTCCTGCGAGTACCAGAGGAGCATCGGGTTGACGGCGACCAGGGCCGCCGTCCAGAGGCCGGCGCGGCGCCCGCGCAGCTCGGCCCCGATCGCGTAGGCGACCGGCACCGTCGCCACCCCGGCGAGCGCCGAGAGCGAGCGCAGCCCCCACTCCCCCGTCCCGGTCACCTGGGTCCAGACCCAGGCCAGCGCGTAGTAGAGCGGCGGCGTCGACTCGCTGAAGTTGACGGCGCTCATCGCGTGGCCGAAGCCGGCGCGGAGGATGCGGCTGGCGGTGACGATCTCGTCGTGGTGGTAGCTCTGGACGCCCAGCGAGGCGAAGCGCAGCACCGCCGCCAGGAGGGTAAGCCCAGCGACGATCCAGAAGGCCCGCGAGCGCGCCCGCGCCGTCTCGCACAGGGACTGGATCGGAGAGGCGCCATGCCGGCGCAGCGTCGCCGCCTCCACGGTTAGGAGAGGGCGATCTGGATTGCTTCCAGGACCTCGTCGACGAAGACGAACTGCAGGCCGCCGAGCTCCTTTGCCGGGATCTCGGCGGCTTCGCCCTCGTTTCGCGAGGGGACGAGCACCCGCTTGATCCCCGCCCGCTGCGCCGCCAGCGACTTCTCCTTGAGCCCGCCGATCGGCAGCACCTGGCCGGTCAGCGTCACCTCGCCGGTCATCGCGACGTCGTTGCGGACCGGCCGGCCGCTGACCAGCGAGGAGAGGGCGACGGTCATCGCCACTCCGGCCGAGGGACCGTCCTTGGGCACTGCGCCGGCGGGGACGTGGATGTGGATGTCGTGCTCGGCGAACCAGAGCTCGCCGAGGCCGGGCGCGACCTCGGCCCAGTGTCCCCGCACCCAGGAGAGCGCCGCCTGCGCCGACTCCTTCATCACGTCGCCGAGCTGGCCGGTGATCGTCAGCTTGCCGGAACCCGGCATCGCCGTCGCCTCGATGAAGAGGACGTCGCCGCCGGTCGGGGTCCAGGCGAGGCCGGTGGCGACGCCGGGGACTTTGGTGCGGCGGCGCCCTTCGGCGAAGACGCGGCGGCGGCCGAGCATCTCGCGCGCTTTCTTGCCGGAGACCCGGACCTTGCCCTTGGCCTTGCCTTCGGCGACGTCGCGGGCGACTTTGCGGCAGATCGTGCCGATCTGGCGCTCGAGGCCGCGGACGCCGGCCTCGCGGGTGTACTCCTCGATGATCGCGGTCAGCGCCGCGTCGGCGAACTCGATCTGGCTGGGCTTGAGGCCGTTGGCGGCGATCTGGCGGCCGACCAGGTAGCGGCGGGCGATCTGGCGCTTCTCCTCGAGCGTGTAGCCGGCCAGTTCGATCGTTTCCATGCGGTCGAGCAGGGGCCCCGGGATCGTGTCGAGCACGTTTGCGGTGGCGATGAAGACGACGTCGGAGAGGTCGAACTCGAGGTCGAGGTAGTGGTCGCGGAAGGAGTCGTTCTGGGCCGGGTCGAGGACCTCGAGCATCGCCGAGGCGGGATCGCCACGGAAGTCGGCGCCCATCTTGTCGATCTCGTCGATCATGAAGACGGGATTGCGCGAGCCGGCGTCGCGCAGGGCGCGGATGATCGTCCCCGGCAGGGCGCCGATGTAGGTGCGGCGGTGGCCGCGGATCTCGGCCTCGTCGCGCACGCCGCCCACCGAGATGCGCTCGAACTCGCGGCCGAGCGCCCTCGCGATCGAGCGCCCGAGGCTGGTCTTGCCGACGCCGGGCGGCCCGACGAAGCAGAGGATCGGCCCCGGTGAGTCGGGGTTCAGTTTGCGCACCGCCAGGTACTCGAGCAGCCGGTCCTTGATTTTCTCGAGGTCGTAGTGGTCGGCGTCGAGCACTTTGCGCGCGTGTTTGATGTTGAGGTTGTCGGTCGTCTCGACCGACCACGGCAGCTCGGTCAGCCACTCGAGGTAGGTGCGGATGACGCCGTGCTCGGCGGCGGCGGGCGGCAGTTTGGCGAGCCGGCCGAGCTCGCGGTCGGCGGCTTTGCGGGCGTCCTCGGGGAGGTTCGCGGCCTCGATTTTTTCCTGCAGTTCGGCGACTTCGGCGACCTGCTCGTCCTCCTCGCCGAGCTCGTCCTGGATCGCTTTGAGCTGCTGGCGGAGGAAGAACTCGCGCTGGCCTTTGTCGACTTCGGACTGGACCTGGGTCTGGATCTGGGTGCCGAGCTGGACGACCTCGAGCTCGCGGGCGAGGATCTGGGAGAGGTGGCGCAGCCGCTTGGCGACGTCGACGTCTTCGAGCAACTGCTGCTTCTCCTCGGTGGAGATCCGCAGGGCGCCGGCGATCAGGTGCGACAGCTGGCTCGGGTCCTCGATGTTGGCGACCGCCATCTGCAGCTCTTCAGGCAGGTAGGGAATCTGCTCGACGATCTCCGAGAAGGTGCGCTGGACGTTGCGGGAGAGCGCCTCGAGCTCGGGGCTCGGCTCGACGACGTCGGGCAGCTCCTCGATCCGGGCGACGAGGTAGGGACGCTCGGCGACATAGTCGGCGAGGCGCACGCGCTGGGTCGCCTGGACGAGGATGCGGAGGCTGCCGTCCGGCACTTTGACCATCCGCGCTACGACTCCGACGACGCCGACGTCGTGGAGATCGGCCGGGGTCGGCTCGTCCTTCTCGGGATCGCGCGAGGCGACCATCACGAGCATCCGGTTGGTGCCGAGGACGTCGTCGACGAGCTGGATCGAGCGCGGCTGGCCGACCGCCAGCGGGGTGACGGTGTCGGGGAAGGTGACCGAGTCGCGCAGCGGCAGCACCGGCAGCGCCTCGGGAAGCGGCTGGCTTGCGGCGATCGCGCCGTCGGCGTCGAGCGGCGAGTCGACGACTTCGAGGACCGGCGAGCTCTCCATCAGCTGCGCCCGATCGGAACCCGGTGGGTCGTCTCCTCGGGGTCGCGCAGGGGCAGCTCGATCCTCAGGACGCCGTCGTCATAGGTCGCCTTGGCGCGGCTGGGGTCGACCTCGACCTGCAGCTCGACGACGCGCCGGAAGGGTCCGGAGGGAATCTCGATCTGCTGGTAGACGCGGCCCTCGGTCTCCTGCACCGGCCGCACGCCGGTGATCGCCAGGTGCCGGCCGCTGAGCTCGATGCCGACGGCGTCGAGGGAGACCCCGGAGAGGTCGACTTTGACGACGGCGCGCTGCGGTTCACCGCAGTAGTAGACGTCGACGTTCGGCGAGAAGCCGGTCGTGCGGCGGCTGACGTAGCGGGTGCGGCTCCAGGAATCTCCGAGCATCTGATCCATCTCCCTGCGCATGCGCGCAAAGTCGGCAAAGAGGTCGCGCTGAGGCACTGCGGTAAAGATAGACCGCGAAAGGTCCGGGTACCGCTAGGCGGCGCGGCCGGTCGAGGCCCAGCGGGGCGCCCGCATCAGCAGGACCGGCTGGCGCGGCGGCACCAGGCCCTCGGGGCGGTTGGGACGGAAGGTCGCGCAGGGCTCGCCGAGGTCGAGGGCGCAGAGGAGGTTCTTGTGGAAGTAGCAGTCCTCGCAGGTGGGGGGCTTCGGCTTGCGCGGCATCGGCGGGGATCTAAGCAGCGGGGCCCGGCCGGCGCGAGCGTCGATTCCGCAAATCGCAACCACTTCGTCACAGCCCTGTCACAGGTTCTCCGCGTTTAGCGGCGCCACCGGAACGCGCCGCTAACATCCGGCCAGATGGAGGCCCACGAACGCACCTCGAAGCTCTCCGCTTCGCCGCCGCTCTTCAAGAGCGAATTCCTCAATTTCTTCTCCCGGGTGCACCCGGCGATCCCGGCGATCGTCTTCCTCCCGGTGATCGTCGCGGCCGAGTGGATCGGCGCCACGCGCGGCTGGAGCGTCGGCCAGATGATCCTGATCAGCTTGGGCGGCGTCGCCTTCTGGACGTTGACCGAGTACTGGCTCCACCGTCTGATCTTCCACTGGGAGCCCGACAACGACTTCGGCCGGCGGATGCACTTCATCATCCACGGCATCCACCACGACCATCCCAACGACAAGATGCGACTGGTGATGCCGCCCTCGGTCTCGATCCCCCTCGCCGCGATCTTCTTCCTCGGCTTCTGGCTGATCCTCGGCAACGCCGCCTTCCCCGCCTTCGGCGGCTTCATGCTCGGCTACCTCGGCTACGACTACACGCACTACTACGTCCACCACTTCGTCCCCAAGTCGAGCCTCGGCAAGAAACTGCGCGAGCAGCACATGCGCCACCACTTCCAGGACCACCGCTTCGGCTACGGCGTCTCCTCGCCGATCTGGGACGTCGCGTTCCGGACGCTGCCGCGCAAACGCAACCGGTAGCGGCGCGCTCTAGACCGAGGTGACGTCGCCCTGCCGGTGCATCGGCGGCATCGTCTGATCCAGTGGGACATCGTCCGGCGGAAGATCAGGTTGCGCCGGTGGGAGGGGCTTCAGTCGACCGAACCAGAGTCGGAGCAGCCAGATCATCGGAGCGTCACCACGATCATGAGGATACCCAGCGCAGTCCCGACCGCAGCCAATCCGCCCAGGAGGAAGCGGCCGGCCCAGTTCGCCGCCCGGTCAACCGCATCGACCTGATGAGTGGTCGCCTCGATTGCCGCGACCACTCCTTTGATCGTCCGAAGCTGTACCCGCCAGAGATCTCGCTCGGTAGTGAACCGCGGGAATAGGTAGTTGACCGCCTCGCGGGCGGAGATATCGGCGACGTCTCGCTGCCCGGAGATGCCGCTCAAAGCAGTCACGAACGCCGCGACCAGCGCCAGGGAGCCGATGAGCAGAGCCGCGCCGACAACCCGCCTGGCGCCTCCATGGACGGCTTCGATGATCGAGGCCGCGGTACCGCCGACCAGCGCCAGCACGGCGCCCGAGAAGCCCGCCAGTTGGCCGCAGCGCGCGAGCAGCAGCTGAACGCGCTCCTTCAGGTCGTCGAGCAGCCGTTCGGAGCGCGATAGGTACCAGGCAATCGCTTCGGGGTTTGGCTCGCGGTCTTCGCTCGGGTCCACCCACCGTCAAGGGTCGGCACCGTTGCGACTCGCCCCCGTGCGGCGATCCCGACCTAGGAAAGTGCGGCGCTGGCGCGCAGGGCGAGCTCGAGCTCGAAGCGGGCGTCGGGGTCGTCGAGCTGGTCGCCGAGCAGCTCGCGCAGCCGGGCCGCGCGGTAACGGGCGGTCTGGGGATGGACGTTCATCTCGGCGGCCATCGCCACGGCGTTGCCGTTGTGGCGGACGTGGGCCAGGGCGGTCTCCTCCATCCGCCGGCGCCCCTTGGCGGTGAGGTCGGCGAAGGGCGCCAGGCGGCGGGCGGCCATGCGGGCGGTGAGGTCGCGGCTCTCGAAGAGGAGGAGCGGCGCCAGCTCCTCGTCGGCGCGGAGCAGGCCGGCGGCCGGTAGAGCGCCGGCGGCGGCGGCGCGCAGCAGCGTCGCGGCAAGCACCCAGGACTCGGCGGCGCGAGCGGGCGCGCCGGTCGGTCCCAGCGCCAGCGGCCCAGCCTGGACCTTTTGCGCCGCCCGCTCGAGAGTCTCGATCCGGCCGGGGCCGTCCGGATCGGGAAGCAGCAGGCAGCCGCTGCCGTCGACGACGGTCGCAAGCGTCTCCGGCGGCAGGCGGCGCGCCGCGGCGGCGAGGTCGGAATCGGCGCAGGCGACCGCCGCGAGTTGGGCTGGCAGCCGCCACCCGGCCGCGCGCGCCGCGGCGGCGACGTCGCCGGACTCGACCGGCGGGTCGAGCAGGAGCAGCGCCGCCAGCTCGGCGCGGCGGCGGCGGCGCAGGTCCTCGACCTCGGCCTGGGCCTGGGCGTAGCCCTCTACCGAGTCGGCAGCGAGCTCGTCGATGTAGGCGAAGCAGGCCTCGGCGAGGATTGCCAGCGGCTCGGCAGCGAGGTTGGCGCGACTGCCGACGTCGGCGAAGCGGCGCCAGGCGACGCGGGCGCCGATCCGGTAGGCGGCCTGGAGCGAGTCGAGCGGGCGCCCCTGGCGCTGCTCGCCGCGGCCGAGGGCCAGGTAGACCTCGCGGCTGGTCTCGCGGCCGGCGTCGGGGTCGCGGATCAGGGCGACGAACTGGGAGAGCGCCTCGCCGACCCCGGTGCGGATGCCGCGGCCGAAGCGCCCCTCCAGCGGGCGCGCGTACTCGGGGACCTCGCGGGCGATCGAGACGAGGATCGCTTCGGTGATCGTTCCCAGCTCCGGCTCGATCAGGTCGGCGACCGACGCCGGCAGGGCGCGCCAGGGCTCGGCCGCGGGGTGATCCATCTCTTTTGTCACTCTCTTGACAGTTTTCGAGCCCATAAGTTGGCATTAACGCTAATACATATCGCCGAGAGCAGCGTAAGTTGCCTGCATGGGCGAAATGACGAAGATCGAGAAGGGCGCCAACCTCGGCGCCGTCGTGGTGCCGTTCGTGGCGACGGTCGTCGCGATCGTGCTGCTCTGGAACAGCTTCGTCAGCCCCGCCGACCTGATCATCGCCGCGGTCATGTACCTGCTGACGGCGATCGGCATCACCGTCGGCTACCACCGCCTGCTGACCCACCGCTCCTTCCAGACCTCCAAGGCGCTCGAGTACACCTTCGCGATCCTCGGCACGATGGCAGTCCAGGGACCGGTCATCTCCTGGGTCGCCGACCACCGCAAGCACCACGCCCACACCGACAAGGAGGGCGACCCGCACAGCCCTCACGTCGGCCACGGCGAGGGACTGCGCGGCCTCTGGCACGCTCATACCGGGTGGTTGATGGAGACGCAGGGCCGTGCCGACTGGAAGAAATATGCCAAGGACCTCTACGAGGACCGTGGGATGCGCTTCATCTCACGTCACTTCGTGGCCCTGATCTACCTCAGCCTGCTGATCCCCGCCCTCGCCGGGTTCCTCGTCACCGGCACCTGGTTGGGCGCGCTCACCGGTTTCCTCTGGGGCGGCCTGGTGCGGATCTTCTTCGTCCACCACATCACCTGGAGCGTCAACTCGGTGTGTCATTTCTTCGGAACCCGACGCTTCGACACCGACGATCAGTCGACCAACGTGTTCTGGTTGGCGCTGCCGTCGCTCGGCGAGTCGTGGCACCACAACCACCACGCCTTCCCGCGCTCCGCGGTTCACGGACTGAAACGCTGGGAGCCTGATCCGTCGGCACTGATCATCGGCGGGCTCGAGAAGGTCGGACTGGCCCACAACGTGGTCCGGATCTCACCCGAGCGCCAGGCCCAACGCGCCGCCGCCGAGCGCTCAGCGTAATTCGCCGCCCCGCTCAACCCTCACCCGGGTAATGCAACCGTGACTTCTTGGCCACTCGGCCAAGCGTCCATGGTGAATTGCATTGCAGCAAAGCATTACTCACAGTTCGGGTATCTCTGCCACACTCAGACCCAGACTTGAAACTAGTTCGGTATCTGGATGGAAAGGAAATCGATGCCCAGCACCCATGACGTACTTGACGAGGCTCGCGACATCATGCAGCGTCGCCTCGCCGAGATCGATGACGAGCGCAAGCGCCTCGAGCGGGCTCTGGCCGAGCTTGGTGGCAAAGCAAAACGGTCCCCGGGCCGCCCTCGCGGCAGCGCTTCGGCCGCAACCCCGAAAGCGGCCAGCTCCGGCACCCCCACGCGTCGCCGCCGTCGCCGTCGCGGCGGCACCCGCGCCGATCAGGCCGTCGATCTGATCGCCAGCCAGCCTGGCATCAGCGCCTCCGACGTCGCCAAAACGATGAAAATCAAGCCCAACTACCTCTACCGGGTCCTCGGCGACCTCGAGAAAGAGGGACGGGTGAAAAAGGACGGCCGCCAGTACTACCCGACGGCCACCGCAAAAAGCTCCGCCGCGTAGCCAGCCCGGCCTGACTCCAGCCATCAGTAACGGGCCCGGGGAGGGGTCTTCAAGACACTCAGCGCGAAGCGCGTCTTGAAGACCCTCCCCCGGGCCCGTTTTCGCCCGCCTTACAGCAGGCCGAGCTTGCTGACCGCGTCGCGCTCCTCCTGAAGCTCCATCGCGCTGGCGTCGATCCGCTGGCGCGAGAAGTCCGGCACGTCGAGGCCCTCGACGATCGACCACTCGCCGCCTGAGCACCTGCAGGGGAAGCCGCAGATGATGCCCTCGCCGATGTCGTAGGAGCCGTCGGCCGGAACCGCCATCGACACCCAGTCGCCCTCGGCGGTCCCGAGCACCCAGTCGTGGACGTGGTCGATCGCCGCGTTGGCGGCCGAGGCGGCGCTGGAGGCACCGCGCGCCTCGATGATCTCGGCGCCTCGTTTCGCCACCCGGGGGATGAACTCGTCCTTGATGAAGGCCTCGTCGTCGACCTGGTCCCAAGCGCTCTCGCCGTCGACCTTGGCGTTCACCAGGTCGGGGTACTGGGTGGTCGAGTGGTTGCCCCAGGTGGTCATGTTGGTCACCGAGGTGACCGGCTTGCCGAGCTTGTTGGCGACCTGGGTGATCGCGCGGTTGTGGTCGAGGCGCATCATTGCGGTGAATCGCTCGCGCGGGACGTCGGGCGCGTTGGACATCGCGATCAGGCAGTTGGTGTTGGCCGGGTTGCCGACCACCAGCACCTTGATGTCGTCGGCGGCGCCGGCGTTGATCGCTTCGCCCTGGGGCTTGAAGATGCCGCCATTGGCCTCGAGCAGGTCGGCCCGCTCCATGCCGGGACCGCGCGGGCGGGCGCCGACCAGGAGGCCGATGTTGGCGCCGTCGAAGGCCTGCTTGGCGTCGCTGGTGATGTCGATCCGGTGGAGCAGCGGGAAGGCGCAGTCGTCGAGCTCCATCGCCGTCCCCTCGGCGGCTTTGAGCGCGTCGGGGATCTCGAGCAGGCTCAGCTCGACGGGGGTGTCGGGGCCGAGCATCTGGCCGCTGGCGATGCGGAACAGCAGCGCGTAGCCGATCTGCCCGGCGGCGCCGGTAACGGTGACCTTGACGGGGGTGCTCACGGAATCGTCTCCTCGGAGTAGGGCGGCGACGGCGTTACGCCATCGCTCGCTGCAGGTTTTCGTCGATCGACGCCAGGAACTCCTGGGTCGTCTGGTACTCCTGATCGCCGCCGACGAGCAGCGCCAGGTCTTTCGTCATCTTGCCTTCCTCGACCGTCTCGATGCACACCCGCTCGAGCGTCTCACCGAACTCGGAGACGGCCGGCGTGTCGTCCATCCGGCCGCGGGCCTGCAGGCCGCGCGTCCAGGCGAAGATCGAGGCGATCGGGTTGGTCGAAGTCGGTTTGCCCTGCTGGTGCTGGCGGAAATGACGGGTGACGGTGCCGTGCGCGGCCTCCGCCTCGACCGTCTTGCCATCGGCGGTCATCAGCACGCTCGTCATCAGCCCGAGGCTGCCGAAGCCCTGCGCCACGGTGTCGGACTGGACGTCGCCGTCGTAGTTTTTGCAGGCCCACACGTAACCGCCCTCCCACTTCAGCGCCGCCGCCACCATGTCGTCGATCAGGCGGTGTTCGTAGGTGATCCCGGCGGCCTCGAAGTCGGACTTGAACTCGCTCTCATACACCTCGGCGAAGAGGTCTTTGAAGCGGCCGTCGTAGCGCTTGAGGATGGTGTTCTTGGTCGACATGTAGACCGGGTAGCCGCGGTCGAGCCCGTAGCGCAGCGAGGCGCGGGCGAAGTCGCGGATCGAGTCGTCGAGGTTGTACATCGACATCGCGATGCCGCCGCTCGGGAAGTCGTAGACGTCGAGCTCGACCGGCTCGGAGCCGTCCTTGGGAGTGAAGGTCATGGTCAGCGAACCCTCGCCCGGCACCACCAGATCGGTGGCGCGGTACTGGTCGCCGAAGGCGTGGCGGCCGATCACGATCGGCTTGGTCCAGCCCGGCACCAGGCGCGGCACGTTGGAGATCACGATCGGCTCGCGGAAGATCACGCCGCCGAGGATGTTGCGGATCGTCCCGTTCGGCGAGCGGTACATGTCCTTGAGGCCGAACTCCTCGACCCGCGCCTCGTCCGGGGTGATCGTCGCGCACTTGACGCCGACGCCGTGCTCCTTGATCGCCTCGGCCGCGTCGACCGTGATCTGGTCGGAGGTCGCGTCGCGGCTCTCGATCCCGAGGTCGTAGTAGAGGAGCTCGATATCGAGGTAGGGAAGGATCAGCTGGTCTTTGATGAAGTGCCAGATGATCCGAGTCATCTCGTCGCCGTCGAGCTCGACGACCGGCTTGGAGACCTTGATCTTCGCCATCGGCGGCGATGCTATCTACCTGGCGCCGCCGTCGTGCCGCTCGCCCGGTCCGCCGCCCTTCGTTGACGAGTGCCACACTCTCGTACCTAGATGGCCACCAGGGAGAGGCACACCTTCGGCAACCACGAGGTCGCCAACCAGCCGCCGCCGCTCGCGGATTACAACGTCTTCGAAGCCGACCGGCCACTGGTTGAGGCCGTCGCCCGCGAGGGCGGCGAGTGGGCGCGCGAGCGGATCGCCGCGGTCGGCGAGTTCGCCGGCTCGGCCGAAGCACAGGAGCTCGGGCGCCTTGCCAACGAGAACGGGCCCAAGCTGCGCACCCACGATCGCTTCGGCAACCGCGTCGACGAAGTCGAGTTCCACCCCGCCTGGCACGAGCTGCTCGGCACCGCGGTGTCCCACGAACTCCACTGCGCCCCCTGGCGCGACCCGCGGCCCGGCGCCCACGTCGCCCGCGGCGCCGCCTTCATGTGCATGTCGCAGGCCGAGGCCGGGATCGGCTGCCCGATCTCGATGACCTACTCGGTGATCCCGGCGCTGCGCACCCAGCCCGAGCTGGCGGCCGAGTGGGAGGCGCACTTCCTGACCTCGTCATATGACCCGCGCAACGCCCCGGCCGGGGGCAAGTCCGGCGCGCTCGCCGGGATGGGGATGACCGAGAAGCAGGGCGGCACCGACGTCCGCGCCAACACCACTGTCGCGCGCGCCGTCGACGGCGGCGGCCCCGGCGCCGAGTACGAGCTGACCGGCCACAAGTGGTTCATGTCGGCGCCGATGTGCGACGCCTTCCTCGTCCTCGCCCAGGCCGACGGCGGCCTCTCGTGCTTCCTCTTCCCGCGCTGGACGCCCGACGGCGAGCGCAACCGCTTCCGCCTGCAGCGGCTGAAGGACAAGCTCGGCAACCGCTCCAACGCCTCCAGCGAGGTCGAGTTCGACGCCGCCTCGGCCTGGCTGGTCGGCGAGGAGGCCGCCGGGGTGCCGACGATCATCGAGATGGTCAACCACACCCGCCTCGACTGCGTGCTCGGCGGCGCCACCGGGATGCGCGCCGGCGTCGTCGCGGCGATCCACCACGACTCCCACCGCTCGGTCTTCGGCACCGTCCTCACCGAGCAGCCGCTGATGCAGAACGTGCTCGCCGACCTCGCGGTCGAGTCGGAGGCGGCGACGATCGGGGCGCTGCGCCTCGCCCGCGCCTACGACGAAGCGCTGGCCGGCGACGAGGACGCGGTGAACTTCAAGCGCATCGCCAACGCCGTGCTCAAGTACTGGATCACCAAGCGCGCCCCGGCCCACGCCGGCGAGGCGCTCGAGTGCTTCGGCGGCAACGGCTACGTCGAGGAGTCGGGGATGCCGCGGCTCTTCCGCGAGAGCCCGCTCAACTCGATCTGGGAGGGATCCGGCAACGTCCAGTGCCTCGACGTCCTGCGGGCGATGGTGAAGAGCCCGGCCGCGGTCGACGCCTTCTTTGCCGAGGTCGCCGAGGGCGCCGCCGCCGAGCCCCGCCTCGCCGCCTTCGCGGCCGGCCTGCGCGACGAGGTCCCCGGCGACGTCGCGACGATCGAGACCCGCGCCCGCCGCGTCGTCGAAAAGATGGCGCTGGCCCTGCAGGGCTCGCTGCTGGTCCGCTACGGCGACGAGGCGGTCGCCGACGCCTTCTGCGCCTCCCGCCTCGACGGCGACTGGGGCCGCGCCTTCGGAACCCTCCCCGCCGGTCTCGACTTCGCCCGCATCATCGAGCGCCACGCCCCCGTCGCCTGAGCCGAGCGCCCCGGCGTTCGCAGAGATCCGCAGTTATCCCGGATCAGTGCGAACGCCGCCCGAGGTATGGATCCGGCGTTCGCGGAGATCCGTCCTATGAGCGGAGAACTGCGAACGCCGAGCGGCGGCTCCCGGAGGCGTTCGCACTAATCCGGGCTATGGACGGATAACTGCGAACGCGGCCGCACGGGGGGCTCGCGACGCCGGGTCAGGCGGCGGGCGTGGTCGCTTCTTTCAACGCCCGCCCGACCTGCTCGATCGTCACCACGCCGCTCAGACGCCCGTCGGAGTCGACCGCCATCAGAGCGCCGAGGCGGCGCAGGTTCTGGTTCGAGAGCAGCGAGTCCAGCGAGGTGTCGTCGCGGATGAAGAGGCCGCGGTCGGCGTCGACGATGTCGGAGACGTGGGAGCTGGCGCGGGAGAGCTCGGGGACGCCGTCGGCGGCGTCGCGCTGGAGCAGGCCGAGGAAGCGGTGGGCGGCGTCGACGACCGGGAACCAGGGCCAGCGGTAGCGCAGGAAGTACTCGTCGAGCGCGTCGGCGACGCTCAGGTCGCCGGGGATCGCGACCGGCTCGCGGTCCATCACGTCGGCGACCGAGATGTCGCCGATCGTGCTGGTCAGCCGCGTCTGCATCGAGGCGGTGCGGGCGGCGCCGTTGATGACCATCCCGATCAGCGCCAGCCAGACGCCGCCGAAGACACCGAGGATCGAGTTCGTGACCGCCATGTAGACGCCGGCGGCGATGAAGGCGTAGCCGAACCAGCGACCGAGGTTGGCGGCGAAGCGGGTGGCCGCGTTGCGGTCGCCGGTGGCGCGCCAGGCGATCGCCCGGGCGACCCGGCCGCCGTCCATCGGGAAGGCCGGCAGCAGGTTGAAGACCAGCAGCAGCAGGTTGATCGAGGCCAGCCAGGCGACCATCGCCAGCACCCCCGAGGCGCCCGAGCCCGACTCGATCAGCGCCGCCTGGCGGAACTCGTGGGCCCCACCGGCGGCGATGCCGCCGACGGTCAGCACCAGGAAGATCGCCAGCGTCACCGCCGGCCCGGCCAGGCCGACCCGCGCTTCGACCCCAGGCGAGTCGGCTTCGCGGTCCATCCGCGCCATGCCGCCGAAGATCCAGAGCTGGATCGAGAGGATGCCGATGCCGTTGCGGCGGGCGACGAAGGCGTGGCCGAGCTCGTGCAGCAGGATCGAGCCGAAGAAGCCGGCGGCGCTCAGGACGGCGAGGACGAACGGCGTCGTCGAGCTGCCCGAGTCGCCCAGCAGGTCGCTGTAGAAGTTCGACATCCAGAAGATGACGAGAAACAGGATCAGGAACCAGGACCAGTCGACCGCGATGCGGATGCCGCGGATGTGGAACAGGGTGATCGAGCGGCCTCCGAACATCCCGCAATGGTAGGTGACCGCCCGAGATCCTCCGCGGCCTCGCCAAGTGGGTAGCGTCTTCAGTCCCTTGGCACACTCCGCCGACAACCCCCGTTACGCCGCGAACGCCGCGGTGCCCGACCAGGATTGGCTGCGGGCGCGGCTCGAGGAATTGGAGCGGATCCCGCGCCCCTCGGCCTCCCAGGGCGAGCGCCGCGCCGCCGAGTGGCTGGTCGAGCACCTCGCCGCGCAGGGGGTCGAGGCGCGGATCGAGGCCGCCGACGCCCACGGCACCTATTGGTGGCCGCTCGGCCTCGGCGCCGTGCTCGGGGCTCTCGGTGGGATCGCGGCGCTGCGCGGCCACCGCCGCCTCGGCGCCGCCCTGGGGGCGATCGGCGCCGCCGGCATCGTCGACGACTTCCCGCCCCGGGGGCGCGGTCTGCGGCGGCTGCTGCCGAAGCGCACCACTCACAACGTCCTCGCCGAGATCGGCGCCCCGGACGCCGCCCGCACGGTCGTCGTGATCGCCCACCATGACGCCGCCCACTCGGGTCTCGTCTTCCACCCGGCGCTCCCGGAGGTCGCCGACCGCCTCGGCCTCTTCGAGCAGGCCGACACCAGCCCGGCGCTGATGGCGCCGGTGGTCGGGGGACCGCTGCTGGTCGGCCTCGGCGCGCTCACCGGCGTTCGCGCGCTGACCCGGGTGGGACTGTGCCTGGCGCTCGGCAGCGTCGCGGCGATGACCGAGATCGGCCTGCGCTCAGTCGTCCCCGGCGCCAACGACAACGGCACCGCCGTCGTCACCCTGCTCGCCCTCGCCGCCGAGCTGACCGCCGAACCGCCGCCCGCCGACCTCCGCGTCGTCCTGCTCTCGACCGGCGCCGAGGAGTCCTTCAGCGAGGGGATGAAGGCGTTCGGCGAGCGCCACTTCGCCGACCTCCCGACCGACAGCACCTTCTTCCTCTGCCTCGAGTCGACCGGCTCGCCCCACCTGCTGGTCCTGCGCGGCGAGGGCTTCCTGCGCGTCGTCGACTACCCGGAGCGCTCGCTGGCGCTGCTCGACGGGCTCGCCGCCGAGCTCGGGATCGAGCTCGTCCCCAACCTGCGCCTGCACAACGGCACCGACGGCATGGAGGCGCTCGGCGCCGGCTATCAGTCGGCGGTCCTGGCCAGCTGCACCGACCTCAAGCAGCCGGCCAACTACCACTGGCCCAACGACCTCGCCGCCAACGTCGACTTCGGCACCGTCGCCGACGGCATCCGCCTCACCGCCGCCGCGATCCGCCGCCTCGGCGAGCGCTGGCTCTAGCACTCAGGGATGCTCGGCGGCCCGTCGCGGCCGCCTCCCCAGGGGGCCGCGCGATGTGTG
The DNA here is from genome assembly GCA_963839115.1 of uncultured Actinomycetes bacterium. Classification (GTDB taxonomy): domain Bacteria; phylum Actinomycetota; class Thermoleophilia; order Solirubrobacterales; family 70-9; genus VAYN01. The sequence continues at coordinate 2,419,788 of CAWITM010000001.1, forward strand.
ACGAATCCCGAGTACGCGCTCGGGTTTGGCCTGTATAGCATCCGCTCTCGTGCCATCCCATGACGTGCTCGTAATCGGAGCCGGCCTCGCCGGCCAGCGCGCAGCTCTCGCCGCCGCTGAGGAAGGTGTATCGGTCGGGATTGTCTCCAAGGTCCATCCCGTCCGCTCGCACTCAAACGCGGCTCAGGGCGGCATCAACGCCGCGCTGAACCCAGACGACTCCTGGGAGTCGCATGCCTATGACACCGTCAAGGGCTCCGACTACCTCGGCGATCAGGACGCGATCGAAGTCATGACCCGCGACGCCCCCGAGGAGATCCTCCACCTCGAGCACCTCGGCGTCACCTTCCACCGCAACGAGGAAGGCAAGCTCGGCACCCGCGCCTTCGGCGGCGCCTCGGCCGCCCGCACCTACTACGTCGCCGACATCACCGGCCAGGCGATCATGCACGTGCTCTACGAGCAGCTGATGAAATATTCCGAGCAGGTCGCCCGCTACGAGGAGTGGTTCTGCTCGGCCCTGGCGATCGACGAGAAAGGCGAGTGCTGTGGCGTCGTCACGCGCAACGTCGCCGACGGCTCGATGGAGCTCTTCCGCGCCAAATCGGTGATCCTCGCCTGCGGCGGCAACGGCCAGGTCTGGAAGCCGACCACCAACGCCCTGATCTGCACCGGCGACGGCATCGCGATGGCCTACCGGGTCGGCGCCAAGCTGATGGACATGGAGATGATCCAGTACCACCCGACGACGCTGGCGGGCAAGGGCTTCCTGATCACCGAGGGTGCCCGCGGCGAGGGCGCCCACCTGCTGAACGCCAACGGCGAACGCTTCATGGAGAAGTACGCGCCGAACAAAATGGAGCTCGCCTCCCGCGACGTCGTCTCCCGCGCCGAGCAGACCGAGATCAACGAGGGCCGCGGCTTCCCCGACGGCACCGTCGCCCTCGACATCACCGTGGTGCCGAAAAAGCGCGTCCACGAGGCGCTGCGCGAGATCGTCCTCGTCGGCCGTGACTTCGCCGGCGTCGACATCACCCGCGAACCGATTCACATCAAGCCGGGCAACCACTACACGATGGGCGGCGTCAAGACCGACATCGAGGGCCGCACCGACATCCCCGGCCTCTACGCCGCCGGCGAGACCGCCTGCGTCTCCGTCCACGGTGGCAACCGGCTCGGCGCCAACTCTCTGCTCGACACCCTGATCTTCGGCCGCCGCTCCGGCGTCGACGCCGCCAACCGCGCCAAGCGGGTCGAGCTGACCCGCCCCTCGACCAAGGTGCTCGAGGACGAGCAGGCGATGATCGACGACGTCAACTCGCGCCCCAAGGGCTCGGGCCGGCGCGTCTCCGAGATCAAGCTGGAGCTCGGCGAAACGATGGACGGCAAGGTCGCGGTGTTCCGCGACGAGGCCGGGATCCAGGAAGCCATCGAGATCGTCGGGCGCCTCAAGGAGGAGGCGAAGACCGCCTACATCGACGACCACGGCACCATCTTCAACCAGGACCTACTGGGGGCGATCGAGCTCGGCTACATGCTCGACAACGCCGAGGCATCGTGCCTCGCCGCGCTCGAGCGCAAGGAGAGCCGCGGTGCCCAGTACCGCACCGACTTCCCCGAGCGCAACGACGACGAGTGGCTCAAACACATCGACCTCGAGCGGACCGACGACGGCCCCGAGATCTCTTACTCCGACGTCACGATCACCCAGTGGCAACCGGAAGCGAGGACGTACTGATGGCCGACTACACGATCAAAGTCCGCAGGTTCCAGCCCGAGAGCGGCGAGGGGCCCTACTGGGAGCAGTTCGACGTCGACCTCGAGCCCTCGCTGTCGGTGCTCGACGCGCTGCTGCAGACCAAGGACCGCCAGGACGGCTCGCTCGCCGTGCGCTGCTCCTGCCGCGCCGCGATCTGCGGCTCCTGCGGGATGAAGGTCAACGGCTCCTCGACGCTCGGCTGCAAGACCCAGATCGGCGAGGCCCAGGAGCAGGCCGACAAGATGGCGGCCGCGACCGGCACCTCGGCGGCGCTGGCCAGCACCCCGGTCGGCGGCGCCACCGACGGCACCGCCGGCGCCGGCACGCTCGCCGACCTCGACCCCTCGGTCCCGATCGTGATCGAGCCGATGGGCAACATGCCGGTGATCAAGGACCTGGTGACCGACATGGAGTCGACCCACTGGACCAAGATCCGCCGCGTCACCCCCTGGCTCCTCCCCCACGGCAAGCCGCCGGAGCGCGAGTACATCGTCGAGCCGGAATCGATGATCGACATCACCCAGTCGATGGCCTGCATCCAGTGCGGCGCCTGCGTCTCCTCCTGCCTCTCGATGGAAGCCGACCCCGAGTTCATCGGCCCGGCGGCGCTGGCCAAGGCCTACCGCTTCGTCGGCGACCCGCGCGACGCCGAGACGGTCGAGCGCCTCACCGATCTGGCCGAGGACCCGCACGGCATCTATGACTGCACCCACTGCTTCAGCTGCGTCGACGCCTGCCCCAAGGGCGTGGCGCCGATGGACCAGATCATGCGCCTGCGCCGCAAAGCCGGCGAAGCCGGGGTCGAAGATCCCAACAGCGGCCACGACCACGAGATCGCCTTCGTCAAGATCATCGAGAAGAAGGGGACGCTCGACGAGTCGCTTCTCCTCCAGGAGTCCTTCGCGCCGGGCGTCAAAGGCAAGCTCAAACCGAGCAAACGGGCGATTCGCGAAATGCTCGGCTCGATCCCGACCGCGATCCGCGGCATCAAAACCGGCAAGATGCGCTCGCTGCCGAAGCTGATCCCGGGCGTCCACCACAAGCTTCCCGACGGTGCCCAGGACGACGTCCAGGCGATCTACAAACACGCCGAGGGGCACAGCGAGGAATTCAACCTGTACATCAAGGGCGAGGAGGGGGAGCTGGCCGAAGAGCCGGACCTCGAGAAGGGCGCCGAGCGCTCCACCTCGCCTGACAACGCGGAGGCGAAATGATGGCCGACCAGATCAAAGTCGCCTACTGGCCGGGCTGCGTCTCGCGCGGCTTCACCCCGGAGCTGCACGGCTCGATGGCCTACGTCGCCGACAAGCTCGGCATCGAGCTGGTCGAACTCGACCGCGCCAACTGCTGCGGCGCCGGCGTCATCGCCGAGCACAACCAGGAGCTCGCCGACACGCTGAACGCCCGTACCTTCGCGCTCGCCCAGCAGACCGGCCTCTCGATGATGAACATCTGCTCGACCTGCCAGGGCGCCCAGTCGGAGTGCCAGCAGCGCCTCGACGCCGACTCCTCCTACCGCGCCCACATCAACGAGGTTCTCTCCGGCCAGGGCCTCTCCTACGAGCGCCACGAGGACGGCAGCTGGAACAACAAAAACTTCCTCTGGCTCTTGGTCGAGGACTATGGCCTCGATCGCCTCGCCGCCCAGGTCAAGCGCCCGCTCTCCGGCCTGCGGGTCGGCCCCTTCTACGGCTGCTACATCGTGCGGCCCAAGGAACGGCTCGGCTACACCGAGTTCCCGGACCGCGACATCTACCTCGAGAAGGTCATCGAGACCCTCGGCGGCCGCGTCGTCGAGTACGACGGCGCCCGCAAGTGCTGCGGCTTCCCGGTCATCACGATGAACCGCGAGACCTCGCTGACCCAGGCCGGCACCCACGTCGGCGACGCGATCGACGCCGGCGCCGACTGCCTCGTCACCCCCTGCCCGCTCTGCCACCTCAACCTCGACATGCAGCAGCCGGAGGCGGCCAAGGTCGTCAACCGCGACCTCGGCCTCGCCGTCCTCCACCTGCCGCAGCTGGTCGGCCTCGCCCTCGGCGCCGACCCCAAGGAGCTGGGGATGAACAAGCACATCGCCTCGACCAGCTGGGTCGAAGACCGCCTCACCGCCGTCCCCGCCTAGCGGTCCCAAGCCCATCCCCGGGCCAAGGGCCCAAGCCGGGGCCGAGCGTCGCCGGGGCGTTCGCAGTTATCCGTCCATATCCCGGATAACTGCGAACGCCAGGATTCTGGCCCCGCGGCTCAGCCGAGGAAGTGCTGGGCGATCGTCGCGACGAGGACACTCGTCATCGCGAGGAAGATCGTCTGGAGCCAGGAATGCAGGCGAGAATCGGCCCGGTCGAAGCTCTCATCGACGCGCTCTTCAAAGCGGGCGAGGCGTCCGGCGACATCATCGATTCGCTCGTCGGTCCACCTCGTTCGTGCCGCTTCCATGCGTCGAGGCTAGCAGACAATACGTTGAGGGAAAATAAATCCTGCGAAATCAGTGATTGTGCAGGTTGTGAGTAATCGCGAGCACGACCAACACCGTCACGTAGACCACGACGAACGTCCATACGACCGCCTGGAACCAGAAGAGCGAGCGCTCCCAGCTCTTCCGATCCTTCTCCTCGAGCCGCTTCTCCAGCCGCTCGACCCGCCGCTCCAAGCCTTCTAATTTCCAGTCGTCAGCCATACCAGAAGGCTAGATGACAAAACGTTACACGTGGGTCACGGAAGTGTGACTTCTCTGTGGAGTCACTGAGGCGTCTCTGTGTCGCCGGGGACGACGCGCTAGTCGCGCTTGCCGAGCCAACCGCGCTCGACCAGGATCTCGGCGACCTGGACGGCGTTGGTGGCGGCGCCCTTGCGGAGGTTGTCGCCGACGACCCAGAGATTGAGGCAGCGCTCGTGGCTGGGGTCGCGGCGGATCCGACCGACCAGGACCTCGTCGCGGCCGGCCGCGTCGATCGCCAGCGGGTACTCGGCGGCGCCGGGGTCGTCGACGACGATCACGCCGGTCGCCTCGGCCAGCAGGGCGCGGCAGTCCGCGGGTGAGAGGTCCTCGCGGGTCTGGACGTTGACCGACTCCGAGTGGCCGACGAAGACCGGCACGCGGGCGCAGGTGGCGGAGATCCCGACCTCCTCGCCGATGCCGAGGATCTTGCGCGTCTCGGCCATCACCTTGCGCTCCTCGGTCGTGTAGTCGTCGCCATCCTTGAAGCTCTCGACCTGGGGCAGGACGTTGAAGGCGATCCGGTGCGGGTAAACCTCGGCGCGCGGATCCTGGTTGCCCTCGAGCACCGCCCGGGCCTGGTCGCGCAGCTCTTCGACCGCCTTCTGGCCGGTCCCCGAGACCGCCTGGTAGGTCGAGACGACGATGCGCTCGAGGCCGACCGCGCGGTGGATCGGCGCCAGCGCCATCAGCATCGCCATCGAGGTGCAGTTGGGATTCGCGACGATCCCCCGGTGGTGCTCGGCCGCCTCGTCGTTGATCCCGGCGACGACCAGCGGCACGTCGTCGTGCATGCGCCAGTAGCTCGTGTTGTCGACGACGACGGCGCCCGTCTCGGCGAACCGCGGCGCCCACTCGGCGCTGACCGCGCCGCCGGGCGAGGAGAGGACGACGTCGAGGCCCCCGATCGTGTCGGCACTCAGCGGCCGCACCTCTAGCATCCGCGAGCCCCACTCGATCTGGCGCCCGGCCGAGCGCTCGGAGGCGAACGGAATGACCTCGGAGGCAGGGAAGCCACGCTCGTGCAGCAGTCCCATGATCGTCGAGCCGACCGCGCCGGTCGCGCCCAGAACCCCCACTCGATAGCTGTCGCTCATCCTTCCTCCTTTCGATCCGCGGGGTTGGGGTTTGGTCCCGGCCGCGCTCAGCCGGCGACCGTCGGCCGGTGCTCGGGACCGGTCGGGTCTTCGGGGCGAATCGCGTCGGTGCCGAGCTCGAAGGCCCGGTGCAGCGCCGTTACCGCGTCGGGGACGCGATCGGCGGCGATGACGCACGAGATCTTGATCGGCGAGGTCGAGATCATCTCGATATTGATGCGCTCGTCGCCGAGCACCTCGAAGACTTTGGCGGCGACGCCGGGGTGCGAGCGCATGCCGGCGCCGACGATCGAGACCTTGCCGATCGCCTCGTCGGTCCGCACCGTGATCGAGACCCCGCCGAGCCCCTCGATCGTCTCTTTGGCAAGCGCCAGATCGGCGCGGTCGACGGTGAAGGAGAGGTCGGCGAGCTGGTCCCCGCCGACCGGCTCGTTCTGGATGATCACGTCGACGTTGACGTTGGCCTCGGCGAGGGCGCTGAAGATCCGGCCAGCGACGCCCGGCTCGTCGCGAACCCCGCGCAGGGTCACGCGCGCCTCGGCGTTGGAATGGGTGACTGCGGTGACGAAGGGTTGCTCCATGGTCTCTTCCTCTGAGATGACGAGGGTACCGGGGCCGTCCTCGAAGCTGCTGCGGCAGTGGATCCGCACCCCGTGGTTGCGGGCGTACTCGACCGAGCGCAGCTGCAGCACTCCGGCGCCCGAGGCCGACATCTCCAGCATCTCCTCGAAGGAGACGTAGGGCAGCTTGCGCGCCTCCGGCACCATCCGCGGGTCGGCGGTGAAGACGCCGGCGACGTCGGTGTAGATCTCGCAGACCGTGGCGTCGAGAGCCGCAGCCAGCGCCACCGCGGTGGTATCGGAGCCACCGCGGCCGAGCGTGGTGACGTCGCGGCTGTCGGTCGAGACGCCCTGGAAGCCGGCGACGAGGACGATCCGGTCCTGCTCCAGCGCCTGGCGGATGCGGTCGGCGCGGACGTCGATGATCCGCGCTTTGGTGTGGGAGGAGTCGGTGACGATCCCCGCCTGCGAGCCGGTCAGCGAGATCGCCTCGTGGCCCATGTCGTGGATCGCCATCGCCGCCAGCGCGCAGGAGATCCGCTCACCGGTCGAGAGCAGCATGTCCATCTCGCGGGCGACCGGTCGGGCGGAGATCTCGTGCGCCTGCTCGACCAGTTCGTCGGTCGTCTTGCCGCGCGCCGAGAGCACCGCGACGACCCGTTTGCCGGCTTCGCGAGCGGCGACGATCCGCCCGGCGGCGCGTTTGATCTGCTCCGGCCCGGCGACGGAGGTGCCGCCGAACTTCATCACGACTATGTCGGTTCCGGTCTCGCTCACAGAGACCTGAGGATAGAGGGACGCCGAGCCGGTCGCGGCGGCCCGCGGGGATTTCCCGGCCGTGGTCGAGGCCCGGCTCGCCGAGCTCCCCGCCGGCTAGAGCACCGAGCCCTTCCGGTGTGGGAAACAGACGCTATGCGTCTGAAAGTCGCACCGGAAGGCGCCTAACCGCCGAGGTTGCCGAGCATCGCCTGTTCGGCCATCCGGATCAGGCCGAGGCCGCTGTGCGGGCGCATGTCGCTGGAGCGCACGCGGACGTGGGAGCCGTGGGGACCGACGACCTCGACGATCGTGCAGACGTCGCCGATCTCGCAATCGTCGCCGTAATCGCCTTCGATCGCCTCCATCTGCTCCGCCACCACTTTCCCGATCTTGCTCTGGTCGAGCATCCGATTGCCTCCCTCGCGGTTCGCCGTTGACCGACGACGATAGGCGATGGCAGCGCGTTAACCACGAGGCACGGCGAGTCCGTCAAGATCGAGGCGATGGCGTCGACTCCACCCGACCCGCCCGAGCGGCCCGCGGCCGCGCCGGAGCGGCTGCGGCCGGACCCCTCCCCCGCCAACCTCGTCGACGCGACTCGCCGCACCTACCTGGCCGGCGAGCGCACCCAGCTCGCCTGGTGGCGGACCGGGCTGGCGGCGCTGGCGGTGGCGATCGGGGTCGGGCGCGTGGTGCCCGGGCTCGAAGGCAACGTCACCCGCTGGCCCTACGTCGTCGCCGGCGTCGGCTTCGCGCTCTGGGGCATCCTGGCGATCGGCTACGGCAGCGCCCACCGGGCGATCCTCGACCGAGGCCTGCGCGAAGGCCGCTACGACGCCCCGCCCACCTGGCCGCTGCGGACGCTCACCTTCAGCGGCCTCGGGCTCGGACTGCTCACGGCGCTTCTGATCGTGATCGACTAGCCGGCCGCGTCGGCTGCTTTTTCTTCGCCGCGGACCACGGTCGATTCTTCTTCGCCGCTCGCCGCCGTCTGGGCGACGTTGAAGACGCCGGTTTCGCCGCTTTCGAACGGCAGCAGAGCCGGTTCGGCGGCATAGCCGAGCCTTTCGAGCCCGAACAGTTCCTCCAGGGTCAGCAGGAACGAGAAGTGGTTGGCGTAGAGGCTTTCTTCGGCCACCGACCCCGGTTCGACGAACGGCGAGATCAGCAGCATGCCGACCTGGCCACCGCCGCCAGTGGTTTTGACCGCGCCTTCGGCGGCCGGGGGCGTCGTTGCCGGCGGCAGGTTCGGGTATTCCGGGACGACGCAGCAGGCGCTCGGGTCGGCGTGTTCGCCGGTCTGCGGCGCCTCGGCCGAGGTGATCGCGATCAGGCCGCCTTCCTTGTAGGCGTCGGAGCCCATGATCGCCGGCACGACTCTGCGCAGGAACCCTTCGACCGCCAGCGCCCCGGTCGGCTGGCCTTCTTCGCAGGGCACTTCGCCGCCGGCGTGGCAGGCGTTGGGGACGATGTAGGAGAGCGTCGGCGTCTTCTTGGCGGTGCGCAGGTCGTACGCCAGTCGTTCGAGTCCGACGTCGTTTTCTTCGCATTCCTTCTGCTTGCCGACGATCGAATCGAAGAACACGAACGGGTTGCGCCAGGTCGTGTAGGCGTCGCCGGGCAGCGGCGCCGGGCTGGTGTCGGGGCCGCCGAGGGCCGGGCGGCGACAGGCGACCGGCTGGCCGATTTCGGCGCCGTGGTCGATGTCCTCGACGTAGGCACGCCAGCTGTCGCCGGCGGCCTTCAGCTGGTTCGGCAGCGTTTCGACTTCCTTCGGGTAGACGCAGCCGTTGCCTTCGACCTGACCTTCGGCCGAGATCGTGCCGGGGACGATGTCGGCGTAGGTCGGGCAATTGGCGGCGGTTTCAGGGGTCGGGCCCTGGCCGCTGATCAGGGCGATCTGGTTGGCGAGGCTGCTGCCGGCGACGGCGTAGTAGTTGGGGATCAGCTCGCCCTTCTTCGGCAGTTCCTTGCTCAGGTACTTTGCCGGTGAGGCTTTGCCGAAGAGCTCTTCGTAGCCGTTGTCGCCGAGGACGATCACGAAGGCGTGCTTGACTTCCGGCAGGCCTTCTTCGACCGGCGGTTCGACCAGTGCCGGTCCTTCTTCTTCGGCCGCTTCGGTGGGGTTGAACGGGATCGGCGCCGGCAGTTCTTCTTCCGGCGCTTCGATGATTTCTTCGACCGGGGCTTCGACCGGGAGGACCGGTACTTCGGCTTCCGGTTCCGGTTCGGGCGCCGGGGCTTCGGCGACTTCTTCGACCTCTTCTTCGGGTTCTTCTTGCGGCGCCGGCGCGGCGGGCCGGGGCATGTTCAGCACGATCGGCGGCGAGGCCGGCGCCGCGCTGGTCAGCTGGCTCGTCGCCGAGCCGAGGACGACGCCGAGTCCCAGCATCGCGAAGACCGCGATCGCCGCCGCCTGGCGCGAGGGCATCCACGATGCGAAGCGACTCTCGCCCGCTCCGTCGCCCGGCGGCACGGACTGCGGGGCGCCTACCGGCGCCCCGCCTGGTGTCGCCGCCACCCCCGCCGCGGCGCCCCCTGTCCGATTTCTCGCTCGGGAGGCGACGATGCCCGCGGCCACCGCGGCAGGCAGGTCGCCGCGCCGCGCTCCGCACTGGAGGCAGTAGCGCTGGTCCCCGGCGAAGGGGGCGCCGCACTCGGCGCAGCTCGCGCGCCCGGTTGGCCCGCGGCTCTCGTCGTCTCTGTGCGTCGCCACCTCTGCGGAATATTCTGCTCCGGCGCGGCCGCGAAGTTGTGAAGAAGCTGAGTCCGCGCCATCCGCGCCATTCACAACTCTTAAACACCGCGCCGCCGCCGCGAACTGAAGATGGGCGGCGTGACCGCCGGTCCCGACCGCACCGAGCCGGCGAATCCTTCGCCGCCGAGCCCGCCCACCCCCGGTGGGGGCGCGCTCGCGGGTCCACCGCCGCCCGCCGAGACTCCGCCGCTCACCCAGGCCACGCAGGCGATCGGCGCGATGCCGGGCGCCAGCGGCGAGTCCTGCCCCAACTGCGGTGCCGGTATGTCGCCGGACCAGCGGTACTGCCTCAACTGTGGCCAACGCCGCGGTGACCCGCGACTGCCGTTCATGGATGCCGTCGTCTTCATGGAGGCGATGAGCGGGCCGCCCGGCGGAGCCGCCGCGGCCCCGCCGGTGCCGCCCGCGGAGAGCAAACCGCGATTCAACCCAAGCGCCACGCTGATCGCCGGCATCGCCACCCTGATCCTCGCGGTCGGCGTCGGCGTGCTGATCGGCCAGTCCGGCAACGACAGCTCGGCGCCGGCGGCGGCGAAGCCAACCGTCATCCAGGTCGGCGGCAGCGGTGGCGGCGGCGAAGAAGAAGCCGCCAGCGCCGAAGGCGGCACCACCGCGGCGAAGGGGAACGCCAAGAAGGGCGGCGCGAAAAAGGCCTCGAAGGACAAAGCCTCGCCGAAGCAGGCCAAGAAGGCCGAAGCCAAGGCGGAAACCGGATCGTCGGGCACCGCCAAGTCCGTCGAAGAAGTCATCAAACCCGAAAACGGGGTCAAGATCGCCCCGCCCGAACAGAAGCTCGGTGGCGCCTGCGAAGAAGGCACGGCGGGCTGCGAAGGCGGCAAGTTCGAAGGGAACTTCTTCGGCGAATGAAACGGCCGACGCTGAAGATGTCGAAGGCTAGAGCCGCCGCGGCGGCGCCCGCCGGGAGCACCCCCGGCGGGACCGCCGCGCCGCCGGCGCCGAGCGGCAACGCCCTCACCTCCGCCTACGGCCAGGAGTTCATCGTCGACCTGCGCCGGCGCCGAGACCAGCTGGTCGCCCGCGTCGCCGAGCTGCAGTGGGACCTCGGCGGCCTCGCCTACGAGATGGCGATCCGCGACAACATGCGGGTCGAGGTCCTCGTCAAGCGCGCCGCCGAGCTTCAGGACGCCGACGCCGAACTGAACGAGGTCGAACGGATCCTGCGGATGGAGGACTCCGCCACGGCCGGCTCCTGCCCCTCCTGCGGCGCCCCCCACTCGAGCGGCGCGACCTTCTGCTGGCAGTGCGGCAAACCGCTGCTCCAGCAGGTCTCCGGCGACTCGATCCTGCGCCGCTAGCTTCCCCCGGTGTTCAGTTTGTCGCCCGGTGGGCGACAAAGCGGACAGGCGCGCTAGCCGAAGCGGCCGGTCACGTAGTCGCGCGTGCGCGGGTCCCTTGGCGAGCCGAAGATCTTCTCGGTGTCGTCGAACTCGATCAGCGAGCCGACCGGTTTCTCGCCGCGCGTCTCGAGGCTGAAGAACGCCGTGCGGTCGGCGACGCGCGCCGCCTGCTGCATGTTGTGGGTGACGATGACGATCGTGAAGCGGCCTTTGAGGCTGTGCATCAGGTCCTCGATCGCCCCGGTGGCGATCGGGTCGAGCGCCGAGGCCGGCTCGTCGAGCAGCAGCACATCCGGTTCGATCGCGATCGCGCGGGCGATGCAGAGCCGCTGCTGCTGGCCGCCGGAGAGGCCGAGGGCACTGTCTTTGAGGCGGTCCTTGACCTCGTCCCAGAGTGCCGCCCCGCGCAGCGCTTTCTCGACCCGCTCGGCCAGGCCCGAGCGCAGCCCGAGGTTGCGCGGCGCCCAGGCGATGTTGTCGTAGATCGACTTCGGGAAGGGGTTCGGTTTCTGGAAGACCATCCCGATTCGCCGCCGCACCTCGACCTGGTCGACGTTGCCGCCGTAGAGGTCGTGGCCGTGGTAGAGGATCTGGCCCTCGATCCGGAAGCTCGGGACCGAGTCGTTCATCCGGTTGAGGCTGCGCAGGAAGGTCGTCTTGCCGCAGCCCGAGGGGCCGATCAGCGCGGTGATCTGGCCGCGCCGGATCAGCAGCGAGACTTCCGAGAGCGCCTTTTTGGCGCCGTAGAAGACGTCGACCGCCCGCGAGTCGAAGACCACGTCGGGAGCGAGGTGGACCTGGCCGTTGGACGTCGCCGTGGCGGCCGGCGCGCCGATCGCGCCGGGCAACGGCTCGGTGCGGATCCGCACCCGCGAGGGAGCGTTGTCGAAGCCGAAGTTGGAATCGCGGTCGGGGGTCATACACCCAGCTTTCTTTTGCTTCGGTTCAGCAGCGCGCGAGCCCCGAGACTGGCGAAGAGGATGAACGAGATCATGACGAGCGAGAGCCCCCAGGCTTCCGTGAATCCGGCGGGGTTGGCTTCTTCGGAGAGCGTGTAGATCCGCACCGGGGCGTTCGGCAGCGCTTCGAAGGGGTTGAAGGAGAAGTTGTTCGAGGTGAAGACCGAGCTGGCCAGCAGCAGCGGCGCGGTCTCACCGGCGGCGCGGGCGACCGAGAGCACGGTCGCGGTGACGATCCCACCGAGCGCGCTCGGCAGGATGATCGTCAGGATGCTGCGCCACCGGGCGACACCGAGGGCGTCGGCGGCTTCCCGCTGGGCGCCGGGAAGCAGCAGGAGCACCTCCTGGGTGCCGCGGGCGATCAGCGGCACCTCGATGATCGCCAGGCCGAGCGAGCCGGCGAATCCCGACTGTTTGTAGACCGTGACGATCAGCTGGTAGATGAAGAGGGCGATGATGATCGAGGGCAGGCCGTTCATGAGGTCCATCGTCAGGCGCACGAACTGGCCGCCGCGATTACCGGCGAACTCGGTCATGTAGAGAGCGATCAGCACCGCGATCGGCAGCGCGATGGCGGTGCCGATCGCGACGATGATCGCAGTGCCGAGGAGGTCGGGGCCGATCCCGGCCGGTGCTGCCTTGAAGATGAAATCCCAGCTGATCGCCTTCAGGCCGCGGGCGGCGACGGTGTAGAAGACGATCGCGAGCACGCCGACGGCGAGGATCGCGGCGATCGTCGCGCCCGATTCGGCGAGCCGGCTGACGACCTGACGGCGGCGCAGGTTGCCGGAGGGGACGAGCGGTGCGGTCGGGTCGAAGGAAGGCTGCTCGCTCATCTCATCGCTCCACCGGCGTAGCTGAAGCGGCGGCCGATCCAGCTGGCGAGGAGGTTGGTGACGAGGCCGATCACGAGCAGGATCACGCCGAGGTAGTAGAGCGAGGCTTTGTGGAGCTGGGTCAGCGCACCGGGAAACTGATTGGCGATCCGGGCCGCCATCGTGTCGCCGGTCTTGAAGAGCGAGGCGTGGATTTCGGCGCCGGCGCCGACGATCTGGGCGACGGCGATCGCCTCGCCGAGGGCGCGGCCGAGGCCGAGCAGCGAGGCGGCGACGAGGCCCGACCCGGTCGAAGGCAGGACGACGCCGCGCACGACCTCCCAGCGGGTCGCGCCGAGTGCGGCGGCGCCGTCCTGGAGCTCGCGCGGCACCGCCATGAAGAGGTCGCGCGACACCGAGGCGATGATCGGGATCACCATGATCGTCAGGATCAGGCTGGCGGTGAAGATGCTGGAGCCGGTCGTTTCGGCTTTGCCGAAGAGCGGGATGAAGCCGAGCACGCTGTGCAGGAACGGCTCGACCGTGGAGTGGATGAAGGGGGCGAGGATCAGGATGCCCCAGAAGCCGAGGATCACGCTCGGGATCGCGGCCAGCATTTCGACCATCGGCGAGATCACCTTGCGCGCTCCCGACGGCACCAGGAGGCCGAGGAAGAGGCCGATCGAGATCGCGATCGGGGCGCCGAGCAGCAGCGCGAAGAAGGAGGTGACGAGGGTGCCGTAGAGCAGCGACTCGCCGCCGAAGAGGTTGAACTGCGGCGTCGGGTTCCATTCCTGGCTGGTCAGGAAGCCGAGACCGAATTTCGAAATCGCCGGCTGGGCGCCGCTGACGATTTCGTAGGCAATCAGGGCGATGACGACGGCGCCGAGAATCGCCGCGGCCAGGCAGATCCCGTGTAGGGCGAGGTCGCCGAAGCGATCGAGCCGCTTGCGGGTGCCGCTCGGGCGCGACTGGCGCGCCAACTGGATCGAGCCGGTGGCGTCGACCGGGGTGGTGCTCATCTGGAGGCCGGGCCGGCGCGGTCGGAGGTGCTCACGCGCGGCAGCGTAGAGGAGGTGTGACTACTTGTCGCTCACATCGCCGCGATTTTCACAACATTGAAACAACTGCGGACGCTGTTACCTGACTGTTACAAAATTTACACACACCCTTTTCACGAGAATGAAACAAATTCTCCATCTGCGAGGGAGAACCTACCGCCCGAAAAACTCAGTTTGAAATTCTCGAAAGGACACACCTCTTGATTCGCAAAAGGTTGCTAGGTATCTGCCTCGCGCTCACGGTGGCCGTCGGTGGCGGTGCCGCGGTTTCCACCGCTGCTGCCTCCGCCGCCGGGCTCACCGGTGCCGGTTCCACGCTCGTCGCTCCGCTGATGGCCAACTGGATCAACGGATTCGAAATCAAAGAAGGCATCCCGGTCAAATACGGCGCCGTCGGCTCCGGTACCGGAATTGCCCAGATCACCGCGCGGACCGTCGACTTCGGCGCCTCCGATGCCCCCCTCACCCCCGAACAGGCCGCCGCCTGCAACGGCTGCGTCCAGGTTCCGTGGGCCCTGTCGGCCACCGGCCTCGGCTTCAACCTGCAGGGGATCAGGAAGATCAACCTGACCGGCAAGATCCTTTCCGGGATCTACTTCGGGAAGATCACGAACTGGAGCGACCCGAAGATCAAGGCGATCAACCCGAAGGCGAAGCTGCCGAACCTGGCGATCACGCCGATCTTCCGCAGCGATGGCTCCGGTGACACCTACGCGTTCACCAACTATCTCTCGAAGATCAGCCCCGCCTGGAAAAGCGAAATCGGTTACGCGACCACGGTCGGCTTCAAAGTCGGAGTCGGTGCCAAAGGCAACTCCGGCGTCACCCAGACCGTCGCCAAAACCCCGGGCTCGATCGGATACATCTCGGCCTCGTACCTGATCGCCGCCGGCAGCCTCGGCGTCGCCGCGGTCCAGAACAACGCCGGCAACTACGAGTTCCCGAACATCAAAAACATCGAAAGCGCCGCCTCGAGCGTCAAGAGCGTTCCGGCGAGCAACGCGATCAGCATCACCAACCCGCCGAAGAAGGACACGGAAGCGTACCCAATCTCCACCTTCACGTACGCGATCGTTCCGCACAACGCGCCGCAGAAGGCGTTCCTCCAGCAGTTCCTGAACTACGACATCACCAGGGGCCAGGTCTACGGACCGGCGCTCGACTTCGCCCCGCTGCCGAAGGTTGTTCTCACGGCCGCGAAAAACGCGATCGCCACCCTGTAGATCGCTGAAGTCAGCAGTACCGAGCCGGCGCGGCCCCAGTGGTCGCGCCGGCTTTTTCAGTGGCGCGGGGCCTCGTCGGCGGCCCGGCCAAAGCGTGGAGTGACTAGGCGAAGGCCTGGACGGCGCGGCGGCGGAGATCGGCGTTCAGCATGCCGGTGACCGAGCTCGGCGAGTCCCCGGCGCTGGGGACGGCGTCGCCGATCAGGCCGGCGGCGCGGAAGCCGTAGAGCGGGGCGTCGTAGCCGAGCTCGCGGATCTTGCGGATCAGTCGGATCGCTGCCGGCGTGTCGGTGCCGGGGCCGCAGAGCAGGATCGCGGTCGGCTCCAACGCCCCGAGGGCGCGGCCGAGCCGCTCGTCGCCGAGCTCGTTGGAGAGGACGAGGACGCGGAAGCCGGCCCGTCGCAGCGATAGGTCGAGCGCCTGGCCGTGGACTTCCTCGGCCGGCAGGCCCCCGCTGGAGTCGAGCAGCAGGATCCCGGCCGGGCGCGAGGCCGCCGAGGCCAGGCGGCGGGCGCCGTGGAGCCAGCCGGTTGCCCAGCGGCGGGCGAAGTCGAGCTCGGCGCCGCGATCGGGGTCGGCGGCAAGGGTGTCGACGGCGGGCAGCAGCAGCTCCTCGACCGTCCGCTCGAGCGGCCGCAACGCCAGACTTTCCTCGATCGCGCGGTCGGCGGCGGACTCGTCGAAGCCCTCGAAGGCGGCGAGCAGGCTGTCGTCGCTGGCCGGCGCCGCCTGGCGCTGGCGCGCCAACTCGATCGCCGAGGAGATGTTGCCGGTCTGGGCCAGCGCGTCGCGCAGCGTCTGCAGCTCGACCAGCTCGTAGTTGCGGTGGTTGCCGACCGTGCGCTTCGGTACCGGATAGCCGTAGCGGCGCTCCCAGCTGCGCAGGGTATTCGGGCTTACGCCCAGAACTTCGGCAGCGGCATTGGTGCGGATTCCCGGCATCGACCGGAATCTTCCCATCGATGCGCCGGGTTTACACCGGTTATGGACAAATTTGCGAGAACTGCTACCGATCTTGCAAGCCGCCGACGCCGACCGGCTGGCCCACCGCGCGCGCGCGCCACATCGCCGCGTCGGCTTTGTGGAGCAGGCGATCGGCGTCGCTGCCGTGGTCGGGACAGGAGACGACCCCGGCGGCAACCGTGATCCGCAGCCCCCCCGCCCGCTCCAAGGCGTCGAGCTGACCGAGCAGGCGCTCGGCCATCTGCATGCCTTCGACGGTGCGCAGGTTGGGGGCGAGGACGCAGATCGCCTCCTCCTCGAGGCGGAAGGCTTCGTCGACCATGCGGATGCTGTCGCGCAGCGCCGCGCTGACGATCGCCAGCGCCATCTCGCCGTCGGCCCCCGAACCGGTGTCGGGGCCGGAGGTGTCGAAGACGGCGAGGCCGAAGGGATGGCCGTAGCGGCGGTTGGTCTCGATCAGCTGGTCGAGCCGGCGGCGCATGTGGCCGGGCCGGTAGAGGCTCGGCAGCTCTTCGCGCGGCGAGCGGGCAAATTCGGCGGCGGCGTCGTTCTCGGCGGACGCCCCGAACTCGGCGGCCGCACCGCTCTCGGCTGAGGCGCCGTCCTCCGGAATTGCTCCACCCCCGGCGAGGGCTCCACCCCCGGCTTCGGCCCGCACCGAGTCGTAGGCGGCTTCGACCGCGGTCGCCGTGACGGCGCCGAACTCGGTTGCCAATCGCTGGGCCGCGTCGGCGAACCGGGCACCGGCCTCCTCGCCGATCTCATCGCGCAATGCCGCCAGCAGCGAGGCGTGTCGGGCCGCGACCTCGACCGCCATCCGACCGCCCGCCGATGCGCTCCGCGGCGGCGCCTGACCGGGGCCCTCCGCTGATCCGCGGCCGACTTTTTCGTGCTGGTCTGCGGCCACGCGCGGACATTGCCGAACGGAGCGGACGCTGCAAAGAGCAATATTCGAACTTTGCAGGAATACATTCGTCTAGTGGATCGATACTTAGCGATCCCTGTCCAGTGCAGCGGATGAGATCAGAGGCTGCGGCGCCCGGCGAGGGCCTTGCCGAGCGTGACCTCGTCGGCGTGCTCGAGGTCGGCGCCGACCGGCAGTCCGCTGGCCAGCCGCGTCACCGAAACCTGGCCGCGCAGCCCTTCGGCGATGTGGAGCGCGGTCGCCTCGCCGGTCGTCGTCGGGTTGGTCGCCAGCACGACCTCCTCGATGCCGCCGCGACCGACCCGCCGCATCAGCTCGGCGATCTTCAGGTCCTCGGCGTCGACGCCGTCGATCGGCGAGAGCGCGCCGCCGAGCACGTGGTAGAGGCCGCGGTATTCGTGGGTGCGCTCGATCGGGATCACATCCCCGGGTTCCTCGACGACGCAGATCGTCGTCCGGTCGCGGCCGGTGTCGGAGCAGATCCGGCACAGCGGGCCCTCGGCGAGGTTGAAGCACTCTTCGCAGAGGCCGACCTTCTCCTTGACTTCGCGGATCGCGTCGCCGAGCGCGAAGGCCTCTTCGTCGGGCGCCCGCAGCAGGTGGAAGGCAAGCCGCTGCGCGGTCCGCTGGCCGATCCCGGGCAGCCGCGAGAGCTCGGCGACGAGGCGCGCGAGCGGTGCCGGACCCTCGGTGCTCAACTCAGGATCCCCGCCGGCCGCTCAACCGCCGAGCAGCCCGCCGAGGCCGCCACCGCCGCCGAGCCCGCCGGTGGCGTCGCCCATTTTCGAGCTGGCCAGCTCCTGCGCCGCGCGCAGGCCCTCGTTGACCGCCGCCTGGATCATGTCGGCGAGCAGCTCGGCCTCCTCGGGATCGATCGCCTCGGGGTCGATGGTGATCTCGCGCAGCGTCAGGTCGCCGCCCATCTTCACCTTGACCATTCCGCCGCCGGCACTCGCCTCGACGGTCTCCTCTTTCAGTTTCTCCTGCGCCTGCAGCATCTGGTCCTGCATCTGCTGCGCCTGTTTCATCAGGGCGTTGACGTCGAAACCCCCGGGTCCTCCACCGCGTGCCACCTAACTGACCTCCTCCGCGTCGAACTCGCTCTTCAGCCGCTCCAGCAACTCATCCTCGTCGATTTCCTCGCTGCCCGGCGCCGGCGTGTCCGGCGGCGCCTCGCCCTCGAACAGTACGTAGCTCGGTTTCAGCGGCCGCCCCGCGACCGCCTCGAACGCCGCCGTCACCGCGTCGCGCCGATCCGGCGACTCCGCCTTCCGTTTATTGAAGGTCCGGTCGGTAGGGAAGGCGATCTCCACCACGTCCCCGTCCACCCCCACCGGCCGCGCCCCCTCGAAGGTGGCAACCAGCGCCGGAGCTTTCTCACCGAGCTTGAGAAGCACCGCAGGCCAAGCTCTCTGAATGGCCTCGAGGTCGAGAGGTCCGGCCGGCGACGGAGCGGGGGCCTCGGGCTCTGCAGCGGCCACGGGCTCCGGCGCGGGGGCCTGAACCTCCGCCGTCGCTACGCCCGACGATTGAACCTCCGGCTCGTCCTCCTCGTCCGGCTCGAAATCGGCTCCGGCCTCCGGGCCGTCTACCTCAGGCGGAGCGGATTCCTCCGGGGGTGGCGCCGTAGGGGGGACCACCCCTGAGGAAGCTTTAGCTACCGGAAGGGGTGGTGGGTCCCCTGCGGTGACAGGACCCGCGGAGGAATCCGCGGCGAGCCGCCGTTCCAACGCCTCGATCCGCCGCAGCAGCCCATCGGTCCCCGGATCGAGATCCGGCCGCGCCGCTTTGAGGAGGGCGATCTCGACCGCCATCCGCGCGTCGTCCCCCTCGCGCACCGCCGTCAGCGCCGCCGCCAGCTCGTCGATCGTCCGCACCAGCGCCGCCGCGCCGATCGCGCCCGCCTGCTGCTGGATCCGGCCGGTGTCGGTGGCGGTGACGACGAAGGTGGTCGGCACCTCGCCGGTCGTCTGGGTGACCAGCAGGTGGCGCAGGTGGGCGAGCAGGTCGCGGGCGAATTGCGACGGATCGCGCCCCGACTGGGCCATCCGCTCGACCCCGATCAGCACCGCCTTGGGGTCTTCGGCGATCACCGCGTCGACGGCTTCGAAGAGCAGACCGGCGTCGGCGGCGCCGAGCATCTCCAGCACGTCCTCGAGGACGACGTCGTCGCCGCCGAAGGTGACGAGCTGGTCAAGCGTGCCGAGGGCGTCGCGGAAGCTGCCCTGGGCGGAGCGGGCGATCATCGCCACCGCCCCGTCGTCGACCTTGACCGACTCGGCGACGGCGACCCGGTTCAGCACCTCGGAGATCTGCTCCAGCGAGGGCCGCTGGAAGTCGAAGCGCTGGCAGCGGTCGGCGATCGTCGCCATCACTTTGTGGGCCTCGGTCGTCGCCAGCACGAAGACGGTCCGCGGCGGCGGCTCCTCGAGCGTCTTCAGGAAGGCGTTCCAGGCCTCCTTGGTCAGCATGTGAGCCTCGTCGAGGATGTAGACCTTCCAGTGCCCGCCGGAGGGCGCGTAGGCGACCCGCTCGCGGAGGTCGCGGACGTCGTCGACCGAGCGGTTGGAGGCGGCGTCCATCTCGATCACGTCCATCGAGGTGCCGGCGGCGATCGTCACGCACGACTCACATTCGCCGCAGGGCGTCACCGTCGGCCCGCCGCGCTCGCAGTTGAGCGAGCGGGCGAGGATCTTCGCCATCGAGGTCTTGCCGGTCCCGCGCGAGCCGACGAACAGGTAAGCGTGGTGGACCTTGTCCTGGGCGACGGCGTTGCGCAGCGTGCGCACGACGTGCGTCTGGCCGACCACCTCGTCGAAGGATCCGGGGCGGTGGCGGCGGTAGAGGGAGGTCGATTCGGTGCTCGGCATGACTCTCTGGCCAGTGTATCCACGGCCCCCCGGCGCCCCGGCCCCCTGCGTCTGAGCTGCGCCGCCATATGTGGCGGCCAAGCTCAGACGCACCTTGGGTGGGGGCACCGGTAGCGTGCGCGCGTGCCATCGAGGGTCTCCAGCTGGCTCACGCCGGCCGCCTGGGTCGCCGCGGTCAGCGCCGCGCTGCTGATCGTCTTCCCGGTCGGCTTCCCCAACTACGACACGATCTACGCCCTGGTCTGGGGACGCGAACTGGCCCACGGGAAGAGCCCCGACTACGGTGCCGCCCTGCCGCCCACGCCGCACCCGCTGACCGACCTGATCGGGCTCGTCACCAGCCCCTTCGGCGAAGCGCCGATCACCGTGATCATGATCCTCGCCTACGTCTCGCTGGGGCTGATCGCCTGGCTCGTCTACCGGCTCGGCAGCGACTGGTTCGACCGCCCGATCGGCGCCCTCGCGGCGCTCATCGTCCTCACCCGCGCGCCCTTTCTCTCCAACGGCCTGCGCGCCTACATCGACCTGCCGTTCATCGCCCTCTGCCTCGGCGCCCTCGCGGTCGAGTCGCGTCGCCCCCGCGCCGGCTGGCCGGTCCTGGCGCTGCTGGTGCCGGCGGGACTGCTGCGCCCCGAGGCCTGGGGCTTCGCGATCGTCTACTGGCTCTGGCTGGCGTTCGACGTACACCGTGGTCCGGGGGGACTGTGGGGATGGCGCGTGGACTGGCGCCGCGAGCGCTCGGGGGCCGAGCTCGGCTGGCTCGCCCTCCTCGCCCTGCTGGGGCCGATCCTCTGGGTCCTCTTCGACGCGATCACCACCGGCGACCCCCTCTACTCGCTGACCGGCACCCAGGAAACGGTCGAAACGCTGAACCGCCAGACCGGCCCCGTCGACCTGGTCCTCTACGGGCCCCGCCGGCTCGGCGAAGTGATGCAGTGGCCTGGGATGGTCGGCGGCTTCGGCGGCCTGGTGCTCGGCTTCTGCCTGCTGCGGCGGCGCTCGGCGCTGGGCGTCGCCGCGGTCCTCCTCGCCCTGCTCGCCTTCGCCTTCCTCGCCGCCGCCGGCCTGGCGATCATCGCCCGCTACACGATGCTGACCGGGGCGATCCTCTCGATCTTCTTCGCCCTCGCCCTGCTCGGCTGGCGCCTGCTCGAACGCGGCGACCCCTGGCGCTTTCGCTGGCAGCTCTTCGCCGGCCTCGTGCTGGTGATGGTGCTGGTCTGGCTGCCGAACCAGTGGAACCTCGACTCCCAGGTCCACACCGACCTCGCCAACCAGGGCAAGATCGAGGGCGACCTCACCGACCTCGTCAACGCCGACGCCTTCTCACCGCTCTGCGGGCCGATCGCAGTCCCCAACCACCGCGCAATCCCCCGCCTCGCCTTCGGCCTCGAAGTGAAGCCGACCGAAATCGTCAGCGCCAGCGAGGCGATCTCCAGTCCCGAGGAAAAAGCCAAGCTCGGCGAAGCCGGCTACTACGTCGAGCCGGCCAGCCCCTTCGTGATCCACAACTTCGTCCTCGATCCCGGCGACCCGACCAAGATCGACTCCAAGCCGCCGCCCGGCTTCCGCGAGGTCGCCTCGAATGAGTCCTGGAAGGTCTACCGGCGCTGCCGCTGACCGGAGCGCCGCTGCCGCTAGGGCGCCGGGAGCGGCGGAACTTCGTAGCCGCGGAGGAAGTGCAGGGTGCTGGCGCCGTCGCAGCGCTCCTTCGCTTCTTCGGGAGCACCGTTTTCTTCTTCCGGGACGATCACGATGATCCGGGCGCTGTCGCGGGCGGCGAAGTTGAGGATCACTTCGATCTCGCCGAGCCGGCCCTCGCCGCGCTCCTCCCAGCCAAGCCGCAGTTTGCCGTTGGCGGGGATGACGCGGTTCTGCGGGGCACGCAGGCCGGCGCTGAAGAAGCGCGGTTCCTCGGTCGGCGAGTCGGAGGCCTTGCACTGCACCTGAATCTGGAACTCGAGTTTGCTGACGCGGCGGTTCTGGACCTTGAAGACGAGGTATTCACCGGTCGCGGCTTTGTTGACGCCGTAGGCGCCGTTCGGCACCACCGCGGTCGGCCGCGCGTCGGCGTGCGAGCCGCTGGCGAGCAGACAGGCCAGCAGGCCGAGCGCCAGGACGACGACGACGGCGAGGACTTCGCGCTTGCGCGAGGGGTGGACGAGACCCATGCCCACCCTTCGGCACCTCGACGGCGGGACTTGAGCGCTGCGATCCGCTAGCCGCCGTGCTCGGCGGCGTCGATCGCGGCGTGGGTGTCGGCAGCGAGGTCGGGGTCGGCGAGGTCGATCGCCGGCGGCAGCTCGACGTGGAGGTCGGCGGAGGGGTCGATCCGCGCTCGCAGCTCACCGCCCGAGCGCGAGCCCAGCACGTGGCCGCCGCGGTGGCGGTCGGCGCTGATGAAGTGCAGGTGGTAGCCGGCGACCTCGATCCCCTCGACGTAGGCGGGGAAGCGGAAGCCGACCATCGAGCCCTCGACGTCGGCGAGCTCGAAGACGTGCTGGTCGGCGACGACCTCGGCCAGCGGCCGGTAGGGCGGGTGCTGGACCGGCACCGAGCGGGCGCGGACGGACGCGAAGCGGCCGTCGAGGCGCACCGCGAAGGAGGCGACCTCGTCGGGGACCAGGCCGTCGAGGCGCTCCAGCAGCGCTTCGTGGTCCAGCGCCGCGGAGAGCGTCGCCTCGATCGTCGGTTCGAAGTCGGTCACGACCGCGAACGGCGTCCGCTCGTCGGGTCCGATCGCCCGCACATCGCCGTCGACGTCGGCGAGGAAGAAGGACCCGTCGATCGCGATCATCTCGCCGGCGAGCGCGTTGACCGTCCCCAGCCCGAGGTCGCCGTGCTCGGCCAGCTCGGCAAATGTGAGGTCGCCGTCGAAGGCGCCGTCGAGCAGGGCGCCGATCGTCGAGGCCTGGAAGAGGACGTGCGGTTCGTGGCCGGCGTGGAGGTCGGCGCGGCGCATCGAGGCGACATGGAGCGAGCGGATCCAGCGGTCGTCGAACACGCCGGGCAGTCTGCCATGACACCATCGCGCCGATGGGAGCGATCGAACTGGAGGGGGTCGTCAAGCGCTTCGGCGCGATTGCCGCGGTCGACGGCCTCGATCTCGACGTCCCCGAGGGCATCTGCCTCGGCCTGCTCGGCCCCAACGGCGCCGGCAAGTCGACGACGATGCGGCTGCTGACCGGCCAGGCGATCGCCGACGCCGGCAGCCTGCGCGTGCTCGGCTTCGACCTGCCCGCCGAATCGAAGCCGGCGCGGCTGCGGATGGGCGTCGTCCCGCAGCTCGACAACCTCGACATCGACGTCACCGTCGAGGACAACCTCGCCGTCTACGCCCGCCTCTACCGGGTCCGCGACGTCGGCGCCGCCGTCGACCGCGCGCTCGACATCGCCCGCCTCGGCGACCGGCGCCGCGACGCCGTCGAGAAGCTCTCGGGCGGGATGCGCCGGCGCCTGCTGCTGGCCCGCGGCCTCGTCCACGAACCGAAGCTGATCCTGCTCGACGAGCCGACCGTCGGCCTCGACCCGCAGATCCGCACCGAGCTGTGGTCGCTGATCGGCGAGCTGAAAGCGGGCGGGACGACGATCCTGATGTCGACCCACTACATCGAGGAGGCCGAACGGCTCGCCGACGAGGTCGCGGTGATGGCGGCCGGCAAGATCATCAGCCGCGGCCGTCCTGCCGACCTGATCGCCGAGCACGCCGGTCGCCAGACCGCCGAGGTCTACGCGCCGCCGGCGCGCCTCGCCGAGGTGCGAACGAAGGCCGAGGGGGCCGGCCTGCGGGTGCGCGCCGCCGGCCCGGCGGTCGCGATCGTCGGCTCCGAGCGGGCCGAGAACGGGACCGTCCCCGACGACGCCGTGATCCGCGCGGCGACGCTCGAGGACGTCTTCGTCCTGCTGACCGGCGAGGAGGCCGAGTGAGCGCGCCCGACACCGCGGCGGCCCCGACCAGCGCGCCGGGCGCGGTCGCGGGCGACGAGCTGCCGCGCCGCATGCGCCGGCTCGAACCGGCGGCGATCGCCGGGGTGATGAGCCGCGAGGTCGCCAACTTTCGCACCTACTGGAAGGGCACGACCTTCTCGAGCGTCCTCGAACCGCTGGTCTACCTGCTGGCCTTCGGGCTCGGCCTCGGCGCCACGCTGATCGACAACGTCGAAGGCGTCCCCTACATCCAGTTCGTCGGCACCGGCATGGTGGCGACGGCGGTGATCTTCTCCAGCGCCCTGCCGGCGATGTTCGGCACCTTCGTCAAGCACCGCTTCCAGAACACCTACGACGCGATCCTGGCGGCGCCGGTCGACATCGAAGAGCTGGTCACCGCGGAGATGCTGTGGATCGCCCTGCGCTCGGGGATCTACGGCTGCGTGCCGCTGATCGTCACCTTCTTCTGGGGCCTGCAGCCGAGCTGGGGCATGCTGCTGGTGCCGCTCTTCGGCTTCATCACCGCGCTCGGGTTCGCCGGCTTCGGGATCACGATGGCGGCGACGGTCGCCAAGATCGACCAGTTCAACTACGTGACCGCACTGTTCGTCACGCCGCTGTTCCTCGTCGCCGGCACCTTCTTCCCGATCTCGGGACTGCCTCAGGGCCTTCAGGACCTCGCCCAGGTCAATCCGCTCCACCAGCTCGTCGAACTGGTCCGCGGCGGCGCCTTCGGCTTCGACCCCTGGGACCTGGCCCGCTTCGCCTTCCTCGTCGCCTTCGCCGCCGTCACCTGGCGGATCGCGATCGCCCGCATGCGGGCGCGCCTCATCCAGTAGAGGCGCACCCTGAAGTTATGGACCGTGCACCCGCCTTCGAAACGAGGTCACCGGGCGTGTTCGTCGTTTATGGCTCGGGCCGGGCTTCCCTGCGGCACCCGCGGCATCCGCTTAAGGCTGCTTCCTTCCGGACCTGACCTGATTCGCGTGCCCACGTCGCGCAGGACCCGGCCGTCAACGCCGCCGCGACGCACCGACCCCAATGGCCAGTCCCTCGGAACGGGAATTCGGCCCCGCTAGAGCGGATTGCGGGTTATAGGGCACCGCTGATTCCCCGCCTAGCACGGTCCGTTGCCTACCCTACTCCGCAGCCATAGGATCGCGTTTCTTGATCGAGGTCGACACCGGATCATTCTTCGCGATCGTCGTCGTCGCGGCTGTCGCCGCGGTGACCGTCGCCGTCGTGCCGAAACGGCTGGCGCCGCCGGTCGTCGTGCTCGAGCTGATGCTGGGGATCGTCGTCGGCCCTCACGTCCTCGGGCTCGCCCACTCCGACGAGTTCATCGAATTCTTCTCCAACCTCGGGCTCGGGATGCTGTTCTTCTTCGCCGGCTACGAGATCGACTTCGAGCGCATCCGCGGCCAGCCGATGCGGCTCGGCGCCTGGGGCTGGCTGCTCTCGGTGGCACTTGCCTACGGGATCGGCGGCGCCCTGGCGGCGGCCGGCATCGTCGTCTCCTACCTCTACACCGGCTCGGCGATGGCGACGACGGCGATCGGCACGCTGATCCCGATCCTGCGCGACAACGGCGAGCTGCGGACCCGCTTCGGCACCTACCTGCTGGCCGCCGGCGGGGCCGGCGAGTTCGGGCCGATCCTGCTCGTGACCCTGGTCCTCTCGACCTCCAACCCGCTGCACGAGTCGGTGATCCTGCTCGCCTTCGTGGCGCTGGCGGTGGTCCTGGCGGTCGGCTCGATGCGCTACGCCTGGCGCGGCTGGCCGGCGCTCGAACGGACCTTCGAGGCGAGCAGCCAGCTGGCGGTGCGGGTGACGGTGGTGCTCGTCTTCGGCCTCGTCCTGCTCGCCAACCAACTCGGCCTCGACCTGCTGCTGGGCGGGTTCGTGGCGGGGATGATCATCAGGCTCGCCCTCAAAGGCCACGAGCTTCACGTCTTCGAGTCGAAGCTGACCGCGGTCGGCTTCGGCTTCTTCGTGCCGTTCTTCTTCGTCACCAGCGGGATCACCTTCGACCTCGCAGCGCTGGGGTCGATCGGGGCGCTGGCCAAGCTGGTGATGTTCTTCGCCCTCTTCCTGGTCGTCCGCGGGGTGCCGGCGCTGCTGCTCTACCGCGGCATCCTCAACCTGCGCGACCGCACCGCGCTCGCCTTCTACTGCGCGACCGAGCTGCCGCTGGTGGTCGCGATCACGACCCTAGCCCGCGAGGACGGCGACATGCGGGCCACGACCGCCGCCGGCTTGGTCGGCGCGGCGATGCTCTCGACTCTGGTTTTCCCGTTCGTCGCGATGGCGCTGCGCGGCGCCGGCCGCGGCGAGGAGGTCGCCGCGGCCGTGCCGGATCCGATTACCTCTTGATCAGCTTGAGGCTCTTGTAGACCGTGGTCTTGGCCTTCCCGGCCTTGACCGTCATCTTGAACAGGAGCCGCTTCTTCGCCTTCACCTGCGACTTCAGCGGGGGCTTGACCTTGAGGGCGAGCTTCTTGGTCTTGCCCTGCTTGATCTTGGCGCTGCGGCTGTTGGTCGCCGGCTTGCCCTTCTTGATCAGCCCTTGGACGGTGACCTTGCAGGCCCTCCCGACCTTGGCCGGGCACTTCGCCTTGACCGAGATCCGGTTGCCCTTGAAAATGGCCGGCCCGACCAGACCCTGCGACTGAATCAGGCTCGTCAGCTGCGAGCTGGTGATGCCGCTGGCGCCGTTGCCGCCTCCACCTCCGTTGCCGCCGTTGCCCCCGTTGCCCGAGCCGCCACCCGGGCCGGTGATAACGACGTTGTCGTAATCGGCGCTGGCTTCGCCGGTGAACCCGAGCGCGGTGACGTTGCTGGTCAGCTGGGAGGTGATCCTGATCGAGTAGGTGTGCCCGGCGACGAGCGCCACCGCGCCCTGCCCGGCGGCGAAGCCCGTCGGCGCTCCCACCGTCTCTTCGATCGCTTTCTGTTCATCCCCAATGCTCTGGTCGACGAGGACCGCGGTGTAGGCCAGACTCGGAGTGAGGGAAAGCGGTTCGGTCGTAACGAGCTGACGCTGCAGGCTCAGATTGCCCGCTCCGCTTTCACCTGCGGTGAAGGCGGGTGATTCCTCGACCACGGTCGCTTTGAAGAGTCCGACGGCGTTGAGAGCGATTTTCGATTTTGCCGCCAAGGACCCCGGTGGGTTTCCGGCCGCCGCGTCATATCCCCCGGTCGCTTCGCAGAGCAACGGGACGTTGCAGACGGCTTCTTTGACCTGCCAACCTTCGGCGCCGCCGGTGAAGGTGCTGCCCCCACCTGGATAGGTGGCGGCGGATGCCGGCCCGACGACGATAGCGAGCAGAGCCGCCCCCGACACGCAGCCCAGCAGTGAGGCCTGCCGGATGCGACTCCTGAGGGAAGTGAACACGGTGATCCTTTCGTGGCTGTTTGAGTGCAGCGAACGTTTCCCTGGTGTCTATGGGCATTACTTAGAATTCCCAATCTCCCTACTCGATTTTCTGGACGATCATCCGATCGGAGCGTCCAGACCCAGGCACAAACAACCTGGACGCCCCGTTCCGACCCGAGTTGGCCGCGACGCCGCCCACGGCCCACATCGGCGTAAGATCCGCCGACGCCGGGCGCGTAGCTCAGTGGGAGAGCGCTCGCTTCACACGCGAGAGGTCGCTGGTTCGAAACCAGCCGTGCCCATCAGAAACCCCTTGGCGGAGCCAAAAAATCGAGGAAGCGGCGCAGTGGACGACGGCGAGGCCTGAGGTTCGACAGGGCCCGGGGTCCCATTGCTTCCTTGCCGACCGGCGTTTGCCGTGAGATGTTTGCGGGGTCTCGCCGCACCCATCAACGTCTCCGGGAGGACCACCGATGCGTTTCATCCGCTCCAGGCTCACTTACGCGAACGTCGTCGCAACCCTCGCGCTCGTCGTCGCCTTGGCGGGCGGCACGGCGTTCGCCGCGTCCCAGATGCTGCCTCGTAACTCGGTCGGCGCCAAGCAGATCAAGAAGGAAGCGGTGGGTGCCGGGAAACTGAAGAACGGCGCCGTCACCGGCCCGAAGATCGCGGCCGGCGCCGTCACCGGCCCCGACATCAACCTCGGCACGCTCGGGCCCGTGCCCAGCTCGGTCAACGCGAATCACGCATCGAGCGCCGACAACGCCACGCATTCCACGAGCGCGGACAACGCGGTCAACGCCTCGACCGTCGGTGGAAAACCCGCCTCCGCCTTTGCGCCGAGCACTGCCGTTCGCTCGGCGCTGATAGAGGCCAACGGAACCGTCGTCGCCTCGAAGAGCTCTGGCATCACGCAGGCCAACGTCGAAGTGATCAGCTCAGGCAACTTCTGCATCAAGAACCTCAGCCCCGCACCGGTGAACGCAGTGGCCACGATCGCCTTCGGTGCGGCCGCCGACTCGCGGATCTACCTCGAAACTGGCGAACCTGCGTGTCAGGTGGAAATCCAAACCCGCAGCAGCATGGCCACCACGGTGGGGGAGCCCTTCCAGATCATGCTCCATTGACCCGGGCGAGCCGGGGAGGAGGCAAGTCGCCAGACCGCCGTGTCGGCGGCTCGCTTAGGTGAAGCAAGTCCGACTACGGTCGCGAGGTGCATCGAAGCGAGGCGCAGTAGCAGCTGAGATCACAGCCAATTCACCGATCGGCTCGGCGAGACCATTCGAGCTGAGGGATCAAAGAGATGCGGACGTCGTTCGGCTTCGTGATCCGAGCGCTCGCCGAATGAGAGCTTGCTGTCAGGCGCCTCGAGGCGTGGCCTGGCAGGAAGCCGCCAGTGCCCCGTAGGGTCAATCGTGGGGTCAAACCGAGCCCCTCGATTCGCTCGCCTCGCCGCTGATCTGGCGGTACTGCGGAAATCGCCGATCGGGACACCCCCGGACCCGACAGTCAAAACTAGTGGTTAGTATGAAAAAGGGTAAAGCTGACCGGTCCGGTGGTGCACTTCGGCTTTTCAGGCAACCCGACGTCGATGCTGCCGTTCGCGTTCAGGGTGCCCTTGAAGGACGTCGCCTCAGTGAACTTTCCCGCCAACTTGTAGTGGTAAGTGCCCTGGAAGTCCTTGGTGGTGCCCCGGTGGCTGAACTTCGCAGCCCCGGTCTTTGCGGTCACCGTCAGATTGGTGAGATAGTGGCCGCCGTTGTCACAGTTCAGATTCGCCTGCGTGCTCAACTTGATCGAGGTTTGACGGCCGCTGCGCGAAACCTGCGCCGAGGCGGGAAATACCTCCGCGGAGGACTGCGACGGGCCCTTATAGGCGCCTGGGCGCGGAATCGTGGTTCTATGCATCGCGCCAGCGATGGAGGCGCAAGAAAGGGCGATCACCATAACTGCCGCAAGGAGCAGGAACCGCATCCGGAAGCCTCGCGATGTGCGGATCTTTCCCGAAGCCTTTCTGAGCGAGGATCGGTTCGCGCCCGCCCTCTTCCCGTTCATGCGGGAAATCTAACCATCCGCTGGCGGGACCGCAAGCATCGATCGAACGCCTAACAGTTCGCCGCACCTACCATGTCGCCTCCAAATAAGATTCAGTGGTCCTAGCGACGGAGAGGAGTCTGTCCGATGAGGTCCCGAGTTCTTGCCGTCGCGGCCTTCGTGCTGGCGCTCGCCATCGTCGCCGTTCCGACATCAGCAGCCCATAAACCGTCCGCCAACAAGGGTCACTCGCGGCCGAACTGCCGGGGCCTCCTGTCTCTCGTCGCGATCGCCGACGCGACCGGCAAGAGCCTCAAGTTCAATGAATGGGGGCCCGAGCCGTTTCTGCTCGGGCGCGGAGATGAAATTGCTCGGGGTCAGGCCTGCGATTATTCCGACCCCGCCCGCGCGGAATACACGGTTGACCCTTACGCCGGATACTTCAAGGCCGCCTTCGAAGCTACCCCGCGGCAGTGGAACAAGCTGCGCACCACCTATAAGAGGGAACCAACCTTCAAGGCGATGAAGACTGTGGACGGCGCCGAGCTCTTCTCGATCGGCCCGGCGGTGCCCGCGGTTCCGCCGAACCTCTCGGAAACCGGCGAAACCTCGTTCATCTTCGGCTACACCAGGCAGCACAATGTCTTCCAGGTCGGCATCACGAACGTCCCGATCGCCACCGAGTTGGGCCTCGTCGCGGGGATCGTCGAAGGGCTCGACGAGGAGTGGCTGCACGGGAGCAAATTCAACTGAAGTCGGCGAGTAGCGCGCATTTCGACAGGCCGCGTCCTGGGACTCCTTCTTGCCCACGAGACATGGACCGGTTAGCCTGACCTCGTGAAGCCCTTGCGATGTCTCCAGTCGAAATCGCTGCTGATTGTCTCGATCCTCGCGTTCATCACGCTCGGCACGGCGCTCGCGTGGGCCAAGCCGAAGCCATTCGTTCCCTCGCCGGGCTTGTATTCCGGCACCTCAACGACGCTGGGCCAGAGTTTCGAGACGAAGGGCGGGGTACACATCCACAAAGGGAACGTCAGCCTCAACGTTTCGATCCGCGCGCTTTTGAGCTGCGCTGATGGGAGCACGGTGACCCTTGACCAGGGATTCACCGTTAAACCGAAAGGCAAGACCTTCGGAATCAAAGCGAGCGGCGCCAGCGGATCCTCCGGCTACTACCACTACGACCTGGGCGGCAAGTTCACCAGCAAAACTGCGTTCAGCGGCACTCTCACCGTCAAAGGGAATGCCGAAATAGCGGGGAGCTGCTCGGGCACGAGCCAATTCTCGCTCAAGAAGGGATAGCCCGATGCCTCCCGGGAGAGCCCGATCTCCCTCCCCGTAGAAGTAGGATCGAAGGCTTTCGTACCCGTCGCGAGTTCAACGCCGCCTTCCTCATCAGGGCTATTTTCCCTTTCGCTTGACCGTGAACGTCGTCGAGGCGCTGCACGGTGGAAGGGATCGAACGTGGAGATTGCCGCTGATCCTCCCTTTCGCTTCGGTCGGCGTCACGAACTTCCCTCGGATCGCGAAGTGTTCGTCAGCTTCCCCGGTTGGCGCTATCGAGCCCTTGAAATGCCCGTTCATGATCTTGAGCGTGGGGAAGCGCTCGTGCTGACCGCTGGCGGGGATGCCGCAGTCGGCTGCCGGATTGAAGGTGCTCGAGAGGCCGGTGATCGTCTTCCCGTCGGTCGAGACCTTGAAGCTGATCGTGTCGACGGCGTCGAATCCGGAGTAGGTCCCGGGCTTGGGCACAGGGGCCCCCTTACCGCTCGCGAGTGCCGAATAGGCGGACCCGGTGAACGCCGCGAAGATCGCAACGAGGACGACAGCGACACACACCCTCGAAGGGGCGAACCTCGATGCGAGCTTCACGTCTTCCGCCATCTCATTTCGTGGGGCCTTCGGAACAGACGAACGAACGCATCATGTCTGAGGGAGCCTCGCTTCGCAAGGTGCGGACGCTCAGCTCTCCAGCGTCAGCGTTTTCGACTCGGTGAGTGGGGTGCCACCGCTCGGCGTGAAGGTGATCTTGGCGGTCACCTTCACCTTGCCGCTTTTCTGCAGCGTTAGTTTCGCCTTCCTACTCGGCTTGATCGAGAGGCTGAATTTGCCCTTCGCCCTGGCGATCTTCGTCATCTTCACGATTCCCTTGCCTTTGAGCACGAGCTTGCCCGGGCCGGGAAGGACGAGGATCAGGGTGGCGCCGCCGGACTTCTTGTTCAGCGTCAGCGCGCCGAAGCTGAACTTGCTGCTGGGCGGTGGCGGCGGTCCGAGCGGAGTGGTTGGGGGCGGCTGACTGCCGCCGCCCGCGACCGGCGGCTGAACGGCAGCGGCTGAATCGACCGCGACGCCGTAGGTGGCGGTGACCGAGGGGATGAAATTCGAGTTGAAGTCGCTCCGATCGCGGCCGACCCGCCCGATCCCCCCGGCAGCCCAATAGATGTAGGTGCCGTCGACCGCAACTCCACTCCCGAAGGCGTTCGGGATCCAGCCTTGGTCGACGACGTTGCCTGCGAAGTCGGAGGTCCCGATCCCGCTGGCGCCATTGTTCCAGTAGATGCCGGTGTCGCTGGCCGCGATCCCCCCGGAGGCGGAGCTCGGCCCACTGTCGCGACCGCAACGGTAAGGCCGGCGTCGGAGAAGGCATCGAGCAGCCAGCTCGCGGCGCGGCCGCATTCCTCGGGCGGGAATTCGGAGGGATCGGCGACGGAGCGGAAGGTGACCAGCTCGGCGAGGTCGCGTCGCGCCCGTGGCATCAACTCAGCGACGCGGGCCTTCAGCTCGGCGTCGCTCATCCCCTCGGAGCCGCCCGCGATCCGCGATCCTCACCGTCGGTCCCCATCTGTGGCTTACCTTAGAGCTCAAGTGATCCACGGGTTTCAGATCGGTGCCGAGGTCGACGTCGGCGGGTTCTTGGGGCTGACCGATCGTCCCTGGACCCGCGGTTGACCCGCCGCCTGACACGCATCGCCGTCTGGGTCGGCGCAGTCGCGGCCACGATCTGGGTCTTGGACCTGCTCGGGATCCCGGTCCGAGAGTGGGTCGAGGAACTCTTCGACAAGCTCGGCGAGATCCCGCCCGTGGCGATCGTCGTTGCGGTCCTCCTGCAGAGCGCGCAGACCACGTTGACGGCCTTCGCCTGGTTCGGGATCCTGCGGGCGATGCCGCCGGGGCGCGCGGTCAGCTACCGGGTCGTGCTGGCCTCCTATGCGACGGCGGTTGCCCTGAACAGCTTCCTCCCAGCCAACATCGGGACCTGGGTGATGCTGGTGATGTTCACCGCCCTCTTCGCGGGGGCGACCTTCCCGATGATGCTCTCGGGCCTGGTCGTGCAGAAGATCCCGTTCACGGTGTTCTCCCTCGCCCTTTACCTCTACCTGTTCCTCACGGTGGCGGGCTCGTTCTCGGTGAAGCTCGGCTTCCTCTCAGAACACACCGGCCTCGTCCTCGCGATCCTGATCGGCGGGCTGGTCCTGCTCGGCCTCCTGGGAGGTGTCTTCCGGCGCCGCCTGGCGGGCCTGCGATCGCAGGTCGCCGGGGGCGGGGCCGTGATCCGGACGCCGCGCCGCTATCTCGCCCGTGTCGTCGCGCCCTCCCTGGGCAGCTACCTGGCCCGACTGGCGATCGTCGGCCTCTTTCTCGGCGTCTACGGGATCCCCGTCACCTTCCACAACGTCGCCACCGTGACCGCCTCGAACTCGATCTCAAACTCCGTCTCGGCCACGCCCGGCGGTGTCGGTGTGACTCAGGCGATGAACGCCACCGCGCTGGCCGGCTCGACCGACGCGGCCACCGCCACCGCTTACTCGATCGCCCAGCAGTTGGTCACCTCCGCCTGGAACGTGATCTTCGGCGTGATCCTGGTCTCGTGGGTATTCGGGTGGAGCGGCGGGAACGCGTTGGTCCGGTCCTCCTACACGGACGCGAAATCGAAGAGCCGGGAGTTCAAAGAGACGCACCGGCGCAGGAGCCGGGCCGATTAGACGCCCGGCGGCCTAGAAGCCGGTCGACATCCCGGGCGCAAGGAGCCGCACCTCGATCTCCGGTGCCAGCTCGGCCATCGCCCGCGCCAGTTCCTGTGGCGGCAGAAACAAAGGGTCGGGGCGGAGGTGTTTCAGGAAGCGGGGATAGAGCGTGCCCCAATGGATGGGCACCATGATCCTTGGTCGGATCATCGCCGCGGCGCGGGCCGCGCGGCGGGGATCCATGTGGCCGGGCCCGAGGCTCGGGCCCCACCCCCAAATCGGCAGCAGCGCAACATCCGGTTCCCCGAGTCCGGTCATCCCGTCAAACAGGTCGGTGTCACCGGCGAAGTAGACGCGACGGGTCCCGGCGATCAGGTAGCCGATCGCAGGTCCGTGCGGGGGCGGCATCCGACCGCCGTCGTGAATCGCCTCGACCGCGGACACGACCAGGTCCCCGACCCGGATCGACCGACCGGCGACCATCTCCTCGACCGCCGTGAAACCGTGCCGGGCGAAGAAGCGACCGGTGCCCTCCGGGCACACCATGCGGGTCGTCCTGCCGAGCCGGCGCAACGAGGGAAGGTCGGCGTGATCGCGATGAAGATGGGAGACGAGCACGAGGTCCGGCGCGCCCGGTGATCTGCCGCGCGAGATGAGAGCCTCGCGCCGCAACGGGCCGATCCGCGTTCGGAGGACCGGGTCGGTGATGATCCTCGTCCCGTCGATTTCGATCAGGACCGTCGCATGACCGGTGTATGACAGCGTTGCCACGGGACGGGTGGCGCGCTCGGCCGGCCTAGCCGAAGTGCCTCGCTTTGGCCGTCTCCAACTCGACGTCGGTCAATGCCCCTCGTGCATGCAGACTATGGAGCAGCTCCATTTCGTCGGTGGGCAATGCGCGGTTCGTCTCGGCGACGCCGTGGTCGAATGCCTTCCCCTCGGCATGGGCCCGGATTGCCCGCTGCCGCATGCCATCCCCACGGGCGATCAGGTAGGCGAGCCCGGTCAGGTAGGGCACGAAGAGGAGGAAAAGCACCCAGACGGCCTTCCACCATCCGGAAAGCTTGTGGTCACGAAAGAGGTCGGTGATGAGGGTGACGCAGATCCAGACCCAGAGCGCGAGGAGGAACACCTCGAAGACCAGGAGGAGCAGCTCCCCGAAGTTGATGTCGGCGAGAGGCACGATCACTCCGTTCTCCTTGCTTGGGCGGCCTCGATCAGGCCGCCAGCAGCTTGGCCTTCTGTGCGGCGAACTCCTCGTCGGTGAGCACGCCCTGATCTTTCAGTTCGCCCAGCTGCTTCAACTGATCGAGAGTCGACGGTCCGCCGCCCGAGGGGGCGGCAGGAGCTTCCTGAGCAGGCGCTTCCTGTTCGGCCCACCGTTTCTCCTGGCGGTGCCGGACGCGTCCACCCACGGCGCTGGCGGTGCCGGCGATCGCCGCGGTGCGACCGATCCCCCTGAGTAGTCCTGGCATCTTGCGTTTCTCCTCTCAGACTGCCTCGGCCGCGTCGAGCGCGGCGAGCATGGCTTGGATCGGGATGCGACCGCTCGCGACCAGTTGGCCACCCGAGCGACGCACCGCGGCGGCGAACGGCCCCGCCCAGGCGTTCTCGAAGACCAAAAGCGCGGCGGAGGTCCCGGGCTCGAGGACGTCACCGGCCGCGGCGCGATCCCCCTCGTCAAGCAGGCCCGAGGAGGCGCCTTCGAAGACGGCGAGCTCGACCACCTCGTCGCCGAAGTCCTCGATGTCGAGAAATGCGACATTGCCGTCGACGTCCTTGGCGATGAAGGCCAGGTCGAGGATCCGGATAAGGCCGCAGTCGACCAGGTCGATCAGATAGGGGATCGCCTCCCCGTTCGGTTGGCGCCCGGGCCACTCGACCAGCAGATAGTCGATCGGGCCCATCTCGTCGAAACTCTCGCTGCTCATCTCGCCCCCTCGGGTCGGTGGGTCTGGGCCGACGCTAAAGGCTGAGTCGTCGCTCGGCATCGCCCCATCGGGGTGATCCGCCACCGATGGGCGCCCGGCCGCTGAGTTCACCCCGATCGGAGGATGCGCGCGAACTCCCGATCCGCTGGGATCGTCAGATGAAGCCCCAAGCCGAGAGGAGGGCGGCCGTTGCGGAGCCGGGCGAGGGCATTTCTTAACTCCGAGCTGGCCGCCGCCAAGGCCTGGCTGGTCGCCGAGTAGGCGATCCCGTCGATGCGGGCATCCCGGTGACGCGGCGATGAGAGTCTCCCGGCTGCGGCGCGCGATCTGCGTGACCGTCTTCGACGCCGTGGTCCTGTTGGTCCTCGCCGACCTCTTCGACGGATTCCATCTAAGGGACTTCGGCACCGCGCTCGCCGCCGCGATCCTGGTCGGCCTCTCGAACGCCCTGCTCTGGCCGGCGGTCTCGCGGGCGGCGCTCCCGCTGAATGTGCTCACCCTCGGGCTGGGAGGCCTCGTCCTGAACGGTGTGTTCTTCGGCGTGGTGATCGACCTCCTGCCCGGGGCCGCGGTGGACGGCTTCGGCGAAGCCGTCCTCCTGACCGTGATCCTGGCCGGGGTGACGGCCGTGGTCGACTCGCTGCTCGCCCTCGACGACAACGAATGGTGGTATCGCCAGGTGGTCGGTCGTCAGGCCCGCCGCCGGGGCCTGGTCACCGAGAGCAAGATCCCGGGTCTCCTGATGCTCGAGATCGACGGGCTCGCCCATGAGGTGCTGCTGCGGGCGCTCCGCGACGGCTCCGCCCCGAACCTGGCCGCCTGGGTCCGGTCGGACTCGCATCGACTGCGGTGCTGGGAGACCGATTGGTCCTCCCAGACCGGGGCCTGCCAGGCGGGGATCCTGCACGGGTCCAACGACGACATGCCGGCCTTTCGCTGGTGGGAGAAGGAGACCGGTCGGACGGTCGTCACCAACCACCCGCGCGACGCCGAAGAGATCGAGCGACGCCACTCCGACGGGCACGGGCTGCTCTTCGACGACGGCGCCAGCCGCGCCAACATCCTCTCCGGGGACGCGCCTCACTCGATGCTGACGATGAGCACCGCGCTGCGTCGCCGCACGCCTCTGGGACGCGACTACAGCGCCTACTTCGCCCGGCCCTACGCGGTGGCGCGGACGCTGGTGCTGGTGCTCGCCGAGGTCGGGCGCGAGCGCCGCGCCGCCCGCACCCAGGTCCGCGACGACGTCCGGCCGCGGATCGCACGGGGCCGTTCCTACGCGTTGGTGCGCGCCTGGGCGACGGTGGTCCAGCGCGACCTCCAGGTCGCGACCGTGATCGGCGACGTGCTCGCCGGGCGCCCCTCGATCTACACCACCTTCCTCGCCTACGACGAGGTCGCCCATCACTCGGGCATCGAACGCCCCGACGCGATGGCCGTACTGCACGATCTCGATCGCCAGATCGCCCGGATCGCCCGGGCCTGCAGCGAGGCACCCCGTCCCTACCGCCTGGTCGTCCTCTCCGACCACGGCCAGTCACAGGGGGAAACCTTCGCGGATCGCTTCGGCCAGAGCCTCGAGGAGCTGGTGCGCGATGCCTGCGACACCGATCGGCTCTACGCGGCGATCGGAGGGGACGACGACGCCCTCTCCTACCTCGGCGCGGGCCTCACCGAGGTGTCCCGTGACGACACCCTCGCTGGACGGACCGTCCGCGCCGCGACGAGGAACCGGCGTGCCGGCGGCGCCGTGAACCTCGCCTCGGCGGCGCCGGAGCCACCGTCCCCCACACACCCGGACCAGACGCCGGAGCTGTCGGTCCTCGCTTCGGGCTGCCTCGGCCTGGTGAGCTTCCCGCGCCTGCCCGGCCGAGTGCCGCTGGAGCGGATCGAGGAGGACTACCCGGGCCTTGTCGAGACGCTGCGCCGACACCCCGGGGTCGGGTTCGTCCTGGTTCGGTCCGAGCTCGAGGGAGCGCTGGCGCTCGGCCCCCGGGGCGTCAACCATCTCGACCTCGACCGGGTCGACGGCGAGGATCCGCTCGCGCCCTTCGGACCGAACGCGGCCGATCACCTGCGTCGCACCGACGGGTTCGCCCACTGTGCCGACCTGATGATCAACAGCGCCTACTGGCCCGAGTCGGCGGAAGTCGCGGCGTTCGAGGAGCTGGTCGGGTCACACGGCGGGCTCGGCGGCCCGCAGTCGTTCCCGTTCGTGCTACACCCCGCCGAGCTGGAGTGGCCCGTGGACGAGGTCGTGGGAGCCGAAGCGGTCCACCGCGTCCTGCGTCGCTGGCTCGTCGCGCTGGGACACGCCGAGTACGCCGCTGCCTCCGTCGGAGCTCTCCGGGAGCGGGTCGCGTGAGCCGCCGCCGCGCCGCCGCGCTCGGCTCGCTGGTCCTCGGGTTCGCCGCGGCCGCCGTCGCGGTGGGGCTCGCGGTCGACCGCTTTCCACGGGGCATCGCGGTGCTGGCCTGTCTCTGGGTGGCGCTCGTCGCGGGTTGGACCGCCCTGCGGAACGAGGGGGCGGCCCGCCTCCTGGCCGGCGGATTGACGAGCGCCGCGTCCATCGCTGCCGTCCTGGTCCTGATCCTGACCGGTGGCCTCCTGCAGGATCTCGTGGTCGTCGTGATCTTCGCCCTGTCGGTGTTTCTCGCCCGCGTGGCCTTCCGGGTCCGGGTCGACCTCCCGGCTGCGCCCAGGCCCTCCCACCCCGTCCTCTTCTACAACCCGCTCTCCGGTGGCGGCAAGGCGACCCGCTTCAACCTCGCCGAGGAGGCGCGGCGGCGCGGCATCGAGCCGATCGAGGTCGACTGGGACCGCGGGCTCCGGGTGATGGTCGAGGACGCGGTGGCCGCGGGTGCGGACGCCGTCGCGATGGCGGGCGGCGACGGCTCGCAGGCGATCGTGGCCGAGTTCGCCGCTGAGAAGAGGCTCCCCTACGCCTGCGTCCCGGCCGGAACCCGCAATCATTTCGCCCTCGACCTGGGGGTGGATCGCGACGACGTCGTCGGTGCCCTCGACGCCCTGGTCGAGGGCAGTGAGCGGCGGGTCGATCTGGCGGAGGTGAACGGACGGGTGTTCGTGAACAACGTCTCGCTCGGGCTCTACGCCGGCGCGGTCCAGCAGGAGGGGTACCGCGACGCGAAGTTGAGGACCCTCCTGGCGGTCGCGCCGACCGGCCTTGGGGCCGACCCCGACGCTCCCTCGGTGCGCTGGCGGGGAGCGGACGGCGAGCCGGGCGGCGGAGCGGTCGCGCTGCTCGTGTCGAACGACGTCTACCGGCTCGGCACGGTGATCGGCTCGGGGACGAGGCCGCGCCTCGACGAGGGTGTGTTGGGCATCGCGGCGCTGACCGCGGAGCGCCGGCGGGGTGCGGCGCCCACGGGGCTCGCCCTGGCGCAATGGAGCTCCCCGACATTCACCGCGGAGGCGGACGGTCCGCTGGCCGCCGGCATCGACGGCGAGGCGGTGACGCTGCAGCCGCCGGTCCGCTTCGAATCGCGCCCCGGAGCCCTCCGCGTCCGGATCGCCCGGGCCCATCCCGGGGCCTCACCGTCGACCGAGGTGCCGCGGCGGCTCGGAGGCACGATCGCCGAGTTGACGCGTATCGCGCTCGGCCGGGGCCGCTCGCCGGCGGATGAAACTCAGAAAACAAAAGAGAGGAGTTCCGATGGACGGCTTCGAGGTGGAGCGACGTGAGACCCTGACCCGCGAGGAGGCTGCGACCCGCCTGCGTCGGATCGCAAATTTGCTGTCCGGGTCCGGTGAGCAGGCCGAGTTCGAGCGCGGCGGGATGAAGTTCAAGCTCGCGATACCGGATCAGGTGGAGTGGAAGGTCGAGCTGGAGCTGGACGACGAGGAGAACGAGCTGGAGATCGAGTTGAAGTGGTGAGCGGGCGCGGGCCGGCCTGGCTCCGCGAGATAAGTCGGCTGGACACGGCGTGCTACGCCGCCATCGCCGGGACATCCACCCCGGGCCTCGACCGCGCGATGGCGAGGCTTTCGCACGCCGCCGACTACTCGCGGTTCTGGATCTCGTCGGCCGCAGGAATGGCTCTCTTCGGCGGACCGAGAGGACGCCGGGCCGCCATTTCGGGGTTGCGATCGGTGGCGCTCACCTCGGTCCTCGTCAACATCGTCGTCAAGCCGCTCGCGAGGCGCCGGCGGCCAGACCGGACCGACCACCAGGTGCCGAGCGCGCGGCATGTCCGGATGCCGGCCTCGCGCTCCTTTCCCTCAGGCCACGCGGCCGTCGCCTTCGCCTTCGCGGGCGCCGCCGGCCGGGTCATGCCGGTCGTCTCGCTTCCCCTCCACGCCCTGGCCGGCCTGGTCGCCTATTCGCGCGTCCACACGGGTGTGCATTACCCATTGGACGTCGTGGTGGGATCGTTGCTGGGAGCCTCGATGAGCCAGGTCAGCAATATGAACACCACGCGCCTCGAGGAGTTCGTCTCGCCCTTTCAGGTGCGACCGAAACGAGGAAATTGAGGCGCAGCGAAGGGTAGCCACGTCTCCAACGGCCGCATAGGATGACCGCGATGTTCGGGCGCGGCAAGAAGATTCTGGAGAGCGGGGCCGCCGCGAAGGCGGTCGTTCTCGAGACCGATATGACGGGGCGCTCGAATCGCCACGCCGAACGGCTCTGGAAGGTCAAGCTGCGAGTTCAGTTCGACGACGGGTTCGGCGAGGCCGACTGTGCGATGTGGGCCAGGCCCTTGTCCGGGCCCGCCGCGGGGCAAATCCTCCCCGTGCGCTACGACCCCGACGACCGCAGCAAGGTCGAGGTGGACGTGGCGGCAATCAACGCCGGCCACGATGCCGCCCAGGAAGAGCTCGAGGCCAATTTGATCGAGGAAGCCGAGCAGAAGCTGTCCCGCGGCGAAGGCTGAGCTTCAACGGTGCCGCGGTGCCGCTACGGTTGCGCCGGAGTGGACGCAACCAGGTATTCGGCGAGCTGGTGGACTTCGGCTTTCGAGAGGGTCTGACCGTAGGTCTGGGGCATCACGTTCGCCGGATAGCCTTCCGCCAGCTCGGAGTTCGGTTCGAAGATCATCACTTCCACCCCCGCGGTGTTGTCGTCCGGGGCCAGGAATTCGTTGAGGTTGGGGCCGGTTTCACCGGTTGACCCAGCGGCGGCGAGAGTGTGGCAGGACCCGCATCCGGTGGCGGCGAAGACCTGGGCGCCAGGAGTAGCCCCAGCCCCTTCTCCTTCGGCTTCCGCTCCTTCGGCCCCGACTTCTTCCCCACCTTCGGCGCCGGCTTCCGCACCTCCGGGTTCGTTCGAAGCGGCGGCCACGTAGACGGTTTCGGTCCCAGGCGAGCTGCCGAGATCACCGATCAGCAGTCCTCCGACGAAAGCGAGCGCCGCGACCGCGAAGAATGCCCAACCTTCGATAGCCAACCTCTTCCAGCCATTGCCCCGCATCGCTTGAACCTTCTCCCTTAGTGGTTGGCGTTGATTCAACCTACGACCCGGCCCGCCGCCTCGCTTCCGACTATTGGCGCAAAAAGGGTGCGGGAAACTACGTAGGGAAGTCCGCCTAGCTGGGGACGGCGTAGATCTGCCCGCCCGCTTCGATCAACTTCTTCGGCGCCAGCGGGGCCGGTGGCGGACCGGCCGGTTTCGGCGCTGTACTCGCCGCCGTGGCAGGGGCAGACGATCACCCCGCCTTCGTAGCCGACCGTGCAGCCGGCGTGGGTGCAGACCGCGCTGAAGGCGGCGAGCCGGCCTTCGGAGTCGCGGATGAGGATGTCTGGTTCGCCGCCCACGGGGTCGCTGTAGGTGGCGGCCTGACCGCTGGGAAGGCGATCGGCGGGGCCCAGCTTCACAGCGCCATACGGTGTTGCTTACCGGCATCGACGGGGGAACGGTCACCGTTAACGACCCGCTGTCGGGCTAACGGCTGGCCTGGCCGAAGAGCGAGTTCGAAACGATGTGGGACTTGCTGGGAAGGCGGGCCCTTGCCGCCTAGTTGAGGCGGCCATCCTGATTGGCGCCTCGAACCCTGGGAGCACTCCCCGACCTCGCCTGTCCGGCGACCTCGGTTGACGCTCGAACTGTCGCCCGCGACATATCGGCGGGCGAGAGATCCGGCCGCGGACTGCCGCACCAGCGGGCCGATCTCAGCCGGCCGGCACCACCACGACCAGATCGGCATCGAAGCCAATTTGGCGGGTCAGCCGCCGCAGCCGCCCGGAGCGTGCACGCGAATGGTCGAGGCGGGGTCCTTCGCCAGCGCGGCCGGCGGGCGGATCGGGCGGGGGACGAAATTGCCGCCGCAGTTGGGACAGACACCGCCGAGGCGATGCTCGACGCAGTCGGCGCAGAAGGTGCACTCGTAGGTGCAGATCCGGGCGTCGGGCGAGTTCGGTGGCAGGTCGCGGTCGCAGCACTCACAAGAGGGACGCAGCTCGAGCATAGGCCGATCCTAGTGGCGGTCCGCCCCGCCGGCCGGCGCGCCGGGCCCGGTCGCGTCTCAATAAATGACTCCGATGACCGAGGATCGCTTCAGTCGTTTCGCCGCCGAGTGGTACGCCGCTTGGGACTCCGCCGACCTCGACCGCATCCTCGGCCACTCCGCCGACGACCTCGTCTTCGAGTCCCCCGTCATCGTCGCCTTCAACGGCGATCCTCGCGGCGGGCTGCAAGGCCGCGCCGCCCTCCGCGACTACTTCGCCCGCGCCCTCGGCCGCTACTCCGACCGCGCCGCCTCTCCGCCGAGACCATGGTCCTCGACGACGAAGATCGCATCATCCAGGTCCTCGCCCACTACGGCGACCCCGGCAGCGCCGACTGACCGTCAGCGTCGGGTGGCCAGGCGGAAGCCGGCGACCGTGGCGCCGCGGGCGCCGGTGAGGTAGAGGGCGCGACCGTCGGGGGAGGCGACGATCGCGTACGGGTCGCTTAGGGCGGCGGCCGGTGCAGGATGGCAGCCGTGCTCGCCGCTGGGAGACAGGCACCCGACGAACGCCAGCGACCCGCCGGCGGGGGCGCGGAGGTGGACCAGGGCATCGGCCCTCTGGGCGGTGACGTAGAGGTCTTCGCCGCCGGGGCCGAGGGCGATCCCAGTCGCGCCGGCAAGGACCCGGCCGGGGATCGGTGCGCAGCCGGCGAGCGCCCGGTCGGCGAGGCAGCCGGCGAAGGCCAGGCGGCCATGGGGAGAGACGTCGAAGCGGGTCAGCGTCCCGACCTGGGAGACGACGAAGACGCTGCCGCCGTCCGGCGAGACGGCGATGCCCGAGGCGCCCGAGAGCGAGCCGCGCGGCAGCGAGCGGCAGCCGCTGGTGCCGGCGTCGCCGATGCAGCCGCGGTAGCGCAGGGAACCGGACGGCGAGCGCCGCAGCTCGGTGACGGCGGCGCTGGCGAAGCCGGCGACGTAGACGGCGTCCCCGCCCGGCGCGACGGCGATCGCGTCCGCCCCGGCCAGCGAGTTCTTCGGCAGCCGTTGGCAGCCGAAGCGGCGCGCGTAGGCCAGGCATCCCGCCGGCCGCAGCTGGCCGGACGCGCCCGGGACGAGCCGCGTCACCGCCGCCCCCGCTGCCGAGGCGACGTAGAGGTCGCGGCCGCCAGGGCCGAGGGCGAGTCCGGTGGCGCCACGCAGCGAGGGCGCGGTCGCCGGCTGACAGCCCGCCATTTCCGTCGCGGCGACGCAGGAGCCGAACCGGAGACCTCCCGACCCCGACCCGCTCCGCGCGAGACGCGCCACCGTTCCGCCAACCTCGGAGGCGACATAGACGCCTCCCCCACGCGGAGCGACCGCCACGCCGGCCGGGCCTTCGAGGCTCCCCGCCGGCGCGGCCGCGCAGCCGCCGGCCCCTGCTTCGGCGACGCAGCCACGGAATCGAAGGCGACCCGTGCCCCCAAACGAGGAGACG
Source organism: uncultured Actinomycetes bacterium (assembly GCA_963839115.1). Lineage (GTDB taxonomy): Bacteria > Actinomycetota > Thermoleophilia > Solirubrobacterales > 70-9 > VAYN01. Next base: position 2,462,723 of record CAWITM010000001.1, read on the forward strand.
GCGTCGCCGCGGAACGCGCTCGCGAAGACGCTGCCGCTATCGGGGCTCACGGCGATGCCCGCGGCGCCGGCGAGCGAGCCGGCCGGCAGCTCGGCGCAGCCGCCACCGCCGCCCGCCGAGACACAGGAGCCGAAGGTCGGGCCCGCGGCCGGCGCCGCCGCGAGCGCGCCCGACGCCAGCACCAGCGCCGCGGCGACGGACGCCGCCCAGCCCAGCCCGCGCATCAATCTAAATGTGGTGCGCGACCGTGTGCAGTCGCTCGGTGACCATGCCGCGGATTATCCGCCAGGCCCACCGCGGCCGCAGCTCGAGGTCGTCGTAGACCCAGAGTTCGGCGCCCTTCGTGCTCGGGTCGCCGTGCCGGCGCCGCGAGAAGGTCGAGGCGCCGAGAATCCGCAGCGACACCCTGCCGGCGCCGGCCTTCTCCCAGCGGACCCGGCGCGCGACCGGCTTAGGCAGCTTCGCCTTCGCGACGATCCGCTTCAGCGTCGCCTCCTTGGCGCGCTTGACCGTGACGATCACGTCGGTATTGGGGTTCGGATTGGAGACGGCCGGCCGCGACTTGACCGTGCCGAGTCGCCTGGCGGCGACCGGCGTCGCCGCCAGCTTCGACCGGCGGACCGCCGACGCGGTCGCCGCCGACGTCGCCGGAACGGCGGCCTGGTTCGGGTAGAGAATCGCGTTCATCACCAGTCGCTGAGCGCCCGAGTTCCAGGCCCGGAAGTAGACATCGGAACCAAGGATCGTGGCGTGGCCGGCACCGTATGGCTGGTCGACCACGTAGGGGCGGCCGGGCAGCCGGCCGGTCCCCAGGACGTCGCACGAGTAGCCGTAGGCCTGCAGGTTGTTCGCGTAGGAGACGGCGGCCGTCGCATTCGGGATCGAGCCGCTGCCGGCCAGCGACGCCGGGTCGAAGACCGGGTTGGTCGAGGTCCGGCTCGAGTCCCGGTAGATGTAGCCGCCCTGGTCGAAGCCCCAGGCGACCGGATCGGCGGTGTCGAATTCTGCGCTGAAGGTCGTGCCCGGAGTCGTCGGTTCGCCTTCTTCAGCGGGGTTGTGGACTTCGTCGGCGCAGTGTTCGTTCCAGGTCGCCGTGGAGGAGGTGTTGAGGTTGGAGATCGCCGCGTTGCGGACGCTGGTCGCGCTCGAGGACCCGTAGCCGACGTAGTTGCCGCCGGCGTTGACGAACTGCTGCAGCGCCGCCGCCGGTGGGGTTGGCGTGCCGGTCGCCGACAGCGCCGCGTTGTTCGAGACCAGGGCGGTGAAGCCGCCGCTGGTGAGGACCCCGTTGGAGATTTCGGAGGTCGTGACCGGGGTGATCTGGGAGATCGGTATCCGGTCCTGCTCCGCCAGCGTGAAGAGCATCTCGCAGAAGCTGGTCGAGGTGCAGTGGCCGCTGCCGGTCCCCGGGAACAGCAGGTTGGTCGGCACCGTGGCGCCGGCGTAGACGGCGATCTTCGGTTTGCGCAGCGGATAGTGGGCGACCGGGTAGCCGCCGAGCCCGTAGACCGGCGTTTCGCGGGCCGCCGCCAGGGCCGCCAGATCGATGCCGCCGAGGGTCGAGGAATCGACCAGCGCGGTGCCGGTCGGGAAGCTGGTGCCGGCCGCTTCGAAGGCCGCGCCGGCGCGATAGACGGTCGCGCCCTTGGTCAGCAGTTCGGTGACCAGGCCGAGCCCTTCGGCCGAGTCGGTGGCGAAGGCGTAGACCGGCGAGGCGAGGCCGTTGACGGTGCCAAGGCCCGGCCCCCCGGGACCGATCTCGGTCATCGGCGTGCCCGCCGGCAGCCCCGCCTGCAGCTGTCCGTTGCCGCCGGCATCGCTCAGCTCCGAGAACGCCCAGTCGACCACGTCGTAGTAGTAGGGATAGGGGATGTAGGGGTTCTCCTCGAGCGTCGCGTTGATCCAGTGCTTCATCGTCTGCGAGGTCGGAATCCAGAGCGTCCCGGCCGGCAGCGTCTCGCTCCTGGTCGCCGTGTCGGCGATGTTCGCGCCCCAGTCGTGAGCCCCGGAGACGTTCACCGGCTGGGTCAGTCGGTAGACGTGGACTTCGCGCTGCTGCAGCAACTTGACGATGTGGGCGGTGTCGCCGGCGTGGTTGCCGGGCTTGAAGTAGTAGCCGCAGATCGAGATGTCGGGCTGCTGGGAGATCGATTCGTGCAGCGGGCTGACCAGGATGTTCTTCTGGACTTCGCAGCCGGCGCCCTGCTGGGCCGCTTCGGCCCACTGTTCGACCCATCCTTCGGAGAGCTGCTTCTCCTCTTTGGAGACGACGTTCGCGGTCTCGTCCATCGCCAGGTAGTGGTCGTAGACCTGCTTGCCGTAGTTCTCTACGGAGCCCTTCTCGTAGGTCATGCCGGCGGCGCCGAGGATCAGCGACGGCACCGAGTCGCCGTACTCGGGCGTGAAGAGGTCGTATTCGTTGTAGTTGCGGTACTGCAGGCTCTGGTCGTTGAAGCGCGACTGCAGCGCCGGGCCGATCACGTTCTGGATCTCGTTGATCGCGAAGTGCGAGATCTCGTGGTGGACCGGATCCTCGTTGGGCGGGAAGAAGTAGCCGGTTTCCTGCTGGTGGGCGTCGATGAAGAAGAGCCCCGGGTACTGGAAGATCGTTTCCAGCGGCGCCTGGTTGACGTCCTGGGTCTGGTACATCAGGTCGCGGTTGGGGTCGAAGGCCCAGGCCGTCGTCCGCGTGTTGTTGTCGCGACCGTCGGGGTTGCGGGCCGGGTCGATGAAGAAGTCCATCGTCTGCAGCCGCCGCAGGTTGGCGCAGTCCTCGCGGGCGGCGAACTCGTAGAGCATCCGCATCGAGGCCTCGCCGCCGGCCGGCTCGTTGCCGTGGGGCGTCTCGGTGATCCAGCCGAACGCGGCCGGCGGGCTCGCCGAGCGGACCTGCGCCAGCGCCGCCGCGGTCGAGATCGTCCCGCTGCGGACGCCGCGCCAGAAGGCGGCGTCGGCTTCGAGCTTTTCGATGTGCGCGGGAGTGCCGACGACCGAGTACTGGAATTCGCGACCCTCGAAGGTCGGGCCGATCCTGCCGACCAGCACCCGGACCCGCGGGCTGCCGATCGTTGCCGCGGCGATCGCTTCCTCGTATTCGTAGAGTTCTTTGGATTCGTGGCGGTCGGTTTCTTCGGGATCGAATCCGCCCAGCGAGGTGTTGGCATAGCCCTGGTCTTCGGCGAATTCCGTGAAGGTCGGGATCGACGGGTCGTACTGGAGCGTCGGCGTGCAGCCGGCCGGATCGACCGCGGCGCCGGCACCCGCCGGCAGCGCCAGAAGGGCCGCGAGGGCCAGTGCGAGAAGCCAGGCCCGCCGCATCAGTGAAACCTCCGGCCGGTCGAGACGGGTTTCAGCACGGCGTTCCCTCCGAACTTCGCGGTGGCTTTGAATTTCCCGGGCGCGACCGGGGCGGTGAACCGGACCCGGTACCTGCATTTGCCGCTGATCCCGACCTGGGTCGGCGGCAGCACCGAGTGGCCCGCCCGCGAGACGGCGACCGTGACCGTGCCGCTGCTGCAGCCCTGCGCCGGGCTGACCCGCTGCGGCAGCTTCACTCGGCCCCTGAGAGTCCGCACCAGCTTCGGCTCCGCGCCCTTCCTCGTCCGGCCCTTCGCCTTCAGCGTCAGCGCCTTCGGGGCGAACTTCTCGATCTGCACGGACGCCGCGTCGCTGGCGGTCTGGGCCGCCGAGTCGGTGACGATCGCCCGCAGCGACTGGGTGCCGACCTCGGCGCCGGTCGGCACCACCCTGCAGGTGTAGGGAGCGGCGGTGTCGTGGCAGAGCGGCTTGTCGCCGAGCAGGAAGTCGACGGCGGCAACGCTCGCCCCGGCGGCAGAGTCAGCGGTGGCGGCGGCGCTGACCGTCGCGCCCTTGGCGCCGATCGACTTCGGGGCGGTGAGCTTGACCGTCGGCGGTCCCGGAGGAGGCGTCGGCGCCTTGCATTCGTTGGGACCGACGACGGCGATTTCGGCGGCCGCGCTCGCAGTCTGGCCGAGGAAGTCGCTGGCGACCGCGGTCACCGTCCGCGCCGTGCAGGTCGCCGAGGCGGGGATCGGGATGCTCGCGGTCGAGACCGGCGGAGCCACCGTCGCGACCAGTTCGGTGCCGTCGTAGAAGCTGATCGAGGTGACGCCGAAGTCGTCGGTGGCGGTCGCGGTCGCGACTGCCGCTTCGCCGCGGTTGTAATTGTGGCGGTCGGTCACCAGCGAAATCGTCGGCGCCGCGTCGTCGACCGGCAGCGGCGCGTAGATCACCGGCCACTCGCCGGTCTGCGGGTCGGCCTCGCTGCCGTCGCGGAAGGGCTGGAAGTGGACCGCGTTGGAGCCGCCGGCGGCAGCCGTGCCGTTGACCGGGTTCTCCTGGTAGGGCGGGTTGACGGTCGGCGAGATCGCCGGGCCCGGGTTGGCGGCCGCGAACCCGTTTAGACCCCACCAGTCTTCGGTCGCGGTGACCGGCACCGCCGCGTTCGCGGTCGTGCCGTCGGCGGCGACGTTGAAGACGCCGTAGGCATTGTCGGTGACGTTGCTCCTGGTCACCGAGGACGCGCCCGCACCGATCAGCCGCACCCCGGCGCCTTCCCTGAGCTTGGCGTTGTTGGCGGTGCTTTCGTATTCGGGCGCTTCGGTGCCGTTGACGAGGTTCTGGGCGATCGTCGAGTCGTTGATCGCGACGGTGGCCCCACCGGCGACCCGCACGCCGTCCTGGCCGAAGGTCGGCCCGGTGGTGGTCGGCCCGACTTCTTCGCAGTTGCCGGGCAGTTCCTGTTCGGGGGTTTCGCCGGGGCCGCCGAGGATGTAGGGCGGCGGGGCCGGCGTGTTGAACGGCAGGCACTCGACCCGCCCGATCACCTGGTCGGCCTCGAGGCTCCCCGCGTTTACGACGCCGGAGGGATCGAGCGGCAGCGCGTCGCCGGTGGCGCCGTCGATCAGGATCCCGATCTTGTTGTAGCTGTCGACCCGGGTGTGGTCGATCGTCAGCGGCCGCGGCGCCGCGCCCGGCAGTCCTTCTTCGGCTGAGGTGACCTGGGCGATGCCGTAGCCGAAGCGATTGCTGCGGTAGCCGCCCGGGAGTTCGAAGGCGGTGTTGGAGATCGAGGTGACGATGTGGGTGACGCGGTCGCGCACCAGCGAGCCCTGAGCGTCGAGGTAGACGATGCCGGCCTTGGCGAAGACCCCGTTGCCGTCGACGGTGATGCCGGAAATCGCGACTTCGATCGGCACCGCACTGCCGCCGGCGACGAGGACGATGTCGCCCTTTTCGTCGCGAATGTCCATTTTCGACTCGGCGATCTGACCGCCAGTCGGAGTGCTGCGGCGCGGCTCGATCGAGACCAGGTCGGCGCCGGCGCCCTTGATCGTCAGGCTCTTGTTGATCGTCAGCGCGTTGGTGCCGGCGGCGCCGGTGCCTTCGACATAGACCCCGGGGCAGATCGCGACCGTGTCGCCGGGCGTGGCGGCGTTCACCGCGGCCTGGATCGTCGAGTAGGGAGCGGCGGGGCACTGGGCGCCGTTGTCGTCGACGGCGAGCGTCGCCGCTCGCGCCGCCGGAGCGGCGAACAGGCATCCGACCACGACCATCACCAACGACCACTTCAGACGAGAACCCACCCGCATCCTTTCTCCGAGTTGCGGTGATCAGACCCTACCGCCGGATGGCGATTGTCGCCAATCTATCTGGGCGCCACCGTGCCCCGCTGTACAAAATCGGTGGCGGCGGGTTGTCCCATCGGGAGAGATGGGCTTGGCGATGAGCGGGTAGGCCGGTCCCGGCTCAGCCCACGGCGAGCGCGAAGGCGGCGCGGAAGCTCTCGCCCGGGGCGACCGTCGGCAGGTCCTCGCCGCTGAGCAGGGCGTTGGTCGGCGCCGTCATCGGCTCGATCGCGACCGCGTCGGTGTCGGCGGGCGCGTAGATCTGGGTGAAGGGATAGCCGACGTCCATTCGCAGCTCGAGGCGCCGGCCGCCGCCGGAAAGGGCGAAGCGCTCGCTCGGCGGCGGCGCCAGAAAGGCGTCGTCGTAGGTGCGCTCGGCGAGCGGGGCGGTCTCGATCCGCACCGGCTCTCGCTCGCCGGTCGGCAGGCCGCGCTCGTCGAGGAGCAGGCGCTCGCGGACCGGCGCCTCCAGCACCCACTCGTCGCGCGGCACACCGGGCAGGCGCAGGTACGGATGGAAGCCGAAGGCGATCGGGACCGCGACGTCCCCGGTCGCGGTCACGGTCGTCGCGATCGCCAGCTCCGCCCCCTCCAGGCGCGCCTCGATCTCGACCCGATGCGGAAACGGGAAGGCCTCGAGCAGGTGCGGATATGCGCCGAAGTCGAAGCTCGCCCGCAGCAGCCCGCAGCCATCGTCGAGCTCGAGGTGGCGCTCGACCCGCCAGCCCGGCGCCGCGCCGAGCAGGCCATGCATCGGCAGGCCGTTGCCGTCGCGCTTCAGCGGCAGTTCGGGCAGGCTCAGGTCGACCTCCCGCCCGGCGACCTCGAAGCGGTCGGCGCCGAGCCGGTTCGCCCACGGGTGCAGGAAGGGAATCCCCATCGTCGAGCGCGACTCGACGTAGGCGCCGAGGCCGGCCCGCTGCCCGAGCAGCTCCTCGCCGCGGTGGCGCAGGCCGCAGCAGATCATCCCCGCCTCGGGGACGAAGATCGCAACGATCCCGCCGGCGGCGCCGCTTTCCAGGGTCAGTGCGGCGAAGCCGTCCTCGGTGCGTTCGCCGACCATGGCTCGCATCTTCGCCGACCGACCCGGCGTCAGCGCCCGCCTAAGCTGGACCTCGATGGAACTCGGCGTCTACACCTTCGCGGAGCTCACCCCCGACGCGAGCGGCGGCCCGATCGTCTCGGCCGAGCGGCGCCTGCGCGACCTCGTCGAGGAGATCGAGCTCGCCGATCAGGTTGGGCTCGACGTCTTCGGCGTCGGCGAGCACCACCGGCCCGACTTCGCCGTCTCGGCTCCCGCCGTCGCGCTCGCCGCCGGCGCCGAGCGAACCGCGCGGATCCGTCTCACCAGCGCGGTCTCGGTGCTCAGCTCCGACGATCCCGTTCGCGTCTTCCAGGACTTCGCCACCCTCGACCTGCTCTCCGGCGGCCGTGCCGAGATCATGGCCGGACGCGGCTCCTTCATCGAGTCCTTCCCGCTCTTCGGCTACGACCTCGAGGACTACGACGAGCTCTTCGCGGCCAAGCTCGAACTGCTCCTCGCGGTGCGCGAGGGGACCGAGGTGACCTGGCCCGGCGGCCCCGGCCGCGCCGCGATCGACGGCCGCGGCGTCTACCCGCGCCCGCTGCAGCAGCCGCTGCCGGTCTGGGTCGCGGTCGGCGGCTCGCCGCAATCGGCGCTTCGCACCGGGCGCCTCGGGCCGCCGATGGCGCTGGCGATCATCGGCGGCGAACCGGCCCGCTTCGCCCAGTTCGCCGAGCTGCACCGGGCGGCCGCCGCCGAAGCCGGCCACGAGCCGCCGGCGCTCAGCATCAACTCCCACGGCTACGTCGCCGAGACCTCTGAGGCCGCCGCCGACATCGCCTACCCAGCCTTCGCGACGATGATGGACCGGATCGGCCGCGAGCGCGGCTGGCCGCCACTGAACCGCCAGGCCTTCGAAGCGAGCCGCACGCCGCGCGGCGCCAGCTTCGTCGGCAGCCCGGAGCAGGTCGCCGAGAAGATCGTCGCCCAGCACGCGATCTTCAACCACCAGCGCTTCCTGATCCAGTTCAGCGTCGGCACCCTCCCCCACGCCGACGTGATGCGCTCGATCGAGCTCTTCGGCACCGCGGTGGCGCCGCTCGTCCGGAGCGAGCTCGGTGGCGCCACGGTTGCAGCCGGCGCCAACGCCGCCCCGCCCGCCGCCACCGCGCCAGCTCCGACCGACTCCTAGTCCTCCTGCAGGACCGAGAGCGTGTTGCCGGCCGGGTCCTTGAACCAGGCGATCGGCGGCCCGCCGGCGCGCATCACTCCCTTCTCGTCCTGGGGCATCCCCGCGTAGCGCTCGAACTCGATCCCGCGCCCGGCGAGCCAGTCGACCGCGGCGTCGATGTCGGTGACCGGAAAGTTCAGCATCGTGTAGCTGGCCGGGGTGAAGCCCTCGCTGCGGTAAATCAGCGTCGGCCGGTCCCCCGCCAGGTGCAGTGTCATCAGCCCGTTGTCCTCGTCGAGCACCTCGACCTTCTGCTCGAGCGTCTCGGCGTAGAACTCTCGCGCCTTCGCCAGGTCATCGACCGCGAAACCGCTGAAGGCCCTGCTGTCGGCAAGCATCTGCGTCTCCTCTCGTTCTTGTCCGTTCCCAAGTAGAGACCAACGGGAGGCCGGGAACTCATCGGCCACGCCGTCCGCGCCCCTAATCCTCGCCCGACGGCCGCCGCCGGTCGCGCTTGCGCTCGCCTGCCCGCCGCTTCTCGTCGAGGCGCCGCTGCCGCGCGCCGCGCGACGGCTTGGTCGGCCGCCGGCGCCGCTGGACGCGCAGCGCCGTCGCGATCTTCGCCGCCAGCCGGCTCAGCGCCAGCTCGCGGTTGCGGCTCTGGCCGCGCGCGTCCTGGGCGACCGCGGTGACGACCGGCCCGACCCGCTCGAGCAGCCGTGCCCGCCGCGCCTCGTCGAGCGAGCGCGACGCCTCGACGTCGAAGACCGCTTCGACCCGCGAGGCGGTGACGTTGGCGTGCTGGCCGCCGGGGCCGGACGAGCGACTGGCGCGCAGCTCGATCTCGGCCAGCGGGATCGCCAGCCGCTCGTCGATGCGGAGCTCATCGGGCATCGGGAGACGGTACCGCCGGCCCGTGTCGCCGCGGCCGACCGGGGATCAGGAGGCTGGTTAGCCGGCGAGCTCGGGGATGTGGCGCTCGAGGTGCGCGGCGATCGTCCGCCGCACCCACGCCTGGGTATCGGAGCCGGCCATCCGGTAGCGGCCGAGCAGCATCTTCTGGTCGGTGAGCGGCAGCCCGGCGATCTCCCAGCTCACCGCGAGCCGCTCGAACAGGGCCTCCTCGCGCCGCCGCCAGGCGTCCTCCTGCGAGGCCGCCGCGGTCGCCGGCGGCTCGCCGAGCTTGGCGATCGTGCCGGCGCTCAGCGTCTCGCGCAGGCTGAGGACGTTGCCCTCGGCGTCGGTGTAGTCGACCGTCGCCGCCTTCTCGCGCGGCGGCCTCCCCTTCTTGCGTCGGCTGGCCATGCCACGAGTCTGCCACCCCCCGCTTCCCCCCGACTTTTGTAACCCAGAGGGTGACAAAGGTCGGGAGGACGGCTCTAACCTCGCGGGATGGACGCGATGACCGTCATCGGCGTGCCGATCGATTCGGTCGGCCGCGACGGGGGGACCGAGCACGGGCCGGCGGTTCTGCGCGAGCTGGGTCTGGCGGCGGCCACCGGCGCCGCCGATGCCGGCGACCTCGCGGTCGCGATCCGCGGCGAGGAGCGCCACCCCGCCACCGGCCTGCTCGCCAGCGACGACGTACTGACCACCACCGTCGCGATCCGCGCTGCGGTCGCGGCGCGGATCGGCGCCGGCGAGCGTCCCTTCCTCGCCGGCGGCTGCTGCGCCGAGCTGCCCGGTGCCCTCGCCGGCGCTCGTGACGCGCTCGGCTCGGTCGGCCTCGTCCACGTCGACGGCCACCTCGACCTCTACGACGGCACCACCTCGACCACCGGCGAGGCCGCCGACATGCCGATCGCGGTCGCCCTCGGGCTCGGGCCCGCGGCCTGGGTCGAGGCCGCCGGCGGTCCCTCCGTCGCGCCCGAGCGCCTGGCCCTGGTCGGCTTCCGCGACCGGGAGGAGTCGATCGAGGACGGGATGCGCCAGCCCGAGGATCTCCCGGTGCCGCCGCTGCTGCGCGCGGCCGCCGACATCCACGACGGCGACGCCGGCGCGATCGGCGCTGAGCTCGCCGCGACGATCGGCGAACCCGGCCCGTTCTGGCTGCACTTCGACGTCGACGTCCTCGACCAGTCGGTCTTCCCGGCAACCGATTACCTGATGCCGGGCGGACTCGACTGGGAGGAGCTGGGCGCGCTGATCGCCCCCTTGGTGGCGTCGCCGGCGCTGATCGGCGCCTCGATCGCCTGTTACAACCCCGACAAAGACCCTGGTCGCGCCTGCGGCCGCGCCCTCGTCGCCGCGCTCAGCAGCTGAGCGCCCTCCCGCGAAGGCTCAGAGCGCATCGATCTTCGCCGCCAGCTCGAAGTCGGCGGCCGTGAGGCCGCCCTCGGAGTGGGTCGAGATCGTCACCGTCACGGTGTCCCAGGAGATCGCGAGGTCGGGATGGTGCCCCATCGCCTCGGCCGGCGCCGCCAGCGCTTCGACGAACTTCACCGAGCCGACGAAGTCGCCGCGCTTGAAGCTCTTGACGATCTCATCGCCCCGGCGCTCCCAGCCGTCGAGGCCCTGCAGCCGCTCGCCTATCTCGTTCTCGTCCAGCAGAGCCATCCGGCTCTATCCTCGCAGGCGAGGATCGATGGGGGACGACCGACCGACGCTCTGGCAGCTCGAGATCTCGCACTACAGCGAGAAGGTGCGCTGGGCCCTCGACCACAAGCGGGTGCCGCACGGACGCCGCTCCCTCCTTCCCGGCGCCCATATCGTCGCCGCCGCGGTGCTGACCGGCGGGCGCTCGGTGACCCTGCCGGTCCTCCAGCTCGACGGCCGCACGATCGCCGACTCGACCGCGATCCTCGCCGCCCTCGAGGAGCGCTTCCCGGAGCGGCCTCTTTACCCGGCCGACGCCGCCCGGCGCCGCCGCGCGCTCGAGCTCGAGTGGTTCTTCGACGAGGAGCTCGGACCCCATATCCGCCGCGTCGTCTTCCACGACATGATCGGCGAGCCGGCGATCTTCGACGAAGTCGCCGCGCGGGCGGTCGGGGGCCGGCTCGGCCAGGCCGAACGCCTCGTCGGCACCTATGCCCGCAAGTACGCGAGCCTTCGCTTCGGCGCCGCCCGCGACGACGCCGCGGTCACGGCCCGCGACAAGGTCCGGGCGGCGATGGACCGCCTCGACGACGAGCTCGCGGACGGCGGCGGCACCTACCTCGTCGGCGACTCCTTCACCGTCGCCGACCTCACCGCCGCGTCGCTCTTCTACCCCCTGGTCACTCCCGAGGGCGGACCGACGCCGCCCGAGCAGGCGATGCCCGCCGCCTTCCAGGCGCTGCGCGACGAACTTGCCGAGCGCCCCGGCTACCGCTGGGTCGAAGACACCTACCGCCGCCACCGCGCCGCCGCGAGTTTGCCGGCCCGGCGCTAGGGCGTGAGGACGATCTTCAGCGCCTCGCGGCGGTCGTAGAGGTCGTAGGCCTCGACCGCCTCGTCGAGCTTCATGTGGTGGGTGACGAGCGGGGTCGGGTCGAGCGTGCCGGCGGCGAGCATCGCCAGCACCCGGTCGACGTGGAGGATGACGTTGGCCTGGCCGAGCCGCAGATCGAGCCCCTTCAGCCAGGCGAGCCCGAGGTTGATCTCGGAGCGCCCGACCTGGACGCCGACGCCGCTGATCGTTCCGGCGTTCCGCACCAGCCCGATCGCGGAGCCGAACGCCTCCGGCGCCCCAACCGCCTCGACGACGACGTCGGCGCCCCGCCCCTCGGTGGCGCCACGGACCTCGCGTTTGGCGTCCTGCTCGGTCAGGTGGACGGGCGTGGCGCCGAACCGACGCGCCAGGTCCAGCCGATCCTCGACCGAGTCGACGGCGAAGACCTGGGCGGCACCGCCGGCGACCGCCGCCTGCACCGCGCAGAGGCCGACCGGGCCGAGGCCGAGGACGGCGACGGTGTCGCCGGAGCGCATCCCGGCGTGGGCGACGGCGTGGTAGCCGGTCCCCATCACGTCGCCGGCGAAGAGCGCGGTCTCCGCCGACATCCCCTCCGGCACCTTGCGCAGGGTGAGGTTGGCGAAGGGGACCATCGCCTGGTCGGCCTGGGTGCCGGGCAGCGACCCGAGGGTCGAGCCGTGGCCGAAGGTGCGGCCGCGCTCGCAGCGGTGATAGTCGCCGCGCACGCAGGTGGTGCAGCTGCCGCAGGCGACGTGGAAGCAGCCGAGCACGCGGTCGCCGACGGCGACCCGGTCGACGGCGTCGCCGACTGCCAGCACCGTGCCGACGTACTCGTGGCCGATCGTCGTCCCGGCCTCGACCGGAACGCGCCCGTGGTAGATGTGCAGGTCGGAGCCGCAGACACCCGTGGCCTCGATCGCGACGACCGCCTGGTCGGGCGCTTCGACGACCGGCTCGGGGCGCTCCTCGATCCGCACCTCGTTGGGTGCCTGGTAGGTGACCGCTCTCATCCGCGGCAGGCTATCCGGCGGCGGGCCGCGACGATCAGATGTTGACGCCGGCGATCTGGAACCGGTTGTCGCCGGTGGCGGGGCTGGCGGTCTCGGCGATCCGCGCCTCCAGCGAGAGCTCCTTCTCGAAGTCCGAGGCCTCGCCGTGCTGGAAGGAGACGTCGTTGCCCTCGAGCAGCTCGACGAAGACCTCGACGAAGCGGGCGTCCAGCTGTTTGCCGGCGACCCGGCGAAGCTCGGCAATCGCGTCGTAGCTCGACATCGGCGTGCGGTAGGAGTCGCGCGCGGTCATCACGTCATAGGTGTCGGCGACGGAGATGATCCGCGCCAGCTCGGGAATGTCGTCGCCGCTCAACCCGCGCGGATAGCCTTTGCCGTCGATCCGCTCGTGGTGGGCGAGGATGATGTCGGCGACCGGCCCGTAGCCGTCGAGCGAGCTGACCACGCGGGCGCCCTGCTGCGGGTGGCGCTTGATCAGCATCCAGTCCTCGTCGGTGAGCGGCACGTTGGCCTTGAGGATGCGGTCGGGGAGGATGAACTTGCCGATGTCGTGCAGCAGCGCGGCGATATGGACGAGCTCCTCCTCGCGCCGCGAGTAGCCGGCCCGCTGCGCGATCGCTCGCGAGTACCGCGCCACCGCGGCGGAGTGCCGCGCCGTCATCTGGTCGCGCAGATCGAGCGTCCGCAGCATCGCGCTCAACATCCCGACCTGGAAGCTGGCCAGCTGCTTGGAGCGCAGCTCCAGCTCCTCGGCGCGGTCCTGCGAGACGAGGAGCGCGCCCAGCAGGTACTGGAAGGTGACGAGGACAACGCCGAACAGGGCGATGCCACCGAGCCCGATTTTGACGTAGAGGTAGGCGATCCCGACCGCCATCAGGGCGGCCGCGGTCTCCGACGGAAGCACCGGCAGGAAGGCCGTTCGGACGGTCCGCGGGAAGGAGATGCGCTCGAGATAACACGAGTACGACGCGATCAGCGCGAAATCGATCGTCAGCGCGAAGCCGAAGACGGCGAGGATCAGCGCGTAGAAGACCGGTTCGGAGTCGGTGATCCCGGCGGTCGTCGTGACCCAATGGAACGCGAGGCCGCTGACCAGCGGGAAGGTGGCGAAGGTGAGCAGGTTGTTGAGGACGTAGTGCGGGGCCTTGCCCTGGCCGCCGGCGAGGCCGACTCCGATGGTGATCACGCCGATCAGCGCCGCCGGCGGTCCGCCGAGGAAAACCATCGCCAGCACCATCGGGAGAAAGCTGCCCGACAGCTTCAGCTTCGACCGGGTGCTGATCGCCGTCAGATCGCTGAAGACCGAGAAGGCCAGCAGGATCCCGAACAGGCCCCAATCCCAATTCGCCGTATCGCCCGTCAGCACCGCGACCGCGACGGCCGCAACCAGGCCGAGGACCTGGACGGCAATGACTAGGTTGCTTGGGCGATTATCGGCCATCGTCGGGGGGTTCCAATACTCAAAAGCTGCCCTGGGTGGGCAAGCATTCCGCGATCGAAGGTCTTTCCCTCTGTTGCGGCAGGCTTAAATCCCAGTCCTCTGCCAATTGGACCGGTAAAATTAGCCTGCATAGGCATAGGTTGCAACGACCTCTAGCCGTATGGTCGGGCGCGTGCAGAGGGCAGATCGAGTATTCACGACGCCGTGGCAGGCATCTGGCATCGGACCAAAAAGAAAGGCACCGCCGATGGGTGCCTTTCAGAAAGTCTTTCGCGAGATCCCTATGCGGGTCTCGCTCTGGGAAGTTCTAGTGACGCCAAGCCATATTTCGTCCTCCTTCTGGTCGAAGCCCAGTCATGTCAAGTTCCGGCACTTGGCCGACAAGCTGCTGGCAACTTTGTAGCACAACTTCGCGGAAACTTGTGCATCTGCAGGAAATCTTGTGCATAAATTGGGTAGACCACACTGAAACTCGTGCGTAATCCAGGCCTGACGGCCCCACTCCGACGCCCCGCCTTCCGCCGGCTCGCGACGACCTACGCGGTCAACGAGCTCGGCGACTGGATGGGGATCATCGCCCTGACGGTCCTCGTCTACGAACAGACGAACAGCGCTCTCGCGACCGCCGGTCTCTTCCTCGGAACCCGCTTCCTGCCCTCGCTCCTGGCGCCGATCCTCGTCACCCGTGCCGAGAAGCCGCCGCCGCGATTCGTCCTGCCAATCGTCTATTGCGGCGAGGCGGCCGCCTTCGGAGTGCTCGCACTGCTCGTCGATAACTTCTCACTAGCGGCGGTGATCGCGGTGGCCACCGTCGATGGCGCCCTGGCCCTGACCGGCCGCTCGCTGACCCGCGCCGTCGTCGCCTCGCTGCTCGAGCCAACCGGCGAGCTGCGGGCGGGCAACGCCCTGCTGAATGTCGCGTTCACCGGCGGGGCCGCGGTCGGCCCCGCAGTCGCCGGCCTGATCGTCGCCGGCTTCGGCTTGCAGACCGCTCTCCTGGTCGACGCGGCCTCCTTCTATGCCGTCGCCCTGATCCTCCTTACCGCGAGGGGTCTTCCTCATGGCGAGCCGGAACCAGGCCATCTGCGCGAGCGTGTCGCCGCCGGGATCAGATATCTGCGCGAGCACAAGCGCCTGCGAAATCTGCTGATCGCCCAGGGCGCCGCATTCATCTTCTTCGCCGCCGTGGTGCCGGTCGAGGTCGTCTACGCCAAGCAAACGCTCGGCACGACCGACACCGGGTATGGCGTGATGCTCGCCAGCTGGGGGGTCGGGATGGTGCTCGGGAGCCTGATCTTCGCGGCCGTTCGCAAAGCCTCGCTGCCGCTCCTCCTCCTGGCCAGCACGATCGCCGTCGGTATCGGTTACCTCGGCCTCGGCATCGCACCGACTCTCGCTTGGGCGTGTGTCGCCTCGATCGTCGGCGGCGCCGGCAACGGCGTCCAGTGGGTCACGGCGATCAGCGCGGTGCAGGAGCTGACCGCGCCCGAGATGCAGGCCCGGGTCATGAGCGTCCTCGAGTCGATCGGCGCGGCGATGCCAGGAGTCGGCTTCGCGGTCGGCGGAGCGATCACCGCGATTGCAGCGCCGCGCACCACGTTCATCGTCGCCGGCGCCGGCATTTTCGTGATCGTCGGCATCGCAACCCCCCTGATTGGCGGACATTGGACGGACCGGGGGTCGCGCTCAAAACCAAACTCGCTTGACGGGGGGGCCGACGTTGTGCTGGAGTTGGTCGCTGGAGGCACGCCAACCCGGTCTAACTCGGAGGTTCGATCTTGAAGAAGTATTCGGTGGTTCTTGCAGTCTCAATTGTCGCTGCGCTCTTAGCTATTGGGTTGGCCGCATGTGGAGGTGGCGGCTCGAGCAGCAGCTCCGGATCCTCCGAAACTTCTGAAACCACTTCGGGCGGTGGCTCGACCGAAGGCGGCAACGAAGGCGGCACCCTGGTCGGCGCCTACACGTCGTTCCCGGATTACCTCGACCCCCAGATCTCCTACACGGCTGAGGGCTGGACGGCGATGCAGGACGTCTACATCCCGCTGATCACCTACAAACACGCTGCTGGCAAGGAAGGCTCGGAAATCATCCCGGGCCTCGCCAAAGAACTTCCCAAAATCACCAACGGCGGCAAGACCTACACGCTCTTCCTCAAACCGGGCCTCAAATATTCGAACGGCGAACCAATCAAAGCCGGTGACTTCAAATACGCCGTCGAACGTTGCTTCCTGACCAACTCCGGTGGCTCCCCCTTCTACTCGAGCATCGTCGGCGCCGAAAAATTCGCCAAAACGAAGAAGGGCGGCATCTCCGGCATCACCACGAATGAAAAGACCGGCGAAATCGTCATCAACCTCGAAAAAGCGCGCGGAACCTTCAACAACGAGTTGGCACTGATGTTCGTCGCTCCGGTTCCGCAGAGCACCCCCAACGAAGATCAGTCGGCGACCCCGATTCCGGCCACCGGTCCTTACGAGATCGTCAGCTCGCAGCCGGGTCGCGGCTGGGTCTACGAACGGAACCCGTACTGGGCCAAAGACAACGGCAAACAGATGCCGGAAATCCCCAGCGGCCACGTCGACAAGATCGAAATCGAAGTCCTGCGCAACCAGTCGACCCAGATCAACGAGGTCGAATCCGGCAAGCTCAACTGGATCTTCGATCCGCCTCCGACCGACCGTTACCAGGAAGTCGTCGAAAAATACGAAGGCTCACAGTTCCGTCCCGAGCCGACGATCTCGACCTACTACTTCTGGATGAACACCGAAGTCGCTCCGTTCAACGATCCGAAAGTCCGCGAAGCGGTCAACTACGCGGTCGACCCGGCGGCGCTCGAACGGATCTACACCGGCCAGATCAAAGGCACCCAGCAGATCCTTCCGCCCGGGATGCCCGGATACAAGAAATTCGAACTGTATCCGCACGACATGGCCAAAGCGAAGGAAATGATCAAAGAAGCGAACCCGTCTGACAAAGAAATCACCGTCTGGACGGATGCCGAGAGTCCCAACAACGACGCCGGCACCTATTACCAGGGCGTCCTGAAAGAACTCGGGTTCAACGCAGAACTCAAGATCCTCAATCCCGACAACTACTTCACCGTGATCGGGAACGAAACGACGCCGAACCTGGACACCGGTTGGTCTGACTGGTTCGAGGACTATCCGCACCCGAATGATTTCTTCGGGCCGCTCCTCAACGGTGAAAGCATTCAGCCGACCAACAACCAGAATTTCTCTCGGACGAACGACCCGACCCTGAACGCAAAGCTCGCGGAACTGAACGAAACGGAGCTTGGTCCGGAAACCGAAAAAGGCTACGAAGAAGTGGACAAGGAATACATGGAACAGGCGCCGTGGGCCCCCTACGGAACCCGGACCCTGTCGACCTTCGTCTCCAGCAATATCAACCTCGAAAACATCATCTGGAATCCCACGTTCGAGGACGACCTGGCAACGTTCGAATTCACCGAATAGGCACGGAACGGAGTAACTGCCGTGCCCCTCGAGCCTGACCCCAAGCTGCGGGTCGAGGCGGCGGAGCCCCAGACGGGCTCCGCCGCCGGACCCCCGGCAGGGGACCAGGCGGGCGCCGACGGCGCCCAGTCCGGCGGCCCCTGGAAGATCGCGTTTCGCCGCCTACGAAGGAACAAGCTCGCCCTGTTCGGGCTGTTCGTCTTCATCCTCATCATCATCTGCTGCATCCTGGCCCCGGTCTGGGCCAACCACGTCGCCCACACCGGCCCCAACCAGACCCACACCCTCGAGAAGCTCCACGAGGGCGGCGAAGTCAAGGAAGTGGTCGAACCGAGCGGCAAAGCGATCGGACCGCAGTGGTTCAATGCCGGCGGCAAGTTCTTCCTCGGCGCCGACGGTCACCTCGGGCGCGACGAGATGGTCCGCCTCCTCTACGGTGGCCGCGCCTCCCTCTTCATCGGCATCACCTCGGCGATCATCACCACCGCCCTCGCCGTGATCCTCGGGCTCCTCGCCGGTTACTACGGCGGCGTTACCGACACCGTCATCTCGCGGGTCATGGACGTGATCTGGTCCTTCCCGGTCGTCCTCCTCGGCATTGCGATCGGGATCGTCCTCGCCGTCGGAGGCCTCAGCATCGGGCCGATCCACGTGAAGAACAGCTCCCTATGGATCCCGACGCTGATCATCGGGATCGTCTACACGCCATATATGGCGAGGCCCCTGCGCGGAGAAGTCTTCGCGCTGCGTGAGAAAGAGTTCATCGAGGCAGCGATCGCCCAGGGAGCCAGTGCCTGGCGAATCATGTTCGTCGAGCTGCTGCCGAACCTGCTCTCGACGATCATCGTCTTCTTCACTCTCAATATCGCCAACAACATGCTGTTGGAGGCCACCCTGTCCTTCCTCGGGGCCGGCGTCCAACCGCCCAACTCTTCTTGGGGGACGATGATCTCGGAAGGCTTCGAAGCGCTCTACTCCAACCCGATCCTGACGATCATCCCCGGCACCGCGATCCTGTTGACGGTGCTCTCGATCAATATCTTCGGCGACGGGCTCCGCGACGCCCTCGACCCGAAAGCCAAAATTCGCTTCGAGGCCCGAACCGGCGCCGTCACCGAGCTGGACAACGCTCACTGATGGTCCGTTTCATCATCAGGCGGTTCATCGGGATGATCGCGGTGCTGTTCGCGATCTCGGTCCTCGTCTTCCTGATCTTCAACGTGGTCCCGGCCACCAACCCGGCCCAGCGGATCGCCGGCAAGAACGCGACCCCGACGCTCGTGAAGAACGTCGAAAAGGAATGGGGCTTCGACAAGTCCCTGCCGCAGCAGTACCTGACTCAGATGAAGCTGGTCTTCACCGGCCAGATCACTTCTTATTCGCAGGCGCACGAGAACATCGACCAGCGGATCCTCGAAGGGATTCCGGCGACCTTCTCGCTCTGTATCGGGGCGGCGATCATCTGGCTTTCGTTCAGCATCCTCTTCGGCTACATATCGGCGATCCGCGCGGGCGGATTCCTCGATCGCGCGATCACCGTCTTCGCCCTGGTCGGAATCTCGATGCCGACCTTCTGGCTCGCCTCGATCTTCCTCTATTACCTGACCTACAAGGTCGAACTATTCCCCTCCAACGGGTACGAACCGCTGTCCAACCCAGGTGCGTGGTTCAGCCACCTGTTCCTCCCCTGGATCACCCTCGCGGTCCTGTTCGTCGGCTTCTACAGCCGGGTGCTGCGCTCGAGCATGCTCGGGGTCATGGACGAGGACTACGTGCGGACCGCCCGTGCCAAGGGGCTCAGCAACCGCCGCGTGATGATGCGCCACGTGCTGCGCAACTCGCTGATTCCGATCATCACCCTGTTCGGGCTCGACTTCGGCGCCGTCCTCGGCGGCGGCACGATCATCATCGAGTACATGTTCAATATCGAAGGCGTCGGGCTGCTCACCGCTGAATCCCTGAAACAGCAGGACTTCCCGACGATCATCGCGATCACGATCTTCGGCGCCTTCTTCATCGTCTTCTTCAATACCGTCGTCGACATCGCCTACGCCTACCTCGATCCGCGGATCCGGCTGGGGACCCAGGCACCATGAGCGCCACCCCTCAGACGGCGCCGGGGGCCGCCGCGCCGAGCACCGGGCCACTGCTCTCGGTCAACGACCTGCGGGTCGGCTTCGCCACCGAAGACGGTCGGGTCCAGGCCGTCGACAAGGTCAGCTTCGAGCTGGCCGCGGGCGAAGTGCTGGCGATCGTCGGCGAGTCCGGCTCGGGCAAGAGCGTCACCGCGCAGACCCTCCTCGGCCTCACCCGCTCGCCGAACGCGGTGATCGAAGGCTCGGTCAAGCTGCGCAACGAAGAGCTGATCACGATGAGCGACACCGACCTGCAGGAGATCCGCGGCAGCCAGATCGCGATGATCTTCCAGGATCCGATGACCTCGATGAACCCGGTCTACAAGGTCGGCACCCAGATCGTCGAGGCGATCCGCTCTCACCATGCCGACACCAGCAAGGACGAGGCCCGCAACCGGGCGATCGAGCTGCTCGACTCGGTCGGCATCCCCGACCCCGAGGTCCGCGTCGACGCCTACCCGCACGAATTCTCCGGCGGCATGCGCCAGCGGGCGATGATCGCGATGGGGCTGGCGCTGGAACCGAGCGTGCTGATCGCCGACGAGCCGACGACGGCCCTCGACGTCACGATCCAGGCCCAGATCCTCAACCTGATCTCAGAGCTCAATCGCTCGCGGGGCCTGGCGACGATCTTGATCACCCACGACCTCGGCGTCGTTGCCGAAACCGCGGATCGCGTCCTCGTGATGTACGGCGGCAAGGTGGTCGAGCAGGGAACGCTCGACGACATCTTCTACGACCCCCAGCACCCCTACACCTGGGGTCTGCTCGGGTCGCTGACCCGGCTCGACCAGCCGCGGCCGCACCGCCTGCCTCAGATCAGCGGCGCCCCGCCCTCGCTCCTCAATCTGCCGGAGGGCTGCTCCTTCCGTCCGCGCTGCCCGCACGAGTTCGGCAAGTGCTCGCAGGCCCCCGACCTCAGGGCGCACCTGACCGACAACCCCGGCCACCGCGACCGCTGCTGGCTCGACGTCGAGGACAAGCGCCAGATGCGCGACGTCGAAGGCCGGATCGGACTGGAGAAGCCATCGTGAGCGCGTCCCCGGCCGACGGCGCCACGAACATCAGCAGCGGTGCTCTGCTCGAGGTCACCGATCTCGTCAAGCACTTCCCGATCAAGAGCGGCCTCCTGGTCGACCGCACGGTCGATTACGTCCGCGCCGTCGACGGCATCAGCTTCGAGGTCCGCAAAGGGGAAACTCTGGGCCTGGTCGGCGAGTCGGGCTCGGGGAAGTCGACCGCCTGCCGCGCCGTGCTGCAGCTGCTGGAGCCGACCTCGGGCTCGGTCAAATTCGAAGGCCAGGAGATCGCCGGCCTCGGCCGTCGCGAGCTGCGCCCGCTGCGTCGCGAGATGCAGATGATCTTCCAGGACCCCTACGCCTCGCTCAATCCGCGCAAGCGGGTCGGCCAGATCGTCGGCGATCAGCTGAAGATCCAGAAAGTCGCCTCGGGCAAGGAGCTGCGCACCCGGGTCCAGGGCCTGCTCGAGCGGGTCGGCCTCTCGCCCGAGCATTACAACCGCTTCCCGCACGAGTTCTCGGGCGGCCAGCGGCAGCGGATCGGGATCGCCCGCGCGCTCGCCCTGGAGCCGAAGCTGGTCGTCTGCGACGAGCCTGTTTCGGCCCTCGACGTCTCGATCCAGGCGCAGATCGTGAACCTGCTCGATGACCTCCAGGACGAGATGGGCCTGACCTACGTCTTCGTCGCCCACGACATCGGCGTCGTGCGCCACATCTCCGACCGGATCGCGGTGATGAACCACGGCAAGATCGTCGAGACCGGCGCCGCCGACCAGGTCTGCGAGAACCCGAAGGACGAGTACACGAAGAAACTCCTCTCGGCGGTCCCGATTCCGGACCCCCGCGAGAGCCGCGCCCGGCGCGAACGCATCGCCGGCAGCGCCCACTAGGCACGGCCCTCGAGGCCGCGGCCGCAGGCGCCGCCGGATAGCCTGGCGGCGTGGGCCTGCCGCTCTCGCCGCCGATCAAGCCGCAGCTGGCGCTGACGCGCAAACAGCTGCCGGTCGGGGACGAGTGGGCCTACGAGCCCAAGCTCGACGGCTTCCGGGCGATCGTCTTCGTCGACGGCGCCGAGGTCTACGTGCAATCGCGCGGCGCCAAACCGCTCGCCCGCTACTTCCCCGAGCTCGAGTGGACGCCGGGGCGCTGGGTACTCGACGGCGAGCTGGTGATCCGCGACCCCGACGGCAACGTCGAGTTCGACCGCCTGCAGATGCGCCTGCACCCGGCCGAGAGCCGGATCAAGCTCCTCAGCGAGGAGATCCCGGCCTCCTTCATCGCCTTCGACCTGCTCGCCGAGGGCGACGAGTCGCTGCTGGAGACGCCGCTGGCGGAGCGGCGCGCGCGCCTCGAGCGGATCGCCGCCGAGGCCGGCCTCGAGTTGACGCCGCTGGCCCCAGACACCGAGCAGGCTGAGCGCTGGCTGGACAGCATCGAGGGAGTGATGGCTAAGCAGCTCGACGCGCCGTACATCCCCGGTAAACGCAAGGGCATGGCGAAGGTGAAGCGCGAGCGGACGATCGACTGCGTCGTGATGGGCTGGCGCCCCGGCAAAGAGGAGGGTACCGTCGGGTCGTTGATCCTCGGGCTCTACGACGGCGAGAACCTGCGCAGCGTCGGCCACATCTCCGGCTTCAGCGCCGCCGCCAAACGATCGATGCGGTCGATGCTGGCGCCGCTGGAGACCGGCTCCAGCGGCAGCGCCGAACCGAGCCGCTGGGCCGCCGACCGCGACCTCGAGTGGGTCGAGCTGAGGCCCGAGCTGGTGATCGAGGTCGGCTACGACCACGCCGCGGGCGGCCGGATCCGCCACGGCGCCAGGTTCCACGCCTTCCGCGACGACAAAGCGCCGCGCGAGTGCGTGTACGAGCAGCTCGACGAAGGCGCCGGGGACTAGAACAGGCGAGCCTGGGCCGGTTCGGCCGGCTTGCTCGCGACGAGCGGCTGGACCGCGCGACTGCCCTCGGCGCGGGCGCGCATTCGGGCGCTGCCCCAGCCGCGCAGGGCCCGCGTCGTCTTCTGGCGCTCGGCGGGGCGCATGTAGGCGCGGCGGCCGTAGAGGCGCTCGTACTCGGGCACGAGGTCGGGGCGTTTTTCGCGTAGCCAGCCGAAGAAGACGTCCTTGACCTCGCCGCGAAGGTGAAGGGCGACGCCGCCGAGGAAGGTCGCGTCGGCTTCGCGGGCGCGATCGATGATCGGCTGCACCTGCTCCGGGGTGTCGTTGATGCCGGGCATCAGCGGGGCGATCAGGATCCCCGAGTCGATCCCACGTCGCCGCAGCTCGGCGACCGCGTCGAGCCGCGCCGCCGGGCTCGGCGTGTGCGGCTCGGTCGCCCGCCAGGCGCGCTCGTCGAGCGTCGGCACCGACAGGTTCACCGACACCTTCAGCCCGCGATCCCGCATCCGCTCGAAGAGCTCGACGTCGCGCATCACCAGCGGCGACTTGGTCAGCACCGAGACGGGCGTCTCCGCCGCCTCCAGAGCCTCGAGGATCTCCGGCATCATCCGGTAGCGGCTCTCGACCCACTGGTAGGGATCGGTGTTCGTCCCCAGCGCCACCAGGTCCCGCTTCCAGCTCGGCCGCGCCAGCTCCGCCCGCACCAGCTCCGGCACGTTGACCTTGACGACGATCTCGCGCTCGAAGTCCCGACCGGCATCGAAACCCAGGTACGTATGGGTGGTGCGGGCGAAGCAGAATTTGCAGGCATGAGTGCACCCCCGGTACGGGTTGATCGTCCAGCTGAATCCGAAGCTGTCACCTGGGACGTGGTTGAGGGCGGAGCGGGCGCGGACCTCGTGGAAGTTGATCCCCATCGCCTCGGGGGCATCAAAGGTGCGGACCACGGTCCCGTCCCCGATGCCAGGCAGTCGCAGGTCGTTCTCGACTTTCTGCTCGTCCCACCGCACGAACATATGTTCGCATAAGAGGCGGTCGGTTCGGAGGTGCTAGATGCTGGAGCCGGTCTCTTCGCGCTTGAACGCGGTGAGCTGGGACAGGGCCTGGGCGCGGGCTTTGGCGCGCAGCGGCGGCAGCAGGGCGACCAGGTGGCCTTTGGGACCGAGGGCCTGGCTCGCCCACTTGCGGAAGTCGAAGTCGTCGACGTGGTCGGTGATCAGGCCGGCGTCGTCGAAGCGAAAGCGGGCGTGGATGTCGTTCTCGACCCGGCGTCCGGTCGAGAAGGTGTAGCGGGCTACCCAGTGGGCGGTGCCGGCCTTCTCGTCGGCCTCGTGGCCGCGCAGGGTGATCTCGAGGTCGCGGGCGCGACCGGTGAGCATCCGCCACATCGCCCCCACGTCGTCGCCCTCGAGGTCGCCGAAGGCGGGGTCCTGGAAATGCGCGTCGGGCGCGTAGCAGGCGGTCATCGCGGCGCCGTTGCCGGCGGCGAAGGCGGCGTAGAGCCGCTCGATGGTCTCTTTGTTGGCGAGGGCAGTCATCGGACCACCCTACGGCCGGCTCCGGACCGCGGCAAGGCGAGGCTCGCACCTCGGACCCGTGGGCTGAGACTGGGTCTTGCGAAGGGCGGACAGTCGCGCTAAGGTAGTTGACGTGAACGTAAGAAACAGGTTCAGCGGACGAGCAGGGGTGGACGCCGACCACGAGAACTACAAGTGGTGGGCGCTGTCGTGCACCAGCCTCGGCATGCTCCTCGTGGCGACCAACTCGGGCACGCTGATCATCGCCCTGCCGGATCTGGAGCGAGCGCTCGGCACCAGCCTGCTCGAACTGGTCTGGTGATCCTCGCCTACATGATCTCTTCGACCGTGCTGGTGCTCACCGCCGGTCGCCTATCCGACCTCTTTGGCCGCAAGACCGCCTTCGTCTCGGCCTTCCTGATCTTCGCCGCCGCCAGCCTCGGCGCCGGCTTCGCCGCCAACGGCACCGAGCTGATTCTCTGGCGCGTCCTGCAGGGCATCGGCGGCGCCTTCATCTTCGCCAACGGTCCCGCTCTCGTCACCGACGCCTTCCCGCGCGAGCAGCTCGGCCTGGCGATGGGCACCAACACGATGGTCGCGGCGATCGGGCTGGTCTTGGGACCGGTCCTCGGCGGCGCCCTCGTCGCGATCTCCTGGCACTGGGTCTTCTGGTTCAACGTGCCGCTGGCGCTTGCCGGCGCCGCCTGGGCCGCCGTCGTCCTGCGCGAGCTGGCCCGCCCCGACTCGGTCCGCGGCTTCGACGTGCTCGGCACCGTCACCTTCGTGATCGGGCTGACCGGGCTCGTCTACGGCATCTCGCGGGGCGGCATCTCCGGCTGGAACGACTCGCTGGTGATCGGCTCGCTGGCCGTCGCCGCGGTCCTGCTGCCGCTGTTCGTGCTGATCGAGCACCGCGGCGAGGCACCGATGCTCGACCTCGACATCTTCCGCAACCGGCTCTTCGCCGCCGCGACCGGCGCCGCTTTCATCAACGGGCTCTCGCGCTTCGCGCTGATGTTCATCTTCGTCTTCTACTACCAGGGCGCCCAGGGCGATGACCCGATCATCGCCGGCATCAAGCTGGCACCGATGGCGGTCGGGATGCTGATCGCCTCGCCGATCGCCGGCATCTACGCCGACCGTCACGGGTCGCGCTCGCTGGCGGCGCTGGGGATGCTGGTCACCGCCGCCGGGCTGGCGCTGATGACGACCCTGCAGGCCGGCACGGCCTACTGGCAGGGCGGCCTCTGGCTGTTCCTGGTCGGCGTCGGCTCGGGCATGTTCAACTCCCCCAACACGGCGGCGATGATGGGAACCGTGCCGACCGCCCGGCGCGGCATCGCCGCCGGGGCGCGGACGATGCTGCAGAACACCGGCGCGGTGATCTCGATCGCTTTCGTCCTCGCGATCGTCACCGCCGCGGTCCCGAAACCGGTCCTGTTCAAGATCTTCTCCGGCCTCGCCTCGGGCCTGACCAGCGCCCAGCTCGACCCCTTCATCGCCAACATGCACACGGCGCTCTGGGTCCTCGCCGCGACCTCCGTCGTCGGCGCCGGCGTCTCGATGCTGCGACCGCGACACGACACCTCGCCCGCCCCCACGCCGCAACGGCGCACCGCCGTCACCGAGGCGGTCCGCGAGAAGATCGAGGCCACCCCGTGAGCGCCGCCTCGAAGCCTGCGCCCGACACCGACCTGCTGCGCATCGGCGAGGTCGCCAAGCGCACCGGGACGACGCCGCGGACGATCCGCTACTACGAGGAGATCGGCCTGCTCGAGGCCGCCGACGGCCGTGAGCCCGGCGCCCACCGCACCTACGCCGAGTCCGACGTCGAACGGCTGGCCGAGCTGCTGCGGCTGAAGAGCCTGCTGGGGATCTCGCTCGAGGGTCTCAAGGACCTGGTCGAAGCCGAGGACTCGCGGGCGGCGCTGCGGCGCGAGTGGCAGGCCGGCGTCGACGATCCGGTTCGGCGGCGCCAGATCCTCGAGGAGCTGAGCGAGTACGTCAATCGCCAGCTCGAGCTGGTGCGCGCCCGGCGCGACGAGATCGCCGATCTCGAAGCCGAACTGGTCGCCCGCCGCAAGCGGATCCGCGAACTGCAGCGCGACGTCCCCACCTCCCCGCAGAAAAACTGACCGAGGTAAACGTCGCTTAAGCCCGGATGGGCGACTCAGCCAGCCCCCGCGGTCTGCTCGGCGAAGTGCTTGCTCAGCATGGTGACCTGGCCCTGGTAGTTGGAGCCGAGGTCGGCGCCGTAGAGTCGCTCGGCCGGCGCCTCCATCCACTCCAGCGCCAGCTTGCAGACCGGCTGGCGGTGCTCGACCATGAACGACACGTCGCGCGCCCGCACCTCGAGCGCGGCGCGGCTGCCGGGCCGCTCGCCGGCCGGGTCGAAGCCGAAGCCGGGGTCGAAGAAGCCGGCGTAGTGGGTGCGCAGCTCGCCGGCGGTCGGGTCGTAGGCCATCATCTCGGCGGCGATTCGCGGCGGGATGCTGACCCCCTCGGCGGAGAGCAGGAGGTAGAAGATCTCCGGCTCGAGCACGATCCGCCCACCCGCCTCGGGGTAGACCGGATCCCAGTAGTCGCGCCAGCCGTAGGCGCGGATCTTGGAGAGGTCGACCGGCAGGCTGTTCTTCTTGGCCCGGTAGCCGACGACGCGGTCGGCCGGGCCGGAGAGGTCGAGGCTGAGGAAGAGGCCGTCGGAGACGGCGAGTTCGGACTCCGACACCGGATCGGCGCCCAGGTAGGCCAGCGGCGACTCGGCCTGGAGGGCGCGGATGCGCGTGTCGTCGAGGCGGACGTCGCCGCGGGCCAGGCGCAGCTGGTTCAGCGAGAGGCCGGTCTTGACCTGGATCGCGAACGAGCGCGGCACGACCTCGAGGTAGAGGCGGCCGTGGTAGCCGGCGCTGATGTCGTCGAAGCGATGGTGGCGGTCGGTGATGACGCGGGTGAAGACGTCGAGGCGACCGGTCGAGCTCTTCGGGTTGGCCTTGGCACGGACGTCGTCGGGCAGCGCCAGCTCCTCGATCAGCGGCACCAGGTAGGGGCGGTCGCGCTCGAGCACGGCGCCGTCGCGGAGGTCGATGCGCTGGAACGCGAGCCCATCCATCTTCTCCTCGACCGTCGATTCGACGTCGGGCAGGAATGAGCACCGCAGCGCCCAAGCGACGTCACCGAGGCGGAGGTCGATGCTGGCCGGCTGGATCGCCTCGGGCCGGATCCGGTACTCGCCGGAGCTGACCCATTCGCGCTCGATCGCCTGCGCCAGCGCCTGCGAGGGGAATACTCCGCTGCGGGCCTCGCTCATCCAGCGGAGACTATTCGCCGCGCCTCGGCGGTGCCGAGGTAGGGCGTCAGCGCGAACTCGAGCAGCTGCGGCAGCAGCGTGGCGAGGTCGCCTTCGCCGGCGAGGATGCGGCGCCCGAGCAGTGAGGCGATGCCGCCGACGACCGCTTCCCCGGTCGCCACCGGGACGTCGACGCCGCCCGGCGCCGCAGGCGCCCCGAGGCGAAGGTAGGCGACGAAGTCGTCGAGCGCGCGCTGGTAGCGGTCGTTGACGCCGCGGCCCGCCCGCAGGCCCTCGGCGAGGGCGAGCGTCGCCAGCTGCGGCTCCTCGGCGAGCAGCGTGATCGCCGCCGCCAGCGCGTCGCGGATGCGCGGTGACCAATCGGCGCCGGGATCGCGCTCGCAGGCCTCTCGCACGCACTCGCGGATCCGATCGACAGCCGCTTCGTAGGCGGCGAAGAAGCAATCGTCCTTACTGTTGAAATGCCGGTAGAAGTCACTCTTTGAGACTGCGGCTCGCTTACCGATCAATGACACAGTGGTTTTTCGATAGCCGACTTCATACAGGGCCTCGGTGAGGCCGTCGATCAGTCGACGGCGCTGGTTTTCGGCGACGAACTCGGGGGGCAGGCCGTGACGGCCTCGCGGCAAACGATCCATTGAGTATTGAAGTCTGCCAGCGTACTGTCAGTTTCGCTGCGCGGTCGGGAACTAACCCTTGGCTACCCCCTTGTAGGGAGTCAGGATGAACTCGCGCAGCTGCGGGAGGAGATCGGCGGCCGCGGTCCCACCAGCCCCGCGGATCCGCTGGTGGACGATCCAGGCAAGGCCGCCGATCAGCGCTTCCTCGAGCGTCTCCGGGCGTTCGGCTCCGGCCGGCGCCGACTTGCGCAACCGGGTGACGAAGCGATCGATGGCGGCCTCGTAGCGAGCGGCGGAGGCCGCGAAAGCCCCCGGGGCGTCGACCACGCAGAGCCGAGCGGCGTCGGGGTGGACGGCGACGAAATCGAGGAAGGCCTCGAGGCCGGCCTCCATGCGGGCACCCCAGGCGGTGCCGTCGGCGGGCCCGGCGGCGTCGCAGGCCGCGTCGACGGCGGCTTCGGCTTCGGCGACGGTCGTGTCGAGGCAGGCCAGGAAGAGCTCCTCCTTGCCGGAGAAGTTGTCGTAGAGCGTTTTGCGGGCTACTTTCGCGCGGCGGACTACATCGGCGATCTTGGTCGCGTCATAGCCCTTCTCGGCGCAGAGCTCGGCCATCGCGTCCATCATGCGGCGACGCTTGTGGGCGGCGACGAACTCGCGCGGCAACTCTGGCCTGGAAGCGAACATCACTGCTCCCGAATGTCGATTGGGAGCATGCCGGGGAGCATACCCCGAGTTTCCAAAAGCAACCTCAGGTCACTAGTTCGTTTGGTACCGTGCGGAAACATGGTTCGTTCTTAAGAGAAACTTGTGAGTTTTCTGGGTGCCCGCCCAACACGATCGAATCCGACTCAGCCCCGCCGCTCTCATTTCGGCCTTGGGTGACAATTGGTCCCCCGACCTCGTGCAGGCCGCGATCGACCTGCTCGCCGGCAGCGAAGGGCGCTTTCCCGCCGGCGCCCGCCGACTGCCCCCCGATCTGGTGCGCGCCGTCCAGCGCGAGCGCCTGCTGATGGCCGCCATCCGCGCCGCCGCCGAGCTCGGATACCGCGGCATGAACGTGCAGGATGTGATCGACCGCGCCGGCGTCTCGCGACCGACCTTCTACGAGCACTTCGCCAACAAGGACGACTGCTTCGTCGCCGCCTTCGACGCCGGCGCGACCCGGTTGCAAACACGAATCGAGCAGGAGGCCGCACTCGGCGGCGACGTCTGGCGGGAGCGCCTCCGCCTTGGTTTCACCGCTCTGCTGGACTTCACCCGGACCGAACCCGATACGGCCCGCACGGTGATCGTCGAGGCCCGCTCCGCCGACACCGCCACGGTGATGCACCGCGTCGCCCTGCTCGAATCCTTCACCACCTGCATCGACGCCGGGGTTCGCGAGTACGTCTCCGGGGGCGACGACCACTCCCCCCTCACCGCCGCCGGCGTCGTCGGCGGAGTCGAATCGCTGCTCTACTCCCGTATCTCCCGCGGCCAGGCCGGCGACCTCGACGCCCTCCTCCCCTCCCTCATGTATTTCGCGGTGCTTCCCTACGAAGGCCACGATGCCGCCAACGAGGAGCTCACAACGGCAGCATGAGTTTGGAGTGGACTGTATGAATATCCACACTCTCCAGGTGGTGAGAGGTGAGATGGCCAAACCTCAAATGCATTTGATCCGAAGGTGAGCAGCGTTACACCAGATTGCACTGCTAAATAACTGCGGCTGCCCGCTCACATGCAACACTCAACCGGAGTTCCTCGTAGGCAAGATGCAGTTGACCGTGGCGGTTTGCGATTCATAGTGGATCGAGCGGGCGCGGACGCCGGAGGGCTTCGCGACACGCTCCACATGCGCCTGAGCACGGGGGTCTGGCACGACTCCCACGCCGCCCAGCCGGTCCTCGCGGGCCCGAGCCAATACTCTCTGGGTAGCCCGGAGAGGTGTCCGAGTGGCTTAAGGAGCACGATTGGAAATCGTGTGGGCGGGGTTAACTCGCCTCGTGGGTTCGAATCCCACCCTCTCCGCTGCCGGGCTGTCCCGAACCCACCCCCTCACCCTCCGATCGGCAGCCTCGGGTTGGCCCCCCGGGGCCGAAGGCCGTAGGGGCGCGGTGGGCGCAGTGCCGAGAGAAGGGTGCGGACGGTGAGGATGGTCATGGCGCCAGCCTGCTCGAGGAGCGCCACTACCGGACTCACTCGGCGATCACCGACGCCCTGCCGGCATCGTCGGCGGCGGAGCTCGACGCGGTGCGCGGGTCGTTCGCCGGCGCTTCGGGCTGGGCCGGGAGCCAGATCGCCGCGGCGACCGCGCCCGCGGCGGCGACACCGGCGGCGACCAGGCAGCCGACGCTGAGACCGTCAATGAAGGCTGAGGAGGCGGCCCCCTGAACAGCGCTCGCCAGCCCACCGCGCCCATGCGCAGCCAATGCCGTGGCGACCCCGAGCGACGCCCCGACCGATTCGTGGGCCGTCGCCACAAGGGCCCCGGGAAGCCGCGCCGGCAGATTGGCGGTGAGCCGGTCGGCGTAGACCGAGGCGTAGACGCTGCCGATCACGGCGACGCCGAGCGTGCCGCCGAGCAAACGCGTGGCGTCGTTGACGGCCGACCCGACGCCGGCCTTGTCGCGCGGGACGACCCCCATTATCGCCTCGGTGGCCGGCGCGCTCGTCAGCCCCATGCCGGTCCCGTAGATGACCATCTGCAGCGCGATCGTCGAGTAGCTCGTGCTGACCGTCGAGGTCGAGACCCAGACGTAGAAGCCGGTCACCAGGACGAGCCCGGTGCTGACCACGAGCTTGGTGCCGAAGCGCAGCGCCAGCTTGGTTCCCAGCACCGAGGAGATGCCGACGAACGTCGCGACCGGCAGCAGGTGGACGCCGGCCGAGAGCGGGCTGTAGCCCTTGATGAACTGGAAGTACTGGGTGATCAGGAAGATGAAGCCGAAGAGCGAGAAGAACGCCACCGTGACCGCGCCGCTGGCGGCGCTGAAGCGGAGATTGCGGAAGAGGCCGACATCCAGCATCGGCTCGTCGCGGCGGCTCTCGGCGACGACGAAGGCGACCAGCAACAGCAGCCCTGCGGCAAATCCGGCGAGCGTTCTCGAGCTCCCCCAGCCGTGTTCGGGAGCCTCGATGATGGTGAAGATCAGGAGCGCCATCGCCGCGCTCGAGAGCAGCAGTCCGGCCGGATCGAGGCGCGGC
Organism: uncultured Actinomycetes bacterium; assembly: GCA_963839115.1. Taxonomy (GTDB): domain Bacteria; phylum Actinomycetota; class Thermoleophilia; order Solirubrobacterales; family 70-9; genus VAYN01. The sequence continues at coordinate 2,493,565 of CAWITM010000001.1, forward strand.
GCGCTCGGGTCGCGCGAGGTCGGGACGCTCAGGGCGACGAGCATGGCCGCCACGGCCGCGACCGGTGCCATCGCGAAGAAGATGCTGGTCCAGTCGAAACGCTCGAGCAGCCAGCCGCCGACGATCGGCCCGAGCGCGATCGCAATCCCGGCCGTCGCTCCCCACAGTCCGATCGCCCGGGCCCGCTCACCCCGCTCGGTGAACACGTTCGAGATCAGCGACAGCGTCGCTGGGAAGACGAGGGCGGCTCCCAGCCCCATCGCGCAGCGCGCCGCGATCAGCGCGCCGGGCGTCGTCGTCAGCCCGCCGGCGATGCTGGCGAGCCCGAAGACGCCCAGGCCGCCGAGCAGCACCCCCTTGCGACCGACCCGGTCGCTGAGGCTGCCCGAGGCGAGCAGCAGCGCCGCGAAGACGAGGTTGTAGGCGTCGACCACCCACTGCAGCTGGCTGTTGGAGGCATCGAGTTCGCGGACCAGCGTCGGCAGCGCCACGTTGACGATCGTGGTGTCGAGGTTGATCGCGAACGCGGCCAGCAGCAGCGACGCGAGGATCAGCGGCTTGCTCTTCACAGGGCGATGTCTATTCGCTCCACTTGAGATTGTCAAGTGATAAGTTGAATAGCTCAAGTTACGCCGGTAGACTCCGCCTATGCGCTCCTACGGTCAGTACTGCGCGGTCTCCCGCTCGCTCGACCTGATCGGCGATCGCTGGAACCTCCTGATCGTGCGCGAGCTGTTGATCCGCGGTCCAAGCCGCTACACCGACCTCCAACATGGGCTGCCCGGCATCGCCACGAACCTGCTCGCCGATCGTCTCCGCCAACTCGAGGCCGGCGGCTTGGTCGAGCGCGAAGCCGCCCCGGCACCGGTCGCCACGACGCTGTTCCGACTGACTCCGCGTGGCGAGGGGCTGCGTGGAGTGCTCGGCGAGTTGGTCCGCTGGGGCACCGACCTGATGGTCGCGGGGCCGGAGGGCGACGAGTTTCGCGACCACTGGCTGGCGATCCCGGCCGAGGTCTACCTCGCCGATTCGGCCGATCGCGATCCTCCCGTCACCCTCGAGCTGCGGGCGGGCGGCGAGCCATGGACCGTCGAGGTAGGCGGCGGCTCGGTCACCACCCGGCCGGGCTCCAGCGAGGACCCCGACCTCGTCCTCGAAGCCGAGCCGCAGCTGCTCCTCGGCACCCTCGCCGGCAAGCTCTCGCTCGCCGAAGCCGCCGCGCTCGGCCTCGTCTACGAGGGCGATCCGGAGGCGGTGCGCCCGGCGGCCGTCCCGAGCTCGTCCGGGTCGGCGACGTCACCGGCGCGCTCGTAGGCGTGCAGGCAATGCTCGGAGCAGAAGTAGACGCTCCTGCCGTCGACCTCGCGGCGCAGCGCCTTGGCCCGGTCGACCTTCATCCCGCAGACCGGGTCGGTGGTGCCGCGCCGCGCCGTGATCCACATCAGCACCGCGAAGATCGCCAGCCCGAGCAGGTTGAGGAAGAGCTTGTAGTCGACCTGCACCGAGCCGAAGATGTCGCCGCGTGACGGTCGGGCGGTCGGGATCAGGTCGGCGGCGCTGAACAGGCCGTCGACGACGAGCGCGGCGAGGACCATCGTCACGAACATCAGCGCCGTGATCCGCAGCGTGAAGGTCCAGCCGTAGTACTTGCGGTAGGCGAGGACGATCGGCAGCACGATCAGGTCGGCGAAGATGAAGGCCATCACGCCGGCGAAGCTGATCCCGCCCGACCACAGGACCGCCGCGAGGGGAATGTTGCCGACCGAGCAGACAAAGCTGAGGACGGCGATCAGCGGCCCGACGAGGACGTTCTCGAGCGTCTTCACCAGGGGCGGGGCATGCTCGACGAAGAGGACGTTGAAGAAGTCGTTGCCGAGCAGGCCGATGAAGCCGGCAAGCAGGAAGCCGGCCGCGATCTCCTTGTAGAGCATCTGCCAGTCACCGCGGAAGTTGTGGGCGACGTCGGACCAGGCCGAGGCCGAGGTGAGCCGCTCGCGCCAGCTCATCCGCTCGCCGGCCATGTGGTGCTGGTGGCCGCTGTCGGCGGCCTGGGCGTGGCGCCGTGCCTGCGCCTCGAGGCGCGGTGAGACGAACAGCCGCAGCATGGCCGCCATCAGCACGATCATCACGACTCCGCCGAGGTACTCGCCCAGCGTGAACTGCCAGCCGAGCAGTACCCAGAGCACGAGGCCGAGCTCCCAGACGAGGTTGGTCGAGGCGAACTGGAAAGCCAGCGTGGTCGCCGCCGAAGCGCCCTTCTGGAAGAGCGACTTGCCGATCGCGATCGCCGCGTAGGAGCACGACGAGGAGGCGGCGCCGAGTCCGGTCGCGCGCGCCAGCGGCCCCGGCCCGCTGCCCGACAGCGCCGACTCGATCCGCTCGCGCGGCACCCAGGCCTGGACCACCGCCGAGATCGCGAAGCCCAGCACCAGCGCCCACCAGACCTCGTAGGCCATCAGGAAGGACTGCTTGAAGCCTTCCCCAATCGTGCTGACAACGTCGCCCATGCGCCCTTTCCGAAGCTCGCCTAATGCTTGACTGCAAATACCGTACCGGGGTATAGTAACGGGATGAGCGAGAAGCCCGGCTACACCGCGTCGAAGGACCAGCTCCTGAAGCGGCTCGCCCGCGTCGAGGGCCAGGTCCGCGGCGTCTCGAGGATGGTCGAGGACGAGCGCTACTGCATCGACGTGCTGACCCAGATCGGGGCGATACAAGCGGCGCTCGACAAGGTCGCCCTCGGCCTTCTCGACGAGCACACCCGCCACTGCGTGGTCGAAGCGGCCGCCGGCGAGCAGACCGCCAAGGTCGACGAGCTGATGGGCGCTGTCGGGCGCCTCGTGCGCGGCTGAGCCGCGGCGCCGGCCTCAGCCGAGGTCGGGCGGGGCGCCGGCAGCGACCAGCGCCCCCATCAACACCCCGAGCAGCAGGTTGCGGAGCTCCTCGCGCTCGATGTCGCGATGCTCGATCCAGTTGAGGCACGCCCCGTCCATGAACCAGAGCCAGCCGCTGACCGCGGTGCGAGCCTTTGGCGGGGCCCCGTCCGGGTAGATGCCGTCGAGGATCCGCTGTGCCGTCGCCCGCCGGACCTGGTCGATCAGGTCGCGGAGCTCGGGCACGCCGGTCGCGCTTCCCATCAGGTTGCGGTAGGCCGCCGCGTTCTCCTCGACCAGGCTGAGGAAGGCGTCGAGGCTGGCGGTCAGCTGCTCGACCGGCGGGAGGTCTGGATCGGGCTCGGTGCGCTCGCGCAGCTGCTCGGCCCAGGCGCCCAGGGTCGCCTCGAAGAACGCCTGCTTGCTCGGGAAGTAGTGGTAGAGCAGCGATTTCGAGATCCCGACCTCGGCCGCGATCCGGCTCATCGAGAGCTCGTCGTAGCGGTGGCTGGTGAAGAGCTCGGCGCCGCGCTCCAGCAGCTGGCGACGGCGCTCGTCGACGTCGAGCCGTCGATATGAGGGGGTGCTCACCTGACGATCATACCGGCCTAACTGACCAGCGGTCGACAAGACTGCTAGCGTTGTCGACCGTTGGTCAGCAACGACAGACAGGAGATGAGCATGGAGACCGAGAGCAGACTCGACCGGGTCGAGTACGAAATCCGCCAGGTGACCTCGCGCCTGCGGCGCCTGGAACTTGACGCCGAGGCGCTCGACCTTCCCGAACTGCCGCCGGACTTCGGCCGCCAGGCAGCGCCACGACCGGTGCCGCCAGAGGAGCCTCGCCAGCCCGAGCCGAGCTCCGAGAGCCCGGCGTCGATCACCGAAGCGGACCACGGAGCCTGGGCGCGCTCGTCGGCGACCGCGAACCTCCGCCGCCCCGCCAACCCCAGCGCCCTCGACTTCGAGGCCGTCTTCGGCGGTCGCGTTCTCGCCTGGATCGGCGGCCTCGCGATCCTCCTCGGCGCCGTGCTTTTCGTCGGCATGTCGATGAGCAGCGGCTGGCTCGACGACGAGGCCCGCACGATCATCGGCGCGCTCGTCTCGCTGGCCGTGCTCGCCGGCGGCGTCTGGCTGCACGAGCGCAAGGGCCGCACCGACGCCGCAGCTGCCGCAGTTGGCAGTGCTCTCGCCGGACTCTTCGGGACGATCGTCGTGGCGACCCAGGCCTACTCGCTGATCGCGCCCGAGCTCGGCCTCGCCGCCGGCGCCCTGGTCGCGGCACTCGGCTTCCTGATCGCGGTCCGCTGGTCCTCGCCGCTGATCGCCGCGATCGGATCGCTCGGCGCCCTCGGGGCACCGGTGCTGGTCGGGACCGGCACCTCCGGTGTGTCGATCGTCTTCGTCGCCCTGGCGCTCGCCGCAACCGTCGCGATCCTCGTCTGGCAGCGCTGGGACTGGCTGGCGCTGGGCGCCTTTATGGTCTCGGCGCCGCAGCTGGCCACCTGGGTCTTCGAGAGCAACGGCGAGCGACTGGCCCTCGTCGCCGCGGTGCTGTTCGGCTTCTGGACCATCTACGTCGTCGCAGCCCTGGGCTATGAGCTGCGCAACCGGCGCGATGAGATGCTCCCGGTCGCCTCGTGGCTGCTGCTGTTTGCCAGCAGCGCGCTCGTCGTCGGGGTCGGCTACGTCGTGCTCAACGGCCACAGCCAGCACACCGCGGCGGTCGAGTGGGTGCTGGGCTTCGCGGCACTTCACGTCGCCCTCGGCGTGACGGCTTTCCGGCTTGGAATCCACCGCGAAGTCGGCTCGCTCCTGATCGGCCTGGGAATCGCGATCTCCGCCTTCGGGCTCGCCCAAGCCCTTGACGGCCCGGCGCTGGTTGCGGCCTGGGCGGCCGCCGGCGCGGTCCTCGCCTACCTGGCGACCCGGCTCGACTCCACCCCCGACCCGAGTCTCTCAGGAGCCGAACGGATGCTGGTCGCGGCGGCGGGGTTACTCGCCCTCGCCTTCGCCCACACGCTCACGATCGAGGCGCCGCCTTCGTCCCTCTTCGACGGCGTCGACGACCTCGGCGCCGCGCTGGGAGCGATCGGCGCCTGCGCCGCCGCCGCGCTCACCGGCGGCTACTTCGCCAGGCGATTCGATTCGACGATCGCGAGGATCGTGGATTTCACCGGCGCCGCGGCGCTCGTCTACCTCGGCTCGATCCTCATCGTCGACACGATCGGCATCGACGCCGCCGGCGAAACCCGCCAGGCCGGCCAGGCGTGGCTCTCGGTCTTCTGGAGTGTCACCGGCCTCGGTGCCGTCATCTGGGGTCTGGTCCGCAAGTCGGCCGGCGTCCGTCTCGGCGGCCTGACCTTCCTCGCGATCGCGATCGCGAAGGTCTGGACCTACGACCTCGCCGAGCTCGAAGAGCTGGCGCGGGTGGTGTCGTTCATCGGGCTCGGCCTGCTGCTGCTGGTCGGCGCCTTCGCCTACCAGCGGATCAAGCCGGTCGATAGCTAACCTGCGTCCCTGGCTGTCAGAGCCCTGGAGGGGTGCCGGAGTGGTTGAACGGGACAGTCTCGAAAACTGTTGACGTCGCAAGGCGTTCGTGGGTTCGAATCCCACCCCCTCCGCTTCACGAGTCTGCATTTAGCCCCGCCTACCGGGGTCAAACGCAGACTCGTCGAATCAGCCGCGGCGGCTGGCGAAGAAGTCGCGCAGGAGAGCGGCGGACTCGGCGGCGCGGACGCCGGCGATCACCTCGGGGCGGTGGTTGAGGGCGGGCTCGGCGAGGACGTCGAGGACGCTGCCGGCGGCGCCGGCCTTGGGGTCGGCGGTGGCGAAGACGACGGTCGGGATGCGGGCGAGGACGATCGCGCCGGCGCACATCGCGCAGGGCTCGAGGGTGACGTAGAGGGTCGTCCCGGGCAGGCGCCAGCCGCCCAGGGCCGCGGCGGCGGCGCGGATCGCCAGGAGCTCGGCGTGGGCGGTCGGGTCGCGGCGCAGCTCGCGCTCGTTGCCGGCCGCGGCGAGGAGCTCGCGGTCGCGGTAGATCGCGGCGCCGATCGGGACGTCGCCGTGCGCCTCGGCGGCGCGGGCGTGCTCGAGGGCGACGCTCATCGCCTCGGCATGGCGTGGGTCCAGTGGCGCGGTCGTCATCTTCCCGGGAGCGGCGGCATAGATTCGGGGAGTATGTCCCCCGACAACTTCGGTGGCCCCGAGGTGTTCGAGATGAGACTGATGGAACGACGACATGGCAGATTTCGAGCGCTCTTTGCGGCCTTTTTTGCGCTCGCTGTGGCGCTGGCGCTGGGCCTCGCGCCGGCCGCCGACGCCGCCACCGGGCTCTCCCCCGCCACCGCGGCGCACGGCTTCGCGCCGCGCCAGCTGATCGTCAAGTTCGCCGGCCAGAGCGCCGGGCGCACGATCGGGCTGCCGGCGGGGGCCGGCGTCCTCGACTCGGCGCGGGCGCTCCGCGCCAACCGGCGGGTTCAGTACGCCGAGCCCAACTACACCGCGACCGCCTCCGCCGCTCCCGTCCCGACCCCGACCGCCGAACCGCTCCTGCCCGACGACTCCGGCACGCTCGAAGCAAGCGCCTCGAGCGTCACCGGCAAGGCCGGCGGCTGGGACCTCAAGCAGTGGGACTTCCTCCCCTACGAAGCCGGGACGGCGGCAGCCGAAATCCCGACCTCACCCGGCGGGATCAACGCGGTCGGCGCCTGGGCCAACCTCGAAGCCGACGGCGTCCCCGGGGCGCGCGGCATCACCGTCGCCATCCTCGACAGCGGTATCGCCTACCGCGCGCTGGGCAGCACCTACCGGCGCAGTCCCGACTTCGCCGCCAGCCAGTTCGTGCCCGGCTTTGACTTCGTCGACAAGGACGCGCTGCCGCTCGACGAGAACGGCCACGGCACCCACGTCGCCGGCACGATCGCCGAGCAGACGAACAACGGGTTCGGCATGACCGGCCTCGCCTACAACGCCAAGCTGATGCCGGTGCGGGTGCTGAACAAGAACGGCGTCGGCTACGCCAACCGGATCGCCAAGGGAATCCGCTTCGCCGTCGCCCACGACGCCCAGGTGATCAACATGAGCTTCAATTTCGCCTGCAGCGAGAAAGTCCCGGCGGTCGACGAAGCGCTGCGCGACGCCTACGCCCACGGGGTGGTCACGGTTGCCTCCGGCGGCAACATCCAGACCTCCGGGCCGAGCTGCGTCTCCGAGCCGGCGACCGGCCCGCGGGTGATCGGCGTCGGCGGCACGACCCAAGGTGGCTGCCTTGGCGAATACTCGCTCTCCGGCTCGGCGATCGACGTGCTGGCGCCGGGCGGCGGGCTGCCGGTCGCCGGCTGCCTCTCCCCCGCCGCGGGGTCGATCTACCAGGTGACGTTGAAGCCGGGGACGACGAACGAATTCGCGATCCCGGACAACTACGTCGGCACCTCGATGGCGGCGGCGCACGTCTCCGGGGTGGTGGCGATGGTCCTCGCCAGCGGCGTCATCGGCAGGAAGGGCTCGCCGCAGGCCAAGGTCGACGCGGTGACGCGGCGGTTGCGCTCGACCGCCCGCAGTCTCGGCCTGCCGGCGACCGAGCAGGGCGCCGGGCTGATCGACGCGGCGCGGGCGACCGCCTCCAAGGCAACCGCCGCGACGGGGGCCTCGCCGGGCGTCGCGGCGCTGGCGGCCGCGGTTCCCGCCGGGGGCTGAGGTTCCGAACGCTAGGTCGTACGGACGATGATCACGCTGCAGGGAGCGTGGTGGGACACGTTGTTGGGCACGCTGCCGAGCAGGTAGCGCCGCGCCCCGGTCATCCCCTTGTTGCCGACCACGATCAGGTCGGCGTCGACCTGTTCGGCGACGTTCAGGATCGCGTCGGCGGGATCGGCCTCGATCGGGTGAGTCTGGACCTCGATCCCCTCGGCACGGGCCTTGGCGGCGGCGTCGTCGAGCACGAGGTTGACGTCCTCACGCGGGCCGATCTCGTACTGGATGTCCGGCGGGGCGCCCTCGGACTCAGCCTGGGTGCGCCGGCGCGAGACCGGCTGAAAGGCGCTGATGATGCTGAGCGTGGCGCCGGAGAGCTTCGCCAGGTCGATCGCCTGCCGCACTGCCTCGGCCGCGGTCTCAGAGCCGTCGGTCCCCACCACGATGCGCTTGAACACGAAGCCTCCCTCTGCTCGACCGCCGTACCGGGCCGATACTAGCCCGTCCCCCCGGCGCCAGCCGGGCGCGGGGTCTCAGCGGTGGTAGTGGGCGGGGAGGCCGCGGAAGCCGGCGCCGAGGATTTCTTCCGGCGTCGTCGCCAGCCGGATCGCCGCGATCACGATCGAGGCGACCAGGCAGACGAGCAGGATGACCATGCCGACTCTCCAGATCCAGGGCACGCGGAGAAGCCTAGAGCGGAGCCGGCGTCTGGACCCTCGCCGCCGTGGCGGCTAGGGTCCGGGGATGGGGCTGGAAGCTGTTGCCGAGGGGGTGTGGCTGCTGCGCGGGGACTTCCGCGGGGCGATGAACATCTACTTCCTCTCCGACGGCGACGGCGTCGTCCAGTTCGATGCCGGGACGAAGGGGATGACGAAGAAGGCGCGCGCCGCCGGCGAGGAGCTGGGCGGCGTCAAGCGGATCGTCCTCGGCCACGCCCACGCCGACCACCGCGGCACCGCCCCGCACCTGGGAGCGCCGGTCTTCTGCCATCCCGACGAAGTCACCGACGCCGAATCCGACGCCGCGATCGCCCCCTACATGGACCTCTCGCAGCTGCCGGTTGCGCCGGTGCGCTGGATCTACCCGACGCTGCTGCGGCGCTGGGACGGCGGCGCGGTGAAGATCGCCGGCACGGTCGCCGAGGGCGACGAGGTCGCCGGGTTCCGGGTGATGCACTTCCCCGGGCACGCGCCGGGACTGATCGGGCTGTGGCGCGAGTCGGACCGCGTCGCGCTCGTCTCCGACGTCGTCTACCTGGTCGACTCGGCGCGCCTGAAACCGCTGCCGCACGGCGAGGCGAGCGTCCCCCACCCCGCTTGGGCCTGGGACCACGAGGCGGCGCGGGCCTCGGTGCGGCGCCTGGCCGAGCTCGATCCCGCCGTCGTCGGCGCCGGCCACGAGCGTCCGCTGCGCGGCGAGAGCCTGAAGGCGACCTTGGAGCGGGCAGCCGAGAAGTGACGGCCGCCGGCCGGCGCTGAGCCTGAGCGGTTCAGGTCGGGGTCTCGTTGAGGGAGCCGTCCTGACTCTCTCTGCCATAAGTTGCCTGGCCTGATGATCGCTACCTACGTCGCGGCGCTGGTTGTCTGCGCGGCCTCGCTGCTGGTGGGGCGCGCCCTGCTGTCGCTGGCCGGGCGGCGGCGGTGGTCGTGGCTGGAGCCCGCCGTCGGCTTCGGCGCGCTGCTGACCGTGGCCGGGGTCCTGGCCCGGGTGCCGGGCCACGGCCGCACGGCGACGATCGGCGTGATCGCGCTCGGCCTCGCGGCGGTCGTCGTGGTCGTCCGGAATCGCGGCGGCTACGACTCGCGCGGGACGCTCGCGGTCGGCGGCGCGGTGGCGGTGGTGATCGCCCTCGTCCTCTCCTTCCCGTTCGCGGTCAGCGGGCGCTGGGGGCTGCTCGGCGTCGGCTTCAACAACGACCTCGGACTGCACCTCGCCTGGGCCGAGTGGCTGCGCGTCGGCTTCGGCCCGACCCCCGACCCCGGCTACCCGCTCGGCCCCCACGGGCTCGCGGTGGCGGTGGCGGCGCTGCCGGGGATCGAACTCGGCGAAGCCTTCATCGGCGAGATCTTCGCGATCGGGATCCTCACCGGGCTGACCGCGCTCGGGGCGCTGCCGGGGATCTCGGTGCCGCGCCGGGTCGTCGCCGCGACCCTCGTCGCCGTCCCGTACCTGGCCGCCTCCTACTTCGCCCAGGCGGCCTTCAAGGAGACCGCCGAGGCGCTGTTGGTCCTTGCCTTCGCGATCTACCTGATGGCGCCGGAGGCACCGCCGCGTGGGCGCTTCGGGCCGCGGCTGCGCTGGGCGCTGCCGCTGATCGCGCTGGCCGGTGGAATCTTCTTCGCCTACAGCTTCGCCGGCATCGCCTGGCCGGTGGCGATCGCCGCGCTCTGGGCGCTGGCGCAGGCGCCGGTGCGGGCCTTCCTGCGGCCCCGGCGGGTGCTCCGCTTCCTGGCGCGCCCGGCGACGTTGATCGGGATCCTCGTGCTGGTCGGGCTCGGGGTGGCGCTGACGATCGGCGGCTCCTTCGGCTTCGGCGGCGGCTTCAGCAACGTCGCCGGCTCCAACACCTACGGGCCGGTCTCGCCGATCGAGGCGCTGGGGATCTGGCCCGCCGCCAACTACCGCCTCGCTGCCGCCGGCGGCGCCGAGCTGCCGGGGCTGGCCGGAGCGATCGCGGTGCTGGCGCTGCTGGCCGGGGTCGCCTGGTGGATGCAGCGCCGCGAAGCGACGATCCCGCTGGCGCTCGGCGCCGGAGCGCTCCTCTACCTCGTCTCCCTCCCCTTCACCGGCGACTATTCGCAGGCCAAGGCGCTGATGATCATCGCGCCGCTGGCGATGCTGGTCGTGATCCGCCCCCTGGTGACGGAGTTCCCCGGACGCGGTGGGCGGGAGAGGACTGACGGCGCGACGGGGCGGTCCGGCGGGCTGTTGCGGGTCGGGTGGACCGCGCTGGGGGTCGTCTTCGTCGCCGGCGCCGTCTGGTCGAGCTTCCTGGTGCTGCGCGACGCCCCGGTCGCGCCGCCCGGCCACGGCGCCCAGCTGGCGGCCTTCGAGCCGCTGCTGCACGGCGAAAAGGTGCTCTTCGCCGGCCAGGACCGCTACGCGGCCTACGAGCTGCTCGGCGCCGAAACCCACGTGCCCCTTGTCGACTTCCCCGACAAGAAAGTCTCGCCCAACGCCGAAAAGCCCTTCGACACCGGCGACGCCTACAGCCCGATCGACTTCGACAGCTTCGGCAAAGGGACGCTCAACCGCTTCAAGTACGTGATTACCGGGCGCGGCTCCTGGAACAGCCAGAACCCACCCAACTTCAAGCGGATCGCGGCGACGCCGGACTTCATCCTCTGGGAAAAAACCGGGCCGCCGCCGCAGAATCGCCACGTGCTGATCGAGGGCACCGAGGCCGGCGCCTACGCCGATTGCCGCTCGCCGGAGATCCGCGTCCTGCTGGCGAGCGGCGGCCGCGCCTCGGTCTTCCCGGGGGTGGCGATCGGCGGCAAATCGCAGTGGGACCCCGGCAGCGTCTTCGGGACCGGCGAGGAGACCTCGCAGATGCTGAGCCTAGCGCCGGGAAAGTGGAACCTCTCGCTCCAGTACTTCTCGCCCTTCGACCTCACCCTGACCGCGCCGGGCTTCGAAGAAAAGCTGCCGGCGGCGCTCGACGGCCAGCGCCCCAACACGATCAGCCTCGGCAACAGCGGCCAGTACTGGCCGGCGGGCAAGTTCACGAGCAAGGGCGGCCCGGTCGAATTCACCGTCCACGCCGCCGGCGCCAGCTGGCTGCAGAGCCTGACCGGCTACGACGGCAAGGCCTACGTCGGCGAGCTGGTCGCCGTGAAAGCCGGGCCCCGCCAGATCATCCCGCTCTCGCAGGCGTGCGGGAAGTGGATCGACTGGTACGAATCAGAACAGTCGCCGTAGGGACGGGGTGCTGAAGGGAGAGGATGGGGTGGACCCCCTCTCTCACAACAGCCGTGGAGGTTCGTTCGGGGGTCCACCCCATCCTCTCCGGTCGGCCTTCCTACGGGTTCGAGCTGGTGAAAAGCTTGGGTCAGACAGCCTTGGCGGCGAGGCGCTCGGGGCTGACGCGGACGACGTCCCACACCAGGTTCGCCTTCTCGAGGCCGTCGATGATCAGGGCGGAGATGTCGATCTGCCAGCGGCCGAGGCCGTGGGTCGAGGAGGTCGGGAAGGCGTGGTGGCTGTTGTGGAAGGCCTCGCCGAGGGTCGGGATCGCGATCAGGGCGAGGTTGCGGGAGTGGTCGTCGGTGTCGAACTCGCGCTTGCCGAAGACGTGGCAGAGCGAGTTGATGCTGTAGGTGAAGTGGTGGAGGACGAAGACGCGGACGAGGCCGCCCCAGAGCAGGCCGGTGAGGCCGGCGAAGACACTGCCGCCGATGACCCAGCCGAGCGCGAAGGGCAGCAGCAGGCCGCCGATCGCCCACCAGATGAACGTGCGGTCGACCCAGGCGACAGTCGGGTCGGCGACGAGGTCAGGGGTGAAGCGTTCGCGGTTGCCGCGCTGGGTGTGGATGAAGATCCAGCCGACGTGGGCGTGGATCAGGCCGCGCAGGGCGCCGCTCCAGCCGACCCCGTGGTCGACGTGGGGGCTGTGGGGGTCGCCCTCGACGTCGGCGAAGGCGTGGTGCTTGCGGTGGTCGGCGACCCAGGAGATGACCGGGCCCTCGATCGCCGCCGAGCCGAGGATCGCCAGCAGGCCGCGCAGCCAGCGATGGGTTTTGAAGGCGCGGTGGGTCAGGTAGCGGTGGAAGCCGATCGTGATCCCGAGGCCGGTGAAGAAGTACATGCCGACGAAAAGGACGATGTCGCTCCAGTGCAGGGCGCTGCCCCAGACCTGCCAGGCGGCGAGGCCGAGGGCCAGAAACGGCACTCCGGTGACGAGCCCGGTGATGATGCGGTCACGGGTCTCGTTCTCGACCGGCTGGATGTCTGAGGGGAGCGGTTCAGCCTTTTGCATGGCGGGCGATCATAGGGACGGTTCCTTAAGGGAGGCGGTGGATTGCCGAATTCGGTTCGAGCCTATGCGCCAGCCCGGCGCCGCGCACCCCTCTGTAGGGTCCCCGCGATGCCGTTCGCCAAAACCGAGCCGATCCGCCGCGAGATCGAAGCCCGCCTGCCCGACCGTCCCTTCACGCTCGAGTTCTGGGACGGGACCAGGGTGCCGCCGACCGGCGACGGCGGTGGGCCGACGTTCACGGTGCGCTCGCCCGCCGCGGCCGCCCACGCGCTGATGGCCCCGGGCCAGCTCGGCCTGGGCCGCGCCTACGTCGCCGGCGAGCTCGAGGTCGACGACATCGACGCGACGATCAAGCTGCTGAACGAGTGGAAGCCCCCGGCGCTAGACGGCGCCGACAAGCGCGCCCTGCTGCTCGGCGCCGTGCGCGCCGCCGGCGTCACCAAGCCGCCGCCGCGGCCCGCGGCCGAGCTGCGCCCAAGCGGCAAGCGCCACAGCAAGGAGCGCGACGCCCGCGCCGTCCGCCACCACTACGACGTCTCCAACGAGTACTTCGAGCTCTTCCTCGGGCCGTCGATGGTCTACAGCTGCGCGATCTTCGCGCGCGGCGCCAAGACCCTCGAGGAAGCCCAGGAGGAGAAGCTCGAGACCGTAGCCCGCAAGCTCGAATTGAAGGAGGGCGACCGGGTGCTCGATGTCGGCTGCGGCTGGGGCGGGTTCCCGCTCTGGGCGGCGACGAAGCACGGTGCCAACGTGGTCGGCATCACGCTCTCCCCGCCCCAGGCCGAAAAGGCGCGGCGGCGGGCCGAGGAGGCGGGGGTCGCCGACCGGGTCGAGATCCGCGTCATGGACTACCGCGACCTCGCCACCACCGGCGAGAAGTTCGACGCGATCGCCAGCATCGGCATGGTCGAGCACGTCGGCTCGGCCAACATCGACATCTACGCCGAGACCCTGGCCGGGCTGCTGGAACCGGGTGGGCGGATGCTGAACCACGGCATCACCCGCCTGCGCCATACCGACGCCGAGGCCGGTCCCTTCTCGGAGCGCTACGTTTTCCCCGACGCGGCGCCGCTGCACCTCTCGCGCAACCTGCTGGCGCTCGAACGGGCCGGCTTCGTCACCCACCACGTCGAGGACTTCGCTCCCGACTACGCCGAGACGCTGCGCCACTGGGCCGACAACTTCGACCGCAACCTCGACGAGGCGATCCGGTTGGCCGGCCCGGAACGGGTGCGCGTCTGGCGCCTCTACCTGCGGGCAGCCCGCAACGGCTTCGAAACCGGCTTCACCAGCATCTACCAGGCGCGCTGCACCCTGGGTTGACCAGCTCAGGGCAGGAGAAGTACGGCAGCGGCGAGCTTCCATCGGGTCTCGTTGAGGGGCATCGTCAAGCTGACGGTCAGCAGAGTGCGGCCCGGCGATTTGAAACCGATTTCATCGAGTGCATAGCTGCCGATGTCGGCCGCTCGCAGACGTGGGGCCACGATGCCGTCGCTGATTCCGAGGTCCCACCAGTGACCTTTCAATTCGAAGACAGCTCGGGCCTTGCGTGCCCGACCGGGCTGGTAAGGGGGCGCTGATTCAAACTGAATCGAATCGGGCTCGACCAAACAAATTGATGCCTCGAGACCCTCTTGGGCTACGTCGTCGGGAACTCCCTTTCCGAGGCCACCAAGCACTGCTGGGCCGGGCTCCAGATGACCCTGTAAGTAGCCATAGGCGGCCGCCGGGTCCATCCTGTCGACGAGTTCCCAACCACCGCCCTCAATCAAAACATTCTCGGGCTGAGCCGGATCCGCGACCCGCTCCACATAAGGGAAGCGGACCAGGTCGAGGCAGCGTGGTGCCCTGCCGCGCACGGCGCAGTCGGTTGGCCTCAGCTCTCCTTCGGGCCGCCCGGACACCGGCCGAACCCAGCTGCCACTTCGGGTTGAGATGCCGGCGACACAGCGACCACCCATCTTGGTCGAATTGGCGAGAACCACAATCTCCTCGGTCTCCACGACGCAAGGCTATAGGTCGATTACTTCGATACCTCCCCACCGCTCGGCGAGATATTCAGCCACGAGCCGACGGTGACACTGCTCACTCGTCGCCTCACTACAGAGCAGCACCGTCCGCTCCTGGTGAAATGCGTCTCGATCTAGCCGTTGCTCCACCTTGCGCTCGACCAGAAGACCCAAAAACCTCTGTTCATAGTCAGTCCAGGACATCGAACCTTTGCGCTTATAGAGCTTGAGCATGTCCTCGGTGGGCGCCAGCGATGGAGCCTCTTCATAGCGAGCCGAAACCAGTTCGCGGAGGAAGTACCGGAGATCGTCGCGCTTCGCGAATCCCGCAAGCTGCGACCTGTTGTTGAGCCGGACGTCGAGCAGGCGCTCGATCCGACTCTCCTTCAGCCGGTTAAAGAAGTGCTCCGCGCTCGTTTTCGTAAAACCGATCGTGAAGATCTCCATAGCACCTCTTCGTCATCGAGCAGTGATCCCACCGAAAAGCAAATCGGTTCAGTCTCCGTCTCGTTTGAGCCATCCCCTCGGATGTGCGAAACCGCTACACCACGATCGAGCATCACCTTGGCGACAAGAAGGCGGCGATGACACGACGACGGATCCTCCTCGCTACACATGATCGCGACGCGACAGACTTCGATGCCCCGTTCGAGCCTTGCGATTCCGCGGACAAATGAGTCAGTCCGTGAGATGCGGGAGTAGAGGACACGACCTTGATCGTCGTAGAACTCCGAGCCGTCCGGGCGTCCGCCGAGATGGTCACCCAGAAACAGGTACCTGGCGCCGGCGCCATCCGCGACTCCGGGAAGTCGCGAACGATCAGCCCACTCCACGAACCGCGAACGAGGCCAAGACCTGACATCGACGAGAACGTCGATGTCATTAGCCGCGAGAAGGGATTCGAAGTGCACTTGGGGATGATTCGAATGCCCGAGCGTAAATAGCGCCTTGGACTCAGCCATAAGTCGTTGGTTCCCCGGCAGCCGCTTGGACAATCGCTCCAAAGGCTGGATCCTCGAACGTCCTCCGAAGCTGGTCCATGCGGGTATCGGTGTCGACCGCTTCGACGATGAACGCCCGCTCGTAGGCTGGCAACATCGAACGCACCTGAGTGACGTCGAATTCCTCGGCTCCAGTTGCGAACGCTATTACCGGACGACCGTACCGGCAGGCGAACGCCAACTCGGCGTCGACAAAACTCGAGCTCCGGTCAAGCGAAACGATAACGACATCGGCGTGCTCGACGGCATGGCTTATAGCCTCGAAAAAGCTCGCGGATCCACCGTGTCCGCCCTCTTCTGGCGCGTGGGCTGTCACGGCGGGCCAACCATTGGCTCGGCAAGCATCGGCTACGAGTTGCTCAAGCTCCCCAGTCGCGCCACTGAGGCTCAAGTAGACCCATGAGCCGTCTTCGATCCCATGATCCTCGTCCAATTGCCAATGACGATCCACCCGCTCAGTCTATGGATCGGCTAGGTCGAAACCAGAGCTCGAACGGGGCGATCGTCGCCAATCGTCCTAAATCGGGAAGCCCTGAGTAACGTCGGGGATCGGCCAGTCGGCGCCGGCCTCGCGCTGCTCCTCGACGCTGTAGTGGCCGGTGGCGACGCCGACGACGCGGATGCCGGCGGCGTGGCCGGCCTTGATGTCGCGGGGGGTGTCGCCGACGGCGATCGTTGCGTCCTTGTCGAGGGGGTGGCCGGCCACTTCGCCGCCGCGCTCGAGGGCTTTTTCGGTGACCTCGGTGCGGTCGCGGGCGTCGGAGCCGTAGCCGCCGAAGGTGAAGTACCTGTCGAGGTCGCCGCGGGCGAGCTTGATCCGTGCCGCCGGCTCGATGTTGCCGCTGACGATCCCCTGCAGGACGCCCTCGGACTGCAGGCGCGCCAGCAGGTCATGGATCCCCGGCTTGACCTCATAGCCGGCCGATTCGGCGACCGCGTCCTCGAGGTAGGAGAGGTATTTGGCCATCGCCTCCGCCCGCTCGTCCTCGGTGCCGTCGCGGCCGACGACCTCGCGGAAGATGATCTCGGTGATCTCCGGATCGGTCATCCCGGCCTGGGTGTGTTCGTCGATGTTGGCTTCGACGCCGTAGAGCTCCTGGAAGGCGCGCTGCCAGGCCACGGCGCCGGCCCCGCCCGTGTACAGCAAGGTGCCGTCGATGTCCCAGAGGACCGCTGTGATCGCCGCCATCGTCCAACCCTATTGCTCGTGCTCGAGCAGATCGCGCTGGGCGAGGGTGAAGAGCAGGGCGAGCGAGGGCAGCACGAGGACGGCGGCGATGCCGAAGACGACGAAGACGACGTCGAGGGTCGAGTCGGGGGCGGCTGCGGCGCTGATCTTGAGGCTGGTCGGGAGCAGGTAGGGGAACTGGGCGATGAAGGCGCCCCAGAGCACGCCGACGACGGCGCCGGCGGCGAGCGGGCGGAGCGGGCGACGGCCGCCGCGCAGCAGAACGGCCAGCAGGGCGAGGCCGCAGAGCAGCGAGACGATCACCAGCGGCAGGCCCTGGTCGAGGAGGCGCGAGTAGACATAGTGGGCTTCGGAGTGCAGGGCGATCAGGCCGGCGACGGCGAAGACGCCGGCGACGGCTCCGGCGGCGAGGGCGCGGCGCTCGAAGTAGCGCTCGAGCTCGGAGTCGCCGCTGCGGCGGGCGTCGCCGACCAGGAAGACCGCCGAGAGGTAGGCGCCGGTGGCGACGAACATGCCGCCGATCAGCAGCGGCAGTGGCTGGATCCAGGTCGAGAAGGCGTCGCCGTTGCCCGCTGCGGGGACGTTGCCGGCGACGACGGCGCCGACCACGCAGCCGAGGAAGAACGGGGTCAGGACCGAGGAGAGGGCGAAGGTCGCGCCCGCCGCGCGGCGGGCCTGGAGGCTTTCGACCGACTTGCGGAAGGCGAAGCCGGAGCCGCGCAGGACGATCCCGAAGGCGGCCACGGTGATCGGCACGTAGAGCGTCGTCATGATCGCGCTGAAGGCCGGCGGGAAGGTGGTCCAGAGGACGACCAGGACGAAGATCAGCCAGACGTGGTTGGCCTCCCAGACTGGGGTCAACGAGGTCTGGATCAACTCGCGCGGGCGCTCGCCGCGCTCGGCGCCGCCGGCAATGACGTCCCAGAAGCCGCCGCCGAAATCGGCGCCGCCGAAGAGCGCGTAGAAGGTGGCGCCGATCCAGAGGATCGCGGCGGCGATGTCGGCGCGGCTCATACGCCGGACGCCTCGCGTGCCCGCGGCGAGTAGGGGCCCGGCGTGTCCTCGGAGTCGGCGCCGCCGCCGTCGCGCCAGCGCCGCGACATCCGCCGCAGGACGAGCACCGCGACCGTCCCGATCGTCACGTAGAGGATCAGCAGCAGCCCGAAGGTGAACCAGATCCCGCCGGCGTGGGTGACCGCTTCGGAGGTCCGCAGCTTGTGGAAGACGATCCACGGCTGGCGCCCGACCTCGGTCACGATCCAGCCGCTCCACAGGGCCAGGATCGCGCCGGCGCCGGAGACCGCCACGGCCCGCAGGAACCACGGCGTGCGCGGGAAGTCGCGCTTTTTCCACAGCGACCAGGCCAGCCAGAGGCCGAGCAGCAGGAGCGCCGAGCCGATTCCGACCATCGTGTCGAAGGCGAGGTGCAGGAAGGTGTTGGCGGGCGGGCGTTCGTTCGCCGGGATCTGGTTCAGTCCGATCACCTTGGTGTCGGGGTTGAAGCCCACCAGCAGCGAGTCGAGGTCGGGGATCGGGATCGCGACCTTCACCCCGCTCGAGGTGCAGATGCCGCCGACGTACTCGGTCTGGTGGCCGCCGGTGTTCTGGATGCACTCCATGCCGGCGAACTTGGCCGGCTGGTCCTTGGCGATCGCCCGCGCCGCGGTGTCGCCGACGAAGAGTTGGACCGGGGTCGCGATGCAGGCGATCACCAGCGGGATCATCAGGCCCAGCCGGTGCAGGCGGTCGCGGCGGCCTTTGAGCATCCCGACCGCGTAGATCGAGGCGACCAGGAAGCCGACGACCATGTAGGCGGCGAGGATCATGTGCGGGACCTCGTAGCCGGTCGCCGGGTTGAAGAGGACCTTCAGCGGTTCGACGTCGGTGACCTTGCCCGCCGCGTTTTCGGTGAACCCCTGCGGCTGGTTCATCCACGAGTTGGCGGCGACGACCGAGAAGGCGCCGCCGATCCCGCAGACGAACATCGGCACCCCGGACCAGAAGTGCTGCCACGGGGTGAGCCGCTTCCAGCCGTAGATGTAGATCGCCAGGAAGATCGCCTCGAGGAAGAAGAAGATCCCCTCGATCGCGAAGCCGACGCCGAAGACGCTGCCGTAGCGGTCCATCATGCCCGGCCACAGCAGGCCGAACTCGAAGCTCAGCACGGTGCCGGTGACGGCGCCGACCGCGAAGGTGACCGCCATCGCCTTCGACCAGCGTTTGGCGAGCTCCATCGCGTCGCCGTCGCCGCGTTTGATGCCGAGGTAGTTGGCGACCAGGATCGTCGCCGGCAGCGCCACGCCGAGGCAGGAGAGGACGATGTGGAAGCCGAGGGTGAAGGCCATCTGCTCGCGGGCGGCGAGCAGATTGGAGGCCGACGCAGCGAGCGGAATGCCGAGCGAGGCCATGCCCCGAACGCTACTCCCCGGGTCGGGCTTTGACTGTGTGTCGCGGCACTCCGCCGCGGCCGATGGGGAGTGGGTTTGCGGGGCGCGGCGTGCGCGCGGTCACACGTCGCGGCGCAGGTGGCGGTAGCGGCGGATCAGGGCGTTGGTCGAGCTGTCGTGGTGGAGCTTGGGATCCTCGGCGGCCTCGAGCTCGGGGATGATCGCCTTGGCCATTTCCTTGCCCAGCTCGACACCCCACTGGTCGAAGGAGTCGATCCCCCAGATCGCGCCCTGGGCGAAGACACTGTGCTCGTAGAGGGCCACCAGAGCGCCGAGGGTGCGCGGGTCGAGGCGCTCGGCGAGGATCGTGTTCGAGGGCCGGTTGCCCTCCATCACCCGGTGCGGCACGACCGCGTCGGGGGTGCCCTCTTCGCGGACCTGCTCGGCGGTCTTGCCGAAGGCCAGCGCCTGGCCTTGGGCGAAGACGTTCGACATCAGGATGTCGTGGTGGTGGCCGAGCTCGTTCAGCGAGTGGGCGAAGCCGATGAAGTCGGCCGGGACCAGGCGCGTCCCCTGGTGGAGCAGCTGGTAGAAGCTGTGCTGGCCGTTGGTCCCCGGCTCACCCCAGAAGACGGCGCCGGTGTCGTAGTCGACCGCCTCGCCGTCGAGGGTGACGTGCTTGCCGTTGGACTCCATCGTCAGCTGCTGCAGGTAGGCCGGGAAGCGATGCAGGTACTGGTCGTAGGGGAAGACGCCGCAGGTTTCGGCGCCGAAGAAGTCCGAGTACCAGACCGAGAGCAGGCCCATGATCAGCGGCAGGTTGGCGCCATCCTCGGCGGTGAGGAAGTGCTCGTCCATGGCGTGGAAGCCGGCCAGCATCTCCTCGAAGTGGCCCGGGCCGATCGCCAGCATCGTCGAGAGGCCGATCGCCGAGTCCATCGAGTAGCGGCCGCCGACCCACTCCCAGAAGCCGAACATGTTGTCGGTGTCGATGCCGAACTCCGACACCGCGTCGGCGTTGGTCGAGACCGCGACGAAGTGCTTGGCGACCGCGGCCTCGTCGCCGCCGAGGCCGGCCAGCGACCACTCTCGGGCCGAGCCGGCGTTGGTCATCGTCTCCAGCGTCGTGAAGGTCTTCGAGGAGATCACGAAGAGGGTGGTCTCGGGATCGAGGTCGCGGGTCGCCTCGGCGAAGTCGGTGCCGTCGACGTTGGAGACGAAGCGGAAGGTGAGGTCGCGGCGGCTGTAGTGGCGCAGGGCCTCGTAGGCCATCACCGGGCCGAGGTCGGAGCCGCCGATGCCGACGTTGACGACCGCCGCGATCGGCTTGCCGGTGTGCCCGCGCCACTCGCCGGAGCGCACGCGCTCGCAGAAGGCGGCCATGCGGTCGAGGGTCTCGTGGACCTCCTTGACGACGTCGACGCCGTCGACGACGAGCGAGCGCCCGCGCGGCATCCGCAGCGCCACGTGGAGGACGGCGCGGTCCTCGGAGACGTTGATGTGCTCGCCGGCGAACATCGCCGCGCGGCGCTCGGGGACGCCGCGCTCGCGGGCGAGGGCGCCGAGCAGCATCAGCGTCTCGTCGGTGATCCGGTTCTTCGAGAAGTCGAGGAAGAGGCCGGCGCCGTCGGCGACGAGGCGCTCGCCGCGGTTGGGGTCGGACGCGAAGAGGTCGCGCAGGTGGGTGCCCTCGATCGCCTCGTAGTGGACCTCGAGCGCCCCCCAGGCCCGGGTCTGGCGCAGCGGCACCGCCGGGGTCGCGCTCACCCGGCCGTCACTCCGCGCTTTTCGCCGATCGTCTTGAGGAGCTCCTCCCAGGACTTGTTGAAGCTCGCTTTGCCCTCCTTCTGGAGGCGCGTCGCCAGCGCCGCGACGTCGATCCCGGCGTTGTCGAACTCCTTGAGGACCGCCTCGGCGTTGCCGCCGTCGGGCGGCATCAGGCTGCCGACCTGGCCGTGGTCGGCGAAGGCTTCGAGGGTCTTGTCCGGCATCGTGTTGACCGTGAACGGGGTCGCGAAGGCTTCGATGTAGAGGGTGTCGGAGGCGTCGGGGTCCTTGACCCCGGTCGAGGCCCAGAGGAAGCGCTGGGCACGGGCCCCCTCGTTGGCGAGGCGCATCCAGCGGTCGGAGTCCAACAGCTCGCGGTAGGCGTGGTAGGCGCGGCCGCCGATCGCGATCCCGAGCCGGTTCTTCAGCTCGGCCGGGACCTCCTCGGCGACGGCGACGTCCCAGCGGCTCATGAAGATCGAGGCGACCGACTGGACCGCCGGGTCCAATCCCGCCTCGATCCGCCGTTCGATCCCGCGCATATAGGAGTCGGCGGCGGCGAGGTACTGCTTGTCATCGAAGAGCAGGGTGACGTTGATCGGGATGCCGGCGAAGATCGACTCCTCGATCGCCTCGCGGCCGGCTTCGGTGCCGGGGATCTTGATGAAGAGGTTGTCGCGGGCGGCCTTCTTGTGGAGCTTGGCGGCCTGCTCGATCGTCGGCGGCGCTTCGTCGGCGAGCAGCGGCGAGACCTCGAGCGAGACGAAGCCGTCGACACCGTCGGTGCGCCTGTGGACGTCGGCGAAGAGGTCGGCGGCGTCGCGGAGGTCGGCGATCGCGAGGTCGAAGAAGACGTTCTCGTTGGAGTTGGCACCGGGGCCGTCGTCGTTGGCCGTGCCGCTCAGCTCGGCGATCTGCTCGTCGTAGGCGTCGCCGGCGCCGATCGCCTTGTCGAAGATCGTCGGGTTCGAGGTCAGGCCGGTCACCGACAGCTCGTCGATGTAGCCCTTCAGGGTTCCTTCGCCGAGCATCTTCCGGGTGATGTTGTCGACCCAGAGGCTCTGGCCCAGCTGGTGCAGTCTCTCCGTGGGCTTCATGTCGCTCCTCTTCCCTTCTGTCTCTCGCGTCTGTCCATCGATCCTAGATGGTCGAATGTTCGCGGTCAGGGTTCGATCCGGGTAACCGTCCCGTTGCCGTTGTTCACTACCCAGACGGCGGTCTCCCCCACCGCGACGGCGCCGGGTTCGGGACCGACCGCGATCGGGCCGCCCTCGGGTTCGCCGCTGTCGAGGGCGAGGCGGCGGACTGCGTCTTCGCCGGCGACCGCGACCCAGACGTAGTTGGGGCCGCCGTCGATCCCGCCGGGCTGGGCGCCGACCGCGATCGGGGCGCCGGTGACCGTCCCAAGCGACGGGTCGACCCGGGTGACCTTCCCCGAGCGCGCGTTGGCGACCCAGACCAGGCCGGCGGCGACGGTCACGCCAGCGGGCCCGCGGCCGACCAGGATCGGCTTGCCGGCGGCGAAGGTGCCGAGGTCGAGGCGGCGCACCGAGGCGGTTTCGGCGCTCGAGACCCAGAGGCCGCCGGCGCCGACAGCCAGCCGCAGCGGGGCGGCGTGCGGGGGCAGGTCGCGGCGGACGACGCGGCCGCCCTTGGCGTTGACGGCAGTGATCCCGGCGCCGTTCTCGTCGGCGACCCAGACGCGGCCGCCGCCGTAGGCGAGCGGGCCGGGGCGGCCACCGACGGCGATCCGCTGGGCGACGGCGCCGGTTTCGTCGTCGACGCGGAGCAGCTCGCCGCTGCGGGCGTCGGTGACCCAGACCGACCCGCCGCCGACGGCGACCCCGGCGATCCCCTGGCCGAGCGGGCGGGCGGCGCCGATCACGCGGTCGGTGGCGGCGTCGATCCGGGTCAGCGTCCCGTCGCCTTCGGAGACGACCCAGATCTTTTCCGAGCCGGCGGCGATGCGCAGCGGCGGCGTGCCGACCGCGACCGGGTCGGCGACGGTGGGGCCGCCCCCGCCGGAGAGGAGCAGGGCGGCTGCGACCGCGGCGGCAGCGAGGACGGTCAGGGCGCCGAGGGCCAGCGCCAACGTGCGGGGCGCGAGGCGCCGGCGGGATCCCCGACCCTCCGCACCTTGCAGGTCCGATTCGCGCTGGTCTGCAGCGCGGTCCGCCCCGTCGACCGTCGTGGTCGCGGTGGCGGGAGCACGGGTGCGCCCGGCCGGCGTCGAGGTCTCGATCACCGCGGTGCGGCGCTCGTCGGCGGCGCCGAGGACCTGGGTGGGACGGGAGGCCGAGCCGGCGCCGGCGCTCGCGGCGGCGATCAGCTCGCCGGCGCTCGGGTAGCGGTCCTCGGGGTGCGGCGCCGTCGCCCGCTCGATCGCCGCCTCGAGCCCGGCCGGGAGCTCCGGCTCGGTGTCGTCGGCGCGGCGCGCGTAGGGCACGGCGCCGGTCACGGTCTCATACAGCACGCAGCCCAGCGAGTAGACGTCGGCCGGCGGCCCGACCGCCTCGCCGCGCCACTGCTCCGGGGACATGTAGGCGGCGGTGCCGACGACCGAGGCGTCGCTCCCTCCCCCGCTCTCGTCGACCGCCTTGGCGAGGCCGAAGTCCGAGAGGTAGGCGCGGTCGCCCTCGACGAGGACGTTGTGGGGCTTGACGTCGCGGTGGACGATGCCGGCGGCGTGGGCGGCGTCGAGGGCGTCGGCGACCTGGCCGAGCAGCGCCAGCGCCGCGCCCGGCTCGAGCGGGCCCTCGCGGTCGATCAGGCCGCGCAGATCGCCACCGCTGATCAGGCGCATCGCGACGAAGAGCTCGCCGTCGACCTCGCGCGAGTCGTAGACCGGGACGACCGAGGGGTGGTCGAGTTTGGCGGCGAGGCGCGACTCGCGCAGGAAGCGCTCCCGGAAGCCGTCGCGGTCGGCAAGCTCGCGGGCGATCACCTTCAGCGCCACCGGCCGCTGCAGGCCGAGATGGGTGGCGCGGTAGACGACGCCCATCCCGCCGCGGGCGAGCGGGGCGTCGAGCCGGTAGCCGGCGACTTCGGAGCCGATGACGAGGTCCGCCACCGGGCGGTTATACCCGGCCCGGTGGCGTCCCCTCTCCCAGCTGAGTAATCGAGCGGGCTCAGCGCACCGGCTGCCAGTCGATGACCGGGCCGATTTCCGACCCGAATTCGGTCTGGAAGCTGTCGGCCAGCTCGGTCTTGCGACCGCTGGTGACGTCGATCGACATCAGCTGGTCGACTTCGCCGTTTTCGATGAACGCGGCGACGTGGCGGCCGTCGGAGGAGAAGACCGAGTTGGTCTTCGAGCCGTCGGGCAGCTCGGTCAGCTTGGTCGCCTTTGGCGGACCGATCCGCTTGACCCAGAGTCCCTGGTCGCGGCGGAAGATCAGCGTGTGGCCCTGCGGCGAGACGTCTTCGACGTAGGCCGAGCCGACGCCGCGGACCAGCGGCGTGATCTTGGTGCCGTTGCGCCGCATCGTGTAGATGTCGGCGAAGGCGGCCGCCGTTTCGGAGTCGTCGCCGCGGCTGAAGACGATGCCGCCGGCGAAGTAGTGCGGCGCGAACTCATCGACGTTGGCGGTGGTGGTGAGTCGAGCGAGGCCGGAGCCGTTGGGTCGGACCGAGTAGAGGTCGTCCTTGACGCGGCCGCCACCTTCGCTGGCGCGGACGAAGACGATCGCAGTGCCTTCGGGCGAGAAGGTCGCTTCCCTGTCGTCTTCAGTGCCACTGGTGAGACGATGCAGGCCACCGCCGCTGGCGCCGACGGTGTAGAGGTCGGCCGGGCCGCCCACTTCGTCGCGGCGCTCGAAGACGACGACCTTGCCGTTCGGCGAGATCCGCGGCGCCGAGTCGATCGCCGGTCCGCTGGTCAGGCGGCGCTGGCCGGAGCCGTCGGGACGGACCGAGTAGATGTGGCCTTCGCGGGCGAAGGCGATCGTGCGGCCGTCGGGCGAGAAGGCCGGTTCGACGTCGGCGGGATCTTCGGTCAGCTGGTTGAGATGACCGTCCTTGATCGCGAAGAGGCCGCCTTCTTCGACTTCTTCGGAGTTCGTCGTCACCTGCGAGAAGACGACGGCGCCGACCTTCGGCGCCGCCTGCGAGGCGGCCGCCGGCCCGAGGATCGCGAGGGCGAGCAGCGCGAAGAAGACGGTGACGAGGGTGCGCGGTGAGAGGGCGCCGGCCGGCCGAGCGCCGGACGCGACGGTGTGGGTGGAGACGGTGCGAGTTGGGATCGAGCTGAACATCTGGGGCTCCTTTCGAGCGTGGTTGCTTTTGCACCACCGATGCTCGACTCCGGCCCCGCACGCGCCAACGACAGCGGCGCCACCGACCGGGCCACCTTTGGCCCGGTCCGAGCCACCCGGCCCCCCGGCGGCCGACCCAGCGTTCGCACTTATCCGGGCTATGGACGGAGAACTGCGAACGCCGGGACTGTTCTCGCCCGCCTAACGGCGGTCGAGGCCGAGTTCGATCACGCGGGCGGCGATCTGGCGGGGGCGGTCGCGGCCGGAATCGCCGGAGACGTCGAGCTTGGCGGCGAGGGCGTCGAGGCGGCGCTGGGCGGTGCGCTCAGAGACGTGGAGCGCCTCGGCGATCTCGGCGCGGGTCGCCGGCCGGCCGGCGAAGGCGCCCTCGCTGCGGTAGGGGACGACGAGGGCGGAGGCGGTGGCGCGCTCCTCCTCGTTCAGCGCCACGCTCGGCTCGCTGCTGGCGACCGTCGCGGCGACCGGGGTCGGGCTGCCGGCGCTGGCGACCTCGAGGCGGTGGGCGCCGACGATCAGGGTGTCGCCGTTGCGCAGGCGGCGCGGGCGGTCGAGCGGCTCGCCGTTGAGAGCGGTGCCGTTGCGGCTGTCGAGGTCGGTCGCCATCAGCACCTCGCCGCGGCGTTCGATCTCGAGGTGGTTCCAGGAGATCGCGTCGTCGTCGAGGCTGACGTCGGCCTCGGGCGAGCGGCCGACGACGGTGCGCTCGGCCGCCAGCGGGAACGAGCGCGGCGCCTCACCTGCCGTCGAGACCCATAGTCGCGCGTCCATGGCGCCGGACTATAGGTCGACGGGCCGAAAACCGTCGATATGGAGCGGTTTTCGGCCCGTCAACACCTTGCGTCGGCGCGTTGGTGCGGGCCGGCGGCGCGCCGAGGCCCGAGGAGCCGCGCCGGCGCCGCGCCGGCGCGGCGTCGGCTAGTAGCGGTAGTGGTCGGGCTTGTAGGGGCCCTCGACCGGGATGCCGAGGTAGCTCGCCTGGTCGGCGGTCAGCTCGGTCAGGTCGACGCCGAGCGCCGCGAGGTGCAGGCGGGCGACCTTCTCGTCGAGGTGCTTGGGGAGGATGTAGACCTCCTTGGCCTCGAACTCCTCGGGCTTGGTGAAGATCTCGATCTGGGCGATCACCTGGTTGGTGAACGAGTTCGACATCACGAAGCTCGGGTGGCCGGTTGCGTTGCCGAGGTTCAGCAGGCGGCCTTCGGAGAGGACGATCACGCTGTGGCCGTCGGCGAACTTCCACTCGTCGACCTGCGGCTTGATGTTGATCCGCTCGGCGCCCGAGTTTTCCAGCGAGGCCATCTCGATCTCGTTGTCGAAGTGACCGATGTTGCCGACGATCGCGTTGTGCTTCATCTTCGCCATGTCGTCGACGGTGATGATGTCCTTGTTGCCGGTGGCGGTGACGAAGATGTCGGCGCTCGCCACGACGTCGGCGAGCCGGCGCACCTCGAAGCCCTCCATCGCCGCCTGCAGAGCGCAGATCGGGTCGATCTCGGTGACGATGACGCGGGCGCCCTGGCCGCGCAGCGAGGAGGCGCAACCCTTGCCGACGTCGCCGTAGCCGCAGATGACGGCGACCTTGCCGCCGATCATCACGTCGGTGGCGCGGTTGAGGCCGTCGACCAGCGAGTGGCGGCAGCCGTAGAGGTTGTCGAACTTCGACTTGGTGACCGAGTCGTTGACGTTGATCGCCGGGAACAGCAGGTCCCCGGTCGCCGCCAGCTGGTAGAGCCGGTGGACACCGGTCGTGGTCTCCTCGGTGACGCCCTGGATCTCGGCCGCGGCGCGGGTCCAGCGGGTGCCGTCATCGGCCAGCGAGCGGGTCAGGGTCTCGAGGATGATCCGGAACTCCTCGGAGTCGGCGGTCGAGGGGTCCGGCACGGCGCCGGCGGCCTCGAACTCGACGCCCTTGTGGACCAGCAGCGTCGCGTCGCCGCCGTCGTCGAGGATCATGTTGGGACCGTCCTCGCCGGGCCAGCTCAGCGCCTGCTCGGTGCACCACCAGTACTCCTCCAGGGTCTCGCCCTTCCAGGCGTAGACCGGGACGCCGGCCTCGGCGATCGCCGCCGCGGCGTGGTCCTGGGTCGAGAAGATGTTGCAGGAGCACCAGCGCACTTCGGCGCCGAGCGCGACCAGGGTCTCGATCAGGACCGCGGTCTGGACCGTCATGTGCAGCGAACCCGTGATCCGCGCGCCTTTCAGCGGCTGCGACGCTCCGAACTCCTCGCGCGTCTGCATCAGGCCGGGCATCTCGACCTCGGCGAGCGAGATCTCCTTGCGGCCGAAGTCGGCGAGGCCGATGTCGGCGACCTTGTAATCCTGGGTTGGCGTGACGGTCATGTGAAGTCGATTTCTCCTGTTCTGGGATCTGGGCGCGACGTCCCAGGGTAGCCGAATAGATTCCCCACCCATGACCTCTCTGGACGACGAGAAGCGGATCGCCGCCGAGGCCGCGGCCGAATTGGTGCAGAGCGGGATGACCGTCGGCCTCGGCACCGGATCGACCGTCGCCCACCTGCTGCCGGCGCTCGCCCGCCGCGAGCTCGCCGACATCCGCTGCGTCGCCACCTCGGTCGCCACGGCGGAACAGGCACGCGGGCTCGGCCTCCCGGTCGAGGACTTCGACGCGCTCGAGCGCCTCGACATCGCGATCGACGGGACCGACGAGGTGACCCCCGAGGGCTGGCTGATCAAGGGCGGCGGGGCGGCTCACCTGCGCGAGAAGATCGTCGCCGCGGCGGCCGATCGCTTCATCGTCGTCGGCGACTCGACCAAGCCGGTGCCGGCCCTGACCTGGCCGGTGCCGCTCGAGCTGATCGCCTTCGGCCTCGCCTCGACGCTCGCCCGGCTCGGCCCCGACGTCGAGCTGCGCGCGGTCGGCCCGAGCCCCGACGGCGGCGTGATCGCCGACTACCGCGGGCCCGGCCTCGACGACCCGGCGGCGCTGGCGGCGCGCCTCGAGGCCGATCCCGGGGTCGCCGCCCACGGCCTCTTCCCGCCCGGCATGGTCGCCGAGCTCCTGATCGGCCGCGGCGATGCGGTCGAGCGGACGACTTTCGCCTGAAACCGCTTCACGCGCGGCGCGTTTCCTGTCACGATCGCGCCCTCCCGGAGTCAGAGTTTCGTCCACTTGATGCGAGGAGGTAGACCGGATGGCGATTGACGTGATCTCCCCTGGCGGCCAGGGCTACGACGACAACCGCGGCGCCTTCAACCTGCTGCTCGACCAGCGGCCGGCGGCGATCGCGACGCCGGAGAGCGCCGCCGAGGCGGCCGCGGCGATCGGCGAGGCGCGCTCGCGCGGCCTCCGCGTCACCGCCCAGCAGACCGGCCACGGCGCCGATCCGCTCGGCCCGCTCGACGAGGTCCTCCTCGTGCGCACCGCCGGTCTGACCGGGGTCGAGATCGATGCCGGGGCGCGGCGCGCCCGGGTCGGCGCCGGCGCGCTCTGGGGCGACGTCGTCCCGCAGGCCTCCGAGCAGGGCCTCGCCGCCCTGCACGGATCCTCGAAAACGGTGGGGATCGCCGGCTACATGCTCGGCGGCGGAATCGGCTGGTACGGCCGGGAGCACGGCCTCGGCTGCAACTCGGTGACCGCGGTCGAGCTCGTCGACGCGAGCGGCGAGGAGCGGCGGGTCGACGTCGAGAGCGAGCCGGAGCTCTTCTGGGCGCTGCGCGGAGGCGGCGGGGACTTCGGCCTCGTCACCGCGATCGAGTTCGAGCTGCTGCCGATCGCCCAGGTCTACGCCGGCGCCCTCTTCTTCCCGCTCGAGCGGGCCGCCGATGTCCTCGGCACCTGGCTCGAGTGGACCCGCTCGGCGCCCGAGGAGGTGACCTCGGTCGGCCGGGTGATGACCTTCCCGCCCCTCGACCAGATCCCCAAGCCGATGCGGGGCAAATCGTTCGCGATCGTCGAGGCCGTCTACCTCGGCGACGAGGCGGCCGGCGCCGAGCTTCTGGCGCCGCTGCGCGACCTCGGCCCGGCGATGGACACCTTCGCGACCATCCCTCCCGCCGTCCTCTCCGACCTCCACATGGACCCGCCGGAGCCGGGCCCGGCGCTCTTCGACGGGATGCTGCTCGGCGACCTCGACGCCGCCGCGCTGGAGACCTGGCTCGGCACCGTCGGGCCCGGCTCAGGCTCACCCCTCCTCTCGGTCGAGCTGCGCCACACCGGCGGCGCCCTCTCGCGCCCGGCGCCCGGCGGCGGCGCGCTCGACTCGCTGCGCGGCAGCTTCCTCCAGTTCGCGGTCGGGATGGTCGCGGCGCCGGAGCTGCGCGGCCCGATCGCCGAGCGCATCGACCGCCTCGAGGCCGCGATGCAGCCCTGGGACGCCGGCTTCCTGCGCAGCTTCTCGAGCCGCTCGATCGACCCGGCGGAGGCCTACAGCCCGGAGACCGTCGAGCGCCTGCGAGCCGCCAAGGCCACCTACGACCCGGACGGCGTCTTCCTCTCCAACCAGCCCGTCCTCAACAGCTAGACCACCCCGGCGAACAACCCGGCGTTCGCAGTGATCCGCCTATAGCCCGGATAACTGCGAACGCCGGGGTTTGGTTCGGCGCCGAGGTTTGGCTCGGCGCCGGGGCTGGTTCGGCTCGGGAGTTGGGCCGGCGTCCGGGGTGGGTTCGGCGCCGGGGTTGAGCTCGGCGCCGGGCTTAGTCCGTCGCCGGCTCGGGGGGAGCGGCGCCCACGGCGTGCACGCCGCCATCGACGTGGAGGATTTCGCCGGTCACTCCGCGGGCGAAGTCGGAGAGCAGGAAGAGGGCGGCGTCGGCGACCGGGGCCGGGTCTTCGACGTCCCAGCCGAGCGGCGCCTGGCGTCCCCACTCGGCTTCGATCGAGTCGAAGCCGGGGACGCCGGAGGCGGCGGCGGTGCGGACCGGGCCGGCGGCGATCAGGTTGGCGCGGATGCCCTGCGAGCCGAGCTCGCGGGCGAGGTAGCGGTTGACCGACTCCAACGCCGCCTTCGCCACCCCCATCCAGTCGTATGAGGGCCAGGCGACGGTGGCGTCGAAGTCGAGGCCGACGATCCCCGAGCCGGACGGCATCAGCGGCGCCAGGCTCTCGGCGAGGCCCTTGAGCGAGTACGCGCTGGTCTCGAAGGCGATCCCGGCGCTCTCGCGCGGGGTCGACATGAAGCCGCCGCCGAGCGCGTCGGGCGGCGCGTAGGCGATCGCGTGGACGGCGCCGTCGACCTGGCCCCAGCGCTCGCTGAGCTCGGCCCGCAGCGCCAGCAGGTTCTCGTCGTCGTTGACGTCGAGCTCCAGCACCTCGGGTTCGCCGGGCAGCCGTTTGGCGGCGCGCTCGGTCATCCGCTTGATCCGCCCGAAGCTCGTCAGGAGCACCTCGGCGCCCTCTTCGTGGGCGCGCTGGGCGATCGCGAAGGCGATGCTGCGGCGGTTGACGACGCCGGTGATGAGAATCTTCTTGCCCTCGAGGATCATCGGCCTGACGTTATTGCGGATCGTCGCCGGTCGGGATCTCGATCTCGATGCCGAGGTGGCGGCGCAGTTCGGCGGCGGCGCCGGCGGCGACCATCCGGTGGCCCGCGGTCGAGGGATGGAGGCCGTCGGCGGAGAAGGTCGCCGAGTCGGAGAGCGCCGGGTGGCCGGCGACCGGCAGGCAGAGCACACCGTGTTCGGCGGCGATCCGCCGGGTGGCGTCGTTGAGGTTCCCGGTCGCCTCGATCAGCCGCGCCTTCGTCCGCGGCCGCAGTTCCATGAAGTGCCAGCTCTCCGGCGCCGTCGCGGTGACCACGGCGGCCTCGGGAGCGCCCTCGCGCAGCCGCGTCAGGATCTCGTCGAAGCGCCGCTCGTAGCCGGCGACGTCGGGACGCGAGGTCAGCAGCACGTCGTTGGCCCCGCAGATCACGCTGATCAGGTCGGGCGCCAGCGCCAGCGCCGCCGGCACCTGTCCCAGGACTTCGGCGCTGGTCGCGCCGTCGACCGCGAAGTTGCCGTAGGCGAGGTCGGGTTCGACGCGGCGCAGCGCATCGGCGATCAGGTCGACCCAGCGCTCGGCGTCGATCGAATCGCGGCCGGCGGTGAAGCTGTCGCCGAGCGCCGCGAAGGAGCCGATGACGCGCCGCTCTTGTCGCTTGTCACCCTCGGGGTTACAAGCGACAGGGGGCTCGCTCACGGGGGCCGGCTGCCTCGTCACCGGCCGCCCAGCGAGCGCAGCGCCCAGGCGAGGCTTTCGCGGCTGGCGGCGGGATCGATGACCTCGTCGACCCAGCCGCTGGCGGCGGCGGCCGGCGCGGTCAGGTGCTCGGCGGCGTAGGCGTCGGCGAGCTCGTCGCGCGACGGTCCCCCACCCTCGCGCAGCGCCCGGCCGTGGACGATGCCGACCGCCTGCCGCGCCGCCATGATCCCGATCTGGGCGTTGGGCCAGGAGAAGACGACGTCGGCGCCGAGGTCTTTGGAGTTCATCGTGATCGCCGCGCCGCCGAAGGCCTTGCGCAGCACCAGCGTCACTTTCGGCACCGAGGCGCCGGCGAAGGCGCGCAGCAGGTCGGCGCCGTGGCGGATCACCCCGGCTTCCTCCTGGCGCTTGCCGGGCAGGAACCCGGGGGTGTCGACGAAGACCAGCAGCGGCAGCCCGAAGCGATTGCAGTCCTCGACGAAGATCGCCGCCTTCTCCGAGGCGGCGGCGTCGATCACGCCGCCCATGTTGCGGGGCTGGTTGGCGATCAGGCCGACCGGCCGGCCCTCGAGGCGGGCCAGCGCCGTGACCATGTTCGGTGCCCAGCGCGGCGAGAGCTCCAGGAAGCTGCCCTGGTCGAGGGTGGCGGCGGCGACATCGCGGACGTCGTAGACCTTGCGCGGCTCGAGCGGCACCGCGTCGCCGGGGTTGGTGCCGTCGGCCTCGACGGCGATGTGCGGCGGCAGCGGCCGGCCGATCGCCTGCGGCAGCAGGGTCAGCAGGTGGCGGGTCTGGGCGACGGCGTCGGCTGTGTCCTCGGCGACGAGGTGGGCGACGCCGTTGCGGCCGTGGACACGCGGGCCGCCGAGGTCCTCCATGCTGATCGTTTCCCCCATCGCCTCCTGGACGACTTTGGGACCGGTGAGGAACATCCGCGAGTCCTTGGTCATCACGACGAAGTCGGTGAGCGCCGGTGAGTAGGCGCCGCCGCCGGCGCTGACGCCGGAGAGGATCGAGATCTGCGGCACCTTGCGCGACAGCTCGACGCTGGCGCGGAAGATGCGGCCGTAGCCGGCGAGGGCGGCGTGGCCCTCCTGCAGGCGAGCGCCGCCGGAGCGGACGAAGCCGACGACCGGGCCGCCGGCGTCGCCGGCCATCCGCATCAGCCGGACGATCGTGTCGGCGTGGACCTCGCCGAGGCTGCCGCCGAGGAAGCCCGGGTCCTGGGCGTAGCAGAAGACCGGCCGGCCGCCGACCTCGCCGGCGCCCGAGGCGACGCCGTCGCCTGGGGTCGCCCGCTCGCCGAGCCGCAGCGAGCTGACGCCGCTGCGCAGCGGTCGGAACGTGCCGGGGTCGCAGAGCATCTGCAGCTGGCCGAGCGGGGTGTCGGCGGGGGCGGGCGGTGGGGTCTTGACGGCGGTGGCCATGGTCCTCCTATGCCGCCAGACAGAGCACGGCGTTGTGGCCACCGAACCCGAACGAGTTGGAGATGGCGACCAGAGGGCCGTCTCCGTTCTCGATCGGCTGCGAGGACCCGGGGACGTAGTCGAGGTCGAGGCCCTCTTCGGCCTCTTCCCAGTTCACGGTCGGCGGGGCGATGCGGCGACGCATTGCTTCGATCGTCGCGATCGCCTCGACCGCGCCGGCGGCACCGAGCAGGTGCCCGATCGCCGACTTGGTCGAGCTGACCGGGATGTCGGCGGCCCGCTCGCCGAGCGCCAGCTTGATCGCCACCGTCTCGGAGCGGTCGTTCAGCGGCGTCGAGGTGCCGTGGGCGTTGACGTAGTCGACGTCGACCGCGGTCAGGCCGGCGTCGGCGATCGCCAGGTTGATCGCCTTGGCCGACGCGGTGCCCTCGGGCTGCGGCGCGGTCAGGTGGAAGGCGTCGGCGGTGGCGCCGTAGCCGAGCAGCTCGCCGAGGATCGTGGCGCCGCGCTTCTCCGCCGCCTCCTTCTCCTCGAGCACCAGCACGCCGGCGCCCTCGCCCATCACGAAGCCGTCGCGGCGGGCGTCGAAGGGACGCGAGATGCCGCTCGGCGAGGTCGCTTCCATCGCCCCGAAGGCGGCGGTCGCGACGCCGGTGATGCAGGCCTCGGCACCGCCGGCGACGACGGCGTCGGCGTCACCGGCGCGGATCATCCGCGAGGCGTCGCCGAGCCCGTGCGAGCCGGCCGCGCAGGCCGAGACGATGCCGTAGGTCTGGCCCTGCAGCCCGTGCTTCATCGAGACCGCGGCGGAGGCGGCGTTGCCCATCATCAGCGGCACCGCCAGCGGCGAGACCGCTTTCGGCCCGCTTTCGATCAGCTTGCGCTGCTGCTCCTCGAGCGAGACCAGGCCGCCGATACCGGTGGCGATCACGCAGCCGACCCGGTAGGGGTCATAGGGCAGCTCGCCGTCGCCCCAGGCCTGCTCGACCGCCTCGGCGCCGGCGGCGATCGCCATCTGCGCGAAGCGGTCGGCGCGGCGAGCTTCCTTCTTGGAGAGGAAGTCGAGCGGGTCGAACTCGCGGCAGCGGCCGAAGCCGTCCTCGATCCCCGACTCGCCGGCGGACCAGCGGTCGATCAGCGCATCGGAGCCGTTCCCCAGCGGGGTGACGGCACCGACACCGGTAATGACGACGCGGCGAGTCATGCTCCCTTTGCCACCACCAGGTCGATGACCTCGCCGACGGTTTTCACGTCCTTGACGTCGTCGCCTTTGAGCTCGACGCCGTACTCGTCCTCGACGATCTGGGCCAGCTCGACGAGGTCGAGCGAGTCGACGTCGAGGCTCTCCAGGGTCGCCTCGCGCGAGAGGTCGTCGCGCTCGGTGCCGAGCTCGACGAGACCGTCGTAGATCGTCTTCTCGACGTTCTCGGTGCTCACTTGCGTTGCCATCGATTCTCCTTGTGTCTCTTCGTTAAGCGCTGAGTCCGCCGTCAACGGTCAGCGTCGTTCCGGTTACGTAGGACGCATCCTCGGATGCGAGAAAGCGAATGCAGGCGGCGGCCTCCTCGGGGGTGCCGACGCGGCGCGCCGGGATCGCCTTCGACAAGTCGCCGTCCATGACCTCCTCGGCCAGGCTGGTGTCGATCAGGCCCGGCGCCACCGCGTTGACGGTGATGCCGCGGCGCGCGACCTCGACCGCGACGGTCTTGGTGAAGCCGACAACACCGGCCTTGGAGGCAGCGTAGTTGGCCTGACCGGCGTTGGCGTGGAGTCCGACGACCGAGGCGACGTTGACGATCCGCCCGAAGCGGGCGCGCAGCATCTGCGGCAGCGCCGCCCGGGTGGCGCGGAAGGTGGCGGTGAGGTTGACGTCGATGACCCGCTGCCACTGCTCGTCCTCGATCTGCGGCGAGAGGCCGTCGAGGCGCAGGCCGGCGTTGTTGACGAGGACCAGGACGGGGCCCTCGTCGCCGGGCTCGAGCAGGCGCTTGACGTCCTCGCCGTCGGCGACGTCGCCCTGGACCGCGGTCGCGCTGCCGCCGGCAGCGGCGATCTGCGCCACCACCTCGTTGGCGCCGCTCTCGTCCTTGCGGTAGTTCACGCGCACCGGCCAGCCGTCGGCGGCCAGCATCCGCGCCGTCGCGGCACCGATCCCACGCGAGGAGCCGGTCACCAGCGCGCATCCCTCGGGATGGGCCATCAGGCGGCGCTCCCCCACTCGACCACGGTCGCGCCCCAACTGAGACCGGCGCCGAAGGCGCCGAGCAGGACGCGGGCGCCGGGCACGAGGGTGCCTTCGCTCCGCGATTCGGCGAGGGCGAGCGGGATCGTCGCCGCCGAGGTGTTGCCGAGCCGGTGGATGCAGTTGGCGACCCGCTCGCTCGCCAGCCCCAGACGTTCGCCGACCGCGCGGAGGATCCGCTCGTTGGCCTGGTGATAGACGAAGAGGTCGATGTCGGCCAGCGTCAGCCCGGAGAGCGCCAGCGCTTCCAGCGTCGACTCCGACATCCGGTCGACGGCGTAGCGGAAGGTCTCGTGGCCCTTCATGTGGATCGTGCGGTCCTCGCCGCCGACCGTGATCAGGTCGGCGTTGGCGCCGTCGGAGCGCAGCACGATCGGCCCGATTCGCCCGCTCTCGGTTCCGCGCATCAGCACCGCGCCGGCACCGTCGGCGAAGACGGCGGCGGTGGCGCGGTCGTCGGGGTCGGTCAGGGGCATCATCAGGTCGGCGCCGATCACGAGGACGTTAGCGGCGCGTCCCGATTCGATCTGACCACAGGCGACAGAGACGGCGGAGATGAAGCCGGTGCAGGAGGCGGCGATGTCGTAGCAGGCGATCGGCCCGGCGCCGATCGCGGCCGAGACGCGGTTGGCGACCGCCGGCAGCAGCTCGTCGTTGCTGGTCGTGGCGACGAGGATCAGGTCGACCTCGGTCGCGGCGACGCCGGCCTCGGCGAGCGCTTCGGTGGCGGCGGCGGCGGCGAACTCGAAGAGCTTTTCACCCGGCTGGGCGACGCGGCGCTCCCGGATCCCGGTGCGGGTGAGGATCCAGTTCTCGTCGATCCCGAGGCGGGCGGCGATCGGGGCGTTGCCGACGACGGTGTCGGGGACCGAGGCGCCGAGCCCGGCGATCTCGGCGCCAGAGCGAAGCGCCGGCAGCGCCGCGGCGGGCGCGGCGGTGGCGATCGGCTCAGGCACGGGCGGCCTCCGAGTCCTCGGCGAGGCTGCGGGCCTCGAAGTCCTCGCCGTCGAGGGTGCGGCCGACCAGCGCGGTGAGGATGTCGCCGGGGCCGGTCTCGAGGAAGACACGGGCGCCGTCGGCGTGCAGTCGCTCCAGCGAGGGGCGCCAGCGCACCGGCTCGGTCAGCGCCGCCAGCAGGTCGGCGCGGACGTCGTCGAAGGGGGCGACGCGGATCGATGAGTAGACGGTCGCGCTGGGCGCCTCGAAGTCGGTGCCGGCGAGCGCCGCCCGGTAGCCCTCGATCGCCGGCTCCATCAGCGGCGAGTGGAAGGCGCCGGCGACCGGCAGGCGGATCGCTTTGGCGCCCTCGGCGCGGATCGCCTTGCGCGCTTCGCCGACCTTCTCGGCGTCGCCGGAGAGGATCACCTGGCCGGGCGCGTTGTCGTTGGCGATCGTCAGCTCGAAGCGCGCGGCGATCTCGGCGACCAGCTCGTCGGAGCCGCCGAGCGCGGCGACCATGCCGCCGGGGCGGACCGCCGAGGCCTCCTCCATCAGCCGGCCGCGCGTGACCGCGAGGCGCAGGCCGTCGGCGTCGTCGAGAGCGCCGCCGGCCGCCAGCGCCGCCAGCTCGCCGAGCGAGTGGCCGCAGAGCATCTCGGCGTCCGGCTCGCCGGCCCCTTTGTAGTGGGCGAGGCTGGCGCAGTAGAGCGCCGGCTGGGCCATGTGGGTGCCGTCGGCGATCGCCTCGAAGGGATCGGCGCCGAGTTCGGCGCGCGCCTGCTCAAGCAGGTCGGGACGCTGGGCAGCGGTCACCGCCGCCATGCCGGAGGTCTGGGACCCCTGGCCGGGGAAGAGCAGTGCGGTTGCTGTGCTGGGGGAAGCCACGTAGTGATATTGGTCCGGTCCGCCTCCGGGGTGACGCGCGAGCGGCGTTAGTCCCGACACCTGGGGGGAGTGGTGGCGACGGACGGGGGGTCGGCTCAGGATGTCAGACGAGGATCTTCAACCGCTGCGCCTGGCGCGTCGCCTCGGCGCGGTTGCGGACCCCGAGCTTGCGGTAGATCGCGCTGGTGTGCTCCTTGACGGTGTGCGGGGAGAGGTGCAGCTGGCCGGCGATCTCTTTGTTGGTCGAGCCGGTCGCGATCAGCGAGAGGACCTCCTGCTCGCGTTCGGAGAGCGGCGAGTCCATCGGCGTCTGGTCGGCGAAGACTTCGGTCCCCAGCGACACCATCCGCACCGCCTTGACGACGTCGACCGCCGACCAGTCCTTGGAGATGAAGCCCGACGCGCCGGCGGCGCGGGCGACGCTCGGTGAGATCACCCCGGCGCCGGAGATCAGCAGCACCCGGGTGCGCGGGCTGGCTTTGCGGATCTCCTCGCAGACGTCGGCGCCGGACTCCGAGCCGAGCAGCATGTCGACCAGCGCCACCTGCGGCTTCACTTTGGCGCAGACTTCGACCGCCTCGGCGCCGTCGGAGGCGGCGAGGCAGCGCTCGACCCAGCTCTGGCGCTCGAGCAGCAGCCGGAAGCCCCACTGGACGACGTCGTGGTCGTCGACGACCAGCACCCGCAGCGCTCCGTTCTCGCCGGCCATCAGCGCTCCCCCGTGGGGACGACGAGGCGCACCCGCCAGCGGCCGCCGGGCAGCGAGCCGAACTCGACCAGGCCCTCGTAGCGCAGCGCCTCCAGGGCTGCGAGGCGCAGGCCGAGTCCGCCGCCCTTGGTCGAGCGGTCGTCGCGCGCGCCGTCGTTCTGGACGGCGAGGCTGAAGGTGTCCCCGGTCGAGGCGACGCGCACCTCGATCCAGCTCGGGTGGGCGTGGCGGTCGGCGTTGCGAAGCGCCTCGGCGAGCACCGACTGGGCCAGCGGCTCGAGGTCGGCTGGGACCTCGACGCCCTCGTCCCAGCCCAGCCGCATCTCCGGCCGGCGCTCGAGCAGCCGCGCCAGCACCTCCGACAGGCTGGCCTTGGTGGGCCGCGCCGGCGCCAGCGGCCGGGTCAGCGCGTGGCGCAGGTCGCCGACGACCGAGCGCAGCTCGTCCTGGCACCGCTTGCGCTCGGCGGCCGAGAGCTCGTCCTCGGACCCCAGCGCCAGCGCCACGCCGAAGAGCCGCTGGATCGCGTTCTCGTGCAGCTCGCGGGTCAGCTCGACGCGTTCGGTCAGTCGCCGCTCGCTTTCGCGCTGCTCGGTCGAGTGCTCGACGCTCGCGGTCAGCGCCGCCATCCGCCCCAGCGTCATCATCGTCTCGCGCTCGCCGTCGTCGAGTGAGAAGTCTTCCCCTTCGCGGTCGGCGAAGATCACGCCGAGCCAGCGCCGCGCCGCCGAGATCGGCGTGCAGGTGATGCAGGCGGTGTCGGCGAGGCCGGCGTAGCGCGAGGGCACGTGGCCGGAGAGCTCGCCGCGGACCAGGATCACCCGGTCCTCTTCCAACGCTTTGCGCGCCAGCGGCGTCTCGTCGAGCGTCCCCTCGATCCGCTTCGCCAGCTCCGGGTCGACCCCGAACGACCCCGCCGGCACCACCGCCCGGTAGGTGTCGTCGTAGAGGAGGACCGCCGCCCGCCGCATCGTCGTCAGCGAGCAGACCGCGCGGCACACCCGGTCGTAGAAGACCCCCGATTCGGTCGCCTCGTCGAGTTCGGCGAGGAGGCCGACCAGCACCTCGACCGTCCCGGCCCGCGGCACCGCAGCAGTCGTGGCAATCCCCGTGTCGCTCATCTCCTCCAGGGAGACTACGACTCAGCTAACTTCAATCAAGTGACCGACGACGGGCTCGACAGCGGGGCGGAGCCCTCGCCGAGGCCTCCGGAGCGGGTCCCGACGAGCGACGCGGCACTGGTCGAGCGGGTCATCGCACTCGACGCCGCGCTGAGCGCGGCCGGCCTCCCCCATACGATCGGCGGCGCCGTCGCCCTCGGCTTCTACGCCGTGCCGCGGCCGACGAGCGACATCGACGTCAACGTCTTCGTCGGGCCGGAGCGCTGGCCCGAGGTCGTGCGCGCGCTGGCGCCGCTCGGCGTCGATGTCGCCGCCGACGCGGAGGCACCGGTGCGCGACGGTCAGGTCCGGCTGCCTTGGGACGACCGCTCCGTCGACCTCTTCTTCTCCCACGACCTGCTGCACGAGGCGATGCCGGCAGCGGCGCGGCGCGTGCCCTTCGCCGGCGGGACGATCCCGATCATCTCCCCCGAGCACCTCGTCGTCCGCAAGGCGACCCTCGACCGCACCAAGGACTGGCTCGACGTCGAGCAGATCCTCCTCGCCACCAAACCCCTCGACATCGCCGAGATCGAAACTCTGCTTGAGCGCCTGGTCGGCCCCACCGATCCGCGCCTCGCAAAGCTGCGTGAGCTCCTCGCAAAGCTCGCGCTCACCGCCTAGCTGCGTTCCGCTGTTCCTTTTCCGCGCTATACACGGATAAGGAACAGCGGAACGAACTCGGCGCTACTGCGGGGCGGCGGCGGGGTCGGCGACGACGGTGATGTGGTCGTTGCGAACGCGGCCGGCGGGGATCGACTCGTCGCCGGCGAGCAGCTTGGCGAGGGGCTCGCGCTTGTCATCACCGGTGACCAGGAAGAGGAGCTGGCGGGCATTGTCGATCTCGGGATAGGTGAGGGTCATGCGGGTCGTGCCCTGGTACTCGCCGCCGGTGACGGCGACGCGGCGGTCGTCGACGTCGAGGACCGAGTCGCCGGGGACGAGTGAGGCGGTGTGGCCGTCGGGGCCGAGACCGAGGTGGATCAGGTCGAAGCGCTCGGGCAGCGATTCTTCGTATTCGAGGGCGGCGCCTTCGAGGTCGCGGCTGGTGACCGGCATCGGGCGGAGCACCGACTGGTAGGAGATCGGCAGGCCCAGCACCATGTGGGTGAGGTTGCGCTCCTCGCTGCCGGGGGCGGCGACGCGCTCGTCGACCTGGAAGAGCTCGGTCTCGCCCCAGGGCATCTCCTCGAGCTCGCCCATGATCGCCAGCATCGCCCAGGGCGAGCGGCCGCCGCTCATCGCGAACTCGAAGACGCCGCGCTCGGCGACCGCCTCGGCGCCGGCGGCGGCGATCAGCTCGGCGGCGCGGGTCGCGGCGGCCTGGGCGGAGGTGGCGACCTCGAGCTCGATCGGCATCCCCCTAACCGTCGACTTTCTTCTCGTCGTGGCCGCCGAACTGTTTGCGCATCGCCGAGAGCAGCTTGTCGCCAAAGTCGCCGAGGCCGCGCGAGAAGAAGCGCTCGTGCAGGGCGGCGGTGAGGACCGGCGTTGGCACCCCCTCGTCGATCGCCGCCATCGCCGTCCAGCGGCCCTCGCCGGAGTCGGAGACGTGGCCGCTGAATTCGTCGAGGTCGGGGGACTCGCGCAGCGCCGTCGCGGTCAGGTCGAGCAGCCACGAGCCGATCACGCTGCCGCGCCGCCAGACCTCGGCGACGTCGGGCAGGTCGAGCTCGAATTCGTAGAACTCGGGATGGTCGAGCGGCGCCGTCTCGGCGTCGTTTTCGCGCTTGTCCATCCCCGCGTCGGCGTTTTTGAGGATGTTGAGGCCCTCGGCGTAGGCGGCCATGATCCCGTACTCGATCCCGTTGTGGACCATCTTCACGAAGTGCCCGGCGCCGTTCTGGCCGCAGTGCAGGTAGCCGTTCTCGGCCGGGGTGACGTCGCCAGTGCGGCCCGGAGTGCGCTCGGCCGACTCGACCCCCGGCGCCAGGCTGGCGAAGATCGGATCGAGCCGCTCGACCGCCTCGTCGGGCCCGCCGATCATCAGGCAGTAGCCGCGGTCGAGGCCGAAGACACCGCCGCTGGTGCCGCAGTCGATGTAGTCGATCCCCTGCTCGGCGACCGCTTTCGCCCGCCGGATATCGTCGTGGTAGAAGGAGTTGCCGCCGTCGATGATCGCGTCGCCGCGGTCCAGCTCATCGGCGATCGCGTGCACCGTCTTCTCGGTGATCTCGCCGGCCGGGACCATCACCCAGACCGCCCGCGGCGCCTCCAGCTTGGCGGCCAGGTCGGCCAGCGAATCGGCGCCCGTCGCCCCCTCCCCGGCCAGCCCCTTGACGGCGTCGGGATTGACGTCGAAGGCGACGATCTCGTGCCCGTCCCGCATCAGGCGCCGGGCCATGTTGGCCCCCATGCGACCGAGACCGACGATTCCGAGCTGCATGAATACCTCCTGGTCGGCGCTGCTGGTGGGAACGGGGCCATCTTAGGCGCTGCCGTGGAGTAGCCTGGCGCCGATGCCGAAGGTCCCGCAGCCCCACGTCGACAAAGCCGCCGACGTGCTGGCGATCTTCGGGATCAGCGGCGACCTGGCGAAGAAAATGACCTTCCGGGCGCTCTACCGGATGGAGGCCGCCGGCAACCTCGACTGCCCGATCGTCGGCGTCGCCCTCGACGAATGGGACGACGAACAGCTGCGCGAGCACGCCCACGACGCCGTCAAGTCCAGCGTCAAGAAGGTCGACGAGAAGGTCTTCGAGCGACTGGCGAAGCGGATGTCCTACGTCGCCGGCGACTACGGCGACGACGCGACCTACGAGCGGGTCAAGAAGGCGCTCGGCGAGCGGGTGCACCCGGTCTTCTACCTCGAGATCCCGCCCTCGCTGTTCGCGACCGTGGTCGGCGGGCTCGGCAAGGCGGGGCTGGTCGAGGGCGCCCACGTGGTGATCGAGAAGCCCTTCGGCCACGACCTCGAATCGGCCCGCCAGCTGAACGCCGAACTGTGCGACGTGCTCGACGAGGAACAGATCCTCCGCATCGACCATTACCTCGGCAAGGAGCCGGTGATGGACATCACCTACCTGCGCTTCGCCAACTCGATGCTGGAGCCGGTCTGGAACCGCCAGCACATCAGCCACATGCAGATGACGATCGCCGAGGACTTCGGGGTCGAGGACCGCGGCCGCTTCTACGACGCCGTCGGGGCGATGCGCGACGTGATCCAGAACCACGCCCTGCAGGTGCTCGGGGTGATCGCGATGGAGCCGCCCGCCGGACCCGGCAGCGACCACGACTCGATCCGCGACAAGAAGCTGGAGCTGTTCCGAGCGATGCGGACGGCCGATCCGAAGCGCTACGTGCGCGGCCAGTACGAGGGCTACCGCGACGTCAAGGACGTCGCCCAGGACTCCGAGACCGAGACCTTCGCGGCGCTCGAACTGGAGATCGACAACTGGCGCTGGAGCGGTGTGCCGTTCTTCATCCGCGCCGGCAAGGAGATGCCGGCCAAGACCAGCGAGGTGACCGCCGTCTTCCGCCGCCCGCCGCAGCTCGGCGTCGGCCACGGCAAGACCCCGGAACCGAACAAGATGACCTTCCGGATCGAGCCCGAACCGGGCTCGCGGGTGCGGCTGTTCGCCAAGTCGGCCGGCGACGACGGCTTCGAGCCGGCCGACCTCGAGGTGCTCTTCGAACGCGAACCGGGCTCCGACCCCGAGCCCTACGAGCGGCTGCTCGGCGACGCGCTGGCCGGCGACCACATGCTCTTCACCCGGCAGGACGCGGTCGAAGAGACCTGGCGCGTCGTCCAGCCGCTGCTCGACGAGCCCGGGCCGGTCGTCCCCTACAAGCCGGGGACCTGGGGACCGCAGGAGGCGAGCGACCTGCTCAAGGGCGTCGCCCACTGGTCCGACCCCTGGCTGCCGCCGAAGTAGCCGCGCCACCGGCGCCACCCCGCCCCCAAACCCGAGCGGCGTGCTAGGTTTTCGGGGCTCCTAGTTAGGGCGGCCTAACGCCCACTGCCGGAGCATGACGGCACATGATCCCCACCTTCGTAATCACTCTCCGAGAGGGCGTCGAGGCCTCGCTGATCATCGGCATCATCGCTGCCTTCCTGGTCAAGGAGGGCCGCCGCGACGCGCTGGGCCAGATGTGGTTCGGGGTCGGCGTCGCGATCGTGCTCTGCGGCGCCGTCGGCATCGCCCTCGACGTCCTCGACGAACAGCTGCCCCAGCGCCAGCAGGAGGGCCTCGAGACGGTCGTCGGCGTGATCGCGGTGGCGACGATCTCCTACATGATCGTCTGGATGA
The DNA here is from genome assembly GCA_963839115.1 of uncultured Actinomycetes bacterium. GTDB lineage: Bacteria > Actinomycetota > Thermoleophilia > Solirubrobacterales > 70-9 > VAYN01. Next base: position 2,536,492 of record CAWITM010000001.1, read on the forward strand.
CCCGCCACTCGCGCGGGATCAAGGCCGAACTCGAGGGCGGTGCCGCCAGCGCCCTCGCCAACGGCTCGACGATGGCGCTGATCGGGATGGCCTTCCTGGCGGTGCTGCGCGAGGGCTTCGAGACCTCGGTCTTCCTGCTCGCCGCCTTCCAGGACTCCTCCAACACCACCGCCGCCGGCAGCGGCGCGATCCTCGGCCTGCTCGCCGCGGTGCTGATCGGCGTCGGGCTCTACCGCGGCGGCGTGCGGATCAACCTCAGCCGCTTCTTCCGGGTCACCGGCGTGATCCTCGTCTTCGTCGCCGCCGGCCTGCTGGCGACCGCCGCCCACACCGCCCACGAGGCCGGCTGGATCAACAGCTTCCAGGGCCAGGCGCTCGACCTCTCATGGCTGGTCCGGCCCGGCACGATCTTCGAATCGCTGCTGACCGGGATGCTCGGCCTGCAGCCCTCGCCGACGGCGATCGAGGCCTTCGTCTACGTCGCCTACGCGGTGCCGATGGCGCTCTTCGTGCTCTGGCCGCGGAACCTCCGCGGGCGGATCCGGCGCCGCGGAGTCGGCCGCGCCGGCGGCACCGCTCACACCCCGGCCTGATCGCGCCGCGGATGCGCGCGCCCGCCTCCCCCGTTACTGACCCGTGAGCCCGCTCTCGCGACGCCGCCTGATCGCCTCGGCCGGCCTCGGCACCGCCGGAGTCGCGCTCGGCGCCGGTGGCTACCTGGTCGGACACGAGACCGCCGAGGCGAGCGGCGGCGAGGGCACCGGCTCGGTCCCCTTCCACGGCGCCCACCAGGCGGGGATCGACACGCCGGCCCAGGACCGCCTCCACTTCGCCGCCTTCGACCTCGAGACCGAAGACCCGGCGGCCCTGCGCGAACTGATGCGTGAGTGGAGCGCCGCCGCCGAGGAAATGGCCGCCGGCGAGTTGATCGGCGACGAGAACTACATCGGGGTGGCGCCGCCCGACGACACCGGCGAGACCGTCGGCCTGCTGCCCTCCAATCTCACCGTCACCTTCGGCTTCGGGCCGCGGGTCTTCGAACGGCCCGGGCTCGGGCTGGCGGGACAGCGGCCGCCGGCGCTGGCACCGCTGCCGGCGCTCCCCGGCGATGAGCTGAGCGCGCTCGAATCGGGCGGCGACATCTGCGTCCAGGCCTGCTCCGACGACCCGACCGTCGCCTTCCACGCGATCCGCAACCTCGCCCGGATCGGCCGCGGCACGGTGACGATGCGCTGGTCCCAGCTCGGCTTCGGCCGCACCTCGACGACCAGCCGCAGCCAGGACACGCCGCGCAACCTGATGGGAATGAAGGACGGCACCGCCAACATCCGCGCCGAGGACACCGACGCGATGGACCGCTATGTCTGGGTCGACGAGGGGCCGGCCTGGATGCGCGGCGGCAGCCTCATGGTGACGCGGCGGATCCGGATGCTGCTCGAGGTCTGGGACCGCTCCTCGCTCGAAGACCAGGAGCAGACGATCGGCCGTCGCAAGTACAGCGGCGCGCCGCTGACCGGGACCGAAGAGTTCGATCCGCTCGACCTCGGGGCGAAGGACTCCGATGGCCAACCGGTGATCCCCGAAAATGCCCACGTCCGCCTCGCCTCGGCCCGGGAAAACGGCGGCACCCGGATCCTGCGGCGCGGCTACTCGTTCACCGGCGGCGTCGACCAGAGCCTCGGCGAGCTCGAAGCCGGCCTCTTCTTCATCGCCTTCCAGAAGGACCCGGCGGAGCAGTTCGTGCCTCTGCAGATGAAGCTGGGCACGCACGACGCGCTCAACGAGTACATCAAGCACGTCGGCAGCGCCGTCTTCGCAGTGCCGCCGGGGGCGAAGCCCGGCGGCTACGTCGGCGAAGGGCTGCTGAGCTAGACGGTCGATCTGGCGGCGCCGGGACGGCCCTCTGAACCTATTCCGACCGTACTCGTCGGCTTTTGTTAGGATCCCCTAACTCTCCTGCGTCTGAGCTTAGGGCCCTATAGGGGCCCGAAAACTCAGACGCAGACCGCCGAGCGAGCCGACAAGGAGTTGCAGAAGTGCTGAATCGAGTCCCCGTCCGAGCCGCGGTCTGCGCCGGCGCCGTCGGTGCCCTGGCTCTCTTCGCCACCGCCTGCGGCTCGAGCGAAGACGCCGCGCCGGGCGCGGAGGCGATTACCTTCAAGCTCACCGACGCCGGCTGCGAGCCGCACGACGCGACCGCCACCGCCGGCCCGATCGACTTCGAAGTCGAAAACGGCGGCAGCTCCAAGGTCACCGAGATCGAGGTCCTCGACGGCGAAACGATCCTCGGCGAGCGCGAGAACGTCACCGAGGGGCTCAGCGGCAGCTTCGCGCTGACCCTCGAAGAAGGCGAATACACGCTGCGCTGCAACGGCGGCGACGAAGAAGACGGGACGCTCAAGGTCACCGGCAAGCTCAAGTCGCAGAGCAGCCCCGCGGTCGAAAAGGCGGTCGCCGACTACCGCGCCTACCTCGAGAAGAACACCGGCGAGCTGGTCGCCAAGACGCAGCCCTTCGTCGACGCCGTCGTCACCGGCGAAATCGAGAAGGCCGAGGCGCTCTACCCGGCGGCGCGGATCCCCTACGAGCGGATCGAGCCGGTGGCCGAGTCCTTCGGCGACCTCGACCCCCGCATCGACGCCCGGGAAAACGACGTCCCGAAGAGCGAATTCGGCGGCTTCCACCGCATCGAGAAAGCGCTCTGGGAGGAAAGGACGACGAAGGGGATGGCGCCGGTCGCCGAACAGCTGCAGGCGGACGTCGAAGAACTCGCCCAGAAAGTCAGGGGAGTGAAACTGCAGGCGGTCCAGATCGCCAACGGCGCCAACGAGCTGCTCAGCGAGGTCTCGGCCTCGAAGATCACCGGCGAGGAGGAGCGCTACTCGCACATCGACCTGGTCGACTTCCAGGCCAACGTCGAAGGCAGCCAGGTCGCCTTCGAATCGGTCGAGCCGATCGTCGAGACCAGCGACCCGAAGCTGGCGAAGCAGGTCGAAGCCGACTTCGAAGCGGTGTACGCGGCGCTTGAGCCGTACCGCCGCGGTGACGGTTTCGTCCTCTACGGCGCACTTACGCGGAGCGACACGCGCAAGTTGGCACAGGTGATCGACACCCTGGCCGAAGAGCTCAGCCACGTGCCGGCCGAGATCACCAAAGGCGAACAGGCTTAGGGCAGCGGAGAGTGCGGAGTAGCAGGGACGCCCCGGCCGGACGGTTGCTTAAGGTGGAGGGGTGAGGGATGAGATGCGGCAGGAAGATCTTTTTGGTTCGGGCGCCGATGGCGGAACGACTGAAGCCGGCGCGGCTGAAGCTGAACCGATCGAGTGGGAGCCCGGGGACTGGGAGACCGCGCGGGAGGAAGAGCCGGACGACTGGGAGCCGGTGGATCCGGAGCAGCGGCCCCGCCCGGCCGTTGAGCGGGCGAGCGCGCCGCGGCCGGCGGCTGAGCGAGTGAGTGCAGCGCAGCCGGCGCCGCCACGGGCCGCCGCGCCGACCTTCTCTGGCGATCCCGGAGCGCGGGCCGACCAGCTGCTCGGCGAGCTCGGCTACGCGGAGTGGCGGGCGGGGCAGCGGGAGGCGGTGATCGCGGCGCTGGAAGGGCGCGACTCGCTGATCGTGATGCCGACCGGCGGCGGCAAGTCGCTCTGCTACCAGCTGCCCGGTCTGGCCTCCGACGATCTGACGATCGTCGTCAGCCCGCTGATCGCGCTGATGCGCGACCAGTGGCTGCGGCTGACCCAGGCCGGTCAGCCGGTGACGATGATCTCCTCGGGGATGGACGAGGGCGAAGCCTGGGCGGCGCTCGAGAGCGTGCGCTCGGGCGAGGCGCGGATCGTCTACTGCGCCCCCGAGCGCTTCGCCTCAAACGCCTTCGTCGAGGCGCTGGGCCAGCGGCGGATCGACCTGCTGGCGGTCGACGAGGCCCACTGCGTCTCCGAGTGGGGGCACGACTTCCGGCCCGACTACCTGCGGCTGCCGGCGATCGCCGACCGTCTCGGCCGGCCGACGGTGATGGCCTGCACGGCGACCGCGACGAAGCCGGTCGCGGCCGAGATCGCCCAGCGCTTCGGCATGCGCGAGCCGCTGCAGGTGCGCTCCGGCTTCGACCGTCCCAACCTCTCCTTCGACGTCATTGCGCTCGAGGGCAAGGGCTCGAAGGCGCGGCGCCAGGCGGTGCTCGAGGCGGGGCTCGCCGACCCGGTGAACCGCCCGGCGATCGTCTACTGCGGCACCCGTAAGGACACCGACGAGGTCGCTGGCCTGCTGCGCGACGCCGGGCTGCGGGCGCTCGCCTACCACGCCGGCATGGAAAGCGAATCGCGCAGCGAAGTGCAGCGGCGCTTCATGGCCGGCGAGGTCGAAGTGATCGTCGCCACCAACGCCTTCGGCATGGGCGTCGACAAGGCCGACGTGCGCTCGGTCTGGCACATGGCGATCCCGACCTCGGTCGAGGCCTACTACCAGGAGGCCGGCCGCGCCGGGCGCGACGGGCTGCCAGCGCGGGCGGTGCTGCTGGCGATGAAAGCCGACCTCGGCCGGCTGGTGCGCTTCAACGAACAGCGCGCCGGCGATCCCGAGCTGGCGATCGCCCACGAGCGCGGCTGGCAGGCCTACCGGGCGATCAAAGCCTTCATCTACGGGACGCGCTGCCGGCGCCAGTCGCTGCTCGCCCACTTCGGCGATCACACCGCGGGCGCCCCGCTGGAGCGCTGCTGCGACATCTGCGACATGCTCGACTGGCTGCCCGACCCGGAGACGATCGCGGTCCGCAAGCCGGCTCGCTCGAGCGGCTCCTCGGCCCCGGCGCCCGACCTCTCCCCCGCCGACGCGCCGCTCTTCGAGGCGCTGAAGACCTGGCGCCTCGGTGCCGCCCAGGGCAAGCCGGCCTACACGGTCGCCAACAACAAGACGCTGGCGGCGATCGCGGCGCGGCGACCGACCAGCGAGGACCAGCTGATCGCGATCAGCGGCGTCGGTCCGGGCTTCATCGGCAAGTTCGCCCCCGACGTGCTCGAGCTGATCGCCGAGCACTCCCAGCCGCTCGCCGCCTAGCGGCGCCCGCGACGGCCTAGCTGTGGTTCTTGAGCGCCGCTTCGGTGCGGCTCCGCTCGGCGTGGGAGCGATGCGTCGCCGATTCGTCATGGCGTGCCCGCGCCCGCGCGGTGCCTGAGCGACGGATACCCGCGAGCAGCATCCCGACCAGCCAGATCACGACTACGGCGAATACGACGATGGTGACGGCGGACATTTCGGAGTGCCTCTCCTCGGGGTCACCTCTCAGGGTTCCCTTTGCAAGAAGACTGAAACTTCTGCCACCAAACCGACCAGGGCAAGGGAAAGCGTTCGCAGTTATCCGCGATATGGGCGGATAAGTGCGAACGCTGAGCCCGCCGGCCACCCGGCTGGCGGCGAGCGGCGAGCGGCGAGCGGGCCGGCGGCGGACGCGACCCCGGCGTCGCTAGCGGGTCGGCAGGGTGACTTCGACCTGCGAGGCGCGGACGCTGAATTCCTGGTTCGCCGGCTGGTAGTAGGGCGAGTCGCGGCCGAGCAGCTGCAGCTCGACCGTGTGGCCCTTGGCGAAGTGGTAGCCGTTGCCGTGGAGCTGGAATTCGATCTGGCCGGACTGGGCCGGTTCGATCGCATAGACGCCGCGGCTGATCAGCATCTGGGTGCCTTCGGGCGAGAGGTCCCAGAGGCGGGCGTCGATCTGGCCGTAGTTGCCGGTCGTCGAGATCTTCGCCTTGACCCCCGGCAGTCCCATCATCGTGAAGCCCTTCCCGGCCTTGGCGGTGTAGGTGGCGGTGTTCGGCTCGGGCGTGATCGGGACCGCCTTGCAGGCTTCTTTGATGCCGAAGACCGGGTCGTAGGCTTTGGAGATCGTCGAGTTGCCGCCGGCCCCGGTGAACGTCTGCGCCGGCGCGCCGCCGAACTTGAAGGCCTTGCCGGGGTGCAGGGCGCGGAAGCTCGCGGCCTTGAAAGGTCCGCCGTCGGGCGCCGCCAGCGGACAGGTCTGGGTGAAGGCGGTGACGGCGCCGGGCTTCGGCGCGCCCTTCTTGGCGCCGAGCAGGTGGGCGGCGAAGAAGCTCGCCGCCTGGTTGTTGAAGTAGTGGTTGGTCGCCGCCTTGTTGGAGCCGCGGCCGTGGCCGAGGTCACCGAGCTGCAGCGCCACTTCGGCTTCCGGGTTCTTCGAGCGCAGGTAGTTGTAGACGCGCAGGGCCTGTTCGACCGGGAAGAGTTCGTCGGTCCAGCCGCTCTCGATCAGGAGCGGCGCCGGCGTCGAGGCGCCCTTGAGGTTGCGCAGCGCGTAGGCGCCGTTGTTCGCGTAGATCCCCTTCAGGGCCGCTTTGCCGGGGGCCGTCAGCGGCTGACCGGCGTCGATGTAGGTTTTGTCCTGGGTGATGTTGGCGCTGGGGTCGGTGCAGGGGGTCGAGGCCGGGGCGCCGCCGCAGTAGTAGCCGTTGATGACGCCGCTGAGGTAGAGGCCGTTGAGGTAGCTGGCGATCGGCACGCCGAACGGTTCCAGCGATTGTTCGCTCGGTGCTTCCGGCTGGGTCGCCAGGAAGCGGCCGTTGGGAATCAGCGCCGAGACCAGGTCCGACCAGGGCCAGCGCGGGTAGGCGGCGGCGATCGCCATCTTCTTGCCGTCGGGGCTGCGCCAGGGCGCCAGCTTGCCGTTCGGCTTGCGGATGTTTTCGCCGAGGAAGGCGAGCTCCATGCTCTGGCCGCCGCCGTAGGAGATGCCGGTGACGCCGACGTCGCGCGGCTTGACGATCCCCTCGTCGGCGAGGAGGCCGAGCAGGTACTGGGTGTCGCGGGCCTCGTAGCGGCTGTCGGCGAGGCGGATGTAGCCGGCCCCGCAGGCGCCTTCGTGGTCGCCGCCGAAGCCGCCGCCGCAGGAGTTGCCGAAACCGCGTGCCGTGTAGTCGACGACGGCGTAGCCGCGGCGGGCGTAGAAGTTGTTGTTGTAGCGATAGATCTCCGAGCCGCTGCCGGCTTCTTCGGGCGCCGGGCCGGCCGGGGTGGCGGACTCGAAGTCGGTCTTGCTGCCGCCGAAGCCGTGCAGCATCACGATCGTCGGGAACGGCCCCTTGCCGGTCGCCGGCAGGGTGACGTCGACGTCGAGCGGGACGCCGTCGAAGGAGGGCACGCGCTGGGCGAGTTCACTGGCCGGACAGAAGCGGACGCCGTTGACGGGAGCGCAGGCGTGGCCGAAGGGCGCCGGCGTGGCCGCCCCGGCCGGCGCGGCGAGCGCCAGCAAGGCGGCGATGAAGGCGACCAGAGCCGCCGGCAACCGCAAGCGCGCCGCCACCGTCACCGGTGCGGCCAGCCCCAACGGCCTCTGGCGAATGCAATCTCTCACCCGCGCCGAGCATACGCCCCCACCCTCTTCTTCCAGGAAAGGCATGCTCTCCTCCCGGCCGATGTTCACCTCGACGATCCCTGCCCGCACCCGCCTCCTCGCCCTCGCCGCGACCGCGGCGCTGGCCTGCGCCCTGCTGGCGCTCGCGCTCGCCCCGCCGGCCCGCGCCGGCCTGCTGGAACCGAACGGCACCAACGTCTGGTTCGGCGTCTCCGACACCGGCAACCCCGCCAACTTCGGCGAATTCTCGAGCTCGGTCGACAAGCACCCGGCGGTGATCGAGTCCTTCCGCACCTGGGGCGCCGAATTCCCCGATTCGATCCGCCGCTGGCAGACCGCCCGGGCCCGGCCGATGCTCCACATCACCACCGCCGACCCCACCGACGGCCACGAGATCATCAACCTCGCCCAGATCGCCGCCGGCCGCGGCGACGAATACCTCGTCCGCCTCAACAGGCTCTTCGCCGCCAAGAAGATGGCGGCCTACATCCGGCCGCTCGGCGAGCCCAATCGCTGCCTCAATGTCTACGCCGCCTACGGCTGCGGCGGCGAACCGCGCGAACCCTCCGACAGCACCCGCAACTACCGCCGCGCCTTCCGCCGCATCTACGTGATCGTCCACGGCGGCGGCAAGGTGGCAGTGATCGACGAACGCCTCGCCGAAGCCGGGCTGCCGCCCCTGCAGAGCAGCGTCGGCGGGCTGCCGAAGGCACCGGTGGCGATCGTCTGGAGCCCGCTCCCCTCCGGCTCGCCGAAGTCGAAGAAGAACCGGCCGCGCAATTACTACCCGGGCGACCGCTGGGTCGACTGGGTCGGGACCGACTTCTACGCCTCCTATCCCGAATGGGGCGCCCTCAGCGGCCTCTACCGGCGCTACTCGAGCAAGCCCTTCGCGATCACCGAGTTCGGCGTCGAAGCCGGCGATGACCCGACCTTCGTCGGCCACCTCTTCGCCTGGGTCGAAGCGCACCCGCGCTGCAAGATGCTCGTCTACTACCAGGACTTCGGCAGCACCTCCACCTACCGGATCCAGAACTACCCTTCGAGCCTCTCGGTGCTGAAGGCCGACCTCCACTCCGGCCGCTTCCCCTCCTTCGCGCCGGCGCCGCCGCACCTGCCCCCGCCGCCGCCCGGCGGCATCGAATCCGGTCCCTGACGCCGACGCTCTCAACTGAGGCTAAGGTCCGCCTGCGAGCTTGGGCGGATGAAGTCGGCGTGGCGACGGGTTAGGGCTACTCCCTACCCGGCCGCTCTGATCGGGATCCTCCTCCTCGGCGCCGCCCTGCGGTTCGCCACGATCAGCCAGCAGAGCTATCGGTACGACGAGGCGGTCACCGCCGGGCGGATCCTCCAGCCAAGCCTCTTTTCGACCCTCTCGGCGGTGACCCACAGCGAGTCGACGCCGCCGCTGTACTACGCGGTCGCCTGGCTCTGGTCGCGGCCGTTCGGGACCGGTGAAGCCTGGCTGCGCTCGCTCTCGGCGCTCGCCGGGATCGCCTCGATCCTGGTCGTCTACCTCGCCGCCGTGGCCCTGCCGCTGCCGCGGCGCGCGGGTCTGATCGCGGCGGCGGCGGTCGCCGTCAGCCCGGTCCTGGTCTGGTTCTCACAGGACGCTCGCGCCTATTCCCTCGTCTTCCTCCTGACCGCGCTCTCGTTTCTCTTCTTCGCCCGCGCCCGGCGTGGCGGCGGCCGCCGCGATCTCGCCTGGTGGGCGGTCCTCTCGGCGCTGGCGATCGCGACCCACTACTTCGCCGGCTTCGTCGTCGCCGGCGAGGCCGCACTCTTGCTGCTCGGCGGCAACCGCCGCGCCGTCCTCGTCGCCGTCCTCGCCGTGCTGCTCGCCGCGGCGGCACTGGCGCCGATCGCGATTGCGCAGTCCGAACTCGGCCACGCCGACTGGATCGCCAAGCAGCCGCTGCCGGAACGGATCGAACGGGCCGGGGCGAAGCTCGTCGGCGCCGATACCGGCGCCGAGCACGGCGGCCTGCAGCCGGGGCCGATCCCGCTCGTCGTGGCGCTCGGGCTCGGCCTCGCGTCGCTGGCGTTGCTGCTCTGGCGCGGCGACTCCGGGGAGCGGCGCGGAGCTGGAGTCGCCGCGATCGTCGGAGGCGTCGCCGTCGGGCTGCCGCTGGCTCTCGCCGCATTCGGCTTCGACTACCTCGACGGCCGCAACCTCCTGCCGGCGTTCGTGCCCCTGATCGTGCTCATCGCCGCCGGCTTCGGGGTCCGCCGGGCCGGTCCGGGTCTCGCGTTGGCCGCGGCGTTCTGCTCCTGCTCGCTCCTCTTCACCCTCGAGATCGACCGACTGCCGCGCCTGCAGCGGGAGGACCTGCGCAATGCCGCGGCCCAGGTCGGCACGCTTGGGCCCGGCATGGCGGTGGTGACGATTCGCCACGTCGCCAACGTGCCGCTCCAGTACTACCTCGGCGCCGAAACCGCGAGGCGTGGCCCGCTGTCGCTTCGAGAGATCGACCTCGTCGGGTCGCGGACGGCGGCCGAACGCGGCGCCCACCGGCTCCTGCCCGCGACCTTCCACGAGGTCGAAGCGAAGCCCGTCTCCTACGACTTCACCCTGATCCGTTTCCGTGCCCGGCGGCCTGTCCGCGTTCCCTTGCCGCTGCTCGAGCGTGGCGCGCTCGTCGGCGGCTCGCGGGCTGCCGTCCTGGTGGCGCCGTCGGCTTCGCCCTAGCCGCTTTTGCCCGCGCCTTGCGCCGCGCCGCTTTCGCGGCCCTTGCCCTTGCCCGAGCCCGAGCCTGCTCCTCGGCCGTTACCGGTTCGAGCGCGTTGATGCTCGAATAGCCGACCAGGTAGAGCCGGCGACCGTCGGAGATCACCGGCGTGTAGGCGCCGGTTTTGTAGTGGAAGACCTTGCGACCGGTCTTCATGTCGAAGCCGTCGGTCGAGGTGTCGTTGAACTCGGCGACGTAGACGATGTTGCCGATCGCCGACAGCGAGCCGATCACCTGACCGCCGGCCGATTGCGACCAGCGGGTTTCGCCGTTCTTGGCGTTGAGCGCGTAGATGTTGCCGTCGAAGGAGCCGATGTAGACGGTCGGTGGGGTGGTCGGGGTGCTGGCCACGGTCGGGCCCGAGTAGACATAACCGCCAGTCGAGTGGGTCCAGGCCAGGGCGCCGGTCTTCTGGTCGAAGCTGTAGACGCGATCGTCGTTGTTGCCCGCGTAGACGCGGCCGAAGGCGACCGCGGGCGTCGAGTAGAACTCTCCGCCGCTGAAGCCGGTGCCAAGCGACCCGGTCTGCCAGATCAGCTTCCCGGTCTTGGCGTCGACCGCGTTCATGTCGCCGCCGTAGTCGCCGACGAAGAGAACGCCGTCGCGGAAGGCTGGGGCGGACTTGATCGGCCCGCCCAGGGTCGTCGTCCAGCGAACGTTGCCGTTGCGGGTGCTGAGGGCGAACAGCTGTCCGTTTTCGCAGCCGAAGTACAGGGTGTGGCCGAGCACCAGCGGCGAGGACTCCGCCCGCCCGGGCAGCGAGTGTTTCCAGATAATCCTGCCGGTCTTGGCGTCCATCTTGACCACGTGGCCGGGCTCCAGGTTCACGACGTAGAGGCGGCCCCGGCTGTAGGTAGGCGATGAGGCGTTGAGGCGCCCGACCCGTCGTTCCCAGAGGACCTTGCCGGTATTGGAGTTCAGGGCGAATGCGGTGCCGTTGTTGTTGATCGCATAGAGGACGCCCCTTGCATAGACCGGCGGGAACTCGAGCAACGGCTTCTCCGTGTAGTGCCAGAGCAGTCGGAACGGTGGCTTGATCCCACGCGCCGGCATGTAGCGGGTGCGGGCGGGATTGAGGCCGAAGAGCGGCCAGTTCACGGTTTTCGGCTTGCCCTTGCTGGGCGGTGGCGGGGCCTTCGGCTTTTCGGGCTTGAATTCGCGAATCGCCTTTTCGTTGTGGACGTCGGGGGGGCGCTTCAGCAGCTCGTAGGCGACGATCCCGCCGGCGATCGCAAGGCCGATGACGACGAGGATCGCGACCGCGATCCAGCGCTTCTCGCGCCAGAGCCGGAGCGGGTGGCGCGCGTAGGTGGTGAGGGAGCGGAGGAAGCCGGGCTTGGTGGCGTTCCCGCCGCCCCTTTTGGGGCTGCCTTTGTCCTCGTCAGGCATCCGCCGCGGCGCGCCGCTCGGACTCCTTCACGATCCCGCTGACCAGCTGCCCTACCGACTGCTTGACGATCGCCACCAGGACGGCGCCGCCGAAGGGCACCGTCGGGGTCAGTTTCACGACGTAGGCCATGCGGGTGCCGGAGCCCTCCGGAGTCAGCTCGACCGAGCCGACGTAGTCGCGGACCGGCAGGCCGGAGAGCAGCGCGTAGGAGAAGCGCTTGTCGGGCTCGTAGGCGACGACTTCCTCGCGCAGCGGCGGCCCGATGAGGCTGAGGACGCGGATCGCGCCGAGGCCGTTGGGGGCCGGGTCGCCCTCGCGCTCGAGGGTGGCGCGGCGCACCGGCGTGATCTTGGCGATGCCGCGGTGGTCGGTGAGGACGTCGAAGACGGTCCTGGGCGGGGCCGCCAGATGGCGGTCGAAGCTGAAGGTGGCCATCCCCGAACTATGCCAACGCCCAGCGCTGCGGGTCGGTGTCGGCGAGCTTGGTGGCCTCGCCGAGGACGGCGAGGTGGTCGAGCGCGGCGAGGACGATCTGCAGCATGAAGCCGCCGGTCGAGGAGCGCAGGTTGTCGCGGCCGACGATCGATTCGACGATCTCGAAGGCGGTCCGCTCGCCCTCGCGCAGCTGCACCCGCACGCGCTCCAGCAGCTCCTCGGCCTGGCGCCGCGACTCGGCGATCTTGGCGTCCGGGTCGCGGAACGGTTTGCCGTGGCCGGCCAGGCAGAGGTCGACGGCGAGCGGCGCGATCCTGTCGAGGCTGGCGAGGTATTCGCCGAGCGGGTCGGGGCTGTGGCCGTAGTCGAAGAAGAGGACGGTGCGGCCGAGCAGGTGGTCGCCGGAGATCAGCAGGCGCCGCTCCGGCTGGTGCAGGCAGACGTGCGAGGGGGCGTGGCCGGGGGTCTCGTAGGCGCGCCAGGCGCCGAGGTCGGTCTCGACCTCGACCCCGTCGACGAGCGGGCGGTCCGGCGCCGGCGTGCCGTCGAATTCGCTGCTCGGTTTGCCGGCGCGCGCCTCGCGGTAGCGCTCCAGCGCCGCGTCCGGGACGCCGCTCTGCCGCGCCACCTCGAGCCGCCGTTCGAGCGCCGCCTCAGGCGAGTCGGCCATCAGGCGGATGTGGTCCCAGCGCGGATTCATCCAGAGCTCGCAGCCGGCCGCCTCGATGATCGAGGCGGCGAGGCCGTAGTGGTCGGAGTGCGAGTGGGTGCAGACGAGCAGCTTGATCTCCGCGACTCCCCAGCCGATGGCGCCGAGGGCGATGTCGAGCATCCGCAGCCGTCCCGGCCCGCCCATGCCGGTGTCGAAGAGGACGATGCCGTCGCCGTGCTGGATCGCCCAGGCGTTGCCGTGGGGCACGCCGGGCCAGGGACAGGGCAGGCGCAGGCGCCAGACCCCGGGGAGGATCCTTTCGGTCCGCGGCTGCACCGTGTGGGGCTGCTCGGCCATCGGCCCATCCTCTCACCGGTGGCGGGCCTCGCAGCGTGACCGATCTCCGCCCGCCCGTGGATCGTCCAGGCGCGGCGGCGCGCCTACCCCGGCGGCTCGAACTCCTGGGCGACGCCGGCGAGGGCGAAGCACATGGCCCCGCCGAAGGTGCCCCAGTTGGCGATCCCGACGGCGATCATGTCGCCGTCGGCGCGGACGAAGGAGGCGACCGCCGCGACCATGAAGAGGATCGAGCCGACCTGGTTGGCGACGACGATCCACCAGCCGAGGCCCTCGCCGCGCAGCCGCCACCAGGAGCCGGCGATCTCGGTCATCGCCAGGTGTCCCGAGATCAGGAAGAGCGCGCAGCCGATGATGTCGGGGTTCCAGACCAGGCGGTCGATCTGGGTCGGCGTCAGCGCGCCGAGCATCGAGTCGATCAGGTTGACGCCGAAGACCAGGGTGCCGACGAAGAGGACGACGGCGCTCGAGAAGTCCAGGGCGGCCGGGTCGGGTGGCCACCAGCGCCAGCGCGCCGGCGCCGCGAAGCCGCCGCCGGCGCGGCGGTGCGGGGCGTTGGCGGCGAGCAGGACCGAGGCGTAGCCGCCGGTCGAGAAGAAGACGCCGCCGACGAGGTAGACCGTCGCCGCCAGCCGCGGCCCGCCGATGTCGGCCTGGGACAGGAGCGCGCCGATCGCAAACAGCGAGCCGCCGACCGCAAAGGCGGTGGCGGCGACGCTGTTGACGCGGTTGAGGCGAGCGGCCGGGCGGTCGGGGGCCATCGCCCCGCATCCTCGCCGCCGCGGCGGACTACGGAGCGACGAAGGTGCTCGGGTCCGGCCCGGTGCGCTCGTCGCGGTTGAGGCGGGCGATCGCCGCCAGGTCGTCCTCGGAGAGCTCGAAGTCGAAGAGCTCGAAGTTCTCGCGCACGCGCTCCGGCGTCACCGACTTCGGGATCACGACGTTGCCGAGCTGGATGTGCCAGCGCAGCACCACCTGGGCGGTCGTGCGCTCGTGGTGGGCCGCGATCGTCGCGAGGGTCTCGTCGTCGAGCACGGCGCCCTGGGCGATCGGGCTCCAGGCCTCGGTGGCGATCCCGTGCTCGGCGTGGTAGGCGCGCAGCTCCTCCTGCTGGAGGTAGGGATGGAGCTCGATCTGGTTGACGGTCGGCTGCTCTTCGGCCTCGGCCGCCAGGCGCTCGAGGTCGGCGACGCGGAAGTTGGAGACGCCGATCGAGCGCGCCCCGCCCTCGGCCTTGATCCGTTCGAAGGCGCGCCAGGTATCGAGGAACCTGTCCTCGGTCGGCATCGGCCAGTGGATCAGGTAGAGGTCGACGTGGGGCGTGTCGAGCGCTTCGATCGACTTGTTGAAGGCGGCGAGGGTCGAGTCGAACCCCTGCTGGTCGTTCCAGAGCTTGGTGGTGATGAAGAGCTCGTCGCGGGCGACGCCCGAGGCGGCGATCCCGGCGGCCACACCGGCCTCGTTGCGGTAGGCGGCGGCGGTGTCGATGTGGCGGTAGCCGGCGGCGATCGCGTTCTCGACCGCCGTCGCGGTCTCATCGGGCGGCACCTGGAAGACGCCGAAGCCGAGCTGCGGGATGTCGACCCCGTCGTGCAGGGAGACGGTTGGGACGGCTGCCGTATCGGTCATAGGTAGGTACTCCTCCGTTCGTTGCAGTTCGAACAACGGCTACCCGTCGACGCCGGCACCTAACTGCGGAGACTGCGGCGCCAGCCCGCACGACGCGCGGCCCCTGGCGCTGGCGGCGCTCGCGACGCGGCAGCACGGGATCGTCTCGGCGGGCCAGCTTCGCGCGCTCGGCTACTCGACGACCGCGATCTCGAAGGCCGCAGCCAGAGGGCGCCTGCATCGCATCCACCGCCGCGTCCACGCGGTCGGGCACCGGGACCTCACCTGGGAGGGACGCTGCCTCGCCGCCGTCCTCGCCTGTGCGCCGGCGCTCGCCAGCCATGGCACCGCAGCTTGGCTCTGGGGCCTGCTGCGGACGCGACCGACCCGATTCCAGCTGACCGCGCCAACCCGCCGACGCCGCAAGCCGGAGTTCGAGGTCCACTTCGCCGAGCTGGCCGGCCGCGACCGGGCGCTGCGCGACGGGATCCCGGTGACGTCGGTCCCCCGAACGCTTCTCGACCTGGCGGCGGCGGGCCCGCACCGCCTCGCACCCGTTCTGGAGCGAGCCGAAGAAGGGCGCCTGCTCGACCTGCGGTTGCTGGACGACCTCCTCTCGCGCCGGGCCCACCACCCTGGCGCGCATGCCCTGCGCCAGGCGCTCGACACCTACCGCCCGCAACCGGCCTTCACGCGGTCCGACCTCGAGAGGCGCTTCTTGGCGCTCGTCACCGAGGCCGGCCTGCCGACGCCGCGGATGAACTTCGTCGTCGGCCGCTTCGGGATGGAAGTCCTTCCGAGCGGACAGGGAGGGACTGGTGAAACTCGCGTCTGCGATCTGGCGAGCGCCGGACCGAGCGGGGCAAGGACGCAGGGAGGCCGAATAGCAGCGCTATTTGGCCGACTGAGGACGCCGCACCGCGACGCGTCCGCCGCCGCCAGGCGCGGTGCGAGTTTCACCAGTCCCTCCCTAACTAACTGGAGGCGATGCCGATCGCGATCAGCGGGAAGGCGAGCATGAAGCCCATGAAGGCTCCGATCGCCGCTCCGGTCGCCAGCGTGGCGGTGCGCGAACGCGCACCGGCAATGGTGCTGAGGAGGAAGATGACGCCGGCGAAGCCGAGGCCGATCCAGAACACGGGAGGCATCAGCGGGCACCCTACCGAACCGATAAGGGGGAGGGAATCCGGGGACGGCGGTAGAACCTTGCGGAAATGAGCACCGGCAAGGGGAACAGCAAGCTGATCCTCGCGGCGATGATCTTCGCCGTCGCGATGACCTTCATCGACCAGACGATCGTCGCGATCGCGATCCCGACGATCCAGCAGGACGTCCACCTCTCGACGACGGGCGTGCAGTGGATCATCAACGGCTACCTGCTGTCGCTCTCGGCGCTGTTTGCCTTCGGCGGCCGTCTCGCCGACATCGCCGGCCACCGCCGGATGGTCGTGATCGGGATCGTCGTCTTCGCCACCGCCTCGGCGCTCTGCGGCGCGACGCCGACCGGCAGCGCCGCCGAGGCCTGGCTGATCGTCTTCCGGATCATCCAGGGAGCCGGCGCGGCGATCATGTTCCCGGCCGCCCTGGCGATCGTCCTCGAGGCCTTCCCGGTCGCCGAGCGCGGCCGCGCGATGGCGATCTTCTTCGGGATCGCCGGCGGCCTGACCTCGGTCGGCCCGATCGCCGGCGGCTACCTCACCCAATGGACCTGGCGGGCGATCTTCTGGATCAACGTCCCGGTCGCGATCATCGCCCTCCTCCTGACCTGGCGAGCCAAGCCCGACGACACCCGCCACCCCGCCCCGCTCGACTACCGCGGCACGGTGCTGGTCTCCGGCGGCATGGGGCTGACCGTGCTCGGCCTGCAGCAGTCGGCGGTCTGGGGCTGGGGTGACGTCAAGACCTGGGCCTGCATCGTCGTCGGCGTCGCCGTCCTCGTCTACTTCGTCTTCGACCAGCTGCGCGTCGCCAACCCGCTGCTGCGCCTGCGGATCTTCGAGAACCGCGCCTTCGCGGTCGACTGCGCGGTCCTCTTCCTGCTGATGATCCCGTTCGTGCCGCTGTTCTTCTTCGCCAGCGAGTACGCCCAGATCTCACTCGGCGAATCGGCCTCGGAAACGGGGCTCTACCTGCTGATCTTCTTCGCCGGCTTCGCCACCGCCTCCCAGTACGGCGGCAAAATCCTCGACCGCGTCGGGGCGCGGCCGACGGTGGTGGCGGGATGCGCGGTCGCCGCCGTCGGCTTCTTCCTCTGGGGCAAGTCGCTGACCCACCTCTCGGTGTCGGAACAGTGGTATTACATCGTCATCGCCGGGGCCGGGGTCGGGCTGGTCCTCTCCCCCGCCAACACCGACGCGCTGAACCGCGTGCCGCGCAGCCGCTACGGCGAGGCGACCGGGATCACGCAGACGGTGCGGAACTTCGGCTCGAGCCTCGGCCTCGCCGTGCTCGGCTCGATCCTGATCCTCGAGAACAAGTCGAACCTGGAGAGCTCGCTGGGCGCCAAGGGCGTCCCGAAGAGCCAGGCCGACGCGGTCGCGGGCTGCGTCTCGAGCGGCGGCGAATCGGCCTGCCAGGCGATCGGCGAAAAGGCCGGCTCGGCGGCCGGCAAGCTGTTCTCGACCGTCCCCCACGACTTCGCGCTCGCGTCGCGCACGGTCTTCTACGGGATGGCCGCGGTGATGGCGGTCGCCTTCGTGATCGCCCTGGCGGCGATGCCGGGCGGCAAAGTCGAAGAGCAGGTCGAGGAGGACGAAGTTCGGGGGACCGGCGGGGAATCCTCGCCCGGGGTCGCCTGACGCTGGTACGTTCGGCCGCATGAAGCGGCCGCGGCGCCTCGCGTTCCTCACGGCGGCGCTCCTCCTCGCCTCCCTCCTCCTCAGCGCCAGCTCCGGCGCCACGCCGGCCGCCCAGCAGTCCGGCTTCGAACGCCTCGCCGATCGCTACGCGCCGATCACGATGCTGCGCGAAGAGACCGACCCGCCGTGTGAAACCTCGGCCGAGCAGTACGAGCCGACCAGCGTCGACACCGTCCTCGGCAACCCCACCGTCACCCTCCAGCGCGAAACCGCCGACGGCTCGCTGGCCGACGTCAAGCGGGCGCCGAGCGTCGCCGACGTCGCCGGCAAGGGCGAAGGCTGGTACCTCAACCTCGAAGGCCGCGCGCTCGGCGACACCTGCGTCTACGCGCGCGCCTTCGAGAAGCTCAAGCGGGAAGGGAAGGCGCCGGCCGTCACCTACGCCCACATCGCCCGCGAACCGGGTCACTCCGGCTTCGCCCTGCAGTACTGGTTCTTCTGGTACTTCAACCAGTTCAACGACCTCCACGAGGGTGACTGGGAGGGGATGCAGATCACCTTCGAAGCGCCCAACGCGCTCGCGGCGCTGGCCGAAGAACCGAGCGAAGTCATCCTCTTCCAGCACGCCGGCGGCGAGCGCGCGAAGTGGGAAGACGGCAAGGTCCAGAAGGAAGGGACCCACCCGATCGTCTTCCCGGCGGCGGGGTCGCACGCGACCTTCTACGACTCCGCCGTCTACGTCGAGAACGGCCAGCACGGCTCCGGCCTCGGCTGCGACAACACGACCGAGCCGCTGCGCGAAGTCAAGGTGGCGCCGGTCCTCCTGCCCGAACAGCCGCCCAGCCGCGGGCCGTTCGCCTGGCTCACCTACGACGGGCGCTGGGGCGAACGCGAAAAGGGCTTCAACAACGGGCCGACCGGGCCGCAGACGAAGACGGTCTGGCGCGAACCGTTTGCCTGGATGGCAAAGCAGCGGACGACCAGCCCGCGGCTGCCCGGCGGCTCGCTGGCCGGGCCGCAGGTCGCCAAGGCGTTCTGCGGCGCCGTCGCCGCGGCCTCGGAACTGATCAACCTCGACGCCGAATCGCCGCCCGCGGCGATCGCGACGATCGTCGGCATCCTGCTCGCGCTGGCGCTCTTCGTCGGCGTCACCCGCTGGCGGCCGGTCGACATCGGCAACCTGCGGCGGCGGCGCGCCTTCGGCCAACTGCTGCGCGGCGCCCGCCAGCTCTACGGGCGCCAGTGGCGCGTGCTCATCCCGGTGGCGCTGGCGGCGCTGGTCGTGATCGGCGGCACCAACTTCCTCGCCAGCCTGATCGCCGAAGACAACGGCCTCAGCAACGTCGCCAAGCGCAGCGGCTTCAACCTCGCCGGCGCCGACCTGCTCGAATCGCTCGTGCGGCCGATCGCCTCGGCGCTGGTGGCGGCGATCGTGATCGTCGTCGTCCGCGAACTCGACGGCCACGAGCGGGTCGGCTTCGCGACCGCCGTGCGCGGCGTGCGGGCGCGCTTCTGGCGCGTCGTCCTGGCCCAGCTGCTGGCGACGCTCGGCGTGCTGCTGATGGCGATCACCGTGATCGGGCTGCCCTGGGCGC
This sequence comes from uncultured Actinomycetes bacterium, assembly GCA_963839115.1. Lineage (GTDB taxonomy): Bacteria > Actinomycetota > Thermoleophilia > Solirubrobacterales > 70-9 > VAYN01. The sequence goes on from CAWITM010000001.1 coordinate 2,555,416, forward strand.
TGTGGAAGCTGGTCGGCTGGGCCTTCGTCCAGCAGGAAGTGATCTTCACCGACAAGAGCCTGCGCGAGTCCTTCCGCGCCAGCTCCGAGCTGGTGCGCGGGCGCTGGTGGCGGACGGCGCGGGTGATCCTGATCTTCTACGTCGTCGGGATCGCCGCGGGCCCGATCCTCAGCTTCGCGCTGATCTTCACGGCGCTGCCGCTGATCTGGATCAACCTGATCGGCTCCTTCGTCTACGCGCTGTTGATCCCGTTCGTGGCGCTCGGCGAGACGCTGCTCTACTTCGACCTGGTGGTGCGCGAGGAAGAGGAGCCGGCGCGCCCGCGGCGCTCCTGGCGGGATCGAGGGAGGATCGTGGGACGCCCTCTCTCACGAACTGCAGGGAGGTTCGGTCGGGCGTCCCACGACCCTCCCTCGGCCGGCGCGGGGACGAGCGGGTAGGTTGCCGGTGATGAAGCTGCTCGCCTTCTCCGACCTCCACCGCGACCTCGAGCAGGGCGCCGAGCTGGTCGCGATGGCGGCCGACGCCGACGTCGTGATCGGGGCCGGCGACTTCGCCTCGATCCACGAGGGGCTGGAGGACACGATCGGCGCGCTGAGCGAGATCACGACCCCGACGGTGCTGGTCCCCGGCAACAACGAGACCGCCGACGCGCTGCGGGCGGCGGCCGCCGACTGGGACGCGGCGACGGTGCTGCACGGCGAGGGGACCACGATCGACGGGGTCGAGTTCTTCGGCCTCGGCGCCGGCGTGCCGACGACGCCCTGGGAATGGAGCTTCGACCTCACCGACGAGGAGGCCGCCGAGCTGATCGCGCCGTGCCCGGAAGGCGCCGTGATGGTCCTGCACTCGCCGCCCAAGGGCCATTGCGACGGCGGCGGCGACGGCACCCACTTCGGCAGCCCGGCGCTGCTGGCGGCGGTCGAGGAGAAGCGCCCGCGCCTGGTCGTCTTCGGCCATATCCACGAGGCCTGGGGCTGTGCGAGCCGGGTCGGCGACACACCGCTGCGGAACCTCGGGCCGAGCGGGACCTGGATCGAGCTCTAAGTGACCCGCGCGGGTCGCTGGGGCTAAGCGCCATGGCCGACACGAGCCCCAAGCGCGCCGGGCTCGTCCTCGCCACGCTGATCGGAGTCGCCGGGGTCGCCAACCTCAACCTGGCGGTGGCGAACGTCGCCCTGCCGGACATCGGCCGCGCCTTCGACGCCGGCCAGACGACGGTCGACCTGATCGCCGTCGGCTACTCGCTCGGGCTGGCGGCCTCGGTCCTCTACCTGGGTGCGGTCGGCGACCGCTACGGCCGCAAGACGCTCCTGCTCCTCGGGATGGGACTGTCGATCCCGGCGTCGGTGCTGGCGGCGGTGGCACCGAGCGCGTCGGTGCTGTTCGGGGCGCGGGTCTTCGGCGGCGTCGCCGCCGGCATGGCCTATCCGACGACGCTGGCGTTGATCACGGCGCTCTGGAGCAGGGCGCCGCGGACCCGGGCGATCGCCCTGTGGTCGGCGCTCGGCGGCGGCGTCTCGGCGCTCGGGCCGCTGCTGGCCGGGGCGCTCCTGGAAGGCTTCGACTGGCCCTCGGTCTTCATCATCAGCGCGCCGCTGGCGGCGATCGCCCTGTTCTTCGCCTGGCGCCTGATCCCCGCCCACGTCAACGAGACGACGGCGCCGGTCGACCACCTCGGCGGCATCCTCTCGATCGCCCTCGTCGCGACGCTGGTCCTGGCGATCAACTTCGCGCCGGAACCCGGCAAGGGGACCACGGCGGCGATCCTCGGCATCGTCGCGGTCGCGGCGACGGCGGCCTTCGTGATGCGCCAGCGCCGCGTCGCCTACCCGCTGTATGACCTGCGGATCGCCGCCCGCTCGACCTTCTGGGTGGCGGCGCTGGCCGGGATCATCGTCTTCGGCTCGCTGATGGGGGCGATGTTCATCGGCCAGCAGTTCGTCCAGAACGTGCTCGGCTACTCGACCTTCCAGGCCGGCCTGGCGATCCTCCCCGGCGCGATCGGGATGGTGATCGTGGCGCCGCGCTCGGCCAGGCTGGTCGAGAGCCACGGCTCCCGCCTCACCCTCCTGGTCGGCTTCGTCTTCTGCCTCGCCGCTTTCGCGGTGATGCTGGGGCTCTGGGAAGAGGGCGCCGCCTATCCCGTCGTCGGCCTCGGCTACCTGCTGATGGGAATCGGCGTCGGCTTCGCCGGCACCCCGGCCTCGCGCTCGCTGACCGGGTCGGTGCCGGTCAAGAAGGCCGGCATGGCCTCGGGCACCGCCGACCTCCAGCGCGACCTCGGCGGCGCGATCATGCAGTCGATCTTCGGGGCCCTCCTGACCGCCGGCTACGCCAAGAGTTTCGCCGACCAGATCTCGGCCTCACCGGAAGCGAGCCACGTCTCCGAACGCGTCCAGAACGAGCTCACCAAGTCCTTCTCCAGCGCCGCCAACACCGCCGAGCAGTACCCCCAGTACGCCCACCAGATCGCCGCCGCCGCCAGCAAGTCCTTTCTCGACGGCGGCGATTGGACCTACGCCGCCGGCATGATCGCCGTCGCGATCGGCATCACGATCGTCTTCTTCCTCTTCCCCCACCACGACGCCGAGCTGGCCCTGCTCGACCGCTACCACGCCGAGGACGCATGAGCGCCGAGCGTGGTTGACTTTCGGCCTCTATTGGAGGCGAAATGACAACCACGGTGAGTGGGACGATCGGCGCGTGAGCGAGGTCGTCATCCCGGGGCGCTTCAACGGGCCGCTTCGGAGCGGCAACGGCGGCTACTGCTCGGGAGTTTTCGGGGCGCTGGTCGAGGGATCAGCGGCGGTCGACCTGCGCAGCCCGGTCCCGCTCGACACGCCGCTGGCGGTGGTCGCCGGCACCGCCCAGGGCGACCGGAAGGGCAAAGCCGGCGGCGACGGAAACGGGGGCGTGCGGATCCTCGACGGCGACACCCTGGTCGCCGAGGCGCGACCCGCGGCGCCGCTGGCGCTCGAGCCGCCGGCGCCCGTCAGCCTCGCCGATGCCGAAGCCGGGCGCCACAACTACCGCGGCGCTGCGGACGGGGAGTTCAGCCACTGCTTCGTCTGCGGACGGGCCCGCCACGACTCGCTCGGCGTCTTCGCCGGGCCGGTGCCCGACCGAGGCCTCGTCGCCTCGCCCTGGACGCCGCCGGATTGGAGTGCCGGGGAGGACGACGCGATGCGCCCGGAGCTGGTCACCGCGGCGCTCGACTGCCCGACCCTGTTCGCCGGCTACATGGACTTCGCCACGCCACCGCTCGCTTTCCTCGCACACTTCGAGGTCGCGCTGCGGGCGCCGGTGCCGGTCGGCGCCGAGCTCGTCGCGGTCGGCTGGCCGCTGCGCCGGGAGGGGCGCAAGACCTGGGCCGGCTCGGCGATCCTCACCCTCGACGGCGAGACCCTGGCGCTCGCCGAAGCGCTGATGGTCCAGCCCCGCCCCGCGTAGCGCGGTCCATTCAGGCTTGGGCTTACGATCGCCGGGTGGAGTCGTCATCGTCCTCCGGCACCTCGGGCTCGTCCCCGGCGTCCGGCATCAGCTTCGAGAGCAAGGCCGGGCGCTGGCTCCTCGCGGTCTCGGTGCTGGGCTCGGGGATGGCGTTCCTCGACGGCACCGTCGTCAACGTCGCCCTCCCCGACATCGGCCGCGACCTGGGCGCCTCGACCAGCGCCCTGCAGTGGATCCTCAACGGCTACCTGCTGACCCTGGCCTCGCTGATCCTGCTCGGCGGCAGCCTCGGCGACCGCTACGGGCGCCGGCGGATCTTCATCGCCGGGGTCGCGCTCTTCACCTTCGCCTCGCTGCTCTGCGCGGTGGCGCCCTCGGTCGAGCTGCTGATCGTCGCCCGCCTGATCCAGGGCGTCGGCGGCGCGCTGCTGACGCCCGGCAGCCTCGCCCTCCTCGAGGCCAGCTTCCGGCCCGCCGACCGGGCCCGCGCGATCGGCGCCTGGTCGGGGCTCGGCGGCGTCGCCGGCGCGCTCGGGCCGCTGCTCGGCGGCTACCTGATCGGGGCGATCTCCTGGCGCGCGATCTTCTTCATCAACCTGCCGATCGGCGCCTTCGTGATCTGGGCCGGCGCCCGCCACGTTCCAGAGTCGAGTGACCCGACCGCGACCGGCCGCCTCGACCTCTCCGGGGCGCTGCTGGCCGCGCTCGGGCTGGGCGGGACCACCTACGCGCTGATCGAGGCACCCGGCCAGGGCGCCTCGGCGGCGGTGCTCGTGACCGCGATCGGCGGCGTCGCCGCGATCGTCGCCTTCTTCGTCGGCGAGCACCGCAGCAAGAACCCGATGCTGCCGCTCGGCATTTTCGCCTCGCGCCAGTTCAGCGCCGCCAACGGCGTCACCTTCGTCGTCTACGCGGCGCTCGGCGGCGTCTTCTTCCTGCTCGTCTCCTTCCTGCAGATCTCGATGGGCTACACGCCGATCGAGGCCGGCGCCGCCTCGCTGCCGGTGACCGCGCTGATGCTGGTCTTCTCGGCCCGCTCGGGGGCGCTGGCACAGCGGATCGGCGCCCGGATCCCGCTCACCGTCGGCCCGCTGATCATCGCCGCCGGCCTGCTGCTGATGCTGCGAATCAATCCCGGCGATTCCTACCTCAGCGCGATCCTCCCCGCCGTCCTCGTCTTCGGCGCCGGCCTGACCCTGGTCGTCGCCCCGGTCACCGCGACCGTCCTGGCGGCCGTCGACTCGAGCCACGCGGGCGTCGCCTCGGGCGTCAACAACGCGGTCGCGCGGGTGGCGGGACTGCTGGCGGTCGCGGTCCTGCCGGTCGTCGCCGGCCTCACCGGCGATGCCTTCTACGACCCCGCCAAGATGACCCACGGCTTCCACGTCGGGATGGCGGTCTGCGCGGCGCTGGCCGCGGCCGGCGGCGCCGTCGCCTGGCTGACGATCAGCGGCGAGGTCCTTCACGCCGAAGCCGAGCCCGGCGGCGACACCCCCGAGCGCCTCGGCGAGGACTACAGCTGCGGGATCGACGGACCGCCGTTGCGCCCCGCCCGCGAGGCCGACTGCGACGCGCCCGGCGCCAAGCCGGTCGCGGTCGAGCTGCCGAGCTAGCGCTCAGCTCATCGAGCGGGAGATGACCACCCGCTGGATCTCGTTGGTGCCCTCATAGATCTGGGTGATCTTGGCGTCGCGCATCATCCGCTCCAGCGGGTACTCCTTGACGTAGCCGTAGCCGCCCAGGACCTGGACCGCCTCGACCGTCACCCGCATCGCGTTGTCGGAGGCGAACAGCTTGGCCATCGAGGAGTACTTGCCGAGGCCGGGATCGTTGCGGTCGGCCATCGCGCAGGCCTTGTAGAGGAGCTCGCGCGCCGCCGCCGTGCCGGTCTCCATGTCGGCGAGCTTGAAGCCGATCCCCTGCAGCTGGTTGATCGGGCCGCCAAAGGCGACCCGCTCCTTGGCGTAGTCGTTGGCGTAGTCGGTCGCGCCCTGGGCGATGCCGACAGCCTGGGCGGCGGCGCCGAGTCGGGTGCGCTCGAGCGTACCCAGCGCCACCCGCATCCCCTTGCCGACCTCGCCGATCACGTTCTCCGCCGGCACCCGCACGTCGTCGAAGACCGGTGAGCCGGTCGGCGAGCCGTGGATCCCGAGCTTGTGCTCGAGCTTGCCGACCGAGAAGCCGGGCCGGTCGGCCTCGACCACGAAGGCGGTGATCCGCCGCGCCTCGCGGTCGGTGACCGCGAAGACGACGTAGAAGTCGGCGATCGACGCGTTGGTGATCCAGTTCTTGGCGCCGTTGATGACCCATTCGTCGCCGTCGAGCACGGCGTTGGTCCGCATCGCGCCGGGGTCCGATCCCGCCTCGGGCTCGGAGAGCGCGAACGCCGGCGTCCACTCCCCCGCCGCGCATTTCGGCAGCAGGCGCCCTTTGAGCTCCTCGGAGCCGAAGAGGGTGATCGGCAGCGTCCCCAGCTCCTGGACCATCAGGATCAGGGCCGAAGAGGCGCAGGCCTTGGCGACCTCCTCGACGGCGATCTGCTGCATCAGCGTGCCGGTGCCGGTGCCGCCGTACTCCTCGGCGAACGGCAGTGCCATCAGGTCGTGGGAGGCGAAGAGCTCGCGGATGTCGCGCGGGTACTCGCCGGTCTCGTCGATCTCGGCGGCCCGCGGCCAGACCCGCTCGCGGACGATCTGGCGGATCGTTTCGCGGAAGTCGACGAGGTCCTGTGGGACCTCGTACACGCCCTCTGCCACGCCGGTGCTCACGCCGCCACCCTATTGACCGGCGCCGTTCCGTAGTCGTAGAACCCCCGCGCCGACTTGCGCCCGGTGCGCCCCGAGGCGACCATCCGCTTGAGCAGCGGCGGCGGCGCGTACTCGGCCCGCTTGAACTCCTCGTACAGCGAGTCGCCGATCGCGTAGAGGACGTCGAGGCCGATGAAGTCGCAGAGCGTCAGCGGGCCCATCGGGTGGCCGCAGCCGAGCTTCATGCCCTCGTCGATCGCCTCGCGGGTCGCGAAGCCCTCTTCGTACATCCGCACCGCTGCCATCAGGTAGGGGACGAGCAGCATGTTGACGATGAAACCCGAGCGGTCCTTGGTCTCGATCGGCGTCTTGCCGATCTTGGCGGCGAACTCGCGCGCCGCCTCGAGGGTCGGCTCGTCGGTGTCGAGGGCGATCACGACCTCGATCAGCTTCATCACCGGCACCGGGCTGAAGAAGTGGAGGCCGAGCACGCGCTCGGGGCGCGGCACGCCGGCGGCCAGCTGGGCGATCGGGATCGAGGACGTGTTCGAGGAGATCACCGTCTCCTCGGAGACGACGGCGGCGACTTCGCCGAGGATCTTGGTCTTCAGCCGCGCGTTCTCCGGCACCGCCTCGACCACCAGGTCGGCGCCGGCGAGGTCGCCGACCTCGGTCGTCAGCTCGAGCCGGCCGAGGATCGCTTCGCTCTCGGCGGCGTCCATCTTGCCGCCGGCGACGGCGCGTTCGAGCGACGTCTCGACCCGCCCGCGCGCCGCCTCGACGGCGGCGTCGTCGACATCGCGAACGGTCACCGCAAGGCCCGCCCGCGCCACCGACTCGGCGATTCCCGAGCCCATCAGCCCACCGCCCAGAACCGCCACTTTCTCGATCGCCATAACCGCGCTCCTCCTTCTCGTCAGGAGATAGGAGGAATACCACGTACCTCTGGTCCCCACAAGAATCGCCCGCCCTCAACCACCCATAGCGGGGATGGGGGCCGGGACTCCCGGGCGGCCGCCGGCGCTCGCGGGGCGGCGCGGCTCAGCCGAAGTCTTCGGCGCCCTCGCGGAGCTTGCGCAGGGTCGCGGCGAGGGCGGTGAGGTCGGCCTCCTCGAGCGGGGCGGTGCCGAAGTCGGCCTCGTTGAGGACGCGGGTGGCGCGCTCGGCGACCTCGCGGCCGGCCGGCAGGATCGCCGCCAGAGTCGCGCGCCGGTCGGACTCGTGCGGGGCCCGGCGGACGAGACCCCCGCGCTCGAGGCCGTCGATCGAGTTCGTGATCGAGGTGCGGTGGACCTGCAGGCGCTCGCCGATTTTCCCGACCGGCAGGGCGCCGCGGCTGGAGAAGTGCAGCAGCATCAGCACCTCGTAGCGGGGGAAGGTCAGGTCGAAGGGCTCGAGCAGCTCGTTCAGCCGCGCCATCAGGATCTGGTGGACGCGCATGATCGAGGTGACGGCGACCATCTCGGTCGCGGCGTCGGGCGCCCAGCGCGCCTGCCAGTGGCGGCGCGCCTCCTCGATCGGGTCGAACGGCAGCGGTTGCGGCGGCACGGCGGGGAGTCTGTCAGGGGATGAGGCCGCGGGTCAGCGCGGCGACCGCGACCGCCTGCGCCGCGGCTCGCCTCCGCGCCCTCTTCGCGGCCCGCTCGACGACGGCTTCGCGGGCCGCCATCGTCCGCGGCTCGGGCAGCGTCCGCGGTTCGACGGTCGGCGCTTCTTCGGCCGCCGGCGCCGCCGCCGCGCTCGCCGTCGGTTCGAGGCCGGGAGCCGGCGTTTCGAGGCCCGGGACTTCGGCGGCGGTCGGGGTCAGGGCGCCGTTCAGGCAGCCGAGGATCCCCTGCGCGATCAGTTCGGCGCGCAGCTGGGCGCCGGCTTCGATCGGGTGCAGGCCGTCGGACTGCATCAGCTCGGGATGCTGGTGGACGGCGCTCGCCCAGTCCGGCGTCTGGGTGCCGGGACGGGCGGCGGCGAATTCGCGGACGACCTGGTTCTTGCCGGCGTTGTCGACGCCGTTGACGGTGTAGCCGTGGATCGTCGGCACCACCATGCAGGTGTTCGGCCCGACGATTTCGGCGACCTTGTGGAGGTTGCCTTCGAGGATCTGCGGATACTCGGGGTCGTCGTTGGTGCCGGCGTCGAAGACGACGACCGAGTCCGACGGTTCCCAGCTTTCCCGGAAGAGGTCGAAGATCTCGAAGCTGTTGGAGCCGCCGACGGCGTTGACGGTCAGCCTCACGCCGGGCAGGAAGTGAGGCAGGAAGGGCGAGCTCAGTTCCTCGAGCGAGTCGCCGACGACCAGCACGTGGGGTTCGGCGCGGGCGGCCGGTGCCAGCGCCCCCAGCGCCAGGAGCGCCGCCGCGATCACGATCCCGCCGACCTTGCGCGTCCGTCCAAGCATCGCGTCTTTGTACAGGACCGGGTGGGCGGCCGTCGCGGGCGGGCGGGTCTGGGAGGTGCCGTACGGTCGCCTAGCCTTGCGGCATGAGATCGGCCCGGGCGATCGTGGCGGTGCTGGCGGCGACGGCTGGCCTCGCGGTCTGCCTGGCCGCCTGCGGCGGCGGCTCGGACTCGACCCCGACCGGGGTCTCGACGACGATCCACGTCCCGCCGAAGCCGAAGACCGTGGCGGATCCGAAGGCCTCCGCGAAGCCGGAGGGGTCTCGAACCCCGGCGCCCGCCGCGGCTCGTAGCGTCTGCCCCGGCTCGGTCGGCATCTTCGTCGACGCCCTCGAGGGGCTGCGGCGCGAACTCGAGATCGGGCTCAGCTACGAAGCCTACGCCGGCGAAGTCGACACGATCCGCAAGGACTACGGTCGCATCCCGGTCAAGAGGCTGACGCTGGCCTGCCTGCGCGCCGCCGGCACGCCGAGCGAGCGCGCCTTGGACCGCTACGTCGCCGCCGCCAACACCTGGAACGCCTGCGCCTCGAAGCCGGGCTGCGGCTCGTCGAAGATCGAAGCGCCGCTGCAGAAGGAATGGCGGGTCGCCGCCCACTTCCTCGGCGAAGCCAAGAAGGGCCTCCGATAGAGCGGCCGCCCTATCGGGCGGCTGGCGCCTACAAAGGAAGAGGCCGCCCTCTCGGGCGGCTGCGCCTACAAGAAAAGGGCCGCCCTTTCGGGCGGCCCTTCCGCTGGTGCAAGTAAACGAGCGCGGGAACAGCGGCCAGGTGGGACAAAGCCCGGTCTCCCTATCGACTCGCCGGTGCCCGGGGTGGATTCCGCCGGGCGCCCAAACCAGTGCGGCGCCTTAGCGGCCCTGCACCTCCAGAGTCCCTCCAAGCATGTGACTCAAAATAGGACCACCTCCTTTCTCTGGTGACGCGATTAAAACACACGCCGAGGTCGGGCTAGACAACCGTCCAAAAGGCGCCGTTCGGTGCCGCCGTACGGCCCGAGATCGCGGGAGTCGTAGAGTCCTCGCGATGGATTTCGGGACCTTCGGCATCTGGACGACCTACAGCCATATCGGCGAGGAGAACGCCACGGAGGCGGCAGCACTGGTCGAGGAGCTCGGCTTCGGCACCTTCTGGCTCGGCGGCTCGCCGCGGCTCTCGAGCGTGCGGCCGCTGCTCGAAGCCAGCGAGTCGCTGATCGTCGGCACCTCGATCGTCAACGTCTGGGCGTATGAGCCAGAGCGGCTGGTGGCCGAGTACGCCGCGCTTGCCGCCGACTTCGGCGAGCGCCTGGTCGTCGGGATCGGGATCGGCCACCCGGAGGCGACGAGCGACTACTCGAAGCCGCTGGCGAGCACCCGCGACTTCCTCGACGGCATCGATGCGGCACCGGCGCCGATCCCGCCGGCGAAGCGCTGCCTGGCGGCGCTCGGCCCGAAGATGCTCGACCTCAGCGCCGGGCGCAGCCTCGGCACGATCCCCTACTTCACGCCGCCCGCCCACACCGCCTTCGCCCGCGAGCGCCTCGGCGCCGGGGCGCTGGTGGCGCCGGAGCTGGCCTGCTTCGTCGGTGAGGACCGCGAGCGCGGCCACGCGGCCGCCCGCGAGTACGCCGCGACCTACCTCGGGCTGCGCAACTACACCTCGAACCTGCTGCGCCACGGCTTCGAGGAGGCCGACCTCGCCGACGGCGGCTCCGACCGCCTGATCGACACGATCATCCCCCAGGGCAGCGCCGCGACGATCCTCGCCGCGGCCCGCGAGCACCTCGATGCCGGCGGCGACCACGTCGCCCTGCAGCCAGTGGGCGTCAGAGGCATCCCGCGCGCCGAGTGGACCGCGCTGGCCGCCGCGATCTCGGCCTGACCCGCTCGCGGTGAGTCCAGCTGCGCGCTCTCGAGACGCGCTAGGCGTTCGCGGGCTCGGGCTCGGCCTGGGCGCCGACCGGTTCGTCGCTGGTGTCGCCGCCGCGCCCGAGCGTGCGCGGGACCAGCAGGCCGGCGAGGAAGCTGAGGACGAGGAAGGCGGTCGCCATCCAGAAGGTCTCGGTGAAGCCGGTCACGGTCGGGTAGCCGCCGGATACGTTGGAGGCGATGAAGGTCGCCGAGAGCTGGCCGCCGAGGGCGCCGCCGAGCGTCCGCATCACCGTGTTGACGCCGCTGGCTACGCCGGTCTGGTGGCTCGGGACCGCCTGGACGATGAGGTTGCCGAGGGCGGCGAAGGCGAGCCCGATCCCGACCCCGAGCAGGGCGGCGGCGACGAGGAACTGCCAGGGATGGGCGTGGGCGACGGCCAGCAGCAGGAACGAGGCGCAGGAGAAGACGGTGCCGCCGAGCAGCGCCAGGCGCGAGCCGAAGCGGGCCGAGATCCGTCCCGCCCAGATGCCCAGCAGCGCCATCCCGATCGTCGCCGGCAGCAGGTAGAGGCCGGAGACGACGACCGAGGCGCCGAAGCCGAAGCCGGTGCTCTTCGGCAGCTGGGCGAACTGCGGGAAGACGATGAAGGACGCATACAGGCCGGCGCCGAGCAGGAAGGCGGCGGCGTTGGTCGTCCAGACGCCGCGGATCCGCATCATCGTCATGTCGATGAGCGGCGAGTCGCTGCGCGTCTCGACCCAGATCCAGACGCCGATGAAGGCGAAGCCGATCAGCGCCAGACCGATCGTCTTGGCCCCACCCCAGCCCCATTCGGTGGTCTGGGAGACGGCGAGCAGGACGGCGGAGACGCCGATCGTCATCAGCGCCGCGGCCAGCCAGTTGACCTTTCCGGGGACGCGGACCGGCGACTCCGGCACCAGCCGCCAGGTCGCGACGGCGGCGATCAGGGTGGTGACCAGCGGGATCCAGAAGAGCCAGTGGTAGCTGAGGTGCTGGATGATCACGCCGGAGAGGACGATGCCGATGCCGCCGCCGACGCCGAGGATCGCCGAGAGCAGCCCGATCCCGCCGGCGACGCGGTCGCGCGGGAACTCGTCGCGGATGATCCCGAAGGCGAGCGGGAAGATGCCGCCGGCGACGCCCTGGACGAAGCGGGCGGCGATCATGATCGCCAGCGAGGTGGTCAGCGCCGAGACCAGGGTGCCGGCGGCGAGCACGACCAGCGTCCAGAGCAGCAGCTTCTCCTTGCCGTACATGTCGCCGAGGCGGCCGATGATCGCGGTGCCGACCGAGGCGGCGAGCAGGTAGCCGGTGAGCAGCCAGGTGACCCCGGTCTCGTCGGTGTGGAGGTCGTGCTGGAGCGTCGGCAGGGCGGGAACGACGAGCGAGCTCAGCATCGCGTAGGAGAGGCCGCCGAGGGCCAGCACGGCGAGGGTGACGTTGGGGTGGGTGCGGTCGGAGGAAGCGGCGGTGTCCATGCGGGCGAGCGGCTAGAGTAGCGGAATGGCCATTCCGCCCGCCCCCGGCCTCACTTCCGGCACTGGAGACCTCGCCGGCTCCAGCCCTGCCCGCGCCGACACGTCCGCGACCGACGCCTGGGACGACCTCGATGCCGCCGCCAAACGCGCGCGCCTGCTCGACGCCAGCCGCGAGGTCTTCGCCCGCGACGGGATCGACGCCCCGATCCCGGCCATTGCCGCCGCTGCCGGGGTCGGCGTCGGCAGCATCTACCGCCAGTTCCCCGCCAAGCTCGACCTGCTGGCGGCGCTCGTGGTCGAGCGGATGGTCGAGGTCGAGGGCGTCGCTACGGCGGCGCTGGCCGGGCCCGACGATGCCTGGCCGGCGCTGGTCGAGCTGATCTGGCACTTCGCCACCCGCCAGGCCGAGGACGACGTCGTCGCCGAGGCGATGAGCTGCGTGCTGGTCGAGCCCCACGTCGAGGCGGCGCGGGCGCGCACCAACGACGCCCTGGCGCGGCTGATGGACGCGGCCTGCGCCGAAGGGCGGCTGCGCGACGACGCCACCGTCACCGACCTGCGCATCATCTTCGCCGGCGCCCGCGCCGCCGAGAAGGTCGAGCCCGGCGGCTGGCGCCGCCTGGTCGAGCTCGGCGTCGACTCGCTGGCGGTCTGACAACCCCGGCGTTCGCAGTTATCCGTCGATATCGCGGAGAACTGCGAACGCCGACCGGGCTTTTAGGCCGGGGAGACGAAGATGTCGAGCTGGAGGTCGGAGCCGTCGCCCTCCTGGTAGGGCGAGAGGTCGGTGATCCCGGCCTCGGCCAGCACCTCGTCGTCGATGAAGAAGTTGCCGGTGGTCTCGCGCGCCGGGCGGTTGAAGATCGCGTAGGCGGAGTCGGCCATGATCGCCGGGGTCCGCGATTTCTTCATCGCCTCCTCACCGCCGAGCAGGTTGCGGATCGCGTCGGTGGCGATGATCGTCCGCGGCCAGAGCGAGTTGAAGGCGATCCCGTCGTCGGCGAACTCGCCCGACATCCCCAGCGTGCACATGCTCATCCCGTACTTGGAGAGCGTGTAGGCGAGGTGGCCGGAGAACCAGCTCGGGTTCATGTCGAGCGGCGGGCTGAGAGTGAGGACGTGGGGGTTGTCGCCGGCGCGCAGGTGCGGCACGCACTCGCGCGAGAGCAGGAAGGTGCCGCGGGTGTTGATCGACTGCATCAGGTCGTAGCGCTTCATCTCGAGGTCGGTTGAGCCCGCGAGGTTGATCGCGCTGGCGTTGTTGACGCAGATGTCGAGGCCGCCGAACTCCTCGGCCGCCCTGGCGACCGCGGCCTTGACCGACTCCTCGTCGCGGACGTCGCCGACGATCGGCAGCGCCGTGCCGCCGGCCGCCTCGATCGCCTCGGCGGCGGTGTAGATCGTGCCCTCCAGGCGTGGATCGGGCTCCGCGGTCTTCGCCAGCAGCGCGATCTTGGCGCCGTCGGCGGCCGCCTTCAGGGCGATCGCGAGGCCGATTCCGCGGCTCCCGCCCGACATGATCATCCGCTTTCCCTCTAGTCCCATCGTCTCTCCCGTTCGTTTTGAGAACGACAACCTAGAAGAGATCGCGCCGGCGGCCGGGTGTTTCGGCGCCGGGATCTAGAAGAGATGATGCAGGCGCCAGCTCAGCCCCGGTTCGCCGAGCGACTTGCCGGCCCGGACTGCGGTGCTGGCGACGCTGGTGCCGTGGATCGTCAGCGTCGCCACCTTCTGGCCCTGGTCGAGCGAGCGCTGGCGCGGCAGCACCCTGACCTTGACCCGCACCGACATCCCCGGCCAGCCGAGCTGGCGAAGCGGCTTGGCGGTGACCGCGGCGACGGTTCCGCCGTCGGCGTTCCTGGCCGCCATCACCTTGGTCCCGGCGGCGATCACGGTCGCGACGTGGACGTTTTCGGCGACCGAGCCGGCCAGTCGGTCGGCGTTTTCGAGCGCCGCGGTGATCAGGTCGCCTTCGTGCTGGCCGAGCACCGCGCCGACCACGGTCAGCGTGCGGCCGCCGACTTCGATCTGCTTGGCGAAGAGCAGGCAGCCGCCGGCCGCCGAGTCCGAGCCGGTCTTGATCCCGACGTAGCCTTCGTGGCCGACCAGGCCGTTGACGTTGGGAACTTCACCGGCGACCGGCAGCACGGTCGCGGGCATCGCGACGATTTCGGCGAAGGTCGGGTCGGCCATCGCCAGGCGCGCCAGCGTGATCTGGTCGGCGGCGGTCGAGACCGTGGTCGCTTCGTAGCCGCTGGGGTCGGTGTAGTGGGTCGACCTCATCCCCATTTCCGCCGCGGTCTTGTTCATCGAGGCGACGAAGGCGGCGATGCTCCCGGCTTCCCGTTTGGCCAGCATCGCGGCGACGTTGTTGGCCGAGGGCAGCATCAGCGCCTCGATCGCCTGGCGCTCGGTCAGGGTCTCCCCCGCCCGCACCACGACCAGCGACTGGTCGAGCGCCAGCCGGCGGTGGTAGTCGGCGACGTCGGCCGCGGTGACCCGCATCCGGAACCCGTCCTGGCCCGGCTTCAGCGGGTGGGCTTTGAGGACCAGGAACGCGGTCATCACCTTGGCCACGCTGGCGATCGGCACCGGCGTCTCGCCGCCGCTGACCCCGAGGCTGCCCAGTCCCTCGACCGCCACCGCCGCCTCGCCCTCGGCCGGCCAGCTGGGATGGAAGGGCTTGCCGGGCAGGTGGACGACTTCGCCGACGGTCCGGTGGAGGGTCAGCTTCGGCGTCTTCTCGGTCTCGGCGCGGACCAGCGCGGCGACGATCAGCAGCGCCAGGACGATGAGTGCCACGAGCAGCGGCCAGAGCCGCCGGCGCCGGCGCTGCTGCACCCCCCGGGGGTCCGGGCGCCGGTAATCGAGCGGCTCGATGGTTGCCATGTCGCCGAAGCTACCGACGGCGTCAGAAGTTGCGGTAGACGCCACGGCCAAACGCCGAAAACCCCGCTCGAAGGCTAGGAATCGACCCGTTCGAACAGCGCCGCCAGGCCCTGGCCGCCGCCGATGCACATCGTCTCCAGCCCCAACCTGACCTCGCGGCGCTCCATCTCGCGCAGCAGCGTGGTCATGATCCGCGCCCCGGTCGCGCCGAGCGGGTGGCCGAGGCTGATCCCCGAGCCGTTGACGTTGATGCGCTCGAAATCGTCGTCGGCGAAGCCCCACTCGCGGGTCGCGGCGAGGACCTGGGAGGCGAAGGCCTCGTTGATCTCGATCAGGTCGACGTCGTCGATCGCGACCCCGGCGCGCTCCAGCGCCCGGGCGGTGCTGGGGACCGGACCGAGGCCCATCAGCTCCGGCGGCACCCCGGCGGCGGCCCACTTGACGAGGCGCCCGAGCGGGCGCAGGCTGAGCTCCTCGGCGACCGTGGGCGAGGCGATCAGGCATGCCGCGGCACCGTCGTTCTGGCCCGAGGCGTTGCCGGCGGTGACGGTCGCCTCGGGGTCATCGCGTCCCATCACCGGGCGCAGTTTCGCCAGCGCCTCGAGCGTGGTGTCGGCGCGGGGGTGCTCGTCGCGGTCGACGATGAGCGGGTCGCCGCGGCGCTGCGGGACGCTGACCGCGACGATCTCCTCGTCGAAGCGCCCGTCCTCCTGGGCGGCGACGGCCCGCTGGTGGGAGCGCAATGCCAGCTCGTCCTGGGCCCGGCGCGGGATGCCGCGCTCGCGCCGCACGTTCTCGGCCGTCTCCAGCATGCCGCCGGGAATCGGGTGCTCACGCCCGCCGGCGGTGACCCGGGAGCGGGCGAGGCGGTCGTACAGCATCAGCCCGGTGCCGCCCCTGGCGCCATAGCGGGCGTCGACCGAGTAGAGCTCGACCTGGGACATCGACTCGACCCCGCCGGCGACGACGAGGTCCGAGGCGCCGGTTTCGACCTGCATCGCGCCCTGGAGGATCGCCTGCAGCCCGGAGCCGCAGCGGCGGTCGACCTGGATGCCGGGGACCGTGATCGGGAAGCCGGCGTCGAGCGCGGCGACGCGGCCGATCGCCGGCGCCTCGCCGTTGGGGTAGCACTGGCCGAGCAGGACGTCGTCGACGCGGCCGGGGTCGATGCCGGTGCGCTCGACCAGCGCCCGCAGCACGGTCGCCGCGAGGTCGACGGCGGGGACGTCGCGGAAGACGCCGCCCATGCGCCCGACGGGGGTCCGCAGCGGTTCGCAGATCAGCGCTTCGGTTGCCATTCGGGGACGGACCCTAACGAGCGCGCGGCAGTTGCCCCAACCGGTGGCGCGATCGAGGAAGATGATGCCCGTGAGGGACGGGGAGCGAACGACGCGGTGAAGCGGGTGGCCGTGATCGGCGCCGGCTTCGCCGGGCTGGCCGCCGCCGACGCCCTGCGCGCCGGCGGAGCCGAGGTCGCGGTCTTCGAGGCGCGCGACCGGGTCGGCGGCCGGGTCTGGTCGGTCCCCTTCGGCGACGGGGCCGTGGTCGAGCGCGGCGCCGAGTTCGTCATGCCGGACTACGAGGTGATGAAGGAGCTGGCGGCGGGCTTCGCGATCCCCCTGATCCGCAAGGGCACGCCCTACGGCCGGCGGGTGCCGGTCGGCGAGGAGGCGGTGTCGGCAGCAGGATTGGAGGAAGCGTTCGGGCGGATCGGCCGCGGCGTCGCCCCGGGCGCCGGTAGCGTCGCCGCGGCGGTCGACGCGCTGGGCCTCGAGCCGCGCCTGGCGGCGCTGATCAAGACCCGCGTCGCGATCTCCAACGGCCACCCGGCCGAGGACCTCGAGGTCTCGGTGCTGGGCGAGAGCGCCTCGACCTTCGGCGACTTCGACAACTACACGTTGGCGGGCGGCAACATGGCCCTGGCCGATGCCCTCGCCGCCGAGCTCGGCGATGCCCTCCACCTCGCCGCCCCGGTGCGGCGGGTGCGCTGGTCCCGGGACGCGGTGAGCGTCCACACCGACGCCGGCGAGACCGCCGCCGACGCCCTCGTCGTCGCGATCCCGACCGCGCCGCTGGCCGACATCGAGTTCGATCCGCCGCTAGCCGGCCCGACCGCCGCGGCCCTGAGCAGCGTCACCTACGGCCAGAACTCCAAGCTCTTCCTGCGCCTCCTCTCCCCCGCCCCGCCGAGCGCGATCATGTCGGTCGCCGGCTGCTTCTGGTCATACACCCAGCTCGGCGCCGGGGGTGAGCCGGCGCCCTTCCTGGTCGGCTACGCCGGGACCCGGGCCGCGGTCGACGCCCTCGGCTGCGACGCGAGCGTCGAGCGCTGGGTCGCCGCCCTCCTCGCCCTGCGCCCCGATCTCGACCTCGATCCCGACCCCGCCAACGCCATGCTGTCGAGCTGGCACGAGGACCCCTGGGTGCGCGGCGCCTACTCCGCCCGCAGCATCGCCTCGCCGCTCCGCGACGCCGACCTCACCGAGCCGATCGGCCCGCTCACCTTCGCCGGCGAGCACACCGCCGGGGATTGGCACGGCCTGATGGAGGGCGCCCTGCGCAGCGGCCGCCGCGCGGCTGCCCAGGTCCTCGCCGCCTAGGTTGCGTCGATGCGGGTCGCGGTCCTCGCCGACATCCACGGCAACGCGCCGGCGCTGCGGGCCGTCCTCGCCGAGCTCGACCGCGAGCGCCCCGACGCGATCGTGGTCGGCGGCGACATCCTCGGCGGGCCGCTGGTCACCGAGTCGCTGAGCCTGCTGCGCGCCCGCCCCGAGCCGCTGCACTGGATCGCCGGCAACGCCGAGCGCGAGGCGATCGCCGCCTTCGACGGCGCGCCGACCGAGGACGACGAGGCGGGCCGCGCGGCGGCCTGGAGCGCCGTCGCGATCGACCGCGCCGAGCGCGGGCAGATCGCCGGCTGGCCGATCGCCCTCGGCCTCGGCGGCGTCCGCTACTGCCACGGCTCGCCGCGGCGCGACGACGAGCTGGTGACCCGGGCGACGCCGCCGGTGGTCCTCGCCGAGATCATGGCCGGGGTCGAGGAGCCCGTGGTCGTCGGCGGCCACACCCACCAGCAGTTCGTCCGCGGCCTCGGCGACGGTCGCACCTGGGCGAACGCCGGCAGCGTCGGCATGCCCTACGAAGGCCGGCCCGGCGCCTTCTGGATGCTGGTCGACGACGGGGTCCCGGAGCTGCGCGAGACCGCCTACGACCTCGATGCCGCGGCCGCGGAGCTGCGCGCCTCCGGCTTCCCCGGCGCCGACCTCCAGCTCAAGGAGTCGCTGCTCGACCCAGTCGACCCCGACTGGGTGACGTCGCTCTTCGAGCGCGCCGCCGGCCGCGGCTAGTCGCGATCGCGGCGCAGGTCAGCGTGCTAGCTTCCCGGCGATTCGTAATCCCGTCGGCAGGAGGTGAACCCATGAACGCAGTGTCCGCAGTGACCAAAGTGGGTGCTCCCCTGCAGGCCAGGATCGTGCGACAGACATAGTCGCCACGGGGAGCGCCCGAAACGCAATTCGCGAAAGGCGACTCCCTTGAACACAGCAGCTTCATCGACTCAGCAGCCCACCTCGACGACGGCCTCCGACGCCGCCGCTCGACCCATCTTCACGCTCGGCGAGCGAGCACTGGTCCTCGGCGGGGCCGGCTCGACCGGCAATGCGTGGGTGATCGGGGTCATTGCCGGCCTGGCTGATGCCGGCTTGGACGTGACCGAGGCCGACCTGGTCATCGGGACGTCGGCCGGATCGACGGCCGCGGCCCAGATAACCAGCGCGCCCTCGAGCCAGCTGCTCGCCGACATCCTCGCCGCCGTGCCGCCGCAACGGAGCGGTCCGGTCGGACCCGATCGCGGCCGCATGCCGAGCGGGCCGGTAGCGGAAATCATGGCGAAGACGAGCGCGATCATCGCCGCCGCCGAGGATGCGCCCGACATGCGCCGCAGGATGGGCGCGGCGGCCCTCGAGGCGGATGACGCGGAGTCGCACAGTTCGGTGCAAGCGCAGCGACGCGCGCTCGTCGCCGCTCGGCTGCCCAGCCAGCACTGGCCGCGGCAAAGGGTGTTCATGCCGGCGGTCGACGCTCATACCGGTGAACCGGTCGTGTTCGACCGCCACAGCGGAGTCGAGCTGGTCGACGCCGTCGCCGCCAGCACCTCCAACGGCTTTCCGTACAGCATCGGCGCCAACCAGTACATCAACGGCGGCTACCGACGCAACGAGAACGCCGACCTGGCGGGCGGATACGCACGGGTGCTGGTGCTGTCGCCATACGGCGGCAGATCACGGCACCCGCAGGACTGGGGCACGGATCTCGCGGCCCAGGTCGACGAACTGCGCGCCCGCGGCAGCAGGGTCGAGACGATCTTCCCGGCCAGCGACTCCGAGCACATGTTCGGCGCCAATGCGATGGACCTGTCGCTGCGCCCGCCCGCTGCCCGAGCCGGCTATGACCTGGGCAGAGCTCTTGCCGAGCAGCTCACCGAATTCTGGGGCTGATGCCGACCCTCCAGACCTGGTCAGGCGCCGGCGCGGTAGTGGAGGTGAACGACACCGTTCTGGAACCGGCGCTCGTCGAGCAGATCGAGTCGCGCGCGGACGTTGTCCGGTAGGGCGCGCTTGCCACCTCCCACCACGATCGGGCACAGCAACAGGTGGTACTCGTCGACCAGGCCCGCGCCGATTGCCTGGCCGGCGAGCTCGGCACCCCCGATCGCGATGTCGGCGGCCGAGGACTGCTTAAGCCGCCGGACGGCGTCGTGATCGAACTCGCGCTCGATCCGGGTCCTCGCGCTGGATGCCGACTGAAGCGTCCGGGAGTACACGATCTTCTCGGCTGCCTGCCAGATCTCGGCATAGTCCCTGAGCACCTCCGGCTCATCGGCCGCGGTACTCGCGGTCTCCCAGAACACCATCGTCTCGTACCGCCGGCGCCCGTATAGGTAGGTGCCGACCGGCCGCTCGAGATCGTTGGAGAGCGCGTGCACCTCCTCGTCCGGCCTCGCCCAATCGAACTTGCCCTCGGCGTCCTCGACGTATCCGTCGAGCGAAGCGATCGCCGCGTAGATCAGCTTGCCCATCTCCGATTGCCTACTGCCCTCGGACCGCCTCGAGGTTCGACTGGTGGGGGCCGGCGAGCCAGTCTCCGTCCGGCGACTCCAGACGCGAGTCGACCGGCTCCTCGCCGCGACGCAGCGCATCGATGTAGGCGCGGTCGGCGGCCAGGCGCGCCGCCACCTCGGGACCCTTGGCGACGGCTCCATGGCCGGGCACCACCACGTCGACATCCTTGACGGCCTCACCCAGCAGGTCGAGGGCCGTCTCGTAGGCGCCCAGCTGATCGGTTTGGCGGGAGTCGAACATCGGGATCAGGAGGTCGGAGAGCATGTCGGCGGCGAGGAGGACGCCCCGATCGGCGAGGAGGATCGCGGCGTGGCCGACCGCGTGCGCCTGATGCACGATGAGCTCGCCCGGCACGGGCCCGCCGTCGGCGGGCAGCGGGGTGACCAGCGCGACCAGGTCGAGCGGGATGCCCGACGCGCTCTCGGCCGCCATCTCCTGTGCTCGCCCGCGAGCTTTGCCGGCGAGGTCGGCGCAGGCGGCGGTGGCGTAGCGCGGCACGTCGTCGAACCCGGAGGGCCAGAGCAGGTGGTCCCAGTGCGGATGGGTCGAGAATCCGGCGACCATCGGAACGCCGAGCCCGGCGACTTCATCGGCGAGCTGTTCCAGCTCGGAACCCTCGATGCCGGGATCGATCAGGACCAGCCCATCCTCCCCGCGCACCACTATGGAATTGGTCCAGACCCACTCGCTCTGCCGGACCCAAACCCCGTCAGCCACCTGATTCAGCACTGGCCCACCTCGAGTTCCCCTCTCGTCTGTGCGTAGTTCGTCATGCGGGGGAGCCTTCCACAAATCGGCTCCCTCTATAAGGTCCGTTTCTGTGCCGTTTGCAGGGACCAATTTGTCCCCAGTTTCGGAGCTCGCGATCGACCTGGACCGCGACGGCGTCGATGCGCTGCACCGACAGATCGAGGTGTCGATCCGCGAGCGGATCCGCTCCGGCGCGCTGCCGGGCGGCATCGCGCTCCCGCCGACCCGCGCCCTCGCAGTCGAGCTGGGCGTCGCTCGAGGAGTCGTCGTCGAGGCGTACGCGCAGCTCGTCGCCGAGGGCTATCTGACCAGCCGTAGCGGGGGCTACACGCAGGTGTCGCCGGCGGCGACGGCCGCACCGCCGCCACCGCCGCCGACTCGCTCGCGTGTGCCGGATCCGGCGGTCGACTTCGGCTACGGCCGCGGGAACCTCGCCGCCTTCCCACGCACCGCCTGGCTGCGCTCCGTGCGCCGGGTCCTGGCCGAGACGCCCGACGAGCGCCTTGGCTACCTCGACGGCCGCGGTGCGATCGAGCTGCGCTCGGCGCTCGCCGCCTATCTCAACCGGGTGCGGGGCACCAACGCCACCGCCGAGACGATCATCGTCACCAACGGGTACGCCCAGGCGGTCTCCCTGCTGCTCGGAGTGCTGGCCGACGAGGGTGCGACGACGGTGGCCGTCGAGGACCCCTCGGCCTCCGACGACGCCCGCCCGATCGCGCGGACGCTGGGCATGAACGTGATCGGCGTCCCGGTCGCCGACGACGGCGTGCAAGCAGATGCCCTGGCGGACCTGGACGCCGACGTCCTGATCCTCACCCCTTCGCATCAGTGGCCGACCGGCGGTGTGCTCTCGCCCGAGGCGCGCGCCGGGGTGCTCGCGTGGTCGCAGCGAACCGGCGCGCTGGTGCTGGAGGACGACTACGACGCCGAGTACCGCTACGACCGCGCGCCGATCGGCGCGATCCAGGGCCTCGATCCCGACCGCGTCGCCTACGCCGGGACCGCGAGCAAGACCCTCGCGCCCGGGCTCCGGCTCGGCTGGATCGTCCTGCCTCCGCGCCTCGTCGAGCCGTTCGCCGAGGCGAAGCTGCTCGCCGACCGCGGCTCCCCGATCCTCGACCACCTCACCTTCGCCGACTTCCTCTCGCGAGGGGAGTTCGACCGCCACCTGCGGCGCATGCGCCCCGTCTACCGCTCCCGCCGCGACGCGCTCCTGACCGCCCTGGCCGAGCACCTGCCCGAGCTGGAGCCTGCCGGGGTCGCCGCCGGGCTGCACCTGGTGGCGTGGCTGCCCGAAGATCTCGACGAGGCGGCGGTGGTCGGAGCCGCTGCCCGCGAAGGAGTCGCCGTCGCCGGCGTCTCGCCCTATCGGCTCTCACCCGCCCCTCGCGGCGGCCTCATCTTCGGCTACTCGGACCTCGACGAGAGATTGATCGCGGATGGAGTCGGGCGGTTGGCCCAGGCGATCTCGAGCATCCGCAACGGCACGATCCCGTGAGGCGCTCCACAATCGCCTGGAAGGCCGGCGACATCTCCACACAGACGGCCTACAGACGCGAGGCGCCAGGTCGCCTAGGCTCGGAGTCACATGTTGGGAAACATCGGACCCATGGAGATCGGCGTCGTCCTCATCATCGCCCTGCTCGTCTTCGGCCCGAAACGGCTGCCGGAGCTGGGCAACGGACTCGGGCGCGGCATGCGCGAGTTCAAAGAAACCGTGACCGGCGAGAAGGATGGCGACGCGGACGAGGTCAAGGTGATCAGCGCTTCGCAGGAGACCGTCGTGCCGCCTGCCGAGCCTGTCGAGGCGACGGTCGTTCACGACAAAACCAACTGAGGCACGGGCGGCCCAGCCGCCCCGGGGCGGCCTCCCGCTGGCCTATCGCATCAGCGGTCGAGCGCTGGGACGGGGCGCCGGCGCGGTGGCTGCCGCCGCGGACATGAAGATCGCCGCGGCGGTGGCAAGGACGAGGTCGTCGCAGCCTCGCCGACCGGTCACCTGCAGCGACGAGGGTGAGCCGCGCTCCGCCTGGATCGGGATCACGCAGGCCGGTAGACCGAACAGGCTCTGCGGCGCGAAGTTCGGGATCAGCCCGTCGCGCAGGCGCGAGTCGGCCCCGTCCTCGCCGAGTTCGGCGACCTCGGGAGGGTCGATCGTGGCAGCTGCGGAGACCAGGATGTCCTGGCCGGCGAAGGCGGCGGCGCAGCGCTGCCGCATCGATTCGCGGTGGTCGAGCGCCTCGACGTAGGCGGCCTCGGTTATGCCCGCGGCCCGATCGAGCCGCAGGCGCACGTCCTCGCCGTACTGGTCACGCCGCTCCGGGTAGAGCCCGGCCGCCCGGTGGACGGCGATCGCCTCGAACCCCTGGATCGTCCGCAGGCAGCGGTTGGCTCGCTTCCAGTCGAGAGCCTCGCCCTCCAGCGTTTCGAGCGGCGCCCCGGCGAGTGCCCTCCGCACCGACACGGGCGCGTCGGGATCGACGGCGACGGCCGGCGCCGCGGCCTCCGGCCCCGGGCCCGGCCTCATGCCGCACAGCGCCTGCACCAGGGGCACCGCGTCGAGCGGATCGCCGACGATCACGCCGACGTGGTCGAGCGAGGGCGCCAGCGGCCAGCAGCCGCGGGTGGAGATGGTGTCGAAGGTCGGCTTGAACCCGGTGGCGCCGCAGAAGGCGGCGGGAATGCGGACCGACCCGGCGGTGTCCGTGCCGATCGCGAGCGGCACCTGGCCGTCGGCCACCGCCGCGGCGGAACCGCCGCTGGAGCCACCGGCAATCCGCTCGGGGTCGAGCGAGTTGCGGCAACGGCTGCCGTGGACGCTGAGCGACGTGATGCCCCAGCCGAACTCGTGCGTCACCGTCTTGCCGACGACGATCGCGCCCGCGCGACGCGCCGCCGCGACGACGTCGGCGTCGCGGGCCGGCCGGTGCCCACCGAAGACCGGCGAGCCGTACTCGGTGGGGCAGTCGGCGGTGTCGATCAGGTCCTTGACGGCGAGCGGGACGCCGGCGAGCGCGCCGCGGGGGGACCCACGCCGGTAGGCGGCATCGTGCTCCAGCGCCTCCACGAGGGCCCCGTCCCAACGCGTCGCCGCGAAGGCTCCGACCGCGTCCTGGCGGGCTCGCCAGCGGTCCCTGAGCTGCTCGACCACCTCGCTCGGGAGCACCGCGCCCTCGCGGTAGCCCTCCAGCAGTCGCCGCGCCGAACCGACCACGCTCAGCTGGACGCGCCGGCCAGGGGCGACCGCGTCTCGGCGAAGACGCGGTTGATCAATTCCGCGTCCCGGGTTCGGGTGCACGACTTGCCGCCGAAGCCCAGCTCGCAGGCCGCGACCGCGTCCGCCCGCACGACCTCAGGGTCACTCGCCGACGGGGTCACCCGGTCGAAGGGCGCGCACAGCCCCGCCGCGGCGGCGTCGAAGATCACCTTCGACCTGGCATAGGCAAGGGCGCCGTGGGCCAGCGGCCAGCCGAGCCCGATGTCGGCAGCGAGATCGTTGGCGCCCAGCGCCACCGCCGCGACGCCGGGGGCGGAGGCGATCTCGTAAGCGTCGCGCAGGCCCTGCGCCGTCTCGACGATCGCCACCAGCGGCCAGTCGAGCTCGCCGAGCTCGGCGAGCAGGGCGGGCGAGGCCTTCGGCACCAGCAGGTAGTCGACCGGCAGGCGCGCCACCAGCTCGAGGTCGGCGGCGCGCATCTCCTCGCTCTCGGAGTTGATGCGGACCGCGATCGCCCCCGCCGGCCGCGGGGCCGAGACGACGCCCGGCAGCTCGCGGCGCGCGCCGTCCTTGCGCTCCGGCGGGGTCAGGTCCTCGAGGTCGATCACCACCGCGTCGGCCGGCGAGCCGAGCGCGGCGAGGATCGCCTCGGAGTCGCAGGCGGGCACGAAGAGCAGCGATCGGACCTCGCCGAGCGGCTCGGAGATCATCGCCGCCGGTCCATCACGCGGTCGCGAGGACGGTCCGCTCGCACGAGGGCTCGGCGGCGGCGGCGCGTCCGGCCAGGAAGCCGAAGGTCATCGCCGGGCCGATCGTCGCGCCAGCGGCCCAGTAGGCGCGGCCGGACGGTGAGGCGACGCAGTTGCCGGCGCCGTAGAGGCCGGGGACGGGGACGCCCTCGAGGCCGAGCACGCGGCCGCCGGCATCGGCCACCGGCCCGCCCTTGGTGTCGAGCGCGCCGGGCGCCAGGATCGTCGCGTGCCAGGGCCCGCCCTCGGCGAGCGGGTGCATGGTCGGGTTGCCGCCGGCGGTCTCCCGCGGCTCGCCGTAGAGCGCGTTGAAGCACAGCTCAATCGGGGTCTCGCCGCGCTGGAAGTCCTCGTCGGCGCCGCAGCGCGCCTGGTCGTTGAAGCGGTCGATCGTCCCGTTGAGCCGAGCGGCGAAACCGGGGTCGAGCCGGCGGCCGCCACCGACGGGGCGCAGCCGCTCGAGGCGGGCGTCGATCTCCGCGCTCAGATGCTCGAGGGTCTCGCCGCGCAGGACGTGGCCGTCGTCGCCACCGATCGGCGCGATCGGCGAGTTGGGCCGGTCGCTGGCGAAGAGCTCCTGGCACGACCCGTCCCAGACCATGAACAGGAACAGGTTCGGGTAGTCGGCGCGCCGCCCGTCCCACCGCCACTGCTCGAGCCCGAACTCGTTGTACTGCAGCTTCTCGTTGAGCACGCGGCTGCCGCGGTAGTCGACGACGAGCATGCTGTCGCCGGGCAGCTGGTTGGTCAGCTCGAAGTCGGAACGGCCGCGGAGGGCGCGCTCGAGGACGCACGGCGCCAGCCACGGATAGGCGGTCGCCCGCATCGGCAGACCGAGCTCGGTGGCGATCTCGGCGAAGGCACCGGTCGAGCCTGGCGCGGCGCAGGTGCCGAAGACCGGCCCGGCCAGCAGCTCGTCGCGCAGCCGCGGATTGTGGGCGTAGCCGCCGCTCGCGAAGACGGTCGCCTGGCGGGCGCCGATGGCGACCGCCTCGCCGCCGTGATCGGCGCGGACGCCGGCCGCGCGACCCTCGCAGAGGACCAGCTGCCGGACCTCGCAGGAGGTCAGGGTCTCGACCCCCAGCGCGGCCGCCGCCGCCGACATCGCGCCGATCATGTCCTCGCCGCCGCCGACCTCGCCGTCGGGACCGGCGGCGATCAGCACGCGCCCGTTGGGGGCCTTGTTCTCGGGCAGGTGGGCGAAGTAGTCGGGGAAGTCGAAGGCCGCGACGCTCCTCAACGCCCCGATCTCTTCGAGCTCGTCGTGGACGCTTGCGGCGTTGTCGAAGAAGACCTCGAAGAGCTCGTGCTCCCAGCGCGGCAGCCCCAGCGCCGGGTGATCGGGGTCGTAGCGGTCGGGCCGCGCGATCCGCGCCATGTAGCGCAGCGCGTCCTCGCGCCGGTCCTCGAAGCCGGCCGCGCGCATCTTCGAGTTGTTCGGGATCCAGTACCAGGCGCCGGACTTGCGGGTGGTCCCGCCGACCTCCCGCTGCGACTCGAGCAGGAGGACCTCGGCGCCGGCCCGGCGGGCGGCGAGGGCGGCGGCTAGACCGGCGGCGCCGGTGCCGACGACGACGACGTCGGCGACGCGGTGGAACTCGGGATGGTCGTCGAGTACGGCCCGTTTCGGCTCGGCGGCGACGGCGGCTCCGCTCACCTCTCGTCCTCCGGCGGCGTCGGGGGGCGCGAGCCCGGCTCGGTGAACTGCGGGCTGCCGGCGAGCCGCAGGAGCTTGATGCTCATGTGCAGGCCGAGTCGGGCCTCGCCGTCCTTGAGGTCGACCCCGGCGATCTCCTGGATCCGGCGCAGCCGGTAGTAGAGCCCGGCGCGCTGGAGCGAGACGTGCTGAGCGGTGCGCTGGACGTCGCCGCCGTGATCGAGATAGGACTCGAGCGTGTGCAGCAGCGCCCCGTGGCGGTCCGCCTCGATCAGGCGGGCGATCGCTGGATCGAGGAGGCCGCGCTCGACCGGCTCGACGTCCATCAGGGTGATCAGCGCTCCGTAGCCGGAGAGCTCGCGCCAGGAGGCGACGCCGTCGAAGCGCGGGATCCGGGCCGCGATCCGCGCCGCCGCGGTCGCGCGGCGGACGCTGACCTCGCCATCCTCGAGCGCCTCCTCCATCGGACAGATGCCGACCGTGGCGACGGTGCCGACCGCCTCGGTCGCGCGGTCGCGGACCTCGCGGCCGAGCTCCTGGATCTCGGCGGGTGAGTTCGCACCGACCAGGACGATCGCGTGGCCCGGCCGGACCAGCGAGAGCGAGCGCTCGCCACCGAGCGAGCGGCGCACCGCCTCGACGATCTGCTCGAGCCCCGACCACTGGCCGGTCGTCGGCGCCGACCCCTGCTCGGAGGCCCGGACGACGAGCAGCGCGGCGATCGGGTACTCGCCCAGCAGCCGCTCCTCGCGAATCGTGTGCGCCGCGCAGGCCCGCGGCTCGGGGTACTCGCCCAGCAGGTCGCGGAGGATCGTCCGCTCGCGCTCGCGCACGCCGCCCTCGATCATCCGCTGGTGGTGCAGCACCCTGGCGATCTCGTCGGCGCCGCGCTCGGCCTCGCGCACCTCGGTGTCGGTGATGTTGGCGTGGTGGTCGACCATCACCAGCCGGCCAAGGAACAGCTGGTCGTGGCGGAGGTTGATCAGCAGGCGCGGGTCGGCGCGGAGCGCCGGGTTGCCCGGCATCCGGAACGGCGCGATCGCGTCGTCCACCCCCAGGCCGCAGGCCCAGGCGACCGCGTCGTCAGGGGCCCGGCGTTGCAGGATCGAGTGCAGGCGCACCCCGTCGACGCGCTCGTCGACCGGGCTGTAAGCGACCGCCCGCCAGCGCACGTCGTCGACCATCGCGGGCCGCTTCAGCGTCTCCGCCAGCTGGTCGACCAGCACCTGCAGATCAGGCGACATGGGTCTTTCCCTCCTCGGTCGGGGCACCGGGCTCGCCGGCGTGCTCGAGCAGGCAGGCGACGAGGGCGCCGGAGACAGCCGGCGCCAGCTCCGGATGGACGGTGGCGCAGGCCGAGACCGCGCGCGGACAGCGGCCGTGCAGGTAGCACCCGGTCGGCAGGTCGATCGGGCTGGGGATCTCGCCCCGCAGCCGCTGCCGCTCGTGGCCGGCGTGCTCGAGATCGGGTGCCGGGACGGCCGAAAGCAGCGCCTGCGTGTAGGGGTGGCGCGGCGAGTTGAAGATGGTCTCGGTCGGCCCGACCTCGACGATCTCGCCCAGGTACATCACCGCCAGCTGGTCGGCGACCCCGTGCACGGCGGTCAGGTCGTGGGAGATGAAGAGGCTTGAGAGGCCGGTTTCGTCGCGCAGCCGCCGGATGATCTGCAGCAGCTCCAGGCGCGCCTGGACGTCGAGAGCCGAGGTTGGCTCGTCGAGGACGACGAACTTGGCGTCACCGACCAGCGCCCGCGCCAGCGCGACCTGCTGCTGGGCGCCGGCGGCGAGCTCGTGCGGGTAGCAGTGGGCGACGTCGAGCGGCAGGTTGCCGCGCTCCAGCGCGACCGCCACCCGCCGGTTGCGCTCGGCCTTCGACAGGCGGTCGAGCAGCAGCGGCTCGGCGACGAGGTCGGCGACCGTCATCCGCGGGTCGAGCGAATCGGCCGGGTCCTGGAAGACGATCTGCAGATCCCGGGTGAGCTGCCGGCGCGCCTTGCGATCGGCGGCGATCAGGTCGGTGCCCATGAACGAGATCGCCCCCGAGGTGGCGGTCTCGAGCCCGACGATTATGCGGCCCACGGTCGTCTTCCCGGAGCCGCTCTCACCGACCAGGGCAAACGTTTCGCCGCGCTCGACAGAGAAGTCGACGCCGCCGATCGCGACCAGCGGCTTGTCCTCGCCGCGGACGCTGAAGTGCTTGACCAGGTCGCGGACCTCGAGCAGGCTCATCGGCGCTCCCCCTGGTCGGCGTTGGCGACCGCGACGGCGCCCGACCTGGCCCTCAGCACGCTGAACTCGGCGGCGAGCAGCCGGCGCCCGTACTCGGACGGCGGTTCCGGGAAGAACTGCGCGACGGGCAGGTCGTCGACGATCGCCCCTTCGTGCAGCACCGCGACCCGCGAGCAGTGCTGGGCGACGATGCCGAGGTCGCGGGTGGCGATCAGGGCGCTGGCGCCGTGGTCGGAGATCAGCTTCCCGAGCAGGTCGAGGATGTCGGCGGCGATCGTCACGTCGAGCCCCCGGGTCGGCTCGTCGGCGAGGATCAACCGCGGCCGGCAGGCGATCGCCATCGCGATCACGATCCGCTGCGCCATTCCCCCCGAGAGCTCGTGCGGGTAGGAGCGCACCCGGCGCTTGGCATCGGGAATCCCGACCTCGTCGAGCAGCTCCAGGGTGCGCTCCCGCCGAGCCGCCTTGTCGAACCCATGGTCGCGGAGCACGTTGGCGATCTGGTCCCCGACCCGCGCCATCGGGTTGAGCAGCGCCCGGCCGCCGGCGAGGATCGTCCCGACCGACGCCCCGCGCATCGCCTGCTGTTCGCGCGAGGACAGCGTCGTCGTCGCGCGCCCGAAGATCTCGGCCGTGCCCCGCTGCTCGGCGATCGGCGGCAGGATCCCGACGCTGGCTTCGATCAACGTCGACTTGCCGCTGCCGCCCTCGCCGGTCACGCCGAGGACCTCGCCGGGACCGACCTCGAGCGAGACCCCGCGCAGTACCTCGGCGCGGCGACTGCCCGACACATAGGCGACCGAGAGGTCGTCGATCCGCAGCGGGACGGCGCTCACGTCCGGCTCCGCGGGTCGAGCAGCACTTCGATCGCCTGGCCGACGAAGGAGAAGGAGAGGACGATCAGGGCGATGAAGATGCCGGGGAAGACCGCCGGCCACCACTGCCCGGTGATGATCGTGCTCGAGCCGGCCGAGATCATCGCGCCCAGCTCGGGGGTCGGCGGTCGCACGCCGGCGCCGATGTAGCTGAGACCCGCCGTGAGCAGGATGCCGAAGCCGATGTTGACCGAGACGAGGACGGCCGCCGGCGCGATCGAGTTGGGGAGGATGTGCCTGACGGCGATGCGGAAGTCGCTCAGGCCGGCGGCGCGGGCGGAGTCGACGAAGGCCCGCTCGCGCAGCGCCAGCGTCTGCGAGCGGATCAGACGCAGGAACAGCGGGAAGTTGACCAGGGCGAGCGCGATGATCACGTTCGTCGCTCCCGGCCCGCGCATCGCCACCAGGCCCAGCGCGAGGATGAAGATCGGGAAAGCCTGGACGATGTCGGCGGTCCGCATCACCGACTCCCCGAAGAAGCTCTGGAAGGAGCGGGTCCCCTGGTAGTAGCCGGCGAGCGTGCCGAGGATCAGGCCGAAGAAGAGCGCGATCAGCGTGCCGGCGATCGCGATGCCGAGGTCGGTGCGGGGCGCGGCGAGGACCTGGGAGAAGATGTCGAAGCCAGAGGCGTCGACGCCGAACGGGTGGGAGAGCGAGGGGGCGGTCAGGGTCTGGGTCGGATCCGGGACTTCGGGGTTGTGGGGAGCGAGCAGCGGCCCGATCAGGGCGAGCAGCACGAAGATCGCCGCCAGGGCCACCCAGCAGGCGGTGAACTTGTGGGTCCGGAAGTAGCGCGCGGCGGCGCGGCGGCGGCGATGGCGCGGCGGCGGCGGCAGAGTCAGCACCTCGGTGCGGGGCTCGCTGGCGATCGTGCTCATCGGCCGTACCTGATCCGCGGGTCGACGAAGGCGTAGAGCAGGTCGATGAGCAGGTTGACGACCAGCGAGATCGTCGCCGCGACGAGGACGAAGCCCTGGATCGCCTGATAGTCGGCGCTGCCGATCGACTGCACCGCGTACTGACCGAGGCCGCCCCAGGAGAAGACCTGCTCGACCAGGACCGCGCCGCCGATCAGAAACAGCAGGACCACGCCGGAGACGGTGAGGATCTCGGGCGTGACGTTGCGCAGGACGTAGAGCATCATCGTCCGGCGCGAGACGCCCGAGGAGCTCGCGAACCGCACCCACGGCGTCTCCAGCACCCGTTCGGCGGCGGTCCGCGTCTGCTTGGTCATCACCGGGGTGTAGACCAGGACCAGCGTCGCCACCGGCAGAATCAGGTGGGCGAGCGCCGAGCCGAGCGCTTCGGTATTGCCGGTGATCAGCGCGTCGAAGGCGTAGGCGCCGGTGACGTGGGTCGGCGGCGGCACGCCGATCGAGAGCTGGCCCGCCGGCGACGGGAAGATCCCGGCGACCGTGAAGCCGAAGTAGATCAGCAGCAGGCCGAGGAAGAAGTCGGGGACGGCGCCGGCCGCCATGCTGTAGCCGTGGGTGACGCGGCCGATCAGGCTGCGCGGGTGCATCGCGCTGTAGATGCCGGCGATGACCGAGATCACCAGCGTGAACAGCAGCGCCAGCAGGACCAGCTCCGCCGTCGCCGGCAGGCGGTTGGTGATTTCGTGGGCGACCGGCGCGAAGGTCACGGTCGAGAAGCCGAGATCGCCGTGCAGGAGGCGTTCGAGGTAGGCGACGAACTGGGTGAAGATCGGTTCGTTCAGCTTCAGCTGCTGGCGGATCGCCTCGATGTTTTCGGGCGTCGCGTTGGTCCCGGCCAGGCGGGTCGCCGGGTCGCCGGGAAGGAGGCGGACCAGGACGAACGTGACGAAGGTGACGCCGAGGAGCTGGGGAATGAAGAGGAGCCCCCGGGTTAGTGCCAGCTTCGCCATCGCGCGTCCTGGTGCCTGCTCTCGCTAAGCGGAGATCGCCGAGTAGACGATCCCCTGATCGGTGGTCCAGCCGACCGACTGGACCGGGTCGCCAAGGCCGTAGTGGACACCAGGCTGGGCGATCCAGACGCAGGCCGGATCGGCGATGATCTGCTGCTGCAGTTCACGGGCGATCTGGCTGCGTTCGGCGGGGTTGACCGAGCCCAGCGACTTTTTCGTCAGCCGGTTCACCTCGGGGTTGTCGTAGAGACCGCCGTTGGCGACCCCGCCCTTGGCGAAGTACAGCTGCGACGCGTAGCCCATGTCGGGAACGTTCGACTGGTCGAGGAACATGCTCAGGTGCTTGAATTCCGCGCCGACGTAGTTGGAGCCCCACTGGACGGCGGGGAGCGCGTTGATCTGTGTCTTGATGCCGACCTTGCTCCACGAGGCCTGCAGCTGCAGCGCCGCTTCGCGGGTGCTCGGCGTGTCGCTGTTGTAGTTGAGTTCCAGCGTCAGGTTGCTGTAGCCGGCTTTGGCGATCAGCTGCTTGGCTTTTTCGGGGTCGTATTCGAATTTGTTCAGTTCTTCGCCGGCGTAGTCGGGATAGGTGCTCGGCAGCGGGCCGTACAGGCGACTCGCCGTTTCGCGGTAGACCGCCGAGAGGATCGAGTCGTAGTCGGTCGCGTACTGCATCGCCAGCCGCATGTCGGGGTTGTTGAACGGTTCCTGGGAGCACTGCATCGCCACCCAGAGCTGACGGTTGCCGGGGTTGTTGGCGGTGCGAGAGGCTTGTTCGAGCTCGACCGGAGTGAGCCCGGTCGCGATCTGGGCGTCCCCCGACTGCAGCACGGCGAGCCGGTTGTTGTCCTGGGGCAGCGCCTGCATAACTACCTGCTGGGCCTGGGGCTGCTTGCCCCAGTAGTCCGAGCGGGCCGAGAACTGCGCCTGCTGACCCTGGACGAGGCTGTCGAGCTGGTAGACGCCGAAGCCGACCGCGTTGGTCGCGAGGAATTTGTTCGCCGTCGGGTCCGAGGAGGACACGTGCGGCTTCACCACCGTGGAGTCGACGATTCCGGCGAGCACCAGCGAGAGGCCGGAGAGCAGCAACGGCGACGGTGCTTCGCTGACGATGTCGAAGCTGTACTTGTCTTTGACCACGACCGCGTTTTTCGGGTCGAGGTTGCCGACCTGGGCGATCAGGCCCCGCAGCCCGGCGGAATTCGCGATCAGCGCCTGGAACAGGAACTCGATATCGGCGCTGGTCAGCTCGTTGCCGGCCGACGACATGACGCCTTTGCGGAGTTTGAAGCTCGTCGTCTTGCCGTCCTTCGACTGTGAGAAATCTTCCGCCAGCGCCGGTTTCACGTTGGCCAGACTGCCCAGGTCGGGCGCCGATATCCCGTCCTTGACCGCCCCCAGGGGGAACTGGGTGAGTGATTCGTAGACGTTGTGCTGGGCTTCGAACGCTTCGACCCCGTTGGCGACGTCGACGTCGAGCGATTCGGGGGTCGCGGCAGCGGCGATCACCACCGTTCCCAGGCTGCTGCTGCCACCGACCGTCGATCCGCCGCCGCCGGCGCTGGTGCTCGTGCCTCCCCCGCAGGCAGCGAGGATCGGCCCGGCGGCAACGAGACCGGCTCCCAATGCGCCACGCTGCAGCAGCTTGCGCCGAGTCAGCTCACCTCGTATCTCAACCACGTCGTCTCCTCCTGATCCGCGTCCCGCACCACAGCGACCACTTTCGCCTGGTCGGGAACATACATATGGTCATCAGGATGTTATGTCATACTGATTCCTAGGGTCAAGGGGGCCAGTGCAAGTCCCTACATATGCGTAGCGGAGCCGTACTGCGAGTCATCGCCTGCAAAGAGAGTCATACATCCGAATATCCGATTAAGCTGATCTTTCCAATGAAAACTACTTCGCCCATACCTCTCTACCACCGCGTGTACTCGGTTCTGCGACAGCGGGTCGACAATGGCGAGTACCCACCTGGGGCCCAGCTGCCGACCGAGGACGAGCTCGAGGCGGAGTTCGGGGTCAGCCGTGCGACGGTCCGCCAGGCGGTCGGCGAACTGGTTGCCGCCGGCATCGTGTCTCGCCGGCAGGGACGCGGCACGTTCGTGCTCGAGGAGAGCCACGAGCGGCTCGGACAGCGCTTCGCCGGCAACCTCGGCGACCTCATCCGCGAGGGGCGGCGGACCACCTTCCGCAACGTCACGATCGAGCACGGGCGCGCGATCCCGGAGCGGATCGCGCGGGAGCTGGAGCTGGACGACAACAGCGCGACCCTGGTCCGGCGCACGCGGCTGGTCGACGGGGTGCCGTTCGGCTACACCGAGGACTACTTCACGCCGACGGCCAGCAAGGCGCTCGACGGGGCCGACCTCTCGGCCGTGATCCCGCGCGACCTGCTGGCCGCGAGCGGTCACGACATCACCTCGGCGACGCAGACGATCCGCGCTCAGCTCGCCGACGTCTCCGTCTCCGAGGCGCTCTCGATACCGCTCGGTTCGGCGGTGCTCTTCGTCGAGCGCCTCAGCCGTGACGCCGAGGGCGAGCCGCTGGTCTTCGTCCAGTCCTGGTATCGCGGCGACATCTATGAGTTCACGGCCTCGCTGAGCCGCCAGGAAGGCGACAACGGCGAGCTGCTCTCGCAGTTCGCCTGAGGCTTCAGGGCCGTCGCTGCCAGCTGTCCGGCGCAATCGCGACGTCGAAACGGGCTCGATCGCCGTAGTCGAAATCGCGGTATTCGCCGAGCACCGTGGCGATGCCGGCAACGATCGTCTCGAACAGCTGCTCGCCCAGCTCGCGCGTCGCCGGGCGAGCGTCGCCCATCACCCCGGTCGGGAACAGCTTGCGTACGTCGTAGCCGATCGAGACGTTCCCGCCCTGGGTGAAATCACGCGCCGCGCTGGCGATCCCGAAGTGAGCGCGGGGGTCGACGTATTCGCTCGCCGCCTCCTCGAGCTTGACCAGCTCCGGCTGCAGGTGGAGCTGCAGCGAGGTCTCGAACTCCCCCGCGTGCATCTCGCCGCCGATCTCGGTCTGGCGCAGTCTGGCGAAGGCCTCGCGGGCGAAGTCGGTGTAGTGGACGAAGGCGATCGTCACCCCGTGAGCCGCGGCGAACTCCTGCACGAAGAGCTGGACCACCGGGCGGTTGGTGGCGTGGCTGCAGACGATCGCGAGCCTGTCGAAGCCATGGGCGACGACGCTGCCGCAGAGGTCGTGCAGGAGGCCGAGGATGGTCTGCGGCCGCAGCGCGAGCGTGCTCGCGAAGCTCATGTGGGTCGAGCTGTAGCCCCAGGGGATGCCGGGCAGCACGAGCGTCTCGCCGAGGCGGCGGGCGACGTGCTCGGAGACCGCCTGGGCGATCGCCGCGTCGGTCCCGCTCGGCAGGTGGGCGCCATGCTGCTCGATCGCGCCGATCGGAACGAGGACGAGACTGCCCGCCTCGCGCGCGGCCTCGATCTCGGGGTCGGTGAGATCGGTCCACAGCACCCTCGGCTCGTCGCTCATCGTCCCTCCCCGCTCTCCCGTGGGCGTCCCTCGTGCCAGCTCTCGAGACCGGGGTCGGCGTCGAAGACGAGGGCCGGGACCTCCGCGCGCGCCTCGCGCATCCCGTGCAGGCTCGCCACCGCCGCGCGCATCACGGGGTAGGTGCTGCTCAGCTGCGCCTCGACGTCCTCCTCGCCCGCCGGAAGGCCGGCCGCGGCGAGCATGCGCGTGAGTTCCTGGCGCGCCGGGTCGGTCATGCCGCCAACCTCTCCGGGGCGTCGAGCGCGTGCTCTTCATGCCAGCCGGTGCGCTGCTGGTAGGCGTCGGCCGCCCGCAGCACGAGCGACTCCTCGAAGGGACGCGCGGCGAGCTGCAGTCCGAGGGGCAGGCGCTCGCGGTTGAAGCCCATCGGGACGCTCATCACCGGATTGCCGACGCAGTTCCAGTATCGGGTGTGGACGTATTTGAACAGCGACAGCGTCGCGGCGGTGCTGGCGTACAGCTCCTCCAGGGGCACGGCGGCGATGCCGAGCGTCGGCGAGGCGATCAGGTCCACGTCGGCGAAGGGGCGGGCCAGCGCCTTCTGGATGACGCGCCTGACCCGCTGAGCCTGCACGTAGTCGGCGCCGGTGACGATCGCTCCCCGCGAGAGCGCGAGCCGGGTCCAGGGGGTGAACTCCTCCCAGTGCTCGCGCAGGTCGTTGTGATGGGCGGCGAGTGACTCGGCGCCCTCGATCACGGAGTGCGCGGCCATCGCCTCGTCCCAGTGCGGCAGCGTCACCTCGACCACCTCGGCGCCGGCATGCCGCAGCACGTCGACCGCCTCCTCGAAGGCCGGCGCGACGTCCGGGTCGGTCCCCGCGGGAAAGTGATGGGCGCGCTCGACACCGATCCGCAGCCCCACCACCGAGCCGTCGAGCCGGTCCAGCCAGGGCTCGACCTCGCGCTCGGCGGAGGCGGGATCGCGGGGGTCCGGGCCGGCGATCGCCTCGAGCGTCGCGGCGGCGTCGCGGGCGCTGCGCGCGATCGGGCCGACCCGGTCGATGCTGAAGGAGAGCGGCACGCAACCGGCCAGCGGGACGCGCCCGTAGGTCGGCATCAGCGTCGTCACGCCGCACAGCGCCGCCGGGATCCGCAGGCTGCCACCGGTGTCGGTGCCGAGGGCGATCGGGAAGAAGTCGGCGGCGACGCCGGCGGCGCTCCCCGAGCTCGACCCGCCGACGTAGCGGTCGGGGGCCCAGGGATTGCGCGCCTCCGGGAAGCGCTCGGGGGGCTCGGGGTGGCCGATCGCGAGCTCGTGCAGGGTCGTCTTGCCGATCACGATCGCCCCCGCCGCCCGCAGGCGCTCGACGACGACGGCGTCGCGCCCCTCGCCCCAGTCGGGATCGAGGACGGTGCTCTGCGCGGTCGTCGGGCCGTCGGCGACGGCGATGTTGTCCTTGACGGCGACGACCCTCCCGTGCAGAGGCCCGCGCACCGCGCCGGCGTCGGACTCGGCGTCGAGCTCGGCGGCGTCGCGCATGGCGCGCTCGTCGAAGCGCGTCATGTAGACGCCGAGGTCGGCGTCGTAGCGGTCGGCCCGCCGCAGCGCCGCCTCGACCGCGGCGGTGGCCGCCCGCGCCGGCGGGATCGCGACGCCATCGCGCGGAGCGCTCACTTGGCGGCCCCGTCGACGGGGATCGAGGCGCCGTTGACATAGACGGCGAGGTCGGAGGCCAGCCAGACGCAGGCGTTGGCGATCTCGGCCGGTTCGGCGTAGCGGCCCAGCGGGATCGTCGCCTCGTCGGCCTCGCGGATCGCCTCGGCGGTCGTCCCCTGGCGGGCGGCGAGCACCTCGAAGGTGCGCGCGGCCATCGGCGTGTCGATGCCGTAAGGCACCACGACGTTGACCCGGATCCCTTCGCCGCCGACCTCCCGGGCAAGCGACTCGACCAGGCCGATCACGCCGAACTTGCTGGCGCAGTAGGCGGAGAGGCCGCCGGCGCCGTGGCGGCCGCTGCGCGAGCCGATCACCGTCACCGTCGCCCCGCAGCCCATCCGCCGCACGGCCTCGCGGCTGACCAGGAAGGTGCCGACGAGGTTCACGTCGATGATCCGCTGCCACTCCTCCAGCGGACAGTCGCGGACATCGCCGTACCCCGGGACTCCGGCGGCGTGGACGACGTCGGTGATCGAGCCGAGCCTGCGGTTCGCCTCCTCGAACGCGGCCGCGACCTCGGCCTCGTCGCTGACGTTGCAGCGAATGTCGGCCGAGCGGTCGATGTCGAGTCCGACGACGGTGGCACCGGCCTTGGCGAACTGCTCGACGACCGCCTGCCCGACCCCGCTGGCGGCGCCGGTGACGACGGCTTTGCGACCGCTCAGGAGCTCAGACATGAACGCCTCCGGTCTTCTCGCCGACGCGCAGCTCCCCGGCGACGACGATCTCCTCGTCGTCGAGCCTCACCGTCGTCCCGCGCAGGGCGATGTCCAGGTGGGCCTCGACGAGGCGCCCGGTGTAGCGGTTCGGGCCGGTCGAGAAGAGGAAGTTGCCCATGAAGCAGCGGGCGTCCATCGCCTGCGTCTCGTGCGGGCCGTAATGGGCGAGCGCCGCCCAGCGTGCGCTCGGGTGGACACCGAAGGCGATGTGGGAGACCGCGAAGACCTCCGGCTCGTCCCAGCTCTCGAGGTAGCTGGAGATCAGGTCGGCGTCGAGCCCGCCGCTGATCTCGACGATGTAGCCCGCCTCGATCCGCATCGTCACCGGCGACTCGACGTAGCGGCGGGTGTGGCAGAGCAGGTCGCCCGGCGCCAGCACGAGGGTGCCGTTGGCGCTGCCGTCGCCCGGGTAATGCGAGACGAGGCCGCTCGGCCAGTTGTCCCAACGGCCGGGCTCGTCGGCGATCCCGTACTGCTCGGCGACCGGGCTGTCGCCGAAGGCGTAGTGCAGCTCGGTCCCGGACGGGGAGGTGACGGTCAGCGAGCTGGCGGCCCGCAGGCGGTCGGCCACCGCGCGCGCGTTGGCGCGGACCGCGGGCGTCGGGAAGAGCCGCTCCAGCACCTCCGGCCGCTCGGAGATCGTCAGCATCCGGGTGCCGGCGGCCGAGAGCTGCTCGCGCAGCGGCACGTGGAGGATGCTGTCGGGGATCAGGTCGACGACGAAGTCGGTCGCGCTCAGCGCCGCCCGGATCGCCTCCAGCCGCGGCGACTCCGCCGCCAGAGCCGGCACCGAGGCGACGATGCCGCGGACCGCCGTGGGACTGTCCCAACCGAGCGCGGGGACCGACAGCTCGAAGACGCTGGCGCCCGCAGCCGCCGCGGCCGCAGCGGCGGCGTCGGCGTAGGGGCGGGAGCTTGCGGGCTCGGTCAGGAGGGCGACGACCTCGCCCTCGCCCAGCTTGCAGAGCTCGAACTCGCGGGCGAACATCGGGACCAGGTCGGCGCTGGTGTTCATCGGCCCCCCTCCCCGGTCGCCGGGCCCGGGACCTGGGCGGGGTCCCAACCGTCCTCGTAGGTCGCGTAGACCCCGACCTCGAGGCGGACCGAGGAAAAGCGCCAGGTCCCCCCCTCGTCGCACTCGTAGGTGTCCTCGTACTCGCCACAGAGCCAGCGCGCCTGGGCGCTCCCGTCCGCCTCCCAGGTCGTCAGCGGCTGCCAGAGGTACCAGGAGCCGCTGGCGCTCCGCCGGTCCCTGGCGACCGTGATGAGCGGCGAGCCGATGACATGGAGGGTCCATTTCAGGACCGAGGATCCGCGCGAGAAGTGCTCGCGAATCGCCGCCCGCCCGCGGTGGACGCCGAACAGCTCACCGCAGTCGAAGACGCCGTCCTCGGTGAACATCGCCGCGATCTGGTCGCCGTGCGGGTAGGGGTCACAGGCCCGCGCGTAGCGGATCTTCAGGTCTCTGATCGCCTCGACGGCCTCCAGCCGCGCGATCCGATCGGTCAGTTCGGTGCTCACTTTCCTCCTCATGGGACGGACGGTTGGGGGGCGCCTGCGGCGAGGCGGCCGCGCAGCTCCTCGGCTCGGGCGCGGTAGACCTCGACGTTGCCGAGCTTGACCTGCTCGAAGCCGCGGACCAGATCGGGAAGCTCACAGATCTCCAGCACGGTGTCGGGCGCCGTCGCGAGCGCCCCGATCGCCTCTTTGACGAGCGCCTCGTACTCGCCGATCAGCGACCGCTCGACCCGGCGCACGCGGGCCCAGCCGAACGGGTCCAGCGGCGTGGACCGGAGGACCCTGCCGGCGCGAAGAAGGCGAAGGACCGGGGTGAACCATGAGCCGAGCGCGAGCTTGTGCTTGAGCCCGAGACTGCGCAGCAAAGGCGGGTGCAGCATGAAGCGGACGCTGGCGCCATCGCCGAACTGGGCAAGGAGGCCGGCCTGGAACTCCGGCTGCAGGTGCAGGCGGGCGACCTCGTACTCGTCCTTGTAGGCGAGCAGCCGGTGCAGCTGGCGGGCCACCGCCTCGGCGGCGCGACTGGAGCCGGGCTGGAGCTCGCCCTCGC
Source organism: uncultured Actinomycetes bacterium (assembly GCA_963839115.1). Taxonomy (GTDB): domain Bacteria; phylum Actinomycetota; class Thermoleophilia; order Solirubrobacterales; family 70-9; genus VAYN01. Next base: position 2,594,700 of record CAWITM010000001.1, read on the forward strand.
GCCGGGCGACCGCGGCGACGAAGTCGAGGTAGCGCTGGGCGTAGCGGCGGCTCTGGTAGCCGATCAGGTCAGCGACCCGGACACCGAGCAACCGCCCCAGCTCGCCGTCGCCGAGGCCGGCGGCCGCGACCATCGACGCCGCCGTCTCGCTGCCGGGCGGCGGGCTATCGGAGCGCAGATGGGGGATGATCGAGTCGGGCGACGCGGCGGCGGCGCGGCCCCAGTGGAAGGCGGCGATGTTGGCGTCGACCGCGACGCCGTTGAGGCGGAAGGCGCCCTCGAGCGCCTCGAGGCTGAGCGGCAGCCCGCCCTGCTGCCAGGCGGCTCCGAGGACGATCGAGTTGGCTGCCGCCTGGGTGCCGAAGAGGCCGTCGGCGAGCGCCAGGGCATCGAAGGCGACGACCGGCTCGGCCCCGGCGCGGCGCCGGATCAGCTCGACGGCTCGCCGCCGGCCCCGCTCGCCCGCCCGCGATTCCGCGAGGTTGCCGATCGCGCGCCCGACCGGCACGCCGCTGGTCGAGATCACCGCGAGGGTGCGCTCGGGGTCGAGTGCGGCGAGGTTCTGGGGCGTCGCGGCGCCGACCGCGTCGAAGGCGAGGTAGAGATCGCATTCGCCCGCGCCGATGCGCGGCGAGTGGACCCTCCCCTCGTCGGCGGACGGGCTGATGCGGATGTCGGAGCTGACCTGGCCGCCCTTCTGGGCGAGGCCGGTCTGGTCGACGCCGAGCGAATGCTTGCCGTCGAGCACCGCGGCCATGCCGAGGATCTGGCTGATCGTGACGACGCCGGTGCCGCCGATGCCGACGAGCCTGATCGCGGCCCGCTCGGCCAGCGCCGCCGGTGGGGCGACGGCGGGGGGCTCGGGGACCGAGCGCCGCTTGGCCCTGCCGGGGACGACGGTGACGAACGAGGGGCAGTCGCCGTCGAGGCACGAGTAGTCCTTGTTGCAGGAGGACTGGTTGATCCGGGTCTTCTCGCCGAACTCGGTCTCGACCGGCTCGACGGCGACGCAGTGGGACTTGCGTCCGCAGTCGCCGCAGCCCTCGCAGACCCGCTCGTTGATCAGCACCCGGTTCGGCGGGTCGGGCGCCTGCCCGCGCTTGCGCTTGCGGCGCAGGTCGGCGGCGCAGGCCTGGTCGTGGATCAGGACCGTCACGCCGGGGACCTCGGCGAGCTCGGCCTGGGCGGCGATCAGCTGGGAGCGGTCGCGGACCTCGGCGATCGGGGGCAGCGATACGTTCCGGTAGCGGTCGACGTCCTCGGTGGTCACGATCACGCGGCTGACCCCCTCGGCCTGGAACCACCAGGTCAGTTGGTCGGGCCCCATTCCCCCCTCGACCTGCTGGCCTCCGGTCATCGCGACCGCCGAGTTGAAGAGCAGCTTGTAGGTGATGTTGACGCCGGCGGCCACGGCGGCCCGGATCGCGAGCGACCCGGAGTGCCCGAAGGTGCCGTCGCCCATGTTCTGGAAGAGGTGCGGGACCTCGACGAAGGGCGCCTGGCCGATCCATTGCGCTCCCTCGCCGCCCATCTGGGTGTTGGCGGTGACGGCGCCCTTGCCCTCGGGAGTGATCATCACGATCGAGTGGCAGCCGATGCCGCCGCCGACCACGGCGCCGTCGGGCACGTCGGTCGAGCGGTTGTGGGGGCAGCCGCTACAGAAGACCGGCGTGCGCAGCGGCAGCGGCGGGCCGGAGAGGTCGGTCTCCGCGTGCTCGGTCATCCGTTCGCGGACCCGCGGCAGGTCGCCGAGGCGCAGCAGCTCGGCGCCGACGGCGGCGGCGATCGACGCCTGGTCGAGGACGCCCGAGCGCGGCAGCAGCGCCCCGCCCTCGCGGTCGGACTTGCCGATCACGCGCGGCCGCTCGGCCGAGCCGTAGAGCGCGTCGCGGATGGCGGGCTCCAGCAGCGGGCCCTTGTCCTCGACGACCAGGATCGTCTCCAGCCCGCTCGCGAACTCGCTCACCGACCGCTGGTCCAGAGGCCAGATCGCCGCCGGCTTGAGCACGCGGACGCCGAGCGCGGCGAGGTCTCCCATCGTCAACCCGAAGGCGCGGAAGCACTCCCGCAGCTCGTAGTAGGTCGAGCCCGCGGCGACCACTCCGAGGCGGGCCCGCGCGCCGGCGTTGTCGATCTGGTCGAGGCGGTTCTCGCGGATGTAGGCGCGGGCGAGCTCCATGCGAGGGCCCCACAGGGTCGCCTCCATCGCGTTGCTGTGGGGAGGCACGAGGGCGCCGGAAGGCGCGTGCACGTAGGGCTTGCCGTCGTGTTCGACGACCGGCAGGACGGGATCGTGCTCGGCCGGGTCGAGGTCGACGGCGCTGAAACCGTCGGCGACGTCGGTGACGATCTTCAGCGCCGCCCAGAGCCCGCTGTGGCGGGACATCGCAATCGCGTGGCGGCCCAGCTCGAGGATCTCCTGCGGCGTCCCCGGGAAGAGGACCGGAACGCCGATCGCGGCGAGGACGGCCTCCGAGGCACCGGCGATCGAGGAGGACTTGCACTGCGGGTCATCGCCGGCCAGCACCAGCATCCCGCCGCGCGGATGGGCGCCGACGAAGTTGCCGTGGCGCAGCGCGTCGGTGGCCCGGTCGACGCCGGGCGACTTGCCGTACCAGGCTCCGAGCACGCCTTCGACGCGGGGGTCACCGACGCTCTCCAACAGCTGCGTGCCCCAGACCGCGGTTGCCGCCAGCTCCTCGTTGACGGCGGGCTGGAGTCGCAGGTCGAGCTTCTCGGCAAGCGCGTGCTGGCGGGCGAACTCCTGGTCGAGACCGCCGAGCGGCGACCCCTGATAGCCGGAGACGAACCCGGCCACCCGGCGACCGGCGCGTGCGTCGGCGCGCAGCTGGTCGAGCACCAGGCGCACCAGCGCCTGGATTCCGGTCAGCAGGACCGGCCCCTCGGCGAGCTCGTAGCGGTCTGAGAGGTGGACCTCGCGGCCGACCGGCAGGGAGATGGTCGACGGCGATCGAGGCGCGGCTGAGGGAGGCGTCGCACTCATGCGTAAGTCAGACTGGCAGAGGGGCGCGGCCTCGCCAAGGCGGTTTCTCTCGCGAATATCGGCCTGGCTACTGCACGTTTGTTGAGCATCGGTGCCCGCGCGGCCCGGACGGGGCCGCCGTGCTCGACAGCAGGGCGATCTCGGCCGCCGAGAGCGCCAGCGAGGCCATCGGCAGGAGCTCCTGCAACTGCTCGGCGTTGCGGGCGCTGGCGATCGGCGCGGCCACGGTCGGCTGCTGGGCGAGCCAGGCGAGGGCGATCGCGGGCACGGCGACGCGACGATCGCGGGCGATCGAGTCCAGCGCCCGCAGCGTCTCGGTCCCGCGCGCCTCCCCCAGATAAGCCGCCGCGCGGGGCCGGCGGGGCGACCTCACCGCCGGTCCGCCGATCCGGTACTTGCCGGTCAGGAAACCGTGGGCGAGGCTGAAGTATGGGAGCGCCGCCAGGCCGTGGCGCTCGGCGTGGGGCGCCAGCTCCCGCTCATAGAGGTCGCGGTCCATCAGGTTGTAGTGCGCCTGCAGGGCGATCGGCTCGGGAGCGCCGAGGAGCAGGCACGCGCGAACCAGATCCTCGATCCGCGCCGGCGTGAAGTTCGATACGCCGAAGGCGCGCACCTTTCCCGCCCGGTGCTGCTCGGCCACAGCCCCGACCGTCTCCTCGAGCGGCGTTCCCCGATCGTCGCGGTGCAGCATCCAGATGTCGACGAAGTCGGTGCGCAGCCGAGCCAGCGACTCGTCCAGCGCAAGCCTCATCGTCGCCCGGTCGAGCCGTTTGCGGCCGGGCTTGCTGCCGACCTTGGTGGTGAGGACGATCTCGTCGCGACACCCTCGTCGCGAAAGCCACTCGCCGAGCACCTTCTCCGACTCTCCCCCGACGTGCCCCTCGGCCCAGTGCGAGTAGGAGTCGGCCGTGTCGACGAAGTTGCCGCCGGCGTCGACGTAGGAATCGAGGACCTCCCGCGCTTCCCGCTCGGACGCGGTCCAGCCGAAGACGTTGCCACCGAGGCAGAGCGGGAACACCCGGAACGGGCCGACCGCGCGCATCTCGTTCGGTGCCGAACCCATCGCCCAACCCTCGGCTGCCGTCCCGGCCGATACCAGGGACAATCGCCGCGGACTTCCAACCTTTTTCCAGCCGTGTGTTGGGAAATCGCGGCGGGCTCTTATGGGCACTGCGCCAGCTCGACGGCGTGACCGTCGGGATCGCGGACGTAGACGATCCTGTAACCGTGCCAGGCGCCGGGCTCCCGCAGCGTCACCGGCGGATCAAGCGGTTCGATTCCAGCCTCGGCGAGTCGCGCCAGCAGGGCGTCGACGTCGCTCACTCGCAGGGCGGTGTGGGCGCTGCCGGGCCGGAGGGTTCCCGGCGGCACCGGCTCGTGCCCGCCCTCGAGCGGCTCGACCAGCTCCAGGACACGGCCGTCCGGCAGCTCGAGGTCGGCATAGGCGTACTTCGCGCCGGCATTGCCGGCCGCGACCGCCTCGCTCTCGCCCCGCGCCCGCACGGGGATCCCGAGGAGGTCGCGGTAGAAGCGCAGCGAAGCTTCGAGGTCGGCGCAGGTGATGCCGACGTGGTCGAGGCCGAGCACGCGGTCGGTCATGCCGGCACCCCGGTGGCCGAGCTCTGCAGATGGGCCGGCACGACATCGCGGGCGAGTACGTCGCCGATGGTCTCTCGCGTCCGGATCACATCCGAGTCGGCCCCGTGGACGAGCACCGTCGCGGCCCGCGGCAGAACGTTGAAGTTGCTCGCACCGGCGTCCTGATAGGCACCCGTCAGCCCGAAGGCGACCAGCGCTCCGGGCGCGAGCGCCGGCAGGAGCTCCCCATGGGCGAGCACGTCGGAGGTGCAATTGACGCCGACGACGTCGTACGGCATCCGCGGTTCCCCGGGGTTCTCGTCATCGATCGCGATCGGGTAGCGGCTGCGCTCCAACGCGATGTCCGGCAAGTAGGTCTGGCTCGTGTCCAGCTCCATCCACGCGTGCGGGAACGGGGTCTCCTGGCGCTTGCTCGAAATCACGCGCGAGAGGTGGATCCCGGCCGGGCCGAACAGCGCACGGCCCGGCTCGAGCTCGAGGACGCGGCCGGCAGGATCGATCCCGACCCGTTCCAGCCCCCCGGCGAGGCGACCGCAGAGCGCCTGGGCGTACTGCGCGACCGTGGGAAAGTCGCGCTCGGGCGGCGCTGCGATCCCGGCTCGGCAGCTTGGATCGGCGTGGTGGGAGATGCCGCCGCCGATGTCGATCGTGCGCGGCTCCCAACCACCCCAGCGCACACGCAGCTCGGCGATCGCGTCGACGTAGCGGTCGATGACATGGCCGAAATCGTCGAGGTCGACCGTGTGGCGGCCGAAGTGCATGTGGACCCCGCAGAGGTTGAGCTCCGGCGCTTGCAGCGCGGCGCCGGCGGCGTCGAGATCCTCCCGCGGGATACCGGGCTTGTAGCGGCCGTACGCCTCGCGCTGCAGCATCCCGGCATAGGGTTCGGATACCGCGTCGCTGCTCAGCAGCGGCCGCACCCGCACCCGCACGTTGGCGCGCTCACCGCAGGCCCGAGCCACCTCGCGCGTGAGCTTCACCTCGCGCACGCTGTCGAGCGTGATGCGGGCCCCGATCTCGACCGCGCGCCGGATCGTCGCCGCATCCTTCGCGGTGCCGTTGAGTGAGATGAGCGATGGCCGGATCCCGGCCCGGACGGCGACCTCCAGCTCTCCGGCGCCGAACAGGTCGGCACCGCAACCCTCCTGCGCGAGAATCCGGTGCAGCGCGACCGCGTAGTTCGCCTTGACCGCCGGCAGCAGGGTCACCGGGCCGTGGGGCCAGGCATCCCCGAAGCAGCGCTGAAACTCGCGTGCGCGCTCGCGCAGGGCCGCCTCGGAAATGACGTACAGCGGCGTGCCGTAGCGCTCGGCGAGCTCGGCGAGCAGACACCCCTCGACCGCCAAGCGGCCACCGCGGCGGCCGAACCCACCCGGCGCCGCAACCATCACCGTGTCCTCCCAAACGCCCATCCCTAGACCAGCCTCCTCCTGTACGGATTTAGTTAACGAATCGCGACCGGGTTGACCGGGCCGCCGACCGCTCCCTCGATCGGCAGCGGCGCGGCACTCAGCAGAAAGTCCCAATGCCCGTCCTCGGCGCAGCGATCGGCGAGGCGGTCGAGGTCGAATATCTCGCCGATCGGCATCCCCATGTACACGAGCGCGAGCTCATGCACCGGCAGCCGCCGGGTCGCCGCGCCCCGCAGCACCTCGACCCCGACGTTGTCGCAGGCGAGAGCCGCCACGCCGCGCTCGTGCAACCAGGGCATCGCGGCGACGCCGATGCCCGGCGCATTCGGCGGCACACCGTCTGCCCCGGTGAACTCGCGCCAATCGCCGGAGGCGCGGACCTGCCCGAGCCGACCGGTCCGCAGCAGCAGGGCATCGCCGGGCTCGAGCTCGACACCCTGCTCCTCGAGTGCGGTCTCGAGCTCGGCGATCGTCACCTCATGGTCGCTTGGCAGGGCAGCGCCCGGGGCCAGGTCGAGGAGGACGCCGCGGGTCGCCATTCGCGCCGCCAGCGGCATCGTGTCGTTGGCAGCCGCGCCGGACGCGCTCACCTCGGCGGCCGAGCGCCCGTTGTACATCCTGCCGCGGTGAAAGACATGGGACAGGGCGTCCCAATGGGTATGGGCGTGGACCGACATCGTGATCATGTCGTCGGCCCAGGCGACCTCGGCGTCTTCGACCAGCGCATCGGTGCCGGTTTCGACCATCAGGTGCCGGCAGTTGAGCCGGTCGGTGCCTTCGACCTGCGGCCACTCCGAGTTGAGTGGGACAGCGAGCGAGAAGACCTCGCCGCTGCGCACGCACCCGGCCGCCGCGGTTCGACGCTCTGGCGTGATCAGGTTGAGGGTGCCGAGCTCGTCGGACTCACCCCAGCGCCCCCAGTTGCTGAGCCGGTCGGCGAGGCCGTCGACGAGCTCACCAGCGGCCTCGAAGGCGGGATCGCTATCGCTCACGTCGCCGCCCGCCCGATCCCGCTACCCGACCGTGAACGGATCGCGGGTCCCGCCGGTGAGCTCGACCCAGACCGCCTTCGTCTCGCAGTATTCGCGCACCGCATTCAGGCCGCTCTCACGACCCCAGCCGCTCATCTTCATCCCCCCGAACGGGACGTTCGGCGCGGCGAGACGGTAGGAGTTCACGTAAACCGTCCCGGCGCGCAGGGCGTGGGCTACCCGGTGGGCGCGGTGGATGTCCTTGGTCCAGACCCCGGCTGCCAACCCGTAGCGGCTGTCGTTGGCCAACCGGATCGCCTCCTCGTCGCCCTCGAACGCCGTAACCGCAAGCACGGGTCCGAACACCTCCTCGCGCGCAAGCCGCATGTCGGGCCGCACGCCCGTCGCGATCGTTGGCTCGACGAAGAGCCCACCGAGCTCCTCGGAGCGCCCGCCGCCACAGGCAAACGCGCCGCCTTCGGCGGGCACGGACTCGATCAGGTCCAGCACCCGTCGCAGCTGCGCATGGTTGGCGACCGGCCCCATCTCGGTCTCCGGCAGCGCCGGATCGCCCAACTCGATCGTGCGGGCGCGTGCGGCGATCCTCGCGACGAGCTCATCGTGAATCGACCGCTCCACCAAGAGGCGCGATCCCGCCATGCAGGTCTGCCCGGTCGCCGCGAAGACACCGGCGATGACGCCGTTGGCAGCCGCGGCGAGATCGGCGTCGGCGAACACGAGCTGGGCCGACTTTCCGCCGAGCTCGAGCGAAAGCCGCGTCATGTTGACCACCGCCGTTCGCGCGACTGCGATCCCCGTCTCGGTCGACCCGGTGAAGGCGATCTTGTCGACCCCGGGATGCTCCGAGAGGGCTCTGCCGACCTCGGGCCCGTTGCCGGTGACGACGTTGAAGACACCGGCAGGGATCCCAGCCTCGGCGACGCAGCCCGCGAGCTCGATCGCCGAGACGGGCGTGTGCTCGGAGGGCTTCAGCACGAACGTGCAGCCGGTGGCGAGCGCCGGCGCGAGCTTCCATGCGCTCAGCATCAGCGGCGAGTTCCACGGAACGATCGCGCCGACGACGCCGACCGGCTCGGGCCGCGTGTAGATGAAGAAGTTCGGTTGCTCGGATGGGATCGTCGTCCCCTCGAGCTTGTCGGCGAGCCCGGCAAAGTAATGGAACCACTCGGGCATCTGGTGCATCTGGGCGGCCATCTCACGCAGCAGCTTTCCGTTGTCGCGGGTCTCGATCTCGGCGAGGCGCTCCGCGTTGTCGGCCAGCACGTCACCGAGACGACGCAGCAAGCGGCCCCGGCTGGTCGGACCGATGGCGCCCCATTCCCCTTCGAGGGCGGCGCGGGCCGCAGCCACCGCGCAGTCGACGTCGGCAGCGTCGCCGTCGGGCACCTCGGCCCAGGCCTGGCCGGTGTAGGGGTTGAGGCTCGCGAAGGTGCGGCCGCTGAGCGCCGGCACCGACGCACCGCCGATCGACATCTCGTAGCGGGCCGGGGTCACGGCTGCGGGGCGGCCTGGTCTGCGCCCCCGTAGGTCGTCGTCTCGGCCTCGTCGAGGATCCGGCCCGCGCGCACATCGTCGACAACGCCCGCGAGCCTGGTCAGGAAGGCACCAAAGGTGGCGGGCGGGAGCGGGCTCAGCAGGATCTGCAGCCGGGTCGGCTCGAGCGCCAGCGTCGGAAACCAGCCGGCCCCTTCGAGGCCGGCGGCGACCCGTGCGATCGGCACCTCCGGATCGGACGACGTGAAGACGAGCACGCCGCATTCGTGCGGCGCGACCAGCTCCAGGCCCGGGATCGCCTCGATGCCCTCGCCGAGCAGCGCCCCGGCCGCGCAGATTTCCTCGGCGACCCGCTCGTAGCCGGCCCGGCCGAGCGCCATCAACGTCGCCCAGGCGCCTGCCAGGACGCCACCGGACCGACTGCCGGAGAAGCCGGCACGCGCGTAGTCGCGGAACGGCCAGCCGCGCGCGATCTCCAGTTTGAAGCCGTGGTGGCGGGCGAGCTCGGCATCGCGAACCGACAGGGTCGAGATCCCGGTCGGGGTCAGCCCGAACTTGTGCAGGTCGGCGGCGATCGACGTGACGCCCGGGTTGGCGAAGCCCGGCTCGATGTCGATCAATCCCAGGCGCTTCAGATGTGGCAGCAGGAAGCCGCCGACGCAGGCATCGATATGCAGCCAGACGTCGCGCTCCAGGGCGAGGGTCGAAAGCTCGGGAATCGGGTCCAGCGTCCCGTGCGTGTAGCTCGGCGTCGATCCGACGATCAGGATCGTTTCGCCGTCGAGCGCGTCTGCCACCGCATCGATGCGCACGCGAAACAGCTCGTCGAACCCGACCCGCCGGACCTCGATGCCGAACTCTTCCGCGGCCTTGTCGAAGCTCGGGTGGGCGGTCGCCGGGATCACCATGTTCGGCGCCTCGGGCTGTCCGCCGCGACGGTCGCGCTCCCGGAACAGCGCGCCCTTGACGGCGAGGAAGTTGCTCTCGGTGCCGCCGATCGTGATCGTCGTCGCACCGGCCGGCGGCACCTCGAGCACGTCGCGGATCATCCCGACCAGCTCTGCCTCGACGACCGCCAGGCTGGGAGGCTTGATGAAGCCGTTGGTATGCGCGAACAACCCCATCGCCGTCCGCGCCGCGGCCAGCACCTCGTCCGGCATCACCGGCCACAGCGTGTCCGGCCAGCCCTGCTCGATCGACGGGTCAGCGGCGATCAGGCCGTACAGCCGGCGCTCGATCTCGTACAGCCGCATGCCCTCCGGCGGCAGCCCCGTATCGGCGGCGGAGCTCACTTGCCGGCCTCCCCGGACTCGGCGGCTTGCACGCCGCCCAGCCTCTCGATGACGTTCCGGGTTATCTGTTCGACCGCCGGATCGCCGCCTGCCAATCCGAACACCCAGTCGGTGCACCCACATGTGAAGACCGTGCCGCCGGCGGTGTAGGTCCCCATCACGGCGTGACCGTGCCCGATCGGGTGGACTCCGGTGTCCTCGCCGGGTGGCAGGACACGGGAGGCGGTGTACTCGAGATCGCCGATTTCATCGGCGGGGAGGTAGGAGGGGAACTCATTACCCTCCGGCCCGTTCGACCAAAGGCGCGCGGGCGCCGTCGCGAGGATCTCGAAGCTCTCCGGCGTACCGTCGCGGTTGGTCGGGGCCGGGAGCCCACCGGCGTCGAACGTCATTTCGCAGCCGTCGGCCTCGTAGCCGACGATCCCGTCGTCGGCCCCGAGGAGATCGCCGTAGCGCAGCTCGGTGCCGGCAAGGGCCCAGTGCCGCGGACGCCAGATCGTGTAGCCGCCGGAACCGCGCGGCGTGCCGTAGCCGCAGCGCGCGTAGCCGCCGTAGGCGAAGCTGACGCCGGTGAGCTGGTTCTCCGGCCTGCCGATCTCACGGTCGGACCAAAGGCCCGTCATCAGATGCGCCTGCGGAGTACCGCAAACCGGATCACGCTCGGGCGCGTCGTACTTGTAGGAGACCATCGCCCGCCCCTCGTCCTCGAGGCGAACCTGCCAGCAGAGGGCGTTGCCGGAGAAGAACGCAACGTTCCCGCCACCCTCGACGTATCCCTCGAGCGCATCGCGCATCCCCCATGACCAGTACTCGTCGTGCCCGACGCTGATGACCAGCCGGCGTCCGGAAAGCAGGTCCGGGACCAGCTCGAGGTCGGCGTTGACGGCGTAGTCGAGCGCGATCCCCTCTCCCTCGCACCAGCGGGCGAACTTTTCCTCCCAGTTGACCCAGCCGGCTGCGGCTGACCAACCTGAGAGGCGGGACTCGTCGAGCACGCGTCGCTGCTCGGCAACCACCGGGTCATAGACGCCCGGCGCCGTCGCCGCGCGCAGCTGCACGCCTGCGGGCCGGGTCAGGAAGCCGGGAGCGATGGGGCGCTCGAACGAGACGCGCACCCCGCCCGTATAGAGACTCGGCCCGCCCCAATCGTTATAGGCGTTGTAGGTGTTCGTGCTCAGCACCACCAAGATGGGTGGCCGCGCCGCATCCGCCGGCGCACGCACGACGAAGCAGGCGGGGAGCTCGAGCGGATCGGAGCTGCCCGGGGCGCGGCAGACGACCTCGTAGTAGCCGGGCGACCAGGACGCCGGCACTTCCAACTCGACCGCGGCAGGCCAGCGGCAACCGTGCGAGGAGGCATCCTCGGGTGTCGGATGGTGCTCACCCGGCACGTCCTGCCGCTGCCAGACGACCGAACGCTCCTGGCCACAGCGCGCGATCTCCACGTCGAACAAAGGCGCCTCGGTACTGCAGTGAAGAGTCAGGAGGTCGCCGGGGGCGTAGCTGAGGCGGCCGGCGTACGCCTCGACGGTGGCGCGCAACATGTCAGGCGGTGATTCCATCCCTCAACCTCGCTTGGGGGCCGCATCGCCCGGGCAGGATCCGGGGTCGGTCAGCCACTGCTGCAGCAGGGCTATCGCCATGCCGGCCATGATGTACCTCCTCGTAACCCAATTGACCAGATTGCAACCGGAATCATAGCAATTTGGCGCCTAGAGGATATGAATCAGTGAAATATTTCGCTAAACGATCGGATATCAGTTGCCAATGCCGCCTTCAGTGCACCACCCCGGCCTCCCGCAGGTCGCCTACCTCTGCCGCCGAATAACCGGCGTCACTGAGAACCGCGTCGGTGTGCTCCCCGAGTCGAGGCGGGGCGCCCCGGTGGCGCAGGCGGGAGTCACCGAACGAGAGCGGCAATCCGACGAGACGCAGGTCCTCGACGGTCGGGTGCGGGACCGGTTCCAGGAGCCCGAGCGCAGCGGTCTGCGGATCGTCCACGAGCTCGTCGATCGCCTGCACCGGCGCTGCCGGCACGCCGGCGGCGCGCAGACGGGCGAGCCAGTCGGCGGCCGGTCGGGCCCGGACCGTCTCGGCGAGCAGGTCGGCAAGAGCGTCTCGGTTCGTGACCCGGTCGGCGTTGGTCTCGAACCGCGGGTCCTCCGCCAGCCCGGGGCAGTCGATCGCGGTGCAGAGCGCCCGGAAGAGGCGGTCGTTGCCGGCGGCGATCATCAGCCAGCGACCGTCGTCGGCCTCGAATGCCTCGTAGGGGGCGATCACGGCGATGCCACTCCCCATCCGTTTCGGAACCCGCCCGGAAGCGAGATAGCCGGCGAGCTGCATCGGCAGCCAGTTGATTGCCGTCTCATACAGGGAGGTGTCGATCAGCTGCGGTCCGGGCCGGTCCTCGCGTGCGCCGAGCGCCGCGACGATCGCCAGCGCTGCCCACATCCCGGTGCCCTGATCAATGAGCGAGACACCGGCGCGCACCGGTGGGCGACCCTCCTCGCCGGTCACGCTCATGATGCCTCCGGCAGCCTGCATGAGCGGGTCATAGCCCGGCTCGGCGCTGAGTGGGCCGTTCTTGCCGAAGGCGCCGATCGAGCAGTAGATGACGCGCGGGCTGACCGCGGCCACGTCCTCGAAGCCAAGCCCGAGGCGCTCCACCTGACCTGGGCGGAGGTTCTGGATCACGACGTCCGAGGCCGCGGCAAGCTTGAGCGCGACCGCAAGACCATCCGGGTCCTTGAGGTCCAGCGCGAGCGAGCGCTTGCCGGCGTTCATCGCCAGGAAGGCCGCGCTTTCGCCGTCCCAGAAAGGCGGCCCCCAACCGCGCGTGTCGTCTCCCCCGTCCGGGCGCTCGACCTTGACGACGTCGGCGCCGAGGGCGGCCAGGATCAGCGTGCAGTACGGACCCGCGACGGAGCTGGTCAGGTCCAGGACCCGGACGCCGTCGAGAGGCGCGAACGCTAGACCGTCCAAGGATCCGTCGTCTCCGGGAAGAACGGGGCCGCCTCTGGCGCGTCGCGCTTGTAGACCATGAACGTGCGGCGGAAGGCGATCACGATCTCGCCACGCTGGTTGACCCCGCGGCTCCGCAGGCCGACGATGCCGCAGTTCGGTTTCGAGCGCGACTCGCGCAGCTCGAGGATCTCACTCTCGGCCCAGAGGGTGTCCCCGACGAACACGGGATTCGGCAGCTGGATTTCGTCCCAGGACAGGTTCGCCGCCGCGTTCTCGCTCGTGTCGGGGACGGTGAGGCCGCCGACGAGCGCCACCGTGAAGGTGCTGTTGACGAGCTGGCGCCCGAACCGCGTCCGCTCGCTGTAGGGGGTGTTGAAGTGCATCTGGTTCGTGTTCGTCGTCAATAACGTGAACCAGATGTTGTCCGTCTCGGTGATCGTGCGGCCGAGACGACTGCGGAACACGTCACCAACCTCGAAATCCTCGTAAAAGCGACCGCGCCAGGTCTTCGGGGCGATGGTCATCGGGGGCTCCTTTCTTGGCTTTCGATCAATCGCTGCGCCCGCAGCGCGACCGGCTTGTCAATCATCTGGTCGTGGAGCCGGGCTACTCCCCGCCCCTCGCGCTCGGCCTCACCGAACGCGGCGAGAACCTCCTCGGCCCAGGCAAGCTCGTCCTCGCTGGGACTGAAGCACGCGTTGACCGGTTCCAGTTGGGAAGGGTGGATACAGAACTTGCCGCCGAACCCGAGCGATCGGGCAAGACGGGCCTGCGCTTCGAGCCCTGGCGAGTCGCCGACGTCGAGATGGACGCCGTCGGCGGGCGCCGCGATACCGGCCGCGGCAGAGCTGAGAACCAGGGTCGAGCGCGCGTGCAGGAACTCGAGTCCGTCGGCACGCGGCTCGAGGCCAAGGCTCGCAGCGAGATCGACCGTGCCGAGTCCGAACCGGACGACGCGCGGGTGGTTTGCCATCTCGGGAGCCCGCAACACCCCGAGCGGCGTCTCGACCACGGCAAAGATCGGCGGGCCATCGCCAGGAAGCGCATCGAGCGCCGCCGGCGTCGCCTTCGGCAGGACGATCGCATCGAGTCGCAAGGCGGAGAGCGCATCGAGATCCGCCCGCCAATCTGGCGTGTCGACGCCGTTGATGCGAACCATGAGCGCCGGCCTGGCCGCACCCTCCGCCTCGGTCAGCACCCTGATTGCCAGGTCGCGCGCCGCGGCCTTGCGGCCAGGGGCGACCCCGTCCTCGAGATCGACGACGACCGCCTCGGCCGGCGAGGCGAGGGCGCGACGCAGCTTGCGCTCGTCGTCTCCGGGCGCGATCAGCAGCGATCGGGCGGGCATCAGTAGGAGCGCGGCATATCGAGCACGTGCGCGCCGATGTAGGCGAGAACCAGGTTCGTCGACACCGGCGCGACTTTGTACAGGCGGGTCTCACGGAACTTGCGCTCGACGTCGTACTCCTCGGCGAAACCGAACCCGCCATGCGTATCGAGACACGCGTTCGCGGCGTCCCAGGCGGCCTCGGCGGCCAGCAGCTTCCCCATGTTCGCCTCCGGACCACAGGGCAGACCCTCGTCGAACATCCACGCCGCCTTGAAGCGCATCAGGCTCGCCGCCTCGATCGCGGCGTGTGCTCGGGCAATCGGGAACTGGATTCCCTGATTGGCGCCGATCGGCCGGCCGAACACCACCCGCTCGGATGCGTAGCGTGCCGCCTTCTCGATGAACCAGCGGCCATCCCCGACCGCCTCTGCCGCGACCAGCACGCGCTCCGCGTTGAGACCGTCGAGGAGGTAGCGAAAGCCCTTGCCCTCCTCACCCACGAGGGCGGACCCTGGCACCTCGACACCGTCGAAGAAGATCTCCGTGGTGGCGTGGTTCATCAGCGTCTTGATCGGCCGGATGGTCATCGTGCCGGCCTCCTGGGCCGCGCGCATGTCGACGATGAAGGTCGACATGCCTTCCGTCTTGCGCTCCACCTGCGCGAGCGGGGTGGTCCGCGCGACGAGCAGCATCAGGTCCGAATGCTCGGCACGGCTCGTCCAGATCTTCTGACCGTCGATCCTGTAGCCGTCGTCGGTCCTCGTGGCCGTGGTCTTGATACGGGTCGTGTCGCTGCCGGCGTCGGGCTCGGTGACGGCGAACGCCTGCAGCCGCGTGCGCCCGGCGGCGATCTCCGGCAGCAGCTCGCGCTTCTGCTGCTCGGAACCGTGGCGCAGGATCGTCCCCATCGTGTACATCTGCGCGTGACACGCCGCACCATGACAGCCCGACGCGTTGATCTCCTCGAGGATCACGCTCGCCGCCGCGAGGGGCAATCCCGATCCGCCGTACTCCTCAGGGATCAGGGCCCCCAGCCAATGGTTCTCGGTCAGCCGTTGTACAAAATCCTCCGGGTACCGATCCGGCTCGAGCTCGCGCCAGTACTCACCGGGGAACTCGGCGCACAGCTGGCGAATTGCCGCACGGATCTCGGTGTGGTCGGAAGGGGTACTGAAGTCCATTGGTGGTGAGGCCTCCTTAGGCGTCGCGCCCACCCATCCGGTTCGAGCCGGGCGGCCAGGCGTAGGTCATCTTGTGGTAGATGAGATGTATGTGGATGTCGACGTGTTGCACGCCGGGGAGTTTTCGAATCGAGTCGTTGACCAGCCTGTAAAGGGTTTCGTGGTCCTCGCACTGGACCTCGGCGAGCAGGTCGAAGTCGCCGGCGGTGGCGACGACGAAGTCCGTCTGCACGATCGCCTTGAGCGCATCGACGACCGGTTCCAGGTCGCCAACGCACTGGATGCAGAGGGTCGCGCCGACCGTCATGCCGAGCAGCCTCGCGTCGGGCACGGCGACGATCCTGATCACGCCCTCCTCCAGCAGTCGCTGGGCACGCTGGCGGGCCGCTGCCTCCGACAGTCCCGCGGCCTCGGCGATACGCCCGTAAGGCCTGCGGCCGTCCTGCTGCAACTCGCGGATGATCGCCTGGTCGATCTCGTCGAGGATGATCCGGCTCTCTTCACTGGTCTCTCGGCGCATACGTCAGTCAGTGCTCCTGGTTCGTGGTCTCTGCATCCACCACGGCCGTGGCAGCGCAGCTCGGTCGAGACTCAACCGTATGCGCCGCCCGCCCGCGGGCACCCACGGGCCCGGGGATCGCGGCCAGGAGTTCCCGGGTGTACGGGTCTTCAGGATTGGCGAACAGTTCCTCGATGGGACGGGCCTCGCGAACGATCCCGTTGCGCATGACGATCGCGCGATCGCACAGGGCGCGCACGACGCCGAGGTCATGGCTGACGAACAGGAGTGAGACGCCGCTGCGTTCGACCAGTTCCCGCAGCAGCTCGACGACGACCGCCTGAACGGACACATCGAGCGCGCTCGTGACCTCGTCGCAAAGGATGACCCGCGGCCGGGCCGCCAACGCGCGGGCGATTGCAAGGCGCTGCTTTTGCCCTCCCGAAAGCTCTCCGGGACGACGGGCTCCCAACTCAGCGGGCAGGCCCACGATCTCCAGAAGCTCGCGGATCGCCTCGGCCTCGCCGCGACGCGGCACATCGGGCCGAAAGAGGCGGAGTGGCCGACGCAGGATGTCCGCCGCCGTATGGAGCGGATTGAGCGAGGAGACCGGATCCTGAAACACGAGCTGGAGGTCCCGCCGTTGTTGTGACGTTCGCCGTCTCGCCTTCGCGGCGAGTGGCGCACCGTCGAAGACGACGCGACCCTGCGTGGGTGGCAGGATCCCGGCGACCATCCGCAGCATCGTCGTCTTGCCGCTTCCCGACTCGCCGACCAGCCCGAGGATCTCGCCTGACTCCAGCGTGAAGGAGACTTCGTTGACCGCCGGTTCGGCCGCCTGATCGAAGACACGAGTGATGGCATCGACGGAGAGCACGGGCTGGGCCGGTTCGTGCCTCGCCCGGCGATGTGACACCGGTTCGGCCTGCGCCTGGCCGGAAAGCTCCCCCATGCGGATGCACCGGCCGTGGTGCTGCGGCCCCACGGGGCTGAGCGCGATCGCCCCCACGCTGCAGGCGGCGGTGGACCGCTCACAGCGTGGCGCGAAGGCGCAGCCGTCGGCCACGACGCCGAGCGGAGGGCGACCGGGGATGCCCTTCAGCCGGTGCGTCGCGTAGGGGTCGGGAGCCGCCGCGAGCAGCGCACGCGTGTAGGGATGGCGGGGCGACCCCATCAGCGCACTGCACGGTGCCCCCTCGACGATCTGCCCCGCGTACATGACGGAAAGCCTGTCGGCGACGGTGCCCAGCAGCGCCAGATCATGGCTCACGTACAGGGCCGCCACACCGGTCTCTCGCAGCAGTTCCTGAAGCAGAGTCGTGATACGCGCCTGCGTGGTGAGGTCGAGGCCGGTGGTCGGCTCGTCGAGAATCAGTACGTCGGGTCGACAGGCGACCGCGAGCGCGATCGCGATCCGCTGTTGCTGGCCGCCGGAAAATTGGTGCGGGAAGCGGCGCAATGACCGCTCCGGATCGGGGATGCCCACCGACTCGAAGAGCTCGATGCCCCGCCGTTGCAACGCCGCCCCACGCACACCGGTATGAGCGCGCAGCGTCTGCCCGATCTGCCGCCCGACCGTCGTACTCGGATTGAGCGCCCCCGAGGCACTCTGGGCGACGAAGGCGATCCGTCGACCCCAGAGGCCACGCAATTGCTTCGGCGTCTGAGACAGCAGGTCGATCTCCCCGTACCGCGCAGTTCCCGCGGATACCCGCAGGTTCGCCGGCCGGAAGCCCGTCGCGCAGAGGGCGAGCGTGGACTTGCCGCAGCCCGACTCTCCCGCGAGACCGACAACTTCCCCCGGGGACAGCACCAGGTCGACATCGGACAGCACCCGATTCAGGCTGCCGCCGGCGCCTCGGTAGGAAACGCTGAGGCCTTCGATCTCCAGTCCGGCGGCTCCCACGCTCACCCCTCGATCAGGTCGCCGGCGATGTGCCGGCCGAATGCGTCGGCGAGCAGGGTGAAGCCGATCGCCAGGACACCGATGCTGAGTGCCGGCACGACCGTGGCCCACGGGTTGACCGTGAGATATGCACGACCTTCGGCGACCATCAGGCCCCAATCGGAGCTCGGCGGCTGGGCTCCGAGACCGAGGAAGCTCAAGGTCGTCAGCGCGATGATCGCGTAGGTGAGGTACAGCGAGAAGATCGTGATGATCGGTCCCGCCGCATTCGGCAGGATCTCCCGCAACAACAGATATCCGGTCGACTCGCCGCGGAGCTGCGCCGCGGTGACGAAGTCGCTGCCCACAACGGCTTGGGCCGACCCCCGGATCACCCGTCCGGCGCGCGGCGCCGTCACCAGGGCGATCACGATGACCAGGGTGATGGAGGAGGTCCCGAGGGCGGCGATGAGCACGAGGGTGAGTAGCAGCGCCGGCAGCGCGATGCCGAAATCGAAAAGCCGGGCCATGATCGCGTCGGTGCGACCGCCGCGATAGGCGCCGAGGAGGCCGACCAGGCCACCGATCACGAAGCCGAGCGTGTTGGCCGCCAACGGGATGAGGACGATTCCACGCCCACCATCCAGGTAGCGGCTGAAGACGTCGCGACCGAGTTGGTCGGTTCCGAGAGGGAGGCCGCCGGTCGACCCGGAGAGCGCCGGCCCGACGCCGATTTGGGATGGATCATGCGGTGCCAGCAACGGGCCGAGGACGATCAGCAGAAACATCGCAGCAAGTAGGACCAGGCCGATGCGGGCCTCGAACGAGCCCGCCACCTGGCGCCATGCGCCCGGCCGCGGAGACGTCGCCTCCGGACTGAACGGCGCCGCCAAGGACGTGGTGCTCACGCCTCCCGCCCTCGCAGTCGGGGCGTGAAGTAGATGACGAGCAGGTCGGTGACGATCGTCGTCGCGATCACGAACGCACCGAGCACGAGGGCTATCGCCTGCACCGTGACCATGTCACTTCGCCCGATCGCCTGCACGAGCAGCTGACCGATCCCGGGAAATCCAAATACGTTCTCCACCACGATCACACCGCCGAGCAGGTAGATGAAGTTGACGGCGATCGCATTCAGGATCGGCACCGACGCGTTGCGGACCGCATAGCCATAGAGGACCGTGCGTGTGCGCAGTCCACGGAGCGTCGCCGCGCGGGTGTACGGGGCCTTCAGGCCATCCCCGATCGAGGCGCGAGCCACCCGCGCGACGTAAGGGATGACCGCGAGCGCAAGGGTGAGAACCGGCAACACATACGCCAACGCCTGTTCTTCGAACGTGCCGTATTCGAGGGCGGTGCTGTCCACCGGCAGCCATCCGAGGTAGACCGCAAAGAGCGTCGTCAAGAGCACACCGACGACGAACTCCGGAAGAGCGGAAATGAGCACCAGGGGAACGTTCAGGGCGATGTCGCTGCCCCTGCCCCGCCGTCGCGCCATGAAGACGCCCGCCAACAGCGAGACCACGACGCTGAGCGCAAGGGCGAGCACGGCGAGCAACAGGGAACGCCAGAGGCGTGGCAGCACGTCTTCGCTGACAGGTCGCCGGGTGATCGGGGAGGTGCCCCAGTTGCCCCGTACGAAGTCGCCGAGCCAGTTCGCATAGCGTTGGGGCGCCGGCCGGTCCAGCCCCTGTTCATGAACGAACGTCTCCAGCTGTTCATGCGTGACCGTATGGCCGAGCGCCGCTCGCGCAACGTCCTCCGGCGGGCGGATGTTCGTGCATACGAACACGATGATCGAGATGACCCAGAGCGTCACCAGGGCCCACCCGATCTGGGCCATGGCGGCGCGAATCCACGGGCGCTGCCGGCGACCGGTTGCCACCGACCGGGAGATGGCTTGCGATGGAGAAGCTGAGCCTGGACCCCCCATGGTTTAGGTCGCCAGCCACGCCTTGCTGTAGTCGACGAACCCGCTCGGGGAAGCGACATCTCCCTGCAGAATGTCCTTCTTGGCGAGCAGTCTGTCCTGGAACGCCGAGAGGATGATGCCCTCGTTCTGGGCCTGCCAGAGCATCGCTTCTCTCGCGATCTGGTCCCGCCGCTGCTCGTCGGTCTCCCGGAGCCCCCGCAGCACGAACTCTTCAGCTCGGCTGCCGGCCAAGAACGTCTCGTTCCAGGGCGCCCCCTTGACGAAGGTCTCCTGAAGCGCCTGCAGCGGATGGGTGCGGACCAGGTAGTCGACGTAGAAGGGCTGTTTCAGCCACACCTGGTCGAAAAACGTGTCCACCTCCCACTGCTTGATCGAGACCCGGATGCCGGCGTCCTTGGCGGCACCCGCGTAGACCACCGCCATTTCCTGGATTGCCCCGACAACCGGTGCAGCGATCAGCTCTACGTCGACACCGTTCGGGTAGCCGGCTTTCGCGAGCAGGGCCTTGGCTTGCGCGACATCGCGTTCGCCACCTTCGAGTTGCGTCGGAAACCAAGGGCTGTTCGCGGGAGCCGAGCAGTTGTCACCCAACATCCCATAACCCGCGTAGGCCACGTCGAGGGTTTGCTGAGGATCTGCGGCGAGCTTGAACGCTGTCCGCACGTCGTTGTCGTCGAAGGGTTTCTTGCGCGTATCCATGGTCAGGTAGGTGGAGTAGAACCCTTTGAAACGGACGACTTCCACGGGATGACCTTCGAGCGTCTTCACCTGGGTCGGCGAAATGGAATCGCTCACATGTGAGGGACCCGAGACCACTGACTCGAGTTTGCTGGCGGGATCGGCAATGATCACGCTTCGCACACCGTCGAGGTATGGCGCACCTCCCCAGTACTTCGGGTTGCGGACAAATTCGAATCCGCTGCCCGCCTTCCAACGCTCGGCGACGAATGGACCCGTACCCACTGCGTCCGCCGGCTTGCCATTGGGTTCCCAACCGTCCTGCACGATTCCCGTTCCACTTCCGCGGAAGAGAAGGGGGAAGAGAGTATCCGGCTGCTTGAGCCGAAACACGACCGTGAGCGGGTCGGGTGTTTCTATACCGTCGACATCGAGGACACCGGCCGCCTGGCTGTACCACGGCGACGCATTTTTTATGTCGAGGATGCGCGCCACCGTCCATTTGACGTCCTTCGATTTGAAGGGTTTCCCGTCATGCCATTTGATGCCGGGGCGGAGCTTGAACGTCCACACGCTTGCATCGTGATTCGAGTTGACGCCGACCGCCAATTTCGGTTTCCACCGAAAGTTCTCGTCGAAGTCGATCAGCTGCTCCCATAGCAGTGAGGCATATATGCCCTGGTGCTGGTCGACGCTCTGCAGGACGTCCAACACCTCGCCCTGCGAAGCATCGGAGACCGCGAATTGCAGAACGCCTCCGGGCTTGGGCCGCCCTCCGGCGCTGCCGGCAGTGCCGGAACCCGAGCCGCACCCCGGCAGCCCGGCCAACATGACTGCGCCGCCGAGCCCGGCTGCGCCGACCAAGAAGCCTTTTCGCGTCAGGCCGCTTCTTTGCATCGGGCCTTCATGATCCATATCTTACCCTCCTCCTTGTCGGTCCGATATGGACCTGGCGACGATATTAGCAGCAGATAGAGGGAAGTGCGAAGGAATCAGGGTCAAAAAGTCAATTGAGCGATAGAATCCACGGTCCCGCGCCGATCAGGTGCCCCCGGACTCGGGGAGCGGGTCCCGCGAGCAGGATCAGCACGGACAGGAAGAGGCTCTAGACGTTCACGCCACGCAGTAGCCTGCGGGTGTACTCGTGACGAGGTTGGAGGTACACCTCCTCGGTGTCTCCAGCCTCGACGATTCGCCCCTCGTGCATGACGTTGGTGACGTCTGACATGTGTCGGATTACGTCGAGGTCGTGGGAGATCAGGATCATCGCCAGATCCCTCTCTCGTTGAATCTCCTTCAGCAGGTTGAGGATCTCGGCTTGAACTGAGACGTCCAAGCTGGAGGTCGGCTCGTCGGCGATGAGCACCCGGGGATTTGCCGCCAGCGCGCGGCCGATCGAAACCCTTTGACACTGGCCTCCGCTCAGGCGGCTTGGCTTGCGCTTGCTGGCTTCGGTCTGGACTCCAACCCGGTCCAGGAGATCTGCCGCCGCGGCCTGGGCCTTTTTCTTCGAGAGACCCTCGGTGGCGCTGAACACTTCCGTCACGGCCCTCAGTGGCGTCAGCGCAGGATTCAGCGACGCATAGGGATCCTGGAATATCACCTGTACGGCAGGCCCTGTCAGCGCCGACGAGCGATGCACCGCGCCGGCTTTGGCGTCGAGCAAGCCGGCCAGCACGAGGCCAAGGGTCGACTTCCCACTGCCGCTCTCCCCGACCAACCCGACGGTTTGACCCGGGTGCAGCTCGACGGTCACCTCGTGGAGGATCTGCGGTCCCGAGGAATACGCGAAGTCGAGATCGTATGCGGCGAGAAGAGCGCTGCTCATCGTTCGCGAAGTTCCTCGGCTCGCAAACAGGCGGTCAGGTGATCCGCTCCGAAGGCGTGTAGGTCTGGGACCGTCGCGCGACAACGGTCCACGCTGTGGCGACACCTGGGGGCAAAACGGCACCCGCTCGGCCACGAACCCGGCGGCGGAGGAGCTCCGGCGATTCCGGCGAGCGTCTCGCCCCGCTTGACCCCGTGGGGACGAGAGCCAAGCAGAGCCGCGGTATACGGATGCGCGGGTTCGCCGAGTACCGTCTGCGTCGGTCCGGTCTCGACGGTCGTCCCGGCGTACATCACGACGATTTTGTCGGCCAGCCGCGCGACCACGTCGAGATCGTGGGTGATCAGAATGATCGACAACCCGCGCTCGGCTCGCAGCTGGCCCAGCAGATCGAGAATTTCGCTTTGAACCGTGACGTCCAGCGCGGTCGTGGCCTCGTCGCCGATCAACAGCTCTGCCTCGCCGGCAAGAGCCAGGGCGATCATCACCCGCTGGCGCATCCCACCCGAGAGTTGATGTGGGTAGGCGCGCAAGAGCTGCTTGGTGGGCTCGAGCCGCACGCTCTCGAGCAGTTCTTTGGCCCGCCCCTCCGCAC
This sequence comes from uncultured Actinomycetes bacterium, assembly GCA_963839115.1. Classification (GTDB taxonomy): domain Bacteria; phylum Actinomycetota; class Thermoleophilia; order Solirubrobacterales; family 70-9; genus VAYN01. Next base: position 2,617,386 of record CAWITM010000001.1, read on the forward strand.
CGGCGGATCCAGACAGCGCCGCGACCGTCTCCACCATCTGACTCCTGACCGTCATCAGTGGATCGAGCGCAGACTGAGAGCTCTGCGGAACGAGAGCGAGGCGATGCCCGCGGACCTTGCGCCATTCCGGCTCGCTGAGGGCGCCCAGATCCAGGTCGCCGAACCGGAGCGTTCCGCGGTCGATCGTTCCACCGATGAATCCGAGCAAGCCGGTCAGCGCTCTCGAGGTCATCGTCTTTCCCGACCCGCTCTCACCGACTATGCCGAGGACCTCCCCCTTCCCCAGCGCCAGTTGCACGTCGGTCAGGATCGGCTGCCCGCCAACCGAGACGTCCAGCTCGGAAACCTCGAGCAATGGCTCAGTCATCTTGGCCAAAGGAGTCGGTGACAAGCGCCAGCGCGGAACCGAGCGCGACGAGTACGACACCGGGCAACACGGTGATCCACCAGCTCGTCGCGAGGTAGTCGTGGCCCTGGAACATGATGTTGCCGATCTCCGGCGTCGGTTCCTGGATTCCCGAGCCGAGAAAGGCGAGCGAGGCAACGCTGACGATGATCAGAATTGCGTCGGAAGCCGCATAGGACGCCGTCGTGGGCGACACGTTGGGCACGATGTGGCGCGCGATGATGCGCGGATAGGAGAAGCCGAGGAGGCGCGCCGCCTGGACGAACTCCCGGTCGCGCAGCACCCTCGTCGTGGTGAAGGCGAGGCGAGCGTAGATGGCCCAGTCGACCGCCACGACCACCACCACCACGGTCCCCACTCCTTTGGGCAGACCGAGGAGGCGGGTTTCGGACCCGAGGACGAGGATCATGCTGAGCACCAGGATCAGGAATGGAATCGCCAGCACCGCGTCGATTACACGCAGGGCGATCGTGCCGATGAAGTTGCGCCGCGTGAGCCCGATCATCACCCCCGCGACGGTGCCGATCAAGAGGCTGGCGAGCGTCGCCAAAGCGGCGATGAGGACGTCGGTGCGCCCGCCCGCGAACGTCCGCGTGAAAACGTCACGACCGAGCTGGTCGGTACCGAAGAGATGCGCGGCGGAGGGTGCCTGTTCAGGCAGGCCCACGATCTCGGTGGTGCCATAGGAGCTGACCAGCGGGACGACGAGAAAAGCCGCGATCAGCAACGCCAGGAAGGCGATCCCGATTACGCGCTCCGAGATGGAGTCGCGCGACCGTGAGCGTCTCAAACTCACTCTGAACCGCCGCTTCTCGGCCACTTGCACGGTGCTCAATTGCGCGTCCGTGGGTCGACCGCTTTGACTGCGGCGTCGGCGACGAAATTGCAGAAAACGACGAATAGGCCGGCGACTACCGTGACCCCTTGGACCACCGGGTAGTTGCGGACCTGCACGGCGTTCAGGAGAAGCGAGCCAAGCCCCGGGAGACCAAGGAGCGTTTCGACCACGACGGTGCCCGAGATGAGAAGGGCGGCGTTCAGGCCGATCAGCGTGATCGCAGGCAAGGCGCTATTGGGCAGGACGTGGCGGAGGATGATGCGGCGACGGGAAATTCCGCGCGCCAGCGCTGCTTCGATATACGGGGAACGCATGACGACCTTGGCCCGCTGCCTCACCGCCCGAGCGAGGAGCGGGGTGACGAGGGCGCTGAGCGCTATCACGGGGAGCCACAGGTACCGAAGCTGCTCGGGGAACTGAGTCGACCATCCGCCGGCCGGCGCGATTCCGAGCTTCAACGTCAAAACCAGGATCAGCAGAGAGCCGAGAAAGAAGGGCGGCATCGCCAGGGCAACGACATTCCCGAGCCTGAGGCTGAAATCGATGGCCCTGGACTCGGTCGTCCCGGCTCGCAACCCGATGACCACTCCCAGGGGGATGCTCACCAGCATGGTGAGCAGGATGAGTGCGATCGTCGGTTCGAGAGAGCTACCGACCAGTGAGCTCACCGAGTCGTTGGACACTTTGAAGCTCTGGCCGAGTGAACCGTGACTCAATTCCGACAGGAATCTCCAGTACTGGGCGGGAATCGATTCGTTCAGGTGCAGTTTGGCCCGTAGTGATTCGACCGAGGCCTGCGAGACGTTCCTGCCCAAAACGGCGCGGGCGGGATCCCCCGGAATCACATGGGTCAAGAAGAAGACCACGGTCACCACGAAGAACGCGACGACAAAGGCGTTCAGCAGCAAGCGCGCGATCGACCAACCAATCGTCCCGGCCCGATGTATCCCGCGAGGAACGCCGACCTCGGGGGGCGGCGTGGGCGGCGGCTGAGCCGTCACTGGATATGTCTCTTCCTCACGGAAATCGCTTCCCTCGGTGTTCGCGAATCTATTTGATCTTCAGCGCGAACAGTTCCTGGTGGATGACCGATTCCGGGAGATTGGAGGCATTGACGAAAACGACGTTTGCGATCGCCGCCCATGGCATTTCTTCCGCAAACACGTTGCCGAGTTCAAGGCCTACCTGATGGCGTTCGTCGAGCGGCGTGGCGGCCAGTTCTTCGATCAGGGCGGTCACCTGCTTCGATTCGAAATTGGTGAAAGCCCCGTTGAGGGGTGGCCCAGGATTGAAATTCACCAGCGCCAGTGCTTCTTCGACAGGAGCTTCTGAGACAAAGAACTGCAGTGCCATTTCGTATTCGCCGCCGGCCTCCTCTTCGGTTGCCGTGGCGAAATCCCGGGACTGGAGGTTCACCTTCATGCCGATCGCTTCGAGCTGTTGTTGGATCAGAAGCATCGCCGGCTGATTCCAGGGGGTCGTGGTTTGCCCGAGCAGGTTCACGGTGCAGCCGCTTTCGCATTCGGTGCCCTTGAGTTCCCGCTTCGCCGCCGTGAGATTGGGGCCGGTTTCCTGGAGCCCTTCTTCGGCCTGCGCCCGTTCGGCGAAGATTGCCGGCCAGTAACGCGAGGTCGGTTTCGCTTCGCCACCGAAAGCGGTCTGGGAGATCGCTTCACGATCGAGGGCGAAACTGACGGCTCGACGGACCCGGACGTCGTCAAATGGCTTGACAGCGTTGTTCATGAGGAGCTGATAGACGCTCGGGATCGGGGCTATCTGCTTTTCAACCGACCCGGTCATCTGCGGAATCAGGTTCGCTGGAAGGTCGAAGGCCCAATTCGCCTGACCGGTCCTCACCTGCGCGAGGCGGGTACCGGGGTCTTCGACGACATTGAACTCAACCTGTTTCGGACGATCTTCTTCCGGCCCAGAATATTTACTGTTCAAGGTCAGCTTGACCTGGTGGGAATCGTAACTCTCGAGAGCATATGGCCCGGCGCTGATTGGACGCTTCCAAAACGAGTTACCCTCCTCGAGGCCGGTGGCGGGCCAGATCGCGAACACACTCAGTGAGACGATGCTCGCGAACCCGGCGGCGGAGCTGCTGAATTTGAACACGACCGTGCGGGGATCTTTCACCGTGACCGAAGTGAGGTTTTGGATGTAGCCGAAGGGCCCGGTTTCCCCTTTGAGGATGCGATCGAAGGTCGCCTTCACGTCGGTTGCCGTCACCGGTTCTCCATTGGAGAACTTCAGGCCCGGTTTCAGGGTCGCGGTCCATTCGGTGTAATTCTTGTTATGGACGAGCTTTTCGGCGAGTTCCAGTTCTCCCTGGTTTTCGACCTGGTACTTCGTCAGGGTCCCGGCCAAGAGCCCCGAGACCATGGATTCATTTTCGCCTGAGGAGATATTGGGATCCAGCGTTCCAAATTCGGCACCCACCACCACGTTGACGCTGGCAGGTATTTCGGGCTTGCCCGACGTTCCCGAGCTCGTCCCGCCGGATTCGGACCCACCGCCGCAACCCGCAACCAGAATGGCTGTGGCGATTGCTATCGCGGTCGCGAAACGAGCCTTCTTATCCCAATGCCGCATTGCTCTCTCCTTGTCTTTCACTTCGCCCAGACTTCCCATCACGGCAACTCGAAGCTTCACGACTCGTCCTCCCGCGCGATGACGGTCGAGGTTCTGCCTTGGCCGGCGGAAGCGGCCGCCGCGCGGGGAAGGACACCACGAGCCTCACGCTCCTTGAAGATGGCGCCCAGGAAGTCGAGGACCACACGAGCCGCGGTCTGTGCCGTCACTTCGGTCGGGTCGTAGGGAGGGGCCACCTCGACGAAGTCGAAGCCGACGACGTCGCCCTTCTTCGCGATCAGACGGAGGAGATCGACGACCTCGTGGTACTGGAATCCGCCGGGGGACGGCGACCCAGTCCCGGGCATTGCAGCAGCGTCGAAGCCATCGCAATCCATCGTCACGTAGTAGCGAGGCGCATCCGGGATCCGCTCGGCAACCGCCGACATGCCGATCCGCCGGGCCTCGCGCGGGCCGATGATCACGCTGCCCATTGCACGCGCGTCGTCAAAGTCGCTCGGATCGCTGGAGCCGGGTCCGCGGATGCCGATCTGTGCGATGTCCGAAACGTGCTCCATCTCGGCGATCCGACGCATGACGTTGCCATGCCCTTCCCGAACACCGAACCGTTCATCCACGAAGTCGAGATGGGCGTCGATCTGAACGACGCAGATTGGGCCGTGCTCACGGAACGCTCGAAGTATCGGGATCGGCACGGAATGGTCGCCGCCGAGGGTCACCGGCATGGCGCCTCTCTCGAGGATCTTCGCGGTGGTCGCTTCGATGTTCGCCAGGCACCGCGCTGGACTCCCGTGGATCATGTCGGCGTCGCCGACGTCGACGATGCTGACGCCATCGAGGAACACCTCGTCCTCCTCGACATCGTAGTAACGCACGGTTCTCATGCCATAGATCGTCGAGGCGTTGCGGATACCGCGAGCGCCGTAGCGGGTACCGGAGCGGGACTGCGTCGAGAGGTCATAGGGGGCTCCCACGACGGCCACATCCGCGTCGAGCGCACCGAGATCCTGCTGATACGGCACCTTGGCAAAGGTCGCGATACCGGTGAACGACAGGTTCAGCCGTTCGCCGTCGAGCGCTTCGACTTCAGAATTCAAGGAGAGGCCCTTTCCAATAGACATCTTGATTCTGCTTACACTATCCCACACGTATTGCCCAAGCAAGTTGCGAAAGACGAAAGATCTCTAGCAATAGGGAAGATGCCTTCCTAGCCGGCGGTTCCGGTAGCGCTGCGATGGTGGGAGCCCAGATATTGTTTGCCCCGAGGGCGTCGACGGCGCCTGCGACGAAGGGGAAGCCGCCGTGCCCAACCGCCCAAAACACTCAAAGGACCATGATCACTCGGCCGATTCGAAGGTTGGGGAACTCGACGAGACCGAGCTGCGAATCGTCGCCGAGCTTCAGCGCGATGGCCGTATCACCACCCAGGCGCTTGCGAAAATCGTCGAAGCCTCTGAGGTAACGGTTCGGAAGAAGCTGCGGCGCCTTTTCGCCGATGAGATCGTGCGCGTCGTCGGCATCGTCGACCCGATGAAGGTGGGGGTACAGTCGCCGGCGCTGATCGGCATCAAGGTCGAGCGCGATCAATTGCGTGAGGTCACGAAAACGCTCAGGGATAACCCAAGCGTTCGCTACGTTGTCTCAACCACGGGACAGTTCCATCTCTACGCCGAGGTGATAGCGGAGACTAATCAGGAACTCGGCTGGTTGCTGGGCGACATCGGGGAAATTCCGGGAGTCATTGACACCGAGACTGCACTCATCCTGAACATTTGGAAGCAGACGTGGGATTGGCGCGTGACCTGAGCCCGACAGACCGCGGTCAGGGAGCCCCGGATGCCGCGAATCTCTCGACCGCGCGCTTGAGCTCCCCCGCGGCCGCAGAATCAAATGGGTTGTGACCGGCATTGTCGATGAGGCGAAGGGTCGCCTTCGGCCAAACCCTCTTCAGATCCCAAGCATTGCCAGGAGGGGTCTGTAAGTCGAAGCTCCCATTGATCAGCGCTCCAGGAATAGCCGCGAGCACCTCCGCTCTGTCCGTGAGGGGATCCGGCGGCAGCCAAGCGTCGTGAACCACGTAGTGGGTGACGATCCGGCAGAACGCAAGCGCGAACTCCGGGTCGGCGAAGTACGGGTCCAGGGTTTCGCGGGGGGGCCAGGTGGAATTCACGGACTCCCACATACACCACGCTCTGCACGCCCTCGCGCGCACCGTGGGGTCGGGGTCGAAAAGCATCCTGTAGTAGCCCGCCACCACGTCCGGATCGTCAGGCACCAACGAGGTGAAGGCCTCCCACTGTTTCGGAAAGAGCCTCGCGACGCCGCCGCGGAAGAGCCAGTCGAATTCCGAACGTCGTCCGGCGGTGACGCCGCAAAGGACCAGGGCGGACACTCGGTCGGGGTGCTCCTTCGCATAGGCAAGAGCCAGGGTGGTCCCCCACGAGCCACCGAGGACCAACCATCGCTTGACACCGAGGTGCTCGCGCAGCCGCTCGATGTCGCTGACGAGATGCGGCGTGGTGTTTTGCGAGAGGTCGACCTCCGGCGCCCCGGCATGCGGCCGGCTCTTGCCACAGTTGCGCTGGTCGAATAGCGCGAGGCGGAAGATCTTCGGATCGAAAAGACCTCGGACCTTCGGGTCAAACCCCGCACCCGGACCGCCGTGGAGGACGACGGCCGGCGAGCCTTCGCGATTCCCCGACACCTCCCAATAGAGCTCGTGCCCGTCGCCGACGTCGAGCCATCCGGAGTCATCCACCGGCACCTTGGGATCAGCAATGTCGATATCTGATACGGCCAATTCCTCCTCCATCGTTTCCTGGGCGAAAAGCTATGCGATCCGTCGCCAAGCGTCAATCAGATCGTGATTTAGTTTCGAAAACCGAGAGCCAACCGGCAATCGCCGCGTCTTGCTTTGGCGACCGTCCGTTCGGACCCATCACTACCCTTCTGCCCTGTGACGACTCGCGATCGACTGTCCGCGGAGGCAGCCAGGCAGTTCGCCGAGCTCGGCTACCACGGGACCTCGATCGGCGGCCTGGCCAAAGCCCTGGGCATCCAGAAGAGCTCGGTCTACTCCCATATCGACAACAAAGAGGACCTTCTGAACGAGCTCGCCAGCGCCGGCGCGGCGCACTTCCACGAGGCACTCGATTCGGTTCCCGAGGATGCCGATCCGCTGGATCGGCTGCGGCTCGCGCTCCGCGCGCATCTGCACGTGGTCCACGCGCAACTCGACGTCGCCACGATCTGGCTCAAGGAGTGGCGCTTCCTGACCGGGCAGCCGCGAAAGGAATTCCTCCGCAGTCGACGGCGCTACGAGCGGCGAATCCGCCGGCTCTTCGAGGACGGGATCAAGTCGGGGCACTTTCCCGACGACCTCGACCTCGACCATGCGGTGCTCCTCTTTTTCTCGGTCGGCAATTGGGCCTACACCTGGATGTCGAAAAAGTCAGACGTGGACGCCGAGGCCGACGCGTTCTGGGCGCTGATGCAGGACGGGCTCGCGCGGCCCCGATCCAGTCGCCGCTCTCGCTAACGGGAGAGGAACTTCTCCATCGCGTCCAGGTAGGCGGGCGTGGACGCCGCATAGGCCTGCACCTGGACCTCGCGCTCGAGATGGTCGGCGAGCGTGGAGCCAAGGCCCTGCTGGATGAGCCGCTTCGTCGCGCCCACGCCACCGCCGGGCCAGGCGGCAAGCCGCAGCGCAACCTCCCGCGCGCGCGACAGGAGCTGATCGGGCTCGACGACTTCCGACACGAGACCGATCGCGAGTGCCTCCTCGGCCTCGATGCGGCGCCCCGAGATCATCCACTCGAGCGCCTTCGCCTCGCCGACGATGCGCGGCAGGAACCAGGAGCAGCCGGCGTCCGGGATGAGGCCGAGGTTGACGAAGGCGGGCACGAATTTCGCCTTCGCGGAGGCGATCCGGATGTCGGCGGCGGCGGCGAGTGACAAACCGGCTCCGGCGCAGGCACCGTTGACCGCGGCGATCACCGGCTTCTCCAAGGAGTGGATCGCGATCGCGTTTGGGTTGTAATGGCGCCGCAGCCGGTCGTCGTTTCCGCCACCCTCCCGCTGCACCTCCTCGAGGTCCTGGCCGGCCGAGAAGGCACGACCGGCGCCGGTGACGATGACCGCGCGGACCTCGTCGCCGCGTGCCGCGCGCAGGGCCTCGGCAAATTCCCTGTGCAGCTCGCGGGTGAAGGTGTTCATCACCTCCGGGCGCGAGAGGGTGATCAGCTCCACCCCCTGCTCGATGCTCACCTCGACTGCCATTGCGGCCTCCTCTTCTCGACGAAGGCCGCCAGGCCCTCATGGGCATCCTCACTGGCAAAGGCCAGGTGGAGGGCCTTGCGCTCGAACTCGAGGCCGGACCTCAGGCCGGTCTCGAAAGCACGGTCGACCGACTCCTTGGCCAGGCGCTGGGCAATCGGCGCACGCGAGGCGATCTCGCCCGCGACCCGCTGAGCCTCCGCGAGCCACGCCTCGCGTGCGACGACCCGAGCAACGAGGCCGCCTGCCATCGCCTCCTCCGCGGACAGCATGCGGCCGGTCAGGACCATGTCCATCGTCGTCGCCTTGCCGACAGCCCGGGTCAGCCGCTGGGTTCCACCGGCGCCTGGGATCAGGCCGACCCCCGTCTCGGGCTGACCGAAGCGGGCGGTTTCCGAGGCGACGATCAGGTCGCAGGCCATCGCCAGCTCGCATCCGCCGCCGAGGCAGAAGCCGGAAACCGCCGCGACCAGCGGCGTGTGCAGGCCGGCGAGACGATCCCACTGCTCGACCCGGCCGCCCAACGCCATCTCGATCGCCGATTGGCCGGACATCTCCTCGATGTCTGCTCCAGCGGCGAATGCGCGATCCCCCCCGGCCAGCACTATGCAGCGGACCGAGTCGTCTCCGTCGAGCTCGACCAGTGCAGCGACGACGCCACCGATCAACTCTTCGGACAGGGCGTTCAGCGAGCCCAGGCGGTTCATCTGAACCGTTGCTATCGGGGCCTCGACCTTCACGAGCACGGGTGGCTCGGTCACATCTCCTCCTCTCGACAGGTTGCCGCCCTGCAGTATACGTCCGATCGATCGGTCGTATAGCCTATCCGCCGCCAGATGGAATCTGCCTACCTCGTCTCCGGTGTACGAACCCCGATCGGCCGCTACGGCGGCGCGCTCTCCTCGATCCGCCCCGATGACCTGGCAGCGACGACCCTGCGAGCGCTTCTGGAGCGCCACCCCGGCCTCGATCCCGCGACGATCGACGACGTGATCCTCGGCTGCGCCAACCAGGCCGGCGAGGACAACCGTGACGTGGCGCGGATGGCGGCCCTGTTGGCCGGGCTGCCCGACTCCGTCCCTGGAACCACCGTCAACCGTCTCTGTGGGTCTGGCCTCGACGCCGTCCTCTTCGCGGCCCGCGCGATCGCCACCGGAGACGCGGATCTGATCGTCGCCGGCGGGGTCGAGAGCATGAGCCGTGCGCCCTTCGTCATCCCCAAGTCCGAGAAGGCGTTCGGGCGCTCGGCGGAGATCTTCGACACGACGATCGGTTGGCGCTTCGTCAATGCTGCCCTGGCCGAGCAGTACGGCACCGACTCGATGCCGGAGACCGGCGAGAACGTCGCCGCCGATTTCGGAATCTCGCGGGAGGACCAGGACGCCTTCGCATTGCGCTCCCAGGAACGCGCCGCGGCGGCCAGAGCCTCCGGTCGGCTGGCCAGGGAGATCGTTCCGGTGAGCGTGCCCCGGCGGCGCGGTGACCCGATCGTGGTCGAGCATGACGAGCACCCGCATGAGACCTCGCGGGAGGCGCTCGCCGCGCTGCCGACGCCGTTCCGCGCGAACGGCAGCGTCACCGCTGGCAACTCTTCGGGGGTCAACGACGGCGCCGCCGCTCTTCTCATTGCCTCCCAGTCAGCGGTCGAGCGCTTGGGCTTGGAGCCGCTGGCCCGCATCCGCGCCGGCGCGGTGGCCGGGGTGCCGCCCCGGATCATGGGCATCGGCCCGGTGCCGGCGACCCGCAAGCTGCTGGCTCGCGCCGGCGTGGAGCTGGCCGAAATCGACCTGGTCGAGCTGAACGAGGCATTCGCCTCTCAGTCACTCGCCGTCCTCCGCGAGCTCGGCCTGCCTGAGGACTCCGACGAGGTCAACCCCAACGGTGGTGCGATCGCCCTCGGCCACCCGCTCGGGATGAGCGGCGCCCGCCTGGCACTGACCGCGGCCCTCGAGCTGGATGAGCGCGACGCGAAGCTGGCGCTCTGCACGATGTGCGTAGGGGTCGGCCAGGGAGTCGCGGCGCTGCTCGAGCGCGCGTAGGCGAATAGCTCAGCGGCGGGGCGGCAGCTTTCCGACCGTGGTCGCGAAGAGCTTCCGCCAGCTCGAGCCGACCGCGGTGGCGAACAGGTCCTCGAGCTGGCGGAAGTGCTCGTCGAGGATCCGGTCGAGCGCTTCGAGGTCCCCGGCGTGCATCGCCTCGATCTGCCGGCGGTGGACGTCGAGAGTGCGCTCGTCATCCTCGGGGTCGCCCGAATAGGCATCGCGGATCGGCGCCAGCTCACGCGCGAGCTCACGCATCGCGGCCTGTATGGAGCGGTTGCCGGAGGCGCGGCTGACCGCACGGTGGAAAGCCGCATCAGCCCGCATCACCTGGTCGCGCTCACCAGCGGCCGCGGCGAGCAGGTCCACGGTCCGTTCCATCTCCTCGAAGTCCTGCTTGCGGGCAACGATGGAGGCCAGTCGCGTGGCTCCACCCTCGATGATCCGCCGCGCCACCAGGGTCTCGACCACGAGGCTCTCCTCGGCCGCCACCTGGCTGCGCAGAAGGTCGATCGGAACCAGCTCGGCGGAGAGAAAGATGCCGCCGCCGGCGCCGCGCCGGACCTCGATCAGTCCGGAGCGTTCGAGAACCCGAAGAGCCTGCCGGAGAGTCGGCTTGGAGATTCCGAGCTCGGCCGCGAGCGTGGCCTCTTTCGGCAGCGCGTCGCCGTGCCGCAGGCGCGAACGCTCGATCCCCTCGACGATCCGGTCGATCGCCTGCTCGAAGGTGCGCTCGGTCGCGATCGGATCGACGAAGGCCGCTTCGCGGAGCGCGGATCTGGGCTCTCCGCTCATCGCGGGACTGACTCTACCCACCACCTCGGGGCCCTCTCGACTGTGGCGATCAGACGTGGACCTCGCTCACGGCCTGCCCTTTTCCAGCTCCTCGATCACCCGCAGCAGGAACATCGATGCGCGGGTGCCGTCGGTGATCCGATGGTCGAATGAGCAGGAGACGAGACCCATCTTGCGGATCGCGATCTCGCCGTCACGCACCACCGGCCGATCGGAGATCCGGTGGACGCCGAGGATCGCTGACTCTCCCAGGTTGACGAGCGGCGTCGCGAAGAAGCCGCCGAGTCGGCCGGCGAGCGTGACCGTGAAGCTGCCACCGCGAAGGTCCTCGGGGGCGATGGTCTCCTCACGGACGCCCTGGGCCAGACCCGCCACCTGGGCGTCCAGCTCCTCCAGCGAGGACAGGTCGGCATCGTGGAGGACCGGGACCATCAGTCCCTTCGGACCTTGGGCGGCGACGCCGATGTTCAGGTGTCGGAGGTAGACGATCTCCTCACCGTCGATCGTCGCGTTGAAGTCCGGGAACTCACGCAACCCGATCGCCGCGGCGCGGACGACGAACGAGACATAGGAGAGCTTGCCTCGATGATCGGCGAGGTCCGTGAAGTCGCACTCCTCGACGACCGTGACCTTCGGCACCTCCTGGTGCGAGCGGGTCAGCCGGTCGCCGATCCGCCGGCGCAGCCCTCGCAGGGGCTCACGCCGTCCCTCCAGCACCGGTGCCGCCGCCGCCTCGGCAGGCTCCCCCTCGGCCACAGAGCGGACGTCGCCCTCGGTGACCGCCCCGCCGGGACCGCTGCCCGCGACCGAAGCCAGCTCGACGCCAACCTGCTTCGCGGCGCGACGGGCGCCCGGGGTCGCTTTGACCGCGCCGGCCGAGGCCGCGGAAGTGGGCTCCGGCACGGACTGGAGGTCCTCCGCAGTCTGGATCGTGATCAGGAGACCGCCGACCGCGACCATGTCGCCGACCTCCGCGTGCAGCTCGGCTACGGTCCCGTCGACGGGGCAGGGGATCTCCACCGTCGCCTTGTCGGTTTCCACCTCGACCATGCGGTCGTCCTCGGAGACCTGCTGTCCTGGCTGCACGAGCCAGTCCACGACCTCGCCCTCGCGCACTCCCTCGCCCAGGTCGGGGAGCTTGAACTCGTAGGCCATCCTCAGTTCTCCAGGGTCCGGCGGGCCGCTTCAGCGACCCGGTTAGGGGACGGGATGTAGTGATGCTCGAGGCGCCAGTAGGGGAAGGCGACGTCGTAGCCGGTCACCCGCTCGACCGGTGCCTGCAGGTCGAAGAGCGCCCGTTCGGCGATCAACGCCGCCACCTCGGCGGCGAAGCCGACCGTCCGCGCCGCCTCCTGCACGATCACCGCCCGGCCCGTGCGGGCGACCGCCTCGATCAGGCCGGCCTCGTCGAGCGGGCGCAGAGTGCGCAGGTCGACGACGTGAGCCGAAACCCCCTCGGCATCCAGCACGTCGGCCGCTTCGGCGGCCACTTTGACCATCGCACCGTAAGCGACCAGGGTCACGTCATTCCCCTCCCGCTCGGTTCGCAGCTTCCCCAACGGGACCACGTGCTCGCCCTCGGGCACCGCTTCGCGCGAGTCGCGGTAGAGCGCCTTCGGCTCGAGGAAGACGACCGGGTCCGGGTCCCGGATCGCCGCCGCCAGGAGGCCCTTGGCGTCGGCGGGGGTCGAAGGGATCGCGACCTTGATGCCGGGGGTATGGACGTAATAGGTCTCCGGCGACTCCTCGTGCAGCTCCGGCGCGTTGACGCCGCCGCCGTAGGGCATGCGGATCGTCAGTGGCACGTTCATGCGGCCGCCGGAGCGCCATCGGTAACGCCCGACGTGGGTGATCAGCTGCTCCAGCGAGGGATAGCTGAAGGCGTCGTACTGCATCTCGACGACCGGACGCCAGCCGACCATGCTCAAGCCGACGGCGGTGCCGAGGATGCCCGCCTCGGCCAGCGGCGTGTCGACGCAGCGCTCGGTGCCGAACCGCTCCGCCAGCCCGGCGGTGACGCGGAAGACGCCGCCCGAGCGGCCGACGTCCTCGCCCATCACCATCAGCGCCGGGTCGCGCTCCATCTCCTCGTGGAGGCCGCCGTTGATCGCCTCGACCAGAGTCTTCATCGTGCCTCCAGAAGACCCAGAGCGGCGTCGCGCTGAGCGACGAGGCTGGCGGGCGGAATCTCGTAGGTGGTGTCGAAGACGAGTGCCGGGTCGGGATCCGGGAGTTCCTCGACCTCGCGCATCGCCCGCTTCACCCGCCCCGCCGCCTCCTCGCGCGCGCCCGCGGCAGCCTCGTCGTCGAGCAGGCCACGCCGCCGCATGTAGCCCTCGAGCCGGGCCAGGCAGTCATCCGCGCGGGCCGCGTCGGCCTCGGCGGGGTCGCGGTAGAGGGCGGTGTCGTCGGCGGTCCCGTGCGGCTCGACCCGGTAGTGGAGTGCCTCGATGAAGGTCGGGCCGCCGCCTTCGCGGGCGCGGGCGACGGCGGTGCGGGCGGCGTCGTAGACCGCGAGCGCGTCGCGCCCGTCGACCCTGACGCCGGGGATGCCGTAGCCGATCGCCTTGTCGGCGAGCGCCCGGGCGCGGGACTGCTGCGCGAACGGGGTCGAGATCGCCCAGCCGTTGTTGTTGCAGACGAAGACGACGGGGGCCTCCATCACGGCGCCGAAGTTGACGCCCTCGTGGAAGGAGCCCTCGGAGGTCGCGCCGTCGCCGAAGAAGACGACCGCGCAGCCATCCTCCCCTTTCGCCTTCATCCCCCAGGCGGCCCCGGTCGCGTGCGGGATCTGGCTGCCGATCGGGACCGAGACGCCGCCGAGCCGGTGCTCCCGCGGGTTCCACCAACCGTCGGGATTCCCGCGCCACCAGGCGAGAACCGTCGCCGGGTCCATTCCCCGCAGCAGGCCGATCGCCGACTCACGGTAGGACGGGAAGACCCAGTCGCGGCTCGGGTCGAGCGCGAAGTGGGCGCCGGCCTGGATCGCCTCGTGCCCCCAGTAGATCGCGTAGGTGCCGATCCTGCCCTGGCGCTGGTAGATGACCGCGCGCTCGTCGAAGACGCGCATGAGGACCATGTCCCGGTGCAGGCGACGCAGTTCCTCGTCGCTGAAATCGACGATCTCCCCGTCGGGAATCTCATCGCCGTCGCCAATGACGCGACGCGGCTTTTCTTCGCTCGGAACAACGCTCAACGCTCTCTCGCTTCCCCTCGAGGACGAATCCGTGGTTAAAATAGCAAAATAGTTTCTATTCAGCCCTCAATACCGCTTGAACACGCCGAGGTACGAATTCACCGGGGTTCGCGCTCTGGCCTCTACTTCGTCATCGCGATCCACGACTGGGGCGACGGCACAGCCCTCGGGGGCTGCCGGATGCTGCCCTGCGAGGGTCCCGGCGTCGCCCTCCTCGACGCCCTTGCGCTGTCGCGGGCGATGACCTACAAGTGCGCATCGGTTGCCCTCCCCCACGGCGGTGGCAAGTGCGTGATCGCGGCTCCCGTCGGCGAGCCTCTCGGCGGCGAGGCCCGGAACGCGGTCCTGCTCGACGTCGGCGACGCCGTCGAGGAGCTCGGCGGACGCTTCCGAACCGGAGAAGACGCCGGCACTGCCGCCGAGGATTTCCTGACGATGTCTGAGCGGACGCGATATCTGATCGGCCTGCCCGCCAGCGCGGGCGGGTCGGGCGATTCGTCGCGGCTCACCGCCGACGGGGTGATCGCCGCACTCGAGGCCACCTCCGAGCACGTCTTCGGCTCATCCGATCTCGGTGGCAGGCGGGTGAACCTGCTTGGAATGGGGAAGGTCGGCTCCAAGGTCGCCGACACTCTCGCCGGGCGCGGCGTCCGCCTCACGATCGCCGACATCGACGCCGGCAAGCGCGAGTTGGCCGACCAACTCGGTGCGGCGTGGTCGAGTCCGGAGCAGCTGCTGGAGGCCGAGGGCGACTTCTTCTCTCCGTGCGCACTCGGCGGAGTCCTGGATGAGAGCGCCGCCGCGAGCCTGCGCTGCGCCGCCGTCGTCGGGGCAGCCAACAACCAGCTGGCGACCCCGTCGATCGGCGAGCTGCTGCGGGAACGGGACATCACCTGGGCGCCTGACTTCATCGCCAACGCCGGTGGGCTGATCAGCGTCGCTTCCGAGGTCGACGGCTACTCGCAGGCGGAGGCACGGGAACGCACGGCCGCGATCGGCGCGGCGATCGGGGAGGTCCTCGCCCTGGCTGACGACGAGGAGATCACTCCTCTGCGAGCCGCGGAACGACGCGCCGAGGCGGTCATCGCTACTGGTCGAAGTCAAGCACCACCCGCTCGCTGAGCGGGTGGGCCTGGCAGGCGAGGACGTAGCCCGCCTCGATTTCGGCGGGCTCGAGGGCGTACTGGGTGTCCATCCTCAGCTCCCCCTCGAGCACGCGCGCACGGCAGGTCCCGCAGACGCCTCCCCGGCAGGCGTAGGGGGCGTCGGTCCGGGTGAGGAGGACCGCGTCGAGGACCGGGGCGCCGTCCCGGGCCACCGGCAGCGTCGATTCACGCCCGTCGAGTCGAATCCGCACGCTCGCCACGTTCTCGCCGTCGGCGCTCGCCGGCGCCGAGGTCACCACGGGTGTGTCGGCGAAGAAGATCTCTCGGTGGATATGGGATCGGTCCACCGCCCTCTCGGCGAGGACCTCGCCGGCGGTTTCGATCAGGCCCAGAGGCCCGCAGAGAAGCCAGTCGTCCACTTCCCCGGCCGGGACCAACGCGTCGAGGATCCTGCCCAGACGCTCGTGGTCCAGCCTGCCGGAGAAGAGCTCGACCGCCTGCGGCTCGCGGGAGAAGACGTTGATCAGCTCGAACCGCTCGGTGTGGAGGTTCTTCAGGTCCTGGAGCTCTTCCAAGAACATCGTCGTCGTGCTGGTCCGGTTGGCATAGACGAGGACGAACCGCGACTCCGGCTCGGCCGCCAGGACCGTGCTCGCCATCGAGACGATCGGAGTAATCCCGCTGCCGCCGGCGATCGCCGCATAGCGCTTGCGGTTAGCGGGATCGACGGCGATCGTGAAGCCACCGGTCGGGGCGGCCACGGCCAGCGGGTCACCGGCCACGAGGCTCTCGTTGGCCCAGGTCGAGAACTCGCCGCCGGGCAGGAGCTTCACCGCAATTCTCACTTCGCCGGAGCCTGCTTCGGAGCAGATCGAGTAGGTGCGGCGGGAGCCGTCGCGCTCGAGAATGAGGTGCTGGCCTGGCAGGAACTCGAACTCCCCCCGCAGCTCGGTGGGGATCTCGAAGGAGATGGCAACACTTTCGGGCGTCAGCTCCTCGACCGCGGCGACGGCCAGCTCGTGGAACTCCATCAGTGGTCCTTGAAGCGGTCGAACGGCTCGAGGCAGGCTTGGCAGGCGTACTGGGCCTGACACGAGGTCGCGCCGAAGCGCGAGATCTGGCGCACGTTGGGCGAGCCGCAACGAGGGCAGGCAACGCCGAGGGTGTCTCCGGCGGCGGCGGGAGGGGCGATCCCGTACTCGCGCAGCTTGCGGCGGCCGTCTTCGCTCATCCACTCGGTGGTCCAGGCCGGCGAGAGCACCGTCCGCACCTCGGCGTCCTCGACCCCGTGTTCGCCGAGCCGGCCGGCGATCTCGGTGCGAATCAGGTCCATCGCCGGACAGCCCGAGTAGGTCGGGGTGATGGTGACGACGACGTGCCGCCCGCCCTCGACGTCGACTCCGCGGAGGATGCCGAGGTCCTCGATCGTCAGCACCGGGATCTCCGGGTCGGGGATCTCGGCAACGACCGCGCGTGCCTCCGCCGCAGTCACCAGGTCGCCCCCGGGTGGGCGCGGTGGAGGCTCTGCATCTCGGCCAGGAGATAGCCGAAGTCCTCGTCGTGGAGGCCGCGCCGACCGCCCCCGGGCCGCCAGCCCGAGTCCGCGGGGACGGCGAGGGTCGCCGCCCGCAGAGCCGCCCCGACCTCCTCCTCCCAACCCTCGCGCAGACTCGCGGGATCGACCCCGAGCTCCGCCTCCAGCGGGTCGTGGTCGAGCATCTCGAAGGTATAGGGCCAGAGGCGCTCCAGCGCGTCGCGCATGCGGGCGTGGCTCTCCTCGGTCCCGTCGCCGAGCCGGAGCGTCCAGTTGACGGCGTGGTCGCAGTGGTAGGCGACCTCCTTGACCGCCTTCTCCGCCGTCCCGGCGATCGCCTCGTCCGGGTGGTCGACCAGCGCTTCGTAGCGAGCCCGCTGAAACGTCGAGAAGAGAAGCTGGCGGGCGATCGTCTGGGCGAAGTCACCGTTCGGTCGCTCGACGATCAGGAGGTTCAGGAACTCGCGGCTCTCTCGTATGAACGCGAGCTCGTCCTCGTCGCCGACGCTGGCGAGGAGGGTGCGCGCCTGGCCGAGCAGGTCGAGCGCGATGTTGGTGAGGGCGAGGTCCTCCTCCAGCTCCGGCGCCCGCGAGGACCACCAGCTCAGCCGCTGCGAGAGGACGAGGGCGTCGTCAGCGAGTCGCAGCGCGTAGGTCGAGTAGTCGGTCACAGATGCTCCGCTCCCTCCGGCACCTCGTAGAACGTCGGGTGCCGGTAGGCCTTGTCGGCGGCGGGGGCAAAGAACGGGTCCCTCTCTCCCGGTGAGGAGGCATTGATCCGCGCCGACTCGACCACCCAGATCGAGATCCCCTCCTGGCGACGCGTGTAGAGGTCCCGGGCGTTGCGCAGGGCCATCTCCGGGTCGGGCGCGTGGAGGCTGCCGACGTGCTGGTGGGAAAGGCCCCGGCGGGAACGCAGGAACACCTCCCAGAGTGGCCAGTCGGCCGTCAAGCGGCGACCGCCCCTGCTTGCTTCTCGGCGTAGGCCGCAGCTGCCTCGCGCACCCAGGCGCCGTCCTCCTGAGCGCGCCGGCGATGCTCGATGCGCTGCCGATTGCAGGGGCCGTTGCCTTTGACGACGGCCCAGAACTCGTCCCAGTCGATCGCACCGTGGCGGTACTCGCCGCTCCCCTCGTCGAGCCGCAGCTCCGGGTCCGGCAGGGTCAGTCCGAGGATCTGCGCCTGCGGTACGCACATGTCGACGAAGCGCTGTCGCAGCTCGTCGTTCGAGAAGCGCTTGACCTTCCAGCGCATCGACTGCTCGCTGTGGACGGACTCCTCGTCGGGCGGTCCGAACATCATCAGCGACGGCCACCACCAGCGGTCGACCGCGTCCTGGGCCATCGCGTGCTGGGCCTCGGTCCCGTGGGAGAGGGTGTGGAGGATCTCGAAGCCCTGCCGCTGGTGAAAGGACTCCTCCTTGCAGACACGGACCATCGCCCGCGCGTAAGGACCGTAGGAGCAGCGGGTCAACGGCACCTGGTTGACGATCGCGGCGCCGTCGACGAGCCATCCGACCGCCCCCATGTCGGCCCAGGTGAGGGTCGGGTAGTTGAAGATCGAGGAGTACTTCTGGCGGCCATCGATCAGCATCTCGAAGAGCTCGGCACGGTCGGCGCCGAGGGTCTCGGCGGCGGAATAGAGGTAGGCGCCGTGCCCGGCCTCGTCCTGAACCTTCGCCATCAGGATCGCCTTGCGGCGCAGGCTCGGCGCCCTGGTGATCCAGTTGCCCTCCGGCTGCATGCCGATGATCTCGGAGTGGGCGTGCTGTGCGATCTGGCGCACCAGACCCTCGCGATAAGCGGCCGGCATCCAGTCGCGGGGCTCGATCGTCAGGTCCTCGGCGATGGTCTTCTCGAACGCCGCCGATTGCTCCGGCGGTTCGTCGCTGCGGATCGGACGCACGTCGGCGAGGTCGCCGTCCTTCACTCCTCGCCCCCATTGCTGTGGCGCCGCGACTGCGCGACCCCGAAACGGGGTGCGACGAAGGCGGCGTCGGTGAGCGCCGCGTTGCCGGCCGGATTCAGCGCCGTGCCGTGGAAGTCGGAGTATGCCGCCGACTGATTGACGAAAACCGCTCCGGTGAGGTTGCAGGAGAGCGCCACTCCGGCGTCGAGGGCGGCGGCTTCGGCGGCCTCCAGCGTCGCCTCGTCGGTGCTGTACACGCCGGCGGTGATTGCCCCGTTGGCGCGGACGCCGTCGCGCAGGACGGCGATCGAGTCGGCGCTCGACGCCGTCGGGACGAGGAAGGCGATCGGGCCGAAGTGCTCGGTCGAGGCGGGCGGGTCGTCGGGCCCGGAGAGGGCCACCAGGGTCGGCGTCCTCACCTCCGCCTCTGGAAACTCCGGGTGCTCGACCCTGCGGGATGCGAGCATCACTTCGCCGAGGCTTTCCGCCTCGGCGATCCTCTGCGCGATCGCATCACTGGCGATTGCCCCGAGGATCGCGTTGGCGCGGGCGTCGTCGCCGAGCAGGCCCGCGATCGCGCCGGCCAGGTCCGCTCCGAACTCCTCGAAGGTCTTGGGCCCCTGATCGGTCTCGATCCCGTCTTCGGGGATGAGCAGATTCTGCGTCGTCGTGCACATCTGGCCGCTGTAGAGCGAGAGGGTGAAGGCGAGGTTGCCGAGCATCCCCTTGTAGTCGTCGGTCGAGTCGACGACGACGACGTTGACACCGGCTTTCTCGGTGAAGACGACGGCCTGGGTGGCTTCCCGCTCGAGCCAGTCGCCGAACTCGCTGGAGCCGGTGTAGTCGATCAGCTTGATCTCCGGACGGACCGCGAGGTCGGCGGCGATCCGCCGCCCGGGCATGCCGACGGCGAGGGCGACGAGGTCTTCCGAGTACCCGGCCTCGGAGAGGACTTCGCGGGCGATGGCAACGGTGATGGCCAGCGGCAGGATGGCGCTGCTCGAGGGCTTCACGAGGACCGGGTTGCCGCAGGCGAGACTGGCGAAGAGCCCGGGGTAGCCGTTCCAGGTCGGGAAGGTGTTGCAGCCGATCACCAGCGAGATGCCGCGGGGCACGATCGTGAACCGCTTCTGCATCCGCAGGGGCGGCCGTTTGCCCTGCGGCTTTTCCCAGTCGGCCTGAGCCGGCACGCGCCGCATCTCGGTCAGCGCCCAGCCGACGGCCTCGAGTGCCCGGTCTTGCGCATGCGGTCCGCCGGCCTGGAATGCCATCGCCGGCGCCTGACCGGTGGTGTGCATGACGGCTTCGGCGATCTCGGTCGAGCGGGCGTTGACGCGGGTCAGGATCTCGACCACAACCGCGGCACGGGCCTCGCAACCGGCGTCCCGCCATCCCGTAATCGCGTCTGCCATCGCCGGCAGGAGGACGTCGAAGTCGGCGACGGGGTAGGTGATGCCAAGCGCTCGACCGTAAGGAGAGACCTCTCCCCCGGCCCAGTCGACCGTGCCCGTCTGCTCCAGCGGGAAGCGCTCGTCGAGGTAGCCCTCGAAAGCCCCCTTGCCCTCGGCGAGGGCGTTCTCCCCATAGGCCTTCGGGACCTCGGGAAAGGGCGTCCAATAGCCGCGATCGGCATTCGCGGCGATCGCCGCTTCGATTGTCGGGCCATGCCGCTCGACAAGTTGCAGAGCAGCGCTTGAGACGGTCTCAGTCATGCAGATCTCCTTCACGGGGTCCCGGACCGTAGGCGTCCGATCGATCGGTAGCCTAGCAACTGCGTGACAATGCTGGCCCATCGGGGGACCAGTCGATGTCAGGGAGCGTCGAGCTCGCTCACGGTCACTTCCCCGGCTCCAGCTCGGCGACGCCGGCGGTGGCCCTGGCCAGAGCCTCGGAGAACTGACCGTGGGACCGGTCGAGGTGTGCTTCCATCTCGACGCCCGCGCGCAGCTCGTCGCCCTCCTGGATGGCAAGCGCAATCTCGCGATGCTCTTCAGCGAAGCTCGGGAAGTCGGCCGCGCTCGTGGGGAGGAATACCGCGTTGGCCAGAACGAAGAACTTGGCGCGCTGCTTCTCGATCGCCTCGCGCAGATCGGGGAGACCGCTGGCGCGGGCGATGATCAGGTGGAATTTCGTGTCGAGGTCGTGAAAGGTGGAGTGAGCGTCGCTCGGCTGCTCGGCGAGCAGGACGAGGGCATCCCGATCCGCCCTGGTCGCACGCTTGGCGGCGAGCCGGGCGGCTGGCGGTTCGAGGATGTGGCGGTATTCGAAGGCCCGATCGATGGTCTCCTTGAACTCCGCTGACAGCTCCATCGCCTCGCTCTGAGATGTCAGGGCGCGGGCGACGAAGGTTCCGCCGTTGCGCCCGCGGGTCGTCGTCACGAGACCCTGGGCGGTCAGCCGCTTGATCGCCTGCCGGACGGTGATGCGAGCCGAGCCCAACATCGGCGCGAGCTCCCGCTCGGGAGGAAGCCGATCTCCTGGCCGCAGGCCTCCGACCGCGATCAGGCGCTCGATCGTGTCGGCGACGATGTCGTATGCAGCGCGGCCGTGCCCGAGCTCGGCGGCGGTCACCCTCAGAGCTTCGTCGAGCGGCCGGCCCGACGGCTCCGCTTCATTGGTCACGCTGGGCTTCGGGTCAACATAAGAGTCGCGTTGGGAACCCATTCTCAAGCTCCGTGAGGTCCGGCGTCGCAATTACCAACCACGCCGCTGAAGAGTAGTGCATTTAGCGTTAACAAGGGACCTTTTGGCGATTTGGGAATGCGTCCTTGACATTAGCCTGTGCCGCAGATTACGTTGCTCACGGTAAATGAGTCCTGTTAGTGATCCATTTATCCGAAACGCCGGACAACGCTCTCAAGGACGGGCCCCGATGGAAGCTCCGCTGAAGATGTCTTCGAGCCGCAGGCGCCGATGATGGCGCCCTCTCCGCTGACGACCGCGGCGCTTCGAGATCGCATCGCGCGCTTCCCGCGGACGTCCCTCGCCCTCCTGCCAACCCCGATCCACCGGCTTGCCCGCATCAGCCAACGGCTCAACGGCGCGGAGATCTGGATCAAGCGCGACGATCTGACCGGCCTGGCCGGAGGGGGAAACAAGACGCGCAAGCTCGAGTTCCTGGTCGGCGAGGCACTTCGCGAAGGGGCCGACACGCTGGTGAGCGTCGGCGCGATCCAGTCCAACCACGTCCGTCAGACGGCTGCCGCCGCGGCCTGCTCTGGCCTGTCCTGCGAGTTGCTGCTGCGCCGCTGGGTGCCGAATCACGACGTGTTCTACGAGCGAGCCGGAAACGTCTTGCTCTCGCGTCTGCTCGGAGCAGAGCTTCACATCGATTCGACCCCCGCATCGGTCGGCGATGAGACCGGGCTCGACGAGCTGGTCGCCGATCTCCGCCGGCGCGGGCGCAATCCCTACAAGATCCCGGGCGGCGCCTCGGACCATCCGCTGGGCGGCCTCGGATACGCGCTGTGTGCGGCCGAGCTGGTCGAGCAGGCGGCGGAGCACGGGGTCGATTTCGACACCATCGTCGTCTGCACCGGCAGCGGCAGCACCACCGCCGGCCTGCTGGCCGGGCTTCATGCCCTGGGCTCGGAGATCGACGTCCTCGGCGTCGACGAAAGCGGCGACCCGGCGGAGGGCGGCGATCTCGTGTTCAGGCTCGCCAACGGGACCCTGCAGCAGCTGGAAATCGAGCAACCGCTGCCTCGCTCGAAGGTCACGGTCCTGGAGGGGTTCTCGGGCGGCGGGTATGGAATCCCGGACGAGCGGACCTGGGCGGCAATCCACTTCGCGGCCACCACCGAAGGGCTCCTGCTCGACCCCGTCTATGAGGGGAAGTCGATGGCCGCCCTGATCGACCTCTGCGAGACCGGTCGGCTGACGCCGGAGTCGCGGGTCCTCTTTCTCTACCTGGGCGGGGCGCAGGCGCTACACGCCTATGCCGGCGACCTCGCTCCGCAGGGCGATCTCCTCGGCGGGGAGCCCGCGGACCGGTGATCCCCGGCACCGATGAGATGACGCTGGTCAGCGGCGCCGAAGCGGTCGTCGAAGGTCTCGAGCGCAACGGCGTGGACCTGATCTTCGGGATTCCGGGAACGCACACGCTTCCGATCTACCGCCACCTTCCGCGCAGCGGGATCCGCCACATCACGCCCCGCCACGAGCAGGCCTGCGGCTATGCCGCCGATGGCTACGCGCGCGCCTCCGGCAGGCCTGGCGTCTGCCTGCTCACGACCGGCCCCGGGGTCATCAACGCGGCGACGTCGGCTGCCACCGCCTACGCCGATTCCGTGCCTCTGCTGATCATCTCTTCGGCGGTGCCGTCGGCGATCGAGGGAGAAGACTCCGGGTTCCTGCACGAGTCCCGGGACCAGCGGGGAGCGCTCGAGGGTCTGGTGTCCAAGAGCTACTACCCGCGCTCGGCAGGCGAGATCGCGGCTGCGATCGACGAGGCCTTCCACGGGTTCGCGAACCGCCGGCCGCGCCCGGTCCACATCGGCATTCCGCTCGATGCGATGGAGGACCTCGGCGACGCGAGGGCGCCGTCGTTCCAGTCGAGCGCCTCCGAGCCGGGCCCTCAGGTCGATCCGGCCTCGATCCGCGAGGCGGCCGAGCTGCTCGACGCGGCTGGGTCGGTGGCGGTGGTCGCCGGCGGCGGCGCCAGGCACGCTCAGCTCGAGGTCACCGCACTGGCCGAGCGCCTGCAGGCCCCGGTGCTGACGACGGCCAACGGGAAGGGCGTCCTCGACGAGGACCACCGCCTGTCGCTCGGTCCTTCGCTTCGGCTTCCAGCGGCCCGGCGCTGGCTGAGCAGCTGCGACGCGGTGCTCGCGGTTGGCACCGAGCTGGCCGAGTCGGATCTGTGGGGGCCGCCCCTCGAGCTCGGCGGCTCGCTCGTTCGAGTCGACATCGATCCGCGCCAACTCGACAAGAACGCCGCCGCGCGGATC
This sequence comes from uncultured Actinomycetes bacterium, assembly GCA_963839115.1. Classification (GTDB taxonomy): domain Bacteria; phylum Actinomycetota; class Thermoleophilia; order Solirubrobacterales; family 70-9; genus VAYN01. The sequence continues at coordinate 2,641,027 of CAWITM010000001.1, forward strand.
CACCTGCTCGGTGACGCGGGTCCGGCGCTGGCGGCGCTGCTGGCCGAGATCCCCGAGCGGCGCCGGGCCGAGCCGGACGTGACGGGCCTGGCGGCGACGATCCGGCGCGAGGCCACCGTCGACGGCGAGCCCTGGATCCCGCTCAGCAGGGCCCTTTCGCGGACGCTCGTGAACGGCGGCGTCCTCTGCGCCGACAGCGCCATGGCCAGCTACTTCGGCGCCGTGCACTTCGTTCACCTCGATTCCCCGTCGCGCTTTCTCTACCCGACCGGCTACGCCACCCTCGGCTACGCGCTCCCGGCCGCCATCGGCGCAAAGCTCGCGCGGCCCGATCTGGCCGTCGTTGCGCTGATCGGCGACGGCGGCCTGATGTTCACGGTGTCGGAGCTCGCGACGGCTGCCGAACTCGGGCTGCCGCTGCCGGTGCTGGTCGTGTCGAACGGCGGCTATGGAGAGATCCACCGGCAGATGCGCGAGCGAGAAATCGAGCCGCTGGGAGTGGAGCTGGACACTCCGGACCTTCCCCTGCTGGCCCAGTCGATGGGATGCCGAGGACTGCGCATCCGCGACGAAGCAGAACTGGCTCCGCAGTTGGAGATCGCCCTGCGGCAGCCCGGTCCCACCCTTATCGAGCTGGTTGCACCGCCCGCTTGGGCAAAGAGTCCCCGCAAGCAAATGCCCGCAAGGCACGAGGAGGAATAAATGAAGAGCTCGCGCCACCCGCTGTCGGTTCCCGCGAAGTTCCGACCACGACCAACCGTCAACGCGATTGCAGCCGCGATCCTCGTCTGCGCCCTGGCCGGCACGCTCGCCGCCTGCGGGGGAGGGGGCTCCTCGAGCAGCTCGACCGCCTCGACCGGAGGTACCGAAAGCGCCCTCACCAGACTGCTGCCGGCCAAGTACAGGGAAAAGGGCGAACTGACCGTCGCCCTGGAAGCCAACTATCCACCGGCCGAGTTCGTCGAACCGGGGGGAAGCGCCATCGTCGGTTTCGAGCCCGAACTCGCCGAGGCGCTGGGCGAAGCGCTGGGCACCAAGATCAGCCTGCAGAACACGACCTTCGACGCCATCCTGCCGGGGATCAGCAGCGGTAAGTACGACCTGGCGATGTCGGCGATCAACGTCACCCCCGAACGCGAAAAGGTCTTCGACCTCGTCAGCTACTTCTCGGCCGGCACGTCCTTCTTCGTCGACGGAGAAGGGGGACCGGAAATCGGCAGCCTCGAAGCACTTTGCGGGCACTCCGTCGCGGTGCAGCGGGGGACGATCGACCAGGAATTCGCCGAAGAACAGAAGCAGAAGTGCGAAGAAGGTGGCGGCGCGGTGGTCTCGGTGAACGTCTTCCCCGACCAGTCCGGCGCGAACCTCGCGATCGCCAGCGGCCGGGCCGAAGTCGGCATGGCCGACTCACCCGTCGTGGCCTACGAGGTCAGCCAGTCGAACGGGAAGCTGAAAGTGACCGGCGAACCGTTTGAATCATCGCCGTACGGGATCGCCGTGCAGAAGGAAAGTGGGCTTGCGAAGCCGCTCCTCGCCGCCGTGGAAAAGATCATGGCCGACGGCACCTACGACACCATCCTCGAAAAGTGGAATATCGAGTCCGGTGCGCTGGAAGAACCGACGATCAACGGCGCCGCAAAGTAGGCACGTGGCGCACTCCCGCGCATCGATCGGAGTCGGTTGACCGAGACGGCAGACAACACGGTCGGCGGGGAGCCGATCCGCGCCGAGGAAATCGAAGCGATCCCGGTAAGGCACCCCTGGCGCTGGGCCGCCGCCGGGGTCATCGGCTTCCTCGCCGTGGTGATAGTTCAGTCGGTGGCTTCGAACCCACGGTTCGAATGGGGAACGGTGGCCGAATACTTCCTTTCCGGAAAGGTCATCCACGGGCTTTTCGTGACGCTCCTGCTGACTGTGATCGCGATGGTGGTCGGGATCGCCCTCGGCACCGTCCTGGCGGTGATGCGACTCTCGCCGAATCCGCTGATATCCAGCGCCAGCTGGACCTTCATCTGGCTCTTTCGCGGTACGCCGCTCCTGGTCCAGCTGCTGTTCTGGAATTTCGTCTCCGCCCTCTATCCATCGATCTCCCTCGGGATACCGTTCGGGGGCCCGGTCTTCATCGAAGGCAGCGCCAATACGCTGATCACGCCGTTCATCGCGGCCATATTGGCTCTGGGACTCAACGAGGCCGCCTACATGTCGGAGATAGTCCGCGCCGGGATCATCTCGATCGACGAGGGTCAGATTGAAGCGTCGCAGTCGCTCGGGATGAACCGGCTCCAGACGATGCGGCGAATCGTCCTGCCGCAGGCGATGCGAGTGATCATCCCTCCGACCGGCAACGAGACGATCAGCATGTTGAAGAACACCGCCCTGGTGAGCGTGATCGCCTACCAGGAGCTGCTCTACTCCGTCCAGCTCATCTATGCCGCGACCTACCAGCAGATCCCGCTGCTCATCGTGGCCAGCATCTGGTACCTCATCGTGACCACCGTCCTGTCCATCGGGCAGTACTACGTGGAGCGTCATTTCGGACGAGCCTCCAACCGGCGCGAGAACACGCGGAGTGGGTTCCTGCAAATCCTGATCAACCAGCTGAAGCCGCTGCGTCGGTAGAGCGCCCTGTGCGAATCCCTGGAGAGGAGGGTCGGTGATGAATCCGATGGTGAAAGCCGAAGGCGTCCACAAGAACTTCGGCCGCCTGGAGGTGCTGAAGGGAATCTCGTTGGAGGTGCAGCCGGGCGAGGTGGCGTGCCTGGTGGGGCCATCGGGTTCCGGGAAGTCGACCTTCCTGCGCTGCATCAGCCACCTCGAGAAGATCAACTTCGGCCGGCTCTGGGTGGACGGTGAACTGGTTGGCTACCGCCAGTCCGGCACCAAGCTCTACGAGTTGCGCGAGGCCGAGATCTGTCGCAAGCGCTCCGAAATCGGCATGGTCTTCCAACGCTTCAACCTCTTCGCCCACATGACGGTGATCCAGAACGTCATCGAGGCGCCGGTGAAGGTACGGGGGCTCTCGACGGCAGAGGCGACCGAGCTGGGGACGCGACTGCTCGCCAGCGTTGGCCTGTCCGACAAGCTGAAGGCCCACCCCTCCCAGCTCTCGGGCGGCCAGCAGCAGCGGGTGGCGATCGCGCGGGCGCTGGCGATGGAACCCAAGCTGATGCTGTTCGACGAGCCGACCTCCGCCCTGGACCCGGAGCTGGTCGGCGAGGTGTTGGACGTGATGCGCGGCCTCGCCGAGAAAGGCATGACCATGATCGTGGTCACCCACGAGATCGGGTTCGCCCGCGAGGTCGGAGACACGCTGATCTTCATGGACGCCGGCGTGGTGGTCGAGAAGGGCAGCCCCCGCGAGGTGATCAGCAACCCCAAGGGCGAGCGCACCCGCGCCTTTCTCTCCAAAGTCCTGTAGCGCCGGCCGCCGGCAGCGGCGACCTTGAGCGGGCCGAGGCTTCCTCGCCTTATCGAGTCCGGTCGCCGTGAGGTCGACCGGCGGTGCATCGGATCGAGCGGCCACGACATCAGCGCCAGCCGCGCGGGGAGAGCATCGATTTATGCTTATGGCTATGCGGAGGAATCGGTCAGTGCCCCTCGGCCCGGTGATTCCCGTACTCGCCTACCCCGACGTCCGCGCAGCCGTCGACTGGCTGGTCGAGGTGCTCGGATTCGTCGAGCGGGTACGCATCGGCCCCGACCATCGTGCCCAGCTGAGCTTCGGCGAGGGCTCGCTGATCGTGGCCGACGTCGGTCACGGCCGTGTCGCACCGGTCGGCAAGGAGGCATCGCAGACGGTGATGCTCCGGGTCGAGGACGTCGCCTCCCTCTGCGAGCGCGTTCGCAAAAGCGGTGCCACGATCATCGGCGAGCCCCAGGACTTCCGATACGGCGAGCGCCAGTGCACCTTCCAGGACCATGCGGGCCACCGCTGGACTCTCACCCAGACGCTTGCAGACGTCGCCCCGGAGGACTGGGGCGGCGAGACGATCGACGATCAATAATCGGTCAAATTAGGGGGCGCAGGCCCTTAAGGTCGAAGACAGTGCGCCCGACTGGATTCGAACCAGTGACCTTCGGTTTCGTAGACCGACACAATGGATCGGCTGGACTAGGTGGGCACGGATTCAAGCGGGCGCAGGCAGCCTCACATGGCGACACGGAGCGGCTTTTCGAGCCGATCGCGGATCCCGCCGAGGAACCGGGCGGCCTCGGCGCCGTAGAGGATGCGGTGGTCGCAGCTGAGGGTCAGCGTCATCAGGCTGGCGTCTTCGATCCCGCCGTCCTCGCCGCGCAGCAACACCGGGCGGGTGGCGCCGGCGCCGAGGATCGCCGCCTGCGGCAGGTTGATCACTGGGTAGATCGCGGTCATCCCATACATGCCGAGGTTGGAGACGGTGAAGGTGCCGCCGGCGAGCTCTGGAGGGGTGACCGTCTCCGAACGGACGCGCTCGGCGAGGCGCCGAGCGTCGCGGCCGATCTCACCCAGCGACTTGCGGTCGGCGTCGAAGATCGTCGGCACCACCAGGGCATCTTCGGCGGCGACGGCGATGCCGACGTTGATCCGCTCATGGAGCTCGAACGTCGCGTCTCGATAGGAGCCGTTGACTTTCGGATGCTCGCGTAGAGCAAGCGCCACGGCGCGGATGATCAGCTCGTTGATCGAGGGAGCCGGCTCCTCACCGGCTGCCGCCTTCAGCTGGGCGCGGAAGGCGATCGCCGCGTCCATCCGCACCTCGGTCTCGACCTGGAAGTGGGGCACGGTCGCCTTCGCCTCAGCCATGCGGCGAGCGATCACGGCTTGCAGGCGGGTCGGCTCGACCCTCGCCGATCCGCCCTTGGCCCCATCGGCCGGTGCGGTCGCGCCGGCGCCGGCGTCTCCTCTTGCCGGCGCCGGCGCCACCGCGGGCCGGCTCTGTGGCTGCCGAGCTGGAGCCGCCGGCTCGGGCTCGATCCCCGCCGCAGCGAGTACGTCGGCCTTGACGATCCGGCCGCCAAGGCCGCCGCCGGCCGCGATCGCCTCGATCGAGACGCCGTGGGCGGCGGCAACCCGCCGCGCCAGTGGGGTCGCGGCCCGGCCGTTGGGCAGCCCGGGCGCGTCCTTCCGCTCGCCATTCGCGGCCGCAAGCGCCGGCGGAGCAGGGTCGGGGGTCGGCGAATCCGCATCCGACTCGGCCGGCGCCGGAGCCGGAGCGTCCGCCGCTGGCGCGCCGCCTTCGCCGAGCCGCGCGATCGTCTCGCCGACCGCCAGCGTCGCGCCCTCCTCAGCGAGGATCTCGAGCACCCCCGCAGCCTCGGCGGCGACCGTCATGTTGGCCTTGTCGGTCTCGACCTCGAGCAGATCCTGGCCGGCGGCGACTGGCTGGCCCGCCTCGACCAGCCAGGCGAGGATCGTCCCCTCCTCCATCGAGTCGGAGAGTCGCGGCATCGACACCTCGGTCACGGTCGCTGCGGTCATTTCGCTCCTCGCTTTATGAGATGAGGTCGATCGCCGCGCCGACGATCGTCTCGGTGTCGATTCCGAAGTGGCGGTAGAGGTCCTCGACATCGCCCGACTGGCCGAAGCCGTCTACGCCGAGGCCCGAGAGGCGGTCGCCGCGGATCGCGGCGAGGAAGGCGAGCGCGTGCGGGTGGCCGTCGAGGACGGTGACGATCGGCGAGCGTCGCTCGGCCGGGAAGAGCGCCTCGAGCACCGCGTCCTCGCCGGCGCCCAGGCCCTGGCGGGCGCGGAGCGCGCGGTAGACGAGGTCGGGAGAGGTGAGGCAGAGGAGGTCGGTCGCGACCCCCTCGCCGGCGAGCTGGTCGGCTGCGGCCGCGGCCTCGGGCACACTGACGCCAGCGGCGACGATCGTCATCCGCGGCGCCCCGTCGGCCCGCCGCAATGGGTAGCCGCCGGCGAGGCATTCGCGGCGCCGGCGCTCGCGGCCCTCGGCGTCCTCCGGCAACCGCGCCAGCTCCTGGTCGATCGGCCGCGTCGAGAGGCGGAAGTAGGCCGATTCCCCACCCGGGCGGCCGAGCCCGCCGAGCGCCTCGAGCAGCGTCCACTCGAGGTCCTGGCCGAAAGCCGGCTCCCAGGCGACGCAGCCCGGCTGGCCGATCCCGATCGTCGGCGTCGTGATCGATTGGTGGGCGCCGCCCTCGGGGGCGAGGGTGACGCCGGAGGGCGTGCCGACGAGGATCGATTGGCCGCCGGCGTAGACGCCGAAAGACCAGGGCTCGAGCGCGCGGCTGACAAACGGGTCGTAGAGGGTGCCGATCGCCAAGAGCGGCTCGCCGTCGCGCGACCAGGTCGCCCCCAACTCGCCCAGCATCCCGACCAGGTTGACCTCGGCGATCCCCAGCTCGATGTGCTGGCCGGCCGGGTTCTCACGCCAGTGGACCAGGGTGTTGGTGTCGTCGGCGAACCAGTCGGTTCGCTCGCGCAGGTTCCAGATGCCGGCGTGGTTGATCCAGCCGCCGAGGTTGGTCGAGGTGCCGACGTCGGGGCTGACGGTGACGACGCGAGCGGCCACCTTGGGGGCTCTCCGGCTGAGATCGGGGAAGAAGCGGCCGAAGGCCTGCTGGGTCGAGGCGGCCCCGCGGTGGGTGCGGCCGACGTCGCTGGGCACCGGCGGCGGCTCGTGCGGCGTCGGCACCGGCCGACGCAGGCGCTCGCTCGCCGCGGCGCAGAGCTCGGCCTCGGCCGAGCCCGCGGGGAAGGACGCCCAGGGGTCGCCGGCGTCGGCGCCGAGCTCGCCCGCCAGCTCATCCCACTCGGAGACCGAAAGCAGCGCCGAGTGGTTCGCCGGGTGGCCTTCGGTCGCCAGCCCACGAGCCTTGATCGTGTAGGCGAACACGACCGAGGGACGCTCGTCATCGTCGCAACGCCGAAAGGCCTCCAGCAGGTCGACCAAGTCGTGCCCACCGAGGTCGCGGATCGCCCGCCCGACCTCGGCGTCGTCGAGCTCGGCGATCAGCCGCTCGACGTCGCGCCGCCCGCGGCCCGCGCCGGGCAGCCGCTCGCGCACCTCCTTGGCGCTGCCGCGCAGCAGCCGTTGGTACTCCTCGTTGGTCATCGCGTCTATCCGCCGCCGCAGTGCGCCACCGCCCCTGCGCTCGAACAGCTCGCGCAGGAAGCGCCCGTACTTGACGACGATCGTCTGCCAGCCCGCCGCCTCGAACATCTGCTGGATGCGGCCGGCGGCGATGTCGGGGACGATCCGGTCGAGCGACTGCCGGTTGAGATCGACGACCCACATCAGCTCGCCGAGCGCCGGCACCATCGGGTCGACGATCGCCTCCCAGATCGCCCCCTCGTCGAGCTCGGCGTCACCCAGCAGCGCGATCGCCCGCCCGGCCCGCCCGGCCTCGAAGTGGTCGTGGGCGTAGCGGTTGGCGAGCGTCGACCAGATCGTTGCCGTCGCGCCGATCCCGACCGAGCCGGTGGAGAAGTCCACCGGGTAGGGATCTTTCGTCCGGCTCGGGTAGCTCTGCAGCCCCCCAAACGCCCGAAGCTCGGTCAGTCGCTCGCGGTCGAGGCTGCCGAGCAGGTAGCTGATCGCCTGGGCGACCGGGGCCGCGTGTGGCTTCACCGAGACGCGGTCGGCGGCCTCGAGGTGGCCGAAGTAGAGCGCGGTCATGATCCCGACCATCGAAGCCGAGGAGGCCTGGTGCCCCCCCACCTTCACCCCGGACGGCGTCTCCCTCACGTTATTGGCGTGATGGATGATTGAGGTGGCGAGCCACAGCACCCGCCACTGGACCAGCTCCAGCGCCTCGACGTCCACTGCGACGGGATCCGCGGGTGTCGCTGTCGTTTCGACGGTCATGCCACGACGGACCTGCCCCAGAAGTCACTCTGCACGATCCGCCAGCGCACCGAGATATCGGCGGGCAGCTCGCTGATCGCGCTTTCGATTTCGGTCGCGAGTGCCACCACGATGTCCTCCTCAGTCAGGCCCGGGAAGCAGGCGACCCCGGCGGACCCAACGGCGATCTGCCACCGCAGCCTCGCCGGGATGACGCCCTCGACGTGCAGGATCGCCCCCCTTTCCCGCGCCTGCTCGCAGCCACGTGCGACTGCTTCCCGGGCCACCGGGCCGCCCTCGAACCGGACCACGACACCGAGGCCGCCCGGCGGCTGGGGCGACCTCGCCCTGTCGCGGAGGAAGCTCATCTCGCGGCGAGGAGGTCCGAGACGGATTCGAGCGCCAGCAAGACCCGGGCCCGGGTCTCTTCCGAGAGCGGCGCCAGCGGCGGGCGGACCTCGTCCGACCCCAGCCCGGAGGCGAACAGCATCGCCTTCAGCGGTCCCGGATTGGTGTCGAAGAAGACCGCCTGGTTGACCCGGAACAGCGAGCGGTGCAGCGCCAGGGCCCGGGCGTGGTCGCCCTCACCTACCGCCCGGCAGAGATCGGCGACCGGCTCCGGCACGAGGTTGCCGACGGCGCTCATCAGGCCGGCGCCACCGACCGCCAGGAAGGGATACGAGTAGCTCTCGAGGCCGCAGAACAGGCGAAAGTCCTCGCCGAGGCGAAGCAGGAGGTCGGTGACCAGGTCGAGATCGGGCGAGGCGTGCTTGAGACCGACCAGGTTGGGGGCGTCCCCGGCGACACGGGCGACCGTCTCGGCGCTGACACCGACGCCGGCGCGACCCGGGATGTTGTAGATCAGGAACGGCAGCTCGGTCGTCCGCGCGACCGCGACGAAGTGCTCGCGGAGCCCTTCCTGCGACGGTTTGACGAAGGCCGGGGAGACGACCATGACCGCATCGGCGCCGGCGTCGCCGGCGGCACGCGTCAGCGCGATCGTCTCCGCCTGGTTAGGCGAGCCGGTGGCGGCGATGACGGGGAACCGCCCCGCCGCCACCGCCACCGCCCGCCGGTAGAGCTCGGCCCGCTCCTCGGTGGAGAGCGAGGTCGGCTCGCCGCTGGTGCCCGTCACCACGACCCCGTCCGACCCGACGCCGACCCGCTCGACTGCCGCCTCGAACGCCTCGTAGTCGACCGCCCCCACGGCGAACGGAGTGACGAGCGGGACCAGCGAGCCTCGCAGGCTTTCCGACGCCGCCATCAGGACTCCGACCCGACCAGCGACTCCCGGTTGGTCTCGAACCCGTCGGTCCGCCCCAGGGCCTCGGTGCGGTCGTCGCGCAGGTTCTCGACCCAGAGCAGGCTGCCGATCGCGATCTGCAGCGGCGAGTCCTGGATCGTCAGCTCGTAGACGTCCTCGCTCTCGAAGGTGGCGTGGCCGTGGTTCATCCAGCCCGGCGCCGTCAGCATCAGGTCGCCCGCGCCCCATTCGTATTTCTGGCCACCGACGATGCTCCAGCCTTTGCCGCTGAAGATGTAATTGACCGCGGCCGAAGTGTGGCGGTGCGGCTCGTCGACGATGCCGGCGGGGCGCATCGTGATCGTCGCGAAGAAGGTCGAGGTCGTTCCCTGGCTGCGGCCGGTCGATCGGTCGTACATCAGGAAGAGGCGGCGGCCCTTGTACTCCTGGCCGAGCGAGCGCAGGTGCTGGAGCCGCTCGTAGATCACCTCGTAGGGCCAGTGCATCGGCGCCTGGTAGGGCGGCTCGGGGCTGATCAGCTGCTCGTAGGTGAGGAGCGCCTCCCCGTGCTCGCCGACGATCTCGCCGCGGGCGCTCAGCTCACGCTCCGCCTCGGGGTCGCCGAGCGGCTGGTTCGGGTCGAGGTCGTCGGTGTCCTCGAAGACGTGGACCCCGAGCAGGTCAAGCAGGCCACTGTTCGAGTAACTGAGACGGACCTGGATCTCGTCGGTTTCGTTGATGTGTTGGTGAACCGCCCAGGGCGGGGTGTTGAAAGTGTCGTATTTGCCCCACTCGATCGTGCGCCCACCGACGATCGAGATCCCGGAGCCCTCGATGCCGAAGTTGACGATCGAGGAGTTGTGGCGGTGTGGGCGGGTGCGCTCGCCCGGCAGCAGGACGTTGACCGAGACGGTGATCGCCGGGTAGAGGCTGCCCGAGCCCATCAGCGCCGGGTTGACGATCTCCGAGCGGCGCGAGCCGCGGAACTCGCCCTCGGCCAGCCGCTGAATCTCAGCGTCGATCTCCGCTTTCGGCACCAGCAGCGGCTTCAGCGGTCGGTACTGGTTCGGGGTCCGGCCTGACTTGTTGACGAAGACCGCCTCGACAGGTTCGTCCTGGTTTCCGTACGTCATCGTTCTCCCTCGCTTTCGTGTCAGTGATGCGCAGCCTGGATCTGGGGCAGGGGCGCGCCAAGACCCTCGGCTCGAGCGCGGCGTAGGACCTCGGCGCCGAGGGCGACATCGGCGATCCCCACCCCCATCGCCTTGAAGAAGGTCCTCTGCCCAGCGTCGGTTCGGCCGAGGTTCGGGTCGGCGATCAGCTCGCCGAGCTCGCGTACGCGGTCCCACTCGACCGCGCCCATGGCGACTGCCTCCCGCAACTCGCCGGAGGCGCCTTCGGCCTGGACGCGAGAGTCAGCGAAGACCCGATCCATGCCGGCGACGGCCTCGACGGTCAGCTCGCGACGGTCGGGGAGGATCGCCCCGACCCCGTTGACATGGGTGCCCGGAGCGATCATCTCGGCCTCGACGAACGGCTCGGCGGCACGGGTGACGAGGGTGACGATGTCGGCGCCCGCGAGAGCCGCCGGTAGCGATGGCTCCTCGCGGACCTCGGCCTCGACTCGCTCGCGGATGCGCGCGGCGCAATCGGCGCGCCGCTCGGCGTCGCGACCGTAGATCGCGATCTCGGTCAGCGGCCTGACGGCGGCGACGGCCTCGACCTGCGCCGGGGCCTGCTTGCCGGTGCCGACCAAGGCCATTGAGCTGCTCTCGGGGCGGGCCAGCTCGCGGGTGGCGAGGGCCGAGGTCGCAGAGGTGCGGCGCTGGCCCAACGCGAAGGCCTCGACGACCGCCTGCACGCGGCCATCGTCGGATGAGAAGAGAAGCAGCAGGGGCTGGGCGCCACCTGGGGTGTGTATCCACGTCTTCGTCCCGGCGACGCCGGCGCCGGCGATGATCGCGCCCACCGCGTGCAGGTTCGACGGGCCCGACTGAGTGTGGGCCTTAACCATGTTCGAGGCGGCACCCTCCGCATAGAGGCGGTGTGCGTTCGCGAGGACGTCGATCGCGTCGGCGATCGTCAACAATGCGGCGGCGTCACCCTCCGCGATCCACAGTGGCTCCTCACTTGCCGTCTCCATCGCTGATCGAGGCTAGGCGTCCACCGGTGAGTAATCCAATACATTGATTCGGTGCCCTGCATAGTCATGTGACTATGACTCCGGGTCACCTTCCAGCGGTGAGCTGACCGGCGCCCGCACACCCCAGGTGTTCGACATCGTGCTGTGTGCGAGGTAACGGGTGGCGATCATCAGGCAGCCGATCCCGGCCTCTGGCCCGACCAACTCGACGAGCGCCCCGAAGGCGGCCTCGCAGCTGCGGCCTCGGGCCTCGACCACCTCCCGCGCCAGCTCGACCGCGGCGCGCTCGGCGGCGCTGAAGAGGTCGGGGCGGCCGGGCGCCCCACCGTCGACCAGGGACCGCACCTGCTCGATCTCGAAGCCCAGCTTCAGGGAGAGGCGCTCGTGCTGCACCCGCTCGTACTGGTTGCCGGTGGCGGCCGCCACGGTCAGAGCGATCGCCTCCGCCAGCCGCCAATCGATCGCCTCCTTCAGCGCCTCGGTCCAGCCGACGAAGTGCGAGAGCGCGGCTGGCTGGCTGGCCGCGACCTGGAAGAACTCGCCCAGGTACCCGAGCCGTTCGTACCGCGGCTGCAGCTGACCGCGCAGGTCAGGCGGCAGCTGCTCGAACGGAATGCGCGGAACGGCTCCCACTCGCGGGCCCGTCAGTCGAGCTTGTCGCCGAAGAAGGCGAGCGTGCGGCGCCACGAGTCCATAGCCGAGTCGTGGCCGGCGCTGCCCTCGTCCCACTCGGTCATCAGGAACGCATGGTCGAGCCCGGGGTAGACGACGGCCTCGAAGTCGATGCCGCTCGCCTCCACCGCGGCGATGTAGGCGGCTATGTTCTCCTGGCCGGCGCGCTCGTCCTGGTCTCCCCAGAAGGCGAGCAGCGGCCCCGAGACCTTGCCGACCTCCTCGCGCGGATAGGGCCCCTGGACCCCGGCCGGGACCGGCGTCTCCGCCGGGAAGCCGTAATAACAGACGGTCGCGAGGTCCTCGCGCATCGCGGCGAGGTTGAGGACGAAGGTGCCGCCGAGGCAGAACCCGATCGTGCCGATGCGAGCGCCCGAGAAGCGCGGCTGGCTCCGCAGCCAATCGATCGATGTCGAGAGGTCGGCGAGGACCCGCAGGTCGTCGAGCTTGCCCCGGCGCTCGATCACCGCCTCTTTGGACATCTCCGTCAGCGGGCCCTCGCGGAAGAAGAACTCGGGCAGCAGCGAGTCGAACCCCGCGCGGCCGAGCTCGAGCGCGATGAAGTCGATGAACTCCCGGCGGGCGCCGCCGATGTCGCCAGCGACCAGCACCGCCCCGCGCGGCTCGCCGGCGGTTTCGACGTGCAGCGCCGGCAGCGCCTCGCCGCTCGCCAGCGCGATCTCGATCTCGTTGCTCTTCACATCGCTCACTTCGTTGGTCCCTCCGTTGGGTCAGGCGGCCTGTTTGGCGCGCGGATGGTTGCCGCGGAAGAAGGGCGGCAGGGTGTCGATGATTCGCTGCGGCAGCTGCAGGTACCGCTCGTCGGGTCGGATCGAGTACTCCCGCAGGCAGGCCTCGGTGACCTTGATGCTGTGCATGTCGGCGTGCTCTACCGCGTTTGCGACCAGCTCCTCCGGGCTCGCCGGCGTCGGCAGCGCGTCGTCCGGCGTCATCCGCAGCTCTTTCTCGTCGTGCTGCAGGAAGGTGGTGGTGAGCGCGGCGCAAGCCTGGTAGGCCGCGGTGTAGGAGACGAGGTGCAGCTCCTCCGGCAGGTAGTCGAGCATCACCCGCATCGCCGCCGGCGCCGTGGTCGCGTGCACCTGCGGGATCGGGAACAGCTCGGGGTGCGCCAGCTGGGCCTGGACGAAGGCGAGGATCAGGTCGCTGAACGCCTCCTGGATGTCCGCCGGCGGTGCGAGGCGATCGATCTCCTCTCCCCAGCCATCGATCTCCGGCATGTGCAGGAAGAAGCCTTTGTCGCGGAGGCCGATCTTGCTGTCCGGGTCGAGCCTGGGCAGCGCGGCCAGGACTTCCTGCGGCGATGCTTCGCCGTGCAGCTCCGGGCGTGCCGGCTGCTCGACGTAACGCCCCGCCCAGTAGGCGAGGGCCATCGCCAGCTCGCTGCGCTGGAGGTCGGTCGTCTCCTCACCGGTGCGGTCGAGGCTGCGGACCGCGTGCATCGTGCGGATCAGCGAGTGGGTCAACCCAGCCGAGCAGCCGAGGATCAAGCGCGGCCACCATTCGACCAGCACTTCCTGCCAGGGCCGCACGGCGAGCTCGCGTTCGAAGGCGGCGAGCCAGTCGCCGACGCGATCGAAGTCGCCGCGCGCCGCCTGCCAATTGCCGGAGTCGCCGAGATCGATCGGCTTCACCGGCGCTGGGCGCTCGAAGTGTTTGTGGCGGAGGAGGAACTGCGCGACCCAGTCGTGCACCAGGTCCGGTTGGCCGAGTTCGATCAGCGCGTCGGCGCCCATCGGCCAGTGGGTGGTGAACCCCGGTTTCATCTCGAAGCCGACGCCCTCTCCCTGTTCGAGAGCGTCGTTCATCGCATCGAACGCCGTGACAGTCATCAGCCCGCCATCTCCCTTCGGTCAAACATCTTCAGCAGTCATTGACGTAGCTCCAGGTTCGCCGCTGGTCCAGACTGGCGTTATCGCCAGCTCCGAGATCCGCCAGCCGGCGGCGGTGCGCTCCGCGCCCATCTCGTAGTAGCCGCCGAGCTCCCAGAAGGGGCCGGCGGGATCGCGGCTCCAGAGGTGGCGGGCGAGGAGGTTGGCGCGGATCCGGGCCGTGTCCCCCTCCAGCTCGACCAGTGGATTCAGGATCAGGTGCTGGCTGGCGCCGTAGCGCGAGAGATCGGCCTCGGCGTCACGCTGGAGTCGCTCGAGACCGCGGTACGGATCGGAGCCGGGGAAGCGCGCGTGGACGTCGGCGGTGAAGACCTCGTCAAGGCGGTCGCTGTCGACCACCGCGAGCAGGTGGCTGAGCAGGTCGAGGAGGGCGATCAGCTCGGCCCTGGCGGCGAGCTCACCGATGACCCCGTCCAGCTCCGACACCGCGGTCACGGGCGCGGGCCTCCCTCGTCCGGCCAGGCCGCTTCCGCCAGCTCGGCGACGAGGCGCAGCTTGCCGTCCTCGACCGCCTCGTCGATCGGATTGCCGCGGGCGCTGGAGGCGAATCCGCACTGGGTCGAGACGGCGAGGAGCTCGCGCGGAAAGCAACGGGAGGCCTCCTCGACCCGGTCGACCAGCTGCGGCAGCTGCTCCATCGCGGCGCGCTTGGTCGAGACCAGGCCGAGCACGATCGACTTGTCGCGCGGCGCGGCACGGAGCGGCTCGAAAGAGCCCGAGCGCTCGTCGTCATACTCGAGCAGGTAGCTGTCGAAGTCCGGCGCCCGCTCGAAGAGCGCCTGTGCGATGTAGTCGTAGCCGCCCTCGGCCATCCACATGCCGCCGTGGTTGCCGCGGCAGAGGTGGATCCCGAAGTGGACGTGGTCGATGCCGTCGACGACGGCGGCGATCAGCTCGATCCCCTCGCTGAGCAGCCGGTCCGCCGCCATCCCGCGTGACTCATACCAGTCGCGCACGTCGGGGTCGACCAGGGTCGCAAGCTCAGGGGCGTCGACCTGGATGTGCTCGCAGCCGAGCGCCGCCAGCTCGAGCACCTCGGCGCGAACGACGTCGACGGCGTCGGCGAACATCTCGAACGGATCGCGGTAAGCGGCCGTCGAGTGGCGCGGCGACCACATCGGGAACATCATCAGCGGGCTCGGCACCGTCACCTTGACCGGGCGGCGGGCGCGGGCGCGGGCGTAGGCGTACTCCTCGATCACGAACGACTTCAGCCGCCGCAGCTTCCCGGTCACCACCAGGCCCATCTGCTCCGTGACCGAGCCGGCCTCCGAGCGCCACGGAGCCGTCTCCAGCGAGCGCTCCTCCAACCCCGAGACAGCCTCGCTGAGCGGAGCGGTGAAGGCAGAGCGGCGCATCTCGCCGTCGGTGACTACCGCGATCCCCGCCGCTTCCTGGCGGGCGATCGCGGCGTCGACGGCGCGATCCTCCACGCGCTTCAACTCACGCTGGAGGATCGCGCCGTCCACACGGGCGGCACGCGCTTGCTTGAGATATCCCGGGCGCAGCATCGAGCCGATGACCTGCGCCCGGGCAATCCCGGTGGAGCTGCCCGCGGGACCGCTCATGACTGGGGCGGCACCTTCACCTTCACGAACCCGCCGCCGATCGGTTTCAGCGAACCGTCTTCCTGGACTTCGGCGACCATCAATTCGCCGCTGCAGGCTGAGGTCCCGGGCCAGGCCTGCCGGTTGCAGGTCATCGCGGCGCCGAGGGCGCTGGGATGACCTTTCAGGTTTGCGAAGGCGGAGCGAATCGTCGTCGGGCTCAGCTGACCTTTGATTTCCCCGACCACGTCGGCGAAGGTCTTGACCAGCGAGTACGTCGCGTAGCTGTAGAAGCCGGCGGCGTCGGCGTTGGATTGGCCTTCGATCTCCGTCGTCGCCGTTTCCAGTTCCTTCTGGATGTCGGCGGGCGCGTACTTCTGCATCTGCGGGAGCCAGACCGTGGTGTAGATCTGGGTGCCTTTTGCTTCGGCGCCAACTTCTTCGATGAACTTGGTGCAGAACCCGGCGAAGATCGCGTTTTCGTATCCCTGTTCGCGCAGGGCTTTGACCATCGACGTGCACTGGTTCTCGTCGGGGAGGGAGGCAGTGCCGCCGATGTCCGGTTCACTCGAGATGATCGTCGCCGCGATCGTCGAGAAGTTCGGGCTGTTCGGCGGGTAGTAGATCGGGGTGAAGTCGATGCCCAGGGCTTCCGCCGAGGGGATCACCGCCCCTTCGATATAGGCGTGCGAGGCCGGGATGTCCTGGGTGACGAGGGACACCTTGTTCAACCCCTCTTCCTGGAACACCTGGAAGGAGCCGACCCCGAAGTCCTGCTGTGCCGGGCCGAGGTAGAAGGTCGATTTGTCTTCGTTCGCCTGCGAGGCCTGGGCAAACGCGCCGACGATTGGAATACCGGCCGCTTTCAGAACCGGGAGCGCACCGTCGAAGGCGAAATCGAACCCGTCCATGACCGCCATGACGTGGTTTTCGGCGAATTGGTTCGCGCAGCTGATGTCCTTCTCGGGCGAGCCGTCGCCCTGGCAGATTTCGAGTTCCAGCGGGCGCCCGCCGATACCGCCGTTGGAGTTGATGTTTTCCAGCGCGGCTTGCTCGCCGAGCGGAACCTGTGCGTTGGCACCGGAGCCACTGCTGACCATGAAGAAGCCGACCTTGAGCGGTTCCCCACTCGGGCTTTCGCTTTCGCCGGCCGCGGTGGAGCTGCTCCCAGTCGTCGTGTTCGAAGCACTGGTCGAACTGTCGGAGCTACCCGAGCCACAGGCCGCGAGCAGCAATCCCATGCAGACCGCCGCCAGCAGCGTGGCCCACATGGCGCGTGCATTTCTCATACCTCTCCTCTTCTTGAACACCCGGTTCCCGGGCTTTCCCAGAGTAAGTCTATAGATTATAGGATACAGAAACTACACGAGAGCTCCGCCGGTGGCATCGATCCACGCTCCCGTCACCCAGCGACCGTCGTGCCCGACGAGGAAGGCGACGACGTCGGCGATCGTCGCCGCCTCGCCCCAGCGGCCGAAGGCGGACAACTCGGCGATCGCAGCCGCCGCGGCCGGATCGCCGTCGAGGGTTCCGCGGCCGTTGTCGCTCGTCCCGGGGGCGACCGTGTTGATCGTGATCCCCCGCGGGCCGACGTGTTTGGCGAGGTGCAAGGCGAGCATGTCGAGCGCCCCTTTGCTCATCGCGTAGGCCATCTCTTGCGGCCAGGGGAAGCGCGTCAGGCCGGTCGAGATATTGACGATCCGGCCACCCTCCCGGAGCCGCCCCAGCGCCCGCTGGATGATGAACAGAGGCGCCCTGGCGTTGACCGCGACCAGGCTGTCGAAGACCTCCGGGGTGAGCTCCTCGAAGGGCTGCGTGCAGGAGAAGCCGGCGTTGTTGACGAGGATGTCGAGCGAGCCGTCGCCGGTCCTCGCTCGCAGCCCCTCGTCGAGCTCTGCGAACAGGGCATCGACGTCACCAGCCGGTCCCAGCTCGACGCAGATCGAGAAGGCGCTGCCACCCTCGGACTCGATCGCCGCGACAACCTCGTGCGCGGCGTCCCGGTCGCGGCCGTGCACGGCGACCAGGGCGCCGTCCCGGGCGAGCCGCTCCGCCATCGCCCGCCCGAGCCCGTGGCTCGATCCGGTTACCAGAGCGACCTTTCCCGCCAGCGCGGAACCCATCTCCTATTCCTCTCCGAGCCAGGGGGCTAAGCGGGCGACTCGTCGCCGCCGGTCCAGACCATCTTCAGGATCACCTTCGTGAGCAGCCAGCCGACATCGGTGCGACGGGCGGCGAAGTCGTAGGTGGCGCCGATCTCCCAGTGCGAAGCCGGCTTCGTGGCGACGTGGACGTGAGTCGCGATCAGGTTTGCGCGGATCGACGCCTCGTCGTCGTCGAGGTCGATGATCACGTTGGTGATCACGTGCTGCTTCAGCTCCCATTTCGGCAGGTTTTCGCTGGCGTGGCTTTGCAGCAGCTCGAGGCCCTGGAACTCATCACCGCCGGGGAACTGCCCGATCACGTCGTCGGTGAAGATGTCGCCGAGGTCGTCGATCCGCTGCTCGTCGAGATAGACACCCAGTCGACTGACTAGGTCGGTGATCGCGGCGCGGTCGGCCAGCTCCGTGATCTCGGTTGGCACTTGGGCGAGGTCGGTCATGGTGAATCCTTTCGATTGGGTTGGGTCGAAGCGAAGATCTGACGATCGACGGTCAGCCACTCGCCGCGCCGGAGGTCCAGACGATGTGCTCCTTGAGCGTTTGGTACCGCCACCCATGTGGCGTGCGGACCGCGTCGATGTCGTAGGTGCCGCCGATCGTGAAGCGAGCTCTCGGTTCATCTGCATCGGGGATGTGCGATGCGATCACGTTGGCGCGAACCCTGGCACTGTCACCGTCGACGTCGACCAGGCAGTTGGTGCCGACGTGCTGGACACGGGCGAAGCGGGCAAAGAATCCGCCTGCGAACGCCGCCATCCCCTCGAGCCCCTCGTGACGTACGAAGGTGTAGTCGACGGTGATGTCCTCGGTGAACAGTGACTCCAGCCAAGGGCGGTCGAAGCGGTCTTCGTCGGGGGTGCGCAGGTAGCGGTTAAAGAGCTCGTGGAGCTCGGCCCGATCGAGGAGCCAGGAGACCAAGGCCTCGCGATCCTGCGTCGATCCGGCGGTGCCGGGCACATGCTTGGTGTGTGGCATGGGTTGTCCTCCTGGGGTCGGGGCTCATTTGGGGGGCGTGCCGACAGCGATGGCTCCGCCGGTGAAGCGACGGCTGCGATGCACCACCCGCCACCCCGCGGGGTCGCGCCGCAGCTCATCGGTGATCGTTCCGACGCCGATCCAGTCCGCCGGCCGCATCGGATCGGCATCCGGTCGTCGCAACCAGTGCGAGGCGGTGATGCAGTGGGTTCCACGGGCGCTGCTGCCCTCCACCTTCACCCGGGCCTGTCCCAGTACGTGTGCGGTCCACTCGCAGGTCGGCAGTTCGGTCGCGAAGTACCGACCTATCTCCTCGTGCCCCGCGATCCGGCCGCGCTGGTGTCCCATGGTGTACTCCTCGACAGCGTCCGATGCGTACACCTCGGCCAGCAGCCCATCGACGTCCTGACTGTCGTTCAGCTCGCAGTACCGCGCCCACAGTTCGACGATCGCGTTGCGATCTTCGAGTAACTGCACTCGCTCCTCGAGCTCCCGACTCATCGCCGCGATCGTAGGCGCGACCTATGGGTGTCCTCAAATACAACTTCGGTGCCTCATCCATAGTCGGTGCCCTATGACGCGTAGCCGTGCAGAAAGGCGTTCACCCCCGTCTCAATCAGCCGACGAACTTCGGTCTTGTCGAGTACCGCCCCGCCAAGGTGAGTGCGCGCGGTCACCTCGGCGGTGGTGAGCGCGATGAAGTGACGTGCCGTGAGGGTGGGGTCGGAGGCACGCAGGTCGCCGCTCTCGGCGAGCCCGTGCAGGTAGTCGGCCACCTCCCGCTCGACCCGCAGCGGGCCGGCCTCCTGCCAAGCCTCGAGGGTGCCGGGCGGGAAGTGCCGCGCCTCGGCGGTGATCTGGCGGACCATCGCGAAATGCTCGGGGTGGGCGTTGACCTGGCCGACCAGGAGCGCGGCGAGCTCGCGGAGCCTCGGCTCCAGTGGCTCGTCCCCCTCCTCGGCCTGAATCCGGGCGACGAAGTCGTCGGCGACCTCTGTCGCGCTCTCCTCCAGCACTGCCGCGAAGAGATCGTCCTTGCTGGCGAAGTGGTTGTAGATCGTACGCGTCGAGACTCCGGCACCCTCCGCGATCCGGTCGATGCTCGAGCGGGCGAAGCCTTCCTCGCCGAAGCTGCGGCGCGCCGCAGCAACGATCGCGGCCCGCTTCTCCGGGCGGGCCCCCGGTCGCCGGGACGGCGGGCGCTGGCTGCTGGTACGCTTTGCCATGCACGTTTTACTTTACACGAGTTACCGACAAGAGGTGGCACGATGCGCAAGCCGTTGAAGATTGGAGTGGTGGTCGGCAGCACGAGACCCAATCGCCGCGCGCTGCCGGTCGCACAGTGGGTGCTCGAGCGCTGCCGGGAGCGCGACGACGTCGAGGTCGAGCTGATCGACCTGCTCGAGCAAGACCTGCCGCTGCTGGACGAGGAGCTGCCGGCGGCCTACGGCAAGTACCAGCACGAGCACACGCGGGCCTGGGCGCGGCGGATCGAGCCCTTCGACGGCTTCGTCTTCGTCGTCCCGGAGTACAACCGCTCGATCCCGGCGGCGCTGAAGAACGCCCTCGACTACCTCTACGCCGAGTGGCACGACAAGGCCGCCGGCTTCGTCAGCTACGGGATCGACGCCGGCGGTGCCCGCGCCATCGAGCATCTGCGCGCGGTGATGGGAGAGCTGCGGGTAGCTGACGTCCGCGCCCAGGTCGCCCTCTCGCTGTTCGAGGAGTTCGGCGACGACGACGGCTTCGCGCCCCACGAGCGGCGGGACTCCGAGCTCGATCGCCTGCTCGACCAGCTGGTCGCCTGGGCCGGCGCGCTGCGCGAGGTGCGCGAGGCCAGCGGCCGCGCACCCCGCGCCGTCGGCTAGCCCCCTGTTACTCGCCGGGCTCGATGTTCTTGTTGAAGCGCAGGAGGTTCTGCGGGTCCCACTTGCGCTTCAACTCGGTCAGCCGCGCGTACTTCTCGGGGCCGTAGGCGTTGCGGAGCCAGTTCGGGTCGGCCGAGGTGCCGAGGTTGATGTAACCGTTCGGCAACCGGTGCGGGCCCATGAAGGCGTCGACGTCGTCGGCCCAGGCGATGTGGGCTTCGTCGTCGTCGTCGCTCTTCCAGGCGCCGACCGCCTCGTAGAACCAGCGGGCGCCGACCCGCGAAAAGGCGACGGAGTCCTCGGCGAAATCGTCCATCGCGCCGCCCATCGACCAGACCGCGATCGTCGCGTTCGGCGGGTCGACGTCGGTGGTCGTCGGCGCCGCTTCGGCGCGGGCGACGAACCCCTCGATCACCTCCTCGCCAAGGCCCTCGAGGTAGCCGCCGCGGAGGTGCCAGCGGTGGTCCCAGGGCGCCAGCAGGTTGAGCGTCCCATTCAGCGTCGTGTAGGCGGTCCGCTCGACTTTGCTCAGCGCCGGCTCGCCGAACCCGAGCACCGGCGCCAGGGCCGCCTCGGCCTCATCGGGGTCGCCGGTGTAGCCGATGATCAGGATCAGCGCCGGCATGCCCGCCAGGTCGGGCGGCACTGGCAGGCCGCGGGCCTGGGTGAGCGCGGCGATGATCATCGCCTCCCGCGGTGCCGTCCGCATGTACTCGTCGAGGTTGCGGAGGACTCCCGGCGCCTGCTCGAGCGGGTAGACCATCAGCCCGCGGGCGACGTCGGGCCCGAGCTCGTGCAGGCGGTATTCGAAGCGGGTGACGACGGCGAAGTTGCCACCGCCGCCGCGAAGCGCCCAGAACAGATCCGGGTTCTCGTCTTCGCTTGCGGTGATCCGCTCGCCTTTGGTCGTCACCACCTCGCAGCTCAGGAGATTGTCGACGGTGACGCCAAAGCGGCGCATCAGGAACCCGACCCCGCCGCCCAGCGTCAGCCCCGCGATGCCGGTGTGGGTGACGGTCCCTGCCGTGGTGGCGAGACCGTGCGCCTGCGTCGCCGCGTCGAGTTCGCCTAGCAGGACCCCGGCTTCGGCACGGGCGACACGCGCCTCGCGGTCGACCTCGATGCCGCGCAGCTCGGAGAGATCGAGGAGGACGGCGCCGTCCGGCGCGGCGTAGCCGTCCATGTGGCCGCCACCGCGAATCGCGACGGGCGTTCCCGTCTCGGCGGCCCATCGCATCGTCCGTTCGACGTCCTCGACCCCGGTGGCGCGCGCGATCAGCTGCGGGCGGCCCATCAAGCGCGAGTTGAAGATATGCCGGGCCTCGTCGTAGCCCGCGTCGCCGTCACGCAGGAGCTGGCCGCCGAAGTCGGGTGCGAATCGGGAGATCGACGCCGGCGTCGTCATTTCATTATCTCCGGCGGCTTCGAGTTGGTCCACTCGTCACCCGCGTGCGGGTCGTCGACCGGCCAGCGCTGCACCTCGTAGCACTCGTCGTCGAGGATGACCTCCTCCTCGGCCGAGTACTCGAAGATGTAGCCCTCGCGGTCGAGCAGGTAGAAGGCGAGGTTCTGGCCGCAGCCGTGGCGCAGCGGACCCCAGATCACCTCCACCGCTCCGGCGTCCTCGATCGCTTCGTAGGCCCGGAAGAGGGCGCGATCGTTCTTCAACGTGAACTGCACGTGGTGGAGGCCGTCGCGGTCGGAGTTCGCGGTGCCGTAGCAGTGGAACAGGGTGTGGGAGCGGAAGAAGGTCAGCAGCGGCTCGCCGTTGGGGAGCATGATCTGACCCGACTCCTTCAGCCCGAGCACGTCTTGGGCGAAAACGTTGCCGGCGTGGATGTCGGCGTGGCGGAGAATCACGTGGTCGAAGCAGATCGGCGCGATCGGCACCGCCGGCGGCGGCACGTGCTCGGCGACCGGAACCGCGGCATCGATGCCGACGGTCAGCTCGAGCGGAGTCCCGTTCGGTGCGGGGAAGCGGATCGCCGGCCCGTGCCGGAAGAGCGGCGACTCCGTCACCCACTCCACCTCCACCCCGTTGATCTCGAGGGCCTCGGCGGCGCGGTCGAGTGCGCCAAGGGTCGGGACCAGATACGAGGCGTGGTCGACGCCCGACGCGGTTTCCGCCGGCACGTAGACGAGCGAGTAATGGTCGGGGCCGTGGGCTCCGAGGTAATGGCGACCGTCGCGGTCCGCGTGGATCAGGGTGAAGCCGAGGTACTCGGCGGCGAAAGCCGCGGAGGCAGCGGGGTCTGTGGCGGCAAGGGCGACGTATCCGGCGCGCTCGATGCCGATCGGAGCGTGCGTGCCTCGCGCGCGCGGCGCGACGGGGTGGGTTGATCTCAGGACGGTCTCGGTGGGCAAGATACCTCCTCTAGGTCGTGGTCTATAATCTATAGCATATGTCCGTGAGTCCAGATTCACAGCTCGATCCGGCGGCGGGTCCGGTATGGCGCCTGGGGACCGCCGAAGACTGCGACGGAACGCCCTACACGGTGCTCGAGGTCGACGGCCGCCTCCACCCGCTCGCCGAGCTGACCGCCGGACGAGCAACCGTGCTCGAAATCCTCGAGGGCTGGGACGAGTGGCGCCCGCGGCTCGCCGCGGCGGCGGCCGGCGCCGGGGAGGACACGGCGCTCGACCCGGAGGCGATCGCCTGGCTGCCGCCGATCCGCTTCCCACGAAAGCTGATCGGGGTTGGCGCCAACTACGACGACCACCTCGACGAGATGAACGCCAGCTTCGACCCGGGCTTCCCTCGCGCCTTCCTCAAGCCGGCCTCGACCGCTCTGGTCGGCTCGGGACGGCTGGTGCGACTTCCCTCGAACGCCCAGATGGTGGATTGGGAGGCCGAGCTGGCGATCGTCATCGGCCGCCGCTCGAAGCACCTCGCGGGCGCTGACGTCTTCGAGGCGGTCGCGGGGTACGCGACCTTCAACGACCTCTCGGCCCGCGACTGGGTCGAGGACCAGGTCCCGTTCCTCGGGATGGACCTGGTGCGGCAAAAGGGCTTCGACGATTTCGGCCCGCTCGGGCCATTGATCACGCCGGCGGAGTTCGTCAGCGACCCGCAGGCGCTCGACCTCTCGCTGACCGTCAACGGAGTCGAGAAACAGGCCGCCAACACCGGAGACATGACGTTCAGTGTCGCCGCGATCCTCGAGCACTTTCTCTCCTTCATGACCCTCGAGCCGGGCGACGTGATCGTCACCGGCTCGCCGGCCGGTGTCGGCTACGGCCGCGACCCGCAGGAGTTCCTCGCGCCCGGCGACGAGGTGGAGGTCACGATCGAGTGCCTCGGGCCACCGCTCGTGACCCGCTTCGGCGCCCCCTGACGGAGCCGGTTTCAGGACCCGGACCCGACGCTTGTCGCGAGGTGCTCCCAGAGACGGTCGAGCAGCTCTGGCGCGGCGGCGCTCCAGTAATCGACCTCTGCGGGGGAGAGGAACCGGCCGCTCGGGTGTGCGGCGGCGGCGAGATTGATCCGGGCGCTGGCCTCCATTACGTGCATCCGCGCAGTCGCCCGTCCGGGCGTCGCGCCGACGGCGACGGCCCCGTTGCCCCGGAGCACGAGCCCGCCGGCGTCGCCGAGCGCGGCCGCTGCCGCGGCGCCGAGCGCCGGCTCGCGGACCAAGCGGGCGTCGTCGTAGACCGGCACCCGCGAGCCGAGGAACGCCCCTTGCCCGTGCCGCGGGCGCAGCTCGACCCCCGCCGCCACGGCCGCGTTCACGGCCTCCGGCTGGGCCCGGCAGATGCCGCCGACATCGGCTCGCGCTCGGTAGATGGCGAGGTGAATCCAAGCCTCTTTCGGCGTTCCGGGCGGCAGCTCGGTGGCGCCCAGCGCCAGCTCGACGAGCTGGGGCTCGGAACTCAGCTCGCCGAGCGGCCTGGCCGGGGTGATCAGGCAGGTCTCGCCCCCAGCGCGGGTGGAGACATGGCCGAAGGCGTCGACGAGGCCGGCCTCGGCGAGCACCCGCGCCGCGGCGACGACCTCTGCCGCAGCGGCGCTCAACCGACCCGGGCCGCGGTGGCGGGAAGCGGCGTGCCGTAGGTGAGGTAGCTCTCCGGCATCGCCGAGCCCCACATCTCCAGCCCAAGATGGCCGATCTCGCCGTCCCAGCGCAGCGGCTCCCAGTCCGGTGCGAAGATCAGCATGCCGCCGGTCCAGACCTCGACCCGGTGGCCCGAGGGCTCGAGCGCGTAAAGGAAGATCGCGCCGCTGGTCCCGTGCGTGCCGGGACCCCACTCGAGCGTGCAGCCAGCGTCGACGAGAAGGGTCGCCGCCCGCATCAGCTGGTCGGGCGAGTCGAGGAAGTAGGCCACGTGGTGGAGGTTGTCGCCGTCCTGCAGCCGGTTCCGCATGAACGCGATCTCGTGCGAGACGTTCGTGTTCGAGAGCCAGGAGCCGAGGCGTGCCTCGCCCTCGCCGACCACGTAGTAGTTGTGCTGGACTCCGAGCACCCGGCTCGTCCACTCCTGCTCGGCGGCGACGTCGTCGACGAGGAAGTTGACGTGGTCGAAGCGGCGCGGCGAGACGCCGCTGCCAGTGAACCGCTGGGGGTGGCTGGGTAGGCGCGAGTCGAGCTGCGGCGCTGGGTCGCGGAACGCCTCGACCTCCCAGTAGAGCTCGTGGGGAACTCCCGCCCCCGGCGTCTGGAAGCGGAGTGCGTCGCCGTGGCCAATCGAGCCCGCCACCCAGCTCACCTCGACTCCGGACGCCTGCAGGTGGCGCTCGAACTCGGCCAGGTCGTCCGGCCCCGAGACCCGCCACCCGACGTGTCCGAGGCTCGACTGCTCGGCTTGGGTCAGGACCAGCGTGTGGTGGTCCCAGTCCTGCCAGGCGCGCAGGTAGACCTGCTCGTCGGTCTCGGCGGTTACGAAGAGCCCCATCACCTCGGTGAAGAACTCCCGCGACGCCGGCAGGTCGCGAACCAGCAGCTCCGCGTGGCCCAAGTGTGCGATCCGCATGTCCACTCTCCTTCGATTCCTCGTAATAGCGCTTCGTTCAAATCCTCTATGAACGATAATCTATATACTTTTTCCCATGAACTCCGCGGCCACCTCGAGAATCGAGCGACATGCCGACGCCCTCGCGGTCGCGAGTCGCGACCGGCAGCCGATCTCGCCGCTGACGGCAAGCGACCCCGACCTCGACATCGAGTCCGCCTATGCCGTGCAGGAGCTGGTGAGCCGGCGGCGGCTCGCCGGCGGCGCGCGCCAGCGGGGCCGCAAGATCGGCCTCACCTCGGCGGCGATGCAACGTCAGCTCGGCGTCGAGGAGCCCGACTACGGCCGGATCTTCGACGAGATGCTGGTCGAGGACGGCGACACCGTCGACCTCTCCCGCCTGCTGCAGCCACGAGTCGAGGGGGAGATCGCCTTCGTGCTCGGCCACGACCTGGTCGGGCCCGGGCTGACGGCCAACGACGCGATCGCCGCCACCGCCGGCGTCTGCGCCGCGATCGAGGTGATCGACAGCCGCATCGCCGACTGGCAGATCGCCCTTCCGGACACGATCGCCGACAACGCCTCCAGCGGCCTGGTCGTCCTCGCCGGTGGGCTCGTCCCGGTCGAGTCGCTCGACCTGCGGCTGACCGGGATGACCCTGCGACGCGGCGGCGAGCTGGTCGCGACCGGCGCCGGCGCCGCCGTGCTCGGCAACCCGGCCCGCTGCGTCGCCTGGCTGGCCAACACCCTCGTCCGCTTCGGCGAGCAGCTGCACGCCGGTGAGATCGTCCTCGCCGGCGCCCTCCACGCCGCCGTCGCGGTCGGCCCGGGCGACTCCTTCCGGGCCGAGTTCAGCCGGCTCGGGGCAGTCACGGTCCGCTTCTCGGAGGCGACCGCGTGAAGGCCCGCTGCGCGATTCTCGGCTCTGGCAACATCGGCACCGATCTGCTGTTCAAGATGCGGCGCTCGAAGCGGCTGGAGCCCGTCGCCATGGTCGGCATCGATCCGAGCTCCGACGGTCTGCGCCGCGCCGAGGCACTCGGCGTCGAGACCTCGGCCGAGGGAGCAGCCTGGATCACGGCGCGGGCGGAGGAGATCGACCTCGTCTTCGAGGCGACCTCGGCCGGCGCCCACCGGGCCAACGCCCCCGAGTTCGAGGCCGCCGGCCTGCGCTGCATCGACCTGACCCCGGCCAAGCTCGGGCCCGGCGTCGTCCCGGTCGTCAACCTCGAGGACCACGGACGGGCCCCCGACGTCAACATGATCACCTGCGGCGGCCAGGCGACGATCCCGATCGTCGCCGCGATCGTCGCAACGGTCCCGGTCGCCTACGCGGAGATCGTCGCCACGATCGCCAGTCTCTCGGCCGGCCCCGGGACGCGCGAAAGCATCGACTCCTTCACCCGCACGACCGCCCGCGGCCTGGAGGAGATCGGCGGCGCCGCGCGCGGCAAGGCGATCATCATCCTCAACCCTGCCACCCCACCGCTGATGATGCGGGACACCGTCTACGCGACGATCCCTGAGGGCGCCGACGAGGGTGCGATCGGCGCCAGCATCGAGGCGATGGTCGGCCGCGTCGCCGAGTACGTACCGGGCTACCGCCTGCGCACCGAGCCGGTCTTCGACCCCGGCCGGGTCGCCGTCTTCGTCGAAGTCGAAGGCGCTGGGGATTACCTGCCCGCCTACGCCGGCAACCTCGACATCATGACCGCCGCCGCGATCAAGGTTGGCGAGGAGGTGGCGTCGCTCGGCGCCGCGGTCAGCGAGGCACGGGCATGAGCGCGGCGGTCAAGATCGTCGACTCGACCCTGCGCGACGGCAGCCACGCCAAGCGCCACCGCTTCACGCCTGGGCACGCCAGCGCGATCGCCGCCGCCCTCGACGGCGCCGGGGTCGAGGTCAGCCACGGCGACGGCCTCGGCGGCTCCTCCTACAACTACGGTTTCGGCCTCACCGACGAGTACGAGCTGCTCGCCGCCGCGGCAGCGGCTGTCGACCGCGCCGAGCTGGTCGTCCTGTTGCTGCCGGGTATCGGCGTCAAGGAGGACCTCGATCGCGCTCGCGAGCGCGGCGCCTCGATCGCCCGCGTCGCCGCCCACTGCACCGAGGCCGACATCACCCCTTCGCACCTCGGCTACGCGCGCGAGCTCAGCATGAAGCCGATCGGCTTCCTGATGATGGCCCACATGACGAGCCCCGAGGCGCTCGGCGCCCAGGCGCTGATCATGGCCGAGGCCGGGGCCGAGGTCGTCTACGTCACCGACTCGGCCGGCGCCCTGGTCCCCGATGGCGCCCGCGAACGGGTCGAAGCCCTGCGCGCGGCCCTGCCCACCGAGGTCGAGGTCGGCTTCCACGGTCACCAGAACCTCGGCCTCGCGATCGGCAACTCGATTGCCGCAGCGCAGGCCGGGGCGACCTGGATCGACGGCTGCTCGTTCGGGATGGGCGCCGGCGCCGGCAATGCCCCGACCGAGCTGCTGGCGACCGCCTTCGAGCGAGCCGGGATCGAGACCGGTCTCGACGCCTTCGCGACCATGGACGTCGCCGCCGACATCGTCGCCCCTGTCCTCGACCGGCCGCAGCTGATCGACCGCGAGTCGATCGCCCTCGGCTACACCGGCGTCTACTCCTCCTTCCTCCTGCACGCCGAGCGGGCGAGCGAGCGCTTCTCCGTCCCCACCCGCGACATCCTCGTCGAGGCCGGCCAACGCAAGGCGGTCGGCGGGCAGGAGGACCTGCTGATCGAGATCGCCGCCGACCTGGCAGGGGCGTCTTCAAAGTGACCGACCTCGCCGTGATCGCCGCCGAGCTCGACCAGGCGGCGCAGACCCGCCAGCCGCTCGGCGCCCCCTTCACCGACTCTGACCCAGAGTTCGGCGTCGGCGTCGCCTACGAGGTCCAGCGCCAGGTTGTGCAGCGGCGGGTTGACCGCGGCGGCCGCCTGATCGGCGCCAAGCTCGGGCTGACCAGCCGAGCGAAGCAGATCCAGATGAACGTCGACTCGCCGCTCTACGGTCGGCTGACGAGCGACATGGTGCTCGACCCCAGCGAGCCGGTCGACCTCGACCGCTTCATCCACGTTCGCGCCGAGCCCGAGATCGGCTTCCTGATCGGCGGCGAGCTCGAGGCGCCGGCGACGGTGGCGACGGTGCTGGCCGCGACCGAGTACGTCTTCGCGGCGATCGAGCTGATCGACTCCCGCTACGACAACTTCCGCTTCCGCCTCCCCGACGTCGTCGCCGACAACACCAGTTCGGCCGGGCTCGTGGTCGGCGGGCGGGCCGTCCCGGCCAGCGAGGTCGCCGACCTGCGGTTGGCGGGGGTCGTTCTGCGGCGCGACGGCGAGGTGGTCGCGACCGCGGCCGGCGCCGCGGTGCTCGGCCATCCGGCACAGGCGGTCGCCTGGCTGGTCGGCGAGCTCGCGGCCCGCGAAGAGGTCCTCGCACCCGGCTCGATCGTCCTCTCCGGCGCCCTGACCGACGCGATCCCGCTGACCGCCGGCGGCGTCGTCACCGCCGAAGTCGAGGGGCTCGGCGTCGCCGAGGTGCACGCCTGATGCCGCTGGTGCAGATCACCCTGATCGAGGGGCGCCCGGCCGATCGCAAGGAGGCGCTGATCGGCGCGGCGACCGACGCCGTAGTTGCCTCGCTCGACGCGCCGCGGGAGAGCGTGCGGGTCGTCCTCTACGAGGTGCCCGCCGGGCACTGGGGAGTCGGCGGAAGCTCGAAGCTCAAGCAAACGGAGGAGGACTGATGCCTGAGATCGCATCGACCGAAGAGCCCAACCCAGCCGAGCCCGAGGCCGCCTCGCTCGCTCACCTCACCCACTGGATCGATGGCAAGCCGGAGAGCTCCGCCGACGGCAAGACCTTCGAGACCGTCGACCCCTCGCGCGGAGTCGCCTACGCGACCGTGGCCGAGGGTGGGGCCGAGGACACCCGTCGCGCGGTCGCCTCCAGCCGCCGCGCCTTCGACGAGGGACCCTGGCCGCGGATGCCGGCCGCCGAGCGGCGGGCGCTGCTGCACCGGCTCGCCGACCGGATCGAGGAGCGCGGCGAGGAGATCGCGGTCGCCGAGACCCGCGACATGGGCAAGCCGATCGCCGAGTCCCGCCACCACGACGTGCCCCGCGTCGCCCGCAACTTCCGTTTCTTCGCCGACTACCAGGACCTGGCCTCGGCCGAGACGCACCCGATGGCGGGCTTCCACACCTACACCCGCTACGAGCCGACCGGGGTCGCGGTCGCGATCTCGCCCTGGAACTTCCCGCTGATGCTCGCTTCCTGGAAGGTCGCTCCGGCGCTGGCCTTCGGCAACACCGCCGTCCTCAAGCCCGCCGAGCAGTCGCCGGCAACCGCGACCCTCCTCGGCGAAATCGCCGCCGAGCTGCTGCCACCGGGAGTCCTCAACGTCGTCCACGGCTTCGGCCCCGGCGCGGCCGGCGAAGGCCTGGTCCGCGACCCGGGAGTCGACCTTGTCACCTTCACCGGCGAGTCGCGCACCGGCGAGGCGATCATGCGCGCGGCGGCCACCGACCTGAAGCGGCTGTCCTTCGAGATGGGCGGGAAGTCGCCGAACATCGTCTTCGCCGACGCCGACCTGGAGAAGGCGGTACCGGCGACGATCCGCGGCATCTTCGGCAACCAGGGCGAGGTCTGCCTGGCGGGCAGTCGGCTGATCGTCGAGCGCTCGATCCACGACGAGCTGGTCCAGCGGCTGGCGGCGGCGGCTGCTGAGCTGCGGATCGGCGACCCGATGGCAGAGTCCACTCAACTCGGTCCACTGGTCAGTGACGACCATCGGGAAAAGGTCGAGTCGTTCGTTGAGATCGCCAGGCACGACGGCGGCAAGGTCGTCACCGGGGGCGGGCGCCCCACGGACCCGAAACTCGGCCGGGGGTACTACCTGGAGCCGACGATCATCACCGGCCTGCCGCTCGACAGCCGCGCCTCGCGCGAGGAGATCTTCGGGCCGGTCTTGGTCGTCCATACCTTCGACGGCGAGGAGGAGGCCATCCGAATGGCCAACGACAGCGAGTACGGCCTCGCG
This sequence comes from uncultured Actinomycetes bacterium, assembly GCA_963839115.1. Taxonomy (GTDB): domain Bacteria; phylum Actinomycetota; class Thermoleophilia; order Solirubrobacterales; family 70-9; genus VAYN01. The sequence continues at coordinate 2,671,332 of CAWITM010000001.1, forward strand.
GCGATGGTCTGGACCGAGAACCTCTCCCGCGCGCACCGAGTCGCGGCGGCGCTGCAGACCGGCGTGGCCTGGGTCAACTGCTTCTTCGTCCGCGACCTGCGCGCCCCCTTCGGCGGCAGCAAGCGCTCGGGGATCGGCCGGGAGGGGGGCTCCTTCTCACGCGAGTTCTTCACCGAGCCGAAGGTGATCACGATCAAGGTCGACCCGGAGCCGCAGCGATGAAGGCGCTGCTCTTCGACGAGTACGGCGACGCCGACGTCCTCCGCTGGGAGGACGTTCCCGACCCCGAGCCGGCCCCCGGCGAGGTGGTCCTGCGGGTCGGAGCAGTAACCGTCAACTACGGCCCCGACACGATGGTCCGCTCGGGCACCTTCAGGGTCCCGATCCCGCTTCCCCACGTCAGCGGCAGTGACCCCGCCGGCGAGGTGGTCGCAGTGGGCGCCGGCGTCGATTCGGCGCTGGTCGGCCAGCGCGCGGGCGTCGAGCCGATCATCGCCTGCGGCGCCTGCGATTTCTGTCGCGCCGGCGCGGGCGAGAACTACTGTCGCGAGTGGAAGCTGCTCGGCGTGCACCGCTGGGGCGGCCGCGCCGAGTACGTCACCGTGCCGGCCGCCAACCTGGTGCCGCTCGGCGACGCGGTCTCTTTCGAGCAAGCGGCCTGCCTCGGGATGGCCTACCTGACCGCCTACCACGGCCTGATCGGCAAGGCGGCGCTGACCGCCGAGGACACGGTCCTGGTGCTCGGCGCCAGCGGCGGCATGGGAGTCGCCTGCATCGAACTCGCGCGCGACCGGGGCGCCCGGGTGATCGCGATCACCCGGGCCGAGAAGCGCGACCGCGCCCTCGAAGTGGGGGCGGACCTCGCCCTCGACCAGCGCGACGAAGAGTGGCCCGACCAGGTCCGCGAGGCGACATCCAGCCGCGGCGTCTCGGTCCTGTTCGACAACGTCGGCCCCGCCACCTGGGGTCGTTCGCTCGACCTGCTCGACCGGGGCGGCCGCTTCTTCTGCTCCGGCGGCCTGACGGGCTCTCAGCTCGAGGCCGACGTGTTGGCCCTCTACCGCCGCCACATCACCGCCTACTTCTACATGTGCGGGGCGCGTGCCGACCTGGTCGAGCTGGTGACGCTGGTCGAAGAAGGCCGGATCGACCCGGCCATCGACAGCCAGTTCCCGCTCAGCCGCGCGGCGGCGGCGGAGGGCCGGCTGGCCGACCACATGCAGTTCGGCAAGCTCGTGCTTGTGCCCGACGCCATCCTGGCCGGCGCTCCGGCCTAGTCGATCGGCGCGAAGATCCAGTGCTGCGCCGTAGCTGCGTCGAAAGCGGGCGGCGGCGGCGTGAAGCTCCTCGCCGCGGTGGCCTTCTCGATGCTGGCGATGTGCTCGCGCCAGGAGGCGGCGAGGTCATCGGCATGCCAGTCGGCGATCACGAGGTGCTGGTGGGAAGGGCGCTCGCCGGGGCCATCAACCCGCCGGAAGCGTGCCGCGCTGCCCAGGAACGGCGATAGAGCCCGCAGCTCGCCGAGGTGGTTGCCGTACCAGCGGTCGAACTGCTCCTCTTCCCCGGGGATGGGATTCGACAGCACCAAAAGCTTGTACTCGCCCACTGGAACTCCCTTCGGCCGCGGTGCGGACAGGATAGCGAAAAGGTCGATATTCCATCGTCTATAATCTCATTGCAATTCTCTCGAGGCGCTAATCAAAAGGGGACTAGGCATGGCACCATCTGGAAGCGGCTCCGCAAGCCGTTCATCGAACTTCGAGGTCAGGTCGGTCGGCGCGCGGTCGACGGTCGACGACGTCACCAACGAGATTCGCCGTGCCTATGTCACCGGTTCGCTCGTCCCCGGTCAGCGCTTCGCGGTGACCGAGCTGAGCGCTCAGCTCGACGTCAGCCACATCCCCGTTCGTGAGGCGCTCCGCCGCCTCGAGGCACAGGGCCTGGTCGACTTGCAGCCGGGTCGCAAGGCGGTGGTCGCCGCCCTGTCGCCGGAGGAAATCGAAGACGTCTACCGGCTTTGGATCCTGATTTGCACCGACGCCGCCGCGCGGGCCTGTGTGCGGTACAGCGATGACGACCTCGCCACGATCAAGGCGGGGCTCGACGCCTTCACCTCGCTGCCGCAGGACACCGAGGAGGCCTTCGAGAGGCACCACCGCTTCCACCTCGAGCTGCTCGCGCCGGGGCTCTCCGACTGGGACAAGCGGCTCCTCGACATCCTCTGGCTGCCGATCGAGCGCGGGGTGCGGCTCGCCTTCCGCAGCGCCGTCGGCCCCGACGGACGCGCCAACTCGAAGAAGCAGGCCTACAAAGAACACCTGCCGCTGCTCGAGGCGGCGCGCAAACGCGACGTCGGCAGGCTGCAGCGCGAGCTCCGAGCCCATCACGAGACACACATGGAGCTGGTGATGGCGGCGCTGGAGAAGCTCGAAGGGGACGCCGCCAACGCTGACGCTGGCTGATAAACTATAGGCAATGTCTTTGACGCCGAAGGAGTTCATGGCTGCGCTGGACAGCGAGCTGAAGTCAGACCCCAGCCGAACCGAAGGCGTTGCCGCCGCCTTCCAGTTCGAGGTAAGCGGTCGCGACGGCGGCCACTGGTGGATCGAAACCAGTAACGGCACTGGCTCCGTCCACGACGGAGACGCCGCAAGCCCGGACCTCACCGTCCGCATGACCGACGAGGTGATGGTCGCGATGGCGACCGGCGAGCTGGACGGAACCGAAGCGTATTTCAACGGGCAGCTCGAGATCGAGGGCGACCAGAGCAAAGTTGGCTTCCTGCCGGCGATCTTCGGCGAGGAATAGCTCGGCCGGAGGCCGGAGCCGCCGGTCAGGCGGTCTGGCCGAAGTAGGCGGCCTCGATCTCGGCGCGGCTGGCCATCAGCTCCGCCGCCGGGCCCGCAAGCGAGACCCTGCCGCGGTTCATCACCAATGCCCGGTCTGAGACCTGGAGCGCCAGGTCGATGTGCTGCTCGACCAGGACCACGGCGGTCCCGTGCTCATCCGCCAGGCTGCGGATGATCGGCAGCAGGCGCTGCACGACCAGGGGCGCCAGCCCAAGGCTCATCTCGTCGATCAGCAGGACCCGCGGTTTAGACACCAGCGCCTTCGCCAGCCCGAGCATCTGCTGCTCGCCACCCGAGAGCAGGCGGCAGGGGCGGTTGAGCAGCGGCCGCAGCTCGGGGAAGCGGTCGAGTGCCGCCTCGCGAGCGGGCTCGCCCTCCGGGGCCCTGGCCAACCGCAGGTTCTCGGCGACGGTGAGGTCGAAGAAGACGCCCCGGTTGTCGGGCACGAGGGCGACCCCGTGACGGGCGATCTCCTCGATCCGCCGCCCGCTGAGGCTGGTGCCAAAGGAGGTGACGCTGCCGGCAGTGGGCTCGACGGCGTTCATGATCGCCAGCAGTGCCGTCGACTTGCCAGCGCCGTTGGCGCCGAGCATCGTGTGCACTTCGCCCGGCTGCACGGTCAGGCTGAAGTCACGGAGCGCCGGAACCCCGCCGTAGCCGGCGCAGAGCCCCTCGACTGCGAGCGCGGAGCTCATGACTCGGCACCGTGGAGCTGGGGCTCCGGGCTGCCGAGGTAGGCGGCGACCACGTCCGCGTCGGCGACCACCTCGGTCTTCGTGCCCTCGCAAATCAGGCGCCCGAAGTTGAGCACGTAGATCCGGTCGCAGATCTCCATCACGAGGTCCATGTCGTGGTCGACGAGGAGGATGCCGACGCCGCCGGCGGCGATCTTCCGCAACTGCAGTCCGAGCCGCAGGCTTTCACCGCTGTCGAGCCCGGCAGCGGGCTCGTCCAGCAGCAGGGCTCGGCTCTCGCCCGCCAGCGCTCGGGCGACGCCGACCAGCTTCTGCTCGCCGAGCGAGAGGTCCTCCGGCCAGCGCTCGCCGTACCCCGACAGCCCGACGGCCTCGAGCGCTCCCTCCACCGCCTCGCCGCCGCCGCGGCCCCTGCCGACGAGGTCGCCGAGGATGGTGCGCAGCCCGACCGTCCCCCGGCAGGCGACTTCGAGGTTCTGGGCCGCGGTGAGGTCGGCGAAGAGCTCCCCCGCCTGCCAGGTGCGGGCCAGCCCCAGCCGGCGGCGGCGGTGAGGCGCCAGGGAGTCGATCCGCCGCCCTTCCAGCCACACCTCCCCGTTGCTCTTGGTGAAGCCGCTGACGGCGTCGATGAAGGTCGTCTTGCCCGCCCCGTTGGGCCCGATCAAACCGACCACCTCGCCGGTGCGGACCTCGATGCCGATCGCGTCGTTGGCGGTCACACCGCCATACCGGACGGTCAGCTCATGGGCACTGAACAGCGGCCCCGCGTGCTGGGGCTCAGCGGCCATCGGGGGACTCCTCGCGCCCCAGAGTCGGATCGAGCAAAGACATCGCGCCCACCGCCGGGGGTGCGCTCCGCGAAGGCCGTCCCAGGCTCCGCGCCACCCGGTCCACCATCGCCCGCGTCGCCCCCGCCATCCCGATCGGGTTGAAGATCGCGGTCACGATCAGGCTCAAACCGGCGACCAGGTTGTAGTACTGGCCGAGCCCGAGCGACTGGGTCAGCAGGACATAGGCGATCCCGAGCGGCCCGATGATGCCGGCGAGAACCGCCCCCGAGAGGCTGCCGATGCCTCCCAGGTAGGCGATCGCCAGCAGCGAGAGCCCACCGATCGCGGTGAACGAGTCGGCCGAGAGCTGCCCCCGGCTGTAGCCGATCAGTGCGCCGGCGACACCGGCGATGAAGCTGGCGAGGGCGAAGCCGACCAACTTCGTGCGGGCGACGTCGATGCCGACCGAGGCGGCGGCGCGCTCGTTCGAGCGGACCGCGAGGAAGACGCGCCCCGTGACGCCGCGCAGCAGCTGCGCGGTCAGCAGCGCGATCACCGCCACGACCACAAGGGCCATGATGCAGAACCCGACCCGGGTGACCTCGGTCGCGTCTCTGACCGAGAGGTCGAGGCCCAGGAAGGAGGGGCTGGCGATCTGGTTCCCGCCCAGCGGCGTCAGCTGCGGGTTGTTGAAGACGAAGGCCTCGGCCGTCACCGCCAGGGCGAGCGTGACCACGGCCAGCTGCGAGCCGCGGATCCGCACCGCCGGCAGACCGACCGCGACCCCGAGCAGCGTCGCCACCCCCGCCGCCGCGAACATCGAGACCGGGAACGGCAGGTGCCATTCGGTGGTCAGCTTCGAGAGCGCGAACCCGGCCGTCCCCGCCAGCGCCAGCTGCGCCAGGGAGATCTGGCCCAGGTACCCCGTCAGGAGCACGTAGGAAAGGCACAGCAGGACGAGGATGATCGACGTCATCACGCCGAACCGGTAGTTCCCGGTCGTGAGGAGGATGGCGACCACGGCCGCGCCCAGCGTCGCCGCCACCGGCAATGGCCGCAGCCTCGGCAAGGTCACCTTCGGCAGCTCGATCTCGCCGAGCGAGCCGCGCGCAGGCATCCGCTCGCCGAAGAGGAAGAGGGCGACGATGATGACGACGAACGGGACCGCTTCCTGCAGCCCCGTGACCGCCCAGCCCGGCCACCACGGCTTGGTGGTGAGGAGTGTGACCACGGACTGGAAGGAGCCGAGGGCGAGCCCGGCGACGCAGGCGATTCCGAGCGAGTTCAGGCGACCCAGCAGCGCGACGGCCAGGGCCGGGACCACCGCATACATGTAGACGACTGGGTTGAGGCCGATCGAGGGCGCGGCGAGGGTGACGGTGAGGCCCCCGAGCGCCGTCGTCGCCGCCCAGACGATCGCGGCCAACCGGTCCGGCGAGTGCCCCATCAGCCGCAACGCGCGCTCGTCCTGGGCGCCGGCACGCGTGGCGACACCCAGCCGGGTGAAGCGGAAGTAGGCCCAGGTCGCGACGGTGATGGCAACGGCGATAGCGGTCAGGTAAAGCGCGGTGACGTCGGCCTCGACACCGAGGACGGTGGTCGTGCCGCCCGGAAGGACCTGGGCCGGGGTGATGACGTCGGTGCCGAAGCGCAGAAGCACCAGCGCCTGCATCGCCAGCATCAGGCCGATCGAGGAGATCACCTGAGCGAGGGCGGGAGCGCGGCGCAGCGGCCGGAAAGCCAGGAGGTAGGCGAGCATCCCGAGCGCAAGACCGACCACCGCGCAGATCGCCAGCGCCGGCACTACGGCCAGCGGCCCGCCGAGGTCGACCTTGCCGACCGGCAGCACGAGGACCCCGGCGGCGCGGAGTTCGGCAAAGACATAGGCGACCCAGGCCGCCATCGCTCCCTGGGCGAAGTTGAGGACGCCGGTCGCGCGGTAGACCGAGATCAGGCCACTGGCGAGAACCGCGTAGACCGAGCCGGCCGTGAGGCCGAGGATGACGAAGTTGAGGTAGGGGCTCATCGGTCGAGCCCGTGCCGGCCCTCGCCTTGGTGCATCGCCTTCACCGGTCTCCTTCCGATTTCCCAATCACGCGAGGGCCCGAGTCGGGCGCCTCGGCCTTTCGCTCCCCGCGGGGCCTCGCCGGGGACACGCCACGTTAGGTCGGCGCCTACCCGCGCACAAATACGTCTTGACAGCGGTCGCGATAGGCACCCGGCTATACCTCCTCGGGGTGAGGGTCCCACCGTTTCGCCGCGCCCTCTCTCACCGCCTCCAGGACCTCCGACTGCACCGGCGAGAGGTGCTTGCCGTCACGCACCAGCGTCAGCAGCGGCACCGTCATCGCGGCTTCGTCGATCCCGATCGTCCGCAGTTCGCCCCGGTCCAGCTCGGCTCCAACGGAGGCGCGAAACAGCAGGCAGAGGCCGAGGCCCTCGAGCGTCGCCCGCTTCATCGCCTCCGGGTGTCCGAGCTCGATCACGACCTCGCGCGGGCAGACGCCGCGGGCGGCAAGCTGGTCGTCGATCAGCGAGCGGCGGATTTGGCCCGCCGGCGAGGAGATCAGCGGCAGGTCGGCAAGCTCGGCGACCGCGATCCCGGTCAGGTCCGGCATGAAGTCGGGCGCGGCGACGAGGACGATCTCGACCGAACCGATTTCCTCGGCCACGAGCTTGCCCTGGTGAGCCGGTGCCTCACCGACCAGGACCGCGAAGTCGCTGTCGCCGCGCTCGACCGCTTCGGCGGCCCCCTCCGGATCGGAGATCGAGAGTGTGATCCGAGCCCCCGGTCGCTCGCTGCGGAACCGCGAGAGCAGCGGCGGCAGCAGGTAGCTGCCGACAGTCATGCTCGCCGCGATCGCGACGCTGCCACGAAGCCCCTCGGCGATGCCATCGAGCTCGCGGACCAACTCGCGGGTACGCGAGAGCGTCTCGCTCGCCCAGCGGTAGACGCGTTGACCCTGGTCGGTGAGCTTCATCGCGTGGCCCTCGCGGTAGAGCAGCTTGACCCCGAGCCGCTCCTGAAGGGAGTGGATATGGGCGCTGACCACCGGCTGGGCTACGAACAGGTGCTCGGCCGCCCGGGAGACGCCGCCGAGCTCAACGACGAGACAGAAGACCTCCAGCTTGTGGAGGCTGATCCGATTGTCATACGACTCCGCCACTCTCGGCAGAGTCTATAGCATAGCGACTATTGAACAAATGGAGAAAGTCTATTTGACTGGCTGAGTCGAGTCGATCTACCGTCGTCCGGCCCCGCAACGAGCGAAGGAGTCGCATCGATGTCGACCGTAGCCCCGCCCCTCCCTGGTGAATTCGTCGCCGACCCGGAACACTCGTCGTTCCAGTTCGCGATCAAGCACATGAAGGTGGCGACTTACCGCTCGAGCTTCGACGACGTCACTGCCACCCTCGAGGGCGACGGCGACTCGCTGGAGCTGACCGGCGTCGCCAAGGTCGCTTCGATCGGGATCAAGGACGCCCACTTCCGCGAGCACGTCGTCGACGGCGCCGACTTCTTCAACGCCAGCAACCATCCCGAGATCACCTTCCGCTCGACCAGCATCGAGCTCGGCCAGTCGGGGGAGGCGACCGTCGCCGGCGCGCTGACGATGCGCGGCGTCACCCGCCCGGTCACCGCGACGGGGAGCTACGAGCCGCCGGTCGAAGACCCGTTCGGCAACACCCGTGCCGCTCTTGCGCTGAGCACGGTGGTCGACCGCCGTGACTGGGGCATGGACTGGCAGCAGGGCCTGCCGAAGGGCGGCGACGTGCTGGGCTGGGACGTCGAGCTGACGATCGTCCTCGCCCTCCTGCGCAAGAGCGCGCCGGCGTGAGGCTCCTGGGCGTCTCGGGCTCGCTGCGCCCCGACTCCCACAACCAGCGGCTGCTCGAAGTCGCCGCGGGGCGGTTGCCGGACGACGTCGATTTCGCCCTGCTCGAGGGCCTCGAGGCAATCCCGCCCTATCGCGAGGACGCTGACCACGGCGACCCACCGTGGTCGGTCCGGCGCCTGCGGGAGGAACTCGCGGCCGCTGACGCCGTCCTCTTCTCGACCCCCGAGTACAACGCCTCGCTCCCGGGTCAACTTAAGAACGCCCTCGACTGGGCGTCCCGTCCCTTCCCCGACAACGCCCTGCGCGAGAAGCCGGTCGCTGTGGTTGGCGCGAGCACCGGGTTGTTCGGAGCCGTCTGGGCCCAAGCGGAGCTGCGCAAAGTGCTGGCGACGATCGGCGCCGACGTGGTCGCCGACGAGCTGGCGGTGGGCCAAGCCGACACGGCCTTCGAGGACAGCGGCGACCTCGCCGCTGTCGAGCACGCGGACGCGCTGGACTCGCTGCTCGAGCGCTTGCTGCTCGCTGCCCGGCGGCGGAGCGGCCAACTGGCCTGAGCCGCCGCTACGACTGTCGACGCGGGGGCAGTCGCAGCAGGTTGCGGTACTCATCGGCGCTCGCCGGCTCCCGTCCGTGCAGGGCCGCGATCTTCCGCGCCATCTCGAACAGCTGCAGGTTGCTCTCGACCAGCTCGTCGCTGTTCGGGAACTTCCAGATCGTGTCCTCGGTGCCGACGCGGATGTGGAGGCCGAGCATCGTCGCCAGGGTGGTCAGATAGAGGCCGGCACGGCCGGCGGCGCAAACGACGATCACCGAGTCGTCGGCGATCGAATTGATCTGGTCGACCATGAGCAGGAGATGGAGGGCCATCTCGCGCGCGTCCGGGACCCAGGTCCCCGAGACCAGGGTGCGGCCGGAGTCGAACGGAAGGCCGAACAGCAGGACGTAGAAGTAGGGCGGCTGCAGGATCCCGGTGTCGATCAGCTTCCGTTTCGCCAGCTCGATCTCGCCCGAGGAGTGGATCGCCAGCATCGGCTTCACCCCGGCTTCCTCGAGCGCACTGACCGCCGGCACCATCCACTCGTCGGGATGGCCCGGCGCGCACGGCGCGATCTCGGCGATCCCCTCGCGGGCGGGAGCCATGCACTCCTCGAAGCTGCTGCCGTTGAGGACGTTGCAGTCGACGACGAAGCGGTCGCCGTAGCGTTCGCGCAGCGGCTCGACGACCGTGCGGTAGGCGTCGGCCGGCTTCATGTCGCGGTCCAGGCGCCGCCCCTTCGGGTCTTCGATCCAGGTGTAGTCGAAATGGACGGCGGCGGCGCCGGCCTCGATCACCGTCCCGGCGACGTCGATGTAGGCCTCGAGGCTGGTCGGGAAGGCATCGCCTCTCCCCGCCGCCAGCCGCCCCGAGATCGCGGTGTGGATCACGATCTTCTCCGGCACCTGCCAAGGGGGTTGGATCTCCAGGTCGGCGGCGAGCTTGTACTCCTCCATCTCCCGCCGGGCCGCGTCCCACAGGTTCGGGGGCGTCGCCACCTCGCTCACCCTGCTCACCGCTTCACGTGCTCGAGCGCGACCTCGGGCACCACGCCCACGTGGGCCCCCATCAAGCTGGTGTAGACGGCAACCAGAGGGTCGGGCAGGAACGCTTCGCTCGCCGCCGCCGTCCAGCGCAAGGTGGAGCGGGTGTCGAAGTTGAGCTTCACCTCGCGGATCTTCTCGACCGGGTTCTCGGGGTACTCGGGCGGACGCTTGAGCCCGGGATGCGGCAGCGTCGGCGGCAGCCGCCACAGGTGCCCGCTCGTCTCCGGCGCCCGGTCGGCGGCGTGGTTGAACCAGATCTCGTCGTAGTCGTTGAGGTGCGCGGGCGCCCCGAAACTGCCGTCGGGCGCTGGCGTGTTCGGGTAAGGCTTCGGGCTCATCACGTTGAAGAAGAACGACTTGTCGCGGGCGTAGAGGACGGCGCCCGAAGGCGGCGGCAGGAACCCGTGCGAGGATCCGAGCCCCGGAATGTCCCAGACGTTCAGCTTGAAGATGACGGGGTCGCCGATCCAGCCGACGACATCGGTGCAGGGGTCGAAGTCGTAGTCGAGCGTCTGCCACTCGCCGCGGAACCGGACCCGGACTGTGGTGTCGACGTCGGCGGGCTCGGTCGCCGGCTCAGGCAGGACCATCCTCGAGTAGTCGACGAAGAAGCTGGAGAAACCGACGGAGTCCCAGAGCTCCTCGGCTGGGACGATTGCCGACCGGGTTTCGAAGATCACCACCGAGTTGTCCTCGCCGTGAGGGGTCTCCCGGTAGAGGAGGCCTTTCGGGATGACGACGAAGTCGCCCTCCTCGACCTCGAGCGCCCCCAACTCGGTCTCGAGCCGGAAGCGGCCGCGGTGGTAGAAGCGAATCTGGTGGAAATCCGCGTTCTTCTCGGCGAACGGCATCCTCGCGGCGCGGTGGGAGATCGCGATCGCGATGCCGTCACCCTCGGCGAGGCGCAGCGGCTCCCCCGCCGGGTCGCTGGCGTCGCTCGGCGCCAGCGCGTCGGTGTCCGCCCCCATGTACATCAGGTCGTCGTCGCTCCACGACTTCGGCACCCCAGGGTTGCGAGCTCGGAAGAGGTGCGACCAATCGCCGAAGAAGCCGTCGACCGTATAGATCTCATCGAGGTGCTCGGAAACCCCTTGGGGCATACGGGGAATGAGCCCCCGGCGAACGTTCGAAGCCATCTGAACTCTCCTTCCTCTCGGACCCAGCACGTGGACGGTGCCTTCTGGGCAGAGGCTATAGTCTATCTAATATGCAATTGTTCGTCCAGCGATGACCGGCGGCACCCCCGACATGGTCGCTCCGCCCGGTTATCCGGTCCCGGACCTGCCCCGTTTCTCGTTGGAGGAGCGCGAATCGCGCTGGGGGCGGGTGCGCAAGCTGATGGAGCGCGACGGCCTCGACGCGATCGTGGCCCTGCACAACAGTGAAGGCTGGGACCAGGCCAACGCCAACGGCCGCTACCTCTCCTCGATCGGCGGCAATTGCGCCTGGCTCTCGGTTGTGTTCCCCCGCGAGGGCGACGTGACCGCGATCGTCGGACCGGTCCCGGCGCCCGGGTTCTGGCTGCTCTCCCAGGACTGGGTCGAGGACGTCCGGCAGGCCTTCTTCAATGCCAGCCCGGTCGTCGCCGAGCGGCTGCGCGAGCTCGGTCTTGCCCGCGGCCGCATCGGCCTGTCGGGACTCGGCCCGGTGCCGCGAGCACCAGATGGACTGGTCAACCACGGCGCCTTTCGCCTGCTGGCGGAGGGGCTTCCCGACGCCGAGCTCGTCGACGCGACCGGGCTGCTCTTCGAAGCGCGGTTCGTGAAGAGCACCGAGGAGCTGGCGATGCTGACGAAAGCCGTCGAAATCGTCGAGACGGGAATCGACGCGCTCGAACGCGAGGCCCAGAGCGGCGTCCCCGAGCACGTCGTCTACGCCCGGATGATGTCGGCGCTGCTCGAGCGCGGCAGCGAACCGACCACCCTCCTCCTCTGGACTGCGGGAAACCCCCTTCCCCCGGCCGCGGCGACGATCCCTTCCCAGCGCCGCCTCGCCCCGGACGACACGATCCAGGTCGAGGCCGACGCCAAGTGGTGCGGCTACCTCGGCCACGTCTCGACCACCACCTGGGTGGGAGAGCCGAGCCCGACCGAGCTGGAGATGGCCGAGCTTCAGATGGAGGCGACCCACCGCTGCTGGGACGCCTTGAGGCCCGGCACCCGCCTCGGCGACTTCGTCGACCTCTGCACCGAGGTCGCCGACAGCTCTCCCTTTGTCTGCGAGCCGATCATCCACAGCCGCGGCCTCGGCTTCGACGCCCCGGTGCTGGTCTTCAAAGCCCGCAACGAGGTCACCCGCGATTGGCGACTCGAGGAGAACGCTGTCTTCGTCGTCAAGCCCCGCGTGGCCACCGCGGACGGAACCCGCAACGTTATCTGGGGGGACTCCGTCGTCGTCACTCCAAACGGCGGCCACCGCCTCGGCACCCGCCCAACCCTCCTCGACACCCTCCGAGCGGGGTGACCACCCCGACCGCAATGGTGCCACCCTCTCCCGCTGGTACGAGCTCGGCGTCAGCGAAGGCTGCCCAAATCCCCGACGAAATCCTCTACCCGACCTCGTCCCCCACGCCCGCGTCCTGAGCGCACGCCTCTTCACCGTCGAGGGGTCCGCTTCATCACGAACGGCTTGCAGGGTGGCCCGAGATCGATGTCCATCTACCCCCGCGCGATCACCTCGGAGACACGGAGGCCGGTCGAGGAAGTGGCCCTGTTCGAAGTGCCAGCCGTTGCGCGCCTACCCAGACAGTTCGTCAGGTCCCACCCGCGGCCCGCTTCAGGCAAGAAGCCAAGTAGTGGCTGACAAACCAGTGCCGCGCTCGTTTCGGCTTTGAAAGGGTAGAAGTGCCTATCTGGTAGCGAACGCTGGAAATGCGTTGCACGCTGAGCGAACCGGTGGCCCGGGGTGAACTGACGAGAGGAGACGCAGATGATCGTGGTGACCGTGAGAGCCCGCCTCGAATTGGCAGCATCACCGTGCTGATCGCCGCGGTGATTGTGCTCTGCATCGTGCTGGCGATCCTCGGCTTCTTAGTGCCGCGGCTCTCCGACCACGCCCGCCACGGCGCCGACAAGGGCTTCTCGACCGGCGCCAGGGCCGGCTCGAAGGCGCCCGGCCCGATCGGCCGGCTGCTGGCCAAATCGTTCGGGACCTCGCAGAGGGCCGCCGACAAGAGCCATGCCGCCGGCAAGAGGGCCCGCCGGAAGTCTCCGCTCTAACCCCGCCCAGACCGATCGGCCCGCTCCCAGTCTGATCGATGAGTAGCGAGCAGAAAGCCGAGCCTAGGCCCGCGGAACCCGAAGGAAGGAGTCTCTGGCGCGGCCTCGCCCGGACGATCGTCTGGCTGCGCTTCGCGATCGTGGCGGCATGGATCGCGGCGGCGGTCCTCGCGACGATGCACCTGCCGTCGGCCTTCGAATCCGAAAACGCCGACGTCGGCAGCCTGTTGCCGCACTCCTCGAAGGCGATCGAAGTCGAAGAGAGCGCGATCAAGACCTTCGGCCTGCCGCTGCTCAGCCGGACGGTCGTCGTCGCGCGCCGGCCCCAGGGCTTCTCCGCACCGGCACTCGCCGCAGCGACCCGCTATATCGCCGCCACCGATCAGAAGGAAGGTGAAGGGGCGATCCGCGCCGTGCCCCTGCTCGACACGCCGGGCCTGCTCGCCGCGCACAAATCAGCCACGACGCTGGTCGTCTACCTCTTCATCCGGCCTTCGCTGAGTGAATCCGAACAGCAGCAGGCCGCCGAGGACTTCGCCGCGGGCCTGCGGGGCGCCACCGGCGCCGAAGCGGTGAAGGTGACCGGGGCGCTGCCGGCGACCCGCGCGGAAACGAGCGTCGCGATGAGCCACATCCTCTGGGTGGAGATCGCGACCGTTCTCCTGGTGGTCGGCATCCTCGCCTTCTATTTCGGCTCGGTCGGCGTTCCGCTGCTCGCCCTCGCAACCGTCGGTGTCGCCTACCTGGTCGTCGAACGCGCGCTGGGCTGGGTCGGTCAGCAGTCCGGCCTCGCGTTCTCCAGCGAGGTCGAGCCGGTGATCGTCGGCCTGCTCTTCGGCGTCCTCACCGACTACCTCGTCTTCTTCGTCTCCGGCTACCGCCAGCGGCTGCGCGATGGGGCCGAGCCGCTGGCCGCGGTCACCGCGATCACCGCCGAGCTGCTGCCGGTGATCCTCACCGCGGCGCTGATGATCGCCGGGGCGACGCTGACGCTGCTGATCTCGGGCGTCCACCTGCTGGCCTCCTTCGGCCCGGCGATGGCGATCGCCGTGATCGTCGCCGCCGCGGTCTCCCTGACCCTGGTTCCGGCCGGGCTGGCGATCTTCGGCCGGGTCCTCCTCTGGCCGCGCGGGGCGAAGGTCGAAGAGGGCGAGCGTCCCGCGAAGGACGAGCGGGGGGGCGCTCGCGGGCGGCTGCTCGGCGCCGCCGTCCGCTTCCCGGCCCTGACCACGATCCTCTGCGTGGCGATCCTCGGCGTCGCGGCGAGCGGGGTGACCCAGCTCGCCCTCGGCAACCCGGTAATGCGCGGTCTCCCACCGACGAACGAAGTGCATCAGGGCTACGACATCGCCGCCACCGGGCTCGGTCCGGGAGTGCTGGGACCGACCATGGTGGTGGTCGAAGGCCCCGGGGTCGGCGGGGAGGCGAGCCAGCTCGCCGCGCTCGAAACCTCGCTGTCCGAACAGGAAGGCGTCAACGGCGTCCTCGGGCCCTCGGCCGAACCCCTGCCGACCCGCTCCGGCGTCATGGTCGCCCCCGGCGGCGAAGCCGCCCGCTACGTCCTCGTCCTCGATGGCGACCCCGATGGCGCCGCCGCCTCGGAAGCCCTCTCCAGCCTCGAAGAACGGCTGCCCGAACTGGCCCAGCGCAGCGGCCTCGGCGAAGCGAGCATCGGCGTCACCGGCGACACGACGATCGCCACCGAACTCACCGAAGACACCTGGAGCGCCTTCGAGCGCGTCGCCCCGGCGGCGATCGCGGTCCTGTTGCTCCTGCTCTGGGCTCTGCTGCGCAACTGGAGCGCCCCGCTCTACCTCGTCGGTGTCAGCCTCCTCGTCGTCGCCGCCGCCCTCGGGATCACCGTCTACGTCTTCCAGGACTTGCTCGGCTACGGCGAGCTCGCCTTCATCGTCCCGGTCTCCAGCTCGATCCTCCTGCTGGCACTGGGCGCCGATTACAACGTCTTCCTGATCAACCGGATCTGGCGCGAGGCCGACAGCGCCCCGCTGAAGCCGGCGATCCGCAGCGCCGGAGCGAGCGCCGGGCGGGCAATCACCGTCGCCGGCCTGATCCTCGCCCTCTCCTTCGCGGCGGTGATGCTGATCCCGATCCAGAGCTTCCGCGAGATCGGCTTCGCCCTCTTCGTCGGCCTGCTGCTCGACACCCTGATCGCGCGGACCCTGCTGATCCCCGCCCTGGTCGCGATGTTCGGGCGCGGCGACCAGGCTCAGGGCGATTCCGTGACCGGTCACCAAACCGACTCGAAGGGAGCGATGCAATGCCGACCTGGGTGATCTCAACCCTGCTCGCCGCACGAAAGGTGCCATGGAGGAAAGTCCTGGCGGCCATCGTCTGGCTGAACGTCGAGGGGCGCCGATATTGGAATCGCCTGACCCCGGAGGAGCGCCGGGAGGTCCGCGACATCGCGCTCAAATCGAAGGGACAGCGATCGAACTTGAGCGGCGCCGAGCTGGGTCGCCTGGTCGACCTCTTCGGGAAGATCCGCAGGGCAGACGTCGCGACCTAGTAGGAGGAGGCCAAGGAGAAGAGAAGCGTTCAGGGATTCCCGTCACCCGGCTTCGCTCCGGGCAGCTTCCAGCTCGCGTTCCACGACCTCGGTCTGATTCGGGATCAGCAACCGCTGTTCCAGCACCGCAATCGCCGCTGCCGGGTTGCCGCTGAGGCGCAGCGCGTCGCCGAGGTTGAAGAGCGCGTAGGCGTAGCCGATTTCTTCGGTTCCGGCCGGGAAGGCGCGAACCGATTCTTCGAGGATCGGAACCGCTTCCGCATAGCTCCCGGCCTGGATCAGTTCGAACCCTTCCTGGTTCAGGGCTTCGGCGGCGGCGGGGTTGTTCCCGGCCGGCACCGGGACGTCGGCCGACGGGGTTTCGCTGGCAACGACCGCTTCGTCTTCCGGCGCGGCGCCTTCCGCGCCAGCTTCCGCCCCCGCCGCGGCGCCCGCCTGAGCTTCCGCCGGCGCTCCGCCGGATTCCTGCTTCGGCTTGCCCTTGGCCTTGCCGGAGGGCCCGGGCGACCGCTTGGCGACCGGTGAGGAGCCGCCGGACCCGGCGGCCAGGACCACGGCGACCGCGACGGCCGCGGCGACCCCGAGGATCGCGGTTCCCGCCAGCCAGCGCTTGCGGTTCGAGGCCGGGCGCGAGTAGACCCGCGTCGGCGGCACATCGCCCGCTCGGGGCTCGGGCGCCGGCTCGCGACCGGGTGCGCGGCGTTCGAAGGTCGGGATGAACGCCTCGGTCGGCTGGCCGCGCTTGGCTCGGGAGTCGAGCCGTGAGAGGGCCTGGGAGGCGGTCCGAGGCCGGTTGCCCGGATCCTCGTCGGTGAGGTCGGCGACGAGGGAGCGCAGAGCGGGGCTCCCGCCGGAGCCGCAGGCTTCGAGGACCACTCCGCAGGAGTAGAGGTCGGAGCGCTCGTTGGCGGGGTGTCCCGCCATGACCTCCGGAGCGGCGTAGCGCTTGGTCGCGAGGACCAGCCCGGTCTGGGTCAGCGAGGTCGCGTCGGGCGGCAGGGCGATCCCGAAATCGATCAGCTTGGCGGTCCGATCGTCGTCGAGGACGATGTTGTGGGGCTTGATGTCGCGGTGGATTATCCCGGCGGCGTGGATGTGGGCAACCGCTCCGAGCAGCTCCACTGCCAGCCGGTCGCGATCGATCCACTCTTCGCGGGAGATCAGCGAGCGGAGATCCCGGCCGGAGACGAATTCCATCACCAGGTACGGGCGTTCGCCGCTCTCGGAGTAGTCGTAGACGTCGACGAGGTTGGGGTGAGAGAGCCCGGCCGCCACGGTTGCCTCGCGCCGGAAGCGGGCCAGGAAATCGGGGTCGGAGGCGATCGTGTCGGAGAGCACCTTGATCGCCACCGGCCGCTCGAGGACGTCGTCGTGCCCGAGCCACACGGCCGCCATCCCGCCCGCGCCCAGCCGTCGCTCAAGTCGGTAGCGACCCTTCAACGTCGATCCTGCGGAGAATTCGCGCACGGCGAAGCGCCTACCCGATTTCGAGGTTCGGCGTCACACCAACAGGTTCTTGAACGAGCCGGGCGGGGCGCCGGTGTCCTCGGGGGACCGGCGCAAGGGCCTAGATCGACCTCTCGCGGAACTCAACTTGCCCCAAGGCTTGCCCCGTAGCCCCTTTTCCGCAGATTTCGAGAGGTACCTCTAAATCTCGCAAACCGCTTTCCCATGCTGATTTCGAGCAATGCGCCCGACTGGATTCGAACCAGTGACCTTCGGTTTCGTAGACCGACGCTCTATCCGGCTGAGCTACGGGCGCATGCCCTGCGAGTGGCGACGCCACGGGGGCGCGAGCAGGGGCCGCGGGATTCTAGAGGAAGGGCGGCCAGGCGCTCGGCTCGCCGGGAGTAAGGCGGAGAGGCCTCTGGGACTTCGAGCGCCGAGGGGTCAGCCGCGGCGGACCATTGCCGCCCAGCGGCCGGCGTTGTGGGCGACGTCGACGTCGAGGCCGAAGCAGTCGGAAACGGTGGCGCCGGTGAGGGCCTCGTCGATCGGGCCCTGGGCGACGACGGCGCCTTCGCGGAGGAGGACGGCGTGGGTGGTGGTCGCGGGGATCTCCTCGAGGTGGTGGGTGACGATGACGGAGGGGAGGTCGGCGTTGGTCTCGGCCATAGCGTCGAGGGAGGCGATGAGGCGCTCGCGGGAGGGGAGGTCCAGGCCCGCGGTGGGCTCGTCGAGGAGGAGGAGATCGGGATCGTCCATGAGAGCGCGGGCGAGGAGGAGGCGCTGGCGCTCGCCCTGGGAGCAGTCCTCGAAGCGGCGCTCGGCGATCGGGGAGATGCCGATGTCGGCCATCAGGCGGGCGGCGCGGGCGCGGTGAGAGGGGTCGATGCGGTCGGGCTGGAAGGCGATCGTGCCGAAGGCACCCGTGAGGACGACCTCGAAGCCGGTGAGGCGGCCGCGGAGGCGGCGGGCAAGGCCGGGCTCGACGGTGCCGATGCGCTCGCGCAGGGTGCGCATGTCGACCGCGCCGAGGGTGGCGCCGAGAACTTGGACGGTGCCGGCGGAGGGATGGGAGAAGGCGGCGGCGAGGTTGAGGAGGGTCGTCTTGCCCGCTCCGTTGGGGCCGAGGAGGACCCAATGCTCGCCGTCGGCGACGGTCCAGTCGACGTCGTCGAGGAGGACGGCGCGTCGCTGCTCGAGGGCGACCCAGCGCCACACGGTCACCTCCGTCATGCGGATCGCGGGCAGCGGAGACTCCTCGGGGCTCAGGCGGCCGGGTCTTTGAGGCGAACGTGCCAGTGGACCGTCGCCGAGGCGACCTGCTGGTCGTCGCCGTCGCACAGCACGACCTGGCAGGGGAATTCCACGCGGCCGTCGGCATCGAGGGTGGCAAGGGCCTCGGTGGCGTCGATGCCGAGCTCGGCGCGCGCCTCGATCGGGCCCTTGGCCACCTTCTCGTAGGCGATCTCGGCGGCCTTGGCGAGCGGGACGACGTCGCCCATGCGAGCCGCGAAGGCGCCGACGAAGGCGGCCCCCGAGGCGGTCTCGGCGGCGGTGAAGAGGGCGCCTGCGTGCTGGCTGCCGACGTGGTTGTGGAGGTCGGCGCGGTCGGGCAGGAGGACGGTCGCCTCACCGGCCGACATCTCCGTCACCTCGAGGCCGAGGTGCCCGACGAAGGGCACCGCGACGGCCATTCCCTTGGCGATTGCGTCGAAGTCGACGTCCATCGGCGCAGCCTATCCGGCCCGGCCGCATGGCGACACGGACGTCGGAGCGAGCGGGCGGCGGAGCGCCTCGCGGCCCCGCGGCCCGCGCCTAGCGGCCTTTGAACTCGGCGTGGCCGGGGCCGCCGTGCTCGAGGAAGGTCTCGACGGCGCCCTTGAGGTCCTCAGTCGCGAAGAGCGCCCCGGCGTCGGTCCGCACCGCCTCATCGGCGGCCGGAATCCCGCCTTCGCGGAAGCGGCGGAGGATGTGCTTGGTCATCGCGTGGGCCCTGGTCGGCCCGGCAGCGAGCTCCTCGGCCAGCGCCCGCGCCCGCGCCTCGAACTCGTCGGCCGGGAAGATCTCGTTGACGACGCCCCAACGCTCCAGCGTCTCGGCGTCGAAGATCCCGCCGCTCATCACGAACTGGCGCGCCCGGCCCGAGCCGGCGCGCTCGGCGAAGCGCTGGGTCCCGCCCATCGACGGGGTCAGGCCGACGACTTTCTCGACCAGGCCGAACCTGGCCTTCGGCGAGGCCACGATCAGGTCGCAGGCGAGCGAGATCTCGAAGGCGGCGGTCAGGGTCAGCGCGTGGGCGGCGAAGACGATCGGCGCCGGCAGCGCCTCGAGCCGCTCGATCGTCCGCAGCAGTTCGTCCCACAGCAGGTTGCCCTGCTCCTGCGAGAGGCCGGCGAAGACGTGGACATCGACGCCCCCGGAGACGGCGCGGCCCTCGGCCCTGATGAGGAGCGCTCGCGGCGGATCGTCGGTGAGGGCGACGGTGGCGGCGGCGACCGCGTCGATCATCGCCCGGTCGAAGAGGTTCAGCGGCGGGCTGGCGAGGGTGAGGACGGCGAGGCCGGACGGCTCGCGCTCGAGCCGGACCGGGCTCGCCGGCACGCCCGGGTCGCCGCCGCCAACCGGCGCTCCCTCCCCACCCTGGCCGGCCTCAGGGCACACGGTGCACCTCGAAGAGGTTCGTCCCCAGCCCTTGGTCGCGCACCGAGGCGGTGATCGCGATCAGGTCGCCGGACTGGGCGACACCATGCTGGGCTGCCATCGAGGCGCAGCTGTCGAGCAGCCCGCGGACTTCGGTCCCGGATTCGCTGAGCACCGCGGTGACGCCGAAGAGCAGCGCCAGCCGGCGCACCGTTTCGATCCGCGGCGAGATCGCCAGCACCGGCACGTTGGGCCGGTGGGCGGCGATGATCCGCGCCGTGCGGCCGCTCGTCGTCGGCACCACCAGCGCTTTCAGCCCCAGCCGGTAGACCGCGGCGACGGCGCTCTGGGCGACCGAGTCGGCAACGTCCTGGGTCGCCTGGTCGGTGCGCGAGAACAGCCACTCGCCATAAGGGAGATCGGGCTCGGTGGCGCGGGCGATCTGGTCCATCACCCGCACCGCCTCGACCGGGTGCTCGCCGACCGCGGTCTCCTCGGAGAGCATCACCGCGTCGGTGCCGTCGTAGATCGCGTTGGCGACGTCGGTCACCTCGGCCCGGGTCGGGCGCCGCGCGGTCACCATCGAAGCCAGCATCTGGGTTGCCGTAATGACCGGCTTGGAGCGGCGGCCGGCGAGCCGGATCAGGCGCTTCTGCTCGACCGGCACCTGGGCCAGCGGCACTTCGATGCCGAGGTCGCCGCGGGCGACCATGATTCCGCCGTTGACCGCGTCGACGATCTCGGCGGCGTTGAGGGCGGCCTGCGCCCGCTCGATCTTGGCGATCAGCGGGATATCAGAGCCGAGGCTTTCGAGCCGGTTGACGACGGGGGTCAGGTCGGCCGCGGTCGAGACGAAAGAGACGGCGAGCAGGTCGATCCCCTCCTTGACCGCGAAGTCGACCCAGCCGAGGTCGGACTCGGTCGCCGCCGGCAGTTCGGCGCCGCCGGGGATGTTCATCCCCTTATGCGAGGAGAGCGTGCCGCCGACCTCGACTTCGGCGCCGACGCCGCCGTCGACCGCGTCGCCGACCCGCAGGCGGATCGCGCCGTCGGCGAGGTAGACGAGCTGGTTCTCCTGCAGGTCGGTGACGCCCGGCCAGGAGACCGGGATCGTCTGCTGGTCCCCCTCGACGTCGCGCGGGGTCAGGGTCACGTACATGCCGGTCTCGAGCTCTGCGTAGTCGTCGCGGAGCACGCCGATCCGCAGCTTCGGGCCGGGGAGGTCGCCGAGGATCGCGACCTCGCGGCCGACCGTCTCGGCCGCTTCGCGGATCGTCGCAACCGTCTGCGCCTGTTTGTCGGGACCGGCGTGGGAGAAGTTCAGGCGGAAGACGTCGGCGCCGGCCGACACCAGCTGCTCGAGCACGCCGAGGTCCCAGCTCGCCGGGCCGACGGTTGCGATGATCTTGGTGCGCCGCCCCAGGTGGGCGCTGGGCTTTGCGTGGGGATAGTCGAGCACGTCGGTGAATCTAGAGAACCGCGCCGTCGCCTGGGTGAATGGCGTGTGCACGTCGTGCGAGATGCGTCACGTTCGGCATGACAGTTGCACCGATCCGTGTCAGACTTGGCACATGTCGCCAGCCACCGTCGCTCCCGAGAACCCGTCCCTCGAGCCCGACCCGCTCGTCGGCGAGGCGCCGCCCTCCCCCGCCGGCCCGATCGACGCCGCCGCGGCCGCCGACCTGCCGGCCCCGCCGACGATCCCACTGCCGCCCTGGTCCCAGACCCTGCGCTTCAACCAGCGCCAGATCGAGTTCTTCTTCCGCGCCCGCCGCGAGCTCGGCGAGGTCTTCCACATGAACGGCGCGATCCCCGGCGGCACCGTCATCACCAGCCACCCCGACCACGTCCGCTCGCTCTTCACCGCGAAGCCCGAGCAGGCGCCGTCGATGACCGGCGAATCGCCGCTGCGGCCGATCCTCGGTCCCAACTCGGTCCTGACCGCGGTCGGCCGCCGCCACATGCGCCAGCGCAAGCTGCTGCTGCCGCCCTTCCACGGCGAGGCGATCGCCCAGTACACGCGGATGATCGAGGCCGCCGCCGCCCGCGAGATCGACAGCTGGCCGCTCGACAAGCCCTTCCCGCTGGCCCCGCGGATGCAGGCGATCACCCTCGACGTGATCATGGCCGGGATCTTCGGCATCGAGGGACGACCGGCGCCGGGCACGCCCGAGCACGGACTGCGCCGCGTGATCCGCCGCCTCGTCGCCGCCTCGACCCAGCCCGGCGCCCAGCTGACCGAGCTCCTCCACGTCGGCCGCGATGAGGCCTTCGGCCCGCTGAAGCTGGCGATGGCGATGCTCGACCGCCCGACCTACGCGGTGATCGCCGCGCGCCGCCGCGTCACCGACCTCGAGGAGCGCCGCGACATCCTCTCCCTCCTCCTCCAGGCGCGGACCGAGGAGGGCGAGGCGCTCGACGACAAAGAACTCCGCGACGAGCTCCTGACCCTCGTCCTCGCCGGCCACGAGACGACTGCCAACCAGCTCTCCTGGACCTGGGAGCGGCTGGTCCGCAATCCCGACGCCCGCGATGCTTTGGTGGCCGCGGTCCGCGAGGACGCAGGCGCCGAGGAGCGGATCGAGGCGACGATCTTCGAGGCGATGCGCTCGCGCCCCGTCATCCCGCTGATCGGCCGCCGCGTCGCCGTCCCGTGGCAGCTCGGTGAGTACGCCGTCGAGCCGGGCTCGGCGGTGGGCATGAGCATCCTCCTCGTCCACCACCGCGAGGACCTCTACCCCGAGCCGTTCGCCTTCCGCCCCGAGCGCTGGCTCGACCGCAAGCCCGGCACCTACGAGTGGATCCCCTTCGGCGGCGGCATCCGCCGCTGCCTCGGCGCCGCCCTGGCGATGGCCGAGCAGCGCGTCGTCCTCACCGCGATGGCCCGCCGCCTCGACCTCGAGCCCGACGACCCCGCCCCCGAGCGCGCCCTCCACCGCAACGTGACGATGATCCCCGCCCGCGGCGGCCGCGTCGTCATCCGCGCCCGGCGCGCCTGAGCGCCTGTGCCGGCGTTCGCAGTTATCCGTCTATAGCGCGGAGAAGTGCGAACGCCAGGTGGCGAGCCACGTCGTTCGCAGTAAGTCCCGGAAGGCGGGACGAAGTGCGAACGGCGCGGGCGGCGAGAACGGCGCGGGGAGCGTGCCAGTTTCCGTGGCTGTGGGCCAGCGTGGGTAGGACGCAGGTAAGCGAGACGAGGGGAGCGCACTCAAGTGCGTGACCCGAGTCGAGCGACCGAGGACACCCCCACGCGCCCCCACAGCCTCGGAAACGGAGAGGGAGGGATTCGAACCCTCGAGAGAGCTTGCGCCCCCTACTCGCTTAGCAGGCGAGTGCCTTCAGCCACTCGGCCACCTCTCCGGGCACTCGGCTCGATTGTAGGAACTAACCGGGAATGGCGGGGATAGGGTGAGGCGGGTGTCCGTTCCCGACCAGACGCACGAGCGCTACGAGCGGATCTTCGCCGAGGTCGAGGCGCCGTTTGCCTTCGTCGACCTCGACGCGATGTGGGCGAACGCCGACGCGATGCTGGCGCGCGCCGGCGGCAAGCCGATCCGGGTGGCGACCAAGAGCCTGCGCTGCCGGGCGCTGACCGAGGAGATCCTCGCCCGCGACCGCGGCTTCCGCGGCCTGATGACCTACACGCTCGCCGAGACCCTGTGGCTCGCCGAGGCGGGCTTCGACGACCTTCTGCTCGCCTACCCGACCGCCGACACAGGGGCGCTCGGCGACCTGGCGCTGCGCTCGGCGGCCGATTCGGCGGGGGCGCCGATCGTCGTCATCGACTGCGTCGAGCACCTCGAGGCGATCGAGTCGGTGCTCGGCGCCGACGCGCCGCCGGTCCGCGTCTGCATCGACATCGACGCCGGCTGGTGGTGGCTCGGCGGCCGGGTGAAGGTCGGGCCGAAGCGCTCGCCGGTGCGGACCGTCGAGCAGGCGGTGGCGCTGGCGCGCGAGATCGAACGGCGGCCGCAGATCGAACTCGACGCGCTGATGGCCTACGAGGGCCAGATCGCCGGCGTCCCCGACGAACCGCCGGGGCGGCGGCTGCGGGGCGCGCTGATCCGCTTCATGCAGCGGCGCTCGGCCGGCGAGATCGCCGAGCGGCGGGCGGCGATCGTCGCCGCCGTCGGCGAGTTCTGCGAGCTCGAGATCGTCAACGGCGGCGGCACCGGCAGCCTCGAGCTGACCGGGGCCGAGGACGCCGTGACCGAGGTCACCGCCGGCTCCGGCTTCTACGCCCCTGCCCTCTTCGACCACTACAGCCGCTTCAGCCTGACCCCGGCGGCCGGGTTCGCGCTGCCGATCGTCCGCAAGCCGACGCCCGAGCTGGCGACCGCGCTCGGCGGCGGCTACCTCGCCTCGGGCGCCGGGGACGCGGCGCGGCTACCGGCGCCGTGGCTGCCGCCGGGCCTGGCGCTCGACCCCGAGGAGGGCGCCGGCGAGGTCCAGACCCCGCTCAGCGGCCCGGCCGCCGCCGACCTTGGAGTCGGCGACCGCGTCTACATGCGCCACGCCAAGGCCGGCGAGCTCTGCGAGCGCTTCGACGCCCTGCACCTGGTCGAAGGCGAGCGCATCGTCGACGTCGTCCCGACCTACCGCGGCGAGGGCAAGACCTTCCTCTAGGCGGCTGCAAACCGGCGCCGGGGGGTGTCCTCGGTCGGCCGGCTTCTGGTCACGCACAGAGTGCGCTCCCCTCGCCGGCCTCCCTGCGTCCTACCCCGGCTTGGTTTTCGCTCGCCTAGGGCCCTAATACGCGTTCCGCGTACTCGTTCGTAAAGACGCGACCCGGATCGAGCTCGTCCCTCGTTCGCTGAAACGACTCCCAGCCGGGATAGCGCGGGGCGAGGGTCGCGGCGGTCTGGAAGTGGCGCTTGCCCCAGTGGGGGCGGCCGCCGTAGGAGTCCATGATCGCCTCGACCGCCTCGAAGTAGGGCCGCCACTCCATCCCCCGGTATTGGTGGACGGCGATGTAGGCGGAGTCGCGCCCGTGCGAGGCGCTGAGGTCGGCGTCGTCGCCGGCCGCGACCCGCATCTCGATCGGGAAGAAGACCGGGTAGCGGTTGGCGCGCACCCACTCGATCACCCGGCGCGCCGCCTCGGCGCCGTGCTCGCGCGGCACCGCGTACTCCATCTCGGTGAAGCGGACGCGGCGGTCGTTGACGAAGGCGCGGTCGGAGCGGTCGACGGTGCGGCCGCCGTTGGCGAGCCGTGCGGCGAGAACCGAGAGCGCCGGGATCCCGCGCGGGAACGCCCTGCCGGCGCCGGCAAACGCGGCCAGCGTCCAGTTCTCCAGCACGACGTCGTTGAGGTAGCTGGGGATGCGGGCGCGCGGGTCCGGTGGCCCGTCGGTGCGGTTGCGTTCGAGCGTCAGGGCGACGTCGGCATAGGGGAAGGTGAAGAGCTCGAAGTGGTCGTTGGCGTCGGCGAGCTCCTGGAAGGCGTCCAGCACCTCCTCGCGCGGGCGCCGCCGGTCGACGCGGTCGAGGATGAAGGCCGGGACGCAGCGCAGGGTCACCGCAGTGATCGCGCCGAGGGCGCCGAGCCCGATCCGCGCCGCCCGCAGCAGGTCGGGATGGGTGGCGGCGCTGAGGTGCCCCACGGCGCCGTCGGCGCCGACCAGCTCGAGGCCCTCGACCTGGGCCGAGAGGTTGCGCAGCCGGGCGCCGGTGCCGTGGGTGCCGGTCGAGATCGCGCCGGCGACGGTCTGGCGGTCGATGTCGCCGAGGTTCTCCATCGCCAGCCCGAGCGCCGCCAGCTCCTCGTTCAGCTCGCGCAGCACGGTGCCGCCACCGACCTTGACCAGGCCCGAGGAGCGGTCGGCGTCGATCACGCCGCCCAGGCGCTCCAGCCGCAGCATCGTCCCCGCGGTCAGCGCCGTCTCGGTGAACGAGTGCCCGGACCCGACGACGCCGACCTTGCGTCCGGCCGCGACAGCGGCGCCGATTGCCTCGACGAGCTCCTCGCGCGAGCCCGGAACGACGATCTCGGCCGGCCGGCAGCGCTGGTCCCCGGACCAGTTCCTCCACTCCGCTGACACTTCACCGCCCCGCCCCACGATCGCCCTCCTCCGATTACGGGCCCCGCCTGGAAGCGGATTCTGCCATCACGCCGGGACTCCGGGGGCCGGCTCGGCCTCGATCGTCCGCAGCGCGTAGATCACGACCAGTCCCAGGAGCGCGGCGATCGCGATCCCGGTCGCGGCGTTGCCGGTCAGCTCGGCGATGACGCCGCCGCCGATCCCGCCCAGCACCTGGCCCGCCGCCCAGCCGATGTTCGAGAGCCCCGCCGCGTAGCCCTGGTGCAGCTCGCTGTCCTCGGCGATGTCGGCGACCACCGCCATCGCCGGCGCGAAGCACAGCCCGGCACCCAGCGAGGACAGCACCAGGCCGCCGAGCACGCCGGCCAGCGATCCCGCCACCGCGATCACGATCATCGACAGCGCGCAGATCGCCAGGCCGAGCGCGTAGGGAGTGCGGCGGCCGATCCGGTCCGAGGCCCGCCCGGCGAGCGGCGCCAGGACCGCCTCCAGCGCGGCGCCGCCGATGAAGCCGGCGGCGATCACGACGTGGCCGCCGCCCAGCGAATTGATCCGCAGCGGCACGATCACGTCGACGGCGCCGAACATCAGCGACGGCGCGACGACGAACAGCGAGGCGTCGAGCACCGGCCTGCTGATCAGGGCGTGGAAGACGTCGCCGAGCGGCTGGCGGTCCGGCATCGAGGTGTCCGGCACGCCCCAGGAGAAGTAGATGAGGACGACCGAGATGACGAGGATCGCCGAGAAGGCGGGGCCGGTGCCGATCGTGCCGGCGGCGGCGCCCAGCGCCGGCCCCAGCAGCGCGCCGGTGATCGCGATGCCCAGCACCGTGCCGATCAGCGACCCGCGCTTGTCCTCCGGCGCCGAGGTGACGAGCCAGGTCAGGGCGCCCGACCAGACCAGCGCCCCGGCCGCGCCCTGGACCAGCCGCGCCGCGACCAGCGCGTGGAACTCGTCGACCAGCCCGAAGACGACGCTGGCGGCGCCGATCAGCGCCAGCCCGATGATCACCGTCCGCCGCGGCCCGAGCCGCCCGGCGACGTAGCCGGCCGGCAGCGCCGCCACCAGCGTCCCGGCGGCGTAGGCGGCGGAGAGGATCCCGGCCTGCGCCTTGCTGAGGCCGAGGTCGTGGACGTAGCTCGGCAGCAGCGGCGCGATCGCCGACATGAAGGCGATGTCGAGGAAGACCATCGCCGAGGCGAGGATGAGCAGCCGGCGCATACGTCCATCCAATCAGTGGGAGGACCCTGAGCGGGCGGTCTAAGTAGTGCGGGGCCGCTCCGCTGGCTCTAGCATTGACCGCCGGCAGCGGCGGCAGCGCCGCGGACCAGCCCCGGAGGGGTGGCAGAGCGGTTGAATGCGACGGCCTTGAAAGCCGTTGGGCGTCTTACGGCGTCCCGTGGGTTCGAATCCCACCCCCTCCGTCCCGTGCATCGCACCGAATGGGCGCCGTGCCCCAAGTGCAGGAAGGCGGGCGCGGCGGCCGAATTTACGTATATGACCTCGGCCGGCACCAGCGCTCGGGAGGAGCGCTGGGTGCGCCGGGCCGAGCGGACGCGCGACGCCTTCGGGCTCGTTCTCATCCTCGTCCTCATCACCTACGTGCTCGGCTCGATCCTCAGCAACCGCGGCTGGTCGGCGGTGGTCCTCTGCGTCGCGACCAGCGCGACCTCGCTCGTCGCCCTCACCAGCGCCCATTCGCCGCCGCGGCTGGTCCGGCTCGCGGTTTGGCTTGCCGGGCTGACCGTCCTGCTGGCGACGATCGCCGCGATCAGCAGCGCCGACGTCTGGCTCGACCTCGCTTCGCTGGTCCAGGTCTGCCTGCTCACGGCGGCGATGCTCGCCGTCCTCGCCCGCGTCCTCACCACCCCCGAAGTCAACCTGCGGACGATCCTCGGGGCGATCAGCTTCTACACCGTGCTCGGGATCATCTTCAGCTTCGTCTACGACGGCGTCGCGCGGCTGCAGAGCACGCCGTTCTTCGAAAGCCACGCCACCCACCACGGCGACTTCCTCTTCTTCAGCTACACGACGCTGACCACGACCGGCTACGGCAACCTCGTCCCGGCCGGGCAGCCGGGCAAGATGATCGCCGGCCTCGAGATGATGTTCGGCCAGATCTTCCTGGTGACCCTGGTCGCCGGGCTGGTCAGCCTCTGGCGCCCGGGCGCGGCACTGCTGCGGCGCCGTGCCCAGCGCGCCGCCGGCGAAGCAGGCGCCGCGCCGCCGGGCTCGGCGGGCGGCGCGGAGCCGACGGCGGACTAGCCGTCGAGCTCGACGCGCTCGATC
This sequence comes from uncultured Actinomycetes bacterium, assembly GCA_963839115.1. Classification (GTDB taxonomy): domain Bacteria; phylum Actinomycetota; class Thermoleophilia; order Solirubrobacterales; family 70-9; genus VAYN01. The sequence continues at coordinate 2,699,226 of CAWITM010000001.1, forward strand.
CGCTGCTCGTCGACCGGGCGATCGGAGCCGTCGGTCGGGGTGCCCTCGATCGCGTCGACGACGTCCATGCCGTCGGTCACGGTGCCGAAGACGGTGTGCTTGCCGTCGAGCCAGGGGGCGGCGCCGGTGGTGACGATGAAGAACTGCGAGCCGTTGGTGTTGGGACCGGCGTTGGCCATCGCGAGGGCGCCGCGGACGATCTTGTGGTCGTTGATCTCGTCCTCGAAGGTGTAGCCGGGACCGCCTCGTCCGGTGCCTTCCGGATCGCCGCCCTGGATCATGAAGTCGGGGATGATCCGGTGGAAGATGACGCCGTCGTAGAAGCCGTCGCCCGCCAGTTTGCGGAAGTTCTCGACCGTTTTCGGAGCGTCCTCGTCGTGCAGCTCGAAGACGATCGCGCCAGCGTTGGTGTGCAGCGTTGCCTGGGACATGGCGGGAACCCTAGCGACTCTCCGGCCGCCGGCGGTTCGGTCGCCGACAGAGCCTCAACCGCCGCGGACCTCGACCGTCACCGCGGGCGATGAGCCCGGGGCGTAGGGCCAGCCGCCCTCGGCCAGCGCCGTCGCCCGCAGCCGGATCCGCGCCGTGCCGCTGACGTAGCGGAAGCGGTAGCTGGTGTCGAAGCGGCCGCGGCGATCGCTGCGGACGACGAGCGCCGGCCGCCAGCGGTGCGTCGCCGCCTCCAGGTACTGGATCGCGACGAGCTTGCCGGAGTGCGGGATCGCGGCCCCGCGGCGGCGGACCCGGCCACTGAGCTGGACCTCCTCCCCGGTCTCCAGTGCCGCCGGCGCGGCGCTCAGCGTGACGCCGCTGCGCACCCGCAGGTCGAGGCCGTCGCGACGCGCCGGCGCCAGGCCGTCGCCGCCGGCGAAGCGGACGGCGACCCGCCGCGAGGGCCCGGGGGCGAGCGGCAGCGCGAAGCCACCGTGCCTCCCCGTCGTCACCGTCCGCCGCCTCGTCGCCGCCGTGGCCCCGCGCCAGGGACGGGCGACCACGAGCAGCCGCCGGCCGACGATCCCGGCGCCGCCGCGATCGGTGAGGCGACCGGAGACCGTCGCACCGGTGCCGAAGGGGACCGTCAGCGAGCCGCCCCGACCGGAGGCGCGGGGAGCGGCGGTGGCGCCTCGGTAGCCGGTGGTGGCAGCGACCCTGGTGGCGTCGTCTCCGGTGCGCAGATGGACCAGCAGCCTGACCCTGGCGCCACCCTTGGCGCCGCCGCCGTCCCCCCGGCCGCCTCTGCCCCCGGGCGCGCCTCGATGGTGTCCGCCGCCCGGGCCGCGGCCGTGGGCGCCGTCGCTCAGCGGCACGCTCACCGCCGTCGCCCGCGAGCCGTTGCCGGCTTCGTCGCGCAGCCAGACTCGCAGCGTGTAGGCGTCTGGGCGCGGCACCCGCAGGCCGGCGAGCGCGGAAATCCCCGCTCCGGCCGTCACTTCGACGCCACTGTCGTAGCCGCCGGGGCCGGTCACCTGCCAGAGCGCCGCGGCGATCGGGCTCGCCGGCCCCTGATCGGGGTTGGTCCAGGCGACGTCGTAGGCGCCGCCTCCGTGAGGCCGCGAGGCGCGGGTCACCGTCAGTCCGCGTGGCGAATCGGGCGGGGCATTGTCGGTCAGCAGCGGGCGTTCGGGCGTGCACGCCACGTCTTCGGCGAAGTCGGCAACACAGACCGCGACACCGTGGGCGCCGTCCCCGACCTTTTCCGTCGCCACCGGCAGCGTCTCGGTGACCTGCCCCAGGCAGGGCTGCATCAGCGTCGCCATCCAGGTGCCGAGGAAGACCTTGGCGCAGGCGAATTCATCGGTGGCGACGGCGGCGCCGTCGATCCGGACTTCGGCGGACCGCACTCCGGAACCGACGTCGGCGCCGGAGACCGCGGCGCTCTGGACACCGCGCCGCCAGCCGCCGGCGAAGAGTTCGCCGCCGAGCTCGGCCCGCGGCGCCGCCGTGTCCTCGATCCGGAACGCGAGCGCGCCGATCGCCGAGCTCGACGGCCGGTCGAGGACGCACGAGCTTCCGAACGGCGCGGTGCAGACCAGCCGGTCCTCGAAGGCCACCGCCCGGTTCGGGAAGGAGGCCGAGAACATCGCCGGGACGGAGGTGGTGTCGGTCGCGACGGCGAAGGTCGCGAAGCCGGTTTCGGTCGGCGCGATCCCGAGCTGCCGTTCGATCCCCGGGGCGAGGCCCTGCCACCAGTAGCCGGAGATTGCGAGGAAGCCGGTCCCGACCGGCGCGACCCAGCGCCAGGCCGCCCGGCCGCCGCCGCGGATGACGTTGTTGGGGCCGATGAAGGTCCCGAGGTGGCCGCCGCCGAGGGCGTCCGCGGGAGACCCGGCGCAGGATGATTCTGGCGCGAAACCGCCGCCGCCAGTGCTGTCGCTCCAGGTCGCGTCGGCGCCGACGCCCCAGCCGCACTGGACCACCGTGTAGACGCCGGCGCCCGCCCCGCGCGCCGCCAGCAGCAGCAGCCCGATCGCCAGCGCCACCGCGATCGCCGCGATCCGCCCCAGCCTTCCGCCGGTCCCCGCCATCGCCCGTCCGCCGGTCCTCGCCATCGCCGCCCCTCCTGCCACTCGCTCGTTTACGCAGTCCCAAGGGCCGGGGGCGGTCGGCCTCTCCCCCCTCGCCGGTGCCGGAAGGCCGCCTTTGCGAGAATGGGAGCCAATGGCACTCCCCACGAAGGACCAGGTGAACGAGGCGCTTCGCGCCGTAATCGACCCGGAGCTGCGCCGCTCGATCGTCGAGCTCGGCATGGTCCGCTCGATCGACATCCAGGAGAGCGGTCGGGTCGAGGTGATCGTCTCGCTGACCACCGCCGGCTGCCCGATCCGCTCGCACTTCGAACAGGCCGTCTCCGCTGCCGTAACCGCGCTCGACGGAGTCACCGGGATTGGTGTCGGCTTCGATGTCCTCTCCGACGAGGAGAAAAGTGGCCTCCAGCAGACGCTCGGCCGCAGCAAACTGCCCGAGGGCGCCCTCGCCAAGGTCAAGAACGTGATCTGCGTGTCCTCCGGCAAGGGCGGCGTCGGCAAGTCGACGATGACCGCCAACCTGGCGGCGGCGCTGACCGCCGAAGGCCACCCGTCCGGCGCCCTGGACTGCGACGTCTACGGCTACTCGATCCCGCGCATGCTCGGCGTCAACGCCAAGCCGGAAGTCAACGGCGAGCGCAAGATCCTTCCTCTCGACTCGCCCAGCGGCGTCAAGGTGATGTCGATCGGCTTCTTCGTCGAGGAGAACGCGGCGGTCGTCTGGCGCGGCCCGATGCTCCATAAGGCGATCCAGCAGTTCCTCGAGGACGTCGCCTGGGACGAGCTCGAGTACCTCCTGCTCGACCTGCCGCCGGGGACCGGCGACGTCTCGATGACGCTCGCCCAGCTGCTCCCGCAGGCCAAGTTCCTGGTCGTCACCACGCCCCAGCCCGCCGCCCAGTCGGTGGCCAAGCGCGGCGCCGACATGGCGGCCAAATTCGACCTCGAGATCCTCGGCGTCATCGAGAACATGTCGGGCTTCACGACCCCCGACGGCGAGCGCTTCACGATCTTCGGCGAGGGCGGCGGCCAGCTGCTCTCCGATGAACTCGACGTGCCGCTGCTCGGCAAGGTGCCGCTCTCCGAGTCGCTCCGCGAGCACGCCGACAACGGCTCGCCGCTGGTCCTCGACGAGCCCGACGCCCCCGCCTCGCAGGCGATCCGCCAGGCGGCCCGCGGGATCATCGCCTCGACCCCGCAGGAGCTTCCGGTCCTGCAGGCGGTTCCAGCCGCCGCCGAGGCGCCGCCGATCAGCGGCACCCCGCTCCCCGTCGTCCAGTAGCTCGCGCCCGCCAGCCGGCGGAGCATTCGGCTGAAGATTTAGGTTCGGGCGGCGCAACTTCCCCTGCATCGGTTGTTAGGAGTTCCAAACAATTGCCTAATCCCGGGCTAACGGACAGCCGGGGAGCGGGGGAACCGAGTTTCTGGGGCTAACCCACCTCTGGTGGGGGCGCGAGTCCTTCAGCGCCAGCCCGACAGCTAACCCCGCCGGCAGACGAAGGAGGTATCGATGCCGTCTGTTCCTGGGGGCGTGAGGATCCCCGTCCCACGAAGCTTGATCGTGCTGCTGGCCCTGGTCGGGCTCCTGGCCGCGCTGCCCGCCGCCGCGCCGGCCGCCGAATCGGGCGGGTTCTCGGCTCGCAGCAGTGGCTATGAAGCCGAACTCCCCGGCACCGGGATCACCGGCGAAAGCGGAGCGGGCGTGACCGGCGAAGCGCCGGTACCGGTGCCCACGGGGTCGACCGCGACGCTGGTGAACGGGCGCGCCATCGCGCCGGCGGGCGCCCCGGCGGCCGTCCGCCGGGTGATCGCGGCGGCCAACAAAATCCGCACCCGTCCCTACATATGGGGCGGCGGCCACGGCCAGTGGTGGGACCGCGGCTATGACTGCTCGGGCGCCGTCAGCTTCGCCCTCCACGGCGCCAGGCTGATGGCGGCGCCACTGACCTCTGGCTCGATGGAGACCTTCGGCAGCCCCGGCCCGGGACGTTGGATCACGATCTACGCCAACGCCAGCCACGCCTACGCGGTGATCGCCGGGCTGCGCTGGGACACGGCCGGCGACGAAAGCGGGACCGGCCCGCGCTGGCACGAAGGCACCGCGGCGGCGGCCGGCGGCACCTTCGTCGCCCGCCACCCGACCGGCTACTGAGGCGACCGCGGGACTCGAGGCCGGCGTTCGCAGTTATCCGTCTATATCGCGGAGAACTGCGAACGCCGGAGAAACGGCTGGGCTAAGCGGCCTGGCCGCTCTTGAAGTAGTTGGCGTTGATCTCGGCGTATTTGGCCCACTCGGCCGGGAGCTGGTCCTCGGCGAAGCAGGCGTCGACCGGGCAGGCCTCGACGCAGGCGTCGCAATCGATGCACTCGTCGGGGTCGATGTAGAGCTGCTCGACTTTGTCGTAGTCGGGCTCATCGGGCGTCGGGTGGATGCAGTCGACCGGACAAACCTCGACGCACGAGTTGTCCTTCTGTCCGATGCACGGCTCGGCGATGACGTAGGTCATACGGGTAAGTCTCCTAGGTCGTTGTCGTTGCCCGAAGAGGCCGGCGGCCCCCGCGAAAGAGCGAGCAGCCATTTTAGGGATGTGGGACGGCGGAGGGCTGCGCCCATCTAGGGTTTGCAGCCATGCTGCTGCTGACGGGGGCCACGGGAAGCATCGGATCGCGCCTGCTGCCGCTCCTGCTCGAGCGCGGCGAGGACGTCCGCTGCCTGGTCCGCGAGCCGCGGCGGCTGGGATCGCGGCGGGTCGACGTGCAGATCGCCCTCGGCGACCTCGGCGAGATGTCGGACCCGCACACCGTGCGCCAGGCGCTGCGCGGCGTCGACACCGTCGTCCACCTGGCGGCGACGATTCGCGACCAGCCGCCCAAGCGCCTCGAGGAGCTGAACGGGCTGGCGACGGTGCGACTGCTGCAGGCAGCTGAGCGCAGCGGCGTCGAGCGCTTCGTCTTCTTCAGCGCCCTCGACGCCGGCGCCGCCCAGCGCACCCGCTTCTTCCGCGCCAAGTGGCTGGCCGAGCAGGCCGTCGCCTCCTCGCCGCTGGCGACGATCGTCTTCGCGCCCTCGATCGTCTACGACCACTCCGACCCCTGGATCACCCTGCTGCGGCGCTTCTCCTTCCTGCCGGTGCTGCCGGTCTCGGGGACCGGACGGGGCGAGTTCGAGCCGATCTGGGCCGAGGACGCCGCGCGCTGCGTGGTCGCGGCGCTGGCCGGCGAGGCGCCGGGCGCCGGGCGCGAGCGCTACGAGCTCGCCGGGCCGGAGCGGATGAGCTACGACGAGATGTCGGACCTGGTCAGCCGCATCGCTGGCCGGCCGCGGCCGCTGGTCCACCTGCCGCTCGGGCTGGTGCGCTCGGGTTTGATCGGGCTGCGCTCCGTTTTCGGCGAGGCCGTGTTCGCTACTTGGGAGGAGGCCGAGCTGATGGAGGTCTCCATGGTCAGCGAGCGCGGGACCGCCGATGCGCAGGCACTCGGGGTCGAGCCGCGAAGGATGAGCGATGTACTGGAGAGCGGATAGGCGACACCCGGCGCGGCGCCCGATGACGGGGGCCCGCCCGCGGCCGCGGCCGATCGCCTTGGCGCTGGCGCTGGTCCTCGCGCTGGCGCTGGCGGTGCCGGCGAGCGCCGGGGCCTGGGCACTGGTCCCGCCCAAGCCGGACGTCTACCTCGGCGTCTCCGACCGCGGCACGACGACCGAATTCGAAGAATTCGAGGCGCTGACCGGCAAGCACCCGGCGCTGATCGAGACCTTCCACCCCTGGGGCAACAGCCTCAACGAAAGCTATGAACGCTGGCGCGCGACCGCGACCCGGCCGATCCTCGCGATCTCCACCCAGGACGACCAGACCCTCTCGGAGATCATCACCCCCGAGCAGATCGCCCTCGGCGCCGGCGACGACTACCTGCTGCAGCTGAACGACTTCTTCGCCAAGACCGGCCTGCCCGCCTACATCCGCCCGCTCGGCGAGCCGAACCGCTGCCTCAACGCCTGGTCGGCGGTCGAATGCGACGGCACCCAGAAAGGCGGCGAACACACGACCGGCTGGTACAAACAGGCCTTCCGGCGGATCGTGACGATCGTGCGCGGCGGCCAGACGCTGGAAGGGATCAACGCGACCCTGGCCGAAATCGGCCTGCCGCCGGTCAATCGGACCAAAGGCGAACCGCCGGTCGAACTGCCGGCGGCGCCGGTCAGCATCATCTGGAGCCCGCTTCCGGGCGGCTCGCCGCGGGTCAAAGGCAACTTCCCCGGCAACTACTGGCCGGGGGCGAAATGGGTCGACTGGGTCGGCACCGACTTCTACTCCGAATATCCGGCCTGGGAAGACCTCGAACACTTCTACGGAGGCGTGCAGTGGAAGGGCAAGCCGGTGGCGCTGACCGAGTTCGCGGTCTCCGGCGTTGACGAACCGCGCTTCGTCAAACAGGTCGTCTCCTGGACCGTGAAGCACCCCCGCGTCCACATGCTCGTCTACTACCAGGGCTTCGGCCCCGGCAACTCCTACGACCTGCGCTACTACCCGCGGACGATGAACACCTTGCGGCTGAAGATCCGCCGCGCCACCTTCCTCAGCGAAGCGACCTACCAGGCCGGCCTCTTCCCGGCGCTGCCGCCGAAGGAAAAGAAGCCGGCGAAGTAGGGACCGGAACGAGCCCGGCCGCGCCGCGGGAGCGATCCCACGACGCGGCCGTTGAAGGGGCCCGTATCTGGCTTGCTTACTGGGACAGCGTGACTCCCCAGCGAAGCGTGCTCCACCCGTTCGGATTGCTCGCCGAGGGAACGGCCTGCAGGGAGATCAGGTCGCCGGCCGCGAACGTCACGGTGGCGCTGCTGGTGCATTCCTTCGAGCTGGACCCTTCGACCTTGCAGGTCACCCCGGTCGAGGCGCCGTTCTTGTGGATCATGAACGTCCAGCTCCTGCCGGGACCTGCGGCCGAGCCGACGCTGATGGCCAGGTTCGACACGGTGCCGGCAACCGGCATCACCTGCTGGACGTTCGACTCGGTGGTCGTCGCCGAGCTGGTCAGGTAGGTGCCGAGGTAGTAGGTGGAGCTGCTGGTGCTGGCACTGGAGGTGGTCAGACCCCCGAGCAGCATCCGACTCGCTCCGTCGGTACCGGCTTCACCCTTTTCGCCTTTGGCGCCTTCTTTGCCCTGCGGACCTTCCTTGCCCTGGGGGCCTTCTTTGCCTTGGACTCCTTCTTTGCCTTGCGGGCCTTCTTTGCCCAGGGCGCCTTCTTTGCCCTGCGGGCCCTGTTTGCCTTCGGCACCGGTGTCGCCTTTGGGGCCCTGTTTACCTTCGAGACCAGTGTCGCCTTTGGGACCCTGTTTGCCTTCGAGACCAGTGTCGCCTTTGGGACCCTGTTTACCTTCCGGGCCCTGCTTGCCTTCAGCGCCGGGCTTCCCTTCGGGTCCGATGGGGCCTTGCTTGCCTTCAGCACCCTGCGGGCCTTCGGGGCCAACCGCGCCTTCGGGGCCGAGCTTGCCCTGCGGGCCTTCGGGCCCGATCAGTGACGTGGCGGTTCCCCATTCCCCGGCCTGCTTGCCGAAGATGGCGTAGTTGTCGGTGTTGATGTAGAAGTCGCCGTCGACGCCGAGCGCTTCGTCCGGCGCGCCGCTGCCGCTGAGCACCGAGAGGCCGTCCTGACCGTTCTTACCGGCCGGACCTTCGGGGCCCTGCAGACCTTCCGGGCCGATCTGGCCGGGCTGGCCTTCGAGGCCGATCGGACCCTGCTTGCCTTCCGGGCCCACCGGACCGATCGGACCTTCGGGGCCGACCGGGCCTTCGTCGCCTTTGAGGCCGGCCTTGCCTTCGGGCCCTTCGGGGCCGATCGATCCTTCGGGACCGACCAGGGAGACGCCGTTCTGCGGCCATTCACCGTCGGCCTTCGGCCCGTAGATCTTCACGGACTGCGTGTCCAGGTAGAAATCGCCGTTCTGGCCAAATACCTGCGAGGGAGGACCTTCGCCGTTCAGGACGGTCTTGCCGTCGGCACCGGCAGCGCCTTCCGGGCCGACCGGGCCTTCCTTGCCCTGCAGACCTTCGGGACCGACAGGACCTTCCTTGCCGTCGAGACCCTTCGGACCTTCGGGGCCTGCGGGTCCTTCCTTGCCATCGGCACCCTTCGGACCTTCCGGACCAACCGGACCTTCCTTGCCGTCGAGGCCTTTAGGACCTTCGGGGCCTGCGGGTCCTTCCTTGCCATCGGCACCCTTCGGACCTTCAGGGCCCGCGGGACCTTCCTTGCCGTCCAGGCCCTTCGGACCTTCCGGACCGACCGGGCCTTCCTTGCCCTTCGGACCTTCCGGGCCGATCGGACCTTCCTTGCCCTTCGGACCTTCGGGTCCTGCGGGACCTTCCGGGCCGACCGAACCGGTCGCGCCTTTTTCGCCGGCCGCGCCTTTTTCACCCGCCGCGCCCTTTTCGCCGGGTGCGCCGGTCGAGCTCGTTTCCGAGACGCCGAGGACGCCCTGGGCGGATTTGCTCATCACCTGGATGTGCTGCTCGCCGACTTTGCATTTCGAGCCGGTGACGAAGCGGACGGTGCCCTTTTCGGGACCGCTCTTGGTGACGCAGAGGTTGATCGCTTCCGGCGACTTCGCGCCGGCGGTCGCGGCGAACATCGCCAGTGCCGAGAGGGCGAGGAGAGCCGCGACGAAGGCGGTGAACCACCGGGGTCGCGAGGGATTGCGGAACGGAATGGTCATGGCCGATTTCTTCCTGTCTTTGGTTGGAGCCGATTCGCGGCGAAACCGCTTCCGGCGGCTCGCAGTGATCGCAACGTAGGACAGGTGATCCGCTCTGCACCTAGGACATCCGGCTAATATGGCTTTGCGGGCTAAAGGTTCGGGAACGGCCCGTATCGGGTTCGGGTGCGCCGATTTGGCGCTGCAAAGGGAAATCTTTCGTACTCACTTTTCGTGGAGCGGCGGATCGATCCGGGTCGCCTAGGACGTTCGTCCGCAAAGCACCCTGCAGGGGCGGCGTATCGCCTCGAAACGGCGATAGAGGAGCTGTGGCCCGCAAGCTGATCCCGCTCCTCGCCATCGCCGCCGCCCTGGTCTGGGCGGTCCCGAGTGCCTCCGCCGCCGGCGGCGCCCTGGTCGCACCGCCCGCCGTCTGCTCCCAGCCCCCGCTCGGCGCGGGCGCCGGCGCCCAGGAGGAAGCGATGGTCTGCTTCACCAACTACGCCCGCACCAAAGTGGGCCTCGGAGCGCTGGAAGCGACCCCGCAGCTGGCCGAATCGGCGGCCGCGAAGGCCGGCGACATCCTCGCCTGCGACTCCTTCAGCCACTACGCCTGCGGCCGCGAATTCACCTACTGGATGCACCAGGACGGCTATCTCTCGACGACCTGCTGGCGGGCCGGCGAGAACCTCGCCTACGGAGTCGGCGAATACGGCACCGTCGCCTCGATCTTCCGCGCCTGGCTGCGCTCGCCCGAGCACCGGGCCAACATCCTCGGCGACTTCTCCCAGGTCGGCATCGACCTCAGCGTCGGCAGCCTCGAAGGCGACTCCGGCGTCCACGTCTGGGCCGCCCACTTCGGCTCTCACTGCTGAGCCCGCCCCTCTGGGGCATCGCGTTCGTCGCTTGCACACCTATGTCGTACAAGCGACGAACGCAAAGAGGGCCCGGCGCGAGCCGGGCCCTCTTTGGTGCTCCGCCGCGAGCGGCGAAGCGGCGGCACTCCCTCGAAGAGGGGTGCTTACATCATGCCGCCCATGCCGCCCATGTCGGGCATGCCACCACCGCCGCCACCGTTCTCCTCCGGCGGCTCGGCGATGATCGCCTCCGTCACGAGGATGTTCTTGGCGATCGACGCGGCATTCTGCAGCGCCGAGCGGGTGACCATGGTCGGGTCGATGACGCCGGCCTTGATCAGGTCGCCGTACTCGCCGTTGGCCGCGTTCAGGCCTTCGCCGGCCTTCAGCTCACGGACCTTGTTGACGACGACCGAGCCCTCGAGGCCCGAGTTCTCGGCGATCTGGCGCACCGGCTCCTCGAGCGAGCGGTAGATGATCCGCGCGCCGGTGACCTCGTCGGGGTCATCGGTGAGCGAGTCGACGTCGAGCCCGGACTGGGCGTTCAGCAGGGCAACGCCACCACCCGGTACGACACCCTCCTCGAGCGCGGCGCGGGTCGCCTGCAGCGCGTCCTCGACGCGGTGCTTTTTCTCCTTCATCTCGGTCTCGGTGGCGGCGCCGACCTTGACCACGGCGACACCTCCGGCGAGCTTGGCGAGACGCTCCTGGAGCTTCTCGCGATCGAAGTCGGAGTCGGTGTTCTCGATCTCCTGTTTGATCTGCTTGATCCGGCCTTTGATGTCGTCAGCCTCGCCGGCACCGTCGATGATCGTGGTGTTGTCTTTGGCGACGACGACGCGGCGGGCGCGTCCGAGCTGGGCCAGCTGGGTGTTCTCCAGTTTGAGACCCATCTCCTCGGTGATGACCTCGCCACCGGTGAGGATCGCGATGTCCTCGAGCATCCGCTTGCGGCGATCGCCGAAGCCGGGGGCTTTGACCGCAACGCCGGTGAAGGTGCCGCGGAGCTTGTTGACGACCAGGGTCGCGAGGCACTCGCCCTCGACGTCCTCGGCCACGATCAGGAGCGGTTTGCCGCCCTGCATGACCTGCTCGAGCACCGGCAGGATGTCCCGCACGGAGCCGATTTTCTGGTTGGCGATGAGGATGTAGGGGTCCTCGAGCACGGCCTCCATACGGTCCTGATCGGTGACCATGTAGGGCGAGATGTAGCCCTTGTCGAACTGCATGCCCTCGGTGAACTCCAGCTCCATGCCGAAGGTCTGGCCCTCCTCGACGTTGACGACGCCGTCTTTGCCGACTTTCTCGATCGCGTCGGCGATGACGTTGCCGATGTCGTCGTCGGCGGCTGAGATCGCGGCGACGCGAGCGATCTGCTCTTTGCCGGAGACCTCTTTGGACTGCTTGTCGCGGAGGTTGTCGACAACCGCGTCGACAGCCTTCTCGATGCCGCGGCGCAGGGCCAGCGGGTTGGCGCCGGCGGCCACGTTCTTCAGCCCCTGGCGGACGATGATCTGGGCCAGCAGGGTCGCCGTCGTGGTGCCGTCACCGGCGACGTCGTTGGTCGCCGTGGCGACCTCGCGGACGAGCTGGGCGCCCTGGTTGGCGAAGACGTCCTCGACCTCGACCTCGCGGGCGATCGTGACGCCGTCGTTGGTGATCGTCGGCGCGCCGAATTTTTTGTCGAGCACGACATAACGACCTTTGGGACCGAGGGTTACCTTGACAGCGTTGGCGACTGCGTCGACACCGCTCTGCAGGGAACCTCGGGCCTCCTCTGCGTACTGCAGCTCCTTATGAGCCATGAGTTTCAGTCCTCCTTGGTTCTTCTAAGTTCCGGGGCGGGATCTAGCCGAGCTTGGCCAGGATGTCCGACTCGCGCATGACCAGCAGGTCGTCGCCGTCGACGGTTACCTCGGTGCCTCCGTATTTGGAGTAGAGGACCTCGTCGCCCTCGGCGACGTCGAGCTTGCGGCGGCTGCCGTCATCGTTGATCGCGCCATCGCCGACGGCGATGACCTTGCCCTTCTGCGGCTTCTCTTTGGCCGTCTCGGGGAGGACGATGCCGCTTGCGGTCGTCTCCTCCTCCTCGATCGGCTTGACGATCAGCCTGTCCCCGAGGGGCGTCAGCTTCATCCGTAGACCTCCGTGTTCGGTAAGTGTTCGCTGGGAAAAGATGGGAACTGCCGGTCTGGAGCCCTTTCCGGCATCCGCCCGGCATTGGCACTCTCACTACACGAGTGCCAACAAGGAGAAGATAGCAGTCAGTCGACGGCCAGCAAGCGACACCCGAGCAGGCGCGCCAGACCCTCGCCCCCCTGCCGCATCACCCAGTCGTGGTTCCACTCGAAGACCGGCCGCAGGGCCGGCGCCAGGGCGTTCATCCAGGGCTTGGTGGTGACGACGTTCCACTGGTAGAGGACCGCGGTGACCCCGCCCTGCTCGTACAGGCGCCAGCGGCCGACCCCTTCGAGCCCGCCGTTCGCCCGCCCTTCCATCAGGTCCGGGTAGTCGACCCGCGTCGTCAGCACCTCGAATTCGACCCGGTAGGGCAGCCAGCTCTTCCAGACCATCCGCGAGATCGAGCCGACCCCGTCGGCGTCGCCGGGCCGCAGCTCCTCGGCGACCTCGACCCCGCGCCACCACTCGGGCCAGCGCTCCTGGTCATGGATCGCCGCCCAGATCGGGTCGCGCGGCGACTCGAGCAGCCAGGTGGTGAGGAAGGAGTACTCCGCCATCGGCGGGAGCGCGGCGCGCCGGCGCCTAGTTGTGGTGCGGGGTCTCGCCGTTGCCGAGGTGCGCGCGCGGCGGCTCGACGATCTGCGAGAAGCGGATAACGGTGACGACGTCCTCGGGCTGCAGCGAGCGGCTGTAGATCTGTTCGAGGAACCGGGTCTCCTCCTCGAGCCGGCGGAACTCCGGGTTGTCGTGCTCGATGTCGCGGCGCGAGAGCTCGCCGAGCGGCTTGACCTCGACGTCGTCGATCACGGCGCTGAAGAGTTTCTCGCGCGGCGAGTGGCGGAAGCCGATCGTGATCCAGACCAGCTGGCCGCGCTCGTACTTGCCGCTCTTGTCGCCGACCCGGATCGTCGCCGTCTTGCGGCCGCGCTTGAGCTGGTCGCCGAAGACCGCCGAGTAGAAGTTGAGGACGTAGATGCCACCGCGCATTTGCGCTCGCGAGCTTATCGGGAGCCGGACGGGGGACGGGGCGCGGGCGACCGGTGGACGAGGGCGGGCGCGACGGCGCGTAACTGGACGTCTGTCCGAGGTGCCCTTGCGGGATCGGGGCGTCCCGCCGATCCCACCGTGTGACGCCGTCTCGACGTTCCAAGCTCCTCTGCCTGGCGCTGGCCTGCGCGCTGGCGCTGCTGGCTGTGCCACTCGCCGCCGGCGCCGCGGCGAAAACCTGCGGCGGCAAGAAGGTGACGATCATGGGGACGCCGGGCCCCGACCACATCGTCGGCAAGCGGGCCTCCGACGTCATCTACGGCGGCGGTGGCGACGACGTCATCAGCGGCGGGCCCAACGGCAACGACACGATCTGCGGCGGGCCCGGCGACGACGTCATCAAGGGCGGCCGCGGCTTCGACTCGCTCTACGGCGAAGGCGGCGACGACACCCTCGACGGCGAAACCGGCTCCGACATGCTCGACGGTGGCGCCGGCGAAGACGATCTCATGGGCGAAAAGGGTGCCGACGTCGAGCACGGCGGCGCCGGCGAAGACCGGCTGATGGGCGCCAAGGGCCCGGACGAGCTCGAAGGCGGCGCCGGCGAAGACTTCATCGACGGCGAGCAGGGCAGCGACAAGATCCAGGGCGACGCCGGCAACGACGTGCTGCTCGGCGACAAGGGCAACGACGACATCCTCGGCGGGATCGGCGACGACCACATCGAAGGCGGCGCCGGCGACGACGGCACCCTCGACGGCGGGGCCGGCGCCGACCTGCTGATGGGCGGCACCGGCACCGACCACGTCGACGGCGGTCCGGGCAACGGCGACATCGTCCGCGGCGATTCGGGCACCGACGTCCTCGCGGGCGGACCCGGGAGCGGCGACATCGTCTCCTACGCCAGTGCCACCCGCGGCGGGATCATCGTCAACCTCTCCGCCGACCGCGCCAAAGGCGACGGCCACGACGATCTGAGCGGCTTCGAGGACGTCGTCGGCTCGCCCCAGGCCGACACGATCATCGGCGACGGCGTCGACAACCGCCTCGACGGCGGCGTCGGCAACGACACCCTGATGGCCGGCAGCGGCGGCGGCGAAGCGTTGGGCGGCCCCGGCACCGACGAATGCGGCGGCGGCTTCGTGATCGAAAACTCCTGCGGGCCCGAAGAAGGCCCGCCGCCGGGCAGCGCCTCGGTGATCGTCAACCTCGGCCTCGACGGCTCGAGCCTCGTCGTCCAGGGCGGCGAAGGCCCCGACGAGCTGCACATCGGCTTCAGCGCGGCGGGCTGGACGGTCACCGATACGGTGCCGCTCTACGGCGGCGGCGGCTGTGTCAACCCGCCCGAACAGCCCGACACCGTCGTCTGCCCGGGCGAACGCGGCCTCGACCTGATCACCGTCACCGGCGGCGGTGGCGACGACGAACTGGCGATCGACAACGGCGTCCCCGACAGCGCCAAGGTGCGGATGGACGGCAACGCCGGCTCCGACACGCTGGTCGGCGGCGAAGGCGACGACGTCCTCGAAGCCGGCGAGAACTACAACGGCCCCGACAACGGCGAAGACACGCTGGTCGGCCGCGGCGGCTCCGACGTCCTCTACGCCGACCCCGGCGGCGACAAGCTCGAAGGCGGTCCCGGCAACGACCTGCTGGTCAACGCGGTCCCGGTCTGCCAGGGCAACACCTTCGACGGCGGCCCCGGCGAGGACACCGTCTCCTACGCCCGCTCCGACGCGGCGCTGCGGGTCGAGCTCGGCGGCACCGGCGGCCCGGCCGGCTGCGGCCATCCCGACCGGGTGCTCGGCGACAACGAGAGCCTCGAGGGCTCAGACGGCCCCGACGTGCTGATCGGCGACAACGGCGCCAACAGCCTGATGGGCCACCTCGGCGCCGACACCTTCGACGGCAAGGGCGGCGACGACTTCATCGAAGCCCTCGACGGCCAGCGCGACAAGCAGATCGACTGCGGCGACGGCGAGGACGAAGCCGTCACCGACTCCAAGGACCCGGACCCGATCAGCTGCTGAGGTGGGCGCGGCGAGGGACGGTGGACCCCCTCGCCCTCACAACAGCGGGGAGGTTCGGTTGAGGGGGTCCACCGTCCCTCGTGTCGCTGCTGTTAGTTGATTAGAAGCCCTCGGCGCCGATCAGGGGGACGAAGCGGCAGGGGGAGATCGAGCGGCGGTCGAAGCTCTCGCCGCGGCGGGTGAGGACCACCAGCTCCTCGCGCTCGGCGCCGTTCTCGACCGCGACCGGGACGACCATGCGGCCGCCCTCGGCGAGCTGCCCGAGCAGCGCCGGCGGGGGTACGGGGGCGGCGGCGTGGACGGCGATCGCGTCGAAGGGGGCGCGACTGGGGACGCCGCGACTGCCGTCGCCGACCAGCAGCCGGGCGTTGTGGACCTCGAGGCCGGCGAGATTGCTCGCGGCCGCCCGCGCCAGCCCGGCATGGCGCTCGACGCTGACGACGTCGGCGGCGAGCCGGGCGATCACGGCGGTCGAGTAGCCCGAGCCGGTGCCGACCTCGAGCACCCGCTCATCGCCCGCGAGGGCCAGCGCCTGGCCGATCGCGGCGACGATCCAGGGCTGGGAGATCGACTGCTCCTCGCCGATCGGCAGCGCCTGGTCGGCGTAGGCCGCCGCCCGCCAGCGCTCCGGCACGAATTGCTCGCGCGGCACCGCCGCCATCGCCGCCAGCACCCGCTCGTCGGTGATCCCCCGCGCCCGCAGCTGCTTGGCGACCATCTCGGCGCGGAGGCTGGCGAAGTCGGCGGTCATGAGGCGGGGAGGCCGGGCGCGAAGGTCCAGCCCGGGTGGGCGGTGGCGAGGACCGGGAGGTGACGGTCCCAGGCATCGTCGCCGCGCAGCGGCGCTGGCGCGGCGATCGCGATCGCACCATCGCGGATCCGGAAGCCCCAGGAGAAGCCGAGGATCGCGGCGGCCGCCTCGGTGTCGGTGACCTCGGCGAGGAAGCTGTGGGCGACCCAGTCGACATCGGCGCGCGTGGGGCGGCTGGGGGCGTCGAAGAGAACGGGAGCGAAGCCGAAGAAGCAGAATGGGGTCGCGGCCTCGCCGAGCGGCTCGAAGGGGTCCATCGCGAAACCGCCATCGCCCGAGTCGGTCGAGGCGACCAGCTGGATCCAGCCGAGCGCGTCGTCATAACCGCGCGCCGGCGGGGCGATCGTCGCCCGGCAGACCGGGTAGCCGCGGGCCGCCTCGCGGCAGCCGAGCGCGGCCGGGTCCTCGTTGGCGCCGATCTGCACGGCGACGGCGGCGTCGCGGCCGGCGTGGCGGAAGGGCAGCTCGAGGCCCGCCGCCGGCGACTGGGAGCTGGGACCGGTCATCGGGAGAGGCTACAGTCGGCGGCGTGAGCGCCCACCTCGCCGCCCTGGCCCTCGCCTTCGCCGTCGTCGCCGGCATCGGGATCTACCTGCTCGCCAACATCCCGCTCTTCTACGCAGCCTGCGGCGTCGTCGCGCTCGTCGTCCTGGCGGCCGCGATCGGGCTCGACGCCGACCGGCTCGACGGCTCTCAGTAGATGTAGTTGCGGAGCTTCGGCGGCTCCAGCACGGTGACGCGGCCGCGGCCGGAGCGCACGACGCCGGCGCGCTCGAGCTCGGCGAGGAAGCGGCTGACCGACTCGCGCGAGGTGCCGGCGAGCTGGGCGAGGTCGGTCTGGTTCATCCGGATCGTCACCTCTTCGCCGGGGTCGCCGTTGGCCTGCCCCTCGCGGCTGAGCTGGGAGAGGATGCCGGCGACGCGGCTGGGGACGGTCTGGAAGGACTGGCGGCTGAGCCGCACGTTGGCGGCGCGCAGGCGGCGCACCAGCCCGGCGACCAGCTTCAGCGCGATCTCCGGGTGGCGGGCCAGCAGCGAGCGCACGTCGTTGGCCGGCAGCGCCAGCAGCTCGCCGTCGGTGAGCGCCTCGGCGCTGGCCGAGCGCCGGTCGCCGTCGAGCATCGCCAGCTCGCCGAAGATCTCCCCCGGCCCGAGCGTCGCCAGCGTGATCGCGCGGCCGTCGGAATGCTCGCGGGTGACCCGGAAGCTGCCGGTCTTGACGATGTAGCAGGCGTCGGAGCTGTCGCCCTCGTGGAACACCCGGGTGCTGGCCGGGAAGCTCCGCGGCACGGCGACGTGGGAGAAGCGCTCCAGCTCTCCTTCCTCGAGATCGGCGAAGAGCGTGACGCTCTTCAACAGCTCGACAGCACTCTGCTCCGTGTCAGACACCGCGGCGATTATGGCAACGGGCTGGCGTTCGCAGTTATCCGCCTATATCCCGGATAACTGCGAACGCCGGTGAGGGTCAGGCCGAGGCGGTCAGTTTGCGGGGGCCGCGGGCGAAGCCGGCGCCGACCAGCGCCTCCTCGTGGCCGGACCCGATCACGGCCTCGCCGTCGAGTTTCTCGACCGCCAGTTTCGACAGGTGGCCGGCGCTGACGGCGTCGGCGAGGGCGCGCATTCGGTGCTCCAGCTCGGCGCCCTCGAGGGGCTTGAGGCGGAGGATGCCGCGACCGCCGCGCTCGACGAAGATCTCGGGGTCGCCGTCGCGCAGCAGCAGGTGGGCGCCGGGGCTGCGGCCCGGGCGGCGGCCGCCCTCGAGCTTGGGCCAGGGCAGCGAGGCGCCGTAGGGGTTGGCGGGATCGGTCGCCGCCAGGACGACGTAGTTGCCGTTGGCTTCGGGTAGCGAGCGGAGGCGCTCGACCGCGCCGGGGAGGGCGAACTGGGCGCCGCCGAGACCCTCGACGAAGTAGCCGCGGCGCGCCGTCCCAAGCAGCTCGAGGTTGCCGAGCTCGGAGTAGAGGGTCGAGAAGCCGCCGGGGACGCCCTCGGCGAGGACGGTCTCGCGGGTGACGATCCCGTAGCGCTCCATCATCAGCTCGGCCTGGGCGCGCAGGCGGGCGCCGGGGCCGGGGGCGTTGGCGAAGATCGGCGCGGTCAGGGACCAGCGGCCCTGGACGGTGGCGCCGGCGCCGGCGCGGCGGCGCGAGAAGCGGCGGCCGCCGCGTTCGCCGCTGGGGACGGCGCGCAGGCGCGGCGCCCGCAGCGGCGAGAAGGCGTCGTTGGTGACCTCGCCGACCCAGGCGAGGTCCCAGAGCGCGTCGTGGAGCTCGGCCGCCGGCTGCGGCAGGTCGGCCATCAGGTCGAGCCAGAACGAGGGCCCGGCGGCGAGGCGCTCGCGGATCGCGTCGTGGACCTCGCCCTGGGGGATTTCGAGCTTGCCGTTGGCCGGCGGCGGCCCGGCGAGGCGGACGTCCTCGCGGAAGTAGAGGGCGACGCGGCCGTCGGAGCGCCCGAGCGACCCGGCCCCGATCCAGACCACTTCACCGCTGGTGCAGAGCTGGTCGAGCCAGCTCGGCGAGTAGGTGCCGAGGCGGCGCGGCAGGACGTCGCGCTCCCACACTTTCGGCGTCAGCGCCACCCCCTGCAGCGGCACCAGCGCCTCGCGCAGGCGGTCCGGACCGGCGCCGGCGGGACGGTAGGCGTCGACGTTCTGCCAGCTCGGCAGGAAGCGCGCCAGCGCGGTCGGGTCGGCGGCCTCGACCTCTTTGCGCAGCCGCGCCAGGCTCGCGCGGCGGACCCGCCGCAGGACGTCGGAGTCGCACCACTCGCGCTCGGTCCCGCCCGGCAGCAACTCGCCGCGGACCAGCGCGCCTTCGGACTCCAGCTCGCGCAGCGCCGGGGTGCAGTCGACGCCGTAGCGGTTGGCGACCTGGGCGGTCGGGAAGGGGCCGTGGGTGCGAGCGTAGCGGCGGACCAGCGCCCGCATCGGGTCTTCGTGCTCCTCGAGGAAGGTTTCCGGCAGCCCAGCCGGCGGCGGCACCCCGAGGGCGTCGCGGTAGAGGCCGGCGTCCTCGACGGCGATGTAGCGCTCCTCGCCGGCGATCCGCACCACCGCGGCGCGCCGCTCGGCGACCAGTTTGGTCAGCATCGACTCGGCCGAGTAGGCCGCTTCGACCCGCGCGGCGCACTCCTCGAGGGTGAGGTCGCCGAGGTTGCGGAGGATCTGCTGGAGGGCGTCGCGGTCGCCCGCCTGGCCGGCCTCGGTGCGGTGCTGGAGCTGTTCGGAGACTTCGTCCAGCGCCTCGGGATCGATCAGTTCGCGCAGCTCCTCCTGGCCCAGCAGCTCGCGCAGCAGATCGCGGTCGAGCGCCAGCGCCGCCGCCCGCCGCTCGGCGTTCGGCGTGTCGCCCTCGTACATGTAGGTGGCGACGTAGTCGAAGAGCAGCGAGGAGGCAAACGGCGAGGCGGTCGGCGTTTCGACCTCGACCAGGCTGAGGCTGCGGGCGTGGAGTTTTTCCAGCAGGTCGGTGAGGGCGGGCAGGTCGAGGACGTCCTGGAGGACCTCGCGGTAGGTCTCGAGGATGACCGGGAAGCGCGGGAAGTCCCGCGCCACCTCGAGCAGGCTCTGCGACTTCAGCCGCTGCTGCCAGAGCGGCGTGCGCTTGCCGGGGTAGGCGCGCGGGATCAGGAGCGAGCGCGAGGCGTTCTCGCGGAAGCGAGCGCCGAACAGGGCCGAGCCGGAGAGCTCGCCGACGATCAGGTCCTCGATCTCGGCCGGATCGATCAGCACCAGGTCGGCGGACGGGGCCTCGTCGGCGTCGGGGAGGTGGATGACGATCCCGTCGTCAGACCAGATCGCGTCGGCCTCGAGGTCGCGCTCGTTGCGGATCTTGGCGGCGAGCGCGAGGCCCCAGGCGGCGTGGACGCGGCCGCCGTATGGCGAGAGGATGCAGAGCCGCCAGTCGCCGATCTCGTCGCGGAAGCGCTCGACGACGATCGTCTGGTCGGAGGGGACGACGCGGGTGGCGTCCTGCTGCTCGCGCAGGTAGGTGACGAGGTTGTTGGCGGCGCGCGGGTCGAGGTCGTACTCCTTGGCCAGCTCGGCGGGCTCGCGGTTGACCGCCTCGCGGGAGAATTCGCCGATCGCCCGGCCCAGCTCGGCTGGGCGGCCGATGCCGTCGCCGCGCCAGAACGGCACCGCCCCGGGGGCGCCGGGCGCCGGCGTCACGATCACCCGGTCGCGGGTGATTTCCTCGATCCGCCAGGTCGTCGCACCGAGCAGGAACGTCTGACCGGGGCGGGCCTCGTAGACCATCTCCTCGTCGAGCTCGCCGACCCGCCGGCCGTCCGGGAGGTGGACGCCGTAGAGGCCGCGGTCGGGGATCGTGCCGGCGTTGGTGACGACCAGCTGGCGGGCGCCTTTGCGGCCGTGGATCGTGCCCTCCGTGCGGTCCCAGACGATCCGCGGGCGCAGCTCGGCGAAGCGGTCGGAGGGATAGCGGCCGTCGAGCATGTCGAGGACGTTCTCGAGCTGCTCGCGGGAGAGGTCGTGGAAGGACTCGGTCGCGTTGACGAGGCGGGCGGCGTCGTCGACCTTCCACTCGTCGAGCGCCGCCATCGAGACGAGGTGCTGGGCGAGCACGTCGAGCGGGTTCTGCGGGATCGTCGTCTCCTCGATCTCGGCTTCGCGCATGCGCCGGGCGACGACCGCGCACTCGAGCAGGTCGCCGCGGTATTTGGGGAAGATCCGGCCTTTCGAGACTTCGCCGAGCCCGTGGCCGGCGCGGCCGATCCGCTGCAGGCCGCGGGTCACCGACTTCGGCGACTCGACCTGGATGACGAGGTCGACAGCACCCATGTCGATCCCCAGCTCCAGCGAGGAGGTGGCGACCAGGCACGGCAGCTTGCCCGACTTGAGGAGCTCCTCGACCAAGCTGCGCTCCTCGTGGGAGAGCGAGCCGTGGTGAGCCCTTGCTATCTCCTCGTAAGGACCTTCGACGGCGGCGTCCTGCTCGGGGGACTCGGGGGAGGGCCCTGACGAGCCTCCCCGCTGTTGCTCGGCGGGGCCCTCCCCCGAGTCCCCCACCCCGTTATGCAGCTCGTTAAGCCGCTTCGCCAGCCGCTCCGAAGCCCGCCGGTTATTGACGAAGATGATCGTCGAGTTGTGGGTCTGGACCAGGCGCAGCAGCTCTGGGTAGATCGCCGGCCAGATCGAGCGCACGTGGGCGCTCGGCTCGACTTCGGTCGGCGGCGGCCCGTCCTCGCTCGGGTAGGCCGGCGCCCCCGGGTCCGACATGTCCTCAACGGGCACGACGATCTCGAGGTCGAGCTCTTTCTTCTGCCCCGAATCGACGATCTCGCAGTGCCGTTTGGGCCCGACGAGGAATTTCGCTATCCGCTCCAACGGCCGCTGCGTTGCCGACAACCCGATCCGCTGGATGCCGGGATGGGCGTCGCCCGCTCCGGTGCCCTCCGCCTCTTCGACGTGGGTTTTGACCCACTGGTCCAGCCGCTCGAGCGTCAAGGCCAGATGGGACCCCCGCTTGGTCTGCGCCACGGCGTGGATCTCATCGACGATCACGGCCTCGACCCCGGTGAGGATGTCGCGGACCTGGGAGGAGAGCATCAGGTAGAGCGACTCCGGCGTGGTGATCAGGATGTCGGGCGGGGTTTTCGCCATCGCCCGGCGTTCTTTCTGGGAGGTGTCGCCGGTCCGCAGGCCGACCGAGATGTCGGCGCCGATGCCGCGCAGCGGCGCCCGCAGGTTGCGCTCGATGTCGTAGGAGAGCGCCTTCAGCGGCGAGACGTAGACGAGGCGGACGCCGGTGCCGAGCGCCGGCGCGGTCGCCAGCCGGTCGATCCCCCAGAGGAACGAGGCCAGCGTCTTGCCCGAGCCGGTCGGCGCGCAGATCAGCGCGTGGTCGCCGCCGGAGATCGCCTTCCAGCCGCCGGCCTGGGCCGGGGTCGGGCCCTCGAAGGACGCCTCGAACCAGCGCCGCACCGGCGCGCTGAAGGGCGCCAGCGGGTCAGATTTCGTGCCTCGTTTTGCGGTGGCGGTCAACCCACCGATCTTACGCAGCCGCGCCCGGCGGGTCGCCGCTAGGGCGGCGGGACGACCCCATCCATGAGCTTCGGGTGACGCTCGACCAGGGCAGCGACGGCGGCGGTGATCGAGATGTTCGTCGTCCACTGCATCGAGGCCGGCGAGGTGCGATAGCGCGCCAACATCTGGGGAACCAGGAGACCCTCGCGGCCAGCCTCGGCCATCTTGCACCAGAGGTCGTAGTCCTCCCAGCCGTAGAGCCGGTGGTCGGTCGTATAGCCACCGATCGTGCGCAGCGCCGAGGCGCGGATCATCGAGAGCGCGTCGACGAAGTTGCCGTGCCGCAGGCGCTCCGGTTCCCAGCCGAAGACGCTCACCATCGGTGCGCCGCCGCCGGCGATGTAGGCATCGACCGAGCCGAACGCTTCAAGCATCGGGTAGGCGAAGGAGACCTCAGGGTTCTCCTCGAGCGTCGCCGCGAGCTTCTCGAAGCACCGCGGGTAGACCTCGTTGTCGGAGTCGAGGATCAGGCAGTACCGGCCGCGGGCGAAATCGAAGGCGGTGTTGCGGGCGGTCCCGAGACCGGCGTTGACAGGGTGGCGGACGAGCAGCGCCGGGATGTCCTCGTGCTCGCGCATCCAGCTCGAGACGACGGCGCCGGAGCCGTCGGAGGAGCCGTCGTCGGCGACGATGATCTCGAAGTCGTCGTAGCCGGTGGCGGCGAGCGAGTCCAGCATCGGCTCGATCGTGTCGCGATGGTTGTAGAGCGCGGTCAGGGTCGAGACGACCACGTCCCGGCGCCCACCCCAGGCACGCGTCTGATCGACCTTGACTGCCCGCGGCGGCGGCTTGCGGTCGCCGCGGCGCATCGTCGCCTCGAGGCGCGAGAGCTGACGGCGCAGGCCCATCAGGTCGAGCCGCATCGCCTTCACCCCCGCCCGCAGCGCCGAGGTCTCGTTGGGCACGGCGACCACAGGCGCCGGCAGGCGGCGCGGCGGCTCGACCCGCTTCTCGCGGAACGCCGGCGCGACTGCGAACGCCGCCAGTGGGCGGCCGGCGAGCTCGCCAGCGACCGCCGCCAGCTCCGCCGCCGAGCTCGAGAGCGGCAGGGAGTTGCGGACGAAGTCGTAGACGGTGCGGCGGACTTTGCCCTGCAGGTCGGGGTCGCGCAGGACGCCGTCGGCGATCACCCCGAGCGCCTCGGCGTGGCCGACGAAGAGGTGGTGCCGGGCGACCAGCGGTTCGATGCCGAGCGAATGCTCGCTGACGATGACGGCGCCGCTGTGGATTGCGTCGAGCGCCCGCAGCCACTCGAAGTAGGGCGAGTCCCCCTGGTGGACGTTGATCAGGACCTTCGCCCGCGTCAGCAGGTCCCACTTGGCGTCGGTGACGAACCCGGGCGAGGCGCCGACGTTGGGCGCCGAGTTGTCGGAGAGCTGCAGGTGGCAGTTCCAGCGCGAGAGCGTGCGGCCGTAGCCCGCCAGGTATCGCAGCCGGCGCGAAGTCTGGGCGCCGAGGAAAAGGACGTCGATGTCGCGCTCGCGGTCGGCGTCGAAGTGGTCCCAGCGCGGCGTATAGCCGATCTGCAGGTGCCGGGCCGGCAGGCCTCGCTCGCGGAACATCTGCGTGCCCCAGCTGCTGATGTCGAAGATCGCTCCCGCCTGGGCGGCGAGCTTGGCGTTGTCGTCGAAGTGGACAGTCCCCGGCTGCTCGGCGCTGATGAAGATGGTCCGCCCGAGGAGCTCGGGTCCAGGCAGCGACTCCGCCCCTTCCAGCGCCACGTACTCGTGCGGCGGGACGACGACGTAGACCAGGTCGGGGCGGGGCTCGGGGAAGCCTTCGAGGCTGACCGACGTCGTCACTCCGAGGGGCTCCAACTCGTCGCGCAGGGTGTCGACCAGATCGACGAAGAACCAGTTCTGCTCGCGCGAGAGCACGAATGCGACCTCAGTCATCGCCGCCATCCTAGAGGCCGGCGGCGAAACGTCGGCCGGTGCGGGGGACCAGATCTTCCTCTAGGCTGCGCGGGAAATGTCGACCGACATGGACACGCGCCGGAACGACACTCCAGAGCGTTTCGTGCCGGCCGAAATGAAGGGGCAGCTGGCCGAGGCGGAGCACCTCAGCCGCTACCGCTGGGCCAGCGGGATCGCCGCTGGCCGCCATGTGCTCGACGCCGGCTGCGGGGCGGCCTACGGCTCGGCGATGCTCGCCCGCGCCGGCGCCGCCGCGGTGACCGGGGTCGACGTCGCCGAGAGCGTCCTCGAGGCGGCCCGCGACGGCCTGCCCGCAGAGGTGACCCTCGAGGTCGGCGACGTGCGCAAGCTGAGCTACGAGGACGGCGCCTTCGACATGATCGTCTGCTTCGAGGTGATCGAGCACGTCGAGGATCCCGGCTCCGTGCTCGACGAGCTGAGGCGGCTGCTGAAGCCGGGCGGCGTGCTGCTGGTCTCCTCCCCCAACCGCGGCGTCTATCCGCCCGGCAACGAGTACCACCTGCACGAGTTCACCCCCGGCGAGCTGCGGGCCGAGCTCGACCAGCGCTTCGCCAACGTCAGGCTGATGCGCCAGCACGCCTACGTCGGCGCGGCCGTCCTCAGCGACGAGGAGCTTGCCGCGAGCTCCGAGCTGCCGTTCGCCGGCGGCCCGCTCTACAACCTGGCCGAGGTGCAGCCCGGCGGCGAGCTGTACACGCTCGCGATCGCCGGCGACGACGACCTCCCGGAGGTGCCGGGGCTGGTGATGCTGACCAGCCACCTCGCCCTCAACGAGTGGATCGATCACATCGCCAGCTACGAAGAGACCCTGCGGGCACAGCGCCGCTACATCGCCGAGATGACCGCGATCGTCGAGGACTACCACCTGATCTCGCGCAGCCTGCAGGAGGCCGAGGCCGCCGTTGGCGAGGCCCAGGCGACGGTCGCGCAGCTGAAGGCCAAACACAGCGCCGAGCAGGCCGAGCTGCTGAATTCGCTGAGCTGGCGGATCACTCAACCGATCCGCGCAGCGAAACTGTTCCTCGCGCGGCGCCGGCGCTAGCGGCGCGCGCGGCGCTCGCCTAGCGCCTGTTTGGCGGCCCGCAGCGGTGCGGTGACGCGCCAGCTCGCCGACCTGGTGACGGCGTCCAGTTCGCTCCGCGCCGCCGCGGCCTCGGCGCGCAGGTCGGCAGCCTCCTGGTCGGGGCCCGCCGCGGCCGGAACTCCGGCGACCAGCGAGTCGCGCACCGGGGCGATCAGCTCGAAGAGGTCATAGAAGCCCGACTCGACGGCGCCGGCGAGGTCGAGCGAGCCCTCGGCGTCGATGACGACGAGCCCGAGGCCACCCCAGAGCTGGTTTTCGAAGTCGCCGCCTTCGCTGAGATGCCCGCCGACGAAATCGAGGTCGGCGTGGACGACCTTCGGCTCAGCCGCGTAGTCGACCCGCGCCAGCCCCTCGCGGACTTCGTCGTTGAGGGTGTCGTGGGCGAGGACGATCGTCTGCCGGATCGCGTCGGAGGCGAGGAGGTCTCGCATGTCGCTCTCGACACCGTCCGGGGTGTGGTCGCCGTCGACCAGCACGAAGTCGACGCCAGCACCTTCCTTCGCCAGCTCGGCGAGGACTTCCGGCAGCAGCGCATGGCTGTCGCCGGTGTGAAAGGTGACGTTCTCGAGCTTCTGGACCTCCGGGTCGGAGGGAACGAGATCGAAGGAATGCACCTGGCCGCTGTGCTTGGCGACCCGCCGCAACGACCCGCCCTCGGCGGTGCCGATCTCGAGCGAGAGGTTCGGTTTGAGCTGGCTGAGAATCCCCTCTAGAGCGGAGCGCTCACCGAAGGTCATCTGCCAGGGAGCGGGGTCGAAAATGTCGATCTGGTTCGCCATCCGAAGTCGCCGAACCCTATACGTCGGCCGGAGCCACCGGCAGCCCGGGACGGGCTATCCAGCGCTGGTAGATCACCAGCAGGCTGAGCAACGCCGCGGCGCACAAGATCGGCGTCGGCGGCCAGCCGTAGCGCACCTCGTAAGAGAGCGTGAGGGTCGGCAGCAGGAACAGCAAGAAGGCGCAGGCCGACAGCAACACGATGGCCGCACGGCGGCGGCCGCGGTCGATCACCATCCCGGTGATCGCCAACAGCGCCATCACCAGGATCGGAAGACCGCCGATGTGGAAGATCGCCTGGTAGGCGGCGAGGATCTGGATCCCGCCGGCGTGGACCGGCAGAACGTCGGTGTAACCCTTTTCTTCGATCTGTTTCCCGATCGACTCTTCCTCACCGGGGGTTTTGTAGTCGAACTGGTAAAGGGCGTACGGGATCCCCGCGTAGATCTTTTCGTGGCCGACACCCGGGTCGATGTACCTGACCATGTCCTTGGTGACGGCCTTGAGGTATTCGAGCGGCTGGTGCTCGATCACGGCGCGGGCGAATTCACCTGGCTTGGTACCTCCTTCCGGGGTCAGCGGGAAGTTGCTGAGCCCCGGGCTGGATCCGACCCAGGCGTAGTAAAAGGGACCGTTGCGCTGGCCGGGCGGCGTCGTTTCACACAGTTTTGCGGTGCCCGCCGGCGGGGTGAACTTGGAGCAGTCGGCAAACGGCGCGACCCGTGCGTAGAGGTCCCAGCCGGTCATTTCGTTGATCCCGGTGTGAGGGCCGATCGCCGACGCCAGCGCCAGGTAGGCGGCGAGCGTGACCCCGGCCGGAACCAGAGCGGCAAGGGCATTGCCGACCCGCTGGCGGAGCGGGCCGCCGAGCGCGAATATCGCCCAAAGCGCG
This sequence comes from uncultured Actinomycetes bacterium, assembly GCA_963839115.1. GTDB lineage: Bacteria > Actinomycetota > Thermoleophilia > Solirubrobacterales > 70-9 > VAYN01. The sequence goes on from CAWITM010000001.1 coordinate 2,726,046, forward strand.
ATCACGATCGGCACCTCGAGGGTGATCGGCCGCACCAGGGCCGAGAAGATCATCACCACCCCCGAGATCCCCAGCCAGAGCCAGGGGCGGTCGCTATAGAGCGCCTCGATCGCCGCCCACACCGAGACGATCACGAGCGTCGTGAAGAGCGTCTCCGACATCAGGATGTGCTCCATCAGCAGGTAGTCGCCGGAGAAGAAGACGATCCCGGCCGGGATCAGACCGAGCCATGGGATCCCGGTCACCCTCTTCACCATGAGGTAGAGGAAGGTCCCGGAGATCAGCCCGAGGATGTGCTGGGCGAAGATCGTCACCAGCAGGTTGGGGGTGAAGAAGAAGATCCCCCGCAGGAAGGCCGGGTAGCCGGCCGGGGCGTACTCGTCGCCGAAGAAGCCCGATGGATGAATCCGCAGGTAGCGGATCCCGTCGACCCACTGCAGCACCGACGGGCTGTACAGCACCATCGTCAGGATCCGCAACACCAGCGCCGCGCCGAGCACAATGAAGAAGGCGCGGTTCCTGCGCACGATCCCCCGCCAGTCGAACCGGTCCCCGATCTTTGCCTTCATCGGCCTCCGTAGAACCGGCTCGGCTTGGGGGTTGGCGACCACCGATCAGGCCATCAGGGCTGTCCGCCGGCGAATTTCACGTAGGTGAACCAGGCGGGCTTCGGCTTGAAGCCTTCGCTGAAGAGCCCGGAACCGCCGCAGAAGTTGCAGGCACCGGTGAGATCGTCGACCGAGAACCAGTAGATCCGCTGGATCTTCCATTTCACCTGGTTCTTCTTGAACAGGTTGAAGGCGCCTTTCATCTGCTGGGCCTGGCCGGCTTCGCCCTTGGCGAACAGGTTGGCGGAGGTCGGCTTTTCCGAGCTCCAACCGAGCTCGGTGATCCAGAGGCCCTTGGCAGCGTCGTGGTTCTTGGTCAGGACGGCGCGGATTTCTTCGGTCTCCGGTCCCAGTTCCTGGAAGTAATAGGTGTAGGGATGGAGGGCGACGCCGCTGAACTTGGTGCGGATGTTCGGCACCGTCTTGTACATCTGTTCGAGGAAGTCGCTGCCATACCAGTTGAGGCTCTTGTGCTTGCCGCTCGCGGTGCGCGCGCCTTTGGGGCGTGCGAACAACCCGGCCAGCACGACCCGCGAGCCGGGATCGGCCGCCTTCAGCGCGGTGTAGGACTGCGCCACGAGCTTGCCGTATTCGGTCGGGTTGGGCTTGGCGACGAAATACTTGAAGTTCGGCTCGTTCCAGATCTGCCAGAAGCGGATCGGGTCCTTGGGAACCGTAGGGTGTTCGGTCCAGAAGCTGCCGCTTGGCCCGTAGCGGCCGACGACGGCGCTGAGGAAGGCTCCCCAGGCGGTCTTGGCGGTGCCGCTGACCGGCAGCTTCGAGGAGGTCTTGACCCCGCCGCCGCCGGCGACGTTGGCCAGCGGGACGGCCCACGGCGGAGCGCCGGCGAGGAAGGGCAGGACGTCGACGCCGGCCAGCGCGGCGTTTTCGACGACTGCGTCGGTCGCCGCCCAGCTGTAGGTGGCGCCGGGGGTCGGCTGGATCGCGCCCCAATCGAACAGGATGCGGGTGCTGGCGACGCCGCCCTTGTGGACTCGCGCCAGCTGTTCGGGGGTCAGGTTGGTCTGCGGCACGACACCCCAGAAGTCGGCCGGCAGCGCCTGCGCGGCCGAGGCGAAGACGCCGAGGAAAATCACCGCGACGGTCGCGGCGACGCCGATGAGGAGCCTCGGCCGGCCGCCGATTCGGTTACTCGCTATGGACATGGGTCAACTCGCTTTCGGCGAGACGGAGCCGGGAGGGCCCTGACGTTTTTGGCGATAGACGACGAATCCGATCGAGGCGGCGGCGAGCACCGCGATCACGATCAGGATCGGGACGACAGGCGAGGAGCCACCGCCGCCGCTGCCCTGGCTGCCCGGTTCGGTGTTGCTGACGGCGACCTTCTGCGATGCCCCGAGTCCCGTCTGGCCGGTGGGCTTCCCACTCTGGCCGTTGGGCTGGCCGTTGCCTTCACTAGGCTGGCCGCCACCGTTGTCGCCATTCGTGGGACCCTGGCCACCCGTCGATGAACCCTTCGATTCAGATTCACCTTCAGGTTCGCCTTGCGCCGAAGGCTTCTTGTCGCCGCCCGGTGCGGACGACGGCGGGGCGGTCGACTGATGAGCCGGCTTGGCGCCGTGGGTACCTGGGACCTTAGGGACGATCGGGACCTTGTTGGTACTTCCGGTCGCGGAAGGGGTTTCGGTTTCGTAGACGGCCCCGGCAGAACCTTCAGCATTAGCAACCACCGGCAAAGAGAGCAATGAGAGCAGAGCCAGCAATAGCGGAAGCACGAAGAAGGGCCGGGCCGAATGACGGCGGGGACGACGGTTCTTATGCATTCCGCGCAAGGTTAGAGGAATCGGCGGCGTTCCTCGCTCCGCTGGCGCTCCTGGTCGGTCTGGCCCTTGGTGGCGGCGGCTTCTCGGTGACGTCGCGCCACATCGCTGGGCTAGCGATCTGGATCCTGGTCGCCGCGCTGCTTGCGCTCGGCGCCGCTGGTCGGGCGACGGTGAGACGCCCCTTCTACTGGGCGAGCGGGCTGATTCTGGGTCTTGCGCTTTTTTCTGCAATCTCATCTCTCTGGTCCGGTTCGGTCGAGTTGAGCGTGACCGAGGCCGACCGGGTTTTGGTCTACCTCGGTGTCTTCGTTGCCGCGTTCCTCGTAGCCCAAACCAACAAACGGGCCCAACGTTGCGCTGAAGGTCTGGCGATTGGCCTGGCGATCGTCGCGCTGCTCGGCCTCGCGAGTCGCCTCCTGCCCCACTTCCTGTCGGTCAGCGAAGGTCTCGACACCGGCGCCCGCCTGCGCTATCCGCTCGGATACTGGAACGCCAACGCGATGGCCTGCGGGCTCGGCGCGGCGCTGCTGCTGTGGACCAACCGGCGCTCGCCGACCGCGGCGCTGCGCTGGATCGCGGTCGGCGCCCTGCCGCTGGTCATGCTGACGCTCTACTTCACCTATTCGCGCGGCGGCGTCCTCGCCTTGGCGATCGCCTGCGGGGGATTGATCGTCCTCTCCCGCGACCGCCTGTGGTTGGCGGCGGTCCTCGCTGCCGCCGGCCTCGGAGCCCTGCCGGCGATCCTGGCGTCGCAGGCCAGGCGGGCCCTGGCCGACAACGTCTCCGGCCCCGAAGTCATCGGCCAGGGGGTGACGGTGACCCTGATCCTGGTCGCCGGGACGGCCCTCACGCTCCTGCTCTACGCCGGCTTGAGGCGGCTCGAGCGGGGCGGCTCGCGGCCGGTCCGGCGGGTCGAGGAGATCACCCGCGACCGCCGCGTCCTGCGCTGGAGCGCGGCGATCGCGATCCTCGCGGTGCTCGTCGCCGGAGTCGCCTTCGGCGGCCGTGCCTGGCATTCGTTCTCGAAGGCGGAAGTCGCCGCGGCCAGCCCGCAGGAACGCTTCAGCGGCCTTTCCGGCTCCGGCCGCCAGGACTACTGGCGGGTCGCCGTCGATGCCTTCAAGGAAGACCCGATCGGCGGCAAAGGCGCCGGCACCTACCAGTTCGCCTGGAACCGGCTGCGGGCGATCCCGACGTCGAACCAGGTCGCACACTCGCTGTTCCTCGAAGAGCTCGCCGACCTCGGCATCGTCGGCGCCGCGCTCACCGTCGCCCTGGTCCTCTTCCTGCTCTCGGTCGGCTTCGAGGCCTGGCGCCGCGCTCGCGGCCCGACACGAGATCTCTATGCCGTCCTCCTGGCCGTCTCGGCGGCCTTCGTCGCCGGCGCCGCGATCGACTGGTTCTGGCAGATCGCCGCGGTCGGCGCGATCTTCTTCATCGCCACCGGGATCCTCGTCGCCGGCCGCTGCGCTCAAATCGCCGCTGCGGACGGCGAGCTCGCCGTCCGCGGCGAGCGGCGGCGGTTCGGGCTCGCGGTGACCGGCCTGGTGGTCGCCTGGCTGACCGCGATCGCCCTGACCGGGCCGTTGCTGGTCGAAAGCGAGATCAAGTCGAGCCAGTCGGCCGCGGCCAACGGCGACCTCGCCGACGCCCAGTCCCACGCCGAAACCGCGCGCTCGATCGAGCCCTGGGCCGCCAGTCCCTACCTGCAGCTGGGGCTGCTCGCCGAGGCCAAAGCCGAATATCCGACCGGCGCCCAGCGCCTCGGCCAGGCGATCGATCGCGAGGAAGAAAACTGGGTCCTCTACTACCTGCGGGCGCGAATCGAGCACGAGGGCGGCGAAAGCGCCGCGGCGGCGGCCGACCTGGCCGAAGCGCGCCGGCTGAATCCGCTCGAAGCATGTCTCGGCGAAGGGTTCAAAGGGTGCGGATGACGCCGATGCCGGAGACCGATCGCCCAGCCCCGCAGCGCTTGAGCGAGGTCCGTCCGGGGGCGGTCGCAAACCGCGGCGCCAGTCGCCTCGGCCTGACCGGGCCGGAGGGCTCGCGCCGCCGCGGGGCGCTGCTGCGGCGGCTGCTGGCGATCGCCGACTGGACGGCGCTGGTGGTGACCCTGCTCGCGGTCACCGCGGCGACCTCGAGCACCGACGTCGCCAAGCTCTTCTGGGCGCTGCTCTTCTCGCCCACCTGGATCCTCGTCGTCAAGCTCCACGGCCTCTACGACAACGACCACCGGCGGATCCGCCACAGCACCCTCGACGAGCTCGCCTCGCTGGTCTCGGCCAGCGTCCTCGGCACGCTGCTGCTCGACGGGCTGCTGTCGCTGACGCCGAGCGGGCCGCTCTCGCCGAAGAGCGCCATCGCCCTCGGCGTCGGGACGCTGATCGGCAGCTTCGTGCTGCGCGGCACCCTGCGCTTCGTGTGGCACCGGGCGACCGGGCTCGCCGCCGGGCTCGTGATCGGCCCGCCGGCCGCGGTCGACACCGTCGCCCGCCGCGTCTCCACCCACCCCGAGACCCGGCTGGCGCTGGTCGGCTACCTCTCCGCCGACACCGACGAGGAGGCCACCGAGCTGCCGCGCCTCGGCTCGATCGCTGACATCGAACGGGTCGCCCGGGCCGAAAACATCGAGCGCGTCGTCGTCACCGAACAGGAGATGGACGAGCCCGCCGCCGAGCGGCTGATCGAGGAGTGCAAGGCGGCGGGCCTGGCACTGACCTTCCTGCCCCAGCACTACGGCCTGCTGGGCCCGGGGATCGAGCTGAACCGGCTCGCCGAGCTGCCGGTGCTGGACTTCCGCTTCTCCGACCCGCCGCGCTCGACGGCGGCGATGAAGCGCGGTATGGACATCCTCATCTCCGGGCTGCTGCTGGTCCTGCTCTCGCCGCTGCTGCTGGCGATCGCGATCGCGATCGTCGTCGACTCCGGGACGCCGGTCTTCTTCCGCCAGAACCGCGCCGGCAAGGACGGGGTGACGTTCCGGATGGTCAAGTTCCGGACGATGGTCGCCGACGCCGAGCAGCGGCTTGGAGAGCTCGTCGACCTCTCCAAGCTCGACGAGCCGGCCTTCAAGATTCCGGACGACCCGCGGGTGACGCGGATCGGGCGGCGGCTGCGCCGGACCAGCCTCGACGAGCTGCCGCAGCTCTGGAACGTGCTGCGCGGGCAGATGTCGCTGGTCGGCCCGCGGCCCGAGGAGGAGGCGGTCGTCGCCCTCTATGACGAGCGCCAGCGGCGGCGCCTGGCGGTCAAGCCGGGGGTCACCGGGCCGATGCAGGTCTACGGCCGCAGCGACCTCACCTTCGAGGAGCGCCTGGCGATGGACCGCGACTACCTCGACAACCTCTCGCTGCTGACCGATTTCTCGATCCTGCTGCGGACGCCGCTGGCGATCATCCGCGGAACCGGCGCCTACTAGCCTCCGTGGCCGGTCCCGCGCCAGCGCCGGCGGCGGCGCTCGACCTCGAGGTGATCGTCGTCAGCCACGGCGCCGAAGCGCTGCTGCGGCGCTGCCTGGCGAGCCTGCGCGAGCACCCGGCGAGCGCGGCGATGCGGACGACCGTCGTCGACAGCGGCAGCACCGACGGCACCCCGGACATGGTCGCTCGCGAGTTTCCCGAGGTGCGGCTGATCCGCCGTCCCAACATCGGCTTCTCGGCGGCCAACAACCTGGTGCTGCGCGACAGCCCGGCGGCGGCGCTGCTGCTGCTCAATCCCGACACCGAGGTGTACGCGGGGACGCTCGACGCGGCGCTCGCGCGGCTGCGGGCCGAGCCGCGGATCGGCATGGTCGGGGTCAAGCTGGTGACCGAGTCCGGTGCCCTCGACCACGCCTGCAAGCGCTCCTTCCCGACGCCGCTCTCGGCGCTCGCCCACTTCACCGGGATCGGCCGTGGCGAGGCCGCCGGCGGGCGCCTCGGCCAGTACCGCGCCACCCACCTCGGCGACGACGAGCCCGGCGAGGTCGACGCCGTCAACGGCGCCTTCATGCTCTGCCGGGCCGAGGCGGTGCGCGAGGTCGGGCTGCTCGACGAGGGCTACTGGCTCTACATGGAGGACCTCGACTGGTGCCACCGTTTCTGGGACGCCGGCTGGCGGGTCTTCTACGAGCCGGCCGGGGTCGCCCTCCACGTCAAGGGCGGATCCAGCGCCGGGCGCCGGGCGGCCCGCCAGGAGATCGCCTTCCACCGCGGCATGGGCCGCTTCTACCGCCGCTTCGACGCGCCGGCGGCGAACCCGCTCCTGAACTTGGCGGTCTACGCAGGGATCGCCGCCAAGCTCGCCGTCAGCCTCGCCGTCACCGCCCTCCGCGGCCGCTGAGCATTTCGACCCCCGGGTCGAAACCAAGCCCTATGGGGTGATTTCGACCCCCGGGTCGAAACCAAGCCCTTTGGGTGATTTTGACCCCCGGGTCGAAAGTCGCCTTATAGGCGGGCGATGTAGGCGGACTGCCAGATCGGGAGCTGCGGCGAGCCGAGGTCGAAGCTCCGGACCGCCTCGAAGCCGGCCAGCAGCTTGCCCTCGACGTAGGCTCGCGGGTGGTAGGCGCTGCAGAGGTTGCGGCCGGCCATTCGCGGTCGCTGCACGACCATCTCGCCGGCCTCGAAGCGCCGGCGCTCCTCGGGGCAAAGGCGGTGGGCGACGGTGGCGCCGAGAACGCTGATGACCAGCAGGCCGCCGGGCGCCAGGAGGCGCCGGTACTCGGCGAGCCAGGCGCGCTGCAGCTCGGCGTCGAGGTGGGTGAAGACCGAGAGGGCGTAGATCAGGTCGAAGCTTCCGGTCACGTGGGGCAGCGGCGGGGCCAGCTGGTTGCGAAAGGTCCGCAGCGAGCAGAGGTTGGCGACACACCAGTCGACCAGCGCCGGGTTGTAGTCGCAGCCGTGCAGCTCGGGACCGCGCAGCGCCGACCAATGGCGGGCCACCCGGCCGCAGCCGCAACCGAAGTCGAGCACGGCGCCGAGCTCCTCGGAGTCCCTTCCCATCACCTCCACCCCGCCGCAGATGCCGTCGAACATCTGGCGGCCGACGCGCAGGAAATGGCCGCTGTCGGCGGAGCGACCATCGACCAGGAGGCGCAGGCGCGGCGGCGGCAGCGGCATCCCGTCGGCCCCGCAGGCGAGGCGCTCGTCGACGCGGCGGGTCAGCCACTCCTCGCGCAGCCGCTCGGCCGGACGGAGCAGGCGCGCGCGCTCGAGACCGTCGGCGATGCGGATCCGGGTCTGCTCTCTCATCCCGCCCCCTCAAACCCGGACGGTCGGGAGAAGTTCCGCTAAATCAGGCGGATCGCTGCAGGTATCCCTCGGGATGGCACGTGATCCCGTAGAGCTCGAGGTCGCGGCGCTGGCGGAAGCCGCTGCCCCGCTCGTCGCCTAGCCACTCGTGGACGGCTGGCAGGACCCCTCGCGGCCAGCTCGGCAGGCGCATCTCCTCGACGTCGACGCAGCCGTCCTCGACGACGAAGAAGTCGCCGGGCTGCACGAAGCGCGAGAAGCCCTCGAGCGCGGCCATCGTCGTCTCGTAGACGTGCGCCGAGTCCTCGATCACGAGGCAGCGATCATCGGGACCGAGGTGCCGGGCGACGCGCTCGGGCAGCTCGGGATCGGTGACGTCGCCAGCAATCAGCTCGATGCCGTCGAGCGATTCGGGGTGGGTCGCCTCGAGGGTCTCGCGCAGCAGATCGACCTCGATGTCGACGGCGATCATCAACGGATCGCTCACCAGGCCGTAGGCCGCCAGGGTCGCGAGACGGTCACGGAACCAGAGCGCGCTGCCGCCGAACTGGCTGCCGATCTCGATCACGACGCGCGGTGGCGCCAGCCAGAGCAGGTGCTCGTAGACCCGCAGGTCCTCGGGGAACTTCGACATCGTCACGCCCGCGTAGACGTCCTGGGTGTGCTGTTCGGCGCGCGCGTGCCAGTAGTCGACGACGCTGCCGCCGAAGGGCGACGCCACGGTCGGCGGCAACTGGGGCGCGCTCACGGCGCCGCTACCGGGCGGGCCGTGCCGGCCACCATGGCCCGGTGGCCGCTGGTGAACTGCTTGTTCCCCCCGCTCGCGGCCGCCAGCACCTCGAGGTTCCCGAAGCCGCTTACTTCGAGCGCCTGCAGCATCGCGGCGCGGTTGGGGATGAGGCTGAGCACGCCGGCGAAGGACGCGGTGACGTTGCCCTCGTCGGCCTGCCAGGCCTGCGGCTCCAGATAGGAGACCCAGTGCGTGTTGGTCTCCATGAACTCCCCGGCAACGCCCCAGCCGTGTTTGATCGGTCCCTGCAGCTCGGTCAGCTGGGACTCGACCAAGATCTGGCGCTCGCACAGCCGCCGGGCGATCCGCAGGGCGCCGACCGGGTTCTCGAGGTGGTAGATCAGGCCGAGGACGAGGGCGATGTCGAAGGTCCCGATCTCGGGGATCTCCTCGACCCCGGCGTGGACGAACTCGAGCCGCTCGGGCGCGATCCCGAAATGGTCGCGGATCAACTCGGCCCGGCGGACGTTGACGGCGCGGACGTCGACGCCGACGACGCGGCTGGCGCCCCACTCGAGCATCTTGTGGCCGAACCAGCCCTCACAGCAGCCGATGTCGACGACGGTGGCATCGCCGATCTCGGCGATCCAGCGCCGGCAGATCGGCTCCATCATCTCCACGCGGGTTCGGTGGACGTCGGCGAGTTCGGTCCCCGGACTCGGTGCGACGAGGCCCTCGCCGAGCTGCCACGGATACATCCAGGTCGGGTCGGATTCGAGCTCTTTCCGCAGTGCCGGTGCCGCCTGCCGCGCGTCCGTCGTCATTTTCCAACCCTACCTAGCCCGGGCCCCTCAGCCGGTCGGCTGGACCGCCGCCGGTGCGATCGTCATCGCGTAGAAGTCGAAGCGGACCGAACCGCCGCTGCCTTCGATCGCCACCGTCGTCGTCTGCGGGATCGGCGAGAACGGGGCCGGCGGCGCGACCGCCGGGTCGCCGCGCAGCAGCAGCCCGTCGCCGGCGGTTTCCGGGACGAGCCGGTAGGCGGCGCCGCTGTCGAGGACGAGCCGGCGGGTGCGAGCGTGGAGCAGCAGGGTCTGGAGCTTCTCGAGGCCAGAGACGCCGGCGCCCTCGATCTTGGCGAAGACGACTTCGCCGGGCCCCGGTTCGGGCACCGGCACCGGTTCGCCCTCGGCTGCCGCGACCGCGCCGATCCGGTGCGGCGCTTGGCAGCGGTCGGGGACGCGTCCGAGCGCCAGCCAGCGTTCGCTCGCCGCCAGCGGCGCGAAGTTGCAGAGCACGGCCAGCTGCTGGGCGGGCGGGTCCCAGCCGGCGAAGCGGTTGTCGAGGTCGGGAGTCTTGAACTCGGGCAGGACCAGCGGCGGATTCTCGCGCAGGATCCGTTCCGGCCCCGCCGGGTCTTCGACCGCGTCGGCGTTGAGGTCGTCGAGGCCAGGCGTGTAGGCCGAGTAGCTCTGGAAGACCGGCAGCGGCGCCCATTCCAGTTCGTAGGCCCACGCGACGCCGGCCTCCCACGGTTCGACCGCGACCGAGTGGCCCTGGAGGGCGGCGAGGATCGGCGGTTCCAGCGCGTAGACCGCCTGCAGGGCTTCGTGCCCTTCGTCGACCAGCCGCTGGCGGCGCGAGGGGCTGAGGAGGTCGGCGACGGTGTCGCCGGCGGTGCGGACGTTGGTGACGACATCGAGCTTCGTCGTCGTCCCCGCCGGCCGAACCGGGATCCCGACCAGGACGATCGCCGCGGCGCCGGCGAGCAGCAGGGGCCAGCGGCCCGGGCGCCACGGGATCGCGATCCAGAGCAGGCAGGCGGTCGCGAAGTAGAGGCTGAGGTGGCCGGCGTCGGTGCGGACTACGCCCTCCTTGAAGGTGACGAAGCCAGCGACCCCCATCAGCGCCGCCGCGCACCAGCGCGCGCGGGAGTCGCGGAAGCGGCCTTGGGTGGCGCAGGCGGCGACCAGGCCGATGCTGATCAGCGCCGCGGCGACGGTCGCCAGCTTGACCTTCCAGGGGGCGACTTCGATTTCCCGCACCATCGCCGAGCTGTAGGCGCTGAGCACTTCCCAGCTGTGCGAGAGGAAGCCGGGAATCGTCGCCAGGGTCTGGCCGGCGAGCAGCCAGAAGGCGAGCAGCTCGACGACGAAGAGCGCCGCGGCGCCGGCCAGGAGCAGCGGCCGGGCGCGGGCGCCGATCAGGGCAAGCGCCAAAATCACGACGATCGCCGGCCCGGAGGAGAGCTTGACCAGGACCTCGACCGCGGCGAAGGAGGCGGCGAAACCGGCGAAGGCGCCGAGCAGAAGCGGCGAGCGCGCCGAGCCCGCGCCCCCGAGCAACACCAGGGAGGCGACGACGGCGAGCGCCAGCGGCCCGTCGGGCGGCGGCAGCAGTGCCAGCACGAGGAAGGCGAGGATGGCGCTCGGCAGCAGCGGCAGGCTGCGCCGCAGGGCGGCGAGGAGGGCGAGCGACAGGCCGAGGTAGAGCGCCGCCGAGTAGAGCAGCGCGAAGAAGGCCAGCCCGTCGAACCAGGCGTAGGGACCCTGCAGGAAGCCGAGTGGGCCGTAGGAGAAGACGATCTGGTCGCCGAAGTGCAGGCCGTGCTCGACCGCCATCGAGAGGCCGGCGTTCCAGCTGCCGTCGAGGCCCGCCGCCGGCACGTCGATCGCGACGCTCCAGGTCAGGATCGCCACCGCCAGCGCGAACGGCCACCATGGCAGCGAGTCGCCCGCATCGAGCAACGACCGTCCGCGCTGCGGAGACCTCATCGGCGCCACCCTACGCGCCGGGGGAGTCGATCGATGCGGGCGGGCGGCGGGTGATCGTCGGCGAGCGGCCCTGGCCGACGAAGAGCCAGCGCGAGCGGCGGGTGAAGACGCCGGTCTTGATGCGGTCGGCCTTGCGGACGAGGATCAGGCTGAAGAGGGCGCCGAGCAGGGCGATCCCGGCGGAGACCGCGAAGGTCGTCTGGAAGGCGGCGACATGGGAGGCGATCACGTCGGGCTCGATGATCCGCAGGAAGCCGCTTTCGGGGAGGTGTTTGAGGCCCGACTGCTCGGCCTGGACGATCAGCTCGCGGGCGCGGTTGACCTGTTCGGGGGTCGGGTGGGTCACGCCCTGCTCGGCGAGCTTGTGGTCGAGGGTGTGGAAGTTGACGCCGAGCTCGACCGCCGAGAGGATCGCGATCCCGAGCGCGCCGCCGAGCTGCTCGGAGGTGTTGATCATCCCCGCCGCCTCGCCGCTGTCTTTGGCCGGGACCGCGGTCAGGCCGGTCGGGTCGTTGACGGTGAGGACGATGCCGAGGCCGAGGCCCTGGAGCAGCAGCCCGGGGATCAGCGCCACCGCCGATTCGCTGGAGACCGAGACCGCCAGCACGATCCCCGAGGCGGCCAGGACGAGGAAGCCGGCGACCAGCGGCCAGCGCCCGCCGAAGCGGTCGAACGCCTTCCCGGCCAGCGGCCCGGCGAGGATGATCGGCAGCGTCGCCGGGATCAGCGCCACCCCGGCCGCCGCCGGTGAGACGCCGACGACCAGCAACAGGAAGAACGGGGTCAGGTAGCCGAGCCCGAGCTCGACCATCCCGGCCAGCACCTGGCTCACGTTGGAGGCGAGGAAGTTCTGGTGGCGGAAGAGCTTGAAGTCGATCATCGGGTTGGCGGCGCGGCGCTCGATCGTCGCGAAGGCGCCCGCCAGTACGACGCAGAGGATCAACGGCACGATCACCGCGTTCGAGCCCCAGCCTTCGGTCGCGCCCTGGCTGAGGCCGAAGACGAGGGTGGCGACGGCGAGCGCGAAGGTGACGACGCCGGGCAGGTCGAGGTCTCGCGAGGCGTCGGGGTCGGGCTCCAGCCGCGGCGTCGCCCACAGGGTCAGGCCGATCGCGATCAGCGCCAGCGGCACGTTGATGAGGAAGACGAGGCGCCAGTCGATCGCCGTCAGCGCCCCGCCCAGCACCGGCCCCAGTGCCGCGAAGAAGGCCGAGGCGCCGGCGAGTATGCCCAGCGCCGAGCCCTTGCTCTCGTCCGGATACACGGCGCTGACGATCGCCAGCGCGGTCGGCATCATCAGCGCCGCCCCGGCCCCCTGCAACGCGCGCGCGACGATCGCCCAGACGATGTCCTGCGATGCCCCCATCGCCGTCGTCGCGAGGGCGAAGATCACGGCGCCGAAGAGGAAGACCCGTCGCATCCCGAAGAGGTCGCCGAGGCGCCCGCCGAAGACCATCAGCGCCGCCAGCGGCAGGATGTTGGCGGTCAGCAGCCACTGCGCGTCGGAGATCGAGGCGTGCAGGTCGTTGATCGCGTGCGGGGCGGCCAGCGGCACCGAGGTCTGGTCGACCAGGATCATCGAGCTCGCCAACGTCATCGCCGCCAGCGTCAGCCGCATGTCGCGCCGCGAGGTCATCGCGACGCGCAGTACATCAGTACTCGAACGGCAGCGTCTCGCCAACTTCGGCGAGGCGCGGGGCCTCCCGGTCGCGGCCCGAGAGCAGCGGCTCGGCGACCCGCCAGTCGACCCCGATGTCGGGATCGTCCCAGGCGATCCCGGCCTCGGTCGCCGGGTCATAGACGCTCGAGACGAGGTAGGCGACGTCGGCGACGTCGCTCAGCACCGCGAAGCCGTGGCCGAAGCCGACCGGCACGAAGAGCTGGTGGTGGGAGACGTCGTCGAGGACGTGGGCCTCCCACTTGCCGTGGGTCGGCGAGCCGCGCCGCAGGTCGACGGCGACGTCGAGGATCTCACCGCGCGGGCAGCGCACCAGCTTGGCCTGGCCGGGCGCGGTCTGGAAGTGGATCCCGCGCAGGGTGCCCTGCACCGAGCGCGAGTGGTTGTGCTGGACGAACGGCACGTCGACGCCGAGCTCGGCCCAGGCGTCGACCTTGAAGCTCTCGAGCATGAAGCCGCGATCGTCGCCGTGGACGGTCGGGGCGACGAGGACCGTGCCCTCGAGCTGCGTCGGCAGGCGCTCGGGCATCAGCCGAGCGAGCGGCCGTACTGCCGCTCGTAGTACTCGCGGTACTCGCCGGAGCGGATCGGCTCCCACCAGTCGCGGTTGTCGCGGTACCAGTCGACGGTGCGCTCGAGACCTTCGGCGAAGTGGACCTGCGCCTCCCAGCCGAGCTCGTTCTGGAGCTTCTCCGAGGAGAGCGAGTAGCGGCGGTCGTGGCCGGGGCGGTCGGTGACGTAGGTGATCAGCGACTCATCGGCACCGGTCAGCTCGATGACGCGCTTGACGACGTCGATGTTCTCGCACTCGTCCGGCCCGCCGACGTTGTAGGCCTCGCCGGCCTTGCCGCGCGCCAGCACCGCATGGATGCCGCTGCAGAAGTCCTCGACGAAGAGCCAGTTGCGGACCTGGCGGCCGTCGCCGTAGACCGGCAGGGCGTCGGCGTGCATGGCGTTCAGGATCATCAGCGGGATCAGCTTCTCCGGGTACTGGCGCGGCCCGTAGTTGTTGGAGCCGCGGACGATCGAGGCGTCGAGGCCGTAGGTGTGGACGTGGGCGGCGACGAGCAGGTCGCCGGCGACCTTGGTCGCCGAGTAGGGCGAGGAGGGGTCGAGCGGCGAGGTCTCGGTGAAGGAACCGGAGTCGATCGATCCGTAGACCTCGTCGGTCGAGACCTGGACGTAGCGCTCGATGCCGAGCTCGCGGACCGCGTCGAGCAGCGTGCCGGTGCCGATCACGTGGGTGCGGGCGAAGGCGTCCTGGTCGTCGATCGAGCGGTCGACGTGGGACTCGGCAGCGAAGTTGACGACCGCGTCGACGCCCTCCATCGCTTCGCGGACGACCTTGGGGTCCTCGATCGCGCCCTCGATCAGCGGCGTGCCCTCGGGCAGGTTCTCGGGCCGGCCGGCGTAGGTGAGCTTGTCGAGCACGATCACCTCGTGCTCCTCCTGGGCGAGGCGGACGTAGGTCGATCCGATGAAACCGGCGGCGCCGGTGACGAGCAGCCTCATTGGTCGCTTCCCCTTCGGTCTCTTGAGTCTCTTAGTCGGTCTTGGCTTCGCGCTGCGCGAGGTACCCGGCCAGGCCATCGTGCCAGGACGGCAGCCGGATCGCGTGCTCGCGGCCGCTGGTGAGCGCCGAGAAAGCCGGCCGCGGCGCCGGCCGTCCGAGCATCTCGGTCGTCCCCGAGAGCACCACGGTGTCGACCTTGGCCTGCTCGAAGATCTCGCGGGCGAATTCGTACCAGCTGCACTTGCCGGCGGCGGCCATGTGGTGGATGCCGTACTCCAGCCCCTCGATCAGCCGCACGATCCCGTAGGCGAGGTGCCAGGTGTAGGTCGGCGAGCCGACCTGGTCGCGGACGACCAGCACCTCCTTCTGGGTCTCGGCGAGGCGCAGCATCGTCGCCACGAAGTTGGGCCCGGAGATCCCGAAGAGGCCGGCCGAGCGGACGACGAAGTGGCGCTTGTTGGCGGCCGCAGTCGCCTCCTCGCCGGCCAGCTTGGTGCGCCCGTAGGCCGACAGCGGCGCCGGCTGGTCGGACTCGACGTAGGGCTGGCCCTTGCGGCCGTCGAAGACATAATCGGTGGAGACGTAGACGACCGCGGCGCCGGCCGCGCGGGCGGCGGCGGCGACGTTGCCGGCGCCCGACCCGTTGACCGCGAAGGCCGCCTCCTCGGCGGTCTCGGCGCCATCGACGTCGGTCCAGGCGGCGCAGTTGATGATCACGTCGGGACGCTCGAGCTCGACCCGGCGGTTGACCGAGTCGGCCCGCGCCACGTCCATCTCGTTGCGGCCGAAGCCGACCACGTCGTGGCCGGCGTTGCCGGCGGCGAGCACGACGTCACGCCCGAGCATTCCGGCGGCTCCCGCCACCAGCACCTTCATCGCCGCACCGCCATCAGACGATTTTGATCTCGGAGTTGTCGCCGACCAGCAGACGAAGCGTGTGCGGTCGGCCCTCGCTGCGGGTCAGCTTCACGTTGCGGCCCAGCAGGCTGGCCTCCATGCGGGTGCCGAGGTCCTCGACGACGGAGCCGGCGAGGATGATCGAGTGCTCGACCTCGGAGCGGCGGACCTGAACGTCCTCGCCGATCGAGGTATAGGGGCCGACGTAGGCGTCCTCGACGACGGCGCCGGCGCCGATCACGGCGGGGCCGCGGATGACCGAGTGGATGATCGAGGCGCCTGCCTCGACGACGACCCGGCCCTCGACCCGCGAGTCCTCGTCGACGCTGCCCTCGACCTTGCCCTGCACGTCCTCGAGCACGAGCCGGTTGGCCTCGAGCATGTCGGCGAGCTGGCCGGTGTCCTTCCACCAGCCGCGCACGATCTCGGACTGGACGCTGCGGCCGTCGTCGATCAGAGTCTGGATCGCCTCGGTGATCTCGAGCTCGTTGCGCCAGGAGGGCTCGAGGCGCTTGGCGGCGTCGAAGATCAGCGGGCTGAAGAGGTAGACGCCGACCAGGGCGAGGTTCGAGGGCGGGTCTTTGGGCTTCTCGATCAGGCGCACGATCCCGCCCTCGCCGTCGAGCTCGGCGACGCCGTAGGACTGCGGGTCGTCGACCGGGGTCAGCAGGATCAGGGCGTCGGGGTCGTCGGCCTTGAAGGTCGCGACCAGGCCCTTGAGGCCGTCGGCGAGCAGGTTGTCGCCGAGGTACATGACGAAGGGCGCGCCGCCGATGAACTCCTCGGCGGTCAGCACCGCGTGGGCCAGACCGGCCGGTTTGTCCTGGACGATGTAGGTGATCGCGGCGCCGAACTGTGAGCCGTCGCCGGCGGCATCGCGGATCTCCTCGCCGGTCTCGGGGGCGATGATGATGCCGATCTCGCTCACCCCGGCCTCGACCAGCGCCTCGATCCCGTAGAAGAGCACGGGCTTGTTGGCGACCGGAACGAGCTGCTTGGCCGAGGTGTGGGTTATCGGGCGCAGGCGGGTGCCGGCGCCGCCGGAGAGAATCAGTCCCTTGAGAGCGTCCATCGAGGGCTCGAACCCTATCCGGCGGAGAATGATGTGGTGAACGCGGCGATTTACATCCCCAACTTCAACGGCAGCGCCTGGATCGGGCGGACGCTGCGCAGCCTGCGCGCGCAGACGCGACCGCTCGACGTGGTGGTCGTCGACAACGGCTCGACCGACGGATCGGTGGAGCTGCTGCGCGAGGAGTTCCCCGAGGTGGAGCTGCTGGAGCTGGACTCGAACCATGGCTTCGGCGGCGCTCTGAACCGCGCCGTCGCCGCCCACCCGGCCGAGCGGATCGTCCTGCTGAACTACGACGTCGAGTGCGAGCCGCGCTTCTGCGAGGCGCTGCTCGACGGCCTCGGCGGGGGCGGTGCGGCGGGCGGGCGAGGCGCAGCTGGCGGGCGGGGCGCAGCAGGGAGACGCGGCGCCGCGGCGGGCGGGGGCGGCGCGGCGGTCGAGATGGTCGCCGGGGTGCTGCTCTCCGAACGCGACCCGGCGCTGATCGACTCCGCCGGCGTCGTCGCCGACGCCACCCTGATGGGCTTCGACCACCTGCAGGGGGAGCCCGCGAGCGCCGCCGCGAGCGCCGCCGACCCGCTCGGCCCGACCGGCGGCGCCGCCCTCTACACCCGCGCCGCCTGGGAGGCGGTCGGCGGTTTCGACGAGCGGATCTTCCTCTACTACGAGGACCTCGACCTGGCCCTGCGGATCGCCGCCGGCGGTGCCCGCTGCCGGCTCGCGCCCGAGGCGCGGGCGCTGCATGCCTACTCGCCCGGACTGGGCGCCGCCTCGGCGGCCAAGTACGCCCGCACCGGCTGGAGCCGCGGCTACATGCTGCGCCGCTACGGCGTGATGGCGCGGCCCGGCGCGGCGCTGCGGGTGCTGGCGAGCGAGGGCGCGATCGTCGCCGGCCAGATGCTGCGCGACCGCACCGCGGCCGGACTGCGCGGGCGCCTGCGGGGCTTCCGCGCCGGTGCCGGCCTCGAGCGCCGCGAGGTCGGCGCCGCACCGCTGCTCGAGATCGGCGCCGCCGAGGCGATCGCCCGCCGCCGCCGCCGGCGCGGCTGAGATCGCGCGCCGGCGTTCGCAGTTATCCGGCGATACCGCGGAGAAGTGCGAACGCCGGGCGTAGAGGCGGCGGCCCTGCGCCACGCGTTCGCAGTTATCCGTCCATAGCGCGGATTAGTGCGAACGCCGGGGTTTTGGCGGGCCGCTAGCGGGGCCCGGTGGGCTCGCGTCGGCCCCAGGGAACGCCTAGCCAGCGCTGGGCGCGGGCGAGGTCGCCCTCGGCGCGCAGGCGACGGCGCTCGCGCAGCGATCGGGGCAGCCGCGCCAAGCCTTCGAGCTTGCCCAGCAGGGTCGCGCCCAGCCGCCGCTGCCGGGCGGCGCGAAGGAGCGAGCCGGCCTCGACGGCGGCGATCCGCGGCAGGGCCCGCGCCGGCACGAACTTGGCCTGGGTGGCGAGGCGGTTGCGGGCGACGAGCCGCGCGTTCCAGGGCCCCGGCCGCGGCGCGCTGGCCAGCCAGGAGGCGTTGCCGATGTGCCAGACGACCGCCTCGGGGACGTAGCCGAAGCGCCAGCCGGCGACCCGCGCGCGCACGTTCAGGTCGACGTCCTCGTAGAAGGAGAAGTAGCTCTCGTCGTAGCCGCCGAGCTCGGCGAACAGCTCGCGGCGCAGCAGGCAGGCGGCGCCGCAGACGCCGAAGACCTCGCGCGACTCGCGCGCGGCCGCGCCCTGCCCCTCCCCCGCCCCGACCTCGAACGCCCGCCCGTCGGCGCTCAACGCCATGCCGGCGCTGTATAGGCGCGCCGCCTCGGGGTCGCCAAGTGGCTCCCCGCCGTCCCCGGCCGCGCCGCCCTCGAGCTGGAGGATGCGCGGCTGCACCCCGCCCAGGCCGGGGTCCGCGGCGAGGGCCGCCGCCAGCGCCGCCAGCGCTCCCGGCTCGAGCACGGTGTCGGCGTTCAGCACCAGGACCTCCGGCGCCGCCGTCCGCGCGACGCCGAGGTTGACCGCGGCGGCGAACCCCCGGTTCTCCCCCAGCGCGAGGTGCTCGACGCCGCGCTCCTCGAGCAGCTCGAGGGTCCCGTCGGTCGAGCCGTTGTCGACGACGAAGACCGAGACCCCGTCGCCCTGCCCACCGAGCGAGTCGAGGCAGCGCGGCAGCAGGTCGCGCGAGTTCCAGCTCGGGATCACCACCGCCACCGGCGCCGCCGCTTTCATGCCGCCAGCCTGACACGCGGACCCCGGGCGGCGCTCAGAGGAGGATCGCGGCGGCCGCCTCAGCCGCAAACGCGGACCGGCTGCGCGGCGCTGACGTGCAGGTACCAGGGCTGCTTGGCGCTGTCGGCGGGAATCCGCAACAGCTCCCTGCCGTCGTTCGGCGGCGCCGGCAGCGTGACCGGGAATTCACCGACGGCGAAGCGCCGCAGCGCCAGCGAGACTTCCGGCCCCGGCGCCACTTCGATCTGCGTCGCGCCCGGCCTGACCGGCACTTCTTCGGCGGCCCCGGGACCAGCAGTGACGCAGCTTTTGGCGGCACTCGCGGCGTAGCCCCCCGACTCTTCTTCGGCGACCAGCCCGAGCGCCCCGGCCAGCACGATGTCGGCCTGCTTGCGCCCTTCCTCGGGCGCCGCGTTCAGTTCATCGACGCTGTAGGCCGGCGAGCCGTATTCGTCGACCGCTTCCAGGTATCCGCCGGCGAAGACGTTGATCAGCGCCCCGGTGCCGGCGATTTCGGGGGTCAGCTCGAAGTTCGGGTCGACCGTCTTCGCGGCGATTTCGATCGCCGCCGTGTCAGACCGGGTCAGTACCGCTTCGCGTTTGTAGCCCTTGGCACCTTCGTGCAGGGAGACGATGTTGGGACCGACGGCGAGGACGAGGAGGACGGCGGCGCCGATCAGCCAGTTGCGGGTCGGGCGCAGGTCGGTCAGCAGGCAGGCCAGGATCGCGAGGACGAAGATCACCCCGGCGTACTGGTAGCGGCTGGTCGTCGGTTCGCGGCCGACGAAGGCGTTGAGGGCGGCGAGGATCCAGTTGACGGCGGCGACGGCAGCGATCGCCCAGAGGCCGCGGTCGATCCGCGGCCGCGGTCGGCGCGCCAGCCAGATTCCGACCGCGACCACCAGGGCGACGAGGAAGATCCGCCCCCAGGACGTTTCGACGACCAGGCCGGGCCCGGTGCCGAGGCCGGTCACCGAGCCGACCGCGACGGCGATCGAGTTGACGATGAAGGCCGGCGCCGCCAGCAGGTTGTGGACGCTCATGTGCGACACGGCTTCATGCCCCCAGCCGGCGTACCAGACCACGAACAGCGCCAGCGGCACCGCCCAGACGTAGGCCCGGGCGAGCCAACGCGGCCGCGGGCCGAGCAGCACGGCGACGAAGCCACCGACCACGAAGGGCACGCCGAGGTTCGAGAAGCCGAGCCCGAGGACGAGGCAGAGGCAGGCGAGCGCGTCGCCGCGGCCGTCCTCGCGTTCGAGCGCCAGGAGCGCCGCCAGGCCGAACAGCATCGGCCCGATGAAGGTGATCTCGAAGGGCCACAGCAGGACCTCGTAGGCGGGTCCGAGGGAGAGCAGCGCGACGGCGGCGAAGAGCGCCGGCCAGGCGCCCATCCGGCGCTCCACATAGACGTAGAGGAGACCGGCGGTGGCAGTGAGGAAGGCGACCAAGAGGATCAGTTCGGGCGCCGCGCTGGTCATCCCGAAAACCCGCAGGAACAACTCGTTGATCAGGATCGGGATGACGATCAGATGCTCGTTGTGCGGCCGCAGCAGGTTGTCGACCGTCGGGTCGCGGCGGTTGATCAGCAGTTCCCAGGTGTCGGCGTAGAACGTCGTGTGCCAGGCGAACGCGAGGGTCAGCCCGGCGGCGAGCACCATCGCCGCCCCAAGCAGCAGAAGCGGCGTGTTGCGGGGAAGCCTCTCCATCGGCGGGGCGGGAGTGTAGTGCGGCGGCGTCGATCGAGACCGCGGCGGCGAAACCGCGGCTGACCGCGTGGGTTACGTGGGGGACCGACCTATGCTTTGATCGAACGCCGGCAGCGAGCGGAGCCGAAAGCCGCGCTAGCGTCCTCCCGATATGGCCATCGACGAACTCGCAACCGGCATGATCGCCCCCGCCGCGGCGCCGAGCGCCGATGGGCCGATCGCGATCGAAGCGCGCGGGCTGAGCAAGACCTTCCGGGTGCCGACCCACCGAGTCGACTCGCTCAAAGAGCGGATGGTCCACCCCTTCTCCTCACAGTCCTACCGGGAGCTGCGGGCGCTCGACGACGTCTCCTTCGACATCCGCCAGGGCGAGTTCTTCGGCATCGTCGGGCGCAACGGCTCCGGCAAGAGCACGCTGCTGAAGCTGCTGGCCAGCATCTACCGCGCCGACGCCGGCTCGATCCGGATGGCCGGCCGGCTGGCCCCGTTCATCGAGCTCGGCGTCGGCTTCAACGCCGAGCTGAGCGCCCGCGAGAACGTCGTCCTCAATGGCGTGATGATGGGCCTCACCCCGCAGGAGGCGCGGAGCCGCCTCGGCGCCGTCCTCGAGTTCGCCGAACTCGAGGAATTCATCGACATGAAGCTGAAGAATTACTCCTCCGGGATGCTGGTTCGCCTGGCCTTCTCGCTGATGCTGCAGGTCGACGCCGACATCCTGCTGATCGACGAGGTGCTGGCGGTCGGCGACGCCGCCTTCCAACAGAAGTGCGCCGACGCCTTCCACGAGATGAAAAACGAGGGCAAGACGATCGTCCTCGTCACCCACTCGATGCAGGCGGTCGAAGCCTACTGTCACCGCGCCATGCTGATTCATGATTCCCACGTCCAGCACATCGGCGACCCGGGGGAGATCGGGCGCCACTATCTCGAGCTCAACTTCGACTCCCCCTCCGAGGCGGTCGGGGTCTCCCGCAGCGAAAGCGGCACCGAGCTGAAGCTGCTGAGCGCGACCACCGAGGACGCCGACGGCAACACCAAGGACGCCTTTGCCCATCCGGAGTCGATCTACATGCGCCTGGAGATGGAAATCACCGTCGACTCGCCGGGCATCGACCTTGGGTTCATCATCGCCAACGCCGACAGCGTGCCGGTCGTCCAACTCGGCGCCGCAGTCCTCGGCAACGACGGCAAACGCGAGGTGCGGATCGGCGATCGGGTCCACATCCGCGTCGAGCTGGGTAACGCCTTCGCCTCGGGCCGCTACTTCGCCCACTGCGGCGTCAACCGGCTGCTCGGCGGCGGCATCGCGATGTACGTCGAGAACGCCGTCAGCTTCGTCGTCTTCGGTGGCCCGGAAACCCGCGGCATCGTCTACCTGCCGCACTCGGTCGAGGCGACGATCGCGCACGGGGGACCGCGTTGAGCGCGGTCGGGAACACCGCCCCGGTGCTGCGCGAGGTGAGCGGGCCCTCAGCGCTGGGCGGCGGCCGCAGACGCTTCTTCGACCTGCTCTGGCTGATCTCCGTCACCGAGTTCAAGCGGGTCTACTTCGGCACCGTCCTCGGTTACCTGTGGTCGCTGATCCGACCGCTGATGCTCTTCGGCGTCCTGCTCTTCGTGTTCACCCAGGTGTTCCGGGTCGGCAGCGACAAGGTCGAACACTACGCCGTGATGCTGCTGCTCGGGATCGTCCTGTTTACCTTCTTCCAGGAAGCGACGACCAACTCGGTGACCTCGGTCGTCGCCCAGGAGGGTGTGGTCCGCAAGACGCAGTTCCCGCGCCTGGTGATCCCACTGTCGACGGTCCTCACCGGCGCCTTCAATCTCGGGCTCAACCTGGTGATCGTGCTGGTCTTCCTGGTCGCCTTCGGCGTCGCCCCGGTCTGGACCTGGCTGCTCTTCCCGATCGCCGTCGCCGCCCTCTTCGTCCTCACCGCAGCGCTGAGCATGGCGTTCTCGGTCCTCTACGTCCGCTTCCGCGACATCGCGATCATCTGGATGGTCGCGGCCCAGGTGCTGTTCTACGCGACGCCGATCCTGTATCCGGTCGACTTCAAAGAAAATGCGACCTTCGAACGCCTCCTGATGGTCAACCCGCTGGCGGTGATCTTCGAGCAGGTGCGCGTCTGGGTGCTCGCCGAACCCGGCGCCCCCTCGGCGGTCGACGCCGCCCACGGCTGGCTGGGACTGCTGCCGGCGGCGGCGATCTTCGTTTCGATCTGCGGGTTCGGCGTCTGGGCCTTCAACCGCGAGGCACCGCGGATCGCCGAGGACCTCTAGTGGGGCTCCAACGCCTCGATGACGGGGGCGGAGACCTCACTAGACTCGCGTCGATGACCGAGCCGACCACCGGCGCCCGTCAGGCGGCCAACGACCCGAACCCCGCCGAGCGGCCGACCGATGACCTCCAGCGCGAGCTCGATCGGCGCGGCGCCGAGATCCTCCGCCTGCGCGACCTGCTGATAGTCAAGGACGCCGAGCTCGGCGCCGCGCTGGGCAAACTGGCCGAGCTCGAGAGCATGTCCCGCAGCCTCCTGGTCTTTGCCGGCCAGGTGCAGCGGCGCGTTCCCTGGGCAATGCGAATCGCCACCGCCATCCTCCGTCGGTTGCGGGGCCGGGCGGGGCGCAGCAGTGACTGAGCCGCGCTTCTCAGTCATAACGCCGGTCTACGAGACGCCGCTCGACGTGCTCGCGGCGATGCTCGACTCGGTCCGCGGCCAGAGCTTCGCCGACTGGGAGCTGTGCCTCGTCGACGACCTCTCCCCCAGCCCCGACGTGCAGGCGATGCTCGACCGCGCGGTCGCCGAGGATCCGCGGATCCGGCTCACCCGCCGGGCCGAGAACGGTGGCATCGTCGCCGCCTCGAACGACTCCCTGGCGATGGCGCGCGGCGAGTTCGTCGCCCTGCTCGACCACGACGACACCCTGCACCCCGACGCGCTCGCCTTCGTCCACGAGGCGCTCCGCGACGCTCCCGAAGCCGACTACGCCTACACCGACGAGGACAAGATCGACCGCGCCGGCCATCATTCCGGCCCCTTCTTCAAGCCCGACTGGTCACCGGAGCGGATGCGGACCCAGATGTACAGCTGCCACCTCTCGGTGTTCCGGCGCTCGCTGGTCACCGAGGTCGGCGGCTTCGACCCCGCCTTCGAGGGCTCCCAGGACTGGGACCTCGTCCTGCGGGCGACCGAGCGGGCCCGCCAGGTCGTCCACGTCCCGCGCGTCCTCTACCACTGGCGAATGCTCGAGACCTCGGCGGCGGGCGGTGGCGAAGCCGCCAAGCCCTACGCCTTCGAGGCCGGCACCCGGGCGATCCAGGCCCACTGCGAGCGGATCGGCCTCGCCGCCACCGCCGAGCGCGACCTCGGCGCCCCCGGCGTGTACCACCTGCGGCCGGCGCTGAGGGACCAGCCGCTTGTCTCGATCGTCATCCCGACCGCCGGGCGCGAGCGCGACATCCGCTTCGAGCCGGTGACCCTGATCGCCCACTGCGTGCGCAGCATCGTCGCGGACTCGACCTATGAGAACTACGAGATCGTCCCGGTCGTCGACCCCGACATCGACCCGCGCCTGCTCGAGGAGCTGCGCGCCGTCGCCGGCGAGCGCCTGCGCCCGGTGATCTTCGAGGACGACTTCAACTTCTCCGCCAAGGTCAACCTCGGCGCCGTCCACGGTCGCGGCGAGCACGTCCTGCTGCTGAACGACGACATCGAGGTCGCGACCCCCGACTGGATCGAGCGGATGGTGATGTATTCCTCGCTTCCCGAGATCGGCGCCGTCGGCGGGCGCCTGCGGCTCCAGGACGGACGCCTCCAGCACGTCGGCGTCCGCTTCGAGCACGGCCTGCCGGGGCATCCCTACCACCTGTTCTCTGGCGATTTCAATGGCTATGGCAACTCCGTCCTAGTCGCCCAGAACTGCCTCGCGGTGACCGGCGCTTGCCTGATGACGCGGCGCGACGTCTTCGAGTCGGTCGGCGGCTTCACCGACACCCTCCCGCTCAACTACAACGATGTCGACTACTGCCTGAAGCTCCGCGACCGCGACCTGCGCACCGTCTATGACCCCGACCTCGAGTTGGTCCACTTCGAGTCGTCGAGCCGCTCGACCGAGGTCGAGGACTGGGAGAAAGACCTGCTGCGGGCGCGATGGTTGCGTTACACCGCCGTCGACCCCTATTCCAACCCCAACCTGCGCCGCGAAACGCCGCGCCTCGTCTCGCCCTTCGTGTGGGCGCTGCGGAGGCCTCCCAAGCTGATTCGCCGCGCCTCGAAAGGAATCCCCGCCTGAAATGAACTTCGAGCGCCTCTACACCTACCGCTTTCGCGACATCGACCAGGACGGCCGGATCGCCGTCTGGAAGCAGATCAGCCCGCACGTCCACGAGGTGATGGGGCGGCCGCAGAAGATGCTCGACCCGGCCGCCGGCCGCGGTGAGTTCATCGGCGCGGTGCCGGCGCGCGAGACCTGGGCGGTCGACGCGGTCGCCTACCCCGAGGCGCTCTACCGGCCCGACACCAAGGTCGTGACCGCGTCGATCATGGACGCCGAGCTGCCCGCCGACCACTTCGACGGCGTTTTCGTCTCCAACTTCCTCGAGCACCTCTACGACCAGGAGGCGATCGCCGCCTTCCTGGAAAAGATGCGCGACTCGATGGAGAGTGGCGGCCGGATCGCGATCATGGGGCCGAACTACCGCTACTGCGCCGATGAGTACTGGGACTGCGCCGATCACTACGTCGCCCTGACCCACGTCGCGATCGGCGAGCACCTCTACGCCGCCGGCTTCGAGGTCGACCGGATCATCCCCCGCTACCTGCCCTATTCCTTCCGCGGCATCCTGCCGCCCTCGCCACAGCTGACCCGGCTCTACCTGAAGACGCCGGCCGCCTGGAGGCTGCTCGGCAAGCAGTTCCTGGTCATCGGCCGCAAGGCCTAGCGCCGGCCGGGGCGGCGCGACCGGCGCGGCGCTCAGCCGGTCTGCACGAGCGAGCGGAAGGCGGCGACCGCGGGCCGTTCGACGAGCAGCGGGGCGGGGACGAATTCGAGTTTGTTCAGGCCCGCGTACTGCGGCCAGCAGCTCGGTTCGGAGCAGCCGAGGGCTTCGTGGTAGTCGTTGAGGACGAAGGTGGCGGCGTATTCGATCCCGTATTCGGCGGCGTGTTCGTACATCCAGCCAAGCGCCGCGGCCAGGTAGGCCGCCTGCACTTCGGGCGTGATCGCCGCCACCGCCGGAGTCGCCGCGAATTCCGTGGGCCAGCCGAGCTCGGTCACCCAGAGGGTCTTTTCGGCATCGGAGGCGCCGCCCAGCGCCGCTCGCGGATGGTCGAGCGCCGCCCGGTCGGCGACCAGCCTTTCCTCGGACACTTCGGGGCCGCCGAAGGAGAGGTCCGCGCCGCCGCCGGAGATTGCGTAGGGGTGGATCCCGACCCCGACGAAGCTTTCGTGGAACTGCGCCGCGGTGTAGCCCGAGGGGTGGGCGTAGATCGAGTCGAAGAAACTTTCGACAGGTTCTCCGGCGCCCGAGTAGATGCCGCCGAGGAGCACCTGGGCGGTCGGGTCGACGCCGTGGATCGTCGCCGAGACGTCGACCAGGAGCTTGCCGTAGAGCGCCGGCTGCACCACTCCGAACGGGTTGTTTTCGGGCAGATTCGGCTCGTTCCAGACTTCCCAGGTCTCGATCGGCAGGTAGGGAACTGTGGGGTTTTCGGCCCAAAAGCTGCCACCAGCGCCGTAGCGTCGCACCGCCTGCGAGACGAAGCCGCCCGGTTGGCCTTCCGCTTCGGGGTCCACGTAGGCGCCGTAGTTCGGCGTCCCCGGCAAGGGGAACTGCTGGGGCACGCAGGCGATCCGATTGCCGTAGAGGTCGGGGATCAGCGCGATGCCCTGCTCGGCGGCGCGGCCGACGACACCGTCGTAGTAGGTCCAGTCGATCGGCCCGGCTTCGTCGCACGGGGTCGTCGACGGATCGACCTTCGACCATTCGAGGTTGAGGCGGACGATGTGGATTCCGAGCGATTGGACCTGGGCGAGTTCGGCTTCGTTGCCCAGCATCCCGGCGCTCGAGACGCCGAAGAATTCCGCCGGCGGCGGGGGCGTCGCGAGGGCCGCTGCCGGCGCGAGGGCCAGGCACGCGAGAGCGGCGCAAATTGTCTTGGCGAGGAAGCGCAAGCCCTCCGTAATACCCTCCGCGCCGCAATCGATGCGGTGGGGCGGCAGCGACGAAGCGGCGAACCCATTCGATAGCCTCGGCACCGTGAAGGCGGTGATTTTGGCAGGAGGGCTCGGCTCGCGGCTGAGCGAGGAGACGTCGGTGCGCCCGAAGCCGATGGTCGAGATCGGCGGCAAACCGATGCTCTGGCACATCATGAAGATCTACGCCGCCCACGGCGTCGATGAGTTCGTGATCTGCCTCGGCTACAAGGGCTACCTGATCAAGGAGTTCTTCGCGAACTACTACCTGCACACCTGCGACGTCACCTTCGACCTCGCCGGCGGCGATATGGAGGTGCACCGGTCGCTGACCGAGCCGTGGAAGGTGACGCTGGTCGACACCGGCGAAAGCACGATGACCGGCGGGCGGCTGAAGCGCGTCCTCCCCTACGTCGAAGACGGCGACTTCTGCTTCACCTACGGCGACGGGCTCGCCGACATCGACATCTCGGCGTTGCTCGCCTTCCACCGTGAGCAGGGTCGCGAGGCGACGATCACCGCCGTGCAGCCGCCCGGGCGCTTCGGCGCGCTCGACGTCCAGGGCGACCGCGTCCGCCACTTCGAGGAGAAGCCTCGCGGTGACGGGATCGCGACCAACGGCGGCTTCTTCGTCCTCAACCCGAGCGTCGCCCGTTACCTGACCGACGACTCGACGGTCTGGGAGCAGGAGCCGGTCCGCGGCCTCGCCGAAGACGGCGAGCTCGCCTGCTACCGCCACAACGGCTTCTGGCAGCCGATGGACACCCTGCGCGACCGCTACACGCTCGAAGAACTGTGGGACTCGGGCTCGCCTCCCTGGCGAGTCTGGAACTAGGCCCGATGGACCCGGCCTTCTGGCGCGGGCGCCGGGTCTTCCTGACCGGCCACACCGGCTTCAAGGGCGCCTGGCTGGCGCTCTGGCTGCAGGCGCTGGGCGCGCGGGTGACGGGCTTTTCGGACGGCGTGCCGACGACGCCCTCGCTTTATGAGCTGGCCGGCGTGGCGCAGGGGATGGAGGACCTCCGCGGCGACGTGCGCGACGCCGACGCCGTCGCGGCGGCGCTCGACGGCAGCGAGCCCGAGGTCGTCATCCACATGGCGGCGCAGCCGATGGTGCGGCGCTCCTTCGCCGAACCGCGGGCGACGTATGAGACCAACGTGATGGGGACGGTCAACGTCCTCGAGGCCGTCCGCCTCGGCGCCGGCGTGCGCGCGGTCGTCAACGTCACCTCCGACAAGAGCTATGAGAACCGCGAGTGGGACTGGGGCTACCGCGAGGTCGAGCCGATGGGCGGCCACGACCCCTACTCCAGCTCCAAGGGCGCCGCCGAGCTCATCACCAGCGCCTACCGGCGCTCCTACTTCTCCGATCCCGACGGGCCGCGGCTGGCCTCGGCCCGCGCCGGCAACGTGATCGGCGGCGGCGACTGGGGCGAGGACCGCCTCGTCCCCGACGTCATGCGGGCGGCGCTGGCCGGCGAGACCACCCTGGTCCGCAACCCCAACTCGATCCGGCCCTGGCAGCACGTCGTCAACCCGCTGAGCGGCTACCTGGCGCTGGCCGAGGCGATCTGGGAGTCCCCCGAGCACGCCGGCGGCTGGAACTTCGGGCCGGTCGACGAGGAGGCGCGCCCGGTCGGCTGGTTGATCGAGCGGCTCGCCGAGCTCTGGCCCGACCGAGTGCGCTGGACCCTCGACGAGGGTCCCCACCCCCACGAGGCCCACTACCTGAAGCTCGACTCCTCCAAGGCCCGCGCGCGCCTCGGCTGGCGACCGCTGGTCGGGCTCGACAGCGCCCTCGAGGAGACCGCCTCCTGGTACCGCGAGCTCGAGTCGGGCGCCGACATGCGCGCCGTGACGCTGCGCCAGCTCGAGCTCTTCGGCGCCCTCAGCTGAGCGGCCGGCGAACGGCTAGGTCGACTCCATCGCCTTCGGGGCGACGAAGGGCTCCATCTCCGAGATCGGATGGCCGAAGGCGATCTTGGGATAGGCGTTGGCGTTCAGGTCGATCGCCGCCTCGAGCAGGAACGGGCCCTCGGCGGCCCACATCTCGGCGACCGCGTCGGCGACCGCGTCGGGCTCCTCGACGCGGCGGCCGGGGATCCCGTAGGCGCCCGCGACGGCGACGAACTCGGGGGCCGAGTATCCCCAAACCGTCGACTGGTAGCGGCCGTCGAAGTAGGACTCCTGGAACTGGCGCACCATGCCGTGGCAGCCGTTGTCGAGGACGACCATCTTGATCGGCAGCTCGTTGCGAGCGACCGTCTGCAGCTCCTGGATGTTCAGCTGGAAGCCGCCATCGCCGGCGATCGCGACGACCGGCTTGCGGCTCTCGACCGCGGCGCCGATCGCCAGCGGCAGCCCCGAGCCCATCGCCCCCATCCCGCCGGAGGTGATGAAGCGCTGGTCGCCGACCAGCTCCAA
Source organism: uncultured Actinomycetes bacterium (assembly GCA_963839115.1). Lineage (GTDB taxonomy): Bacteria > Actinomycetota > Thermoleophilia > Solirubrobacterales > 70-9 > VAYN01. The sequence continues at coordinate 2,754,864 of CAWITM010000001.1, forward strand.
TGACTGCGCCGCCCACATCTGGTGCTGGCCGACATCGGCGACGTAGGCCGAGGCGGCGGGGTCTGAGACCTGGTGCATCAGCTGGTTGGGATTGATCCCCTCGATCCCCGGCAGCTCGCCGGTGTCGGGCCACTCACGGGCCAGCGCGGCGATCTCCTCGGCCCAGGCCTCGTGGGCGGGGGCGGCGGCGCGCCCGGCGACCTCGCTCAGCGCCGCCAGCGCCGGCGCCAGGTCGGCGACCAGGGCATCGGCGGCGACGCGGTTGTTGAGCTCGCCGGGGTCGGTGTCGACGTGGTGGATCTTGCGGCCGGCCTCGAAGGCCTCGGTGTCGGCGCCGGTCTGGCGGATGTCGAGTCGGCTGCCGAGCACCAGCAGGGCGTCGCAGCGCGAGAGCGCGATGTTGCCCCAGCGGTTGCCGTAGGTGCCGATCATCCCGACCCGCAGCGGGTGGTCGTGGGGCAGCGCGTCGACGCCCATCAGCGAGTTGACGACGGGGACGCCGAGGCGGTCGACCAGCTCGCGGAAGGCCGGCACCGCGCGGGCGGCGCGCAGGCCGCCCCCGGCGAGGATCAGCGGTCGCTCGGCGGCGGCGAGGTCGGCGACGATCCGCTCGATCGCGGCAGTGTCGATCGCCTCGGCCGGCGCCTCGATCGGCACCGGACCGTCCGGGATCGGCGCGTCGACCTCGGCCAGCTGGAGGTCGAGCGGGATGTCGACGAGCACCGGGCCGGGGCGCCCGGCGCGGGCCAGCGCGAAGGCGTCGATCAGGTGGCGCGGCAGGTCCTCGATCGTCTCGACCCGCCACGCCGCCTTGGCGATCGGCGAGGCCATCGCCACGACGTCGGTCTCCTGGAAGCCGAGCTGGCGGATCGGCCGGTCGCGCTTCTGCTCGGAGCGGTTGACCTGGCCGGTGATGAAGACGGCCGGGGTCGAGTCGAAGTGGCAGCTGCCGAGCGCGGTCAGCAGGTTGATCGCGCCGGGGCCGCTGGTGCCCATCGCGACTCCCGGCACGCCGTTCATCCGCGCGTGGCCCTCGGCGGCGAAGCCGGCCGCCTGCTCGTGGTGGCAGGCGAAGATCCGCACCTGGCCGTCGCGGTGCAGCGCATCGATGAAGTTGGCGATCATCCCGCCGGCGACTTCGTAGACGACCTCGACCCGCTGGGCGGCGAGGAACCTGGCGATCCAGTCGGAGGCGCGCAAGCTAGTCGAGCTCCGCGAGTGCCGTGGGTTTTGCGCCCCCGCCCCGCGGCAGCGACGCCGGCGCCAGCACGTCGTGGAAGCTCTCGATCATGTAGTCGACCTGCTCGCCGGTCAGGCCCGGGTAGACGCCGACCCAGAAGACCCTGTCCATCACGAGGTCGGCGCCGGGCAGCTCGCCGACGCGGCGGTGCTCGGCGTTCAGGTAGGCGGGCTGGCGCACGAGGTTGCCGGCGAAGAGCAGGCGGGTGGCGATCTGGCGGTCGTTCATGAAGCGTAGGATCGTGTCGCGGTCGACCGGGCAGTCCTCGCGCAGCGCGACCGGGAAGCCGAACCAGCTGGGGTCGCTGTGGGCGGTCGCCTCGGGCAGGATCAGGAACTCCTGCAGGTCGGCGAGGCCCTCGTGGAGGCGGGCGAAGTTGCCTTTGCGGGCGGCGGTGAAGGACTCGAGCTTGTCGAGCTGGGCGAGGCCGACGGCGGCCTGCATGTCGGTGAGCTTGAGGTTGTAGCCGACGTCGGAGTAGATGTACTTGTGGTCGTAGCCGTGCGGCAGCTCGCCGAGCTGGTGGTCGAAGCGCTTGCCGCAGGTGTTCTCTTTGCCGGGCTCACACCAGCAGTCGCGGCCCCAGTCGCGGAAGGACTCGGCGAGGACCTTGATCCGCCCCTTGTTGGTGAGGACGCAGCCGCCCTCGCCCATCGTGATGTGGTGGGCCGGGTAGAAGCTGACCGAGGCGAGGTCGCCGAAGGTGCCGACCGGTTTGTCGCGATAGGTCGAGCCGAGCGCGTCGCAGCAGTCCTCGATCAGGTAGAGGTCGTGCTTGGCGGCGAAGGCGGTGACCGCGTCGAGGTCGAACGGGTTGCCGAGGGTGTGGGCGATCATCACCGCGCGGGTCCGGTCCGAGCGGGCCGCCTCGAGCATCGAGACGTCGATGTTGTAGGTCGGAACGTCGACGTCGACGAAGACCGGCACGAGGCCGTTCTGGATGATCGGGTTGACGGTCGTCGGGAAGCCGGTCGCGCAGGTGATCACCTCGTCGCCGCGCTGCAGCCGCCGGTCGCCGAGTTTGGTCGAGGTCAGGCAGGAGAGCGCGACCAGGTTGGCCGATGAGCCGGAGTTGACCAGCAGCGCGTGGCGCAGGCCGTTGAGGCGGGCGAAGCGCTTCTCGAATTTCTTCGCCCAAGGCCCCGTCGTCAGCCAGAATTCAAGCGAGGAGTCGACCAGGTTGACGATCTCGCGCTCGTCGAAGACCCGGCCGGCGAAGTGGATCGGCGTCTCGCCGGGGACGAAATCGCCGGGGGCGAAGGCGACGTCGTGGTACTCGCGGACGAGGTCGAGGATCTGGGTGCGTAGCTCTTCGGCTCGATCGGGATCGGGTCTCATGGCAGGCTCGAGGACGTTAGCAAGGCCCATGGAGGGGCCTGACCTGGCGGCCGCGGCGACTCAACGGTCGCGCGCGGTCGTCGTCTCCTCCTCGGGAGCGACTACCCGCACCTCTGCATGAGCGAGGTCAGCGGGCACCGGATCGGCGGGTTGGCGAGGGCGCGGCGGGTTCAGGACCCGCTCGACGATGTAGGAAGGTCGGTCCTTGATCTCCTCGTACATATGAGCGAGGTAGGAGCCGATCACGCTGAAGCAGATCATCTGCACGCCGCCGATGAAGAGCACGACGACGATCAGCGTCGCGTAGCCCTTCGGCGCCGCGTTCGGGTCGACGATCCGCAGCACGATCTCGGTGAACCCGGCGAGCAACGCGACCGCAGTGGTGAGGAAGGCCAGCCAGACGATCAGGTCGAGCGGCGCGTAGGAGAAGGAGATGATCGCCCGGCGCGCCCAGCCCATGTTGGCGAGGAAGTTGTTGGTCGATTTGCCGAACAGGCGCTCCGGGCGCTCATAGGGAACGCCGATCTGCCGATAGCCGACGAATGCCCTCAGACCGCGCACGAAGCGGTGCTTCTCGGGCAGATCGTTGATCGCGTCGACGACGCGGCGGTCCATCAGCGAGAAGTCGCCGGCGTCGACCGGCATCGATACGTAGGCGAGCCGCTGGAAGACGCGGTAGAAGCCCTTGCGGGTGGCGTTCATCAGCGAGGACCCCTCGCGCGTGACCCGCTCGCCGTAGACGACCTCGTATCCCTCGCGCCAGCGGGCGTAGAGCTCGGGGATCAGCTCCGGCGGGTCCTGGAGGTCGCCGTCGAGGAGGATCACGGCGTCGCCGGTGGCAATCCGCATGCCGCTCGAGTAGCCGCCCTGGGAGCCGAAGGCGCGCGAGTGGCGCACGACCGTGACCCTCCGGTCCCGGGCCGCGATCTCGGCGAGGACTTCCGGCGTCTCGCGATCGGGGCTGCCGGAGTCGACGAAGATGATCTCCCAGTCGACCCCCATCTCGCTGAAGACCGCGCTCAGGCGTTCGTGCATCACCGGGATCGACTGGGCCTCCTTGTAGCAGGGGACGACCGCACTCAACCTGATTTCATTGGCTTGCTCCATGACCGAAGAGCCCAATCTAACGGCAGGCTCAGGGGCACCGCTGCCCGATCGGGTCGACCAGGAAACACTCCCGACGCTCAGTCGACTCGGTCTCGGAGCCTGGGCTTTCGGCGGCGTCGGCTGGGGTCCCCAGGACGACGCCGACTCGATCGCGACGATCCACCACGCGGTCGAGCGCGGCGTCGGCTGGATCGACACCGCGGCGGTCTACGGCGGCGGCCACGCCGAGCGGATCGTCGGCGACGCCATCGCCGCGCTGCCGCCGGACGAGCGCCCGCTTGTCTTCACCAAGGGCGGCATGCGGATCGATCCCGACACCGGATCGACCTACCGTGACCTTTCCCCGGCCTCGCTCCGGGGCGAGTGCGAGGAGTCGCTGCGGCGCCTCCGGGTCGAGCGCCTCGACCTCTACCAGCTGCACTGGCCGGTCGCCGACACCGAGGTCGTCGAACGCGCCTGGGCGACGTTGGCGGAGCTGCGGCGGGAGGGTAAGGTCGGCTGGGCCGGGGTCAGCAACTTCGACCTGGGGCTGCTGGAGAGCTGCGCCGCGCTCGCTCCGCTCGGCGCTGCCCAGCTGCCGCTGTCGCTGCTGGAGACGAAGGCCACGGCGAGCGAGTTGCCCTGGCTAGCCGCCAGGAGCGTGCCGACGATCGTCTACAGCCCACTGGAGTCCGGCCTGCTCTCCGGCAACTTCTCGCTGGCGCGCCTGGCGTCGCTGCCCGAGGACGACTGGCGCCGTAGCCGCCCCCGGTTCCAGAGCCCGGGGGTCGAGCGCGCCCTCGACCTGGTCGAGCGCCTGCGCCCGATCGCTGCCGCGATCAGCGCGACGCTGGCCGAGCTGGCGATCGCCTGGACGCTGCATTTCGACGGCGTCAGCGGCGCGATCGTCGGCGGTCGAACGCCGCCCCAGGTCGACGGTTGGATCGGCGCCGCGGCGCTCGAGCTCGACGCCGACACGCTCGCCGCAGTCGCCGACGCCCGCGCCGCGGCGGGGCTCCCCGGCGCCGCCGGCGCCGGCCACGGCCGGCGCTAGAACCCCCGCGCGAACCCGATAACGTGCCCGCCTCGTGAGCGCAGCCACCGGTCCGCCGGCGATCAAGCCCCCGCTCTGGCGGCGAATCCGCGACACCGTCGACGCCTATCCGGCCGCCGCCGCGATCGCCCTCTACGCGATCGTCGCGATGGCCGCCCTGATCGCCGCCTACTTCCGGATCTTCACCCAGTTCGCCCCCTACGACGACGAGGGCACGCTGCTGGTGACGGTCAAGTCATTCGTCAACGGCCACGCTCTCTACAGCGACATCTGGTCGGTCTACGGGCCGTTCTACTACGAGCTCTTCGGCGGGCTGTTCTCGCTCACCGGCCAGGCCGTCACCACCGACGCGAGCCGCACGATCGTCATCGTCGTCTGGGTCGGCTCGAGCCTGCTGTTCGGCCTCGCGGCGCAGCGCCTCACCGGGCGCCTGGCGGTCGGCGTGACGGCGATGATCGCCGCCTTCGCCACCCTCGATGTCCTGGCCAACGAGCCGATGCACCCGCAGTGCCTCTGCGTGCTGCTGCTGGGCGCCTTCGCCCTGCTCGTGGCCAGCGGTCCGTCGCGGCGGATCAACCTGTCCGGGGCCGCCGGCGGGATCCTCCTCGCGGCGCTGGTCCTGACCAAGGTCAACCTCGGCATCTTCGCCGTCGCCGCGGTGGTCGTCGCCGCCGCAGTCACGATCGAGCCGATTCACCGCCGGGGGTGGCTGCGCTGGATCCTGATGGCGGCCTTCCTGGCGCTGCCTGTCTTCATCCTCCATCGCGACCTGCGCGACGCCTGGGTGCGGGAATTCCTGCTGATCGAGATGCTCGCCGCCCTGGCTGTCCTGGTCGCCGCGCGGCCGCTCTGGCCGACCCGCGGCGAAGGCGACGGCGGAGCGCTGCGCTGGGTCCTCGCCGCAGCCGCCGGGTTCATCGCCGCCTTCGTCGCGATCCTCGTCGTCATCGTTGCCACCGGGCCATCGCCGAGCGCCGTCTACGACGGCGTGGTCAAGGACGCGCTGGGGATCCGCGACATCCTCGAGACCCAGTTCCCGTTCCCGGCCGGCGCGACCCTCGACTGGGCAATCGCCGCCGCCGCGGCGGCGGCGCTCGCCATCCGGCTGCGCCCGGCCGCCGGCGACCGGCGGTCGGTCTGGCCGGGTCTGCTGAGAGGCGCCGCCGGCCTGGTGATCCTGCTCTCGGTCGCCCACATCGTCCCGGTCGCCCTCAATCCGTCGGCGACCAACCCGGTCGTCGTGCCGATGCTCCTGGCCTGGGTCGCGGCGATCCCGCCGGCCGGCGCGGTCGAACCTCCCTACAAGCGCTTTCTGCGCGTGCTCCTGCCGCTGCTCGCGGTCGCCGAGACCCTGCAGGTCTATCCGGTGGCGGGCAGCCAGATGGGGATTGCCGCCGTCGCCTTCGTCCCGGTCGGCGCCCTCTGTCTCGGCGACGCGGCGGTCGACCTGCGTGCCTGGAGCGAGACCAGGGGCGCCGCCGGCGTGCGCAGCCTCGGCGCCGTGATCGGGGTGACGACGGTCGCCCTGCCGGCGATGTTCGCGTTCAACGCGATCGTCCTGCCCGGCGCCAGCAACGCCGTCGCCTACCACGACCAGGTCAAGCTGCCGCTCCCCGGCGCCGAACTCATGCGCCTCCCCGCGCCGACGGTCGAAACCTATACCGAGGTGGTCCAGCTGCTCCAGCAGCACCGTTGCTCGACCTTCGTCGGCTACCCCAACGTCAACAGCCTCTACCTGTGGTCGGGGATCGAAGCCCCGGCGCCCTCGATCCCCAACGCCTGGATGTACGGCACCAGCGACGCCCAGCAGCAGCAGGTCGTCGACGAGATGCGCGCTTCGCCGCGGCCCTGCGTGATTAAGAACGAAGAACTCGCCGCGCCCTACCTGAAGAACCTGCCGCCGCCCGAAGCTCCGCTGGTCGAATACGTGCTGAACGACTTCGACGCCGTCGCCTCGGTCGGCGCCTTCGAATTCGAGCTGCCGAAGTCCCGCTGAGCTCGACCTAGCTCGGCGAGCCGGAGGTCGGCGTCTTCTCGCGGCCGCTGCGGCTCTGCGGTTTGCCGACCCGGTAGTCGCCGCGGCTGAGCGTCGACTCGAGCCAGACGTAGAGCACGATGAACAGGTAGCGGCTGCCCATCTCTTTCATCGCCAGCTTGGCCTCGCCGGAGGTCCGGTTGGTCCAGCTGTTCGGGACGACGGCGTAGGAGTGGCCGCGGACGATCGCCTTCAGCGGCAGCTCGACGGTGAGGTTGAAGTGCTTGGAGAGCAGCGGCTGGACGGTTTCGATGACCTCGCGCCGGTAGGCCTTGAAGGCGTTCGTCGTGTCGTTGTAGCGGTGACGGAAGAGGACCCGGATGAACTGGTTGGCGAGCCGGTTGAAGACGTACTTGAGCCGCGGGTAGTCGTAGATCCGCGCGCCCGGCATGAAGCGCGAGCCGAAGGCGCAGTCCCACCCTTCCTCGAGCAGCCGGTGGTAGCGGACGAGGTCGCGCGGATCGTCGGAGGCGTCGGCCATGAAGATCGCCACCGCGTCGCCCTCGAAGACGTCGAGGCCGGCCCGGATCGCCATCCCGAAGCCGCGTTCGTAGTGGGAGCGGTGGACGCGGACCCGCGGGTCGCGCTCGCCGATCGCGGCGATGATCTCGTTGGTCGAGTCTTCGGAGTCGTCGTCGACGACGATGATCTCGTAGTCGATCCCCTCGGCCCCGAGCGTCTCCGCCAGCCCTTCGACGGTCCCGCCGACCGAGCCCTCCTCGTTCTGGGCGGGGATGACGACCGAGAGCTTCATGCGGCGGCGACGGTCCAGCGCTCGAGGTTCTGCTCGTACATCTCCTGGAGGATGTCCTCGACGCCGTAGCGCAGCGCGAAGTCCGGGTAGTCGGCCTGAAACGGCGCCAGGTCGGAGATCCACCAGCGGTGGTCGCCGATCCGCGGCTCCTCGCCCATCTCCCAGCTCAGCTCGCGGCCGGAGATCCGCTCGCAGATCTCGATCGCCTCGAGCATCGAGCAGTTGGAGAAGCGCCCGCCGCCGATGTTGTAGATCGCCGCCGGGCGGGGCGCCAGGCGGTAGGCGTCGAAGGCGGCGATCAGATCGGCGCTGTGGATGTTGTCGCGGACCTGCTTGCCCTCGTAGCCGAACACCGTGTAGGGCGTGCCGGTGACGGTGCACTTCATCAGGTAGGCGAGGAAGCCGTGGAGCTTGGCGCCGGCGTGCTGGGGGCCGGTCAGGCAGCCGCCGCGGAAGGCGACCGTCGGCATGTCGAAGTAGCGCCCGTACTCCTGCACCAGCAGGTCGGCGGCCGCCTTGGAGACCCCGAACAGCGAGTGGGTCGAGTGGTCGATCGACATGCTGGTGTCGATGCCCCTGTAGTAGCGGTGGTCCTCGGGCAGCTCCAGCCGCTTGTCGAGCGAGAGCAGCGGCAGGCTGTTCGGCGTGTCGCCGTAGACCTTGTTGGTCGAGCAGAAGATGAAGGGCGCCTCGGGGCAGTGGGCGCGGGCGGCCTCGAGCAGGTTGAGGGTGCCGTTGGCGTTGACGCCGAAGTCGGTCTGCGGCTCCGAGGCGGCCCAGTCGTGGGAGGGCTGGGCGGCGGTGTGGATGACCAGCTGAACTTCGCCGGCGCCGGCGAAGATGCGGTCGATCTCCTCGCGGTCGCGGATGTCGGCGTCCTCCCAGCGGAAGGAGTCGTGCTCGGCGACGAGCCGCTCGGTGATGTGGGAGGTCGAGGACTCGGGACCGAAGAACCGCGCCCGCATGTCGTTCTCGATCCCGACGATGTCGAAGCCCGCGGCGATGAAGTGCTCGACCGCCTCGGAGCCGATCAGACCCCCGGCGCCGGTGATGATCGCTACTGGCATCAGCGCCCGCCCCCGCCTGCCGCCGGCGTGCTGATCTTCAGGGCGTGGGCGATCCGGTCTTCGTCGGAGACGACCCAGTCGTAGAAGTCGGCGAGGATCGTCCCGGCGTCGCGCTTGGGCCGCCACTCGTCGAGGCCGTAGAGGCGCGCGCAGTCGGAGAGGTAGATCGGGACGTCGCCGACGCGGGTCTCGACGACGGGCTCGATCGGAACCTCGTTGCCGGTGAGCCGCTGGCAGATTGCGGTCGTCTCGAGCAGCGAGAGGCTGCAGGCGCGACCGCCGCCGACGTTCACGGTGCGCCCGTTCCAGGCCTCGGGATCGAGGAGCTGGCGCTCGACCAGGTCGACCAGGTCTTGGACGTGGAGAAGATCGCGCACCTGCTTGCCATACCCACCGAACCCGATGTAGGTCAGCGGGTTGCGGAACTGGTGGGCGAGGATCCAGTGGGCGAACACCCCCTGGTCGACCTTCCCCATTTGCCAGGGGCCGGCGATGACTCCGCAGCGGTTCACCGTCGCCGGCACGCCGAGCCCCGCCCGGTACTCATCGACCAGCAGCTCGGCCGCCAGCTTGGTCGCGCCGTAGAGCGAGCGCTGGCCGATTCCGATCGGGAAGTCCTCGGCGATGCCGGCGGGCGAGACCCCGGGGACGGCCTGCTCGGCGGCGATCTCGAAGCGGGTATCGGTCTCCTCCAGGGCCAGCGCCCGCTGCGGCTCGACCGGATAGATGCGGCTGGTCGAGAGGAAGACGACGTAGGCGCCGTCGCGGCGGGCCAGCTCGAGGCAGTTGTAGGCGCCGGTGAGGTTGGTGTGGACGGCGAAGCCGGTGTCGCCGTCGACGCCGCTCATCACCGACGGCTCGGCCGAGCACTCGACCATCGCCGAGATCTCCGGCAGCCGCTGCAGGTCCTCGGGATTGCGCACGTCGCCACGCACAACCTCGACCCCCGCCGCCTCGAGGCGCCCGAGGTTCAACTCCGAGCCTCGCCGGTAGAGACTGTCGAGAACGAGGACCTCCCACTCGGGGTGGCCCGCGGCCAGCGAGACGGCCAGGTTCGAGCCGACGAACCCGGCGCCGCCGGTGATCAGAACCCGGTTCGACACGAGGGCGGAAGCTACCGCAACTACAGTCTCAGCTACCTTGCCGCCATGCGGAAGGCCCTGGGAGTCCTCGTGTTCGTCGTCGCCCTGCTCGGGGCCGGCAGCGCGCAGGGCGCTTCCCTGCAGGCGATCGGGGGCTTCGAATCGCCGACCTACGTGACCTCGGACCCCGGCAACCCGAACCGCCTCTTCGTCGTCGAGCGCAGCGGCCGGATCAAACTGGTGGAAAACGGGACGATCAGCGTCTTTGCCGAACTGCACTCGGTGGTCGGCTGCTGCAACGGCGACAGCGGCCTTTACTCGATCGCCCTGGCCCCCGACTTCGACACCAGCGGCCGCTTCTACCTCGCCTACAGCGGCAACGAGCCCGAACCGAAGCTCCACGTCGCCGAAATGCAGGCGATCGGCAACAGCGCGCCGCTCTCGACCCTGCGCGACGTGCTGGCGCCGATCGAACACCACGGCACCTCCAACTACGGCGGCCAGCTGCAGTTCGGCCCCGAAGGCGACCTGTTCGTTTCGACCGGCGACGGCGACAGCGAACAGGGCAACGACGAGCCCAACCACAACGCCCAGAAACTCGAATCGCCGCTCGGCAAGATCCTCCGCATCAAGCCGGAACCGGCCGCCACCCCGCCTTACTCGGTCCCCGCCGACAACCCCTTCGTCCTCACCCCCGGCGCCTACACCCCGATCTGGAGCCTCGGACTGAAGGACCCCTACCGCTTCTCGATCGACCGCGGCGGCGCCGGGATGCTGATCGGCGACGTCGGCGAAGCCCGCCGCGAGGAGATCGACCTCGGGCCGGCGCCGGGGTACGGCCGCGCCCTCGACTACGGCTGGAACTGCTTCGAGGGCAACCTGCCGGGCGAACGGGCCGACGATCCGGGCTGCGGTGGCCCGGCCACCGCCTTCACCCCGCCGATCTTCGAATACAGCCACGGCCCGGGCTGCGCGGTGATCGGCGGCTACGTCGCCCACGACCCGACCCTCGGGACCACCGTCGGCCGCTATCTCTACGGCGACCTCTGCACCGGCGAAATCCGCTCCTTCGAACTCGCCAACCCCGCCGCCACCGACCGCAGCGAAGGCCTGACCGTCGGCGGCCTGGTCTCCTTCGGCGAAGACTCGTGCGGCCGGATCTACACCGTCGCGAGCGGCGGCGTCGTCTCGCGCCTGGTCGGGACCGTGACCTCGGCCTGCGTCCCGCCGGCACCGCCGCACACCGCCAGCACGATCGGGATCAAGGCCCTGCGGCGCAAGGTCCGGCGCCACAAGCGGGCCACGATCAGCGTCTTCGTCTCACCCTGCAGCGGCCGCAAAGGAGAGGCAGTGAAGCTCTTCAGCGGTCGCCGCCACGTCGGCAACGCCCACCTCGGCCTCGCCTGCACGGCCCGCTTCCGTCCTCGGATCACCCACGCGCAGGCCTTCCGCGCCGAGATCGGCGAAGACGCTACCTACGTCGCCGCGACCTCGCGCAAGCTCCACGTCGCGATCGACCACTCGAAGCCGAAGCCGAGGAAGAAAAAGAAGACGGCGAAACCGGCCGCCTAGCCGCGCCGCCGGAGTGGCCGAGGGGCCCAGCCGGCTCTAGCGCCGCCGCTGGCCCTAGGGACGCAGCCGGCCGCCGGTGATGTGGACGAAGGCCTTCCAGGCCGGCTTCGGCTTGAACTTGTTGCCTTCCTTGAAGAGGCCGACCGAGTCGCAGAAGTCGCACGAGCCGCGCAGGTCTTTCCAGGAGAACCAGTAGACGCCCTTGAGGTTGAGGCGGCGGGCGTTTGCGAGCAGGTAGGAGTAGGCCCCCTTCATCTGCTCGATCTGCCCGGCCGTGCCCTGCTCATAGGCGTCGTGGTTGAAGTCGTTCTGCGATCCCCAGCCCATCTCGGTGATGTAGAGGGCCGGCCGATCGTGGGCTTTCAGAGCTGCTTCCTGGAATTCTTCGACCTCTTCTTCGAGCGTTTCCGAGTCGACCGCGTAGGGGTGCAGATCGATGCCGTCGATGCGGCTCTTGATTCCGGGGTAACGGTAGAGTTCTTCAAGGAATCCGGCCGCCGATTGTCCCCGCTTGCCGGCCACCGTCGGGCGGGCGAAGAGGCCGCCGATGACGATCTTGGCGCTCGGCTCGACCGATTTGATCGCCTTGCTGGAGATCGTCAGCAGGCTGCCGTAGACGGGCGCCGAGACCGGGTAGCTGAAGTAGAAGAAGTTCTCCTCGTTCCAGATCTGCCAGGTGCGGATCGGGACTTCCTTGAGCGGCGGTTCGTAATCCGGCCCCGGCCCGATGCTCTTGTGTTCCAGCCAGAACTGGCCGTGCGGCCCGTAGCGTTTCGCGGCAGCCTCGATGAACTTGGTCCAGCCGGCGCGCTGGGCGGCCGAGCGGACCGGGAGCGTCGTTTCCTTGCGCACGGCCCAGCGCGGCGGCACGCCGAGCGTCGGCAGGACTTCGAGGCCGGCCCGGGTGGCGACCGCGATTGCCTCATCGACCGGGACCCAGTTGTAGCCGCCCTTGCGGGTCGGCTGGACGCCGGCCCAGGGCAGGCCGATGCGGACGCTTTCCACCCCACCCGCCTTCATGTATTCGGCTTCTTCCTCGTTGAAGCCGAGCTGCGGGGCGATCCCGAAGAAGCCTTTGGCCGCGCGCGAGGCGCTCGCCACGGGATTGGCCGCCGGCGAGCCGGTCGCGGCATCGCCCGACCCGGGGCCGAGGGCGAGGAAAAGGGCGACGCCGAGGCAGGCGCAGAGGGCTATGACGGGGACGATTCGCTTCAAGAGAGTCCGGGAAGTTAGCGAGCCCGGTCTGCGTAGAACCCGGCGGCCGGCGGAAGGTAGCGCAGTTGCCGCAAACCAGCCGTTGCCAACCGGTGAAGAGGCGACATACCCGGGGCGGATGGGGGACCGTCCCGGGTATCTGGCCTAACTGGGGTCCTCGATCGAGTCAGCGACCCGTCGGCGGCCCGGTGGGACGGCGACGTTCGCTTTAAAGGATTTCTACCGGTCCCTACCTAAAATTGGTATCGAACAGCCGGTGAGCTTCCGTATGAATTTGGTCTGACGACCCTCGTCCGGTCCGCCGGTGGGCGGGAGCGCTAGAGCGCGCCGGTGCTGGTCGGCTGGGTGGCCGCCTCCGGCTCCGGAACGGTCAGCGGAGCCTCCGCCGCCGCCGCTTCGCGTTCGCCGAAGCGCTTGCCGGCAGCCATCGCCAGGGTCGAGCCGGCGGCCCCGGCGGCGAGCGCCGCGAGTGCCCAGCCGGCGCCGGTGTCCTCGAGCCCGAGGGCGCGGTCGACCGAGAGGTCGCCGGGACCGCCGTCGACCAGCAGCAGGACCGAGGCGATCAGGACCACGTTGTACTCATAGCCCCCGTTGGTGACCCATGGGCCTTTGGGCAGGTGGACGGTGCGGATCGCGGTGATCATCGTCGCGATCAGCGCCGTCGCGGCGGCCGGGGTGAAGGCGCCGAGGGCGATGCCGACGCCGCCCAGCGTCTCCGCCGCGGCGGCGGCGTGGGCGTTGGCGCGGCCGGGTTTCATGCCCAGCGAATCCATCATCTTGGTGGTCCCGCCGATGCCGGGCCCGTCGAACCAGCCGAACCACTTCTGGGCGCCGTGGCCGGCGAAGAGCCCGCCGATTGCGACCCGCGCGAGCAGTCGTCCTACCTTCATATCTGAGCCTCCGTGGGGAAAGGGAGTGGGAGAAGTCGCCGGCGCTATGCCGGTGCCAGCTCCAGTACCCGCCACGGCCCCTCGCCGCACATCGGCTGCGTCTCCCCGGCCAGCCAGCGCGGCTGCAGGTCGTCGTAGTGGGGGCTGGCGGGATGGCCGGAGTTGCCGGTGAACATCTGCCAGCGCGAGCGGTCGGGGTCGGTCGGGTCGGCGACCATGCGCCAGCTCGGCCCCCAGACCGCACGGTAGGGATCGTTGGGGTCGTAGGCGATCTGGCAGACCGCCTCCTGGGCGCCGCCGGCCCGCAGGCTGCGGTTGAGCAGCCGGTGCGCCAGCGGGTTGGCTTCGCCGAGCGCGTGCGGGAACTCCATCTCGTGGACGTCGCCCCAGCGCCAGCCCTCGACCTTGGGGCCGAAGCGCTCGGTGAGGTCGTCGAGGGCGCCGGCCAGCGCCTCCAGCACGAGCCCGTCCCAGGGACGGCCGATCAGCTCCTCGTCGGCCTCCTCCCAGAGCGACATCAGGTGGGAGTGCCAGCGCCAGGGCGAGGTGACGTGGGGGGTGAAGCCGTTGTCGGCGCGGTCGAGCCAGCGCTCGCAGAGGTCGCGGTCGCCGATCGCGCAGCGGGCGACCTCGCGGGCCAGCCGCAACAGGAAGGCCTGGTAGATCGTGCCGGCAACGGTCTCGGCGTCGAGGCGACCGTCCCAGACCCGCAGCCGCTCGATCGCCGCGCGCTCGCGCTGGCCGGGCGGCCGCAGGCGGCCGAGGCGGCGCGCCGCCTCGAGTCCGGGCAGCGACAGGACGTCGGTCTGCATCGCCGCGAAGCCCTCGAGGTCGTGCTGGTCGGATTCGGCCAGCATCTGCTCGATCCGCTTGGCGCGGTAGCCGTCGAGCCACTCGCTGGTGATGTGGTGCGGGTAGTCGTCGCCGACGATGCGGTTGTTGGCGGTGACGAGAAAGCCGATGTCGGGGTCGACGACCTCGGGCAGCTCGGCGTAGGGGATCGCCCCCTCCCACTCGAACTCGCCGGTCCAGCCCGGCTTCGGCAGGTCAGGCGAGCCGCCGCGGCGCAGCGGCAGGCGGCCGATCAGCTTGTAGCCGATCGAGCCGTGGCGGTCGGCCCAGACCATGTTCGAGGCCGGCGAGGTGTGACCCTCGAAGCGCTCGACCAGGTCGGGTCCGCTCTCGACCTCGAGCTGCTCGAACATGCCGTCGAAGGCGGTCGCTTCGTGCAGGCTGAGCCAGGCCAGGGCGAGCGGCTCGGCGCCGTCGGCGCCCAGCGCCTCGTTGACGATCGGGCCGTGGTGGGTGACCTGGACGTCGAGGACGTGCGGCTCGGGCCGGCCCTTGACGACGATCTCCTCGCGCACCGTCTCGAGCTCGCGCCACTCGCCCTCGAACAGGTAGCGGTCGCCCTCGACCCGCTCGATGAAGAGGTCCTGGGTGTCGCCCATGACGTTGGTGATCGTCCAGGCGACGTCGTTGCCCTGGCCCATGTAGATGCCGGGCATGCCGGGCAGCGAGGCGCCGCGCACGAAGCGCCCGCAGTGGCGCAGCTCGACCTCGAACCAGATCCCCGGCATCGAGGGCGGCAGGTGCGGGTCGCCGGCGATCAGCGGCGAGCCGGTGGCGCTGAGGGCGCCCGAGACGGCCCAGTTGTTGGAGCCGCTGGCCTCGGTGGCGAGGCCCATCGAGCGCCGCACGGCGTCGATCTGCTCGACCAGCGCCAGGCCGTCGCCGCTCCAGGCTTCGCCGTCGACGATCGGGTTGTCGCGCGGGTAGGTCGGATCGAGCCGGGCGGTCAGCTCGGGACCGAGCGCCCGCACCATGTCGGCGCGCAGCAGCTCGCGCTCCCAGTTGGTCGAGAGCCCGAAGGCCAGCAGCTTGCCGAGGCTGAGGATGTCGACCGGTTCCCACGCCTCCCACTCGAGGCCGGTCAGCCGCATCTCAAGCGGCGGTGCCTTGGCCGCGGCGGCGCCGGCGTTGACGCCGTCGCAGAAGCGCTCCAGGCGCGCCCGCAGGTCCGGCTCCAGCGCCGCCGCCTCGCGCTCGGCGACGCGGCGGATGCCGAGCGTCCGCATCAGCCGGTCGATCGGCAGGGTGTCGGGGCCGGCGAACTCCGAGACCCGCCCGGAGACCGCGCGGCGATAGAAGTGCATCTGCCAGGCCCGCTCCTGCGCCTGCACGAAACCCTGGGCGAAGTAGACGTCGTCGCGCTCGGCGGCCTCGATGCTGGCGAGGTTCCAGCGGTCGCGCCGCACGGTCACCGGGCCGCGCAGCCCGGGCACCTCGAGGCGGCCCTCGGTGCGCGGCAGCGCCCGCCGCGCCAGCCGCTGCCAGGCGATCCCGACGCCCGCCGCGGCGATTCCGGCCGAGGCCGCCGAAGCCACCAGCCCAGCCCTGACCGCACGATTCACCCCGTCCCTTGCCATCGGAGGTGTTTATCAGGTTTGGCCAGCCAGCCAACTTTTCATGATCGGCCGAAACTTCGCTGAGCACGGCGAGTTGAACCGGGTAATCGACGGCCGCATCGGTCGTCACAACGAGGGGGGACGTTGATGATGAGCAGGGTTTCGCGGGTGTTGTTGATGGTGGCGATGCTGTGCGTCGTCGCGCTGGGGGCGACCGCGGTCGCCGCGACCGCGAAGCCGAGCGGGGCGCCGGCGAAGCACGGGGGCAAGCCGGCGAAACCGGAGGGCGCCCCCGGGGCGCTCGACACGAGCTTCGGCAAGGGGCAAGACGACCGTCGCCTTCCCGTCCGAAAACGCCGGGTCGACCGGCGTCAAGTACGAACTGCCTTCGAATTCACCCCCGGACACCTCGAGATGGCGCAGGCCCCGGGCGGCAAGGTCGTCGTCGCCGGCGCCACCAAGGTCGTCCGCTACCTCGCCAACGGCAAGCTCGACACGGGCTTCGGCCAGGGCGGCTCGGTCACCATCCCGCGCCCGCCGGGGTCGGTCTTCGTCCTCGCCGGCGTCGCCGTCGATTCCACCGGTCGCATCGTCCTCGCCGGGTTGACCCGGCCGCTGCCCACCAACTCGATCCCCGACCCGGTGATCAGCTCGGCGGCGCTGATCCGCCTCGGCGTCGACGGCACTCCCGATCCCAGCTTCGGCAACGGCGGCGCCGTGATCACCGACTTCGGCCTCGGCGCGCCGAAAGAGGGCGGCGGCACCTACCTCGGAGCGTCGGTCGGCCTCCGCGACATCGTCATCGACTCGCAGAACCGGCCCGTCGTCACCGGCGGCTACGTCACCGAACTCACCGGCTCCGAACGCCGGTCCGCGGTCTCGAAGGGGTTCGTCGCCCGGCTCACCGAAACGGGCGCCCTCGATCCGAGCTTCGCTCAATCGGGGATGCTCGCGATCTCAGCCCTCGCCGGCCTCGGGCAGCTCGCGCCCCGCCCCTCCGGCTACCTGGCGCTGGCCACGGCGACCGAAAGGCGGGCAAACGTCCTCGCCGGCCTCGACGAAAACGGGAACCTCGACTCGAACTTCGGCTCCTTCGGGTTCCGGGTCCTGAGCTTCGACGAAGCGCCGGCGCTGACGATCGCGCCCTCGGGCAAGATCCTGCTGCTCGGCCGGCCCGAGACTCGCAGCGCCTACAAGACGGTCAGGGCGAAGGACGAAGAAACCGGGGAAATCGTCAAGAAGAGGGTCCGGATATCGATCAGGTTCCAGCCCGTCCAGCGCCTGCTCCCGAGCGGCGCCGCCGATCCCAGCTTCGATCGGATCGGAACCAACGATTACGTCGAGCCGAAGTCCCAGTCGATCGCAGCGCTGGCGGTCGACGCGAAGGAACGGATCTACCTCGCCGGACGAATCGCCAAACGCGTCTCGAAGTCGCCGAAGAACACCCTTCGCCGCTCGACCTTCACCCTCATCAGAGCCAACCCGAGCGGCTCGATCGACCGCTCCTTCGGCAGGAAGGGCACCGTGACGACCGGTTTCGGCGGCCCGTCGAGCAGCTTCGCCACCCAGGTGCAGCTGGACGCCAAGGGCCGGATCCTGGTCGGCGGCGGCATCGTCTCGCCGCAGCTCGAAAGCGGCGGCGGCTTCGCGATTGCCCGCTACCTGCCCGGGCTCCTGAGCGGGAGGCAGGGAGCTACTCGGTGAGGGACGCGGGCAGGCGTCCCTCACCGTCGAGCTTTTCGAGGTGGGCCTCCATCGCCATCGCCGCCATCGGCAGCAGCTCGATCGGGACGTCGTCCCAGGCGGAGTTGAGGAGGGCGGCGCGAGAGCGCTCGCCGGTCTCGAGGGCGGCGAGCAGGCGGCGCTCGCGCATCTCGCGGTGCTCGACGTATTCGGCGAGCTTGGCGGCCGGGTCGGTGATCCAGGGGCCGTGGCCGGGGCACATCAGCTCGATCTCGCGTGACTGCAGGAGGGCGAGCGAGGCCATGAAGTCCGACAGCGAGTTGCCGCCGGGCGGGACGATCGTCGAGCCGAGGCCGAGCACGAGGTCGCCGCTGAAGCAGACGCCGTCGGCGCTCAGGAAGGCGACGTGGTCGGCGGCGTGGCCGGGGGTGGCAAGGGCGGTGAGGCCGCCGAGGACCTCGCCGTCGCCGGGCAGGATGACCTCGGCGCCGAGCTGCTCGGCGCCGGCGGTGTGGTCTGAGTGGGAGTGGGTGAGGAGGATGAGGCCGATGCCGCCGCGCGTCGCGGCGGCGGCGCGGATCCGATCGAGGTGGCCGGGGTCCGCGTCACCGGGGTCGATGACGACGCAGGGGCCCTCGCCGTAGAGGTAGGTGTTCGTCCCTTCGAGCGTCATCGGCCCCGGGTTGGGCGCGACGATCTTCGCCACCT
The DNA here is from genome assembly GCA_963839115.1 of uncultured Actinomycetes bacterium. Taxonomy (GTDB): domain Bacteria; phylum Actinomycetota; class Thermoleophilia; order Solirubrobacterales; family 70-9; genus VAYN01. The sequence goes on from CAWITM010000001.1 coordinate 2,772,996, forward strand.
CGGGGTGGCCGGGAGCGGGCTCGGGAACTCGATGAGTTGAGCCGGTCACAGCCGGCCTAACCCATCGAGGTCAATCGGAGACCTCGTCGGCGATCGCCGCGCGCGCCTCCGGCGGCTCGAGGACGACGAGGTCGCCGGCGCCGCGGAGGATCTCGCGGACCAGCCAGGCCTTGCCGGCGTAGGGCAGCTCGACGACGACGGCGCCGTCGGCCAGCTCCTCGACCACGGTGCGCTCCTCGCGCAGCCAGCGGGCGCGCTCGGGCGAGACCCAGACGCGGGCGACCTCGGCGGTCGGCACCTCGCCGTGGGTCATCCAGCCCTCGACCCGGGCCGCCTCTTCGACGACTTCGCGCGGCTCGAAGGTCTCGTCGGAGAGCGTCGCGACTTTGATGCGGTCGAGCTTGAAGTGGCGGATGCCGCCTTTGCCGATGTCGTATGACTCGACGTACCAGCCCTCGCGGCCGTTCTGGAGCCGGTAGGGCTCGATCCGGCGGTCGGTGAACTGGTCCTCGTTCTCCTTGTAATAGGAGAGCTCGACGACCTTGGAGTCGGCGATCGCGTCGTTGATCGTGCGCGCGACGACGGCGTCGCTGCCGCCCGAGGTGGCGATCTCGAGGCCCTCCTCGGAGGGATCGTGGCCCAGCGCTTTGACGATTTTCTTCCGCGCCTTCTGCAGGTCGGACTGCGGCAGGTGGTCGCCGAAGAGGTCGATCGCCGCCACCAGCGCCTTTGCCTCGAGCGGCAGCAGGCGCGCCGGGCGGGCGAAGTTGTCGCCGTAGGGCTCGGAGTCGACCTCGATTTCGTCGCCGATGATTTCGGCGTAGAGGACGTAGGTGCCGCCGCCGAAGTTGACGACGTTCAGCAGCTCGACGTCCTCGCGCAGCTCCTCCTCGGTCAGCTCCAGGCGCCGCCGCAGGTCGGCGATCTGCAGCCGCTCGCTCTTTTTCGCGGCTTCGATCAGCAGGCCGGCGAGGGTGACCAGGCGGGCGAAGCGCTCGGGCCGGATCGCCGCCTCGCCGCGACCGTTGGAGCGCGCCCGGCGGGGCGCGTCGCGCAGCGGGCGCTCGACGATCTTGGCCGGTTTGAAGCCGTTCTCGTGGCGGTCGCGGAGCAGCGAGCGGCGCGCCTCGTCCTCCTCGCGCAGGTCGTCGGGGGCCAGCACCTGCGCGTTGGCGCGCCAGCGCAGCACCCAGGCGATCAGCTCGCGGTGGGAGGCGTACTTGGTTTCGAAGATGCGGCCCTTGCCCGGGGCGCCATCGGCTTTCTTGGCGTCGCGGAGCGTCCCGTACATGCCGAAGTCACGCTCGACCAGCCAGGCGATCCGCTCCTTGATGAAGATCACCGCGGTGCCCTGGGTCTCGCCCAGCTGCCAGTCGGCGCGGCTGCCGTAGTCGCGCCGGTCGAAGTCCTCGGGCGGCGAGAAGTCGTGCTCGGCCTTGGAGGCGTAGCCGACCTTGCCCTGGATCCGCGAGAGCCGGAAGACCCGGACCGCGTCGCGCTCGTGGCTGTGGCCGATCAGATAGAACTGGCCGCCGCGGAAGACGAGGTGGAACGGGTCGACCTTGCGCTTGGCGGTGTCGCCGCGCTCCATCGTGAAGTAGGTGAACTCGATCGTCTTGCGGCGCGAGATCGCGGTCTCGATCTTGGAGAGGCGCTGGGAGAGGTCGCGGCCGCCGGCCGACGCGGTCATCGCCATCTCGACCGGCGCGCGCTCGCCCTCGCTGAGCGGGTTGGGATGGCCCCAGGCGACCTGCTGCAGGGCGAGGCGCAGCGGCTCGGCGTAGGCGAAGCCGCCGTCGGTCAGCAGCAGCAGCGCCGTGCTCAGCGCGGCGAGCTCGGCGTCGTCGAAGGAGATCGGGTCGAGGTAGAAGTTCTCCGGCGGCAGCGAGTACAGCTCGGCCTCGAAGAACCCCTCGCCGGGCTTCTCGACCCCGAGCTGGATCCCCAGGCTCTCGAGCTCCGCTCGGTCCGCGTAGAAGCGCCGCGCGAACGCGTCGTCGTTCATGTCGCTGTAGCCCTCCACCTCGCGCTTGATCTCGAGCGCCGATACCGGCCTCCCCTGAGCCATCAGGAACGAGATCAGCGAGAGCTGGCGGATCAGCTTCTCGGTGTCCTTCGCCACGGATCGCAGGATAGTCTGCTCCCAACGCCATGGAAGTCCTGCGCAACCTCCTGGGGAACCTAAGCTCCGGCTTGATTCGCCTGGCCGTGGCGGTCGGAATCATCGCCGCGGTCGGGATCTTCCTGCTCAAGCCCGCTTTGGAATCGGCGAACCACGCCGTCGATCGCTCCAGCGAAGCCTCCGAAAAGATCTTCAACAACAGCAACGACGGCGTGAACACCGGCCTCGGCGAAATCACCAAGGCGCTCGAACAGGTCAACAACCAGGTCAAAGTCCAGGTCCACCGCTCGTTCCACATCGTCAAGACCCACGGTGGGCCGAAGGAACCGGAGAAGCTCATCCGCTGCGTGAAGCGCGCTCAGCAGGACGTCGCGAAACTGGAGCGCTGCACGCGGAAGTACTGAGGGCGGCGGCCGCGGCGAGCCCAACCTTGAAGCAAATCGGCCGAGCGTGAAGTTTAAGGCGCTAAACTTAACGCATGGCCTACGTCGAGATGAGCCTGGCTCCGGACTTCGCGCGCACCGGCGGCCGCAAGCGCGCGGCGCGCTCCTACCGGGCTTTCGTCCCTGACCCGATCGCCGAACTGGAGCCGGCGTTGGCCAGCGCGACCGCCGCCCGGGCCGAAAACGCCGGCAACGAGGTGCGCGCCCTCAACGCGGACTCGACCGGCCTGCTCGCGCTGGAGGGCCTCGGCCGCCAGCTGCTGCGCTCGGAGGCGCTCGCCTCCTCGCAGATCGAGGGCCTCGGCATCTCCCACCGCAAGCTCGCCGAAGCCGACCTGCGCTCCGGTGGCGACTACCGGGCCCGCGAGATCGTCGCGGCCATCCGGGCGCTCGAGCGAGCGATGGCGATCGGCGGCAGCGCCACCCCGCTCGACGTCGAGGCAATCCGGGCAATCCACCGCGAGATCGCGACCGTGCCGCCGCTCGACCGGATCGCTGGCCAGATCCGCACCGAGCCGAGCTGGATCGGCGGCACCTCGCCGGCCGATGCCGAATACGTCGGGCCGCCGCACGAGGAGGTCGAGTCGCTCCTGCGCGATCTCTGCGCATTCATGAACCGGGACGACCTCTCCCCCGTCGCGCAGGCGGCGATCGCCCACGCGCAGTTCGAGATCATCCACCCCTTCGGCGATGGCAACGGCCGTGTCGGCCGCTGCCTCGTACACGTCCTTTTGCTGCGGCGAGGTGTGGCGTCGCGCTACGTGCCGCCGATCAGCCTCGTCCTCGGTGCCGACAAGGACACCTACATAAGCGGGCTGGAAGACTTCCGCGAGGGCAGGCTCGACGAGTGGATCGGCTTCTTCGCCGGCGCCCTCGACGCCGCCGCCGCGCGCGCCATCGACTTCTCGGAAGCGGTCGGCGACCTGCAGGCAGATTGGCGCCGCCGGCTCGGCTCGGTGCGCAGCGACTCGGCAATCCTGCCGATCATCGAAGCGCTGCCCCGTTACCCGGTCCTCACCGCTCCCGTGGTCGAGAAGGAGATCGGCCGATCGCGGCCAGCGACGATCGCGGCGCTGGCGCGGCTCGAGTCGGTCGGCGCGCTGACCAGGCATCGCAACCAGAGGAAGGGCGACAGCTGGGAGGCCAAGGAGCTCTTCGAGCTGCTGGCGGCCTTCGAGGACGAGGTGCGGCGGCCGAGCTTCTGAGCCAGGGTCAACGGCGGCCGGCCGCGCGCGCTCAGGCGGCGCGTTGCGCGAAGAACGCGGAACCCGACAACGCCCGGTCGAAGCCGGACCAGGACTCGCCGGCGGGGAGCTGGCGCTCGAGGCGGTCGAAGGAGCCGAGGCGGCCGCCGAGGTTGTCGATCATGTGGACGAGGACGGCCTCGCGGGTGGCGGGGACGACCGGCGAGCCGTGCTCGAGCTGGCCGTGGTGGCTGAGGATGATGTGGAGGACGCACTGGGCGAGGTGGGGATCGAAGCCGGGAATGTCCTCGATCGCCCGGCGCACCGTGTAGTAGCCGAGCGGAATCTCGCCCTGCAGGCGGCCGGCGTCGGTGAGGTCGATCGCCAGCGGGTCGTCGTTGTAGGCGAGGCACTTGCCGATGTCGTGGAGCAGGCCGCCGGCGACGGCGACGTCGCGGTCGATGCCGGGGAAGAAGTTGGCGGCGGCCGAGACCGCCTGGGCGACCGAGACGGTGTGCTCGAGCAGGCCGTGGCGGTAGGCCTGGTGGTAGGTCTTGGCGGCGGGGGCGTCGCGGAAGCGGGCCCAGGTCGGCGAGTCCTCGCCGAAGAAGACCTCGAGCAGCTCGCGCAGCTCCGGGTTCTGGACCGTCGCCAGGAGGTCGCGGAGGTCGGCCTCGAGGCGCTCGGCCGACACGTCGGACTGCACCGCCAGGTCCTCGATCGCGTACTCGCTCTCCTCGGCCGCGCGAATCTCGGCGACCTTGATCTTGGGCCCCCAGCGCTCGCTGATCTCGAAGACGCCGGTGACGTGGATCGCGGCGCCGCTGGCGCAGAGCGCGTAGTGATCCTCGGCCTTCTCCCAGCAGACCGCCTCGGCGGTGCCGCTGGCGTCGCCGACGACCATCTTCAGCCACGGCTCGCCGTTGCGCTTGCGCCGCAGCTCGCGGCCGCGCACCGCGAAGACGCCGCGTACGCGGGCGCCGTCCTCGAGGTCGCCGAGGGGGATGCGGACGGCATCGAGTGGCTCCTCGACCGCTTCGATCACGACCTCGCTCTCCGGCAACTCCGGGACGAGGTCGTCGAGCGGCGGCCGTTCTTCGAGCGGCGGCTCGGCGACCGGCGCGAACGCCGGCTCGGTCGGCAAAAGGCTGTCCATCTGCGTCTGCTCAGCCATCTCGCAAACCAAGGTAGAGATGACGGCGGACGCAATCGTGGGCGCCCGCCGCCGTCGTCGACGGCACAAAAACCCCGCTATTTGAGAGGTTTTCGGGCCTTCGACGGCGACGTGCGGGCGCCGCGCGGTGGGGCGGCTGCGCTCAGACGCTGCTCGGCACCTCGGCCTCGGCCGGGGTCGGCGCGCTCTCGGCTCGACCCAGCCCGCTGGCCACCCGCGAGCCGATCTCCGGGTCGACGTTGGTCCAGTACTCGACGACCCGGTCCTGGGTCTCAGGAGTCACCTCGGCGCTGGCGTGGCCGACGACGTTTTCGACCAGCTCGGTGCGCTGATCGTCGTCCATGACCTCGCGGACGAGCGTCCCGGCCTGGCCGAAGTCGTCGTCCTCGGCGTGCTTGGGGTTCTCGTAGCGGCCGAGCTCGCCGCCGGCGACGTCCCAGCTGAGGTCGCCCCCACCGTTCTCGCCGGCGGCGACCGGGCCGCCCTTGGTGTTCGGCGCGTAGACCGGCTGGTCGCCCTTGTTCACGTAGGTCATCGGCCCGTCGAAGTTGTAGGAGTGGACCTCGGCCTTCGGCGAGTTGATCGGCAGCTGCTCGTAGTTGGCACCGATTCGATGCAGATGCGTGTCGTGGTAGCTGAAGATCCGTCCCATCAGCATCTTGTCGGGGCTGAGCCCGATCCCCGGGACCAGGTTCGCGGGCGAGAAGCTCGACTGCTCGACCTCGGCGAAGAAGTTGTCCGGGTTGCGGTCGAGGACCATCCGGCCGACCTCGATCGGGGCGTAGTCGCCGTGCGGCCAGACCTTGGTCAGGTCGAACGGGTTGAAGCGATACTCGAGGGCGTCCTCGAACGGCATCACCTGGACCTCGAGCTGCCATTCCGGCGCGTCGCCGTCGTCGATCGCCTTGCGCAGATCGCGACGGTGGGCGTCGGGGTCCTGTGAGGCCATCTCGGTGGCCTCGTCTTCGGTGTAGTTCTCGATTCCCTGGACCGTCTTGAAGGCGTACTTGATCCAGAACTTCTCGCCGCCGGCGTTCTGCCAGGAGAAGGTGTGGCTGCCGAAGCCGTGCATGTGACGAAGGGTGCGCGGAGTGCCACGATCCGACATCAGGATCGTCACCTGATGCGCGCTCTCCGGCGAGAGCGTCCAGAAGTCCCACTGCATCTCGTTCGAGCGCATGCCGGTATCCGGGAGGCGCTTCTGGGAGTGGATGAAGTCCTGGAACTTGGAGGCGTCGCGGACGAAGAAGACCGGCGTGTTGTTGCCGACCAGGTCGTAGTTGCCCTGCTCGGTGTAGAACTTCAGCGCGAATCCGCGCGGATCGCGTGCCGTGTCGGGCGAGCCCTGCTCGCCGGCGACGGTCGAGAAGCGGGCGAACATGTCGGTCCTCACGCCGGGCTGAAATAGCGCTGCCTTGGTGTACTGGCTGACGTCGTTCGTCACCTCGAAGAACCCGTGCGCGCCCGAGCCCTTGGCGTGGACGACCCGCTCCGGCACCCGCTCGCGGTTGAAGTGCTGCATCTTCTGCACGACGTAGTGGTCGTGCAGAACGGTCGGGCCCTGCTCGCCGACGGTGAGCGAGCGCTCGTCGTTGGTGGCGGGGATCCCGGACTCGGTCGTCGTGGTCGGTCGCTTCTCGTCGGGCATGGTTCTCCTCCTAATTGACGGTGGTTGGCGCGGTCCCGCCGGCCTCGGCGGCGGCGGTAGCTGCGGATGCGGACACAGATGCGGCCTGGCACTCGGGGCAGAGGCCCCAGAAGGTGACCTCGGCCTCGTCGACGGCGAAGCCGCCGACGCTCTCGGGTTGCAGGCAGGGGGCGGCACCGTGGACGCAGTCGACGTCCTGGGTGGCGCCGCAGACGCGGCAGACGATGTGGTGGTGGTTGTCGCCGACCCGGGTCTCGTAGCGGGCCGGGCTGCCGGCCGGCTCGATCCGCCGCAGCAGACCGGCCGCGGTCAGCGTCGCGAGGCAGTCGTAGACCGCCTGGGTCGAGATCGACCCGCCGCCGGCGCGGACGCGAGCGGCAATCGCGGCGACGTCGGGGTGTCCCGTCAACGCGTCGACCGCGCTGAGGACGGCGACGCGAGACCTGGTCGCCCGCAGACCGTGGGAACGCAGCAGGTCACCGATCGCGGCGCGACCGTCGGCGAGGCTCTCCGGAGCGGTGCGAGCCGGCGCGTCCGGCGCAGCGGTCGGCGTGGCCTCGACGGTCATCTCTCCTTTATTCCCAGTCTGGATCGATTCCAAACTGCGCGCCGTCGCCCATTTGGGCGTTCGCAGTTATCCGCGTATACGACGGAGAAGTGCGAACGCCCGGAGTTTGCGCGCCGCCCGCTAGGGGGCCGGCGCTACAGGGCGGTGCCGAGCCAGTGGCCGAGGGTCACGGCGGCGAAGCCGGCGAGGATCGAGACGCCGACGTTCAGCCAGGCGAGGTCGGCGCGGCGGGCGACGGCGAGGCGATGGGAGTCGAGGATCCAGGTCGAGAAGGTCGTGTAGGAGCCGATGCCGCCGCCGGCGAGGATCGTCAGGGCGGCGCCGTGGACGGCGACGCCGGCGACGAAGCCCAGCGCCAGGGCGCCGGAGAGGTTGACGGCGAGGATGCCGAGCGGGAACTCGCTGCGGGCGCGCAGCTTGATCTCGTGGTCGATGACGAAGCGGGCCGCGGCGGCGACACCGCCGAGCAGGCCGATCGCGATCCAGCCGAGAACGCTCACCGCCGCACCTCCAGCCGCCGCGCCGGGCGCAGCTGCTCGAGCCCGATCCCCACCCGTACGAGCAGGTAGCCGGCGACGACGGTGGCCGCGCAGTAGACGAGCGCGAGGCCGGTTTCGTCGGCGTCGACGAAGTGGAAGAGCTCGAGCTGGAAGGTCGAGAAGGTGGTCAGGGTGCCGCAGAGGCCGGTGCCGAGGAGCGGCTGGACGAGGCGGTCTTCGCCGTGGTCGCGCAGGCGGGCGAAGAAGTAGCCGAGCAGCAGCGCCCCGACCATGTTCACGGCGAAGGTCGGCCAGGGCCAGGCCCCGGCGGCCGGCGGAAAGGCCTCGGCGAGGCCGACGCGGATCAGTGCTCCGGCCACGCCTCCCGCGTAGATCGCGACGAGTTTGCGTCCCGGGTGTCGCGTGATCCGCATCTTTTGCAGCCTCCTATCGCGTCTTGGTTGACGTCGGTAGGAGCCATCAGCGGTCGCGCCGCGGTTATGGAGCGAGCCCCATCGCTCGGAACGGGCCGATCTTAACCCGCGAGCGCGCCGCCAGGTCCGATCGGCGGCGGCCCGGGCGGCGCGGCCCACACCCCCGGAGCCGACGCCCGGCAATCACTAACCTTCCGTAAGTGGAACCGATAACCGTCTGGCACTTCTCCGACCCGGGCTGTCCCTGGGCCTACTCCTCCCGACCGGCGATCGCCCGGCTGCGCTGGCGCTTCGGCGACCAGCTCGACTGGCGCTTGGTCATGATCGGGCTCAGCGAGTCCGGCAAGCGCTACGAGGAGCGCGGCTACACGCCCGGCCGCCTGGCCGCCGGGTGGCGCAAGTTCCAGACCCGCTTCGGGATGCCGTTCGGCACCGGGATCGTCAAGCCGCGGATGGCCGGCACCTCGCGTGGCTGCCGCGCCGTGATCGCCGCCCGCGACGTCGACCCCGAGCTCGGCTACGCCGCCCTGCGGGCGCTGCAGTTGATGCAGTTCACGACCGCCGGCCTGCTCGACGACGACGAGGACATCCGCGCCGCGCTGGAGACCGTCGCCGGCCTCGACGCCGACGCCATCGTCGCCCGTATCGACGATCCCGCCGTGGTCGCCGCCTACGCCGCCGACAAGGCCCGCGCCCGCTCGGCCGAGGGCCGCCCGACCCACGTCCAGAACCGCCACTCCGACAGCGACGGGCCGGTCCGCTACACCGCCCCCTCGGTGATCTTCGAGACCGCCGACGGGCGCTCGCTCGAGGTCGGCGGCTTCCAGCCCTTCGAGTCCTACGACAACGCGCTCGCCAACCTCGCCGGCGACCTCGAGCGTCGGCCCGCCCCCGAGGACCCCGCCGACGTCGTGCTCGCCTATCCGATCGGGCTGACGACCGCCGAGGTCGCCGCGATCATGCGCCCCTCCGACCTCGAGGACGCCGACCTGCCGAACACCGAGCGCGGGCTCATCGCCGCCGCCGACGCCGGGACGATCGTCTGCGAGCCGGCCGGCTCCGACGCGCTCTGGCTGCCCGCCGCCTCAGAGGCCGCGGGACGGGGCGACGAGGTCGCGGCCGCGATCAACTAGCCGGTCGAGCGCGCCGCCGAGGAAGTCCGAGAGGGCGTCGATCCACCGCCGCGCCGGGGGCAGGTAGAGGGCGCCCGCGGCGAGGGCGCCGAGCGCGGCGCCGGCGAGGACGTCGCTCGGGTAGTGGACGCCGACCGCCACCCGGCCGACCGACAGCAGCGCCGCCAGCACCAGCATCACGATCCCCCAGCCGCGCTTGCGCAGCACGATCGCGGTGGCGATCGCGAAGGCCGCCGTGGCGTGGTCGCTGGGGAAGCCGGGGTCAGCGGCGTGGGCGGTGAAGAGGTGGACCTGATGAGGCTCGGCGACGAAGGGCCGGGCGCGGTCGACCACTTCTGAGATCACCTTGCCGACCGCCAGCGCCAGGCCGGCGCTGAGCGCAGCGGCGACGGCAGCCCGGCGCCAGCTCGCCAGACGCGGCCCGTGGGCGAGGAGGAAGGCGACGACGAGGCTCGCGGCGAAGAGCGCCTCGGAAGCGTTGACGTAGGCGGTCAGCGGATCCTCGACCGCGTCGTGGTGGAAGAGGAAGTCGTTCAGCGTGTGGAGGATCGACCATTCCATCGGGCCGGTCACGTTGTCACAGTTTTGTTACAGAAAGATGAGAGAGCGATGACCGGCCGGACGCGACCGGGCGTCAATCGCCGGCAGCGAGGCCGAACTCGGCGCGGCGGTCGGCCGGGACGAGGTCGAGGTACTCGCGGTGGTCGCCGATATAGGCGGCGACGAAGGGACAGAACGGCAGCACCTCGACACCCTCGGCGCGAGCGTCGGCGAGCGCGTTCGCGACGATCTTCCCGGCCACGCCCTGGCCTTTGTGGCCGGCGAAGGTTTCGGTGTGGGTGAAGGACCGCAGCCCCTCCTGGCCGACGTAGTCGGCGACGCCGACGACCTCGCCGTCGACCCGCGCCTCGTAGCGCGACTGCTCCCTGTCGTCGACGATCTCGGGCTCGACTGCCATCGCCGAGCGACTACCCGCCGGCGGCGGATTCCAGCCGGGGCGACCCCGCCGGCGGCCTCGGGCTGCGTTCCGCCGGCAGCAGGCTCCTAGGCGCCGAGCCACCCGGCGACGCGGTCGCCGCCGCGCAGGCCGGAGAAGTCGCCGTCGTCGCGCATCGCCGTCGCGACCGCCGCCGCGGCCTCGACCGCAGCCCAGGTCAGCGAGCCGCCGACGCTGACCCGCTGCGCCCCGGCCTCGGCCAGCTCGGCCAGCGACATCGAGGGGAAAGCCAGCACGTTCAGCGGCCGCTCGGTCGCCGCCGCGACCTTCGCCACCTCGGCGGCGTCGGCGAGGCCGGGGGCGTAGACGACGTCGGCGCCGGCCCGCTCGTAGGACTGCAGGCGGGCGATCGTGTCGTCGATCTCGGGGTTGCCGCGGATGTGGTTCTCGGCCCGCGCCGTCACCGTGAACTCGAACGGCAGCGCCGCCGCCGCCGCGACCACCGCCGCCACGCGCTCGGTCGCCGCCTCGATCCCGTAGATCCCGTCATCGGGGTCGAAGTCCTCGATCGAGCCGCCGACCGCGCCCGCCGCGGCGACCGCTTCGATCGCCCGCGCCGCCGCCTCGGGCGCCGCGCCATAGCCGTTCTCGAGGTCGACCGAGACCGGCAGGCCGGTCGCCGCGGTCAGCGACGCGACGTGGGCGACCACGTCGTCCAGTCCCGCCTCGCCGTCGCTGCGGCCGAGCGTGAAGGCGAGCGCGCTGGAGCTCGTCGCCAGCGCCTCGAACCCGAGCGCCTCCAAGACCTTGGCCGAGCCGGCGTCCCAGGGGTTCGGGATCACGAAGGCGAGGCCGGCGTGGAGGGCGCGGAAGCGCTCGCCGCGCGCCGCCTGCGAGTCGCCGTCAGGCGGCACTGGTCTCGACTCTGGGGTCGACATGCTCGAGCGCATCGAACAGCACCGCGCCGATCTTGTCCAGCTCGGCCTCGGTGACGACGAAGGGCGGCGAGATCTGGACCGTGTTGTCGGTGATCACGCGCAGCAGCACGCCGGCCTCGAGGCAGTGGGCGACCACCTCGGGGCCGGGGACGTCGGCGTCCAGCACGACCCCGCCGAGCAGGCCGACGCCGCTGCGCACCTCCCGGACCAGGGGATGGTCGGCGAGCGGCGCCAGGGCGCGATCGAGCACGCCCTCGAGCTCGGCGACCCGCGCCACCAGGCCCTCCTCTTCGAGCACGTCGATGTTCGCCGCCGCGACCGCGCAGGCGGTGGCGTGGCCGGAGTAGGTGATGCCGTGGCGGAAGATCGGCGCGTCCTCGCCCTCGAAGAACGGCCGCCAGACCCGCGGCGCGACGATGACCCCGCCGAGCGGCGCGTATCCCGAGGTGATCCCCTTGGCGACCAGCATCAGGTCCGGTTCGAGGCCGAAACGTTCGCTGGCGAACATCGTGCCGAGGCGGCCGAAGCCGGTGATCACCTCGTCGACGACGAAGAGGACGTCGTTTTCGCGGCAGATCGCCTGCACCGACTCGAGGTAGCCGGGCGCCGGCGCGATCACCCCGCCGGTTCCCAGCACCGGCTCGGCGTAGAAGGCGGCGACGCGGTCGCGGCCGAGCTCGGCGATCGTCGCCTCCAGCGCCAGCGCGTCGTTGGTCGGGACCCGGGCGGTCTCCGGGACCAGCGACTCGCTGCCGTAGCCGGCGCGGTTGAAGTCGAGGCCGGCGAGACTGGTCCCGTAGGCGTGCAGCCCGTGGTAGGAGCTCTCGCGGCTGATGATGATCCGCTTGCCGACCTCGCCCTCGTGCTGCCAGTAGCGGCGCACCAGCTTGGCGGCGGCGTCGACGGCGTCGGAGCCGCCGCTCGACCAGATGATCTTGGGATCCTCGATCGGCGCCATCCGCGCGACCCGGCCCGCCAACTGGATCGCCGGCAGGTTGGCCGTGGCGCCGAACGTGTGGTAGGTCTCGAGCTCGATCATCTGCCGGCGCGCGGCGTCGGCGAGGCGCTCGCGGCCGTGGCCGATGTTGGCGTGCCAGAGGCTCGCGGTCGCATCGAGCAGCCGCCGGCCGTCGGCCGTCTCGACGTAGGCGCCCGAGCCGCTGACGATGATCAGCGGGTCGCGGAGCACCGAGGGCATGTGCGCCTGGCCGTGCCAGAGGGCGTTTTCAGCGGGGATCTGCGCCTCCATCGTCATCGGCCGACTGTAGAGCAGTTGGACAACTTGGGACAGAGACGATCTGGATAGACCGGAGTCATCTAGAGGGCCATCGCGGCGATCCGCTCGCGCTCGTCGAGGGCCCAGTCGAACATCGCCACGAAGTGGTCGGCCTCGGCGGTCCCGATGCACATCGGCGGCTTCACCTTGAGGAAGTTGTACTCATCGCCGGTCGGCTGGACGATCACGCCGAGGCCGCGCAGGCGCTCGCAGATCGCCGCCGCCTCGGCAGGCGCCGGCTCCTTGGTGGCGCGGTCGGCGACGATGTCGACCCCTAGATAGAGGCCGCGGCCGTTGACCGCGCCGATCGCCGGATGGCGCTCGGCCAGCCGCTCGAGCCCGGCCTTGAGGTGAGCGCCGACCGTGGCGGCGCGCTCCTGCAGGCCTTCGTCGCGGATCGCATCGAGGACGGCGATGCCGATCCGGCAGGAGACCGGGCCGCCGCCGGTCGAGGAGAAGAAGGAGGCGCGCCGCCCGAAGGCCTCGGCGATCTCGGCGCGGCAGGCGACGACGCCGATCGGGTGGCCGTTGCCGGTCGCCTTGGCGGTGGCGACGATGTCCGGCACGACGCCCTCGTGTTCGAAGGCCCAGAAGTCCGAGCCGGTGCGGGCGTAGCCGACCTGGACCTCGTCGGCGATGCAAACGCCGCCGGCCGCGCGCACGACCTCGTAGGCGCCCGCCAGGTACCCCGGCGGCGGCACGACCGCGCCCTGGTTGCCGAGCAGGGCCTCGGAGAGGAAGGCGGCGATCCCTCCCCCGGTCTCGGCGGCGGCGCAGACGGCGCGGACCGAGTCGACGTAGGCGCCCGCGTCGGCGCCGTGGAGGCCGCGGTTGGGGTCGGGCTGGTCGACGACGTGGACCCAGGGCGGCACCGTGTCGCGCCAGCCCGGGTTGTCCTGGGGCGAGGTGCAGGCCTCGTACACCGATTCGGTCCAGCCGTGGTAGGCGCCGAAGATCGCGGCGAGGTCGCGGCGGCCGGTGTAGACGCGGCCGAGCTGGACGGCGAGGTCGAGCGCCTCGCTGCCGGAGTTGACGACGAAGACGCGGTCGATCTCCGGCGGCAGCAGCGCTGCGACCCGCTCGGCGTACTCGGTCAGCGAGTCGTAGAGGAAGCGCGAGTTGGTGTTCAGCAGCCGCAGCTGCTCGGTGGCGGCGGCGGTGACGCCGGGGTGCGAGTGGCCAACCGCGGCGACGTTGTTGACGACGTCCACATAAGGGCGGGCGTCGGAGTCGAACAGCGTCGCCCGCCAGCCGCGGACGATCTCCAGCGGCTCGCGGTAGTAGAGGCCCTGGGCGCCGGCGAGGACCGCTTCGCGGCGCGCCCGCTCGGCCGCCGGGTCGGGCGGCGGCGGCGCGGCGGCGTCGATGTCGAGCAGGGGCGAAGGATCGGGGCAGAGCGCCAGCCAGGCCTCGCGGTGGCGCGGTTCGCCGAGCCCGGGGAGATCGGGCGCCAGCGCCAGCTGGACGTGGAGGTGCGGCGGCAGCGGCGCGGGGGCAGGCGTCGCCGTGCGAGTCTCCCCGGCTGCGGGGGGATGAGTCGCGCCGGTGTGATCGCCACTCGCAGCAGCGGCGATGCGGCCGACGGTCGCGCCGGACTCCACGCGGTCGCCCGGGCCGAGGGTCGACTCGATCCCGGCGAGGCGGAGGAAGAACGGCGGCTCGAGGGTCGTCCCGTCCTCGTCGCTCCTTCCGGTGCGACTTTCAGACGCCCCGTGTCCGAAACCCACACCGGAAGGCGGCGCGGGCATGTCGACGGCGATCGTCAGCTCGCGATCGTTGGCGCGAATGACCTCGCCGGCGAGCGGCGCGGTCACCTCGGTGCCGGCGTCGAGGAAGAGGTCGGCGCCGAGGTGGAGCGTCGCCGGGGCGACCTCGCCGGGGGCGCCGGCGTGCGGCAGGCGCACCTCGCCCCACCGCCCGATCGCGATCTCGCCGTCCCCGACCGCGACCGCCGCCGCGAGCCCCTCGGCGCTCGCCCAGGTGCCCTCGCCGAGCCGCGGCGAATCGACGCCGAGGTCGATCGGCACGAGCCGAGGGTCCGTACGCGTTCCGTCACCCTCCCCCTGCCTTTTGTCGCCCTCTGGGCGACAAAGTGCGTGGGGGTTGCCGAGAGACGCGAGGCGTGCGGCGAGGTCCGGGGCGCCGGGGACCGGGGCGAGGCCGGCGGATGCCCGCGCCGATGCCGTCGCCAGCGCCGGCGGCACCGTCAGCGCCGCCCGCAGGACCGCCCAGTCGACTCGCGCCGACTCGACCGCGTAGGGGTTGCCGGGGGACTCGCGGTGCTGCTCGGAGCTCGAGGCGGCGCAGACCGCGGCGCGGGCGAGGACCGCCGGCCAGTAGGCCTCGAGCTCGGCCTCGGTGAGCGCCAGCCGCGAGCGGTAGCCGCCCAGCACCGCGAGCGCGGCGCCGAGCGGGTCGCCGGGCCAGGAGGCGATCGCCGACACCGCCGCCGAGGCCGGGTCGCAGACGCGCCAGGTGTGGACGAGGTCGCCGAAGTCGATCAGGCCGGTGGCGCGGAAGCGGCCCTCGGCGTCGGTCCCGCCGACGACGTTCAGGCCGGTGACGTCGGAGTGGATCGTCTGCGTCGGCAGGGCGCTCGTCAGCCCGGGATCCAGCCCTCGCAGCGGCGCCAGCGCCCGCTCCAGCTCCGCGCGCTCGCCGGCCTCCAGGCGCGGCGCGATCGCCTCGACCACCGCGGCGGCGACCCGGGTGTCCCACTGCGAGGAGCGGTGGGCGCCGGGGTGCTCGAAGTCGGCGAGCGCCGCGCCCGCGGCAGCGGCAAGCGCGCCGAGCGCCGCCATCGCGTCGCTGTCGAGGTGGCCGAGTGCCTCCATCGGCGCCCCCGGCACCCAGGTCATCAGCCGCACCAGCCAGCCTTCGACGCTGACGATCTCGGCGCCGTCGAGGGCGGCCAGCGGCAGCGGCAGCGCGACTCCATCTAGCCGCGGCGCCAGCCAGCGCAGCGCCTCGTGCTCCATCGCCAGCGCCGCCTCCGGGATCGCGGCGTTTGCGACCTTGAGGACGTACTCGCCGCCGCCGCCAGCCGCGCCGTCGCCGGACCCGCGCTCGCCGTCGCCCGAGGCGCGCAGGCGGAAGTTCTGGTCCTGAAGGCTGCCGATATCGGTCGCGCTGCCCTCCACCCCCCAGTGCTCGGCGGCGATCGCCGCCGCCCGCGCCGCGCTCAGCTCCGGGTTGCGGAAGCGCTCGGGGGAGCCCACGGCGCCCGGGGCGCCGCCCGGCGATCCGACCTCAGGCACCGTTGCTCGCCTGGGCTTCCTCGCGCGCCCGCAGCAGGGTACTCGCCCGCTCGCCGTTGGCGCGGACGTGCGCCGTCAGGATCTCCTTGGCGCCGCGGCGGTCGCGCGCCTGCAGCGCCCGCAGCATCGCCGCGTGCTGCTCGACCAGCTCGTCGGGGCGCTCGGTCTCGCGATCCTCGACCGAGAGCACGGCAAGGCAGAAGCGCAGCTCGTGGCGCAGGTCGGCGAAGAAGCGGTCGATGTGGGGGCTGCCGAGCAGGGCGACGATCGAGGCGTGGAAGGCGAGGTCGCTGCGCACCGCTTTGCCGACGTCGCCCTCGTGGAAGGCCTCGCTCAGGTCCTCGAGCGCCGCCTCGACCCCGCCGAGATCGGTCTTGCGGGTGACGGTGTCAACGGCGTTTCGTTCGAGCAGCTCGCGGACCCGGTAGAGGTCGGCGACTTCGTCCATCTCCATCGGCTTGACGACGGCACCGCGGTTGACCTCGTGGCGGATCAGCCCGCCACGCTCGAGGATCCGCATCGCCTCGCGGACGGTGTTGCGGGAGACGCCGAGATCGCTCGCGAGGACGCTCTCGCGGACCCGCTCGCCCGGCGTCAGCTCGCCCCGCAGCAGCGCGTCCTGGAGCGCCTGGGCGACCTGCTCGGCGGTGCTCGTGCGCGCCACCTGGAATCCGGTCAGCACCGGCTTCTCCCCGTCCCCATCGGCTTTTCCGGTATCGGTCGCCATCGTCAGGAAATCCTAAGTGCTGCTTCCGTTGGACATCGCGTGACCGGTCAGGGTCTCGCGCAGAACCAGCGCCCCGGCCGGGTAGTCGGTGATCACCCCGGTCACCGTCGGCGCCGCGAGCAGCTCTTCGAGGCGCCTCGGCTCGTTGACCGTCCAGGCCCAGACCGCCAGCCCCGCGGCGACCGCGCGCTTGGCCAGCGGCCAGGTCAAAAGCGCCTCCTCGATCGCCAGCGCGGCGGCGCCGCAGGCGAGCGCTTCGGCGACCGGGTCGTCCTCGTCGTCCTCGACCAGCAGGCCGGTGGCGAGGGCCGGCGCCAGCAGGCCGACCCGGGCCACGACCGCCGGCAGGAAGGAGGTCACCGCCAGCCAGTCCTCGCCGCCCTCGACGGCGGCCAGGACGTCGCCCTCCAGGCCCGGCTCCTTGAGCTCGAGGTCGAGGCCGATCCGCCCGCGCGCCAGCGCCACCAGCGCGGGCAGCTCGACGACGTCGGGCGCCAGCACCCCCTCGGGGTCGTGGGCGAGGACGAGGCGCCCGTCCGGCGCCCGGCGGACGTCGGTCTCGATCGCCTCACAGCCGCTGGCGATCGCCGCCTCGAAGGCGGCGATCGAGTTGTCGGGGAGGTCGGCGCTGGCGCCGCGGTGGGCGCAGACCATCGTCGCCGCGGCGCTCATCGCCCGCCCTCGGCGACCGGCGCGACGCCGCGCGCGGCGCCCTCGATCTGTGGCGCGTCGGCGATCAACCGCTGAGTGTAGGCGCCGCTCGGCGAGCCGAGGACGCCGGCCACGTCGCCGCTCTCGACGATCCGCCCCGACTGCATCACGACGACCCGCTGGGCGATCGTCCGCACCAGCGGCAGGTTGTGCGTGACGAAGAGGATGCTGAGGCCGAGGTCGCGCTGAAGGCCGCGAAGCAGGGTCACGATCGCCGCCTGGACGGAGACGTCGAGGGCGCTCGTCACCTCGTCGCAGAGCAGCAGGCGCGGCTTGCAGATCAGCGCCCGGGCAATCGCCACGCGCTGGCGCTCGCCGCCCGAGAGCTGGTCGGGATAGCGATCGGCGTAGGCGGTCGGCAGCGACACGCGCTCGAGCATCTCGGCGACGCGGTCGCCGACCTCCGCCCGCGGCGTGTCGAGCAGGGTCAGCGGCCGGGCGACCGCCTGGCCGATCGTCCGCCGGGGGTTGAGCGAGCCGTAGGGGTTCTGGAAGACGTACTGGATCTCGCGCTTGGCGTCGCGGTCGCGGCGCGCGGTCGCGTGCGCCAGCTCCTCGCCGCCCATCCGCACCGTCCCGGTCCAGTCGGCGTGCAGGCCGGCGATCGATTTCGCCACCGTGGTCTTGCCGCTGCCCGACTCGCCGACCAGGGCCAGGCATTCGCGCTCACCGATCTCGAGGTCGACGCCGTGGACGACCTCGGCGTCGCCGTAGGAGGCGTGCAGGCCGGCGACCGCGACGGTCGGCTCGGGGCGCGCCGCCCGCGGCAGGTCGACGACGTTGCCGGGACGGCGGATCCCGGTGCGCGCCTCGGTGGCGCGGACGCAGCGCACGACGTGGTCCTCACCGACCCGGCGCGCCTCCGGCATCGCCGCTTCGCAGCGCTCTTCGCGCAGCGGGCAGCGCGGCGCGAACGGGCAGCCCTGGGGGCGCGAGCCCGGCGAGGGCGCGCGGCCGGGGATCGCGACGAGCTCCCGCGAGGCATCGATCCGCGGCACCGCCGCCAGCAGCATCCGCGTGTAGGGATGCGAGGCGGCGGCGAAGATCTCGACCACCGGGCCCTCCTCGACCAGGCGCCCCGCGTACATCACGGCGACCCGGTCGGCGAAGCTGGCGACGACCGAGAGGTCGTGGGATACGTAGAGCGCCGCCGTCCCCTCGAGCCGGGTCATCCGCCGCACCGTCTCGAGGACGTGGGCCTGGGTGGTGACATCGAGGCCGGTGGTCGGCTCGTCGAGGACGACGACCGCGGGCCGGCAGGCGAAGGCCATCGCCAGCGCGACGCGCTGCTGCTGGCCGCCGGAGAGCTCGTGCGGGTAGCGGCGCAGGAAGCTCGCCTCGTCGGGCAGCGCGACCTCGCGCATCACCTCGGCGATCCGCGCCCGCCGCGCCTCCTCGCCGTCGCCGAAGCCGTGCACCCGCAGCGCCTCGGTCAGCTGGGCGCCGATCCGCCGCGCCGGGTTCAGCGAGGCGCCGGGATCCTGGGGCACGTAGGCGACAGCGCGCCCGCGCGCCTCGCGGCGCTGGGACCTCGAGAGCGAGAGCATGTCGAGGCCGCCGATCTCGATCCGGCCGCCGGCGATCTCGGCGCCGCGGCGCTGGTGGGCCAGCAGCGCCAGGCCGGCGGTGGTCTTGCCGGAGCCCGACTCGCCGACCAGGCCGAGCACCTCGCCGGGGGCGATCGTGAAGCTGACGCCGTCGATGATGTCGGTGCCGGCGCCCTTGCCCTTGCCGGCGAGCTCGACCCGCAGGTCGGCGACCACGACGGCCGGCCCGGCGGCGCCCGCGCTCGCGGTGGCGACGGTGGGGTCGGCGGCCATCACGAGCCCCCGCGGTCGATGCCGACCGAGGCGCGGGCGAGGCCGTCGCCGACCAGCGCCGTGCCGATCGTCAGCAGGGCGATCGCGAAGGCCGGCAGCAGCGCCGCCCAGGGCTGGATCACAAGCGCCGTCGAGCTGTCGGAGACCATCGTCCCCCAGTTCGGCGCGTCGGCGCTGGTCGCGAAGCCGAGGAAGGCGAGGGCGGCGATCAGCTGGATCGCGTAGGTGAGCCGGAAGGTGGTCTCGACGACGAGGGTGCCGAGGACGTTGGGCAGCACCTCGACGGCGAGGATGCGCAGGTGGCTGTCGCCGATCGCCCGCGCCGCGGCGACGTACTCGCGCTCGACCACCGCGGCGGCGGCGCCGCGGATCACGCGGACCGTGCGCGGCATCGTCGTCAGCGCGACGGTGAGGACGATCAGCCACGCCTTCGGCCCGACCGTGGCCATGAAGATCAGCGCCAGGAGGATCTGCGGGAAGGCCAACAGGACGTCGTTGAGGCGCATCAGGGTGTCGTCGATCGAGGGCCGCGCGAGCGCCGCCGAGATCCCGATCAGCACCCCGGCGCCGACCCCGAGGATCGTCGCCAGCACCGAGACCAGGAGGATCGAGCGGCCGCCGTCGAGGAAGCGCGACCAGACGTCCTGGCCGAGTTCGTCGGCGCCGAACGGCAGCCCCGGCCCGGCTTCCTGGTAGGGCGCGGCGACCAGCTCGGACGGGCTGTGGGGCGCGAACGCCGGCCCGAAGATCGCCACCGCGACGATCAGCAACGCCATCGCCAGGCCGATCCGCGTGCGCCAGAGCCGCAGCGCCCGCCGCATCACCCCGTGCGAGGAGGCCGGCTCGATCGGCGTCGGGTCGATCGGCAGCGCCCCCGGGTCGAGCGTCGTCGTGCTCATCGCCGCCGCCTCGCGCTCATCGCAGCCGCGTCCGCATCCGCGGCGTCACCAGCAGGGTGGCGATGTCAGCGGCGAAGTTGGTGACGACGTAGACGCCGGCGATGATCATCGTGATCACCTGCGCGGTCGGGAAGTCGCGGTTGAGGACGGCGTTGCGGAGCGCCACGCCGACGCCCGAGTAGGAGAAGACCGCCTCGACGACTATCACGCCGCCGGCCAGGTAGGCGAGGTTCAGCGCGATCACCTGGAAGGCCGGGCCGAGAGCGTTGGGCATCGCGTTGCGCAGGACGATCTGGCGCTCCGGGACGCCCTTCAGCCGCGCCATCTCGATGTAGTCGGACTCCAGCACCTCGATCATCGAGGCGCGCATGATCAGCGCGATGTTGGGGACGACGACGGCGACCAGGGTCAGCGCCGGCAGCCAGATCTCGCTCATGTGTTCCCAGGGGTGGGATCCGGGCGGGATGATCGAGACCGCCGGGAACAGCTGGAAGACGCTGGTCGCGAAGACCGCGATCAGCACCACCCCGATGACGAATTCCGGGATCGAGGCGAGCGCGCGCTGGAGGAAGGAGCTGATCTCGTCGAAGACCCCGTCGCGCCGCAGCGCCGCCCACGAGCCCAGCACCAGCGAGAGCGGGATCGAGAGGATCGCCGCGACGAGCACCAGGAAGGCCGAGTTTTCGAGCTCGGGCGAGAGCGATTCGGCGATCGGCTTGCCCGACGTCAGCGAGTTGCCGGGGTTGCCTTCGAGCAGGCCGCCGACGAAGTTCAGGTACTGGTCGATCGCCGGTTCGTCCAGCCCTAGTTCTTCTTCCAGCGCCTTGACCGAGGCCGGCGTGGCCTGCTTGCCGAGTTTGGCCTTGGCGGCGTTGCCGGGCAGCAGCTGCGTCGCCGCGAAGACGATGACCGAGATCGCAACCAGGGTCCCGATCGCGAGGACCGTGCGGACGAGCAGGAAGCGGACGAGTCCGCGGGGGCGCAGCCGGCGCATCGCCTAGGCCATGAACACGTCGGCGAAGTGGCGGCCGTAGAGATCGAGGTTGAGGGTGCCTTTGTTTTTCTCGAAGCCGCCGACGTGGCTGCCGTAGGCGTCGACGAGGTTGTCGAAGAAGGGAATGATGTAGCCGCCTTCTTCGAACTCTTCTTTCATCATTTCGTGGATGATCTCGGTCTGCTTGCCCTCGTCGAGCTCGGCCAGCGCCTTTTCGTAGTTCGATTCGAAAGGCGAGCCCGCCGGCGGCCAGTAGGTCTCGTTGTAGGGCGCGCCCTTCAGCGACGCTTCGGCGCACTGGGCGAGGTAGTTGCGGGTGCCCCAGAAGTCGGGCGAGAAGGTGTAGGTCTGGAAGCCGTTGTTGAACGAGGTTTCGTCCATGACCTTGACGTTCACCGTCACCCCGGCACCCTTCGCCTGCTCGGCGAAGACCTGGCACATCGGGTTGAGGCCGGTCGCGACTTCGGAGGTCGGCAGGTCGATCGTCAGCCCTTCCTGGCCGGCCGCCTTGAGCAGCGATTTCGCCTGTTCGAGGTCTTGTTCGCGCTGCGGCTCCTTGAGGTAGGCGGGGTCGAAGGGCGCGTAGAGGTCGTTGGCGATGCGGCCGTAGCCCGACAGCGCCTGCTGGAGGATCTGTTCGCGGTCGACGATCAGGCGGAAGGCCTGGCGCACGCGGACGTCGGTGAAGGGCGGTTTGTCGACCCGCATGCAGAGCGTCAGCCAGCCGCCGCCGGCGTTGTCGAAGAGGACCAGCTCGGGCTGCTGGGTGATCACCTTGGTCTCGGCGTAGGGGACGTCGGCGATCGCGTCGACCTGGCCCGAGACGAGCGCGTTCATGCGCGCGTTGGGGTCGGTGATGTCGAGGATCGTGACCTGGTCGAGGTACGGCTTGCCGCTGATCCGGTAGTTGGCGAAGCGCGAGTGGACCGACTGCTGGCCGGGGTCGAAGGACTCGAGCTTGAACGGCCCGGTCCCGACCTGGCCCTGGCGCCAGCTCTTGCCGGTGTTGGTGTAGCCCTCGGGGACGATCGTCGCGGCGTAGGAGCCGAGCCCGAACGGGATCGTCACGTCGGGCCGGCTGAGCCCGATCCGGACCGAGTATTTGTCGAGTTTCTTGAGTTTGTTGGCGTCGATCGATTTGAGCCCGGAGCCGCCGTCGAGCCCGAGCTTTTCGTTGCGCAGCCTCTGCAGCGAGTAGATGACGTCGTCGGCGGTGACCGTCTTGCCGTTGTGGAATTCGAGTTCGGGCTGCAGCTTCACGACGTAGGCCATCTCGCCGTCGGACTCGACCGACTTCGCGAGGCCGGTGTTTTTCAGCTTGTAGTCGCGGTCGAATTCGAGCAGCGACTCCCAGCCCGTCACCAACCGCGCCTGGTCGATCTTGGCGAGGTCGTTCTGGGCGTCCATGAGGTCCTTCAGCCCGTTGCCCTCGACCGCGACGGCGAGCTGGCCGCCGCGCTTGGGCTTGCCGAGCATCTGCGTCGCCGTGCTCGACACCCCGCTGCCCCCGCAGGCGGCGAGGCCGGCGGCGAGCGCCACCCCACCCGCGCCGATCAGCGCCTGCCGTCGCGTCGAAAGCTTCCTGCCGGCGGAACCTGGGTCTGGTTGGCTGCTCACGGTCTCTCCTTAAGGGTGAGATTTGGCGACGGGACAGACTGTTGAACGATTGAGCACTTGTACAGAAGGGCAGTTACCGTGTCAAGCAGTCGCGCGGCACCGTCCCGCTTGTCGGGAGACAAGATGTGGACGGTTGGTGAAAGGCCTGCCGCGCCCGGCGGCGGGGCTATCCTCGGCGCGTGGCGCTACCCCCTCCCTCGCGCTCGCTGCTGGCGCCCAAGGTGCTCGGCGCGCTCTACCGCAAGCACCTCGCCGATCCGCGCCAGGAGCGCCTGTTCCTCGGCAACGTCGGCTTCCTGGCGGCGTTCGGGACGGTGCGGGCGATCACCCACTCGATCCGCGACGAACGCGGGCCGTTCCGCAACATCACCCCCGGCGGCCGCCACATCCACCACATGACCTTCGGGATCATCGGCCTGCTCGGCACCGCCTTCGCCTGGAACGCCCAGCTCGGCCTCGGCACCGAGGGCGCGAACCGCTGGGGCTCGCGCGTCTCGGCGACCGGCTACGGCGTGGCGTCGGCGCTGACCCTCGACGAGTTCGCCCTCTGGCTGAACCTCGAAGACGATTACTGGACCCAACAGGGCCGCGAGAGCATCGACGCGGTCACGATCTTCGGCTCGCTGCTGGCGCTGACGCTGGCCAACCGCGGCCTCGTCCGCGACGCCGCCCGCATCGCCACCGGCCAGCGCGACGCCCGCGAGCTGCTCGAGCGCGAGCTCCATTAGGCCCGCAGCCCAACCGCGGCGCAGCTGCGGCGATCAAGGATTTCCGAGTTCCCGTCGAATACGACAGAAGCGCCGGAACCACCGGCCGTCGCCGTCCTCGAAAGGAACCCCGTGAAAAGACGCCTCGCCATCCTGCCCTGCCTGCTGATCCTGTCGGCGCTGGTCCTCTCCGCCTGCGGTGGGGGTGGTGGCGGGAGCAGCGACGAAGGTCAGATCGAAGAAGCGATCGAAACCTCGGCGACGAGTACCGACACCTCCAACTGCACGGAACTGCAGACCCTGAAGTTCGACGAACAGGGTGCGCAGACCAAAGGCAAGGGCGCCGTCAAGGCCTGTGAAAAGGAACTCCAGGAACCGACCGCCAAGTCGAGCAAGGCCGAATCGGTCGAAGTCTCGAACATCGAAGTGAACGGCTCCAAGGCCACGGCCGAAGCGGCGGTCACCGGCGGCGGCTTCGACGGCCAGGCGCTGGAAATTGCCCTCGCCAAAGAAGGCGAACAGTGGAAGCTCGACGAACTCGTCGCCTTCACCAAGTTCGACCAGGCCAAGCTGGTCAACGCGCTGACCACCGAATTCGAAAAAGACGAAAGCGTCGAACCGGAACTGGCGAAGTGCATCGAGGAAGGCTTCGGCGAAGCGTCGCAGTCGGAAGTCGAAAAGATCATCCTCGGCGGCTCCTCGAAGCCGATCGAAGAACTCGCCGAAGGCTGCGTCTCCTAGCGCCCGGCGGCGGACGAACCGATCCCACCGGGGCGGCGAGGCTTCGATGCCCGCCGCCCCGGGTAACGAGTCGTCATGCCAGACGACCTGAAGACCCGATTCGCCGACCTCGACCGCAGCCTGGGCGAGTTCGACGCCTCCCAGACCGCCCCCGCCAGCCTCGGCAAGGTGTTCAACGCCCTGCTCGAGGAGGCCAAGCGCCAGCACAGCACCGACCCCGTCCTAAGCGCGATCGACCCGGTCGCCTTCACCTCGGCCGAGTCCGAATTCGCCGAGATCAACGTCGGCGCCCTGCGCGGCCTGATCCAGCAGCTCCTCGACGTCGTCGGCTGAGGCTCACCAGGGGATCGGGCGCTCGTCCCTGAAGAAGCCGCCGGTCGGCCCGTCAGGCGGCAGCGTCGCCGCCCAGACGATCCCGGCCGCGCCCTCGGCGAGCGGCCGGCCACCGGCGCCGCCCATATCGGTCGCGACCCATCCCGGGCAGACCGAGTTGACGCGGGCCTCGGGGAGCTCGGCGGCCCACATCCGGGTCAGCCCGTTGAGGGCGACCTTCGAGATCCGGTAGGCGGGGGTGTGTCCGCCCATGTCGCTGAGCGAGCCGGCGCCCGAGGAGACGTTGACGATGCGGGCGCCGGTGCCGCTCCGCCGCAGCAGCGGCACCAGCGCCTGGGTCACCGCCCAGGTCCCGAAGAGGTTGGTGTCGAGGGCCTCGCGGACGACGGCGAAGTCGGCCTCGAGCGAGCTCTGCCAGGTGTCATAGGTGATCGCCGCGTTGTTGACGAGGACGTCGAGCGTCCCGACCTCCTCCTCCTCGATCTGCCGCGCCGCCGCCGCGACGCTGGCCGGGTCGGCGATGTCGAGCTCGACCGCCGTGGCCGCGCCGCCGGCGGCGACGATCTCCCCAGCCACCTCCTCGCCGCGCGCCGTCGTTCGGGCGGCGACGAGGACGTGGTGCCCGCGCCCGCCGAGCTGGCGCGCCACCTCGGCGCCGATCCCGCGCGACGCGCCGGTGACCAGAGCGACGGGGCTCATCCCGCCGCCTCACCGGCGCGCGCCAGCAGCTCGCCGTCGCCGGTCTGCCAGACCGCGGTCATCGTCATCGACTCGATCCGCCAGCCCGAATCGGCACGGCGCAGCTCGAAGGCGTAGTCGCCGCCAAGGGTCCAGGTCTCGCCGTCGAACTGGTGGGTTGCCTGGAAGGAGGCGGTGGCGCTGGCGCCCCGGTCGCCGATCTCGACCAGGTGATTGGCGAGCAGATGCTGGTGGGCGTCGAGGGGCCCCAGCGAGGCCCGCCAGCCGGCGACGACGTCCGCCGGCGCCAGCTCCACCGGCTCTCCCCCCTGCAGCGAGGTGTAGTCGAGCCGGACCGGGTCGGCGAACAGGCCCTCGAGCTGGTCCCAGCGGTGGTGGTCGGTCAGCCAGAACAGCTGGGTGATCGTTTCGACGACTGCGGTCCGATCCTGCTCGGTCATCGGGTTCCTCTCCTCGGGGCGCCGGGTGGCTTTGGCTCAGGTGCCTTTGTACTCCTGCACCGCCCAGCCATTGCCGTCGGGGTCGGTGAAGAAGGCGAAGCGGGAGCCGGGAGCGCCCTCCGGCCCGAGCCGCTGCACCTCGGTGATCTCCACCCCGCGCCCGGCCAGCTCGGCGCGCACCGCGTCGATGTCGTCGACGACCAGCTGCGGGCCCTTGGTCGAGCCGGGCTCGCCGAGCGGCATGCCGGTGCCGATCACGACCGAGGTCGGCGAGCCGGGCGGCGTCATCTGGACGACCCGCATCCCCGGCCTCGGCTCGATGTCGTGGTCGAGCCCGAAGCCGACCTGCTCGACGTAGAAGGCCTTGGCGACGTCGACGTCGGAGACCGGGATGCCGATGACGGTGAGCTTGAGATCCATGAGAGTCCTTTTCGGAGCCGAACGGGTGAGGCGACCCATAGCGGACGGACGCCGGGCGCAGGCCGCCCGCAACGACGAGCGGATCCTCGAGTCCGCACGAGTGGTCTTCCTCGGCGATCCCGGCGCGCCGATCGCCGCCGTGGCAGCGCACGCGGGGGTCGGGATCAGCGCACTCTAGCGCCGCTACGCGAGCAAGGAGGAGCTGCCCCGCGAGCTCGCTCGCGATGGCCTCACCCGCTTCAAGGCCAACCTCGAGCTGGCTCTTGCCGAGCGCGGCGACCCCTGGGCGTCGTACTCGGAATGCCTCGAGCGCGTCCTCGATGGCCGCAGCCAGGCGCTGGCGCAGCGGATCGCCGGCACCTTCGCTCTCCCTCGTCGACATCCCGGAGCACGGCGAGGAGCTGCGGCGCCGCTACCTGGCCCTGATCCTGCAGTCCCTGCGCTTCGGCTCACCGACGCCCTCCCCGGCCCGCCGGCGACCGCGAGGGACCTCGCGGCCCGCTGGCGGAGCTGACGCCGGCGGGCCGGGCGTCCGGCGGGTCGGGCGTCCACCCGATCTTCGGATAGGAAACCTGACGTTTTCGAGGTGCTACGTTCGCCCGCGGCTTCGCGCCGCGAAGCGATGGGGCGCGTGGGAACGCCTAACTGGGAGGGTCGAATCAAAGTACCGAGAGGGATCTGGCCGGCGCTTGTCGTCCTCGCCGCGCTGGTCGCGGCGCCGAGCGCCCACGCAAACTTCGCCTCGCTCTACGGCGGCGCCCTCACCTGCACCCCCCAGCCGACCCACGGCAACGTCCGCCTCTGCAGCGGCACGACGACGACCTGGGACGAAACGAAGGTCGACGTAAACGTCATCCTGCCGCCGCTGCCGGCGAGCGGCCCCGACGGGCCCTATCCGTTGATCGGCGACTTCCACGGCTGGGGCGGCGAAAAGATCGGCGTCGAAGCGCAGACCGAAGGCTGGGCGCGCAGCGGCTACGCGGTCTTCAGCATGAGCGACCGCGGCTGGGGCGAATCGTGCGGCGCCAAAGACGGCCAGAAACTGCTGCCGCCGTGCACCAACGGCTTCAACCACCTGATGGACGACCGCTACGAAGTACGCGACGCCCAGTTCCTGATCGGCGAGCTGGCCGACCAGGGAGTCGCCCAGCCGCAGCGGATCGGCGCGACCGGCATGTCCTACGGCGGCGGGATCTCGATGGCGCTGGCGGCGCTGCGCAACCGGGTGATGCTGCCCGACGGCTCGCTCGTCCCCTGGACCAGCCCCAAAGGAACGCCGATGGCGATCGCCGCGGCGGTGCCGCAGTGGCCGTGGAGCGACCTCGCCTACGCGCTGATGCCGAACGGCCGCACCCTCGACTACGTCGTCGACGCTCCTTACAAAGGGCCGACCGGCGAAGCCCCGATCGGCATCGAGAAGTCCTCCTTCGTCACCGGCCTGCTCGCCGTCGGGACGACGGACAGCAACTTCTCGCTGACCGACACCGAAGCGGCGATCCCCGCCTGGTACGCGCGGATCAACGCCGGCGAGCCCTACGACGGCGACCCGACCGCGGAATCGATCCTCAACCAGATCACCACCTACCACTCCTCCTACTACATAGATCACGCCGAGCCGCCGGCGCCGCTGCTGATCCAGAGCGGCTGGAACGACGACCTCTTCCCGCCCGACGAAGCGATCCGCTTCTACAACCGCACCCGCACGCAGTACCCCGGCGATCCGATCTCGCTCTTCTTCATGGACGACGGCCACGCCCGCAGCCAGAACAAGGCAGCCGACGTCGCCGTCTTCCACGCCCGCCAGAACGCCTGGTTCGACTACTACCTGAAGGGCGTCGGGCCGGCGCCCGGCGCGAGCGCCGAGGCGCTGACGACGACCTGCCCCGCGACCGCCGCCTCCGAAGGGCCTTTCGTTGCAAGCGACTGGCGCGACCTCGCGCCCGGCGAGATCCGCATACAGAGCGCCGCCGCGCAGACCATCGTGCCGGCTTCCGGCGAAACGGCGGCGGGCACGGCCTTCGATCCGATCGCCGGCAGCGGCGCCTGCGCCAGCACCTCCGGTGCCGACCAGGCCGGCGTCGCCAACTACCGCCTGCCGGCGACGCCGAGTCCGGGCTTCACCCTGCTCGGGTCGCCGACGATCATCGCCGACATCGTCACCACCGGCACCGAGTCCGAGCTGGCCGCGCGCCTGGTCGACGTCTCGCCCGCCGGCACCGAGACGCTGATCGCCCGCGGCCTACTGCGGCCGGGCGGCGGCGGCCACATGGTCTTCCAGCTCCACCCCCAAGCCTACCGCTTCGCTCCCGGCGACGTGCCGAAGCTCGAACTCCTGCCCTCCGACGCGCCCTACGCCCGTCCGTCCAACGCGCAGACGCCGATCACGATCTCGAACCTCGAACTGCGCCTGCCGGTCCACGACCAGC
This sequence comes from uncultured Actinomycetes bacterium, assembly GCA_963839115.1. Taxonomy (GTDB): domain Bacteria; phylum Actinomycetota; class Thermoleophilia; order Solirubrobacterales; family 70-9; genus VAYN01. Next base: position 2,801,123 of record CAWITM010000001.1, read on the forward strand.
CTGGCTCGCTCGGCGGGATCGTCCAGACGCCGGCCCCGCCGGTCGTCCCGCCCGGCTACGAACTGGCGAGCGACTACCGCACCGGCCCCACCGCCCCGAGCGCCCCGGTCGTCGGCGTAGGCGCGATCCGCCTGGCGAAGGGCCGGATCCTCGTCACCCGCAAGGCGCTGCTGGTGCGGCTGCGCTGCGAAGGGACGGCGGCGTGCAGCGGCCGGGTCTCGGTCGGCGTCCGGGTCGGCAAGGCGAAGCGGCGCCTCGTCGGAGCCACCGCCTACTCGCTGGCCAACGGCCGGACCAAGCGCTTCCGCCTCCGGCTGACCAAGGCCGGACGGCGGTTCGTCGCCGCCCGTCGAGCGGACGGCAACCGCAGGAGCTTCCGCGCCCGCCTCGCCTTCCAGGACTCCGGCCATCCCACCCTCCTCGCGCTGACCCGCCCGGTTCACCTCCGCGCGAAGAGATGAGAGCGACTTTTACCTCTGGTTGACCTCAGCTGAAGCTGCGCCCGCCATGCTCGGCCCAGAGGTCAAACGAGGAGGAGAGCAATGCCGCAGATCCTGATCGTCACCGACTCACCCGAGAACCCCGGCGAGGTCGTCTACCGCGAGAGCGTCAGCGCCGTCCACCTAGCCTCCGCCCACTCCGGCGACCAGCTGGTCGAGCGCCTGGCCTGGGCGGTCGGCGACGCGACGGTGGCCGAACGCCGGGCGAGGCAGCATCCCCAAGTCGCAGCGATGAACAGACCCGACCTCCACGCTGCCTGAGGGCGAGGGCGGGATTCGAACCCGCGACACCACGATTCCTTCTCGGTGGCCCGCCGGCGGCTCGCACGGCGATCTTTACTCGCCCAACGGATCGACATTGCGCTGCGTGAACACGCGCTTGGCGACGAAGATCGCGTTGAGTACCCGCGGGAACCCCGTGTACGGGATGCAATGAAGAATCGCCTCGACCACCTCGCGGGCAGTCAGCCCTACGTTGAGCGAAGCGTTGACGTGAACCTCGAGCTGCGGCTCGGCGCCACCCAGCGTGGTGAGCGCGGAGATGGTGATCAGCTGTCGCTGTTGGAGATCTAGCACCGGACGCCGATAGATCTCGCCGAAAGCGAACTCGACCACGTAACGGCCGAGATCGGGAGCCACGTCCTCGAGGCTCTTGACGACGCGCTCGCCGCCGTCGGCATCAACCTCCATCAACCGCTGCCAACCGCGCTGAAAGCGCTCGTTCTGTTCCGTCTCAATTGCCATGTAAATCTCCTTTTGTCTTCTCTCTATGAGACGAGACGTATCGTCTTGTTGGCTATACTAACAGCGTGCTCCCGACCGCCAAAGCACCCGACCAGCGCCGACGCAAGGAGGCCGCCCGCCTCGCCATCCTCGACGCGGCGGGGGCGCTGCTCGACCAGGACGGATTTCGTCGTCTTACGATCGAGGGCATCGCCGCGCAGGCTGGCGTCGGAAAGGCAACGATCTACCGATGGTGGCCCAGCAAGGCCGCGGTAGTGATGGATGCCGTGCTGGAATCCGCAAGTCCCCGCATGCCGTTCCCTGACACGGGATCGGCGCAGGAGGATCTTCGCCAACAGCTCACCGCGGTGATCGAGCTCTACACGCATACCGACACCGGTCGTGGAATCAAGGCCTTGATCGCCGAGTCCCAGCACGATCCATTGCTCGCCGAATCGCTTCGCGACCGCTTCATCGCAAGCCGACGTGCCGAGGCCACCACGGTCTTCGAGCGCGGCATTCAACGCGGTGAGCTGCGGGCAGACCTGGATATAGGCGTGGCGATCGACGCCCTGTACGGCGCGATCTATTACCGCCTGCTCGTCAGCCACGGGCCGCTCGACGCGAGCTACGTCGACACACTGATGAAGCAAATCTTCCCTGCGTTCCAGTCACGAAGCCGATCATCTCGATCTCAAGATCCGGGAAACTGACGTCCGGCACGGAGTCCTGCCGAGGTCCCACGGAGGTCCTTACCTCATCCTCGGCTGCCCGATGTCATTCCACATTCCAGAATTTGGAATGTGGGACAGCCACTTGCAACCTCAGTCCTCGGCGGCGAGCAGGGCGAGCGCGAACTTCATCACCGCCGCCTGCCGCTTCGGTGGCAGGCGCTTCGGATAGAGCAGAGCGTGGAGGCTGATTCCGTCGATCATCGCGCCGAGCAGCTCGAGGACCTCCTCGCGGTCGTGGCGAGCGGAGATCGCACCGTCCTCCTGCGCCTTCTCGACCAGCTCGCGGAGCAGCGCGCGCAGGGTCTCCGACTCCTTCTGCTGGATCTCGTGCAGCGCCTCGTTGCGCAGGGCGCGCGCCCAGAAGCTCATCTCGATCCGCGTCTCGAGGTCGCGCTGCTCGTCGAGGGGCAGGTTGTCGAGGAGGATTGCCTCGAGGGCCTCGGCGGGCTCCGCTTCCTCGACCTCCTCGTCGTAGCGCCTGCGGATCCGCGTGTGGGAGAGACGCAGGGCGTGGGCAAGCAGATCGTCCTTGTTCTCGAAGTAGTGCGCGAGGACGCCCGAGGAGAAACCGGACTCGCGGGCGATTTCACGGATCGTCACCTCGTCGATCCCCTGCGCCGCGATGACCCTCCAGGCGGCGAGTACGAGCTCTTCACGCCTGGCGTCGTGGTCGACCTTCTTAGGCATCGCCGCGGATTCTCCCAGTTGCCTGGGCGGTCCCAGAGCGCGTCTCATCCATCTCGTCCCCCATTCGTAGTTTCTCGATCCGTATCGCCGGCGATGCATCTGCCAGGAGATGCCGGCCGGCGTAGAGCGCCGGCCAGAACGCGATCGGCACGGCGACCGCAAGCAGGACGCCGAGCCGCCATCCACCCAGCTCGACCAGGGGCCCTGCCAGGGCCGCGCTGGCGCTGACCCCGACCATCACCGCCAGCAGGAGCCAGGTGAAGGCTTCGGTCCCGGTGCCGATCGGCATCGCGACCTCGGCGATGCGGCTGCGCAGCGTCACCATCGGCGCCGCGAAGCTGCCGGCGAGGAGCGCCAGCACGACGAGCACCGCCGGGGTCGGCGCGAGGAGCAGCGGCGCGATCAGCAGCGGCTGGAGGGCGGCGAGCCGCACCAGAGCCCGGGGGGCGTCGCCCAGCCGCGCACCGAGCGCGCCGAAGAGGAAGGCGCCGAGCATCGAGCCGACCGACAGCGCCGCGACGAAGAGCCCGCCCAGAGCGCTGGCGCCGTTCGCGGCGCCGAAGGCCGGCAGCGCCACGTCGAGCGCGCCGAAGCTGGCGCCGATCGGGATGCCGCCAAAGACGAGGAACCGGATCGCGGGCGAGGCGAGGGCGCCGGTCCTGGTCTGGTGCTCGCGGGCAACCGGCTTCGCGGCGCCGACCGCGGGCACGAGCAGGAACCAGGCGGTGCCGAGAACGCTGAGCCCAGCGGCGGCGAGGAGCGGCGCGGCCGGGCTGACGACGGCGGCGAGCAGCCCGGTGAGCAGGGGACCGCAGACGAAGACGACCTCGATCAGGACCGAGTCGAAGAGGTAGGCGGCATCGAGCTCCTCGCGCGGGACGAGCGCCGGCCAGGTGCGGCGAAGGACGCCGCTGATTGGCGGGATCGATGCCCCGGTCACGGTCCCGGCGAGGATCAGCGGCACCGTCGCGGCGGATCCCTCACCGATCGCCACCGTCGCCAGGAGCCCCGCCGCGCAGACGAGGCTGGCCGGGCCGAGGACCGGCAGCGCGCCGCGGCGGTCGACGAGGCGTCCGAGCAGCGGGCCGGCCAGGGCGAAGGCCAGCGTGAAGCAGCCGGTCACCAGGCCGGCGACGCCAAACGAGCCGGTGCGGGCGTGGACGAAGATGACGAAGGCGACGCCGCCCATGCCGAAGGGGAGCCGGGCCACCACCGAGGCGGTCGCGAGCGCGGCAACCTGGGGCGCCGAGATCACCCGTGCCCACGGGCCGCGACCGCGGTTCGGGTTCGTCGATTCGGAGTACATGCTCGCCGGCTGCGGCCAGAGCGACCTCTTATTTGCTCGGACGCCCGATCTAGATTAGCGTGGCCGTCGATGAACGCCCCGCGCCCGTTCCGGTTCGGCGTCGAGATGATGGAGCCCTTCGACGGAATGACCTGGGCCGATTCGGCGCGCGAGCTTGAGTCGCTCGGCTACTCGACGCTGTTCGCGCCCGACCACTTCGACGAGGGCCTCGGCCCGATAACGGCGATGGCCGCCGCGGCGGCCGCGACCACCGAGCTCCGCGTCGCCACCGCCGTCTTCGCCGCCGACTTCCGCCATCCGGCGACGCTCGCCCGCGAGATGGCCTCGATCGACCGCCTCTCCGAGGGCCGTCTCGAGGTCGGCCTCGGCGCCGGCTACCAGGTGAACGACTACCGCACCACCGGCATCGCGATGGACCCGCCGAAGGTGCGGGTGGACCGGTTGATCGAGTACGTCGCGGTGCTGCGCGGTCTCTTCGCCGGGGGGCCGTTCAGCTTCGCCGGCGAGCATTTCCAGATCGACGGCCTCGACGGCACTCCCCGCCCCTTCACCGCCGGCGGCCCGCCGATCTTCGTCGCCGGCGGCGGCCCGCGGATGCTCCGCTTCGCCGCCCGCAGCGCCGACATCATCGGCGTCAACCCATCGCTGCCGAGCAGTGAGCGACGCGCCGAGGCCCGCCGCGACGGCGTCGCCGAGCGGATCGACGAGAAGTTCGCCTTGGTTCGCGACGCGGCCGGCAGCCGCTACGACGAGCTCGTCTTCCACTGCTGGCTGCAGGCGGCCCGGGTGACCGACGACGGCCGCGCCGCGGCGGCCGAGATCGGCGCCGCGCTCGGTCTCGGCCGCGACGACGTCCTCGCCTCCCCCTTCGTCCTCTGCGGCAGCGTCGATGAGATCGTCGCCCGCCTCGGCGAGCGCCGCGAGCGCTGGGGCTACTCCTACTACACGGTCCAGCAGCCCTCCGCCCGCGAATTCGCCCCGGTCCTCGCGGCCCTCGCCGCCTGACCGGCGCCGCGCGGCCCTCGTCGCTCAGTTGGCGACGAAGCGCATTCGCGGGTCGGGATGCGGGTGGGCTCGCAACAGGGCCTGGGTGTATTCGTCTTTTGGGTGGGCGAAGACCGCCTGGGTCGTGCCGGTCTCGACGATCCGCCCCCGGCGCATCACGGCGACGCGGTCGGCGACCTCAGCGATCACCGCCAGCTGATGGGAGATGAAGAGGAGCGCGACGCCGAGCTCCTCGCGCAGGTCGAGGAAGAGGTTCAGCAGCTGCGCCTGGACCGAGACGTCGAGCGCGCTGACCGCCTCGTCGGCGATGATCAGCTCCGGGTCGACGGCGAGGGCGCGGGCGATCGAGACCCGCTGGCGCTGACCGCCGGAGAGCTCGCCCGGCTTCCGCGTCGCCAGGCGATCGGTGAGCTGGACGAGGCCGAGCAGACGCGAGACGAACGCCGTCTCGTTCTCGCTGCCGGGGCGGTTGTGGACCCTGCCCGCTTCGTGGAGGGCGGCCCCCACGGTCATCCGCGGGTTGAGCGAGGCGTAGGGATCCTGGAAGACCATCTGCATGCGCCGCCGCAGCTCGCGCAGCTCCGCTCCCTTGTGGGCGCCGACGTCGATGCCGTCGACCCGGACCGCTCCGGCGTCGGGCTCGATCAACCGGATCAGGCAACGGGCGAGCGTCGTCTTGCCCGAGCCCGAGCCGCCGGCGATGCCGAGGATCTCGCCGCGGTCGAGCCGGAAGCTGACGTCGTCGACGGCGCGCTGCGGGGCGACCTCGGTCCTGGTCAGCCGCTCGGCCACCCCGCGGCGCACACCGAATTCCTTGACCAGCGAGTCGACCTCGAGCAGGCACTTCCTCGCGTCCGGCTCGGGCAGCGTCTCGGTCATGCTTCGACCCTCTCGGCGCGGCGCGCCGCCGCCCCCGCGTAGGGGCGCACCGGGCAGGCCGTCGCGTGGTCGGGGCTGAGGGCGGCGAGCTTCATCGCGACCGTCGCGCACTCCGGCCTCGCGTGCTCGCAGCGCGGCGCGAAGACGCAGCCGGGGATCACGTCGCTGAGCTCGGGCGGATGGCCGGCCAGCGCCGCCCGCCGCCGCACGTTGCCGGCCGAGTCGAGCTCCGGGACCGAGTTGAGCAGAGCGCGCGTGTAGGGGTGTTCGGGTTCGTGGTAGATCGTCTCGACCGGCCCGGTCTCGACGATGTGCCCGCCGTACATCACCGCGACCCGGTCGCAGGCCTGGGCGATCACGCCGAAGTCGTGGGACACCAGCAGCATCGCCATCCCCTGCTCGGCCCGCATCTGGCCCAGCAATTTGAGGATCTGCGCCTGGGTGGTGACGTCGAGTGCCGTGGTCGGCTCGTCGGCCAGCATCAGGCGCGGGCTCGAGGCGGTGGCGATCGCGATCATCACCCGCTGGCACATGCCGCCGGAGAGCTCGTGCGGGTAGGAGCGGTAGCGGCGCTCCGGGTCCTCGATCCCGACCCGATCGAGCAGCGCGACCGCCTCCTTCTTGGCCGCGTCACGGCTCAGACCGCGGTTGACCCGCAGCGTTTCGGCGATCTGCGCGCCCGCCCGCGTCACCGGGTTCAGGGAACCGAACGGGTTCTGGTAGATCATCCCGACCGAGTGGGCGCGGAAATCGCGGAGCTTCGACCTGCCCAGCGACAGGACGTCCTCGCCGTCGAAGCGGATCGCGCCTGAGGCGATCGCGCCCGGCTCGGGAACCATCTGCATCACCGCGCGGCAGGTGAGGCTCTTGCCGGAGCCCGACTCCCCGACCAGCCCGACGATTTCGCCCTGCTCGATCGCCAGGTCGACGCCCTTCACCGCGACCAGCGGGCCGTCCTGGCCGGGGAACTCGACGCGCAGCGCCTCGATCTCCAGCAAGCTAGGCATCGATTTCGCGCTCCGCGCTCACGGCGCCCCCCGGTCGAGGCCGCGGTCCGACAGCCCCTCGCCGATCAGCCCGACGCCGACGCCGAACAGCACCAGGACTAACCCCGGCAGCGTCGCGATCCACCAGGCGGTCAGCAGGTAGCCCTGGCCGTCGGCGATGATCGAGCCGAGCTCGGCGGTCGGCGGCTGCACGCCGAAGCCGAGGTAGGAGAGGCCGGCCAGCAGGATCAGGTTGCCGACCAGGTCGATGGTCGAGTAGACGAGGCAGGGCCGCGCCACGTTCGGCAGCCCGTGCTTCAGGATCGCCCGCGTTTTGGTGTAGCCGAGCGCGGTCGTCGCCATCATGTACGGCTGCTCGCGCACGACCAGCATCTCGGCTCGCGCCAGCCGCGCGTAGAGCGCCCAGGCGGCGATCGGCACGCCGATCAGGAAGCCCTTGACGCCGGGGCCGACGATCGTCACCACCGCGATCACCAGGATGATGAACGGGAAGGAGATCGTCACGTCGGCGAGGCGCGAGACGAACATGTCGATCTTGCCGCCGAAGTAGCCGGCGAGCGCCCCGGCCAGGATCGCGAACGGCAGCGGCACGAAGGTCACCAACAGCACCAGGACGAGGTCGAGGCGGAGCCCGTAGAGGGTGCGCGAGAAGACGTCGCGGCCGGTGTCGTCGGTGCCGAAGAGGTGCTGTGAGGACGGCGAGGAGAGGAGCGAGGTGACGTCGAGCTGGTTCGGCCCGTAGGGGGCGATCAGCGGCGCGAACAGGGCGGCGAGCGCGAGGATGCCGACGATGCCGGCGCCGATCTTGACCGAGGTCGGCCAGCGCCCCACCCGCCCGAGGACGCTGCGGCGCGGGCGCGCGATCGCGGGCGCCGCCCCGGCCGCGGCGGCGCTCATCCGCGTCCCCCCAGCCGGATCCGCGGATCGAGCCAGGCGGCGGCGAGGTCGGTCACCAGGCCGATGATCACGACCACCGCGCCGCTCAGGAAGACCAGGGTCTGGACCAGTTTGTAGTCGCGTTTGGACACCGCCTGGACCAGCAGCGTGCCGGCGCCGGGGATCTGGAAGACGTTTTCGACCAGGACCAGCAGGCCGACCAGGAAGCCGAACAGCGAGGCGAGGATCGTGATCGTCCCGATCACCGAGTTGCGCATCGCGTGTTTGCCGACGACCCGCAGTTCGCTGAAGCCGCGCGCCCGCGCCGCCTCGATGTACTCGCTGTGGAGGACGGTGACGAGGTTGGCGCGCAGGTTGCGGACGACGATCACCAGCAGGCCGAGCCCGATCGTCAGCGCCGGCACGGTGCAGGTGCGGAGGATGCCGCCGATCCCCGTCTGGTAGCCGGAGACCGGGAACCACTTCAGCTCGAAGCCGAGCAGCAGGGCCAGCATCAACCCGAGCCAGAACGGTGGCATGGCAAAGGTGAAGGTGGTCAGGACGCGGATCGAGTTGTCGATCCAGCCGCCCTGGCGAAGCGCCGCGACGATCGCCAGCGGCACGCCGATCACGAGGGCGATCAGGATCCCGTAGACGAGCAGGACCGCGGTCGGCCCGATCCTATTGCCGATCAGTTCCGAGACGCCGGAGCTGAAGGCGGTCGACTGGCCGAAGTTGAAGGTGACGATGTTGCCGAGATAGAGCCAGAACTGCTCGGGCCAGGAGCGGTCCAGGCCCCACTGGTGGTGGAGCTGTTCCACCGCCTTTGGGGTCGCGTGGATCCCCAGCTGGATTTTGGCCGGATCCCCGGGGATCAGGTGGATCATCAGGAACGATCCCAGGGCGATGCCGAGCAGGACCACGATGCTGACCATCAGTCGCTTGACGAGATAGGTGAGCATCGCGGTCCTTCGTCGATTCGGTCAGGCGCCCTCTAGTTGGATTTCTTGGCGATCCAGGTTTCCTGCAGCTGGTCGACGCCGAGGCCGTTGGCCTTGGTGCCGCAGACGTTGGACTGGTGCCCGTTGATCAGCGGGAAGTCCATGATGTTGAGCGACGGCATTTCTTCGTTGAAGGCTTCCTGGAGCGCTTTCCATTCGCCTTTACGGGTGCTTTCGTCGGTGCTCGAGACGAATTTCTTCACCATGCCTTCGATTTTCGAGTCCGTCCAGAAGCTTTTGAACCCGTCGAGTTCGGCTTCCGGCAGGGCGAAGAAGGACGCGTACTCGTCCGGGACCGGGACGTCGCTGGAGGTGCCGACGAACGGGAAGGTCAGTTCGAATTCCCCTTCCAGCCACTTTTCGGCGATCGCCGCCCCTTCCAGTTCTTCCAGCTTCACCTTGACGCCGATTTCGCCGAGCTCCTGCTGGATCAGCAGCGACATCTGCTTGAAGTAGTCCGAACCGGCCGGGTACTGGAGGCTGACCGAGAAGCCCTTGGCGAATTTCGATTTGGCCATTTCCGCCTTGGCTTTTTCGACGCTGTATTCGAACGGTTTGACTTCCTGGTCTGAGGCGTCGAGTTCGAAATTCTGGATGACGCTGTTGGGCACGGTGCCGACCCCGCGAAACACCGATTCGTTGAGCTGGGGGCGATTGATCGCGAGGCTCAGCGCGCGGCGGACGTGGGCGTCGTTCAGGGCCGGGACTTTGGTGTTGGTCACCATCAGGACCTCCTGCGGCAGTTCGACCTGCTGGATCGCCAGGTTCGAGTCGCTCTGCAGCGATTCGACCTGGGCGAACGGGATGCCGTCGGCGATCTGGGCTTCACCCGATTTCAGCGCCAGGACCCGGGTGTTCGAGTTGGGGACGAAGTTCCACCGCATCGAGTCCAGGTAGGGCTTGCCCTTTTCGAAGAAGTACGGGTTTTTTTCGAAGGTGATGTGCGAGCCGCTGGCAAATTCCTTCAGCCTGAACGGGCCGGTGCCGACCGGGTGCTTGTAGAAGGCGGCACCTTCCTTTTCCAGCTTTTCTTTGTCGAGGATGAAGGCCGGGAAGATCGCCAGGTTGTAGAGGAAGGCGGCGACCGGGTGTTCGAGTTTCACGACCACCGTCGTGTTGTTCGTCGCCTTGGCGCTTTCCATGCCCGCGGCGACCCCGGCCAGCGCGATGTTGGTTTCCGGGTTGGCGAACTGTTCGAGGTTCCAGGCGACGTCTTCGCCGGTGACCGGCGTGCCGTCGGAATATTTCAGGCCGGGACGGAGGTGGAAGGTGTAGGTGAGACCGTCCTTGGAGACGTCCCATTTTTCGGCCAGGCCGGGGACGACTTCGTCGGCGCCGTTGGGATCGTTGCGAACGAGGCCGTTGTAGAGCATTTCGTCGGCGAAGATGTCGCCGTTGCCGTTCTTGGCTTCGCGCGGGTTCAGGTCGATGGTTTCGAGCTGGCGCGAGTAGACGAGCGTGCCGCCGGCCACCGGTTCTTCTTCGCAGAGGGCGTTCGCGGTCTTCGAGCCTTCGCCCACCGAGATCGTGCCGCCCGAGCTGCCACCGCCGCAGGCGCTTATAAGCAACGCCAGCAGCGCGCTCATCGTCCCGATCAGTAAGAGCTTCCTCATGCGTCCCTCCTCTTCATGGTCATCAACGATGGACGCCTGCGGACGGCAGGCCCTTGCCGGTCTCCACTCGGATCAGCTGACATCCGTTTGCGCGGCGACGGCATCTACCCCAGCCTCGACGGCGACGAGCGCCTGGTCAAGGTCCCTCTCATCCATCGCCGCCGACACGAACCAGTTGTGGCGGGGATGGAGATACAGGCCGTGCTTCCCGCACGCGGCCGCGAAGACGTCGTTGAGCGCGCGGTCCTCGCCATCCGCCGCGAAGCGGGCGTAGGGCATCGTCGGCGGTCCGGTCACGACGATCTCAATGCCGCGCGCCGCGGCTGCCGACGCCAGGCCATCCTGGAACTTGGCGCCCCATTCCCGCATCGCGCCGAGCACGTCGTCGCGCTCCATCACCTCGAGCGTGGCGAGCCCGGCGGCCATCGCGTCGCCGGACCACCAGAAGGAGCCGGTGGCGAACACCTTGGCCGCCGCGTCGCGCACCTCCTCCTTGCCGACCAGCGCCGAGAGGGCGTAGCCGTTGGCGATCGCCTTGCCCCAGGCGCTGAGGTCGGGGGCGACGCCGAACCGGCGCCAGGCGGTGCCGAGCTCGAGCCGCATCCCGGTCCGAACCTCGTCGTGGATGAGGAGCCCGCCGTGCCGGTCGCAGAGCTCCCGAAGGCCGACCGCGAACTCAGCGCTGGGCGCTGCCTGGTCGGAGCCGGCGGGCTGGCGGTAGGGCGAGATGATCAGGGCGGCGAGATCGTCCTCGCGACCGTCGATCGCGGCGGCGACGCTGTCGAGGTCGTTGTAGTCGAAGTAAGCGAGGTCGGCCCGGTCGCCGGGGACGACGCCCCGTGCATCGATGTTGCACCAGGGCAGCGAGCCGTGGTAGGCGCCGTTGGCGACCAGCACCGTGCGGCGCCCGGTGTGGGCGCGCGCGAGGGTGACGGCGAGGGTCGTGACGTCGGCGCCGTTCTTGGCGAAGAGGGCCCAGGCGCCGTCGTCGATCAGCGAGACGAGCTTCTCGGCGAGGTCGACCATCACCGGCGCGGCGCCGGGCGCACAGTCGACCTTGGCATGCTGGCGGGCCACCGCCTCCTCGACCTCGGGGTGCAGGTGGCCGAGGACCATCGGCCCCCAGCTGCACATCATGTCGATGAACTCGTCGCCGTCGACATCCCAGAAACGGCTTCCCGCGGCGCGGGCGATGAAGTGCGGCGAGCCGGGCCAGTTCACCTGCGGGGAGAAGTGCCCGGCTAGACCCCTGGGAAGCGCCTTGACCGCTCTTTCGTCGAGCTCGACGCCTGCCTGACCCTGAAAAGTGGTCGTCATGGCGGGATTTTAATCAGACGCACGAAATAGAATCAAGGAGATATTTCGAACGTACGTATAAAATAAGCCCTTCGCCGTTTGGACGGCTGGCGAATGGAACGGGATCCGACACAGAGAGGAACGGGTGATGACGAGTCGCCTTGAGGAGGACGCGCCGGCCCGCGTCGAGGAAGTCCGCGACCGCGCGGCGCTGGTCCGCCGCGAGACGATCCGGCTGATCGAGATCGCCAAGAGCGGCCACTATTCGAGCGTCTTCTCCTGCGCCGAGATCCTCGGCGCCCTCTACTCCGGGGTGATGCGGATCGCCGAGGACCCGGAGTGGCCCGAACGCGATCGGCTGATCCTCTCCAAGGGCCACGTCGCGATCGGCCTCTATCCGCTGTTGGTCGAACGCGGCTACTTCCCGGCCGATTGGCTCGACTCCTACACGCGGCTCGGCAGCCCGCTCGGCGACCACCCCGACATGCGGCGCATCCCCGGCGTCGACTTCTCATCCGGCTCGCTCGGCCACGGCCTCTCGATTGGGGTCGGGATGGCGAAGGCGGCGCGCCTGCGCGGCTACGACGAGACCCGGATCTGGGTCCTGCTCGGCGACCAGGAGCTGAACGAGGGGCAGATCTGGGAAGCGGCCGGCTCGGCCTCCCACTTCGGGCTCGGCAACCTCTGCGCGATCGTCGACGCCAACCAGATGGGGCTCGACGGGATGACCGAGGAGACGATGCCGGTCGAGCCGATCGGCGGCCGCTTCGAAGCCTTCGGCTGGGACGTGGTCGAGATCGACGGGCACGATCCCGAGGCGATCCTCGCCGCGACCGACGCGCTGCCACCCGCCACTTCCGAAAAGCCACGCTGCATCGTCGCCCGTACCGTCAAGGGCAAGGGGGTCTCATACATGGAGCTGTCTCGCACCTGGCACATCGGCTACCTGTCCCCCGACGACTCGGCCGCCGCGGTCGCGGAGATCGATCAGCGTGGCTGAGCGCGAGGGGGCGAACGTCGCGCCGGTCCCCAGCGGGCCGAGCTGGGACCTGGCCGGAATGGCGAAGCTGTCGGAATCCTTCGTCGCCGGCAGGGTGCTCGCCGCGATGGCCGACGAGGACCCCGACATCGTCGTCATCACCGCCGACATGAAGTTCTCCAACATGACCGTCCACTTCGAGGAGGCCCACCCCGAGCGCTTCGTCAACGTCGGCATCTCCGAGCAGCACATGGTCTCGATGGCGGCCGGGATGGCAAGCGTCGGGATGAAGCCCTACATCGGCGCCTTCGCCCCGTTCGTCGGCCTCCTGGCGGGCGAGCAGATCCGCACCGATCTCGCCTATCCCGGGCTGCCGGTGAGGATCCTCGCCCACCACGCCGGGATCGCGATCGGCTTCTACGGGACCTCCCACCACGCCACCGAGGACCTCGGGCTGATGCGCTCGATCGCCAACATGACCGTCGTCTGCCCCTGCGACGCGACCGCCACCGAGGCGGCGCTGCGCCAGACCGCCGATTTGCCGGGCCCGGTCTACTTCCGGCTCGGCCGCGGCCGCGACGTCCCGGTCTACGACTCCCTCCCGGCGGGCACCTGGCGCTTCGGCGAGGCGGCGGTGCTGCGCGAGGGCGAGGACCTGACGATCGTCGCCAACGGGGTCACGGTGTCGGGGGCGCTCGAGGCGGCGACGGCGCTGGCCGCCGACGGGATCGGGGCGGCGGTGATCGACGCCCACACGGTCCGGCCCTTCGACGACGGCACGATCGCCGCCCACGCCGAGCGCAGCGGCCGCCTCCTGGTCGCCGAGGAGCACAACGTGGTCGGCGGCGTGGCCAGCGCCTGCGCCGAAGCGCTGGTCGAGCACGGGCTCGCCGGGGTGAAGATGGCGCGGATCGGGATGCCGCCCGACGAGTACTCGCTGATCGGTCCCCCCACCCACCTCTACAACCACTACGGCATGGACGGCCCCGGGATCGAGGCCAAGGCCCGCGAGCTGCTCGCGTCCTGACCGCCGACCACCGACCCGACCTGACCACCCCGACAGAGAGGAAACCGTGGCAGACGATCATCTGGAGGAGGCTCGGCGCGAAGTGGTCGAGCACGCCCGTCGCATGCTCCGCGAGGGCCTCGTCAAGGGAACCGCGGGGAACGTCAGCGTCCGGGTCGGCGACGAGGTCGTGATCACCCCCGGCAGCGTCCCCTACGAGGAGATCGAGCCCGACGGCCTGGCGATCGTCGACCTCGACGGCAACCCGATCTCCGGCGGCCGTCCCTCCTCAGAGACGCCGCTCCACACCCTCGTCTACCGCGAGACCGACGCCGCCGCGGTCGTCCACACCCACTCGATCTACGCGACGACGCTTGCCTGCACGGTCGACGAGCTGCCCGCCGTCCACTACATGATCCACGCCTTCGGGGGCGACTCGATCGCCGTCTCCGACTACGAGCGCTTCGGCTCCGCGGAGCTCGCGGCGGCGGTCCATGCGGCGCTCGGCGAGCGGCGCGGGGTGCTGCTCCGCAACCACGGCGCCGTCGTCCACGGGCCGACCCTGGCGCGCGCCTACGACCTCGCGGTGCTGCTCGAGTGGCTGGCCGAGCTCTACTGGCGCTCCTCGGTCTTCGGCGAGCCGCGCATCCTCAGCCACGAGCAGCTCGAGGAGGTCGCGACCGAGGCCCAGCGCCGGGCCTACGGAGCGGCCGCCGGCGGGAGCGCGGAGGGGCGGGCGTGAGGTCGCCGCAGGTCGTCTGCCTCGGCGTCCACCTGCTCGACGTCCTGGTGCGGCCCTCCCAGGAGCCCAACCCGGCGGCGGGCTGGCAGCTGCTCGACGACCTGCGGATCACCGCGGCGGGCACCGCCGCCGGGCCCGCCGTCGACCTGGCGAAGCTCGGGGCGCGGCCGATCAGCATCGGCGTGCTCGGCGACGACTACGAGGGCGGCCTGGTCGTCGACCTGATGGGCGGGCACGGCGTCGACGTCAGCCGGCTGGTGCGGGCGGCGGGCGAACCGACCCACGTCTCGCTGCTCTTCATCGGCGCCGACGGCGAGCGCAACCCGATCATGATCCGCCCCGGCGCGCGGCGGGGGCTGACCCTGGACGACGTCGATTTCGACGCCGTGGCGGAGGCCGACGTGCTGCACGTCGGCGGCGCCGACCAGCTCGGCGACTTCGTCGGCGCGCCGCTGCTCGAGCTGATCCGCTTCGCCCGCGAGCACGACGTCCTCGTCACCGTCGACGTGCTGGCGGCCTGCGACGAGGAAATGCGCGAACGGCTGGCGCCGGCGCTCCGCGAGGCCCAGTTCTTCTTCCCCAACGAGGGCCAGCTGGCCGGGATGACCGGCACCGACGATCCGGCCGAGGGCGCGGCGCGGCTGCGCGAGCTCGGGGTCGAGACGGTGATCGGGACCCTCGGCGAGGAGGGCAGCCTGATCGTCGGTCCCGACTCCGAAGCGCGGGTGCCGGCCTTCGCGGTCGACCTCGTCGACACCACCGGCTGCGGCGACGCTTACGTGGCCGGCTTCATCGTCGCGATCGCCAACGGCTGGGACGCTGAGGCGGCGGGCTGGCTCGGCTCGGCGGCCGCGGGCCAGGTCGCCACCGGGCTCGGCTCGGACTCCGGGATCGTCGACCTCGCCTCGACGCTCGAGTTCATGGCCTCGCGGGCGCCCGAGCGGATCGCCGCGCTGGGGCGCGGCGCGGCCGGCTCGATCCGGCCCTGAGGATCGCGGTCAGAGGACGACCATCGGGTTGACCGGGCCGCCGACCCCGCCGCGGAGCGGCAGCGGCGCGCCGGCGAAGAGGAACTCGTAGCGGCCGGCGGCGGCGCAGGCCTCGGCGAGCGCGTCGAGCACGAAGTTCTCGCCGAGGATCATCCCCATGTAGACGAGCGCGAGCTCGTGGACCGGGAAGGCGGGCGGGCCGCCGGTCAGCCGCTCGACCGCCCAGTTGTCGCAGGCGACGGCGCAGACGCCGAGCTCGTGGAGGAGCGGCAGCGCGTCGACCGCGACGCCCGGGGTGTTCGGGAGGTTCTCCCCGCACTGGGCGTACTCGGTCCAGCGGCCGGAGGCCTGGGTGGCGCCGAGCAGGCCGGTGCGGACGAGCAGCGCGTCGCCGGGGCGGACCCGGGCGCCCTGGGCGTCGAGCACGTCCTGGAGCTCGTCGGCGCCGATGCCCTCGCCGGGAGGCAGCACTTGGACCCCGCGGTGGCGGGCGACGTCGGCGAGGACGCCGCGGGTGACGAGGCGGCGGGCGACCGGGACGATGTCGTTGCGCGCCGCGCCCATCGTCGTCACCTCGGCGGCGCTGATCCCGCCGTACATCTTGCCGCGGTGGAAGAAGTGGGACAGCGCGTCCCAGTGGGTGGCCGCGTGGACCGCCATCAGCAGCAGGTCGTCGGCGGCGACCGGGCCATCGAAGTCGGGTGGCGCGTCACTCGGCAGCTCGGTCATCACGTGCTGCGGGTTCATCCGCCCTGAGCCGGGCGGCTGCGGCAGGTCGGGCCGGAGCTCGAAGCCGAGCGAGATGGCGGTGCCGCTGCGCACGCAGGCGGCGGCCTCGAGCCGCTTCTGGTCGGTGACGAGGTTGAGTGCCCCGAGACCGTCGTCGCGCGCCCAGCGGTCCCAGTTGCAGAGGCGCTCGGCGAGCTCGGCGACGACTCGTCGCGCCTCCCCGGATTCAGAGCGAGCGTCGGTCATATCTCCGCTCAACCCTATGGCGCCCGGTCCCGTGACGCCCGGATCGGCGAGCCTAGTCGCGCGGGCTGTCGTCGTCCCAGTGGTTCCAGTGCGTGATCTCGCTGACCGGGGGGCGCTTGGCCGGTCGGAAGTCGAGGCCCTTGGTGTAGGCGACCGGGATCAGGCTCACCTGGGTGATGCCGTCGGGAATGCCGAGCAGCTCGGCGACGGCGTCCGCCTGGCCGAGGTGCAGGGTGGTCCAGGTCGAGCCGAGGCCGCGGGCGCGAAGCGCGAGCTGGAAGCTCCAGCCCGCCTGGATGATCGAGCCGAGCGTCGCGATCACCCCGGTCTGATCTTTGGTAGCCAGGTCCGCGGCGATGCAGGGAATTACGAAGGCAGGAGCGCGCTCGAGGTTCTCGGCCAGGTACAGGGCGCTTTCGAAGACTCGCTGCCGGGCCGAGTCCCCGGCCTCTTCGGCGTCAGCCAGGGCCCCACTCAGGTATCCCACCCCCTCCTCGCGGTAGATATCGGCGATCCGCGATTTCAGATCCTCGTCGGTGACGATCATCCAGCGCCAGTTACGACGGTCCGATCCACTCGGCGCCTGTACCGCGAGGGTCAGGCATTCGAGCAGCACCTCGCGCTCGACCGGACGATCGAAATCCAGCCGGCGCCGTACCGACCGCGTCGTCGAGAGCAGCAGGTCGGCGGAGGCGACATCGATCCCAGGCGTCATCGCTGCAGTATGCCGAGGGCGCGTTTCGCGAACCCGCTACATCGGTGTGAAGAGGCTGGTCGCGGCCGCTTACAGATCGGTGAGCTCGACGACGAAGCTCTGGATTCCGGGGCAGAGCTCGCTGAGGGCGTCCACGTCGCGGGCGGTTTCCTGACCCAGCTCCGATTTGAAGTCCCGCTGGAGCGAATCCATGTCGTCCCATTCGAGCTCGGCCACGAGGTGGTAGGCCTGCTCGCCGCGGATCGGTTTGACGTTTCTGCCGACGCTGTAGCGGCGCAGGCCCGGGAGCTGCTTGGCGAGGGGGATGTGCACCTCGGTGTAGTGGCGCTCGAAGGCCGCGACGTCGGTCGGCTCGGGATAGAGAACGGTGAATCGGATCATGGCGGGACCCTACATAATCGCTTGGATAATGCAAGTGATCCCCTTATGCTCGAGTCGATGAGGCGGACCGACCAACGATCGCATTGCCCCGTCAGCTTCACCCTCGAGGAGTTCGGGGATCCCTGGTCCCTCCTGGTGGTGCGCGACATCGTCTTCCATGGGAAGAGCACCTTCGGCGAGTTCATGGCCTCCGAGGAGCGGATCACGACCAGCGTCCTCGCCGATCGCCTGGCGGCCCTCGTCGGCAAGGGAATCCTCACCAAGGTCGAGTGCGCCACCGACCGGCGGCGCTCGTCCTACGCCCTGACCGCCAAGGGCCTGGGGCTGATCCCGGTCCTGGTCGAGTTCGCCAACTGGGGCGTCGTCCACGGCCCCGGGGTCGTCCCCAATCCGCTCTGGGTCGATAAGGCCCGCGACGACCGCGACGGCCTCTGCGCGCTGATCCGCGAGACGGTCGAAGCCGGGGGCGCCGTCTTCCGCGGCGAGGACAGCGTCATCGAGCAGCTCAGGGCCGAGTCGGCTGCCAGGTAGGGCTGAGAGGGCGCTGGCACCGCGTCGGCCCGATGACTGATCCGGTTACATACCGGCGCGCGCTGGACGTGAGCGGGAGTAGGGCGCGCTAGCCGAACTTGGCGGGTCGCTTGTCGATGAACGTGGCAAGGCCCTCCCGCCTAAAGACGCCCGGAAGGCCGAGCCTCGCCTAACGACCGCCGCGAAGGGAGTGAATGGCGAGGGCGGGATTCGAACCCGCGACACCACGATTTTCAGTCGTGTGCTCTACCAACTGAGCTACCTCGCCCGCAGCGGGCGATCTTAGCGACGGGAGGTGGGTTTGATCGCTCTCGCGGCCAGCGGGGACGGGCCTGCTGCGCCGCTGGTCGCCAGGGCGGCGGCCGTGGCGGCGGTTCCGGCGAAGAGCTCGTCGAGGACCTCGTCGGCGCGCTCGCCCGGGATGCCGTCCTCGAAGTCGGCGCCGGTGAGGTAGACGGCGACCGGCATCGGCACGGCGCCGAAGAAGGCGAGGATGTCGCGGAAGTGGCGTTCGGGACCGAGGAAGTGGTGGTCGGAGGCGCCCATCGCGACCAGGCCGGCGACCTTGCCGGCGATCGTCGGGACCGGGAGCTGGTCGAAGACGTTCTTGAGGCTGCCGGTGATCGAGCCGCGGTAGACCGGGGTCGCGAGGATCAGGGCGCCGGCGTCCGCGAAGCGGTCGATCACGGCCGCGGTGTCGTCGTCGAGGTCGGCCGGGTCGCGGCCGTCGGCGAAGGCGACGTCGACCTCGGCGAGGTCGAGGAGGTCGGCGGTGAGGCCGTCGGCGCCGGCGCGCTCGATCGCGCCCTCGAGCGCGCGGCGCAGGCGCCCGGGCGGGGTCGTGCTGCCAACTACTACGAGCAGGTCGGGGTCAGGCGGCAAGATCGTCCTCCTCGATCGTGAGCTGGGAATAGGAACCGCGGTAGAAGAGCAGCGGCTCGGCGGCGGCGTCGGAGCGGGCGAGCGCGCGGGCGTGGCCGACGACGATGTCGTGGTCGCCGGCGCGGTGGATCGCCTCGACCTCGCAGGCGATCGTGGCCAGGGCGCCGGGCAGGACCGGCACGCCGAGCGGGTGCTCCTCGAAGCCGACCTCGTGCGGCTTCGCCGCCTCGCCGCGAGCCGCGAAGCGGTCGGAGTGCTCGCGCTGGCTGGCGGCGAGGACGTTGACCGCGAAGCGGCCGGACTCGCGGATCGCCGCCAGCGTCTCTGAGCCCTCAGCCAGGCAGGCCAGCAGCAGCGGCGGGTCGAGCGAGACCGAGGAGATCGCGTTGGCGGTGGTCCCGACCGGCCCGTCGTCGCCGTCGCGGGCGCTGATCACCGAGACCCCGGTCGCGAAGTGGCCCATCACGTCGCGCATTTCGCGGCCGGGATCGGCGGCGGGCCTGCCGTTCTCGTATGCAGCGGCGGCGGACTCGCGCCGACCCGTGGTTTCGGACTCGGCTCGCGCCTCGGCTGCCAGCCGGTGCTCGACCACGGCCGAGACCGTCACCAGGTTCAGCCCGTGGCGCTGGGCGAAGCGATCGAGGTCGGCGCCGCTGGCGGTGCGGCCGTCGTCGCGGAGGACCTGGCAGAGGACGCCGGCTGGCACCAGATCGGCCCCGGCGGCAAGCTCGACGGCGCTCTCGATCCGTCCCGGGCGCTCGAGCACGCCGCCGGCCTGGGCGCGCAGCGGGAACACGTGGCCGGGCCGGACCAGGTCCTCGGCGCCGGCGTCGGGGTCGACGGCGACGCGGATCGTGCGGGCGCGGTCGGCGGCCGAGATCCCGGTCGTCACTCCCTCCTTGGCCTCGATCGAGACCAGCGAGGCGTCGCCCAGCGGCGAGCGCCCGTGCGGCGAGAACGGGTCGAGGCCGAGCTCGTCGGCGCGCTCCGGCGCCAGCGCCAGGCAGACCACGCCGCGCGCCTCCTTGGCCATGAAGTTGACCGCGTCGGCGGTGGCGAACTCGGCGGCCTGCAGCAGGTCGCCCTCGCCGCCGCGGTCGCGGTCGTCGCAGAGCAGCACCATCCGCCCGGCGGCGAGATCGGCCAGCGCCGCGGCCACGGCGGCGCCGGTCTCGCGGCTCTCGATCAGATCGAGGCGCACCATCACGCCGCCACCGCGATCAGCGGGCGTTCGGCCGCGGCGACGAGACGGGTCGCCACCGCCGCCGAGTGGTCGCGGATCTCGGTGATCCCGATCGCCTCCCACTCGACCCCCTTGCGCAGGGCGCCGACGACGAAGACGCGGTCGGAGGGACGGCCGGCGGCGTCGAGCAGCGCGCCGTCCTCGTCGACGTCGAGCCCCAGGCCGAGCGCGTCGGCACGGGCAAGCCCGGCGCCGAGCAGGCTCTGCAGCAGCGGCGGGGCCTGGCGGCGCAGGTCGCAGCCCGCGCCGGTGCAGTTGATGACCCGGTCGACCTCGAGCGTCTCGAGATCGTGTTGGCCCGGCGTCCGCAGCGAGACCCGCACGCTGGGCCGCTCACCGCACTGGTACTCCAGCGCGGCGATCGAGTCGGCGTCGAAGCTGACCCGGCCGGCCGCGGTCAGCTCCTCGAGCCGGTCGGCGACGTCAGGCGCCATGCGGAAGCGGTGGACGTCCCAGATCCGTTGCAGCTCGGTGAGGAAGCGGCGCTTGTCCTCAAGCCGCAGCGCCTTCCAGATCGTCGGCGAGGCCGGGCGCATCGAATCGATCACGTCGCGCCAGTCGTCGCCCTGCTGGGCCACCCTGCACATCTGCTCGATGACAGCGGCGACGACCTGGTCGAGGCTGCCGTCCTCGAGCGGGACCGGGAAGCGCCGCAGCCGGGTGAGGTCGCGGCGGTGGCGCTTCGGCACCAACCCGTGGCGCGAGACCGCCCGGATCCGCGGGCCGCGCTCGCCCTTGGAGAGCGAGAGGCAGACGTCGACCATCGTCAGCCCGGTGCCGACGATCAGCACCGAGTCGGAGTCGCGCGCCTCGTCGAGAGCGCCGGGTGCCCAGGGATCGCCGATCCACTGGCCCGCCGCCTTCAGCTCCTCGGGGACCGGGATCGGGTCGCCGCCGCTGAGCGGGCCGAGGGCGAGGATGACGCGATCGACGTCGAGCGTCTCGCCGTCGGCGAAGGTCAGCCGGACGCCCGTCGCCGGCGCCTGCGGACGATCGACGACCGCCGCGGACGCCACCGGACGGTCCGCGCCGCCGCCGGCGTCGATCGCGACGACCTCGCCGATGCGGCGGTTGAGCACCGCGCCGGTACACGAGCGCTCGGCGTCGGCGAGCAGCGCCAGCAGGTAATCGCCGTAGAGGCCGCGGGTCATGAAGGCCGCCTCGGGCTCCTCGTGGCCGTTGGCCGCCAGCCACTCGTGGAAGTGCTCGGGATGGCCGGAGACCGCGCCCATGCGAACCGCCGGCACGTTAAGCAGGTGCAGCGGATCGGTCGTCGCGTAGGCGACGCCGCGGCCGAACTCACCGTCGCGGTCGATCAGCTCCACCTCGAGCGGGTGCCCGCGCGGCTCGCGCAGCAGGTGCGCCGCGGCGACCGTGCCGCTGGCGCCGCCGCCGACGATCGCAACGCGCTCGGCGTGCCCGCCGTGCGAGGCCCCGTTGCCGTTGCGCCGGCGTTCGCCACCGGGCGCCGCGCCGTTGCCGTTCCCCGCGCTCACGGCCGCGCCCCGACCGCGAACGGGACGGCGCTGCCGTCGCGCCCGCTCGCCGCGCGCGCCTCGCCGTCCGGGCCCGGCGGGCTCCACAGCCCGCGGCGCTCCAGCAGCGGCAGCACACCCTCGCCGAACCAATACAGCTCCTCCAGGTGGGGATATCCCGACATCACGAACTCCTCGATCCCGACAGCGGAGTACTCCTCGATCCGGTCGGCGACCTCCTCGTGGCTGCCGACCAATGCGGTGCCGGCGCCGCCGCGCCCGAGGCCCACGCCGGCCCACAGGTTCGGCGCCACCTCGAGCCCGTCGCGTGAGCCGCCGTGCAGCTCCAGCATCCGCCGCTGGCCCTCGGACTCCGACTGGCGCAGCTTCGCCTGGACCTGGGCGATCGTCTCCGGCGGCACCGAGTCGAGCAGATAATCGGCCTGCTTCCAGGCGTCCTCGGCGCGGTCGCGCGAGATCGTGTGGAGGCGGATCCCGAAGCGCACGTCGCGCCCGCGTTCGGCCGCCAGCGCGGCGATGTTGGCGACCTTCTCGGCGACCGCGTCGGGCGGCTCGCCCCAGGTCAGGTAGACGTCGACATGGGACGCCGCGACCTCGGCGGCCGCCGGCGAGGAGCCGCCGAAATACAGCTGCGGCCGCGGCTCGGGCAGCCGGTGGATCGTCGCGCCCTCGACCCGCAGGTGCTCGCCCGCAAAGTCGACCGTCTCGCCCTCCCACAGCCGCGAGACGATCTCGAGGAACTCACCAGTCCGCTGGTAGCGCTGCTCCTTGCTGAGGAAGTCGCCGAAGGCGCGCTGTTCGTCGGCGTCGCCGCCGGTGACGACGTTCAGCAGCAGCCGCCCGCCCGAGTGCCACTGGAAGGTCGACGCCATCTGCGCCGCCAGCGTCGGCGCCGTCAGCCCGGGACGGAAGGCGACCAGGAACTTGAGCCGCTCCGAGGTCTCGCTGAGCATCGCGGTGACGACCCAGGCGTCGTCGCACCAGCCGCCGGTCGGCGTCAGCGCCGCCTCGAAGCCGAGGTCCTCGGCCGCCGTCGACACCCGCGTCAGGTAGGCGATCGAGGCCTCGCGCAGACCGCCGGCCCGCCCCGGCAGGGGCGCCTCGCCGGTCTCGATCAGGCCGCGGCCGTCGCCCTGCGTCGGCAGGAACCAGTGGAAGCCGAGGCTCATCGTCGCCCTCCGTCCCGGCCGCCGCTAGGCGAGGGCCTCGGCCGGCTCGAGCCCGCGCTCGGCCTCGAGCTCGCGGACGATCGGCAGCACCTCGCGGCCGAAGTACTCGACCTCCTCCTGGAAGTGCAGGAAGCCGCCGAGGATCAGGTTCACGCCGAGCTCGCGGTACTGCACGATCCGGTGCGCCACCTGCTCCGGCGTGCCGATCAGGCCGGTGCGGAAGCCGTCGTTGTACTGGACCAGGTCCTTGAAGTCCGAGTCCTGCCACATACCGGTCTTGTCGCCGGTCGACTTGCCGGCCTGTTTGACCGCCTCGCCGAACCCCTCGACCGCCTCGACATCGGCCTTGGCGATGATCTCGTCGACGGTTTCTCTGGCGACCCGCTCGCTGTCGCGGGCGACGATGAAGGCGTTCAGGCCGAAGCGGATGTCGCGGCCGGGCTCGCGACCGGCGGCCCGCGCGTACTCCGAGACCTCCTCGATCTGGGCCTTGGCGCCCTCGAGCGAGTTGCCGTTCATGAAGTACCAGTCGGAGACCCGCGCCGCCATCTGCTTGGCGCCGGTCGAGTTGCCGCCCTGGAAGATCTCCGGGTGCGGCCGGCCGCCGACGGCAAGCGGCTTGGGGTTCAGGTTGTAGCTGTGCAGGTTGTAGAAGTCGCCGGAGAACTCGGCCTCGTCCTCGGTCCAGCTCGCCTTGAGGACGCGGATGAACTCCTCCGAGCGGCGGTAGCGCTCGTCGTGCTCGAGCCAGTGCTCGCCAAGTGCCGTGAACTCGCCCTTGAACCAGCCGCTGACCACGTTGACGCAGAACCGGCCGTTCGACATCACGTCGGCTGAGGCGACGAACTTGGCCAGCACCGCCGGGTGCCAGAGGCCTGGGTGGATTGCCGCGATCACCTTCAGCTTCTCGGTCGCGAGCGCCAGCGCGAGGCTGATGCTGGTCGACTCGTGCTGGTATTCGGCCCCGTAGCTCGCCATGTAGCGGACCTGGCTGAGGGCGTACTCGAAGCCGCTGCGCTCGGCGATCCGCGCCAGCTCCTGGTTGTACTCAAGGCCCCAATCGGTGCGCTGCTCGATCTTGCTGACGACGAGGCCGCCGCTTACGTTCGGCACCCAGTAGGCGAATTTGAGGGCATCGCTGCTCTGCTCGGTCATCTCGTTCCTCTTTCTCTCGGTCTCTCTTTGGTTTTCAGTTCGAAGCGCTCAGTGCGCCGACGGGACCCGCTGCGGAGCGGCCATCGCCGTCGCCGCATCCCCCGCCGCGGGCGTCGCGGCAGGTTGCGGGAGCCGTTCGCCGAGGCCGATCCCGGCGCCGCCGGGGTCCTCCTCGTAGCCCCACTCGAAGGCGTTGAAGAGGCCGACTCCGGCGAAGCTGACGATCGCCCACATCAGGGCGAACTCGCCGAAGACGACAGCGGTCAGTTCGGAGGTGGCGAAGCTCCCGACGACCGCGGCGTAGATCACGCCGGTCACCGCGAGCGTCCCGGCCGTCCCGATGATCCCCTTCAGCGGCTGGGGCAGATCGCCGAACGGGTACTGGTTGAAGAGCCAGGCGTAGACGAAGCCGACGTTGGTCCAGGTGGCGCCGAAGATCGCCGCCTTTTCCGCCGCCGTGCCGCCCGCGAAGAAATCGGTGCCGGCGATGTGGAGGATCCCGAGGAAGGCGACGGTGCCGGCGAAGACCGCGCCCATGTAGGCGATCCCGGCGCGCGGCTGGCCCAGCTGGTCGAACGGGTGGCCGCCGAAGTAGCCCATCACGACGAGCGTGATCGGGAACCAGATCCAGGGGATGTAGAGGGCGCCGTTGCCGCCCAGGGTCGGCAGCAGCAGCAGGCCGAGCGGCAGCAGGAAGAGGCCCCAGAGGAGGTTGACGAACCCGCCCAGCGGCTGGCGATCGGCGAGCTCGGCGGGCAGCAGCAGGGTGTTGCCGAAGAAGAAGAGGCTGATGACGCCGGCGACGATCGCGGTCGATCCCCACAGCCCGATGTTCGTGTCCTGGAAGGGCTGCTTGTAGTACCAGTGCCAGACCGCGATCGTCAGCAGCACCATCGACATCAGCAGCAGCCAGTTGACCGATCCGCGGGCCCAGCGATTCTCGGTGAAGCGGTTGGCGGGCCAGCCGCCGAAGGACCAGGCGAGCTGCCAGAACCAGCTGAAGCAGACGGTGATGACCAGCGAGCTGGAGGCGTAGTCGAGGCCGAAGGCGCCGTGCACCAGGAACCAGATCCCGATCGCGGCCGGGATCGAGATCGCGGTGAAGAAGAGGCCCTTGACGGGCTGACGGGAGATGTCGAAGGTCGCGCTCACTTGTTCTCCATAAAGCTGACTTGCTTGGTCGGCAATGGAGCGGTGATGATGCGTGCCGCCAGGCGCGCCGTCAAATAGGGATGGCCGAAGCCCTGATAGGCTTCTCCTCTATTCCCAAGTTAGCTAGTCAACAAACTAGAGAAAGAGCGACGGATGCGCGTCGAGCAGCTCGAATACGTCACCGCGGTCGCCCGCCTCGGCTCCTTCCGGCGCGCCGCCGAGGAGCTCCACATCTCCCAGCCGGCGCTGAGCGAGACGGTTCGCAAGCTCGAGAGTGAGCTCGGCGTCGAGATCCTCGAGCGCCGACCGGGCGGGACCCGGATCAGCCCCGCCGGCCGCGACCTCCTCCCCCACATGCTCGACGCGATCGAGGCGGTCGCGCGGATGCGGCGCGTCGCCGCCGCCGAGGGGGCCGAGGTGGGGACCGTCCGGGTCGGGACCGTCACTGCGGCGACGGCGCCGCTGCTGACCCCGACGATCGGCGAGTTCGGCGAGCGCCACCCCGCCACCCAGGTCGAAGTCGTGACCGCCCAGCAGGGCCAGATCCACACGGCGCTGCTCGACGGCAGCCTCGACCTCGGCCTCGTCAACTACCTCGAGGGCGAGGACCTGTCGGCCGAATTCGAGGCGACCGAGCTGGTGCGCGGCCGGCCGGTGGTGTGCGTGCGGGCCGACAGCGCCCTGGCGGCGCGGACCGCCATTCCGGTCGCCGACCTGCGCCGCGAGGCGCTGATCGCGATGCGCCCGGGCTACGTCATGCACCGCTACCTGCAACGCCTCTTCGGCGACGCCGAGCCGAGCTTCTCCTACTCCGCCGACGGCGCCGAGATGGGCAAGCTGATGGTCGCGGCCGGCCTCGGCGCCGCCGTCCTGCCCGACTACAGCGTCGCCGGCGACCCGCTCGAGGTCCGCGGCGAGATCGTCTTCCGCCCGATCGAGGACGACGACACCAGCGTCATGCTGGTCGTCCAGCGCCGCCGCTCGGTCTCCCCCGGCGCCGCCGTCAGCGAGCTGCACCAGCTGTTCGTCGACAACGCGGACCGCGTCTGGGCCGCCCCCGCCTGACCCCCTGCGTCTGAGTTCAGCCGCCATATGTGGCGGTCGAGCTCAGACGCAGGCCGGCGGACGAGACGGATCGCCTGATTGCATGCGGGTGTGCGAGTCGCCTCCGCAGCCCTTGCCGTCGCCGCCGTCCTCGCGGCGGGTGTGATCCTCCTATCCGGCGGCTCCGATGCC
This sequence comes from uncultured Actinomycetes bacterium, assembly GCA_963839115.1. Classification (GTDB taxonomy): domain Bacteria; phylum Actinomycetota; class Thermoleophilia; order Solirubrobacterales; family 70-9; genus VAYN01. The sequence continues at coordinate 2,827,401 of CAWITM010000001.1, forward strand.
GACCCCAGCACGCCGCCGGCGCTGCCCGGCCAGCTGCCGCCCTTCCTCGGCGCGGCGGTGAGCGGGGACGGCCGAATGACGGCCGCCGTCGACGCCTACGGCGACGTCGTCAACCTCTACGCCCCTGGGCCGGCGGGCGTCGCCGAGATCGAGAACCCCTCGGCGCGCCAGGCGGCGGGGACGGTGGCCAGCGACACCGGGATCGTGCCGCGGGTGCGGGTCGGCGACGGCCCGGCGCTGCCGCTGTGGCGGGCGGAATCGGTGCGCCAGAGCTACCTGCCTGGGACCAACGCGGTGCGGACGGTGGCGCACTTCGAGGGCGGCGCGACGGCGACGGTCACGGTTGCCGCCCGCGGCGAGGAACTGGCGGTGCTGGTCGGCGTGGCGCAGGGCGGGCGCGGCGTCGCCGGCACGGGCCGGTCGGACGTGGGCGTGCGGGCATCGCTCGGGGTGAACGTGGCGGCCGGCGTCGAATGTCGGGAAGGCCGGGGGCTCGATGTGGTTGCGCTGCTCTGTGGGGAAGATCGGCGACGGGCTGGCGGAGCGGATATCTACCGAGCGGCGGCGAAGATCGCGCTCCTCGGCGCCGCGGCGGATCGACGCTGGCTGGCGCGGGCGCGACCGCTCGGGGCCCGGGCGCCGGCCTGGGCGCGGGCGATATACGGGCGCTCGCTGCTCACGCTGCGGGCGCTGACCGGGCGCGGCGGTGCCGCCGCGGCGGGCGCCCGCGAAGGCTGGGCCTACGTCTGGCCACGGGACGCGGCAAGCGCAGCGCTCGCCCTCGAAGCCGCCGGCTATCCGGGGGAGGCGCGTCGCATCGCCCGCTTCCTCTCCTCGCTGCCGCTCACCGCCGCTGCCCGCTTCGACGAAGCCGGCGTCCCGGTCTCCGGCCGCGGACCCCAGGGCGACGAGGCCGGCTGGGTAGCCGCCGCCGAGCGAGCCACGGGCTTCCCCGATTCGGCGACCGCCAGCGCCCCCACGAGCGGCGGCGCTCCCGGCTGGCGCGACCTCCCGGACTACCAGGAGAGCGCCCCCGGCGACTACCTCGGCAACGCGATCGCCGCCGCCGGCACGCCACCTGTTGATGGGTCTGAAACCGCTGATACAGGTGAGTTTTCGGCCCGTCGACGTGAGGCAGCGGCGGTGGGGATCGGCCGGGAATTTGGGACGGCGCGGGGGCTGGTGCGGCGGCCCCGCGACCCAGCCTCGGGCCTCGACTCGGCGGCCGCTTGGGCGGTGCGACCGTTCGCACTTCGCCCGCTCTATCCGGCGGCGCGCCGGACCCTCCTGCGCCTGACCTCGCGCGCCACCCGTTTCGGCATCACGCCCGGCGAAGGTTGGACCGGCGGCGAAGATCCCTGGACCGCCCCGACCGCCGCGAGCGCCTGGGCCCTCGCCGCCCTCGCCCGGGTGGAAGGCGGCGGCACCCAACGAACCCGGCACGCAGCCGCCGACCGCCGCGCGGCCCTCAACCTCCTCGCCGACCTGCGCCGCGCCGCGACCCCGGCCGGCGTCCTGCCGGAGCGCGTCGACGCGCAGACCGGCCTCCCCCGCACCACCACCCCGCTGCTCTGGTCCGCGGCCCTCACCGTCCTCGCCCTCCGCGAACTCTGGCCGTAGCTAGACGATCCAGCGGGTGACCGAGTTGCGCAGGGTCAGTCGGCGCTCGGCGCCTTCACCGCTGACCAGGAAGCTGGCGACGTTTGCCGGCGCTTCGGCCAGCAGGCGGTCGATGAGCGCCGCGTTGGCCGGGCCGCCCGAGCCGCGGTCGAGCCACCGCGTGTAGTCGATCTCGAACGGGATCAGCTGCTCGGAATCGAGGGTGAGCCCGGCGCGCTCGCCGGTCGCCAGGAGCCGGGCGGAGGTCAGACAGGCCCAATGCGACGGATCGCGGAGGCGTTCGATCTGCTCGTGCCAGGCAGCGACGGCGCAGTCCTCGTCGGTGACGAAATCGGCGATCACGACGAGGCCACCGGGACGGACGACCCGTGCCATCTCCTCGACCACACGCTGCGGGGCCGGGATGTGATGGAGGCTGAAGCGGGTGACCGCACCGTCGAAGCTGTCGTCCTCGAAGTCGAGCGCGGTGGCGTCGCCGAGGGCAAAGCTGAGGTTCTCGACGCCGGCGCGGGCGGCTTCGGCGTTCGCCTTGGCGATCATCTCCGGCGTCAGGTCGACGCCCTGGACCCGGCCCACCCGCCGCGCCAGCGCCCGCGAGATCGCCGCCGGCCCGCAGGCCAGCTCGATCCAGCTCGCCGCCGCGTCCTCGGGGACCAGGTCGACGACCGCGTCGAGGGTCTCGGACATGTGGGCCACCGGGTTGGCGGCGAAGGAATCGGCCTGATGGGCGAACTCGTCGCGGATCGATCCGGCGTGGGCGTCGGCGCTGTCGGGCACCGGGCAATCGTAGGCAAGCCAGGCTTGGTTTCGGCCCGCGAGGCGACGGTAAGTATCGAGGGATGGACGTGCGCCGCTCCAAACTCGAGGACGCCGAGGAGCTCGGGCGGGCGTTGAAGGTGGTCGTCGACGAAGGCCGCTGGCTGGCCACCGAGAACCCGATCACCGCGGCCGAGCTGGCCGACCGGGTCCGGCAGCGGTTCGGCGAAGGCCACATCCAGTTCGTCCTCGAGGACGACGGCGTGCTGGTCGGCGAGGCGGCGCTGGCGGCACGCCCGCCCGAGGCCCACAAGATCGAGCTCGACCTCACCCCCCGACCGTTCGCAGTACGCCTCCCTATCCGGGACTAAGTGCGAACGGTCCGAACCACCTCCCGGACCGTTCGCAGTAAACCGTCGCAGCGGGAGCTAGTGCGAACGGTCCGGCGTCGGCCTCAGGCCAGCGCAGCGAGCGCGGCCTCGACCGCCTCTGCCGCCGTCTCGGCGACCTGGAACTCGGCCGACTCGTCGACCCCCGCCCGCCCCGACAGCTTCCAGCTGCGCAGCGCGATCACCGTCGTGCCGAGGCTCCGCGCGTGGCCGATCTCCGAGAGCGTCCCGAACGCCCCGCCGACCGCGATCACGACTTCGCCGGTCGCCGCCACCGCCAGGTTCCGCGCCTGCCCGACCCCGGTCACGATCGCGTGGGTGACGTAGTCGTTGGCGGTCGTCCGGTCGAGCTCGGGGAGGATCCCGATCACCGTCCCGCCCGCCTCGAAGGCGCCGCGCGAGGCCGCCTCCATCACGCCGTCCTGGCCGCCGGTCACCAGCACCGCGCCGCGCTCGGCGACCAGCCGCCCGACCTCCTCGGCCAGCAGCGCCTCCTCCGAGTCCTGGGCGATGCCGCTGCCGCCGATCACCGACACGTATCTCGCTCTAGCCACGGACCGATCCTCTCATCTGCCCCATCAGCTCCAGCGCCCCAGCCTTGTGGAGCGGTTCGTTGAGGTTGCCGCACTTCGGGCTCTGCACGCACGAGGGGCAGCCGCTCTCGCACGGGCACTCGGCGATCAGCCGCTCGGCATCGCCCAGCAGGCGCTCGAACTCGTCGTAGCCGCGCTTGGTGATCCCGACCCCGCCCGGGTGTCCGTCGTAGATGAAGATCGTCGAGCGCCCGGTCTGGAAGTGGACGTTGGTCGAGAGCCCGCCGATGTCCCAGCGGTCGCACATCGCGATCAGCGGCAGCACCGCGATCTGGCTGTGCTCGGTCGCGTGCAGGGCACCGAGCAGGACGTCGGACGGCAGCGCCACGCTCAGGCCGTCGGGCAGCACGTACCAGAGCGCCTGGGTGACGAAGTTCTGCTCCGGCAGCTCGAGGGCGACGATGTCGATCGGCTCCTGCTCGGCGATCGAGACGCGCTGGAAGGCGATTACCTGCTCGGTCACCGACACCTCGCCGAAGTTCAGCTCGACCCCCGCTACCTGGCGCTGCTCGTGGATCCGCTCGATGTAGATCTCGGTCTCTTTTTTGGGACGGGTGAACCAGTCGCCGTCGAAGTCGTGGACGAGCGCCCGACGCTCGGCGATATCGAGCCGCTCGACCTCGTAGGAGCGCCCGAGGTGCAGGTAGACGGCGCCGGGATGGATCGTCGTGAAGGCGCGCTCGGCCTCGACCAGCCCGAGCATCTCGCCAGCGTCGCGCTCGATCACCGCGACCGACTCCGAGGAGGCCGAGCGCAGCGGGATCCGCGAGGCGACGAAGTCGCTGCGCCGCGGCGCCAACCGGCCGCCGACCTGGCGCAGCTCGCCGGCCGCCAGCAGCCGTTCGGCGCGCTCGCGCCAGCCCGGCCCGAAGATCTCCTCGTCGGAGTCCGACAGCGGCAGCTCGTAGGCGGCCGCGATCAGGTGCCGCGAGGCGATCTGCTCGTTGTTGTGGTCGAGAATCGCCGCCTCGACCGGCCGGTCGAGGAACTCGTCGGGATGGCGGCAGAAGAACTGGTCGAGCGCGTCCTGGCCGGCGACGTAGACCGCGAGGCCGCGCCGCCGCCGTCCTGCCCGCCCCCACATCTGCCGTAGGCTGGCGACCGTGCCGGGGAAGGTGACGCAGATCGCCGCGTCGAGCTCGCCGACGTCGATCCCCAGCTCCAGCGCGTCCGTCGCGACGACCGCCAGCAGGTCACCGCGGCTCAGCCGCTCCTCGATCTCGCGGCGCTGCTGGGGCGTGTAGCCGCCGCGGTAGGGCGCGATCCGCGCCGCCAGCTCCGGCTTCCCCCGCCGCTCGAGGTTTTCGCGCGCGAAGCGCTGGATCAGCTCGATCCCGCGCCGGCTTTTTAGGAAGCAGATCGTCCGCACGCCCTGAGACACCAGCTCGGCGAGCAGGTCGGCCGCCTCCGAGAGCGCCGATCGCCGCACCCCGTTGGCCTTGTCGATCAGCGGCGGATTCCACATCGCGATCTCGCGCCCGGCGCGCGGAGCGCCGTCGTCGCCGATCAGCTCGAACTCGGTCCCGACCAGCCGCTCGGCCAATTCGACCGGGTTGGCGATCGTCGCCGAGGCGAGCAGGAAGCGCGGCTCCGAGCCATAGGCCCGCGCCAGTCGCCGCAGCCGTCGCAGGACGTTGGCGACGTGGGAGCCGAAGACGCCGCGGTAGGTATGGGCCTCGTCGACGACGACCCAGCCGAGGTTGGCGAGGAAATCGCCCCACTGCTTGTGGTGGGGCATGACGCCGACGTGGAGCATGTCGGGATTGGTGAGGACGAGGTTGCTGCGCCGGCGGATCGCCGGGCGCTCTTCCTTCGGCGTGTCGCCGTCGTAGATCGCCTCGCGCAGCCCCGGCGGACGCAGCAGCAGGAGCTTGCGGGCCTGGTCCTGGGCCAGCGCCTTGGTCGGGTAGAGGTAGAGCGCCCGCCGTTTGGGCTGCCGCGCGATCCCGTCGAGGACCGGCAGGTTGAAGGCGAGGCTCTTGCCCGAGGCGGTGCCGCTGGTGATGACGAGGTCCGATCCGGCGGCGGCATCCCAGGCGTCGAGCTGGTGGGAGTAGAGCTGCTCGACCCCGGAGCGCCGCAGCGCCTCGACCAGCCCGGCGTCGAGCTCGGCCGGGAAGGGGACGGGATCGGCCGAGCGGTCGGGCTCGGAGCCCTCGGCGACGATCCGACCGTCGCGCCGAGCCGGGTCGATCGCGACGCTCCAACGATGGGCGAGAAGCGAGGCGCCGCGCGCCATCACGCCACGCTCCGGTGCCGGTTGATTTCGCCGGCCAGCCGCATCGCCTGCAAGCTGCTGCGGTCGTGGATGCGGAGGATGTCGGCGCCCTCGCGGACGGCCAGGGCGACGGCGGCGACCGTCCCCCACTCGCGCTCATCCGCCCCCAGCCGCTCCTCCCACGAACCCGCCAGCACGGCGCCGATGAAGTCCTTGCGCGAGAGCGAGACGTAGAGCGGCAGGCCGAGCGCCCGCAGCTCACCGAGGCGGCGCAGGATCTCGAGGTCCTGGGCGAGATCGAGGTCGAAGTCGAGTCCGGGGTCGATCGCGATCTGCTCGGGGGCGACGCCGAGCCCGGTCGCCCGGTCGATCCGCGCCGCGAACCACTCGACCAGGTGGGCGACGACGTCGCCGTAGTCGCGCCCCGGCCGCTCGACCCGCGGCGGTCCCTCGATGTGCATGAGGACGTAGCCGCAGCCGGTCGCGGCGACGAGCTCGAACATCTCCTCGGAGCCGCCGGAGATGTCGTTGACCGCGACCGCTCCCGCCTCGAGCGCCCGCCGCGCCACGTCGACCGAGAAGGTGTCGGCGGAGATCGGAACTCCGACGCCGCCCGGACTTTCGTCCGCGTATTCCGCGGAAGCGTCGCCGTCCGCCGCCGGCGCCGTCGCCGCGACCAGCCCTTCGATCGCCGGCACCAGCGCCGCTGCCTCGGCCTCGGCGTCGACCGGCGGGCCGGCCTTGGCCGCCACCGCGCCGACGTCGAGCATGTCGAAGCCCGCCGCGGCCAGCGCCAGCCCGTCGGCCACCGCCCGCTCCGGCGTCACGCTCCGCGCCCCGGCGAACATCGAGTCGGCGGTGACGTTGACGATCCCCGCCGCGACCGGCTGGCCGAGGTCGAGCGCGCCGTCTGCGAGTCGCCATTCCACTGACCGCTACGGTAGCGAGCGCGCCATGCCCCTCCGCTGCGTCTACACCGATCTCGACGGAACCCTGCTCGGCCGGGGCGCCTCGCTGTTCCGCGACGCCGAGGGCGGCTTCTCGATGGCCCAGGCGCGGGCGATCGAGGCCTGCCACCGGGCCGGCGTCGAGATCGTGATCATGTCCGGCCGCCGCGAGCCTCAGGTCCACGAGCTGGCCCGGATCATGGGCCAGACCTCCTACATCTACGAGGCCGGCTGCGCCTTCGCGATCGACGGTGAGACGACGGTTCTGACCGGCGACCTCACCCCGACCGCCGACAGCGGCACCGTCTACGAGCAGATCGAGGCGCGCGGGATCCCGGCGGCGCTCTTCGACCACTTCGACGGCCGCCTCGAATACCACGAGCCCTGGCACCAGGGCCGCGTCCACTCCCACCTGTTCCGCGGCAAGGTCGACGTCGAGGAGGCCAACGCCCTGCTCGGCGAGCGCGGCGACGACGACCTGCGCCTGCTCGACAACGGCGCGATCGGCCGCCAGATGGAGGGGATCGAGGGCCAGACCCACGCCTACCACCTGGTCCCGCGCGAGGTCAGCAAGGGCGCCGCCGTCCTCGCCCACGCCCGCGCCCGCGGCTACACCCGCGAGGAGACGATCGGGGTCGGCGACTCGATCGAGGACCTCGAGGTCGCCGGCTCGGTCGGCCGCTTCTTCGTCGTCGCCAACGGCCCCGAGCGCGATCCCGGACTGCGCGCCTACCTGCCGAGCTTCGACAACGTCACCGTCACCGAGGCGGCGATGGGCGACGGCTTCTACGAGGCCTGCGTCTCGACCTTGGTCGCGCGCCGCTGAGGCACGGCCGCCGGGGCGGGAGCGCCTTCGGAGGCGACGACGACCGGGCCCGGGAACGGCTGCTTGGCCGATCCGCCCGCCGGCGCCTCGCCGGCCCGCACCGCCGCCACTTCGCCGCGCTTGCGCGGCCGCCGCACGCGCAGGTACTCGGCCCCGAAGTAGGAGCCGAGGACGAGCCCGGCCGCCAGCACCTGCGCGACCAGCCCCTCGACGGTCGGGAAGACCGCGAACCAGAGGCCGACCCAGCCGGGGATCGAGAGTGGCACCGCGGTTTCCGGCAGCCAGCCGGCCAGCTGCATCTCCTGGATCGACTCGCCGACCATGACGATCAGGACGACGCCGAGCAGGACGCCGGTGAAGACCAGCATCCGCTTGTAGTGGAGCTTGCGCTGGGCGAAGAAGGTGAGCCCGCCGACCGCCGCGGTCAGCGCCAGGCCGAGGACGACGCCCTCCAGCACGTCGGCGGCGCCGTAGGTGAGCCGCAGGTTCTGGAGGAAGAGGACGACCTCGAAGCCCTCCCGGTAGACCGAGGTGACGCCGAGCGCGATCAGACCGATCAGGGTCGCGCGCTTACTGTCGATCCCGGCCCGGTCGAGGACCCGCTTGCGCTGGCGGTTGCGGGCCGAGATCCAGCCGGTCCAGTAGATCTTGTGGAAGAACCAGTTCATGACGACCAGCAGGACGATCACCGCCAGCAGGCCGGTGGCCGCCTGGACCGCGAGCCCGCTGCCGCCGAGCTGTCCCAGCACCCAGGCGGCGAGGAACCAGGTGCCGACGCTGGCCGCGAACCCGACCGCCGCGCCGAGCGCGACCGGCCGGCGGTAGACCTGACTGGCGCCGACCATGCTGGCGGTCACCGCGGCGAGGACGAGGATCGTCTCGAGGCCCTCGCGGAAGACCAGCAGGCCGCTGTCGAGGACGACGGCGCCGTGGCTCAGGTGGCTGGTGTCGGTCGGGTCGGGAGTGCCACCGTGGGCGGCGATCGCGCTCCAGGCAAGCAGCCCGACGAGAGTGGCACCAAGGTAAAGTGGCCACCGGTGCCGGACTGATTCAGAGATCGCCGTCACGGCCCTGCATATTAGGGCAGCCACATTAGGTAAGCCTAAGAAGGAGCAGCATGACCCCCGAGAACGCGACGGTCGCCGAGCAGGAGTACCTCGAGACGATGTTCTGGATCGACGAGGCCGGACTGCCGATGACCGGCGCCAACATCGCCCGCGCAATGCAGCTCTCGCCGCCGACCGTCTCGGAGATGGTCGGGCGACTGATCGGCGACGGCTACGTCACCCGGCTGCCGAACAAATCGCTGACCTTCACCGATTCCGGCCGCGAGCACGCCTCCTACATCGTGCGCCGCCACCGGATGATCGAGCGCTTCCTCACCGACGTCCTCCAAATCCCCTGGGACGAGGTCCACGAGGAGGCCGAGCGGATCGAGCACGCGATGTCGCCGGTCCTCGAGGAGCGCATGCGCGCGGCGATCGGCGACGCCACCACCTGCCCCCATGGCCACCCGATCCTCGAGGGGATCCGCGAGCGCGGCTCGCTGCTGGCCGACGTCGAGGTCGGCGCCGACGTCGTGGTCCTGCGCTTCGAGAACGAGGCTGAGGAGCTGCTCCACTACCTGATGGACGCCGGCCTGCATCCCGGCCTCGAGGGCAAGCTCACGTCCAGCGACGACACCGACGTCGTCATCACCTCGGCCGACGGCAAGGAGCACCCGGTCAGCCGCAGCGTCGCCGAGACCGTCTCGGTTCGCGCCGACCCGGCACCCCCACCGCGCGCCGCGATCCCCGAGCAGCTGGTCCTGTCCTCAGATCGTTACGGCCGCTAGCTGCTGCTCAGCGGGACGATCGCGATCGGAGTCGAGGTCGGCGCCCTGGTGCCGCCCGCCGGCTCGCGGGTGACCATCACCCGTTCGACCCCTTCGAGGTCAGCGATCTGGGTCATCGCGTTGCCCCTCGCATCAGGTACGAACAGGGCCTGCACCGGCTTTATTTCGCCACCCTTTTCGATCCACGCCTCGAGCACGCGGCCCTTCGGAAGCGTCTGCACGCCGGTCAGCTTGATCGCACCGCGGTCGCCGCGCTGGACGACCGTGGCGGTGATGCCCGACGGTTCTTTCTGGGGCCCGACCTGGCTGAACTGCGGGGCCGCGGTGCCGCCGCTGCCGCCGTTGTTGCCGACCTCGTAGCCGGCGAAGGCGGCGACGATCAGGATCGCCGCGGCGAACCCCGCCAGTGGCTTCCAGGTCAGACCGCCGACGTGGAGTCCGCGCAGCCAGGCACCGAGCCCGGCTCGCTCGCTCGCCGCGGCCGGTTCCGCGCCACCCAGCTCGGCGACGTCGGAGCGAACCTCGGCCATCAGCCGCGCCCGCAGCTGCGGCGGCGGCGCCTCGCGATTGACGGTTTCGGGCAGCGCCCGCACCGCCGGCGTCAGCCAGCGCAGCTCGTTCTTGCAGCGCTCGCAGTCCTCGGCGTGGCGTTCGAGCGCCCGCGCCTCCTCCGGGTCCAGCACTCCCAGCATGAACGCCGGGATGTCCTCGTAAAAATTGTCGTGGTCGCTCATACCAAGCCCTCCGCAAGCTGTCCGCGAATCTTCTCCAGTCCCAATCGCATGCGCCCCTTGATAGTCCCCAAGGGCACATTGAGCATCGCCGCGATCTCCGACTGGCTGAAGCCACCGAAGTAGGCGAGCTCGATCACCTTCGACTGGTCCCCTGGCAGCTGCTCGAGCGCGCCCCGTACCTCGGTGGCCGTCTCGTGCCGCATGGCCTCGGTCTCGGTCAATTCCCCAGACGCCTGCGATTCGAGGATCGCGTCGTCGTCAAACGTAAGTTTCGGCGCTTTGCCGGCCTTCGAGCGGAGCGCGTCGATCGCCCGGTTGCGGACGATGCTGAGCGTCCAGCTGCGGACGCTGCCGCGGGTGCGATCGAAGCGGGCGCCGCTGCGCCAGATCGATATGAAGGCCTCCTGGGTGCAGTCCTCCGCCGCCGAGCGCTCGCCCAGAATTCGATAGGCGAGCGAGTAGGCGACGCCGCCATGACGGTCGTAGAAGACCTCGAAAGCCTCGGGGTCCTTGTCCCCGATCAGCGGCATCAGCTCCTCGTCGGCGAGCCGCTCTGCTTTCTCTCTACGCACCGTCATGGCAACGCTACCTGTCTACCCTTCCGCGCCGATTAGGCGATGAAGGGTTCGACCGCCTTCAGGACTTCCTTTTCTTCGAGCGACGGATCGAACGCTTCCGGCGCCGGTTCTTCGCCGTTCTGCAGGCGAATCGCGGCGGCGTGGCGTGCCTCGACCTGGACGATCGAGCCGGCCGCACCGAGCACTTCTTTGGACTTGATCATCGGCGCCGCGCCGTTGTAGGCGCTGACCCCGGTGTCCTCGAACGTTTTGGCCAGTTCGAGGAAGCCCTTGGTGTCGTTGTATTCGAAATTGAACTTCGGCTCGGCGACGGGCTTGCCACCGAGTTTCTTGATCGTGCCCGCCAGCGCTTCGACGTGCTGTTTCTCGTCGCTGGCCAGCATCGTGATCAGCTTCTTCAGTTCGCCGCTCGCCTTGGCCCGCTTCAACGCTTCCGCGTAGAAGGTGGACTCGAGGTACTCGAGGGTGAGGGCGAAATTGAGGATGTCGACGTCGCTGCTGCCGCTCGCCGCAAACGCGCTGCGGATGAACGGGGCCACCATGAAGGTGCCGTACACCGCACCGGCGGCCAGGACGCCCTTGAGGATGACGTCGCTGCGGGAGAGGTCGCCACCGTCGGCGGCGACAACCTCGACGCCGGCCAGCTCGGGCTGAGCGAGGCCTCCGTCTGCGATCAGCAGGTCCTTGTTCTTGAGCTCGTTATTCATCGTGTGCTCCTTCCGGTTCCCGCTGGCCTCAGCCGACGATGAACGGTTCGACGGCCTTGAGGACCGTTTTGACGTCGGCCGGGACGGCGAAGGCGCCATCGGGGGTGATCGACATTTTCAGCAGCGTGTTGAGGGTCGCCGCATGGCGGGCCTCGACGCTGTGAATCGACAGGGCAGCCGCCAGGACTTCGGGGCTTTCGATGTTGCCGGCCTGACCGAGGTAGGCGGCGGCACCGAGGTTCTCGACCGTGCCGGCGAGTTCGGCGACCGACTTGGCGCTCTTCAGCGGGAATTCGGCTTTCGGTTCCGGGGCCGGCTTGCCGCCGAGTTTCTTGACCGTGGCGGTCAGGGCTTCGACGTGTTCCTGCTCCTCTTCGCCGAACTTCTTCAGGGCGGCCAGTTCGGCACCCTTGAAGAGGCCGCTCTTGGCGACTTTGGCGTAGAAGCCGGCCTCGAGGTACTCGAGGGTCAGCGCGTAGTTGAGGATCCCGATGTCACCCTTGCCGAACTGTTCGGTTTCGGATTCGCCACTCGCGGGCTTCGTTTCCGTTTCTTCTTCGGTGGTGGTCGAAGCGGTCGTGGTCGTACCGCCACTGCTGCCGCAGGCGGCCAGGAAGGCCGCGGCCGCGGTGGAGCCGCCGCCCAACACCATGAACTTGCGTCGCGAAACTGGGTCCTTCGCCAGGCGAGCGATCTTGCTCTCGCTCCCCGGGGAATTCTCTTTCTCATCTAGGTCCGGCATTGGGCTTGCCTCCTCGGCTGGTTTGCGCCTCTATGTCGGTCCCCTACGCGCTGCCGCGCCGCGGCGGATCAAAACTCGACCGATGTGAGACGGCGTCTCGGGCCCGGAGCTAGGCCGGCGAGCCGGCGCGCAGGCGGTCCAGCGCCGTGGCGATGCGGCCGACGCCGTCGACCATCTGGTCGGCGCGCACCGGCGCGAAGGAGAGGCGCAGGCTGTTCTGGCCGCCGTCGATCATGAAATCGGGGCCGGCGACGAAGGAGACGCCGTCGGCTTTGGCCTCGGCCAGGAGCGCCTTGGTGTCGGTGCCCTCGTCGAGGTCGAGCCAGAGGAAGTAGCCGCCGCCGGGGACGACGAAGCTCGCCTCCGGGATCTGCTCCTCGAGCGCGGCGACGAGCGCGTCGCAGCGCTCCTTGAGGGCGCCTTTGACGAAGTCGATGTTCTTGTCCAGCTCACCGGAGCGGCAGAGGTCGAGGACGATCGACTCGGCCAGCATGTTCGGCGAGATGTAGGTCTCGTTGGCGTGCTTGGCGAGCTTCGCGATCGCCGCCGCCGGGCCGGCTAGATAGCCGACGCGGATCCCCGGGCTGACCGTCTTGGAGAACGAGGAGGCGTGGATGACGCGGTCGGCGGTGTCGATCGAGAGCATCGTCTCCATCGGCTCGCCCTCGAACGGCAGCTCGCGGTAGGGATCGTCCTCGAAGAGCGTGAAGCCGTGGCTGGCGGCGAGCTCGACCAGCCGCACCCGCTTGGCCGCCGAAAGCGTGCAGCCGGCCGGGTTGTGGGCGTTGGGAATGATGTGGGCGAGCTTGACCGGCCCCTCGTCGAGCGCGGCTTCGAAGGCCTCGATGTCGACCCCGTCGGCCTCGAGCGGCACCGGCACCAGCTGCACGCCGATCTGTCGCAGGATCAGCAGCGTGCGGTCGTAGGTGGGGCTCTCGACGATCACCCGGTCGCCCGGCGAAAGCAGCTGGCGAAAGACCATCGAGGCCGCCTCCATCGAGCCGTTGGCGACCATCACCTGCGCGGCGTCGATCCCACCGTGGCGCTCGGCGATCCACTGGCAGAGCCCGGGATGGCCGATCCCGACGCCGTAGGAGAGCGCCGTTTCCCAGTCGTCGGAGAGCGCCCGCGCCGCCGCCGCCTTGACCTGCTCGTGGGGCAGGATGTCGGCGCTCGGAGCGCCGCGCGCGAAGGAAATCGTGTCCGCCATCAGAGCTCCGACACTAGCAATCAGGGGGCGCAGGCCGTCGTCAATCCCCCAACCTCCGCATCTCCCCCCAGCCCCGGGGGGAGACCAGCCCCTGCGTCTGAGCTTAACCGCCATATATGGCGGCCCAAGTCAGACGCATGGAGAGGGAGGGGGGGATTTCGCGGCTGACCAGGGACCAGTACGGAGTGGTCAGCCGGGAACAGCTGTTGGCGCTCGGAATTGGCGAGCGGACCATCGAGCGCTGGATCGGCAGCGGCCGCCTACACGCCATCCATCGAGAGGCGTTCGCGGTCAGCAATCGGCGACTGTCCCAGCGCGGGTGGTGGATGGCTGCGGTCCTGGCCTGCGGGCCGGGGGCTGTGCTCAGCCACGAAGACGCCGCGGCGCTCTGGGGACTCTGCCGAACCCGCTCGCCGACCGACGTCACCGCACCGCGTGGGCGCCAGGGACAGCTGCGGCGCGAGGGCATCAGGCTCCATCGCAGCCGCACCCTCGAAGAGCCCGAACGGACGGTCCGCGACGGCATCCCGGTGACGACGGTCGCCCGCACGCTCTTCGACCTCGCCGAACGAACGGACCCGGCACCACTCGCCCGCCTCTGGGAGGAGGCGGACAAGCTCCACCTGCTGCGCATCGACGCGGTCGCCGCCGTCTACGAGCGCGGTCGGTATCGCCACCGGGCTCGAGCTCGCATCCGTCCCCTGCTGCGGGAGGCTCGCCACAGCGAGCGCACCCGCTCACCGCTCGAGGACCGCTTCGTCGCCTTCTGCCGCCACTTCGAGCTGCCGCCGCCGGCGACCAACGTCCTCGTCCTCGAGAAGGAGGTCGACGCGGCCTGGCTCGACGCCCTCCTCCTGGTCGAGCTCGACAGCTGGGAACACCACGCCCACCGCGCCGCCTTCGAGCGCGACCGCAAGCGCGACGTCGCGCTAATCGTCGCCGGCTACCGCACGATCCGCGTCACCCATCGCCGCCTCGACCGCGAAGCCGCGACGCTCGCCACCGAGATCCGCGCCCTACTCACCGGCTAGAGGCCGACGCCCGACGCCCGACGGCTGACGGCTGACGGCTGACGGCTGACGGCGACCGTTCGCAGAAAAACGCCTCATCCGGGATTTGGTGCGAACGGTCCTCTGCGCGGCGCTCCCGCGTTGGCCGCAACCGCTGCGGCTCGCCGCGACCGCGCCGCTAGGAGCGGAGCATCTCGGCGGCGATCGCCGCCGTCTCGGTCGGGCTTTCGCCGACCCGCACGCCCTTCGCTTCGAGCGCGTCTTTCTTGGCCTGGGCGGTGCCCGAGGAGCCGGAGATGATCGCGCCGGCATGGCCCATCTGCTTGCCGGGCGGCGCCGTGAAGCCGGCGATGTAGGCGACCACCGGCTTGGTGATGTCGGAGGCGATGAACTCGGCGGCCCGCTCCTCGGCGTCGCCGCCGATCTCGCCGACCATGACGATCAGCTCGGTGTCGGGATCGGCCTCATAGAGGGTGAGGATGTCGATGAAGTCGCTGCCGACGATCGGGTCGCCGCCGATGCCGACGATCGAGGAGTTGCCGGCCCCGGCCTGCTTCAGCTCGTTGCCGATCTGGTAGGTCAGCGTGCCGGACTTGGAGACGACGCCGATCGTCCCCGGGTCGAAGAACTGGGCCGGAATGATGCCGACGTTTGCCTTGCCGGGACTGAGGACGCCGGGGCAGTTGGGACCGATCAGCCGCACGCCCGCCTCCTTGGCCTTCCAGTAGGTGGCGAGCATGTCGAGGACCGGGATGCCCTCGGTGATCGCGATCACGGTCTCGACCCCGGAGTCGATCGCCTCGTCGATCGCCGGCGCCGCGAAGCGCGCCGGCACGAAGATCATCGAGGTATTGGCGCCGGCCTCGGTGACGGCCTCCTTGATCGTGTCGAAGACCGGCGTGTCCTCGACGTCCTGGCCGCCCTTGCCGGGCGTGACGCCGGCGACGAGGTCGGTCCCGTAGGCCTTGTTGCGCAGGCCGTGGAAGGAGCCCTCGCGGCCGGTCAGGCCGGAGACGGCGAGCTTGGTGTCGCCGTCGACGATGATGCTCACGAGGCACCTCCGGCGAGCTCGACGACGCGGCGCGCGGCGTCCAGCATCGTCTTCTCCTGGTGGAGGTTCGGCAGGTCGGCCTCGGCGAGGATTTTCAGGCCCTCCTCGGAGTTCGTGCCGTCGAGCCGCACGACCAGCGGCATCCCGAGGTCGATCTGCGCCGAGGCGGTGACAATCCCCTTGGCGATCTCGTCGCAGCGGGTGATGCCACCGAAGATGTTGAAGAGGATCGCGCGCACCTTGGCGTCGGATTTGATGACTTCGAGCGCGTTGACGATCGCGTCGGCTTTGGAGCCGCCGCCGGCGTCGAGGAAGTTGGCCGGGGCGCCGCCCGCCTGGGCGACGACATCGAGCGTCGACATGCAGAGGCCGGCGCCGTTGGCGAGGATGCCGACGTTGCCGTCCAGTTTCACGTAGGTGAGGCCCTTTTCCTTGGCCATCTGCTCCTGCGGGTCCTCGACGGTGTCGGCGATCTCGGCCAGGTCCTGGTGGCGGTAGAGGGAGTTGCCGTCGATCGTGACCTTGGCGTCGAGGGCGACGACCTCGCGGTCGGCGGTGACGATCAGGGGGTTGACCTCGATCAGCGTCGCGTCCTCCTCGCGGGCCGTCTCGGCCAGCTTCACCAGCACCTCGGCGGCTTCGTCGAGAGCGTCCTCGGCAAGTCCGGCGGAGGCGACGATCGGCCGCGCCGCCGCGGCGTCGAACTCGGTGGTCGGGTCGATGTGGACTTTGACCAGGGCGTCGGGATCCTCGGCGGCGACCGCCTCGATGTCCATCCCACCCTTGGCCGAGACCATCGCCAGCAGCTTCTTCTCGCCGCGGTCGAGGATGACCGAGGCGTAGTACTCCTCGGCGATGTCGGAGCCGCCCTCGATCCAGACCTGGTCGACGCGGAAGGGCCCCTCGCCGTGCGGGCCGACGATGTCCATGCCGATGATCGCCTCGGCGGCGGCGCGGGCCTCGTCGGCGTCCTTGGCGATCTTGATCCCGCCGGCCTTGCCGCGCCCGCCGATCAGCACCTGGGCCTTGACCGCGACCGGGTAGCCGATCGCCTCGGCGGCGGCGACCGCGTCGTCGACGGTTTTGGCGACCTCGCCGCTCGGCACCGCGACACCGTGCTTGGCGAAGAGCTGCTTTCCCTGGTACTCGAGGAGGTCCATGATTTGGGGGGCGGCCCCGAGGGGCGCGGCGCGGACCCTATCCGAATGCCATAATGCCGCGCTCGCCGATGGCACTCCCCTCTCTCAAAAACATCAAATGGGTCACGACCGATTGTTACGGGACGCTGATCGACTGGGAGAAAGGGATCCTCGAGGCCTGTAAGAAAGAGGCGGCCAAAGACGGCTTCTCCTTCGAAGAGGGCTCGTTCCTCGCCCGCTTCATGGAGGTCCAGCACGAAGTGATGGCGGGCTCGTATGAGCTCTACGCCGAGGTGCTGCGCCGCACGATCGTCAAAGTCGCCGGCGAGCAGGGCTGGGAAATCGAGCCCTCGCGGGCCCAGTTCCTGCCCAACAGCGTCGCCTACTGGCTGCCCTTCCGCGAGGCCAACGCGGCGATGGACCGGCTCGGCAAGAAGTACGACGTCGGGATCATCTCCAACATCGACGACAAACTGCTGGGGATCTCGCGCCGCCACCTGCGCACCGAACTCGACCTCGTCGTCACCGCCCAGCAGGTCCGCTCCTACAAGCCGGACCCGGTCCACTTCAAAGAGTGCGCCCGCCGCATCGGCAGCAAAAAAGGCTGGCTGCACATCGGCTGCAACTACACCACCGACATCGCCCCGGTGCTGAAAATGAACGTGCCGGTGATCTGGGTCAATCGCCACGGCGAGAAACTCGAAGGCCGCAAAGCGCCCTCGGCGACGGTCAAAAACTTCCGCGAAGCGGCGAAAAAGCTCGGCGCCGGCTGAGCCGCAGCTTCCGCTGCAGCGGCCCCGGTTCGCCGGCGCCGTCCTCATCGTCTTTTAAGTTTTCTTTTCGTAGCTGCGACATCTTCCGCAACTCCGGCAGCGGGTGCCGGTTTGCGGATCAGTTCCCCTCCTGATGAACGCCTTCGCCGAACAGTGCCGATCGACGCGCGCCCTCGCGGCCGTGCGACTGGCCGTCGGCGCCTGCGTGCTGGCCGCGATCGTCGGCCTGATCCTGCTGCTCGACGGCGATAAGGCGCGCGCCGCCGAACCGGTCGTCCAGCGGCCGAGCTTCGTCGTCATCCAGACCGACGACCAGACGCTCGACCAGCTCTACGCGGCGATCGAACCGGAAGGGGTGCCGATCCAGGCGATGCCCAACACGCTGGCCCTGATCGGCGAACGCGGCGCCACCTTCAACCGCTACTACACGCCCTACTCGCTCTGCACGCCCTCGCGCGTCTCGCTGCTGACCGGGCGCTACGCCCACAACAACAACGTCCGCGGCAACGTCGAGCCCAACGGCGGCTACCACGGCTTCGTCAACACCGGCGCCTACACCCACAACCTCGCGACCTGGCTGCAGGGCGCCGGCTACCGGACGATCCACGTCGGCAAGTTCCTCAACGGCTACGGCGAACCCCCCTACGGCAACGACCGCGAAGAGCCACCGGGCTGGAACGCCTGGCACACCGTCCTCAACTCCGACTCCGACCATTACTTCTACGGCTACGAACTCAACGACAACGGCTCGGTCGACGGGCCCTTCGGCGACTCAGGCAGCTGGACGACGCGCGAATACGGCGAAGTCGACGACTTCGGCTGCCCGACCGCGCCCACCAACGGCAAACCCTGTTACTACCTGACCGACGTCCTCAGCCGGATCGCCACCGAAGAGATCGGCGGGACGCCGGCCGAACAGCCCTTCTACCTGCAGCTCGACTACACCGCCCCGCACGGCGACTTCCGCAAGCCCGCCGGCCCGCAGCCGGCGACCCGCGACTACGACGCCTTCGCCGGCGCGCCGCTGCCGCACGGCAAGAGCGAAGGCTTCAACGAGGGCAACGTCAACGACAAGCCGCGCTTCATCCGCGAAGCGCCCTATCTCTCGGCCCAGGAAATCCGCACCTACCGGCGCTACTACGAGAAGGGGCTGGAGTCGCTGCGTTCGGTCGACTACGGGGTCAAAGAGATCTTCGAAGAGCTCGGCTACCTGCACCGGCTCAAGAACACCTACGTCATCTTCACCACCGACAACGGCTTCTTCTATGGCGAGCACCGCCTCGTCGGCGGCAAGTTCCTCGCCTACGAGCCGTCGACCCACCTGCCGTTCTTGATTCGCGGCCCCGGCATCAAACCCGGCAACGTGACCGGCGAGCTGGCCTCGACGATCGACATCGCGCCGACCCTGCTGGAACTCGCCGGCGTCACCCCGGACCGCAGCCTCGACGGCCGCTCGCTGATGCCCTACGCCCGCGACCCGAGCCTGCGCACGCGCCGCCCGCTGCTCTTCGAGTCCTACGTCCAGACCAACGACGTCGAACAGAACGGCGGCGCCGAAAGCCCGACCTACACGTCCCCTCCGGCGGGGGCCGCCGCGAGCGCATCCACCGCCGCCGCCGCGACCGCCTCCTCGGCGAACCCGAAGGCACACGCCTCGATCGTCGCGCCGCCGAAGAACTATTACGGGATCCGCCTCGGCCCCTACAAGTACATCGAGTGGCCCGACGGCGAGAAAGAGCTCTACGACATCAACAAGGACCCCTACGAGCTCAACAACAAAGCGCGCGACAAGAACTACGCGCCGATCCGCAACTTCCTCCACGTCGAACTGGAACGGCTCGAGACCTGCAAAGGCAAAACCTGCTCACAGGTCGCCGAAAAGCTGCCGCTGACCCGCGAACAGCAGCTGGAAGTCAAACGCGAAAAGGAAAAGGAACAGCGCGAACGCGAACGGGCACGGGAACAGCGCGAAGCCGAACGGGAACAGCGGGAAGCCGAAAAGAAGCAGCGCGAAGAAGAAGCGCGGGAACACAAACCAGCTGGCAAATAGGGCCTCGGGCGCTACTCGATCGTGGCGATCGTGTCGCCGGCACCGACGGCGGCGCCTTCGGCGACAGTGAGAGAGGTGACTTTTCCGGCGCGGTGGGCGGTGATCTCGTTCTCCATCTTCATCGCCTCGATCACGCAGATCAGATCGCCCTCGGCGACCTCGTCGCCCTCGGCGACGGCGACTTTGAGGACGGTGCCCTGCAGCGGCGATGGCAGCGCCTCGCTCGAGGCGGCGGCACCGGCGCCACCTTTGCGCTCGCGTTTCGGCGGTTTCTTCCCCCCGCCCGCGGCGGCGACGCCGGCGACCGCCTCGCCGATCACCGTGACGTCGAAGAGCTTGCCCGAGACCTCGACCTTGTAGTCGCGGCTGATCATCTCGGCGCCCTCCTCGGAGGGCTGCGGCGGCGAGGTGTCGGCCGGGGCGGTCGATTTGAGCCAGTCGGCGTCCTCCATGAGGTCGCGGCAGGTCTCGCCGTTGGCCCACTGCTCGGTCGCCAGGATCGCTTCGTGGAAGGGGATCAGGGTGGTCAGCCCGCCGGAGTCGTATTCGGAGAGCGCCCGCAGCATCCGCCGGGTCGCCTTCTCGCGGTCGACGTCCCAGACGACCAGCTTGGCGACCATCGGGTCATACATCGGCGTCACCTCGCCGCCGCCCTCGACGCCGGAGTCGACGCGGACGCCGGGCCCGGAGGGCTCGCGGTAGGAGTCGCCGATCGGCCCCGGGGCGGGGGCGAATTTCTTGTGCGCGGCCTCGGCGTTGATCCGGCACTCGATCGACCAGCCGCGCAGCTCGAGGTCCTCCTGGCCGAGTGAGAGCTGCTCGCCGGCGGCGACCAGGATCTGCTCGCGGACGATGTCGATGCCGCTGATCATCTCGGTCACGCAGTGCTCGACCTGGACGCGGGTGTTCATCTCGAGGAAGAAGTACTCCTCGCCGACCTGCATGCCCTCGACCGTGCCCGCGCCGCGGTAGCCGACAGCGGCCGCGGCATCGGTGGCGATCTTGCCGATCCGCTCCCGCATCTCCTCGTCGACGTGGGGGCCCGGGGCCTCCTCGATCACCTTCTGGTGGCGCCGCTGGATCGAGCAGTCGCGCTCGCCGAGGTGGATGACGTTGCCGTGCGAGTCGGCCAGCACCTGGACCTCGACGTGGCGCGGGTCCTCGAGGTAGCGCTCGATGTAGACGCGGTCGTCGCCGAAGAATTTCTCGCCTTCGCGGGCCGAGCCCTCGAAGGCGTCCTGGAGGTCGTCGGGCGTCATCGCGACCCGGAAGCCCTTGCCCCCACCGCCGCCGGCGGCCTTGCAGGCGACCGGGTAGCCGGCCTCCTCGGCCTGGGCGCGGGCGGCCTCGAGGTCGGGGGCGACCTCGGTCGAGCCGGGGACGATCGGCACTCCGGCCTGCGCCATGATCTCGCGGGCTTTGGTCTTCGAGCCCATCGCGTCGATCGCCTCGGCCGGCGGGCCGATCCAGGTGATCCCGGCCTCCTCGCAGGCGCGCGCCATGTCGGCGTTCTCGGCCAGGAAGCCGTAGCCGGGATGGATCGCTTCGGCGCCGGCCTCCTGCGCGGTGGCGATGATCTTGGCGATGTCGAGATAGCTTTCGGCCGGCAGCGCCGGGCCGATCAGGAAGGCCTCGTCGGCGGCCCGGACGTGGGGGGCGTCGCGGTCGATCTCCGAGTAGACGGCGACCGAGCCGATGCCCATCTCCCTGAGCGTGCGGGCGACGCGGATGGCGATCTCGCCGCGGTTGGCTATGAGGACTTTCTGGAACACCGGCCGGCGCAGTCTATTTATGTCGCGGGCGAGAGGGAGGGCGCTTTGCGTAGGCTGCGGGCCATGTTGATCGAGCTCCAATCCCACTCCGTCGTTTCCGACGGGCAACTGCAGCCCGCCGAGGTCGTCGCCGAAGCCGCCAAGGCCGGCGTGACCACCTTGGCGCTCACCGACCATGACGCTGTGGCCGGGGTTCCGGCGGCGCTGGAGGCGGCGAGCGCGGCTGGGATCGAGCTGGTTCCGGCGATCGAGATGAGCTGCGTCCACCCCTATGCGGAAGACCTGCATGTCTGCGGATATTGGGTCGACGTCGGGAAGATGGAGCCGGTTGCGGCGCGGGCGCAGGAGGAGCGCCGGACGCGGGCCGGGGAGATCGTCGAGAACCTGCGGCGCGAGGGCTTCGACCTGACCCTCGAGGACGCGATCCGCGAGGCCGGCGCCGCCGACTCGATCGGCCGCCCTCACATCGCCAAGGCGGCCGGGGCGACCGGCGACCTCGGGCCCTTCTTCGAGGAGTACCTGGTCCCCGGCGCCAAGGCGTTCGTGCCGCGCCGCTGGCCCGACGCCGCCGAGGCGATCGAGCTGATCCGCGACGCCGGCGGCGTCGCCGTCATCGCCCATCCCTACTGGGACATCTCAGAGCCGAGCGAGGTCGACGACCTGATCCGCTCGCTCGGCGCCGACGGGGTCGAGACCTTCTACCCGACCCACGACCGCGAGCAGACCAAGCACCTGCTCGACCTCTGCGCCGAGCTCGGCCTCCTCCCCACCGCCTCCTCCGACTACCACGGCCCGACCCATAAGACGTTCGCCAGGTTCGGTGCCTATGAGACCTACGGGCTCGGCGAGCCGCAGGTCCCGCCGCGGCCCTAGCGCCCGCCCGGCCCTAGCGGCGGCGGGCGACGTGGAGGATCTTTTCGTCCAGCTCTTCGTCGGCGTCGGGGGCGAGCCGCAGGGCCTTCTCCCCGCGCTCGCGCTGGCCCAGCGCGGCCATCGGCTCGAGACCGGCTTCGACCAGCGCGTCGCGGATCTCGGCGACCGTCCAGTGGCGCTCGCGGTGGACGTGCGAGCGGACACCTGCGCCTGACAACTCCGCCTCGTAGATCCCGTCCTCGACCTCGCCGAGCCCGCGCCAGTGCCACTCGTCGACGCTCATGTCGTCGGCCTCGGCCGCGCAGAAGAATTCGAGGAAGTTCCGGCTCGTGTTGCAGTCGAAGACGAGCAGGCCGTCGCCGGCGAGGTTCGCCGCCATCGCCCGCAGCGCCCGCGCGAGATCGTCGTCGTCGAGGATGTAGTTGATCGGGTCGTTGAGCGCCCAGACCAGCTCGAACTCGCCGTAGACGGGCAGCTCGCGCATGTCCCGCACCTCGATCTCGACCCCCTCGGGGGCGTTGACGATCGCCCGCTCGATCATTGCCGGCGAGAGATCGCAGGCGGTGATCTCCCAGCCGCGGCGGATCATCGGCGCGAACGCGCGCCCGGTCCCGCAGGCCACGTCGAGCAGGCGGCCGCGCTTCAGGCCGAGGTTCTCCAGCTCCGGCAGCAGGAAGCCGAACCACATCTCATAGTCGTTGCGGTAGCTGAAGTCGTCGTAGATCGGCGCGAAGGACTCATACGCCAGCAGGGCGGGGTCTTGCTTCACGGGACGAGATTATCCCAATCGATTTGGGCCGAGCGTATGGAGCGCGCCTGAGCGCGGGGAGCGCTAGCCGGCGAGCAGGGCGAGGATCTGGCGCACCGAATCCTCGACCTCGGCGGCGGTCTCGAGCTCGGGGTCCTCGGGCGCCTCGTAGGGGCTGCCGACGCCGGTCAGGTCGGTGATCTCTCCGGCCCGCGCCTTCGCGTAGAGGCCCTTGGGATCGCGGCGTTCGCACTCCTCCAGCGAGGTGTTGACGAACACCTCGTAGAAGGGGATGCCGGCCTCGTCGTGGACGGCGCGGACGCGGTCGCGGTCGGCCCGGTAGGGGCTGACCAGCGAGACGATCGAAATCGTTCCGGCTTCGGCGAGGATCTTCGCCACCTCGCCGACCCGGCGGACGTTCTCGGCCCGGTCGGAGGCGCTGAAGCCGAGGTTCGAGTTGAGGCCGTGGCGCAGGTTGTCGCCGTCGAGCATGAAGGCCGAGCGTCCGGAGGAGACGAGGGTGTGCTCGATCGCCGTGGCGATCGTCGACTTGCCCGAGCCCGACAGCCCGGTCATCCAGATCGTTGCGCCGGCGGTGTCGAGCGAGCCCCAGCGCTCCTCGCGCGAGAGCTTGCTGGGATGGAAGGTGATGTTCTCGGCGACGATCGAGGCCGAGTCGGGGGCGACCTCGCCGTCGCCGCCCGAGCCGCGGATCATCCCGGCGGCGACGGTGAGGTCGGTGGCGGGGTCGACGAGGATGAAACTCCCGGTCGTGCGGTTCAGCCGGTAGGTGTCGAAGAAGAGCGGCGAGGTAGTGTGGATCGAGACGCGGCCGATGTCGTTGACTTCGAGGGTCTCGGCATCGGTATCGCGGTGCAGGGTGTCGACGTTCAGCCCGTAGCGGAGGCTCTCGACCTCGGCGGCGACCCAGCGCGTCGTGTGCTTGAGCTGGTACGGCGCGCCGGTGCGCAGCTGGGTGGTCTCGTCGAACCAGCAGAGCATCGCCTCGAAGCGGCGACTGGCGGTCGGCTGGTTGGACGGCCGGCAGATCATGTCGCCGCGCGAGACGTCGAGCTGGTCCTCGAGCCGCAGCGTCACCGCCATCGGCGGGAAGCTCTGCTCGACCGGGCCTTTCGGGGTGTCGATCGCGGCGATCTTCGACGTTTTCCTCGACGGCAGCGCCATCACCTCGTCACCGGTCCTGAAGATGCCACCGGCGACCGAGCCGGCGAAGCCGCGATAGTCGCGGTGCTCGGCGGTCTGCGGGCGGATCACGTACTGGACCGGGAAGCGGTTGTCGACGAGGTTGCGGTCGGAGGCGATGTGTACGTCCTCGAGGTGACCGAGCAGCGGCTGGCCGTCGAACCAGGGCATGTTCGCGGAGCGTTCGACGACGTTGTCGCCGGCCAGCGCCGAGATCGGCACGAAACCGAGGTCGGTGATCTCGAGCTTGGCGGCGAAGGAGGAGAACTCCTCGCGGATCTCGTCGTAGATCTTCTCGTCATAGCCGACGAGGTCCATTTTGTTGACGCAGAGGACCAGGTGCGGGACCCGCAGCAGCGAGGACAGCAGGGCATGGCGGCGGGTCTGTTCGAGCACGCCTTTGCGGGCGTCGACGAGCAGCAGCGCCAGGTTCGCGTTGGAGGCGCCGGTGACCATGTTGCGCGTGTACTGGATGTGTCCCGGCGTGTCGGCGATGACGAACTTGCGTTTCGGCGTCGCGAAGTAGCGGTGGGCGACGTCGATCGTGATCCCCTGCTCGCGCTCGGCCCGCAGCCCGTCGGTCAGGAGCGCCAGGTCAGTCGACTCGTCACCGCGTTTCTCCGAGGTCCGCTCGATCGACTCGAGCTGGTCTTCGAAGATCGATTTCGTGTCATGGAGCAACCGCCCGATCAGCGTCGACTTGCCGTCGTCGACCGAGCCGGCGGTGGCGATTCGCAGCAGCTCGGAGGGCACTAGAAGTAGCCCTCCTTCTTGCGGTCCTCCATCGCCGCTTCCGAGAAGCGATCGTCGCCGCGGGTGGCGCCGCGCTCGGTGATCCGCGAGACCGCGGTCTCCTCGATGACCGCCGCGTAGTCGACCGCCTCGGAGGCGACCGCTCCGGTCGCGGTCGCGTCGCCGACGGTGCGGTAGCGGACCATCCGCGTTTCCGGCGCCGCCCCCTCGGGCAGCGGGAAGAACTCGTTGACGGCCATCAGCAGGCCTTCGTGGTCGACGACCTCGCGTTCGTGGGCGAAGTAGATCTGCGGCAGGTCGACGTCCTCCTGGGCGAGGTAGCGCCAGACGTCGAGCTCGGTCCAGTCGGAGATCGGGAAGACGCGGATGTGCTCGCCCTTCTTGTGGCGACCGTTGTAGAGGTGCCAGAGCTCGGGGCGCTGGTTCTTCGGGTCCCACTGGCCGAATTTGTCGCGGAAGGAGAGGATCCGCTCCTTGGCCCGAGCCTTGTCCTCGTCGCGGCGCCCGCCGCCGAAGACGGCGTCGTAGCCGCCTTTCTGGATCGCCTCCAGCAGCGCCACGGTCTGGTGGCGGTTGCGGCTTTCGAGTTCGTGGCCGACCTTGATCCGGCCCGAGTCGATCCACTCCTGGACCGAGGCGACGTCGAGCCGCAGCCCCAGCTCCTCGACGGTGCGGTCGCGGAACTCGATCACCTCGGGGAAGTTGTGGCCGGTGTCGACGTGGAGGATCGGGAACGGGACGGGCGCCGGCGCGAACGCCTTGCGCGCCAGGTAGAGCATCAGCACCGAGTCCTTGCCGCCGGAGAAGAGCATCACCGGGTTCTCGAACTCGGCGACGACTTCACGGATGATGTAGATCGACTCGGCTTCGAGCGTGTCGAGGTCGGTCAGCTCGACCGAGGCCGGGCGCACTTTCGTCGTCTCCTCCACTATCGGTCCCTCAGCGACCGGCGTGCCGGCGGGCGGGCGCCCGCGCCGCTAGTTGATCCCGCACTCGGTCTTTGCCAGACCCGTCCAGCGGCCGTCGCGCGGGTCGCCGCCCGGCCCGACCGGCTGGGTGCAGTGCGTGCAGCCGATCGAGGGATAGCCGCGATCGTGGAGCGGGTTGTAGGGGAGTTGGTGCTCATGGATGTAGTTCCAGACATCGCGCTCGGACCAATCGGCGAGCGGATTCAGCTTCCAGAGGTCGAATTTCTTGTCCCAGGCGAACTTCGGTGCCGCCGCCCGAGTGCTCGAATCGGCCCGCCGGACGCCGGCGACCCAGCAGTCTACGGATGAAAGCGCCCGCCGCATCGGCTCGACCTTGCGGATCCCGCAGCAGGCATCGGGCTCCCGCTTCCAGAGCTCGTCGCCGTACTCGGCGGCCTGCTCCTCGAGCGTGAGGTTGTGGTACCGATCGAAGTCGATATCGAGCGCCGCGGCGAGCTTGTCGCGGGTCTCGTAGGTCTCCGGGAAGAGGACGTCGGTGTCGAGGTAGAAGAAGCGCGCGTCCGGGTTGATCTTGGACGCCAGATGGGCCGTCACCGAGCTCGTTTTCTGGAACGAGCAGGCGATGTAGTGGTCGGCTCCGAACTGCTCGAACATCCACTCCAGCGCATCCTGGGCGCGGAGGTTCTCGAGCCGGTCGGCGACCAGCTCAGCGTCGATATCGGCGTATGTGGGGACGTTGCCCGAGAGGGTTATGGGCGGCGGTTTCATCAGATCGCACACTCGCCCTCGCCACGCTCGACTTTGTAGGGCATGGCGCGGTTCCAGTCGATGAACTGCTGCATCGTCTCGAGGCTGAACTCGGCCGGCAGGGTCAGGTCCTTGACCGCCGCTTCGAAGGGCTCGGCGCCGACCCGCTCGGCGAAGAGGTTGAACTCCTCGCCCTCGTCGCGGTCGGACTCATACAGGCGGATCCAGCGCTCGACCGCCTCGGGCACGCGCTTGGCGGGCAGCCGCGATTTGAGCCGCTTGCCGAAGACGACCTCGCCGCCCTCGTAGTTGCCGCCGATGTGGGGGATGTAGGCGGGCATCGCGCGGCCGCCGACTTTCAGCGAGGCGCCGTAGAAGCCGATGTTGGAGATGTGGTGCTGGCTGCAGCCGTTGGGGCAGCCGCTCATCTTGATGTGGATGCGGCGGGTCAGCTCGTCGTCGATCCGCATCTCCTCGACCCGCTGCTTGATCGCGCGGTTGAGGCCCATCGAGCTGGTGATGCCGAGTTTGCAGCTGTCGGTGCCGGGGCAGGAGACGACGTCGGTGATCTCGCGGGCGCCGGGGTCGCCGAGGCCGAGCTCGGTCAGCCGCTGCCAGACCGCATACAGGGCCTCGTCGCGGACCCAGCGCAGGACGAAGTTCTGCTGCACGGTCGAGCGGGCGGCGCCGCCGGTGAACTCGCGCATGATCTGGCCGAGGCCGCGGAACTGCTCCGGGGTGAGGTCGCCGCGGTCGATCTTGACCTCGACCGCCGAGAAGCCCTCCTGGCGCTGGGCCTGGACGTTGGCCTGGACGAAGCGCTCGAAGGCCGAGCGGTCGCCGTTGGGCGAGGCGGCCTCCGGCGGTGCCTTCGGCGCCCGCGCCTCCTCGTCGTCGACGAACAGCAGGCGATCGACCAGCTCGGCGTCGAATTCGCGCTCCTCGACCCAGTCGCCCTCGAGCTCCTCGTCGAGCAGCTCGCGGAAGGCGTCGATGCCGATCTTGTCGATCAGCACCTTGATCCGGGCGCGAGCGCGGTTGACGCGCAGCCAGTCCTGGCGGTCGAAGATGCGGAAGATGCCCTCGGCGACCTTGAGGTAGTCGCCGTTGTCAGCCTCGACGAAGTCGTAAACGGTCGGCGCGACGCGGGCCATGATCGCGGTGCCGCCGCCGACCCGGACCTCGAAGCCCTTGACCCCGTCCCGTTCGCGCGAGATGAAGGCGATGTCGTGGATGCCGGTGATCGCCCGGTCCTCGTCGGAGCCGGTGAAGGCGGTCTTGATCTTGCGCGGCATCAGCTGCGTCGTCGGGTGGCGGACGAAATAGCGGACGTAGGCGCCGGCGTAGGGCGTCGGGTCGAAGATCTCGTCGGGCGCGACGCCGGCCCAGGGGTCGCCGGTGACGTTGCGGACCGTGTTGCCGCAACCCTCGCGGGAGGAGAGGCCGACGGCGGAGATCTCGCGGATCAGGCCCTCCATGTCGCGCAGCGGCACGTGGTGGATCTGGATGTTCTGGCGGGTCGTGATGTGGCCCTTGCCGAGCGGCGCGTATTGCTCGACGACGGTCGCGAAGGCATCCATCTGCTCCGGCGTGACGCCGCCGAAGGGGAGCTTGACGCGGACCATCTGGACATCGGGCTGGCGCTGGCCGTAGACGCCCTGTTTGAGCCGGAAGCCGATGAACTCGGTTTCCGGCAGGCGCTCGGCGAGGAACTCCTCGGCTTCGTTGTCGAAATCGTCGAACTCGCGCTCGATGATCGGGATGACGTGCCCGGGGACGTTCTCGTAGGTCTCGGGGTTCTCGACGGTGCCGACCCGGCCCTTGCCCCGCTGCTCCTTGTTCTCAGCTACTGAAACCTCCATGCGAAGGAATGTAGCAAAACCTGACCGGGATTCGGGTATTTAAGGCCCGCGTGTCTTACAACCCCCGCCGAATGGCGGTGGGGCGCCGATTCAGAGCGCCGGGCCAGTCGCTCGGCCGCCGCCTCAGGACCCCGCCGAAGCGGCCCGCCGGCGCTGCTCCAGCACCGCCGCGGCGTCGCCGGACTCGGCCACGTAGCCGTCCTCGGGGACCATCGGCAGACCCGCCTCGGACCAGCCGACCATCCCCTCCTCCATCTTGGCGACGTCGTAGCCACCGGCGGCGAGGGCGGCGGCGGCCATCTCCGAGCGATTGCCGGTGCGGCAGTAGACGACCACCGTCCGGTCCCTGTCGAGCTCGTCGACCCGGCCCGGCAGCTCCGGCAGGTCGATGTGGGTCGCGCCCTCGATGTGCCCAGCCTCCCACTCGTGGTCGGTGCGGACGTCGAGGAGCTGAGCGCCGTCGTCGACCAGGCGACGGGCCTCCTCGCGCGAGACCAGCTTCGGCTCGCCGTCGGCCATCAGCCGACCTCCGTGCCCTCGATCAGGAAGGCGACGCGCACGTGGGCGCGGTACTCGTCGAGGTTCTCGCCGCGGATCCCGGTCGACACGATGTCAACGGCGCGGATGTTGCGCAGCGAGGCCTGAGCCTGCGCCAGCGCCTGTTTGGCGGCATCGTCGGTCGAGGTCTTGGAACTGCCGACGAGCTCGATGATTTTCACGACGGCCATCTTGCTCCTCCAGTCTGTGGGTCTCCAATCGTCTGCTTGGCGCCGACCCCCTCCAGCAACGCCGCGCGCTGCCACGGGCGCGGTGCCGGCACGGTCTCCTCCGGCACCCCTGCGACCTCCATCTCGAACCGCGCGACCGCGGCCGCAATAGCCGCCGCCTCGTCTCCCGTCGCGGTCTTCGGTGCCACGTCCCAAGCCTAGTCAAGCGGAGCCGGTGCCGGAGCCCGGTCGGCAAGCAGCCGGGCGAGGCGCGCGAGGACGACCTCCGGTTCGCGCTCGAGCCGCGGCCCGGTGATCCGGTCCATCGAAATGGCCGCCAGCAGCAGGTCCTCGTTGCGCACCCGGTCCTCCTCGAAGGAGCGCCGCGAGCCGTGAGTCTCGTAGACGTCGAGTTCGACCGCGAAGCGCCGCTCCGGCCAGTAGGCGTCGAGCTCGTGGGAGCCGACGAAGAAGTTCGTGCGCGGCCGCGGCAGCCCGGCCTCGAGAACGAGCGCCAGGAAGTGCTTCTCGAGGTCAGAGCGCGTGAAGGACGTCGGCGGCCGGTAGATGTCGAGCGCCATCCGTAGCGCGCCGGCGCCCGGATGGTGCGGAACGCGCCCGAGCAGCTCGTCCACGGGCCGGAGGTCGAGCAGCTTCCGCTCTTCAGCCCGCTCCAGGGCCGAGGCAAGCCGCTCAGGACGAAGCTCTGCCGCCAGGTCCAACAACGTGCGGGGCAGGGAGGTGACGGGAATGGCCTGACGGACGCCCCGGTCCCTCGGCGCCAGATCGGCGTGGTGGACGACAAAGTGGCGCTTCGTGTGACGCCGCGCAGGCACGGTCACGTGGATCGTTTCGGGGCGGTAGCGGAGCAGGTCCCAAAGCCAAGCGGCCGAGAAGTGGCTCGCGACGACCGGTGAGTGTCCCGCCGCGGCAGGCAGCGGTGCCGCGGCGAGCACGGCGGCCATGCAGTGCGCCTCCCAGGACAACCGACGGTGCCCAACGGCATAAACCCCGCGATGCAGTCGCCGCAATCGTCCCACCCCGTTCGCTTTCGAAGCCGAACTCCGCGTATAGCCAAGTGCTGCCAGTTGCCGGGTCGACACCACCCCATGCTGCCGAGTCGCCAACTCAAAGAGCGGTCGGTGCCTACCGTCCTTGTTCAGTTTGTCGCCCACAGGGCGACAAAGCGGACAGGGGTCCCGAGTTCTCCCCCCTCGGACGGGCGGTTAGCCGTTTAAGCCCGGAACGTGGGTGCCGTGTTTGACCCTCGCGCAGTTGATGGGGACGGGGTCGTTGGCGTCGGTCAGGGCGACTCCTTCGGAGTGGCCGTTGCGGGCGCACTGGATCGAGAAGTCGCGGACGCCGTCGCGGGCGTCGATCGTATCGTCGCCGCCGTTGCCGATGAAGATGTCCCTGCCGGGCTGGCCGAGCATCGAGTTGGCGCGGCCGTTGCCGATCAGGATGTCGTTGTCGAAGGAGCCCTCCATGTCCTCGTCGGTCGGCGAGAGGTGGACGTGGTGGCAGCCGGGGATCGCGTTGATCCAGGCCGAGTGCTTGGGGAAGGAGACGATCAGCTCGCCGGGATGGGCCTGGGTCTCGGCGAAGGAGGCGTCGTCGCGGCCGCCGCCGCCGACCAGCGCGCCGCCGGCGCAGCCGCCGCCGGCCGCCAGCAGGTCGCCGCCGGGACCGCCGTAGAGGAAGGTCGGGCCGGGGATGCCGCCGACCAGGCCGTCGGCGCCGGCGCCGCCGTAGAGCTTGTCGGAGCCGGGGCCGGACTGAAGCAGGTCGTCCTCGGGCCCGCCGCGGATGACGTCGTTCCCGAGGCCGCCGTTGACGCGGATGAAGCCGACCTCGATCAGGGAGCCTTCGACCGTGAACTTGTCGTTGCCGGGGCCGAGGTCGGCCATCAGCCAGCGGGCCGGTCCGTCGAGCGGGCAGATCAGCTGCTTGGGATCGACGTGTTCGCAGCCGAAGCCGGCGGCGAGGCGGGCGCCGGCGCTGACGCCGAGCGTTTCGCTGGTTTCGTCGAAGGCGACGGTGATGTCGTCGGGGCCGGCGCCGCCGACGATCTGCACGCCGCCGCCGCCGTTCGGCGCCTCGTCGACCTGCACGTAGGCGGTCCCCTGGGGCGGTGCTTCCTTGCCGCAGGAGGTCGTCCGTCCCGGCGCGCCGCTGCATTTGTCGGAGCCCTGGCCGCCTTCGATGGTGTCGTGACCGCCGCCGCCGATGATCGTGTCGTCGCCGGGACCGCCGTTGATCGCGTTGGCCTGGGCGTTGCCGACGAGGGTGTCGCGGAAGGCCGAGCCTTCGAGGCTCTCGAAGCCGAAGAGCTTGTCGTGGCCGTCGCCGAAAGCGCGGTGGGTGCGCAGCGAGGCCCAGACGCCGGTGCCCTTACCGCCGGCGACGGAGGTCGCGAAGGAGGCGATGTCGCCCGTGCCGGCGCCGCCCGACATGCGGTCGTAGCCGTAGTCGCCGTGGACGAGGTCGTCGTTGCCGGCGCCGCCGTTGACGACGTCGATCCCGAGCCCACCGGAGACGTCGTCGTCGGCTCCGGCCCCGCCGACCACCTTGTCGTCGCCGAGGTCGCCGAAGACCCGGTCGGCGCCGTTGCCGCCGTACACCTGGTCGTTGCCGCGACCGCCGTGGATGACGTCGTCGCCCGGGCCGCCGCAAAGCAGGTCGTTGCCGAGGCTGCCGAAGATCTCATCGTCGCCGTTGCCCCCGTAGATGACGTCGCGGCCGGGGGTGCCGTGAATGACGTCGTCGCCTTCGGTGCCGACGATCGTCGCCTGCCGACCGTCGCAGCGCGCCACTTCTTCTTCGGCAGAACCGCTGGCTCCAAGCGCCTGCGCCCCCAAGAGCGCCACGAGCACTACCGCAAGGCCCCCGCACAAAACGGCCAATAGAAAGCGTGAGCGCAGAGGGTGTCGGAGCACGGGTCTGGCCAGCATATGGCGAAGATCAGAGGCAGTCAGGCAAGGACGCAGGGCGGCCGAATAGCTGCGCTATTCGGCCAACCGAGGACACAGCCTGGCGGCATCTGATCCAGCCAGATGCCGCCAGAACCGTGCTCCGACGCGCTATGCGCTCCTTATGAGCTTCTTATTGACGAACTCGTCGGCGCCGAAGCGGCCGAGCTCGCGGCCGAAGCCGGAGCGCTTGAAGCCGCCGAACGGCAGCTCGGGACTGTCGGCCCCGACGATGTTCACGTAGACCATCCCGGCTTCGATCTGGTCAGCCACCCGCTCGCCCTGCTCCTTGTCCGTGGTCTGGATGTATGAGCCGAGACCGAACTCGGTCTGGTTGGCGAGCGCGATCGCCTCCTCCTCGGAGGAGACCTTGTAGACCTGCGCGACCGGGCCGAAGAACTCTTCCTGGGAGGCCTCGTCGCCGGGCTTGATGCCGGTGAGGACGGTCGGCTCGAAGAAGTTGCCGTCGCGCTTGCCGCCCACCTGCACCTCGGCGCCGTTGTCGATCGCCCGCTGGACCTGGTCCTCGAGCCGGTCGGCAGCGGTCTTCGAGGAGAGCGGACCGACCGCGGAGTCCTCGGAGGTCGGGTCGCCGGCCTTGGAGGCGCCCATCTTCTCGGTGAACTTGGCGAGGAAGTCGTCGTAGAGATCGTCGGCGACGATGAAGCGCTTGGCCGCGTTGCAGGCCTGGCCGGTGTTCTCCAGCCGCGCCCCGACCGCCGAGTCGACCGCTCCGTCGAGGTCGTCGGTGGCGAGCAGGATGAACGGGTCGGAGCCGCCGAGCTCGAGCACGACCTTCTTCAGATTGCGGCCGGCGATCTCCGCCACCGCGGCGCCGGCGCGCTCGGAACCGGTCACCGAGACGCCGTGCACGCGCGGGTCGCCGATCACCCACTCGATCTGCTCGTTGGTCGCGTAGATGTTCTCGTAGGCGCCCTCGGGGAAGCCGGCGTCGTTGAAGATCCCCTGCATCGCCGCCGCCGATTCCGGGCACTGCGGCGCGTGCTTGAGCAGGATCGGGTTGCCGATCACCAGGTTCGGACCGGCGAAGCGGGCCACCTGGTAGTAGGGGTAGTTCCACGGCATGATCCCGAGCAGCACGCCGTAGGAGCTGCGGCGCACGATCGCCGTGCCCTCGCCGCCGAGCAGCTCGATCGTCTCGTCGGCCATCAGAGACTCGGCGTTGTCGGCGTAGAAGTGGTAGATGTCGCCGGCGAAGTCGACCTCGCCCACGGCCTGCTCCATCGGCTTGCCCATCTCGCGGACGATGATCTCGGCGAGCTCCTTGCTGCGCTCCTTATGGAGGTCGCCGACCTTGCGGATCAGCGCCGCGCGCTCGGCCACGGTCGAGGTCCGCGACCACGATTTGGACGCCGCGTCACAGCGGTCGATCGCCGCGCGGAGATCGCCGTCGCTGATCTCCTCGTACTCCTTGATCGACTCGCCGGTCGCTGGATTGACTACCGCGTAAGTGCTCATTCGTCTCTCCTGTAGGTGTGTGTGGGGGGGTCCCAGGTCAATCGAAAGGTCTCAGCCGTCTACCCCGGCTGGGTCGAGGTCCAACGCCTGCTCGACCGGCACGTAATCCATGCCGACGCCCTCGGCGACGGCCGGGTGCGTGACCTTGCCGGCGGCGACGTTGACGCCGGGCCGCAGTCCGGGGTCGCGGCGGATCGCCGCGGCGACGCCGTGGTCGGCGATCGCGATCGCGTAGGGCAGCGTGGCGTTGGTGAGGGCGTTGGTCGCCGTGATCGGCACCGCGCCGGGCATGTTGGCGACGCAGTAGTGGATGATCCCGTCGACCTCGAAGGTCGGCTCGCGGTGGGTGGTCGGGTGCGAGGTCTCGAAGCAGCCGCCCTGGTCGATCGCCACGTCGACGAGGACCGAACCCGGCTTCATCAGCTTCAGCTGCTCGCGGGTCACCACGTAGGGGGCGCGGGCGCCGTGGACGAGGACGGCGCCAATCACGAGGTCGGCGCGCGAGAGCATCTCCTCGACCGCCAGCGTCGTCGAGTAGACGGTCGAGCAGCGGCCGTTGAAGGTCACGTCGAGTTCGCGCAGGCGCGGGATCGAGCGGTCGAAGACGAAGACGTCGGCCTCCATCCCGATCGCGATGAAGGCCGAGTTCATGCCGACCACGCCGCCGCCGATCACCATCACGTTGGCCGCCGCCACGCCGGGCACGCCGCCGAGCAGGATGCCGCGGCCGCCGAGCGGTTTCTCGAGCATGAAGGCGCCGGCCTGGGTGGCGATCTTGCCGGCGATCTCGCTCATCGGCGCCAGCAGCGGCAGCCGGCCCTGGGCGTCCTCGACGGTCTCGTAGGCGATCGCCGTCGCCCCAGACTCGCAGAGGCCGCGCGTCTGCTCGGGATCGGGCGCCAGGTGCAGGTAGGTGAAGAGCAGCTGGCCGGGGCGGAGCATCGCGATCTCCGAGGCCTGCAGCTCCTTGACGTGGAGGACCATGTCGGCGCCCTCGAAGACCTCGCCGGCGCTGGCGACGATCGTCGCTCCCTGGGCGGCGTAGTCGGCGTCCTCGATCGCCGAGCCGCTGCCGGCACCGGCCTGGATCAGCACCTCGTGGCCGTGCTCGCTCATTTCGCGCACGCCGGCCGGCGTCATCGCGACGCGGTACTCGTCGTCCTTGATCTCCGTCGGTACGCCGACCTTCATAAGTGACCTCCTTCGCCCTGCGGCGAAAACGTAGTGGCAAAGCCGCCCCCGGACGCGGAAACGAGAGAGCAGGACCGCCGGTGATCATGGATGCGACCGAGTGAGAGCAGAGGAGGCGGCGCTTGATGTTTCACGCGACCAGCTCGCGCGCTCGCAGGGCCAGCCAAAACTCGATCCGGTCGTGGGCGCGCGAGAGGTCGCGCCCGGTCAGCTCCTCGACCTTCCGCATCCGGTAGCGCAGCGTGTGGCGGTGGCAGTAGACCTCCTTGGCCGCCCGCTCCCACTGGCCGTTCTGCTCGATGAAGGCCTCGAGCGAGCGCAGCAGCTCGCCGCCGTACTCCTCGTCGCCCTCCTCGATCGGACCGAGGACGCTTTCGCAGTAGAGCTCGAGCGCCTCGTCGTCCTGGATCGAGAGCAGCAGCGTGAAGGCGCCGAGATCGCGCCAGGACGCGACCTCGGGAGCCGAGCCGTTGGCCAGCGCCGTCGCTTCGAGCGCGCAGCGGGCCTCGTGGAAGGAGTGGCGCAGGTTCTCCGGCGCGGCCGGGCGGCTGGCGGCGGCGCGCACGGCGCCGCGTTCGGCGATCAGCGCCCGGCGAGCGTCGGCGGCGACGTCGATCGGGTCGCGGTCGGCGGCGTCGACGACGGCGCAGAGCAGCTCGCGCCCGGCGATCGAGTGCGGCGCGACGACGGCCGGGCAGGCGTCGGCGGCCAGCGCGCGTTCGAGCGAGCCCGCGGCGCCGACCGGGTTCTGGAGCGAGAAGACGAGCACCGCCGCCTCCTCGCCGATCCCGAACGGCTCGAGCCGGCGGCGCAGCTCGGTCGGCTCCATGCGACCGCTGAGCGCCCCCGCCAGCACGTCGCCGGCGAGCCGGCGCTCGGTCTCGCGGGCGACCCGGCGGCGCATCAGCTCGAGCGCCACGATCGCCACCGACTGCTGCAGGATCAGCCGCTCGAAGTCGCCGAGGTCGCCGGAGTCGCGGACGATCACGACCCAGGCCTGCGGCGGTCCGCCGCCGGGCGAGACGACCGGATGGGCGAGCGCCCGTCCGGCGACCGAGGGGTGCGAGGGCACGAAGGGGTGGCCGTCGCCGGCGTGACCGAGGGCCTCGCGGCGGATGCCGCCGATCGCGTCGGCGGAGAGCTGGCGGCGGAAGCCGCGGCCGGCCAGACGCTCGCCGCGGCCGTCGAGGATCGCCACCGTGCCGCCGACCGCGCTGGCGATCGTCGCCGCGATTTCCTCAAGCCCCCGCTCCTCCAGCACCAGCCGCTCGAGTCGTCGCTGGATCGCGATCCCGCGCTGCAGGACCTCGTACTGCTCGTTGACGAGCTGGGCGAAGGCCTTCTCGGTGATCGCGATGAAGGGCGTCGAATAGGGCACCTCGAAGAGCGGCAGGTCGCGCTTGCCGGCCTCGTCGACCAGTGCCGCCGGCAGGTGCTCGTGGCTGAAGCCGGTGCCGAAGCCGATCCCGGCGAGGTTGCGGTCGGCGAGGTCGGAGACGAAGGCGCGCTGCTTGTCGTCGGTGTCGAGCGGGATCCCGGTGGTCAGCATCAACTCGCCGCCCGAGAGCCACGGCGTCGGGTCCTGGAGCTCGGAGATATGGACCCAGCGGACCGCCGCCGACGCCCCCTTGGCGCCGGTCGCGAGCTCGAGGTCGAGCTCATCGAGGAGGCTCTGCACCGTCAGCAATTCCGCTCCTTCGCCGCTGGGTGGCCGGCTCGGGCGCCGACCATCTAACCGACTACCTGGTCCCAGGCCTCGGCCAGCACGGTCGACAGCACGTCGTGCATTTCTTCGAACTGCTCGGTGTCGGAGATCAGCGGCGGCGCCAGCTGGATCACCGGGTCGCCGCGGTCGTCGGCGCGGCAGATCAGGCCCCGTTTGTAGAGCTCGGCGGAAAGGAAGCCGCGCAGCAGGCGCTCGGCCTCCTCCTCGTTGAAGCTCTCCTTGGTGTCCTTGTCTTTGACCAGCTCGATCGCCTGGAAGAAGCCGGCGCCGCGAACGTCGCCGACGATCGGCAGCTCGCGCAGCGTCTCCAGCATGTCGCGGAACTCACCCTCCTTGGCGAGCACGTGGCCGCAGAGGTCCTCGCGTTCGTAGACGTCGAGGTTGGCCATCGCGATCGCCGAGGCGATCGGGTGGCCGGCGAAGGTGAAGCCGTGGGCGAAGGAGGCGTCGCCCTGCATGAACGGCTCGGCGATTTTGTCGGAGACGATCAACGCACCCATCGGCGCGTAGGCGGAGGTCAGCGCCTTGGCGGTGGTGATCATGTCCGGCTGGTAGTCGAAGCGTTCGCAGCCGAAGTAGTGGCCGAGCCGGCCCCAGGCGCAGATGACCTCGTCGGAGATCATCAGGAGGTCGTACTTGTCGCAGATCTCGCGGACCCGCTGGAAGTAGCCGTCGGGCGGGACGAAGCAGCCGCCGGCGTTCTGGACCGGCTCGAGGATCACCGCGGCGACCGTCTCCGGTCCCTCGAAGAGGATCCGCTCCTCGATCGCGTCCGAGGCCCAGATCGGATCGCGGTCGTCGGGCCAGCGGTAGATGTTGGTGTTGGGGACGTGGCAGTTGCCGGGCAGGAGCGGCTCGAACTGGCTGCGCAGCTCGGTGATCCCGGTCATCGAGACGGCCCCGAAGGAGGTGCCGTGGTAGGCGACCTCGCGGGCGATGAACTTGTGCTTCTGGCCTTTGCCGAGGGCGCGGTGGTAGTTGCGGGAGAGCTTCAGCGCCGACTCGACCGCCTCCGATCCGCCGGAGGTGAAGAAGACGCGGTTCAGTTCGCCGGGGGCGAGCTTGGCGATCCGGGCCGAGAGCTCGATCGCCCTCGGGTGGGCGTAGCTCCACAGCGTGTAGAAGTCGAGCTCTTCGATCTGGCGCGCGGCGGCTTCGCCGTACTCGGTGCGGCCGTGGCCGGCGTTGACACAGAAGAGGCCGGACAGGCCGTCGAGGTATTTGTTGCCGTGCTCGTCGTAGACGTAGCAGCCCTCGGCGCGGCTGATCACCGGGATCTCGTGGTCGGGGCTGTAGGACCCCATCCGCGAGAAATGCATCCAGAGATGGCGGCGGGCCAGCTGTTGAAGTTCCGAATCGACTGCCTGCGGTGCGGTCGCCATTTCGGCGCTCCTCTCTCTCCTACGACGTTATGGACAACGCTAGAGGGATCAGAGCCCCGACGCAAGTTGTTTTTGGGTCAAGCGGCCGGATCGCACTTGTACACCAGGTATAAGCCGCAGGTGTGCTTTTAGGACATACGCCACTTGCGCGGTGATCCGAGGGGGCATACGGTCGCCGGATGGAGAGTGCAGCGGTTCCCGCCCCGGTAACCCCGACCCAGCACGAGGGGGTCGAAGACAAGGGGCTGAAGAAAAACGCGATCGGGTTCGTCTCGAGCGTCGTGATCGGGGTCGCCTCGACGGCGCCGGGCTACAGCCTCGCGGCGACGCTCGGCTTCGTCGCCGCCGCCGTGGCGCTGCAGTCGCCAGCGATCCTGCTGATCAGCTTCATCCCGATGTTCCTGGTCGCCGGCGGCTACTACTACATGAACAAAGCCGACCCGGACTGCGGCACGAGCTTCTCCTGGGTGACCAAGGCGATGGGCCCGCAGCTCGGCTGGATGGCTGGCTGGGCGATCATCGTCGCCGACGTCATCGTGATGGCCAACCTGGCGCAGATCGCCGGCCTCTACACGTTTGAGCTGTTCGGCCTCGAAGGCCTCGCCGGCTCGACCGTCGCGGTGACCGCCGTCGGCGTGATCTGGATCGTGATCATGACCGCGATCGTCGTCATCGGGATCGAGCTCTCGGCCCGCACCCAGGTCGGCCTGCTGGCGGCCGAGATCTTCACCCTGGCGCTGTTCTCGATCGTCGCCCTGGTCAAGGTCTACTCCGGCAGCGCCCCCTCCGGCTCGGTCCACCCGAGCCTCTCCTGGATCAACCCCTTCTCGCTCAGCCCCAGCGAGATCTCGGCGGGGATGCTCCTCGCCGTCTTCATCTACTGGGGCTGGGACACGACCGCGACCGTCAACGAGGAGACCGAGGACCCGGGCGAGGCGCCGGGCAAGGCGACCGTGATCAGCACCCTGATCCTGCTCGGGATCTACCTCGTCGTCGCCGTCGCGGCGCAGTCCTACGGCGGCGTCGAGAACCTCGTCAAGAACCAGGAAGACGTGCTGAGCTCGCTCGGCACCGAAGTCTTCGGCTCGCCGCTCGACAAGATCCTGATCATCGCCGTGCTCTCCTCGGCGGCTGCCTCGACGCAGACGACGATCCTCCCGACCGCCCGCACGACGCTCTCGATGGCGCGCGCCCACGCCCTGCCCGAGACGCTCGGCAAGATCCACCCCCGCTACCTGACCCCACACATCTCGACGATCATCATGGGCGCCCTGTCGATCGCCTGGTACGTCGGGTTGACGATCTTCAGCGAAGACATCCTCTTCGACAGCCTCGCGGCGCTCGGGCTGATGATCGCCTTCTACATCGGCATCACCGGCTTCGCCTGCACGATCTACTACCGGCGCGAGCTGACCCGCAGCGTCAAGAACTTCTTCTTCATCGGCGTCGGCCCGACGGTCGGCGGCCTGATCCTCTTCTATCTGCTGATCAAGAACGGCATCGAACTCTCCGACCCGGCCAACTCCGAATCCGGCAACTCCTGGTTCGGGATCGGGCC
This sequence comes from uncultured Actinomycetes bacterium, assembly GCA_963839115.1. Lineage (GTDB taxonomy): Bacteria > Actinomycetota > Thermoleophilia > Solirubrobacterales > 70-9 > VAYN01. The sequence goes on from CAWITM010000001.1 coordinate 2,866,477, forward strand.
GCCGCTGGTGATCGCCGTCTTCTTCCTGTTCCTCGGGATCGCCCTGATGATGGTCCAGTGGCGCAAGGTACCGGCCTTCTTCAAGCTCCGCCCGCGGGTCGTCCCGGCCGGCTTCCTCGAGGGCGAAGCGGCGCCCCCGCCGCCGGTCGCCGCCGAAGCCGAGGAGGAGATCTGAGATGGGCGCGATCGTCGTCGGCTACGACGGCTCGGCCTGCGGCGAAGCGGCGCTCGACGCCGCGCTGGGCCTGGCCGCGAGCCTGGGTGACGAGGTGATCGCCGTCTTCGGCTACGCCCCGCCCGGCATCTGGGGCGGCGAGATCGCCGAACACGAGGAAGCGATCGAGGAGCTCGGCGAGAAGGTGATCGGACGGGCGCGCGAGCAGGCCAGCGGCGGCAGCGTCGCGTTCAGCACCGAACTGGTCCCCAAGCGCGCCGTCGCTGCCCTGATCGACGTTGCCGACGAGCACGAGGCGCGGATGATCGTCGTCGGCAGCTTCGGCGAGCCGCCGCTGAAAGGCGTCATCCTCGGCTCCACCCCCAACAAACTCCTGCACCTGGCCGACCGGCCGGTGCTGGTCGTCCCAGCGGAGGCAGATTGAGCACCGAACCGATCACCGGCGGCTCGGCCGCCGACAACAGCTCGGCAACCGGCCCCGACGGCAGCGTCGTGCTGCGCAACGTCACCAAACGCTTCGACTCCTTCACCGCCGTCGACGACCTCAGCCTCGAGCTCGGCGGCGGCGAATTCTTCACCCTCCTCGGCCCCTCCGGCTGCGGCAAGACGACGACGCTGCGGATGATCGCCGGCTTCGAGCGCCCGACCGCCGGTGAGATCCGCATCGAGGGCGAGGACGTCGCGGCGCTGCCGCCCCACAAACGCCCGACCAACACCGTCTTCCAGAGCTACGCCCTCTTCCCGCACCTGAGCGTCGAGGCCAACGTCGCCTTCGGCCTCAAGCGCAAGAAGGTCGGCAAGGACGAGATCGCCGAACGCGTCGCCACCGAGCTGCGCCGCGTCGGCCTCGCATCGGAGGCCAACCGCCGCCCCTCGCAGCTCTCGGGCGGGATGCAGCAGCGGGTGGCGCTGGCGCGGGCGCTGGTCAACCTGCCAAAGGTGCTGCTGCTCGACGAGCCGCTCGGCGCCCTCGACCTCAAGCTGCGCAAGGGCCTGCAGGTGGAGCTGAAGCAGATCCAGCGCGAGGTCGGGATCACCTTCGTCTACGTCACCCACGACCAGGAGGAGGCGCTGACGATGTCAGACCGGATCGCGGTGATGAACCGCGGCCGGGTCGAGCAGGTCTCCAGCCCCGAGGACGTCTACGACCGCCCGCGGACGAGCTTCGTCGCCGGCTTCATCGGCGTCTCCAACCTGATGCCGGCGACGGTCTCGAGCGCCGGCCGGGTGAAGCTCGACAGCGGCCCCGAAGTCGCCGCCGACACCGGCACGCTCGGCACCGGCGAGGGCTGCGCGGCGGTCGTCCGGCCGGAGAAGCTGACGGTGTCGCTGGCCGGCGAGGAGCCGGCGGCGGCGGGCGGCGAGCCGCGCGTCGAGGGCATCGTCGAGAGCTCGGTCTACCTGGGCACGGCGACGCAGATCGTCGTCGACCTCGGCGGCGAGGTGCGGATGACGGTGCTCGTGCCCAACGCCGACGAGTCCGAACGACAGCGGCTGCCCGGCGGCGGCGCCCGGGTGTCGCTGAGCTGGCAGCCCGAGCACATGCACGTGGTCACCGAATCACCCGGCGAACGCGACCGCAAAGCAGCGACCGAACTTGCAAGCAATGGCAACGAGAAGGGGTAGGAATGGGCACGATTGAACCCGGCAGGGCAGTGCTGAAGCTGGTCGCGGCGGTGGCCGTGCTGGCCCTGGCGCTGGGTCTCGCCGCCTGTGGTGGCGGCGGGGGCGGGATCGAAGGCGGCGGCTCGAGCGAAAAGGCCGAAACGGTGAAGCTCGAAAGCAAGCCGAGCGGCAAGGTGACGATCTCCAACTGGCCGCTCTACATCGACAAGAACACCGTGCCCGACTTCGAAAAAGCGACCGGGGTCAGCGTCAACTACGTCGAGGACATCAACTCCAACGAAGAATATTTCAACAAGATGCAGCCGATCCTCGCCAAGGGCGAATCGGGCGAACGCAGCGTCTTCGTCCTGGCCGACTACATGGTCGCCAAAATGCACGAACTCGGCTACCTGCAGGAACTCGACAAGTCGGCGCTGCCGAACGTCTCGAAATACCTCGCCAAGAACCTGCGGCACCCGGCGTTCGATCCCAACCGCAGCTACACCGTGCCCTGGCAGAGCGGCATGACCGGGATCATCGTCAACAAGGAACTGGCCCCCGACGTGCGTTCGATCTGCGACCTCTTCAACCCCAAATACAAGGGCAAGGTCGACATCCTCAACGAAGTCCGCGAAGCGGTGCCGCTGGTGATGAAGTGCGAAGGCGTCGACCCCGCCAAGGCGACCGAAGCCGACTGGATGAAGGCGATCGAAAAACTCAAGGGGGCGGCCGAATCAGGGCAGATCCGGCGCTTCACCGGCAACGACTACGCCTCCGACCTGACCAACGGCAACGTCGACGCGGTGATGGGCTGGTCCGGCGACGCGGTCCAGCTGCAGATCGAAAACCCGAACCTCGAATGGCGGATGCCGACCGAGGGCTGCATGCTCTGGTCCGAAGACATGGTGATCCCGGTTGGGGCGCCGAACCCGACCGCGGCCGAGGCGTTCATGAACTACGTCTACGACCCCAAAAACCAGGCCCAGATCGCCGAATACGTCAACTACGTGACGCCGGTCGAAGGGGTCAAGGAAATCCTCGAGAAGAAGAATCCCGAACTGGCCGAAAACCAGCTCATCTTCCCGAGCGCCTCGTTCACCAAGAACTGCTCGAACACGCCGACCCTCAAGGGGGAAGAGGAACAGAACGTCCTACAGGCGTTCGACGCGGTGCTGAACGGCTGATCGCTTGACCGCGATGATCGACACCGAGCGCCGGGCGGCGGGCTGATGGCCGCCGCCCGGCGCCGCGTCGTCCCCTACTTCCTGCTCGGGCCGGGGACGATCTGGCTGGTCCTGTTCTTCGTCGTGCCGCTGTACTACATGTTCAAACTGTCGCTCGAGTCGGGCGTCGTCGGGAGCCTCGAATTCGACTGGCACTGGAAGAACTACGGCGACGCCCTCTCGCTGTACCACTCGCAGCTGGTCCGCTCGTTCATCTACGCCGGCGTGGCGACGCTGATCTCGCTGCTGCTCGCCTATCCGCTCGCCTACGCGATCGCCTTCAAGGCCGGCCGCTTCCGCAACGCGATGCTGTTCGCGGTCGTCGCCCCGTTCTTCACCACCTACCTGATCCGGACGCTGGCCTGGGAGACGATCCTCGCCGACGAAAGCCCGGTCACCGAACTCATGCACACGATCGGGCTGGCCCCGAGCGGCCACGTCCTGGCGACCGGTGGCGCCGTCATCGCCGGCCTCACCTACAACTTCCTGCCGTTCATGATCCTGCCGATCTACGCCTCGCTCGAGCGGATCGACGTGCGGCTGATCGAGGCCGCGAAAGACCTCTACGCCTCGGCGACGCAGTCCTTCCTGCGGGTGACGCTGCCGCTCTCGGCGCCCGGGGTCGTCGCCGGCGTGCTGCTCACCTTCATCCCCGCCGCCGGCGACTACGTCAACGCTCAGTTCCTCGGCGGCGTCGGCAACCGGATGATCGGCAACGTCATCCAGTCGCTCTACCTGACCCAGTCGAACTACCCCTCGGCGGCAGCGCTCTCCTTCGTCCTGATGGCGCTGATCATGATCGCCGTCGTCGTCTACATCCGCTTCGCCGGCTCCGAGGCGCTGATGGGCGAGGAGGCGGCGTGAACGGCGGCGCGCTGGCGGCCGAGAGCACCGGCGCGCGGGCATGGCGCTGGCTGCGCGAGCACGCCGTTCTGATCATCGGCGTGTTGGTCGTGCTCTACCTGCTGATCCCGATCGTCGTCATCTTCGTCTTCTCCTTCAACAATCCGGCCGGGCGCTACAACTACACCTGGGTCGGCTTCACCCTGAAGCACTGGCAGAACGCCTTCGGGATCACGGACCTGACCGAAGCGCTGCTGACCTCGCTCAAGCTGGCCCTGCTGGCGACGGTGGTCTCGACCGTGATCGGCACGATGATGGCGATCGCGCTGGTCCGCCACAACTTCTTCGGGCGGCGGATCGCGAACTTCCTGATCGTGATCCCGATGGCGACGCCGGAGGTCGTGATGGGGGCGGCGCTGCTCTCCTTCTTCCTCATTCTCGGCACCCCGAAGCTGGGCTTTCAGACGCTCCTGATCGCCCACGTCATGTTCTGCATCAGCTTCGTCGTCGTGGTCGTGCGCTCGCGCCTGATCGGCTTCGACCGCTCACTCGAGGAGGCCGCCAAAGACCTCGGCGCCGGCCCCTTCACGACCTTTCGCCTGATCACCCTGCCGCTGATCCTGCCCGGCATCTTCGGCGGCGCGATGCTGGCCTTCGCGCTCTCGATCGACGACTTCGTCATCTCCAACTTCAACTCGGGGACGACCGTGACCTTCCCGCTCTACATCTTCGGCGCGGCCCAGCGCGGCATCCCGGTCGAGGTCTACTGCGTCGCGATGGTCCTCTTCGGCGCCACCGTGCTGGCGATGGGCTTCGCGACCTGGCAGCAGCGGCGGGCCGAAAAGATGGCCTCGGTGCGGCCGGACCAGGAGGACGCGCCGGTGCCGGTGGCAGGAGTCACGGCCGCGACCTAGATGGGCGACTCCACGACCATCTAGCGGCCGATGTGGAAGCCCATCAGCTTCGGGACGCCGGCGACCGCGGCGGCCACCGGGTTCGGCCGCCGGCCCGCCAGCTCGGCCTCTTCCTTGGCCTCGAGCGCCACCCGGATCGCCTCGCCGCCGACGTAGTGGAAGGGCTCGGGCGGGACGCGCGGGGTCTTGCCGTCGACCAGGGCGAGGCGGGTGTGCTCGTCGCGGCGGTCGAGGGCGAGTGAGGCGAGGATGCGGCCGACCATGTTGGTCGGGCCGACGCCGTTGCCGGTGTAGCCGGCGGCGGCGAAGGCGCGCCCGGTGCCGAGGCTGGCGACGATCGGCAGGTGGGTCGGCGAGACGTCGATCGGGCCGCCCCAGGCATGCGTGATGCGGCGGCCGGCGAGGCCGGGGAAGTAGGCGCGCAGGTGGGCGGCGGTCGCGGCGATGACGTCGGGATCGATCTCGGCGCGGCCGCGCAGGCGGGCGCCGGGGACGATCTTGCCGCCGCCCCAGCCGAAGGCGATGCGGCCGTCGCGGGTGGTGCGGAAGTAGTTGACGAGGTGGCGGCAGTCGGTGATCCCCTCGCCACCGGTCCAGCCGATCTCCTCGAGCAGGTCGGGGACCGGCTCGGTGAGGACGATGTGCGAGGAGGAGACGGTGAGGCGGCCGGCGAGCGGGCCGCCCTGGCCTTTGGCGGCGCCGCCGATCGCGACGACGCCGCGGGCGGCGCGAACGAGAGCGCCGGTGGCGGTGCGCGCCTCGACGCCGCCGGGGCTCTCGTGGAAGGAGCGGACCGGCGAGGACTCGTGGATCTCGACTCCGGCCGCGAGCACCGCGGCGCGCAGGCCGAGCGCCAGCCGGGCCGGCTGCACGGTCGCCGCCTCGCGGCTGAGGGTACCGCCGCGGAAGGCCGGCGAGGCGCAGCGCGCCATCACCTCGGCGTGGCTCAGCGGCTGGATCGCGTCGGCGCGGCCGAGCGCCTCGCAGGCAGCGCGGGCGGCGTCGGTGGCGCCGTCGTGGGCCGGCGCGGTCGAGACCTCGATCGCGCCGGCGCGGGTGAACCAGGCGTCGATCTCCTGCTCGGCGCAGAACGCCTCGACGCGGTCGACGGCGTCGCTCGCGGCATCGGCGACCGCCAGCGCCGGGGCGTCGCCGAAGCGCGCGCGCAGGGTCGCCATCGAGAGCCACATCGCGTGGCAGAAGCCGCCGTTGCGCCCGCTCGGGCCGCGAGCGCAGAGCGGTTCGGACTCGAGCAGGACCACCCGCGCGCCCGGCTCCAGCTGCTTCGCATACCAGGCGCACCAGAGCCCGGTGAAGCCGCCGCCGACGATCAGGACGTCGGCGTCGGTCGCGCCGTCGAGCGGCGGGCGGGGCGTCGCGTCGCGCGCCTCCGAGATCCAATAGCCGAGTCGGTTGTGGTCCATTCCCGGCAGTCTCCCCCACCGCGCTCGCGGGCGGCGCGGTGGCCGCGAATCGACCTCTAGACTCGGGCGATGCCAGACCGCGGACAGGACTCCACCCCATACGTAGACGCCCTCCTCGCCTATTCGGCGTTGGAGACCGGACGCTTCCAGGTCCCGGGCCACAAGGGCGGCCTCGCCGCCGACCCGGCGATGGTGGCGCTGGTCGGCGAGACCGGCCTCATCAACGACGTCCCCTCGATCACCGAGGGGGTCGACATCGGTCCCGAACCGACGCCGTTCCAGCAGGCCCAGCTGCTCGCCGCCGAGGCCTGGGGCGCGTCGCGAACCTGGTTCCTCGTCAACGGCGCCTCGCAGGGCAACCACGCGACCTGCCTGGCGCTCGCACACTTCGGCGACACCGTCGTCGTCCAGCGCAACGTGCACTCCTCGGTGATCGACGGGCTGGTGCTCAACGGCATGCGGCCGACCTTCGTCGCCCCCGAGCTCGACCCCGAGCTGGGGATCGCCCACGGGCTGACGCCGGACTCGCTCGCCGCGGCGCTCGAGGCGACGCCCGACGCGGTCGCGGCGATGGTCGTATCGCCGACCTACTTCGGCGCCTGCGCCGACATCCCGGCCCTGATCGAGGTCGCCCACTCGCGCGGCGTGCCGTTGGTCGTCGACGAGGCCTGGGGCGCCCACCTCCACTTCCATCCCGACCTGCCGCCCGACGCGCTCTCCTGCGGCGCCGACCTGGTCACCTCCTCGACCCACAAGATCGTCGGCAGCCTGACCCAGGCGGCGATGCTCCACCTCGGCGTCGACAGCATGATCGACGCCGCCGTCGTCGACCGCTGCGTCTCGATGGGCGAGACGACCAGCCCCAGCGGCCTCCTGACCGGCTCGCTCGACGCCGCCCGGCGCCAGGCCGCGGTCCACGGGGTCGAGCTGCTCGGTGAGACGCTGGCAGCGATCGCCGAGACGCGCAGGCGGATCGTCGAGATCCCCGGCCTCGACGTCCTCGACGACCGCCTCGTCGGCAACCCCGGCGTCGCCGCGATGGACCCGCTGCGGCTCTCGATCGACGTGCGCGGCACCGGCTCGACCGGCTACCGCCTCGCCAAAACCGCCTTCGACGTGAGCGGGATCGACCTCGAGCTCCACTCCGAGAACGTCGTCGTGGCGATCTTCGGGCTCGGCGAGCCGGCGGTGCCCGCGGGCGAGCGGCTGGTCGCCGCGATGCGCGAGTCGGTAGCCCGGGTCGAAGCCGAACCGGGGCCGCCGCAGGAGAAGCTGGCGCCGCCGCCGACCTGGGGCGAGCTGGTGATGACGCCGCGCGAGGCCTTCCTCGGACCGCAGGAGGTCATCCCCTTCGACGAGGCCGCCGGCCGCGTCGCCGCCGAGGGCCTCGCCGCCTACCCGCCCGGAATCCCCAACGTGCTGCCCGGCGAGCGCCTCACCGCCGAGACGCTCAAGTACATCACCGAGAGTGTCGACCACGGCGGCTACGTGCGCGGCGGCTCCGACCGCGAGCTGAAGACCCTGCGGGTCGCGCTCGAGGGCTGACTCGACATGGCCTCCTACGACGCGATTCGAGACCTGCCGCTGGTCGTCGAGGAGTGCGCCTTCGAGGGGCTCGAGTTCAGCACCGGCCAGTTCGAACGGCTGACCACCCAGATCAAGCTGCGCGGCGGCGGCGAGGAGGGGATCGGCGAAGACGTCGTCTACGACGCCGTCGACCACGTTGGCCAGCAGAGCCACGGGCCGCCTGCGGGGCTGGCCCACTCCGGCAGCTTCGATGAGTTCTCGAAGCAGCTCGACGGGATCGACCTCTTCCCGGCCGGCCCGCCCGAGCACGAGGAGCCCTCGCGCGACTACCGCCGCTGGGCGTATGAGTCGGCGGCGCTCGACCTGGCGCTGCGCCAGAACGGGACCAACCTCGCCGCCGCCCTCGGCCGCGAGCCGCGGCCCCTGAACTTCGTCAACTCGATGCGGCTGGCCGGCCTCGAAGCGGGCGAGCGCTCCTCGATCGAGCCGCTGCGGGCGCGGCTCGCCGCGTACCCGACGCTGCGCTTCAAGCTCGACCCCGTCAACGACTGGGACGACGAGCTGATCGACGCCCTGGTCGCGACCGGCGCGGTCGACTCGCTCGACCTCAAGGGCTTCTACAAAGGCACGCCGGTCGACGTGATCACCGACCCCGAGCTCTACGCCAAGCTGATCGAGAAGTTCCCCGACGCCTGGCTCGAGGACCCCGACGTGACCGAGGAGACCCAGCCGCTGCTCGACCCGGTCCACGAGCGGGTGACCTGGGACGCGCCGATCCACTCGATCGCCGACATCGAGGCGATGCCCTGGTCGCCGCCGAAGACGGTCAACGTCAAGCCCTCCCGCTTCGGTCCGATCGCCAACCTCTTCGCCGCCTACGACTACTGCGAGGAGCGCGGGATCGGCGCCTACGGTGGCGGCCAGACCGAGCTCGGTCCGGGCCGCGGTCAGATCCAGTACCTGGCCTCGATCTTCCATCCCGAAACCCCCAACGACGTCGCCCCGTCCGGCTACAACAACCCCGAGCTGGCGACCATGCCGGGTTTGCCGTCGAGCCCGCTGGCCCCGGCGATCGACCCGCTCGGCTTCCGCTGGGCGGGCTGACCCCGGCGCCCCGCCTTCCACACTCCGTCCACTCGCGACCAAAAGGAACCCGCCCGATGACCGATTCCGACAAAAACGTCCTTCCCGACAAATCCTTCGCCGCGGCGCTGAACGCCCAGATCTCCAACGAGTTCGCCGCCTCGCAGCAGTACATCGGCATCGCCGTCTTCTACGACGCCGAGACCCTGCCGCGGCTCGCCGCCTTCTTCTACCGGCAGGCGCTGGAGGAGCGCGAGCACGCGATGGTGATGATCCAGTACCTGCTCGACGTCGGCGAGAAGGTCGAGATCCCCGACGTCAAGTCGGTCCAGACCGCCTACGCCGACGGCGCCGAGCCGGTCAGGATCGCGCTCGCCCAGGAGAAGCGGGTCAGCGAAGAGATCTTCTCGCTGTTCGAGCTCGCCCGCGAGCTCAAGGACTACCGCGCCGAGCAGTTCCTGCAGTGGTTCGTCAAGGAGCAGGTCGAGGAGGTCTCGCTGATGGGCGACCTGCTGAACGTCGTCGAGCGCGCCAAGGAGAACCTCCTGCTGGCCGAGGACTACATCGCCCGCGAGGGCCTCGGCGAAGAGAGCGCCGACCCGACCGCCCCGCCGGCCGCCGGCGAGTAGACGCTGCGGTGGAGCTCAGCCGAGCCAGCCGGCGCGCTTGCGCATCGTTTTGATGCGGCGGAACTCGGCGATGTCCTCGCGCAGGGCGGCGGGGGCGGGCGCCGGCAGGAAGCGCGCCGGCAGCGGCGACTCGCTGACCCCGTCCTCGCGCTTGCAGACCCGGTAGGCGCGGGCGCCGCGGCGGGCGGTCACGGCCGAGGGCGAGTCCTCGCCCTCCCACAGGAGGCCGGCGTAGTCGTCGAGGCCGTAGCCGCCCGGCATGCCGTCGCCGATCGCCTCGAGGTAGGCGGCGCGGCGCTCCGGCTCGTTGTTGTAGTGGACGCAGAGCGAGCCCGACAGGAGGCCGAGGCCGGCGGCGGCCAGCGGCTTGCCGGAGGACTTGGTGATGCCGGCCTCGAACCAGCACATCGCGCCGGCGCTCTGGCCGGCGAGGACGATGCCCTGGCGCCAGGCGAGGCTGAGGATCGAGGCGATGTCGTGGGCCTCCCAGACCGCCAGCAGGTTGACCATGCTGCCGCCGCCGACGTAGATCAGGTCCTGGCTCAGCAGGTGGTCGCGGAGCGCCATCGGCCGCCGGCCGAGGCGGAAGAGCGAGACGTCGGAAGGCTCGCAGGGGCGCTCGCCGAAGGCGCTGTAGAAGCGGCCGATCTGCTCGGAGGTATCGCCGCTGGCGGTCGGCAGGATGCACATCTTCGGCCGTTCGCCGCCGCGCTCGCTGGCCAGCCGCAGCAGCAGCTCGCAGACCGCGCGATCGGGTGGTTTCGAGGTGAAGTCGTGGCCGCCGAGCGCGAGTATCCGCCGCACGGCGGTTGCGTGGCCCGGTCCCGAGGCTCCGTTTTCGCTCAACCCGGTGCCAGCCATCAGGCCGCCGCGACCGCGGTGGACAGCGCCTCGGGAAGCGGTGCCGCGGGAATGACGCCGCGCTCGCCGAGGTAGGTGGTGGCGATCCTCATCTCCACCACCCGCTGTCCTGACACATCGAGCCGGTAGCCGCGCGCCTCGGGGCGGGAGGCGACGACGCTGCTGAGCTCTTCGCCGGTGAAGTGCAGCGCGGCGCCGTCCTCGGCCGCGTACCCGGGCCTCATCCCCTCGCGCAGGAAGCGGTGGTAGGAGTCGCGCCGCGAGCTGCCGCGTTCGTAGTGGACGCAGTTGCTGAACGGCAGCAGGCCGAGCCCCTCGAGCCGTTTGGGGGCGCCGTGGAAGCCGGTTACCGCCTCGGCGAACCAGCAGAGCGAGCCGGCCGAGAGGCCGCAGAGGATGATTCCGGCCTCCCACGCTTCGCGCAGGATCACGTCGATGCCGTGCGCTTTCCAGACCCCGAGCAGGCTGACGACGCTGCCGCCGCCGACGTAGATCAGATCCTGGCTCAGCAGGTGACGGCGCAGGTCTTCCGGTCCCTGCTCGCGGCGGAAGAGCGAGATGTGGCTGGCCTCGCAGCGGTGGGAGGAGAAGGCGCGGTAGAAACGGACGATGTAGTGGTCGGCGTCGCCGGATGCCGAGGGCAGGAAGCAGACCCGTGGGCGCTCGGCCTTGGTCAGGCCAAGCACGTAGTCGTCGAGCAGCGGGTTTCCCGACTCCATCGAGAAGCCCCCTCCGCCGAATGCGACGATCTGCCGGGGCGCCGTCTTCATATACCCAATAGTCGACCCGGCGGCGCCGGCGGGCCTTATCCAGCGGTCCGAACTTTCCCCGGCCGCGCTCGCCCGCATGTACAGGCCCGCCCCGGATGCCGGCGACTCAAAGCGGGACGTAGGCGCTCCGCAGGCGGGCACGGGCGCGGTGGAGGCGGACCTTGACCGTGCCCTCGGGGATCCCGAGCCGGCGGGCGATCGCCGCCTGCGTCAGGTCCTCGCGGTAGCGCAGGTCGAGGACCTCGCGATCGCGTTCGGAGAGGTCGCCGAGGGCGGCGCGCAGATCGGCGCGCTCGACCGTGGCGGTGACGCGCACGTCCTCGGCACCATCGAGCTCCTCCAGTAGGGCCGAAGGATCGGGGCGGCGACGGGCGCGCTGGTGGAAGGCCTCGTTGCGGACGATCGTCGCCAGCCAGCAGTCCCGCTTGGCGGCCTCACGCAGAGTCGCGCGCCGGCGCCAGGCGCAGAGCAAGGCCTCCTGGGCGATGTCCTCGGCGTCGCTCGGATTGCTCGCGTAACGATAGGCCAACCGAAGGCAGACCCTGTGCGCCTCACCCCACTCCCAGCCCGCGTCGTCGCGACGGTGGCCCCCCGGAGTGTCGATCCCTCGAACCTACATAAAGGGATCGCGCCACTCCAAGTGAGGGATCAACGCCACTCCAAGGCCGCCCACCTCACCGGCCCGAGGGCCCGCGAGTGGACGGCCGGGGAGCGGCTCCCGAGGCGGCCGTCTCCTAAGCGGCCTCGGAAGAGAACACCGGCTCGGCTCCCTCCTCGGCCGTGGCGGGCGCACCCTGGGCGGCCGGCGTGCGCAGCACGACCCCCCAGACCACGATCGCCAGAGCCAGGAGGCCGGCGCCGACGAGGAAGGCGAGGCGGTAGCCGCTGGTCAGCGCCTGGGCCGCCGAATCGCCGCTGGCCAGGGCACTGGTCGAGCGGCTGGTCGAGAGCGTCGCCAGGACGGCGAGGCCGATCGCGCCGCCGACCTGCAGCGTCGTGTTGACCAGACCCGAGGCGAGGCCCGCCTCCTCCGGCCTGACGCCGCTCATCGCGAGCGTCATCACCGAGGGGAAGGAAAGCCCGGCGCCGGTGCCGATCAGGACCATCGCCGGCAGCACTTCGCTCCAGTAGGAGCCACCGACCGAGATCTGCGAGAACAGCACCAGGCCGGCGCCGACGAACAGCAGTCCCGGCAGCAGCGTCGCCCGCGCCCCGAAGCGCATGTTCAGTTTGGCCGAGAAGCCGAGCGAGAGGATGCCGATGATCGCGGTCAGCGGCAGGAAGCCGAGGCCGACCTCGAGCGAGTCGAAGCCGAGGACTTTCTGCAGGTAGAGGGCGCCGAGGAAGAAGACCCCGAACATCCCCGCCACCATCAGCGCCTGGATCGCGTTGGCGCCGGAAAGGTTCCGCGAGCGGAAGATCCCCAGCGGCACCAGCGGATTGGCGGCGCGCAGCTCGCGGACGACGAAGCCGGCGAGCAGCGCCAGCGCGGCGGCACCGAAGCCGAGCGTGTGGGCCGATCCCCAGCCGTAGTTGCTGGCCTCGACGATCGTGTAGACGCCGACCATCAGCGAGACGACCAGCAAGAAGGCACCGGGGAGATCGACGCCGTTGGAGAGGCCGAGGCCGCGGTCACGACCGAGGACGCGAAGCGCCGCCAGGCCGGTACCGAGGGCGATCGGCAGGTTGACGAAGAAGATCCAGTGCCAATTGATGACCTCGGTGATCGCGCCGCCGGCCAGCAGGCCGATCGACCCTCCCGCCGAGGCGACGAACGAGTAGACGCCGATCGCCTTCGCCTGCTCCCCGCGCTCGGGGAACATCGTGACGATCATGCCGAGGATGACGGCGGAGGTGAGGGCGCCGCCGATGCCCTGGATGAAGCGCGCCGCGACCAGCACTTCCTGGCTCTGCGAGAGACCGCAGGCGAGCGAGGCGGCGGTAAAGAGGGCGAGGCCGACGAGGAAGACGTCGCGGCGGCCGAGCAGGTCGCCGAGGCGGCCGGCGAGGAGGAGCAGACCGCCGAAGGCGATCAGGTAGGCGTTGACGACCCAGGCGAGGTTCGACTGCGAGAAGCCGAGGTCGGTCTGGATCTTGGGCAGCGCGACGTTGACGATCGTGGCGTCGAGGACGATCATCAACATCCCGATGCAGAGGACGACGAGGGCGGTCCAACGGGACCGATCGGAGGACGATTGCGGTGAGGTACTATTCATAAGTGCTGACATGATCGTCACTGTAGCAGGGATTATCTCTAGAAGCTGCATAATCCACCAGATAGGTAACAACGAGCCATGAATCCAGCGACGACGACCCCCCAGATGACCGGGACGATGAGCCTGCTCACGCAGGTCGCCCGCGTCGTCTTCCGCCGTGCGACCGACGAGGTCATCGGCATGAAGCTGAAGCAGCTGATCGCGCTCGATCACCTGCGCGGGCACAAGGGCTGCCTGCAGCAGAGCCTCAGCCAGACGCTGATGGTCGACGCCAACAACTGCGTGATCCTGCTGAACGAGCTCGACGACCTCGGCTACGTCGAGCGCCAGCGCGACCCCGAGGATCGGCGCCGCCACATCGTCGCCATCACTCCCAAGGGGCTGAAGGCGCTGGCCAAGGCGGAGGCCAAGCTCGAGACGCTCTCCGACGAAGTCCTCGGCAACCTCGACGACGGCGAGCGCGACCAGCTCCACGAGCTGCTGGCCAAGGCGATGGACGGCCAGGAGTCCGAGCTCGACGTCGCCGACAGCTGCTGATGGAGGTCACCGGAGTCGACTTCCTGACCGTCTTCGTCGACGACTACCCGGCGGCGGTGGAGTTCTACGGCGGCGTGCTCGGGCTCGAGAACTCGGTCGACTACGGCCGCATTCCGGCCGGCGAGTTCGAGACCGGCAACCTGACGCTGCAGGTGATGGACGCGGCCTCGGTCGGCGTCACCTTCGGGCCCAGCGGCCATCCGATCGCCCTCCACGTCGACGACCTGGAGGCGGCGCGGGCCGAGCTGGAGGCCAAGGGCGTCGAGTTCCTGGCCGAGACGATGGACTCAGGCGTCTGTCACATGGCCCACTTCAAGGACCCGGCCGGCAACGCGCTGATGCTGCACAACCGCTACGCGCCGCGCGACGCCTAGCGGCGCGGCGCTACTCGACCGAGCCGAAGCCGACCCGCGAGCCGCTGGCGGTGGCGCGCACGAAGGCGACCTTGCCGAGGTAGACGGCGATGACGCCGTCCTCGGTGTGGAGGTCGTGCCAGCCGCCCTTCTCGAGCTGCTTGCGGAGATCCTTGAGGTCGTCGTCGGCGAGCCGGGCGGAGATCACCTGGCCGCCCTCGAATCCGATCTCGACTCGTTGTGCATCGGCCATCAGTGCCCTCCCGCGGGTTCGACGATCTCAGTGAGGACCCCGCCGGTCGAGCGGGGGTGGAGGAAGGCGACGCGGCTTTCGCGGATGCCGGTCCGCGGCTCGGCGTCGATCAGCTCGATGCCGCTGGCAAGGATCCGCTCCAGCGCCGCGTCGATGTCGTCGACGGCGTAGGCGACGTGGTGCAGGCCGGGGCCCTTCTCGGCGAGGTATTTGGCGACGGGGGTGTCGGGGCCGGTCGGCGCCAGCAGCTCGACGTGACCGTCGCCCACGTCGAGCAGGACCGCCTCGACCCCGAAGCCCGCGACCGTCTCGCGGTGGACGAGCTCCATGCCGAAGCTCTCGCCGTAGAGGGCGATGGCGGCGTCGAGGTCCTCGACGGCGACTCCGATGTGATCGATCCTTCCGAACATCACCATTCCTCCCGCGTGCTCTGCTTTCGCTCTGTCGCGCTCATCATCACCGGAAATCTCGCTCCTTCGCTTACGCGTCCGCCGCGGGCGGGGGCAGTCTATTCACGTCGACGCTCGGCGCGTTTCCGTTGACAGGGCGGTCGCTGACGCCGAGGACTTCGGCGGCGTCGGTTTCGGCGCGCTGCTCGGCGCGCAGGATCTCGGCCATCGCCGCGAGGCCGACCTCGAGCTGCTCGGGCGTCGGCTCCTTGGTCGCCAGCAGGCGCTGGATCTCCCGGCCCGGCGTGTGGAAAGCCTCGGCCAGCGGCTCGCCGTGGTGCTTGTCGCTCCAGGCGAACATCTCGACCGCCAGCGAGGCACCGGCGAGGCCGACGAGCGAGCGCATCGCCCCGCTCGGCTTCTCGACCAGGCGCTCGAGGGCGATCGTGCCGAGGGCCGAGAGGGCCATCATCGGGACGATCAGGTTGGACCCGCAGCGGTCGTGCTCCTTGGGCACCGAGCTGACGTCTTCGACGCCCTGCTCGTAGGCGGCGATCGCCTTATGCTCGACGCCGTGGTAGGCGGCGAGGTCGCGGTCGGTCAGGGCGACCACCGCCGGCACCGCGCCAATCGCCTGGACGACGCCCTCGCGGGCGGCGCTGGCGGCCGTGTTGCGGCGCAGCAGCGAGGTCAGGCCGAGGGTCGCCGCGGTTGCGCCGAGAACGCGGACGTCCTCGAAGGGCAGGCGGGCCGAGCGCATCCGGCGGCGGACCAGTGGCAGGACGACCATCGCCTCGGCGAGTTTGATCGGCCCGCGCAGGCCCGGCACCTTGGCGACCAGGCCGGGGGCCAGCTCGGGCTTGCGTTCGGAGTCGATTTCGAGCGTTCCGTCGGGCTTGCGGACGGCAGCCGCCCAGTGAGTCGGGCCGTGGATCAGGAGGCCATTGCGAAGGGCCATGCCGCCGAGACGAAGGCGCTTGGGGTCGACCTTGGGCATCGGCTCACGATAGGCGATCCGGGGTCCCGACACAGGCAGGGCGCCCGCTCGCGCCGGCGCCCTGTCCCCCCTGAATGAACCGGCCGGAGCCCCCAGTCAAGGCCCCGGCCGGAGCTGTCGGCTCTCCCTGGCAAAACTTGGAAAGCCACCCACTGAAACCCGGGCGTCAGGGGGAAGTTGCGCCCCCGGCCCGGCAGGCTCGCGGGCGATGCGAGTCCCGGCGTCGGGAGGGTCGCGGCGGCTCAGTCGGGCTTGCCGAGGCGCTTGCGCAGGTCGGCGAGGCGGCGGCCGAGCTCGGCCTCGCGGCCGCGATCGGTCGGTGCGTAGAAGCGGCGGCCGGCGAGCGCCTCGGGCAGCAGCTCCTGGGCGGCGACGCCGCCGGGCTCGTCGTGGGCGTAGCGGTAGCCGGTGCCACGGCCGAGCGCGGCGGCACCGGGATAGTGGGCGTCACGGAGGTAGTCGGGCGGGGTCTGGGCGCCGTTGGCGCGGACCTCGGCGCGGGCGTCGGCGAGGCCCTTGTAGGAGGCGTTGGACTTCGGCGCCAGCGCCAGATGGACGGCGGCCTGGGCGAGGTTCAGGGCGCACTCGGGCAAGCCGACGCGGTCGACGGCGCGCGAGGCGGCGTCGGCGATCAGCAGCGAGAGCGGGTCGGCGTTGCCGATGTCCTCGGAGGCCAGAATCACCATCCGGCGGGCGATGAAGCGCGGGTCCTCGCCGCCCTCCAGCATCACCGCGAGGTAGTAGAGCGAAGCGTCGACGTCGGAGCCCCGCGTGGCCTTGATCCAGGCCGAGACGAAGTCGTAGTGGCGGTCGCCCTGGCGGTCGTAGTCGATCGCCCGCCGCTGCAGCGCGTCCTCGATCGCGGCGACGTCGATCTCCTCGCCGCCGGCCCGCTCGACGGCTCGCTCGAGCGCCGAGAGCGCCACCCGCGCATCGCCGCCGGAGCGCTCGGCCAGCATCGCCAGCGCCGCGTCGGCGACCGGTGGCGGGTCGGCGATCCCGCGCTCGGGATCGGCCAGCGCCCGGCGCAGCAGCTCCTCGACCTGGCCGGGGTCGAGCGGCTGGAGCTCATAGACCTGGCTGCGCGAGATCAAGGCTGAATTGACCTCGAAGTAGGGGTTCTCCGTGGTCGCGCCGATCAGCGTCAAAAGGCCATCCTCGACCGCCGGCAACAGCGCGTCCTGCTGGGCCTTGTTGAAGCGGTGGATCTCGTCGAGGAAGAGGACGGTGCCGCGGCCGCTCCCCCGCCGCCGCTCGCGGGCCCGCTCGATCACCGCGCGGATCTCGGCCCTTCCGGCGTTGACCGCCGACTCTTCCTCGAAGGCCCCTTCGGCGGTAGCAGCGGCGATCCGCGCCAGCGTCGTCTTGCCCGACCCGGGAGGCCCGTAGAGGATCGCGCTGTGGGGTTTGCCGGATTCGATCGCGGCCCGCAACGCCGACCCCTCCCCCACCACGTGCTCCTGGCCGATCATTTCCTCCAAGCTGCGAGGCCGCATCCTCACCGCAAGCGGCGCGTCGGCAGCCGGAACCTCCGGTCCCGCACCCCCTGCGTCCCCCGGGTCGAATAGCTGGTCGGCCACAACCGCGGAGTATGAGGGAGGTCGGGGAGGCCTCAACCGAACCTCCCCATCTGTTGGAGGGCGAGGCCTCCCCGACCTCCCGAAAGCCCCCGTAAACTCGACCCATGGAGAGCGCTACGCAGGCCAAGCCGTCCGTGTCCACCCTGGAGTCGTTCAATCCCGCCACCGGTGAGCTGGTCGGGACGGTTGCGACGATCGAGCCCTCGCAGGTCCAGGGGATCGTCGACGAGGTGGCGCGGGTGCAGGCGGCCTGGGCCGAGCTGGCGCCGGCCGATCGCGGCACCTACATGCGCCGGGCCGCCGACGCGCTGCTCGACGACATCGACGAGATCGCCGAGTTGCTGGTTCGCGAGCAGGGCAAGCCGCGGACCGAGGCCTACACGATGGAGCTGCTGCCGACCGTCGACGCGCTGCACTGGTGCGCCAAGGCCGGGCCGAAGATCCTCGCCGACGAGAGGGTGCGGATGACCCAGGCCTTCACGCTCTCCAAGAGCGGGCACTTCTCCTATGAGCCGATCGGCGTCGTCGGCGTGATCGCGCCCTGGAACTACCCCTGGTCGATCCCCTTCGGCGAGGTCGCGATCGCCCTGATGGCGGGCAACGGCGTGGTCCTCAAGCCGGCCAGCCTGACGCCGCTGCTGGGCGAGCGGATCCGCGCCGTCTTCGAGCGCGGCGGCGTTCCCGAGGGCCTGGTCCGGGTCGTCCACGGCGGCGGCAAGGTCGGCGACGCGCTCGCCCGCTCCTCGGTCGGCAAGGTGTTCTTCACGGGCTCGGTCGAGGTCGGGCGCAAGGTCGGCACGGTCTGCGCCGAGGGGCTCAAGGGCTCGGTGCTGGAGCTCGGCGGCAAGGACCCGATGATCGTCTGCGCCGACGCCGACCTCGACAACGCCGTCTCCGGCGCCGTCTGGGGCGGCTTCGCCAACGCCGGCCAGACCTGCTCGGGGATCGAGCGCGTCTACGTGATGCGCGAGGTCGCCGAGCGCTTCATCGCCGGCGTCGCCCGCGAGGCGCAGACGCTGCGGCTCGGGAACCCGCTCGAGTGGGAGACGGCGATCGGGCCGATGACCTCGACGGACCAGTACGGGATCGTCGTCGACCTGATCGAGGACGCGGTCGCCGCCGGCGCCGAGAAGCTCTGCGGCGGGCCGACCGACCCGCCTGGCCTCGAGGTGGGCCGCTACATCGCCCCGACCGTCCTGACCGGCGTCACCCACGAGATGCGGATCATGCGCGAGGAGATCTTCGGGCCGGTCCTGCCGATCGTCGTCGTCGACTCCGAGCAGGAGGCGATCGACCTCGCCAACGACTCCGAGTTCGGGCTCGGAGCGTCGGTCTGGACCAGAGACCGCCAGCGCGGCGAGCGGATCGCGCGGGTCCTGGAGTCGGGGATGGTCTGGATCAACGACCACTCCTTCAGCCACGGCGCCTGCCAGTGCTCGTGGGGCGGCGTCAAGGACTCCGGAGTCGGCCGCTCGCACTCCAAATTCGGCTTCTACGAGTGCGTCAACATCAAGATGAACGCCTGGGAGCCGGGCCTCACCCGCGATTTCTGGTGGCACCCCTACGACCGCACGCTCGGCGAGGCGGTCAAGGCCTCGGCCAAGATCCTTTACGGCAAAGGCGAGACACGGACGCGGGCCCTGCGCGAAGGCGCCGGTCCGCTGCTGGCGGTCGGCCGCCGCACCCTGCGCCGACGACGCTAGCCCGCGGGGCGGGGCGAGGCGCCAGAATCCCCCGCCCGTGCCGCCCGAGCAAGACATCGCCCTGCGCCTCGAGCGCCTCAGCCGCGACTACGGCGAGCGCACCGCGCTCGAGGAGGTCACGCTGACCCTGCCGGCCGGCGACTCGCTGGTCGTCCTCGGTCCCAACGGCGCCGGCAAGTCGACGCTGCTGCGGGTGCTGGCGACGCTGCTGCGCCCGACCCGCGGCGAGATCGTCGTGCTCGGCTGCGCCCTCCCCCGCGAGGCCTGGAAGCTGCGCGGCAAGATCGGCTACCTCGGCCACGAACCGCTGCTCTACCGCGACCTCACCGGCCGCGAGAACCTGCGCTTCCACGCCCGCCTGCACGGGCTGACCGGGGCCGCGGCGACGGCGCGGATCGCGGCGGTGCTGGAGGCGGTCGGGATGGAGCGCCGCGCCGACGATCGCACCGCCGAGCTCTCGGCCGGGATGCGCCAGCGCCTCGCCGTCGCCCGCTGCGTCCTCCACGATCCGCAACTGCTGCTGCTCGACGAGCCCGACTCCAACCTCGACATCGAGGGACGCGACGTCGCCCGCGGCCTGATCGGCCCCGACACCGGCAAGACCCGCGTCATCGTCACCCACGACCCCGAGCGCTTCCTGCCCGAGGCCGACCAGGTGCTGCGGCTGGGGATCCACGAGGGGGCGTCGCTCTCGTGACCTCCTCGCGCGCCGCCTTCGCGGCGATCCTCGGCAAGGACCTGCGCTCGGAGCTGCGGACCCTGCAGTCGCTGCCGGCGATGGCGCTGTTCGCGGTGACCGCCTTCGTCATCTTCCGCTTCGGGCTCAACCGCACCAGCCTGCACGGCAGCCTCGCCGCCGGCGTGCTGTGGGCGACGATCCTCTTCGCCGCCGTGCTCGGCATCAACCGGCTGTTCGTCTCCGAGCGCGAGGAGGGTGGCTTCGACGCGATCCGCCTGGCACCGATCGACCGCAGCGTCCTCTTCACCGCCAAGGTCACGGCGCTGCTGATCTACCTGGCCCTGCTGGAGTTGATCGCGGTGCCGATCTTCGCCCTCTTCTTCCTCAACTCGGTCAGCGCCCTGGCGCCGCTGGTCATCGTCCTCGTGCTCGCCGACATCGGCCTCGCCGCGGTCGGCACGCTGATCTCCTCGATGGCGGTGAACTCGACCGCCCGCGACCTGCTGGTGCCCCTGGTCCTGCTGCCGCTGGTGGTGCCGCTGATGATCGCCGCCAGCGCCGCCACCGAACCGCTGATGGCGCTGGGCGGTCCCGGTTACCACCGCTTCGGCACCTGGCTGATGGTGCTCGGTCTATACGATCTGATCTTCGCCCTGCTGGGCTACGCAGTTTTCGACTTCCTACTGGAGGACTAGCCGGAGGCGCGGGCCCGCCCAAGGAGACCGCAGATGTACGGCAAAGGACTGAGACCCCTCTCGATCGCCGCGGTGGTGCTCATCGCCGCCGGGCTCGGCCTGGTCTTTTTCTACGCCCCGATCGAAACCGACCAGGGCTTCATCCAGAAGATCTTCTACCTGCACGTGCCGCTGGCGATCGTTGCGCTGTGCGGGTTCGTGGTCGGCGGCCTCTTCGCGATCGCCCACCTGCGCAGCGGCAACCGCAAGTGGGACGCCTATTCCTACGTCGCGATCCACATCTCGGTGATCTTCGGCGTCGCCGTCCTGATCACCGGCGGCATCTGGGCCAAGGCCTCCTGGGGTCACTGGTGGGTCTGGAACGAGCCGACCCTGGTCAGCTTCCTGATCGTCTTCCTCCTCTACTGCACCTACTACCCCTTCCGCTACGCGATCGAGGACCGCGACCAGCAGGCGCGCTACGCCTCGGTCTTCGCGGTGACCGCCGGCGCCTTCGTGCCGCTCAACTTCATGGCCGTGCGGGCCTCCGCGAGCCTCGTCCACCCGCGCGTCTTCGCGACCGCCAACGGCGGCCTGCCCGGCTCGATGATGTTGACCTTCGTGGTCTGCCTCGCCGCCTTCGCCTGCCTCTGGGTGACGCTGGTGAAGTTCGAGCTGTCGGCCAAGAGCGCCGCCGGGCAGCTCAAACGGCTGCGCCGCGCCCTCGACGCGCCCGGCTCGGCGGCGGGCTCGCGGATCGCGCCGGAGGTCCACTAGATGCTGGCGCTGCTGGCCGACACGCCGGCGCTGCCGCTCGGCGAAGGCGGCAAGTACGTCGCCGGCGCCTACATCGTCTTCGTCGTCCTGCTGGTGATCTACGTCGCGATCATGGGCGCCAAGCTGCAGCGGATCGAGCGTGACCTGCGCGAAGTCGCCGAGTTCGCCGAGGACCGCAAGGAGGCAGCCGAGGTGGCTCCAACCGCTCCGACCGCGACCACGACGGAAAAACGCGAAACCGCCCCCGGACGCGGGAGTGAGGGGTCATCCATATCTGATTCCCTGACCCCTCACGGGAGCGGAGGAGGTGGCGCCTGATGAGCGAGCTGCTCGCCCTCGGCGTCTCCCACAAGACCGCGCCACTGGAGCTTCGCGAGCGGCTCTCGCTGACCGAGGGACGGGCGGTGAGCGCATTGCGCGAGCTGACCAACGCGCCCGAGATCCACGAGGCGGCGGCGATCTCGACCTGCAACCGCACCGAGCTCTACCTGATGGTCTCCGACCCGGTCGAAGCCGAGTCGACGGCGCTCGGGGTGCTCACCCGCCAGGCCGAGATCCGACCGACCGAGCTGCTCGGCCACCTCTATTCCTTCCGCGCCGCCGAGGCCGCCCGCCACCTGCTGCGGGTGACCGCCGGGCTCGACTCGATGATCGTCGGCGAGGCGGAGATCCAGGGCCAGGTCAAACGCGCCTACGAGCTGGCGCTGGTCGAGGGGGCCACCGGGCCGATCCTCAACCGGCTCTTCCGCGGCGCCCTCGCCGCCGGCGGCCGCGCCCGCCAGGAGACCGGGATCAGCGAGAAGGGCGTCTCGATCCCCTCGGTCGCGGTCCAGCTGGCACAGCGTGCGCTCGGCGACCTCGGAGAGCGGCGGGTCCTGATGATCGGCGCCGGCGCCACCGCCGAGCTGGTCGCCCGCGCGCTCCACAGCCGCGGCGCCTCGACGGTCTTCGTCGCCAACCGCCACTACGACCGCGCGATCGGCCTCGCCCAGCGCTTCAACGGCAGCGCCGTGCGGCTCGAAGACCTGCCCCAGCAGCTGACAGAGGTCGACATCGTCGTCGCCGCCACCAGCTCGCCCCACCACGTCGTCGAGCGCGAAGGCCTCGACGCGGTGATGGCGGGGCGCGGCGGCCGGCCGCTGCTCCTGATCGACATCGCCGTGCCGCGCGACATCGAGCCGGACTGCCGCGAGGTCCCCGGCGTCACCGTCTATGACATCGACGACGTCCAGCAGATCGTCGAACGAAACGCCGGCAGTCGCGAAGCCGAGGCGACGCGGGCGGAGCGGATCATCGAGGCCGAGCTCGACCGCTTCGAGCGCTGGGTCGCCTCGCTCGAAGTCGTGCCGACGATCGCCGCCCTGCGCGAGCGCGGCGACGAGATCGTGCGCCGGGTGATGGCCGAGAACGAGAACCGCTGGCAGGACCTCGGCGACGGCGACCGGGCGCGGATGGAGGCGATGGCGAAGGCGATCGCCTCGCGGATCCTCCACGAGCCGACCCTGCGGATGCGCCGCGCCGCCGGCCAGGACGACGCCTACTTCTACGTGAGCGCGCTGCGCGGCCTGTTCGGTCTCGACGTCGACACCGAAGCCGAGGCCGGCGCCGCCGGCAGCGTCACCGAGCTGCGCCGCGGCCAGAGCTGAGGCGGGCGCCCCGTTGGCGCTCCGCATCGCCACCCGAGGGAGCCTGCTCGCGCGGACCCAGGCGGGGACCGTCGCCGAGCTGCTGGGCGGGGCCGACCTGGTCGAGGTCGCCAACGAATCGAGCGCCGCCGACAAGGCCCGCTTCGTGCGGACGGTCGAGACGGCGCTGCTGCGCGGCGAGGCCGAGATCGGCGTCCACTCGGCCAAGGACCTGCCGGGCGAGGAGGTCGAGGGACTGGAGATCGCCGCGGTGCCGGCGCGCGAGGACCCGGCCGACGTCTGGATCGGCGCCGGCGCGAGCCTCGACGACGTCGCCGAGGGCGCGCGGGTCGGGACCGCCAGCCTGCGACGGCGGGCCCAGCTGCTGGCGGCGCGGCCGGACCTGCGGGTCTCCGAGCTCCACGGCAACGTCGACACCCGGCTGCGCAAGCTGCACGAGGGCGAGCTCGACGCGATCGTCCTGGCCGCGGCGGGACTGCGGCGGCTCGGCCGCGAGGCGGAGATCGGCTTCGCGCTGCCGGCGGCGACGATGGTCCCGGCGGCCGGCCAGGGTGCGCTGGCGATCCAGGTCCGGGCCGGGGACGAGGAGACCGCGGCGGCCGCGCGGGCGATCGGCGACGGCGACGCCCTGCGCGAGTTCAGCGCCGAGCGCGCCGTGGTGGCGCTGCTCGAGGCCAGCTGCGCGACCCCGCTCGGCGTCCACGCCCGCGTCGCCGGCGAGCGCCTCGAGATCGAGGCCTTCGTCGGGTTGCCCGACGGGAGCGAGTGGCTGCGCGACAGCTTCGAGGCCGACGCCGCCGAGCCGGTCGCCACCGGCCGCGCCCTCGCCGAGCGCTTGCTGAGCGCCGGCGCCCGCGAGATCCTCGACCGCGCCGAGCGCGAAGCGGCGCCATGAGCGCCCGCGCCGGCAGCGACAGTACCGCCTGTCCCCGCTCTCTCGGCCTTCCACTGTTAGAAACAGACGCCATGCGTCTGAAAGTCGCACCGCAAGAAGGCCCGCCGGTCATCGCCCTGTCCGAAAACCGCGATATACGCGGCAAAGGAACACCGCGATGAGCGGCGGCGCCCGCGAGGGGGTCGTCTACCTCGTCGGCGCCGGGCCCGGCGACAGGGGCCTGATGACGGCGCGCTCGCTGGAGCTGATCGCCGCCGCCGACGTCGTCTACTACGACCGGCTGATCCCGACTGGCGCCCTCGACGGGGCCCGCGAGGACGCCGAGCTCGTCTACGTCGGCAAGCAGCCGGGGGTGCCGTCGGTGCCGCAGGCGGAGATCGGCGAGCGGCTGATCGAGGCGGCGCGGGCCGGGCGCAGCGTCGTTCGCCTCAAGGGCGGCGACCCCTTCGTCTTCGGCCGCGGCGGCGAGGAGGGCGAAGCGCTGCGCGAGGCCGGCGTCGAGTTCGAGGTCGTCCCCGGCGTCACCGCCGGCATCGCCGCCACTGCCTACGCCGGCATCCCCGTCACCCACCGCGACGATGCCTCGGCGGTCGCCTTCGTCACCGGCCACGAGGACCCGGAGAAGGCCGAGACCGCGCTCGACTGGGACGCCCTCGCCGCCTTCCCCGGCACCCTCGTCTTCTACATGGGGGTCAAACGGCTCGGCGAGAACGCCGCCGCGCTGATCGCCGCCGGCCGCGACGCGGGCGAGCCGGCCGCGGCGATCGAACGCGGCACCTGGCCCGGCCAGCGCACCGTCTCGGCGACGCTGGGGACGATCGCCGAGACCGTCATCCGCGAGGAGATCGGGGCGCCGGCGCTGATCGTCGTCGGCCCGGTCGCCGCCCGCCGCGAGCGCCTCGAATGGCTGGAGCGCCGGCCCCTGCACGGCCGCACCGTCGTCGTCACCCGCGCCCGCGCCCAGGCGAGCGGCCTGGCGGCGACGCTGCGCTCGCTCGGCGCCGAGGCGGTCGAGCTGCCGGCGATCCGGATCGAGCCGCGGACCGGGAGCGAGGAGGTGCGCGCCGCGATGGCCGGGATCGGCGACTACGCGCTCGTCTGCCTGACCAGCCCCAACGGCGTGCGCCTCTACTTCGAGGCGCTGGGCGCGGCCGGGCGCGACGCCCGCGCCCTCGCCGGGGCCACCGTCGCCGCGATCGGCCCGGGCACCGCCCGGGCCCTCGCCGCCGGCGGCATCAAGGCCGACGTCGTCCCCGAGCGCTTCGTCGCCGAGGCGCTGGCCGAAGCGTTGGCCGCGGTCGAGGTCGAGGGCCGCCGCGTTCTCGTCGCCCGCGCCGCCGAGGCCCGCGACGTCCTCCCCGACGCCCTGCGCGAGCGCGGCGCCGAGGTCGACGTCGTCGCCCTGTATGAGACCGTGCGCGAGGCGCCCGACGAGGCCGCCGTCGCCGCCGCCCAGAAGGCCGACTACGTCACCTTCACCTCCTCCTCGACCGTCACCAACCTCGCCGAGGCGCTCGGCGATCGCTTCCCGAAACGCGCCCGCATCGTCTCGATCGGCCCGATCACCAGCGACTCCGCCCGCGCCGCCGGCCTCACCGTCGACGTCGAGGCCGATCCCCACGACGTCGACGGCCTGCTCGCCGCCCTGCTCGCCGACACCGCCGGCAGCTGACCGCCGCCCTCCCAGTGCTCCCAGCGCCCAACCACCCGGCGTTCGCAGTTATCCGCCCCCACGACGGTTCTCTGCGAACGCCGGGGCGGTGACCGAGATGTCCACGGGCACTTTCGGCCTTCCCCACCACCACTTTGCGCGCACCGACTCGACGAACACGCGGGCGCGCGAGCTGGCGGCCGCCGGAGCCCCGCACGGGACCGTCGTCACCGCCGCCGAGCAGACCGCCGGGCGAGGGCGGCAAGGACGCAGCTGGACCGCGCCGCCGGGGCGGGCGCTGCTCTATTCGGCGATCGTGCGCCCGCTGGCGCCCCGCCACGTCCTGCTGCCGCTGGCGGTCCCACTGGCGGTCTGCGAAGCGGCCGAGGAGCTCCGACCCGACGTCGACTGCAAAGTCAAGTGGCCCAACGACGTCCATCTCGACGGCCGCAAGCTCGCCGGCGTCCTGATCGAAGCGCGCCCCCAGGACGGCTGGGCCGTCCTGGGCATCGGCCTGAACCTCTCGATATCCCGTGAGGAATTCCCCCCCGACCTCCGCGACACAGCGGTATCGCTTCGACCCGAGGGTCGCTTGTCACCTATAGGGCGACAAGCGACCCGGGGGTCGGTGTGTGCATCGCTGAATGGGCGGTTGGAGCGGTGGCTCGCGGCGGGTGAGGATGAGGTGCTGGGCGCGTGGCGCGAGCGCGATGCGCTGCGCGGGCGCGAGGTGAGCTGGGAGGGTGGCAGCGGGGTCGCCGACGGAGTCGACGAGCGCGGGTTCCTACTCGTCCGCGTCGCCGACGACGATCGTGTCGCCCTCGGCGCCGGCGAGGTCCATCTGACCGGGTTCTGAGTCGTCGGCGGGAGTGGCTTTTTTGCGCCGGCGGCGTTTTGGTTTCGGCTTCGCCTCGGCGCCGTTCTCGCTCGGCTCGGCCCGATCCTCGCCTGGCTCAGCGCGATCCGCGCTCGGCTCGGCCCGATCGCCTGGTCCGGCCCGATCCGCGCTCGGCTCGGCGCCGTTCGCAGCGCCCGCGTCTTTGTCCCGACCCTCGGCCTCGACCTCAGGAGCGTCGGCGGCCTCCTCGCTCGGCGTCCCGCCGTTGGCCTCGGACTCGCCGCCGCTCTCTCCCCCGCCGCGGTTGGACTTGCGCCGGCGCCGGCGTTTCTTCGCCGCGCCGGCGGTCTCGCCAGCCTCGCCGCCCCCGTTTTGGGCGACCGCCTCGGCGCCGTTGCCCTCCGGCCCGCCACCGTTCTCGCCGCCGCCGCGCTTGTTGCGTTTGCGCCGCTTCTTGCCGCCTTTGGGGAAGTTCCGCAGCAGCTCGCGCGCCACGCCGGAGGGTTTCCTCGCCATCCGCATCCGCGCCCCGCGCAGCACCTCCTCGCCCTCGGGCGTGTGGGAGACCGCGGCCGCCAGCAGCGAAACCGCCAGGCGCCGGTCCTGTTTGCGCGCCGCGTGGACGAGCCGGCGCGCGTTGCGACCGTGCGCCCGTCCCGAGCTGTTGACCAAGAGGCCCAGCAGGCGCTTGGTCTCCGGCCAGCGCTGGACCGCATACTCCTCGTGCAGTTCGCGGGTGTAGGAGGCGAGGCGCCAGACCCACGCCTGAGCCTGGTCGCGGCGCCCGATCCGCTTGTCGACCAGCGCCTGCAGCAGCGTCTTGGTCCCCGCCCGTTTGTCCTCGCGGCTCCAGGTGCCGACGATGTCGATCGCGTCGTCGAAGGCCTCGGGGTCGGAGAGGTCGGCGATCTCGCCCAGCGCTTTCAGTCGCAGCTGGGCGTTGCGGTTGCGCTGCACGCAGGTCAGCAGGAAGCGCCGGCGCAGCTCCTTGGTGGCGTCGTTCTGCAGCATCGCCCGCGCCCGCCGCCAGCCCTGGGTGTTGACGCGCGCGCCGGCCAGCGCCGCCCAGGCGTGCTGCTCGGGGTAGTCGAGGTTCTCGACGGCGATCCGCCAGATCTCCCGTTCGAGCACCTCCATCCGTTTCTCCTCGACGTCGGAGACCGGGACGATCCGGCGCTCGACCCGGACCTTGCGCCCGCGCCCGCGTCGCACCGGCCCGACAACGATCGCGCCGCCGCGGTAGACGTCGCGGTCGAGCAGGCTGTGGAGGGTGACGATCGTCTCGTCGTGGGTCGTCGCCGGGTGGACGAAGTCGATGACCAGGCCCGCCTCCTTGCCCGGCGCCCGCCGGGTCACGCGGCCGACCCGCTGCTGGTAGATCCGTCGCGAGGCGGTCGGGGCGAGGTGCATGCAGATCGTCGCCCGCGGACTGTTCCAGCCCTCGGCCAGCAGCATCGCGTTGCAGAGGACGTCGACGTCGCCGCGCTCGAAGCCGGCGAGGATCTCGGCCAGCTCGCGCTTCGGCGTCTCGCCGGAGACCGCCTGGGCGTTGATACCGGCGTCGCGGAAGGCCTTGGCGACGTTCTTGGCGTGCTTGACGCCGGCGGTGTAGAGGACGCCGGGGACCTTGCGGAAGCGCGAGCGATAGAGGTCGGCGATCGCGACGTTGAAGGGCGCCTGGTCGAGCAGCGCCGCCAGCTCCTCCTGGTCGAAGTCCTGGTCGACCTCGCCTTTTCGCAGCGGCACCTTGGCGATCGTCCGCACCCCCGGCCCGGGCGGGATCCGCAGGCAGCGCAGCGGCGAGATTACACCGCGGCGGGCCGCCTGGGCGAGGTCGAAGCGCGAGGTCTGGGTCGGGAAGAGGTCGGCGACGTGGCGGGCGATCAGCGCGCCGGTCGCGGTCATGCCGATGTAGACGGGGCCGGGCCAGTCGCGGATGCAGGCGCTGGTTTTCTCGCCGAGCGCGGTGTGGGCCTCGTCGCAGATCACGATCGAGTAGGCATCGGAGATTTTCTTGTGGTTGCGGACGAACCACTGGTAAGTCTCGACCGTGACCGGGCCGTCGGGGTCGTCGCGGTTGCCCATCAGCGGCGGGGTCAGGCGCTCCTTGTAGCCGCGGTCGGTGATCTCGCCGATGAACTGGTCGACGAGGTTGCGGCGGTGGGTGAGGATCAGGACGCCGCCGGTCTTGGTTGCCTCGATGAAGCCGACGGCCGCGACCGTCTTGCCGGCGCCGGTGGCGTGCTCGAACCAGAAGCGGCGGGCGGCGCCGGGGTCGTCGGGCGCCTCCTCGACGACCTCCTCTTCGCCGTCGTCGGAGGCTTCGGACCAGTCCTGGGGCTCCTCGTCCTCCTCCTCGGGCTCGAGTTCGTCGGAGTCGGCTTCGAGGTCTTCGCCCGCTTCGAGCCCCTCCTCCTCGATGATCGAGGCTTCGAAGTCCTCCGGGCCGTCCAGCTCGGGCTCGTCGACCTCGACTTCACCGGCGGCAAGCTCGACGGCGGCCTCGGCCGAGCCCAACTGCTGCTGGGCCATCAGCTCGGTCAGCGTGCCGGAGAGCGCGTCGACCTGGTGTGGCGAAAGCTCGGCGCCGTCGCGCAGCACCGGCGGTTCGTCGACCAGGAAGCGCTCCAGCCCGAGCAGCAGCGAGTAGTTGCGGCGCCACTCGACCGAGGGGTTCTCGGCCCCGGCGGCGAGCTCGGCGAGCGCCGCGTCGAGCGCCTGGCGGCGCGCGGTGCCCGGCGCCAGCGCCTCGGGTCCCTCGCCGTCGAGCAGGAAGGGCTCGCGGGCGAAGACCGACGCACGCTCGATATCGGCGCTAGATGGGACTGCCGCGGACGCGGCAACATCAGGTGTCTTGGCCATAGAAGGCTTCTGGGCTTCTGCCTCCGCCGCAAGAATCGAACGGCCGGAGGCGAGTGAACGAGGGCCGGGGAAGTCGGTTCTCCCTACCCCCCGAAGTTCTCAGCGGTCCGCGAACCGCGAACCAAACGTCTCCGTATTGTAATCAGAGAGCGGATGACTAGGGGCAAACGACTCACAACGGCGGTTCTGGCGGCCCTGGCGCTGGTCGCGATCCTCGCCGGCTGCGGCAGCTCCGGCGAGGGCGGCAGCCACCCCGACTACACCGGCCTGAGCGAAGCGCCGGCGCCGCTGGCCAAGCTCTACAGCGAAGGCAACAAGCTGCTGCCGGGCGGCACCGAAGCCTTCGAAAAGCGCCTCGTCGCGCTGAAGGGCTACCCGGTGGTGGTCAACATCTGGGCCTCCTGGTGCGGGCCCTGCCGCTACGAGTTCCCGACCCTGCAGAAGCTCTCGGCCAAATATGGGACGAAGGTCGCCTTCGTCGGCGTCAACTCCGAAGACTCGGAATCCAACGCGGCCGAATTCCTCGAAGAAGACCCCGTCCCCTATCCGAGCTTCAGCGACCCGAACACGGACCTCAAGCGCCACCTCGGCGCCGACACCGGCTTCCCCGACACCGCCTTCTTCAATTCCGACGGCAAGCTCGTCTACCTCAAAATCGGCCAGTACGCCAGCCCGTCGGATCTCGAAGCCGACGTCAAGAAATACGCCCTCGGAAGCGCCTGAGGGCGCATACTTGAACGATGGAAGCTTTCGCGATCATCGCTCTGATCGGCCTCGGCCTCCTCGTCGCCGAGCTGCTGCTGCCGACCGGCGGCGTGCTGGCCGCGCTCGGGGTGGTCGGCCTGACGGTCGGCGGCATCCTCGCGCTCGGCTCCAACGACAACGCCGGCGCCTACATCGGCGCGGCGCTGATCACCGGTGGGGTCCTCGCCGGCGCCAGCTTCGTCTACATCAGCCG
Organism: uncultured Actinomycetes bacterium; assembly: GCA_963839115.1. Lineage (GTDB taxonomy): Bacteria > Actinomycetota > Thermoleophilia > Solirubrobacterales > 70-9 > VAYN01. The sequence goes on from CAWITM010000001.1 coordinate 2,896,539, forward strand.
CAAGGTGATCCGCAGCACCCGCGACCTGCCGCCGCTGGCGGGCACCGAGGAAATGATCGGCGAGACCGCGGTGGCGCGCTCGGCGGTCGACCCCGACGGCAAGGTCTTCATGCGCGGCACCCTGTGGGCGGCGCGGCTGGCCGAGGGCGCCGGCCCGATCGGACCGGGGGATAGAGTCCGCGTCGAGGCCGTCGACGGCCTGACCCTGGTGGTCGAACCGCTGCCGACGGCGGCGCCGGCCACCCAACAAGGAGGCAGCTAGATGGCAGCGGTGGCAGGGATCCTCGTCGTATTGCTGTTCTTCGCCCTGATCGCGATCGGGCTCTCGGTCCGCGTCCTGCGCGAGTACGAGCGCGGCGTCATCTTCCGGCTCGGCCGGCTGATCGCCACCAAGGGACCCGGCCTGATCCTGCTGATCCCGCTGATCGACCGGATGGTCAAGGTCGAGCTGCGCACCGTCACCCTCAGCATCCCGCCGCAGGAGGTGATCACCCGCGACAACGTCCCCTGCCGCGTCAACGCCGTCGCCTACTTCCGCGTCGTCGACCAGAACCGCGCCGTGGTCGAGGTCGAGAACTACCTCGTCGCGACCTCGCAGATCTCCCAGACGGCGCTGCGCTCGGTGCTCGGCAAGGCCGAGCTCGACCAGCTGCTGGCCGACCGCGAGCGCCTCAACGAAGACCTGCAGAAGATCATCGACGAGTCGACCGAGCCCTGGGGCGTCAAGGTCACCGCGGTCGAGATCAAGGACGTCGAGATCCCCGACCAGATGCAGCGGGCGATGGCCCGCCAGGCCGAGGCCGAGCGCGAGCGGCGGGCCAAGATCATCAACTCCGAGGGCGAGTTCCAGGCCGCCCAGAAGCTCACCGACGCGGCCGACATCATCAGCACCAACCCGGCCTCGCTGCAGCTGCGCTACCTGCAGACGCTGCTGGAAATCGGCTCCAACCAGAACACGACCGTCGTCTTCCCGCTGCCGATGGATGTGATCGAGCCCTTCCTCGGCCGCGCCGACCACAATCGCGGCGGCAGCAAGGCCAAGCCCGACGCACCGCGCCCGGCCGCCCCCGCCGGCGGCGACGCGGCGGCGGCCCCGGAGCCGACCGAGCCGCTGCCCGCGGCGGCCTCGGCGACCCCGCCCGGCGGCGATCCGTCGATCCCGCCGAAGCCCGCGGTCGGCCCGGAACCCGACGTCGGCTCAGAACCGGCGATCCCGCCCGAAGACGACTCCCCGCCCGACCCGAATCTGCCACCCTCCCGCTCCTGAGCGCGCCGGAGATACGCATTGACCAGCTGAGCGGGCTGAGGACGATCCTCGCCCCGGGCCGCTCTGCGCGGCCCGACAACTTCGCCACCAAGGTCACCGAGCGGAAGGGGCCGGAGAGCTGCCCGTTCTGCGAGGGCCACGAGGACCGCACCCCGCCGGAGACCTACGCCCTGCGCCCCGACGGGAGCGAGGCCGACACGCCGGGCTGGCGCACGCGCGCCTTCGACAACCTCTATCCGGCGCTCGGCGCGCCGGCGGCGGAGCGGCCCGGCGGCAGCCCCGAGGCCGAAGCGGGGGCATTCTCCTCGAGCGGCGATCCGCTCCTGACCTCGCGGCGCTCCGGCGAACCGGACCTGTTCAGCGCCCGGCCGGCAACCGGCGCCCACGAGGTGCTGGTCAACTCGCCGCGCCACGTGCTGGCGCTGGCCGAGCTCGACGAGGGCGAGTTCGCCGACGCGGTTGAGACCTGGCGCGAGCGCATGCGCGCCCACGCCGACGCCCCCTACATGCACCTGAGCGTCAACGAGGGCGGCGGCGCCGGGGCCTCGCTCGAGCACACCCACGCCCAGCTCTACGTGCTGCCGTTCGTGCCGGCGGCGGTCGCCCGCGAGCGCGAGCGGGTCGGCGCCTACGGCGAACGCACCGCCGGGTCGGGGCTGCTGAGCGACGTCCTGGTCGAGGAGGTGCGCCGCCATGACCGCCTGGTCGCGATCGACGAGGAGGCGGCGCTGATCTGCCCGTGGGCCTCGCGCTCGCCGTTCGAGCTGCGGGTCGTGCCGCGGCGCGAGGAAGGGCGCTTCGAGGAGAGCGAGGGCGGCGCGGCGATGATCCGCACGGCGATGCGGGCGCTGGCCGAGCGCTTCGGCGCCCCGCCGGAGCTGAACCTCTGGGTGCGGACCGCGCCGCGCGGCACCGACCAGTTCCACTGGCACGTCGACATCGCGCCGCGGCTGACGATCAAGGCTGGCTTCGAGCTCGGCACCGGCGTCGACATCAACATCTACCCGCCCGAGCAGGCGGCCGCGGATCTAAGGGAGTGCCTCTGAGCGGAGGCTCGCGGTCCCGCTAGGCGACGGGGGCCGATTGAAGGACCGAGTCGAGGAGGCCCGGGAAGCGGGCGTCGATGTCGGCGCGGCGCAGGGTGCTGAACTTGCTGGTCCCCTGCTTCCACTGTTCGATCAGACCGGCCTCGCGGAGCACGCGGAAGTGGTGGGTCCGGGTCGATTTGGTGATCGTCGGCGCGAAGCTGCCGCAGGGGCGCGGCTCGGAGCTGGCGGCGAGCTCGCGGACGATGTCGCGGCGCTGTGGATCGCTCAGCGCGTGCAACACGGCGGAGAGGTCGATCTCGCTGGCGTCGGGATGCTCGAAGCTCACGTCTCCGATCCTACTACGACGATCATCGAACTTTGTGGTACGGTGATCGTCGAACTATGAGACTCCGTCGCACCGATGCCCTCCTCCTCACCGTCTGCCTGGCGCAGTTCATGGTGATCCTCGACATCTCGATCGTCAACGTCGCGCTGCCGAAGATCCACTCCTCGCTGGGCTTCTCCGACACCAGCCTGCAGTGGGTGGTCAACGCCTACACGCTCGCCTTCGCCGGCTTCCTGATGCTCGCCGGGCGCGCCTGCGACCTGCTGCCGCGGCGCCAGGTCTTCCTCGTCGGCGTCGGCCTTTTCTCAGTCGCCTCGCTCGGCTGCGCACTGGCCAACGGCCAGGACGTGCTGATCGCGGCGCGGGCAATCCAGGGCTTTGGCGCCGCGGTCATCTCGGCCGCCAGCCTGGCGATCGTCGCCGGCTCCTTCGCCGAGGGCTCGGAGCGCAACCGCGCCCTCGGCCTCTGGGCGGCGATGGGCGGGGTCGGCGGCAGCGCCGGCGTGCTGCTCGGCGGCTCGCTCACCCAGGCCTTCGACTGGCCCGCCGTGTTCATCATCAACGTCCCGGTCGGGATCGCCGTCGTCCTCGCCGGCCGGCGCCTGATCCCGAAGGCCGGCGCGGTCGCCAGCGAGCGCTCGCTCGACGTCGCCGGCGCGACGTTGATCAGCGGCGGCCTGACCGCCGTCGTCTACGGCATCGTCCGCACCGACTCGCTCGGCTGGGGCGCCGTCGGAGTGCTGGCGCCGCTGGCGCTCGGGATCGTCCTGCTCGGCCTCTTCGCCCTGGTCGAGGGGCGCGTCGCCAGCGACCCGCTGATCCCGCTCGACGTCTTCAAGATGCCGGCGCTGCGGGCGGCCAACCTGATCGTGGCGCTGCTCTTTGCCGGCATGTTCGCGATGTGGTACTTCGTCTCCCTCTACCTGCAGGAAGTCAAGGGCGACGACGCGCTGCTCGCCGGCGTCTCCTTCCTGCCGATGACGCTGCTGGTCTTCGGCGGCTCGGCGACGGCGCCGAAGCTGGTCGCCCGGCTGGGCGTGCGGGCGACGCTGACGATCGGCATGTCGCTGGCGACCGTCGGCTTCCTGATCCTCGCCACCGTCGACGCGAGCACTCCCTACGCGCTGGGCATCCTGCCGGGCGGGATGCTGGCCGCGCTCGGCACCGGCTGGTCGCTGGTGCCGGCGACGATCGCCGCCGTCAAAGGCGTGCCGCAGGAGCAGAACGGGCTCGCCTCGGGCGTCGTCAACACCTCGCGCCTGGTCGGCGGCACGCTCGGCCTGGCGGTGCTGACGACGATCGCGACCTCGCACACCAACGGCCTTCTGGCCGGCGGCAGCGGCCAGCTCGACGCCCTCACCGGCGGCTACAAAGTCGCCTTCCTGATCGGCGCCGCGACCTGCTTCGCCGGCGGCGTCGCGGCGGTGACGCTGCTGCGCGGCCACATCGGCGACAGCGCCCCGGCGAGCGCCGACGCCCACCCGGCAACTTCCTAGCGCCTCCGGCGGCAGGGCGCTCCAGCGACTCCCCCTGCCTTTTGTAGCCAGAGGGCGACAAAGGTCAGCCGATAGGAGGGGAGCTCCCCAGTAGGGTCCTCGCCGTGGCCCCGAACCCGCGACCGATCCCGCGCTTCATCGCCGATACCAGCCAGGAGGGAATCCCCAGCGGCCGGTTCAGCGAGCAGCTGAGCGACGCCTTCGCAACCGCGGTGACGGCGATCTCCGACCTCCCGTCCGGCACCGGCGCCCCGGCCGAGATCGACTGGTTCCCCGAGCGCGCCTGGGGCGGGCGCGTCTGGGTCCCGGCCTCGACCCGGGTCGAGAGCGACGAGGGCACGCTCGAGCTCTTCGGCCACGTCTCCTACGTCCAGCCGGCCGGCGGCGAGCCCGCGGACTTCATCGGCAAGGTCGACTTCACCGACGTCCTCGCCGAGGCCAACCCCGACTGGCGAATCGACCTCAACGACGACGTCATCGGCCGCTGGCGCGGCGAGAACGGCCGCGCCGGGGCGGTGACCCTGGTCTGGGGACGACCGCTGGTCCGCGGCGCCGTCGCCGCCACCGCCGAGCTCGACGGCGAGACCGTCGACCAGGAAGCAATCTCCCGCGACCGCTTCAGCCTCCTCGCCCTCGACGCGCTCGAGGGCTTCGGCGATGACGTCTACCTGGAGGTGAAGCTCTGGAACCGCCGCGCGATGGAGCTCGCCTCCGAGAGCCTCTACGAAGCCTGAACCAGGTCGATTTCGACCTTCAGGCCGGGCGCCCCGGCGAGCCGAGCGTCAAGGGTGACGAGCGGCGCCTCGAGCTCCTCGGCCAGCGCGACGTAGAGCCCGTCGTAGAAGCTGACGTTGTTGCGCAGCGCCCAGGCCCGCTCGAGCAGCAGCCGGTGGTCGATGCGCATCAGCCGCATGTCGGCCAGTTCGCCCAACGCGGCGCGGGCGGCCCGGGCGGAGACCTCGCCCGCCCGGACCACGCGCCGCAGCGAATGACCGACCTCGGCATCGACCAGCTGCGGCGCCCACAGCCAGGCCGAGGTCGCGCCGATTCGCTTGTGAACCGCTTCGGCGTGCTGACCGCCGGTCAGATATTCGACCAGAGCGGAGGCGTCGATGACCTTCACTCGCCGCGGCTTTCGCGAAGGATCTGAACGATCGTGTCGGTTTTGACGTCGGAGGGCCCGCGCGCTTTGATCCGAGCCCAGACCTCGTCCCAGGTCGACTTGTTGCTGACGATGTCGAGTTCCCGCTTGATGTAGTCCGAGAGCGAGATTCCTTCCGCCGCCGCGCGCATCTTCAGCAGCCGGTGCATCTCGTCGGGCACGTTCCTGATTTGGATCATCTTGGACATGTGCACCACATTATCCACGGTGCCGGACACGTCTCTGGCCTGTGCGGTTCTCATGCACGAGATCCTGCCAAGCCAAAGCGCACCCGTGGTGCGATGAATGGATCAATTGCGCCACGAATCTGTCCCGTAAGAGAGAATTCGCCCCAGGCCCCGATAGCTCAGTCGGATAGAGCGATCCCCTCCTAAGGGATAGGCCGCTGGTTCGAATCCAGCTCGGGGCACTAGACAGGAAGCCAAACGGAGGCGAGGGGCCTGGGATTGACCGTCGGGTTGGAACAAAAGTTGGAACTCACGGTGGCGACGTGACGGGCCGCCGGGCAGCCGATCGGGATGAGGTGCGGCGGGCGGGCGCCGCGGACCTGGCGGTGCTGGCGCCGATGCTGGCGCGGGCGTTCGACGACGACCCGCTGATTGCCTGGGCGGCACCCCGCGGCACGCCGCGGAGCTGGATGGCCGAGCGCTTCTTCGCCATCCGCCTGCGACAGCTGCTGCCCCACGGCGAGATCTGGATGACCGCGGGCGGCGCGTGCGCGGCGCTCTGGACGCCGCCGGAGTGCTGGAAGACCACCGCTCGCGAGGACCTCGAGATATCGCGCTCGATGCTGCACCCGCGCCTGCTGCGGCGGGTGCCGCTGGTCGCCGCCGGGCTGCTCCGGGTCGAGCGGCGCCATCGGACCCAACCGCCGCACTGGTACCTGGCGACCCTCGGCACCGAGCCGGCCCACCAGGGCCGCGGCCTCGGCACCGCGGCGCTGGCGCCGGTGCTCGAGGAATGCGACCGCGACGGCATCGGCGCCTACCTCGAGTGCACCAAGGAGCGCAACGTCGACTACTACGCGCGCTTCGGATTCCGCGTCACCGGCGAGGTGCGGCTGCCGCGCGGCCCGTCCCTCTGGCCGATGTGGCGCGACCCGGCCGGCGCTGCGTAGGATTCGCCGGGCTGCTCACGAAGTCCCTCCATATGCCGCCGGCGGGGAGCAACTTCGGCGGCTTGGGACAGTTGTAGCCAGAGACGTGATCGACCGAGAGAACCACCGAAGGCTGGCGGCCGCGCCCGGGGCGCTGGCGCTGCTGCTCACCGTGGCCGCCCTCCTCGCGCTGGCGGTGCCCGCCATCGCCCTCGCCGCGCCCACCGGCGGGCCGCCCCCCGCCGCCGCCACGAGCGGCCCGCCGGCCCCCGCGACCGTCCACTTCGAAGGCCGCGCGGTCGCGGTCCCGGCGGGTTTCCGGGTCGTGCGCCTGGCCCGGGACCCGCGCGCCTGCGTGCGGCTCGACCGCCGCGTCGTCTACCTCGGCGCGCCGTCGCCCGAACAGGGCTGCCCGGCGGGGGCGATCGTCGGCCGCAGGCGCGCGATCGTCGTCGAACCGGCCGCTACCTCGCCGCTGGCGGGCGCCGCGCTCGCCGCGCCCGCGCCCGCGCCGCGCGCCGGCGCTTCCAGCGCGCCCGCCCGCAGCTCGGCCTCCGGCGCGACCTTCACCGGCCTCGGCTTCGACACCTGCAGCGCCCCCTCGACCAAGGCGATGGCCGCCTGGCTCGAATCGCCGTTCCGCGGCGTCGGCGTCTACATCGGCGGCGAAAACAGCGCCTGCTCGCAGCCGAACCTGACGGCCGCCTGGGTCAGCGCCGAGACCGCCGCCGGCTGGCACCTGATCCCCACCTACGTCGGCCTGCAGTCGCCGACCTCGAGCTGCAGCAGCTGCGCCAAGCTCAGCCCCACCCAGGCGAGCGCGCAGGGCGCCGCGGCGGCCGAAGACGCGGTTGCCGAGGCGACGGCGATCGCGGTCGGGCCCGGCAGCCCGATCTACTTCGACATGGAGTCCTACACGCCGACGACCAGCGCGACGGCGGCGACGCTCGCCTTCCTCGAGGCCTGGACCGAACGGCTGCACGCGCTCGGCTACGTCTCCGGGGTCTACTCGAGCACCGGCTCGGGGATCGCCGACCTCGCCGGGGCCTACGGGACCGGTTACCTGAGCCCCGACGACATCTGGCTCGCCAACTGGAACAATCAGCAGAGCACCAGCGACCCGGCGGTGCCGGCCACCGCCTGGCCGACCCACCAGCGCATCCACCAGTTCCGCGGCGGCCACGACGACACCTACGGCGGCACCACGATCAACGTCGACAGCGACTACGTCGACGGGGCGACGGTCGGGGTCGCGACGGCGCCGGTCGGCGAACCCGACCCGGTCGGCACGCTCGAACTGACTGGCGCGCCGGCGCCGGGTCAGCTGCGGGTCAAGGGCTGGGCCTACGACCCCGAAGCGCCGACCGAACCGCTCTCGATCGCCGTCTACGTCGGCGGCCGCGCCGGCGCCCCCGGAGCCCAGGCCTACGAACTCGGCCCGATCGCGAACCTGCCGCTGCCGGCGGTCGGCCGCGAACACCTGGAAGCTGGTCCGAACCACGGCTTCGACGCCACCGTGGTGTCGACCCGCTCCGGCCCGCAGCCGATCTGCGTCTACGCGCTCAACCTCGGCGAAGGCGAAAACCGCCTGCTCGGCTGCAAGACGACGAACATCCCGGTGCCGATCACGCTCTCCAACCTGCGGGCGACCGCGCACGGCGTCCGCGTGCGGATCACCTGCACCTGGCCGGCCGGCACCGCCTGCCCGGGACAGCTGGCGCTGCGCACGCGCTTCCGGCTGGCGACGCCGCGCCGCCACCGGCCGCCGCTGATCCACGTCGTCGAACGCAGCCTCGGCCACCGCACCTTCACCCTGACCGGCGCCCACGGCCACGCCTTCGAAGTCCGCCTCACCGCCGGCGCCGCGGCGCTGCTGAGCAAACGCGGCCAGCTGCGCACGCGGCTGATCGTCGCGATCCCCGGCGGCCGCCGCTCGGCCGTCCTGCCGCTGCGCCCGGCGGGCTAGCGCCCGCCCAGCCTCGATGCGTTCCACACCCCGGTGTGGTGAATGCGTCGAGCGAGCCCGCAGGGCCTCAGCCGCCGAGCTGCTCGCGCAGCGCGGCGAGCTCGCCCTTGAGCTCGCCCAGCTCGGCTTCGAGCCGGTCGAGGCGCTCGTCCTCGGACTCGGTCCGGTACTCGGTGACGACCGGTGCGGCGCTCGCCGCGGTCGGCTTGCTGTCACGCGCGGCGGGCCCAGCCGGGTCGTCGCGGTGGACGGGCGGCGCGGGCGCCTCATCGTTGTAGACGGTCGCCGACGCGGCCCGCGCCGAACCGTCCGACGCCGGCGCCCCGTCCTCCCCTTCCCCGCCGAGCAGATGTTCGTAGCGGTCTTCGCGCTGCCCCGGCCGCCGCTCCAGCCGCGCGACGTAGCCGCGCTCGGCCAGCCGCTCCAGGGTGCCGTGGACAGCCGCCAGGTCTTCGAAGGGCTGCAGGCGCTCGGTCCGCGTCTTCAGCTCGCCCGGCGTCTGCGGGCCGCGCAGCATCAGCACCGCCAGCAGCGCCAGTTCGGCGGGATCGGCGGCGAGCGCTTCGCCCAGCAGGTGCCGGTACTTGCGCGCCCGGCTGCCGGCCCCGCTCGCCAGCCGGGTCCAGCCGCGCAGCGCCGTGCGCCGCAGGGCCTCGCTGACCGTCGCCTCGTCGTAGGCGACGACGGGTTCGCGGTTGGTCGACTGGTTGCAGGCGAGGCGCAGCGCGTTCAGCGAGAGCGGGTAGTGGTCCGGCGTCGTCCGCTGCTTCTCGATCAGGCAGGCGACGACGCGGATCTCGACTGCATCGGGCTCCATCGCCGGAAGGCTAGAACCTCGCCGCCGCGGCCGTCAGCCGCGGTCGGGGCGCTCGGGGTAGATCTCGTCGATCGTGACCAGCGCCCGGTAGGGCGCCCCCGCCGCGGCTTCGATCCGCTCGCCGCCGCCGGCCAGGCGGTCGACCACGGCGACGACGCCGGCGACTTCGAGGCCCTCCTCCTTGACCCGCCCGATCGCCGTCGCGGTCGAGCCACCGGTGGTCACCGTGTCCTCGACGACGAGCGCCTTCGTCCCCGGTCCGACCGGCCCCTCGACCCAGCGCTGCAGCCCATGCTCCTTGCGCTGGCCGCGCACGAAGAAGGCGACCAGGTCCTGCCCGGCCTGCGCGGCGATCGCCGCGCAGGCGGGCGGGATCGCCGCCGTCGCCGGTCCGCCGACAGCCGTGGCGCCGAGCTCGTGCGCGAACGCCGCGATCAGCTCCCCCGCCGCCGCGAACCCCGCCGGCCGCATCAGCGTCCGCCGCGCGTCGACGTAGTACTGCGCCGTCGCCCCACTCGCCAGCGTCACCTCGCCGATGATCAGCGAGTGCTCGCGCAGCTCCGCCAGCAGCGTCGACTTGGCGGCCTCGAGGTCGGTCACGTGGCTGACGATCCCAAGCCCGAGGACCTAAAAGACAAAAATCGACTCGCCGTAGTGCAGCTGTTCGTAAATGCGGGGCTGGTCGGCGATGAAGGTCCTCACGCAGCCGTGGCTGGCGGCGTAGTTGGGGACTTCGTGGTAGCCGTGGACGGCGTAGCCGTTGTGCCAGTAGAAGGAGTAGTACATACCCTCCGAGTTGTAGCCCGGTTCCTGGCGGTAGAACTGGTACTGGCCGGTGATCGTCGGAGTCGAGGGCTTGCCGGTCGAGACCGGGTAGATCGCGAAGGGCTTGCCGTTCTTGATCAGCACCAGGACCTGCTTGTCGAGCGGCACCTCGGCGTGTTCGCCGGCGTCGGGGTACTTCGGCTGGTAGCCGCCCCTGCCGGCGAAGACCGCCTTGAGGACGCCCGGGCCGGCCTTTTTGCTGCGGTCCATGTCGTTGACCTTGCGGTAGGCGAGGACCTCGCGGCCGAGGCGGCCGTTGAAGCACTCGCCGCCGCCGGAGACGTAGCCCATCTTCGCCATTGCGCTTTTGAAGCCCTCGACGACCTTGCCGCATTCGCCCGGCTTCAGCTTGGGATAGCTGACGCCCCAGCTCTTGCGGACGGTCGAGTCGCCGCCGAGCACCGCGGTCGCGGCGTGGTGGGCGGAGACCGCGTACTTGCCGCCGGTGCGCAGGATGACGCTCGATTCGAAGGTCCCGGTGCCGTTCGGCCCCGGCGCGACCGCGACCTTGTGGCTGACCAGCTTGTGCCCGTTCAGGTAGAAGGTGACTTCGACGCGCTGCCCCGGCTCGTACGGCGAGAGCGTGCCGGTGACCGGGACCTGGTCGAAGATCGGCGCTAGGTCGCCGCTGAGGTGGCCGACGTCGATCTTCACCGTCGCCTTCGGGATCGCCGGCTTTTCCGGCTTGGCGGGCTTTTCCGGCGTCGCCGGCTTTTCGGGACCGGGGGCCGCGACGGCGACTGCCGGCAGCGCCAGAAGGGCGACGACCACGACGAGGAGGGCGAGGCGGCGGAGCACGGCGGCGAAGATTACTGCGCCAGAAGGGCGACGATGTTGTTCAGCATGTGCAGCATGATTCCGGGCACGATCGAACCGGTCTTCTCATAGAGCAGCGCCAGCAGGAAGCCGAAGATGATCAGCGGCGGCACCGCGGTGATCCCGGTGGTGGCGTGGAGGCCGCCGAAGATCAAACCCGTGACCAGCGCTGCCGGGTAGCGCGGCAGGCGCGTGCGCAGGCCGCCGTAGAGCATGCCGCGAAAGCAGATCTCCTCGCTGATCGGCGCCGCGATCACGATCAGCAGAACCTGGACGGCGATCGGCCCGAAGGCTTCGGCGATGTCCTTCTGGTGCGGTTCGGTGATCAGCCCGGTGTAGAGCGCCGTCGCCACGAGGTAGAGGCCGACCGCGGCGGCCATCCATTTGAAGGCGCTGGGACTGAACCGCCGCACCCCGAGCCGGTCGAGGATCGTCGGCAGCCCCTCGGCGCCCCGCGAGGCGGCGACCGCCATCGGCACCAGCAGGAACCCCAGCGCGGTGCCGATCTGCACGAGGATGTTGCCCAGCGTCGTGAGTTCGTTTTCGGCGTTCATCCCGGCCAGCAGGCCGGGGATGCTGAGGACGACGCCGGTGCCGAGCGCGGCGATGACGCCGAGCACGGCGATCCAGGGACCCCAGTTGGCTGGCGGGAAGGAGCGCGGGGGCGCGGCGACCTCGTTCCCAGCTAGGTTGGCCTCCATGTCGCCGGCAGTCTCACAGGTCAGCCGCACGACCAAGACCCGCCTGCGGATCCTGCGGCGGTTGATCATCCTCGCCGTCGTCCTCGTCGTCGCGGCGATCGTGCTCGCCCAGTTCACCGAGCTGAAGCGCCTGGCGACCGGGATCCTCGCCTCGACCGCGGTGATCGGGCTGATCGTCGGCTTCGCCGCTCAGAACACGATCAGCAACGTGATCGCCGGGGTGCTGATCGCGGTCGCCAAACCGATCCGCATCGGCGACCGGATCAGCTTCGAAGAAACCGAGGGCCGGGTCACCGACATCACCCTCAGCTACACGTTCCTCGACGCCGGCGACGGCAGCAGCTTCGTGATCCCCAACCAGCTGCTGGTCGAGGGGATCGTCCACAACCACTCGACCGAAGACACCCAGGCTTAACCCCACGGGCGGCCCGGGGCGCGGGTAGCCTGCGGATATGACGCAGCGGGACCGGCGACGGCAGCGGCGCCGCGGGAGCTTGAAGTCGAGGGTGGCGATCGTCGTCGGCGCCCTCGTCGCCGTGATCGCGATCGCGGTCATCGCCGCCACCTCCTGGGTGCTGAACGTCGCCGCCCAGGCACCCTCGTTGGCCAGCTGCAAGCGCGCCGAGAAACACGGCAACTCGACGATCTACGCCGCCGACGGCTCGAAGCTGGGGGCGATCTCCTCGAGCGAAGCGCGCGCCCCGGTCACGATCGCGGCGATCCCGAAATCGCTCCAGCACGCGACCGTGGCGATCGAGGACCAGCGCTTCTACGAGCACGGCGGCGTCGACACCGAGGGCATCCTGCGCGCCGCGGTCACCGACCTCGAAGCCGGCGAAGCGGTCGAGGGCGGCTCGACGATCACCCAGCAGCTAGTCCGCAACCTCTGCATCGAGCATCCGCAGAAGAACATCGAACGCAAGATCGTCGAGGCCAAGCTGGCGATCGAGTACTCCGAACACCACTCCCGCAACCAGATCCTCGGTCAGTACTTGAACAACGCCTCCTACGGGACGATCGAAGGCTCGACCGCGGTCGGGGTCGGCGCCGCCGCGCGGATCTACTTCTCCAAACCGGTATCGAAGCTCTCGCTGGCGCAGGCGGCGCTGCTCGCCGGGCTCCCCCAGGCACCCTCCGAGTACAACCCGATCCTCAGCCCGCGGGCGGCGCGAGCGCGCCGCGACGAAGTGCTGCGCAAGATGGCGAAGCTCGGCTGGGTCAGCCCGGCGCGGGCGCGGGCGGCGATGCGCCAGGGGCTCGGGCTGAACGTCTCCCAGGGCTTCTTCGCCCACCGCCAGCCCTACTTCTTCGACTACGTCGAAGCGCTGCTGATCAAGCACTACGGCGTCGCCACGGTGCGCCAGGGTGGGCTCAAGGTCTACACGACGATCGACCCCGATCTCCAGCGCGTCGACCTCGAAGCGATCCACTCGACCCTCCCCTACTCGACCGACCCGGCCTCGGCGCTGGTCTCGATCGATCCCCGCAACGGCCACATCCGGGCGATGGTCTCGAGCACCAGCTACGCGCAGAGCCAGTTCAACCTCGCCGCCGAGGGGCACCGCCAGCCGGGGTCGACCTTCAAGGCCTTCGTGCTGACGACGGCGCTGAAGCAGGGCATCGACCCCTACTCGACCTACTACACCTCGAAACCGCTGGACCTGAACCTGCCGCACTGGGGCCACTGGGAAGTCCACACCGCCGACGAGGGCTACCAGGGGACGATCAACCTCCAGCAGGCGACGGTCACCTCCGACAACACCGTCTTCGCCCAGCTCGACCTCGACGTCGGCCCCGCCAACGTCGCCGCGACGGCGAAGTCGATGGGGATCACGAGCCCGCTCGACGGCATCCCGGCGGAGGGGATCGGCGGCCTGCGGGTCGGCGTGTCGCCGCTCGAACTGACCGACGCCTACGCGACCCTGGCGGCCGGCGGGGTCCACCGCAACCCGGTGGCGATCGAGAAGGTCATCCTTCCCGGGGGTGACGTCGAACACCCGCAGAAGGCCGAGCCCGAACGGGTGATCTCGCGCGCGGTCGCCTACCAGGTGACGCGCCTGCTGCACGACAACATCACCGAAGGCACCGGCGTCGCGGCCTACACCGGCTGCGCCGGCCAGGCCGGCAAGACCGGGACGACCGACGAATACACCGACGCCTGGTTCGCCGGCTACCAGCCCAACCTGGCGACCGCGGTCTGGGTCGGATACCCGGAATCGAACGCGATCTCGATGGACGACGTCCACGGCATCATCGTCTTCGGCGGCACCTTCCCGGCCGAAATCTGGAACCACGTCTACACCGCCGGCGGCATCCCCTGCGAGGAATTCACCGAACCCGAAGAAGAAATCGAATGGGCGCCGTTCTTCGGCCAGTTCACGCAGTCACCGCCAGGGTCGGGCGGCTCCGGGCACAGTGGCGGCAAAGGCGGAGCCGGCGGCAAATCGGGCTCCGAACCGGCGCCTGGCAGCTCAGCGGTCGGCGGCTACAACCCCGACGCCTACGCGCCCGGCGCGGGTCAGGAACCGCTGCCCCTGCCGCCGCCACTCCCGCCCGCCGACGGCGGCCCGAGCGACGGCGTCGGCGGCGGCGAAGCTGCCGGCGCCGGCAAGACCGGCAGCGGGTAGACGCGCATCGACCCGGGGCTCGCCTACGGGCTGATGTGGGCGGGGTTCGCCGCCTACCTCGGCGTCCTGGTTGCGGCGCCGCGGCTCGGCGGGCGCGCCGTCGGCGGCCTGATCGTGGTCGCCGTGACGGCGTTCGCGCTGGCCCCGGTGCTGCTCTCCCACGACGCCTTCAGCTACCTCGACTACGCGCGGCTGGGGGTGCGCCACGGCCTCGATCCCTACGTCGCAAAGCCCAATGCGGCGCCGGCCGACCCGGTCTTCGCCCACGTCACCTGGACCGATACGACGAGCGCCTACGGCCCCCTCTTCACCCTCGCGACCTACCCGTTGGCCTGGCTGCCGGTCGGCGCCGCGGTGGCGGCGCTGAAGGCGGTCGCGGCGATCTCGGTGCTGGCGCTTGCGGCGGTCGTCGCCCGGCTCGCCGCCTGGCGCGGCGTCGACCCCCGGCGCGCCGCCGCCTTCGTCGCCCTCAACCCGCTGGTCCTGGTCCACGTCGTCGGCGGCGCCCACAACGACGCCCTGACGATGCTGCTGGTGATGCTCGGCGTCGCGGCGCTGTGTGCGCGACGCGAGGCGAGCGCCGGAGCCGCCCTGGTGGGCGCGGCGGCGGTCAAGGCCTCGGCGCTCTTCGTCGCGCCGTTCGCCGTCGTGGCGACGGCGCGGGACTCGCGGGCCTTGCGCGCGGACCGACTCCCCGCGCTCTCTGGTTCGGAAGGCCCTGGCACCATCCCGGCTCGACTGCGGCGGGAAGAGCCGGGACGGAGTCAGGGCGGGTTGGGGGGCTGGGCGTTGGGACGACTTGCGCTTGGAGCGCTGGGCGCCAGCGTCGTGATCGCGGCGGGGGCGTGGTTTGCCTTCGGCTGGCACTGGATCCACGCCTTCGGGCTGGCGGGCGAGAACCAGGGACGAACGAGCCACCTCTCGATCCCGACCACCCTCGGCCGCATTCTCGGCGTCGACGACGACCCGATCGGCGTCGGCGCCCTGATCCTGCTCGGCTTCCTGGTCGCCTACCTGATGGCGTGGACCTGGCGCGGCGGCGACTGGATCCGCGCCGCCGCCTGGACCGGCTTCGCGCTCCTGATCGCCACCTCGTGGCTGCTGCCCTGGTATCTGATCTGGCCGCTGCCGCTGGTCGCCGTCGCCCGCGACCGTCCCCTCGTTCTCCTGACCCTCGCCCTCACCGCCTACCAGCTCGGCGCCCGCATCCCCCTCTGATCGGAGGGCAACAAGCGACGCCTCCTCTGGCGTTCGCACTTATCCGCCTATAGCGCGGGAAACTGCGAACGCCAGAGGAGGGGGGCTAGAGGATTTCCGGGGCGCGGCCGGGGGCGTCCTCGGGGCCCGCCTCTTCCTCCTCGGGGGAGGGATGGAGGATGCCGGTCGCGACGCTCCAGCCCTCGCGCCGGCCCATCACCGTGACGACGCCGACGTACATGAGTTCGGCCACGGTCGAGACGCCGCGGACGGCGATCGAGATCAGCGAGCCGACCGCGAAGCTGCGGCCCGGCAGCGCCGCCTTGACCGCCCAGGCGAAGGCGGCGTCGCGGACGCCGAGGCCGGCCGGGGCGACGATCGTGATCAGCGCCGCGAAATAGCCGATCGCCTGGGCCGAGCCGACCAGCAACACGTCCCGGAAGGGGATGTAGGTGACCGAACGGGCAACGCTGTAAATGCCGAAGGAGATCACGATCCAGTTCAGCGAGAAGTAGACGAGGAGACCGATCACGTCGCGCAGCGACATCACCACCGGCAGCGGGTCGCGGCCGAAGGCAGCCAGGAGCTTGGCCGAGAGGCGCCCGAAGACGCTCGGGTGCAGAATCGTGATCGCCGCCGGGATCAGCAGCAGCACCGCCCAGCGAATCGGGTCGCCCTGGAGGTCGGGGTGGTTGATGATGAAGTAGGAGGCGACGATGACCGCCGAGGTCGCCGAGATCGCCTGTTCGTAGACGATCGAGGCGACGGTGATGCGGCGTGGGATCCCGGCCCGCTCGGAGAGCAGGACCCGTCCCAGCACGTAGAGGACGCTGCCGGGGACGTAGCGGGCCAAGAGCGGCTGGCCCCAGGCCACCTGAGCGCGGCCGAAACCGAGCTTGTAGCCGAGCGAGCGCAGGATCAGGTCCCAGCCGTAGGCGCTCAGGACGAAGAAGAAGGGCAGGATGACGAAGGCCGGGATCAGCCAGACGATGTGGAAGTGGACGCCTTCGCTCTTGATCTCCGACCACTGGTTGATGACGGTAAGAACGAGGAAGCCGAAAACGACGACGGCGAGGCCGATCTGCAGGGCGAGGCGGACGCCGCGACTGCGCGGCGGCCGCGTCCCGAATCGTGCCCCTGCTTCGCCGATTCGGTGGAGAAGTGGTTGGCGGCGCTCCACTGTCGGCACCTTAGAGCTTGCCTCCAACGCCGCGGCGTGCGCCGTGGCGCTTTGGGATAGTCAGGCAATGGGCGAGTT
This sequence comes from uncultured Actinomycetes bacterium, assembly GCA_963839115.1. GTDB lineage: Bacteria > Actinomycetota > Thermoleophilia > Solirubrobacterales > 70-9 > VAYN01. The sequence goes on from CAWITM010000001.1 coordinate 2,913,141, forward strand.
CGAGCTGCTGGCGAGGTTGCGCGAGCGGCTCCCTGCGCCGGGGCCGCGGGTCCGCCTCGGCAGCGGCGACGACGCCGCGATCTCGGTGCCCGGCGGCGCCACCGCGACCTCGGTCGACGCGCTCGTCGACGGCGTCCACTTCCACCGCGGCGTCGCCAGCCCCGAGCAGATCGGCGGCAAGGCGCTGGCGACGGCGCTCTCTGACCTCGCCGCGATGGGCGCCGAGCCGGGCGAGGCCTACGTCGCGATCGGGGCGCCGACCGAGGTCGGCGAGGAGGAGCTGCTGGCGATCGGCGCGGGCCTGGCGGCGATGGCGGGGGCGACCGGGACGACGCTGGCCGGCGGCGACCTGACCCGGGCGCCGGCGCTGACCCTGGCGGTGAGCGTGGTCGGCCACGCCGACCGTCCCGAGGACTTCGTCACCCGCGCCGGCGCCCGACCCGGCGATGCCGTCGTCGTCACCGGCGAGCTCGGCGGTGCCGCCGCCGGCCTCCTTCTCCTCGACGCTCCGGAGGGCGACTACGGACCCGGGGGTCGGTTGTCACCTATAGGGCGACAAGCGACCCCCGGGTCAAAGTTCTCCCCCCTGATTGGGCGGCAGCTCGATCCCGTTCCGCGGCTCGCCGCCGGTCGCGCCCTCGCCGCGGCCGGGGCGAGGGCGATGATCGACCTCTCCGACGGCCTCGGCGGCGACGCCGGACACCTCGCCACCGCCTCCGGCGTCCGCCTCGAGCTGGACGCCGCCGCGATACCCGTCCAGGACGGCGTCGCCGCCGTCGCCGCGGCCGCCGATCGCGACCCGCTCGAGCTCGCGATCGCCGGCGGCGAGGACTACGAGCTGCTGGCGACGCTGGGGCCGGAGCGGGTCGCCGCCGCGACGGCGGCGCTGGCGAAGTTGGATCTGGCCCTGACCGTGATCGGGCGGGTTGCCGGCGGCGGCGGCGTCGAGATCAGGCGGCGCGGTGGCGGAGCCCTGGAGCCCCGTGGCTACGACCAGCTCCGCCAGAGCTGACGTATGCGCCGGTGAGCAGCTCGCGCACGCCGCGCCGCTTCAACATGGCGGCGGCGATCCGCGAGGGGTCCGGCTTGTAGGCGCCGGAGTCGACCAGTGATTTCAGTTCCTGTCGCTGCATCCGAGATGATTATCGGCGGCCTGAGTTAGGACCTTAGTATCGGGTATTCGCACATGTGTCCAAGATTCCTTCGCAATGCGTCCAAGAGTGCCGGTACGCCTGCGGTTGTCTCCCGACTACCCTTTGTCTGTGGCAAATGGGTCAGCCCGAATTCTCCTCGTTGACGACGAGCAGTCGATTCAGACGCTGCTGAGCTATCCCCTGCGCAAGGACGGCTACCACGTCACCTCGGCGCTCGACGGCTCCGAAGCCCTGCAGCGCTTCGACGAGGGCCGCTTCGACCTCGTCGTCCTCGACCTGATGCTGCCCCAGCTCGACGGCGTCGAAGTCTGCCGGCGCCTGCGCTCGCGCAGCCAGGTGCCGATCATCATGCTGACCGCGAAGGGGTCGGAGACCGACAAGGTCGCCGGCCTCGAGGTCGGCGCCGACGACTACATCACCAAGCCCTTCTCGATGCGCGAGTTCCGCTCCCGCGTCAAAGCGGCGCTGCGGCGCTCGCGGATGGCGGCCGCCAACGGCGCCGACGATCGCGCCGCCGGCGCGATCTCGGCCGGCGACCTGACGATCGACTTCGACCGCCACCTCGTCACCCTGCGCGAGGAGGAGGTCAAGGTGACCTACGTCGAGTTCGAGATCCTCGGCGCCCTGGCCCGCTCGCCGGGCCGCGTGCTCACCCGCGAGACCCTGCTCGAGCACGTCTGGGGCGACTCTGAGTACCGCGACCCGCGCACCGTCGACGTCCATATAAGGCACCTGCGCGAGAAGCTCGAGGCCGATCCCAAGGAGCCCGAGTTCCTCTTCACGGTGCGCGGCGTCGGCTACCGCTTCGTGGAGTAGGCGATGCGGGCGCTGCGCAGGCTGCGGCCGAGCCGGCTCGGCGGTCGCATCACCTTCACCGCGGTCGGCATCTGCCTCGGCACGGTCGCGATCGTCTACGTATATGCGGTCGCCGTCGGCGGCGCCGCCAGCGGCCTCGGCGCGGTCAAAACCCAGATCGTCGTCGGCGGCCTGATCGCCGCCGCGATCGCCGCCGTCTTCGGCATCTACTACGCCAACCTCGCCGCCTCCAACGTGCGCCGGCTCCAGGACGCCGCCCGCAAGGTCGCCGACGGCAACTTCGAGACGACGATTCCGGTCGCCTCGGTCGGCCAGCTCGCCCCCCTCGCCCGCACCTTCAACGAAATGCAGCGGCGCCTCGCCGAGCTCGACGTCGCCCGCAAGCAGTTCATCGCCAACGCATCGCACGAGCTGCGAACGCCGATCTTCAGCCTCGGCGGCTTCGTCGAGCTGCTCGAAGAGGAGAACCCGAACCCCGAGGAGCGCGAAGAGTTCGTGCGGACGATGCGCCAGCAGATCGAGCGCCTGACCAAGCTGACCGCCGATCTGCTCGACCTCTCCCAGCTCGATGCCGGGGCGATGGTGATGCAGGCGCGCCCGGTCGACCTCGGCGAGCTCGCCCGCGAGGCGGCCCGCGAGTTCGGCCCGCGCGCCGAAATCCACGACTCGCGCCTGCATCTGCGAACCGCGGCGCGGCCGGTGCTGGCGCTGGCCGACCGCGATCGGGTGCGACAGATCATCCGTATCCTCCTCGACAACGCCTTAACCCACACGCCGGTGGGTACCAACGTCACCGTGACCGCCAACTCCGCCAACCGCCGCGCCGCTCTCGTCGTCTCCGACGAGGGCGCCGGGATCCCCCAGCGCGTCCACGGCCGCATCTTCGAGCGCTTCTACACCGGCGACTCGGCCGGCGGCTCGGGCCTCGGCCTGGCGATCGCCAGCGAGCTGGCGACGCGGATGAACGGCCACATCGCCGTCTCCTCGAGCCGTCGCTTCACCACCTTCACGCTCGACCTGCCGCCGGCCCGCGAAACGGTCGAGACGCCGAGCCGCGCGCTCGCCAGGGCGTCGTCTTGAAGCGGGCGACGGCGACCGCCGTCCTCTGCCTCGTCCTGGTCCTGGCCGCCCTGCTCGGCGGCTGCGGCTCCGGCAACGCCACTCCCGGGAACGGCGGCGAGAGCAGCGGCGAAGAGGCGACGAGCGCGACCGCCGAACCGTCGACCAGCACCGAATCGACCGCGCCGCCCCAGGTCGCGATCGAGACCGCCGCGAGCGGCTTCGACGCAACCCAGGTCTACAAGGAGGCTTCGCCCGGCGTGGTGACGATCCGCTCCGTGTTCGGTCCCGGCTCGGCCGCCGAGGGTTCGGGCTTCGTGCTCGACGAAGAAGGCCACATCGTCACCAACGCCCACGTCGTCACCGACGAATCCGGCGGCCCGCGCAAGCCGGCCGAAGAAGTCTTCGTCGAGTTCCCCGACCGCAACGTCGTCGAAGCCGAAATCGTCGGCTTCGACCCCTTTGCCGACGTCGCCCTGCTCAAGGTCGAACCGGACGGCTTCAAGCTGCACCCGCTGACCGAGGGCGACGACTCGACCCTCGAAGTCGGCGAGTCGGTGGCGGCGATCGGCAGCCCCTTCGGCGAACAGCAGTCGCTCTCGGTCGGGGTGATCTCGGCCACCGACCGCTCGGTCAAATCGCTGACCCAGTTCCAGATCGAGGGCGCAATCCAGACCGACGCCGCGATCAACCCCGGCAACTCCGGCGGCCCGCTGCTGAACGCCAACGCCGAAGTCGTCGGCATCAACCAGCAGATCGAGACCAACTCCGGTGCCAACGACGGCGTCGGCTTCGCGGTGCCGACGACGGCGATCAAACGCTCGGTCGCCCAGCTGATCGAAGACGGCACCGCCGAATACGCCTACATCGGCGTCTCGACCCAGCCGCTCTACCCGCAGCTGGCCGAACACCTCGGCCTCGACACGACCTTCGGCGGCCTGATCGCCCAGGTCGTCTCCGGCGGCCCGGCCGACGAAGCCGGCCTCGAAGGCGGCAACGGCAAGGAAATCGAGTTCCAGGCCGGCAGCTACGAAGTCGGCGGCGACGTGATCCTCCAGGTCGAAGGCAAAAACGTCGTCTCGCCCAACGACCTGGCCCGCTACGTGGCCGAAAAGATGCCCGGCGAAAAGGTCGACCTGACGATCCTCCACAAGGGCAAGAAGGAACACGTCTCGGTCACGCTCGGCAAACGCCCGGACACTCCGGAACCGGAATAGAAAAGGTTCCGGAGGCGAGTCGGTCGGTTACGCCGGTTCGTCACACAGCGGCGGCCTGGACGCGACACAGCCGCCCGGGCCTGTAGAACTTCCGCCGTGCTCCAGGAAGTCGCACTCGGCCAGAAGTCCCTCACGGACTACACCCACATCGTCGGCAAGGACCTGACGGCGCGGATCCGCGAGCTCGCCGAGCCGCTCAAGGGCAAACGCGTCCTCCACGTCAGCGCCACCGCGTTCGGCGGCGGCGTCTCCGAGATCCTCTACACGATCGTGCCGCTGATGCGCGACGTCGGCATCGACGCGCACTGGCACGTGATCTTCGGCAAGGAGGAGTTCTTCAACGCCACCAAGCTCCTCCACAACTCGCTGCAGGGCGCGCCCGAGACGCTGAGCGACGAGCAGTGGGAGATCTTCGACGAGATCAACCAGATCAACGCCGACGGGCTGCAGGGAGAATGGGACGCGGTGATCGTCCACGACCCGCAGCCGATCGGCCTGCGCCGCGGCGCCCGCGAGAAGGGCAAGAACTGGATCTGGCGCTGCCACATCGACCTCTCGACCCCGAACCCGGCGCCGATCGCCCGCCTGCTGCCGATGATCGAAGAATATGACGCCTCGGTCTGGCACCTGCCCGAGTATGTGCCCGCTGACATGGACGGCGCCCGCGCCGGCGTCAACATCATCCCGCCGGCGATCGACCCACTCTCGCCCAAGAACATGGCCTTCTCGCGCGAAGACGCCGCCTTCATCTGCAAGCAGTTCGGGATCGACGTCGAGCGCCCGCTGATCACCCAGGTCTCGCGCTTCGACCCCTGGAAGGATCCGATCGGCGTCATCGATGCCTACCGCCAGGTCACCGAGAAGGTGCCGGAGGCGCAGCTGGCGATGGTCGGCTCGATGGCCTCCGACGATCCCGAGGGCCGCGAGTACTTCCAGAAGACCTACGAATACGCCGACAACGATCCCGACATCAAGATCCTCAGCAACCTCAACAACGTCGGCGCGATCGAGGTCAACGCCTTCCAGTCGCAGTCCGACATCTGCCTGCAGAAGTCGATCCGCGAGGGCTTCGGACTGACCGTGACCGAGGCGCTCTGGAAGGGCCGGCCGACGATCGCCGGCAACGTCGGCGGCATCCCGCTGCAGATCGAGGACGGCGTCGGCGGCTTCCTCGTCAACTCCGCCGAGGAGTGCGCGGAGCGCTCGCTGCAGGTCCTCGAGGACCCCGAGCTCGGCGCCCGCCTCGGCCGCGCCGGCAAGGAGCACGCCCGCCGCGAGTTCCTCTCGCCGCGCCTGCTGCGCGACTGGCTCGGTCTGCTGACCGAGCTCGACACCTGAGCCAGCCACGGATCCGGCAAGCGCCGGCGCCCAGCGCGTAACCTCTGCGGCGTGCCCTCGTCGCCGCTGATCATCGTCTCGAACCGCGGTCCCGCCCAGTTCGAGCGCGACGAGGACGGCGAGCGCACGGTGCGCCGCGGCGGCGGCGGCCTGGTGACCGCGCTCTCGGGCCTGGTCAAGCACCGCGACGCGCTCTGGATCGCCTCGGCGATGACCGACGAGGACGTCGCCGTCTCCGAGGAAGCCGGCGGCCCGGCCGAGCTCTCGATCGACGGCATCGACTACAAGGTCGTGCTGGTCGGCTCCGACCCGGAAGCCTACGACCGCTTCTACAACGTGATCGCCAACCCGATCCTCTGGTTCATCCAGCACTACCTCTGGGACCTCTCCAACGCCCCGGACATCCGCCAGGAGGAGCTCGACGCCTGGGACTACGGCTACCAGCAGGTCAACCGCGACATCGCCAACGCCGTCGTCGCCCAGATCGCCGACCAGGACGCGCCGCTGGTGATGCTCCACGACTACCACCTCTACACGGCGCCGGGGATGATCCGCGAGAAGCGCCCCGACGTCTTCCTCCACCACTTCGTCCACATCCCCTGGTCCCAGCCCGACAGCTGGCGGGTGCTGCCGCGGCGGATCCGCGAAACGATCTACGAGGGCATGCTCGCCAACGACATCATCGGCTTCCACACCCACGCCTACTGCATCAACTTCCTGCGCTGCTGCGACGAACTGCTCGACGGCACCGACGTCGACTACCTCGCCACCGAGGTCACCTACCGCGGCCACACGACCAAGGCACGGGCCTACCCGCTGGGGATCGACGCCGAGCGGCTGGAGCGGGCGGCGGCCTCGCCCGAGGTTGCCGAGGCCGAGCGCGAGGTGCTCGAGCGGCGCCGCAAGTACCTGATCATCCGGGTCGACCGCGCCGACCTTTCGAAGAACGTCCTGCGCGGCTTCACCGCCTTCGACACCTTCCTCGCCCAGCACCCCGAGTTCCGCGAACAGGTCACCTTCATCGCCCACCTGCAGCCCTCGCGCCAGGACGTGCCCGAGTACGCCGAGTACCTGGAGCGGATCGAGGCCCTGGTCGCGGTCGTCAACCACCGCCACGGCACCACCGACTGGATGCCGATCGACCTGCGGATCTACGAGAACTTCCCCGAGGCGGTCGCCCGCTACAAGCACTTCGACCTGCTGATGGTGAACTCGATCTTCGACGGCATGAACCTGGTCGCCAAGGAGGCGCCGGCGGTCAACACCCGCGACGGCGTCCTGATGCTCTCCGAGAACACCGGCTCCCACCAGGAGCTCTGGGACTTCGTTCTTTCGGTCAACCCCTTCGACATCCAGGAGCAGGCCGACACGATCTACCGGGCGCTGACGATGCCGGCCGAGCAGAAGGCCGAGTGGGCCCAGGGCCTGCGCGACATCATCTTCTCCCGCAACCCCGGCGACTGGGTCGACGACCAGCTCGCCGACATCGACGAGACGCGCGGCGGCGCCCCGGCCTGAGGCGGTTTCGCGGGCGCTGCGGGTTCGGCGGGCCGAGGGGGGAGAGTTCTACCCCGCCAGACCCTTGGCGATGGGTGGGAGCGCTGCGCATACGCTGGCGGGGCCTCGGCCGCTGGGCCGCGGGCGCGCTGCTGCTCGCGATCCTCGTCCGGACTGTGCCGGGAATGCTGGCGCCGCCCGCGCCGCCGCCACTGGCCGCTGACGTCGGTCTGCCGCGAGCGCACGTCGAGGTGGCGAGGCACGTGTCTCGCTCGAAGGCTGCGCCCCAGCACGAGGCTCGCCCTGACCGCAAGCGCCATCGCCATCCGGCTCGGTCCCGCCCCGCCCCGGCTGCTCGAGCCATCATCGGCAGCCGCCCCCAGCGCCGGCGGAAGCACCCCACGCGCCAGCACCATCACTCGGCTCCGAAGCCTCCCGAGTCCTCTCGACCCTCTGCCGTCGAACCGACTCCCGCGCCGCCCGAAGAACCGGCGCCGGCGCCGGAACCCGCCTACGTCCCACCACCGCCGCCGGAACCGGCGCCGGCGCCGCCGATCGCCCCGGCGCCACCCCCCGAAGACGGCTCGGCGGAGTTCGCACCGCACTGAGCCGAGGTTTGGCGCAGCCCACCGCTATAGTCCTCCGTCGCTTTGCCAGACGCACGCGAATACGAGCTGGTCCTCATGTTGGACCCCCAGTTGGACAGCCCCGCCAGGGACGCCTTGGCGCAGGATGCGCGCGGCCAGATCGAGGCCGGCGGCGCCATCAAGACCGAGAATTCGTGGGGCCTTCGCAAGATGGCCTACGAAATCAACAAGCGCACCGAGGCCGACTACCGCTGGTTCCGCTTCGAGGCGTCCTCGGAGCTGCTCGACTCGCTCGACCACAACCTGAAGATCGCCGACGGCGTCCTGCGCTTCCGGATCTTCAAAGTCGAAGCCGACACGCCGACGCTGGTTCCGCCGGCCGGCACCGCGCCCACCGGTCCCCGCGAGCGCAGCGCCCAGGGCGCCGGCTCGCGCGACGACTCCGGCGAGTAGCGCTCCACCGCCGCTCTCCGGCCGCGGCGGATTGCGGCCCGCTCTTTGCGGTCTTTGCCGCCAAGCGGGGGGAGAGGACGCGCCGCGCGCCCTCTTAGACTGGCAGGCGAACCCAAACTTCAGAGGAGTGAACTCTCTTGGCAGCTTCCAACGTCAACGTCGTGGTCATCACCGGGAACCTGACCACCGACCCCGAACTGCGCAGCACCACCGGCGGCACCCCCGTCTGCGAGCTGCGGGTGGCGGTCAACAGCCGGCGCAAAGACCAGTCCGGCCAGTGGGTCGACAAGCCCAACTTCTTCAACGTGACCGTCTTCGGTGGCCAGGGCGAGAACTGCGCCAATTACCTGGCCAAGGGCCGCCCGGTGGCGATCGAGGGCCGGCTCGACTGGCGCGAGTGGGAGGCCAAAGACGGCTCCGGCAAACGCCAGGCGGTGCAGATCATCGCCAACACGGTCCAGTTCCTCGGCTCGCGCGACGGCGCCGGCGGTGGTGGCGGTGGCCAGGGCGGCGGCAACGGCAACGCCGGCGGCTTCACCCCGCGCAGCGACGTCCCCGCCGACACCTCCGATTTCGAAGGCGCTGCCGCCGGCGGCGGCTCCTCGGAAGACGACATTCCGTTCTAGGGCCCTTCCAGTCGCCGCGGGGGCGGGTAACCTGTCCGCCCCCGCGGTGCGCAATCTGTAATCTCCCCCGTCGCTTATGCCACGTGCACGCGACACCTCATCCTCTTCTTCCAGCAGCCGCCGCGGTGCTGGCGGACGACGCGGCGCCGATCGCGCCCGTCCGCGCAAATACACGCGCGTCAACGCCGAAGTAGTCGACTACAAGGACTTGAACCTGCTGCGGCGCTTCCTCTCCGACAAGGGGAAGACGCGCGGACGGCGGGTGACCGGGCTCTCACGGCGCCACCAGGCCCAGCTCTCGGTCGCGGTCAAGCGGGCGCGCGAAATCGCCCTGCTGCCGTACGTCGGAGAGCGCTGATGGCGCAGGCCATCCTGCTTCAGGACGTCGAGTCGCTCGGCGAACGTGGGACCGCCGTCGACGTCTCCCCCGGTTACCTCCGCAACTTCCTGATCCCCCGCAAGCTGGCCCAGCCGGCGACCCCCGGTGCCCTCGAGGAGGCCCAGCGCCGCATGGAGGCTGCCGAGCGCGCCGGCAAACTGCGCGCCGAACGCGAAGCCCAGGCCGGCGCCCTGCTCACCAAAACGGTCCTCACGATCCACCAGCGGGCGGGCGAGGACGGCAAGCTCTTCGGCTCGGTCGGCCAGCAGCAGATCGTCGACGCCCTGCGCGAGGCCCGCGACCTGCGGATCGACAAACGCAAAGTCCGCCTCGAGCAGCCGATCCGCGAACTCGGCACCTTCATGGTCGAGATCGAGCTCGCCGACGACAGCGTCGCCGCGGTCAAGACGATCATCAGCGAGGAGAAGTAAGCCTCTCGCAGTGAGGGACGCCCGGATCGGGTCTCCCTCGTTCGTCCAAGCGGGCTTCGCCCGCTTTGAGTATCCGCCCGCTCGAGGGAGACCCGATCCGAGCTGAGGCCGTTCTCTGCCTCGAGCTCAGATTCGCGGGGCCGCCAGCTAGGCTCGACTCATGGCCCGCCAGCCGAACCTCCGCCGTCTCTCGACCCGCCTGACCCGGCGGGCGCGGGCGCGGACCCGCTTCGGCTGGGCTCGCTCGGAGCGGGCGACGGTCGGCCTCGCCGGCTTCGCGGCGGTCGGTGCCGGCCTCGTCATCGCCGACCAGTTCGGCCGTCTGCTGGCCCGCCGCGCCGCCGAACGCGACGATCCCGAGCGCTTCCTCGAGGCCGCCCCGGCGGCCGCCCTCGACACCGTCGGCGTCGCCGTCCGCGGCTACGCGGCGGCGCCGCGCTCGGAGACGGTGCTCTTCAACCTGCTCGCCGGCTTCCTTGGCTCCTTTGCCCTGGTGCGCTTCTCGACCTGGGGCATCCGCGACAGCTGGGGGCCGTTCCGCAACGTCAAGATCCGCGGCCGCCACATCCACCACTTCGTTCCCGGGATCCTGATCGCCTTCGCCGCGGCGATCGCGGCGCTGCTGATCGACGACGACGAGATCGAGCAGACGCTGGCGCTGCCGCTGGGCGCCGGCATCGGCATGACCTTCGACGAGGCGGCGCTCCTGCTCGACCTGCGCGACGTCTACTGGACCCGCGAGGGCCTGCTGAGCGTCCAGCTGAGCCTCGGCGCGACGGCGATCCTGAGCGCCGCGATCATCACCCTGCGGATGCTCCGCCGCGGCGAGCGCAGCCAGGAGGAAGCCGGCCTGATCCCGCCCGGCGTCGATCGTCTCGTCGCCGGCAGCGGCGCCCTGGCGTAGGGACCGACTCTGGGCCGACCCCCACCCGCAGTCCCGTCGTCCCCCACCCTCCTGCGGACCGCCTGCCCACCTGCCCGCTCGCCGTCCCGCCCTCCGGCCTGCCACCGTCACAGAAGTGCGCCGGAAGTGCGCCAATTCAGTCACGGAAGTGTCAATTCCTTTTCACGTCATTTGCGCGGATGCCCGCCAGCGCGCGCCGGCGCTTTGGTTTGATCGTCCCACCCCCCAACTTCGCCACTTTTCCCGCCGCGACGGTGCCTTAACTCGAACCAGATGCCCCAACCCCCCGCCACCCACGTCCCGCCCCAGAACATCGAGGCCGAGGAGTCCGTCCTCGGCGCGATGCTGGTCGCCGAGCCGACCCTGACCAGGGTGATCGACGAGGTCAAGCTAAACGCCGCCGACTTCTACCTCGACCGCCATCGGGCGATCTTCGAGGCGATCCACGACCTCTACGCCCAGACCAAGCCGGTCGACGAGCTCAGCGTCTCCGAGGCGCTGACCCAGCGCAACCAGATCGACGCCGCCGGCGGCAAGCACTACGTCTCCGAGCTGGCCGCCAAGGTCCCGGCCGCCGGCAACGCCAAGCACTACGCGGAGATCGTCCAGCAGAACTCGCTGCTGCGCCGCCTGCTCGGCGCCGGCCAGGAGATCCAGGGTTGGGTCAACGAGCGCGACGGCGAACCCCGCGAGCTCTCCGAGCGCGCCGAGAAACTGCTCTTCGAAGTCGCCCACAAAGAGCAGGCGTCGGACTTCCGCATCCTCGGCGACATCCTCCACGACGAGGTCGACCGGCTCGAGAAGCTCTCGACCGGCGAGATCGAAATGACCGGGACGCCGTCCGGCTTCCGCGACATCGACGCGATCACCGGCGGCTTCCAGCCCGGCAACCTGATCATCGTCGCCGCCCGCCCGGCGATGGGCAAGAGCGCGCTGGTCGCCAACATCGCCGAAAACGTCGCCGTCAAGCGCGGCAAGCCGGTCGCCTTCTTCTCGCTCGAGATGTCGGAGGTCGAGCTCGCCCAGCGCTTCATCGCCTGCCGGGCGCGGATCTCCGGCGACAAGCTCCGCAAAGGCCAGGTCTCCCAGCGCGACTGGCCGAAGGTCGTCCGCGCCTGCAACGAACTCGAGGAGGCGCCACTCTGGTTCGACGACTCCTCCGACCTCGGCATCCTCGACCTGCGGGCCAAGGCGCGCCGCCTCCACGCCCAGGAACAGGACCGCGGCGGCCTCGGGATGATCATCCTCGACTACATGCAGCTGATGCGCTCCGACGACCACCGCGCCAACCGCGTCGAGCAGGTCGGCCAGATCAGCCGCGGTCTCAAGATCCTCGCCCGCGAGCTCGAGGTGCCGGTGATGGCGATCTCCCAGCTTTCCCGCGCCCCCGAGCAGCGCTCGCCGCCGAAGCCGCAGCTGTCGGACCTGCGCGAGTCCGGGCAGATCGAGCAGGACGCCGACGTCGTCGCCTTCCTCTACCGGGCGGACTACTACCGCGACCCCGACGAGGAGCCCGACGGCCTCGCCGACCTGATCATCGCCAAGCACAGGAACGGCCCGATCGGGACCAGGCAGCTGGTCTTCCTCGACCGCTATCCCAAATTCGCCGACTACAGCGGCCAGGAAGCGCCGATCGAGCAGCCGGCCGAAGGCCCGCCGCTCGAAGACGTCGCCGCCGGGCCCGACTTCTGATGCCGACCGGCACCGGCGCCATGGTGGCGGTCTAGATGGCGATCGCCCGCTCCGAACCCTTCAAGGACCAGGTCTGCACGCTGGGGATCTGCGACGGCTCCGGCTGGATCCTCGGCCCCGAAGACGTCGCCCGCCCCTGCGACTGCCGCACCGAGCGCCTCAACCGCGGCAAGAGCCGCGGCGTGTCCTCGGTGATTCCGCCGCGCTTCCGCGGCGTCTCCTTCGAGCGCCCGCCGGTCAGCGACATGGCCCGCGACCTGCAGACCAAGGCGGCGGTCGCCGAAGTCCGCGGCTTCGTCGACAACCTCGACGTCCGTCTCGCCGAGGGACGCGGCCTCTGGCTCTTCGGCGACACCGGCACCGGCAAGACGACCCTGGCGATGCTGATCTCCAAGGCGGCGCTGGAAGCCGGCAAGAGCGTCGCGATCTACTCGCTGCCCAAGCTCCTCGCCCGCATCCGCCGCACCTACGACTCCGAGCCCGGCGGCGACAACTACCTCTCCTTCTTCGAGCGATTGACCTCCGTCGACCTCCTCCACATCGACGACCTCGGTGCCGAGAAACGCTCCGACTGGGTGCTCGAGCAGCTCTACGCCCTCGTCAACGAGCGCTACGAGGCCCAGCGCTCGGTTCTCATCACCACCAACCTCCAGCACGAAGCGCTGGAGGAGCAGATCGGCAGCCGCACCGTCTCGCGCCTGACCGAGATCTGCGACGAAGTCCCGGTCTTCGGCGACGACCGCCGCTACGGTACCTACTCGCGCGTCGCCTAGAGCCCGGCCGGGTGGCGCTCGGCGAACTTGCCGGTGTCGAGCGGTTCCGGCCCGGACACCTTCCAGCGCGGGCCGCTGACGCCGCCGAGGTCGTCACGGGTGTCGAAGCGCAGCCCGGCGACGACCATGAAGACGTGCTCGGCGTTGGCATAGATGGTGATCCACTTCCCCATCCCCGGCTGGCCCCAGTAGGCGAGCTGCCCGGAGACCATCGTCGTTTCCAGCAGGCCGGCGCCGTGGAGCGCATAGCTGACCGCGCCCGAGCAGTCATAGCCCTTGGTGTAGAAGCTGGTGTGGCCGCCGCCCCAGACGTATGGGCGGCCGTTGATTTCGTTGGCGGCGGCGATCACGCGCTTGACCAGCGGCGGCGCCCCGGGCGGCGGGACGGCGCGGCCGTCGACGAGTTCGGCGCCACAGGAGGCGCTGGTGTGGGTCGCCGCCGATTCGGCCGGCCGGCAACCGACGCCCCAGGGGATCCTGGTGTGGGCGCTGGCGGCCGCCGCGAGGACCCCGCAGAGCGCGGCGGCGGCGATGAGGAGAAGGATCGAACCGCGAGGGGGACGCACTGAGCGCAGAGGGTACGTCAGAATCACCCGCTCATGCCAGGCGTGGTCATAGTCGGTGCCCAGTGGGGCGACGAGGGCAAGGGCAAGATCACCGATCTGCTGGCCGAGCGCGCGACCACGATCGTGCGCTTCCAGGGCGGCAACAACGCCGGCCACACGATCGTCCGCGACGGTGAGGAGTTCAAGTTCCACCTGATCCCCTCGGGGATCCTCCACAGCGACAAGAAGAGTGTGATCGGCAACGGCGTCGTCGTCGACCCGCGGGTCCTGCTGAGCGAGATCGACGGCCTCAAACGCGCCAGCGTGCCGGTCTCCAACCTGCGGATCTCGGCCAACGCGCACCTGATCATGCCCTACCACGTGCTGCTCGACACCGCCGGGGAGACCAAACTCGGCAAGCTCTCGATCGGCACCACCCGCCGCGGCATCGGCCCCTGCTACGCCGACAAGGCCCTGCGGCTTGGCATCCGCGTCCAGGACCTGCTCGACGAGAAGATCCTGCGGACGAAGATCCGCGCCGCGCTCGAGCCCAAGCAGCAGGCGCTGCGCGAACTCTCGGTGCAGCGGCGCAAACTGCGGCGCGCCGCCGGCGACGACGCGAAAGCCGCCGGCGAGAGCCTCGGCGGCGTCCCCGACCCGCGGCTCGACCTCCACACGATGGTCGAGGACCACATCAACTACGGCCACCGGCTCGAGCCCCATATCGCCGACACCGCGAAGCTCTGCTGGGACGCGCTCGACGCCGGCGAGACGGTCCTCTTCGAGGGCGCCCAGGCGACTCTGCTCGACCTCGACCACGGCACCTATCCCTTCGTCACCTCCTCCAACCCGATCGCCGGCGAGGCCTGCGTCGGGGCGGGGGTCGGGCCGACCGACATCGACGAGGTCTGGGGGATCGCCAAGGCCTACGCGACCCGGGTCGGGGCGGGACCGTTCCCGACCGAGCTGCTCGACGACATGGGCGACCGCATCGTCGAGGCCGGCCACGAGTTCGGGACGACGACGGGGCGCCGCCGCCGGGCCGGCTGGATGGACCTGATCGCACTGCGCTACGCGGTCCGCCTCAACAAGATGGACTCGCTGGCGATCACCAAGCTCGACGTGCTCAGCGGCCTCGGCTCGCTGCGGGTGGCGGTGCGCTACCGCTCGCGCGAGGGCGCCGTCCTCGACAGCTTCCCCTACCACCAGACGATCCTCCACGGGGCGACCCCCGAGTACGAGGATCTGCCCGGGTTCGACGACGATCTCACCGCCTGCAAGACCGCCGCCGACCTGCCTGTTGAGGCGCGCGATTACCTGGGCTTCATCAGCGAGTTCGTCGGCGTGCCGATCCGCCTGGTCGGCGTTGGCCCGGCCCGCGACCAGGTCGTCTGGCTAGATTCCTAGCCCTTCCGGGCGACTTCCGGCACACCCGGGAGATCACTGGATCGAGATTCTTTACAGTCTGCTGTGTGCCCACCACCAGACGGGCCGCCAAGTCGGGTGAACGCTTGCCGCGGGGACGGCACGGGCTGCCGAGGGAGGCGGTGACCGAGTCCCAGCGCAGTCGGATCCACCAGGCGATGATCGAGGTCGTCTCCGAGCGCGGCTACGCGGAGACGCGGGTCGTCGACGTGATCGGCGTAGCGGGGGTGTCGCGCAAGACCTTCTACGAGCTCTTCGACTCCAAGGAGGACTGCTTCCTCGCCGCCTACGACGTGCTCCTCGGCAACCTCCTCAGCGACACCGCGAACGGCTATGAGTCGCGGCCAGGCGCGCCGTGGGCAGAGCGGATCGCCGCGGGTCTGGGAGCCCTGCTTCAGCACCTGGCCGCGCATCCCGACGAGGCCCGCTTCGCGATCGTCGAGGTCCTGGCGGCCGGCCCGAAAGCCCTCGCCCGCCGCGACGCCGCGCTGCGCCAGTTCACCGGATTCCTGGAGTCGGGACGATCGGAGACCTCGGTCGAGCTCCCCGGCATCACCTCGCTCTCGCTCGCCGGCGGCGTCAACGAGCTGCTCTACAGCGAGATCCTCCACGGCGCCGCGGCGCGGCTGCCGAGCCGCCTGCCGGAACTGATGTTTTGGATCGCTTTGCCTTTCCTTGGGACCGAGCGCGCGGCGGCGGAGCGCGACCGCGTGCGCCTCGCCCAGCTCAGCGCCTGACCCGCATCGACCTCGCCGGCTAGGGCGCTGCCAAGCGCACCGATTCGTGAAATGCTGGGTTTATGTAGTAGCGGCGGGTGGTATTGCTGCCGTAGCAACGCTTCATAGATCCATGCAAGCTTTCAACGGCCTTGCCCCGGAAGGGCGGCCGCAAAGGAGAGATACAGGGAAATGCGCAAGTACCTTGCATTGACGATGGCTCTGGGCGCCTTGATCGCGCTCACGGTTGTCGGCCTCGCCAGCGCCGCCGGAGAAGGTCCGGTCACGGTGACGTCGGGGAACCTCAAATTCACCGCCAATGGCGGCTTCACGCCCAAGGGTCTGTCGAAGACCAAGCCGACCCCGATCGCACTGACCGCGGAAGGCGCCATCTCGACGCTGAACGGCGAACATCCGCCAGCGTTGCAGGAGGTCCTGCTCGAAACCGACAAAAACGGTTCGGTCAACGTCAAGGGCTTCCCGACCTGCCGTCTCGGTCAGCTGCAGTCCACCGACACCGCAGCCGCCGAAAAAGCCTGCGGTACGGCTCTGATCGGCACCGGCACGACCACTGTTCAGGTCCAGTTCCCCGAACAGAACCCGATCAACGTCAACTCGAAGCTCCTCGTGTTCAACGGCGGCGAATCAGGCGGAAAGACCACGTTCTACATCCACGCCTACTTCAACGCTCCGATCACCGGCGCGATCGTCACGACCGTGAAAATCAGCAAAATCCACAAAGGCCGCTTCGGCCTCCTCGCCGACGCGACGATCCCGAAGATCGCCGGCGGCAGCGGCTCGGTCACGAAGTTCAGCCTCAAAATCAACAAGGGCATCAAGTACAAGGGGAAGACGTACAACCCCCTCAACGCCAAATGCACCGACGGCAAACTCGTCGTCAACGCAGTCGGCAAGTTCTCCGACGGCACCACGACCCAGGCGGAAATTGTCCGGGCCTGCACGCCCAAGGGCTAGTCGCACAGCATCAGCTCTCGCGAGAGAGCGGCAGGACAAGCGAGAAGCGGCCTACGGCCGCTTCTCGCTTTCATTTGGTCACCTATACGCGTAGATAACGCCGGCCGCCGCCGCCGCGATCCATCTTCCTCACCACGCGACAGGAGTGCGTTATGCACCTCGGATACCGAACGAACTTCCACGTGGTCGGCATTGAAGGCTGGTGCGGAATCCAAAGATGATGCCCCCGCTCGCGATCGTCGATGACGGCCGGAACACACGATCCCAATTGCGTCGCCGAACAGACGAGTTGACGTCACTCGAGACGGCTCGCATCGACAGCAGCGAAGCGGGCGGCGTCGTCACCTCAACATCCACGCCCATGTCACCGTGCCCGGACGACCACAGCCGTGAGGACCGTGAATGCTCGGGAATCCAACTACGGTCGCTTCGGCCTCATCTCACCGCAGCGATCCCGATGGCTGAGCTCGGGCGAGAGCAAGCCAAACGGATCTCGAATGGGCAGCCTCCACGCTCTCCAGGCCTCCTGGGATCAGACCGCGTCCATCGGTTGCCGGTTAACGTCCCGCCTCGACCGCCCCACCAGGCAGCGATCGGCGGCCAGCGACCGAGGGGCATCGTATCTCCGGCTGTGCATCGGCAGTCAGCAGATATGGCCGCGCCCCCGATCAGATTGGGTCGGGCGCAACAACTTTCCGAAGTAGTTCACTTACAAGGGCAGGAAGGTCAGCGTCCTCAGGGCCAAAATGCACTCTCAGCGAGCTGCCTGCGCACGCCATGACGATCCTCCCCGGACGGCACCCATGTCTGCCACCTGGAAGCGCTAGCCGTTGGGGCGGCCCACGTAAGGAGAGGCGCAGGATGGGAAGGGCAATGCGAGCATAAGTGCCGCCAAGTCCGCTCGACCCCATTAGACCTCTGGAGATGGCCCGTTCCCATAGCTACAGAAACCACCTACACCTCGACCAGCGGTCGCCAGTTGGCTCTGTCGAGACTTGCGGATCTCTTCTGCCCACAGAAGAGGCGGGCATCGCCATATGACGATGCCCGCCTTCTCAAGCCTTGCCGGAATTCGCCGGCAAATCAGCCTAGTGACTATTCACACCCTGAGCTTCGGCGACGAAAATATTGTTTTCCAGAATCGCCACGTTCTTCCCCGCAGCAGACGGAACGCCTACCGAGGAATTGATGATTGGGTCGATCAGGTATTCCCATGGGAAACCGCCACAGCCGCTAGCGCCTGGAGCTGACCAGGTGTTATCGACGAGTTTTGATTTCGTGAGCTGGAGGATTTCGCCTTCTTCCGGGAAGCTAACTTCGCCAGTCGCCCCGTGGATCGGAGCCGTTCCGGCCGGCGGTTTGGTTTCACCGGTCGTCAGATTCCAGATCAGCGGATTGCTGCTTGAGCCGACATAACATGCACTGCCCAGGAAGGGATTTTCCAAATGTACTTTTACAGGGAGCTTGAGTGCGATGCCAAGTTCACCCGCGAGGGCTTCCTGGTTGACCACGATTTCGCTCGCAGGCTTCGCCAATTCAAGCGTAGAGTTAACTCCCGTCAGGCCGTTTTCAAAGACGAGTTCGCATGCTCCTCGCTCAATGAAGTTACTAATTTCTTTACAGTTCACGAGGCCCGAAAGCCCACCTGGAACTGGCTGGGCAGTTTTCGAGAGAGTCGGCACGCCGTTAGTGGGCGCGAAGAACGTCGCGTTACCTTGAGCGTTTTCGACGCCATACCCACCCTGCAAAATGACTTTATTAACGATAGGTACGGTCTTCTTGCCGAGAACGACTTTCCCGCCGGTGGATTCAGAGTAGAGGCACTTGAAAACCGATGGGTTCGTAGACGGGCAGTTGTTGAAACGAGCCCATTCTCCCGTGTGTGCCGACGCGCCCGGAACGACCGCCAGCGCACCCAGCGCGACGACCGCTATCAAGGCCGACAGCGCCCGCACGGAGTTCTGTTTGATCCGCATTCTGATGTTGCTCCTTTTCTTTCGAGGGCAACGCGTCTTGAGAGCGCCGTTGTTTTCTCGAACACCCCTGCCAGTAAATCCATGCACCAATCCGAGTCCGAATCAGATGCAAGACTTCTCTGGGTATTCCGCGACTCGAGCTCCCGCCTCCCGCGCGCTTATTTCCAGATGATGGTCCCGGGCGTTCGAAGCGGAACATTCCCAAGTGCAGCCCGGTACATCCACGGTACCGCTACCTCGAAGAGAGTCAAGCAATCACAAAGAAAGAACCTAAAAGTCGGTAGCAGCGGAGCCACATTTCGGAACTTATAAAGACAGACTGCGACAGTCGTTTGCTTGGGTCGGCCCGGGTGACCGGCTACTTATTCTTGCTCCCTTGGCCGTGGCCGCAGCTGTTCGCGATCAGAGGCTGGCCTACGTTCACGATCCCACTTTGAGACGTGAATCGCGTCCGGGCCCTCTGCCTCTTCTTGCAGATGTTTTCTGAATTTTCGAGGAGGCCGTACCTCTTCCCGCCTTTGAGTCGGAGGACGAAGCGCGAAACCGGCGCGTCGGGCACCGCTTCGAAGGTATTCCGGATCCCTTCCATCTTGTCGGTGTCAACTTTTCCCTTCAGCAAGACACGAATCTGGCCATTGAGTTCGGCGACCAGGTCAGGCAGCTTGTCCCCAAAGCCGACACCGAGATACACAGGTCCTTCCAGTGGCTTGGCCAACAGCGGACTCCAAGCCTTGGCATAGCCGTAGATCGAGCGTTTCGGACAACTGCGGGCCTTGAGCTGAGGCTGGGTGCAGACCTTGTCGAGGTTTCCTTGGTCCAAGAACTCAGAATGGGGTAGGCCTACCTGCGCACGACCAATGTTGGCGTAGGCGCCTCTCTTTGGATAGGTAACGACAGCTTTCAACGCCGGATGCCCAGAGCGCTTCGTTGAACCGGTCAGGCTTAGCTTCAGCTTGGGCTTGAAATCCAGTTTGCCGCAATCCCGGACTTGGAACCGGTTCAGCAGACCGACCGTGGCGCCGTCCTCCGACGCGACACTCCCGACTATCTGCTTTTCGCGGCAAGACGTCGGATTGATGATGAAGTTGGGCCGATTGACGTTGACCGCTAGGGACCGCAGGTCGAGCGGGATTCCATCGATGATCGTAGGCAATGGAGCAGACACCGCGTGAATCCGTGCCGAATATTCTTCGACCTTAAGCGCCACCCTCGTGACAACGTTGCCAAGGTCGAACGGCCCCGCGACGGCCGGCGCCACAATTACAAGACTTAGCGGAGCACCACCGTACGGACCAGCCAAGTATGCCCGGCCAGTGACGTAGTAGGGTTCCGGCCCTGCTCCTGCCCCGACCGTGACGGTCCCTACCTCCGACGCAGCTGGACAGCTCGGGCTTGCCTGCTCCTCAACACCTCGCTGGGGCGCTTCGCGCGACCTCGCGGCGGCGATCGCGGACTCAGGGCAGTAGGGGATACCAGCGAGCTTGCCGAGCAAACCGTTCGGCAGGGTCGAGTCGATCGCCGTAAGGTGCTGTTCGCCG
Source organism: uncultured Actinomycetes bacterium (assembly GCA_963839115.1). Taxonomy (GTDB): domain Bacteria; phylum Actinomycetota; class Thermoleophilia; order Solirubrobacterales; family 70-9; genus VAYN01. The sequence goes on from CAWITM010000001.1 coordinate 2,933,242, forward strand.
TCGGCTCGGCCCAGCTTGAGTACAAAGGGGCTGTATTTGCCCGCAGTTGGATCGTGGGTTCCCGCATCGAAGGTTGGATCGAATGGAGCGGTGGCTTCGGAAGCCGGACATGGACCTGAACCAGACGCTGCGACATTGGTAGTGAACGCATCGTTGGGATGTACCGTGGCGACATCAGGGGTCGACCAGGGGACAAGCGACGAGCTAGTGGTGTAAGAGCCGCAAGTAAGTGGAGACTTAAGAGGGGCGCGACTTCCGGGGAAGAAGTGAAGATCGATATCTTCGATTGGCAGCTCGGGGTTTTCAGTGAAGGTCGCCGTCAGCTGTCCGGTCTTCGGATCAGGCGTGACGCTTCCCGCGAGCTTGGCGATGATGCCCGAATCTTCGTCTTCGATCGCCAAGTAAATTGCTAGCAGCGATCCAAATGGATTGGCGAAAGGCTTTGCGACATAGATTTGCCCCGACAGATGGTGTTCTAGGAGCGGCGTGTTCACCTCTAGGGTGCCAATCTTCGCCGCATTAGGGCAACCTTGCGGCGTTTCAGAAAAGCTGAGTCGCCCAGCGGCTGGTTCGACACCAATTTGGGCTTCCGTACAAGCAGCGAGGCCATTGGCAGCGGATGGGTTGAGCGACATCCCAACCGGCAGCGATACGGTGGCATCCTTTAACTGTGACGTGCCTCTACCTTCGACGCTCAAATCCTGTGGCTGATGGAGTTGGAAATCGAGGCCGACTGGGCTGTCCGCACGACTAGTAGATGGGCGGGCCGAAAAACTGGGTTCGAACTTAACTGAGCCGCAGTCGGTAATCGGAGAGGGGTTTCCGGCCGAGTCGACTGCTGCCACTGCGCGCTGAACGAACAGGCCTGGGTCGGCCCAGCTATCTGCCGTTGCAGAAGTAACTGGCGCCGACCCGGGGCAATCGCTTGGCAACGTCACGAGCGCCACGTTTCCAGGTTCGGTCGGGCATTTGAGCGTTGGTTCTACCACGCACCGAATACCGCGCATCGCGTCATGACTAGGGTCGGTGGGACTGCCCCAGAGGCTCACCGACACTCCCAGTATTGGCAGCTTCGCCGGCGTTTCGAACGAACCCGCAGACAGTTCATACTGGCCATTGCTGTGCACATGCCCAAAGAGGTGAATGTACACACCTGCTTCGGCGTCGAGCCCGAACTCAGCGGGGGCTCCAGGTGGCGGCACCATGTTAAATAGTGGTACTGGCTTTGCATTGACCGGGCCGGCCTTGATAACTGGCGTTGCGAGCCCCACCTGGGAGGCCAGCGGGCAGCCCTGGGGGTGCCCACCTAAGTCTGACTCCAGTTCCTGCTCAGTGCACCGCTTCGCGGTTGCGTTAGGATTGATGATGATACCTCGTGGCAGAGTCACTGAGATATCTTTAGGTTCGCCCGCATTAGCTAAAGCTTCTTCGCCGTCTTGTTTCGTTGGAAAACCGAGACCGATCATGGCCTGATATGGATGGCTCGCGGCGAGCGTAGGGGTGGAGCCGTCCGGATCCGTGACATTGGTGTACAGGCCATCGTTCCCGTTGAGAAAAGAGAATTTAGGGAGACTGGACCCGATTTCGGTTATGGAGGTTCCGGATTGCGGCGATACTGCGCCGCCGCCTGAAGCCGATGCGGACTCAGTGAGCTGACTAGGCGCCGCCGACGATACGTCTACCGGGACAAGCATGTTGATCGTTTCGCCGGGAGGAACTTCCTGAGAGCCAGTGCAGGTGACGAGTTGGCCACTCGTGGAGCATTTCAAAGAACTTTGCTTCGCCCCGAGGATGCCTTCGGGGGGGGGATTGACCGACGGGGTCACTCCGGCGGGCAACGTAGTTTCTATCGTGAAGGTGCCGGCGGTCGGGGCGGCGCCTACGTTCGTTGCGCGAATGGCGTACCCTGGGCCGTTTCCCCCAAACGGGTGAGCTTCTGATCCCTTCTGGAAGACCGTGGGATAGCTGGATACAGCGACTAGCCATGCTGGCGCAGGAGTTACCGCGGCGGCTGCTGAAGGGGCGGCGACGCAGGAAAGTGCGATGGCGCCTGCCGCAAAGACCGCAGCCAGGACGTGCGGCTTAGGAAAGCTCTTCATTTCACTCCTCCGACTTTGCTATTGCCCGGCCTCTTGCGCGGATGCTTCTTGACGCAACGCACGTTGCCATGACGTTTGACCTTCTTCAGCCCGCGTCCGCATCTCAGCGATTGGCGCTGATTCTTTCCGGAACTATTGAGCGTCGGCGGGTTCGGCGCGATTGGGGCCTGACCTCCAGCCGCTCGACAGGTACCTTCATCAGCGCACGTGGCAAGAGGCGTAAACTCCTGACCGCTGAGTCCGCCTCCGACTCGAGCGTCATAAATGTCTATGAGGCGATCCCGATCTTGCCCGACCAAAGGCTGGCCAGTGTAAAAGAATATGTTCTGCCCAGTAGGGTCAGCATCAGCGAAAAAGGAGGGTTCATCACTCGTACCCGTCGAAATGAGGAAGATGCAGCCACCATCTTCATTCTGCGACGAGCAACTACCAGTGCCGTCCGCCTCCCACTCGTATACGTCCTGACACTTTGGGACTTGACTAAACGGCAACGAAAATGCCGGGCATTCGATGTCGCCATTCGTGTCGCCAGCGACGAGCTTGTCGCCAGTCTCAAAGATGAACCGAGAACCGCTTCCCGACAAGTTCCGCGTGAGGATGGGGTGATCCGCTTCCGTCGTTCCGAAAGCTTCCACACTCGCCAACGTTGGTAACGAGGTTGGCGGCACTCCTGCCGGGCTGCAGGTCACGCACGTTAACTTGCTGCCCCCCCCGGCTTGGTACATGTAGTACTCCGGGGTGCCTTCATTCGGGTAAGTAGTGAGGCGGAGCTGAGATCGGAAGACTGCGACCTCACCGTCGTCGCTAACTCGTGACAGGCGTTGTGATGCTCCTAAAAAGACACCCGCCGATCCGGCGACCCAATCGACGTGGTCGGATTTAGATTGGTTACCGACGGCGTTAAGGCGAGAAATGAATTTGGTTTCGGCTCCTTTTTCCCAGAAATACAGATTGCATTCGTCCGGGCCGATCTGAGTAGCGACAGCAGTACAGGTTCCGGTGGTCGCACCTTTGCTAGCACCGTCTCCGAGAACTCCGTTAGCCACAAAGTAAATTCGCGTGCCATCCCGGCTTGCACCGAGCGCCCCTTGGACTTCAGCGCCGTTTCCAACTCCGTCTGGGACTAAGTCTTCCAGCGTTTGAGTTTTTGCATCGTAGCGGTAGAGATCGTTTCCGGCGTCGCCGGGCCCAGTGGTCGCGTTATCCGTGAGCTTTCCACTGCTAGTAAAGAAGACAACCGGGTCCCCTTGACTTGAAGACGCGAGGTACTGCGAAGGCTTCACACCTTCCGGATCTTTGATCGCTCGCTGTGATTCTGAAACCTTCACAGTGCAGGCGGCCGTCGGGTCCACGCATTCGCCAGCCCCGTTAAGGAGGCTTTGCGGTTGGCGAACATTTTGTCTAAGGTAGAGTTGTTCATCAGCGAAGGCCGTGAAGTAGACATCCTCACCATTTTCAGATAGTGCGCCGAGGCGATAGGTTCCTTCTTCACCCAAGCTGGCCGCGCGGACCCCGCCGACCGGTGCGAGGCCAGTATTCAACGCTCCGGCAAGGTATAGCGTTTTGGCGCTTTGATCCCAGAGGTACAAATTGTGTTCTTCGGCAGCACCCATAGTGAGTTCTTGTCCTTCTTCGAAGAGAAGCTGTGATCCGTCAGCCGAGGTGCCATCGATGGTCGGTGCCCCGACCGGCGCGATCGGCGTAAGCGCTCGCGTCAGGTTATTTCGTGCATAGAATATTCGGCCGCTTTCTTCCGATCCGTTGACTACATAGGCGTAGGACATGTTTTCTGCCCAGCCCTGAACCCTGCCGATTACGCCAGTGCTTGGAGGAGGAAGAAGCCCCTGAGTCGTCCATTCACCTGAGGAACGGGTCGCCAGGTAGTTGCCGAAGTTCTGTGCTCCTTCAGATCCGGGCAGAGTTGACTGCGAGAAGAACTCGATGCCGTCCCCTGACGTCGAGGCTTGGACCTGATTTATCCCCCCCTGTGCATTGGATCCGAGCTTGTTCACAGGGGTGGCTTGCTCATAGGCTCGGGTGTCCGGGAGTTCTGCCCCTGCCACGGATACATGCGCCGCAAGTGCTGCGACCACTAGGAACGCGATAGTCGTGATTAGCCGCAAAGACACGCCGACAATCGGCGCTTCGCTTGGCCCTTGCATGCACTTCCCCTGCATCTGTCCCCCTCCATTAGCTGCGCGGTCGGAAGTTCCCGTCGAGCCGGTCCGACTGAAGACCTACTCGCTTCCGTCGCTCGAGATTCCCATGGTCAGACCAGTTTCGTAACGTGCCTGTACCCGAACGACGCCGCGTATTTGATCATATCGGCGATGCGAGCGCAAGTAGGGCCATCTTTCGCCCCATGGATTGCCTTACGGCATGGCGCCCTCTTCAGATTCGTAGCTCGCGGCTAGCGATCGGACTGGGACCAAGAAGGGCCGCGATGATCGCGGCCCTTTGCATTGATCCAGCTAGATTGTTGCTTCTGAGGCACCACTAGTACTCTGGCTCCCAACGATCTCCCGTCAAGGAGCAACTCCCCGCGATTCATCGCTTTCGAGCGCCAAATCTCCCTTAATGTCAAGTAAGGCATCTCTGGCACCGAACTTGAGTGGGACTGCGCCCGTCGTGGCGCTCCAGGCTTCCTGGATCGCTTGCGATGATTCGACTTCGAGATATGTGGCGTTCGTGTTGGTCGTCACCTGCACCGCGGCAGCCCTCGTACCTTGTACAGGCCGGCGGGTCCGCACATTTTCAGGCTTCGCTTCGACTCTGATTTCGACGAATAATTCACCCGTCGGTTTGATGATGGCGTCGGTCGCGGGGGGTGCCATAAGGCGCAGTCAGGCTGTCGATAACGATCGCCTTCACGGGCTGGCCGACGCTTTTGACCTGGCAGGTGGTTGCAAGCGGGCGCGCCACCGGCTCGCGATGAGAGGCCGCGCCTCAGTGATCAAGCGCCAAGTCGTATGGTTAGGGATTGCCAATCCCCCATGGTTCATGATCTTCGCGCGCTAAGTCGGCTTTGATGTCAAGGAAGGCGTTTCTGGCACCCCACTTGACCGGCACAGCGCCAGTCGTCGCGTCCCAGGCTTCCTGGATCGTCTGCGACGATTCGACTTCGAGATATGTGGCGTTCGTGTTGGTCGTCACCTTGAGTGCAATTTCGCCCGTCACTTTGTAGGTGCCGGATGGACCGCATGATTTTTCAGGCTTCGCTTCTATTTTGAGTTCGACGAAGAATTCCCCCGTTGGCTTGAAGACGACGTCGCCCGGTGGAGTTGCCGGAAGCTTGGCGCTTACAGATCCGGTCTTGATCGTCCCGACCGCAGCACCAACGCTTTTGACCTGGCAGGTGGTCGGAAGCGACGACACGATGCAGCCTTCGAACGTCAGCATTTCAGCCGATCCCTTCGTGCTTTCGAAGATCTCAGCGTTCTTGGCCCTCAGGCTGGTGCATGTAAGGTTGAGCAGGTTTGGCACTGTGAGGATCGCCGATGGGGATGGTTCTCCTGCGGTCAGCGGTGTAAGTACGACGGGTTCTGTAAGTTTGGCTGTCCCCGTGAAGGCGGCACCGCCCTTGGTCCAGTGCGGCTCTGCCTGTGCGGCGCTGCCGGATACGGCGCTGATCGCGCAGACCGCCAGAGCAGTGGCGAAGATCGCTTGCTCGGTCACCTTTGATCCTCCTTATTTTTACTTTAGTGTGAGATCGCCTAGCCTCTTCCGGGACTTGGGGCACCACCCAGGGACGTTGGCCGGTGGCGCCTCTGAGGTCAAAAATGGATGGGCGGCGTCTCTTAACTCGTACCGTCTGCTCCTTGCCGTTACGGTCGACCAGCGGGGATGGGGCCTCACTGAATCCTTGAGGTTCGTGTGTGCGATCTGGGCGACTGCAAGCGGGCGTGCTGCTGGCTCGATGAGAAAAGGCCGCGCCAGAGGCGCGGCCTTTCTCTCGGTCAGCTAGTTACTCGGCGGCGCTGAGGCAGTACCTCAGTAATCAGGCGCCGAGTTGCCTACTTAGGGATTGCCAATGCCCCACGTTTCATGGCTTTCGAGCGCCAAATCGCCTGTAGCGTCAAGGAAGGCGTTTCTGGCACCGAACTTGAGCGGTACCGCACCGGCCGTGGCGTTCCAGGCTTCCTGGATCGCCTGCGATGCAGTGCCCTCGAGATATGTGGCGTTGGTGTTGAGTTGGCCTTGGAGTGCAGCTTCACCCGTCACCTTGTAGGTGCCGGAAGGGCCGCATGATTTTCCGGTCTTCGCTTCGACTTTGATTTCGACGAAGAATTCCCCCGTCGGCTTGAAGATGACGTCGCCCGCGGGAGTCACCGGGAGTCTCGCGGTCAGAGAGCCGGTCGCAATCGTCCCGACTGCGGAGCCGATGCTGTGGACCTGACAGGTGGTCGGCAGCGACGACACGATGCAACCTTCGAACGTCAGCGCTTCAGCCGAACCTTCCGTGTTTCCGAAGATCTCGGCCCCTTTGGCTTTCAGGCTGGTGCATGTAAGGTTGAGCAGCCCCGGCACTGTCAGCGTCGATGATGGCTGTGATTCGGCTGCTTCGACTTTTGTGAGTACGACCGGTTCTGTAAGTTTGGCTGTCCCGGAGAAGGCGACGCCGCCCTTGGTCCAGTGCGGCGCTGCCTGCGCGGCGCTGGCGGACACGGCGCTGATCGCGCAGACCGCCATCGCGGCGATGGCAATCGCCTTGAGCTTCTTGCTCATGGATGAGTCCTTCCTTGATTTTTTGCAGGGATCCGCATCGCAATGCAGTCCCCTGGTGACTCCCGCGAGCCACTCAGCGGACGTTGACCGACCGCGCCAAAAAGATCAACGAAAAGCCCGCCGCGTTTTTTAACTAGCTGCTTGCGCGTAACTACGGCGCCTGCTGAGGAGGCCCGCAAATCAGCGAGACCTTATATCCAGTCCGTCAAATTGAGAGATAACTACAGTGCATTCTCAACCCCGAACACATCCCAAAATCGTGGGATAGACACCCCAAAGACGCGCGCTGTTATTGGTCAACCATCTAAGCTCAGAGCAGTCCCGCGCCAATGGGCACTTAGCCCCGATTGTCCTTCTAAAAGACGCTCACACCCCACGATTCGCTGCTTTCAAGTTCTAAATTGACCTTGATGTCGAGAAAGGCACTTCTAGTGCCGAATTTGAGAGGAGAACCACTGGTCAACGTAGTGTACGATTCCTCAATCGTCTGGGACGATTCCCCCCAAGTGTTGGGGCGTTCGTTCCGGTTTCTATCTTGAGCGCGATGTCGCCCATAATTTTATAGGTACCGACCAGAGCGCACGATTTTCCTAGCTTCGCTTCGACTCTAACTTCAACGACAATTTCTGTCACTGGTGAGAAGACTGCGTCCGTCGCAGGCGGTTCTATCAGTTTGATGGTCAAGGAGTTGGTGGTAATCGTCCCGACCGCAGCACCAACGCTTTTGACCTGGCAGGTGGTCGGAAGCGACGACACGATGCAGCCTTCAAACGTCAGTGCTTCAGCCGACCCTTTCGTGCTTTCGAAGATCTCGGCCCCTTTGGCTTTCAGGCTGGTGCATGTAAGGTTCAGCAGCCCCGGCACTGTCAGTGTCGATGACGGTTGTGATTCGGTTGAGACGACTTTTGTGAGTACGACGGATTCTGTAAGTTTGGCTGTCCCGGTGAAGGCGGCGCCGCCCTTGGTCCAGTGCGGCGCAGCGTGTTCGGCGCTGGCGGATAGGGCGCTGACCGCGCAGACCGCCAACGTGGCGATGGCGATCGCCTTGAGCTTCTTGCTCATCACCATCGATCCTTCCTTTTGACGACGGATTCGGCTCGAATCCCCGAGCTTCTCCAATGCCGCGATTTGCTCGGTAACGATGATCGTGGGCCTTCAGCGAGGCAGCAAGCGCTGAGGGATGTTTTCCATTCGGCTGGGCACGCTTTGGTGGGATCATTGAAGAAATCCGTGCTTGGGCTCCGGCGTAACGGCAGCTGCTCGGACTTAAGTTCCGAGATCGCCCAGGGAAAATGGGTGACAGTTCGTGGCGGCCTGCATTCGCTCGCCTCCGCTTTACCTGTCATCGAATCGATGGACCGAGGTTCGGTCACCGGATGCGCGGGCCGCTTGGCCATTAGTCCTCGCGGTCGTAGGACGAAAGCCGAGGAATTTGGCGACTCGCCGAAGGATGCCGAAGAGTCAGGGATAGCACCAATTTGGTTTGGAGGCGGCGGTCAATTTGAAGTCCTGGACCCACTGCCGGCACCTGCTTTTTTGAAGCCCAATGTGATCGAGGTTTCTGGGGCTTGGCAACTTCTTCGCAGGACCTCGGCGTTGGTTCGCCACCCTCCGGCCAGCACTTCAGCCGCGAAGGCGCCGGTCAGTTTGTGCTCCTGGCAATCGCATAGGTGCTAGCGGTTTTCGCTTCGATTACAAGGTGCGAATTCGGGTTGCCGATATTTGGCGGGGTCACGCCGTAGGCCTAGGTGTCCCTGGAGATGATTGTCGTGTGGGACTGGGTCGGTGTGAATCTCGCCGACGACATTTCGCTCTCCTGACTTGGCATTAAGTCGATTCCTGACTCCTGATCGTCCAGTGGGTGTGGTGGCGCCCAGTTCCAATGGACTCGCTGGCGCCTTCGACCAAGCGCTCTTCCTTTCGACCTTCTCAATGGGAAGCCTGACCGCCGGAGGCGTTGACCCCACTTCACTGGAGGAGCGGGCAGAATTTGGACTGGCTAAGGAGCAGTCAAATGTCGGCTTCTTGCTCTCACGGGACTCGCAGCTCAGCCGCGCGCGGCCTCGGCCGCCTCGGCGGTGCCGAGGTACGGCGTCAGCGTGAACTCGACTAGATCCGGCAGCAGGGACTCGAGCTCTGCCGCCTTACCGGCGACGATACGGCGGGAGATCAGGGAGACCATGCCGCCGACCAGGGCTTCCTCGGTGGACTCCGAGAGGCGGTCGAGGACCTCGGGGGGGCGGCCGTCGCGGCCTGCTTGGAGGTAGGGGACGAAGGCTTGGATCGCGGCGTCGTAGCTCACGACGACCAGGGGGCCGGCGACGGTGGCCTCGACCATAGCCAGGCGGGCTAGGTTGGGCTCGGAGGCGAGGAAGGTGAGCATGGCGTCGATGCCGGCGCGGACGGCGAGGGGCCAGTCGTCCTCGGAGTCATAGGCAGTGGCGAGGTGGTCGCGGAGTTCGGTCATGACCGCCTCATAGGCGGCGATGAAGCAGGCGTCCTTGGAGTCGAAGTGCTCGTAGAAGGTGCGACGGGACACGGCGGCGTGGCGGGTGATGTGGGCGATGGTGGTGCCGGTGTAGCCATTTTCGGCGACTGCCTCGGCGAGGCCGGCGATGAGGCGCTCGCGCTGGTTGTGGACGACGAACTCGCGGGGCAGGCCGTGGCGGCCAGGGGGCAGGCGGGCGAGCTCGGGTGGGTAGGAGGCCGCGGCGTCGGCTGGGTCGGGCACGGTGGCGAAGATAGCGGGCCGCTCAGAGTTGAGCGACCGCACGCTGCGCCGAGTCGGCGCCGATGTAGGGGGTCAGGGCGAAGTCGACCAGCTCCGGCAGCAACTCCTCGATCTCGGCGGTCTCGCCGCGGACGATGCGGCGGTAGAGAACCCAGAAGATGCCGCCGACGATCGTCTCCTCGAGGGTCTGCGGCAGGGCATCGCCGTGCGGTGCCTGGGTGCGGCCGACGCGAAAGAGGGGGACGAAGGACTGGAGCGAGCGCTCGTAGCGCTCGCGTGCGGCATCGCCGGCGGAAAGAGCCTCGACGATGCATGTGCGAGCCAGGGCGGGCTCTTCGGCGACGTAGCCGAGGAAGGAGGCGAGGCCGGCGGCGACGCGCTCTTCCCAGGTCTCGTCCTCGCGGTCGCCCTCGACGACGCGGCGCAGCGCCTCCTCGACGGCAAGGTCCTGGGCGGCGAGGAAGCAGTCTTCCTTGGAGGCGAAGTTCTCGTAGAAGGTGTTGCGGGCGATGCCGGCGCGGCGCACGATGTCGGCGACGGTGACGCTGCGGTAGGAGCGCTCGTCGGTCTCCGCGGCGAGGGCGGCGATGATCCGCGCCCGCTGGTGAGCGGCGATGAACTCGCGGGACAGCTGCTGGCGGCCGGGGGGAGGCCGCATCGGGGAACGCGGAGCCACGAACGTAAGAGTACCTGAACTCACCTCAGATCAGAGGCCGGGGTCTAGGCTGGGAAGATGCCTCGCAACGATCGCGTCCGGTTGCTGGAAGCGATGATGCGGACCGCGGCCGAGAAAGGGTACGAGGCGACGACGGTGGCCGACGTCGCCGAGCGAGCCGGCGTCGCCCCGGAGACCTTCCTCGAGAGCTTCGTCTCCAAGGAGGACTGCTTCCTGGCGGCCTACGACTCCGCCCTCGACCTCCTCGTCGCCCACGTGTCGAGCGCCTGGGAGGCCGCCGCCGAGCGGCCCTGGCCGGAGCGGGTGACGGCGGCGCTGCGGGCGCTGCTCGAGCTCTTCGCCGGCGAGGCCGACGTCGCCCGGATGGCGATCGTCGAGGTCACCGCCCTCGGCGAGGAGGCGCGGATGCGCTACCGGGCCGCCGCCGCCCGCTTCGTCGACTTCGTCGACGCCGGCCGCGAGGTCTCGCCGGAGGCCGCCGACCTGCCGCCCGATACGGCCCGCTTCGCGATCGGCGGCGCGACCGCGCTGATCTTCGACGAGATCCGCGCCGGCCGCGGCCCCGAACTGGAGCGCAAGCTTCCCGACCTCGTGTTCGCGATCACCGTCCCCTACCTCGGAGCGGAAGCCGCCGAGGCGGAGATGCTGAAGACCTCCGCCGGTTGAACACCGAGAAGCCGCTGGCGAGTGGTCAGGCGAGCAGGCGCCGGCCGCGATCGGTGCAATAGGGACGCCGCGACTCGAAATCGCGAGCGACGTTCACCCGCTTCAGCCAGCGGTCGCGGCCGCTGTAGGTGGGTTTGAAGGGGCGGCGGCCGTGAACGGCCCGATGGTTGTTGACGATCAGCAGCTCGCCCGGCTCGAGCACCACCTCTGTGAGGTGTTCGTTGATCGTCTGACAGAACCCTGTGACGGCGTCGCGCACCCCGGGCTCGTCGCTGGCGAGGGACATGTAGGCGGGATCCACGCACATCTGCAGTCCCGACTCGTCCTCGCTGAGGATCGGCACCGGTTCGACGTTGGCCGCGGTCCATTCGCGATTGCCGACCGCCTCGGCGCCGGCCGCCTGCGCGTCGTCGGCGGCGATCCGCACGCACGGGTCGAAGAGCTCCGCGGGCAGGGCCTGGTGTGACCTGATGTCGATGACCGAGGCCACGGTGGTCGGGGCGCCGGTCGGATTGCGCAGGCAGAAGAGACAGATGAAGTCGGCCCGGCCGGGGTGGTAGGCGTCCTCGGTGTGCCAGGCGAGCTCGGCTTTGCTGCTGGCGCCGACCTGCTGTTCGGCGAAGGCCTCCATCGGGATGATGTCGTTGACGATGTGGCCTTCCTGCTGCGTCGCCCAGCCGAACACCTGTCCGAGGATGCTCGCGTAGAGCATCGGGACCATCTCGTACTCGAGCGATGTCTGAGTCGTCACCGGATCCTTCTGGTTGGTGGGAGTTCTGCCGAGGTATTTGTCGTCGATCATGTGATGGCGAATTACCGCGAAGTCGGCCTCGGGGCTCCGCATGAAGGCGGCGATCTCCTCGACCACCCCGGGCGGCATCTGCTCCGGGAACTGGCTGATGTCGCGCAGCAGCGCCTCCTCGTCGGTGGAGCCGTACTCGCGTTTCAGGGACCGACAGAGTCGGCGGATCTCGATCGCCTCGTCGGCGGTCAGCTCAATCTCAAGCATCGCCTCTCCTTGGCAGCGTGGTAGTTCCGAAAGCACGCCCGACGGGACTCGAACCCGCATCTACGGCTTAGAAGGCCGTGACTCTTCGAACCCGTCCGCTGGCACAGCTCGCTCTCGCACGACCACTCGGTGCCATGAGCTTGTGACCCACTTGAGTGCACCTCGGTGCCATCGACCAAAGGCCGACGGTCCGTCCCCTTGCGGAAGACAGACGCCGAGACCTTCACTGTGCCTTGTAGGGATTCTTGAACCAATTGAGCTACGGGCGCATGTGGTTGGAAAACATGGTGTGTGGAAGTTCGGATCATCGTGATCAGGTTCCGACCAGGGTTCGCTGGGCGGGGAGCACCGGCTCGATGCCGTCGGCCGCCGGTCGCGACGCGACGGGAAAGCCGAGACTCCGGAGCACTCGCGCCAGGGCCGGTCGCGCCGCGGGGCCCGGTTCCGGCGCCGAGAGGAAGCTTTCCGACAGCCGGACCAGGTAGCTGGCGAGCACGGTCAGGTCGCGGCGCTCGATCGCCCGCGCCAGCACCGGGCGAAATTCCTGCGCCTGCAGGATCCCGGCGCGCGCGACCTGTGGGGACGGGGCGTCAGGGTCGGCGGCACTGGCCAGGCTCCAGGCCTTGGCGATGCTCCACGCCGGCCCCGCCTGATCCTCGAACGGCCTTTTCGCGTTGAGGGGAAGGGGCTGCGTCATCGGCGCGCAGAGGAAGCTGGCGCGGGCGAGGACGTCGGCGAGCTCGGCGCGCGAGATGCTCCCCTCGCCGAGCTGCTCCAGGGTCGCGACCGCCGAGCTCGCGGTCAGCTGCTCGAGGAAGTCGTCGATCCAGACGACGCCGCCGTTGCTCGAGCCGACCTTCTTGCCCCGGGTGGTGACCAGCCCGTAGTAGATCCACTCCGCGGTCTTCTCGCCGAAGTCGGGCAGGAGCCGGCCGAGCAGATCGACCACGACCGTCTGGGCCGGTCGCCACTCGTCGCCGAGGACTTCGAAGAAGGGGACCTCGGGATCGAGCTCCTCGATCATCCGGTGACAGACCCCGAGGACGCGGGCGCACTCGGTCGGGGCGCCGCGGTCGTTCAGCAGCACCATCGTCGCGTACTCGGAGCGGCCGCTCCGGTAGACGACTCCGCCGGCAGGCTCGCGCTCGAACAAGCCCATATCGAGGCCCAACTGGATCAGGTCGCGGGCCCGGGGGACCTCGTCGGACTCGAAGTCGTAGACGTCGATCGAGACGCCGAGCCGCTCGAGGGTGCGCTCCTGCCCGGTGAGGACCCAGCGCCGCATCCGCTCGCACAGCTGCCGCTCCGAGTCGCCCCCCTGCAGCCAGCTCTCCATCAGCGTCGCGGCTGTGTCGCCCTGCGATTGCTCCTCCTGGGCGTTGGGCCCGGGCGTCGACTCGGCCGCGACCGCGCCGGGGCGTTCGCGGAAGGCGCTCGAGCAGAGCTCGACGAAGCGATCACCGGCGAGGCCCTGGGACTGCGGCGTCTCGTCCCGGTGGCTTTCCAGGTAGCCGGCCATCGCTTCGCACATCCGCCGGCCGATGTCGGCGACGAGGCTGCGGCGACGCACCGAGGCTCCGGCCGCTTCAAGGGAGCAGGCGAGTCCCTGGCCGAGGGCGATGTTGCGCAGGTGCCCTAGGTGGAGGGCCTTGTTGGCGTTCGGCCCGACCAGGCTGACTTCGCAGCGAACGCCGGCGAGCAGATCGGCGCTCTCCATCCCGGCGTCCTCTCCAGCCGCCAGGCGCTGCTCCAGCTCCTTCAGCGCGCCGCTCTCGAAGGTGACGAAGATGTCCGAGTTACGCGAATTCGCCGCGTCGACTCTGGGGTGGTCGCGCAGCGCGGCAACCAGTTCCCGCCCTGGGGAGGTCGCCAGCCACTGGCGATCGCCGAAGCGGAGGCGCAGGTCGGCCTTCTGGGCTTCGGCATCCCGCGCCTGCATCGCGACGCAGCGGTCCAGGGCGCCGTGCCGATCGAGGATCCCGGCGCATTCGCCGAGAATCTCGTTCGCCGCGTGGCCCCCCTTGCCCGTGACGCGACCGCTTGCACCGCCACCCGTCATACCCCACCGCTCCCGCCCGAAGGCTGTCTAATCGATCCGATTTGCCAATGGACCGCGGCAGCCTAACAGCGGGCCTAGGATTAATCAAATAAGTGTGTCTGCTCGTCTGTGCGGTCGGGATGCGATCACACGCCGGTGCCGCCGCGACCCTCGCCGCCGGCGAAGCGGGCGGCTCCTCGGGCGGCGACCGCGAGGGTCTCGCGGCCGAGGCGGTGCTCCTGGGCCAGGCCCTCGGCGAGGGGGAGGCCGGCGCCTTCGATCGCGGCGCGGCGGTCGGCGAGCATCGTCTCCTGGGGAAAGGCGGCGATCCGCTCGGCCAGCTCAAGGGCGCGGGTGAGGGCGGCGGCGGGCGGGGTGACCTCGTTGACGAGGCCGATGCGGCGGGCCTCCTCGGCGTCGACGGGGCGGCCGAGGAGGATCAGCTCGAGGGCACGGCCCATGCCGACGATGCGGGGCAGGCGCTGGGTGCCGCCGTCTATCAGGGGGACGCCCCAGCGGCGCTCGAAGAAGCCGAAGGTCGAGGCGGGAGTGGCGAGGCGCAGGTCACACCAGAGGGCCAGCTCGAGGCCTCCGGCCAGGCACCAGCCGTCGATCGCGGCGATCGTCGGCTTCGAGGGGACGAGGCGGCTGAAGCCCATCGGGCCGGCCGGATCGTCGACGTCGAGGTCCATCGCCTTGAGGTCGGCGCCGGCGCAGAAGGCCTCGCCGCCGGCGCCGGTGAGGATCAGGACGCGGGCGCCGTCGTCGGCCTCGAAGGAGTCGAAGCCGACGCGGAGGGCCGCGGCGGTTGCGCGGTCGACGGCGTTGCGGCGCGCGGGGCGGTCGATCGTCAGGACCGCGGCGCTGCCGACCCGCTCGTAGCTGACCTCGGCGCTCACCCGCCGATCGTCTCACAGTCAACCGGTCTGACCCTTTGGCGTAAAGCACATTGATTAAATGCCCCGCTCTCCATGGGTCCCTCCCACGTACCTAAACGCTCGCAGGGCAGGCCGCCGACGCTCGGCCGCCTCGGTGGCCTCGCCCCCGGTGAAGCCGAGCGCGGCGAAAAGGCGCTGTGGCTGGCCGGCGACGGCTACCGGGCGGCGCTGTTTCACCTCGGCGCCCTGACCCGCCTCAACGAGGTCGGGCTGCTGGCTCAGATCGGGACGATCGGGGCGGTCTCCGGAGGTGCGATCACCGCCGCGGTGCTGGCGGCGCGGATCACCTGGCCGCTCGCCGGCGCCTTCCGCGACTGGCCCGAGCAGATTGCCGGGCCGCTGCGCGAGATCGCCGGGCGCAACGTGCGCGCGCGGGCGCTGCTGCGGCGGCCGTTCCCCGGCGCCGCCGCCGAGGCGGCGACCGAGGAGCGCTACGCGCGGGAACTGATGGCATCGCTGGGCGGCGAGTCGGCCTGGGGACCGCGCTTCGTCTTCGGCGCCTCCGGCCTGACCCTGAGCGGCCTCGCTGCCGGCTGGGAGGACTGCCTGGAATGGGAGCTCGGGTCGGCGACAGGAGCCGCCCCCGGCTACCCGCGGGCGCTGGTCGACGGGCGGATCGCCGCCGTTCGCACCGACCTCGGCGGCTTCGGCCCGGCCGAACAGGCGGTGCTCGAGAACCACGGCTACCTGCTGGCCGATGCGGCCGTCCGCGCCCGCGGCCTCTCCGGCGCCGCCGGGATCCGGCCCGGCCCGGCCGAACCGCCCCACCCCGAGTGGATGAGCGAGGACCGGGTCCGTGCCGCTCTGGCGTCGAGCTTGCGGCGCCGGCCCCTCGGGCGATTGCGGCCACGGCCGGCGGTCGACGTCGAGCGCCACCCGGAACCGCGCGCCGAGGGGACGTCAGCGCTGCTCGAGCGTCACCGTCCCGTCCTCCATTACGACTCGCTGGAGAGCTGCCGCGCCGACTCGGCGGCGACGATCTGTGCGGTCGCGGCCCCGGGTCGTTGCAACAGCCTGCACCGTGGCGACGGCAGCGTGATCGCCGCGGTCGAGCCGCGCGGCGAAGAGGCGGCGCTCGACCTCGACTTCCTCGGCGCGGTCTACCCCGACGGCAGCCCCGCCGGGCCCGATGACTACCTCGACGAGTGCGGCGGCTCCCACGTCGCCGACGCGATCGCCCTGCGCGCGCGCCGCCCCGAGCTGGCCGACGTCGTCTACGGCCGCGGCCGGCGCGACCGCGACGGCCGGCTGTGGCTGCAGTACTGGTTCTTCTACTACTGGGACGACCGCGCCGGGCTCGGCGTCCAGCGCCGCGAGGGCGACTGGGAGATGGTCCAGATGCGCCTCGGCCGCGGCGACCTCCCCGAGGCGGCGACCTTCGTCCGCCACGGCGGCGCCGACGCCCTCGACTGGGACCAGGTCGAGCTGGCGCCCACCGGCGGCGAGGGCTCGCTCGTCGTCTACCCCGCGCGCGGCTGCCACGCCTCCCTCCCCCGCCCCGGCATCCATGCGGCGCCGGTGCTGCCCGACCACAACGACGGCCTCGGCCCGCAGGTCCGCCCGCGGCTGGAGCCGATCGGCGACGACGGGCCCGGCTGGGTGCTGTGGCCGGGGCGCTGGGGCTCGACCCGCCGCCGCGAGCACTTCGAGGCCGACAGCCCGCGCGGTCCCCGCCAACAGGCTCAGTGGTGGGACCCGGCCGAGCTCCACGCCGAGGCCTCGCCGTGGCAGGGCGGGCCGGCGAGCTGGACCGGGGCGCGGAGGACGGCCGAGGAGCGCGCGCGGGGCGCGCGGGCCGCGCCCAGCGGCGCGCCGCCGACACCGCGACTCGAGGCGCGCCGCGACGGCGACCTGGCCGTCGTCTCCTATGGCTTCGGCAGCGGGGGCGGTGAGCCGGCGCGGATCGTCGCCGCGCCTTCCGACGGCGGCAGCGAGCCGGTCCCGACCCATACGTTCATGGTCGATCGCGGCGAGGGCTCGTTCTCGCTGCCGCTGCCGCCCGGCCGTCGATGGATCGGCGTCCGTGCGGCGGTCGCCTCCGACGTCGGGGTCAGCGGCGAGACGATCTCGGTGCGAATCAGCTAGGCCATCTGTGCGGGAGCGGGCGGGCTAGACGCGGCGCGGGTCGCGGGGAAGCGCCGACGACGCCCGGCTCCCAGTGCGATGTGCGCCCCGGTCGCCGACCTCGGGAGGGCAGGTCCCCCGACGTCGGCACGCACGCTAGGTCGCGGCCCGGACGTGACCTGGAAGCGGCGCCGCTAGTGCGATCGGATCGAGCCGGAATTGCAGCGCGAATCCTTAGGCCCCACTTATGCAACCGCTCGGTAGGGTTTGTCCAATGGAGGCGGCGCCGTGAAGCTCTCGATCCCGAAACCGAAGGGGAAAGCGGGCGGGTTGGTCGAGCTGGTGGTGATCGTCGCGCTGGTGGTCGCGCTGGCGCTGGCGATTCAGGCGTGGATCGTCAAGCCGTACCAGATCCCCTCCGAATCGATGGAGCCGACCCTCGACGTCGGCCAGCGGATCCTCGTCAATCGCTTCATCTACCACTTCCACAACCCCCGGGTCGGCGACATCATCGTCTTCCACCCGCCGGAGGGAACCGAAGAAGCGACTCCCGGCGGCGGCGAATGCGGTGAACATCCCAAACGCGGCTTCGCCTGCGACCAGCCCACCGAAGCGGAGGCCGGCGACAACTTCGTCAAGCGCCTTGTCGCCGGGCCGGGTGACCGGGTGCGGATCATCAACGGGCGGGCGATCGTGAACGGCGAAGAATCCGCGGCGGCGAACGGCTCGGCCAACGAAAGCTGCGGGCCGCCGCTGCCGCGAACGGAGTGGAACACGGTCCAGCCCGACGAACACTGCAACTTCCCGAGGACGATCGTCGTCCCTCCCGACCACTACTTCATGATGGGCGACAACCGAGCCAACAGCGACGACAGCCGCTTCTGGGGACCGATCCCGAAGTCGTGGATCATCGGCGAGGCGTTCGCGACGTACTGGCCACCGGACCGCATCGGCACGCTCTAGAGGAACGAAAATGCGACCGGTGGTAACGCTCGTCGCCTGCCTCGTGCGTAGCCTTCGCACTTAGAAGCTCGTCGCGTCGCCTTCGAGACTCACAGTGCCGCCTTGGCTTCCGGCGGCTCCGGTCTCTCCCGGTCGCAGGAGCAAAGTACCGCGCCGATGCCGCGATGCAAGAGCGCCAGATGTGACGATTCCGCAAATTCGGGATTTAGTGATCGGGATCGCGCTCAGGGGCGCTCGGCTACGCTCTCGCGATGCGCATCGACGAGATCCTCGCGGCACGCCGGCCGACCTTCTCGGTCGAGTTCTCGCCGCCGAAGACGGCTGAGGCGACCGAGGCACTGTTCGAGACGGCGCGCCAGCTGGAGCCGCTCGGGCTCGACTTCGTGTCGGTCACCTATGGCGCCGGCGGCTCGACCCGCGAGGGCACCGTCGAGATCACCAAGGGCCTGAAGGACGAGGTCGGCTTCGAGACGATGGCCCACCTCAGCTGCGTCGGCGAGACCACCGAGGGGCTGACCAAGACGCTCGACCGGATCGAGGCGGCGGGGATCGAGAACGTCTTCGCCCTGCGCGGCGACCCGCCCCGCAACGAAGGCGACTTCGAACAGCCCGAGGGCGGGCTCGGCAGCGCCGCCGAGCTGGCCGAGTTCATCGGCGGGCGCTGGGACTTCTCACTCGGCGGCGCCTGCTTCCCCGAGGTCCACCCCGAGGCGCCGGACCTTGACACCGACCTCGCCTACCTCAAGCGCAAGGTCGACTCCGGGGCGCGCTTCCTGATCACCCAGCTCTTCTTCGACAACCGCGTCTACTTCGACTTCGTGCGGGCGGCGCGGGCGCGCGGGATCGACGTGCCGATCCTGGCCGGGGTGATCCCGGTCGCCAGCTTCGCCCAGACGAAGCGGATCTGCAGCCTCTGCGACGCGACGATCCCGGCCCCGCTGGAGGCCGCCTTCGAGGCGGCCGGCGGCGACCCGGAGCGCGAGTTCGAGCTCGGCGTCGCCTTCGCCGCCCAGCAGTGCGCCGAGCTGCTGATCGCCGGCGCTCCCGGCATCCACTTCTACGCGCTAAACCGGGCGCCGGCGACGCGCGCGGTGCTGGGCGCGCTGAAGGCATCGCGGCCCTGGGAGCGGGTGCGCGGCGACGCCGCCTCGCTGGCCGGTAGCGTCGACTGACGGGCGAGCGCGATGGCCAAGGGTGATCGAGACAGGGAACGGCTGCGCCAGGAGCGCGAAGAGGCCGAAGCGTCGGCCTCTCGGGGCCGCAACAACCGGCTGATCATCGGCTACGGGGTCGCGGCGATGCTGGTGATCGTCGTCGCGGTCGTCGTCGTCTTGGTGGCCACCGGAGGAGGTGGCGGCGGGAGCAGCGCCACGGGGGGCGGCGACTCCGGCGGCGCCCACATCAACCTCAACCTCTCCTACGGCTCGACCAACGGGGTGACTCCGGACGAACGCAGCGGCACCCCGCCGCCGCCGGTCAAAGTGAGCAACCTGCAGGCGGCGGCGAAGGAAGCGGGCTGCAAGCTGATGCTGGGGCTGAAGGACGAGGGCCACGAGCACATCCCGCCGGGCTCCCCCACCCCCGACTACAAGACCAACCCGCCGACCTCGGGCCCCCACGTCGAACCGCCCTACCAGCAGGCCGATGGCGCCTACACGGAAACTCCGGAACCGATCGACTACGTCCACTCACTCGAGCACGGGCGGATGGAGATCCAGTACCACTCGAGCCTCGCCGAAAAGGACCAGCTGGCGCTGAAGGGTCTCTACGACACGATGTACGGGGCCGCCCTGATGTTCCCCAACGACGAGATGCCCTACGCGGTCGCGGCGACGACCTGGACCAACATCCTCGGCTGCAAGACCTACGAGGGTCGGGCGACGCTGGATGCGATCCGCGCTTTCGGCAAGCAGACCTGGGGCAAGTTCGGCGGCGAGCCGGTGCACGCGTTCGTGTTCACCGGCCCGACTCCCGCCGAACCCGAAGGCGGCTGAGCGCGGGCGCTCGTCGCGACGGGCGCCCGAACGATCCACTTACGTTCAGGTCGCCCGCGATTTTGGTCACCTTGTGACCTCAATACTTGCAGTGTGTGTTGGTCACTCGGACCAATTCCAAATCCTGCCGTATATGTTCCCGACCGTTCAAGGATCAATTAACACTGCGATAAACGGGAGAGTATTTTGAAAGTATGGGGCGGGGGCGGTAGTTCGGTCTGGCGGCGAGCACTCAGTGCACTCATCCTCACCGTCGCGATCGTCGCCCTCACCGGCGCGAGCGCGCAGGCACGACCGGCGAAGGTGGTGCTGAGCGCCCCGACGAAGGTCGGTCCCGGCCAGAGTCTTCGAGTTCGGGTCGCTACCACCGCTATGGCGCCGTTCAAGGTCGAGCTCCAACAGCAGCAGGGGCACCGTTGGAAGACCGTCGCTCGCCGCTCGGTCGGCCGCGGCGGGTCGACGGCACTCCTCTGGAAGGTTCGCTCGGGCCTTCCTTACCTGACCCTTCGGGCTGTCGTCACCTCGGGCCACGGACGGCTCGTCAGTCGAGTCCATCGTGTCCGGATTGCGCGGCGGGTCGCGGTGTTGCAGCCCGCCGACGTTGAGCTCTCACCAGCTCCGGGTGAAGCCGGCCTCCTCACCTATGGGGGAAATCTGGACATCCACCCCGGCTCGATCGTCGCCGCGGGGACCGGTCCCCAGACGCCGGATGGATTCCTCGGCCTGGTCAGCTCGGTCACGCACAAAGGTGGTGTGACTGAAGTCGGTACCCAACCAACCACGCTCCTGGCCGCGATCCCGTCCGGCAACATCGAAGCCGAAGTCGGCCAGACGGAAGCACATGCGTCGTCGGCCGGTGGTGGGCTCACTCGCTCCGTGTCGCGGATGGTCAAATGCACGAAGGGCGGCGAAGTGAGCATCGAAGGTGGGCTCTCGCTTTCGCCCACCGCGACCTTCAGGGCGAGCTGGAGCCTCTTCGGTGGAGTCTCGTCGCGTTTCGAAGCCGGCCTCGACATGGATGGCAATCTGACTGCGTCGGCGCAGGCGGCCGCGAAGTGCAAGGTCGGGCCGGTCACGCTGGCGCAGTGGACCCTCACCCCGATCGACGTGCAGGTCGGGCCGGTCCCGGTGGTGCTGGTTCCGGTGATCAAGGTGATCCTGGA
This sequence comes from uncultured Actinomycetes bacterium, assembly GCA_963839115.1. GTDB lineage: Bacteria > Actinomycetota > Thermoleophilia > Solirubrobacterales > 70-9 > VAYN01. The sequence goes on from CAWITM010000001.1 coordinate 2,954,308, forward strand.
AGGCGACGGCTCGGTATCGGCCCAGGTCGCAACGGCGTTTCACGGCAAGGTCACCGCCAGCGGCGGTGTCGCCTACGAAGGCGGCAAGGTGAAGCCGGTGGGTGGCGTCACCACCAAGTTCTCGTTCCAGCCGCCAGCACCGCAAGCCAACGCGCACCTGGCGGCAGCTGTCGGACCGACGATGTCGCTGCTGGTCTACGGAGTCGCCGGCCCCGAAGTCGACCTCCGGACCGGTGTCTCGCTCGACGCCAGCACCGCCGCGAACCCGTGGTGGAAGCTGACGGCCCCGGTCGACCTCGACGGCAAGCTCTCGATCCCACTGCTGGGGTTGGAAACCGGCGCGATCACGATCTACCACAAGAGCTTCCTGCTGGCCCAGGCCTCGGGACCGTTCGCACCGGCGCCGCCGCCGGCGCCAGCTCCGCCTTCGGTGATCACCTTCGTCGGCTCGCCCGGGACCGACCCGCCGCCAGCCGCGCTCGGCCCCTACACGATGCATCCGTTCTCGACCGATCCACAGGAATTCGGGACCGTCGTCGGCGTCGCCGGTCCGACCGGGGCGATCGCGTTCTCGACGGCACTGGACCATCTCCACGCGAACGAAGAACCGGCGTGGAGCACCTGGAGCAACGGGTACGAAGGCGACGTCTACTTCGACGAAGAAAGCCCCGCGGTCACGGTCGCTCTCCCGGCGGGCACCAAAGCCTTCTACCTCTACGCCGAGCCCGACGAATTCGCCACCTTCAATTTCTCCGTCCACACCCAGGACGGGACGAGCTCCGGTCAGGTACCGGTGTTCGGCGAAGCCGGAGCTCGGTTCTTCGGGTTCTACGCGACCGGCGCCGCGACGATCCAGAGCGTCACCGTCGAAAGCCCTGAAAATCTGTTTGCGATCGGCGAGTTCGGGATCAGCTCCGGCTGACTCCGAACCGATCGGTGCAGTCATCGTCGCGCTCGGCGTTGCCGACCTTCGGCTCAGATCTCGCGCTCGTAGAAGAGCATCGAGGGACCGCCGGGACCTTCTTCGTTGGTGAAGCCGAGCTTCTCGTACAGGGCGCGGGCGCCCGTGTCGGTCTCCCCGGTGTTGAGGTCGAGGGTGGTCGCGCCGGCCGCCCGCGCGGCGGCGATCGTCGCCTCCAGCAGCGCCTCGCCGATGCCCTGCCGGCGGCGGTCGGGGACGACGTAGAGCTCCTGCAGGTAGGCCTCTTCGTCGCCGGTCCAGGGCGAGGGACGGAGGCGCAGCAGGGACAGGGCCTCGGGCCCGTCGCCGGCCAGTAGCACCGTCATCGCCTCCTCGCGCAGGAGGCGCTCGCAGTAGCCGGCGAGCTCGGCGACCGGCGGGGTCGGAGCGTCGTACTCGACGTTGAAGTCGTGCAGGAGGCGAGCGACGGTGGCGGCGTCGGCAGGTGTCGCGCGGCGGATCGGAACCTCGGCGGGCATCGGGAGAAGTCTCGCCGATCGACGCGATGCGCGAGGCTCCCGCCCTTGACCGCACCGCTCGATGAATCGCTGCCCGACCACGTCCGCGTGGCGTGCGCCTGGGTCGCCGGGCGGGCGGGCTCGGTGCGGATCGAGGAGAGGGCGATCGCGGCGTACGCGGCCGAACTCGTGGACGCGGAGCGGGCGCAGGGAGAGGCTGGCGGTGGAGGACCGCCGAGCCCGTCGACCGAGCCGCGGCTTGCCGACCGGGAGGCGCGGGCGACGTTTGCGATCTGCCTCGACACGATCAACTTCGGCTCCGGTTGGTGGCCGACGATCCGCAAGCGAGCCGGGCACACCGGCTTCTTCACCGTGGCCGCGGGCCTGGTCGAGCGCTTCGAGGGGCGGGGGCCATGGTCGGCGGCGGAGCTATCGGCCCTCACCGCCGCCGATGTCGCAGCGGCTTTGGGACAGGATCCGGACCATCCGCTCATGGCCGAGTTCGCCGCCTCGCTGGGCGACGTCGGCGCTCACGTCGGCGGCGAGTACGGCGGGTCGTTCGCCGCGGTTGTCGATGCCGCCGCCGGTTCCGCGCCGGCGTTAGCCGGGCTTCTCGGCAGCTGGAACGCCTTCGCCGATGTCTCCGACTACAGGGGTCGCGCGATCCCCTTCTTCAAGCGCGCCCAGCTCGCCGCCGCCGACCTCGACCGCGCCGGCGTCGCCGACCTGCGCGACCTCGACCGCCTCACCGCCTTCGCCGACAACCTCGTCCCCCATGTCCTCCGGGTCGACGGCATCGTCATCCTCGACCCGGACCTGAAGGCACGGATCGAATCCGGCCAGCTGCTCGAGCACGGCTCGCCCGAGGAGGTCGAGCTGCGTGCCGCCGCCGTGCACGCCGTCGAGCTGCTGGCGGCGGCGATGCGCGAGACGGATCGATCGAAGGCCCGCCGGGGAGAACGCGGCGAGCGGCCGCTCAGTCCAGCCGAGATCGACTCGGCGCTCTGGAACCGCGGCCGCGGTGAGCGCTACAAGTCGGTGCCGAGACCGCGCTCGCGCAACACCGCCTACTGACCGCGTCAGCCCCTGTGCTTCTTCTTGGGCTTGGGCGCCTTGATCGTCAGCGCCTGCGAGACCGCCTTCTTGGTCCCGTCGGTCGCCCACCGCGACGATCGTCAGCGTCTCGGCCAAGAGGACGAGGAGGACGAGACCCCGCTTCATCGGCGCAACATAGGGCCGCCCCGGCCCATTGCAAGGGACAAACCGACGCTCGACCAAGCGGCTGACTACTTCTTGACCTCGAGCTCCTTGTTGTGGCGCTTTTCCTCGCGGCGGTGACGGCGGACGACCGGGGCGATGTAGCCGATGAAGGCGCCGAGCAGGGCGAAGATCGCGAGGACGATGATCAGCGGCGCGTTGAAGCTGGCGAAGAGGACTTCGACGCTGACCTTCTGGGAGTTCTGCAGGCAGACGATGACGACGAGCAGGACCAGGATCCCGGTGATCCAGGCGCGCCAATTGATCGATTTGCGTTCCTGCGGCTGCATTGGGTCAATCCTATGAGGCGGTTGGGCTGAACCCTCCACCGACTCCCTTCGTATACCCGGGCTCAAGCGGATCAGCCCCCACGAGGCGGGCGGTCCGGAGTCTCGTCCAAGGAGGAACAAGATGTTGAAGAGAAGCGCAGCGGCCCTCGCCGTCGCGATCGTGGTCGCCGTCGGTGGCACCGGAGCCGCGTTCGCAAGCAACGGCGCCGACGACCCAGCCGGGCACCACCAGGGTGAGCATCCGGGCAAGCACCACCACCACGGCCACCATCACCACAGGGGCGGGAACAACGGCGGGCACGGCAACGACGGCGCCGGTCACGAATAGTCGGTCCCGGCCGAGCCGGATGTTCCGCTGTTCCTTATCCCGGGATAGCCCGCAAAAGGAACAGCGGAACGCGGGCGGCCAGCGGCGGGCCGGCGACCGGGCCGGGTTGATCGCGTCCTCTGGCGCCTGCCTGACACATATGGTTAGATCTCCCTCGTACATTCAGGAACTCTGATGCCGACGCTTTCCAAAGAGATCCCGCAGGACTGGTACGCGACCGCGTTCGACGGCTCGACCGCCGACATGGCCTGGACCGAGCGGACCGTCTCGGAAGTCGACCGCGCCCTGAAGATGCTGAAGCCGGCGGGCGGCGAGCGGATCCTCGACCTCGCCTGCGGCTCCGGCCGTCACTCGCACGAGCTGGCCCGGCGCGGGTTCGCCGTCGTCGGCGCCGACATCTCCCCGGAGCTGATCGAGATCGCCCGGGCCGCCGAGCCCGGCGGCGAGGTCAGCTTTCTCGAAGGCGACCTGCGCGAGCTCGACCTCGAGGCCGAGTTCGACATCGTCCTGAACCTCAACGACGGCGCGATCGGCTACTTCGAGACCGAAGACGAGAACCGCCGCACCTTCGAGGTCATCGCCCGCGCCCTGCGCCCCGGCGGGCGCAACCTGATCCAGCTGCCCAACGTCCTCTACGCCGAGAAGCACCTGCCGCAGCGCTCCTGGATCCCCGGCTCGACGATGGTCGAACTGGTCGAGCACCGCTGGAACAGGCGCAACCGCTACATGGAAGGGGCGATGATCCCGATCCGCTTCGGCGAGGTCCTCGAGGAGCTCGCGCCGATCGAGTTCCGCCAGCGCCTCTACAGCGCCGGGGAGCTGCGCGATCTCTACGCCGGCGTCGGCATGCGCCTCGAGACGGTCTTCCACGGCAACGGCCGCCCGCGCGATCCGAGCCACTCGCAGTTCGAGATCTTCGTCGAGTCCGTGAAGCCCTAGATGGTTGTGGCGCGCGCGCGGAAGAGCTCTGGCGAGGGGATGCCGATGACCTCGCCGGCGAGGCGCTTGCGGGTGCCGTAGACGACCCAGGTGGTGTCGATTTCGCCGATCTCCTCGTCGACGCGGAGCTCGTCGGGATGGAGGGCGGCGTGTTCGAGATGGGTGAGGCCGGCGTCGTAGCGGCCGGCGAGGAGCTCTTCGGCGACGATCGGCTTCGACTGGACGTCGACGATCTCCTCCCAGTCGGCGGCGTCGATGTAGCCGGCGGTGGCCGGCACGAGACCGAGCGTCCTGGGCCGCTCGACCTCGCGCCGGCTCAACACCGCCAGGGACTTCGTCGGGTAGATGAAGGTGTCGACGACGAAGATCTCGGACCAGTGGCGCTCGGTGATCCTGTGGACCAGCGGGTGGGCGCTGCACTGGATCAGGAAGGCGTCCTCGCGGCCGCGGATACGCTCGAGGCCGTCGAAGAAGTCGGCGATGAAATCGACCTCGAAGTCCTCGACGCCCTGGAAGTGCATGTACTCGACGGCGGCGCGCTCGTGGCAGGTGCCGGTCGGACCGAGGGTCACCACCGTCGGCCGGCTCGTCGCCATCCCATGTCCCGACTCAATTTCCATCTGCCCTCTTCCCCCCGCGATCGGAGTCCGCTAGCCTCTTCGCGCAACGTTAATTGAATAAAGGGCGATGTCAATGCGATGGGGGTATGCATGGCGGAATCAGGGGAAACGTCCGGTGCAGTGGTCGACACGGAAGCGGGGATCGCGGTCGATCTGCAACCGCTCTTCCGCAAGCTGAAGCCGGGCCCGGGGCTGCCGGCGGAGCAGGTCCTCGCCGATCAGCGCCGGCGCCTGCAGGGAGCGATGATCGCGGTCGTCGACAGCGCCGGCTGGAGCGGCGTCCGGGTGCGGACACTCGCCCGCACCGCCGGGGTCTCGACCGCGACCTTCTACAAGCACTTCGCCAACGCCGACGAGTGCCTCGCCTCGACCTACGACGCGGTGATGGCGACGGCGCTGCGGCATTCGGCGGCGGCCCAGCGGCGCCAGCCCGACTGGCAGGAGTCGCTGCGGGCGGCGATCGCGGCGCTGATGGACGACCTCGCGAGCGAGCCGCGGGCGGCGCGCCTGGCGCTGCTCGACGTCTTCTCCGCCGGTCCCAGCGCCCGCAAGCGGATCGGCCGCGCGGTCACCGAGCTGGAACGGCTCGTCGGCGCCAGCTTCGCCGACGCGCCGCGCTCGGTCACCGCGCCCCGCCACCTCGTCGCCGGGATGACCGCGGGGATGCTGCGGGTCGCGCGAACGACAACCATGGCCGGGCGCGGGGACGAGCTCCCCGGCCTGGCCGACCAGCTCGGCGACTGGATGCTGGCCCTGCCCCACCCCGAGGTGCTCTCGCTGCTGGCGGCGCCGGTCGGAATGGCGACCGGGCGCTCGCGCCGCGAGCCGACACCCTTCCCGACCGGTGGCGAGCTCGGTCGTGAGCGTCGCGTGATCGCCGACGACCGTCAGCGCCTGCTGCGGGCGGCGGTGAAGCTGGCCGCGGTCGACGGCTTCGCGGGCCTGACGGTACCGAAGCTGCGGGCCGAGGCCGGAGTCTCGCGGCGGCGCTTCGAGGCCAGCTTCGAGAGCGTCGACGAGTGCTTCCTCGACTCGGTCGAGATGCTCGCCGGCGACGCCGCCGCCAGGGCCGGCTCCTGGTCGGCCGCCGTCGAGGGCTGGGAGCGGCGGACCTGCCGGTTCGTCCTGGCCCTCTGCGCCCAGGCGGCCCGCGAGCGGTCGATGGCGCGGCTGGCCTTCCTGGGGATCTTCGCGCCCGGCCGCGCCGGCCTGCTGAAGCGCGAGCGGATGGTCGGTCGGACCGCGGCCGGGCTGCGCGACACAGTCCCGGCCGAGCGGCGGCCGTCGACGATCGCCGCCGAAGCCTCGGTCGCCGCCGTCTGGCACATCGCCCAGTCCGACATCGCCGCCGGCCGAGCGCGAAACCTGCCCGCGGTGGCGCCGCTCCTCTCCTACGTGGTGCTGGCGCCGATCGTCGGCCCGCGGACAGCCGCGGTCGCGGTCCAGGCCGAGATCGGCGTCGCCGCGCCGTCCTTCGCGAGCTGAGAAGCGGGTGTCCCGAGACATCCTGTCTGAAGACACGCGTTCGCTCAAACACGAACATATGTTCGTATGGAGATCGCCTGCTGCATAGTTCGCCGTACGGCGTCTCCTGAGCGCTCGGGTCGATCCGGGGGGCTTCGGCCCGGGCGCAAATCACTTCCCAAGGCGGGCGGGGAAGCGGCGGGAAGAGCGGGCGCGGAGCTCGCCGATCCGGTCGCGCTGGCGGCGGCGACCGAGGCGATGGCGCGCCGGTTGGAGGGAATCGGCGCCGCCGTCGAGACGGAGCGGGCGGGGGAGGCCTTCTTCGCGATCGGCGGCCTGCGCGGGATCCACGGCGGCGAGGTCGCCGGGGTCCTGGCGGCGGCGCGGGCGGCGGCGGATGAGCCGCTGTGGATCGGGGCCGCGCCGACCCGCTTCTCCGCCTGGGCGGCCGCCCGAGGGGGCGAGGCGACGGTCGCGGCGGCGGCGCTGGGGGACTTCCTGGCGCCGCTGCCGGTGGCCGCGCTGGCGCCGCGGCTGGGCGAGCCGGGGCGGGCGGCCGATGACCTCGTCGAGGCGCTGGAGCGGCTCGGGATCGAGACGCTGGGGGCGCTGGGGCGGCTCGGCTCCGACCAGGTCGCCGACCGCTTCGGGCCGCTCGGGCTGCGGGCGCTGCGGCTGGCCCGCGGCGAGGACGAGCCGCTGCGCCCGCGCGTCCCCTACGAGGAGCTGGCGGTGGAGATCGAGCTGCCGGAAGGGGTCGCCGGGCGCCAGCTCGACCGCGCTCTGGAGCTGCTGGTCGACCGGCTGCTGGCGGCGCCGGCGCGGGGCGGGCGGACGCTCCTGGGGCTGCGGCTCGGCGCCGTGCTCTGCGGCGGCGGCAGCTGGAGCGTCGACCAGGGCCTCGGACGCCCGACCGCGGCGGCGGCGGTGCTGCGCCGGCTGCTGGTGCCGCGGCTCGAGGGACTGCCGGGACCGGCGGCGGCGCTGCGGCTGCGGGCGCTCGGCTTCGGGCCGCCGGCCAGCGACCAGCTGGAGATGGAGGTCGGCGGAGCGGAGCCGCGGCGGCGCCGGCTCGGCGCGGCGGTGCGCGAGGTGCGAGCGGCGCAGGGGGCCGAGGCGCTGCTGCGGATCCTCCCCGTCGACTCGGCCTCGCGCGTCCCCGAGCGCTGGGCGATGCTGACGCCGTTCCCGGAGCTGTGAGCGGCGGCGCGCGAGTCTGCATTTACCCGTCCCCAGGCCGGGCGATTGCAGACTCGTGGTTGGGGGAGGGACTGTGATGGCCGGGCGGCTCTACGCGCCGAGCCCGGCGGCGGTGCGCGACGACGCGGGCGGGACGCCGGTCGCGGTCGGCGGCGTCGCCGTCGAGGCGGTGCGCGAGGAGTGGCTGGTCGAGGACCGCTGGTGGACGCCGGAGCCGCTGCGCCGCCACTACTTCGAGCTGGCGCTGGCCGACGGCCGCGCCGTCGTCGTCTTCCACCGCGGCGCCGGCTCGCGCTGGTTCCGCCAGCGGGCCTGAGCGGCCGCGGACCCGATCGACTCCATGTCGTCCCCTCCCTACATCGAGCTGCACGCCCACTCGGCGTTCTCCTTCCTCGACGGCGCCTCGACGCCGCACGAGCTCGCGGGCGCGGCGGCGGCGCTCGGCTATCCCGCCCTGGCGCTGACCGACCACGACGGCATCTGGGGATCGATGGAGTTCGCCCAGAGCGCGGTGGGCCTCGGCCTGCGGCCGATCACCGGCGCCGAGCTGACCGTCGACGTTGGCGGGTTGGGTTCGCATAGCGAACCTAAGTCGCCAAGGCCCCGCGTCCACCTCACGCTCCTGGTCGAGGACGGGACGGGGTACCGCAACCTCTGCCGCCTCCTCTCGCTCGCCCACTCCCACACTCGCGACAACACCGCGCGGGTCGCCGAAGCGCCAGCGGCGACGCTGGCGCAAATCGAGGAGCACGCTGAGGGACTCGTCTGCCTGTCGGGGTGCGCCGGCGAGGGCGCCCTCGCCGGCGCCTGGGAGCGCGGCGACACCGCCGGCGGCGAGCGACTCGGGCGGCGCCTGCTCGGCGCCTTCGGGCGCGAGCGCTTCCGGGTCGAGCTGCAGCGGCCCTACTGGCGCCGCGACCGCGCCCGCAACCGCTGGCTGGCGGCGCTGGCCGAGCGGCTCGGGGTGCCGACGCTCGCCACCGGCAACGTCCACTGCCACGACCGCCGCCGCGCCCACCTGCAGGACGCGCTGGTCTCGGTGGGGCTCAACGAGACGCTCGAGGAGTCCGAGCCGCGGCGGCGCGGCAACTCGACCTCGGCGCTGACCCACCCGGCGGCGATGGCGGCGCGCTTCGCCGAGCATCCCGACGCCGTCGCCGAGACCCTGCGCGTCGCCGAGCGGCTCGAGTTCGACCTCACCGACGAGCTCGGCTACCGCTATCCCGGCTCCGAGGACGACGGCGCCGACGCTGAGCTGGCCGCCGTCTGCGGCGCGGCCCTGGCCCGCCGCTACGCCGGCAACCGCCGCCGCGCCGCAGCCGAGGCGCGCCTCGAGACCGAGCTGCGGACGATCCGCAAGCTCGGCCTCTCCGGCTTCTTCGTCCTGCACCGCGACCTGCTCGAGCTGGCGCGCGAGGTCGCCCTCGAGGTCCGCGGGCCGGCCTCGGCGCGGGCCGAGCTGCCGCCGGGGCGCGGCCGCGGCTCCAGCGTCAGCTCGATCGTCTGCTACCTCACCGGCCTCTCCCACGTCGACCCGGTCGAGGCCGAACTCTTCTCCGGGCGCTTCCTCAACGACGAAACCGAATCGATGCCCGACATCGACCTCGACTTCCCCCGCGACATCCGCGAGGTGCTGATCCCGCGCGTCCACGAGCGCTACGGCCACGAGCACTCGGCGCTGGTCGCCGCCTTCCCGACCTACCGGCCGAAGGGCGCGGTGCGGGACTTCGGCAAGGCGCTGGGGCTGCCGCCGGAGGAGATCGACAGGGTGGCGAAGACGGTCGGCTTCCACGAGTCGGTGAGCGAGCTCGGGCGCGACGTCGAGGCGGCTCTCGGGCCGGGACGGGCGGGCGAGCCACGCTGGCAGGCGCTGCTCGAGCTCGCCGCCGAGGCGATCGGGCTGCCGCGCCACGCCTCCCAGCACCCGGGCGGGATGGTGATCTCGACGCGGCCGCTGCTCGACGTCTGCCCGGTGGTGCCGGCGGCGATGGCCGGGCGCCAGATCGTCCAGTGGGACAAGGACTCCTGCGGCGACGCCGGCTTCCTCAAGATCGACCTGCTGGGGCTGGGGATGCTCTCGGCGGTCGAGCGCACGGTCGAGGAACTGGGCCGCAGCCGCGACGAGCGGCTCGACCTCTCGCGGATCCCGCTCGACGACCGCGAGACCTTCGAATCGATCCGCGCCGCCGACACCACCGGCGTCTTCCAGATCGAGAGCCGGGCGCAGATGCAGATGCTGCCGCGGACGCTGCCCCAGAACCTCGACGACATCACCGTGCAGGTGGCGCTGGTGCGGCCGGGGCCGATCCAGGGCGGCGCCATCCATCCCTACATCGAACGCCGCAAGCGGCTGCGCGAGGACCCCGGCTTCCGCGTCCCCTACGACCACCCGCTGCTGGAGCCGGTGCTGGCCGAGACGCTGGGGACGATCGTCTTCCAGGAGCAGGTGATCGAGGTGGCGATGGCGCTCTCGGGCTTCTCCTCCTCGGAGGCCGAGGGGCTGCGGCGGGCGATGAGCCGCAAGCGCTCCGAGGCGGCGATCGAGGAGCACCACCGGCGCTTCGTCGCCGGCGCTCGCGAGCGCGGGGTCGCGCCGGAGATCGCCGAGCGGGTCTGGGCGCAGATCCAGGGCTTCTCCGGCTTCGGCTTCCCGAAGGCGCACTCGGCCGCCTTCGGCCTGCTCGCCTACCAGTCGGCCTGGCTGCGGGTTCACCGCGGGCCGGAGTTCCTCTGCTCGCTGCTGAACGAGCAGCCGATGGGCTTCTACCCGCCCGACTCGCTGGTCCACGAGGCGCAGCGGCGCGGCATCCGCGTGGCGCCGCCCGACGCCAACCGCAGCACCGCGCTCTGCCGGGTCGAATCGCCGCTGACCGACCCCGACGTGCGCGGCGGCCGGGTGGTGCGGATCGGCCTGGGATACGTGAAGGGGGTGCGCGAGGAGGAGATGGTGGCGCTGGCCGCCGAGCGCGAGCGCGGCGGGCCCTACCGGGGGATCGCCGAGCTGGCCTCGCGCTCGGGGGCGGGGCTGCCGAGCCTCGAAAAGCTGGCCTGGGCCGGGGCGCTCGACGGCATCCCGCCCGACGGCGACGGCGAGCGCCGCGGGGCGCTCTGGCGGGTCGGGGTCGCCGGCGCCGGGCGGAGCGCCGGCGGGGCGACCCAGCTGGCGCTGGCGCTGGAGCCGCCGGAGCCGCCCGAGCTGGAGCCGCTCGGCGACTGGGGCAAGCTGATCGCCGACTACCGCTCGACCGGCCTGACTCTCGGCAAGCACCCGCTGGCGATGCTGCGGCCGGGCCTCGACCCGAAGATCCTGCGCTCCAGCGACCTGGCGCGGACCGACGACGGGAGGGTCGTCGAGGTCGCCGGGCTGGTGGTGGCGCGGCAGCGGCCGGAGACCGCCAAGGGGATCGTCTTCATGCTGCTCGAGGACGAGCGCGGCGTCGTCAACCTGATCGTGCCGCCGCCGGTGTATGACCGCAACCGCCAGCTCGTCCGGGCGGCGCCGCTGCTGCGGGCGCGGGGGCGGCTGGAGCGCCGCGAAGGCGCGACCAACATCATCGTCAGCGCGGTCTGGGGGCTGGAGCGGACCGAGACGCCGGGCGGAGAGGAGACGGGGGAGTCGACCGCGGCGCGCGATGTGCGGCGCGAGCAGGTCCCGGGGCTCAAGGGGTCCAACAACGACCTCCATCGCTCACCCCCGGTCGGCCAGCGCGAGCGCGGGCGCTCGCGGGCACGACGCGAGCGCGCCGTCGCCGAGCTGCGCGCCGTCGCGCCGACCGGGCACAGCTTCGGCCGGCGTGGTTAGGCGACGGCGGTGGCGGCGGCAACCTGGGGGCGGCGGGAGGCGAGCAGCATGTAGACGAAGACGGGGGCGACGCGGGGGAGCTGGGCGGTGCGGCCGGCGGCGACTTCGGTTTCGGCGATCCGCCAGATCGCGCTGATCGAGGCCTCGACGACGAGCTCGGAGGGACGCTTGTCGGCCGGCGCGCCGGCGCGGACGTGGGTGACGCAGCGGCCGATCAGCTCTTCGCGGCGCAGCAGGCCGGTGCGGCCGGGGGCGGTGATGTCGAGTAGCACCAGCCGCGAGAGCGCGCGGTCGGCGGCGGCCAGTGTGCAGAGCGCCGTCATCGTCTTGTAGATCCGCCGCTCCCAGCTCTCGGTGCCGGCGGCGGCCAGCGCGGCGGCGTTGGCGGCGAGCTCGGAGATCGACTCGACCGCGTCCAGGAAGCAGTCCTCGACGCCCTTGAAGTGACGGTCGAACTCGCTGCGCGAGAGGCCGGCGTCCTTGCGGATCCGCGCGCTCGTCAGCCCGGCGAGGCCGCTCTCGGCGGCGAGCCTGGCGGTCGCCATCACCGCCCGGCGGCCGGAGTCGGCGACGACTTCGCGCGAGGGCGCCGCGGCGGCGACCCGGGTGAGCTGGGCGTTGCCCGCCGGCGCCGAGCGCGACCGCGGCGCCCGGAAGCCGACCACTTCCTCGTGGGCGACGGCGAGCATCCAATCGGTCAGCTCGTCGGCCAGCCCCGGCAGCTCCTCGGCCCGGCCTGTGAGGGTTGTCTTGCGGACGATCCGGACGACGCCGGCGACCAGCCCGACGGCGAGGTGCCGGGTCCCGACCGCGGGTCGCGGGGCGAGCTCGAGGGCCTCGGCCAGAAGCTCCTCGAACTCGCCCAGCGCCGCATCCATCTCGCCGCGGACCCGCGGGCCGGCGGCGAAGGCCTCGACGAAGACCGCCCGTGCCATCTGCGGTTCGCGGGCCATGCTCTCCATCAGGTAGCGAACCGCGGAGCGCAGCCCGCTCAGGGTGTCGTCGCGGCCGCGACGTCCATCGCGGACCTGGGCGACCAGGCCGCGGATCGTCATCCCGATGATCGCCGCGAAGCACTCTTCGACGCTGGCGAAGTGCTTGTAGAAGGTGCTCGTCGAGACGCTCGCCCGCCGGATCAGCGCCCGCACCGTGACCGCGTCGTAGCCCGATTCGGCGGCCAGTGAGCAGAGCGCGGCGCGGAGGCGGAGGCACTGATCGGCGGCGACGGCTTCGCGCGAGAGGCCGGGGCCCGGCTTGAGCTTCCTGAACACCGTTTTCTGAGGGGCGGGGGCCGAAACGGCGATCCCGTTGGGGCTTGACATAGATCGAAAATAGCTGAGTGTTTTACAGAAAGACAACCATTCGTACCCAACGTTCCGGTTTTTAAAGAGAGCGTTTTTTGGCTGCCCAGAGCGGTTTGAGTGGGCGCCGCGGGGCGCGGGGGCTAGGCGAGCGACTCGCCGGTGAGCTCTTCGCTCAGGGCCCAGAGGCGGGCGCGTGCCTCGGGGTCGTAGGCCTGGTCGGCGGCCACCGCCTCCTCGGCGCGGTCGAAGAAGCGACCGCTGACGTTCTCCAGCTCGGGGGCGACGGCGAGACGGACGACGTTGTCGACGCCGTCCTCGAGCGAGTCGACGCTGTGGCCGTGCTGCTCGAGGACGATCTTGGTCGGCATGTAGGTGTTGGGATGGAGGGCGTTGACGGTGACGCCCGCATCGAGGCCGAGGCGCGCCTTGAGCTCGATCGTGAAGGAGATCTGGGCGAGCTTCGACCGCGCGTAGGCGCGGCTGCCGTCATAGGACCGCTCGAGCATCGGGTCGTCGAAGTCGATCGGGGCCTGGCCGAGCGAGGCGACGTTGACGATGCGAGCCGGCGCCGAGCGCCGCAGCAGCGCCAGCAGGCGCAGGGTGAGGACGAAGGGGGCGAGGTAGTTGACGGCGAAGCGCAGCTCGTAGCCGTCCTCGCTCTCGGCGCGGTCGACCGGCGCCGGTTTGCCGGAGCCGATGCCGGCGTTGTTGACGAGGACGCCGAGCGAGTCGGTCGCGGCGAGGACCTCGTCGGCGAGGCCGCGGACGGCGGCGAGCGAGGCGAAGTCGGCGCGGTGGGTGACGATCCGCGCGTTGCCGGTGGCGGCGGTGATCTCGGCGGCGGTCCTCGCCAGCTTGGCGTCGTCGCGACCGTGGACGTGGACCTCCATGCCGAGGGCGGCGAGGCGCTCGGCGACGCCGCGGCCGACCCCGTCGGTGGCGCCGGTCACGAGCGCGACGGTTTCGCGCGGCTCCTCGGTCACGGGACCCGGAGGACGATCTTGCCGGCGCCGTGGCTGGCTTCGGCGTAGCGGTGCGCGGCGGCGGCCTCGGCGAGGTCGAAGACGCGGTCGACCTCGATCCGCAGGCAACCGTCCTCGATCAGCCCGTCGAGCCCGGCGAGGCCGGTCGGGTCGGGCTCGACGAGAAAGCCTGTGACGCGCTTGCTCTGCGCTTCTCCCGCCGCGACCAGCTCGGGCTTGACGCCGCTCGGGACCGAGACCAGGGTGCCGCCGGGCCGCAGCACCGCCAGCGAGCCCTCGCCGTTTGAGCCGTGGAAGTCGATTGCCGCGTCGATTTCCGAGACCAGGTCGGCGAAGCTCTCCTCGCGGTAGTCGATCGTCAGCGCCGCGCCGAGGCCGGCGAGGAAATCGGCCTGCTCGCGCCGCGCCGTCGCGAACACGGTGGCGCCGCGGGCGGCGGCGATCTGGACCGCCAGGTGGCCGACGCCACCGGCAGCGCCGTGGATCAGGATGTCGTCGCCGCTCTGCACGTTCAGGGTATCGACGACGATCTGCCAGGCGGTCAGCCCGGCCAGCGGCAGCGCCCCCGCCTCCTCGAAGGAGAGGACCCGCGGCTTGGCGGCGAAATGCCGCGCCGGGGCGGTGACGAACTCCGCGTAGGCCCCGGCCTGGCGGGGGAACCAGGGCATGCCGAACACCTCGTCGCCGACCCGGAAGCGGGTGACGCCCGGTGCGACCGCGGTGACCTCGCCGGCGACGTCCCAGCCGATCGTGAAGGGCGGGTCGCCGAGCACGCCGGACATGCCGCGGCCGGCACGGGTCTTGAAGTCGACCGGGTTGACGCCGGCGGCGCGGACACGGACCTGGACCTCGGTCGGGATCGGCGCCGGCGTCGGCGCCTCGGCGAGCGCCAGCACCTCCGGCCCGCCGAGCTCCGCCTGGACGATCGCCTTCATCGCGGCCGAGTCTATTGCCGGGTCGAGCCCGCCCGGCCCGGCGCGGGTGTCCACTAGGTTCGATCGCTTGAGCTGGCTCTCCCGGATCGCCGTCGACACGCGCCCGCTGCGCGACTCGCGCGACTTCCGCCTGCTCACCGCCGGCTCGCTGATCACCGGCCTCGGCACCCAGGCGACCCTGGTCGCGCTGCCCTACCAGGTGTTCGTGATCACCGGCTCGGCCTTCCAGACCGGGCTGATCGGGGCCGCCGAGCTGGTCCCGCTGGTCGTCGCCTCGCTCTTCGGCGGCGCCCTCGCCGACCGCCGCGACCGCCGCCTGCTGCTGCTGCTCTGCCAGATCGCCCTCGTCGCGATCGCCGCCGCGCTCGCCGTCGCCGCCGCCACCGGGCCGCCGCCGGTCTGGATCCTCTTCCTCCTCGCCGCGGCGATGGCCGGCGCTTCGGCGGTCGAGCGGGTGGTGCGGGCGGCGATCGTCCCCAACACCGTGCGCCCAGAGCGCCTGCGCGGGGCGCTCTCGCTGACCTATGGGCTCTACCAGCTGACCCAGGTCGTCGGCCCCGGCATCGGCGGCCTGCTCATCGCCGGCTTCGGGATCGGCGTCCCCTACACCGTCGACGCGGTCAGCTGCCTCGGCATGGCCTTCGCGGCGGCGGCGATGGGCCCGCAGCCGGCCGCCGCGGTCGCCGAGCACGAGCCGGTGCTGCGGTCGATCCGCAGCGGCCTCTCCTTCGTCCGCCGCCTCAAGGCGCTGCTGGGCAGCTTCGTCATCGACCTCTCGGCGATGACCTTCGGCATGCCGCGGGCGCTCTTCCCGGTGCTGTCGCTGACCGTCTACCACGCCGGCGCCGCCGGGACGGGACTGCTCTACGCCGCCGTCGCCGCCGGCTCGACGGTCGCCGCGCTGACCACCGGCTGGCTCATCCACGCCCGCTGGCTGGGGCGGATCGTGCTCGCCGCGGTTGCCGCCTGGGGGATCTTCATCGCCCTCGCCGGGGTCGTCGGCTCGATCTGGCCGGCGGCCGCGTTCTTCGCCTTCGCCGGCGCCGCCGACAGCATCAGCGCGGTCTGCCGCTCGACGATCTCCCAGACCCTCACTCCGGACGCGATGCGCGGGCGGATGAGCTCGGTCTTCAGCCTCGTCGTCGCCGGCGGCCCGCGGCTCGGCGACATCGAGTCGGGGACGGTCGCGGCGCTGACCTCGCCGACCTTCTCGGTCGTCTCCGGCGGTCTCGCCTGCCTCGCCTCGGTCGGCGTGATCGCCGCCGCCTTCCCCCAGCTCGCCGCCTACGACGGCAACGCTGTGGGGAGCGGCGAGGTCGGCGAGGCCGACCTCGAACTGGCCGCCGAGCGGTCCGAGGCCAACGAGCTCGCCTGAGGCGGAGCGCTCGGGCCGCTCGCTCAGCCGTCGACCGAGCGCGCCCGCCGCGCGCCCTCGAGGCCCCAGGAGACGATCCGCTCGGGGTACAGCCGGATCAGCGGCAGCGAGCCCTCGATCGCCTCCGCCCGCCCGCGGACCTCGATCCCGCGCGGCGACCAGGGATCGGTGCTGGCGAGGTCGTCGACGACGATCGCGGCGCGACCGCTGCGGGCGACGTCGCGGAACTTCTTCGTCTCGGTGAGCGCCCGACCGCCGACGTCGATGGTGTCCTCACCGGGGTTGTGGGCGAGGCCGACCGGGACGACGTGCGGGGTTCCGTCGGCGCCGACCGTCGCCAGTCGACCGAGGCGCCCCCGGCCGCCGGACAGATACGCCAGCTCCGCCGCCACGAAGGCGCTCACCGGCGCGCCGCCCGCTCCTGGGCGTCCTCGTAGTTGATCCGCATCAGGGCGACGACGTCGGCGACGTCGGCGTCCGAGTCGATCCGCCGCGCCGCCGGGCCGTGGCGGCCGGGAAAGACCGGGTGCTCGACGATCCGGCCTTCGGCGTGCAGCTGCTCCCAGCGCTCGGCCGGGAAGAAGAAGTGGGCGGAGCGGTCGCCGTGCAGATGGCCGATCTCGCGGCGGCCGAGCTTGAAGGCGAACTCGCCGCGCTTGCCGTAGCCGGTTTCGACGCCGTCCCAGGAGCTGACCTCCTCGGTGATCGCCAGGGCGGCGCTGGGGGTGGTGGTGTGGGTGGACATCGGGACCTCCTGTCTCGGGTGCCGGCCCAACGTACAAGTTCAAGTTAACTTGAAGTCAAGGGCGGATCGTGATTTCCTCAGGGGATGGCAAGGAGACCGAAACCGCCGCGATGTCGGAGCTGCTGAGCATCGGCGAGATCGCGCGGCGCTCCGGCGTCGCCGCGTCGGCCCTGCGCTTCTACGAAGAGCGGGGGCTGATCAGCTCCGAGCGGGCGGGCTCAGGCCATCGCCAATACCCGCGCCCGGTCCTGCGGCGGATCGCCTTCATCGTCTTCGCCCAGCGGGTCGGCCTCACGCTCGAGGAGATCGGCGAGGAGCTCGCGAAGCTGCCGCCCCACGGGGCGCCGAAACGGCGCGACTGGTCGCGGCTCTCGGCAGCCTGGAGCGGGCGAATCGACGAGCGCATCGCCGAGCTCGAGCGGCTGAAGGCGGGGCTGACCGAGTGCATCGGCTGCGGCTGCCTCTCGCTCGATCGCTGCCGGCTCGCCAACCCCGACGATCGCGCCGCCGCGCGCGGCGCCGGCCCGCGCTACTGGCTCGGCGATCCGAAGCCCGCCTGAGCCACCCCCGCCAATCGTCCGACATTCCACCCGGCGCCGAAATTTCTCGGTCACACCGATTCGGCTACTAACAATCGGGTAACTCGCCGTCATGCAGACGCTGCGTCCCAACGAGTCGCTCGAGAGCCGCTTCCCGCCGCCGCCCGCGGACGCCGAACGACTCGACTTCGAGGTCGACGGGTTGCACGACGTCCGCTCGATGATCACGTCGACCGGAATCGCCGCCGGGCTTTCCGAGAGTCGCGGCGGGGACCTCGTCGTGGCCGCCTCCGAGCTCGCCGCCAACAGCGTCCTGCACGCCGGCGGCCACGGCATCGCACGGGTCTGGAGCGAGGACGGCGCGATCGTCGTCGAGGTCCGCGACGAGGGCGTGATCGAGAACCCCGAGCAGCTCGGACGCCACGAGCCCGATCCGTCCGGGGCGGGTGGGCGCGGCCTCTGGATCGCCCGCCAGCTCTGCGACGAGGTGGCGATCCGCTCCGGCACCGACGGCACCCGCGTGCGCCTGCGCATGGCGCTCAACCCGAACTGAACTGCGGCCTGCGTCCACCGCTCCGGTGGGCGCGATCGGCGCGATCCGGCTACTCCTCGTCGGTGAGCCGCAGCGCCAGCAGGACGACGTCGTCGCGCAGGGCGCCTTCGGAGCGCGAGATCACGTCGCTGCGCAACCGCGCCGTCATCTCGGCGAGGTCGAGCGGCGCCAGCCGGGTCACCAGCTCGGCCAGTTCCTCCGGCGTCCGGTGCTGGTCGGAGCGACCCGCCTCGAGCCAGCCGTCGGTGCAGAGGACGAGGGTGTCGCCGATGTCGAAGGCGGCGTCGTGGCGGCTCGGCGGCGCGTCGTCCCAGGCGCCCAGCACGGTGCCGCCGCCGAGCATCGAGGCGCTGCCGTCGTGGACATGGACGGGCGCCGGGTGGCCGGCGGTCGCGGTCGCCATCGTCCAGCCGTCCTTCCCCGCCCGCAGCCGCACCAGGACCGCGGTCGCGAAGTCGTTCAGCCCTTTGCCTTCCAGCAGCAGCTCGTTGACCCGGGTCAGGACCTCCTCGGGCTCGTCGACCTCGCGGGTCAGGCCGCGGACGGCGTGGCGGACGGCGACCGAGACCCCGGCCGCCGCCGAGCCCTTGCCGGCGACGTCGCCGACCAGCACCCAGCAGCCGTCGTCGGTCGGCAGCACGTCGTAGAGGTCGCCGCCGATCTCGATCCCCCGCCCCGCCGCCTCGAAGACGACCGAGGACTCGAGGCCCGGCACCGCCGCCGGCCGCGGCGGGCGCAGGCCGCGCTGGAGGTTGCGGGCGATCGCGTCGCGCTCCTGGTAGAGCTGGGCGTTGTCGAGGGCGAGCGCGGCGCGGTCACCCAGCTCGCCGAGGAACTCCAGGTCCATGTCGTCGTAGCGGGGGGTGTCGCCGGTGTGGAGGAAGGAAAGGGCGCCGATCCGGCGGCCTCGGGCGACCAGGCCGACCACCGCCGCCGAGCTGTAGCGGGTCTCGCGAACGAGGTCGAGGTGCTCGGGGGACTGGATGAACTGTTCCTCGGTCTGCGGCGCGGTGAGATCGCGCCAGATCATCGGCTCGCCGGCGCGCAGCACCTGGGCGACCGGGTGCTCGCCGTCGGGATCGAGCGGATCGATGCGGCGGATCTCTTCGAGCCGGGTGGCCGCCTCGGGTACGTCGGCGACGACGACGCTGTCGCCGATCCGGCCGTCGGCGCGGACGAAGTCGATGACGCAGACCTCGGCAAGTTCCGGGACCGCTTTGGTGACGATGTTGCGCGCCGTCTCGACCGGGTCCAGCGAGGCGTCGAGGTCGCGGGTGGCGGCGATCAGGAAGTCGCGGGCACGGGTGTGGCGGCGTTCGAGGGTGATGTCGCGGGCGATCACCGAGGCGCCCGAGAGCCCGGTGCCCGGCGAGCCGATCGGCGAGATCGTCAGCGAGACGTCGATCAGCGTGCGGTCCTTGCGGCAGCGCTGGGTCTCGTAGGTCTCGAGCCGCTCGCCGCGGCGCACGCGGGCGAGGATTTCCTCGATCTCGCTTTCGAGGCTTTCCGGGACGATCAGCGAGATGTGCTGTCCGACCGCTTCCTCGGCGGTGTAGCCGTAGAGCCGTTCGGCCGCCGGGTTCCAGGAGGTGAGGATGCCGTCGAGGTCTTTCGAGAGGACCGCGTCCTGGGTCCCTTTGACGACCGCGGCGAGGTGGGCGTGATCGCGCTCGGTGGCGACCCGGTCGGAGACGTCGCGGACGAACGCGGTCACGCCGCCGCCGGGCTCGGCGGCCCGGATGATCGTCAGCTCGGCTCGGAACTCCGAGCCGTCGCCGCGACGGGCCGGCAGCTCGATCCGGCGGCCGATCAAATCGGCGCCCCGTGGCGGCTCGCCGTCGCCGCCGGCGAGGCAGTAGCGGACGCCGTCGCGCAGCGGCGCCGGGACCACGAGCTCGACCAGGTCGCGCCCGATCGCCGCGCCGCGGGCGATGCCGAAGAGCTCCTCGGCGGCGGGGCTGAACTCGACCACGTTGCCCTCGTCGTCGATCGCCAGCACGGCGTCGAGTGCCGAGGTGACCAATCCCTTGGTCGGCCGTTCCCCGTAGGACTGCTCGACAGGCTCTCGGACGGAGTCCACGAGCCAAAGCTACTGCCCCGCCGGCGTTGCTAGCTTCAGGATCGTGAAACTGTCCAACATTCGCTCCCCCGAGTTCACCTGGGACGACGAGGACCCGGAAGGCTTCCGCGCCGGGATGGCCCGGCTCGGTGCGCTCCTCGGCGCTCAGGAGACCGGCGTCAGCGTCTACGAGCTGCCGCCCGGACAGGCGATCTGCCCCTACCACTACGAGTGCGGCGAGGAGGAGTGGCTGCTGGTCCTGGCCGGCAACCCGACCCTGCGCACGCCCGAGGGCCGCAAGCGGCTCGAGCCCTTCGACCTCGCCTGCTTCCCGCGCGGACCCGAGGGCGCCCACGGTGTCCGCAACGAGACCTCCGAGCCCGCCAGGGTGCTGATGTTCTCGACCGTGATGACGCCGACCGCGACCGTCTATCCCGACTCCGACAAGGTCGGGATCTGGACCGGCGACCCGGCCACCGACGTGATGGCCAGGCGCGACTCGAACGTCGGCTACTACGAGGGCGAGTCCTGAGGTGGCCCCGGCGGCGGCGCGAGCCGGCGGTGGCGAGACCGGCCTGGTGGCGGCGGCGCGAGGGGGCGACGAGAGCGCCTTCGAGCGGCTGCTCGCTCCTTACCGGCACGCGCTCTTCGCCCACTGCTACCGGATGCTCGCCTCCACCCAGGATGCCGAGGACGCGCTCCAGGACGCGCTGCTGCGGGTGTGGCGCGGGCTCGGCGGCTTCGAGGACCGCGGCGGGGGGGCGCTGCGGGCCTGGCTCTACCGGATCGCGACCAACGCCGCCCTCGATCTGATCGAGCGCCGGCGCGGGCGCCTGCTGCCGCGCGACTACGGGCCCGCCAGCGGCCCCTCGACGCCCCCCGGCGGCCTGGTCGGCGAGGCGGTTTGGCTGGAGCCCTTCGCCGACGAGGCGGTCGCGATCGAGGACGCCGCGCCCGGTCCCGAGGAGACCCTGGAGGAGCGCGAGTCACTGGAGCTCGCCTTCGTCGCCGCGCTTCAGCAGCTGCCGGCGCGCCAGCGGGCGGTGCTGGTCCTGCGCGAGGTCCTCGGCTTCTCGGCCAAAGAGGTCGGCGACATGCTCGAGGTCTCGGTGCCGTCGGTCAACAGCGCCCTGCAGCGCGCCCGCCAGGCGGTCGACGACCGCATCCCCGAGCGCAGCCAGACGCGGACGCTGCGCGAGCTCGGCGACGAGCGGACGCGGGCGATCGTCGAGGCCTACATCGAGGCGATGGGACGCGGTGACGTGCCGCGGGTGGTTTCGATGCTGACCGAGGACGTCGCCTGGTCGATGCCGCCGCTGGCCAGCTGGTACGGCGGCATCCCCTCCGTCGAGCGCTTCCTCCGCAACGGACCGATGTCGGGCGCCTGGGACTGGCGCCACCGCGCCGCGCCGCTGCGACCCAACGGCCAGCTGGCGGTCGGCGCCTACACGCCGGTCGGCGGCGTCCACCTGCCGTTCTCGCTCGACGTCCTCACCCTGCGCGGCGAGCGGATCGCCGCCGTCGACGCCTTCATCGTCCGTGTCGTCGAGACCGAGGATGGCTATTCTCGGTGGCCCGATTTCGCTGTCGACCCCGCCCGGGTCGAGTCGATCTTCCGGCGTTTCGGTCTCCCCGACCGCCTCGACTGAAGGCTTCGATCCTCGATGAGTCTCGCCACCGACAACCCCGACCGCAAACGCTGGCTCGCCCTCTACGTGCTCTGCGCGGGGATGCTGATGATCGTCCTCGACGGCACGATCGTGAACGTCGCCCTGCCCTCCATCCAGGAAGACCTCGGCTTCTCGCAGTCGAACCTGGCCTGGGTCGTCAACGCCTACCTGATCCCCTTCGGCGGCCTGCTGCTGCTGGCCGGGCGGCTCGGCGACCTGCTCGGGCAGCGCCGCGTCTTCCTCGCCGGGCTCACCGTCTTCACCGTCGCCTCGCTGCTCTGCGCCGCCTCGCCGGCCCAGGGAGTGCTGGTCGGCGCCCGCTTCATCCAGGGGATCGGCGGGGCGCTGGCCTCGGCGGTGATCCTGGGGATGATCGTGACGATGTTCCCGAAGCCGGCCGAGCAGGCCAAAGCGATCGGCGTCTACGGCTTCGTCGCCTCGGCCGGCGGCTCGATCGGTCTGCTGCTCGGCGGCGTCCTCACCCAGGCGATCTCCTGGCACTTCATCTTCGTCATCAACCTGCCGATCGGGATCTTCGTCGGCTACATGGCGACCCGGCTGGTCGAGGACCGGCGCGGGCTGGGGCTGTCGGAGGGCGCCGACTTCCCCGGCGCGGCGCTGATCACGGTGGCGCTGATGCTCGGTGTCTTCACGATCCTGCAGATCACCGAATGGGGCTGGGTCGACCCACGGACGCTCGCCGGCCTGGCGATCTCGGCGGCGCTGATCGTCGCCTTCGTCCGCCGCCAGGGGCGGATCGCCAACCCGCTGATGCCGCTGCGCCTGTTCGCCTCGCGCAACGTCGTCGGCGCCAACACCGTGCAGGCGCTGCTGGTCGCGGGGATGTTCGGGATGTTCTTCCTCGGCGCCCTCTACCTGCAGAAGGTGCTCGGCTACAGCGCCCTCGAGGTCGGGCTCGCCTTTCTGCCGACGACCCTCGTGATGGGCGGCCTCTCGCTCGGGCTCTCCGAAAAGCTGCTGATGCGCTTCGGTCCCCGCAACATCCTGATCCCCGGCTTCACGATGGTGACGCTCGCGCTGCTGCTCTTCGCCCGCACGCCGGTCGACGGCAACTACCTGACCGACCTGCTGCCGCCGTTCCTGCTGATCGCGGTCGGGATCGGCACCTCGTTCCCGGGGATCATGACCCTGGCGATGTCGGGGGCGACCCCGGAGGACGCCGGCCTCGCCTCGGGCCTCGTCAACACCTCGATGCAGGTCGGCGGCGCCGTCGGCCTGGCGGTGCTGGCGACGCTCTCGACCGAGCGCACCGAATCGCTGCGCCGAGCCGGCGACTCGGCGGCCGAAGCGTTGACCTCGGGCTACCACGTCGCCTACCTGGTCGGCGCCGGGCTGGCGGCCTGCTCGGTCCTGATCGCGATCTTCGTGCTGCGCTCGCCGGTCCCGGCGCCCCCGCCGGAGCCGGCCGCGGGCGAGGTCGAGGAGACCCGCGAGCCGGCACTCTCGGAGAGCTGAGCGGGAGCGATTCGACGGTGGGCGCGGAATCCTCCCTAGGCGGGAGCGACCAGCGCTCACGTGATCGGCCTCACGCGCCGATCATTGTCTGACGATGGTCAAAACCCCTGCCCAGGTTCGCGGCGCCCGCGATGCCTTCGTCGAAGCACCCGACGAGCGGGCGCGAATGGGTCGCATATCCGGCGGCCTGTGGCTGGTCGCGGCGCTGATCGGCGCCGGCGCCGCCTTCCTGCCCGGCGCCCAGCACCAGTCGCTCGGCTGGGTCCTCGGGATCTCGGCCTTCGTCGCCATCTACGGGCTCGCCAGCCTGACCGGCCTCATCCCCTGGGAACGCGCCTCGATGCGGGCTCTCGGGATCGGCATGGTGGTGACGATCCCGGTCGTCGCCCTCGCCATCTACCTCAGCGGCAGCGCCCAGTCCTACGTCGAGCCGCTGCTCGTGCTGCCGCTCCTCTACGCCGCCTTCTTCTTCCCCAAGCGCTGGGCCTGGCCGCTGACGATCGAGCTGATCCTCGTCGCCGGGCTGCCGCTGCTGACCGACTCGAAGGCGATCGACGACGCCTTCCTGCCCCGCTACGCCGCCCTCGTCGCCGGCTTTCTCACCGCGACCTGGTTGATGGTCGGGCTCAAGGAGCGGCTGGTAGACGCCGAGGTCCGCCAGCGCGACATCGCCAACAGCGACCCGCTCACCGGCGTCCCCAACCGCCGCAGCTTCGACGCCACGATGCACCGCGAGCTGGCGGCCCGGACGAGCCCGCTCGGCGGCCGCCGCGACGCCGACCGCTCACCGCTGACGCTGCTGCTCCTCGACCTCGACGACTTCAAGGGCATCAACGATCGCCACGGCCACCAGGTCGGCGACGCCGTCCTCTGCGAGGCCGCCGAGTCGACGCTCTCGATCCTGCGCTCGACCGACACCCTGGCGCGGATCGGCGGCGACGAGTTCGCGGTCGTCGCACCCGGCGCCCATGGCGAGGGCGCGCGACGGATGGCTGAGGCGATCCGGATCGCCGTCGGCGCCGGCCGCAGTCGCGGCCTGCCGACCCCCGGCGCCTCGGTCGGCTGGGCGGTCTTCCCCGACGACGGCCAGGACTTCGAGACGCTGATGCGCTCGGCCGACGAGCGCATGCTGCGGATCAAGCGAGGCGAAGGCCCGCCCCTCGCAAGCGTTCGCACCTAGGCCTGGAACATCGACGGCCGAAATTTCTCCTCCGAGCCCACGGCGATCACGCTTGCCGAGCAGCTGTTCGCAAACAACAGAGGAGGAACCGGGAATGGCCGGCAAGCTGAAATTGATCTGCCTCACGATCGTCGCCGTCTGCGCCTTCGGCGCAGTTTCGGCCGGCGCGGCACAAGCGACGCCGCACTGGACAGTTGAATCGTCGAATCCGTTCACCGGCGAAGAAAAACTCGCCGAAACCGTGACGCTGACACCGCGGGTGGCCGGGGAATCACCGCCGACCATCGAGCTGACAATCCCGGCCATTGGCACCACCTATAACTCCACGGGCCTGACTATCCAAGGCGGCGTGATCAAGGGGACCAACAAGCTGTCGGCGGCCTCGATGACCTTCACCGGGGTCACGATTACAAAAGCACCCGGCTGTCGCGTGCGCAATGCCGGCGGCACCTTCGGCACCGTGAAAACGGCCACTGTAAAAGGAGAATTGGGCACGATTGGTTCGGCGACGTACCTACTGTTGTCACCTGCTGAATCGAACTTCGTCGTACTCGAAGTGTCCGCCTCGGAAGGCAAAACCTGCCCACTCAGTGGCACCTACGTCGGGATTGGCACCATTGCGCTCCAGGTGCAGACCGAAACCATGAACACCACCGAGGAGATGACCGGCAATCAAGCGGTCCAAGAAGCCTCGGGCCAGATATTCAGCGTCGGTAACAAACCGATGTTCTTCGATGCCACACTGGATTTTTCGCTCGCGACCGCGAAAAAATGGGGAGTTGCTTTGACGCCGTAGGTAAGGCGGCGCCGCGGCGGGCCGACTCGCGGCGGCCCGCCGGGCGTCGTCTTAGGCGCGGGCCTCTCGTCCCAGCGGCTCACAGAGGAGCCCGTCGCCGGTCAGACCTAGCGCGGTCAGGAGGCGCAGGGTCTGACCGCCGGCGCCACGGATCGCCAGCTGGCGATCCTCGCCGCGAGCGCGGCGGTGGGCGGAGAAGATGACCGTGGTCGCGTCGACGTCGATGAAGGGGCAGCGGGCGAGATCGATCAGGACCCAGGGCAGGCGATCGGCCCGGTCGATCGCCGCCGCGAGGCGCTCGACGACGGCGCGGTCGAGCTCGCATTCGACGACGATTTCGCGACAATCCGGCGCCGGGTCGCGCTCCCGCAGCCGGAACGCCAGCTCGTTTCGGCGGGGCCGGGTGACGCGCAGAGTACCTTCCTGGGTGGGGGACATCCGGATCCTTGCGGTCGATTCGGCTTCATCTGCTCATTGGGTATCCGACAAGCTATTAAGATAAACCTCTACATGGCGTCCACCCCCGAGGAATCCCTCAGCATCGGTGACGTCGTTGCCGCGACCGGCGTGCGCGAGGCCACCCTGCGCGCCTGGGAGCGCCGCTACGGCTTCCCCTCGCCGCGCCGCGAGGCGAGCGGGCACCGCCGCTACGGCGGCGCCGAGGTCGAGCGGATCCGGCGGGTGGTGCGCGAGCGCGACGCCGGCATCTCGCTGGCGCTGGCGATCGAACGGGCCAAATCGGTCGGCGAGGGGCCGCTGTCGATGTTCGCCCGCCTGCGCGAGCGCCGCCACGACCTGCAGCCGATGCGGATCAGCAAGCTCCAGATGGTCCGCCTCTCGCGCGCCGTCGAGGACGAGAGCGCCGCGCGCGCCGAACGCGGCCTGCTGATCGGCTCCTTCCAGGAGGACCGCTACTACCGCCGCAGCGAACGCCGCTGGCGCCAGCTCGCGCGCGGCTCCGAGGTCGCCTTCGTGCTCGCCACCTTCGCCGAGCTGCGGCGCCCCGACAAGGGGCCGGTCGAGGTCCCGGTGACGACGGCCGACCCGATCGCCAGCGAGTGGGGCGTCGTTGTCCTCGCCCCCGGCTTCAGCGCCTGCCTGCTCGGCTGGGAGGCCCCGAGGAACGGTCACGGACTCGACGCCGACCGGACCTTCGAAGCCCTGCTCAGCTTCGAGCCGTCGGTCGTGCGCGAGAGCGCCGCCGCGGCGGTGGCGATCGCCGAGCCGATCGACGCCGAGCTGGCGGCGGCGGCGCGGTCGCAGCTCGAGGGCCTGGTCGACGCCGACCTCGAGACCCAGCTTCGCCTCGCCAGCGCGGTGACCGCGCGGGCGCTCGCTACTGGTTGATCGAGGCCGACTCGAGCACGCCGAGCAGCTGGGTCACCCGGCAGACGAGCAGGCGCTCCTCGTCGATCTCGACCCAGACGCCGGCGGCGGCCGGGAAGACGACGTGGTCGCCGGGCGCGACCGGCATCTCGACGCCGGCGTTGGCCCACCAGTCGAGGCCGGGGCCGACGGCAAGGACTATGCCCTGCTCGGGAGGCGGCTCGTGGGTGCCGGGCGGGACGACGAGGCCGGAGCGGCGCACGCGGTCGGAGTCGAGCTCCTTGATCACGATCTGATCGAAGAGCGGACGCAGCTGGTGGCGGACGGACTCGGTGGGGTCGGGTCGCTGCGCGGTGCCCATCGCCTAAGTTTGCCTCATGTCGACGCCGGCCTCCGGGTCCCCCCGACGCCAGCTCGGCATGGCCGCGATGGCGCTCGGCGCCCTCGGCGTCGTCTTCGGCGACATCGGCACCTCGCCGCTCTACGCCCTGCAGACCGTCTTCTCGGCCGACCACCAGGCGGTCAAGGCGACCGAAAGCGACGTCTTCGGGGTGATCTCGCTGGTCTTCTGGTCGGTGACGCTGATCGTCTCGGTCGAGTTCGTCGTCTTCATCATGCGCGCCGACAACGAAGGCGAGGGCGGGATCCTGGCGCTGATCGCCAAGGTCATGGAGACGCGCCTGAGCAGCCGGCGGGCGAAGGCGACGCTGATCGCGATCGGGATGTTCGGGGTCGCGCTGTTCTACGGCGACGGCATGATCACGCCGGCGATCTCGGTGCTCTCAGCGGTCGAAGGGGTGAAGGTCGCGGTGCCGAGCTTGCACGCGCTGGTGATTCCGGCGACGATCGCGATCCTGGTCGGCGTCTTCGCGATCCAGCGCTTCGGCACCCACCGCATCGGCCGCGTCTTCGGCCCGGTGATGGTCGTCTGGTTCGTCGTCATCGCCGCTGCCGGGCTCGCGCGCGTCGCCGTCCATCCCGAGATCCTCAAGGCGCTCTCGCCGAGCTACGGGATCGAGTTCTTCGGCCGCCACTTCGGCGTCGCCTTCATCTCGCTGGGGGCGATCGTGCTGACGATCACCGGCGCCGAGGCGCTCTACGCCGACATGGGGCACTTCGGCCGGGCGCCGATCAGCCGCGCCTGGTTCTTCGTCGTCTTCCCCGCGTTGGTCCTCAACTACATGGGCCAGGGCTCGCTGATCATCAGCGAGCCGGGGGCGATCAGCAACCCGTTCTTCCTGCTGATCCCGCACTGGGGCCGGCTGCCGATGGTGGTGCTGGCAATGGTGGCGACGGTGATCGCCTCCCAGGCGGTGATCTCGGGGGCCTTCTCGGTGACCAAGCAGGCGATCCAGCTCGGCTTCCTGCCGCGGCTGAACATCCGCCACACCTCGACCGAGGAGATCGGCCAGGTCTACGTGCCGGCGGTCAACTGGTTCCTGCTCGGGGCGGTGGTGGCGCTGGTCGTCGGCTTCGGCTCCTCGACCAAGCTCGGCTCCGCCTACGGGATCGCGGTCACCGGCACGATCACCGCCGACACCCTGCTCTTCCTCGTCGTCGCCCGGGCGCTCTGGAAGAAACCGCGCTGGCTGGTGGCGATCGGCGCGCTCGTCTTCTTCACCGTCGACCTCGCCTTCCTCGGCGCCAACCTGACCAAGGCTGCGCACGGCGGCTGGTTCCCGCTCTCGATCGGGGTGATCGTCTTCACGGTGCTCAGCACCTGGCGGCACGGCTCAGAGACCGTGCACCGGCGGCGGGTCGAGGGCGAGGGCGACCTGCGCACCTTCGTCGAGGAACTGCGCACGATCGACCCACCTCCGGTACGCACTCCGGGGACCGCCGTCTACCTCAACGCCCGCCGCGAGACGGCGCCGTTGGCGCTGCACGCGAGCCTCGAACACACCCGCGCGCTCCACGAGTCGATCGTGATCATCTCGATCGAAACCACGCGGACTCCCTACGTGCCCGAGAAAGACCGGCTCGTCGTCGACCACCTCGGCTACGAGGACGACGGCATCAGCCACCTGACCGCGCGCTACGGCTTTCAGGAAGCGGTCAAGGTGCCGCAGCTCTTCGCCCTCGCCTGCACGCGCGGCCTCGAGGGCAACGCCCGCGAGGAGGACGCCGTCTACTTCCTCTCGCAGGTGACGATCCGGCCGACCGCCGAGGCCGGGATGGCGGCTTGGCGCAAGCGCCTCTACATCGCGATGGCGCGCAATGCCGCCAGCCCCGCCGACTTCTTCCACCTGCCGCCCGAGCGCACCGTCACGATCGGCTCCGCCATCGACCTGTGATTTCGACCCCCGGGTCGCTTGTCGCCTATAGGACAGGTTTCGACCCCCGGGTCGCTTGTCGCCTATAGGGCAGGTTTCGACCCCCGGGTCGCTTGTCGCCTATAGGGCGACTTTTGACCCGGGGGTCGAAGTGCTCCCTCCTAGAAGTCGGCGGGTGGGGCGAACTTGTAGAAGAACGGGCCCATGCCGCCGTCTTTGACGATCGCGAAGGCGAGGTCGAGGAAGGCCTCCTGGATCGGCGCCCGCTCGAGGCCGCCACAGTGGACGGGCTGGTAGCCGGCGTCGGCGTTCAGGCGCTCGACCGCGGCGCGAGCCTCCTCGTCGCCGCACCAGAGGTTGCCGGGCGGGACCGAGGCATCGGCGACCTGGTCGAAGAGGGCGGCGAAGTTGATGTTCCAGGCCTTCGCGGTCGGGCCACCGGTGACCGACTTGACGTAGGCCGCGTTGGAGTCGGCGCCGTCGGGCGGCGTGGCGCCGCCGTAGAGGTTGGTGGCGTCGATGACGGTCTTGCCCGCGAGGCCGGAGACACCCTCCAAGGCCTCCTTGATGGCGCCGCCCGGCACCGCCACCAGCACCACCTCGGCCTCGCCGACGTCGCCGCCCTCGTGGCCGATCCGGGTCACGTCGTGGCCCGCCTTCTCCCAGAGGTCGGCGAGGCCGCCGCCGATTTTGCCCTTGCCGATCGTCGCGATCTTCATCTCTTCTCCTGTCGCTCGAAGTTCGAGTTGTGGGACGCCGCTTCGGCGCCGCCGCCTGGCGTTCATTTCAGCAATCCGGCCACACCGGGTTTGACAACAAAGGAATCTGAGTAATAGTCGAGGCAGGGAAACCGGGAGGCAGGGACCACCGGTAAATGGAGAGGAGAAGTACATGAACGCATCCACCAGGGGACGGCGGCTGGGAGCGGTGACGCTCGTGGTCGCTGTGATGGCACTGCTCGGGGCTCTTGCCGGAGCCGCCGGAGCCAGTGCAACGACCTACGCCGCGCTTGGGGACTCATACGCGGCGGGGCCGCTGATCCCGAACCAATCGCTCAACCCGCTCGGCTGTTTCCGATCGGACCACAACTACGCGCACCTGACCGCCAGCGCGCTTGGGCTGACGCTCACCGACGTCAGCTGCAGCGGCGCGACGACGGTCGACATGACCCAGTCGCAGAACGTCGAACCGGGGCCGCCCAACCCGCCCCAGTTCAACGCGCTGACGTCGACCACGGGGGTCGTGTCGCTGACGATCGGCGGCAACGACATCGGCTTCTCGGAAGTCGCCGAGAGCTGCATCACGATCAATCCGTTCTCGACGCCGTGCAAGGACAAATACGACGCCGGCGGCCATGACCAGCTGGCCGAACGGATCGCCGCGGCGGCACCGAAGGTCGCGGCCGTCATCCAGGGCATCCACGCACGCTCGCCGAAAGCGCGCGTGTTCGTCATGAACTACCCGGCGATCTTCCCGGAGACCGGCATCGGCTGCTTCCCGCAGATGCCGATCGGGTTCGGCGACGTGGGCTACCTGCGCTCGACCGAGCAGCACCTCGACCAGATGATCGCCGAACAGGCTGCGGCCAACGGCGCGACGCTGGTCAACTGGTACCAGGCGAGCATCGGGCACGACGCCTGCAAGTCGCTCTCGAACCGCTGGGTCGAACCGCTGATCCCGAACGAATTGGCGTTCCCGATCCATCCCAACAAGGCCGGGATGGCGGGCGGCGCCGTGGCATTGGAGGCGGCGATCGGCAAATAGAACCTGCGCTAACCGCGGTAGGCGGGGAAGAAGTCCCCGCCGCCGCGGCCGGCGCTGAGCTCGGCGTAGCGACCGGGGTCGCAGACCAGCTCCGAGGTGCGCCAGCCGAGCGTGCGGTTCGCGAAGCCGCGCTTGAACTCCTCGAGCGCGTCGCCGGGGACGAAGCCGCCGCCGAGGTTGAGCGGCAGCGACAGCTCGCCGGCCAGCTCGACCAGGCGGGCGAGGACGTTCTTCATCGGCGAGTCGCCGAGCGCCGAGTCGGCGCTGCCCGAGAGGTAGTAGTGGAGGAAGCCGTCGGAGACGACGGCGAGTGAGGCGGCAGCGACGGCGCCCTCGGGGGCGCGGGCGAGGCAGAGCCAGGTCCGCTCGACGGCGAGGGCGAGGTCGAAGTAGGCGGCCCCGAAGAAGTAGTGGGCGCCCGCCGCGGTACGGCGCATCGTCTGCTCGTAGACGTCGAGGAAGGCCGCCCGCTGCGCGGCGCTGGTGTCGACGCCGGCGATGAGCTCGACCGTGTAGCCGGCCTCGAGGTTGCGGCGGATCTGCCGGCGGTCGGAGGGGCGGCTCTTCGGCGCCAGGGCCGGATCGGCGATCTGGACGACGTTGCGCTCGCTCGTCCGGGCCAGCGGCACGAGGTCGAGGCGGTGGCGGACGAAGGCGGAGACGAGGCCGGTCGCGGAGAAGTCGATCGCGGCCGGGTCGAGCGGCAGCGGCGCCTCGCCGTCCTCCCCCCACCGTTCGCACTTCGTCCCGGATGGGAACTCGAAGGGCGAACGGTGAAGCCCGGGTAGCCGTAGGGGGAGATCGCGTCGAGATCGGTGGTGTCGCCGACCGGCCGCACCAGCAGCGGCGCCAGCAGCTCGACCCCGCCGGCCTCGATCCGGAGCGTGTGGGTGGCGGCTTCGGCCTCGAGGAAGTGGGCGCTGCGGAAGAACTCGGTCGCAACCCCGGCGCCGAGCTCGCCGACCGCCGAGGCGCCGCCGTCGGCGATCAGCTCGGCGTAGCCGCCGCTCGGCCCGGCGCTCAAAGGTCCAGGTCCGCGGTGGCGGCGCGGAACTCGTCGGGGAGGACGCCCCAGACCTCGCAGTCGTCGGCCGGCTCGCCCTCGCGCGCGAGGTGCCCGCGCATCGTCCCCTCGTGCACCCAGCCCTGGCTGGCGACGGTCCGCTTGGCGATCTCGTTGCGGGCCGGGATGCGGCCGTAGACGCGGTGGGCGCCGAACTCGTCGAAGGCCTTGGCGATCGTCAGCGCCTCGGCGCGCCGCCCCACCCCCTTGCCGCGGACGTCGTCGCCGATCAGCGCGCCGAGCTCCGGCGCGGTCTGGCGGAAGAGCCCGTAGAGCGCCGTGAAGCCGACCGGCTCGTCGTAGCCTTCGACGACGATCGCGTACTTGCGGTCCTCGCCGGTGGCGTTGATCGCCCGCTCGGTCCAGCCCTCGGCCTGCTTCATCGAGAAGCTCGAGCGCTGCTCCATCAGCGACTTCGTCGCCTCCGGATTGTTGAACCAGCGGTGCACGGCGGCGGCGTCGCCGGGTTCGAATTTGCGCAGGGAAACGGCGGGTCGGTCGGCCACGCGCTGGACCCTACGCTTCCTCTAGATTCGGCGCGATGCCCGCCGGCGAGCTGCAAACCGACCGCCTGTTGCTGCGCCGCTGGCGACCCGAGGACGAGGCCCCGATGATCGCCGTCAACCGCGACCCCGAGGTCGTCCGCTACCTCAACCGGCCAATCGACGCGGCCGCCGTCGCCGCCTTCCACGGCGAGATGCTCGACCACTGGGAGCGCCACGGCTTCGGCTTCTACGCGCTCGAGTCGACCGAGCCGGGGACCCTCGGCGAGTTCTTCGGCTTCGCCGGCTTCGCCTACCTGCCGGCGTTCTTCGCCCACCTCACCGACGCCCCCGAGCTGGGCTGGCGACTGGCGCCGGCGGCCTGGGGCCGCGGCCTCGCGACCGAGGCGGCGCGCGCGGCCCTCGCCGCCGGCCTCGAAGCGCGCCCCGCCGACGAGGTGATGTCGGTCATCCACCCCGACAACGCGCGCTCGCAGAGCGTCGCCGCCAAGCTCGGCATGCGCTGCCAGCGCACCGTCGTCAACCCGCTGCTGGAGATCGACACCCACGTCTGGACCCTTGACACCTGAAAGCGTGGCAGGGCCTCGATTCGGCAGAACCTTGGGATGCAGAATTGCTGAGCAGTGGCCTAGAACCTGTCGAATCTCTTCGACAAGATCTCGAACCTTCCCTCGATGCTTACTTGATCGTTGATGCTTCGGTTGTACTGGTCGTACCGGTTTAACTCAGGGTCCTGTCTCCCGATCTTTGCGGAATCCTTCGCTAACGTCCTGTTTCGCGCGCGTTCATCCTCAAACGCGACGAGAAATGGACGAATCGCCTGTAGTCGGTCGGACCTCGTCTGCCGGACGAGCCAGTAGTAGGTGACTAAGGCGCCCTGCCTCTTAAGCAATGGGTCGTTGGGAAGAAAAATCCTCGTTAATTTTTTGAGCACTGCTTGAACACGTTTGGCAGCACGCTTGAACTCGTCCGGCTTGGCATCCGATTCGAGGCCCCTCTCGACGAACCCGTCCAGACTGGCACGCTTCGTGTCCGTTAGCCGACCCCAAAACTCAACGAGTAGAAACTTTCCGGCAATATCGAGGTCTTGCGAACGCTTAGTGTCGAACGCGATCCGGCTTTTGAAGAATTTCTGGGTGGCGAGTTCCCTTATGAGCTCCGGGACGATTCCTTTCATTGCATTCCGAATCTCTGGACCAGTGAGAGTCTTATTCCGATTCAGGCGAACGAAGAGCTCGTTGATCTTGCCCTCTTCGTCAGTGATAACAGTCATGACGGTCAGGTTGTTGTTCTCGAATCGACTCGCCACCTTCGGGTGAAGTGACACGAGGTCGGTGTAACTTAGGCCGCCAAGAGAAGCAGAGGAATCCGTCGCAAGAGCAAATCCTGAATCTAGGGTCACGGCACCATCGATAAAGTCAAAGATCGCCTCAAAGCGCTGCTTGCCATCAATCACAGCGAATTGGCGATTGCTCTGATTTAGCGCGGTAGGTCCCATCGTAAAGTCCGCCAGGTAGACCTTCGGGATGTCAAAGCCATTCAAGATGGAGTCGATGAGGAACGCTTTATCACGCTTGCTCCACAGACCCCCACGCCGCTGGTATGGGGGATCGAAATCGATGTCGTCCCGTTGCTGCGACCACCAACTCAACGTTTTTGCCTCAAACTGTCGGACCGCAAACACTTCAGACCTCAAATCCAAAGAAGCGCTTCAGCTCGGTTGCAAGTCCGGAGAGGTCTGGATAGACGACTGAGTCCGTGATTCCAATTGCAAAGAGTGACCGCCTCAATTTAAAAATTGAATCGGGCGGGATGTCGATTCGCTGTAGTGAGCCTGCGCCATAGTCCCCGTCTTCAAACAATTCCTCAAGAGGAGTCTAGGGCGTTGTTGCCGATTGAGAGTATGCCTTCGTTATAAGAGATCTCCGCGAGAGCCGCTTGGTTCCAAGCTTGGGGCTGAAGCGCCCAGACAGCGGCCGGCTCCCCGCTTGAATGATCTGCCGTTGATAACGCGAAAAAGAGACCGATGTAGGGATTTTCAGTCCAATCTAAAAGGCGGGTTGGAACACCAAAGTGCTGCATCAAGAAGAGGATCTCCCAGGTATCGCTACTCGGCACCCGCTCGTAGGGAGCGCCGCGCTCGCGAAATCGCTGAATGACCTTCTCCTCAAGCTGAAGAAGGTGATCGACATCTAGATTGTCTGGGTGGCGGTACAACGAAGGGACCAGAGTGTGGGAGGAGCGGGAGTTCCCTCTAAACCAGAGAGGCTCCTGCGGCTCCATGAGCCGCTCGACCAGCTCCGTGTACTGGCGCAGAGTCTCCACCTCAGCGGTCTGCAATGCGTTTGGCACTGTGCCTCACGATAGTTCCGAGGGTGGACGCGACCGTTTCTCAGTCGGGGGCGAGGCCCTGGCCGGTGAGGACGAGCCAGAGGGTCTTGGCGAGGATGCGGGCGTCGAGGGCGGGCGAGCGGCGGTCGACGTAGTCGACGTCGAGGACGATCCGCTGCTCCCAGGGGATGCCGGCGCGGCCCTGGACCTGCGCCCAGCCGGTGATCCCCGGCAGGACCTCGTGGCGGCGGCGCTGGAAGGGCGTGTAGTCGTCGACCTGGGCCTGGATCGTGGGACGCGGGCCGACGATCGCCATCTCGCCGCGCAGGACGTTGACGAGGTTCGGCAGCTCATCGAGCGAGGTGCGGCGCAGGAAGCGCCCGGCGGCCGTGACGCGGGGGTCGTCGCGGTAGACGACGGTGCCGACGCCGACCGGGTCGGAGCCCTGCTCCATCGTCCGCAGCTTCCACATCTGGAACGGCGCCCCGTCCTTGCCGACCCGCAGCTGACGGTAGATCACCGGCCCGCGGCTGCCGAGCTTGATCCAGATCGCCGCGGCGAGCAGGACCGGGGAGAAGATGAGGAGCGCCGTCGCGGCGATCGCGTTGTCGACCCAGCGCGGCATCAGCGAGTTCCGTCCGCCTTCTCCCAGCGCCCGCCGGACCCGCCGCGCAGGCGGTCCCAGAGGCCGACCGCGATCGAGGCGGTCGTCAGCACGTAGTAGCGGCAGATCCGCACCAGCGCGTTCTGCGGCAGGTAGGCCGCGAAGATCGCGGCGCCGAGGATCCCCAACTGGACGACGAAGGTGAGGTAGTAGAACCAACCGTCGCCGAGCAGCAGGCAGTTGGCGAGGAAGGCGAGCACGTGGAGGAACGGGCTGGCGTAGCGCAGCAGCCGGTGCGAGGCCAGCTCGAACGCATAGAGCGGCGGGAAGGTGGGCAGGACGAGCATGCCTTCGCCGACGACGATGTCCCAGAGGCCGATCATCATCCGCCGTTTGCGGGCGAACTCGCCCTCGATGCTCGGCACCATCTTCTCGGTCGCCCGCGCCTCGGGTGCATAGAGGGAGCGCAGGCCCTGGCGGGCGAAGCGGAAGGGGAAGCTGAGGTCGTGGCTGCCGGAGACCGCCAGCTCTTCGTAGGCCGAGGCGCGCACGGCGTAGATCGCGCCGTTGCCGGCGGTGACGCCGGCGAGGTCGGACTCCATCTGGCGGACCGCCATCTCATAGCGCCAGTAGGCGCCCTCGAGGTTGTCGCCCTGCGCCGAGGTGAAGCGGACCTGGCCGCAGACGTAGCCGACTCCCGGGTCCTCGAAGGGGGCGACGAGGTGGCGCAGGGCGTCGGGCGCCCACTCGCTGTTGGCGTCGGAGAAGGCAAGGACCTCGCCGTCGGCGGCCGCGGCGCCAGCGTTCAGCGCCGCGATCTTGCCGCCCGGCGGGAGCTCGAGGACGAGGTCGGCGCCGGCCTCGCGGGCGCGCGCGGCGGTCGCGTCGGCGGAGCCGTCGGAGGCGACGATCACCTGCAGCAGCTCACGCGGGTACTCCAGCGCCAGGGCGTCGGCGACCTTGGCGGCGACCACGTCCTCCTCGTCGTAGGCGGGGACGATCAGCGAGACGCGCGGGCCGGCCGGCGAGTCCCAGCCCGGCGGTGGGCTCGCGGCGGCGAGCTGGCGCTCGCGCAGGCGATCGCGGCGGAAGTCGCGGTTGGCGCGCGCGACGAGCAGCAGCCGCAGCGCCACCGGGTAGCCGGCGTGGGTGTAGAGCAGGGCCGCAACGCTGACCCAGAAGACGAAAGCGGCGATCGTGCTCACGTCGTCGTCCCGTACCCGAGCGGGGCGGCGCTCACGAGCGCGCCTCGAGCAGCTCGCGGTAGAGGTCGAGGGTGAGGCGCCCCGCCTCGTCCCAGGAGTAGGGACCGGCGGCGGCGCGCGCGGCTGCGGCGGCGAGCTCGGCGCGGGCGGCCGGATCGGCGGCCAGCTCGCGCAGCGCCGCCGCCAGCGCCGCGGTGTCGCCGGGCGCGACCAGCCGCGCGGCGCCGGTCTCGGCGACCTCGGGGAAGCCGCCGACTGCGCTCAGCACCAGCGGCTTGCCGAAGGCGAGGCCGGTGTAGAGGACGCCGGAGTGCTCGGCGTCGAGGTAGGGCAGCGCGACGATGTCGGCGCGGCGGAAGATCGCCGGGATTTCGGCGTCGGAGACGAAGCGGGTGACGAAGCGGACCCGGGCGCCGGAGAGCGCCGCCAGCTCGTGCAGCGGCTCGATCTCCATGCGCGGATTGCCGACGATCCAGAGCTCGGCGTCGGGGACCTGGGCGAAGGCCTCGAGCAGGTTCTCGAGGCCCTTGTAGGGGCGCAGCAGGCCGAAGGAGAGGATCACCGTCCCCTCCGCCCCCTCGAGCTCGGCCGGCAGCGGCTTCTCGTCGGGCAGGTCGGCGAGGTAGTCGAAGGCGCCGTGGGGGATGACCCGGACGCGCTCGGCGGGCAGCCCGACCTCCTCGCGCAGCCGCGCGGCGCTGTGCTCGGAGTGGGCGACGACGGCGTCCATCGCGCCGAAGACGCGGCGGGCCGCGGCGACCTGGCGGCGGCTCGCGTCGGGGGACAGGATGTAGTGCGCGGTCATCACCCGCGGCCGGGTCGGCGGCAGCAGGCGGACGTCGAGCGGCGGGAAGGTCAGCCACTGGTAGTGGACGACGTCGGCGCCGGGGGCGCGGCGGAAGGCGAGCATGTCGCGGAGGTGCTCGGCGGCCTTGAACGGCAGCCGCCCGGAGGCCGAGAGGCCGCGCTCGGCGGTGCGGCGGTAGAAGCGCTCGTCGACCCGGTAGCCGTCGGCGGCCGGAACCTCGCCGTAGAGGAAGCGCGT
Source organism: uncultured Actinomycetes bacterium (assembly GCA_963839115.1). GTDB lineage: Bacteria > Actinomycetota > Thermoleophilia > Solirubrobacterales > 70-9 > VAYN01. Next base: position 2,991,356 of record CAWITM010000001.1, read on the forward strand.
CGTCACCAGCTCGACCTCGGCGCCGGCGCGGGCCAGCGCCGCCGCCAGGGCGCGGTCGTAGGGCGGCGTGAAGGCCGAGGGGTCGACCAGCTGGACCGCGGGCGCGCGGTTCCGCCGTTCGGCGGATGCGGTGGCGGTGTCTTGTCGGTCGGGCATCGCGCAGGCGATTATCGTGGCCCGCTTGGAGCCGACCCTGTCCTACTGCGTCGTGAACACCGAAGGCCGCGAGTTCCTGCTCGCCTGCCTGGCGGCGATCGAGCGCACCCATCCGCCCGCGGTGACCCGCGAGGTGCTTGTCCTCGACAACGCCTCCGACGACGGATCGGCCGATGCGGTGCGGGCGCTGGGCGGCGACATCGACCTCGTCGCGCTGACCCAGCGCACCGGCAAGGCGGCCAACGACACGATCCTGATGCAGCGCGCCCGGGGCCGCTACTGCCTGCTGCTGAACGAGGACTCCGAGCTGCGTCCCGGCGCCGCTGCGGCGCTGATCGCGGCGCTCGACGCCGACCCCCGCGCCGCCGCCGCGACCCCGCAGCTGCTCGGCGCCGACGGCTCCCCGACCCCCTGCGCCTGGCGCTTTCCCGGCGTCGGGACGGCCCTCGCCGGCGCGCTCTTCCTGCACCGCTGGCTCACCGTGCAGAGCAGAGGGAGCACGACCCGCCGCGTCGACTGGGCGCAATCGAGCGCGCTGCTGGTCCGCCGCGAGGCGGGGGCCGCGGTCGGCTACCTCGACCCGGAGTTCTTCGTCTACTACGACGAGTGCGACTTCGCCAGGCGCCTCGACGACGCCGGCTGGCACTCGCTCTTCGTCCCCGCCGCCGAGGCGGTGCACCACGACCAGCTCAACACCGACCTCGCCGCCGGCCTGCCGCGGATCGTCGAATTCCACCGCAACCGCGACCTCTACATGCGAAAGCACGGCGGCCGCGGCGCGGCGCTGGCGGTCCGAGTCCTCACCGCCTGGTCATACGCGGTGCGAGCCCTGGCCGCGACGGTGATCCCGGGCCAGCCGGCCGACGTCTACCGCGCCCACGCCCGCCAGGCGCTCTTCCCGGGCCGCGGGGAGAGCATCCGCGACCGCGCCGAAGCGCGGAGCTCAGAGTCTTGAGTTCCGCTGTTCCTTTGCCCCTCTATGAGTGCATAAGGAACAGCGGAAGGTCAGGACTTGGAGTCGGGGTCGGCCTCGGGTTTGGAGTCGCCGCCGCCGATCGCGGTTTTGAACTCGCGCATGCTCTTGCCGATCCCGCGTCCCGCCTCGGGCAGCTTTTTGGGGCCGAGCACGAGCAGGGCGATGATCACGACGATCGCGATCTCCATGGGTCCGATGCTTGAGAACATCTCCATCCTTCCTCGGCACCGCGGCGCCGAACCTTGTTGCGGACCACCAAGGTAGGGCACGGAGCGGGATCGGGCTAGGAACCCGAGAAGCGCGAGTCCTCGTCCATGCGCTCGGCCTCGTAGACCTCGGGGACGGTGCCGTCGACGGCGGCCGGCTGGGCGCGCAGGGCGGCGATGCCGGCGAGCACCCGGCCGGGTTCGCGGAGGCGGGCGATCCAGGCGCGCTCGCCGGCGGTGAAGAAGCCGGTCACCCACAGCAGCAGCGGGTAGGCGACGATGAGGAGGCCGCGGACGAGGAAGCCGACGAGGCCCGAGGTCGGCACCAGCGCCTCGCCGATCGCGACCAGGGCCGCGGCGGTGAGGACGACCCGCGCGAGGCGTCCCCACTGGTAGGGCACCGGGAAGAGGCGCTGGGTGAAGACGTACATGAGGACGATCACGACCAGGTAGGAGGCGACGAGGGCGAGGGCCGCGCCGACGATTCCCATTGCCGGCACCAGGATCAGGTTGAGGACGACGTTGGCGACCAGGGCCGAGATCGCCGCCGGCAGGTTGAACTCGGTGCGGCCCGTCCTGCCGAGGATCACCACCATCACCATGTAGAGCGCGTAGAGGGTGACCGCCGCCGAGATCAGGCCGATCGCTTCGTAGGAGTCGAAGAACTTCGGCGCCGCCAGGGCGCGGACGATCCAGCGGGCGTAGAGCCAGATGCCGACGACGACGAAGCTGCAGCCGGCGACGAACAGGGTGACGACGACGGCGTAGGCGCGGCGTGCATCGTCGTCGTCGCGGATCGAGTAGGCGAGCGGCGGCCAGGCGAGCTGGAAGCCGCGGACCAAGACGTTGACCGCCTGGGCGAACTTGACGGCCAGCGCGTAGAGCCCGAGCTCGACCGCGCCGACGTAGCGGATGATGATGATGCGGTCGACGAAGTTGAGCAGGTAGAGCGAGGCCTCGGCCGGCATCGTCGGCAGGCCGAAGCGCAGCAGCCGCTTCATCAGCGGGCCGTCGAAGCGCAGGCTGAGCCGCCGCCACTGCGCGGCGATCAGACCGAGGACGAAGGCGGCGCCGGTCAGGTAGGACCCGAGCAGCAGGCCGCGCGCCCCGTCCCCCAATCCGACGACGAGGACGACGGTGAGGGCGATCGTCGCCAGCACGTTGGCCAGCGTCGTCACGAAGTAGGCGCGGGCGCGCTCTTCGAGCCGGAACAGGGTCAGCAGGTATTCATAGAGGGTGGCGACCCAGAGCCCGGCGATCGCGATCCGGGTGAGGCCTGCGGCGGGTTCGCCGAGCAGCAGTTCGGAGATCGGCCCGGCCAGCGGCAGCAGGATCAGGGCCACGACGGTCGACATCCAGAAGAGCCCGGCGAAGGTGCCCCGGACGACCTCGGCGGGGTCCTCGCCGTCGGCGTAGAAGTAGCGCAGCAGCGCCTCGATCAGGCCGAGGCGGATGACGATCGAGGCCGAGACGACGGCGGCGAAGAGGAGCTCGGCGACGCCGTAGTCTTCGGTCGAGAGGTGGTGCGTGTAGAGCGGCAGCAGCGCCACCGCGATGAGCTTCGAGAGGATGCTCGCCGCCGTATAGGCGGCGCCGGTCGTCGCCAGGCGGCGCAGGTATCCCGACATCAGGCGATTGAGACTAAGCCGACTCGCCGACGGCGGCGGCCGTGGTGGCCGTGGCCAGCGAGGCACCCACGGCGAGCAGGACCCAGGTGATCGGATCCTGGAAGAAGCCGGCGTAGGCGAGCGTGTGGACCAGCAGGGCGACGAAGGCGGCGAGCACCGCGGCGCGGGCAGCGTCGGCGATCGTCGGGCGGGCGCCGGGCGCTCGCGCCCAGAGCCCGGCGCCCAGCGTCCACAGGGCGATCGCGATCAGGCCGAGGTAGAAGACCAGCCCGATCAGCCCCTGCTCGGCTGCGACCGTGACCGGCTCGGTGTGGGAGATCGTGACCGGCGCGCTCGCCTTGCCGTGGTGGTGGCTGTAGGCGTGTTGGAAGGAGCCCGAGCCGTAGCCCCAGAGCGGCCGCTGGGAGAAGAGGTCGGCGCCGCCGGAGACGAGATCGGTGCGGCCGCTGGTGTCGACGTTGAGGCGCTTGGAGAGGTGGGAGAGGTCGAGCGACTTCCCGCCTACCAGGGTCACGACGAGGACCGCGCCGACGGCGCCGACGAGCACCACCGCCAGGGTCCAGCGCCAGCTCCAGCGCAGCGCCGCCAGCACCGCGAGGCCGGCCAGCAGGGCGACGAAGCTCGACTGCGAGAAGGTCTCGGCGAGGCCGATCCAGATCACCAGCACCGCCCCGGCGAGCAGCCAGAAAGCGCGCCGGTCGCGCACGTAGAGCAGCGCGGCGGTGACGACGACCAGCACCAGCGCCAGGTAGCGGCCGTAGACGTTGGGGTCCCAGAAGACCGAGTTGACGCGGAAGTAGGTGTGGAATTCGTTCGAGGTGATCACCGCGTCGTTCCAGAACAGGCTGCGGGAGACGTACTCGACCGAGCCGATCGCGACGAAGAGGACCGCCTCGGTGGCGATCAGGACGAGGACGGCGACCAGCAGGCGGCGGTCCCAGCGGACCTCGCGCAGCAGCGCGTAGGCGAGGGTGAAGGGGACGAGGAAGAAGCAGACTTCCTGGAGGGCTTTGCTGAAGTCCTCGGAGTAGACCGACTGGAGGGCGTAGACGGCGACGAAGGCGGCAAGGGCGAAGGGGAGCCAGCGAGCGCCTCCTCTGGCGGGTCCTGTCACTGGGATTTCCCCCATCCCAGTGCCACCCCCCAGAGGAGGCGATGACCAATCCCTCAGCGACACAGCCAGGACGCCTCCTGCAATGACTAGGTACAAAGGGACAAGGAGGTTGGCGCTTTCGCCTCCACTCTGGAGTGGGATGCGGAAGGGGAGCGCGGCGACGATGGCGAGCGGGAGAAGCACCGGCCAGCGGCGGAAGACGTAGGTGAGGGCAAGGACGGCGAGGGCGCCGACTAGGAGGCCGGCGGCGATGTGGCTGGGGCTGTTGCGCAGTTCGACGATCCGGTGGGAGTGCCACTGGTCGCCGAGGATCAGGACCGGGAAGAGGACGAGCGCCGCCAGCATCGCCACCGAGCGCACCCGGCCGGCCGGCACGAGGATCGCCGCGGCCGCGAAACCGGCGGCGGCGAGGACGCCGGCGCCGGCCAGGAAGTCGCTCAACTCGACTTCCCCTCGACCTTGGCCATGAGCTTCGGCGGGACCGGCCCTTCGAGCGACGAGCAGCTGCGACCGGTCAGCTTCCGCGGAACGTCGTGGAGCTTGATCGTCCCCGGCAGCAACAGCGTCCGGCCTTCGTCTTCGAGCCGCACCCGCACCCGGTAGCGGCCCGCGGGCGTCGGCTTGCCGCTGTCCGTCCCACCGACCCACCAATACGCGTGTTCCGTGTAGCGCTTGAAGAAGTGGTGGCGCCAGAGGGTTTTGACGACGGTTCCGTCGGGTTCGATCACCTGGACGGTCCCCTGGTTGGAGGTCGTGGTGCGGAACCCCAGCACGATCGAGTCGCTGCGGCAGTCGCCGTTCGGCGTGAACGAGTGGCGGTCGAGCCGGCCCGGCACCACCCGGTCGACGACCAGGGGGTCGCGCTTCAGGCGCTGGGCGTAGGCGAAGGCGGCAACGGTGGCGACGATCAGCAGCGCGAAGACGACGACTGCCGCGTCAATTCGCCGCCGCGGCATTGTCCTCGCCGACGATCACGGCGACTTTCGCCCCTTCGGAGACGGATCCGACTTCGCCGCTCATCGGTTCCAGCTTCTTGATCTGCAGCTGTTTGGCGACCTCTTTGGCTTCCGGCTTGTGGCCTTCCATGAACATCACGACGCTGCTTTCGAAGGCGACCTTGGTGTCGGTGACGGTGCCGAGTTCGAAGCCCTTCTTTTCGACTTTGTTGCCGTAGGTCGCGGCGAGGTTGGCAACCGCGGTCCCGTTCAGCACCGCGACTTCGATTTCGCCGGGCTTGATCTTCGCCGCCGCCTGCTTCGAGGTCTTGCCGCCACTCGCGTCGGAGCTGCTGCTGCCGTTGTTGAGCAGGGCGTAGGCGACGCCGCCGACGATCAGAACGAAGACGACGAAGATCGCGACCAGCGCGAGCGGGCTCGAGAGCCGCGTGCCGAATCCGGAGAACATCGCCCGGAAGCGCTCGCCGCGGGTCAGTTCCGGCAGCCCTTCGTCGCGGCGCTGGCGGCGCACCTCGCGCTCGGCGAGGGCCTCGTGTTCGGCGGTCCGGCTCTCCTCGAGGGCCCGCAGCTCTTCGGCTCGCTGGGCGGCGATCGTCGAGGTGACCTCCTTGCGTTCGGCGTCGCGCTCGGGCGCCGAGCCGGCCCAGTCGCGCAGCCGGCGGATGTCGCGGCCGTGGGCGAATGAGAGCAGCGCGAGCACCGCCAATCCCAGGAAGGCGGCCAGGCCCGCGATGGACCCGATCTGTTCGATCACATGAAGCAAATCGGCTGCGTGAGGCTACTCGTCGAAGATGACCGTCGCCGTGTCGCCACCCGGCGCGGCGATCAGCTCGACCACACGCTCGGCCAAATTAGCCTCATCGCCGGCCAGAACGAGGCCTTCCAGCGCGCTCAGCGTCGCGTCGACCCAGGTCTTGTCGAGCGGCGTCTCGCGCACGGCGCGATAGATCCGCCGCGCCGCCGTCGGCTGGGCCTCCTCGTTGTCGCTGAACAGCACCTCATGCAGCTTCTCGCCCGGGCGAGGCTGGGTGAACTGGATCGCGATGTCGCGTTCGGGCTCATAGCCCGCCAGCCGGATCATGTTCTGGGCGAGGTCGACGATCTTGATCGGCTCGCCCATGTCGAGGACGAAGACCTCGCCCTTGCCGGCGCCGATGTCGCCGGCGCGGATCACCATCTGCACCGCCTCCGGGATCGTCATGAAGTACCGGGTCATGTCGGGGTGGGTGACGGTGACCGGGCCGCCGCGCTCGATCTGGCCACGGAAGATCGGCACCACGCTGCCCGAGGAGGCGAGCACGTTGCCGAACCGCACCGAGGCGAAGCGCGTCCCCGGGTAGGTGTGCCCGGCCGACTCGACGATCCACTCGGCCATCGCCTTCGAGGCCCCCATCACGGTCGACGGGTTGACCGCCTTGTCGGTCGAGATCAGGACGAAGCGCTCGGCCTTGGCGGCGGCGGCGGTTTCGGCGGTGATCCGGGTCGCGATCGCGTTGTTGCGGACCGCCTCGAGCGGGTTGGCCTCCATCAGCGGCACATGCTTGTAGGCGGCGGCGTGGAAGACGACCTCGGGACGGAAGCGCTTCATCGCCTCCAGCATCCGGTGCGGCTCGCGGCAGTCGGCGAGTACCGACTCGGCGTTGGTGAAGTGGCGCTCGTCGAGCATCTCGCGTTCGATTTCGAAGAGGTTGTCCTCGGCGTGGTCGAGCATCACCAGCAGGCGCGGCTTGACCTGGGCGATCTGGCGGCAGAGCTCGGAGCCGATCGAGCCGCCGGCGCCGGTGACGAGCACGATGCGGTCGCGCAGGTAGGCGCCGACGCGGTCGAGCTCGCGGACGATCGGCTCGCGGCCGAGCACGTCCTCGACGCGGACCTCGCGCAGCTGCTTGTTGAGCTGGACGCCGCCGCGCAGGAGCTCGAAGACGGTCGGCAGGGTGCGCACGGTGATCTCGCGCTCGCGCGCCGCGGCGACGACCTTGGCGCGCAGCGTGCCGGGGGCCGAGGGGATCGCGATGATCACTTCGTCGGGCGCGGTCTCGTCGAGGATCGAGACGATCTCGTCAGTCGAGCCGAGCACCTTGAGGCCGCCGGTCATCCGCATCCCGCGCTTGCGGGGATCGTCGTCGACGAAGCCGATCGCGGTGGCGCCGAGCGCCGGGTTGAGGTTCAGCTCGCGGACCACCATCTGCCCGCCCGAGCCGGCGCCGATGACCAGCACCTCGTTCTTCGGCAGCCGCGAGCCGCGCGAGGGCCGTTCGACGATCAGCCGCACCAGCAGGCGGGCGCCGGCGATCAGGATCAGGGTGAGGACGAAGTCGGAGACCTCGACCGAGCGCGGCAGCGTGTGGGGGAAGGGCTTGATCACCGCAAAGGCGATGACGAGGACGGCGCTGGCGACGGCGACGGCGCGGAAGATCAGGATGAAGTCGCGGCCGCTGACGTAGCGCCACCACTTGTTGTAGAGCCCGAAGGCGGCGAAGACGATCAGCTTGCCGGCGATGACGAACCCGACCGACTGCGCGAACAGCACCACGTAGCGGTGCGGCATGCCGTGGGGGTCGTCGAGGAACCGCAACTCGAAGGCGAGGAAGTAGGCCAGCGCGACCAGCACGGCATCGGCGGCTATCTGCCCCAACCGGTTGCGATAAACGGGGTGGTTCAACCGGTGCATCGGCCCCGCAGTCTACGGGGCAGGGCGGGATTCCGGGCGGCTTGTCCGTAGCATGCACGCTCGATGCTGACCGTCCTGCCCCTGGCCAGCCTGACCGGCCCGATCGTCGACCTGTGCGTCGAAGTGATCGAAAGCACCGGGCTGGCCGGCATCTTCCTCTTGATGGGCGCCGGTTCGGCCTGCATCCCGATCCCCAGCGAGGCGGTGATGCTGTTCGCCGGCTTCAGCGTCTCCAACGGCGACCAGACGCTGCTGGGCATCTGCCTCGCCGGCTTCCTCGGCAACATGGCGGGCTCCTGGCTGACCTACGCGATCGGCTACTACGGCCGCGTCGACCTGATGGAACGCAACAAGCTGATCCACGTCAGCCCGGCGCGCCTGGCCCGGGTCGACGGCTGGTTCAAGCGCCACGGCGACGCCACCGTCTTCTTCTGCCGGATGATCCCGCTCGTGCGCGCCTTCATCTCGCTGCCGGCGGGCCTGGCGAAAATGCCGTTCTGGCGCTTCACCTGGCTGACCGCGCTCGGCTCGATTCCCTGGGTCGTCGGCTTCGGCCTGCTCGGCCGGGCGGTCGGCGACAACTGGGAAAAGTGGCGCGAACACCTCTCGATCCTCGACTACCTGGTCGTCGCGGCGATCGTCGTCGGCATCGTCTACTGGCTCTACAAGCGCCGCCAGGGCGGCGGCGGGGACGGCGGCGAGCGCGAGCCGACCCGGGCGCCGGCGGCGACGCCGGGCGCTTGATCCGGCGCCGCCGCCCCCGGTCGAGGGACGCCGGCATCCCGGGAGTCCGCGCCGCCGTCCTCGGCCTCGTCCAGGGCCCTGCCGAGCTCCTCCCCGTCTCCAGCTCGGCCCACATCGTCCTCGTCCCATGGCTCCTCGGCTGGGATTGGGAGGACGTCGACGCCGAGTTGCGCAAGAGCTTCGAGGTCGCCCTCCACACCGGCGCCGCCGCCGCTCTCCTGATCGGCCAGCGCCGCGAGATCGCTGCCGAGCTGCGCGACTTCGACCTCCGCCGCGCCGGCCTCCTCACCCTCTCCTTCCTGCCGGCGGCGATCGTCGGCTACAGCTTCGAGCGCCAGATCGAGGAGCGCCTCGGCGGCCCCCGCGCGACCGCCTTCGGCCTGCTCGCCGGCGCCGCGGCGATGCTGGTCGCCGACCGCCGTCCCCAGGTGCGCGGCCGCGGCGACGCTGGCGCCGCCGACAGCCTGGCGCTCGGCCTCGCGCAGGCGACGGCGCTGGCGCCCGGCGTCTCGCGCAACGGCGTCACCCTGGCGGCGGCCCGCTGGCGGCGCTTCTCGCGCCAGCAGGCGAACCTGATGTCGCGGACGATCGCGTTGCCGATCATCGTCGGCGCCACCGGCCTCAAGGGCGGGCGCCTGATGCGCCGCGGCACGACCCCGGAGCTGCGCCGCGCCCTGGCGATCGGCCTCGGCACCTCCTTCGCCTCGACCCTCGCCTCCCAGGGCCTGATCGGCCTGGTCGAGCGCGACCGCGCCCTCTGGCCCTACGCCGCCTACCGCGTCGGCCTGGCGACGGCGGTGCTGGCGAAACTTCGCCGCGACGGCTGAGGGTTGAGCCCGCCCTGCGGCGCCTGAGCGTCTGAGGTTCTGCCGGGCGCTTCTGAGTCCTGGGCGCCTGCTTCTGAGTTTCCGGCCCCATATAGGCCCCTAAGCTCAGAAGCAGGGGCGCGGAGGGGACGGCGACCTGCCGGAGCGGCTGCGAGAATCGCGCCGATGACTGACGCCTACGCCAAATCAGGGGTCGACCAAGGCGCCGCCGACTCGGCGGTGGCCGGGCTGGTGCGGGCGCTGGGGGCGATCGAGCTCGATCGGCCCTCGGCCCAGGTGCCGCTTCCGGGGCACTACGCGAGCGTCGTGCGGATCGCGCCGAACCTCGGCATCGCGCTGTCGACCGACGGGGTCGGCACCAAGCTCAAGCTGGCCGAAGCGCTGGGGCGGCTCGACACGGTCGGGATCGACTGCGTGGCGATGAACGTCAACGACGTGATCTGCGTCGGCGCCGAGCCCCTGGCGATGCTCGACTACATCGCGATCGACCAGGCCAACCCCGAGGTCACCGAACAGATCGGGATCGGGCTGGCGCGGGGGGCGACGCTGGCCGGGATCGAGATCCCCGGCGGCGAGCTCGCCCAGCTCGGCGACATGGTCCACGGAGTCGACGTCTCCGGGGCCTGCTTCGGCACCGTCGCCCTCGACGCGATCGTCGACGGCGCCGCGGTCGAGCCCGGCGACGCCGTGATCGGCCTGCCCTCCTCCGGCCTGCACTCCAACGGCTACACGCTGGCGCGCGCGGCGCTGGAGGACCTCGACCTCGGCACCGACCCCGACGGGCGCCTCGGCCGGCCGCTCGGCGACGCCCTGCTCGAGCCGACCGAGATCTACGTCAAGCCGATCGTCGAGCTGCTGCGCTCCGAGGTGGCCGTCCACGGCCTCGCCCACATCACCTCGGGCGGCGTCAACAACCTGCTGCGCCTGGCCGCCGAGGTCGGCTGGGAGATCGACGCGCCGCTCCCCATCCCGCCGATCTTCGAGCTGATCCGCGAGCACGGCGACGTCAGCGACGAGGAGATGCACGAGGTCTTCAACATGGGCTGCGGCTTCTGCGTCGTCGTCCCCGCCGCCGACGAGGCCGCGGCGCTGGCGCAGCTGCGCCAGCATTACCCCGGCGCGGTGCGGATCGGCGCCGCCGTCGCCGGCCCGCGCGCCGTCGCGCGCTGAGGGAGCGCTACGTTGACCGGTTGAGGCTGCCAGGCCACAACCAGGAGAAGGCGGCACCGCGGCGGTAGCGAACCTCTCCGTACCGGTGCCCGACAATATGAACGTCCCGATGGCACACCTGGCCCCAACGCTCTGATGGACCCCGCCCAGACCAGTTCGAAAATGATCGGCACCGTGCTCTCCGGCCGCTACCGGCTCGAGGCCAAGCTCGGCTCGGGCGGGATGTCGACCGTCTACCTCGCCCGCGACACCACCCTCGACCGCTCGGTCGCGGTCAAGGTCATGCATCGCGAGATGTCCGAGCAGCCCGACCAGCTCGAGCGCTTCCGCCAGGAGGCCCGCGCGGTCGCCAAGTTCTCGCACCCCAACGTCGTCTCGGTGATCGACGCCGGCGAGGATGGCGGCTTCCCCTACATCGTCTTCGAGTACGTCGAGGGCGAGACGCTGAAGCAGCGGATCTCCCGCCTCGGCGCGCTCGACGCCCAGGAGGCGCTGGCCTACGCGATCGAGATCGCCCGCGGCCTCACCGTCGCCCACGCCCGCAACATGGTCCACCGCGATATCAAGCCGCAGAACGTCCTGATCGACGCCGAGGGCCGCGCCAAGCTGACCGACTTCGGGATCTCGCGCCAGCTCGAGCAGGACGGGATGACGGCGACCGGCCGCGTCCTCGGCACGACCGACTACGTCGCCCCCGAGCAGGCGATGGGCCGCGGCGCCGACCAGCGCTCCGACATCTACTCGCTCGGCGTCGTCCTCTACGAGATGCTGATCGGCCAGGTCCCGTTCCACGCCGACAGCCAGGTCGGGGTGGCGATGAAACACGTCAACGAAGAGCTGCCCGACGTGCAGGCGCGCCGGCCCGACCTCTCCGCCGCGGCGGCGCTGGTCGTCGAGCGGTCGACCGCCAAGGACCCCCGCGAGCGCTACCAGTCGGTCGGCGAGATGATCGACGACCTCAGCACCGCGCTCGAGGTCGAGGCGGCGCGGGCGGGCTCGACCACCGGCGAGGCGACCAGCGTCCTGCAGGCGGTGCCGCCGGCCAGCCGCAAGCTCTCCAAGCGCGCCCGCCTCTCCTGGACGGCGGCGCTGCTGCTGGGCCTGCTGGTCGCGGCGGTGATCGTCGTGATCGTGATCATCAGCAGCGGCAACAGCCCGGTTGGTGGCAAGAACGACGGCGGTGGCAAGGGCAACCCGCCGCCGAGCGGCAAGTCGATCGAACTGACCGGGGCCAAGGACTACGACCCGCAGGGCGACGGCAAGGAGAACCCGGAACTGGTCGAAGCGGCCGTCGACGGTGACCCCGCGACCGCCTGGTCGACCGAGCACTACGACACCGAAGACTTCTCCGGCACCAAGACCGGGCCCGACCCCGGCGTCGGCCTCTACGTCACCGCCGCCGCGGCAGCGACGCCGAAGACGATGGTCATCGAATCCCCGACCCCCGGCTGGGACGCGCAGATCTATGCGGAGGCGGCGGGACCGCCCGGAGAAGTCAGCGAATGGGGCGAACCGGTCGGCGAAGTCAGCGGCGCCGAAAAGACCGAAAACGTCTCCCTGCACCTGGACGGCGCCGCCAAGTACTTCCTGATCTGGCTCACCAAGGCTTCCCCGGCGGCCGACCAGGAAGGGCGCTACCAGGTCGAAATCAGCAACGTCAAGTTGGTCGAATAGATCCGGACAGGCCGCGGCGCGCGGGTCCTGTCATCGCGCGAGGGAGGCCGGAGGGGCCTATCCGACCCCTCTCCCCTAGAAGCTGTGGCTGCGGGCGCGGCTGTAGCGCTCGACGGCGAGGTCGACGAGGCGCGAGCAGAGGTCCGGGTAGGCGAGCCCGCCGGCCTCCAGCAGCTTGGCGTAGACGCTGGTCTCGGTGAAGCCGGGCATCGTGTTGATCTCGTTGACCAGCACCTCCCCCCCGGGCTCGACGAAGAAGTCGCAGCGGGCGATCCCCGAGCAGCCGGCGAGGGCGAAGACGGCGGCGGCGAGCTCGCGCACCCGGGCGGTCTCGACCTCGGAGATCGGCGCCGGCACCGCCAGGTCCATCCCGCCCTCCCCGTACTTGGCCTCGAAGTCGTACCAATCGGCGTGGGCGAGGATCTCGCCCGGCATCGAGGTCTCGGGGTCCTCGTTGCCGAGCACCGAGCACTCGACCTCGCGGCCGCTCGCGCCGGCCTCGACGATCACCCGGGGGTCGTGGCGGCGGGCCAGCTCGACGGCGGCGTCGAGGTCGGCGAGGTCATCGACGCGGGTGATGCCGACGCTCGAGCCCATCCGCGAGGGCTTGACCCAGAGCGGCACCCCCAGCTCCGCCGCGCAGCGCTCGCGCCAGCCCGATTCGCCGGCGGCGACGAAGTCCACCTGCGGCACCCCGCGCCCGGCCAGCAGCCGCTTCAACGTCAGCTTGTCCATGCAGGTCGCCGAGGCGAGGACGTCGGAGCCGACGTAGGGCAGGTCGAGGAACTCGAGCAGGCCCTGGACGCTGCCGTCCTCGCCGAAGGCGCCGTGCAGGACCGGGAAGGCGACGTCGGCGCCCAGCAGCCCGGCGCCGGGCACGAGCTCGACCGGCTCGCCGCCGACCGACCAGGAGCCGTCGCGGGCGAGGGTCACCTCGAGCGCCTCGTGGCCAGCCTCCTCGAGGCCGCGGGCGACCGACGCCCCGGAGCGCAGCGACACGTCGTGCTCGGAGGAGCGCCCGCCGGCGAGGACGGCGACCCTCACGGTCCTTCCCCTTCGAGCCCTTCTTTTTCTTCGGGTGCGGGTTCTTCGACCGGCGCCCGCTTGCCGACCACGATCGTGACTTCCGAGCCTGGTTCGACCTGCGAGTGCGCCGCCGGCGTCTGTTCGATGACGTGGCCGATCTTGCCTTCGAGCGCCGTTTCTTCTTCTTCGACGACCGGGACGAGGCCGGCTTCGCGCAGCCGTTCGACCGCCGCCCGCCGTTCCTTGCCGGTCACCACCGGCACCTTGGTCTTTTCGATCCCGGCCGAGACGATCAGGTCGACGGCCGACCCCGGTTCGAGTTCGGTGCCGGCGTTGGGCGACTGGCTGATCACCTGGCCGGCCGGGGCCTTGTTTTCTTCTTCGCCGACTTCGGGGACGAGGCCGCGGCCGCGGACCCGTTCGACCGCGACCGAGCGCTGCGAGCCGGTCACGACCGGGACCTTGACCAGCTTCGGCCCCTGTGAGACGAACAGCTTCACGGTCGTCCCGTGGGTCGCGCTCGAGCCGGCCTTCGGTTCGGAGTAGACGACGCTGCCTTCCGGCACCGAGGTCGAGTTGACGCTCGCGGTTTCGACTTCGAAGCCGGCGCGTTCGAGCTTCTTCTTGGCTTCGCCGACTTCGAGGTTGGCGGTCGGCGGCACCGTGCCGCTGCCCGGCCCACCGCTGATCGTCAGGTTGATCTTCGGCTTCGAGCAGAAGAGGGTCAGGAACGAGCAGCTTTCTTCGGCCTGGTGGGCCGGCGGCGAGGGCAGCGGGTCCTGCTCGAGGACCGTCCCCTTCGGCGCTTCTTTTTCGACGAAGGTTTCCTGGCCGACCGAGAAGCCCTTGCGTTCGAGCTGGAGGATCGCGAATTCGAGCTGCCGGTTGGTGACGTTGGGGACGCCGGTCGTCGTGTCGCGGGTCAGCAGCAGTCCGATCAGCGCGCCGATCAGGACCGCCGCCAGCGCCGCCACGATCCACCAGTTGCGCCGGTGCTTCTCCTCCTCGATCGTCTCCTCGGCGACCACCGGCGGCAGCGGCGCGAACGCCTGCGTCCCCGCCCCGACCTGGGGCTCGCGCATCGCCTGGTCGAGCGCGGCGATGAAGGCGTCGGCCGACTGGAAGCGCTGCCCGGGGTCCTTCTCGAGCGCTCGCATCACCACCGCGTCGAGCGCCGGGCTGATCGTCGGCCGGATCGAGCTCGGCCGCTGCGGCGTCTGGGAGACCTGTTTCATCGCCACCGCGACGGCCGATTCGCCTTCGAACGGGACGCGCCCGGTCAGCGCCTCGTAGAGGATCACGCCAATCGCGTAGAGGTCGGAGACCGGCGTCACTTCGAAGCCCTGCGCCTGCTCGGGGCTGAGGTAGTGCGGCGTCCCCATCACCGAGCCGGTCTGGGTGATCTCCGAGACGCCGGCGCGGGCGATCCCGAAGTCGGTGACGACCGCCTTCCCCTCGGCGTCGACGATCACGTTCTGCGGCTTGAGGTCGCGGTGGACGATGCCGTGCCGGTGGGCGAAGCGCGCCGCCTCGAGCACCTGGCGAACCAGCATCACCGCCTGCTCCGGGCTCAGGCCGGAGTCGATCATCTGCTTCAGCGTCGGCCCCTCGACGTACTGCATCGCGATGTAGGAGTTGCCGTCGAACTCGCCGCGGTCATAGACGGCGACGACGTTGGGATGTGCCAGCCCGGCCGCCGACTCGGCCTCGCGCTTGAAGCGCTCGACGAACTCGCGGTCCTGGGCGTAGCGGGCGTGCAGGACCTTCAGCGCCACCTGCCGCTGCAGGTGGGTGTCCTCGGCCAGCCAGACGTCGGCCATGCCGCCGGCGCCGAGCTTGCGCTCGATCCTGTAGCGGCCGTCGAAGACCTGTCCCGGCGCGACCTCAGCCATTTGGTTCCGCCAGGACCGCTTCGGCGACGCTGCGGAAGATCGGCGCCGCGACGTCGTTGCCGAAGGCCTGCGTGCATTCGACCGAGGCGGCGATTGCGACCTTCGGGTGGTCCGCCGGGGCGAAGCCCATGAACCAGGCCTGGTTCTCTTCTTGGCCGCCGCCGCAGTGTTCGTTGCCCGGCGTTTCGGCGGTGCCGGTCTTGCCGGCGACCGGCACGCCTTCGATCGCCGCGTTGGTGCCGGTGCCTTCGCTGACCACCCCTTCCATCGCCGTCGTCAGCTCTTCGGCGGTCTTCGCCGAGATCGCCTGGCTGTATTGGTTGGGATGCATCTGCTTGGTGACGCGACCGTCCGAGTTAACCACCCGGTTCCAGATCTGCGGCTTCATCAGCTTGCCGTGGTCGGCGACCGCCGAGGCGACCATCGCCATCTGCAGCGGCGTCGCCAGCAGCCGCTCCTGGCCGATCGCGACGCGGGCCAGGTCGACCGGGTCGTTGCGGCGCAGCAGCTTTTCCTTTTCGAGGTCGAAGACACCGCTGGTCGCGAGCTCGTCTTCGGGCAGATCGATCGGCGGCGTGGCGTTGAAGCCGAACTTTTCCATCTGTTCGAAGAGCTTCGGTTTGCCGAGTTTCTGGCCGAGCTGGCCGAACCAGGTGTTGACCGAGTTGGTCAGCGCCGTGTCCAGCGAGATCGGCCCGAAGTTCTGGTTGAAGTCGTTGGCGAGTTCGTGCCCTTCGTCGATGATCGAGCCCGGCGCGTCGATCGTCGTTTCGGGAGTGATCACCCCGCTTTCCAGACCGGCCGCGGCGGTCACGACCTTGAAGGTCGAGCCCGGCGGATACTGCCCCTGGGTGGAGCGGTTGTACAGCGGGGTTTCGACTTCGTTGCTGTTCAGCTTGCTGAATTCTTCCGGGACTCGGTTGGGGTCGTAGGCCGCGTTCGAGGCCATCACCCGGACCTTGCCGGTGCTCGGTTCGATCGCGACGACGGCGCCGAAGCCGGTTTCCTCGAGGCTCTGCAGCGCGACTTCCTGGGCGTGCGGCATCAGGTTGGTGACGACGTCTTCGCCCTGCTGCTTCTTGCCGGTCAACTGGTCGAGGATCGTCCCGAATTCCGATTCTTCGCCGGTCAATTCTTCGTTGTGGGACTTCTCGAACTCGGACTGGCCGAACTGGACGAAGCTGTAGCCGATCGGGTGGCCCCAGAGCTTGCCGTCGGGGTAGTGGCGGACGTAGCGCTTGCTGGTCCCCTTGCCCTTGGCTCGCGACTTGGCGATCACGCTGCCGTCGAAGGCGAGGATGCGTCCGCGCGGGATCTGCTGCTGCTCGAGCAGCGGACGCTTGTTGGCGCTCTTCTCTTTGAGGGCGTTGGCGTCGAAGACCGACCAGTAGGACGTGAAGCCGACCAGGATCGCGAAGAGGACGACGATGAAGGCGAAGAGCTGGACGATCTGGCGGTTCACGCGGCCGACCCCAGCAGGGCGCCGCCACGCGAGTCGGGCAGCGGTTCGGCGGCTTCACGTCGGGCGCGGTCGGAGATCAGCAGCAGCAGCGCCAGAAGGACGAAGTTGGCGACGATCGAGCTGCCCCCGTAGGAGACGAACGGCAGCGTCACGCCGGTCAGCGGGATCACCCGCGTCACCCCGCCGATGATCACGAAGGCCTGGATCGAGAAGACCGCGGTCAGCCCGGTCGCCAGCAGCTTCGAGAAACCGTCGCGGGCGATCAGCGCGATTTTGAAGCCGCGCGCGGCGATCACCAGGTAGACGAGGATCACCCCGCAGGCGCCGAAGAGGCCGAGCTCGTTGACGATCAGCGAGTAGATCGTGTCGGTCTGGGCGGCCGGCAGCAGCGTGTTGGTCGTCCCGGGCACGGTGATCAGTCCCTGGCCGAAGCCTTTGCCGAAGAGCCCGCCGTCGGCCTGGGCGAAGATCGATTGGAGGATCTGGTAGCCGGTGTTCTGGGGATCGTTGTAGGGGTGCAGCCAGATTTCGACGCGGTCGTGGACGTGGGGCACGGTCGTCGCGAAGAACCAGGCGCCGACGACGAACATCGCCATCCCGATCACGACGAACGAGAAGCGCCCGGTGGCGACGTAGAGGAGGGCCAGGAAGGCGGCGAAGAACATCAGCGAGCTGCCGAGGTCGCGGATGAAGACGAGCATGAACATCGAGGCGCCCCAGACCACCAGCATCGGCCCGAAGTGCTTCAGCGGCGGCAGCGTCACGCCGAGGATGCGGCGGGCGCCGACGATCAGCACCTCGCGGTTCTCGCGCAGGTAGGAGGCGAGGAAGATGACGATCGCGATCTTCGAGAACTCGGCCGGCTGGAAGGCGAGCGGCCCGATCTTGACGCCGAGGTAGGCGCCGTTGACCTGCTGGCCGATCCCCGGCAGCCGCGGCGCCAGGAGCAGCAGCAGCCCGACCGTGGCGATGATGTAGCGGTAGCGCTCGAGCACCTCGTAATCGCGCAGGAACTGGATCGTCAGGGCGAAGAGCACCAGCCCCATGACGAACCAGTTGGCCTGGTCGCGGGCCAGGCTTTCGTCGATCCGGTAGACCATCACCAGGCCGATCGCGGTCAGCAGCGCCATCAGCGGGAACAGGTACGGATCGGCGTTGGGCAGGCGGATCCGCAGGAAGATGTGGGTGGCGACGCAGACGGCGAGGAAGTAGGCGCCGTAGGTGAGGCTGAGGTTGCCGAGTTTCGAGTTCTCCTGGGCGAAGACGGCGGCGAAGCCGGCGGTCAGCAGCAGCGCGACCGGGATCAGCGCGACGAGCTCGCGGTTGCGGGCACCGGACCTCACGGCAGGCCCTGGCTCTTTTCGATTTCTTCGAGCAGCGTGACCGCGTCTTCGCGCGAGCGCAGGTCGTGGCCGGTGACGGCGCCCTTGCGGCGGTCGGAGAGGCTCGCGGTCTGGACCGGGGCGGCGTAGCGCTCGCTGTAGAGCTTGACGCTGAAGGGCAGTTCGTAGGGCAGGCCGCGGTAGAGGGCGACGCGGCCGGAGTCATCGGTGCCGAGGAACCAGACGTGGCGCAGGCCGTAGGAGACGCCGAAGACGATCGCCGCGATCACGACCAGGCCGGCCAGCAGCTTGGCCGCCAGCTTGACCCGGCGGCGGCGCTTGGAGGGTCCGGCGGCGAGGTCCTCGCGGCGCTTGCGGGCTGCCGCGGCGGCGGCACGGCGGCGGACCTCGGTCGCGGTCAGCCCGGCGTCGGTGGCCGAGTCGCCGATCAGGGTCGCGCCCCCGTCGGCGGCGACCCCGGTCTCGCCGGTCGCCGGACCGTCCCCGGGTTCCGCCGCCACCGCGGCGGCATCGGCGACCTCGAAGAGGATCACGGTGATGTTGTCGCGGCCACCCGCGCGGTTGGCTTCGTCGACCAGCGCGCGGACGGCGCTCTGCATCGAGGTGGCGCGGGCCAGCAGGCGGGCGATGTGCTCGTCGTCGAGCATCGTCGTCAGCCCGTCAGAGCAGATCAGGAAGACGTCGCCGGCCAGCGCCGGAACGGTCTGGACGTCGACCTCGACCTCCGGTTCGGGACCCAGCGCCCGGGTGATGATCGAGCGCTGCGGATGGTCCTCGGCCTGAGCCTCGGTCAGCTGCCCTTTGCGCCGCATCTCCTCGACCAGCGAGTGGTCGCGGGTCAGCCGTTCGAGCTTGCCGGCGCGCAGGCGGTAAGCGCGGCTGTCGCCGACGTGGCCGATCGCCACCGTCTCGGCCACGGGGTCGAGGATCGCCGCCGTGGTCGTCGTCCCCATCCCGGTCAGCGACGGGTCCTTGCGGGCGAGCGCGTGGATCGAGCGGTTGGCGGCTTCGATCGTCTCGCGCAGCACCCGCTCCGGCGGCGCCGCCGGCAGCTCAGCGTCGAAGGTGTCGGCGGCGGTCTTGGAGGCGACCTCGCCGGCCTGGGCGCCGCCCATCCCGTCGGCGATCACGAACAGCGGCGCGCGGACGAAGAACGAGTCCTCGTTGGCGTTGCGCTGGCGGCCGGTGTCGGTGAGGACTGCCTGATCGGCGATCTGCAGGGTCATCGCCGCCTCACCCCTCCTCGAAGCGGAAGGCGGTGTCGCCGATCTCGATCGTGTCGCCGTCGCGCAGCTCGGCCTCGCCCTCGAGCCGGGCGCCGTTCAGCAGCGTGCCGTTGGTCGACTGCATGTCCTCAGCGAAGTGGCGACCGCCGTCGGAGAAGACGCGGACGTGGATGCTGGACGCGTAGCGGTCGGCGATCTGGATGTCGGCCTCCTTCGAGCGGCCGATCGAGAGGCCGCCGATCAGGTCGAAGCGCTCGTCGCGCTCGAGGCCGCCGCCGCGCTCGGCGACGAGGTAGGCATCGACGCCGCGCGCGACCTCGGCGTAGGGCGCCACCTGGTGGATGCCGGTCTGGTCGGGGGCCGGCGAGGCGGTCCGCCGCAGGTCCTTCAGGGCGCTGCGCGCGATCACCAGCAGGAACAGGTAGAGGACGGCCAGGAAGCCGAATTTCAGCGCTACGGATACGGGGTCATAGGCCACTGGCAGGGCACCTTACGTAGCGGACCCGCCGCTACTGCTCGATGTCGAACTGAAAGCTGGTGGTGCCGACGGTCACCTGGTCGCCGGGCGTGAGCCTGGTCGAGGCTACCCGCCGGCCGTTGACCTTGATGCCGTTGGTCGAGCCGAGGTCGACGATCTGCCAGTCGCCCGTCTCGGAGCGACGCAGCTCGGCATGGCGGCGGGAGACGTTGGGGTCGGCGAGGACGCACTCGGCGGACTTCGAGCGCCCGATCGTGGCGCGCGGGCCGTCGAGGACGTAGCGGCGGTCGTCGAGCTCGACCACGGCGCGGGTCGAGACCAGCGCCCCGACCGCCTGCTCGGGGTGTTTGGGACGACCGCGATCGCGCTCGCGCACCGCCGAGTAGACCATCGTGTGGCCCTCTTCGCCCTGTCGCGGCGCCTCGCCCTCGCGGGCCGGCGGCTTGACCAGCCGCGCCTGGATGCCGAACTCGCCGAGCCGCAGGCGGTTGTCGGTCTCGAAGGAGACGGCCGGCCGGGTCAGCAGGTCATAGCTGCGCCGGCGGGCGTGCTCGAGCAGGTATCCGGAGAGCTCCTGCTCGAGCGAGCGCTCGTAGCCTTCGAGCTTGGAGCGGTCCTGGCGCGAGAGGAAGACGGTGTACTCGTTGGGGACGTATACGCGCTGGACCGAGGCGGTCTTGTGGGCGTCCATTTCCTTGGCCAGTTTGCGGGCCAGTTCGACCGGCTGCACCTCGGAGCTGAAGGCGCGGCTGAAGACGCCCTCGACCAGGCCTTCGATTCGGGACTCGAGGTTGCGTAGAAGGGCGATCGGATTGCTCCTCGTCGGGCAGGGTCAGGTCTCCGCGACTGCGGAGAGTCGGCAAATCCTACGGAAACAGCACGCCATGGCCGAGCGCCAGCCAGGTGCCGGCGACGAGGGCGACGCTGATCGCGCCGAGGCGCAGGCCGAGGTGCGAGGCGGCGGGGCGCGGGTGGTCGGCGAGGTAGTCGAGCGAGTCCTCGATCGCCGTGCCCAGATCCTCGAGCGTCGGGCGCTGGTCGGGGCGGGCGGCGAGGCAGGCGTCGATCTCGCCGGTGAGCTCGCGCGGGAGGTCGGGACGGAGGCGGTGCAGCGGCCGGGCGCGGCCGCCGATCGCGCGGGCGGTGGCGGCCGGCGAGGAGCGGCGGTGGGGGTTCTCATCGCTCCAGCACTCATAGAGGGTCAGGGCCAGCGAGTAGACGTCGGCCTCGGGCCCGGCGGGCCGCCCCTCGGCCTGCTCGGGCGACATGTAGGCGAGCGTGCCGACGACGTCGCCGGTCGCGGTCAGCGGTGCGTCGTCGGCGAGGCGGGCGATCCCGAAGTCCATCAGCCTGGCCCGCGGTTCGCCGTCGACCACCTGGACGTTCTGCGGCTTGATGTCGCGGTGGACGACGCCGCGCGAGTGAGCGTGGTCGAGGGCTTCGCAGAGATCGGCGCCGATCTCGCCGATCTCGCGGTCGGAGAGCATTCCTTCGCCGGCCAGCCGGGCCAGGGTCGACCCCTCGACCAGCTCGGTGACGAGCAGGGCGTTGCCGTCCTCCTCGCCCATCTCATAGAGCGTGACGATGCCCGGGTGGTTGAGCCGAGCCGCCGCCTGGGCCTCGCGGAGGACCCGTCGGCCGGCCTCGCCGCGCTGCTCGATCGCCTTGACGGCGACCGGGCGCTCGAGGCGCCCGTCCCAGGCCTCGTAGACGACGCCGAAGCCGCCGCTGCCGATACGGCGCTCGATCAGGAAGCGGTTGAGTACGAGTGAGCCGACCAAAGCTCCTCCTATTTCGACCCGGCGGCCCGCCCTCCTGCGCCCCTCGGCCCGGCTCATCTGGCTTTAAGTCTGGGAAAACGCCACCGTTTGCGGCGGCGTTTCGTCCGCCGCGACAGGCAAGGTTCATACTCTCCGCCCAGCCAACCAGCCTGGAGAGCCGCTTCTTGGAGGATTCAGCAGCGCGCGGACCCGCGAGGCGTCCGCGCCGTCAACGCCGCCCCGAACGTCAGCAGATCATGCTGCGGCGGCTGCTTGCCCTGGGTGCGGCGCTCGTCCTGCTGATCCTGATCGTGCTCGGCGTCAAGGGCTGTCTCGACGCGCGGGCCCGCTCGGCCCTCAGCGACTACGCCAGCAACGTCACGCAGATCGTCAACGAGACCCAGCAGACCAGCAAGCAGTTCTTCGGCAAGCTCGAAGAACCTGGCAACCGCTCGGTCAAGGAGTTCGTCACCGAGGTCGGCGCCGACAGCAGCGCGATGGCCAACTACGCGGCGCGGATCGACGGTCTTTCGACCCCCGGCGACATGGGCCGCGCCCAGAAGGCGCTCGAACTCTCCTACGAGCTGCGCCAGAGTGCGATGGAAACGATCGCCAAGAAGGTGCCGACGGCACTGGCCGCCCAGGGGGCGGCGAAGGCGGTCGCCTCGATCACCAAACAGATGCAGACGCTGCTGGCCGCCGACGTGATCTACGAAAGCGTCGCCCGCCCGGAAATCGACGGCGTCCTCGCCAGCAACTCGATCGAAGGCAAGGACGTCCCCAAGAGCACCTTCCTGCCCGACGTCAAATGGCTCGAAGAAAGTGAAATCCAGGCGGCTCTCGGCGCCGTCAGCGGATCCGCGGGCGGTGCCGCGACCCCGGGTCTCCACGGGCTCGGCCTGGGCGGGGTGAGCGTCAACGGCAACGAACTCTCGCCGGAATCGACGACCTCGGTCGCGGTCGAAGAAACCCCGGAAGTCGAAGTCACCGTCCAGAACCAGGGCGAATCGACCGAGAGCAGCGTCACCGTCAAGGTCATCGCCAACGGCAAAGAAACCACCGCCGACAGCAACCCGATCGAAGCCGGCGGCGAAGAAACCGTGGTCATCCCGCTGACGCCGGCGCCGGAAGGTGAAACGACGCTCGAAATCGAAGCCGAACCGGTCCCCGGCGAGCAGCTCACCGAAAACAACAAAGCGACCTACTCGGTCATCTTCGAATAGCCGGCGCTGTCGTTTTCCGCCGGCCGGTAGTTTCCGCACCGATGCGGATCGCCTACCTGGGACCGGCGGGGACCTTCACCGAGGACGCGCTCGGCGAGACGCCGCTGGGCGAAGTCGACTACGAGCCGCTGCGGACGGGGACGATCGCCGACGCGATCCTGGCCGTCGAGGGCGGCGAGGCCGACCGCGGCCTGGTGCCGATCGAGAACTCGATCGAGGGCTCGGTGCGCCCGACCCTCGATGCCCTCGCCTTCGAAGCCGAGACCGTGACGATCGTCGGCGAGCACGACTATCGCGTCCGCGTCCACCTGATCACCCAGCCCGGCGTGGCGCTCGACCAGATCGAGGCGGTGCTCTCCCACCCGCAGCCGCTCGGCCAGTGCTCGCGCTTCCTGCGCGCCAACCTGCCCGACATCGAACAGCGCGAAGTCAGCAGCACCGCCGCCGCGGTGCGGATGGTCAGCGAGTCGCAGCGGCCCTGGGCGGCCCTGGGCGCCCGCGCGGCGGCCTCCCTCTACGGCTGTGAGCTGCTGCGCGAGGGCGTCGAGGACGAGGGCACCAACGTCACCCGCTTCCTCTGGATCGCCCCACCCGGCACCCCGACGCAGAGCGAGGGACGCTGGAAGACCTCGCTCGTCTTCTCCGAGCTCGGTGACGACAAGCCCGGCGCCCTGGTCGACGCGCTGGCCGAGTTCTCGGGCCGCGACATCAACCTCTCGCGGATCGAGTCGCGGCCGCTGCGCTCCGAGCTGGGCCGCTACATGTTCTTCTGCGACCTCGACGGCGGTGCCGAGGACGACGACGTGGCGGCGGCGATCGCGGCGCTCAAGGGCAAGGCCGAGTCGGTCCGGGTCCTCGGTTCCTACCCGGTCCTCTAGCCACCGCCGCGGCGCTCGCCCACCCTCCCCCATCCCGCGGCCGCATGCCCGCCCCCCGGGCCGCTTACAATCCCCGCACCATGGCCAGGGTTCTGGTGCTCAACGCGACGTATGAGCCGATCAACGTTTGCACGCTGAGACGGGCCGCTGTGCTGCTCCTCAAGGAAAAGGCCGAGCTGCTCGAGCAGCGCGAAGGGGCCGCCCTCCACTCCGAGCACATGACGATGGAGCGCCCCGACGTGATCCGCCTCGTCAACTACGTCCGCATCCCCCGCGAGGCCCACCGCCGCAAGATCACCCGCCGCGCCGTGCTCGCCCGCGACTCCTGGACCTGCCAGTACTGCGGCTCGACCAAGTCCGGCCTCACCGTCGACCACGTCATCCCCCGCTCGCGCGGCGGCGACTCGACCTGGGAGAACATCGTCGCCGCCTGCGCCTCCTGCAACCGCCGCAAGGGCAACCGCCTCCCCCGCGAGATCCACATGCACCCCAAGAACACTCCCAGAGCCCCCCAGCCGACGGTCTTCATCCAGGTCGCGAGCCCGAAGATCCCGCTGAACTGGCAGCAGTACTTACCGCAGGCTGCCTAGTCGCCGTCGCCGTCGGCTGAGAGGTCGGGCGAAGCCCCGTCCCCAGTCACCACTTCGTCCTCGAGAACGGGGTCGATCTCAGGCTGGTTCGACGGGGAGCTGTCGACCTCCTCGCTGGACTCGACCACCAGGGCGACGGCGGAGACGCGGTCGTCGTCCTTGATATTCATCACCCGGACGCCCTGGGTCGAGCGGCCGGTCTGGGAGATGCCCTCGACCCCGGTGCGCTGGACCATCCCGTTCTGGGAGATGAAGAGCAGGTCCTGGTGGGGGTTGACGATCAGGGCGCCGGCGAGGCCGCCCTTCTTCTCGGTCAGCCGGATCGTCAGCACGCCTTTGGTGCCGCGACCCTTGATCGGATAGTCGGAGACCGGGGTGCGCTTGCCGTAGCCGTTCTCGGTGACGACGAACAGTTCGGTGTCGTTGCGGGCGATGTCCATCGCCAGGACGCGGTTGTCTTTGCCTTTGACGTTCATCCCTTTGATACCGGTGGTGTCGCGGCCCATCGAGCGCACCAGCTCCTCGGAGAAGCGGGCGGCGTGGCCGGAATGCGACACCATCAGGATGTCGTCTTCGCCCGAGGTGAGGCGGACCTGGACCAGCTCGTCGCCCTCGCGGACCTTGATCGCGATGATCCCATCGGCGCGGATCGGCGTGTTGTAGGCCAGGAACTCGGTTTTCTTGACCAGCCCGTCGGCCGTCGCGAACACCAGGTACTTGTTCTCTTTGAAGTCACGGGTCGGGATCACCGCCATCACCGTCTCTTCTTCGCGCAGCGGCAGCAGGTTGCGCAGGTTCGAGCCTTTGGCGGTGCGCGAGCCCTCCGGCAGTTCGTACACCTTCAGGCGGTAGATCTTGCCGCGGTTGGTGAAGAACAGCAGGTAATCGTGGGTCGAGCTGATGTGGAGGTGGGCGATGTAGTCGTCCTCTTTGAGGTTCATCCCCATCACCCCGACGCCGCCGCGGTGCTGCTGGCGGTAGGTTGCCAGCGGCAGGCGCTTGACGTACCCCGAGGCGGTCAGCGAGATCACCATCTGCTGGTCGGCGATCATGTCCTCGATGCCGACGTCGCCCTCGAAGTGGACGAGCTCGGTGCGCCGCTCGTCGCCGTAGGACTCGACGATTTCGGTGAGCTCCTCCTTGACCAGGGCCATGACCCGTGACTCGTCGCCGAGGATCTCGCGCAGTTCGCCGATCCGCTCCATCAGGTCGGCGTGCTCGGCGCGGACTTTGTCGGCCTCGAGCGCGGTCAGGCGCTGCAGGCGCATGTCGAGGATCGCCTGCGCCTGCTCGCGCGAGAGCTCGAACTGATCGATCAACCCGTCGCGAGCGGCGTCGGGGTCGGTCGAGGCGCGGATCAGTTTGATCACCGCGTCGAGGTTGTCGAGTGCGACCAGCAGCCCCTCGAGGATGTGGGCGCGAGCCTCGGCCCGGCGCAGTTCGTACTGAGTGCGGCGAGTGACGACCTCGCGCTGGTGATCGACGTAGTGTTCGACCAGCTCGCGCAGGCTGAGCGTCTTCGGCACACCGTCGACCAGCGCCACCATGTTGGCGCCGAAGGTCGACTGCATCGGGGTTTTTTTGTAGAGGTTGTTGAGGACGACCTTGGCCGGCGGCCCACCGCGTTTGAGCTCGATGACGAGGCGCATGCCGGAGCGTTCGTCGCTCTCGTCGCGCAGATCGGAGATGCCGTCGAGTTTTTTGTCGCGGGCGAGGTCGGCGATCTTGGTGATCAGCCCGCCTTCACCGCCCTTCTTCACCTGGAAGGGAAGCTCGGTGACGATGATCGCCTCCTTGCCCCCTTTCAGCGGCTCGACGTGGGCGCGAGCACGGACCCGGATCGAGCCGCGGCCGGAGGCGTAGGCGTCGCGGATCCCCTCGCGGCTCATTAGGCCGCCACCGGGGAAGTCCGGGCCCTTGACGTGCTCCATCAGGCCGTCGAGGCCGATCGAGGGATCGTCGATGTAGGCGGTCACCGCACCGGCGACCTCGCGCAGGTTGTGCGGCGGGATGTTGGTCGCCATCCCGACCGCGATCCCCGAGGTGCCGTTGACCAGGAGGTTCGGGAAGCGCGACGGCAGGACCAGCGGTTCCTGGGTCGATTCGTCGTAGTTGGGCCCGAAGTCGACGGTGTCGGCGTCGATGTCGCGCAGCATCTCCGTCGCCAGCCGGCCGAGGCGGGCCTCGGTGTAGCGCATCGCGGCAGCCGGGTCGTCGTCGATCGAGCCGAAGTTGCCCTGGCCGTCGACCAGCAGGTAGCGCAGCGAGAAGTCCTGCGCCATCCGCACCAGCGTGTCGTAGATCGCCGAGTCGCCGTGGGGGTGGTACTTGCCCATGACCTCGCCGACGATGAAGGCGCACTTGCGGTAGGGCCGGGTCGGCTGCATGCCGAGGTCGTGCATCGCGTAGAGGACGCGGCGGTGGACCGGCTTGAGGCCGTCGCGTACGTCGGGCAGCGCCCGCCCGACGATCACGCTCATCGCGTAGTCGAGGTAGGACGAGCGCATCTCCTGCTCGAGCCCGCGGTCCTCGATGTGACCGCCGCTCAGCGTGTCGTACCCGGCCATCAGCGCACCTCCACTTTCACACCATTACTGGCGCAGGAAAAAACCACACTCCTAGACATCGAGAAATTTCACCTCTTTGGCGTGGGTCTCGATGAACAGCCGGCGCGGGGCGACCTGGTCGCCCATCAGCATCGAGAAGATCGTGTCGGCGGCGGTGGCGTCTTCCAGCGTCACCCGGGCCAGCGTCCGCGAGGCGGGATCCATCGTCGTCTCGCGCAGCTGTTTGGCGTTCATCTCCCCCAGTCCCTTGAACCGAGTCAGCGAAACACCCTGGCGGGCCAGCTCGAGCACCGCGCCACGCAGCCCCTCGAACGAGAGGGCGACGTTGCTTCGCTCGCCGCGGCTGACCTCGAACGGCGGCCGGCCGACCTGTTTGATCAGCGCCGCATGGACCTCGGCGAACTTGCGGTAGTCGTGGTGCTCGAAGAGCTCCCGCGGCAGCCGGTGCGTACGGGCGAGGCCCGACTTGCGTTCGAGTGCCTTGACGACGAGCAGGTCATCGGTGCTCGACACGACCTCGGTGTCGAACGGCTCTCCCTCACCGCCGCCTTTCTGCATGAGAGCGCGGGCGGCGGCGAGCGTCGCCACCTGTTCGTCGAGCAGGCTGGACTCCTCGAGGAACCGCACGACGTCGTGGCCGAAGTCGGCCTGCAGCGAGGAGCCCCAGCCCTCGTACTCTTTCGAGCGCCTGATGTAGGCCTGCCAGCGCGTCGGCGTCAGTTTGCGGCTCTCCCCGGTCGCGTCGGTCAGCTCGAACTGCTCGAGCTTGTCGCGCAGCAACAGCTCTTCGAGTTCTGACTCGCGCTCCAGGTAGGTCTCCTGATTGCCCTGTTTCACGCGGTAAAGCGGCGGTTTGGCGATGTACACGTAGCCGTGGCTGATCAGCTCCGGCATCTGCCGGTAGAGGAACGTCAGGACCAGGGTGCGGATGTGGGCACCATCGACGTCGGCGTCGGTCGCCATCACGATCTTGTGGTACCGGGCGTCCTCGATTTTGAACTCGTCGTGGACGCCGGTGCCGATCGCCGTGATCAGCGCCTGGATCTCGTTGTTGGCGAGGACCTTGTCGATCCGGCTCTTCTCGACGTTGATGATCTTGCCGCGCAGCGGCAGAACCGCCTGGGTGTTGCGGTCACGAGCCTGCTTGGCGGAGCCGCCGGCCGAATCACCCTCGACCACGAAGATCTCGGCCAGGCTCGGGTCCTTGACCGTGCAGTCGGCGAGCTTGCCCGGCAGGGTCGAGTTCTCGAGCGCCGACTTGCGGGTCAGGTCGCGGGCCTTGCGGGCGGCCGCGCGGGCGCGGGCGGCGTCGATCGTCTTCGAGATGATCCGGCGTGCCTCGGGCGGGTTCTCCTCGAGGAACTCGGCCAGCTTGCGATTGACCGTCTCCTCGACCAGGCTGCGGATCGGCGGGTTGCCGAGTTTGGTCTTCGTCTGACCCTCGAACTGGGGGTCGTGGAGCTTGACCGAGATCACCGCGGTCATCCCCTCGCGGACGTCCTCGCCGGCGAGGTTCTCGTCTTTGTCTTTGAGCAGCCCTTTGCTGCGGGCGTAGGCGTTGAGCGTCCGCGTCAGCGCCGCCCGGAAGCCGGAGAGGTGGGTGCCGCCCTCGTGGGTGTTGATGTTGTTTGCGAACGAGAAGATCGACTCCTGGTAGGAGGCGTTCCACTGCATCGCGACCTCGACTTCACCGTCCTCTTTCTCGCCTTCGAAGAAGATCGGCTGCTTGTTCAGCACGTCCTTGTTGGCGTTGAGGTGGCGGACGAAGTCCTCGATGCCGCCCTCGTACTGGAAGGTGACCTCCTGGCCCTCGCCACGCTCGTCGATCAGCTCGATTTTCAGGCCGCGGGTGAGGAAGGCGGTCTCGCGCAGCCGCTCCGACAGCGTTTCGAAGTCGTACTCGATCTCTTCGAAGATTTCGAGGTCGGGCAGGAAGGTGATCTCGGTGCCGTGCTGGTCGCTGGGGGCGCCCTTCTCGAGTTTGGTCATCGGCTTGCCGCGCTCGTAGTCCTGCTCCCAGACGGCGCCGTCGGTCTGGATCTTCAGGTGCAGGCGCTCGGAGAGGGCGTTGACGACCGAGGAGCCGACGCCGTGCAGGCCTCCGGAGACCTTGTAGCCGCCGCCGTCCCCGAACTTGCCGCCGGCATGAAGGACCGTGAGGACGACTTCGGCGGCCGGCCTCCCCTCTTTCTCCATGATTCCGACCGGGATGCCGCGGCCGTTGTCGGAGACGGTGACCGCGTTGTCGGGATGCAGCACGACGCGGACCGCGTCGCAGTAGCCGGCCAGCGCCTCGTCGACCGAGTTGTCGACGATCTCGTAGACCAGGTGGTGCAAGCCGCGCGGCCCGGTCGAGCCGATGTACATGCCGGGGCGCTTGCGGACGGCTTCCAGTCCCTCGAGGACGGTGATGTCCGAGGCGCCGTAGGAGCCGGCGTCCCCGCCTTTGGCTTTTTTGTCAGGCAAGAAGTTCCTTTCGGGTGACACAGAAAGCCCCGACGCTTGAAGACTCACTCCGTCCAGGTCGGGGCGTAAACGCGAGTTGCCATAAGAATACCAGTCCGGGCCCTTGGAACCAAACCCTCGGCGTCACGAATTACCTGCAAATCGTGCAAAAACAGTGACCTTCAGCGGTCGGTTTTGAGACGGAACCTGAGGGCCTTCGGAGCCCGCTCCCCCAGCTCCTCCCGCAACCGCTCCAGAAGCCGGTCCTGCATCAGGTCGAGCTCCTGCGCCCAGACCGCGTCGGTGCACTCCACCGTGAGCGTTCCGGCGCGCTCGGCGACCGGGCTGGCGACGGCCGCGACGCGCTCGCCCACGGCGCTCCGCCAGGCCGCCTGCACGGCAGCGAGCCCGGTGCGGGGGGCGACGCGATCGCGTGCGGCGCGGAATGCCTCGCCGGCCTGGCGCGGCGCGCGGCGGTGGCTCACGCGGCCTCGACCTCCTCGGGATCTTCGCCGGGAGGCAATGTTTTGTCTGAGACAACCGATCCCGGTGGCGGCATCCGCACCACCGTCGCCAGCGCTGGCGCCGGCAGCGACTCCTCGTCGGCGGCGGTGATCAGCGTCTGCCCGCCGCTCGCCAACCGCGCCACGAGGCTCTCGCGCCGGCCCGGGTCGAGCTCGCTCATCACGTCGTCGAGGAGCAGCAGCGGCGTCACCCGCCGCGCCGCCAGCAGGGCGTCGCGCTCGGCGAAGAGGAGGGCCAGGAGCGCCGCGCGCTGCTGGCCTTGCGAACCGTAACGGCGCAGCGCTCGGCCGCCGACGCTCACCTTGAGCTCGTCGAGGTGGGGGCCCCAGGAGCTGCGCCCCAGCTTGATGTCGGCATCGCGGCGCTCGAGCAGCCCGGCGCGGATCTCCTCGACGTCACCGGCCGCCCGCGGCGCGTACTCGAGCGCGCCGCCCTCGAGTCCCAGCTCCGCCAACGCCACGGCGAAGGCCGGCGCCAGCTCGTCGACCGCGTTGGCGCGGGCGGCGACCAGCGGCGCGGCCGCCTCGGCGACGCCGGCGTCCCAGACGTCGAGCCCGGCCGGCGCTCCGTAGCCGGCCGCGACCCGCGCGACCATCGCGTTGCGCTGCGCCAGCGCCTGCCCAAAACGCTTGCGCAGCTCCGAGCGGGCCGGCCAGCGCGCGGCGAGGAAGCCGTCGAGGTGGGCGCGGCGCTCGGCCGGCGGCCCCTTGATCAGGCTCAGCCGGTCGGGCGCGAAGACCGCGACGGGGGGGCGGTTGCGGGCCAGCGTCGCCGGGTCGGCTGGGCTGCCGTCGAGGAGGTGACGGCGCCCCTCGGCGCGGCTCACCGAGGCCAGCAGCCGACGCTCGAGCCCGTCGTCGTCGCGCACCGTCGCTTCGGCCCGCGCCAGCGAGCCGCCGAAGGGGATCAGGTCGCGCCGGTCGCTGGTCCGGAACGAGCGCCCGGTCAGGGCGAAGTAGAGGGCCTCGACGAGATTCGTCTTGCCGACCCCGTTGGGACCGACGACGCTGACGATCCCCGGCCCCAGCTCGACCCGCACGCGCTCGAGGCTGCGCAGCGGCCGCGCTTCGATCGCGGTGACGAGCACCGGCGACCCACCGCCTAGACGTTGAGGCGGATCGGCATCACCAGATACCGGAAGTCTTCGTTGTCGACCGGCTGCATCAGCCCCGGCCGCAGCGGTGAGATCAGCCGCAGCATCACCTCGTCGCCCTCGACGCTTTCGATGCCCTCGCGGAGGAACTCGGGGTTGAAGCCGATCTCCAGCGTCTCGCCCTCGAAGGCCGCCGGCATCGTCTCGACCGCGTCGCCGACGTCGGGCGTCTCCGCCGCCACGGTCAGCTCGCCGGGCCCGAACGCCAGCCGCAGCGGCGCATTGCGCTGGGCCAGCTGGCTGACCCGCCGCACGACGTCGAGGAAATCCGAGCGCGGCAGCCGCACGTCGTGCTCGTAGGACTCGGGAAGGAGCTGGCGGTAGTTGGGGAACTGGCCGTCGATCAGGCGGGTGGTCAGCAGGATCGAGCCGGCCTCGAAGACCGCCTGGTTGGGCAGCAGGGTGACCGCCGCCTCCTCGGCCGCCTCGGTGGAGAGGATGCGCCCGAGCTCGCGCAGCGCCCGGGCCGGGATGTTGGCCTCGATCTCGCCGCCGAGCTCGGCCTTGAGCTCGGTCCGCTTGACCGCCAGCCGGTAGGAGTCGGTGGCGACCATCGTCATCTCCGAACCGCTGCCGGTGACGAAGACGCCGGTCAGGACCGGGCGCATGTCGTCCCGCGAGGCGGCGCGGGCGACCAGGTCGATGCTGGCCCCGAGCGCCGGCGCCGGGATCTTCAAGGCCGCCTCCTCGCCGGGCTCCGGCAGCTTCGGAAAGTCCTCGGCGGGGAGGGTTCGCAGGTGGAAGCTCGAGGAGCCGCTGCGGATCTCGACGTCGCGCTCGGCCTCGCGGGTCTCGATCTCGACCGCCGAGTCGGCCAGCGAGCGGGCCACTTCGGCGAACAGCCGGCCGGGCAGCAGGACCTGGCCCTCGCTCTCGACCTCGGCGTCGACCGCGGTCCGTAACCCGAGGTCGAGGTCGGTCGCCGTCAGCGTCACCTTCCCGTCGGCGGCGGTGAGGAGGACGCCCGAGAGGGCCTGGGTCGCGGCGCGGGTGGAAACCGCCCTCGAGACGATCGAGAGCTTGGAGACGAGTTCTTCCCGTTTGGTCGTGAGCTTCAAGTCGAAGTTGTCCTCTTGAGTTGGATTAGAGCTTGTGGAGAGAGGTCCGGAGAGAGACTAATCGGCCCAGTGCCGCGCTTTGGAGCTGGTTTGGGGCCTGTGGAAGTCGCTGTGGGAGCCGGTGGATTCTTGCAGTGCCATCGGCCGCCGAGGCTAACTGCCGGCCGGGTTGTGGATTGCGAGGCGTAACTCCTCCACACGCTCGGTGAGCTCGAGGTCGGCGCCGATGCCGGCTTCGACCCGCCGCAGGGAGTTGAGCACAGTGGAGTGATCGCGGCCCCCGTAGAGGCGCCCGATCTGGGGGAGCGAGAGGTCGGTCATCTCCCGGGTCAGGTAGATCGCGACCTGGCGGGCGCGCAGCGGGGTGGCGGCGCGGCTGGTCCCGATCAGCTCGGCCCGGGCGATGCCGAAACGCTCGGCGACGCGCTGTTGGATCTCCTCGACCGAGGTCGCCTGGGCCGACCGGGAGGAGCGCGGGATCACCTCGGCGATCAGCTCGGAGCTGAGCGGCCGAGCCATCATCGAGGCGTGGGCGAGGACGCGGGTCAGGGCGCCGTGGAGCTGGCGCACGTTGGCCTCGATCCGGTTGGCCAGCTCGGCGAGGGCGCCGTCGTCGGCGATCTCGACCCCGGACTCCTCGACCAGATGGCGCAGCACGGTCAGCCGGGTCGCCAGGTTGGGCGGCTCGACCGCGATCGTCAGGCCCCACTCGAAGCGGTCGCGCAAGCGGGAGGCAAGGGTCGAGAGCTCGCTCGGAATCCTGTCGGCGGAGAGGACCAGCTGGCTGCCGGACTCATAGAGGGCGTTGAAGGTGTGGAAGAACTCCTCCTCGGTGGCCGGCTTGCCCTCGAGGAACTGGACGTCGTCGATCAGCAGCACGTCGATGTCGCGGTAGCGCGCCTTGAAGGCCTCGGCGCCGGAGTTCCGCAGAGCCATCACGAACTCGTTGGTGAAGGACTCGGCGGTCGTGTAGCGGACGCTGAGGCCGGGGGCGTTGGCGTTGAGGTAGTTGGCGATCGCTGCCAGCAGGTGGGTCTTGCCGAGCCCCGGGGGACCGTGGAGGAAGAGCGGGTTGTAGGCCTCCGAGGGGGCCTCGGCGACGGCCAGGGCGGCGCCGTGGGCGAGGCGGTTGCCGGCGCCGATCACGAAGCGGTCGAAGGTGTATTGCGGGTTGAGCTCTGTGTCCTTCTGGGCGGCCGTGTCGCCGGGCTCGGGCGGCGCGAAGCTGACCCGGCGTAGGGGCGTTCGCGAGTCGGCCAGGGCGGCGACGATCAGCGCGGTGTAGCGGCGCTCTGCCCAGGCGCGGATGCTCTCCGGGGCGCTCAGGTAGAGCGTTTCGCCATCGGACCCCGTCGCCTTCAGCGGCTCAAGCCACAATCTGTAGGTGGAGTCCGGAACCGACGCTCGAAGACGCTCCTGAGTCGCCTGCCAGAGGGCGTTGAGGTCGTGTTCTGGGGAGTCGTCTGACACCGGGGCGGCGACCATAGCGGCGCCTCCGAGCGAGGGATCGCGGCCAACCGCAAATGCCGCAGAAAAGATTTCGGCCGCGTCCGTATACTCTCGCGACCATGAAGCGCACCTATCAGCCGAAGAAGCGGAAGCGCGCGAAGACGCACGGCTTCCGCGCCCGGATGAGTACCCGTGGTGGCCGAGCGATCCTGAAAAGGCGCCGGCGCAAAGGGCGGAAGCGCCTCACCCCGTAGATGGCGTCGAAGCGACGGCGTCTCTCCCGCAGCGGTGAGTTCGACCGCGTCTATCGCGACGGTTCATCCCATGCCACCCGGTACCTCGTCCTCTACACGTTCCCCCGCCGCGACGAGGAGCGTGATGACGTGAGGCTCGGGGTCTCCGTCAGCCGCAAGGTCGGCGGCGCGGTCGATCGCAACAAGGTGAAGCGCACGCTGCGCGAAGCCTTCTGGTCGCTATCGGATCGGCTTCCCGAGAAGCACGACTTCGTGATCGTTGCCCGCAGCGACATCGACGGGCTGATCGAGAAGGAAGGGACGGCCGGCGTGGTCAAGTCGCTCGAAGAGGCGATGGACGCGAGCTTCGGCGGGGGGCGTTCCACGTGAAACGGCCTGGCGATGAATCTCGCGAAGCGTTCCACGTGAAACGGATCGTCCTGGCGCCGATCCGGGCCTACAGTCGCTGGATCTCGCCGGCCCGGGGCAGGCGCTGCAAATACGAGCCGACCTGCTCCGCCTACGCGACCGAGGCGATCGAGCGCTTCGGCGCTCTCCGCGGCCTCGTCCTCGCCGCCTACCGCCTGGTGCGCTGCAACCCCTTCAGCCATGGCGGCTTCGACCCGGTCCCGGACCGCTTCACGCTGCGCGGCCTTGGCCACGTCCATCCGGCCGATTACCACGGTGAGGCCCGCTCGTGATGCTCGTCGACGCGAACATCCTGCAACCCCTGATCGACGTCGCCAACTCGGTCCTCCAGTTCTTCCACGACAACGTCGGTCTCAGCTGGGGCTTCTCGATCATCGCCCTGACCGTCTGCACCCGCACGCTGCTCATCCCGCTGACCTACAAACAGCTCAAAGGGATGCGGGCGATGCAGGCGCTGCAGCCGCAGATCAAGGAACTCCAGGAGAAATACAAAAACGACAAACAGCGCCAGCAGCAGGAAATGATGCGCTTCTACAAAGAGAACAAAGTCAACCCCTTTGCCTCTTGCATCCCCCTCATCGCCCAGCTGCCGGTATTCATCACGCTCTTCTACGTGCTCCGCCACGAGCTCCCGCCGGACATGGGATGCATGGAAGCCGGCCACTGCGCCGCCTACGGGGCCAAGTTCTGGTTCATCGAAGACCTGACCGCCAAGGCCACGGGCGCCGAACTGATCGTGTTGATCGTCGTCTACGTCGCCACCCAGCTGGCCTCCGGGATGGTCATGGCGGCCAGCGCCGACAAAAGCCAGCGTACGATGATGTTCATCCTGCCGCTGGTCTTCGTCCCCTTCGTCCTCAGCTTCCCGGCCGGCTTGATCCTCTACTGGATCACGACCAACTTCTGGACGATCGGCCAGCAGCTGGCCCTCAAAAAGATCATCCCCGTCCCGGTCACGGCCACGCCGGAGTTCGCGGCTGCGGCCGCGGCGGCGAAACCTCCGCCTAAACCGCCGAAAAAAAAGCGGAAGAGACGGTAGGCCGGTGGGCGAGGGCGGGAGGAGGGATACCCCTCTTCTCTCAACTTGCTCGCTGAATCGCCAGCGGCGTCGCCAGGTGGCCTTCGGGCGAGAAGTACAAGCCGTTCAGAGGGGTATCCCTCCTCCCGCCCCGGAGAGCCTTCGCTCTTCTAGAGGGCAAGGGATGGTGCGTGTCGTCGGACGCAGGGACCAGTCGTCGGGGCGACGGGGCGCCATTCGAACCAAGGCCCGGACGGGCTGCATGCTGCGAACGGGTGGCGGGGCGTTGGGGGAGCGTTCGCAGTTTTCCGGGATGGGGGCGGATAAGTGCGAACGCCGGGTCGGTCGCCTCGGGCCTCGCGGTTGTTCGCCTAGCCCTTGGGGCGCTTCTTGGCTATGCCGGGCTTGCGCGGGAGCTCTTTTGGCGTCGGGCCCGACTTGCGGATGACGTGGATGTGGCGGTGTCGGCTGCCCGCTCGGTTGCCTACGTCGACGATTTGCTCTTGGGACATTGCGAGGGACTCCGCGGCTCGGTCGAGCTGTTCCTCCTCGTCCAGGTCTCGTTTGCCCTTCCAAGCGACCAGGACCCCGCCCTCCTTCAAGAGGGGGCTGGCGAGCTCTGCCAGGGTCGAGAGGCGGCCCACAGCCCGGGCCGTTACAGCTTCGTAGGACTCGCGGGCGTCAGTTGTTGCGATGTCCTCAGATCTGGCGCAGATGACCGTCGCGTTGGCGATCTCGGCCGCCGCCGCGGCGCGCTCGAGGAAGGCGCACTTGCGGGTGATCGACTCGATCAGATCGACCCTCGCCTCCGGCAGCGCCACAGCCAGCGGTAAGCCCGGAAACCCCGCCCCAGAGCCGATGTCGGCGATCCGCGCCGCCGCGCGGAGGTCGGGGACCTCGAGGCCGGTCAGGCTGTCGACGACGTGCACCTGCCAGGCGCGCCGGTCGGTGACCGAGGAGAGCGACGCTCGGTCCTCGGCGAGGAGCTCGAGGACCTTCTCCAGGGAAACACGTCGGGCGGGCGTCAGCCCCGCCGCGGGATCGGGCCCGGGGCCCGGGGTCACTCGGAGACGAGCGGCGCGACGACGACGCAGCGATTGGGCTCGTCGCCCTCGCTGTAGGTCTCGACCCCGGCGCGCTCTTTGAGGCGTTCGTGGACGACGCGGCGCTCCTGGGCGCTCATCGGGTCCATCTCGACCACGCGGCTGTTGCTCAGCGCCTGCTCGGCGGCGCGGTCGGCGCGGCCCTCGAGCGTCTCGCGGCGGCGCTGGCGGTAGCCGGCGGCGTCGACGACGACCCGTTTGCGCTCGCGCATCCCGCGGAAGGCGGCCTGGTAGCAGAGCAGCTGCAGGGCGTCGATCGTCTGGCCGCGTTTGCCGATCAGCAGGCCGTAGTCGTCGGTGCCCTTGACGGTGACGGTGATGCGCTCGTCGTCCTCGTCGACCTCTACGTCGCCGTCCAGGTCGAGCTCGTCGAGCACCCCCTCGACCAGGTCGCGGGCGCGCTCGGCGGGCGTGTCTGGCCAGTCTGCGGTCTCGGGCACGCGAGCAGGCTATCCGACCTCCCGTTGCCGCGCCGCCGTTCTTTAGGCTGGCTCGCGTGGGCACGGTCTACGCGGTGGCGAATCAGAAGGGTGGCGTCGGAAAGACGACGACCGCGGTCAACCTCGCCTCCTGCACGGCGGCCGGTGGCGAGCAGACGCTGCTGGTCGATCTCGACCCCCAGTGCAACGCCACCGTGGCGCTGGGCGGCGGCCGGGACCTGCATCCCTCTTCCTATGACTGCTTGACCGGCGACGTCTCGCTGGCCGAGGCCGCACGTCCGGCCGGCCCCGACAACCTCTGGCTGGTGCCCGCCAACCGGGACCTCGCCGGCGCCGCCGTCGAGCTGCCGCGGATCGACGGCGCCGAGACCCGCCTGCGCGAGCGCCTCGGCCCGATCCGCGAGCGCTTCGCCCGCACCTTCCTCGACTGCCCGCCCTCGCTCGGCCCGGTCAGCGTCAACGCCCTTACCGCCGCCGACCGCGTCATCGTTCCGGTCCAGGCCGAGTACCTGGCGCTCGAGGGCCTGGTCCAGTTCCTCGAGACGCTGGGGCTGATCCGGCGCGAGCTGAACCCGCAACTGGAAGTGTCGGGACTCCTGATAACCATGTACGACGAGCGCACCAGGTTGGCCCAGGACGTCGAGTCCGAGCTGCGCGAGCACTTCGCCGGGATGGTCTTCGAGACGGTGATCCCGCGCAGCGTCCGGGTCGCCGAGTCCCCTAGTTATGGTCTGCCGGTGACCGATCACGCCCCCGATTCGCGCGGTGCCGTCGCCTATCGGGCCCTCGCCAAGGAGCTGGCGAGTCGTGGCTAGCACCGCCCGCCGCAAAGCCGGGATCGGCCGCGGCCTCTCGGCGATCCTGCCCGAAACGCCAGCCGACGCCGCCGCCGGCGAGCTCCGCGAGCTGCCGGTGACGCTGATCAAGCCGAACCCCGACCAGCCGCGCTCGCACTTCGATCCCGAGGCCCTCTCGGCCCTGGCAGCCTCGATCACCGCCAGCGGCGTCGTCCAGCCGCTGCTGGTCCGTCCTCTCCCCGACGGCAGCTACGAGCTGGTCGCCGGCGAGCGCCGTTGGCGCGCCGCCCAGCAGGCCGGTCTCGACAAGGTGCCGGCGGTCGTCCGCGACCAGGCCGAAGCCGAGCGGATGCAGGCGGCGCTGATCGAGAACATGGTCCGCGAGGACCTCAACCCGGTCGAGGAGGCGCGCGCCTGCTCCGCCCTGGTCGAGGACCTCGGGCTGACCAAAGAGGAGCTGGCCCGCCGGGTCGGCCGCAGCCGTCCCGCCGTCTCCAACCTGATCCGCCTGCTCGAGCTGCCCGACGAGGCGCTGGAAATGCTGCAGACCGGCAAACTCAGCGAGGGCCACGGCAAGGCGCTGCTCGCCGCCAACGGCAACGACGTCCGCCGCCGCCTCGCCCGTGATGCCTTCAATGGGGGATGGTCGGTGCGCGAGACCGAGAAGAGAGTTCGGCTGGCCAGCCAGCCAAGAACCAGGCCGAGGCGTGCCCCGGTGACTCCCGACGAGCAGGCCGCGCTCGAGGACGC
This sequence comes from uncultured Actinomycetes bacterium, assembly GCA_963839115.1. Classification (GTDB taxonomy): domain Bacteria; phylum Actinomycetota; class Thermoleophilia; order Solirubrobacterales; family 70-9; genus VAYN01. Next base: position 3,029,323 of record CAWITM010000001.1, read on the forward strand.
CGCCGACGCGCTCGAGGCGGCCTTCGGCTACGAGGTCAAGCTGCGCCCGAAGGGAACCGGCCTGGTCGCCGAACTGCGCTTCGAGGACCTCGAGCAGGTCCACGGACTCGCCCGCGACCTGCGCCACCGCAAGGGCTGAGGGGGAGGGGAGATGCGCCCGCCGGGGCCGCCTGATCCGCTCCAGCGACCGTCGCTATCATCGCCTGCCGCGGGCGATTAGCTCAGTTGGTTAGAGCGCGTCTCTGATAAGGACGAGGTCCCTGGTTCGAATCCAGGATCGCCCACTCGGCCCCGTAGACTCATTTGCACCTCACCACCGTTCGGGAGTCTCTTTTGCAGCAGATGCAGATCTACGGAGTCAGCTTCGACATGGTCGGCAAGCAGCCGATCGTTTTGTTGAAGACGGTCGACGGGAACCGCTTCCTGCCGATCTGGATCGGGCACCCCGAGGCGGCGGCGATCCTGATGAAGCTGCAGGGCGCCTCGACGCCGCGGCCGATGACCCACGACCTGCTCTCCGACGTGCTCGAGAACCTCGACGCGAAATGCGAGCGGGTCTCGGTGACCGAGCTGCGCGACAACACCTTCTACGCCTCGATAACGGTGTCGGTGGCCGGCTCGGAGATCGAGATCGACTCGCGGCCCTCCGACGCGCTGGCCCTGGCGGTCCGCGTCTCGGCGCCGATCTTCGCCGCCGAGGAGGTCATCGAGGAGTCGGCGATCGAGTTCGAGCACGAAGTCGAGGACACCGAGGAGGTCGTCGACAAATTCAAAGAGTTCCTCGACGAGGTCACGCCCGAAGATTTTGCTTCCGGGGATTCCTAGGAGACGCCCGAGGGGCGGAGCGCCAGGTCGACGATCCTCGACACCAGGTCCTCGAAGGACATCCCCGCCGCCTCGGCGGCCTGGGGGAGGAGGCTGGTGTCGGTGAGGCCGGGGATCGCGTTGGCCTCGAGGACCCAGGGGCCGTCGGCGGCGAGGATCAGGTCGACGCGGGCGAAGCCGGTGCAGCCGAGCGCCCGGTAGGTCGCGAGCGCCGCCTCGGTGACGGCGTCGCGCTCGACGTCGCTGAGCTCGGCCGGGCAGACGAAGCGGGTGCGGCCGATCTCGTAGCGGGCCTCGAAGTCGTAGCGGTCGCCGGCCTCGGGGATCGCCTCGACGATCGGCAGCGCCTCGTCGCCGACGACGCTGACCGCCAGCTCCCGGCCCTCGACGAAGCGCTCGAGCAGCACCCGGTCGTCGTAGCTGAAGGCGGCGACGAGGGCGCCGGGCACCTCGGCGGGTGTGGCGGCGAACTTGATCCCCAGCGAGGAGCCGCCGCGGCTCGGCTTGACGACGAGCGGGAAGCCGAGGCCGCTCTCGAGCTCGCCGAGCGCGTCGGCGGCGCCGAGCTCGCGGAAGGCGGTCTGGGTGAAGGCGAAGGAGTCCGGGGTCGGGATCCCGGCGGCGCGCATCGCCGCCTTGGCGGCGACCTTGTCGATGCAGCGGGCGCAGGCGTCGGCGCCGGGGCCGGTGAAGGGGATGCCGAGGATCTCCAGCAGCCCCTGGGTCGTCCCGTCCTCGCCGCCGACCCCGTGCAGGGCGACAAAGGCGACGTGGGGCTGCTCGGCGCGCAGGCGTTTCACGAAGTCGGAGCCGGCGTCGAGGGCGACGACCTCGTGGCCGAGCCGGTCGAGCGCGTCCTCGACACGGGCCCCGGAGCGCAGCGAGACCCCGCGCTCGAGCGAGCGGCCGCCCTTGAGGACGACGACCTTCACTGGCAGCCCTCGCCGGTCTTGCGGAACGAGAGCACGACGGAGTCGACCGGCGCGTCCTCCGCTTCGGGCTCGGCCCTCTCGGGCGAGGCTTGGGCCGGGAGCCGTCGTTCGCCGGTGACGGCGCCGTAGAGGTCGACCTGTTCGTTGATCACGAGCCCGATCCGCCGGATGCCCTCCCTGATCTCCTCGTCGTTCACGCCGCTGAAGTTGAGGCGCATCGAATGGCGACCGCGGCCGTCGACGTAGGCGGCCCCGCCGGGGACGAAGGCGACGTCGGCGCGCAACGCCTTGGCCAGCAGGTCGCCGGTGTCGATGTAGTCGGGCAGGGTCGCCCAGATGAACAGACCGCCGCCGGGCTCGGTCCATGTCGCCTCGGCCGGGAAGTGCTCGGCGAGCGCCGCCAGCATCGTGTCGCGGCGGCCCCGGTAGAGGCCGACCAGATCTTCGACGTAGTGTCGCCAGCGCCCTTCGGAGAAGTAATCGCGGACGAAGAACTGGGTCAGGCTCGAGGTGCAGAGGTCCGTCGCGCCCTTGCCGAGGACGATTTTCTCGAGCACCGGGGGCGGCGCGACGACCCAGCCGAGGCGGATGCCGGCGGAGAGGATCTTCGAGAAGGTGCCGAGGTAGATGACGAAGTCGCCGCCGTCGAGCTGGTAGAGCGGCGGCAGCGGGTCACCGCTGTAGCGCAGCAGCCCGTAGGGGTTGTCCTCGACGACGAGGAGCTCGTGGATTCGCGCCAGTTCGACCAGCCGCGCCCGTCTTTCCAGCGAGAGCGTGACCCCGGCCGGGTTCTGGAAGGTCGGCACCGTGTAGATGAATTTGGGGCGCTTGCCTTCGGCGCCGAGGTCGTCGATCAGCTGCTCGAGGAGGTCGATCCGCATCCCGTCCTCGTCGATCTCGACCTGGCGCACGTCGGCCTGGTAGCTGCAGAAGACCGGTACCGCGCCGGGATAGGTCGGGGCCTCGCAGATGACGACGTCACCGGGGTCGACCAGGGTCTTGACGACGAGGTCGATCGCCTGCTGCCCGCCGGTGGTGGCGACGACGTCGTCGGGATCGGGCAGCATCCCCTCGGTCGCCATCACCTCGACGATGCAGTCTTTGGTCTCCTCGAAGCCCTCGGTCGGGCCGTACTGCAGCGCCTCGGCCAGCGAATCGCGGGCGATCCGGTTCATCTGCGCGACGAAGGTCTGGGGTGGGAAGGTCGAGGTGTCGGGCAGACCGCCGGCCAGCGAGATCACTTCCGGGCGGGCGGTGATCGCCATCAGGTCGCGCATCGCCGAGGAGCGCATGACCGTGGTCCGGTCGGCGAAGAGGCCGGCGTAGCGCTCGAGGTCGCGGGTGCTGGTGTGGGCGCGCCGGCGGTGGGGCGGGTGGGGTACCTCGCTCATGCCAGGAGTGTGGCGGATCGGCGCCGACTCGCCGGTCTCGTTAGGTTTCCGGGCGTGCACTTTCTGACCGACCTCGGCATCGGCATCGCGATCGGCATGCTCGCCGGCACCACCGGCACCCACGGCTCCGCGCGCGGACGCATGACCCTGCTCGCCGCGGTGATCGGCCTCGTCATCGGCTTTCTGATCGACGGCGGCGTCGGCGCGGTGGTGACCCTGATCGGCGCGGTCGCCGGCTGCCTGGTGATCTCCGACCTCGTCTTCGGCGCCAGTCGCAGGGAGGGCAGCGGCGCCGGCGCGCTCGGCTTCATCGTCGCCCTGGTGGCGTTGCTGGTGGTCGCGGTCGCCGTGCTCGTCCCGATCGCGATCATCGTCGTCGCGCTCGCCCTGCTTTGGCTCGGCATCACCCGCCGCCGTCGCGCCCAGCGCAAACACGCCGGCCTGCGCGTCCTCCGCTAGCCGCCCCCCGGCCGGCGCCCCCGTTCGACGATCATTCCGGCATGCCCGCGGGCAAGAAGCTGATCCTCACCTACGTCGACTCGCTGCGCAGCGACATGCTGGCGCGGGCGATCGAGGAGGGACGGGCGCCGACCTTCGCCGAGCTGGTCGAGCGCGGCGTGCTGATCGAGGACTGCGTCTCCTCGTTCCCCTCGGTGACCCCGGTCGCCTGCTCGGAGATGGTCACCGGGGTCGGCGCCGACCGACACTGGATCAGCGGCATGAACTGGTACCACCGGCTCGAGCGGCGCTACGTCGAGTACGGCTCCTCGCTGGAGGCGACCCGCGCCTTCGGCGTCTTCCGCTCGCTCTACGACCTCGTCTACAACATGAACCTGGCCCACCTCAGCCCCGAGATCGAGACCGTGTTCGAGAGCCTCGACGACGCCGGCGAGCGCACCGCCTGCACGCCGTACCTGATCTACCGCGGCCGCCATCGCCACGAGGTCTCGCTCGACGGGCTGCTGCGCCGCGCCGTCGACGCGACCAGGCTGAAGTTCCGCCACCACACCTGGGGACCGGCCGAGCTGTTCTACGGCGACCTCTACTCGAGCCGCGAGGTGCCCTGCCGCTCGACCTCGATCCCCGGCGTCCGCGACCCCTACGCCGCCTGCTGCTCGGTCGAGCTGATGAAGGAAGACGCCTTCGACTTCCTGCTGTTCTCGCTGCCCGACAACGACAACTACTCACACCGCCACGGTCCCGACGCTTCGGTCGAGTCGATCGCCAAGGCCGACGGCTGCTTCGGCCAGCTGGTCGCCGAGGCGGGCGGGATGGACGAGTTCCTCGAGGCCTACGCGGTGATCTTGGTCGCCGACCACGGCCAGACGCCGGTCCACCGGGGCCTGCCGCTGGCCGATCTCCTGGCGGCCGACTGGTCGGTGCTGCAGCCCTCCGACGAGCGGCCCGAGCTGGCCCAGCTGGCGGTCAGCCCGACCGGCCGCGCCGCCCACGTCTACCTGCTGCCGGGCGAGGGCAAGCGGGCCGAGCCGCTGGCGGTGGCGTCGCGGCTGGGCGAGATCGAGGGCGTCGACCTGGTCTGCCGGCTGGTCGATGAGGCCGGCGCCCCGCTGCGCCGCGAGGAGCCGGGTATGCCGGTGGGCGGCGGCGAGTGGGCGGTGGTCGAGCGCGGTGGGGAGGAGGTCCGCTTCCGTCCCGGCGGCGACCTCGGCGACCTGCGCGGGGGGACCTGGGAGATCGAGCGCGAGCTCGGCGTGCTCGAGGCGACCGTCGCCGACGGGCGCCTGCGCAGCGAGACCTACCCCGATCCGCTGGCCCGGGTCTGGTCGGCGCTTACGGCGCCGCACTCGGGGGACTTCATCGTCTCGCTCGAGCACGGCTTCGAGGCGGTCGACTGGGGCGGGGTCACGCACGCCGGCGGCGGCAGCCACGGCGCCCTGCACGCCGGCGACAGCCTCGGGCCGCTGCTCTTCGTCGGCTGCGGGCCGGAGTCGGCGGGCGAGAAGGAGCAGTGGACGCTGCGCGACGTCGCTCCGGCGGTGCTCGCCCACTTCGGGCTGGGCGGCGAGTGATGCGGCGGCGGGGAGCGGCGCTGGCGGCCGTCATCCTCGTCGCGCTGCTGGCGCCCGCCGCGGCCGGTGCCGCCACGAACCAGGTCGAAACGCCGGGGCCCAACGAGATCACCGAAGCGCAGGCGATTCGCATCGCCCGCGGCGATCCCAACGTCCATAAGGAGAAGCGCGAGAACGGCGTGCTCACCCCGACCGCCCAGCTGAAGGGCGAAAAATGGGGCGTCGCCTGGTTCAGCGACGGCGAAGAGGTCGCGCTCGTCTACGTCGACCCGCATTCGGGCGAAGTGAAGGAGTCGTGGACCGGCTACCAGGTGGCCTGGGAAATGGCTCGCGGCTATCCCGGCGCCTTCGCCCACAAGTTCGACGCGGTCTGGATCTTCGTCCCCTTCTGCCTCTTCTTCCTGCTCGGGCTGGTCGACTGGAAGCGCCTCTGGCGCGCCGCCAACCTCGACCTCCTGATGCTGCTCGGCTTCGTCGCCTCGTTCTACTTCTTCAACCGCGGGAACATCGGCGTCTCGGTGCCGCTGCAGTACCCGCCGCTCGTCTACTTCCTCGGCCGCTGCCTGTGGATCGGGTTCCGGGGCAGGGGAGAGGGGCTGCGACCGATCTGGCCGGCCACCTGGCTGATCGTCGCGGCGCTCTTCCTGATGGGCGTGCGGGTCGGGCTCAACATGGCCGATGCCGGTGCGATCGACGTCGGCTACGCGGGCGTCGTCGGCGCCGACAAGATCGCCCACGGCGAAGCGATCTACGGCAACTTCCCGGAAGACATCCACAGCGGCGACACCTACGGCCCGGTCAACTACTTCGCCTACCTGCCGTTCGAGCGGATCTGGCCCTACTCGGGCGAATGGGACGACCTGCCCGCCGCCCACGGCGCCTCGGTCGCCTTCGACCTCCTCACCTTCGGCTTCCTGATTCTGCTCGGCCTGCGGATCCGGCCGGGACCGGAGGGCAAGCGCCTGGCGGCGATCCTCGCCTTCGGCTGGGCCGCCTATCCCTACACGGGCTACGTGCTCGAGTCAGACTCCAACGACGCCCTGATCGCGGCGCTGCTGGTCGCCACCCTGCTGCTGATGGCCAAGCCCCTGGCCCGCGGGGCGACGCTGGCGCTGGCGACCTGGGCCAAGTTCGTCCCCGCCGTCCTCGCCCCGATGTACCTCACCTACCGGAGCGATTCCGACCCGGCCCCCGCCAGCCCCGCGGGGCCGTCCCCCAGCGAGACCGGTGGGGCGGCCGTTGGGGGTGTCCGAGAACGAACACCTCGCCCGCAGGACACCCCCAAGGGCCGCCTCTCCAAACTCGATCGTCCCTTGACTTCCCGCCGTTCGGCACTGCTCTTCGCGGCCGGGTTCGCCATCGTCACCGTCGCCTTCATGACCTGGCCGGCGATCGACCCGGGGCTGAAGACGTTCTGGGAACGCAGCATCGGCGCCCAGACCGGGCGCTCCTCGCCGTTCAGCATCTGGGGCCAGGTCGAAGCGCTGGAACCGCTGCGCGACGCGATCCTCGCCGGCACGGCGGCGCTCGCCGTCTTCCTCGCCTTCCGCCCGCGCCGCAAGTCGCTGCTGCAGGTCAGCGCCTTCTCGGCAGCGCTGCTGCTCGGCGTCCAGCTGACCCTCCACCACTGGTTCTACCTCTACATCGTCTGGTGGTTCCCGCTGCTGCTGTTCGCGCTGGCGACGCTGCGGCCGGGACCCGAGCCGGACCCGACCGGCGACGACTCCGACCGCCGGCGCCTCGGCGAGCGGGCGCCTAGGCGGGAAGAGGAGCCGGCTGCATCACCTGCGTGATCGAGTCGGCGAGCCCGCGCTCGTTGACCTCGACCAGCGCGCCCATCACCCAGACGTCCTCGTCGGCGGTCTCGAAGCGGGTCGGCATCTGGGTGATCAGCGAGGCCAGGGCGTCCTTGGGGCGCACGCCGAGGACGCTGGTCCGCGAGCCGGTCATGCCGACGTCGGAGATGAACGCGGTGCCCTTCGGCAGCACCCGGCCGTCGGCGGTCGGGACGTGAGTGTGGGTGCCGAGGACGGCGGCGACGCGCCCGTCGAGGTGCCAGCCCATCGCCACCTTCTCGCTGGTCACCTCGGCGTGGAAGTCGACGACGACGGCGTCGGCGTCGCCCTCGAGCCGTTCGAGGATCGCGTCGACGGTGTCGAACGGCGAGCGCGCCACCTTCAGTCCGACGGCGCCGCTGAGGTTGACGACGGCGACCCTTGTCCCGCCGACCTCGACGATCGTGTGGCCGCGGCCGGGGTTGGCGCTCGGGTAGTTGGCCGGTCGCACGACGCGCTGCTCGCGGTCGAGGAAGTCGTAGGCCTCGCGGTGGCGGTAGACGTGGTTGCCGGTGGTGATGACGCCGGTGCCGGACTCGAAGAGGTCGCGGGCGGTGCGCTCGGTGATCCCCATGCCGCCGGCCGAGTTCTCGCCGTTGACGATCACGAGGTCGGGGGAGAGGCGCTCGCGCAGCGACGGCATCGTCTCGCGCAGGCCGCGCCGGCCGGGGCTGCCGACGACGTCGCCGATGAAGAGGACCCGCATCCGGCGACTCTAGCCCGCACTCCCTGCGTCTGAGCTGAGCCGCCACATTTGGCGGTCAAGCTCAGACGCAGGCGGGGGACGGGTGGGCTGTGGGAGATTGCGGCGGTGGCGGCGCGCCCCGACATCGACGAGCTGGTGCGGCGGGCGCTGGCCTACCCCTACGCACCGCCGGCCGGCTCCTTCGTCCAGATCGGCGGCCGCACCGAGCCGGTGCCGCCGGAGGGCGCCGATCTCAGCGGCCGCCGCGCGCTCCTCTCCTACGGCGCCAACGCCGCGCCGGAGGCGCTGACCCGCAAGCTGGCGGCGCTGGAGCCCCGTCCGCTCCCCGTCCTGCGCGCCGAGCTCACCGGCTTCGACGTCGTCTACTCCGCCCACGTCACCCGCTACGGCGCCGTGCCGGCGGCGCTGGTGCCGAGCCCGGGGACGACGGCGAGCGTCCACCTCGTCTTCCCCGACGACGAGCAGCTGGCCGCCCTGGCGGCGACCGAGGGCAGCAATTACGCGCTCGAGCGGCTCGCCGACTTCAGCTGCGAGCTCGAGGTCGGCGGCGCGGGACCGGCGGAGATCGACGCCTTCATCAGCGTCCACGGACCGCTGCTGCGGGCCGGCGCGCCGATCGCCCTGGCGGCGATCCCCGCCCGCGCCCGCCGCTTCCCGGCCCTGACCACGCCGGAGGTGATCGACCTGGTCCGCGCCCACCGGACGCCGGAGCTCGACCTGATCGGGTTCGTCCTGCGCATCGTCGAGGGCGGCGGCATCGCCCCGCTGGCGGAACTTCCCTAGACCGCGGCGAAGCGGCGCAGCGCCAGCCGGGCGACCACGCCGTAGGCGACGATCAGGATCGCCAGGTGCAGGAGCGGCAGGCCGATGCCGCCGCCACTGGAATCGAGCGCCGCGGTCATCGCCCGCAGGGCCGGCTTGAAGGGGAAGATCGCGGTCACGACTTCGATCACCTTGTAGAGACCGTGGCCGACCGAGCCCGAGGGGACGAGCGAGAGGAAGGCGACCGGCAGGGTCACCATGAAGGCCAGCAACGAGACGGCGCGGACCTCGCGCGCCGCCGCTCCGAGCGCCGCGCCGGCCGCCGCCATCGCGCCACCGCCGACCACGATCGCCGCCAGCCACAGACCGAAGCGGCTCCATTCGAGCGGTACGAAGATCGTCAGGCCGGCCAGCATCAGCAGCGTCACGACGAGGCCGACGACGACCCCCAGCAGGACCTTCTCGCCGAGCAGCGCCTCGCTCGAGACGAGGCCGCGGGTCAGGCGCGGGAAGGCGTTCTCCTCGCGCTCCAGCGCCAGCGACCCGGCGACCAGCAGCACCGTGACGAAGGCGAGGACGAAGGTCGCGGCGACCGCGATCGCGAAGGTTTCGAGCGGGGGAGAGGAGCCGCCGACGGCGACCTTGTGGACCTGGATCGGTTCGGTCAGCCGTTCGATCAGCGGCCCGGCGATGTCGAGATTTTCGCCGGCCTCGTTGGCAAACGACGTCACCTGGTTGAGGGACTGGCGCAGCGGCCCCGGCAGCGCCGGTTCCAGCGTTTCGAGGATGTGGGCGCTGGCGTCGAGGCCGAGGATCCGGATGCTCGAGCCGAGCGCCGGCAGCTCGCCGCCCTGGATCACCAGCTTCAGGTATTCGGTCCCTTCCTTGGCGATCCGCCGCGAGATCGCCAGGTTCGCCTGGGCCAGCAGCGCGGTGATCCGGTCGTTGACGAGGCCCGCCTTGACCGGGTCTTCTTCGTTGACGAGGACTTCGACCTGGGGCGTCCCCGGGGTGAAGGTCGAGAGCGAGTTGATCTTGTTGATCAGGTTGGCGGGCAGGATCAGGGCGGCGAGGACTTCCCCTTGTTCGACCTTCTTCACCGCTTCGGCGCGGTCCTCGACGTGGACGCACTCGACCTTGCGGCAGACCCGGTCCCGCACGTTGGCCGAGGGCAGGCGCTGGCCGCCGACTTCGATCCGCGCGCCGGTCGGCACTTCGTTGAGGAAGGCGACCCGCGGCTGTGACGGCCCGCGCGAGATCGCGAAGCCGACCAGCAGCGCGATCAGCACCGGGTAGAGGACCAGCAGCACCGCCTGCAGCGGCGAGCGGCGGAGGATCTGCAGGTCCTTGAGCAGGAGCCAGCGCATCAGTGGCCGCGGTGGTGAAGGTAGGCGACGAAGGCGGTCTCGAAGTCGCGGTCGGCGGCCTCGGGCGCCTCCGTCCGGACCGCTTCCCGAAGGCCCTCGGCGGGCCCGTCGAAGAGCGACTCGCCGTCGGCGAGGACCAGCAGCCGGCCGCCGTAGCGCTCGGCCTCCTGGATGTCGTGGGTCGAGAAGATCACCGTCGTCCCGCGCCCGGCGAGGCCGAGGATGAAGTCCCAGAGGCGGGCGCGCTGGCGCGGGTCGAGACCGACGCTGGGCTCGTCGAGCAGCAGCACCGCCGGGCGCGCCAGCAGGCCGATGGCGATGTTGATGCGCTGCTGGTTGCCGCCCGAGAGCCGCGCCACGATCTCGCCGCGCCGCTCCTCGAGCCCGGTCAGGGCCAGCATCTCCGCGGTCGAGGCGCGCGGATCCGGATGCTTCTCGAGCCGCGCGAACAGCAGCAGGTTCTCCTCCACCGTCAGCCGCCGGTAGAGCGCCGCCTGCTGGGGAACCCAGCCGACCGAGCCCGCCTCCGCCTCGACCTCGCCGGCGTCAGGCCTGGCGATCCCGGCGAGGATCGTCAGCAGCGTCGTCTTGCCGGCGCCGTTGGGCCCGATGACCGCGACCAGCTCGCCGGCGCCAGCCGCGAAGCTCACACCCCTCAAAGCTTCGCGATCACCGAAGCGCTTGACCAAGCCCCGTGCCTGCACGGGAAGCAACGCTACTGGCCGGTGGGGAAGGGGAGAGGTATTCCCCGAACGGGCGGATACTCAGAGCGAGCGAAGCGAGCGAGTTCGGGCGGGGAGTACCTCTCCCCTTCCCTAGACTGAGTATCTATGGCCTTCCCCGCCACTCGCATGCGCCGCCTGCGCCGGACCGACACCCTTCGGGCGCTCACTCGCGAGACCAGCCTCTCGGCGTCGGACCTGATCCAGCCGCTCTTCGTCGTCGCCGGCGAGGGCGTGCGCGAGGAGGTGCCCTCGATGCCGGGGATCGAGCGCTTCTCGATCAACAACCTGGTCGAGGAGGCCGGCGAGCTCATCGCCGCCGGGATCGGCTCGGTGATCCTCTTCGGGATCCCTGCCGCCAAGGACGAGTTCGGCACCGGCGCCTACGACGACGAGGGCATCGTGCAGATGGCGGTTCGGGCGCTGAAGGACGCCCACCCCGACCTGGTGGTGATGACCGACGTCTGCCTCTGCGAGTACACCTCGCACGGCCACTGCGGCGTCTTCCGCGAGGGCCAGCGCGAAGTCGACAACGACCTCTCGGTCGAGCTGCTCGCCAAAACCGCGATCTCCCACGCCGAGGCCGGCGCCGACGCGGTCGCGCCGAGCGACATGATGGACGGCCGGATCGGCTCGATCCGCTTCCAGCTCGACGAGGAGGGCCACTCCGACGTGCCGATCGTCGCCTACAGCGCCAAGTACTCCTCGGCCTTCTATGGACCGTTCCGCGACGCCGCCGAGTCGACCCCCGAGTTCGGCGACCGGCGCGGCTACCAGATGGATCCGGCCAACGCCGCCGAAGCGGTGCGCGAGGCCGAACTCGATCTCGACGAGGGCGCCGACATGCTGATCGTCAAGCCCGCCGTGCCCTACCTCGACGTCGTCCGCCGGGTCAAGGACGCGACCGCGGCGCCGCTCTGCGCCTACCACGTCTCCGGCGAGTACTCGATGCTGAAGGCCGCCGCCCAGAACGGCTGGATCGACGAGCGCCAGGCCGTCCTCGAGACCCTGACCTCGATCCGCCGCGCTGGGGCCGACGCGATCATCACCTACTACGCCAAGGAGGCCACGAGTTGGCTCCAGTGAAAGTGCCGCAGTCGAAGGCCCGCAGCCGCAAGGACGGCGCGGCGATTCCGCTCGACGACACCGACAAGCGGCTGATGAACCTCCTGCAGTCGCGCTTCCCGCTCGATCCCGAGCCGTTCGCGCTGGTTGCCTCCGAGGCGGAGCTGGAGCTCGATGACGTGCTCGGTCGCACCCAGCGCCTGCTCGACAACCGGATCATCCGCGAGATCACGCCGATCTTCGACACCCGCGCGCTCGGCTACGAATCGATGCTGGTCGCCGCCAAAGTCGACTCCGAGAACCCGCAGCGGGCGGCGAAGATCGTCAACGCCCACCCCGGCGTCTCGCACAACTACCTGCGCACCCACGACTTCAACCTCTGGTTCACGATCGCGACCCCGCCCGATTCCGAGCTCGGTCTCAAGGGCTCGATCGACGCGCTGATGGAGGCGACCGGCGCCGAGTCGATGCGCGAACTGCCGACCCTCACGCTCTTCAAGATCAACATGAACCTGGAGATGGAGAAGGGCACCGAGGAGCTGGCGGCGACGATCGAAGCGGCGCCCCCGCGCGAGCTCGAAGCCCAGCCCTACGACGACACCGACATCGCGATCATCAAGGCTCTGCAGGGGCCGATGAAGGCCGTCGAGCGCCCCTACGACGAGGCCGCCGCGGAGGTCGGGATGTCGACCGATGAGCTGCTCGACCGGCTCGGCGACATGGTCGACCGCAAAATCCTGCGTCGTGTCGCGGCGATCCTCTTCCACCGCCGCGCTGGCTTCTCGGCCAACGGCATGGGCGTCTGGAAGGTGCCCGAGGACCAGATCCTCGAGGTCGGCGGGCGCATGGCGGCGGTCCGTGGCATCAGCCACTGTTACCAGCGCCCGACCTACGCCGACTGGCCCTACAGCGTCTTCACGATGGCCCACGGCCGCTCCAAGGAGGAGTGCGACGCCGTCCTCGACTCGATCGCGGAGGAGAACGGGATGGGCCCGGACGACCGCGCCACCCTCTACTCCTCGACCGAGTACAAGAAGATCCGCCTGCACTACTTCACCCCCGACTACGCCGAATGGGAGGCGCAGAATTCCTGAGGGGGAGCGCTCGGCCCGACTGTACGAGCGCGCCACCAAGGTCATCCCCGGCGGGGTGAACTCGCCGGTCCGGGCGATGCGCCAGATCGACCGCGACCCGATCTTCGTCGACCGCGGCGAAGGCGCCGAGCTGATCGACGTCGACGGCAACCGCTACGTCGACTGGGTCTGCTCATGGGGCCCGCTGATCCTCGGCCACGCCGAGCCCTCGGTCGTCGCGGCGGTCATCGAGGCGGCCAAGCGGGGGACGAGCTACGGCGCCGCGACGGCGGTCGAGGTGGCGCTGGCCGAGGCGATCGTCGCCCGCGTGCCCTCGGTCGAGATGGTGCGGATGACCAGCTCCGGGACCGAGGCGGCGATGAGCGCGGTGCGCCTGGCCCGTGCGGTCAGCGGCCGCGACGTCGTCGTCAAGTTCGCCGGCGCCTATCACGGCCACTCCGACGGCCTGCTGGCCGAGGGCGGCTCGGGCCTCGCGACGCTCTCGGTGCCGGGCAGCCCCGGAGTGCCGGCGGCGATGGCCGAACTGACCGTGGTGGTGCCGTGGAACGACCGCGAGGCGGTGACGAAGGCCCTGGCCGACTACGAGGTCGCGGCGCTGCTGGTCGAGCCGATCGCCGCCAACATGGGCGTCGTCCCGGCCGAGGACGGCTTCCTCGAGTTCCTCCGCGAGCAGACCCGCGCCGCCGGCGCGCTGCTGGTCTTCGACGAGGTGATCACCGGCTTTCGCGTTGCCCGCGGCGGCGCTCAGGAGCTGTTCGGCGTCGAACCCGACCTGACCGTGCTCGGCAAGGTCATCGGCGGCGGCCTGCCGGCGGCGGCGTTCGCCGGCCCGGCCGCGGTGATGGAGCGCGTCGCCCCGGCCGGCGACGTCTACCAGGCGGGCACGCTCTCCGGCAACCCGCTCGCGGCGGCCGCCGGCCTGGCGACCCTGGACCACCTCGACGCCGCCGCCTACGCGCGGATCGGCGCCTTGACCGAGCGCCTCGCCGCCGGCCTGCGGGCCCTCGCCGCCGAGCGCCCGCTGCAGGTCGCCCAGGCGCCTGGGCTCGTCACCCTCTTCTTCTCACCGACGCCGGTGCGGAACTTCGCCGAGGCGACCGCCTGCGACCTAGAAGCCCACGCCGCCTTCTGCCGAGCGCTGCTCGACCGCGGCGTCTACCCGCCGCCTGCTCAGTTCGAGGCCTGGTTCGTCTCCCTCGCCCACACCGAGGCGGCGATCGACCGCACCCTCGAGGCGGCGGCCGAGGCGCTCGACGAGGTCCTGGGATGAGCTCGGGGCTGGGGGGGACCGCCGGACCGGAGGCGGCACTGCGCCTGCTCGCCGAGCAGCTGCGCGAGGAGGGGACGCCGATCTCGCCCCACGTCGTCGAGGCGGCCGCGGCGCCAGAGCTCGGCACCATCGCCGCCGACGGCCCCCGCACCGCCGCTGCGCCGGGCGAGTACTCGCTGGTGATCGAGGCGGTGCGCGAGGGCTACCTGCTCCACTACGGCGAGCCGCGCCTGCTGTCCGGCCACGACGCCGATCTCGGCCTGCTCGCCGGCGACTACCTCTACGCGCTTGGCCTCGACCGCCTCGCCGGGCTCGGCGACACCGACGCGGTTGCGATCCTCTCCGAGCTGATCTCCCGCTGCGCCCAGCTGCACGCCGAAGCGCGCGAGGTCGAGGATCTCTGGGTCGACGCCGCCCGCCAGGTAGCGGGCCTTCGGCCCCTGGAGCGCTCGGGCGCCTGACTCAGCCGCTCGTGTGGCAGGTGCGGGTCAGCGTTGACGACAAGGTCTTCCCGCCCACGAACGAGTAGGCGGCGCGGACCAGCGGGAACGTCGCGCCCGGGAAGCCGGCCGGGGCCGGGCAGCCGGCGCTGAGGTAGGAGCGGCGGACGCCGCCGACCGTGAACTCGCGACGGAGGTCGAGCGTGAAGCTGGTGATGTGAGCGCTGTGGCGGGTGTCGGGAGGGACGGTGGCGACCAGCCGGGTGCCGAACTGGCCCCGTCCGGGCTCGATCGCGAAGGCCAGAACGAAGGTGATCGGCGCCGGCACCGTCGTGTAGAGGTGGGCGAGGATCGCCGGATGGCCGTTGGGCAGGCGGCCGTTGAAGGCGACGACGCGGCCTTCGAACCGGGTCGCCGGCTGTTCGGGCAGGACGATGACCCCCTTGACGCGCCCGCCGCCGACGCGGGCGGGGCCGCAGGCGGCGAGGGCCGAGGCGGTCGAGGTGGGGAGGATGCGGGCGAGCGGGCAGACCGCCAGGCCGCGGCGGTCGAGCACGCCGGCACGGTTGACTTCGAGCGCGATCCGCCGCAGCGACGCCGGCGGCCCACCGGTCTCGCTGCGGACGCGGCCGGAGACCGCGACGCCGACCGGCGCGGTGCCGGCCCGGGGCAGGGCGCGGGGGGAGATCGAGCCGCCGAAGGAGACGATCAGATCGCCCTGTCGAACGGTCTCGGCGCGGGTCGTGGCGGCCGCGGGGAGGAGCAGCAGCGCGAGAGCCAGCGCCGCCCCGGCGAGCGCCCTCGCGATCGCGGCCGACGCCCCGCCGACGCCGCGCCTCATTCGAAGCGCGACTGTTCGATCTTGCAGTAGTGGAATTCGAAGGCCAGCACGGTCGCGTTGGCTTTGGTCCCGTTCTGGGAGAGGACCGCCGATTCGTGGGTCGCGGCGCCCTTCTTGCCGGCCGCCAGTGACTTCGAGATGTTGCGCAGGATCTTCGTCTCGTTCTGCAGCAGGCCGATCCATTCGGTCAGGCGCTTGGCGTCGGCGGCCGGCTGCGGCACCCGCGCGATCTGCTTCGTTCCCTTTTCGAACGCGGCCGCGGCGCGGGCGAAGCGCGCCGCCGCAGGCTTCAGCTGGCCGGCCTTGATCTGCTTGCGGACGCCGTGGAGCAGCCGTTCGTTGGCCTGGGAGTCGGTTTTGCAGATCGGCTCGACGGCTTCGGTGTAGCCCTCGCGGGTCTGGGTCGGCGAGGTCGTCGCCAGCGCCGCGGCGGCGAAGATCGCGGTCGCCGCGAGCGCCAGAGCGAGCGCACGAGCGGTGCGGGCGAGGCGGTGGCGGTGTGGCATCGAAGCGTCTCCCTTTCTCGAGTCGGCGCGGTCCCCTAAGCTCCACGCGCTCGGGCCGATGGTAGCGGGGGTCGCGGGGGCGCCACCAAGCCGCCCGCTTCCCCGAGGCAATAGACTTCGCGGCCGAGCAGCGACGAACGTGGCAGACGACGCGGACAAGAGAAACGGAGCCGAGCAGGCTCCCCAGCAGGAGCGCCCGAAGCCCCTTCCACCGGGGTACTTCGAGGGCGAGTCCTTGACGCGCCGCAAGGTCTTCACGATCGCCGCCCAGGGCCTCGGCGGCCTCGCCGGCGCCGCGATCATCCTGCCCGCCGTCGGCTTCGCGGTAGCGCCGATCTTCCACCGCGGCAAGGAGCGCTGGGAGTCGGTCGGCCCGACCGGCGACTTCGTCGAAGACACCTATCGCCAGGTCGTCTTCACCGAAACCGAGGGGATCGGCGACGCCGGCAAGACGATCGCCTACGTCCGCAAGAGCTCGAAGGAACTGGGCGAAAAGCCGGGCGAGTTCGTCGCCGTCTCGAACCGCTGCGCCCACCTCGGCTGCCCGGTCCGCTACGTCGAAGCAGCCGGCAACTTCATCTGCCCGTGCCACGGCGGCGTCTACGACTTCCAGGGCAAGCGCATCGGCGGCCCGCCGGTGCGGCCACTCGACCGCTTCCAGACCCGGATCGAAAAAGGCCAACTGCAGATCGGCCCGCGCTACAGCGTGACCTCCCAGCTCGAACCGGTGCGCGCCCGCGACCCCGGCGAGTTCACCGGCGGGATCTGGGAATACCTCTATCCGCCCCGGCCCTCGACCTTCGCCGCTCCCTGATGCCGAAACTTCCAGATTCGATCGTCCCCGCTCCGCTCCGCAAACCGGCCAAGCCCGGCGCTGGCGGAGTGCCGACCAAGCAGGCGCCGCAGGACCTCAAGACCTCGCCGCCGGAGCGCCCGAGCCACGCCGAAAACCTGACCGACAAGGCGAAGGAGGCGCCGGTCGACGCGCTCGCCTGGGTCGACCAGCGCCTGGCCGCCAGCGGCTTCCTCACCGGAATGCTGTTCCGCAAGGTGCCGAAGGGGACCAACTGGTTCTACACCCTCGGCTCGGCGACGCTCTTCGCCTTCATCGTCCAGGCGGTGACGGGCGTCTTCCTGGCGATGTTCTACACGCCCTCGACGACCCAGGCCTACACCTCGATCGCCCACATCAACAACGACGTCTTCCTCGGCCAGTTCGTGCACGGCATGCACAAGTGGGGCGCCTCGGTGATGGTGATCCTGGTCTTCCTCCACATGGGGCGGACCTTCTTCTTCGGCGCCTACAAGTACCCGCGGGAGCTCAACTGGGTGATCGGCGTGGTGCTGCTGATCCTGACGATGACGATGGCCTTCACCGGCTACCTGCTGCCCTTCGACCAGCGTTCCTACTGGGCCTCGATCGTCGGCATCAACATCAACGGCACCGGCCCGATCGTCGGTCCCTACCTGAGCGACTTCCTGCGCGCCGGCCCGGAGCTCGGCGCGACCACGCTCTCGCGCTTCTACGCGATCCACATGCTGCTGGTCCCGGGCGCGCTGATCGCCCTGATCGGAGCCCACCTCTACCTCGTCGTCAAACTCGGGACCACCGCCCCGCCCTGGACCAAGGCCGACAAGCCGCGGGTCGTCGAGCCGATCCAGACGCTCGAGGCCGGCGTCGAGATGAACGGGCACATGAACGGCAACCGCACCAACGGCGCCGGGCGCACCAACGGCGTGCCGACCAATGGCCATGACGGCGGGGCGCAGGCGTGAAGCCCGCCGAGAAGCAGGCCTACCTCGAGGAATACGAGATCCTCAAGAAGAAGGGCAAGCCCTTCTTCCCCTACGCGGTGCTGAAGGACTCGGCGATGGCGCTGATCGTCGTCGCCGTGATCATCGTCATGTCGCTCGTCCTCGGCGCCGAGCAGGGTCCCAAGGCCGACCCGACGACGACCACCTACGTGCCCCGGCCCGAGTGGTACTTCTTCTTCCTCTTCGAGGTTCTGCGCGTGATCAAACCGCCGGAGCTGGTCCCGATCGCGACGATCGGCATCCCCACGGTCTGCATGGTCCTGCTGCTGCTGCTGCCGTTCTACGACCGCGGTCCTGAGCGCCGCCCGGAGCGCCGCCCGCTGGCGACCACCGCCGGCTGCCTGACGATCCTGGCGATGGCCTACCTCACCTACGCCGGAGCGACCGGGGGTTCGCCGACCGAAATCGACATGAAGGTGGCGCCCCAATACACGGCCGGCAAAGAGGTCGTGGCCGGCTCCGGCTGCCTCGCCTGCCACAAACTGGGCGAGAACGGCAACAACGGCCCCGGACCCGAACTGACCCACATCGCCGCGCGGATCCCGCGGGCGGCGATCATCCGCTCGGTCGAAATCGGTCCCGGCATCATGCCCTCGTTCCGCGAACTTCCCAAGAAGAAGATCAACGAGCTGGCTGATTTCCTCTCCTCCCTGAATTAGGCGGCGGCCACTCCTCGGCGCGACCGGTCGATCGGGGCCTGTAGCGTCTGTCTCCGCGTCTCGCCCGTGATGGACACGATCAACGACAACCGCTCCTCGCCCGACTTCGCCGGGCAGGTCAACCGCATGTTCGACCGTGTCGCCGGTCGCTATGACCGGCTGAACGGGGTGATGACGGCGGGGCTGCACCACCGCTGGCGCGAGCGAGCGGCGGCTCGGGCCGGGCTCGGGGCCGGCGATTCGGCGCTCGACGTCTGCTGCGGCACCGGTGACCTGGCGCTCGAGCTGGCCGGCCGGGTGGCACCGGGCGGGCGCGTCGTCGGCTGCGATTTCTCCGAGCCGATGCTCGACCTGGCTCGCGAGAAGGCCTCCAACCAGCACACCGAGGGGGTCCGCTTCGAGTGGGCCGACGCGCTCGAGCTGCCCTACGACGCCGAGCGCTTCGACGCCGTCACCGTCGGTTTCGGCGTCCGCAACCTCGCCGATCTCGATCGTGGCCTGCGCGAGATGGCGCGGGTCCTGAAACCGGGTGGGCGCCTGGTCATCCTCGAGATCACCCAGCCGACGCGGCCGCCGCTCTCGCTCTTCTACTCGCTCTGGTTCGACCGCATCGTGCCGCTGCTCGGCGCCCTCTCCGACGAGCCCGAGGCCTACTCCTACCTGCCGGAATCGGTGCGCAGCTTCCCCAGCCCGAGCGGGCTGGCGGCGAAGATGGACCGCGCCGGCTTCGAGCGCATTCGCTACACGGTGCTGGCCGGCGGGATCATCGCGATCCACAGCGGCGCCCTGGCGCCGGCCCGCGGGTGACCCCGGGCTCCTCGGTCCCACCGCCGGTGACGGCGGTGCTCGACGCCTCGAGTCGCTGGCTGCCGTCGCGGCTGGGCGAGGTCGAGACGACGCTGCGTGGAGCGATCGAAGGCTATGGCGAGGCGCTCGGCACCGACGCCGGCGCGACCCTGGCGGCCGGCGGCAAGCGGCTGCGGCCGATGCTGGTGCTGCTCTGCGCCGGCGAATCGGGCGACGCCGACCGGGCGGTGCGGGCGGCAAGCGCGATCGAGCTCGTCCACATGGCGACGCTGGTCCACGACGACGTCCTCGACGAAGCGCCGCTGCGCCGCGGCACCCCGACCGTCGCGGCTACCTCGGGGCGGTCCCGGGCGCTGGCCACCGGCGACCTGCTGCTCTCGCGCGCCTTCGCGCTGCTGGCCGAGGCCGGCGACACCCGCGCGGTGGCGCTGCTGGCCGAGGCCGCGGTGGCGCTGGCGCGCGGCGAGCTGATGCAGCGCCACGACGCTTTCGACACCGGCGTCAGCGAGGCGCGCTACCTCGAGCGCTGCCGGCTGAAGACGGCGACGCTCTTCGAATGCGCCTGCCTGCTCGGCCACGACGATGCGAGCCTGCGCGGCTTCGGCGCCGAGGTCGGGCTCGCCTTCCAGCTGCTCGACGATGTCCTCGACGTCGCCGGCCCGCCCGAGCGCACCGGCAAGGCGCGCGGCACCGACCTGCTCGACGGCACGATCACGCTGCCGCTGATCGAGGCGGCGGCCATCGACCCCGGCATCGCCGCGACCGACCTACATGGCCTCGACGCCGTCGCGGCGGAGGCGCTTTGCGACCGCATCGCCGCGACCGGGGCGCTGCAGACGGTGCGGGCGCGGGCGCTGGCGATGGTCGCCGCCGGCAAGGCCGAGTTGCAGCGGACCGACTTCGCCGCCGAACAGCGCCAGCTCCTGGAGCTCGTCGCCGACGGCGTGGTCCAGCGCTACAGCTGATCGCACAGGCGATTTTTAGGTTCCGGCCTGATCCGGCAATCGGCGAACCCCGTTACCATCTAGGCAATGCTCGGAAACATCGGCCCCCTAGAGATCATCGTCGTCCTGATCATCGCCCTGATCGTGTTCGGCCCGAAACGACTGCCGGAGCTTGGCAACAGTCTCGGCAAAGGCATCCGCGAGTTCAAAGACTCGGTGACCGGCGACCATGACGACGACGATGACGACGACGTGAAGACGATCGCCGCAACCAACGCGACGACGACCCCGGTTCAGCCGCCCGAGGCAACGGCGACGCCGGTCGAGCAGCCACCGGCAACTCCGGTCGAGAAGCCGGCCGAGCCCGAGGCAGTCCCCGACAAACACGCCTGAGGTCCCCCGGGATGGCGCGCCGCGTCCGGGCGGTCTCCCATGAGGACGAGCTCAGCCTCGTCGAGCACCTCGACGAGCTCCGCGCCCGCCTGATCGTCTGCCTCGCCATCTTCGGAGTCGCCCTGGCGCTGTGCTTCTGGCAGAACCACGTCCTGCTCGAAATCGCCGGCCACCCGCTGCCGAACGGGCACAAAAAGCTGATCACCTTCGGCGTCACCGAGCCGTTCACGACGACGCTGACGGTCACCGCCTATGGAGCGGCGATCCTGTCGGCGCCGTTCGTCCTCTGGCAGCTCTACTCCTACATCCTGCCCGCCTTCAGCCCCGGCGAGCGCAAGGTCGCGATGCCGATCATGCTGCTCTTTCCGGTGCTCTTCCTCGCTGGGATCGCCTTCGCCTACTTCGCGGTGATGCCCGCCGCGGTCAAGTTCCTGCTCGGCTTCAACGACAGCCAGTTCAACATCCAGGTGCGGGCGCGGGACTACTACAGCTTCTTCTCGATGACGATGCTGGCCGGCGGCCTGATCTTCCAGCTGCCGCTGTTGATCCTGGCGGTCACCAAGCTGGGGATCGTCAGCATCCAGCAGTTGACCTCCAATCGTCGTTACGCCTATCTGATCATCGCGATCGTCGCCGCCGCGCTGCCCGGAGTCGACCCTGTCTCGATGCTGATTGAGATGGTCCCGCTGCTTGTTCTGTTTGAGTTGAGTATCTTGCTCGCTCGGGTTTTTGTGAAACCGAGCGAGTCGGGAGGGATCGCAGAGCCCTCGACGCAGGAGTAGGAGCAGGGGGGAGGGCAGACGGATGGCGCAGCGCAACGACGAGCACAGGATGGTCTTCGACATCCGCGGTCGCCGCCGCCATGTCGTCAAATTCGTCTACGCGATCCTCGCGATCCTGATGGCGCTGAGCCTCTTCCTCGTCACCGGCGCGGTCAACCTCGGCAGCCTCTTCGGATCGAGCTCGGGCTCCGTCAATCCGGCCACGGCCTTCGAAGAACAGGCCCACCACATCGAAGTCAAGCTCAAGAAAGAACCGGAAAGCGAAGACCTGCTGGCGTCGCTGGCCCGCACCCGGGCGAACGCCGGCAACACGCTGATCAGCAGCGGCGCGGCGGAAAGCGCCGGCGGCGTCGAAGAAATCCGCGTCCAGTTCAACCAGGCCGCCGACGCGTGGTCGAAATACCTGAAGGCGAGCGGCGAACCGAGCGCCGGTGCCGCCCAGATCATCGCGCCGGCCTTCTTCTCGCTCGCCCAGCTGTCGAAGACCTCCAAGGAAGCCCAGGAAAACCTCGAAGCCGCCGCCGCAGCCGAGGAAATCGTCGCGGGGGCCAGACCCACCCTCAATTCCTGGAGCACCCTCGCCGAGTACCAGGTCTTCTCCGGTGCCTTCAAAGCCGCCGAAGAATCGACCGCGAAGGCGGCCAAATACGCCAACACCAAGTTCGAACGCGAATCGCTCGAAAACAAACTCAGCGAACTCGAAAAAAGCGCGCGTGAATTCCAGAAAGGCTTGAAGGAAGAAGAAAAAGCCAAGACGGAAACCGCGAAAGCCGAAGCCGGCAGCGGCGCCAATCCGCTGAGCGGCCTCGGCGGCACCTCGCTCGGCGAATAGCCCGCGGCCTCGGGCGCAGGCTCACCACCCGCCAGTTCCCAGACGCTAGGCTGCGACGATGCTTTTCGGAGACGAGCACGTCGCCCGCTACCGCGCCACCGACGGCAAGGAGGGGCACGACTGGCAGGGCACGCAGACGCTGATCCTGACCACCACGGGGCGCAGGTCCGGCGAGCAGCGCGACTCGGCGCTGATCTACGCGCCGCACGGCGACGCCTACGCGATCGTCGCCTCCAAGGGCGGTGCCGACGCGCCGCCGGCCTGGTACCTCAACCTCGAGGCCGAGCCGGCGGTCGAAGTCCAGGTCTGGAGTGACCGCTTCAAGGCCAAGGCGCGGACGGCGAGCGCCGAGGAGAAGGCCGAGATCTGGCCGACGATGACGGCCGAGTGGCCCGCCTACGACGAGTATCAGAAGAAAACCGACCGCGAGATCCCGGTCGTGCTGCTCGAACGCGCCTGACTCGCGCTCTCGGTTCCACCCTGCCTATGGGCCGTGATGGGCTCGAACCATCGACCTTGAGATTAAGAGTCTCCTGCTCTACCAACTGAGCTAACGGCCCCTGCCCGGAGTATAGGAATCTCGGCAGGGCGGGGACCGGCAGGCGGGGTCGTGCGGGGCGCGCTCAGCGGGCGCGGCAGAACTTTTCCAGGCCGGTGCCTTCGATGAGAAAGCCGCCGGCGAAGTCGAAGGTCGCGTGGCTGCGCAGGATGCCGTCGCTGCAGCGGGCGGAGACGTAGCTGCGTTCCTGGCCGCCGGCGGTGTAGCGGCGGCCGACCCTGACGCTGAGGTGCGTGATCGAGCCGAGGCCGGCGGCGAGCGGCGGGATGTCGACGGTCGCCTGGTAGCGAAATTCGCCGCGGCGCTTTTCGATCGGCACGACGATCGCGTAGGTCTGGGTGCTGGGCACGCTGGTCCGGGCGTGGATGACCGCGGTCGGGTGACCGCCGACGGGCGAGCCGTTGAAGATCGTCAGTGGCGAGCGGGCGACGACGATCCCGGTCGGCAGGCCGACGTCGGCTTCGATCTCGCCGCTGCCGACGATCGCGCCGCGGCAGAGCCGGCGCGCTTCGGCGACGGTGGCGCTGATGATCGTTTCGGGCGCGCAGGTGGGCAGGCCGGCGACCGAGAGGCGGCCGTCGCGGTCGAAGTCGACGACGATCCGTTCGAGCGCCGGCGGCATCGGCGCGCCGCGCCCGCCGATGTCGGCCTGGCCCTCGAATTCGACCGGCGCGTAGGCATGCTTGGGCAGGAGCCGCGGCTGGAACTGGGCGTCGACCTTCAGCGAGATCGGGCCGCTTTCGATCGAGGCCCCGGCGCGAGCGATGCCGGCGGCGAGCAGCACCAGGGCGCCGGCGAGGAGGAGGATTTTTCTCAGTCGTGGGTGTGGCACGGCGAGGTGAGGGTCGACTCGGCGAAATCGCCGTCGGCGAAGGTGAGGGTGCCATGGACCTGGAGGCGGCCGCCGGAGCATTCGGCGTTGGCGTAGCCGACCTGCCTGCCACCGCGGCTGTAGGTCCGCCCGACGGTAGCTTCGGCGAGCAGTGGAGCGCCGTAGCCTTCGGCGATCGGCGGCAGTTCGAGCGTCGCTTCAAAGCCGTAGCGACCGCCGTGGATCCGCTTGATCGTGAACGGGACCAGCAGCGCCTGCGGTTTCGGGATCCGCTCGTAGGCGTGGGCGATCAGGCTCGGCCTGCCGCCCACCGGCGGCGCATTGAAGATCGAGATCGGCGAGGTGATCGTGACCGGCTTCTGTCCCGGCAGGGTCACCTCGGCGCGGCCGGTGCCCTTGCCGACGAGCGCGCCGGCACAGCGCTGGCGAGCCTCGGTCGGAGTCGCTTCTGCGAGCTTGGCAACGGTGCAGGTCGGCACCCCCCGAGTGTCGATCGAGCCGTGCTTGTCGAAGGCGAAGGTGAGGACCGAAAGCGGCGGCGGCTGGGTGTGGTCGCGGGTCTTGATCCGAACGACGGCGCCGAAGCTGGCCGGCGCGTGGCCATGAGCGGGCAGCTTGCGCGGCTGGAATTCGGCGGTCGCGCTGACCACCAGGTTGCCGAGTTCGACCGTCACCGCGTAAGCGCCGGCGGCGAGGAGAAGCGAGGCGGCAACCGCGGTGGCGAGCACCCACCGCAGTCGCCGTCCCTTCACTTGATGACCGTGCACTTCTTGACGAACGAACCGGTCAGGCTGGTGCCGTCGTCGAAGCCAAAGGTCCCTTCGGCCTCGAGCCGCCCGTCGGCGCATTCGGCGTTGAGGTAGCTGAGCTTCTTGCCCTTGTAGGTCCAGGTGCGGCCGATCGTCAGTTCGCCGTAGAGCGGGACGCCGTAGCCGTTGGCGATCTTGGGGAGCGTGGCGACGGTTTTGTAGCCGAAGCGCCCGTCGTGGATCTTCTGTATTTCGATCGAGATGATGTAGGTCGTCGGCGCCGGCACGCTGAGGTAGGCGTGGGCGAGGACGGTCGGGTTGCCGTGCTTGCCGGGCGGGCCGTTGAAGAGCGTGATCGGCGAGCTCGCCGGAATCGGCTTCTGTTCGGGGAAGAGGACGACGGCTTTGCCGAAGCCCTTGCCGACGATCGAGCCCGGGCAGTCCTTGCGCGCCTGGGCGGTGTCGGTGGCGGCGATCTTGCCTTTGGTGCAGACCGGCAGGCCGGTGGTCACGACCGAGCCGTGCTTGTCGAAGAGCAGTTCGATCGTTTTCAGGATCGGCGGTGGCGTCCCGTCGGCGGTCAGGATCCGACCGTGGCCCTCCAGCTTGATCGGCGCGAGGTGGCCCCGCGGCAGTTTCGTCGGCGTCGCTCCGCCTTCGGCGATGACGATCACGTTGCCGACCTGGAGCCGTATCGCCAAAGCCGTTCCGGCGGTGGCAAGCACCAGCGCCGCCGCGATAACGGACGCCCTTAACACAGTCTTCCGCATAATTTCGCTCCTCCCGTTCCCCTGGAGCGCCAAACTAGCATGCGTGGGAGGGAGCAAGAGGATGGACAAGTCGCGCTCGCAGCCGGGGGGTCAGAGCAGCCGACCGGGGTGGCTGCTGCGCCATCCGCGCGAGGTGCTGGCCCTTGCGCTGATCGCGCTGATCGCGCTCGGGTTGATCGGGACCGGGGTCAACGGGCGCCTCGATCCGACCTCGCTGAACGTCTCCGGCACCTCCTCGTCGAGGGCCAACGCGCTGCTCGAAGAGCACTTCGGCGACTCGGCCCCGTTCGCGGTCCTGCTGCGCGGGCCGGCGGCGGCGCTCGAAGAACAGGGGCCGCGGGTGGTGCGGGCGCTGCGCCAGGACCCCAGGGTGACGACGCTCTCGCCCTGGGACCGCGGCTCGGTCAGCGGCCTGCGCCCGGCGCCGCGGCGGGCACTGATCCTGGTTGACTTCCACACCGACACCAAGACCGCGGTCGACGACGTCGTGCCGCGACTTAACAAGCTGCTGGAACGCGAGGTGAAGCCACCGGTGCGAGCGACGCAGTCGGGCTTCGCCAGCCTCTCGCGGGCGCTGCAGGACGAATCGATCAGCGCCGCCGAGCGCGGCGAGCTGATTGCCCTGCCGATTCTCCTGCTGGTCCTGCTGATCGTCTTCCGCTCGCCGATCGCGGCGCTGATCCCCCTCGTTTTCGGCGCCCTCACCGTGGTCGCGGCACGCGGCGTCCTCTACTTCTTCACCTCCTGGTTCGACATCGACGCCTTCGCGCTGACCGTCTGCACGATGATGGGGCTGGCCCTGGGAGTGGACTACTCGCTGCTGATGGTCTCGCGCTTCCGCGAGGAGATCGGCAAAGGGGTCGAGCCGGTCGAGGCGGCGCGGCTGACCCGGCGCACGGCCGGGCGCACGGTCGCCTTCGCGGGCAGCACGCTGCTGCTCTCGATGCTGGTCTCGCTGCTGATCCTGCCAGGCTCGCTGCTGGCCTCGCTTGCCGGAACCGTGGCGATGGTCGTCGCCCTCAGCGTCGCCGTGGCGACGATCTGCGGGCCGGCGATCCTGACCCTGGTCGGGACCCGGCTCGATCGCTGGCGGATCGGCCCGGCGGCGAGCGAGCGCTCCCGCCTGATGAACTTCGTCCACGCGGCGCTGAGGCGCCCGACCCTGGCGGTGCTCGTGATCGGCGCCGTGCTGATCGTCCTGGTGGCCCCGGTGCTGGGTCTGAAGCTGGGCCCGCCGAGCCCCGAACAGCTCTCCGCGAGCGCGCCGGCCCGGGTCGACGCCGAACTGATCGACCGCTCGATCGGCCCCGGCTGGGACGCGCCGTTCCAGATCGTCGCCAACAACCCGAGCGGGCCGATCACCGACGCCAAGACCTTTGCCGCCCTGAACGAATTCCAGCGCCGGGTCGCGAAGCTGCCGGGGGTGCAGGCGGTGATCGGGCCGAGCGAAGCGACCAAGCACGTCACGCCGCTGCGCGAACTCGGCGACGCGGTTCTGTCCTCGCGCGGCAACATCGGCCCGGTCAAGCAGCTCGGCAAGCTCGGTCGCCAGCTGCGGGTCGCGGCCGGCGGGGTCGGCTCGCTGCGGGCGGGGATCGACGAAGCCAGCAACGGCGCCGGACTGCTGGCCGAGGGCTCGGGCCGCGCGGTCCAGGGGGCGCAGCTGATCGCGCACGGGCTGGCGCGGGCCGCGAGTGGCAGCGAACGGGCGATCGACGCCCTGGAACGCTTCGCCGCCGGGGCGAAGAAACTCGAAGAAGCCGAGAGCGAAGCGGCCTTCGGAGCGGTCCAGGTGCGGACCGGCATCTACTCGCTGCGCGCGACCCTGGCCCACAACGGGCTGCGCAAAGCCCACGCGACCAAGGGCGCGCTCGACTACGAAGTCGAAGAATCGATCCCGAAGCTGCTGAAGCCGGCCCAGACCAGCGCCGAACAGCTGGCGGCGGCGGTCGCCGGCCTGGAAGCGATGGGGGTCGGCAAGACCGATCCCGCCTACGCGGCGACGCTGGAGGCGGTCCGCAAAGCCCAGGCGGCGGTGACCGGGATCGATCCCGCCACCGGCCTTCCCGCGAACCCCGAATACACCGGGCTGCCGACCGAAATCGAAGGCCTCGGGGCCCGCCTGGAAAACGACGCCGCCGAAGTCAAAACCGTCGGCCAGTACATCGGCTCGACGGTCCGCGAACTGCGCAAGGTCGAAAAGGGGGCCGCTGCGCTCGGCCGCGGCCTCTACAAGATCCACCACGCCGCCAACCGCCTGGCCTCCGGGGCGTCACGGCTCGCCAAGGCGGCGCACTCGCTGGGCGGTGGGATCGAACGCCTCAGCCACGGCACCGCCTCGCTGGTGGCAGGCCTCGGCCGGCTGACCGGCGGCGCCGAAGCGCTCGAACGCAGCCTCGCCGAAGGCGGGGAACGAACGGCACCGCTGGAATCCGGCCTCGAAGAAGCGAGCGTGCAGGTGATCGAAGGCCGCAAGAAGCTCCGCAACCGCGCCGGCAAGGTCGCCGAAGCGACCCCGGGGCTGTTCAACTCCGGCTACTTCGTGCTCTCGGCGCTCGACGGGGCGCCGCCCGGGCAGCGCGAACTGGTGGCCGGCACGATCGACCTCAACCGCGGCGGCCAGGCGGCCTCGGTGCTGGTGATCTCGCACTACTCCTTCAACACGCCCGGTTCGATCCGGCTCAACAAGGAACTCGCCGCGGCGGCCGGCGAACTGGGCCGAGACGCCGACCTCGAAACCGGGGTCGCCGGCGGCGCCGCCCAGCTGAACGACTACAGCCACGTCACCCGCGACCGGATCCCGTTCGTGATCGCGGCGATCACGCTGGTCACCTTCCTGGTCCTGGTGCTGGTGCTGCGGGCGATCCCCCTGGCGGCGATCGCCGTCGGGCTCAACCTGCTCACCGTCGGCGTCGCCTTCGGCATCCTCACCCTGCTCTTCCACATCCCCGACGACTGGCCGCTGGGTGGCCACAACTACGTCGACGCGGTCGGGGCGACGGCGATCTTCGGCGTCGTCTTCGGGTTGTCGATCGACTACGCGGTCTTCCTGCTCAACCGCATGCGTGAGCACTACGACCAGCACGGCGACACCGCCGAGGCGGTCGAGTTCGGGCTGCAGAAGACCGCCCGCGTGATCACCGGCGCGGCGGCGATCATGCTGGCCGTCTTCATCGTCTTCGCCGGGGCGCCGATCGCGACGGTCAGCCAGCTCGGCGTCGGCCTGACCGTCGCCGTGCTGCTCGACGCGACGGTGGTGCGGATCGTGCTGCTGCCGGCGCTGATGCTGTTGCTCGGCGACCGGGTCTGGTGGCTGCCGCGCGGGCTGGCGCGGGTGCTGCCGAAGCTCAGCGTCTGAGCGGCGGAGGCGTCCCCTTACGCCTCCGCCTGGTCAGGCGCCGCTCTACTTCTTCGGTTCCGGAGCTTCGGTGCAGCTCTGGGTCGCCAGCGCAGTCAACGTTTCCCCGTCTTTGAAGGTGAAGGCGCCACGGGCCTTGAGCTTCTTCGAGGCCGGGCATTTCGAGGAGATGAAGCTCATCTGCTTGCCCTTGTAGGTCCATTTTTTGTTGATCGTCACCGTGAAGTTGGTGATCGCGCCGGTTCCGCCGGCGATCGGCGGGACGGTCACGTCGAGGCGCGGACCGTAGCCTTCCTTGTTGTAGTTGCTGACGACGCCGGTGAGGACGAGGGTCGTCTGGACCGGCGAGGTGCCGTAGGCGTGCAGGAGCACGACCGGTTTGCCGCCCTGGGGAACGCCGTTGAAGGCGGTCACCTTGGCGATCTCGGCCTGGGTCTGGCCAAGCGGCAGCAGGGTGGTGCTGGTCCCGGTGCCGATTTTGGCTCTGCCGCATTTCTGTTCGGCGACTTCGGTCGAGGCGCTCTGCAGCACCGTCGCGTTGCAGGTGGGCAGGCCTTTGGTCGCGATCGTCGCGTTCTTGTCGAAGTCGATCACGTCGTGGACCGCCGGGCTCGGAACCCCGTTGGCGGCGGTCGTCGTGCCGGTTTTGACGTTGACCTTGAGGGTCGCCGGACCGAAGGTCTTCTTCGGCAGCTTCGACGGCGAGACCGTCACTTCCATCGACTGCGTGTTGCCGTCGGGACCGGTCACCGTCGGGCCTGCGATCGCCACCGAGACGGGGATTGCGATGGCCGCGGCAGCGAAGATGCTCGCGATCAGCGTTGAGCGTTTGCGCATGAGTCCTTCCTGAGTCGAAATTTGGCTACGCGCCTCCCTTACCCCCAACCCGCCGCGCGCCCAGAGTAGCGCGTTGATTTCCAGTTAAGTCCCCGCTTACGCCGTACTTGGCGACGAGGCCAGCGGATACGATCACGCCGGTCAATCCACTGGGTCGGAGGGGCCAGGGACTGACAAGCAACGATCCGTGGCAGCGAAATCTTCAGGCGAGGAGGGAAGCTCGGCTCCGAGCCGTGGGTTCTCCCCCGCCCGCATCGCTGCCGTGGCGGCGCTCCTGGTCGTCGTGGTCATCCTGGCGATCGTCCTCTTCAGCGGCGGCGGCGGGCACAAGTACACCTTCGTCTTCAACAACGCCGGCCAGCTCGTCCCGGAAAACCAGGTGATGATCGGCGGCTCGCCGGTCGGCACGGTGGAAAGCATCGGGCTCACCGGCAACGACCTCGCCGAAGTCAACGTCGAAGTCAGCCAGCAGCTGCACGAAGGCACGACGGCGGTGATCCGGGCGACCTCGCTCTCCGGCGTCGCCAACCACTACGTCTCGATCAGCCCCGGCCCGAACAACAAGCCGGCGCTCGACGAAGGCGCCGAACTCGGCCTCTCCTCGACGACCACGCCGATCGACATCGACCAGCTCTTCAACACCTTCCCGCCGCCGGTGCTGAAAGGCCTGCAGAACTTCATCAAGGGCAACTCGGAGATCTACGTCGGGCGCGGCAAGGAAGCCAACGAAAGCTACAAATACTTCGGCACCGCGCTGAACCGCGCCAGCAACTTCGCCGGCGAACTGAACGCCGACGAACGGCTGCTCTCGCGCTTCATCGTCAGCTCGAGCCGGTTGACGACGGCGGTCGCCGGGCGCGGCCAGCAGCTCTCGAGCGCGATCAGCAACGCCAATACCGCCTTCGAAGCGATTTCCAGCCAGACCGTTGCCCTCGACAACAGCCTGCGCGAGCTGCCGCCGGTGCTGCGGCAGTCGAACACGACCTTCGTCAACCTGCGCGCCGCCCTCGACGACGTCGAACCGCTGGTCGACGCGGCCAAGCCGGCGACCAAGAACCTGGCCCCGTTCCTGGCCGAACTGCGCCCGGTCCTGCAGAAGTTCATCCCCTTCACCCAGAACCTCCGCACCGCACTCGAGAAGCCCGGCAAGGCAAACGACACCCGTGAACTGCTGCACACGATCCCCGCCGTCCAGCGCCTCGCCTCGAGCGCCTTCCCGCACTCAGAGGCGGCGATCGCCGCCTTCCAGCCGCAGCTGAACTTCATCCGCTCCTACACGCCCGACCTCTTCAACGCGATCAGCAAATTCGGCGAGGTGACCGGCTACTACGACGGCAACGGCCACTACGCCCGCGTCGCCACCGGGCTGCAGAACCTTTTCCGCGACGAAGGTGGCCAGCTCAACCCGATCAAGCCGAGCGAACAGCTGGGCGTCTTCGGCAGCGCGGCGCCGGTCCACCGTCGTTGTCCGGGTGGGGCCTCGCAGGTGCCTGCCGACAACTCCGCTCCGTACACCAACCCGCCGCACGGCGGCAGCGCCGTCAGCCCCTCGGAATGCAACCCGGGCGACGCGCCCCCCGGAGCATGAAGCGCCTGATCCCAGCCGCGATCCTGGTCGCCCTCGTGGTCGTCGTCGTCCTGCTCGTCAGCGGCGGCGGCTCCGGCAGCGAATACCGGATCCGCGCGATCTTCGACAACGGCTCGTTCATGGTCACCGGCGAGCAGGTGCGGATCGCCGGCGCCAACGTCGGCACGATCGAAAGCGTCTCGGTCTCGCTGCCCGGCGAAACCGTCGCCTACGAGAAGAACGGCAACGGCAAGGCGGTTCCCGGCAAAGCGATCATCGTCATGAACATCACCGACCCGAGCTTCCAGGATTGGCGCCAGGACGCCAGCTGCCTGATCCGGCCGCAGTCGCTGATCGGCGAGAAGTTCGTCGACTGCCGGCCGACGCTGCCGCGGGCGCCGGGCGCGCAGCCGGCGCCGCCGCTGAAGAAGATCCCCAGCGGGCAGCCCGGCGCCGGTGAGTACCTGCTGCCGCTCGGCAGCAACGGCACCAGCGTCGACCCGGACCTGATCAACGACATCCAGACGCTGCCCTACGCGCAGCGCTTCCGGCTGATCTTCAACGAACTCGGCGCCGGCCTCGCCGGTCGCGGCGAAGACCTCGAGGTCGCGATTAAGCGCGCGAACCCGACCCTGCGCGACGTCGACAAGCTCTTCGGGACGTTGAACGCCCAAAAGAACCAGCTCGCCCAGCTGGCCGCAAACTCGGAGGAAATCCTGCAACCGCTACAGCAGGAGAAAGCCCACGTCGCCGGCTTCCTCACCAATGCCGGCGCCGCCGCCCAGGCGAGCTCCGAACGCGGCCCCGAACTCGAAGCGGCCCTGCAGAAGTTCCCGACCTTCCTGCGCGAATTCCGCAAGACGATGGTCAGCCTCAAGAGCTTCTCGGGAGCAGCGACGCCGGTGCTCGAAGACCTCGGTACGGCCGCCCCGTCGTTGACCGACGCGACCCGGACCCTGACCCCGTTCTCGGAAGCGACGACGGTGGCTCTGAAGAGCCTCGGCAACGCCGGCGAAGCCTCGGGACCGATCTTCCGCCAGGCCGACCCGGTGATCCAAAAGGCTCGCGACCTGGCCCAGACCGGCGTGAACCCGACCGAAAACCTGGCCAAGCTCTTCGTCAGCCTGCGCAAGACCGGCGGCTGGGACGGGCTGACCGAACTTATCTACGACACGACCGGCTCACTCAACGGCTACGACCAGTACGGCCATTTCGGTCGCACCAGGGTGACCCTCTCCAACTGCGTCACCTACGAAGCGAACACCACCGGGTCGAGCGGATGCAATGCGAACTTCAACGGGGAATTCGCGGCCGAACCCGCCGAAACCGAACCCGAAAAGTTGATCCAGCTCCTCGCCGATCTCGAGGCCAGGCGGAGTGGCGGCACTAACGCCGGGCAGGCGTCACCGAACGGACCGACCACCGGCATCGGCCAGGCCGACTCGACCGAAAGAGGCGGGCCGGTCGACGGCGGCGGCGAACCCGCCGAAGGCGAAGCTGAAGCAGAACCAAGCGTCGCCGAATCCTCGCAAGCCACGAGCGGCACTGAACCTCTCCTCAACTACCTCCTGGGACCATGAGGAACCGCAGCGGAATCGGAGGCATCGCCGCCAGCCCCGTCCTCGTCGGGGCGGTGACCGTGCTGGTCGTGATCGTCGCCGTCTTCCTCGCCTACAACGCCAACAACGGCCTGCCGTTCGTCTCGACCTACGACCTTCACGCGCGGGTGCCCAACGCCGATGCGCTGGTCAAAGGCAACGAGGTGCGGATCGGCGGCGTCCGCGTCGGGGTCGTCAAGTCGGTCGTGCCGGTGCAGCTGAAGAACGGCGAAGTCGAGGCGGAACTGTCGCTGAGCCTCGACAAGAACGCCGAACCGATTCCCGACAACTCGACGATGATCGTCCGGCCGAAGTCGGCGCTCGGGCTGAAGTTCCTCTCGATTATCCCCGGCGACTCGAAGAAGGGCTTCGAAGCCGGCGAAACGATCCCGGTCAGCGCCGCGACGACCGAACCGGGGGACATCGACAAGTTCTTCGACATGTTCAACAAGCGGACGCGAGACGCGATCCGGCAGAACCTGGCCGGCTTCGGCAACGCGCTCGCCGGCCGCGGGCCGCAGCTGAACGAAGCGATCGGCAGCCTCCGCGGCCTGGTCGAAAACGCCGAACCGTCGCTGGCCTCGATCGTCGCCCCGAGCACCAACTTCGGCGGCTTCTTCCGCGCCCTCGAGGATCTCTCGGCGACGGTCGCGCCGGTGGCGCAGACGCAGGCGAACATGTTCACGGTCCTCGATCAGACCTTCGCCGCCTTCGCCCACGTCTCGCGGCCCTACATCCAGGAAACGATCTCCAAGAGCCCGCCGACGCTCGACGAGGTCAATGCCGACCTGCCCCAGATCCGGCCCTTCCTGCACGACTCGGCGCGCTTCTTCACGGCGCTGAAACCGGGCGCCGTGGCGCTCCGCGAAACCTCGCCGATCATCGCCGAAGCGCTCCACGCCGGCGTTCCAGTGCTGAACTCGACGCCGGTGCTGAACAACCAGCTGCAGCCAACCGCCGAAGCGCTGCTCGCCTTCCAGCAGGCCGAAGGCACGATGACCGGCCTCGACCTGCTGATCGACACCAACAAGACCCTGAAGCCGTCGCTGCAGTTCATCACCCCGGCGCAGACGACCTGCAACTACCTGACCCTGACCTTCCGCCAGCTCTCCAAGGCGACCAGCCAGGGAAACAGCAACGGCAAGTGGCTCAACTTCATCTCCTTCCCGCCGCCGGAAGGACGGAACAGCGAGAGCGGTCAGGCATCGGCGCCGGCCAACGGCGGCAAGAAAGAATTCGAAAACCACCTCCACTACAACCCGCTGCCGAATACCGCCGCGCCCGGCCAGCCGCAGTCGCGTAGCTGCGAAGCGGGCAACGAGCTCTACGCCACCGGCAAGACCGTGATCGGCGAAGCGCCGAAGGTCCAGGGTCACTCGACCCGCAACGAACTTGCCGAACGGGAAATTAAGCGCGAAGAACGCGAAGCGAAGGAAGTCGAAAAAGAAGAAAGCGGAGAAGGCGGTGAAGAAAAATGAGCCGCTTCGGCAAACGCGACAAGTCTAAGAAGGCCGGTAAGCGGTCGCAGCATCGGATGCCGAACTGGCTGATCGCGCTGCTCTTCATCCTCGTCTTCACGATCGGGCCCTACCTGGCCTTCACCAAACACGTGCCGTTCACGAGCTACGGCTACGAGCTGCACGCGACCTTCGCCAACTCCGACAACATCGCGCTGAACTCGCCGGTGCGGATCGCCGGCGTCGAAGTCGGCAAAATCATCTCGACCGAACGCGACGGCGACGCCACCGACGTGACTTTCACCGTCGACGGCTCCGGCCAGCCGATCCACAACGACGCCTTTGCCTCGATCCGCCCGCGGATCTTCCTCGAGGGCAACTTCTTCGTCGAACTCGACCCCGGCAGCCCGAGCGCGCCGGCGCTCGCCAGTGGCGACACGATCCCGATCAGCCGGACCTCGACCGCGGTCCAGATCGACGAAGTGCTGACGGCGCTGCAATCGCCGGTCCGCGCCGACCTCGGCCGCCTGCTCGAGAGCTACGGCACGGCGCTGACCAACGAACCGACGCCGGCCGAAGACCTCACCCAGCTGCCCGAGGTCCAGGGCAAATCCGGCGCCGAAGCGCTGAACGGGGCCTTCCAGTACGGCGGCGAAGCCGGCCGCTACAGCGCCCAGGTGACGAACGCGCTGCTCGGCACCGAAAAAGGCGACCTCGGCAAGCTCGTCTCGAGCGCCGGCAGCGCCTTCGGCGCCTTCTCGGAAAACCAGGCGGCGCTGCAGAGCCTGATCGTCAACTTCGAAGAATTCACCGGCGCACTGGCGACCCAGTCGACCAACGTCGCGACGACGATCCACCTGCTCGACCCGACTCTCCGCACGGCTCGCAAGTCGCTGGTCAGCCTCAATGAAACCTTCCCGCCGCTGCGGACCTACGCGATCGAGCTGAAGCCGGCGGTCGAAGAGCTGCCGGGGCTGATCAGCGCCTCGAAACCGTGGCTCGCCCAGGTTCGCCCACTGCTCGGCGGCAAAGAGGCCGGCGGCGTCGCCAAGCTGCTTGACGAAGCGACGCCGGGCCTCGCCGGCGCCGCCCAGGTCAGCAAGGAAACGACGCTTCCGCAGCTGAACCAGCTCAGCCTCTGCACCAGCAAGGTGCTGGTCCCGACCGGCAACCAGACGATCAACGACCAGTTCAGCACCGGCGGACCCAACTACCGCGAGTTCCTCTACAACCTCGCCAACGTCACCGGGGCGGCGCAGAACTTCGACGGCAACGGTCCCTACCTGCGGGCGAACGGCGGCGGCGGCAACGTCCTCGTCGGCGAACCGAACCCGGAAGAAAAGTCCGAAATCCTCAGCGGCTCGATCCTCTACGCGCACGCCGCGGCCAACCCGCAGGGGACGCAGCCGCAGCTCGGTGGCCAGCCGCCGCTCAAGCAGGACGTCCGCTGTGACACCAACCCGGTTCCGAATCTGAACGGCCAGCTCGGCCAGCCGGGGCCGCCGTCGCCTTCGGTCGCGGGAGTGAACGGACACTGATGGCCGCGAAAGAGCCAGACGTGAAATCGCCCGAACGCCCCAGCCGCGTGCGTCACTTCCGTGCCTGGCTCGGCCGCCAGGTGCGCGGCCACCGCAAGGACACGGTCGCGATCGTGCTGCTGGGCTTGGTCGGCCTGGCGATGATGCTGGGGATCTTCACCCAGCAGAAAGCCTCGCTGCCGGCCTGGCTGCCGTTCGTCGGCGAAGAATTCGAACAGATCTCGGCCGAGTTCCAGACCGCCCAGGCGGTCACGCCGGGTCAGGGCCAGGCGGTCGACGTCGCCGGGATCCAGATCGGCAAGGTCTCCTCGGTCTCCCTCGAAGACGGCCACGCCGTCGTCGGCATGGAGATCGAGCCGAAGTACATGAAGCTGATCCACCCCGACGCGAACTTCCTGCTGCGGCCGAAAACGGGGCTGAACGACATGGTCGTCGAGGTCGAACCGGGGACCGGCAAGGGCGAGGTCGAAAGCGGCCACCGCTTCACGCTCGCGCAGACCGAACCGAACACCAACCTCGACCAGTTCCTCGCCAGCCTCGACGCCGACACCCGCCAGTACATCCAGCTGCTGGTCGCCGGCGGGGCTCAGGGGATCGGCGGACACGGGAAGCAGCTCGGCAACGCGCTGCGGCGCTTCGAGCCGTTCGTCCACTACACGGCGACGCTCAACAAAGCGGTGGCGGCGCGGCGGACCGAGCTCGCCCGGGTGATCCACGACTTCGGCGAACTGACGACCGAACTCGGGCGCCACGACTCCGACATCCGCCGCTTCGTCACCTCCTCCGACAAAGCGCTCGGCAACTTCGCCAACCAGCAGACGGCGATCGAAGAAGCCTTCCAGGAATTCCCGGCGACGCTTCGGGCGACCCAGGAAGGGCTGTCGGCCTCGAACAGCTTCTCCAAGGTCGCGGCGCCGGCGCTGACCAAGCTGATCCCGCAGGCGCAGGCCTCGACGCCGGCGTTCAAGGCGACCGAGAAGCTGTTCAGCCAGACGACGGTCCCGATCAGGGACCAGATCCGACCGTTCACGCGCCAGATCCGCCCGGTCCTCGTCCACACCAAAGAAGGTGCCAAGCCGCTCGAAAAGACGGTGCGGAACTTCGGCAACGGCGTCGCCGGACTCAACTCGTTCTTCAACGAGCTCGCATACAAGCCGAAAGGCGCGGCCGAGAGCTACCTCTTCTACGTGCCCTGGCTGAACCACGACTTCAACGCCGCCTTCAATCTCCAGGACGCCGGCGGCCCAGTGCTCCGGGGGCTGGTCGAGATCTCGTGCACGGGCTCGGAATTGGGCTATGGCTTCGCCGAAAGTCAGCGGCTGGAAGGAAAGCCGTACCTGACGACCCTTCTCGACCTGATCAAGGTGCCTCGCCAGAACGAAATCCCGATCACGACCTTCAAAACCAAATACGGCTACTGCGAAGGCGTCAACAAATGAGCAAGCGCGCGCCCAGCACCACGCAGCTCTTGATCATCACGGCCTTCGCGCTGTCCTGCTTCGGGATCCTGCTCTTCCTCTGGATCACCTTCGGCGGGCCGACCCCCTTCAAAGCCAAGGGCTACCAGATCAAGGTGCCGTTCAACGAGGCGACGCAGCTGGCCGAACAGTCCGACGTGCGGATCTCCGGCGTCGACGTCGGCAAAGTCGAAAGCATCGAACTCGCACCCAACGGCAAGCAGGCACTGGCGACGGTCAACATCGACAACCAGTACGGGCCGCTGCCGTCCTCGACCCGGGCGATGCTGCGGACCAAGACGCTGCTGGGGGAGACCTACATCGAACTCACGCCGGGCTCGAAGACGGGTCCGAAACTCGCCGACGGCGGCACTTTGCCCGAGGCCAACGTCGGCGAATCGGTCCAGCTCGACGAGATCTTCCGCGCCTTCGACCCGAAAACGCGGGCGGCGTTCCAGAGCTGGATGCAGGAAGCGTCGGTGGCGATCAACGGCCAGGGCCAGAACCTCTCCTACGCGATCGGCGAGCTCGAACCCACCTTCAGCGAATTCGAAAAGCTCTTCCGCGTCCTCAACAGCCAGAAGCTCGCCGTGTCCCAGCTGTTCAAAAACGGCACCACGACCTTCGAGGCCCTGCGCGGGCGTGAAGGCGAGCTGGCAAACCTGATCAAGAGCTCGAACGACGTCTTCAAGACGACGGCGGCGCGCGACCAGGACATCGAAGCGCTCTTCCGTGCCTTCCCAACCTTCCTCGACGAGTCGCGCACGACGACGGCTCGCCTGAAGACCTTCGCTGTCGACGCCGATCCGCTGATGAAGCAGCTGGTCCCGGCCGCCGAACAGCTGTCGCCGACCCTGGTGTCCTTCTCGCGCCTGGCGCCCGAAGCCAAGGCCCTGTTCGGCGCGCTGAAGCCGGTGATCGCCGAGGCGCCGACCGGCTTCCCGGCGCTGCGCAAGCTCTTCCGCGACGAATTCCCGCCGCTATTGCGGGCGATCGATCCGTTCGTGAGGAACCTCAACCCGGTGCTCACCGGCCTGAACCTCTACAAGCACGAGTTCGCCGCCACCTTCGCCAACCTCGCCGCCGCAACGCACGGCGTTCTCCCCGAAGAAAATAAGTTCGGCGAAAAACTCAACTACATCCGCGTCATGGGTCCGATCAATGCCGAATCGCTGTCGACCTACGAAAACCGCTTGGCCACCAACCGCAACAGCCCCTATAGCCCGCCGCTTTGGGCAAAGGGCCTGAAGGGCGGCACGCTGCCGAGCTTCGACACCCGCCAGTGCAGCGGTGGCTCGGTGGTGACCATCAACCCCGAATCCTTCAACAACGCTGGCTTCCGCGAACACGTCAAGTCATTCAAACCCGTCCCGGAAAACATCCCCCTGACCGCCGAAGAAATTCAAAAAGAATCGGAAGCCTTCTTCGAAAACATCAAAAAGTACGCCTTCGACGGCGGCTCCAGCACCGCCGAAGCCGCCGCGCCCGCCTGCATCCAACAAGCCCCCTTCAAGGCGATCGACGGTGGCGAAAAGACGCAGTACCAGCACACCTTCGAACAGAGCGGTCAGTAGAGCGCCGCGGGCGCGGGCACCCTCGTACCTGGCTAGCCCTTCTCGTAAATGACCAGCGAGATGCCGTCGCCGACGGTCTCGGAGCTGGTCAGGCTCAGCGGCTTCTTCGCGCCGTCGTCGGCGAAGAGGCGCTTGCCGCCGCCGAGGACGACCGGGAAGACCATCAGGCGGAGCTCGTCGAGGAGGTCGGCGGCGATCAGGCCCTGGACCAGCTGGGCGCTGCCGGCGACGAGGATGACTCCGTCGACCCGGTCGCGCAGCTTGGCGATCTCGGTCGCGAAGTCGCCGGAGAGGATCGTCGAGTTGTTCCAGTCGGCGGACTGGAGGGTCGAGGAGAAGACGTACTTGGGCATCGAGTTGAACTTGTCGGCGAAGCCGACGTCGTCTTCCATCGAGGGCCAGGCGGCGGCGAAGCCTTCGTAGGTCACGCGCCCGAGCAGCTGCGCCTCGGCCTCGAGGACCTCGTTCAGCTTGAAGCGGTCGCCCTCCTCGCCGCGGCCGATCTCGAAGGTCCAGCCGCCGTGCTCGAAGTCCTCGGCCCCGCCGGGATCCTCGATGACCCCGTCGAGGGAGATGAACTCGGTCGCGACGATTCTGCCCATGGTGCGCTCCTTCTGGTTGCTGGGACGAGACTCTCTCGTGCCCTTTTACCCGAGCGACGAACTCAGCGCGACGAAATCGACATCGCCAAAAGATGTGGCGGAGCTAGCTGACCAAGCCAGCGACATTCAGCCCTACACGCCCTGCTGCCTCGGCGAGATCACGGTCCCAGGTGGCCACGACGACTTCGTCACCTCCGAGTTGAAGCGCTGAGGCGATATGGACTGCGTCGTTGCCTCGCAGACCGAGATCATCCGCCTGCTGGCCGGCGCTCCTGGCGAGACTCTCGTCGACCCGGATCGCGACCAGCTCTCCTTGAAGCGACTCAAAGGTCCCCAGCGCCTCGCTGTAATGAGCACCTTTCAGACGCCCGTGACGCTGGGCGGCTGCCAATGCGGCTCGGCCCTCTGGGTAGGAGAGGACACTCGAAATCGGTACGTCAGTGATGCCCCAGAGTTCGCCGGCAAGTTCTGAGCCGTCCTCCTTGACAACGAGCTTGACCAGCGCCGAGGTGTCGAAGTAGACGGTCAGCGTCGCTGGTCATGGACGAGGTCAGACACCGAGCCGGTGGCCTCGATGTGGGCCGAGCGAGGAGTCTTAGGCGACGTCGGCCATCGAATCAGTCCGCGCCGCTCCAAGTCCTCGAACGGCCGCACCGCATCGACGCCGGTGATGCGCGCAACGGGCCGGCCACGGCGGGTGACGACGATCTCCTCACCCTGCGCTACTCGCTCCAGGTACTCGCTGAGCCGATCGTGCAGCTCGCGAACCCCGACCTCGCCCTTCTCAGGATGTAGCGTCATGAAAGAGACGCTAGCAGCTACATGCGGATCAGGAACGTGGAGACGTGATGGCTGCATGGGCCGACCCTAGGGGGCCCGCGCGCACGTGTGGCGCGCTGAATGTCAGGACTTCGGGGCGGCTCTGTGTCGACTTTCCCGGCCGCTCAGCCGGCGCCGACGGCGCGCTCGATCAGATCGGCGGCGCGCTCGGTGCCGCGGGCCGACTGGAGGTGGCGGGAGAGGGTGGCGAGGCGGTCGGCGAGGTCGGCGTCGGCGAGCAGGCGGTCGATCGTGGCGGGGAGCTCGGGTGGGTCGAAGGCGTAGGTGTCGAGGCGGGCGCCGTAGCCGGTCTCGGCGAGGCGCTGGGCGTTGTCGTGCTGGTCCCAGAAGATCGGCAGGACGACCATCGGCTTGCCGAAGAAGAGCGACTCGGTGACGGTGTTGTTGCCGCCGTGGGTGATGACGAGGTCGACCTGGGGGAGAACCGAGGTCTGGGGCAGGAACTCGGCCCCGGCCATGTTCGGGGCGAGGTCGAATTCGTCGGCCTGGGGGCCCTTGGAGACGATGACGCGGTAGGGGGCATCGGCGAGGGCGGCGACCAGGCTCTTCATGAGAGGTACGTCGGCAGAGCCGAGCGAGCCCATGCTGAGGTAGATCAGCGGATCCTCGCCGTCGGCGATCTCGGGCGGGAGGGACCAGTCGGGATCGGTCGCCCGCACGCTCGCCTCGAGGTTGTGCCAGGTAGGGCCGAGCGGGTGGGCGCGGGGGTAGTCGATCGCGCTCGGATAGAGGTACATGTTGAGCAGCGGGCTGGCGTGGATGAAGTCGTCGGCCGGCAGCGGCGGCGCCCCGCGCTCCTGGCAGAAGGCGCTGAAGGCGGCGTGCATCTCGGCGTGGGCGGCGCGGTAGGCGGACCAGAAGTCGGCCCAGTCGGCGCGGTCGGAGGCCGGCAGGCCGGAGAAGACCGGCGGTACGTCGGGGTCCTTGATCTCGGCCGGGTTGCAGGAGGCGATCCGCGCCCAGGGTCGCCCGCTGGCGAAGAGGGCGGGGAAGGAGACGACGTTGTCCTCGACCACGAGGTCGGGCTCGAGCTCGCCGATGATCTCTCCCAGCCGTTCGTCGACGTCCTTGGCGCCGTCGATCAGGGCCGCGAAGGTGGGGGCGATGAACTCGGCCAGCTGGTCGCGGGTCGACTTGCGGAAGACTGGCGCGGTGTCGCGGATGAAGTCCTTCCAGAACTGGCCGGGCGCTTCCTCGGTCTCCGGTGGCGGGGTGAGCCGCATGAGGCGCTCCTCGAAGCCCTGCGCCTCGAGCGTCCCGGCGAAGGACTCCTCGACGATGAAGACGACGCGGTGGCCGCGGCGGCGCAGGACGTCGCCGATCCCGACGCAGTTGTTGGTCGGCCCGAAAGCTCCCTCGGGGAAGAAGACGACCGTCGCGGCGTTCCGATCCACGGTGCTAAACATACGTGCCCTATGGAATTCGGAATCGGCTACTTCCCGACCGCCTGGGCGATGGGCCCGGGAGAGCTTGCTGCCTTGATCGAGGAGCGTGGCCAGGAGTCGCTGCTGTTCGCCGAGCACAGCCACATCCCGGCCAGCCGCGAGTCGCCCTATCCCGCCGGTGGCGAGCTGCCCCACAAATACCTCGCCAGCTACGACCCCTTCGTGGCGCTGATGGCCTCGGCCGCGGCGACCACTCGGCTGCGGATCGGCACCGGCGTCTGCCTGGTGATCCAGCGCGACCCGATCCACACCGCCAAAGAGGTGGCGACGCTCGACCGTCTCTCCGGCGGGCGCTTCGAGTTCGGCGTCGGCGCCGGCTGGAACCGCGAGGAGATGGCCGACCACGGCACCGATCCGAAGACGCGGATGCGCCTGCTGGGCGAGCGGATCGAGGCGATGAAGGCGATCTGGACCGAGGACGAGGCGACCTACCACGGCGAGTTCGTCGACTTCGACCGCCTGCAGATGGAGCCCAAGCCGGCCCAGAAGCCGCACCCGCCGGTCCTCGTCGGCGGCAACGGCCCGACCGTCCTCGATCGCGTGCTCGCCCACGGCGACGCCTGGATCCCCAACTACCTCCCCGACGTGATCGAGCGCGCCGGCGAGCTGCGGGCACGGGCCGAGCGGCCGATCGGCTTCCAGGCGATGACCGTGCCCTCGAAGCCGGAGGAGATCGAGAAGCTCGCCGAGGCCGGTTGCGAGCGGGCGACGTGCTGGGTGCCGACGGCCGGCCGCGGCCCGATCGAAGCCAAGCTCGAGCGCTGGGAGGCGGCGATCGCCGAGTTCCGCGGCGAGGCGTGAGCCCCGCCGAGGCCCGCGCGCGCTTCGCCGCGGCGAGGGTCGCCCGCCTCGCGACCGCCGACGCCGGCGGCCGTCCCCACATCGTCCCGATCGCCTTCGTCCTCGCCGGCGAGACGATCTACAGCGCCGTCGACGCCAAACCGAAGCGGACGCGGGCGCTGCGCCGGCTCGCCAACGTGCGCGAGAACCCGGTCGTCGCGCTGCTCGCCGACCACTGGGACGAGGACGACTGGGAGGCGCTCTGGTGGGTTCGGGCCGACGGCCGCGGCCGCGTCCTCGACCCCGCCGAGCCGGAGGCACGACGGGCGGTCGAGCTCCTGCGCACCCGCTACCCGCGCCAACGCGACCACGGCGAGGTGCTGGCGGTCGACGTCGAGCGCTGGAGCGGTTGGGCCGCCGCGGGCGACTAGCAGCCAGGGGCGCGGTCGTCCCTTCCCACCTATAGCGCCGGAAAGGACGACCGCGCTCGTCGTGGCGTCGCGGGCGGCCCATAGATTCCCCGCCATGGAGGCCCACCGCTCGATCGAGCGCTTCGAGCACGGACACCGCGTCGGCGACGGCCAGCTCGACACGCCCCATTTCGCCCGCCAGGCCGCCCTGGTCGTCGCCGTGCTGGCGGCGCTCCTGGCGATCGCGACCTTCCTCTCCAACGAGGCCGTCAAAGAGGTCATCACCGGCGAGACCCACCGCGCCGACTCCTCCTCGCTGCTCGAGAGCAACCAGCTGAAGATCGACGTCGCCGGCGGCAACGCGACGCTGCTGCGCGTGCTCGGCGCCGGGTCGGGGACCGAAGCGGCGGCGGCGCAGGCGGCGGGGCGCCACGAGGAGCGGATCCGCGGCGAGCTGAAGCCGGCCGACTCGCACCTCACCGAACAGATCCACCACGACGAAGACCACGTCGCCCACTACAACTCCAAGCACCTGCTCTTCGAGCTGGCCGAGGTCGGGCTGGAGGTCGGGATCGTCCTCTCGACCGTCTCGATCATCGCCAAACGCCGCTGGCTGCTCGGCGGTGGCGTCGCCGTCGGGATCGTCGGCACGGTGCTGCTGGC
The DNA here is from genome assembly GCA_963839115.1 of uncultured Actinomycetes bacterium. Classification (GTDB taxonomy): domain Bacteria; phylum Actinomycetota; class Thermoleophilia; order Solirubrobacterales; family 70-9; genus VAYN01. Next base: position 3,072,377 of record CAWITM010000001.1, read on the forward strand.
GGTCGGGATCCTCGCCGTCTGAGCCGCCGGCCCGCCCGCGGCCGCCGGCCCGGCGCGCGTTACTCGGGTTCGGCCGCCCGTGCGACGACCTCGGCCTCGATGCCGGCGAGCAGCCACTCGAGCCCGACCTCGAAGCTCTCGGCCCCGACGTCGAGCCGCAGCTCCGCGCCGCTCAGCTTGGCGAGGTTGGGGTACTCGCCGCTCGCCGCCTGGGCCTCGACGTAGGCCGCGAGCGCGTCGCTCCTGCGACTCGCGGCGGCGTCCCGACCGCGCTTCTTGGCGACGGTCGAGCGCACTTCCCACCCGGCGAAGCCGAGCGTGTAGGTGTCGATCGCCAGCAGGGCCGCGCGTTTGCGGGCGGGGGGCAGGTCGAGGCTCGCGACCGCCTCCAGGGACTGGTCGATGTGGCGGAGCGCGTTTGGCCCGAGCATCGGCCGGTGGATGGCGGCGCCGATCATCCAGGGGTGGTCGCTGACCATGGCGCGGCTGCGATCGGCGATCTGGCGCAGCGCCTCCCGCCAGTCGCCCGGCACCGGGCCGCTGAGGAGGGCGCCGGCCATCACCTCGTCGACCATCAGGTCGATCAGGTCGTCCTTGCGCTCGATGTGTGAGTAAAGGCTCATTGGCCGGGCGCTCAACTCGGTAGCAATACGGCGGATGGAAACCGCCGCCAGACCCTCGGCGTCGGCGATCGCGATCGCCGCGGCGACGATGCCCTCGCGCGAGAGCGCCGGGGCCTTCTGGGCCGCCTCGCCGCGCGCCCAGACCGTGTCGACCTCGTCCACCATCGCCCGAGCATACCCTGGCGATACGGTGTACGGAAATTTGTTACGGTGTACGGCATGAGCCAGACGCCCGCCGCCTCAGGCGCCTCCCCGGGAGCCCCCGCCGACCCCAACGCGCTCGACCGCGGCACGATGGTCGTCGCCTCCGTCGTCCTCCTCGGCGCGATCATGTCGATCCTCGACACGACGATCGTCAACGTCGCGATCGACAAACTGGCGGTCGACTTCAACGCCTCGCTGACGACGATCCAGTGGGTCGTCACCGGCTACACGCTGGCACTCGCCGCGGTGATTCCGGCGACCGGCTGGGCCGCCGACCGCTTCGGCACCAAGCGGATCTACATGACCTCGCTCGCCCTTTTCATGCTCGGCTCGGCGCTCTGCGCGGCGGCGACCAGCGCCCCGGAGCTGATCGGCTTCCGCGTCCTCCAGGGCATCGGCGGCGGCATGATCATGCCCGCGGTCATGACGATCATGACCAAGAAAGCCGGGCCCCACCGGATGGGCCGGGTGATGGGGATTCTCGGGGTGCCGATGCTGGTGGCGCCGATCGTCGGCCCGATCCTCGGCGGCTGGCTGGTCGACGACGTGTCCTGGCGCTGGATCTTCCTGATCAACATCCCGATCGGCGTCATCGCGCTGATCGGCGCCCAGCTGGTGCTCGACAAGGACGAGCCGCAGCCCGCCCACAAGCTCGACTGGCTGGGGATGGCGCTGCTCTCGCCGGGGCTGACGCTGCTGATCTTCGGCCTCGCCGAGTCGGCGAGCGGTGGCTTCGGCGACGTCAAGTCCTTCGGCCCGATCATCGCCGGCGCCGCCCTGATCGTCGGCTTCTTCAGCCACAGCTGGCGCTCGAAGGCGCCGCTGATCGACATCCGCACCTTCACCCACACCCGCGCCGGCGCCGCGGCCGGGACCTTCATGCTGTTCGGGATCGCTTTCTTCGGCGCCCTGCTGCTGATCCCCCTCTACTACCAGGCGGTGCGCGGCGCCTCGGCCCTCGAATCGGGCCTGCTGCTGGCGCCGCAGGGGCTCGGCGCGATGATCACGATGCCGCTGGCCGGCAAACTGACCGACCGCTACGGGCCCAACAAGCTGCCCGCCTGCGGGATCCCACTGCTGGTGATCGGGATCGCGCCGTTCGCCTTCGTCACCGCGACCACCTCCTACGTGCTGCTCTGCGGCTTCGGCTTCGTGCTCGGCCTCGGGATGGGATTGTCGATGATGCCGACGATGACCGCGGCGATGCAGTCGGTGCCGCCGGCGGCGATCGCGCGGACCTCGACGGCGATGAACATCATCCGCCAGTCCGGCGCCTCGATCGGCACCGCGATCCTCTCGGTCATCCTCGCCTCCGAGATCACCAGTCAGTTGGCCGGTGCCGCGGCGGCGACCAAGGCGGGCGGGGCCAGCGGCTTCGAAGCGCTGCACGGGCTCAGCGACGCCCAGCGTGCGGCGATCGACGGTCCGCTGGCGAGCGCCTTCGCCTCGACCTTCGTCTGGGCGCTGGTGCTGCTGGCGATCGCCTTCATCCCGGCGCTGGCGATGGCGCTCGGCAGATGGAAGACGGTCGGCGCGCCCGCGGCGGACACCGGCGGCGCCGGCCAAGTCGTCCTCGACTAGTTCGTCGACGGCGGTCGCGGGGTACCGTTCGGCCATGGAGCACGACGCGGCGCTCGAGGCGGTCTTCATGCCGGTCCGGCCGCCGAGCACCTTCGAGGAGACGGTCGAGCGGCTCGGCACCGCGATCCGCCTCGGCCTGCTCGCCCCCGGCAGCCAGCTGCCGCCCGAGCGCGAGCTGGCCCGGCGGCTGCGGATCTCCCGCTCGACCCTGCGCCAGGCGCTGACCACTCTGGTCCAGAGCGGCCACCTGGTCTCGCTGCGCGGCCGCTCGGGCGGGACCTTCGTCGCCGAGCAGCCACCGCTCGCCGAGCGCGCCGGCGAGGAGCCGCTCGGGCAGGGTGCGTGGGCGGTGCTCGAGCACCGGGTGGCGATCGAGGCCGGCGCCGCCCTGCTTGCCGCCGAGCGCGCCGAGCCCTCAGACCTCGACCGCCTCGACGCGCTGGTCGCCAGGATGGCGAAGCGGACCGGCGACTTCGAGGAGTACCGGCGCATCGACATCCGCCTCCACATCGGCCTGGCCGAGGCCGCCGACTCGCCGCGCCTGGTCAGCGCGATGACCGACGTCCAGGGTCAGATGACCGACCTGATCGCGCTGATCCCGCACCCGCCCGAGGTGCTGGCGCAGGCCAACGAGCAGCACCGGCGCCTGCTGAAGGCGCTGCGGCGCGGCGACGGCGGGCGCGCCGTCAAGGTGATCCGCGAGCACACCGAGGGCACCGAGCACATCCTCGCCGGGCTGCTGCCGGCGCGGGCTCAGGATTTGATGCGGGCGCCGGTCGGGTCGTAGAGCGGCTCTTTGGCGACCTCGCCCGGGATCCAGCTGCCGAAGATCTCGACCTCGACCGCGGTGCCCGGCTCGGCGGCCGGCGGCAGATAGGCGTAGGCGACCGAGCGCTCGACCGTGTAGCCGTAGCCGCCGGTGGTGACGCGGCCGGCGACCTCGCCGCCGATGCGGACCGGCTCGTTGCCGAGGGCGACCCGGCGCGGGTCCTCGAGGACCAGGCAGCGCAGGCGCGTGCGCGGGCCCGCGTCCTTCGCCGCGACCAGCGCCTCGCGCCCGACGAAGTCGCCCTTGTCGAGCTTCACGCAGAAGCCGACGCCGCCCTCGTAGGGGGTCTCGTCGGGGGTGATGTCGGCGCCCCAGACGCGGTAGCCCTTCTCGACCCGGAGGCTGTCGATCGCCCGGTAGCCGGCGGCCACGATGCCGCGCGGGCGGCCCGCCTCCCAGAGCGCCCGCCACAGTCCCAGGCCGTACTCGGTCGGGCAGTAGAGCTCCCAGCCGAGCTCGCCGACGTAGGTCACCCGCAGCGCCCGCACCGGCACGTTGCCGACGGTGATCTCCTGCAGGGTCATATAGGGGAAGGCGTCGTTGCCGAGGTCGGCGGGGGTCAGGGCGGCGAGCACGTCGCGGGCGCGCGGTCCCCAGATCCCGAAGCAGGCCCAGGCCGAGGTGACGTCGGCGAGGTGGATCCCGCCCTCCTTAGGCAGGTGGCGGCGCATCCACTCGCGGTCGTGGTTGCCGAAGGCGGTGCCGGTGACGATCCCGAAGCGGTGCTCGGCGAGGCGGGCGACGGTGAAGTCGCACTCGATCCCGCCGCGTTCGTTCAGCATCTGCGTGTAGGTGATCTCGCCGACGCCGCGGGCGACGCGGTTGTCGCAGAGGCCTTCGAGGTAGTCGGCGGCGCCCGGCCCGCTGATCTCGAGCTTGGCGAACGACGACTCGTCGAAGAGCGCGACCGCCTCGCGGGCGGCGCGGTGCTCGGCGCCGATCGCCGGGCTCCAGTGCTGGCCGGCCCAGCCGCGCGGTCGCAGGTCCTCGGCGCCGCCGGCGGCGTTGGTGTCGTACCAGTTGACCCGCTCCCAGCCCGACTTCTCGCCGAAGGCGGCGCCGTGCTCGCGGTGCCAGGCGTTGGCCGGCGAGACCCGCAGCGGCCGCCCCGCGGTGCGCTCGTGGTTGGGATAGCGGATGTCGTAGTAGGTCTCATACGTCTCCTTGATCCGCGCGTGGGTGTAGGCGGGGGAGCGATAGGCGGCGCCGAAGCGGCGGATGTCCATGTGCCAGAGGTCGAGGCTCGGCTCGCCCTCGGCGATCCACTCGGCCATGACCTTGCCGATGCCGCCGGCCCCGGCGAGGCCGTGGGCGCAGAAGCCGGCGCAGACGAAGAAGCCGTCGACCGCCGACTCGCCGAGGCAGAACTCGTTGTCCGGGGTGAAGGCCTCGGGGCCGTTGATCAGTTTGGTGACGGTGATCTCCGACATCGCCGGCACCCGCCGCTCGGAGTTGCGGGTGATCTCCTCGAAGCGGTCCCACTCCTCTTCGAGCAGGCGGCCGTTGAAGTCCGCCGGGATCGCCTCGAAGCCGCCCGGTCCCTCCGGGGTGAAGGCAGGCTGGCTCTGGCGCTCGTAGCCGCCCATGACCAGGCCGTCGCCGTCCTCGCGGTAGTAGACGAGCAGGTCCGGGTCGCGCAGGGTGGGGAGGTTGCGGCGCTCGCCACCGGCGCCGGCGCGCGCCTCGCGCACCGCGTCGAGCGGCTGGGTCACCAGGTACTGGTGGGACATCGGCAGCAGCGGCACGCGGACGCCGGCCATCCGGCCGATCTCGGCGGCGAACATGCCGCCGGCGTCGACGACGACCTCGGCCTCGACGTCGCCGCGGTCGGTGTGGACGGCGCGGACGCGCCCGCCGGTCACTTCGATCCCGGTGACCCGGGTGTCGGTGAAGATCCGGCAGCCGCCGCGGCGGGCGCCGTCGGCAAGCGCGTAGGTCAGCTGTGAGGGGTCGATGTAACCGTCGGTCGGTAGCCACGCGGCGCCGAGGACGCCCTCGGTCGACATCAGCGGGAAGAGCTCCTGGGCCTCCTCGGCGGAGATCAGCTCCAGCGGCAGCCCGAAGGTCTTGGCCCAGCCGGCCTGGCGGCGCAGCTCCTCCATCCGCTCCTCCGAGGAGGCGAGGCGGATGCCGCCGCATTCGGTCCAGCCGGGATCGAAGTCGGACTCGCCGCCGAGCCGGCGGTAGAGCTCGACCGAGTGCATCATCATCTTGGTCAGCGAGACCGAGCCGCGCAGCTGGCCGACCAGGCCGGCCGAGTGGAAGGTCGAGCCGGAGGTGAGCTGGGAGCGCTCGACCAGGACGACGTCGTCCCAGCCCAGCTCGGCGAGGTGGTAGGCGAGCGAGGTGCCGCCGACGCCGCCGCCGATGATCACGCAGCGGGCGCGGTCGGGAAGCTCAGCGCGCGGCAACGGCGGCCTCCTCGAGGAGCGAGTCGAAGCTGGGCGCCGCGGCGGCGTCGGCGAGGCGGTCGAAGTGCTTGCGGGCGTAGGCGGCGAAGTCGAAGTCGAGGTCGGAGAGGGTGCCCTGGACGACGCCCCACATCGCCTCGCGGAAGTCGGACATGAAGCGCATCAGGCGCAGGGCGGCGAGCTCGCCGGCGGCCGAGGTGGCGGCCTCGCCCTCGCCGGTCCCACCCGCGTCCGGCCCGAGATAGGCGGCGAGCAGCGCTTCCTCCGCCGCGGCATCGAGGCCGTTGTTGACGGCGAAGTTGCCGAGGTCGAACCAGCGGCTGCCCATCCCCGCATACTCCCAGTCGACGATTCGCAGCCCGTCCGGGGAGGCGATGAAGTTGGCGGCGAGGAGGTCGTCGTGGCAGAGGACCGGCGCTTCGCCGCGGGCCGCCAGCGCCGCCTCGATCCGCGCCGCGGTGGCCGACGCCTGGTCGTAGTCGGCCGGAACCTCGGCGCCGCGGTCGCGTGCCTTGGCGGCGTAGTCCTCGACGATCCGGAAGGAGTCGAAGGTGGCGGCGATCGGCGGGCAGTCGTGGATCGCCCGCAGGGCCGCGGCGACCTCGGTGAGGGCGCCCGGCGCGCGCAGCCCGGCCTCGCTCATCGTCTCGCCTTCGACGAATCGCGTCACCAGGCAGGGCGGGTCAGATAGCAGGGCCGCCACCTCCGGCGCCACTCCGGCGGCCGCCGCGCGCTCCGCCGCGTCGCGCTCGGCGCCGCGGTCGATCCCCAGCAGCCCGGTGTCCTTGCCGGGCATCCGCAGCACGTAGTCGACGCCGCCGAGCCGGACCCGGAAGTTGCGGTTGGTGATGCCGCCGTCGAGCGCCACCGGCTCGCCTTCGCGAGCGCCGAGCAGTGGCGCGAGCGCTTCGACGGTGTCTGCCAGCTGGGCCAAAGGGGTGCGGAGAAATTTCTCCAAGACGGCATTGACAGGGGTTGCGAGCCGAGACTAGGCTCGCTGCGGACGTCGTTAGGTCCGTTCGGCACACCTTTTACCGCAAACCGCGACCCTCACGGGGAAGAGAGGATCCATGGAGAGCAGCACCGCGACTCCCGGCAGCGACGAGGCACGCCTCGCAGAACTCGGCTACAAGCAGTCGCTGAACCGGGCTTGGAGTGGGTTCTCCAACTTCGCGATCTCGTTCACGATCATCTCGATCCTGGCCGGCTGCTTCACCACCTACAACCAGGCCTGGAACAACGGCGGCCCGATCGCGATCTCGATCGCCTGGCCGCTGATCTCGATCCCGATCCTGATCATCGGCTTCTGCATGTCGGAGCTGGTCTCCGCGTACCCGACCGCGGGTGGTATCTACTGGTGGTCGGGACGGCTCGGCGGCCCGGCCTGGGCCTGGTTCACCGGTTGGTTCAACCTGATCGGCCTGGTCGCGGTGCTCGCCTCAGTCGATTACGCCGCCGCCACCTTCCTCAACGTGGTGCTGAGCCTCTACGAAGTGAACCTGCTCGGGGTGAACTTCGGCGACAGCGCCCACGTCCTCACCGAGACCTTCGGCCTCTTCGTGATCATCCTCCTGATCCACGTGACGATGAACGTGCGCAACACCCACCTGCTGGCGCGGATCAACAACGTCTCGGTCTGGTGGCACGTCTTCGGCGTCATCGCGATCGTGATCGTCCTGATCGTCGTCCCCGACGGGCACCAGAGCTTCAGCTTCGTCTTCAGCCATCGGATCAACAACAGCGGCTTCAGCGAAGGGATGTACTGGTTCTACGTGCTGCCGCTCGGGTTCCTGCTGACCCAGTACACGATCACCGGGTTCGACGCCTCGGCCCATATCTCCGAGGAGACCCACGGCGCCTCGACCGAAGCGGCGAAGGGGGTTTGGCGGTCGATCTTCTACTCGGCGTTGATCGGCTGGATCGTGCTGCTGGCGATCACCTTCGCCGTCACCAAAGTCGAAGGCGCCAACGAAGCCGCCGGCTTCGCGCCCACCCTGCTGGTCGAAGCGCTGGGCAGCGGCTGGGGCAAATTCGTCCTCATCATCTCGGTCGTCGGCCAGCTCTTCTGCGGCGCCGCCTGCCTGACCAGCGCCTCGCGCATGTGTTACGCCTTCTCCCGCGACAACGGCTTCGGCAAACGCGTCTCCTCGAAAATCTCGCGGGTCAACGACAAACGGGTGCCGGTCTACGCGGTGCTGCTGATGGCGACGCTCGGCTTGATCCTCACCCTGCCGGCGCTGAAGGGGAACGGCGAAGGCGTTCCGTTCGCCTTCTTCGCCGTCGTCTCGATCTCCGTCATCGGGCTCTACATCGCCTATGTGATCCCGATCTTCCTGCGCTGGCGCAAAGGCGACGAGTTCGAGGTGGGACCCTGGAACAACGGCAGGAAGTACAAGTGGATGAACAGCTTCGCGACCTTCTGGGTGGCGTTGATCACGATCATCTTCTGCCTCCCGTTCGTGCCCGCGGCGGTGCCGTGGAACAGCGAATTCAGTTGGGAGTCGTTCAACTACGCACCGCTGACGGTGGCGATCGTGCTGGTCGGGGCGGCGATCACCTGGTTCGCCACTGCCCGCAAACACTTCACCGGCCAGATCCGGGAGACCGACATCGAGGAAGCGCTCGGCGAGTCGCCGGACCCGGACACCTCGGCTCCGTAACGTTCACCAGGTGAACGTCGAAGAACTCGAACAGGCGGTCGCCGAGGGCACGGTCGACACCGTGCTGCTGGCGATCGCCGACATGGAGGGACGCCTGCAGGGCAAGCGGCTGACCGCGGCGCACTTCCTCGGCGAGGTGCTCGAGAACGGCGCCGAGGGCTGCAACTACCTGCTCGCCGTCGACGTCGACATGGAGACGGTCGGCGGCTACGCGATGGCCTCCTGGGACACCGGCTACGGCGACTTCGAGATGGTGCCGGACCTCGACACGCTGAGGATGGTGCCGTGGCTGCCGGGGACGGCGATGCTGATGGCCGACCTGCAGTGGCCCGACGGCCGCGAGGTCGTCGCCTCGCCGCGCCAGATCCTGCGCCGCCAGCTGCGCCGCATCGAGGAGCGGGGCTTCAGCGCCAACGCCGCCACCGAGCTCGAGTTCATCGTCTTCCGCGACACCTACGAGGAGGCCTGGAAAAAGGGCTTCGTCGACCTCGAGCCGGCCAACCTCTACAACATCGATTACTCGCTGCTGGGGAGCGCCCGGGTCGAGCCGCTGATCCGGCGGATCCGCAACGAGATGGGCGCCGCCGGGATGACGGTCGAGAACTCCAAGGGCGAGTGCAACCTCGGCCAGCACGAGGTCAACTTCCGCTACGAGGAGGCGCTGCGGAGCGCCGACAACCACGCGATCTACAAGAACGGCGCCAAGGAGATCGCCTCCCAGGAGGAGATGTCGATCACCTTCATGGCCAAGTTCAACGAGCGCGAGGGCAACTCGTGCCACATCCACTGCTCGCTGGCGGGGCCGGGCGGGGAGAACGCGTTTGCCGCCGACCAGGCGCTGTTCGAGAGCTTCGTCGCCGGCCAGATCGCCTGCATGCGCGAGCTGACCCTGCTCTACGCGCCCCACGTCAACTCCTACAAGCGCTTCGCCGCCGGCTCCTTCGCGCCCACCGCGATCGCCTGGGGACGCGACAACCGCACTTGCTCTCTTCGGGTCGTCGGCCACGGCGAAGGGCTGCGGGTCGAGAACCGGCTGCCCGGCGCCGACGTCAATCCCCACCTGGCGCTGGCGGCGCTGATCGCCGCCGGGCTGCACGGGATCGAGCAGGAGCTGGCGCTCGAGCCGGCCTTCGAGGGCGACGCCTACAAATCCGACAAGCCGCGGGTGCCGCACAACATCTACGAGGCGCGCGACGCCTTCGCCGCCTCGGACATGGTCGAGAAGGCCTTCGGCGCCGACGTCGTCGACCACTACCTGAACCGCGCGCGGGTCGAGATCGACGCGTTCGAGGCCGCGGTCACCGACTGGGAGCGCTACCGGGGGTTCGAGCGTCTCTGATGTCGTGGGTCGCGGTGAGTGACGGCGAGGCGGGCCGGTGAGCGGGCCGCCCGTCATCGGCATCTGCGCCGGCGTCGAGCGCGTGTCCTGGGGAGTCTGGGATGGCTACGAGGTGGCGCTGGCGCCGCGCAACTACGTCAATGCCGTGCAGCGGGCGGGGGCACTGGCGATCGTGCTGCCGCCCGACGAGGCCGCGGTCGCCGACCCCGACCTGATACTCGACCGAATCGACGCGCTGCTCCTGGCCGGGGGCGCCGACATCGACCCCGCCAGCTACGGCGCCGAGCCGCATCCCGAGACCAAGGGGACGACGCCCGACCGCGATCGCTTCGAGCTGGCGCTGGCGCGGCGAGCACTCGAGCGCGACATGCCGGTGCTGGGGATCTGCCGCGGCATGCAGATGCTGAACATCGCGCTCGGCGGAACCCTCGACCAGCATCTGCCGGAGTCGATCGGGTCGGGGGTGCACCGCTCGACCGCCGGGACCTTCGGCACCCACCGGGTGCGGCTGGCGCCGGGAACGCTCGCCTGCGGCGCCGCCGGGACCGAGGGGCTGCTGGTGATGAGCCACCACCACCAGGGCGTCGACCGGCTCGGCGAGGGGCTGGCGGTCACCGGCTGGTCTGACGAGGACGACATCGTCGAGGCGATCGAGCTGCCCGAGAAGAGCTACGCGCTCGGCGTCGTCTGGCACCCCGAGGAGGACCCGGATAGTCCCGTCATCCCGTCACTGGTGGCGGCGGCGCGTGGCGAGTTCCTCTCGGATAGCGAGAGCAAGTCGCCAAGCTCTGAGGAGCGGGCGGCGTGAGCGCGATCTCGGTGATCGAGCCGGCGACCGAGGACGTGCTCGCCGAGGTGCCGCGGGCCGGAGTCGAGGAGGTCGACGCCGCGGTGGCGGCGGCCAAGGCGGCCTTCCCGGGCTGGCGCGACGTCGCCCCGGCAGACCGGGCTCGGGTGATGCACGCGCTCGCCGACGCGCTGGCGGCGCGCCACGAGGAGCTGGCGCGGCTCGAGGCGCGCAACGCCGGGAAGCCGATCGGCGACGCCCGAGGCGAGATCGGCATGGTCATCGACACCTTCCGCTACTACGCCGGGGCGCCGGAGCGGCTGCTCGGCAAGACGATCCCGGTCGCCGGCGGCGTCGACTTCACCTTCCGCGAGCCGCTCGGCGTCGTCGGGCTGATCGTGCCCTGGAACTTCCCGCTGACGATCGCCGCCTGGAAGGTCGCGCCGGCGCTCGCGGCCGGCAACTGCGTCGTCCTCAAGCCGGCCGAGCTGACGCCGCTGAGCGCGCTGGAGCTGGAGCGGATCGCGCTCGAGGCGGGGCTGCCGGAGGGCGTCCTGAGCGTCGTCGCCGGGCCGGGCAGTGTCTGCGGCCAGCGGCTGGTCGAGCACCCCGACGTCGCCAAGATCGCCTTCACCGGCTCGACCGCGGTCGGGCGCGGGATCGCCGCCGGGGCGGCGGCGACGATCAAGCGGGTGACGCTGGAGCTCGGCGGAAAGTCGGCCAACGTCGTCTTCGCCGATGCCGACATCGAGGCCGCCGCCGCCGCGGCGGTGCCGGCGGTCTTCGGCAATGCCGGCCAGGACTGCTGCGCGCGCTCGCGGATCCTGGTCGAGCGCGACGTCTTCGACGACTTCCTGGCGGCGCTGGCGCCGATCGTCGAGGCGATCGCGGTCGGCGACCCGCTCGACGAGGCGACCCAGATGGGACCGCTGATCTCGGCCGGCCAGCGCGAGGCGGTCGCCTCCTACGTCCCCGACGATGCCCCGGTGGCGATCCGCGGCTCGGCTCCGGAGGGTGCCGGCTTCTGGTTCGCGCCGACCGTCCTTGCCCCGGTCGACAACGGCGACCGCGCCGCCCGCGAGGAGATCTTCGGGCCGGTCGCCTGCGTCATCCCGTTCCGCGGCGAGGCCGAGGCGGTCGCGCTCGCCAACGACACCATTTATGGCCTATCGGGATCGGTCTGGAGCCACGACGGGGCGCGGGCGCTGCGGGTCGCGCGGGCGCTCGAGACCGGCGTGATCTCGATCAACTCGAACACCTCGGTGCGGGTGGCGACGCCGTTTGGCGGCTTCAAGCAGTCGGGGGTGGGGCGCGAGCTCGGCCCCGACGCGCTCGAGGCCTACACCGAGGTGAAGAACGTCTACTACGCGACCGCGGAGGGCTGAGATGGCTGAGGGCAACGGGCGACTCGAGGGCAAGGTCTGTGTCGTGACCGGATCGGCCAGCGGGATCGGCGCCGAGTCGGCGCGGCTCTTCGCCGCCGAGGGGGCGCGGGTGGTGGGGATCGACCTCGACGCGGAGCAGGCGGTCGGGACGCTGACGATCGCCGCCGACGTGTCCGACGAGGAGGAGGTGCGGCGGGCACTGCTGACCGCGCGCGAGGAGCTCGGACGGATCGACGTGCTGATGAACAACGCCGGCATCAACCCGACCGACGACGGGTCGGTGGTCGCGACCACGCTCGAATCCTGGCAGCGCGTCCAGGACGTCAACCTGCGCAGCGTCTTCCTCTGCTGCAAGCACGGGATCCCGCACCTGCTCGAGGGCGGCGGCGGCTCGATCATCAACGTCGCCTCGTTCGTCGCGGTGATGGGAGCGGCGGTGTCGCAGGGCTCCTACACGGCCTCGAAGGGGGCGATCCTGGCGCTCTCGCGCGAGCTCGGGGTCGAGTTCGCCGACCGCGGCATCCGCGTCAACGCGCTCTGCCCGGGCCCGGTCAACACGCCGCTCCTGAAGGAGCTCTTCGCCAAGGACCCCGAGCGCGCCGCCAAACGCCTCGTCCACATCCCGATGGGCCGCTTCGGCGAGCCGGTCGAGATCGCCAGGTCGGCGCTCTTCCTCGCCAGCGACGACTCCTCGTTCGTCACCGCGACGGCGTTTCTGGCCGACGGCGGGCTCTCGGCCGCCTACCTCACGCCTGTTCAAGTCGACTAATCCCGCCCCCCGCCTCCTGCCCGCCCGGCGTTCGCAGTTATCCGGGATATAGGCGGATAACTGCGAACGCGGGCGCTGTGGGCGTTGGTACGGTCCGGCGGATGCCGACGAGCGTCGACTACGAGGAGCGCGGGCGGGGCTATTCGCTCGGGCGGCGGACCGATCCGCGCTTCGAGGCTCGCATCCACGCCGCCCTCGGCGACTCCCGCACGGTGCTGAACGTCGGTGCCGGGACGGGCAGCTACGAGCCGCGCGACCGCTGGGTGCTGGCGGTCGAGCCGAGCGCGACGATGCGCGCCCAGCGGGGGCCCGAAGCGGCGCCGGTGATCGCGGCCTCGGCCGAGTCGCTGCCCTTCGACGACGACGCCGTCGACGCGGCGATGGCCTGCGTGACGATCCACCACTGGAGCCCGCGCGCCGCCGGCCTCGCCGAGCTGCGCCGCGTCGCCCGCGGGCCGGTCGTCATCTTCACCTTCGAACTCGCCGCGATGCCCGAGTGGCAGCGCGACCTCTTCGGGCCGACCTGGGAGCTCGAGTGCCGGCGCTTCGGGACGACCGCCGAGGTGGCGGCCGAGCTCGGCGGCGACGTCCGGGTGGAGACGATCCCGACCCCGGCCGACTGCGTCGACGGCTTCGCCGAGGCCTTCTGGAACCGGCCCGAGGCCCTGCTCGACCCCGAGGTTCGGGCCGCCCAGTCGCTCTGGGGGCTGATGGAGCCGGGCGAAGAGGATCGCCTCGTCGCCGGTCTGCGCGACGCGCTCGAGACGGGCGAGTGGGACCGCCGCTGGGGCGAGCTGCGCGAGCGGGCCAGCTACGACGGCTCGATGCGCCTCGTCATCTCCGCGAGCTGAACGTCCTGCGCAGCGTCGCCCGGTAGACCTGCGTCGCCGCGGTCCCGCTGGTCGGCGTGAAGGTAAGGCGTGCCCGGACCGGCAGCCTGCCGGTTTTGCCGAGCCGCCGGCGCCCCGAGGCGGTCGGCCTGATCGGCAGCTCGATCGTCCCGGCGGCGGTCGGGTGCAGCGTCGCCGCCCTGATCAGTCTCGGCTTGTGTCCGCCTTTGGCGCCATTGGTCCCCGATGAGGTCATCGAGGCGATCGCGATCTTGGTGCTGGCGTCCATCACGGTCAGGGTCCCGGCGCCGGGAACGGTGATCGCGAGCTTCGCGGTCCCCTTCCTCCTGTCCAGCGTCAGCCTGCCCTTCTGGATCCGGTTCGAGGGCGGGGCGGGAGGTGCGGACGCGGGCGGGGCGGGAGGGGCCGGGATCGGCGTGCTGGTGATCGAGACTCTGTCGACGCCGGCGAACAACGGTCCGTTAGTCACCGCGACAGCGAGTCGCAGCCGCACCGTCTGGCCGGCGAAAGGCGTCAGGTCGAAACTGAATCGCTTCGGTTCCATTTCTGGACTCGAGGCTTCGCCTTCTTCGTTTTCGCTTTCCGAGGTTGCGAAGACGGTCCCAAGGACATCCCCGGGAGCCAGCGATTCAATCGGTGCCGTCGGTTTCATGACATCCACTCGAAACTGCTGGTTCACCGGCGCCGTTGCGCCAACGAACAGCGATTGGGATTGCGGAATGGCAATCGGTACTTCCGAGCCGTAGACCAGCGTCATCTGGAGAGCGTGCGTCGCTGCCGGTTCGAGGGCGATGTCCTGGTAAAGAATGGTCGTGCCGGGCGCTTCCTGGATAGAAGCGGCGAGGTATTTGCCGTCCAATGGCGCTGGCAGCAGTCCTTCCATTTCTTCCTCGACTTCCCAGGCGACTTTTTCGTTGCTCTGGTAGAGGTGCCAGCCTTCAAGGGTCCCGGTCTCGAAACTGCCGTTGACCACGGTTGCCGCCGACGCCGAGGCGGCGCCGAAGAGCGCGGTGGCGAGCAGCAAGAGCGCAGTTAGGGCGACGGTGGGACTTCCGAGACGACTGCGCAACTGGTCTCCTCTAATCGAAATCGGACGACGATGAGGCTACTGGTGGGCGGCGGACGGATCCAGCCAGCGTCGGCAGATGTCGCGGCCGACTTGATTGAAGTCGACTATTCGCTTCTCGGTCTCGGCGCCGAGGACGGCGGGGTCGATGCCAAGCGCGATCGCGTCGGGGTCGGAGCGGTAATCGGCGATCCAGTGGCGGGCGTCGGCGGCGCTGACCTCGGGGTGGAACTGCAGGCCCCAGGCGGCGGGGCCGGCGCGGAAGGCTTGGAGGCAGACCTCACTGGTGGCGAGCGCGACGGCGCCGGGCGGCAGCGGGCACTCGTAGCTGTGCCACTGGAACGCCTCGAATCCGGGGGCGAGGGAGGCGAGCAGCGGGTCCTCGCGGCCCGCCGGGGTGATGTCGACGCGGTGCCAGCCGATCTCCGGGCGAGCGGCGCGGCGCGGGGTCGCACCGGCGGCAGCCGCCAGGGTCTGGGCGCCGAGGCAGAGGCCGAGCAGCGGGGTCTCGGCGTCGAGCAGTTCGCCGAGCAGGGAGCGCTCGGCGGCGAGCCAGGGGTGGCGGTCGTCCTGGTCGGCGTGGGCGGCGCCGCCGAGGACGAGGACGGCGTCGTAGCCGAAGGGGTCGGCCGGAGGGTCGGCTGCGGTGGCGATCGACCACTCCTCGACGGTCGCGCCGGCGGCCTCGATCGCCTCGGCGAAGACGCCGGGGCCGGCGTCCGGTTGGTGGACGATCGCGAGCACGCGCATCACCGCAGTTTCGCAGGAGAGATGGCACGCAATTGTCACCTCCAGGTCTTGTTCGGCGCGCCCTCCTTCTCGACGATCTGGGGATGGCGAGGAAGGCGAAGAAATGGCAGCGGGGGAGGATGACTCGGCGCGAGGAGCCGGCCTGGGAGCCGCTGCTCGAACTGGCGCCCGAGGACATCGACGACTTCATGTGGATGGGCGAAGTCGAGCTGACCGACGGTGGCCGCGTTCAGATGTACAAGCACTACTGGACCCGGCGGTACATCCACCTCGACCTCGGCGGCCGCTGCTTCGTCTGGCTCGACGAGGATCGCTACGAAGAGGTCGACGCCGAATGGCTGCTGCCGCACGTCTTCGCCTATCGCGAGAGCCGCGCTAATATCGTCAGACGAAATGAGTGGATCGACGGCAAGAGGATTGGTTGGGCGCGATCGGCGACGAAGCACCGGGTGTCGCGTGAGCGCTCACTCTTCGTCGTGCGGCACGCGGGCATCTGCTTCGCGCTGGAAGACGAGAGGGAATACGACAACTCTCGCGTCGTCTTTCTTGGTGGCGACCAAGACGGCGAGCGGATCGAGGTGATCGCCGCGATCGTCGAGCCCTGGGGCCGCCTGCTCATCCTGCACGCGATGCCGATGCGCAAAAAATACGGGCGCGACTACGTGGAGGCAATCTCATGGCGAGTGTGAAAAAGGCGAAGAAGCCGAAAGCGGGGAAAGACCCGGAGAAAACCGAGGAGGGCTACTGGATTCTCAAAGGCGGGACCGTGCTTACCCCGGAGCTCGAAGAGAAATGGACGAAGGAATTCGAGGAGGGGTTGGATCCGTCGACCTTCCGGGCGGTCCGAGTCGGCCGGCCGCCGCTCGACGGTGAGCGGGTGTCGGAGCGGATCACCTTCCGCATCCCGCCCGACCTCTACGACGCCGCCCAGGCGAAAGCCGACAAGGAATTGCGCTCGATCAGCAACCTCGCCCGCGAGGCGCTCAAACGCTACGTGGAGTCATAGGATGCGGCCGGTGCAGATTGCCCCCACTCCGCGCCGGCTAATCGCGCTCCTCGCCCTGGCCGCGGCCGCGGCGCTGTCGAGTGCCGCCCCGGCCGGCGCCGCCTCGGAAGCCACCGGGGAACCGTTCTTCCCGCGCAGCGGCAACAGCGGCTACAACGTCTCCCACTACGAGGTCCACCTCGGTTACGCGCCGCGCAGCGGCGTGCTGCACGCGCGCGACACGATCGAGGCGCGGGCGACGGCGAACCTGCCCCGCTTCACGCTCGACCTGGACGGGCTCAAGGTCAGCTCGGTCAGCGTCGACGGCGAACCGGCACAGGTCGGGCGCGGGCGCGGCAAGATCAAGATCCGCCCGGCGACCGAGATCGAAGCGGAATCGAAGTTCACCGTCGATGTCCGCTACGGCGGCGTGCCGCGCAAAGTGACCGACCCCGACGGTTCGACCGAGGGCTGGTACCGCACCCGCGACGGCGCCGTCGGAGTGGGGGAGCCGGTCGGCACCGCGGCGTGGCTGGCCTGCAACAACACCCTGCGCGACAAGGCCACCTTCAATGTCTCGATCGCCGTGCCGACGGGTCTGAAGGCAGTGTCCAACGGGCGGCTCGTGAAGGTCGGCCGCCTCGACGGCCGCCGCGAGTTCTTCTGGCAGGAGCGCCAGCCGATGGTCCCCTACCTGGCCCTGGTCGACATCGGCAAGGGCAAGCTCGAACACGGCCACATCGGCAAGCTGCCGACCTGGACGCTGGTCGATCCCAGCCTGGTGGCGAAATCGCAGCCGGCGCTGAACTCGCTGCCGGAGGCGATCCGCTTCGAGGAGCACCTCTTCGGTCCCTACCCGTTCGACGCCGCCGGTTCGGCGGTCGACGTCGCCGACCTCGAATACGCGCTCGAGACCCAGACGCGCCCGATCTACGCCTTCGCACCGGACCGCACCACGCTCGTCCACGAGACCGCGCACCAGTGGTTCGGCGACTCGGTCGGGCTCGAGCGCTGGCCCAACATCTGGCTCAACGAGGGGCTCGCGACGTGGACCGAGTGGTACTTCGCCGAGCGCCACGGCGGCCAGACCGCGGCTGAAGTGTTCGCCAAGCTCTACGAACGCCCGGCTTCGGAGACCAAATTCTGGAACCCGCCCTCGGGCCACCCGGGCCAGGCCAAGAACCTCTTCATCACCTCGACCTACGTGCGGGGAGCGATGACGATCGAGGCCCTGCGGCAGAAGGTCGGGACGCGGGACGTCCTCGAGCTCCTCCGCCGCTGGGCCACCGAACGCCGCTACGGCCACGGCGACATCGCCGACTTCATCGCGCTGGCGAGCGAGGTCTCGGGCCGTGACCTGGGGCCGTTCTTCCACCGCTGGCTGTTCCAGCGGGGCAAGCCGGAGCTCTAGCCGGCCGCGGTCAGTACCACTTGCCGCGGGCGAAGCCGCCGAACGCGACGAGACCGACCAGCAGCACGATCAGGCCGATCAGGAAGTGGCCGATGATCATCAGGACAATTCCGATGATCACCAGGATGCCACCGAGCCCGATTCCGCCCGTGTTGCCGCCTTCTCTCCTAGCCACAGTGAACTCCTCCGTTAGGTAGTGCCAGGGGGTTCCCAGACGTCGTTCAGTTACCCGGAGGCCGCTCTGGCTAGTCGATCAGGGCGCCGGCGCTGACGTTCACCGTCGCCGCGGTCATCGTCCGCGCGCGGTCGGAGGCGACGAAGGCTGCGACCGCGCCGATGTCCTCGAGCGTCGCCGCCCGCCCCGTCATCGTCGCTTCGTTCAGCGAGGCCGCCAGCGCCTCGCCGCCGTCCATCACGTCCGGGATCGTGTCCGGGACGCCGGCGGTCCGCAGGGTCACGAAGCGCACCCCGGCACCGCCCAGCTCGGAGGAGTACTGGCGCCTCATCGCCTCGACCGCGTGCAGGGCGACCTGGAAACCGCCGATGCTGTAGTTCGGGACCGGGTCGCCCTCGCCGCCGAAGAAGAGCACGACGCCGCCGCCCTCCTGGCGGGCCATGTGGGGAGCGGCCGCCTTGACCGTGTTGAAGGTCGAGCGCACCGCCCGCTCGATCGGAGTCGCGAACGGCTCCCACTCCATCTCGACCAGGGGCGTGCCCTGGACGTCGCCGACCGCGATCAGGTTGAAGGAGACGTCGACGCTCCCGCGCGTCGCCACCACGCCGTCGACGAAGGCCCGGACCGCGGCCTCGTCGAGCGCGTCGACCTGGTGGGCGCCGGCGGCGCCACCGCCGGTGTCGATCTCGGCGGCCAGTGCCTCGGCCCCCGCCAGCGAGCGGCTGGCGATCTCGACCCTGGCGCCCTGGCGGGCGAACGCTCGCGCCACCGCGCCGCCGATCGATCCGGCTCCGTAGACCACCGCGGTCTTCCTCTTCAGCAACATCTCGCGTCTCCTTTTCTGGTTCTCTCACCTGGAGGACGAACTCGGAGGGAGAAAATCGACATCGGCGCTAGGGTTCGCGGATGCCTGGCCCGGACCTACCCATCAGCGGCGGCTGCATGTGCGGCGCCGTCCACTTCGAGGTCGCAGAGCCCTTGACCGGCGCCGTCTACTGCCACTGCAAGCGCTGCCAGCGGCGCAGCGGGACCGGCGTCGCGGTCACCGCGCGGACCGCTCCCGGCTCCTTCCGCCTCACCGCCGGCGCCGAGCACGTCCGCGCCTTCGACCCCGCCGACGGCGGCTGGGTCAAGGCCTTCTGCGCCGAGTGCGGAAGCCAGCTCTTCACCACCAGCTCCACCGACCCCGACCTTGTCGCCGTCCGCATGGGCGCGCTCGACGAGGACCCCGGGATCCGCCCCGGCGCCCACCAGTACGTCGACTTCGCGCCGCCCTGGGCGCCCGTACCCGACGACGGTCTGCCGCGCTTCCCGGAGCGCGTGCCGCTGGCCTGATGGAGCTGCTCGCCACCGAGAAGGTCTACGAGGGTCACTCCGTCGACGTCTCGGTGCGCCGCTACCGGCGCCTCGACGGCAGCGAGGTCGATCGCCAGGTCGTCGAGCACCCCGGCTCGGTCGCGATCGTCGCCCACGACGCCGACTACGTCTACCTGGTCGCCCAGCCGCGGGAGGCGGTCGAGCACGACCGGCTGCTGGAGATCCCCGCCGGCACCCTCGACCACGGGGGCGAGAGCCGGCTCGAGTGCGCCCAGCGCGAGCTCGGCGAGGAGGCGCGACTGGCGGCGAGCGAGTGGACCGAGCTGCAGACGATCTACTCCAGTCCCGGCATCCTCAACGAGGAGGTGACGATCTTCCTCGCCACCGGCCTCTCGCCGGCGGGCGGCGAGCGCGACGCCGACGAGGAGATCGAGATCGTGCCGCTGTCGCTGGGCGGGATCGGCGCGGCGCTGAGCGGTATCCGCGACGCCGCGACGGTTGTTGGCCTGCTGCTCCTGCGCGATCGCCTCGACGGCAGCGCCCCCGCCAGCTCCCGGTGAGCGCCGGCGCCCGCTGAGCGACCTCTAGCCGCCCACCACCGGGGCGATCGGAGTGCAGAGCGGATGCTGGGGATGGAGCGGGTCGAGCGCGGTCAGCACGTCGGCGTCGACGATGTGGTCGTAGGGCATCGAGAGGTGCTCGCCGGCGTCCAGCGGACACTGCTGCTGGAGGTCGATGTTGCTTACCCCGGGGCCGCCCAGGTAGGCCGAGGTGTAGGGCGTGACGACCTCGTCGTAGCGCGACTCGATCACCGTGTAGGCGACGCCCGGCTGGGTTTCGCCGCCGGCGTTCAGCGCGGTGATGAATTCCGAGCCCGCCTTCTGCTGGGTGCAGGCCGGGCAGAGCGCACCGGTGAAGGCGTCGGCGCCGGGGAGGTAGGTCGAGAGGGTGAAGAGGCCGTTGAGAGTGGTGCCGTGGTTGGAGGGCGCGAGGCCGACCAGCGCCCCCACCTTGGCGGCCCCACCGAGGTTCTTGAGGTAGTAGCGCGGCATCATCCCGCCCTGCGAGTGGCCGACCATGTCGACCTTGGCGGCGCCGGTCGCGGCCAGCACCTTGTCGACGAAGGCGCCCAGTTCGGCGGCCGAGGTTGGGATGTCGCCGATCCCGAAGACGCCGACGTTGTTGCTGCCGCCGTTGGCGCCGTAGTTGAGCGCGAAGACGCAGTAGCCGTGGTTGACCAGCAGCGGCGAGAGCGCCTGCCAGCTGTCGGCCATGTCGGCGAAGGTGCCGTGGACGAGGACGACCGGGCGCGGGTGGGCGGCGCTCGGCTTGCAGGCCCAGTCGTTGGCGCCGGGCGGGCTGGCGGTCGGGCTGGCGTGGGCGTAGCCGAGGGCGCCGTTGTAGAGCACCGGCAGCTGCGCCTGCGCGGCGGTTGCCGTCGTCGCCATCGCCGCCAGCGCGAGCGCCATTGCCAACATCA
This sequence comes from uncultured Actinomycetes bacterium, assembly GCA_963839115.1. Classification (GTDB taxonomy): domain Bacteria; phylum Actinomycetota; class Thermoleophilia; order Solirubrobacterales; family 70-9; genus VAYN01. Next base: position 3,093,000 of record CAWITM010000001.1, read on the forward strand.
CCCTGCGTCCCATCCGTCTCCTCCTCGTCTGTCTTCCCAGGACCGAACCGCCACCAGGATAAAACATAAAACTGGGTACCGCCGGCCAGCGGCTCAAACGGAGGGTTTGGCTCTGGGGGTGGAGCCGCTCGGCCGGGGATCCCGACTCTGGATACTGGGCGGCATGGCCGAGCATGTCATCGAGCGCCGCCAGCGGGTTCCGCTGCCGATCGAGCGCGCCTTCGAGTTCTACGGCGACGCCCTCAACCTCGAGCGGATCACGCCGCCCTTCCTCGGCTTCGAAGTGACGACGCCGCGGCCGATCGCGATGGGCGAGGGGGCGCTGATCGAATACCGGCTGAAGCTGCACGGGGTGCCGGTGCGCTGGAAGACGCGGATCGAAGTCTGGGAGCCGCCGCACCGCTTCGTCGACCGGCAGCTCAGCGGGCCCTACGCGCTCTGGCACCACACCCACACCTTCGAGCCCGACGGCCCCGCCGCGACGATCATCAGCGACCGCGTCCGCTACGCGATCCCCCTCGGCCCGCTCGGCGAGCTGGCGCGGCTGGCCTTCGTCGGGCGCGACGTCGAGGCGATCTTCGACTACCGCCGCGAGGCGGTCGGGCGGCTGATGGGTGCGACGGTGGACGCAGCGCCGGCCTTCTAGCCGGCCGGAATCGCCCTTTCAGCCGACTAGGCGCCGGCGGGCGCGCCGGCGCCTAGTTCGGCGCCGGGATACGTGAGGCCATGTGGAAATAGCCTTCGGCGCTGGGGTGGATGCCGGTGTCGCCGCTGATCACCCAAGGCGCTTCGCCTTCGGTCTGGGGGCAGAATTCGATCGGGTGGAGGAGGTGTAGCTCGGCCTGGGTCACGGCCGATTGGACGCTGGGGCCGTCGACGCGGTCGGTCACGAGTTCGCCGCATTCGGAGCCGGCCGGCGAGACCGGTTCGATGTCGAGGCCGACGTTGAAGTGCGGCGGCGCGATCACCTGAAGGCGGGTCGGGCTGACTTCGGCGGCGACTTCGGCGATCGTCTGGTTCATCAGCGCCGCGGTCTCGGCGATCTGGGTCGAGGTGTAGGCGAGCGCCGAGGACGGGATCGAGAGGTGGTACTGCATCAGGTAGATCGTCGAGGTGGAGTGTTCGACCAGGTCGGCGTAGAGGCGGTGCAGTTCGGTCCGCAGGTCGACCTTGGCGAAGGCCCGTTCGACGCAGCGGTTGTATTCGCCGAAGATGTCGGCGTAGATCGCGCAGCCCATCGGGTCGAGGCCGAAGAGGGTTTCGGCGAGGATCGGGTTGGCGCCCATCGTCATCAGGATGTAGTCGGGGTTTTCGGCCTCGACCGCTTTGGTGGTTGCGTAGAGGTCGCCGCCCGGCGCCCAGTTCTTCGGTTCCGAGCCGGTGACGGCGAGGTTCTCGTAATCGGTCACGCCGTAGGCGTTCGCCCACTGGGCGGCCCAGGAGACGTTGTTGGCGAGACCGTAGTCGGGGGCGTAGGAGATCGGTTCTTCTTTGCCGGTCTCATGGGTGGCGGTCGAGTTCGACGAGCAGGCGTCGTTGAGGTGGGTCCCGAGCGGTTTGCATTCCGGCAGGCGGTAGATCGGCATCTCCCGAGCGTCGTCGTAGTAGCCGTAGCCGGCGGTTACCGAGTCGCCGATCGCCCGCACGCTGAGGTCCTTCGGTTCGACCACGGTGACCTGGACCGGCGGGCCGGTCGAGAGGCCGATCGTCATCGGCGCCGGTTGCTTCGGGGCCTGGATGACTAGGGCTTCGCGAGCGACCCGGGCGCTGCCGGCGGCCGGCTGTCCCTTGACCTTCCAGGTGACCGGCGCGGTGCAGGCGGGGAGCGGGTATTCGACGCGCTGGCCGGGCTCGAGTCGCAGACGCGGGATCGACGCGCAGAAAGCCTTGGCGGCCTTGGCGGTGGCGGCGCGCTTGGTCTTGTCGCTGGCGGCGCGCTTGCCACCGCCTGAGCGCTTGCCGCCGGAACCGTAGGACGGGACGAGCGGCGTCAGCGGCAGGACGGCGGTTTGGCGGGCGGCCGAGGAGATGTCGGGCTTGCCGTCGCCGTTGACGTCGATCGCGCCGCTGGCGGTGACTTTGACGCGGACCGGTTTGCCTTCGCTCTGGGCGAGCAGGACGGCGGCGGCGACCCGCGGATGCAGCGGGAACTCGTGGACGAAGGTGAAGGAGCGGCGGCGGTCGCCCTTGCGCAGGCCGCCGGCGCCGACGATGTCGGTGGCGATCGAGTGGAAGTCGCGGCCGGGGATCGCGACGCGGATGTCGGCGCTCATTTCTCGGCCGAGCGCCTCGATCGGGTAGCGGATCGCGGTCAGCACCGCGGGCGTCCCTTCCGGCAGGGTGCCGAGGGCGACGCGGCCGACCTTGACCTTCACCGGCGGCGCCAGCTTGACCGGCTGGTGCTGCTTGGCGGCGCCGGCCGCCGGGGCGAGCGCGAGGGCGCCGGTCACGAGTGCCGCCAGCAGCGCGCGCAGCGCCGGCTTTCGGGTCCCAGTCACTGGCGGCAAGCTACCGGGCGTCGCGGCCGCCGCCCAGGGGTATGTTCGTCCGCATGAGCCCGCCCGAGCCGAGCGCCGTCCCCGAGTCCGGCGAGGGGGGCAAGCCGAACGCCGAGCCCGGCGAGGCGGCGATCGCCGCGCGGATGCTGGCCCGGGTCGAGCGGGACGGCGAGGTCGACGAGGTCGCGGTCGAGGAGCCGCTGGAGATCCGCGTCGACGGCGAGCCGCTGAGCGTGACGATGCGGACGCCGGGCCACGACGAGGAGCTGGCGCTCGGCTTCCTCTTCGGCGAGGGGCTGATCGACGGGCCGCGCCAGGTCGGCCTGACCGCCGACCTGGCGGCCAACACGATCGAGGTGACGGGACCGCTGCTCCGCGATCCCGGCGCGCGGCGCTTCTACACGACCTCCTCGTGCGGGGTCTGCGGCAAGGGAGCACTCGAGGAGGTGGCCGTGGCGAGCGCGCCGGCGCCGGCCGGGCCGGTGGTCGGGCGGGCGCTGCTGGCGGCGCTGCCGGAGCGCCTCGTCCAGCCAACCTTCGAGCGCACCGGCGGCGTTCACGCGACCGGCCTCTTCGACGCGGCCGGCTCGCTGCTGGCGGTGCGCGAGGACGTCGGCCGCCACAACGCGATGGACAAGGTGATCGGTCGGTCGCTGCTCGACGGGACCGTCCCGCTCGCCGGCCGCGTCCTCTGCGTCAGCGGCCGCCTCTCCTTCGAGCTGGTCCAGAAGGCGGCCGTCGCCGGCGCGCCGATCCTGGTCGGCGTCGGCGCCCCGAGCTCGCTGGCGATCGAGCTGGCCGCCGATCGCGGCATGACCCTCTGCGGCTTCACCCGCCGCGGCCACACCAACGTCTACACGGGGGCTCAGAGAGCCACAGGCTGAGGAGGGGCTGCTGGGCTGAGAGGCGTCACCGCCCGAGAGGTGTGGTTGACATTGAGCCTCCTATAGAGGCCAAATGTCAACCGCGGTTGCGTTTTCCCTCGCTATCCGAGGGAAATGTCAACCACACCCGCTGGGGAGCGGGGCAGGGTCAGGGATTGACTTCGCGGGCGATCTCGCGCAGCTCGGCGGGGGAGCGGCCGGTCACCCCGGCGGCCCAGCAGGCCAGCGGCGCGGCCGGGCGCTCGGAGGCGTGGGCGGCGACGGCGGCCAGTTCGAGCAGGGCGTCGATCTCCTCGGCGCTCGGCGGCTCGACGCCGATCCGCTCGCAGAAGAATGCCAGCCACTCGTCACGCGTCATCGCGGGAGTCTCGCCGCCGGCCATCAGCCCCGCCTAGCGCCGGTCGTCCCGAGCGCCAACCTCAACCGCCGATCGCGCTCATCGTCCGCGCCGGCGGGCGGAAGCCGGGCTCGTCGATGCGATGCTTCAGCTCCTTGCGCCAGACCGCGTCGCGGACGATCGCGGCGAGGTCCTCGCCGGAGGCGCCGGCTCGCAGCGGCGCCCGCAGGTCGGTCTCGTGCAGTGAGAAGAGGCAGGTGCGGAGCTTGCCGTCGGCGGTCAGCCGCAGGCGGTTACAGTCGCCGCAGAACGGTTCGGTGACGGGATTGACGAAGCCGATCGCGCCGCGGCCGTCGGCGAAGTCGTAGACGCGGGCGGTCGAGTGGGGCTCGCGCGGGCGGGCGCGCAGCGGGTGGACGGCTTCGACCATCTCCCGCACCGCGGCGCCGCTGAGGACGTCGTCGGCGCGCCAGGCGCGGTCGCCGTCGAGCGGCATGAACTCGATGAAGCGGACCTCGAAGCCGCGGTCGCGGGCGAGGTCGCAGAAGCGCAGCACGTCCTCGGCGCCGAAGCCGGGCATCGGCACGGCGTTGACCTTGACCGGGCTGACCGCGGGGAAGGCGGCGATCGCGTCGAGTCCCTCGATCACCCGGTCGAGGGCGTCGCGGCGGGTGATCTCGAAGAAGCGGGCGCGCATCAGCGAGTCGAGCGAGACGTTGACGCGGTCGATCCCGGCGGCCACGAGGTCCGCGGCCTGGGCGGCGAGCAGGTAGCCGTTGGTGGTCAGCGAGAGGTCGGCGATGCCCTCGATCGCCGCCAGCCGCTCGACCAGGGCCGGGAACTCGCGCCGCACCAGCGGCTCTCCGCCGGTCAGCCGCACCGAGCCGACGCCGAGGCCGGCGAACATCCGCACCAGCCGCTCGATCTCCTCGAAGGAGAGGATTTCCTCGCGCGGTATCCAGGGGAGGCCCTCGGCCGGCATGCAGTAGGTACAGCGGAAATTGCAGCGGTCGGTGACTGAGACCCGCAGGTCGTCGATCTGCCTGCCGTGAGCGTCTTCGAGCACAGGTTCACGGTACCCGGTGGGTGACGTGACTACGCCGGGCGGTGGGCGGGGCGCTCGCCGGAGAGCAGCGAGAGCGCGTGGGGGAGGGCGGCGGCGATCGCCTCTCCGCACTGGTCGATGCTGCGCGGGCTGCCCGGGAAGTTGACGACCAGCGTACGGCCGCGGGCGCCGGCGACGTTGCGGGCGAGCATCCAGTGCTCGGTGTGGGGACGGGAGGCGGCGCGCATCGCCTCGGCGATCCCGGGCACCTCGCGTTCGATCACCGCGCGGGTCGCCTCGGGGGTGACATCGTCCGGGGACAGGCCGGTGCCGCCGCTGGTCAGGACCAGCTCGACCTGGCCCTCGTCGCACCAGTGGACGAGCCGATCTTCGACGGTGCGCTGCTCGTCGGGGAGGATCTCGGTGCCGGCGATCCCGAGGCCGAGGGCGGTGGCGAACGCCGCCAGCCGCGCGCCGCTCTCGTCGGTGCCCTCGCCGTCGGCCTTCGAGGTGCTGATCGTCAGCAGCGCCGCTCTCATCGGCCGCCCCAGGAGGGCGCCGGCCTCGGCACCCCGCTCATCCCGACTCCTCATCGATCCGCCAGTGACCCGAGCGGCCGCCCTCCTTCTCGAGCAGGACGACCTGCTCGATCGCGACGCCGCGCTCCAGTCCCTTGACCATGTCGTAGACGGTCAGCGCGGCGACCGCGCAGGCGCTCATCGCCTCCATCTCGACCCCGGTGCGGCCGACCGTGCGGGCCTCGGCGACGAGCTCGACCAGTCCGGCCTCGACGTCGACGGTGGCCTCGATGTCGGCGAAGGTCAGCGGCAGAGGGTGGGCCAGCGGGATCAAGGTCGCGGTCTGCTTGGCGGCGCCGACGCCGGCGAGCCGGGCGACGCCGAGCACCTCGCCCTTGGGCCCGTCGCCGTCGCGGACGGCGCGGGCAGTGGACGGGGACATGCGGACGCGGGCGCGGGCGACGGCGCGGCGCTCGTTCTCGGGCTTGGCGCCGACGTCGACCATGCGCGCGCGCCCGTCGTCGCCGAGATGGGAGAGCCCGCTCACGGGGCGGCCTCCGGTTCGGGCGCTGGCGCCGGGGCGCCCTCGACCCACCCGCCGACGCCGCCGGCGTCGAGCTCGCGCTTCCAGATCGGCGCCTCGGCCTTGATCCGGTCGATCGCCTCGCGGGCGCCGGCGAAGGCTTCCTCGCGGTGGGCGGCGCTGACCGCGACGACGACGCCGGGCTCGCCCAGCGGCACGTTGCCGACGCGGTGCTCGGCCGCGGCGGCGAGGAGGTCGTGGCGGGCGGCGGCCTCGGCGAGGATCGCGGCGATCTTGGCCTCGGCCATCTCGCGGTAGGCCTCGTAGTCGAGGCTGGCGACGTCGCGGGTCACTCCCTGGAAGGTGACGATCGCCCCCGCCGCGGGGTCGGCGACGAGCGCGGTCAGCGCATCTGCCGAGAGCGGCGTCGCGGAGACCCGCCCGTGCAGTCGCGCCTGCCGCGGTCCCAGTCGCTCCCCCTGCCTTTTGTCGCCCTCTGGGCTACGAAGAGAGGGGGGTGGCGGCTCGCCCGGAGCTGCCGCGCCGCCGGAGATCGGCGGGATCAGCGCCAGCTCGTCGCCGGGGCCGATCGCGTCGCCTAGCGCCGCGTACTCGTGGTTGACCGCCATCCGCACCGGCAGCCGTGCCAGCGTCTCGGCGAGGAGCGGGCGCAGGGCGAGCGCGTCGAGTGCGTCGGCGACCGTGGCCCCCTCGGGGAGCTCGAGGCGGATCGTGTCGCGCCCGGCGCGCTCACGCAGGATCGCGAAGAGGCGGACGCGAACGGTCATGCGCCCACCATAGCCCCGTCGAGGAGCACGACCTCGACCTCGGTGCCGGCGGCGAGGTCGCCGCTCTCCGCCGGCATCAGGGCGAGGCAGTCGGCCTCGAGCAGCGAGGTGAAGACGTGGGACCCCTGGCGCGGCACCGGCCAGACGAGCCAGCCGGCGTCGGTCAGCTCGAGCCGGGCTCGGGCGGCGTGGAGGCGGCCGGGCGGCTTGGGATAGTCGGCGCCGAGGCGGGCGGTGGTGCGCGGCTCGGCCGCGGTCCCGCCGGCGAGCGCGATCAGCGCCGGGCGCGCCAGCAGCAGGAAGGTGGCGAAGGCCGAGACCGGGTTGCCGGGCAGGCCGAAGACGAGGGTGCCTTCGCGGGTGCCGAACCAGGTCGGGCCGCCGGGTTTGAGCGCGACGCGCCAGAAGACCTCCTCGACACTGAGCTCGGCGAGCGCCGCCTTGACGTGGTCGTGGGCGCCGACCGAGACGCCGCCGCAGACGATCGCGACGTCGGCGCCGAGCGCCGCCTCGAGGGCTGCGGCAGTGGCGTCGGGGTCGTCGGGGGTCCAGGCGACCGAGACCACCTCGGCGCCGGCGAGGCGCGCGAGCGCCGGGACGACGCGCGAGTTGGAGTCGCGGATGGCGCCGGGGGCGAGCGGCCGGCCGGGCGGCGTCAGCTCGTCGCCGCTGGTGAGGACGGCGACGCGCGGGCGGCGGCGGACGCGGACCGGGTCGAGCCCGATCGTCGCCAGGGCACCGACCGCGGCGGCGCCGAGGAGGTCGCCGGCGCGCAGGACGGTGGCCCCGGCGGCGAGGTCCTCGCCGGCGCGGCGGACGTCGAGCCCGACCGTCGCCTCGACCTCGATCAGGACACGCGCGCTGGACGAGTCCGCGCCCCTTTTGGAGTGCTCCGCGGCTGGTTCGCCGAGGGCGGCGCCGGTCTGGGAATCGCCATACGGCCGGCCGCCATCGGGCGGCTCGCCCGCGGCCGCGGCGGGCCGGTCATCGCGGCGCGTGTCCTCGACCCGGACCACGGCGTCGGCGCCGTCGGGGAGCATCGCGCCGGTCGAGATCGAGATCGCCTCGCCGGCGCCTAGCCGGCGCTCGGCCGGGTGGCCGGCGCGCGACTCAGCGACGACGGTCAGCGACGCCGGGCTCGCCGCGCTGGCACCGGCGGTGTCGGCGGCGCGGACCGCGAAGCCGTCCATCGCCGAGTTGTCGAAGGGCTGGACCGGCGCGGAGGCGATCGCGTCCTCGGCGAGCCGGCGGCTGAGCGCGTCGCCGAGCCCGACCTCCTCGGCCGGCAGCGGCTCGACCCGCGCGAGGATCGCGGCGCGGGCGTCGTCGAGAGAGATCGGCGGCGGTGCCATCGCCCCCAGCTTCCCACTGCGCGCTGCTGCGACACTCGCGAGGTGCCGAGGATCGAGCCATCCAAGGAGCGGGCTGGCGATCCAGCCGAGCCGAGCCCCCTCGGCACCGTTCGCACAAAATGGTCGTATCCGGGACCAAGTGCGAACGGTGCTCGGCGCGGCGGCGGAGTCCCGCCCACCGTTCGCAGTGGAGGGTCGTATCCGGGACCAATTGCGAACGCTCGTCGTGAGCCTTCGGCCGCCGGCGGGGCGCCGCCGGCGGCGATGGGTGCGGTGCTTGCCGGGGGGCGCGGCAGCCGGCTCGGCGGCGCGAAGGCGACGGCGCTGCTGGACGGCCGGCCGCTGATCTCCTACGCCCTCGCGGCGATGGCGGCTGCCGGGCTCGACGCCTTCGTCGTCGCCAAGCCCGACACCGAGCTGCCGCCGCTAACGGGCGCGGCGATCGGAGGCAACGTCGGCGCGATCGGGGATCGCGGGACCGCTGGCGCCGAGGTCGTCCTCGAGTCCGCCAAGCCGAGCCACCCGCTGGTCGGGATCATCGCCGCGCTCCGGCACGCCGACCGTCCCGTCGTCGTCCTCGCCGGCGACATGCCGTTCGCCTCGCCCAGCCTGCTTGCGTCGCTTGCGAACTCCTCCCACGACGCGCCGCTCGTCGTCCCCGCCCCCGGCGGGCGGCCGGAGCCGCTGCAGGCGCGCTGGTCGCCGGCGCTGCTGCCGGAGCTCGAAGCGGCGCTGGTGCGGGAGGAGCCGCTGCGGCGGACCGTCGCCGCGCTCGCGCCGCGCCTCCTTTGCGACGCGGAGCTCGCCCACTTCGGCGATCCGGCGCGGATGTTCCTCAACGTCAACGACGCCGCCGACCTCGAGCGGGCCGAGCGGACGCTCGCCTCCTAGTCAGACCCGCCGAGCGCCGCTAAGGTCGATCGATGGCCAGCGACGGCGGCTCCTTCATCTCTCGCGGCTTCACCGGGCGCCCGCACTCCGGCGGCGACGCCGCCAAGCTGCCGCCGGGCCAGTACCTCGAGCGCGGCTTCCCGGTCCTCACCGCCGGCCCGACCCCCCGCGTCGACACCAGCGAGTGGACGTTCCGGCTCGACGGCAGGGTCGGCCACGAGCTCGCCTGGACCTGGGAGGAATTCGCGCGACTTCCGTTCGAAGACGTGCCCTGCGACATCCATTGCGTCACCAAGTGGTCGAAGCTCGGCACCAGCTTCCGCGGCGTCTCCGTCGACACCCTGCTCGAGGCGGCCGAGCCGCTCGAGGCCCATGTGATGGTCCACTCCTTCGGCGGCTACACGACCAACCTCGAGATCGAGGACCTGACCGGCGGCAAGGCCTGGGTCGTGACCGAGCACGAGGGCGCGCCGCTGCCGCGCGAGCACGGCGGGCCGGCGCGGCTGCTGGTCCCCCACCTGTACTTCTGGAAGAGCGCCAAGTGGGTCGCCGGGCTGCGGGTGATGGACCACGACGAGCCCGGGTTCTGGGAGGCCAACGGCTACCACAACCACGGCGACCCCTGGCGGGAGCAGCGATATTGGTCGGACTGAGCGCGGTCGAGCAGCGGGCGCCGGGCCGCTGGCAGATCGCCACCGTCGAGGCGATCCGGACCGAGACGCCGCGGACCAAGACCTTCCGGCTGCGGGTGCCGATGTGGGTCCCGCACCTGCCCGGCCAGCACTACGACGTGCGCCTGACCGCGCCAGACGGGTACCGCGCCGAGCGGTCCTACTCGATCGCCTCCTCGCCGCTCGACGAGGGCGTCGTCGAGCTGACGATCGACCGGCTCGACGAAGGCGAGGTCTCGACCTACTTCCATGACGTTCTCGTGACCGGCGACGAGGTCGAGGTGCGCGGGCCGTTCGCCTCCTACTTCGTCTGGCGCGGCGAGGAGCCGGTGCTGCTGCTCGGCGGCGGCTCCGGCGTCGTCCCGCTGATGTCGATGCTGCGCCACCGTCGCCGGACCGCGCCGGAGCTGCCGATGCGCCTCGTCTACTCGGCCCGCACGGTCGCCGAAGTGCTCTTCGCCGACGAGCTGCGCGAGGACGCCGTCGTCGCCCTCACCCGCGAGGCCCCGATTGCCGCGGCCGCGGCGACCCAGCACTACCGCGTGCGCCGCGGCCGTATCGACGCGGCACTGATCGCGGGCGAGGCGTTCGACTCCGGCCTCGCCTTCGTCTGCGGCTCGGACCCCTTCGTCGAGGCGGCGACGGGATTGCTGCTCGAGGCCGGCTACGACGCCGGCCGGATCCGCACCGAGCGCTTCGGCCCGACCGGCTGAGGGCGCCGTTCGGGCGTTCGCACTTATCCGGGATATAGACGGAGAACTGCGAACGCCGGGAGGGGCGGCTAGGCGTCGGGGACGAGGCGGGTCGAGGAGGCCTTCCAGGCGGCGACCACTCGGGTGCCGGGACGGAGGCCGAGGCGCTCGGCCGAGGCGGCGGTGATCTCGGCGGTCACCAGCTGGGGCGTGGCGATGCCGACGCGGGCGCGGTTGCCGATCGTCGTCACCGCGGTGACCTCGCCGGCGACGCGGTTCAGCATCGAGCCGGTTTCCCCGGGGGACGACGCTGCTCCCTCCGAGGAAGACGCGGCCGCCCGGCGGCGCCGGGGCATCCCGGACTCGCGCAAGCGGGCTCGAAGCGCGCCGACGACCCCGGCGTCCCTGGCCGACGCCGAGCGCTCGGAACCGCCGCCGGCGACCGCGGGGATCGGCGAGCGCCCCGAGCTGCCGCCGGCCGCTCCTCGGCCGTCGCTGCCGTCCGCCGACTCCAGCGAGATGTCCCAGGGGAAGACGCTGACCGCCACCGGGCCACGGGCCGCATCGACGCTGCGGACCTCGCCGCCGCCTGCCAGCCGGACCAGGGTCAGGCCGTCTTCGGCACCCGACGCATCGCCGCGCAGGACGACGGCGCCGGCGAAGTCGGCGACGAACGGGGACGCGGGGGCGGCCGATATGGCGGCGGCGCTGCCCCGCTGGACGACGACGCCACGGTCGACCACCGCCAGGTCGCTCGCCAGGATCGCCGCCTCGTCGAAGGAGTGGGTGACGAGGACGACCGGCGCCGCCAGCTCGGTGAGGACGCTGCGCAGCTCGCCAAGCGCCTCGCGGCGGGTGGAGCTGTCGAGCGCCGAGAGCGGCTCGTCGAGGAGCAGGGCCTGCGGCCGCGCCGCCAGCGCCCGGGCGAGGGCGACGCGCTGGCGCTCGCCGCCCGACAGCGCCCCCGGCCGCGCCTCGGCGAGGGCGCCGACGCCGAAGCGCTCCAGCATCGCCACCGCCGCCCGCCGCCGCTCGCCGCGCAGCTCGCTCATCCCGTATGCGACGTTGCGCCAGGCACTCATCCGCGGGAACAGCGCGTAGTCCTGGAAGAGGAAGCCGCAGCGGCGGCGCTCGGCGGGCAGGTCGATGCCGCGGTCGGTGTCGAGCCACGCGGTCCCGGCGAGGTCGACCCGCCCGGAGCGCGGCGAGAGCAGGCCGGCGACGATGCGCAGCATCGAGGTCTTGCCGGCGCCCGAGCGGCCGACCAGCGCCAGCGGCGCGCCCGCCGTCGCGGTGAGCGACACGTCGAGGTCGAACTCGCGCAGCGGCGTCCGGGCCGACGCGCTCAGGACCGACGGCGGGTCCTCGAGCGCCGCCAATTGCTCGGGTCGCGGCGCGCCCTGGCCGAAATCGCCGAAGTGGGCGACGCGGACGCTCATGGCTGGCTCCGCCCCCGGGATCGCCGTCCAGGCGCCCCCTCGGACCGCCGCCCCGCGCTGCCTCGGCGCCCCGCCCCCGCCCTCACAGCCGCACCCCGCCTTCCAGCGGACGGTCGCCACCGAGCAGCTTCACCGACAGCAGCAGCACCGCCGAGACCAGGATCAGCACCGCGCTCAGCGCCAGTGCCGCGACGAAGCCGCCCGGTTCGCCGAAGGCGCTGAAGATCGCCAGCGGCGCCGTCCGCGTCACCCCCTGCAGCGAGCCGGCGAAGAGGAGGGTGGCGCCGAACTCGCCCAGCGCCCGTCCCCAGGCCAGCGCCACCCCCGAGCCGAGGCCGCCGCGCGCGCTCGGCACCGCGACCGTAGCGAAGGTGCGGAAGGGGCCGGCGCCGAGCGTCCGCGCCGCCTCCAGCAGGCGCCCGTCGACGGCGGCGAAGGCGGCGATCGCCTGGCGCAGGAAGAAGGGGGCGGAGACGAAGATCAGGGCGACGACTACGCCAGCGGTCTGGAAGACGAGTTCGACGCCAGCGTCTTCGAGCCAGCCGCCGAGGATGCCGTGCGGGCCGAAGGCCGCCAGCAGGGCGATCCCGGCGACCGCCGGCGGCATCACCAGCGGCAGCTCGATCGCGGTCAGGACCAGCGGCCGGCCGGGGAAGTCGCGGCTCGCCAGCAGGTAGGCGGCCGGGGTGCCGACGACGACCACGATGGCGAGCGCGATCAGGGTCGTCTCGAGGCTCAGCAGGAGGGCTTCGCGGACACTGGTTTCGCCGAGGGCGTCGAGGAGGCGGCCGGGACCGACGTTGGCGAAGACGGCGACGACCGGGACGAGCAGGAAGGCGACGGTCGCGAGCGCGGCGAGCGCCGCCACCGCCGCGAACCCCGAGCGCCTCACCTTGGGCCGCGGCGCCTCATGGCGCCGGCAGGAACCCGGCTTCGCGGAGGTCTTCCTGACCTTCTCCTTCGACCAGGCCGGCGACGAATTCTTCGGCGGCCGCCTTGTCGCCGCTCGACTTGACGACGGCGACGCCGTATTCGACTTCGGGCTGCAGGTCGGCCGGGATCGTCACCGGTTCGAGCCCTTCGGCCGCCTTCTCGTCGGTCACGTAGACGAAGCCGGCGTCGGCGGCGCCCTGTTCGAGCTTGGCGACGATCGATGAGACCTCGGTCTCTTCGGAGACGACGTTGGCGGTGATCGCTTCGCGTTCGGCGGCCGGCAGCCGGCCGAGGACGGTGCGGGTGTAGGAGCCGACCGGAACGCTCGGGTCGCCGATGATCACCTTGGTCCCGGGCTTCGCCAGGTCCGCCAGGCTCTTGACGTCGCTGCCTTCCGGGACCGCGATCACCAGTTCGTTGGCGGCGAAGACCCGCGGCTTTTCGACCAGCCCTTCTTCGAAGAGTTCCCGCGGGTATTCGGTGTCGGCGGAGGCGAAGACGTCGGCCTTGGCGCCCCCTTGGATCTGCGCCGCGAGTTCGTCGGAGCCGGCGAAGGAGGTCTTGACGGCCGCGCCTTCGAACGATTCGCCGTACTTGGTGACGGCTTCGGTGAGCGAGGAGGCGCCGAGGACGATCAGGTTGCCGCCGCCCGAGTCGCTGCTGCTCCCGCTGCCCCCGCCGCTCGCTCCTTCGGAGCTCCCGCCACCGCTGGAGCTCCCGCCGCCACCGCAGCCGGCAATGGCGAGCGCCGCGAGCGCGGCCGCGAGGGCGAGGCTGACCAGCAGGCGCGTCCCGACGCGCCGGCCCCTCCCACCCGTCACTCGCCGCCTCGCTGGACCATGACCGAGGTCGCCTTGACCGTCGCCGTTGCCTTGGCCCCCGGCGCCAGGCCCAGCTCCTCGACCGAGTCGCGGGTGATCGCCGCCGTCACCAGGTGGGGGCCGGCCTCGATCTCGACCAGCGCCATCACCCCGTCGGCCTCGACCGAGCGGATCACGCCGGGGAAACGGTTGCGGGCCGAGAAGCCGTCGCCGGTGGCGTGGCGCTCGGGCGAATCGCGGAGCCGCTCGACCTCGCTGACCGGCACCCGCCGGCGGTTGCGATCGTCGCGCCTCGTCTTCAGCTTTCCGCCGCGGTCCCAGCGGCGGACGGTGTCGGTGCTGACGCCGAGCAGCTTCGCCGCCTCGCCGATCCCGACCGTCTCGCCTTTGCCCGCCTTCGCCATCTGCATAGGCACTGTATAGGCAGAGGGCAGATTGATCCAACTCCGCGGCTCGGCCGGGCGAGGATCGCGGACCCGGCCCGTCTTTTCGCCGCTGCGCCTACCCCGTTTCCCGGCATCTGGCGAGGGGTAATGTGGCCGCGTGGCGACGCGCGAGCAGGTGGAGGAGTTGCTGGACCAAGGCCACAGCTACGAGACGGCCGCGCGCGAGCTCGGCATCAACCCCGGCCTCGCCGAGCTGATCGCCACCGGGCGTCCCGGTGAGCTCGAGGTCCCGGCCTACAACCCGACCGCCTCGGCGACGGTCGCCGACTGGGTCCGCGAGCGCGCCCGCCGCGAGCTGCGCAAGCCATGAGGATCCCCTCGCCGACCGACCTGCCGCTGGTGCGCCAGCTGAAGGGCGACCGGCTCGGCCGCGGCGCCGCCGTCAAGTCGCGGGGGTCCGACGAGCTGCGTGCCCGCACCGCGACCGCCGACCGCGTCGTCAAGTCGGTCTGCCCCTACTGCGCGGTCGGCTGCGCCCAGAACGTCTTCGTCAAGGACGACCGCGTCATCCAGATCGAGGGCGATCCCGACGCCCCCCACAGCCGCGGGCGCCTCTGCCCGAAGGGGTCGGCGACGCTGCAGCTGACCACCGGCGACTCGCGCGAACAGCACGTCCTCTACCGGCCGCCCGGCGGCGCCGACTGGGAGCGCCTCGACCTGGCGACGGCGATGGACATGATCGCCGACCGCGTCGTCCGCGACCGCCTCGCCGGCTGGGAGGAAGAGAGCGAGGACGGCGATCGCCTGCGCCGCTGCATGAGCATCGCCGCGCTCGGCGGCGCCACCCTCGACAACGAGGAGAACTACCTGATCAAGAAGCTCCTGACCTCGCTGGGGATCATCCAGATCGAGAACCAGGCGCGGGTCTGCCACTCCTCGACCGTGGTCGGCCTCGGCACCAGCTTCGGGCGCGGCGCCTCCAGCACCCTGCCCGGCGACCTGCAGAACTCCGACCTGATCGTGCTCGAGGGCTCGAACATGGCCGAGGCCCACCCGGTCGCCTACCAGTGGGTCGTCGAGGCGAAGGCGCGCGGCGCCAAGGTGATCCACGTCGACCCTCACTACAGCCGCACCAGCGCCCTCGCCGACATGTTCGTGCCGTTGCGCGCCGGCACCGACATCGCCTTCCTCGGCGGCGTCATCAACCACGTCCTGGCGACCGAATCGGACTTTCGCGAGTACGTCCTCGCCTACACCAACGCGCCGACGATCGTGCGCGAGGACTTCGAGGAGGCCGGCGTCGACGGGCTGTTCTCCGGCTACGACGAGGCGACGATGAAATACGACGCCACGAGCTGGCAGTACGAGGGCGCCTTCGTCGGCGCCGCCTCCGGCCAGCGCGACCAGGAGTCGAACCTCCACGACGTCGAGGCCGAGGACCTCGGCGGGCCCGGCGGCCGCGGCACCCCCAAGCTCGATCCGACCCTCCAGCACCCGCGCTGCGTCTGGCAGATCCTCAAGCGCCATTACGCCTCCTACACGCCGGAGATGGTCGAAGAAGTGTGCGGGGTGCCGCAGGACGTCTTCGCGAAGGTCTGCCAGCTCTTCGTCGAGAACTCGGGGCGCGAGCGCACCACCTCCTTCGTCCACGGCGTCGGCTGGACCCAGCACACGATCGGCTCGCAGTACATCCGCGCCGCCTCGATCCTGCAGCTGCTGCTCGGCAACATGGGCCGGCCCGGCGGCGGCGTGATGGCGATGCGCGGCCACGCCTCGATCCAGGGCTCGAGCGACATCCCGACCCTCTTCGACACCCTGCCCGGCTACATCCCGATGCCCCACGCGCACCGGCCCGGCGACCTCGACGGCTACGTCCGCTCCAACGCCCCGGCCGGCGGCTACTGGGGCAACATGCGCGACTACGTCGTCAGCCTGATGAAGGCCTGGTGGGGCGAGGCCGCCACCGAGGAGAACGAATACTGCTGGGACTACGTGCCGCGGCTGACCGGCAACCACGGCACCTACGACACGACGATGGAGATGATCGCCGGCCGGGTCAAGGGCTTCTTCCTGTTCGGCCAGAACCCTGCGGTCGGCTCGGCCAACAACCGCATGCAGCGGCTGGGGATGTCGAAGCTCGACTGGCTGGTGGTGCGCGACTTCTCGCTGATCGAGTCGGCGACCTGGTGGAAGGACGGTCCCGAGATCGAGACCGGCGAGATGAAAACCGAGGACATCCAGACCGAGGTCTTCTTCCTGCCGGCGGCGTCCCACACCGAGAAGGAGGGGACCTTCACCAACACCCAGCGGATGGTGCAGTGGCACCATAAGGCGATCGAGCCGGTCGCCGACCAGCGCTCCGACCTCTGGTTCGCCTTCCACCTCGGCCGCAAGATCCGCGAACGCCTGGCCGGCTCAACCGACGAGATCGACCGTCCCGTCCTCGACCTGACCTGGGACTACCCGACCCAGGGCGAGCACGACGAGCCCGAGGCCGAAGCGGTCCTGGCCGAGATCTCCGGCTGGAACGCCGAGGGCGAGATGCTCTCCGCCTACACCGAGCTGAAGAGCGACGGCTCGACCTCCTCGGGTTGCTGGATCTACTGCGGCGCCTACGCCGACGGGGTCAACCAGACGGCGCGCCGAAAGCCGCGCACCGAGCAGAACTGGACCGGCCCCGAGTGGGCCTGGGCCTGGCCGGCGAACCGTCGCATCCTCTACAACCGCGCCTCCGCAGATCCCGAGGGCAAGCCCTGGAGCGAGCGCAAGGCGCTGGTCTGGTGGGACGAGGAGAAGGAGGTATGGACCGGCCACGACACGCCGGACTTCGACGCCAAGAAGCCGCCGGGCTACCGGCCGGCGCCCGACGCGATCGGCCCCGACGCGACCGCCGGCGATGACCCGTTCATCATGCAGGCGGACGGGCGCGGCTGGCTCTACGCGCCGGCCGGCGTCGCCGACGGGCCGCTGCCGACCCACTACGAGCCCCAGGACTCGCCCGTCCGCAACCTACTCCACACCAACCAGAGCGACCCGGCGCGCCAGCTCTACGAGCACGAGAACAACCGCTACCACCCGGTTCCCGGCGAACCCGGCGACGACGTCTTCCCCTTCGCGGCGACGACCTACCGGCTGACCGAGCACTTCACCGCCGGCGGCATGACCCGCTGGACGCCCTACCTGGCCGAGCTGCAGCCCGAGTTCTTCGTCGAGGTCTCGCCCGAGCTGGCCGAGCTGCGCGGGCTCGAGCACGCCGGCTGGGCGACGATCGTCAGCGCTCGCGGAGTCGTCGAGGCGCGGGTGATGGTGACCGACCGGATGACGCCGCTGCGGGTCGACGGGCGCACGATCCACCAGATCGGCATGCCCTACCACTGGGGGCCGAACGGCTACGCGACCGGTGACTCGGCCAACGAGCTGTCCTCGATGTCGCTCGACCCGAGCTCCCACATCCAGGAGGTCAAGGCGCTGACCGTCGACGTCCAGCCGGGCCGGCGCCCGCGCGGGCCGGCGCGCCAGGCGCTGGTGGTGTCCTACCGCGAGCGCGCCGGGATCACCGCGGCGACGGGGACCGGCTGATGAGCGGCGAAGAGGCGGGCCTGCCGCTCAACGTGCTGATGCGCGGCGGCGACCCGGCCACCAACTCCGGCTACGAGGACCACCCGCCGCGGATGGGGTTCTTCACCGACACCTCGATCTGCATCGGCTGCAAGGCCTGCGAGGTCGCCTGCAAGGAGTGGAACGGGATCCCCGAGGACGGCCTCAACTGGACCGGACACTCGCACGACAACTCCGGCACCCTCGACGCCGACAACTGGCGCCACGTCGCCTTCGTCGAGCAGCGGACGCCGGTCGGCAACCACGAGGCGAACTTCCAGCGCGACGGCGGCGACTTCCGCTGGCTGATGGAGTCCGACGTCTGCAAGCACTGCACCCACGCGGCCTGCCTCGACGCCTGCCCGACCGGAGCGATCTTCCGCACCGAGTTCGGCACCGTCGTCGTCCAGCAGGACATCTGCAACGGCTGCGGCTACTGCGTCCCGGCCTGTCCCTACGGGGTGCTCGACAAGCGCGAGGACGATGGCCTGATCCACAAGTGCACGCTCTGTTACGACCGGCTCAGCGAGGGTCAGGAACCGGCCTGCGCCAAGGCCTGCCCGACCAAGTCGATCCAGTTCGGGCCGCTCGAGGAGCTGCGCGAGCGGGCCGGCGACCGGGTCCAGGAGATGCACGAGGCGGGCGTGCCGGAGGCGCGGCTCTACGGCGAGGATCCCGAGGACGGGGTCGGCGGCGCGGGCGCGTTCTTCCTGCTGCTCGACTCCCCTGAGGTCTACGGCCTGCCGCCCGACCCGGTGGTGACGACGCGCGACCTGCCCGAGACCTGGGCGAGCGTCGGAATCGCCGCCGCCGCACTGCTGACCGGCGCCGTGGCGTGCTTCGCGGGGCTGCGCAAGTGAGCGGCCCGGGGGCGACGGCGATCGGCGCGGCCGGCGCGAGGGCGGCCGCGTGAGCCGCGGCCCCGGCGACGGATCGCGCAAGCCGCGTGAGTTCCGCTCCGACCACCCTGGCGACTCCTACTACGGCCAGCCGATCATCAACCCGCCGGTCTGGGAGGAGCGCGAGATCGCCGGCTACCTGTTCACCGGCGGCCTCGCCGGCGCCTCCTCGATCCTCGCCGCCGGCGCCGACCTGACCGGACGTCCGACCCTGGCCCGCGGCTCGCGGGTGATGGCGACGGGAGCGATCTCGATCTCGCTCCTCGCCCTGATCAAGGACCTCGGCCGGCCGCAGCGCTTCCTCAACATGCTGCGCGTCTTCAAGCCGACCTCGCCGATGAGCGTCGGCGTCTGGATCCTCTTCTTCTACGGGCCGCTGGCGGGGGTCGCGGGCGCCAGCGACGTCCTCGGACGGGCGCCGCGCACCGGCCGCGCCGCCGGCCTCGCCGCCGCCGGCCTCGGCTCGGCGGTCGCCACCTACACGGCGGCGCTGATCTCTAACACCGCCGTCCCCGCCTGGCACGAGGGCCGCCGCGAGATGCCGATCCTCTTCGCCGGGTCCGCCGCCAGCGCCGCCGCCGGGTGGGGGCTGATCGTGGCGCCGACGGAGGAGAGCGAGCCGGCGCGGCGGCTGGCGATCCTCGGCGCCCTGGTCGAGCTCGGCGCCGAGCAGGCGCTGAGCCAGCGGCTGGGGATGATCGCCGAGGCCCTCGACGAGGGCGAGGCCGGGCGGCGGATGAGGATCGCCAAGGCCCTGACCGTGGCCGGGTTGGTCGGCGCCGCGGCGAGCGGGGTCGGCGCCGACGCTCCGGGTTCCGCCGGCCGCGGCGTCGCGCGTCGCCCCGGTGGCATCGTGCCCCGTCGTGGTGCCTCCAACCCCGCCAGGGCCCGGCGCGCCCTCGCGATCGTCTCCGGCGCCGCGCTCCTCGCCGGCTCCGCCTTCACTCGTTTCGGGATCTTCGCGGGCGGGATGGCCTCGGCCCGCGACCCCAAGTACACGGTCGAGCCCCAGCGCGCCCGCCTCGAGGCCAACCGTC
This sequence comes from uncultured Actinomycetes bacterium, assembly GCA_963839115.1. Taxonomy (GTDB): domain Bacteria; phylum Actinomycetota; class Thermoleophilia; order Solirubrobacterales; family 70-9; genus VAYN01. The sequence goes on from CAWITM010000001.1 coordinate 3,112,311, forward strand.
CCGCCAGCGCCTGACCGCGCTCCCCCCACGGACTGTTCGCACTTCTGCCCGGATGGGACCGTTCAGTGCGAACGCTCTCCGCGGCCTCGCCCGAACGGCGAAGACCGGCGCGAGTGCGGTTACCGGCTCGGGGCGTTGGGTAGTTCCGCTCGCATGACTTCAAGCGAGCGAACCGGGCTGCGGCGGGCAGCCGCCCTCGGCACCGCCACCGGGGCGCGCACCTTCGTCGGCCTCGCCGGGCTGGCTCTGCGGGGGCGCCTCGGCAAGGCGGCGAAATACGTCGCCCCGGTCCTGGCCGCCGGGGAGATGGTCGCCGACAAGCTGCCGCAGGCGCCGCCGCGCACCGCTGCCCCGGGCCTCGCCGGGCGGATTGTCGCCGGGGCGATCAGCGGCCGGGTCGTCGGCGGCTCGCGCGGCGCCCGGGTCGGCGCCGCCTTCGCTCTCGCCGGCTGCTACCCGACCGAGCGGCTCCGCTACGAGATCGGCCGGCGCACCGGCATCCCCGATCCGGCGATCGCCGTCGTCGAGGACGCGAGCGTCGCCGGCGTCGCCGCACTCGCTTCGGCCGAGCCGCGGCCCGAGCCGCTGATGAGCGACCCCGCTGAGGTCGCCGCCGAGATGGGCCCGACGCCCGTCGTCGACGCCGAGCCGGCGCCGCCGCGGCCGACCCCGCTGGGCGCCGCCTGGCGCGGACTCGCGGCCGCCGCCGTCGGCACCGCGGCGATGACCACCGCCCAGACCTCCTACCTGCAGCTGACCGGCGGCGAGGCGTCCTCGGCGCCCGGTGAGATCGGCAGTCGCATCATCAACGGCGTCCTCGAGCGCAAGGTGCCGCGCGATAAGTGGCGCGCCGTCAACGAAGGCATGCACCTCCTCTACGGCACCCAGTGGGGCCTGCCGTTCGGCCTCGCCGTCGGCAGCCGCCGCAGTGGCCCGCGCGCGAGCGACGGCATCGTCCTCGGCCTCGCCGTCTGGGCGATCGGCCTCGCCGAGCTGCCGGCGCTGGGCCTGGCGCCGCCGCCCTGGAAGCAGTCCCCGGCCGACCTCGCCAGCGACCTCGGCTTCCACCTCGTCTACGGCTTCGCCACCGGCGCCGCCTACGAGGCCTTCGCCGCCTAGGCCCGCGGTCCCTGCTGTGCTCAGGCCGGGATAAGGAACAGCTCGCCGCTCAGCTCGGCCGCGCCACCGGCCAGTGGCGCGCGACTCGCGCCGCCGCCTCGCTGGCGACAGCGGTCTCGCCGATCGTCCCGGCCTCGCCCGCGCCGCCGAGTGCGCGCATCATCTCGGCCACCGAGTCGGCCAGCGCCGGCGGCCGGTAGCCGCCCTCCAGCACCGCGCCGACCGGCGCGCCCAGCCGCGCGCCGAGGTCGCGGACGAAGGCGCTCATCCGGCCGAAGTCCTCGCTGGTCAGCGCCAGGCCGGCGAGCGGGTCGTCGCGGTGGGCGTCGAAGCCCGCCGAGAGCAGGATGAGGCTCGGCGCGAACTCCGTCGCGACCGGCGCCACCACCGCCTCCAGGAGCGACATGAAGACCGAGCCGCCCGACCCTTCCGGCACCGGCAGGTTGATCGTGAAGCCCTCGCCGGCGCCCTCGCCGACCAGGCTCGCGTCGCCGGTCCCCGGCCAGATCCCCTCCTGCTGGATCGTGATCAGGAGCACGTCGTCGCGGTCGCGGAAGATCGCTTCGGTGCCGTTGCCGTGGTGGACGTCCCAGTCGAGGACGAGCACCCGCGCCGCGCCCAGCTCGGCCCGCGCCAACGCCGCCGCCACGGCGACTGAGTTGAAGAGGCAGAAGCCCATCGCCAGCTCCGCTTCGGCATGGTGGCCCGGCGGCCGCAGGGCGCTGAACCCCGCCGCCGCCTCGCCGCCCAGCAGCGCCCGCACCAGCGCGCAGGCCCCGCCGGCCGCGTGCGTCGCCGCCCGGAAGGAATCGGGGCCGGCGACGGTGTCGGGGTCGATCATCCCGCCGCCCGACTCGCTCAGCTCGCGGATCGCGGCGACGTGGCGCGGCGTGTGGATGAGCTGCAGCTCGCGCGCGCTCGCGGCCGGCGCCTCCCGCCGCTCCCACCCCAGGTAGTCCAGCCCTTCCAGCTTCGCCTCGATCGCCGCCATCCGCGTCGGCGCCTCGGGGTGGCCGGGGACCTCGTCGCGCGGATCGTGCTCGAAGCTCGAGGGGTGGCTGAAGTAGATCATCGGCGCAACACTGAGTGCCAGCGGCCCCGGCGTCAAGCGAGCCCCCGGCGAGCCTGACTTCCGCGACGCAATCGTCACTGATTTCACCCATTCAGCGCGCCACACGCGCGTAAAAGTTCGGGACGCTTGAAGCATGCCCGGTGAGTTCGCAATTGGTGGCGCTATCCGCCACCAAACGCGAACTCACGCTGGGGACCAGCTCGTTGGCGAGTTGGCGGGACGGCAGCACGGGGTGGTGGCGCGGCGCCAATTGCTGGCGCTCGGTCTCGGGAGGGACCAGATCGTCCGCCGCGTCCGCCTTGGGCGCTTGATCCGCCTCGACCCCGGCGTCTACGCGGTCGGCCACGCCGCCCTGACCCAGCGCGGTCGCTGGATAGCCGCCGTTCTCAGCTGCGGCCCGGGCGCAGCGCTGAGCCACCACTCGGCCGCCGCTCTCTGGGGCATCGGCAGCGGCCGAGAACTCATCCACGTCACCGCGCCTCGCAGAGGACGGTCCCGCGGCGCCGTCCGCCGCCATTTCGCCCAGCTCCCGGACGACGAGCGCACCACCGTCGACGGCATCCCTGTGACGACCGTCCCGCGCACCATCCTCGACCTCGCCGCGACCGCCGACGTCCACACCGTCGAGATCGCCGTCCGCAACATCGAATTCCATCGGCTGCACGACCACCTCTCCGTGCCCGCCCTCCTCGATCGCTACCCAGGTCACCGCGGAGCCGGGACGGCCCGAATAGCGTTGGCCCGCCAGTCCGCCGACCCCGGCGGCCGCACCCGCAGTCCCTTCGAGGACATCTTCCTCCCCTTCCTGGACCACTTCGACCTCCCTCGCCCGCGCCTCAACTCCCCGATCCACCTCGGCGAGAAACACTACGAGGTCGACTGCTTCTGGCCGGCCCAGCGCGTCGTCGTCGAGCTCGACGGCTTCGCCGCCCACGGCACCCGCCGCGCCTTCCGCGACGACCGCCACCGCGACCGCCGTCTCATCGCCGCGGGCTACCGCCCGATCCGCATCTCCCGCGACCAGCTGGCAGACGAACCCGCCGAGGTCGCCGCCGACCTCCAAGCGGCCCTGCGATCCCGATGACCCGGGCCGCGAGTCCGCTCGGGCGAGCCGGATGCGCCTCATGCCGTCCCTCCCGATCCCGCCACTCCCCTGACCCGAACCCCGCTCTACCTGCCGCAGTCGAGCGGGGTTCGGGTCAGCGAGTCACGGCCGTCCCTCGCGTCCCATTCGGGTCAGCGAGTCCCAGCTGTCCCGCTACCACTCACCGAGTCATCCGCGCGTTCAACCCCGCCGCCCGCTTGGTCAGGTACCGCTGCTCCGGCAGGCTCGAAGTCCGCTCGGCCGCCCGCGCGTACTCAGCCGCCGCGCTCGCCTCGTCCCCCGCCATCTCCAGCAGGTGCGCGCGCACCGCGTGCAGCCGGTGGTGGTCACCGAGCTCCCCGGCGATCGCCTCGACCCGCGCCAGTCCCGCCTCTGGCCCCTCCGCCATCGCCACCGCGACTGCGCGGTTGAGCGCCACCATCGGCCCGCCGGCGACGCCTTCGAGCAGTCCGTAGAGGCCGACGATCTCGGCCCAGTCGGTGTCCTCGGCCCGCGCCGCGCGGTCGTGGACGGCGGCGATCGCCGCCTGCAGCTGGTACTCGCCAACGGCGCCCCGCGCGAGCGCCGCGGCCAGCACCCCCAGCCCCTCCTCGATCTCGCCGCGGTCCCAGAGCCCGCGGTTCTGCTGGTCGAGCGGGACGATCTCGCCGCTCGCGTCGGTGCGGGCGGGACGGCGGGCGTCGGTCAGCAGCAGGAGCGCCAGCAGGCCGCCGGCCTCGGGCTCCGCGGGCAGCGCCAGCGCCGCGATCCGGGCCAGGCGGATCGCCTCGCCCGAGAGCTCGGCCCGCGCCAGCTCGGCGCCCTCGCTGGCCGCGTAGCCCTCGTTGAAGATCAGGTAGACGACCCGCAGCACCGAGCGCAGGCGGTCGGCCCGCTCCGCCGCCGGCGGCATCGCGAAGGGCTCGGGCGAGCGCTCGATCGTCTTCTTCGCCCGCGCGATCCGCTGCCCCATCGTCGCCTCCGGGACGAGGAAGGCGGCGGCGATCTCGGCCGTCGTCAGGCCGGCGACGGCGCGCAGGGTCAGAGCGATCGCCGAGGCCGGGGTCAGCGCCGGGTGGCAGCACATGAACATCAGCGTCAGCGTGTCGTCGGCCTCCGCCGCCGCCCCCGGCGCCGGTTCGGCGGCCACCGCCTCCTCGCGCCGCCGCCGCGCCGACTCGGCCCGGATCCGGTCGGTCATCCGCCGCGAGGCGACGGCGATGAGCCAGCCGACCGGGCTCTCCGGCACCCCCTGCGCCGGCCACTGTCGGGAGCCTTCGAGCAGCGCTTCCTGGACCGCGTCCTCGGCCTCGCCGAAGTCCCCGAAGCGGCGCGCCACGGCGGCGAGGGCCCGCGGCGCCGAGCGGCGCAGCAGGTCCTCGATCTCGCCTCGCCGCGCCATCAGTGCCGGATCGGCGCCTCCATCACCTCGCGGACCTCGATCCGCTGGCGGATCGGCGCCCCGCCCGGCCCAGGCGCGGCCGAGCCGCGCGCGGCGATCTCGAGCGCCCGGTCGAGCGACTCGACGTCGACGATCCGGTAGCCGGCCAGCAGCTCCTTGGACTCCGGGAAGGGACCGTCGGTCACGACCGGCGCGCTCTCGCCGTCGGAGACGACGAACTTGGCCAGCGCCGGCGCGCTCAACCCCCGCCCGTCGATGAACTCGCCGCGCTCGGCCAGCTCCTCGTTCAGGTCCTTCTGGAATTTGATGTGGGCGTCGATCTCCTCCGGCGTCCACTCGGTCATCGGCGGGGTTCCATCGGGGACGCCGCCGTAATCCTGCAAGAGCATGAACTTCATCGTCTGCCTCCTGTTCCGCGCGCCGCCTTTCGGGCGCGTTCACCAGTCTGTCGGAGCCGCCGCGCCGATTTCGACATCAACCCGCCTCCAGCTCGCGCTCCATCTCGTCGGCCAGCATCGGGTGGTGGTAGGGACCGGGCTCGCGCAGCTGGGCGATCACCTGGCGCCGCGTCGTCTCGTCCTTGTCCTGGCTCAGCTTGCGCTTGGCGACGAAGCGGTCGATCGGGATGCGGACGCCGACCGTGCCGCGGGCGATCTGCGCGCCCCACTCCTGGTCGAGCCAGAGCGGCTCCTCGACCCGCCGCTCGAAGGTCTCGACCAGCCGCGTCAGCACCGCCAGGTTCTCGGTCTCGTCGAGGATCCGGGGAGTTCCGTAGCAATGCGCGACGGTGAAGTTCCAGGTCGGCGCCGGCGTCGCGCCCGGCGCGTACCAGCTCGGCGAAACGTAGCCGTGGGTCCCCTGCACGATCAGCAGCACCTCGCCGCTGCCGAGCCCGTGGATCTCCTCGTCGGGCCGCCCGAGGTGCGTCACCACCGCCAGCTCCTCGGCATCCTCGTCGAGCAGGACGGGATAGTGCGAGGCGACCAGCCCCTCCGGTCCCTGGCTGACCAGAGTCCCCCAGGGGTTGGCCCGGACGAGCTCGCGAACGAGCTCCGGGTCCTCGACCGCGTGCGCCGGGTTGTGCCGCATCCGCCCATTCTGCCGACCCACGAGCGCGACCGTTCGCACTTTTGCCCGGATCGGACCTCTTGGTGCGAACGGATGGGGGAGGGGACCGAAAAATCGCCCCGCCGGCTGGCGAGCGGACATTCATCTGAGCCTGAATCCGTGCGCCCAGCGGCCGCTACGCCTACTCTTTTAGAGGTGCTGACCGAGGAACGGCCCCTGACGCCGGACTATCCGCCCGAAGAGCCGCCCCGCCGCTGGCCCAAGCGCCTGGCCGTGGGCGGCGCGATGGTGCTCGTCCTCGGCGCCATCGCGGCCTTCGTGATCTCCGCCTTCGCGCTCTCCGGCGCCAGCCTCGAATCCGATCCCTCGGCCCTCGCCAAGGTCAACATCGACCAGTTCGGCGGCAGCGTCGAATCGGTAGTCGCGACGACCGCCAAGGGCAAGGAAATCCCGGTGGTGCTGAAGAACGGCAAGATCGTCCCGGAAGTGAAGCTGCATCCGGGCGAGCAGGTGTCGCTCGAAGTCACCGTCAAGCGGCCGAGCGTGATCGGCACGATCGCCGGCTCGACCAAGACCGTGAAGATGTCGATGACCGCGCCGAGCGCCAAGGTCGAAGCGCGCTGGATCACCGTCAAGAAGGGCAAGAAGCCGCGGGTCGAATTCAGCGTCCCGGTCAGCTACGTCGCCTACGGCCCGCCCGGCGAACTCAAGCACCGCCGCTTCGACAAGCCGCACCGCCAGGTCAGCCTCGGCGAACAGCCCACCGCCGGCACCGCCGTGGTCGCCGCGGCGCCGCAGTCCTGGGAGCACCTCGGCAAGTTCAAGACCGTCAACTGGTTCCCGGCCAGCGGCTCGGCCGCGGTGATCGCCAGCCCCGCCCCCGGCACCGAAATCAACTCCGCCGAAAAGCTCGAAATCACCACCTCGAAGAAGGTGAAGAAGGTCTTCGGCGGCACGATGCCCGTGCTCGAACCCGAAGTCCCCGGCAACTGGACGCAGGTGAATCCCCACACGATCGCCTTCCACCCGACCGAATACGGCTACCCGATGGCGACCGACATCGAAGCGAAGCTGCCGGAAAAGGTCGACGTCGTCCAGTCCGACGGCTCGACCAAGACCGCCTCCACGGTCACCTGGCACGTCCCCGGCGGCTCGCCGCTGCGCCTCCAGCAGCTGCTCTCCCAGGCCGGCTACACGCCCTATGAATGGACCGGCGAAAACGTCGCCAAGACGCCCGAAGCCGAGGCCGCGGCGGCGACCGATCCGCCCAAGGGCCACTTCGCCCCGCGCTGGCACAACATGCCGGCGACGCTGAAGGAAGCCTGGAACCCCGGCGAAGAAGAAGTCATCACCAAAGGCGCGCTGATGACCTTCCAGAGCGAACACGAACTCGAAACCGACGGCGTCGCCGGTCCGGAAGTCTGGAAAGCCCTGATCGTCGCGGCGATCGCCGGCGAAAGGAAGCCGTCGAAGGGCCCCGGCGGCGGCTACTCGATCGCGATCGCCTCGGAGTCGCTGCCGGAGACCGTCCACGTCTGGCACAACGGCAAGTACGTCTTCGAAGGCGCCTCCAACACCGGCATCCCCGGCGCCGAAACCGAACTCGGCACCTTCCCGGTCTTCGAGCACGTCGAAGAAACGACGATGAGCGGCGAAAACCCCGACGGCTCCCACTACGAAGACCCGGGGATCATGTGGGTCTCCTACTTCAACGGCGGCGACGCCCTGCACGCCTTCGACCGGGCCTCCTACGGCACGCCGCAGAGCCTCGGCTGCGTCGAGATGCCGCTCGAAGAGGCGGCGGAAGTGTATCCCTACACCCCGATCGGAACCCTGGTCAGCGTCGTCAGCTAGGCGCTGCCCGCTAGGGCAGCTTGAGGATGTCGATCGTGCCGGTGCCGGAGTGTTCGTTGGCGCTGCCCTCGGGCTCGATCACGTGGCCGTCGACGACGATCGGGCTGTTCCAATGGCCGGGCGCGCCGGGCAGCTTGGCGATCGGCTTCGGCGAGCCCGGTTCGTAGACCTCGATCCCGCCGCCTTCCGGTTCATAGACGTAGAGCAAGCCGCCGGCCATGATCGGGCTCGTTCCCGGAGTGTCGTTTTCCCACAGCTGGTGGAGCTTGCCGTTGCGCAGGGCGAAGGCCGCGGTGGCGCTGAAATCGCCGATGAAGACGGTCGTCGCCTTGCCGTGGTGCCAGACCGCCGGCTGGGTGAAGAGCTCGGTGTCGCCGGGCGTCGGCAGGGTCTGCACTTCGCCGCCGAGCGCCTGCTTGCCGCCGGGCCGGTGGCCGTCGAGGCGGCCCAGCGCGAGCACCCGCATGACGCCGTCCTTGCCGACGACGAGGACCCGGCCTTCGCCGAGCAGGGCCGGCGCGGCCGAGCCGAGGTCGAGATCCCCTTCGTTCAATTCGGCCTGGTTGCGGGGGGTGTAGGCCTGGCGCAGGTTCAGGCCCGGGAGGGTCAGCTCGAGCGCGCTGTCGCCGAAGTAGCGACTGCCGTCCCAGGTCGCGTTGCCGGTGTCGATCAGCAGGCGCTTGCCGCCGGGCTCGACGACGGCGCCGCCGCGCGAGAGGATCGCCGAGTCGGACTCCGGGCAGCTGGTCGGGACGATGATCGCGCGGCGCTGGGCGCAGAGGGTGTTGAAGACGGCGTCGACCTTGCCGCTGCGGCGCGAGATCGCGACGACATGGCCCTGGTAGACCGGGGCGTCGCCGATGTAGCCGCCCGTCGTGGCGAGGAGGTCGGCGCCGGCGACGTTGAGCGCCGAGCCGATCTTCTCCTTGGTCGGGTCGCGGGTGATGGTGACCGGCCAGGCGCCGGCGCGGATCTCGTGGCCGGTCGCGAGGGCGAGCTTGTGGACGACGCCGTCGGGCGAGGCCGAGTAGACGAAGCCGCCGTCGGGGTCGGCGAGCGGGCTCGAGTTGGTGATCTGCGCGGAGCCGACCAGCCCCGAGTAGCCGGGCGGGGTGTAGGTCCAGAGGCGCTTGCCGGAGTTCGCGTCGATCGCGAAGGCGCGCCCGTAGCTGCTCGTCGCGATGACGACGTCGTGGCTGCCGCCGCCGACCTTGGCCGCGTGCAGGTAGATCGGCGAGGAGTCGATCGTCCCGGGCAGCTTGATCTGGCGGTCGACCAGCTTGCCGACGTTCGCCGCGGTGATCCCGGTCGGCCGGTTCGTGGCGTCGGAGCGCTGCTGGTCGAGGCCGAACTCGGGCCAGTCGGTCAGCGGCGGGCCCGTCGTCGTGCTCGCGGTCGGAACGCCGGTCGAGGCGCTTTCGCCGCTGCCCGAGGCGTCCACCGTCGACTGGGTCGGCGCGGCGGTCGAGACCGTGCCCGCGCCGGTCGCCCCGCTGTCGCCCGAGCCGGAGCCGCAGGCGCCGACCAGCAGCGCCACGGCGGCGATGAGGATCGCGATCTTCCCGATTCGCATGACCGAGAGGTTACGGACCGGCGAACTCGCCTCGCTAGGTTTTGACGATGACTTCTTCCACCGCATCCAAATCAGGGACCTTCGACATCGGCGGCGACCTCACCGTCAACCGGCTCGGCTACGGCACGATGCAGCTGACCGGCGAGGGCGTCTGGGGCGAGCCCGATGACCGCGACGAGGCGATCCGCGTGCTCCGGCGCGCCGTCGAGCTGGGCGTCAACTTCTTCGACACCGCCGACTCCTACGGGCCCGAAGTCGCCGAGGACCTGATCTACGAGGCCCTCCATCCCTACCCCGACGACCTGGTGATCGCGACCAAGGCTGGGCTGACCCGCGCCGGCCCCGGCGACTGGCGCCCGGTCGGGCGCCCCGAGTACCTGCGCCAGCAGTGCGAGATGAGCCTGCGGCGCCTCGATCTCGACTCGATCCCGCTCTTCCAGCTCCACCGGATCGACGCGAAGGTCCCGCTCGCCGAGCAGGTCGGTGAGCTCGCCAAGCTGCAGGACGAGGGCAAGATCCGCCACATCGGCCTCTCTGAGGTCAGCGTCGATCAGCTCACCGAGGCGCAGGAGACGGCGACGATCGCCTCGGTCCAGAACCTCTTCAACCTCGCCAAGCGCGACGCCGAGCCGCTGCTCGACCACGCGACCGAGCACGGGATCGCCTTCATCCCCTGGTTCCCGCTGGCGACCGGCGCGCTGACCAAGGACGACGGTCCCGGCAAGGAGATCGTCGAGGAGACCGGCGCGACGCCCTCGCAGCTGGCGCTCGCCTGGCTCCTCAGGCGCTCGCCGGTGATGCTGCCGATCCCCGGCACCTCCTCGGTCGAGCACCTCGAGGACAACCTCGGCGCCGCCGAGCTGGAGCTGACCGACGAGCAGTTCGAGGCCCTGGCTGAGGCCGCCTGATGGCCACCGGTCGCGCCGTCCCGCCGGCTCAGACGAAGCCGTAGCTGGGCGGCGCGGTCGGTAAAGACCTCGTGCCCCTCGAGTATCACCTGGCCGCGCCGGCCTGCCAGAGTCATCGTCATCGCCACTGAGACCCAGTCCCGCCCGGCGCCCGCCGCCGTCTCCACCGGACCTCTGGTCCCGGCGCTGGTCGGCATCACGCTGGTCGCCTCGATCATCTCCAGCCTCGGCGCGCCGCTGCTTCCCTCGATCGCCGACTCGCTGGGGATCTCGCTGGCGAGCGCCCAGTGGTCGCTGACCAGCGCCCTGCTGGCCGGCGCCGTGGCGGCGCCGGTGCTGGGCCGGCTCGGCGATGGCCCGCACCGGCGCGAGGCGATCATCGGCGCCCTCGCCGTCGTCAGCCTCGGCGGCGTCGTCTCCGGCGTCGCGTCCTCGCTCCCGCTGCTGGTCGTCGGGCGGGCGATGCAGGGGATCGGGCTGGGCCTGGCGCCGATCACGATGGCGGCCGCCCGCGACCACCTGCCGCTGGAGCGCTCGCCGGCGGTGATCGGCCTGCTCTCGATCAGCGCCGCCACCGGGATCGGCGCCGGCTACCCGCTCAGCGGGCTGATCGCCAACGTCTTCAACGTCCACGTCGCCTTTCTGTTCGGCGGCGCGATGAGCGTCGTCGCCCTCCTCGTCGCCCTCGCCTTCATTCCCTCCAGCCGCGCGTCCAGCGCCGTGCCGCTCGACGTTCGCGGCGCCCTGGTCGGCGGCGCCGGCGTCGTCGCCCTGCTGATCGGGGTGGGGCAGGGACAGGAGTGGGGATGGGGCTCGCCGCGGATCCTCGCCGCCTTTGCCCTCGCCGCCGCGATCCTGGCGTTCTGGGCCCGCGGACAGCTGCGGCGCCCCTCGCCGCTGGTCGACCTGCGCCAGCTGCGCCACCGCGCCGTGCTCGGCGCCGACCTCGCCGCGATCCTGCTCGGCCTGGCGCTCTACATGTTCCTCACGGTCATCACCGAGTTCGTCCAGACGCCGTCCTCGGAGGGCTTCGGCTTCGGCGCCTCGACCCTGGTCGCCGGCCTCGTCCTCGTCCCCTTCTCGCTCACCAGCCTGGCGACCAGCCGCGTGATGCCGAGCCTCGGACGCCGGATCGGCGCCCGCGGAATCGTCGTCGTCGGTGCTCTGGCGATCGCGCTGGCGGGAGCCTTCTTCGCGCTCGAGCACTCGGCGCTCTGGGAGGCCTGCGTGACGATGGCGATCGTCGGCTTCGGCTTCGGCCTCACCTTCGGCGCGATTCCCAGGCTGATCACCATCTCGGTCCCCGGCCGCGACGTCGGCAGCGCGATGGGCTTCTACCAGGTGATCCGCGCGATCGGCTTCTCCGTCGGCAGCGCCCTGGTCGCCTCGATCCTCGCCGGCTTCGCCTCTCCCGGCTCGGGCCTGCCGACCGAGATCGGCTACTCGCTGGCGCTCTGGGTCGGCGCCGGCGCGTGTGTCGCCGCGGCCGTCGTCTCGGTCTGGTTCCTGCCCGGGGAGCGTGGCCCGGCGCCGAGCGCCGCCGAGGTCGAGTTCGAGCGCGAGGACGCGGCCCTCGCCAGCGCCGGGCTCGACGACGCCGGGTTGCGCCCGCCCCGCGAGGGCTGACTCAGGGCGCCGTGGCGCGGAAGCAGTGGGTGCGGTAGGGGAGGTCGAAGGCGGTGCTGCCGGCGAGGTCGGGATCGGTCTCGACCAGGGCCCGGGTGCCGTCGAGGAGCTTGGCCTGGTGCTCGGCGTCGGCGGTGATGAAGTAGCTGCGCGAGCGGATCATGTCGAGCAGCAGGTCGAGGTCCATCGGCCTGCCCCAGTCGGTCTCGAAGGTCTCGGTCGACCCGAACGGCGGCCCGATCTCGACCTCCTCCATCGGCAGCAGCTCGGCGTCGCTCGATCCCATCACCTCGCTGAGCCGGGTGACCCAGGGGACGCGCTCGTCGCGCCGGTTCCAGATCAGGCCCAGGGTGCCGCCCGGCCGCAGCACCCGCGCCGCCTCCGGCAGCGCCACCGCGGGATCGACCCAGTGCCAGGCCTGGGCGACGGTGATCGCATCGACGCTCGAATCGGGGAGCGGGATCGCCTCGGCGGTGCCGGCCAGCGCCCGCGCCTCGGGCAGCGCCGCCGCCAGGGTCGCCCGCATCTCATCGGCCGGCTCGACCGCGATCACCTCGAGCCCGCGCTCGAGGAGCGAGCGGGTCAGCTTGCCGGTCCCGGCGCCGAGGTCGAGCACCGTCGTCGCGCCGTCGGGCACCAGCCAGTCGACCGCGGCCGCCGGGTAGTCCGGCCGCGAGCGCTCGTACACGTCGGCGGCCTGCCCGAAGGAGGCGGCGCGCTCGGCCTTGGCCTCGTCGCTCGGCGTCGTCAACTGAGCGGACCGACGGGGCCGACCGAGGCCACACTCTCGCCTGGTTCGCGGGCGCAGGTTTCCGAGGGGAAGGGGACGACCTTGGAGGCGCTTTGGCCGGGCGGGACGACGCGGACGCCGGCGATCTCGGTCGGGTGGCATCGGGCCGGCGGGAAGTTGCCGGCCTCGACGATCTGCAGTTTCGCGGTCACGGTGTCGGGCGCTTGCGGACCGGCGAGGGCGCCACCGCCGGACAGGGTGACCAGCTTCTGCTTGCCCGGTGCGTGGGCGAAATTGAGCCCGACCCGCTTGCCCTGCAGGTCGACCCCGAAGACCTTCGGGTAGCCGCGCATCGTGCAGGTCGAGCCGCTGAGGTTGGTGAAGTTCAGTTCGTAATAGAAGCTGCCGGCGGCGCCCTGGCCGTTGAAGATCCAGATCACCAGCTGCGAGGTCTTGCAGGGCGGTGCGCCGGCGCGCGACTGGGCGGCGGGCGGGGCGGCGGTCGCCTGCGCCGCGGCGAGGAGCAGAGCGGCGGCCGCGAGTGCGGCGGCAAGGCGGGTCCCTCTCGGCAGGCGTCGCCCGATCACAGGGCCGATCCTAGCCGTCCCCCGGGCCACGAGTCTGCATTTATCCCCGGTATACGGGGTCAGGAGCAGACTCGTGGGTCATGCATGACCGCCGGTCTTGCGGGCCTTCCAGATCTCCTCGCAGGGCCACTGGCGCGCCCACTCGAGGGTGATGTACGGGAAGCGGGTCGTCGCGTCGGCCGGCGGGCGGACCTCGATCAGCTCCTCGACGGCGAAGCCGTTGCGGCGCAGCAGGGCGATCATCTCGCCATGGGGGAGGTGGAAGTCGACCGTGTCGGCGTCCGACCATTCCATCCGGTGCATGCCGAAGTAGGGCCGCTCCAGGCGCTCACCAGCGGGCCCGCCGTCGTCGGGGTCGCAGAGCATCGCCAGCACCCCGTTGGTCAGGAAGATGAGCTCGCCGCCGGGCCGCAGGAGGCGCGCCGCCTCGGCGATCCAGCGCTCCGGCTCACACCAGATGCTGGCGCCGTACTCGGAGATCGCGAGGTCGAAGGAGGCGTCGGGGAGCGGGACCGCCTCGGCGTCGCCGTGGTGCAGCGGGAACTCGATGCCGTGGCGCGCCTGCAGCTCGCGGGCGGTCGCCAGCTGGGCCTCGCTGTTGTCGATCCCGACCGGGCGGGCGCCGCGGCGGGCGAGCCAGGCGGAGACGTAGCCGGTGCCGCAGCCGAGCTCGATCGCGTCGCGGCCGGCGAGGTCGGCCGGCAGCACCGCGAGCTGGGCGTCGGGCACGCTCCAGGTCCCCCAGTTGGGCTCTTCGTCCCACTTGCGTTCGCCTTCGGCGACGAACTCGGCGGCGACGCCTTCCCAGTGGGCGCGATTGCGCAGGACGTGCTCGGCCGGTCCCGGGGAGGTCATCGCGCCAGCCTAGAGCGGCCGCGCCCCCCGCGGACCGTTCGCACCTAGTCCCGGGCCTGGACCGCTAACTGCGAACGGTCGCGGGGGTGTGCCGGGGACGCCAGCCAAAGGCCGGGGCGACGTGCTCGGCGATCCCCGCCAGCAGCCGCGCGTTGTAGTCGACGCCGAGCTGGTTGGGGACCGTCAGCAGCACGGTGTCGGCGGCGCGCACGGCCTCGTCGCCGGCGATCTCGGCGGCGATCCGGTCGGGCTCGCCGGTGTAGGTCTTGCCGAAGCGGGCGAGGGCGCCGTCGAGGTAGCCGACCTGGTCGCCGCCTTCGCCGCCGCTGCCGAAGTAGCGCCGGTCCTCGTCGCTGGCGATCGGCAGGACGCTGCGGCTGACCGACACCCGTGGCGTCCAGTCCCAGCCGGCCTCAGCCCAGGCCTCGTGGAAGGCGGCGATCTGTTCGGCCTGGAGGACGTCGAAGGGCGTGCCGTTGTCTTCGAGCAGCAGCGTCGAGCTCTGCAGGTTCATCCCCTGGCCGGCCGCCCAGACGGCGGTGTCGCGGCTGCCGGCGCCCCACCAGATCCGCCGCGCCAGCTCCGGCGAGCGCGGCTGCACCGGCAGCAGGCCCGAGGAGGGCGCGCCGCCGACGTCGGCCTGCACGACCCCGGCGCCGGCGATCGCGGCGCGGAAGAGCGCGGTCTTTTCGCGGGCGGCGTCGGCGTCGCTCTGGCCCTCGCCGGGGACGTAGCCGAAGGCCTCGAAGCCGCGCCAGGCGGGCTCCGGCGAGCCGCGGCTGATCCCCAGCTGCAGCCGGCCGCCGCTCAGCAGGTCGGCGGCCGCCGCCTCCTCCGCCATGTAGAGGGGGTTCTCGTAGCGCATATCGATCACGCCGGTGCCGATCTCGATCCGCCGCGTCCGCACCCCGATCGCCGCCAGCAGCGGGAACGGCGAGGCGAGCTGGCGGGCGAAGTGGTGGACGCGCACGTAGGCGCCGTCGATCCCGATCTCCTCGGCGGCCTCGGCCAGCTCGACGGTCTGGGTCAGCGCCTCGGCCGCGGTCGGCGTGCGCGAGCCGGGGGTCGGGCCCCAGTGGCCGAAGGAGAGGAATCCGATGCGCTTGTCGAGCATGGATCCAAGGTTAGGGACCGGTGCGCGGCGAGTCGGCCGGCTGGGTGAAGCGGATCGGGTTGCCGAAGGGGTCGCGCAGGGCGCAGTCGGTGCCATAGAAGCGCTCGGTCGGCTCCTGGGTGAACTCGACCCCGGCGGCGCGCAGGCGCTCGTAAGTTCCGACGCAGTCGTCGGTCTCGAAGATCACGCCGCCGCCGGCGCCGCCCTTGGCGACCAGCTCGCGGACCTCGGCCGCCGTCGCCTCGTCGTGCAGCGGCGGTCCCGGCAGCATCAGCCCGATCTCGAGGTCGCCGCCGGGCACGGTGACGGTGAGGAACCGCATCTCGCCGAGGTCGGCATCGGTGTGGACGACCAGCCCCAGCTTGCCGACGTAGAAGTCGAGCGCCTGGTCCTGGTCGAGGACGTAGAGGAAGGTGTGTGACACGCGTTTGAACATGGCCGCCACGCTAACCCGCACCGGCCGCCGGCGCTTCTCCGAAACCGCCCTTTTCGCGGCGCGGCGGGCGGGACGTCGAGGGCCGCCCCGGACCGGGCGCCTCGGGGCGCGGGGGACGGGACGCCGGGCGCGTCGCCGCCATCGCCCAGCAGGCGGGCGGCCGCGCCGCCGCCGCGCTCAGTCGCGGATGGCGGTCGCGGTAGCGCGTCGGCGCCTCGCCGACGACGGCGCGGAAGGTGCGCCCGAAGGTGCCGAGGCTGGTGAAGCCCACCTCGAGACAGATCTCGCCAACCGGCCGCTCGGTGTCGCGCAGCATCTCCATCGCCCGCTCGATCCGGCGTCGCTGCAGGTAGCGGTGCGGCGTCTCGCCGAAGGTGGCGCGGAACTCGCGGTTGAAGTGGGAGGGGGAGACGTGGGCGACGCGGGCGAGTCCCGCCACGTCGAGCGGCGCCGCGAAGTCCCGGTCCATCGCGTCGCGCGCCCGCAGCATGCGACGGTTGCGATCCTCGACCCGGGCGGCCACCGCGCCAGGGTAGATGAGCCTCACCACCCCAAGTTTCGGCGTTCGCACTTATCCGGGCTATAGGCGACTGCGAACGCCGAGACTGTGCTCGGTGCTCGCGGCGGCCGGCGGCCAGACCGGGGCTGGGACTGCCCTGGGACTGGCCCTGATCTCGGCGGGACGACGCTAGCCTGGGACGATGGCTAGCTGGGACGAGGTGCGGCGGATCGCGCTGGCGCTGCCGGAGACGAGCGAGAAGCCGATGTGGGGCAACGCTTCGTGGCGCGTCAGGGACAAGCTCTTCGTCTGGGAACGACCGCTGCGCCAGAAGGAAATCGAGGCGCTCGGCGAGGCCGCGCCGGACGGGCCGATCCTCGGCGCCAGGGTCGAGGACGAGCTCGCCAAGGCGGCGCTGATCGCCGACGAGCCCGACCTCTATTTCACGACCCCGCATTTCGACTGCCATTCCTCGGTGCTGGTGCGCCTCGAGCGGATCGGCGAGGCCGACCTCGAGGAACTGATCGTCGGCGCCTGGCTCGAGCGGGCGCCGAAGCCGCTCGCCGAGGCCTATCTCGCCGAGCGCGGCTGACCCGGTGCCGGTCCTCGGCGCCCGCGCCCGCCGTTCAGGCGCCGCGCAGGCGGTGGTCGGCCGCCGCCTCGGCGACCCGCAGCAGCGCCGAGTCGTCCTCGCCGCCATGCCCGCCGGCGCGCAGCTGGCGGAACATCTGCTGGACCTCGGCCGCCATCGGCAGGGGCACGTCGGCTTCGCCGCCGGCCGCGAGGGCGATCTCGAGGTCCTTGTGGTGGAGGTCGACTTTGAAGCCCGGCGTGAAGTCGTGGGCGAGGAAGTTGTCGCGGCGGACCTCCATGATCCGGTTGCCGGCCATTCCGCCGCCGATCGCATCGAGCAGGGTGGCCGGGTCGACGCCGAGCTTTGAGCCCAGCACCAGCGCCTCGGCGAGGCCGGCGAAGATGACCGCGACCAGCACCTGGTTGCAGGCCTTGACCGCCTGCCCGCTGCCCGCATCGCCGCAGTGGGTGACCCGCGAGCCCAGCACCTGGAAGACCGCGCGCGCCCGCTCGACGTCGGCGGCCTCGCCGCCGGCCATGATCGAGAGCGTGCCCGCCCGGGCGCCGACGTCGCCGCCCGAGACCGGCGCGTCGAGGACCCCGACGCCGCGCTCCCGTCCCGCCGCCGCCAGCTCGCGGGCGAGGACGGGGGAGACGGTGCTCATGTCGATGACCAGCGCCCCCGGCCGCGCCGCCGCGATCGCCCCGTCGGCGCCGCCCAGCACCGCCCGCACGGCGGCGTCGTCGGAGAGGATCGTGATCAGGACGTCGGCCTCGGCGGCGACCGCCGCAGGCCCGTCGGCCGGCCGAGCGCCGCGCTCGACCAGCGCCGCCAGCGGCTCCGGCGAGCGGTTCCAGGCCACCACCTCGAAGCCGGCCTCGAGCAGGTTGCCCGCCATCGGCGCGCCCATCACGCCGAGCCCGATGAAGCCGATCGTCTCGCTCACCGGCCGCAGGGTAGCCGCCCTGTCCGCAGGGCGGGCGTAAGTTGCCGGCGCACCCGCGCGTTCTCCCTCTGTTGCCAACTCGAAAGGACCCCTGGATGAAGAAGAAGCTCCTGGCCTGGCGGACCACCGCCGTTCTCACCACCGCCGTGACCCTGGTCGCCGGCGCCGCGGCGCTCGCGCCCGCCGCCTCGGTCGCCAAGTCGGCGACCAAGTGCGCCAACAAGTCGGTCAAGATCAAGACCGAATCGACGCCGCCGGAAACCTTCTCAATCCCGGTCAGGGCGATCACGGTCGAAGGCGGCGTCTCCTGCGCGACCGCCTACAAAGTCATCGCCGGCTCCGTCACCGGCCACCCGTTGGCCGGCTGGAAGACCGCCGTGGGCAAATTCAAAGCGCCGGAAGGCCTCGTCCCGGAGATCGCCGTGAAAGGCAGCAAGAAGATCAAATTCGCCGTCCAGGGCGGCTGATCGTTCGCCGCTACCGCCCCATCGCCGCTTCGGTCGGCGGCGGGGCCGGCGGCTCCGCCGGGCGCCCGCACGGCCGGCGCTACCCTGGCGGCCGAGGGGCGATGCCAGGCGACTACACCCAGATCAAGCTCGACGACGTCGAGGACGCGGCCGTCGCCAACGGCCTCGGCCATCGTTGGGAGGCGCGGGTGGCGCGCGAGGACCTCGACGCCGAGCGCACCGGCCTCACTCACTTCCGCCTGCGGCCGGGCCGGCGCTCGCCCTTCAGCCACCGCCACCGCGAGGCCGAGGAGGTCTACGTGATCCTCGCCGGCAGCGGCCGGGTCAAGCTCGACGAGGAGATCCGCGAGGTCGCGCCGGGCGAGGCGATCCGCGTCGCGCCGGCGGTGGCGCGCGCCTTCGAGGCGGGACCCCAGGGCCTCGAGTTCATCGCCACCGGCCCCCACGTCGCCGGCGACGGCGAGCCGGTCGAAGACCCCTGGGTCGACTGAGCGCCTCGCACCTCCCGACTGGGCGCCCCGCACCTCCCGATTGAGCGCCTCGCACCTCCCGACTGGCGCCGCACCGACTGCGCCTCCGCGCCGAGCGCGCCGCACCCCGCACGCGCTCGCGCCGTTCGCTGGAAGCAGCCGTACGCGGGCCTTAAGTGCGAACGGTGCCGCGGTGGCGGGGCGGGCCACTCGACCGCTGCTCCCAGCCGCGTTCGAACTGGCGCAGCAGCGCCGGGTAGACGATCCAGTAGCGGAAGGGTTTGATCAGCGCCATGTAGCCCTCGCCGAGGCGGCCGCGCGGCTTGACGTAGACGGCCATCTGGGCCCCGAAGGTGCCGTCGCCGCGGTCGACCCAGGCGAAGTGGGCGACGCCGTGGACGGTCCGGTTCGAGATCTCGGCCGCGGCCTCGTTCTCGGTGGCGTAGAGGGGGACGAAGGGCAGCGAGCCGAAGTCGAGGTCGGCGGTGGTGCCGCGGAGGTCGTCGGGCAGGCGCCCGCGCAGCGAGGTCTCGGCGGTGCCGGGGATCGGCAGGGCGCCGGCCCCGCCCGCCGCCTCGCCGGAGTCCGGGTCGACCGGGGCCGAGATCCGGCCGAGGTCGAACCACTCACCGAGCCGGTCGCGCAGCTGCCAGAGGGCCCGGGTGGGGAGCGATTCGGCGTGGGCCGGGTCCATCGCGGTCACCATCCCCAGCAGCTCCGGGAACTCATCGGCGCCGCCGCGCGCCGGCAGCGCCCAGACGTCCTCGAGCACGAAGTCCGGGACGATCGCGTGGATCCGCCAAGGCTGGGCCGCGTGGACTGCGTTGGGGATCCGACCATTGTCGTTCAGTCCATACGGCACCGTATGGATTTTAAGAGGGTCGGTTGCGCTTGTCAATACGGTGGCGTATAGATGGGCGATGGCGAAGGTTCGGACCCCGCGCGACGATTGGACCGGGGCGGCGCTGCGGGCGCTGGCGGCGGGCGGCCCCGAGGTGGTCCGGGTCGAGGCCCTGGCCAAGGAGCTCGGCGTCTCCAAGGGCGGCTTCTACTGGCACTTCGAGGACCGCGGCGCGCTGCTGGCCGAGGCTCTCGACACCTGGGAGAGGGCCGGCACCGAGGACGTGATCGCCACCATCGATGCCGGCCCCGGCGACGCCCGCGCCAAGCTGCGCCGCCTCTTCGAGTTGGCGCCGGCCGCCAAGGGCCTCTTCGCGGTCGAGCTGGCGCTGCGCGACTGGTCGCGCCGCGACCGCGCCGTCGCCCGGCGGCTGCGCCGCGTCGACGAGCGGCGCCTCGCCTTCTTGCGCCGGCTCTTCGCCGAGTTCTGCGCCGATCCCGACGAGGTCGAGGCGCGCTCGATGCTCGCCTACTCGCTCTTCGTCGGCAGCTACTTCTTCGCCACCGCCCACGGCGGCCGCAGCCGCGCCGAGGTCCAGCGCCTGGCGATCGACCACCTGGTGATCGACCCCTGACGCCGTGCCGCCCGCTGCCGGCCTGAACGTGGTTGACATTTCCCCTCTATAGGCAGGGGAATGTCAACCACGCTTCCGCTCGTCGGGCTCAGCCGGCGGCTTCGGCGCGGCGCAGCCCCGTCCACGACCAGATCGCGAACAGGCAGGGCAGGACGATGCCGAGGCCGAAGGCGAGGCCGATCACGGTCGGGTCGCCGGAGATGAAGCCGCGGGCGGCCTCGAGCAGCGCCGTGACCGGGTTGATCGAGGCGACCGCGTGGATCCAGCCGCTCAGCAGGCTGAGCGGGACGTAGACGGGGGCGAGGAAGAGGATCAGGAAGATCGGCAGCTGCATCAGCGGCCCGCCCTGGATCGAGCGCACCCGCAGCGCCACCCCCGAGGCCCACAGGGTCGCGGTGACGTTGACGAGTATCGCCAGCGTGTACATCCCGACGAGGTCGACCCCGGAGCCGTCGATCTGCATCCCGGCGACCAGGGCGACCGCGGTCAGGACGGTCCAGGTGACGAAGGCGCGCAGCAGCGCCGCGATGCCATAGCCGGCGATGATCCCGCGGCGGTCGCTGGCGGCGAGGAGGTAGCGGCGCCCGAAGCCGGTCTCGAAGTCGCGGGCGATCCCGAAGCCGGTGAAGACGCCGCCGAAGGCCGCCGACTGCAGCAGCACGAAGCAGTACTGGAAGGCGGTGTAGCCGGTCGGGAAGTCGAAGCCGGGGACGTTGCCGACGGCCGATAGACCGCCGGCGAAGGAGGCGAAGAAGAAGAGCGGGAAGATCAGCGCCGGGACCAGCAGCGCTTTGTTGGTGAGGAAGTTGTGGACGCTGCGCCAGGCGACCGCGCGGGCCACCGTCGTGAGGCTGGCGTGCGGGGCGGCGCCGGCGCCACGGTCCCGTCCGGCGGCGCTCACGTCCGCACCAGCCTGGTCTTCAGAGCGGCGCTCGCCGCCGTCATCCCCAGCGCCATCACCGCGAAGGCGATGCCGAAGCCGAGCAGGACCTTGCCTGGCTCCCAGCCTTCGATCAGCAGCGAGCGAAACGCCCCCAGCAGGTAGGAGACCGGGTTGATCGAGGCGACGGTGTGGAACCAGTCGGTCTGGATCAGGTTCAGCGGCAACGCCATCGAGGAGAGGAAGAGGAAGACGAAGAAGACCGGGAAGAGCCCCTGGACCGCTTCCCCGGAGCCGGTCCGCAGCGCCGCGAAGAGGCCGATCGAGCCGAAGGCGACGGTGATCGTCACGGCCAGGGCGATGATCACGACGAAGCCGCCGACCCCGGCGGTCAGTTCGGCGCCGAAGGCGAGGCCGACGATCAGGTAGGAGAGCGCCTGCAGCAGTCCCAGCACCAGCGAGCCGGCGAGCAGGCCGCTGAGCAGCGCCGCCCCGCGCAGCGGCGTCAGCGCCAGGCGGTTGAGGAAGCCGGTCTCGATGTCGCGGGCGAGGTCGGTGCCGGAGTTGATCACCGAGAAGAGCGCCCCCTGCATGAAGGTGATCGCCAGCGCGAAGGTCAGGTAGGAGTCGGTCGGGAAGCCGGGCAGGTGGGTGACGCTTTTGAGCCCGCCCGAGTTCACCGCCAGCAGGAAGAGCGGGAAGATCAGCGAGGGCACGATCTGCGCCGGCTGGCGCAGCGTGCGGACGACCGAGCGGCGGGCGAGCTGCCCGACCTGGGTGCGGAGCTCGCGGTTCACGCCGCCTCGGCTGCCTCGGCGCGCGCGTCGTCGGCCTCGGCCGCGACCTCCTCGGCGCCCTCGAGGCTGTGGCCGGTCTTGGCCAGGAAGACGTCGTCGAGCGAGGGCGCGTGCAGCTGCAGGGTCTCGATCGCGATCCCCTCGGAGTCGAGCGCCCGCACCACCTCGGCCAGTTCGGAGTCGCCACCGGCGAGGCGCACCGCGGCGCCGCGGGTGCCGGCGTCGGCGGGCTCGCCGAAGCGGGCGAGGACAGTGGCGGTGCGCTCGCGCTGGTCGCGCTCGCGCGGCACCGCTTCGACGGTCGGGCGGCCGATTTCGGCCTTCAGCTCGGCCGGCGTGCCCTCGGCGACGATCTTGCCCTGGTCGATGATCCCGACCCGGTTGGCGAGCGCATCGGCCTCCTCGAGGTACTGGGTGGTGAGGAAGACCGTGACGCCGTCCTCGGCGGCCAGCCGCGCGACCTCCTCCCAGAGCGCCGTGCGGCTCTGGATGTCGAGGCCCGTGGTCGGCTCGTCGAGGAAGAGGATGCGCGGCCGGTGGGCCAGCGCCAGGGCCAGGTCGAGCCGGCGTTTCATCCCGCCCGAGTAGCCGCCGACTTTGCGGTCGGCGGCTTTGGTCAGGCCGACGCGCTCGAGCAGTTCGCGGCCGCGCTCTTCGCGCTGCGGCTTGCCGAGGCCGTGGAGCGAGGTCTGCAGGCGCATGTGCTCGCTGCCGGTCAGCAGCGGGTCGAGGGCCGCCTCCTGCAGGGCGGCGCCGATCGCCGAGCGCACCCGCGGCCCCTCGCTGACGATGTCGAAGCCGGCGACCCGGGCGGTGCCGGCGGTGGGCGGGAGGAGCGTGGTCAGCATCAGGACGGTCGTCGACTTGCCGGCGCCGTTGGGGCCGAGGAAGCCGTAGATCTCGCCGGGAGCGACCTGGAGGTCGATGCCGTCGACGGCGCGCACGCTGTTTTTGAACTCGCGCACGAGCCCTTCGACCTCGATCCCACCGCTGCGCTCGATTCCGTCCGCCACCCGCATCTCCTGTCTTCGCTCGGCCAGAAAGTTGAGGCTATCAAAGATTGGGGTACACTAAGTTCGATGACTGCAAAAGGAGAGCGCAAGGACGACGATCCCGCCCGCGAGGCCTGGGGCCTCCTCGCCGGCCTCGTCTACCCGCCGCGGTTTCTCGAGATCGCCCGCCGGCTCGGAGTGACGCCCCCGGCGATCGGCGCCCTGCACTTCCTCGAGGAACCGCAGACGATGGGGGCGATGGCGGACTTCCTCCACTGCGACCCCTCCAACATCACCGGCATCGTCGACGGCCTCGAAGCCAAGGGCCTGGCCGAGCGGCGGCCGGCCGAGCACGACCGGCGCGTTAAGCTCGTCGCCCTGACCGCCGACGGCCGGCGCCTGCGCGCCAAGCTCCTGCGCGAGACCCAGAAGCCGCCAGAGTGGCTGCGCGACCTCTCGGCCGCCGACCAGCGGGCGCTGCTGGCGATCCTCGAACGGGCCTGGACCGGGCGCGGCGCCAAGCCCTCCTAGCGGCGCGGCGGCCAGCGCCCCGGCGCGTCCCGGCCACCGAGCGGGTGCCACCGGGCGCGTAGGCTCGTGGGGTGAACGAGCCGAACCTCCGCGACCATCCCCTGCTGCGCCGCGCCGACCTCGCCGCCGATCCCTTCTCCCAGTTCGCCGAGTGGTACGACCTGGCCGCCGAGCAGGTGCCGCTCCAGGATGCGATGACGCTGGCGACGATCGGCCCCGACGGCGCCCCGGACGCCCGCATGGTCCTGCTCAAGGGCCACGCCCCCGACGGCTTCCGCTTCCACACCAACTACGAGAGCGCCAAGGCGGCCGAGATCGCCGCCGACCCCCGCGCCGCGCTGGTCGTCTACTGGCGCGAGCAGGACCGCCAGGTGCGCGTCCGTGGCACCCTCGAGCGCCTGCCGGCCGCCGAGTCGGACGCCTACTTCGCGACCCGTCCGCGGGGCAGCCGGATCGGCGCCTGGGCCTCGCCGCAGAGCCGACCGCTCCCCGACCGCGACGCCCTTGAAGCGAAGCTCGCGGCGACCGAGGAGCGCTTCGCCGGCGTCGAGGACGTCCCCCGTCCCGAGCACTGGGGCGGTTACCGGCTGGTCCCCGAGACGATCGAGTTCTGGCAGGGCCAGGGCGCCCGCCTCCACGACCGCTTCCTCTATACCCGCGAGGGCGAGGGCGAGGGCGAGGGCGAGGGCGAGGGCGCGGGCGCGGGCGAGGGCGAGGGCGAGAGCGAGAGCGCGGGCTGGCGGATCGAGCGCCTCGCCCCCTGAGCCGAGCGCCAGGACCGAGCACGCCTCCGGGCCGAAGCACACCTCCGGGCCGAAGCACCCCCTCGGCGCCTGCGTCTGAGTTTAAGGGCCCTATATGGCGCCTAAGCTCAGACGCAGGCGACGGTGCGCCGCATCGGCCTAGGATGGGTGGATGCCTTCAGTCCTGATCTCCGGAGCCTCTCGCGGCATCGGCCGCGCCACCGCCCTGCGCCTGACCCGCGCCGGCTGGGACGTCTACGCGACCGTGCGCCGCGCCGAGGACGGCGAGGAGCTGCGCGCCGAGGCCGGCGAGCGGCTCCGCGTCCTCGAAGTCGACGTCGCCAGCGACGAGCAGATCGCCGCCCTCGCCGACGAGCTGCCCGAGCGCCTCGACGCGATCGTCAACAACGCCGGCATCGTCGTCTCGGGACCGCTCGAGAGCCTCTCCGCCGACGACCTGCGCGAGCAGTTCGAGGTCAACGTCGTCGGCGCCGTCGCCCTCACCAACCTGGTGCTGCCGAAGCTGCGCGCCAGTCGCGGCCGGATCGTCTTCGTCTCCTCGCTCAGCGGCCGCATCTCGACCCCGATGACCGGCGCCTACAACGCCTCCAAGTTCGCCATCGAGGCGATCGCCGACGCCTGGCGCCTGGAGCTGCGCCGCTGGGGCGTGCGGGTGGTGCTGGTCGAGCCGGCGATGACCGACACCGACCTCTGGCGCAAGGCGCCGGAGGCGCTCGAGGACGGCGAAGCCGGGATGTCGGCCGCCCACCGCGAGCTCTACGCCGACCACCTCGCCGGGATGCGCAAGGCGATCCCGCGGATCCAGAAGATGGCCAAACCGGTCGACACCGTGACCGCTGCGATCGAGCGAGCGTTGACCGCGCCGCGCCCGCGCGCCCGTTACCTCGTCGGCGCCGACGTCCAGGTCCAGGCGGCGCTGAACGCGGTGACGCCGACGCGCCTCAAGGACGCCGCCTTCGGCCTCGCGACCGGCACCCCGCGCCGCCGTCCCTAGCGGCCCGGCGACGTTACTTCGCGCGCCCCGCGCGCCTCGGCCCGCTCGGTGGCCGCGGCGGCTGGGATGAAGACGACCCAGGTCGCGATCGCCAGCACCGCCGCCAGTCCCAGGACAAACGCCAGGTGCACCTTCAGCAGTAGCGCCCCGGCGATCGCCCCGACCAGCATTGCCACCACCGCCGCGATGCGCCGCGCGCTGCCGGCGCCGTCGCCCCCCGCCAGAGTCGAGTCGGCGGCGAGGCCGGTCAGCGTCATCGTCAGCACCGTCGTCGTCAGGTCGGCGACTTTGGCGCGCCGGACCGAGGCGTTGCGGACGCCCATGCCGAAGGCCAGCAGTCCGATGATGACGTCGCCGGAGAACCGGTCTGGAGTGATGTCGAGGACCGCCACCAGGAGCGTCGCGAGCAGCACTGCGCCGATCTCGATCGCCAGCGAGTGCAAGAGGTGCCGGCTCGGCGACGGACCGGTGAGCCCCAATCGCCCGCCGAGCGTGGCGCCGCCGAGGAAGGCTCCCAGCGCGACCAGCGGCGCGATGACCGGCAGCCCGCTGCCGCCGGCGATCCCAAAGCCCAACAGGACGATGTTGCCGGTCATGTTGGCGGCGAAGACGTGGCCGAGGCCGAGATAGCTGGCGGCGTCGATGACGCCGGTGGTGAAGGTGAGGAGGACCAGCGCCCGGGTCAACGGGTGCCGCAGCGATTTCGTCGACACGCCCGCAGGCTACGCGGCGGGCGCGCGGAAGCGCAGCCGCCACCCGCTCAGGGGATGACCCGCCGGCGCCGCAGATCGTCGAAGCGGTCGCGGAACATCGCCTCGGTCTCGACGAAGTCGTGGAAGCCGAGGCGCCGCGCCTTCGAGCCGTCGGCGATCAGGTCGTAGTCCCAGGAGAAGACGCCGTCGGCGAACCCCCACGAGGAGACCTCCTCGAAGGAGTGATCGGCGAGGCCGTGCTCGGCGACCATCGCCCGCCACAGCGGCTCCTTGTCGGCCATCGCTTCGGCCAGCGACATCGGCAGCGGCGGCGCCGTCTCGAGCTCGAAGTAGGCGGCGATCTTCGGCCACATCTCACTCCACCGGAAGAGGTCGCCGTTGTTGATGTTGAAGGCCTCATTGGCGGCGCGCGGGTCGGTCGCCGCCCAGACCGTCGCCCGCGCCAGCAGGTCGGCGTCGGTCATCTCCAGCAGGCTGTCCCAGGCGCCCGGCTTGCCGGGGAAGCGCAGCGGCACGCCGAGGCGCTTTGAGATCGAGGCGTAGACGGCGATCGCGTTGATCAGGTTCATCGGCGTGCCGAGCGCGAAGCCGGCGACGATCGAGGGCCGCAGCGCCGACCAGCTCCAACCGGCCGCGGCGGAGCGCTCTTCGATGAAGCGCTGCTGGTCGACGTTGAACTCGGGTGGCAGGTGCGGCGGGTCGTCCTCGCGCGCGGGGGTCTTGAACGGTCCGAGGTGGGCGCCGTAGACCTTGTAGCCCTGCATCAGGCTGACGTGGCGCAGGCCGGGAGCCGCCGCCTCGATCGCCTCGACGGCGTTGACCAGCATCGCCAGGTTGGGCTCGACCAGCTCGGCCCAGGTGGGCCGCTCCTGGTAGGCGGCGTAGAAGACGTGGGTGACGCCATCGAGGGCGCCGAGCTTGGCTCGCGCGTCGGCCGGGTCGAGCAGGTCGACGGCGACGTGGCGCACGCGCTCTGCCGGCTCGCCGCCGCGTCGGGAGGCGCCGACGACGTCCCAGTCGCCGAGCTCCTGGAGGTGTTCGACGAGCTTGCCGCCGATCACCCCACGGGCTCCGATCACCAGCGCCTGCTTGTGGTCCTGCTGCTTCGTCATCTCCAGCTCCAATCGATGCATCGCGGTTTACCGATGAATAGGACGCTAGCAAAATGCATCGGCAAATTGCGATTCCACGGTATGATGGCCGAGATGGCGGCGACGAAGACGAAGCAGACGACCAGTACGACGAGGGCTCCGAAGGCGGCGGAGGCGACGACGAACAGGGAGGCGACCGACGCCGAGCTGCTCGAGGTCTTCAAGGCCCTGTCGAACCCGACCCGGCTGCAGATCCTGCGCTGGCTCGGCGACCCCGCCGCCAATTTCGCCCCCCAGGAGGAACCGGCCGAGGAGGTCGGCGTCTGCGTCAAGCAGATCCAGGAGAAGGCCGGCATCTCGCAATCGACGGCCTCTCAGTTCATGGGCGTCCTGCAGCGCGCCGGCCTCGTCTCCAGCCGTCGCATCGGCCGCTGGACCTATTACAAGCGCGAGGGCGAGCGGATCGGCGAGCTGCCGGCCCTGCTCCGCGACGGCCTCTAACCGTTCGCCTGCGACTGGGCGGCGGCTAAGCGCGGCTCGGTCCGCAGGCCGTTCAGGACCAACGTCCGGGCGTGCTCGCGGCGCGCCGGGGCCACGCGGTCCTGGGCGGCGAGGGCGCCGAAGATGACCGCCTCGACGTCGTCGGGCTCGAGGTCGGCGCGCGCCGTGCCGGCGCGCTGGGCGAGCTCGAGGAGCTGTGCCTGGACGGCGCGGTACTCGGCGGTCGCACCGGCGGCTTCGGCGCGGAAGTCGAGCCCGCTGCGCAGCAGCGACCCCTTCAGCATCCGGTTGGTGAGGCCGTCGTCGAGCAGGCCGGCGATCATCTCGAAGAGCGCCTCGCCGGGGTCGGCGGTGGCGACGAGCTCGCGGCCGCGCCTGGCCTGGCGTTCGATGTCGGCGGTCAGGACGGCGGCGATCAGCTGCTCCTTGCTGGGGAAGTGGCGGTGCAGCGTGCCGGGACCGACCCCGGCGGCGGCGGCGATGTCGTCGAGCGGGACGTCGGGGCCCGCGGCGGCGAAGCGCTCACGCGCCGCCTCCAGCAGTCGGGCGCGGTTGCGGGCGGCGTCGGCGCGCAGCGGCCGGTGCGGCTCGGCGGCGGGGCTCTCGGGCTTGTCGGCGGGCTGAGATGGCAAACGGGGGCGCGCGCCCCGTATAGTCCCGTACCAGCAAGCGGGGCGCCTGCCCCGATTCTAGGAGGAAGGAACGCAGAGTTGGCCGCCACCCCCGAACAGGTGCTGGAGCGCCTGGTAGCCGGCGTCGCCGAGCGACGCTGGAGCACGCTGCCCGACCTCTACGCCGAGGACGCCGTCGTCGACCATCCCTTCGGCCTGCCCGAGCCCACCCGCTTCGAGGGCCGCGCCGCGCTCGCCGCCCACTTCGATCGCGCCGCCGGCCTGCCGCTGCGGATGCGGGCCGAGAACCTCGTCGTCCACCGCGCCGAGGACCCCGAGGTCGTCTTCGCCGAGTTCGACTACGTCGGCGAGAACACCGAGACCGGCGCCGCCTTCCGGGCCGGCAACATCTTCTTCCTGCGCGTCCGCGACGGCCAGATCGTCGAATCGCGCGACTACTCCGACCACGCCCGGCTCGGCGCCGCGCTGGGGAGGGGCCGGTGAGCCTCGCGGTCTGACCTTCGGTGTCAAGACGAGCGAGATGGGGCTGACCTATGAGGACATGCTGGCGGCGCTCGCCGCCGAGACCAGCCGCCTGCGCCTCGGCGTGATCATCACTGGCAACTGCGATTTGTCCGAGGAATTAGAAGCCGCGCGCTAGCCACACGCCGGCGCCATAACATCGCGCCGAGCGATGCTCAAACGGACTGCAATGCGCCTCGGCGCCGTCGTGGCGCTGGTGGCCGCAGCCATCGCGGTCGCGGTCGTGGTGCTCGGGCAGCGGACCGACGACGGCGGCGGGACTGCAGCGGCGCCCGCGAAGCGCGTGGGTAGGAAGCGGGTGCCGGCGCCGGTGCGCCACGCGACCGGCAACGAGGTTCGCAACGCGACGCCGCAACCGGACTGGGCTCCCTACAGCGGCGAAGTGCCGATCTTCCGCTACCAGGTGGTCGGGGAACCGGGACCGGGGGAGCCCTACATCGAACGGTTCGTCGAGCCGAGCGACTTCGAAGGTCAGATGGACTACCTGGAAGCGCAGGGGTACCAGGCGGTCACGCTGGCGAGCGTCGAGCGGGCCTGGTTCGACGGCGGCACCCTGCCGGAAAAGCCGGCTGTCATCTCCTTCGACGGAGTCCAGGGCGACCTGTTGAGCGCCGTACTTCCCGACCTCACCGGGCGCGGCTGGCCGGGCGTGGTCGTCCTCGATCCGGAAGCGCCGATCCGCCGGCGGTCCGCGGTCGGGAGGCTGATCGAAGCCGGCTGGGAGGTCGAGGCCGAAGCGGCTGAACCGGCGAGCGCGCGGCGGGCGCTGCAGCACGAATTCGACGTCAGCGTGGCGAACTTCGCCTACCCCGGCGGCGAAGTCGAGGCAGGCTCGCGGGCGGCGGTCGAAGCGGCCGGCTACACCGGCGCGACCGACTCGACGCCGGGCTTCGCCAGCCCCGAGTCGCCCTTCGAACTGGCGCGCGTCCAGGTCTTCGGCCTCTCCCGCATCGACGGCTTCGCGGAAATGATCCAGAGCCGCGGCCGCGGCGCCGGCGCCTAGAGTCCGGTCGCGATGGGACGACCCGGAGCAGCCGGGAGGGCGGGGCTTCGCCGCCCCGCGCGCCGGGCGAGCCCGACCACCCGGCAGCACCGTAACCGCGTCTTCACATGTGCCTGTGAGCATGGGCGGGTGCTGGGCAACCGGTCCTCTCGCTCTGCCCGCGGCGCCGCCAGGCGCGCGGCTCCGGCCCGCTCGGGTCCGGTGCTCTGGACGCGCGACGTCGTCAAGTACGTCGGCAGTGGCCGGGGGCGCCAGCAGATCCTGCGCGGCGTCGACCTCGAGGTCGAGCGCGGCGAGATGGTCGCGGTGCTGGGGCGCTCGGGCTCCGGCAAGTCGACGCTGCTGCACCTGCTGGGTGGCCTCGACCGGCCCGACCGCGGCCGCATCGTCCTCGCCGGCGAGGAGATCTCGCGGGCGTCGGAGCGGGCGCTCAACCGGGTGCGGCTGCGGCGGATCGGCTTCGTCTTCCAGTCCTTCCAGCTGATCGAGGAGCTGACCGGCGCCGAGAACGTGCTGCTCGCCTCGCGGCTCCCTGGCGCGCCGGCCGGCGGATCGCGGCGGGCGGCCTCGCTGATGAAGCGGCTCGGCGTGTCGGGCGTCGCCGACCACCGTCCGCACGAGCTCTCCGGCGGCGAGCAGCAGCGCTTCGCGATCGCCCGGGCGCTGGTCAACGACCCGGTGCTGGTGCTGGCCGACGAGGCGACCGGCAACCTCGACCAGAGCTCGGCCGCGGCGGTCATCTCGACGCTCGGCGAACTCGCCGACGAGGGCCGAGCGGTCGTGCTCGTCACCCACGAGCCGGAGTCGGCGGCAGCCGCCGACCGCGTCCTGCACCTGGTCGGCGGTCGTCTCCAGGACGCACCGGAACCCGGCGCGCCGGGTTCGTGAGCGGGGCGCTGCGCGAGGCCTGGGCGAACGTCCGCGCCCGTCGCGGCAAGTCGCTGCTGAACGGGCTCGGCGTGGTGCTGGTGGCGGCGATGCTGGCGGTCGCGGCGACCGTCTCCTACGGCCTGCTGACCGGCTTCGACCGCAGCGCCGCCGAAGCCGACCTGCCCGACGTGATCGTCAGCTTCGACTCCCAGCCGGCGAGCTCGGTGCGCGAACGGATCGCCGCCCTGCCGGACCTCGAAACCTTCTCGCTGCGCGAACAGGTCACCGCCGTGCCGCTGCGCGCCGGCCACGAACACGCCGACAACGGCGTCGTCGAAGTGGTCGGCCCGGGGCGGCCGGGCTACGCGATCGTCGCCGGCCACGATCTCTCCAAGCACGGCCGCGGCGTGGTGCTCGAACAGGGCCTCGCCACCGCCTGGGGGGTCGGGGTGGGGGACACGGTGCGGATCGACCGCTCGCCGCCGCTGCGCGTCGCCGGGCTGGCGCGGGCGCCCGACAACGTCGCCTATCCGCTGGCCCGCCCCGCACGTCTACGTCTCGCTCGCCGCGCTGCGGAGGGCCGGCGTGGTGCGCGGCGAGCGCAAGGTCAACCTCGCCCAGATCTGGCTGCGCGACCCCTCCCAACTGGACGCCGTCCTGGTCCAGGCGCGGATGAGCAGTTACGGGCTGACCGGCCTCTCGCTGATCACCCGCAGCGGCGTCCGCGTGCTGATCGACCAAGCGGCCGGGATCGTGATCGCACTGCTCGGCGCGCTGTCGGTGATCGCCCTGCTGACCGCGGCGACGATGCTGACCGCCTCGGCGCGGGCGGAGATCCAGCGGCGCCTGCACTCGGTCGGCGTGTGGCGGGCGATCGGCGCCTCGCGTGAGCACGTCGCCCTGGTCGCGGCGCTGGAGGCGCTGATCGTGGCGTTGCCGGCGGCCGCCCTCGGGGTCACGATCGGCGCCGCGCTCTCGGCGGCGCCCAGCGACCGCCTGCTGGCGCTCCTGAACCAGGCCGGCCCCGGCGGCGCCCTGGCCCTGCCGCTGCTCGGCTGCTTCCTGCTCACCGCGGCGATCCCGGCTTTGGCCAGCGCCTGGCCGGCCTGGCGCGCCGCCGGCGGCCCGCCGCTGGCCCTCCTGCGCGGCGCCGAGCTGCGCGGGCGCGGACCCCGCGGCGGCCTCGGCGGCGGCGGCCTGCTGGCCCTCGGCATGCGCCTGGCGACGACCCGGCGCGTGCGCCTGGCGGCAACGCTCGCCTCGCTGGCGATCTGCACCTCCTTCGTGCTGCTGATGCTGGCGCTCGCCTCCGAGCTCGACACGCTCGCCAACGACCCGACCGCGCTCGGCCGCCGCTACCAGCTGACCGCCACCGTCCCCCACACCGGCCTGTCGAAGGTGCGGGCGCTGCCGGGAGTGAGCGCCGCGGCGCCGCGCTGGGAGATCAGCGCCGTCGATGCCTTCTCACTCGGCGAGATCACCTACGTGATCGCCTTCCGCGGCGACCACACCCCGTTCGAGGACCCGAAGCTCATCAGCGGCCAGCGCCTGCACGGCCCCGGCGAGGCCGAGGTCGGCCAGGGCCTGGCCCAGGTGCTGGGCCTCGACGTCGGCTCGACGCTGGCGCTCACCACCGAGTCGGGACGCGAACTGCGCCTGCGGGTCAGCGGCATCGTCGGCGCGGTCGAACACGACGGCCGCGTCGCCTACGTGCCCGAAGGGGCGCTGCTCAAGGCCGAACCGGACGCGCCCGAGAAACTCGCCGTCGTCGTCGCCCCCGGCGCCAGCACGCCGGCGGTCACCAGGGAGCTGGAAGGGCTGGGATCGGAGGTCGCCACCGCCAGCGGCGTCGTCGGCAGCGGCAAGAC
The DNA here is from genome assembly GCA_963839115.1 of uncultured Actinomycetes bacterium. Taxonomy (GTDB): domain Bacteria; phylum Actinomycetota; class Thermoleophilia; order Solirubrobacterales; family 70-9; genus VAYN01. The sequence goes on from CAWITM010000001.1 coordinate 3,144,328, forward strand.
CCTGGTCGCCGCGCTGCGAGCGCTGCTGCTGACGATCGCCGTCGTCGACGGTCTCGTCTGCCTCTACATGCTGATCCAGGCGCTGACCCTGACCGCCAGCGAGCGCGGCTCGGCGATCGCCGTGCTGCGCGCCTGCGGCGCCGGCCGGCGGTCGATCAGGGCGCTCCTGAGCGGCGCGGCGCTGGCCGTGATCGTGCCGGCGGCGGCGATCGCGGTGGCGCTCGAGCGCTTCGTGCTCGGCCCGGCGGTCGCCTCGATCGCCGCCGGCTACGTGTCGCTGCCTCTGGCCGCCGGCCTCGCCGAGGTCGCGGTGCTGCTCGCCGGCCTCGCGCTGATCGGCGCGCTCGCCGTCTGGTGGGTGGTGCGCCGTTTGACCTCGCGGCCGATCGCCCGGGGGCTGGCGTGAGCGGCGTGGGCGGCGGTCGGCCACGCCCGCTGACCCGCCGCGAGGTCCTCGCCAGCGGTGCCGCCGGGGCGCTGGCGCTGGCGCTGGCCAGCTGCGGTGGCGGCGGCCTCGGTCCGGTCAAGAGCGGCTCGACCCTGGGGAGCACCTGGAGCGGCGCCTCGGGCGAGCTCGAGGTCGAGGGCGGCGCCGCGCTGATCGCCCGCACCGAGCTGGCGCCGGCGGCGGCGCTCGGCGCCCCGCTCGGCACGCTCGCCCACCTCACCGACGCCCACGTGCTCGACGCCGAGTCGCCCGCCCGCGTCCCCTTCCTGGCCCGGCTCGGTGAGCCCTTCACCTCGACCTTCAGGCCCCACGAGACCCTCACCGCCCAGGTCCTCGACGGGGCGATCCGGGCGGTCAACGCGCTCGGGCCAGACGCCGTGATCCAGGGCGGCGACCTGATCGACAACGCCCAGGACAACGAGCTGACGCGGGGGCTGGCGCTGCTCGCCGGCGGCCGCGTCGATCCGAACAGCGGCGCCCGCGGCTACCGCGGCGTGCAGGTCGAGGGCAACCCCGACCCCTTCTACTACCGGCCCGACATCGACGCCCCGCGCTACCCCGGCCTGCTGTCGACGGCGACCCGGCGCTTCCACGCGGCCAGGCTGAAGGCGCCCACCTACCCGGTGCTCGGCGACCACGACCTGCTCGTGCAGGGGATCCTCGAGCCGACCGAACTGACCGACGGGATCGCCCGCGGCGGCCGCGCTGTCTGGGAGCTGCCGAGCGGCCTCGAAGCGCCGCCCGGGGCGAGCAGCCTGGCCGCCGCGGCGCCCGACGGCCTGCCCGACCCCGGCCTCTTCGAACCGCTGATCGAACAGCTGATCTCGGCCCCCGGGGTCGACGTCCCGCCCGACCCGACCCGCCGCGAGCTGAGCGCCGGCGCCGTCGTCAGCCGCCTGCGCGGGGCGGCCTCCCTGCCCCCCGGCGGTGCCCTCCTCGACTACAGCTTCGACGTCGGCAAGCGGCTGCGGGTGATCGTCCTCGACCTCGCCCGCCGCGGCGGCGGCTCCGACGGCCTCGTCCACGCCGGCCAGGCGGAATGGGTGGCGGGACAGCTGGCGCGGGCCGGCGAGCGCTGGGTGCTCTTCTTCTCCCACCAGCCGCTGGCCAGCTCGGTCGGCGGCGATTCGATCCTCGAACTGCTCGACCGCCACCCCCGCACCGTCGCGGCGCTCTGCGGCCACACCCACGCCAACCGGGTCGAACCCCGCCGCGGCCCCGGCGGCGGCTACTGGCTGATCGAGACCGCCTCGCTGATCGACTACCCGCAGCAGGCCCGCGCCCTGCGCGTGTACGAGACCGCTGGCGGCGGCGTGGCACTGCGGACCTGGATGCTCGACCACGTCCCCGGCGGCCTCGGCGACGTCTCGCGCGAACTCTCCTACCTCTACTCCCAGGGCGGGCGGCCCAAGGGCTTCGCCGGCCGCCCCGGTGACCGCAACGTCACCCTCTTTCGCCCCGCCGCCGGCTGAGCCGCCCCGGGTCCGGCTCGCCGCTCAGCCGGCCGAGGGCATCGTCGCCACGTCGGCGCGGCCTTTTTCGAGCTTGCCGAGCAGGTAGCCGAGCTGGCTGATCCGCTTGGCGTTGAGCGAGGCCTTCTTATCGTTGTAGGCCTTCTTCCAGTGCTTGGCGATCTTCGCGACGATCGCTTCGGCGGCTTCGCCGATTTCGGTTTCCTTGGCCGCTTCGGCGGTGTGGATTTCTTCCTTCTGAGTGCCGAAGGCGGTCTTCAGCTGGGCCCGCTGTTCGGCCTTGGCGGTGCGGTTGGCGGCGCGTTCGCCGGCCAGGCTGGTGATCTTTTCCTGGATTTCGTTTTTCTGGGCGACCTTGCCGGATTTCGCCTTTTTCGCCCGCAGCGTCGCGATCTGCTGGCGCACACGGTTTTCGAACGCCTGCAGGCTGAGCGCCACCCGTTCGCGCTTGGCGGCGTAGCTGGCGTTGGCGCGTTCGAGTTTTTCGGCGAATTCGCTCTGCACGGCGGCAAGTTCTTCTTCTTCGCCGTGGCGCACCGCTGCCGTCTGTTCCTTGGCGCCTTCGCTGGCTTCGGCCTGGGCCACTTCGCTGGCGCGGTTGAAGAGGGCGTTGGCTTTGTGGGCGGCGGCTTCCTTTTTGCTGCTGAGTTCCGCCTCGAAGGTCGCTTTCAGCGCCGCCGAGCGCGGCTGGCCGGCGATCCCGTCGAGTTTCTTGACGTAGGCGATGAAGGCCTTGTACTGGGCGGTCGAGGCGAGGCTGGGGACCTTCGCGGCGCTGGCGAAGGAGGGGACGAGCAGGGGGGCCGTCAGCCCGGCGCCGAGGAGGAGACAGCGGAACAGGCGCCTGCCGTGCGTCGTGCTTGGAGACATCGCGAACCCTTCTGGTGGAGTGACACTGTCGCGGCCCTCACCTACCCGGGCCGCGCCGGATTATCGCCTGTCCGCCCGCCACCGAGATCGCTGACTGATCGAGCGGGGTTGCGGTTAAGGTGAGCGGGTGAGCAAGCGTGGCTCGCGCCCACTCGCCGACGCGTCCTGCGCCGCGCTCGCGTCCCGGCTCCGCGCCCGCCTGCCAGAGATCCAGGCGGCGGTCGCGACCCGCGTCTACGCCATCTCCGATCCCCACGATGTCGGCGACCCCGCCTACCTGCGGAACCTCGACGCCGCCCTCGCCGCGGCGATCGAGCATCGCCTCGCCGTACTCGAGGTCGGGCCTCGCCGCGCTCCGGCGATCCCTGCGGTCCTGCTGGCCCAAGCCCGCCTCGATGCCCGCGACGGCGTCCCCCTCGACACCGTCCTGCGCCGCTACTTCGCCGGCAACACTCTGTTCGGAGACTTCCTCGTCGAAGAGGCCGAGCGGGCCGAGGTTCCGAACCCGGTGCTTCGTCGCCTGCTCGGTGCTCAGGCGACGCTCGGCGACCACCTGCTCGAAGCGGTCAGCGCCGAGCACGCGCGCGAGGCGAGGAACCGGCCGACCAACTCGGCCGAGCGGCGCCGTGAGTGCGTCAAGAGCCTGATCGCCGGTGAGCTGGCCGATCGCTCCGAACTCGGCTACGACCTCGACGCCAGTCATATCGGCCTGATGGCGAGTGGAGAGCGCTCGCCGCAGGTGATGCAGGTCCTGGCCGAGCGCCTCGACCGCCGGCTCCTTGCCGTCTGTCGCGAGGAGGAGCAGACCTGGGCCTGCTGGCTCGGCGGCCACCGGCCGCTCGCCACCGACCGGGTGGTCGAGGCTCTCGCCGAGATCTCCCTGGACCGCGTGCTGGTCACGGTCGGCGAGCCCGGCGCCGGGCTCTCGGGCTGGCGCTTCAGCCACCGTCAGGCCAAGGCGGCGCTGCCGATCGCCGAGCGTCGCGGTCAGGCGGTCCTGCGCTACGCCGACGTCGTCCTGCTCGCCTCGATCCTCCGCGACGACCTGCTCGCCACCTCGCTGCGCCGGCTCTACCTGGAGCCGCTGGAAGGGACGCGGGACGGCGGCGAGGCGGCACGCGAGACCCTGCGGGCCTACTTCGCCGCCGAGCGCAATGTCTCCTCGACGGCGGCCGCGCTCGGCGTCGATCGCCGCACCGTCACCAATCGCATCCACGCGATCGAGGACCTCTTCGCCCGTCCGCTGAAGGACGTCGCGACCGAGCTCGAGGCCGCGCTGCAGCTCGACGACTGAGTGCCGCGGCACCCTCCCGTGTTCGAGGCCGCGCTCTTTCCCAGGTTGGTGATCGCGACGCTCGAATGTCCCCGCTTTGGGGAGGCGACGGTCCCGCCGCGGCGGCGAGGATCGGCTCGAGTCCGTCGAACGAGCTAGGGGGAGAGCATGAGGAAGCAGCTGATCCTGGGGACCCTGGTCGGGGCCGCCCTGGTCCTGGCCGTGGCCGTTGGCGCATTGGCCAAGCCGCAGACCGTCCACGTCGGCAACCTCTTCTTCCGCGACAACGGCGCGATCTCGCCGATCAAGCTCCCCCGCCACGAACAGGCACCGATCACCGCCAAGCTGAACGGCACGATCGGCACCAGCGACGGCAGCCATCCGCCGGCGGTCGAAAGCGTCAAGGCCGACTTCGACAAGACGATCCAGATCGACGCCGTGGGACTGCCGGCCTGCCCACTCGGTCGGCTCCAGGCCCGCTCGACCGTCGACGCCAAAAAGGCCTGCCCCGAAGCGATCGTCGGCTCCGGGACGGCCGGGGTCGAAGTGGCCTTCGAAGAACAGGCGCCGTTCAGCGCCGTCGGCCCGATCACCGTCTTCAACGGCGGCGTCCACGGCGGCACCACGATCCTCTACATCCACACCTACCTCGATGTCCCGGCGCCGACCGCCGTCGTCGCCACCGTCGAAGTCACCCACATCGACCGCGGTCGCTACGGCCTCCACGCCTACGCTCGGATCCCCGTGATCGCCGGCGGCGCCGGCTCGATCACGGGATTCAAACTCAGACTCGGCCGGTCGTTCACCTACCGAGGTCAGAAGGAGAGCTACCTGACCGCCAGCTGTCCGACCGGGAGCTACTTCTCCGAAGGCAAAGTTCGGTTCAGGGACGGCACGACGCTGAAGATCGTCCACGACCTGCCCTGCACGCCGAGGGACTGACATCCCGACGCCGGTAAACGGGTACGGCTCCACCTGTGCGGGACGTACAGGTGGAGGGCAGCAGGGGGGACGAGCCCGACCCCAACCGCTGGAAAGCGCTCGGCGTGTGCCTGGTCGCCGGGTTCATGACCCTGCTCGACGTCTCGATCGTCAACGTCGCCCTGCCCAGCATCGACACCGGCCTGCACGCCTCCGACAGCGCCCTGGAGTGGATCGTCTCCGGCTACGCCCTGGCCCTCGGCCTCCTGCTGGTGCCGGCCGGCCGGCTCGGCGACGCGCGCGGGCGCCGCACCGTCTTCATGGTCGGCGTCGCCCTCTTCGTGCTCGCCAGCGCCGGCTGCGGCGCCGCGCCCTCGTCGAGCGTCCTGGTCGGCTTCCGCGTCGTCCAGGGCTTCGCCGGCGGCCTGATCACGCCCCAGGTCAGCGGCTTCATCCAGACCCTCTTCGCCGGCGAGGAGCGGGCCAAGGCGTTCGGCTTCTTCGGCACCATGGTCGGCGTCTCGACCGCGATCGGCCCGCTGCTCGGCGGCGCCCTGATCGGCATCTTCGGGACCCACGACGGCTGGCGCGCCGTCTTCTTCGTGAACCTCCCGGTCGGGGCGCTGGCGCTGGTGCTCGCCCGCCGCTACCTGCCGGCGCCGCAGCGGCGCGAGGCCGGCGAGAAGCGCACCGAGCTCGACCCGGTCGGCGTCCTCCTCCTCGGCCTCGCCGTGATCTGCGTCCTCGTGCCGTTCATCGAGCAACGCACCTGGCACAGCTCGCTGCGCCCGGCGCTCTTCCCGCTGGCCGTCGTCATCGCCGGGCTCTGGGTCCTCCACGAGCGCCGCTACGCCCGCACCCGCGAGCCGGCCTTCAGCCTCGACCTCTTCGGCATCCGCTCCTACGTCCTCGGCGCCGGGATCGGCACGCTCTACTTCGCCGGCTTCACCGGGATCTTCTTCATCCTCACCCAGTACCTGCAGGCGGGGCTCGGCTACTCGGCGCTCGAGGCCGGCCTGGCGGCGACCCCGTTCGCGGTCGGCGGCGCGCTGACCTCCTCGTTCGGCAGTCGCCAGGTGCTGCGCCGCGGCCGCAAGCTGATCGCCTTCGGGCTGGTCACCGTGATCGTCGGCCTGGTCCTGGTCTGGGTGGCGGTCGACGCCGATCCCGGCCGGACGGTCGGCTTCTACACGGCGCTGCCGCTGCTGCTGGCGGGACTGGGCGGCGGCTTCGTCATCTCCCCGAACCAGACGCTGACGCTCTCGGAGGTCCCGAAACGACGCGCCGGCAGCGCCGGCGGGATGCTCCAGACCGGCCAGCGGATCGGCTCCTCGGCCGGCATCGCCGTCACCGGCAGCATCTTCTACTCGGCGATCGCCGAGGGTCACGGCGACTTCGCCTCGGCCTTCCGGAAGGGCCTCGTCGTGATCGCGGCGTTCGTCGCCGCGGCCCTCGCCCTCGCCCTCGCCGACGCGCTGACCGGGAGCGGCGGGGACCGTGCCTCCGCTGCACCCGAGGCATCCGAACGCGCCATCGCCGCGAAAGCCGAGTAGCGCCGCAATCTAGCCTCTTCCCATGGCCGCCCAGACCCCAGACCCCGACAGCTACCGGCGCTCGCAGCGGCGCCGCGCCCTGATCGGCTGGGGCAGCGCTCTGGTCGCCATCGCCCTGGTCGTTCTCGGCATCGTCCTGGGGTCCGACGGCATCTCCGTCGACATCAAGGCCGAACACGAACGGATCGCCAGGATCCCCTATGGCGAGACGATGACCTCGGCCCAGTACGAAGCGATCGAAGCGGGCGAAGGAGAGGCCGACGTGCTCGAAGCCCTGAACGCGACCGGCCGGCCCGAAGTCCGCACCGAACCGTATGTCCTCGTCCTCTTCCCGCCGGCGTCGGAAAGCGAGTTCTGCACCTACTGGGAGTTCTCCGACGAACCGGAAGTCTTCGCCCGCCTCTGCTTCGACCACAGCAGTGGCGAGCTGACCTCCAAGCTCGACGGCAACGTCCATGGCTCGGCCAAGGGCCAGGGCACGATCATCTGACTTCACTTTCAGATTGGGAGCGTTGTCCAAAGTTGAGTGCTAGAACTCATTTCATCTTGGGGACTTTGGGAGCTCTCGGGGAGTTGGGTCGGCGGCGCCGCGCGCTCGCGATGCTGGCGCTCGGCTGCGGTCTGCTCCTTCTCGCGCTGATTCCTGGACGCGCCCTCGCGGCGCCCTCCTTCGATGCTCACGGCAGCGTCGAACAGGTCTACGCCACCGGGCTCAACCCCGGCGCGCAGGTGTCGCTCGACAACTCCGGCGGCTCGGTGCTCGAAACCAAGAGCGCCGACAACCTCGGCGGGGTCCTCTTCCGCAACGTCACCCCGGGCGGCGGCTACCGGGTCGTTTCGGGCGGCGCGCAGTCGGGGCCGCTGCAGGTGCTGACGACCGCCTCGGCGCCGCCCAATCCCAACATCTACAACCAGTCGATTCCGGCCAGCGGCTACGGCTACCTGACCACCCGCGACGGCATCAAGCTCGCGATCGACGTCCACCCGCCGCAGGACGTGAGCAAGGTCGTCACCGGCGCCGCCGGCGGAGCCACCGCCTCCGCTTCCTCGGCCAACGCCGCGCCCGGTGGGCCGCCGTCGATCTCGCCGGGGATCGAACTGCCCAAGCTGCCGATCGAACTGCCCAAGCCGCCAATCGAAATCCCCAAGCTCCCCGAACTGCCGAAGGGCGGCGGCGGCACGCCCGAACTGCCGACGCTCCCGACCGCGACCCCGACCCTGATCGAGTACTCCGGCTACGGCTACGCCAACCCGGCCGGGCCCGAAAACGGGATCTCCCTGATCGCCAACCTGATGGGCTTCACCGTCGTCGACGTGAACATGCGCGGCACCGGCTGCTCCGGCGGCGCCTATGACTTCTTCGAACCGCTGCAGAACCTCGACGGCTACGACGTCGTCGAGACGATCGCCCACCAGCCCTGGGTCCTCCACCACGAGGTCGGGATGATGGGGATCTCCTACGGCGGCATCAGCCAGCTCTTCACCGCCGCCACGCAGCCGCCCGACCTGGCGGCGATCTCGCCGCTCTCGGTGCTCGACAGCACCCAGACGACGCTCTATCCCGGCGGCATCCTCAACACCGGCTTCGCGGTCGAATGGGCCAAGGAGCGGGTCCACGACGCCGAAGCGGCGGGCGCCGCCTCGGGCCAGGAATGGGCATACAAGCGGGTCCAGGAAGGCGACAAGACCTGCGCCGAAAATCAGGCCCTGCATCCCGAAGCGGTCGACCTCCTCAACAAAATCAGGGAAAACAGCCACTACCAGCCGAAAGTGGCCGACCCGCTGTCGCCGATCACCTTCGTCAAGAAGATCGACGTCCCGACCTTCATGGCCTGCCAGTGGACCGACGAGCAGACCGGCGGCCACTGCACCGACCTCGCCGAGCACTTCAGCGGCACCCGCCGCAAGTGGTTCACGTTCACCAACGGCACCCACATCGACTCGCTCGATCCCGCCACCTTCAACCGCTGGTATGACTTCCTCGAGCTCTACGTCGCCAAGCAGCCGCCGATCCTCGGCGCCGCGGTGATGCACGCCTCCGCACCGCTGATCTACCAGGAGGCGATGGGGATCTCGGGGGTCAATCTGCCGCCCGATCCGATCCAGGCGCAGCCGACCTACCAGGGCGCGCTGGCGGCCTTCGAAAACACCAAGCCGATCCGCGTGCTCTTCGACAATGGCGCCGGCGGCGTCTCGCCGGGCCGCCCGTTCCCCGGCTACGAGGAATCCTTCAACGAATTCCCGATCCCCGGCACCAAGGCAAAGGCGTTCTACCTGTCGGGCGGCGGCGCGCTGCGCAGCCACCCGCCCAAGGGCGCCCGCGCCGACACCTTCACCTGGAACGCCCACGCCCTGCCGACGACCGACTTCAGCGGCGACACCGCCGGCGGCTCCGGCGGCCTCTGGACCGAAGCGCCGTCCTACCACTGGGAACAGAGCCCGGCCGGCAGCGCCGCCTCCTACGTGACCAAACCGCTGGGCGAGAACACCACCGTGATCGGCGCCGGCGCCGTCAACCTCTGGGTGCGCTCCTCGACTCCGAACGTCGACCTGCAGGCGACCGTCAGCGAGGTCCGTCCCGACGGCAAGGAGACCTTCGTCCAGAACGGCTGGGTGCGGGCCAACGAGCGCAAGCTCGACCCCGCGAGCACGCCGCTCGAGCCGGTCCTGAGCCTGCGCGAATCAGACGTCGCGCCGATGCCGCCGAACGAATTCGTCAAGGTCACCGTGCCGCTCTACTACGAGGGCCACGCCTACCGCGCCGGGTCGCGGATCCGCGTCACGATCGCGGCCCCCAACGGCACCCAGCCGATCTGGGGCTTCGACCAGACCGAACCGGCCGGCACCGCCGACGTCGCGATCGCCCACTCGAAGTCGATGCCCTCCGACCTGCTGCTGCCGGTCGTGCCGGGACTCAGCATCCCGACCGCCCTGCCGCCCTGCCCGGGCCTGCGCGGCGAGCCCTGCCGCACCTACCAGGCCTACGCGAACCACTCGGTGAAGGTCAGCGCCGCGAAGAAGCGCGCACACAAGCACAAGGCGCGGCACGGTAAGCACAAGGCGCGGCCCCACCAGCGCGCCAGCCACTCCTAGCGGCCGGCGCGCGCCAGCGCCTAGCTGCAGTTGACCGGGAAGTCGGTGCCGGTGACCCGGAGCGACGCGCCCGCCCTGTACATCACGAAGTTGTAGCCGTTCAGCTTCAACTTCCAGCCTTCGAATTCGTGCATCAGGAGGACCGGGCGGCCCGGCATCTTCGGCGTCGCGCCGGCGCATTCGTAGAGCTTGCGGATGTTGGCCGGCTTGCTGAGGTAGGTGCCGAGCGCGCGCACGACCTTGCAGGCGACGGGGACGCTGACGCCCTTGACGTTGACGGCCTCCTCGCCGGTGACCAGCGGGTGCTGGCACTCGTGCGAGACGGGCTTGGCGGCGGCCGCGGCGGAGGAGCCGGTGAAGGCGAGCATCCCGAGCAGGGCGAGCGCAGCAAGCGCGGCGGTGACGGTCTTGAGCGAGGCTGGGTGGCTGTTCATGGCCGCGAGCTTAGCCGCCGTGGAGCGATAAATTTCCGCCCATGCGACTCCACTCCTACGCCGCTTCGGCGAACTGTCTGAAGGTCAGGTGCATGATCGGCCTGCTGGGCCTCGACGTCGAGCTGGTCGAGGTCGATCTCTTCGACGGCGCGACCCTGACCGACGAGTTCCTGGCGCTGAATCCGCTCCGCGAGGTCCCGGTGCTGGAGCTCGACGACGGCCGGACCGTGACCCAGTCCTCGGCGATCCTCTCCTACCTCGCCGAGGGAACGCCGTGGGCCGGGGCCGACCGCGTCGAGCGGGCCCAGGCCAGCGCCTGGACCTACTTCGAGCAGGAACGGGTGATGCCCGGGATCGGCGGCACCCGCTTCCGCCTCCTCACCGGCCGCATGACCGCCGCCGAGGCCGAGCCGCGCCTGGCCGGCGCCCGCGAGACGCTCGACATCCTCGAGCGTCACCTCGGCGCGCGGGACTGGCTGGTCGGCGCGCGGCCGACGATCGCCGACGTCTCGGTTTGGGCCTACGCCCACCTCGCCGCCGACGCCGGCCTGGAGCCGTCGGAGTGGCCCGCCTTCGAGGCATGGTGCCGGCGCTTCGAGGCGCTACCCGGCTGGCTCGACGACCTCACGCCCTACCCCGCCAACGCCCGCCCCGGCGCCGGGCGCTCGATCTACGACTGAGCCCGCAGGCCCAGTCCGGCGCCCGGGTTCGTCCCGTCGCGCCGGTCACCTGGCGTCGTGGAAGATGATCCCGAGCGCCGTCCGCGAGCCGCGGGTCAGCGTGCTGACGCCGTGGCGCAGGCCGACCCGGTGGTAGCCGGTTCGCCCCTGGTTGGGGCGGTGGTGGGTGGGGAAGACGACGAAGGCGCCCTGCGCCGGGTTGAGGACGTGGGCGCGGCTCTGGGCGCGCGGGCGCTGCTCGACGAGGACGAACTCGCCGCCCTCGAAGTCGACCCCGGGCCGCGAGAGGACGGTCAGGACCTGGAAGGGGAAGTAGACGTCGCCGTAGAGGTCCTGGTGGAGAGCGTTCCAGTCGCCCTCGCCGTAGCGCAGGATCAGCGGCGTCGGGCGCTCCTGGCCGGCGACGCGGCAGCGCTCGAGCAGGTCGGCGTGCTCGAGCGGGTGCTCCTCGTCGCCGCTCAGCCGCTGCGACCACTCGTTGGCGATCGGCGCCAGGTGGCCGTAGAAGGCGCCGCGCAGAGCGGCGATCGGCGGCGGCAGCGGGTGGTCGAAGTAGCGGTAGCGGCCGTCGCCGAAGCGATGGCGCGCCATCTCGACGGTCGAGCGGAACCGGCCGCCGTCGAAGAGGCGGCGAGCTCTTCGCACTCGCCCCCCTCGAGCAGCGGCTCGGTGACCGCGAAGCCCCGGGCCTCCAGCTGCTCGCCGATCCCCTCCCAGTCGGCCGCGTCGACCCGCCCCGCGAGCCCTACCACCGGACCGGCCCGCTGGTGTCGAGGAACTGACCGCTCGGCCCGGCCGCGCCGACCTGAGCAGCCTCGGCGATGATCGTCGCGCCTTCGTCTGCGGTGAGCGGCGCCGCGGCACGGTTCTCGGGACCGCCAAGATCGGTCTGAACCCAGCCGGGGCAGATCGAGTTCACCTTGATCGGGGTGTCGGCGAGGCTCTTGGCGAGGCCGATCGTGATCGAGTTGAGCGCCGCCTTGGAGGTTTGGTAGGCGGGGACGACGACGCCGTAGTAGGGCGAGTCGGGGTCGGTCTGATCGGCCAGCGAGCCCATCGTGCTGGATACGTTGACGATGCGGCCTTCCGCGGAGCGTCGCAGCAGCGGCAGGAACGCGCTGGTGACGTTGACGACGCCGAAGACGTTGGTCGCGAAGGTGCGCTCGAACATCGCCGGGTCGAGCGGCCCCTCGACCTCCCCGGCGGCGGTCGCCTCGGGCAGCATGCCGGCGTTGTTGACGAGGATGTCGAGGCGGCCGTGGCGGCTGTCGACCTCCTCGGCGGCGGCGCGGACGCCGTCGGCGTCGGTCACGTCGATCAGCAGCGGCTCAGCCTCGATGCCCGCCGCGGCGAGCTCGCGCACCGCGGCCTCGGCCTTGGTCGCGTCGCGAGCGCCGATCACGACCCTGACGCCGTGTTCCCCCAGCCGGTGTGCCGCGGCCAGCCCCAGTCCCTTGTTGGCGCCGGTGATAAGCGCGATCTTCATATACGTCCTCCCTGATTCGTTGGCAACGCCTGTCAGAGGAGAAACGCCGGGACCGCCGCGAGCGTGAGATTCAGCGGAGTGGGGCTCACTGGTCGAGCGCCGCGCGCGCGGCGTCGGCGATCACCGCGGCGACGCGGTCGAGCTGCGGCGAGCGCAGGCGCCACTGCTGCCAGTAGAGCCGCACGTCGGCGGCGCCGCGCGGGTCGATGTCGACGAGGTCGCCCGCCCGCTCGTCGGCGGCGCTCTGCAGGTCCGGGACCATGCCCCAGCCGAGGCCGAGCCGGATCGCGGCGACGAAGTCCGAGGAGGCTGGGACGTGGTGGACCGGCGGGTCGAGGGCGGCCCGCGAGCGCCGGCGCAGGTAGCGGTGCTGCATGTCGTCCTTGCGGTCGAAGACGACGACCGGCGCGCGGCCGAGCGCCCTGGCGCTGACCCCATCGGCGAACCACCGCGACGCGAACGCCGCCGCCGCCAGCGGCCGGTAGCGCATCGCGCCGAGCGCGGTGGCGCTGCAGCCGGGGACCGGGTCGGCGTCGGCGGTGATCGCCGCCATCACCGCTCCCTGGCGCAGCAGCTCGCTGGTGTGGTCCTGGTCCTCGCGCACGATGTCGAAGGCGACCTCGTCGGCCAGCGGCGCCAGCGCCGGCAGGACCCAGGTCGCCAGCGAGTCGGCGTTGACCGCGAGCGGCAAGGGGGTGACCGGCCGCGCCCCGTCCGCGGCGCCGAGCTCGGCAGCGACGTCGGCGCTCAGCACCTCGATCTGGCGGGCGAGCCGCAGGATCGCCTGTCCGGACTCGGTCACCTCGACCGGGTTGCGGCGCACCAGCAGCACCCGCCCGGTCGCGGTCTCCAGAGCCTTCAGCCGCTGGCTGATCGCCGACGGCGTCACGTGCAGCCGGCGGGCCGCCGCCTCGAGCGTCCCCTCCGACACCGTGGCGCTGAGCGCCCGCAGCTGAGCCAGGTCCAGATCCATCGACAGCAATGCTAATGATGCTGAAGAAGCTTTAGCTGGACTGAACCGGCGCCCATCCCTAGCGTGGCCGTCGTGGCCAGCTCCCAGGCACTGCTCGCGGCGGCGTCCGGCTTCGGCCTCGGACTGTCGCTGATCGTCGCGATCGGCGCCCAGAACACGTTCGTCCTGCGGCAGGGATTGCGCGGCGAGCACGTCGCCCCGGTCCTCGCCGTCTGCACCGTCTCCGACTGGATCCTCATCGCGGCGGGGGTGGCGGGAGCGGGCGCCCTCCTCGAAGGCTCGCCGGGCCTGCTCAGCGCGATCCGGTACGCCGGTGCCGGCTTCCTGCTCGGCTACGGCCTGCTCGCCGCGCGGCGAGCCTGGCATCCCGACGCCCTGCGCGCCGACCCGGCGGCCGGCGCGGCGGCGAAGCTCGGGTCGACGCTCAGCACCTGCCTGGCGCTGACCTGGCTGAACCCGCACGTCTACCTCGACACCGTGGTCCTGCTCGGCTCGATCGCCGCCACCCACGCGGCCGAGCGCTACTGGTTCGGAGCGGGAGCGGCGCTCGCCAGCGCCGTCTGGTTCGTCGCTCTCGGCTACGGCGCCGCGCTCCTGCGACCTCTGTTCGCCCGCCCGGCCTCGTGGCGCGTCCTCGACGCGGCGATCGCCGTGGTGATGGTCGTGCTGGCGATCTCGGTCGCCAGCGCCGACACCCACGCCGTCTCCTCGCCTTCGCCAACTTCGAGCGCCGCCAGCGGCGGTGCCCCGATCACCGTGACCCGCATCCCCCACCGAAAGGACCACCCGCGTGCGCTTCTTTGACGCCAACGCATTCACCGCCGACCGCCCCTGGGGCGCGATCGACGTCGCCGAGCTCGACGACGCCACCGTCCGCCTGCATTGGACCGACAAGCCCTACGAATGGCACGTCAACGACGGCCCCGAGGTCTTCGTCGTCCTCGACGGCGCCGTCGACATGCACTACCGCGAGGACGGCGAGGAGCGGGTCGACCGCCTCACCCCCGGCCGCGTCTGCCACGCCGAGCCCGGCGACGAGCACGTCGCTCATCCAGCCCCCGAGGCCCGCATCCTCGTGATCGAGCGCAGGGACAGCGACTGAGGCGAGCTCTGCCGAAGGACCTGGCTAGGTCCGCAGCGGGCGGGCAAGCTCGTACTGGTCGATCGCCGCCTCCTCGAAGCCGGCGTCCCTCAGCAGCTGGGCGACGGGGTGGCGCTCGGGGACGACGGCCGGGACGGAGACCAGGTCGGCCTGCTCACGGGCGTCGCTGACGGCGCGGCGAAGCTGCCAGCTGTCGGGCTCACCGCCGGCCGCCAGCGCCTGTTCCCAGCTGCTGGCCGGGATCGGATCGCCGCCCGGCGCCCGGGTGAAGCCGACCAGGCGGCGTCGCCGGGCGAAGCCCAGGTCCCCTTCGTAGAGCGCGAGCGCCGGCGCGTTGACGCTCAGCGCCTCGAGGACGACCTCGCGCGCGCCGGCTGCGGCGAGAGCGGCCAGAACCGCCCTTCCTACCATCAGCCCAATCCCGCCTCGATAGACCTCGCGTCGAACGCCCATCGCGGCAATCCGGCCGCGCTCTCCGCGCAGGGCGGCGAGGCCGACGCCGACCAGGCGACCGTCGCGCCCGCGCGCGAGCGCGCACGCCTCGGGGAGCACGTCTTCGGCGGCGAACGATCCGCGCAGCGAGTCGGCGGTGAAGGAGATCTCCACCGGATAGCCGGCGAAGGCATCCTCGAGCACCTCGGCGGCCTCGGCGAGCTCGTCATCGGCCACTCCGAGCTGGATTTGGAGGTCGCCACCGAGGCCCTCGTCGTCGCGGTCGGTCCGCATCCCCGGACTCTACGTACGGCGTCCCCTCCTGGTCCCCGGAGGGCGCGCGGGTCAGACTTCGACCGGCCCGCCGGTCTTCACGCCGCCGGGAGGCGTGTCCGGGAAGCGGTGCTTGATGTTGCGTTCGAAGATTTCCCAGGAAGCGCGGGCGATGGTCTGGGAGTTCAGAGGGCCTGCCAACGACGAGTTGCTCAGGGGCCCCCAGGCCTCCACATCCAGCGCCATGGAGGGGTACTCCGCGGCGTTGACGTAGGGCTGGAACTGGAACTCGATGATGCGTCCCGCGCCCTCGGGATGGCCGCGGAGCGATTTGAGCGCGAAGCCGTTGGAGGCCACGGCGATGACTTCGACCGGCGCGTCGGGCGCGAGCGTGGTGTCGAGCGTGCACCGCGCGCCGACGGCGAGATGTTCCCCGCACCCGGTGAACGTGAAGTAGTGGCTGAAGTTCGAGTTCAGCTGGCTCATCATCTGTTCGCCGGTCCAGTCGTTGAAATTCGCCGCGCGGCTCTTGCTCGCGCTGCGCCAGAGCTGGAAGGTGAAGTGGTAGGTGCCGTAGCTGCCCATGTTCACCGGTTCGGGCAGCGTCGTCCCGGGGGCCGGTGCGGGCGGCGCGGGCGTCGGCGTCGGACTGGGCGCGGGCGCCGGTGCAGGACCCGCCGCCGCCGTCCCCGGCGGAGTGCCGTGGAGGCCACCGCAGCTGGGGACGCCCGCGAAGGTGCCGTCGTTGTCGCCGCCCGATGCCCACACCGCGTTGACCCAGCCTGCCCGCCCGTCGTTGGCCAAGGTCCGCGCCCACGTGTGGTTGTAATAGACACCGGAGCGCTGGATGCCGCCGGACTGCTGGCAGACGACCCAGTTCGTGCCGTAGTTGAGGTAGCCGACGCGAGTGCCGTTGTCTTCAACCACCGGAGCGCCGCCGCTGATCCCGTCGCCCTGGACCCAGAACGAGCAGTTGTATCGCCCGCTGCCCGCCGCGCTGCAAGGCACCTGCGCCGGCGCGGCGCTCGCCACCTGCGCGACCCCGAGCAGCATGAGGAGCGCGATTGGCAGGACGAGTATGTGGCGACGCGCACAAGAGATGGACATGCCGCCCGATTACCCGGCACATTGTCGTCGAAACGTAATCGTCGGATGTTGGACGACCAGACGATGCGACTTGGCACCTCTTGGCGAAACTCACGACCCCGGCTACCTGGGCCCCGCCGTCGGTATCGACCCGTGGCGCCTCACCACCGATGAGGACTCCCTTGCCGAACCGCGGCCCGCCTGAGAAGTTCATGACTCCAGCTCTAGCCCGAGTCTCGAGGAGGACCCCGCCGTGAAGCAGATCCGCGAGCAGCTCACCTACGCCAACGTGATCGCGACGCTGGCGCTATTCCTCGCCCTCGGCGGCGTCGGCTACGCGGCCACGCATCTGCCGAGGAACAGCGTCGGATCGAGGCAGCTGAAGGCGGGGGCGGTGACCGGGGCGAAGATCAGGCGCGGAGCGGTCACCGGCGCCAAGGTCAAGGACGGCTCGCTGAGCGCGGCCGACCTGGCTCCCGGGACGATCCCGAGCGGATCCGGGACCAGCCCAGGCGGACCGGCCGGACCCCCCGGGGCGCCGGGCCAACCGGGCGCGCCAGGCGCCGGCCTCGCCCCGGCGACCTTCATCGACGCCGGGCTTCCGAACGGCGAACCGGGCTGCGGCACCCATCAGGGTTTCGTCAACTGGGAACCGGCGGTGGCCGAACACGTCGGCTACTACCGCTCCCCCGACGGCTTCGTCCACCTGAAGGGCACCGCGCTACAGTGCAACCCCGACAGCGGCGTGGTCTTCTTCCTGCCGCCCGGCTACCGCCCGGCCGCGAGCGTCTTCCTCTTCGGCCAGATCCCCACGACCAGGGAACCGACGATCGTCGACGTCTTCTCCAACGGCGAAATCTTCAGCGGCCTGCCGAACGTCGAAATCCCCGTCTCCATCGACGGCATCAGCTTCCGGTGCGGGCCGCCCGGCGCAGCCGGGTGTCCCTGATCGACGCCCGGACTATCTCGTTCCAGGGCCGCCAAGCGCACGGAGAACGGTCGCTCCCAGGGATCCGAGCCCACAGGGGAGCCATTGTCCGGGCCCCGTGCCTGTCCGTCCAGCGCCACGAGTTCACCGCATTTCGCTGTTCCAACCGCGTCGATCGTGGCGTCTGGACAAACGGTGACGCCTCCCGAGCTGGCCGGCGGCACCGTCACGGTGTCCAGCCTGGGCACTCTCGGGACGCCCGCGAACACCCAGTGATTGCATCCGCCGCAGCCGGCAATCTTTGGAGCGGGCCATGCGGGACATGCTGCTTGCGAAGCCAGATTGGTGGTTTATGCGAGCGAGATCCTGAATTCGGCTGGGAGGTTGGAGGCGAAGCTTTTTGAGAGAAGCTTTAGTTTGCGTTTGACTTTCATTGAGTGCTCCAGTAGGAACGCGTAATGTTTCGCGCCCTGGTTCACTCGTCGGAAACTTCGCAGGGCGAGGCTTGATGCAAGGACGACCCCGGCGTTGGACCCTGGTCGCTCTCTTGTTCTCGTGCGCCGCAGTCCTTCTCGTAACGTTCCCTCGTGCGGTCTCCCCGGTAGGTGTCTGGTTCGGCCAGGACGCCAGCCTGAGGCCGGTTCCGTTCAAAGACCGGGAAACCTCGGCATTCCGACACCGAGAAGCGAATGGCGAGAATGCCTCGACTCGATTTGTCAAACCGGACTCCCGCTCGGTCCCGCCACGCCAGACCGAGGACCTAAGTCCATTTGAACTCTTTGCTCTCCGCGACGACGACGGCGACGAAGGGGCCGTGGGTGAAATCGCTCCGACCATAGGCGGGAAGCCGCGAATCGTCGAACTGTCTGCACCAGACCGAGACGCTCGCACCTTGGTGGTCGACCCTCAAGGCCCGGCGACCGGATCGGCCGAGCTCACCGCCTACGACGCCACCTCACCCGAAGGCCTCGAGCTCGAACCGAGCGCCGAAGGGGACACCAAGACCTTCTCGGTGGGGGTCCCGGGGGAGGTGCCCGCGATCTCCTTCGAAGGGACCGAAGGGGAGAAGATCCTCCTCGAAATCTCCGGGGTCTCCTTCCCGAGCGGCTGGGTGGCAGTCGCCGCCCCTTCGGGCTCTCCCCGATGGAGGGGAAACGAAGGGCCGCTCTGGGAAACCGAAGGAGTCTCGGAGGCCCTCGAACTCGACCTGCCGGCCACCGGGACCTACTGGATCTACTTCCTTGCCGACGGCGGCCATACCGGCAGCGCGACGTTCACCGCCCGGACGGCCCCAGCGGACCTCACCGGGTCAATCCCCGCCCCGACCCCGGAAGGCGTCCAGGAATCAGTTTCCCTGGCGCGCGGCCAGGACGCTCGCTACTCGGTCCCGGTCGACGCCGGCGAGAACGTCACGATCGAATCCCAGGGCTCCTTCTCGGGCGCCTACGAACTGCGCTGGCTCGACCACGAAGGCCAACAGCTCGGCTCGACCTCCTGCGGTGCCGAAGGGGCCTGCTTCCTGACCCACGCCTTCGGGCAAGCCGGCACCTACACCTTGGTGGTCGACCCTCAAGGCCCGGCGACCGGATCGGCCGAGCTCACCGCCTACGACGCCACCTCACCCGAAGGCCTCGAGCTCGAACCGAGCGCCGAAGGGGACACCAAGACCTTCTCGGTGGGGGTCCCGGGGGAGGTGCCCGCGATCTCCTTCGAAGGGACCGAAGGGGAGAAGATCCTCCTCGAAATCTCCGGGGTCTCCTTCCCGAGCGGCTGGGTGGCAGTCGCCGCCCCTTCGGGCTCTCCCCGATGGAGGGGAAACGAAGGGCCGCTCTGGGAAACCGAAGGAGTCTCGGAGGCCCTCGAACTCGACCTGCCGGCCACCGGGACCTACTGGATCTACTTCCTTGCCGACGGCGGCCATACCGGCAGCGCGACGTTCACCGCCCGGACGGCCCCAGCGGACCTCACCGGGTCAATCCCCGCCCCGACCCCGGAAGGCGTCCAGGAATCAGTTTCCCTGGCGCGCGGCCAGGACGCTCGCTACTCGGTCCCGGTCGACGCCGGCGAGAACGTCACGATCGAATCCCAGGGCTCCTTCTCGGGCGCCTACGAACTGCGCTGGCTCGACCACGAAGGCCAACAGCTCGGCTCGACCTCCTGCGGTGCCGAAGGGGCCTGCTTCCTGACCCACGCCTTCGGGCAAGCCGGCACCTACACCTTGGTGGTCGACCCTCAAGGCCCGGCGACCGGATCGGCCGAGCTCACCGCCTACGACGCCACCTCACCCGAAGGCCTCGAGCTCGAACCGAGCGCCGAAGGGGACACCAAGACCTTCTCGGTGGGGGTCCCGGGGGAGGTGCCCGCGATCTCCTTCGAAGGGACCGAAGGGGAACGCATCCAGATCGACGCCAACGAAATTTCCTTTGGAAGCGGTTGGATCGCCGTGCACGCGCCGAGCGGGGAAATCCCAGCATCCGAAAACCGGGAAGGCCCGCTCTCGAGGGGCTCTACGAAGCACCTTGAATTCATCCTGCCGGCGTCTGGTACCTACACGATCTACTTTCTCGCGAACGACGACCAGACTGGAAGCCTGAAACTGACGGCCCGTACCGCTGCCACTCCTGAAGAACCGACTGGCACCCTCGGGACCATCACACCGTTGGCAACTCCCGAAGGCGCCTTCCAGCACGTGGCGATCGGGACCGCCGACCGGAAGGCTCGCTACTCGGTTGAGATGACCGCCGGTGAGAGGGTAGCCCTGAAGACGACCGAATCGGCCTTCGACGGCCGCTACTACATCCGCTGGCTGGAACCCTCGGGCTCCGTGCTCTACAGCGAATGGTGGAACGGTGCCGAAAACTGGTTCTGGTCGCCGAAGACCTTTGCCGAAGCCGGCACCTACACGCTCGAAGTCGAACCCCAAGGCACGGCCACTGGATCGGTTGACCTAAAGCTCTGGGAAGACCCGACCCTGACCGGCCAGCAACTCCACGCCTCACCCGAAGGGGACTCGGTGACGTCGACGATCGAAGTCCCGGGCGAGGCCGAGGCGATCACCTTCATCGGTGAAGTCGACCAGTCCGTGGAGATCACGACTACGGAATCGACCTTCGAGGAAGGCGAGGTCACCCTCCTCAGCCCGGAAGGAGATGCGCTCCAGTCCACTTTCATCTCCGGTTCGATCCAGGCCCAGCTTCCGGACTCCGGTACCTACACCATCCTCGTCGAAGGTGGCCGTGATTCGACCGGCTCGGTCGTCGTCGAGTTGCGCGATTCTTCCACCTCCGAAGAAATCACCGGCCAGATCAACCCGACCACCGCGGGAGCCGAACAACACGTCGAATTCACCTCTCCCGGACAGGTGGCTCGCTACACGGTCCCGGTTACCGCGGGCGAGTCGGTCTCGATGGCCTCGAGCGCGACCGCACTCGGCGCCGACTACCGCCTCGAATGGCTGAGCCTCAGCGGCGAAGCCGTGCAGACGTGGTATCCCTCCGGCGAAGCGGACCGCTTCTTCGAAGCCGTGCGCTTCGGCGAAACGGGGGACGCGACCCTGGTCCTCACGCCCGAAGAAGGCGCCACCGGCTCCGTCGACCTCGCCCTTTTTGATGCCTCCGACGAGACCGGCCAGATCACGCTTGGCGAAGCCGCGACCTTCTCGATCGCGGCCCCGGGCCAACGCGACCTGATCGAACTCGAAGGGACTGAAGGCGAGCGGCTTAACCTCATCCCCTCGGAAGCAGCCTTCGAAGGCGAGTTCCACCTCGAGACCCCAGCCGGCGAACTGCTCGAAGGCTCCGGTGGCGACCTCACGGCGGCCCACGGCCCGGTGACCCTGCCCGAACCCGGCACCTACGAGATCGTGCTGACCGGTAACGAGGCGCAGACGGGGAGCGTGGGGCTAGAAGCCGAACTCTCGCTTGTGCCGGCCTGTTCCGATGCGTCGGCGACGACCGAAATAGACGAGGCGCTGACCGTCGAAGCCGGCAATTTCGAATGCCTGGGAGCCGGACCGTTCGAATACGAAGCCATCTCTTCGCCGGCGCACGGAGCTATCAGCGATTTCGACGCCGAAGACGCGAGCTTCGTATACACCCCGGATCCCGGGTTCGTCGGCGAGGATTCTTTCACCATTCACGCGGGCAATGAATTCGGCTTCGGCAATGCGGCGACCTTCCTTCTCGAGGTGGAACCGTCAGCCAACCCGGTCGCCGCATACTCGTTCGACGAGGGGGAAGGATCGATCGCCCACGACGCTGTTGGTGACCATGACGGCACGATCGACGGCGCCGAATGGGTCGAAGGCGGCCGGTTCGGCGGCGCCCTACGATTCGACGCCGGAGACGAAGACAGCGTGGAGATCCCCGCTGGCCCCGATTTCGATCTGACCGACGGGCTGACCCTGGAGGCTTGGGTCAAGCCCGAAGCGGAAAGAGCTTGGACGCCGATCATCGCCAAGGAATCGGCGACTTCCCAGGCCTACGCCCTCTATGGTGCCGGCCCAGAAACTTCGACCCCCACCGGGTTCGTCACGGGCGACGACGCCGAAAGTGCCGAAGTCAGCTCCGAAGGAGCATTGGAAGCCGGTCAGTGGTCTTATCTGACCCTCACCTCAGACGGCGAAGATCTGAGGCTCTACGTCAACGGTGAACTTGTTGGCACGAATCCCGCACGCGCCGCGCGGCTGACTAATGGGTCTCTGCGTATCGGCGGGCAGGGTTCGCTGAGCCATTACTTCGACGGACTGATCGACGAGGTCAGGATCTACAACCGCCCACTTGGCGCCGAAGAGATCGCGGAGAACATGGAATCTGCCGTGATCGTTAGCGCGACCAAGAGTCCTGAGATCTGGGGACGGGCCATGGTCGGAGAAAGCCTCTCGGCCGTCGAGGGGGAGTGGTCGTCCATCTCCACGGTCGATCGAGAAGTCGCCTGGATGCGTTGCGATGCGTCCGGGGAATCCTGCGAACCGATCGAAGGCGAGAGCTCGAGGTCCCATGAAGTGACCGCCGACGACGTGGGTCATACGTTCCGCGTCAAGGTGACCGCCAAATCCGAGGGATTTGAAGATACGGCCGTTTCTCCGCCGACCGATCCGGTCGTCGTCGCCGACGCGCCCGAAGCGAACGGCTCGCCGCTCCTCCTGAATCCACTCGACAACCCTCCCGCTCCGCTCGTGCCGGGCACGACGATCTCCATCGACGAGCGCCCGGCCGGCTGGTATCCGTTCCATGCCTCGACCTTCAATTGGTTCGGTTACACGCCCAGCGGCGTCGTGCTTCAGTGGCAGCGCTGCGACGCGAGCGGAGCGGCATGTGCGGATATCGAAGGCGCCGAGCTTTCGACGTATTACGTGACCGACGCGGATGTTGGCAGCACTCTAAGGCTGGTCAGCAGCGCCGAAAACTCACAAGGATCCGCATCCACGACCAGCGAGCCGAGCAGCGTGATCCATGCTTTGGCAAAACCGGTGGCGCCGAGCTCGCCGGAAGCCCCCGAAGCCTGGCCGCAACCGCCCCGTGAAAAAGACACTTTGACGGCCCCATCTCAGCTCTGGGGCAACGGCTCCGGCGAGCTGAGCCAATACGGTGTCGCAGGACGCACCTACCAATGGTCGCGATGCGATGCCGAAGGCGGCAACTGCTCCGCGATACCGACTGCGAACGACCCGACTTACCTGCTCGCGGATGGCGACGTAGGGCACACCTTCCGGGTCCAGATCATTGCCGCGAATGCCACGGGCGAAGCGAGCATGACCACTCCGCCCAGTGAAACCATTAGAGAATACGTCTCTGAATCGCCGGGAGACTTTCCATTCACTGTCAATCTGGGAGCCCAGCAGCCCCTGATGGGCTATGAGATCTCGGTCGGGTACTCCAACTGGATCCACCATGGCCAAGGTCCGGAAACGGTCAAGCGTCAATGGCTTCGATGTAACCTCGAAGGCCAAAGCTGTCAGCCAATACCCGGTGCCTCTGACCACTGGTATACGCCGACCGGCATCGACCTCGGGCACACCTTGCGTGCACGGATCAAGATTACCGACGAAGGTGGAGTCGGGCAGGCCACCTCGGCCGCGAGCTCGCCGGTCAGGATTTCACCCGACCCGAAACTAGTCGGGAGTCCCACGGTGAGGGTTCGCGCGACCGGAAAAGTGCTGACCGAAGGACCGCCCGTCGGCATGGAACTGTTTGCCGAAGACGCGGGAGTCTGGAGCCGGAGCGCTCTCGACTACGCATCTCCCATTCGCTGGCAGTGGCAACGCTGCTCGGCCGAAGGAACCGAATGCGAAGACATCGCCGGAGCTTGGCTCACGGAATCCACCTCGTACTACGTGCCGCGCGAACGTGATGTCGGGTATCGACTTCGCGTCAAGGTGGTCAAGGCTGGTCCCAAAGGCGATTACGCCGCAACGTCGAACCCGACGGCGATCGTGGCCCCGGGACGCCCGAGGAACCTCGCCCTGCCGTCCGTGCTCGGCGTCGCCCGTGAGGGAGAGTCGTTCACCGCCTCGGAAGGCGCGTGGACCGATACGGAACCATGGATCGCTTACCAGTGGTTGCGATGCGACTCCGGCGGTGGCTCCTGCATCGAAATCGACGGCGCTCAGGATCGCGATTATCTCTCGACGGCAGGCGACGAAGGCGAGACCTTGCGGGTCGACGTCACCGCCTCAAACGCCGCTGGCGAAAGCTCGGCGATCTCCGAACCGACGGCTGTCCTGGGGCCGGGAAGGGCGCCAGAACTTTCGAGCTTGCCGACCGTCGAAGGCAGCGCTGTCGTCGACGAACCACTGACTGGAAGCTTCGGCGATTGGGATGGCGCCAGGCCGCTGGAATTCGAAGGGCAGTGGCTTCGGTGCGATGCCGAAGGGGAATCATGCACGCCCATACTGGGCGCCATCGAAAGCAATCGGCCCGTGAAGGAAGCCGACCTGGGTCACACGCTGCGGTTCGAAGTCACCGCTATCAACCACGCGGGCAGCGCCACTGCACGCTCGACGGCGACCGCCCTGGTAGCAGAGCCGCCAGCGCCGGTCAATGCGGTTCCACCCAGCTTCGAAGGCGAAGCGAACGTTGGCGCGACGCTCTCGGCAGATGAGGGCAAATGGTCGCCGCCCGCGGCGTGGTACGGGTACCAGTGGCAGGTTTGCGACGCCGCAGGTGAAGGCTGCGTAGATGTCAAAGAAGCGACCGAACCGACCTTCCTCGTGCCGAAGAGCGCCGAAGGCATGCGGGCGAATCTGCTGGTGACCGGCCATACCAGAGGGGGAGAAGAAACCGCTGAAAGCGGGGTTGGCGGAGTCATCGGCGCGATGCTTACGCCGGTCAACGTCGGTCAGCCCTGGTTCCGCGACGCTGCCCGTGAGAGCAGGCCACTGAAACCGGAACTCGGAATCTGGGAAGGCGGCCGGCCGATGACCTTCACCTACCAGTGGCTGCACTGCGACAGCAGTGGCAACGAATGCGCCGACATTCTAGGCGCAGTTGCGGAAGCCTACGCGCCGACCGCAGAAGACGTTGGGCTTAGGGTCAAGGTCGAAGTCACCGCGACGAACGAATCCGGCAGCGCGACCGCGATCTCGAGCAGGTCGACCGAAGTGCAGAAAAGTGAGCCTTGGTTCGCAGGCGATGTCGAAATCGACGGCCAGCCCACCGAGGGTGTGGAAGCCTCCGTCGATATCGCAGCTCTCCGTGGCAGCAAACCGATGGAAGTCGACTACCAATGGGAGCGCTGCTTCGACAACTGCATAACGATCCCCGGAGCGACTGCCCAGAGCTACACGCCAGGGGCCGAAGATGTTGCCCACCGGCTCCGCGTCAAGGTCACGGCGCGGAACTCGGTCAGCGACAGCTACGAAGCGACTGAAGTCTCTCTCTATAGCGCTCCGGTGGAGCCTGCCGAAACGGGTGGGGCGCCACGAATCGCCGAATACCCGATGCTGGCAGGGTGGCCGCGAGCCACCCAAACGTTGACCGCGACCGAAGGTACGTGGCGTGGAGCAGGGGAGGTCGCGACCTCGACCCGGTGGCAACGCTGCGGAGGAGACGTCGCGACCTGCCAAGACATCGAAGGCGCGACTGGGGACACCTATGAACTGGAACCAGCCGATGTTGGCAGTCGCATCCGCGCTGTAGTCAGCGCCAGCAACGGTTTGGGCGATGCCGAAGCGGGGTCGCGACTAACCCCGCCGATCCTCCCGGCGTACGACACCGTCATCACCCTCGAAACCGAAGAAGCTGGTATCTCGGTGGAGGAGCTCCTGGAAGCGGTGCAGGAAGCGGAAGTGCCCGTGGTGGGACTCGAATACACGGGGGCCAGGGCCGGTGCCTACTCTGGCGGTGTCGCGGGGACGGAAGCGCAGGATGTCCTCGCCTCGATCGCCGCACGCCATGACCCCGCGGACTTGGTGGTCACTCGGTTTACATTGTCGGGGGACTTCACGGGACGTTTCGCGAGCAATACCGTGCACGGGTCGATGCTATTCGGCTTTTTCGACCCGATCGGATCGCTGATCAAAACGGTGCTGAAGTCGCTGGATAAAATTCCCTCGATCCGCTTTCCAGCAGAATTGGAACAGGTTGAAGAAATTACTCCCGGCGGACAGTCCAAAGTTTCGGAAAAGGAACCGACGGAACGCAAACGCGGAGAACCCGGATTGCAGCTTCCAATAATCCAGAGCGGGGAAATAGACGGGTTCGAAAGAAACTGTCCGAGCGAATGTGGCAATCCGGAGGGCTCTACGGAACTTCCGCCCCGCGAAGTCTCGGCCAGCTTCAGATGGGCTCTCAGCAAGGAAGAACTGCTCGCGGAGTACGAAAGGAAGGGGTACCCCCTTGCTTTTGAGTTCGACATGAAGTTGATCAACGAACGCAACACGGGTTCCGGAAAAGTTGGCATCCCGATAGATGGATGCCCTAGCTCCGAAACCGAAGATTTCTGGATCTCCGATAGGGATGACTTCGAACTGGAATCGGGCATTCCGACCGCGGCCGGTCCCTATTTCGACACCCCCGTCCTCGATCCCTGCAGTCGAAAGGACATCACCGTCGGCGTTCTGCACCCGGAGGATCTGGTCAAAGGCAGACGCTACGAAACGAACCTTTCTTTCTTTAGTTCCGGTGAGTCGCCGCAATCAGGGTTTGAATGGCACGCTGAATTGCTCGAACGGGTCGGTGGCTGCGATACCAGTGCGTGGTGCGTCAACCTCGCAGTGCCAGTCGAACTCCCGTTCGGCATCGAAATACCGCTTGGCCGATACCGCCTTCCGCAAGTGCTCATTCCACCGGAATATCATTGGAAGTTCCCCCACTGTTACGAATACCACTACAAAGCTGGGCGCAAAGGAGCCGGAGAATGCGGTGCGGGAGGAACTACCTAAGTGGACTTGGGTTCGCTCGATCGAAGGGCGCCCGGGGCCTTCAGGCGCCTGTCGCAAGGCGTCTTCGGAGTCCGGTGACAGCCACCGACAGGCACCATATCGCGGACGGGAGTATCAGCAGGACAACTATCCAGATGCGCTGCCAGCTCCGCGGATAGTCCCCATGGGCCAAGAGGTGGTGCGGCGGTGGTTCTCGGCGGAGCGCCTCTTCGGCAGAGAGAGGCGGATTGTCGGCGGTATTCTTGATCAGAAAGACGCTGCAGCTCTGCCTTGGTGGAAAGCCGCTCGTGCCTTCTTCGAGGTACGCCACCGACTCGTTGGCATTCGGGGCTTCGTAACGGCCGATCTCGCCGAACGGAGAGCAGTATCCACCGTCCGTCCAGCTCCCCGCGGTCGACGCAATCACTAACCAGGCGACGGTCGCCAGGAGAAGCCCAGCGACCACTGAGAGTGGACCTCCGACGATCACCCAAAATTTTGCCCTACCTCTTGGCAGCCGCCTTCGGCGAGCACTACCCCTGGAAAGGTTAGGTCTCGAACTCAAAGTAGGGAATCTCCCAGAGATCCTGAAACTATAAGTATCAAGCCGCTCGCGAGCGGGCGACCTCCTCGTTTAAGGCCGGCAGAATCACTGAATGTGCTCGCTAAGCCCCGTTCCAGCGTCACACCCGCCCTGCGCGTCATGCGGAAACCGGGCATTGACCTGTGCCGTCCCTTCGAGGGAAAGCTAGGTACTGCAAGAGCGGCGCCGGTCTGCGCTTCGCAAGTTCCGAGGGTGGTGAACGTACCTTATGATGCCTCCCAGTACGGGCTCACCTGACTTGGAGCCAAAGACGATGACGTCGAGCTTGAACCTCTTTCTGCATTCCTTAACCTCGGCAGTGCATTTGAAGTTGAATTCTCCGGTGCCGTTGAGACTTTTCGCCGGTGCGCATCTGGGCGATGCATAGAGGTCCCCGTGCTTGCGGGTGATCAGCGCCTCGGCTTCGTCGGCCATCTCGGGAGACGGGTAACCATGGGTCCATTCCGATGGATCCAAAGGCGGCCGGCCGCGGGCCGTAAAGCCAGAGGGCCCTGAATTTCCACAAGCGGCCAATCCGAGGATGATTAGGACCGTCATGGCTGAGGTGATCAGGTGGAGGTGGCGCATTCGTAAACCTTCTCGATCATTTTAAAGTCGACTGAGGCGGATATTAGAGCCCTGAGAGCCCGCCGTCGCCTGTCGATGATTCGTGAAACGGAGGTGATCTGGGCGAAGGGCGTCTCCGAGGTCGCTTCCGCAATGCGCTAGGCGCCCAGACAGATCACCATCACCTGTGCGCTTTCGCGGTTCTCCCTGAGTTGCTTGGATTTCACCTGAGACGCCGTTGCCGGTCGGACTCACGGCAGGCGCGACCCGCGGAAAGCTGCCTTCGTGATTGCCCTCTGCCCAGGGGCCTCAGCCCGCACAAGCTCCGCCATACGTTCGCCTCCGCGCTGGTCGCGAGTGGCAAGGACCCCGCGTCGGTCATGGCACAGCTCGGCCACACCGACCCGAGGTTCACGCTCAAGGTCTACACGCACATGATGCGCCGCTCGCCGGGTGAGCGGGAGCGGCTGAACGCCCTTGTGAAGGGCGACTACCGCGTCGGGCCATCGGGCCCGACGCTCATCCGTCTGCTCCCCTGAGGGCCGCGCCGCGCGAGGCGCCCAGGCCGCGAATCCGACGGAATCGCAACGTATCGGCGCCAATAAGAGGAGTTTCAGGCACTCGAGTGCCTCGAGTGCCTGAAATTCGGGTCAGCGGCCGGGCTGACCGGCTAAGGGCAAATGGGCGGATTTCCAGGAACTTCGCGAGAGTGGAGCTAGGCGGATTCGAACCGCCGACCTCCTGGGTGCGATCCAAGGGTTCGGTCAGCACGATCCAGATTCCCATACCAGCGATTTGCAGGTAAAAACCCAACCATGTTGTCCGTCAAACCGAGCGATATTCCGGCGGATATGCGCCGATATACACGCGGATATGCGGGGATTCGGGCACGAATCGCCATTAGTGCCCAATACGGGCTGTGTGCGGTTCGAATTGCGAGGGCATGCGCCGCGTCCAAGCAGGAGGGGCATCGATTCGAGCTACTATCTTGCAGATGACATACAACGTATGTACATTAACTCCATGGCCCGAATCACCGCGGACAACCCGAAAGTCAAAAGCCAGCGTCTCAGTTTGCGTGTCGAGGACAGGGACCGGGAGCTCTTCGATCGAGCCGCCGACGCCAACCGCGAGACGCTGACGCAATTCCTGGTCGCCGGGGGCCGCGAGCGCGCCGAGCGTCTGCTTGCCGACCGCACCCGCTTTCAACTTTCTCCCGGTGCCTGGGACGAGCTGGTAGCAATCATGGATCGGGAGGCGAAGCCGAATCCGAAGCTCGCGAAGCTCTTCTCGCGTCGCTCCGCCGCATAGTCCGCCGTGGCGCCGCTGCACGGTCCGAGGCCGCTTGAGCGTAAGGACCCGCGCGAAGGTTTCCGTTGCGGCGTCGCCTCGTTGGACACCTGGCTGGTCGAGCACGCGCCCGGCGCCGACGCCGCCGGCTCGGCCCGGACCTACGTCGTTGTCGACGAGGAGCAGGACCGCGTCGTCGGCTACTACGCGCTGAGCGTCGCCTCGCTCGAGCGGGAGGAAGCGACCGGACGGGCATCGCGCGGCATGCCCCGCCATCCGATCCCGGCGATGCTCCTGGCCCGCCTGGCGGTCGACGAGTCGGTCCAGGGGAAGGGGGTCGGTGCGATGCTCCTGGCCGACGCGATGCAACGAACGCTTCTGGTCGCGGAGGAGACCGGGATCAGCCTGCTCCTCGTCCACGCGGTCAACGATGACGCGAGGAGCTTCTACCTGTACTACGGCTTCGAAGCGTCTCCCTCGGATCCGATGAACCTACAGCTCCTGATCAAGGATATTCGGGCGACTATGAAGACGGC
This sequence comes from uncultured Actinomycetes bacterium, assembly GCA_963839115.1. Classification (GTDB taxonomy): domain Bacteria; phylum Actinomycetota; class Thermoleophilia; order Solirubrobacterales; family 70-9; genus VAYN01. The sequence goes on from CAWITM010000001.1 coordinate 3,173,689, forward strand.
CGATGGCCACTGAGCTGACGCTGTACATTGCTACTTCCGGCCCGGGGAGTCTTCGAGTACGCTCCCAATTACGTGGCCAACACGTGGGCGACTGGTCGTTCGTTGGCCTTGGCCAGTGGACATCCCCAGGTTCGATTCCTGGGCGCCCGAGCGTTCCGTAGGTGCGCTCGGGGGCCCAGACCCCATCTTTTCGATGCCGCCACCCGAGACGATCTATGCCTTTCACGTCGCAAACCTCCGAGAGGTAAATCGCGGATTGGCTCATATCGGTAGGGAGCTGCGTCGAGCGCTCTCCGACGGGGACGGTCCGGGTTCTTCGGCATTGACCAAGACCTATGCACTAACGCTCGCGGTTAAGGTTGAGTGCCGTTTACAAAAGCTCGTCTACGAGCCCAACGTCTCGGCGGCCGAGCGGGAGACTGTCCTTGCGCCGCCACAGCATGTCGAACGCTGGCATGCCGCAGTCCAACTCGGCCTTCGGAATCACTGGGCAAAACAGCCTGGAGACCTCACCCAACTGAGCCTTGGTCATGACATTTACGCGCGCTACCAAACGCTTACTGCCGCAATCGAAGATGACCTCCGGTCCATCATCGAACTTCGGAATAAGCTGGCACACGGTCAGTGGGTATATCCACTGACCGAATCGAACGAGGTCGCTGTTGAGCAGAAGCGCACCCTCGAGCGGGAGCAGGCGCTGAGTCTAGGTTTGAAAAGCCGGATTCTCGACGACCTTGCCGATGTTATCCATGACCTCGTCGTCTCTCGCCATGCATTCGAGTCGAGTTTCGAACGGCAGTTTCGTGACCTCACGCTCCTTCGTGCCGAACTGGCGGAGAGACGCTTCAAGAATTTCGAGGCGAAGCTACGATCAAAACGCCGTCGAGGCCGTCAGGCGGCGCTGGGCGCCACCAAAAACCGGTGAGGACGGTCCGTTCGATGTCTTCGCTTCCCTTCTCCGAACGCCGCTCCCGCTGACCGCCGCTGACCGTCTCCCCTCTGGCCGAGGAAGACTGATCTGTGGGGATCGCCCTAGTACTTCACTCGCTGCTGGCGGTCGATTGAGGTGCGCAGGCTCGAGAACTAGGTGATTCCTAGCCGTTGGCAGATCGGCGGGACTTCGCCGTTCCCGAGGCGGACCAGGATCCGATGTCGAGCGCGGGTCAGCGAGACGTAGAGGAGCTGCCTGGATTCCTCGTCGTCGGTGAAATTCGCCGTTGAGACATGCGGCAGGATGACCATGTCGAACTCCTTCCCCTTCCCCTCGTGGCAGGACAGCAGATAAAGCCCTCGTCGAGGGGAGGGAACACCGACGAACCGCGCCTGCCTTACCCGGCTCTTTGCCTTCTCCAGTGCTTCGGCGTCGGGTAGTTCGATCGACGATTGCAGGACTCGCTGGATCGAGTAGAAGAAGTCCCAGTCGATCACCTTTGAGTCTTGTCCCCTGGAGGCGAGTCGGAGGGCGCCATGCGCAGCGCGAAAGGACCCGCTTAGGGTTTCGCAGAGGGGCAGGAGTTCGTTGAAGCCTTCCGCAAGCCCACGTCGTGGTTCACGCAGGCGTGCGACGGTGAAGCCGTCGACGTCGATGCGCTCCTCGAGTCCGAGAGCCTCATGTCGAGGCGCGACCTGTTTGGCCAGTTCCAACAGCCTGCGTGCATGGTGTTCCGGCGTAACCGCTTCGGCGTACCCTTCGGCCCATTCGAGAGCTTGGTCGAGGCCATCTTCGGTGGCCCGGAGACGACTGCACCTGAAGTACTTCGCGAGCCTCCTTTCCAGGACCGCGAGTTGCCGGCGTCGCCGACACAGAACCGCAATCGTTTGAATCTGGTCGTCGCCGAAGGCGGCAGCGATAGGCGCATTCAATTGCCAGAGTTCACGCGCCTCCGCCCCCCAGACCCTGCCTTGCTCGGGCTGGCTCGGGTCGTACCTCAGCACCTCGATCTCGGGCGGAAGGGGCACCGTGACGGACGCGCCGTCGTCGAGCAGGACATCGCGAGCCTGCTGCATCCATGCCTGGAGCGCAGGGCGGCGGTCATAGCGATGCAGGGTCCGGAGCCGATGCTCTGACGGTTCACGACGCCGAAGCTCCGCAAGCCGGTTCTTCGAAGCATCCCGCCAGGTGTAGATCTGCTGCAAGGGGTCCGCGAACACATACAGCCGGTGGCCACGCTTGGCCAGCCGAGAGACGATCGCCGCCTGGAGTGGAGAGCTGTCCTGATACTCGTCGAGCACCACCACCGGATACTTGTGTCGCCATAGATCGCGGAGAGTGGCCGAGCCGTCGATCAGCTGCCACATGTAGTACGCGAGGTCGTCGTAGTGGACGAGTCCGAAGATTTGATGGCGCTGATATAAGAGCGCCCCGACCTCGTCTCCCTTCACAAGGCCATCGGGTTCCAGGCGTTCGGGACGGCCCTCCTTGAGGCCATACTCGAGAGCGTTGCTGTAGTCGGCGACCTTTGGACCTTGTCCTCGGCTTACCGGAGTCAGTCCTACCGCTTCCATCGCGGCGCCTACATCTGCCTTCCTCAGTGCGTCAGTTGAGATCTCGATCTCTTCGGGAAGACCCAACGACATATGAAACTGGTCGACCTTCGACCAAAACCAGGAGTGGTAATTGGTGATCTCGGCTCTCTCTCGCTGGTTCGGGCCGAGGATCTCTTTTGAGTACCCATCTAGCTGGGCACGCGCATTGCGTGAAAAGGTGAGGACGAGCGCTCTTTGAGTCGGCCCGACCCTGCCGGCCTCGATGTCTCTGGCGACAAGTCTGATCGCCGTGCGCGTCTTGCCTGATCCAGGCGGCGCCTCGACAAGTAGGCAGGTCGAATCGTCGGCCAGGACCGCCTCCTGGTCGGCATCAAAAGTCATGGGTGCCGAGTGCAGCCGCATCTCCCAGGACGACCTGGTGAACGTGATCGATCATCTTCGTGACGGTCGGCGGTGCGGAGGTCAGGGAATCGCAGAGGACGCGCGCATAGATCGGACTCTTGAAGACGAGCCCCGACCGCCCGCGCATCAGGATCGCGAGGGCTGCCCTCTGCCTTTCTTCGTCGTAGCCCGATATGAGTGACGGAATGTCGGTCGCCGCGGAGAGATGAGGCGAGTCGCTGACCTCAGACTTCAGGGCGCCTCGGAGGTCATTGGCATGCGTCTCCCAGTTGCCGATGCTGGATCGACATTCCTCCAACGCCGCGCTGAGCTCGGCGATTGCCGCCTCCTCCGCGAGAACTCCCTCCCAATCCTTATGCGTGCTCCATCGCAAAAGCGCGTCGGGTCCGGCTGCGAGGACATTGGCGTACGCGGAGTCCTTATCGCCGTCGCAGACCGCGATCACTGGGATGTCGAGTGCGCGGAAGAACCTGACGAAGCTCGGCATCTTGTCGACGGACTCGCAGTCGATTACCTCGATCCGGTGCTCATCCAGGCCGTCTCCGTAACGGTGCTTGGCCCACAGCACCGGCAGACCACCGCGCTCGGTCGGTCCCTCCACCAGCAGGACCGCCGAGGCATAGAGACCGTCCACGAGGGCGGAGCGCGAATGCAACTCAAAGAACTTGTGCTCGGAGGGCAGGGCGTTCCTGAGCGCTTTGAGGCCGGGTCCGCTTTTGTAATTACGGGCGAGGTGAAGGTCGGCGAGCGGGATGGTTCCGGCAACTGCCGAGGAGTGCGTGCTCAGGAGCGTCTGGGCGGCCTCGGATCCTGCCGCGAACAAGAGGGAACGAGAGATCAGACGCTGATTTATCGGCTCAAGGTTCTGCTCCGGCTCCTCGACTGCGAGGATGAGGTTGCCCTCGCCCCCGCGGGCACCCTGGAGGATCGCCGCCATCAACAAGACCCGCAGGACGCCACGGCCATGGGCGTCCAGCGGGAGTCGGACGTCTGAGCGCGATCCGCGAAGCACGAGTTGAAGACTCTGGAGCACTCGCCTGTCACTGATTCCGGCGACAGCAAAGTCGAGCGGCTCGCCCGCCGGCGCCAGCCCAAGGCGCTGTGCAGAACTCTCGAGCGCCGACCTGGCCTGCGAGACAGTTTCGTCGGCGAGCAGAGGGCCCTTCGCCTTATCAATGGCCTGTCGGATCTCATCCAGCGGAGCCGAGAGATCGCCGGTCTCGAAGAGGCGCGCCAAGACGGAATTGCTGTAGAAGGCAAGCTCGTGATCCGGGTCGAGGCTGGCGGGGACGAAATGCCAACCAATGCGGATCTTGTCGTCTTGGCGGACCGCGGCTTCTCCCGCCTCGGGTCGCGCGAAAAATGCCCGGGAGGGCTCGTCGACTTTTCCGACAAAAGAGATGCGTAGGACAAGCGACCCGGAGTCGAACTCATCCTCGGGTGAGTCCCAGCCGCCGAAACTCCCGTCCTCGCGGCGACCCTCGAGGTAGGGCTCGAAATGGTCGCGATCCGATGGCGAAAGGTCTTCGAGAATCACCGTGATCTCCACCGGCTTCGTCGTGTCGCAGTCCGGGAAGTCCCAAACGCTGAGTTGGTCACGATATGGATTTCGATGCGGGTTCAGGACCAAGTCGATTGCGCGCAGGAGCGTGGTCTTTCCACCGTTGTTTGGTCCGACGAGAACGGCCCTCCTGCCTGGTCTCCAGGCAACCGGTTGATGCCATCCGCGAAAATGGCGGACGTTCGTCTCCGCTATCCGCATTTTTGTGGCGTCCTAACAGAAGACACGACGGTCCCCTCCCTGCAGTTGAGCGGCACTCGATTTCCGCTGGAAGTGCGAACCGTATCGCGGAGTACCACGGTAAGACCACCAATGGTCGAACCGCAGGTGAGGTACGGCCTAGCGGTCACACGGATCGCCAGGCCGTCTTCGCGCCGATGCAGGATGGCCGCCTCCATGAGGAAGAGGTGGATTTCGGCGACTTCGAGGATGAACTCCCCATGTCGGATGATCAACCCGAATCGGACTAGCCAGCGACCGATTCATCATCACTCTCGTTCGAATATCTATTCGAACTTGGTTTCGGATACGTGGAAGGCGCCGAGCGGGGCACTAGCCTCGGCTGCGTGCTGGAGGATCACGAGTATCAAGGACTCTGGTGGCCACCCGAGGATGACTCCGGGCCGCTTTCCGGGACCCTCTCCGTGAGCAAGGGTCAAGCGGTCCTCCAGGTGCTCGGCGATTTCGGCCAGGAGCTTCTCTCGGAGACGGACACCCAGAGAACCTACTCCCTCAATCTGGATGAGAAGCCTCGGGTGCTCGGCATGAGTACCGACGGCAAGCCCGTCACCCTGGAGGGTCTGTCGGAGGCCAACTCGAGTTTCAGCTTTCCCGGACTGCGGAAGGCGAGCTACCGCGCAGGCGCCACCCTGGTCGGCAAACACTTTGAGAAGGAGGAGAAGGTCCGCTTCGACGAGATCGCGATCGGGGCGAGTGACCTCAACGCCTGGACCCAGGTCTCGGGCTTCGCCACCAACCTCGAAGCAGAATCCGTCGACGAGGAAGACCATCTCGGATTCGTCGGCACGGAGATCCGCTACAGAGCGCCCGACGAGATCCGGATCCCCGTGTCCCGGGGCGAGGAGATGATCGTCCGCTTCACCTGCGAGAGCAAAGGTCTAGGTGGGCAGAGCACGCGGATAGAGCTCCGCCAGGACGCCGCGCTGCATTGGCGCTTCGCCCGACCTGTCGACTTGCGCTCGGTGTTCAGCCGCGTCGGTCAGGTCCGGAATTTTCTGAGTCTCGCCGTCGGCCGCCCCGTCTCGATCACGTCCGTTGTCGGCTATCAGGACGACTACATGCTAGGAAACACGGACTTCCCCCGCCCGATCGACATCTACTGGGGGATCCCCCACAATCCCGAGGCGCCCGAGGACGTCCGCCATCCCAGGGAGATGCTCTTCACGCTGGCCGACACGAAGCCCGACGCCTCGACGGTGTTGAAGCGATGGATCCACCGGCAGGCCCGACTGGAACCTGTCTTCAATCTCTATTTCGGCACCCTTTACCACCCGAGTCTTTACCTCGAAGTCAGGTTCCTCGCCTTCGCGCAGGCGCTGGAGACCTACGACTTCCGGCGTAGGCGAAAGCCTGGAAACCTGACCCTCGCCCAGCGCGTGGACAGCGTCCTCGGGCAATGCAGGACGGTCGCCCGCCGCATCGTCGGAGATGACGCCGAAGCCTTCATCGCGGACTTCAAGAATTCGCGCAACTACTACACGCACTACAACCCGAAACTGGAGCGAAAGGCGGCGACCGGCACCGCGCTCTTCCTGCTTACCCTGCAACTGCGGACCATCCTCGAGATGTCGCTGCTCCGTCAGCTCGGCTTCCCCTGTGGCGTGATCGAGGAGATCCTTGAACGAGGGCGGCGCTTCGAGGAAATCGAACACGTTCGAAGGGAGGCCGAGAAGGACGTCGACGAGTAAGTGGATCATCTTCGCTCTCGGTGCGGAGTCCACGCTGTTCAAGCGGCCGATCCACACCTCGGCGCCGTCATGCAGGGGCCGTCGGCCGGATGGTGCGCAAGCATGAGGCGATGAGATCAGCGCTCGACCTTCTCGACCTTCCCCTCTCTTTCAATCAGCTCCCTGCGCTCACCGAACGCGAGTTCATCGCCGCTGCCAAGGATCGGGGCCTGTACCTGACGCCGCAGCTGCTGGAGGGCCTGCATCGACTCCGTATCCTCCCGCCTCTCCTGCGGCTTCGGCGTCGCGGCGGATCGATCGCCGCGGCCGCGCGGCGCGGCGACGGCTCCTTCTGGGAGGAGCGAACCTGGACTCCGACCGGCCACGACTCTCTCGTCCTTGCGCGGAACGACGGGCTCCTTCGCGACCCCACAGAGGAGCGTTTTATCCGCCGCGCGACGCAGGAGCGTGAGGTCGCGGGTGTGCGCTACACCTTGAGCGCCTACCTCTACTCCGAGCATCAACTCATCTTCCTGCCACTCCTGCGCGAGGTGCTCCCCCATCTGCGCTACGACGAGCGTGGCGAGATCGTCGCGGTCGATGTCCACCGTGTTTTCGTCGCCAACTGGCGCACCACCGCAGTCGCCCTTCGTGAGGTCGTGATCGCACTGAGCGCCCTCGAGCCTTTCTATTACCCGGCCGTGATCGGTGTCTTCCACGGCTGGGAGGAGGATCTTCAGGCCATCGAGCGCCTGCGCAAGCGATCCCCCGCCAGACAGACGCTCAACTGGCTCGTTGTCGATCCGGACTGGCTGAAGGCCAGGGCCACGGGACTCCTCGAGAGGGCCGATCGGATCGACCCTCTCGGGTCTTGGCTGGCGGTGGTCCGCGAGGCTGATCGCGCCCGGTGGAAGGAGCTCCGCGGCGAGGCCCGGAGCGCCATCGATCTCCGCGTCGGAGCCGAGGTGCTGCTCTCCTACTACGAAAGGCTCGCCCGCGGTCGCATAGCCCCGAAGCTCGCGAAGCCCGAAGGCCGCGCCCGCGATCCGTTGTCGAGTCGCCTCGGGTCCCGCCGTGACCTAGACGGTGTGCTGACCGAATTTGGCCTCTCCCCGCATCCGCACCTTCTGCTCGTCCTGGAGGGCGAGACCGAGCTCTTCTTGTTCCCCCGCGTGCGGGCGCACTTCGGCATCCGTCCCGAGCGGAGCTTCATCGCGGTCGAGAATGCCCAGGGCGTCGACCGCGACCTCTCGTCTCTGATCGCCTATGCGGTCGCCCCGACCGTCGAAGAGGAAGGCGATGGTCGCTATCTAGGGCTCATCCGCCCGCCGACTAGGTTGCTCGCCACCATGGACGCCGAGGGCAAGTTCGCCACCTCGGCCGACCGCGAGGCCCGTCGGCAGAAATGGATCGGGCGCATCGCCGAGACGCTGCCGGTCCAGCACCGCACCGCCTCGGTACTAGAGTCGTTGGACAAACTCGTGGAGGTGTCGACCTGGAATCCGAAGGGAGAAAGCTTCGAGTATGCGCACTTCACCAACCGCGAGCTCGCCAAGGCGATCCACGGTCTGGATTCGCGGCGTCGACGGCCCTCGCTACCCCGACTTCTCGAGTTGGTCGCGGAAGCCCGTGTCGATCAGTGGAATCTCGAATCGCTCGGTGCCTTCTCCAAGGTCGCCCTTGCCGAAGCACTGTGGCCGGTCCTCGAGCGCAAGATAGTGCTGGCGACCAGGAGGAAGAAGGAGGACCGGATCCCGATCGTCGCCGTCCTCGATCGGGCAACGGATCTCGCCCGCGAGCTTCCTCGGCGTAACGTCGTCATTCCACTAGGTCCGGACGCCTAGCCTCGCCAGGTCGCCGACCATGACCGATGCTTCTGGCAAGGCACGCCACGCCACCCTCATGCTCCTTGCCGCTGGCGCCCTTGCGGATTGTGCGCCGGAGGTTGTACAGAAACGGACTCTCGCCCGCTACTCATTTCTCTTCGGCGAGGCCGCGCTCGAATGGTTGAGGCGTTGGCGGAATCAGCTGAAGCGAACTGGCGACAGTGGACTCCAGGCCCGGGCCCGTGACGCCGAGCCGGCGTTCAAGTCGCTAGCAGCGGCCCTCTCTGCGGCCGGCCAGGTCCGCCATTACCTGGCCGCCAAGCGCCAGTCCGCAGGTGCGATGCGCGCCGACGACATGGACGCCACCAGACTTCTATGGCTCGCCGTTAATCCGACGAACGTGCAGGTAATCGGCTGGGCCGCGATCGAGGCGTTCGAAACCTTGCGCGGTGATGGTGACGGAGTTCCTGTACTCGAGATGGTGGGCCTCCCCACCGAACACCGGCAGGCGATCACTGGCTCCTTGCCCCGGCGCGATCCGGACTATTGGTACGTGGCGGCGGACACGGCCGCCGACCTGCGCGAGTTCACGCTTCCGGCGGCGGGCGGCGGCGAGCTCGGACGTCGAATCGCCCAGATCAATGACGTCGCCCTCCACCTCGACACCTTGCTCGCGATCGCGCCGATCTGCGAGTACGCCTTCTACTACGACTGGTTGGTGCGCTCGGCGGTCGTCGTCGAGCTGAACGCTCTTCTCGATCTTGCCCTGGGCCCGCCGCCGCACCATCCTCGCAATGTGATCTACCCGCTTCTGGATCTGTGTCGAAACGAGCGGCCGGCGGCCGCCCACAAGGAACTCGTCGACCTACGGGGCGCGATCGGGCCGGAGGGATGGGATTACATCCGTCTCGCCCGCAACCAGATAGGCGCCCACATCGACTCCCGGCTCAGAATGCATGAGATCCACGAGCGCCTGCTCACCCTCGACTATCGCGGCATTGTTCGCCTCGCGCGCGTCGTCCTCGATCGCCTGGATGAGATCGGGGCCGGTCGTCTCGGCCTGGAACTGCTCCTCCTTGGTGAACGGCGGATCGACTCATGGCCGACCGATCTATCGCTGCCGGGTCCTGGACGGCCCCGGCGAACCATCCTCACCGGAACCCTCTCGCGATTCTTCCGCGATCTGGATTCGCCGCACATGACCGTCAGTGGCGGCGGACTCGGCTCAGCGGTGCTGATGGGCATGACTTCGTCCCGTGTGCCCCGGCCACGGCCGAGGATCGTCATTGCGGCACGACGCCCGAACCGGTGGGTCGAACCTCTGGTTCAGAAGCCCTTGTCGGTCAGGGTCTGACGCCGATTGCCTTTGGATAACGTTGATGCTTTGGTCTTCAGGTTCGAATCCGCGGGATCGTCTGTCCCGGTGGGGATGAACGGTTCAATCACGCAGAGGTCTAAGTCGCGTTCGGGCGAAGCATCTCGTCGAGGCTAGGCAGCCCCACTTCGGAGAGCGCCCACGGCAACCAACCCTCCTCCGACCGGGCAACTTCAAGCCATCGTGCGGCTTGAGCTGCCCCAACCGGCGTGAAGGGGAGGATCAGGGACTCGCGGGCCCTCAGCGGTGAGACCCCGGTACGGAAACCGATGCCGGCAGGCCTCTCGGCGGCCTCCTCTTCGAAGTCTTCCGGTGCCAGGCTCGCCGCCGAGGTCAAGACGAGACCTGGAGGAAGCCGATTTCCCAGTGCCTCCGACAAGGCGGCGGACATCACCGGTGCCTTGTCGGCGAGCGGCCCGCCTCCCCACGGGGTGAACGCCCATAGGCCGGTCAGGACGGTGGCGTGAAGCCATCCTGCTCCCGTGGTCTCCATCCGCTCGACCTTGGCGGCGAGGGTCCGGACCATCCGGGTGAACAGATCCTCACGTACAGGAGGGCCGGTCACGGCGGGCGCCGTGGTACCGGGTGGGGTAAGCACCAGTGAGATGTCGGCACTGGCGTAGCGCGGCCTGGCACCCGCCTTTGCGTTCGGCGCCTCCCGCTCGACGAAGTCCTCGATCTCGAGTCTCTCTTCATCGTCGGGGTCCCTGCCGAGTCGGCCACCTATCCAGATGCCGTGCTTGATGTGCAGTTCGAAAAGCCAGTTACTGGCGCCTTCGGCGACCGCACGCTGGTCTTCGCCGAATCTGCTCGGGGTGAGGACCCGGATCTCGACAAGCATAGGTCCGGATGGGGTGACGATCTCGAGGTCAGTCGGGGCGCCCGGCCGTCTCTCCGGCTCGAGCACGACAGGCCAACCGAGGCGCTCGGCGAGGCTCGCCTGTAGGAGTTGTGATTGCGAATGCCGGATACGCCCCGGGGTGGGGTTCTGGATCAGGTCGCGCATGAAATCGGCCGAGCCGTCCCATCGTCGACACCTCTCGAGTCGGAGGGCCCACTCCAGCGCCTCGGCCAACGCATGGGTGTGGGCGCCGAGGAGATCGAGGTTGAGCGGGAATCCTCCGTCACTCGCCCTGACGGCACGCTCGAGCCAGTCGTCGCCGAGTTGCGCCTGCAACGTCTCGAGCGCCCAACGGGCCGCCCGGTAACGGGCATCCATCCTCCCACCTCGGTCGAGCCATTCGCCTACCACCGACCAACCGCCCGCCGGCAACTCCGCTCCCGCTCCGCCGGCAGGGCTAGGCATCGCCGGTCGTTGGGAACGGGAGGACCGCGGCGGCCCCGGACCTCTCGTGGTGGTCGAGTAGGCCTGCGAACTGGCTCGCCGCCATCCTCTGCCGGATCTCCTGCGCGTGACGGGCATCGTCGAACAGATGGGTGTAGGCGTCGGGGGTGATCGTGATCCGCGCGTGTCCGAGGATGCGGCTGACCTGGGCGACATCGAGACCGAGGTCGACGATCAGGTGGCTGGCGAAGGTATGCCGTAGATCGTGGAATCGTAGGGCGGGTCCCTCGCCGTCGTTCAGCCCGGCGTCGTCGGCCGCCTTCCTCAATACGCGCCGCGCGACGTTCCGCGGCCCGTAGGGAGTGCCCCGGGAGGTCGCAAACACCCAATCGGTCATTGAGGCGAACGGCGTCTGCCGTCGGTGCGCGACGAGGCGATCGGCGAGTTGCGGCAGCAGCGGGATCTCGCGCACCGACGCCGGTGTCTTCGGCGGGACCCTCAAGGCCGGTTCTTCGCGATGGGCGCGGGAGAGCTGCGCCCTGATCCGGATCAGCCCCGCGGCGAGGTCGACGTCGGCCCAGGTCAGGCCGAGCAGCTCGGAGATCCGTAGGCCCGTGTAGAGGGCGGTCTCGACCTGCAGACGACCTTGGGGCGGGCAGCAGTCCAGCAGGCGGCCCGCTTCCTCGCGGCCGAGCACCCGCCCGCGGGGACGACGCGGGGGCCGCGGTCGCTCCCAGGGCTCGAGCAACTCGACCGGGTCCGCCACGATCCAACCGCGTCGGCGGGCAAAGCGCAGGACGCTCTGCAGGGTGGCGAGGGCGTTGGCGGTCGTCTTCGGCGAGCGTCCGGCGGTGCGTAGCTCGCCGATCAGGTCGGCGATGTCGTCGACGGAGATCGAGGCGATGCGCCTGTGCCCGAGGCGGGGCAGGAGGTCGTGGTCGAGGTGGAAGCGGTGCGCCTCGTAGGTGCGCCGGTGCCGTTCCCCGGCCGCCACCATCGCCTCGAACCGCGCGCTCCAGCGGGCGGCCACGGTGTCGAGGCGAAGGCGCGGCGAGGCCGGCACGCGTCCCGCGGCGAGTGCCGCGACCAGGTCGGCGCGGGCGCGGCGGGCCGCCTCGAGGTCGCCGTCGCAGGTGCGGAAGTGGAGGCGCCCCGCGCGCCGCGCACAGACCGCGAGCCTCCCGTTCGGCTGTCGGTAGATGCCCCGCTCGACCCGCGTGCGGCGAGCGCTCCTCGTCTCGGCCATCGCGACCACCTCCAGGGTTGACCTGCCGTTGACCAGGTCATCCGAGGATGACGACAAGACGTTCCCGCGTCCATCGGAAACCCGTCCCCTGCAGGGAGAAACGAGTGGAGCTAGGCGGATTCGAACCGCCGACCTCCTGGGTGCGATCCAGGCGCTCTGCCAGCTGAGCTATAGCCCCGAAATAGCGGATTTGCAGGGGATGAGCGTCTGCGTGACCGCCGGTTCGATCGCATTCTATAGCGGATTGCTGCTCTCCCATCGTGGATCACCGCTACCCACGACGCCCACTACGGGTTGGTGGTGCTCCGCGAGGAGGTGAGGCGTCCACGAATCCGCTCAATCGCCGCCTCGCCGAAGCTCGTTCTTGCCGAGCCCACCAGATCTGTGTTATTGTCTAACGGACACTATGTCTGGTCAACGGGACAACACCTCGAGCTCGCCAGCGGCCACGACTTGCTCTCCAAGGCATGTCGAGCGAATCCGCGATCGCGCTCGGTTCATTCGCGAAGAGACGGTTCGGCTGGTCTCGATCGCCAAGGTCGGGCACTACGCGTCGGCGTTTTCCTGTGCCGAGATCCTCGCCGCGCTCTATTACGACGTGATGAGGATCGATCCGCGCCGGCCGGCTTGGCCAGAGCGTGATCGCTTCCTCTTCGGCAAGGGCCACGCCGCGGTCGGGCTCTACCCGGTCCTTGCCGACCTCGGCTACTTCCCGGCCGAGGAGCTCGACGACTACACGCGGCTCGGCAGCGCCTTCGGCGACCACCCGGACATGCGCCGGGTCGTTGGCTGCGACTTCAGCTCCGGCTCGCTCGGGCACGCGCTCTCGACCGGGCTCGGGATGGCGCTTTCGGGCCAGATGAACGGGCGCGATTACAGGGTGCACGTGATGCTCGGGGATGGCGAGCTGCACGAGGGGCAGATCTGGGAGGCCGCGATGGCGGCGAGCCATCACGGCGCCCGCAACCTGATCGCGATCGTCGACCGCAACGGCCACTGTCTCGACGGTCGGGTCGACGACATCATTTCGATCGAGCCGCTGGCCGAGCGCTGGCGTGCCTTCGGCTGGGAGGTCCACGAGGTGGAGGGCAACGACGCCGGCGCGATTCTCTCGACCTTGCGTCGGGTTCATGACGACGAGGACCGCCCGGGCCCGGCGGTGGTGATCGCCCACACCGTCAAGGGCAAGGGCGTCGAGTTCATGGAATCCGAGATCGGCTGGCACCTCGGTTACCTGGTCGAGCCCGACGAAGCGCGGGTGCTCGCCGAGCTGCGAGGACAGTCGTGAGTCCGGCCGCCGAGCTGGCCGGGGGCTCCTGGCACCTGCTCAGCGTCCTCGACGCGTCGCCGGGGTTGAGCGTGATCGCCGAGACGTTGGCGGAGCTGCGCGACGAGGGCAGGCCGATCGTCGCCGGTACGGCCGACCTCAAATACTCGAATGGGCTGGTCGGCTTCCAGGAGCGGCACCCGGATCGGTTCATCCAGTTCGGCGTCTCCGAGCAGAACATGGTCAGCACCGCGGCCGGGCTCGCCGCCGCTGGAGAGCTTCCCTACGTCGCCACCTTCGCCTCCTTCCTGGCGCTGCTGTGCTGCGAGCAGATCCGCACCGACGTCGCCTACACCGGCCTGCCGGTGCGCCTGATCGGCCACCACGCCGGCATCACCCTCGGCTTCTACGGCACCTCGCACCACGCCACCGAGGACCTGGCGATCATGCGCTCGATCCCGGGGCTGACCGTGATCGCTCCCGCTGACGGGCCCCAGCTCGGCTCGGCCCTGCGCGCGACGGTCGATCATCCCGGGCCGATCTACTTCCGCATCGCCCGCGGGCGTGACCCCGAGATCTACACGGCTGGCGACCCGTTCGAGCTGGGGGCGGCGATCGACCACGGCGCCGGCGGCGAGGCCACCGTCCTGGCGACCGGCTCGATGGTGCACCCGAGCCTCGAAGCGGTCCGGCGCCTGCGCGAGAACGGCCGCGACGTCGGATTGCTGGCGCTGCCGACGGTGAAGCCGCTCGACGAAGAGGCGATCGCCGCGGCCGCGGAGCGCAGTCCGCTGCTGATCACGGTCGAGGAGCACAACGTCATCGGTGGCCTCGGCGGCGCTGTCGCCGAGGTGCTCGCGGGGCTGGCGACGCCGACCCGGCTGGTCCGGCACGGGCTGGTCGACGAGTACAGCCTGGTCGGCCCCCCGACCCATCTCTACCGCCACTACCGCCTCGACGCCGACGGCATCGAGGCCTTCGTCAAGCAAAACCTCGAGGGAGCCTGAAATGCCGAACACGATTCCCGTCCTCGACAACCACATCGGCGGCGAAGCCGTGACGGCTGAGGCCGAGGAGGCGCTCTCGGTCGTCGACCCCTCGACCGGCGAACAGCTGGCCGAGCTTCCCCGATCGACCTCGGCCGACGTCGACAGGGCGGTCGGCGCCGCTCGCACGGCGTTCGAGTCCTGGTCGCGGACGGCACCCGGCGAGCGTGCGGCCCTGCTGTTCGCGCTCGCCGACGCGATCGAGCTGAACGGCGAGGAGATCGCGCGGCTCGAGTCGCGCAACGCCGGCAAGCCGCTGGCCGCCTTCGAAGCCGACGAGCTGCCCTTCATGCTCGACAACCTGCGCTTCTTCGCCGGTGCCGCTCGCACCCTTGGCGGCCTTCCCGCCGGCGAGTACATGCCCGGCTACACCTCGATGGTCCGGCGCGAGCCTGCCGGAGTGATCGGCCAGATCACCCCCTGGAACTATCCGCTGATGATGGCGATCTGGAAAATCGGCCCGGCGCTCGCGACCGGCAACACCGTGGTCCTGAAGCCGGCCGAGACGACCCCCTTGACGACGCTCAAGCTGGCCGAGATCGCGGCCGAGATCCTCCCGCCCGGTGTCCTCAACGTGGTCGCCGGCGACGGCTCCACCGGCCAGGCCCTGGTCGACCATCCCGGCATCGACATGGTCGCCCTGACCGGAAGCCCGGAGACCGGGCGCGTGGTCGCCGAACGCGCCGCCGCGGGATTCAAGCGGACGATCCTCGAGCTTGGCGGCAAGGCTCCGGTGATCGTCTTCGACGACGTCGATCTCGATTCGGTGCTGGCGGCGGTGGCGGGCTCGGGCTTCTACAACGCCGGGCAGGACTGCACCGCGGCCTGCCGCGTCCTCGCCGCCGCCGAGGTCTTCGACGACGTCGTCGCCGGCCTCTCGAGCCAGGCGCAGGCGCAGGTGATCGGCGCCACCGACGATCCGGCCACCACCCTCGGACCGCTCAACTCGGCCCGCCAGCGCGACCGCGTCATGGCGATGCTCGACCGCCGCTCGACCGATGCCGAGGTTGTGAGCGGCGGCGCCGAGACCGGCGACTCCGGCTTTTACCTGGAGCCGACGGTGATCGCCAACGTGGGTCAGGATGACGAGCTGGTCCAGCGCGAGATCTTCGCTCCGGTGATCACCGTCCAGTCATTCGAGACCGAGGAGCAGGCGGTGGGGTGGGCCAACGGCACCGAGTATGGCCTCGCCAGCTCGGTTTGGACGCGGGACGCCGGTCGCGCGATGCGGGTCGCCGCGGCGCTCCGCTTCGGCCAGGTCTGGGTCAACGATCACGGCCCCGAGACCAGCGAGATGCCGCACGGTGGGCTGAAGCGCTCGGGCCACGGCAACGACATGAGCATCTACGCTCTCGAGGACTACACGGAGATCAAGCACGTCGCCGTCAACCTGTCCTTCTGACCGCCGCGCCCCTCGCCTCGAAGCCAACATGTCGGCACCACCCAACCAGGACTCCGAGCCGGACCTGAACGCGCTCGCCGAGCTCGACCGGCGCCACCACTGGCATCCGTTCACGGCGATGCGGAGCTTCCGGCCGGAGGGCCGGATGATGGTCAGGGCACGGGACTGCTCGGTCTGGGACGCCAACGGCCGCGAGTACCTCGACGCCTTCGCCGGGCTGTGGTCGGTCAACGCCGGTCACAACCACCCGCGGATCGTCGCCGCGATCGTCGAGCAGGTCGAGGAGATGTGCGTGGCGCCGCTCTTCTCCAGCGCCCACCCGACCGCGACCCTGCTCGCCGATCGGCTCGCCGCTGAATGCCCGGACCCGCTCGACCGGGTCTTCTTCAGCGTCCAGGGCTCCCATGCCGTCGAGACCGCGCTGAAGATGGCCCGGCAGTACTGGCGCGCCGCCGGCAGGGGCGGGAAGTACAAGGTGATCTCCCGTCACCGTGCCTACCACGGCACCGCGTTCGGCGGGACCAGCGCTCAGGGCATACCTGAGAACCGGGTCGCCTTCGAGCCGCTGTTGCCCGGCTTCTCGCAGATCCCGGCGCCCTGCTCGAGCCCCTGTGACCTCGACTGTGCCGAGGCCCTGGCGCGGGAGATCGCTCTCCAGGGCGCCGACTCGGTGGCGGCCTTCATCGCCGAGCCGCTGGTCGGAACCGGCGGGGTGTTGCCCTCCCCGCCCGGCTACCTGCGGCGGGTTCGCGAAATCTGCGATGCCCACCAGGTCCTCTTCATCGCCGACGAGGTGATGACCGGCTTCGGCCGCACCGGGGCGATGTTCGCGATCGAACACGAGGCCGTCGTGCCCGACATCCTGATCCTCTCCAAGGGGCTGACCAGCGGCCACCTGCCGATGGCCGCCACCGTCACCGGCCCGGAGGTGTACGAGACGATCCTCGCCGGTGCCGAGGGCCCCGGGGTCGAGTTCTCGACCGGAGCGACCTTCGACGGATACCCGCCGGCCTGTGCGGCCGCCCTCGCCAATCTCGACGTCTTCGAGCAGGAGGGACTGGTCGAGCGGGCGGAGCGCAACGGCGCCTATCTGCAGACGTTGATGGCGGGGTTGGAGGCGAGCGACTCGGTGGCGCAGGCGCGCGGGCTGGGGATGGTCGCGGCGGTCGAGCTGCGTGAGCCCTGCGCGCCGGCCGTAGCCGCGGCCGCCTTCGAGCGCGGCGTGATCGTGCGCCCGCTGGTCGGTGGCCGGGTGGTCGCCGTAGCGCCGCCGCTGACGATTGAGCGCGGCGGGATCGATCGTGTCGTCTCGGTCCTGGGCGACGCGATCGCCGTCGCCGGCTCAACCGCCTGAGCCGCAGAACCCCCTGATCGTCCCGGCCTCGAGCTGCAGGTCGAAGGATTGGGCTCAGACGCCTTGACGTCTCCGCTGAAGTGACTTAAAGTCTCGCTTGACGAACAGTCTGTTCATTAAGTAAGACAAGGAGAGAGAGCAATGACCGACCACCGCGCCCGGGAAGCGCAGCCATCGGAGTCCGGCGAGAGCGCGATACCGCTGCGAAGGAGGCTGCGGCGATTCGACGTCGTCTTCTTCCTCGCCTGCGGCGTCATCAACCTCGACACGCTCGGCTCGGTCGCGGCGAACGGTGCCCAGGGCTTCACCTGGCTCGCCTTCCTCGGCGTCGCCTTCGTCGTGCCCTACGGTCTGGTGATCGCCGAGCTCGGCTCGGCCTTTCCGCAGGAGGGAGGCCAGTTCGTCTGGGTGCGCGAGGCCTGGGGTGGGATGGTCGGCGCGATCAACTCCGTCGTCTACTGGATCTCGAACCCGATCTGGCTGGGCGGCTCGCTGACGATCGCCGCCGTCGCCGTCTTCGAGGAGTTCTTCCTGCCGCTGCCCGGCATCTACCACTACCTCTTCGGTCTGGTCTTCATCTCGCTGGCGGTGCTGGTCGCGGTCGTCTCGATCGAAGTCGGCAAGTGGATCCCGACTGTCGGCACCTGGGTCCGGATCGTGTTGTTCGCCTTCTTCACCGTCTCGGTGGTGATCTACGCCGTCGAGCACGGCGTTCACGGCTTCGGCGTCGCCGACTTCTCGCCGACCACCAGCGTCTTCCTGGCGATCGTGCCGGTGCTGCTGTTCAACTACGTCGGCCTCGAGCTGGCCAACGCCGCCGGCGGCGAGATTCGCAACCCGCAGCGCGACATCCCGCGCGCGATCCTCTCGGCTGGTGGGATGACGCTGGCGCTCTACGCGCTGCCGGTTCTCTCGGTCCTGGTCGTGCTGCCGTCCTCCGAGGTGACCAGCCTGGGCGG
Organism: uncultured Actinomycetes bacterium; assembly: GCA_963839115.1. Classification (GTDB taxonomy): domain Bacteria; phylum Actinomycetota; class Thermoleophilia; order Solirubrobacterales; family 70-9; genus VAYN01. The sequence goes on from CAWITM010000001.1 coordinate 3,191,806, forward strand.
GTTCATCGATGCCATGAAGGCGGTCTTCACCGTCTACGGGGGCGAAGTGACCAGCCACGGGGCGACCCTCAGCGGGGCCGGGCGGGTCCTCGGTGACCTCGCGGCCGTCGGTTTCATCGTCGGTGTCTTCACCAGCGGCGTCGCCTGGATCATGGGCGGTGACCGGGTGGTGGCGATCTCCTGTCTCGGCGGCGGCGGCCCGAGATGGCTGGGGAAGATCTCCGAGAGGCACGGCACGCCGGTGCGGATGAATCTGCTTTCCGGTGTGGTCGCGGTCGTCTTCATGATCATGGTCTTCACCCTGACCAGCGGCAACACCGCGAAGTACTTCACCGCCGCGCTCGGGCTGGCGATCTCGACGACGACGATCACCTATTGCGTGATCCTGCCGACGGTGATCCGGCTGCGCTACAAGCGGCCGGAGCTGCCGCGACCGTTTCGCGTGCCGGGCGGCAAATTCGGCCTCTGGTTCTTCGGGCTCATCAGCACCGGATGGGTCGCCTTCGCGACCGTCGTCCTGCTTTGGCCGGGCCTTGGAACCAGCAACCCCGACAGCGCCCTGCCCACGTCCTTCGCCCACCAGCGCCTGCAGTACGAGCTCGCCGAGCTGGTGCCGCTGGGGGTCATCCTGGCGCTGGGCATCGTCTTCCACCTGATCGGGCGACGCTCCGGCTCACCCAAGGTGACCCTGGAGCCGGTCGTCGTTTCACCTTCGGCAGTCGAGGCCGAAGGGGCGTCGTGAGGATGGCTTCGAGCGGGACCGCGAATGACGGGGAGCGAGGGACTCCGGCAAACCGCTCAGCGGCCGGACGTCGCGTCGGGACCGCGGAACCCCATTGAACGGGACACCTCGGCCGCGCCCTTCTCGATCAGGCGGCTCCGCTCACGCTCATTCGCCCCCAGGATGCTCGCCCTGATGCCGCTGATCGAAAGCGCCCCGCAGACCTCGCCGTGCCGATCGAGGATCGGCGCGCCGATCGCGGCGATGCCGTCGGTGACGTCTCCGTCGCTGATCGCCACTCCCCGCTCACGGGTCTGCGTCAGAGCCGCGAAGAGCTTCGTCTTCGTCACCGGCGTCTGCTTCGTAAAGCGGGCCAGGTTCGGCCCGACCCGCTCCCAGTATCCCTGCCAATCGGATTCTGGGGCGAAGGCGAGCAGCGCCCGTGACGCGGCGCCGGCGTGGAGGGGGAGGCGCCCGCCAACCCGGAGGGCGAGGCTCTGGACCCGGTTCCCGTCGATCCGCTCGACGCAGACGGCGTCGTCGCCGTCGCGCACGCAGAGGAAGATGCTCTCGCCGGTCTCCTCGTGCAGCCGCTCGAGCACCGGGTCGGCGCTGCTGCGCACTTCGAATTGATCGGCGACCCTGCCGCCGAGGTACAGCAGCTTGACGCCGAGCCGGTAGGTGCCTCGCTGCACGCCGTGGTCGACGTACTCGTACTTCTGCAGCGATTGCAGCAGCCGGTAGAGGGAGCTGCGCGGCTCGTCGACCAGCTCCGCCAGCCGGGCGACGCTGACTTCGCCGCCCTCGGCAAGGGCGTCGAGGATCGCGGCGATCTTCCCGATCAACATCACCGAACCGGCGGCAGTCGACTGACGTGGCACGGGGTGCACCTTAGCCCGAACCGGTCGCTCGACTTTGGCTGAAGCAGCCGCCTCGCGCCTCATCCGGCGCTCAGCGACCGGGTGAACCGCTCGACGAACGTGCGCACCGTTTCGCCGCCGGGCTCGCCGTGGTGGGGGTTGAGCTCGGTCACGGTGATCGCCGCCAACCCGTCGCCGGAGAGGACGACGTCGAGGGCGCTCATCACCACCTCGAAGGCGAGCCCGACGTTACGGTCGGTGTTCTCGGCCAGCGGCAGCTCGGCGAAGTCGATCACGTCGGTGTCGAAGTGGACCAGGTACGGTCGGTCTCCGATGGCGGCGAGGGCCTCGGAACCCGCCGCGGCCGGGTCGGCCAGGACGCGCTCCTCCGGCACGTTGGCCAGCCCCAGCTCAGCGATGACCCGCAGCTCGTGGGCGGAGCAGCGCGGCGCCGAGTTGGCAAAGAGGACCAGCTCCTCGGGATCCAGGGCCGGCGAGCGTCCGCCCAGCTCGGCGACCTCGGCCACCGCGCCGGCGACGCCGAGCAGGTGCGCCACGCCCATCCAGTCGAGGGCGCCGTCCACCACCGAGCTCGGGACGTTGAGGTCGGGGTGGGCGTCGAAATAAAGGAGCCGCATCGCCGGCACCGCGTCGCGCATGCCGAGGACGGTCCCTACGCCGACGGTGCAATCGCCGCCCAGGACCAGCGGCACCTCCCCGGCGGCCGCTGCCTCGGCGACCTTGGCTGCCACGGCCTCGATCCCGGACGCGACAGCGGCGACGTTCATCGCCCGTGGGTTGGACCGGTCGGGGCGCCAGCGGAAAGCCGGGATGTCGCCGCGGTCGACGACCTCGAAGCCGATGCGCTCGAGCTCCTTCGCCAAGCCGGCTTCGCGCAGCGCCCGCGGCGCGTCCTCCTGCCCCGGCGCGTAGGCCCCGGCGCTGCTCGGCGCTCCGATGATTGCGATGGTGCGGCTCATTTGGCGGACTCCTCGAGTAGGTAGAGGGTGACAGAAGCTGAAGCGGGTCTCATGATACGGACAGCTTGCCTGTCTGGCAAGACATTCGCTAAGATCCGACGCGATGGTCGGTAGTCGGAATCGGGGAGCTCTGCCGGCGGCGTCCGAGCCGCCGCCATCGCTCGAGGTCGCCCGCCAGGTCGAGTCTTCCAACCCACGGCTGGCGGCGGCGGATGCTGAGCGGCTGTTGCGGCAGGTGTGGGGCATCGCCGGTGCGCTCACCGAGATCGACAGCACCCAGGACCAGAACTTTCGGGTGGTCCGGAGCGACGGTTGCAGCTTCGTCCTCAAGGTCGCAAACGCCTGCTGGTCGAATCTCGATCTCGAACTTCAAAACGCGGCGATGCGCCATGTCGCCGAGCGCGATCCAGGCCTCGACGTCCAGTTGCCGGTGCCGGCTCGGGACGGGCGGGAGATCGTCGAGGAGATTGGATTCCGTCTACGCACCCTCACCTGGATCGAGGGGCAGCCGATGAACGAGGTGAGCAGCGCCGGGCGCGAGTCCTGGCAGGCGCTCGGCGGGCTCGCCGCCCGCACCTCCCGCAGCTTGGCCGACCTCGACCATCCGGGGCTCCACCGTCGTCTGCAGTGGGACCCGCGACAGGCACCGGCAACCGCCCGCCAGCTGTTTCCCAAGGTCGATCCGCAACTGCGGGCGCTGGCCGACGCGGCACTGGACCCGATTCGGGACCTGCTGGCGCGCGAGCCGTGCCTGCCAGAGCAGCCGGTTCACGGAGACGTGACCGACTACAACGTCGTGACCCGCTTCGAGGCGTCCGCAACTCCGCGTCCCGCCGGCTTGATCGACTTCGGCGACGTGCTGTGGACCTGGCGGGTGACGGAGGTCGGGCACGCCGCGATGTCGGCGATCTGCCACCGGCCCGAAGACGCGCTCGGCGTCGCGCTCGCGGTGCTCGCCGGCTATCTGGACGAGAGTCCTCTCACCGAGGAGGAGGCCGAGGCGTTCTGGCCGGTCCTGCTCGCCCGAGCGGCGATCTGTTCGCTCACCGCCGCGGCAAGTGCCTCCGCCGCGGGCTCCCCGCATCGCGAATTCCGGGAGCTGCCCGATTGGATCGCCCTGGAGCGGGCGATGGGTCTCCACCCGGCGTTGGCCACCGCAGCCGCCCGTGGCATCTGCGGCTTCGAGCCGTGCCCCGGGGGCCGCCCAGAGGTTACGTGCGGTCGAAGAGGCCTCGCCGGTGCCGGTCGTGGAGATCGAGGGGCCGGTCCGCGTCATCGACCTCTCGCCGACCTCAGATGCGTTTGCCTACGGAGGCTGGCGCAGCGGCAGCGGGGTCGCGGCGGCGATCGAGGGGGACGGTGTCGGGATCGGACGCTGGCGCGAGGTCCGCTTGCATCATTCAGGTGACCCCAACGACGCGCCCGCCCCGACCGTCCACCTCGGTGCTGACGTGTTCGTCCCTGCCGGGACCGAGGTGCGGAGCCCGCTCGCCGGGACGGTGGAGAGCGTCGGCGACGACCAGCTGGTGATCGTCTGTGCGATCGGAGGGCAGCGGCAGAGGGTTCGACTCGCTGCGGTGCGGAGCACCTTGGCGGCCGGTGACGAGGTCGCTGCGGGAGAGGTGGTCGCTTCCGTCGCGAGGTCCGACGGACGCATGCCGTCGCACGTGCACATACAGCTGGCCGCCGCGCCAGGCCTCTCAGGGCTCGGCGACGGCGAGTACCTTGGCCTCTGGGCCGAACTCTGTCCGGACCCTTCCTCCCTGGTCGGGGTCGACGTCGCTGCCGAGCCGCCGCCGGCGCCGGGCGAGCGCCAGGCCCGTCGCGAACTGTCAGTCGGCCGCGTTCAGGCGCTCTATTACGCCCGGCCACCGACGATGGTCCGCGGCTGGCGGCACCTGCTCTACGACGAGTCGGCGCGCCCCTACCTCGACCTCGTCAACAACGTCGCCGTGGTCGGCCACGGGCATCCGCGGATCGCCGAAGCGGCAGCCCGGCAGCTGCGCCTGCTCAACACGAACTCGAGGTTTCTCTACGACTCGATCAGCGAATACGCCGAGCGCCTCGTCGCGCTGCTGCCGCCGTCGCTCGACAGCGTTCATCTCGTCAACTCGGGCAGTGAGGCGGTCGAGCTGGCGCTATCGATGGCGCGGGCGGTCAGCGGGCGCAGCGACGTGATCGCAATCGAGGGGGCTTACCACGGCTGGACCGCCGCGGCCTTCGAGCTCTGCACCAATCCACTCGACCGGCCCGACTGGCGAGACGAACTCTCCGAGAACGTGCGCGTCGTCGATCAACCGAACCCCTATCGGGGCGAGTTCGGTGACGACGGACGTCGGTACGCGACTGCGGTCGAAGCTGCTTGCCGGGCCTCGCGCGGCGGCATCGCCGCCTTCGTCTCCGAGCCCTTGCTGGGGAACCAAGGAGGAGTGACGCCGGCGACCGGCTATCTGGCTGCCGCCTACGAGGCGGTTCGCCGACACGGCGGACTCTGCATCGCCGACGAGGTCCAGGTCTCCTACGGCAGGACGGGATCGAGCTTTTGGGCGTTTGAGCACGAGGGGGTGGTCCCCGACATCGTCTGCGTCGCCAAGGCAGCCGGCAACGGCCATCCGCTGGGCGCGGTCATCTGTCGGCGCGAGCTCTCCGATCTGTTCGCGCGCCGCGCCAGCTTCTTCTCGACTCCAGCTGGCAGCCCGGTTTCCTGCGCCGTCGGAATCGCCGTGCTCGACGCCTTGCGAGACGAGGGCCTGCAGGCCAACGCGGCTGCGGTGGGAGCGCAACTGCGGGCGGCGCTCGCGCAGCTAGCCCACCGGCACGAGCTGATCGGCGCCGTCCACGGGCGAGGCCTCTACCTCGGCGTAGAGCTGGTGCGCGATCGGACCTCGAAGGAGCCGGCGGCATCGGAGGCACTGGCGATCTGCGAGCGGATGCGGGAGCTGGGGGTGGTCATCCAGCCAACCGGCGACGCCGCCAATGTGCTCAAGGTGAAGCCGCCGCTGTGCTTCGATGCCGCCGCCGCGGAGCTGTTCGTGGCGGCGCTCGACCGTGCCCTGGGCGACGCGGAGCGGATGCCGGTGCCACCGCCTCGAGCGTGACCCTGGCCTAGAAGACCGCTTATCGGCCAGCGAACAATCTGTCTGTTGAACGATAACTTGTGCTACGGTCCGGGCGAGCCCGCCCTCAGAACGACACCCAAGGAGCCGTGGTATCCGTGCCCTCGCTAGTCAGCCCAACGACGTACCCCGCCGAGTCCGTCCCCCGCGAGGCGCCGGGCGGCCGCCACCTCTGGATGAACTACACGCCGATGCGCGGCCTGCCGGGCGAGCGCTTCCCGGTCATCGCTCGCGCCGAGGGCTGCTGGGTCGAGGACCAGCAGGGCAAGCGCTATCTCGATGGCCTCTCCTCGCTCTTCTGCGTCAACTCCGGTCACGGTCGCGCCGAGCTGGCCGAGGCGGCGGCGCGGCAGGCGCGCGAGCTCGACTTCTTCCCGACTTGGTCCTACGCGCACCCGCCGGCGCTGGAGCTGGCCGAGCGCCTCGCCGCGCTCGCCCCGGGCGATCTCAACCGCGTCTTCTTCTGCAGTGGCGGCAGCGAGGCGGTCGAGGCCGCGATCAAGCTCGCGCGCCAGTACCACAAGGTCAGCGGCAGGCCTGCCAAGACCAAGCTGATCGCCCGCGAGGTCGCCTACCACGGCACGACGATGGGGGCGCTCGCGGTCACCGGGCTGACCGAGCTGCGCGAGCCCTTCGAGCCCTTCACCCCCGGCGGCTGTCACGTCCCGGCGACCAACGCCTACCGCCTGGCCGAGGGCCACGACCCGTCCTCGTTTGCCGACGCGATCGAGGAGCGGATCCTCTTCGAGGGGCCCGATACGGTCGCCGCGGTGGTCCTCGAGCCGGTCCAGAACGCCGGCGGCTGCTTCGTTCCGCCGGAGGGCTACTTCCAGCGGGTCCGCGAGATCTGCGACCGCCATGACGTGCTGTTGATCTCCGACGAGGTGATCTGTGCGTGGGGCCGGCTCGGCCACTACTTCGGCTGCGAGCGCTTCGACTACCAGCCGGACATCGTGACGGTGGCGAAGGGCCTCTCCAACGCCAGCTTCGCGCTCGGGGCGGTGCTCGCGAGCGACCGCATCGCCGCCGCCTTCGCCGCCGCCTTCGCCGACGCCGACGCCACCTTTCTGCACGGCTTCACGTTCGGCGGCCACCCGATCGGCTGCGCGGTGGCGCTCGCCAACCTCGACCTGATCGAGCGCGAGGGCCTGCTCGAGAACGTGCGCGCCAACGAGGCGCGCCTGCGCCGGATGGTCGATTCGATGCGGTCGCTGCCGATCGTCGGCGACGTCCGCGGCGCCGGCTATTTCCTGGCGATCGAGCTGGTCCGCGACCAGGAGACGAAGGAGACCTTCACCCCCGAGCAGTGCCGGCGGGTGCTGCGCGAATACGTGGCCGCCGAGCTCTTCAAGCGCGGACTGATCTGCCGCGCCGACGACCGCGGCGAGCCGGTGATCCAGCTGGCGCCGCCGACGATCGCCGGTGGCGATGAGTTCGAGGTGATCCTCGACGTGCTGCCGCCGGTGCTCGAACGCGCCTGGGAGATGCTCGACGAGGAACCGAGGCCGGTGTGAGCCGGCGCTTCGCTTGCGGCGAGGGCCACGCCGGCCCGTTGGGCGAGGTCAGCCGAGCTCGCTGCTCGAAGCCCTCACTTTCAGCTCGCCGGCGATCAGGCGCTCGCCGGGCTCGTCGCCCTCGAGCCGCCGGATCAGCAACTCGACCGCACCGGCGGCCTGTGCCGCGGGGCGAGCGTCGACCGCGGTCAGCGGCGGGCGGCTGAGCCTCGCCGCGCTGCTGTCGTGTCCGCTGGCCAGGCGGATCTGATCCGGCACCGAGCAGCCGGCTCCGAGGACCGCGGCGAGAGCCGGGGGTCCGAACAGCTCGGCGATCGTGAGGATCCCCAGCGGCCGCACCGGAGCGGCGAGCAGCTCGGCGATGGCCGCGTTCGTGCTCGCCGTGATGTTCTCGAGTGAAGCTCGGACCACGAATTCCTCCTGACCGCGAGCGCGGCACCACTCGCCGTAGGCGCGCTCGTTCTCGATGACCCAGCCGGCGTCGACTTCGGCGCTCAGCAGAGCGACCGGGACGCCGGTCGGGCCGGCAAGGTGGTCGAGGGCCATCCTCGCGTTGGCGGCGTTGTCGGGAGCCACCCACCATGGATCCTCACCGCGGCTCGGGTCACGCTCGATCGTCACCGCGGGGATGCCCCGTGCCTCCAGGCTCGCCAGCCGCGGATCGTCGCGCACGGGGTCGACCACCACCGCGCCGTCAGGGGTCCCGGCGATCAACGACTGCCGCGAGCTCGAAGGCGGCAGCAGGGTCAGGGCGTGATCGTGGGCGAAGGCGGCATGGGCGGCCGCGTTCGCGACCTCGACGAAGAAATCGGCGGCCAGCAGAATCTCGGTCCCCTCGCGACTCGCTGCGCTGGGCAGCATCAGCGCCAGCGTTCGGGTCCGGCCCAGCCGCAGGTTCTGGGCGCTGCGATTGGGCTGGTAGCCGAGGTCGGCGGCGACCTCCACGATCCGCGCCCTCGTCCTCGGGTCAACCCGACCCTGCCCGCTGAGCGCGTGCGAAACGGTCGTGCGCGAGACGCCGGCCCGGTCGGCCACCTGGCCGATGGTCACCCGCCTGGTTGCCTTCACGCTCGACCCCACGCCCCCTTCTCTCCGTGGCGGCCTTGACTTTCCCATTTGCTCTTGTAGCGTAACCGCCGGCCTGCCAAATCGATTTGGCAAACACCTGGGAAATGGGGATGGGGATGGACGAAACACGCGGTGAGAACAAGCTTGGCGAGCGTCGGCTGACCACCTGGCACGCGATCGCCCAGTCGATGGCGATCGGCCCGATCTACTCGGCGGCGATCTTCTGTGCGCTGATTGCCGCCTTCGCCGGCGGCGTCGGCCCGAGCGTGGTGTTGATCGCAACTATTGGCGGCCTGGCGCTGGCCTGGGTCGTATCCCAATACGCGCGGCGGTTCGCCGGCGCCGGCACTGTCTATGAGTACGTCAGCGGCGTCCTCGGGCCCCGCGCCGGAGCCGCGACGAGCCTCTTCTACGGCTTTGCCCTGCTGTTCCTCGGCCCGACCTTCCTGGTGCCGGCCGGGTTGCTCTTCCAGACCTTCGCTCAGCAGCACCTGGGCTTCGACCCGGGCTGGGCGGTGGGCGCGATCGCCGGGCTGGTGATCGTCTCGCTGATGCAGTGGCTGGGCATCGCGCTCTCGGTGCGGGCGCAGCTGGCGCTCACCGCGATCTCGGTGATCCCGCTGCTGATCATGGTCGTCTTCGTGATCGCCAAAGGCGGCGCCGACGGCAACACCCTCTCGGTCTTCAACCCGTTCGACAGCACCCACGGCGCCGTGTTCACGGCACTGCTCTTCGCCGTCACCCTGTTCGTCGGCTTCGAGTGCGCTGCCGCCCTCGGGTCGGAGACCGCCGATCCGCATCACTCGATCCCGATCGCGCTGATCAGCTCGGTCCTCCTCAGCGCGGTCCTCTTCATCGCCGTCATGTACGCCGGGACGATCGGGTTCGGGCCCGCCAACACGGCCAGCGAATGGGGCTCTGACCCGAACGGCCTCGCCACCCTCGCCAGCCGCTACGTCGGCTCCGGCGTGGCGACGCTGATCCAGATCGCGGTCCTCTTCGACATCCTCGCCGCCTGGATGGCCTTCACCAACAGCTTCGCCCGGCTCGCCTATACGCTCGGTCGCGGCGGCCTCCTGCCGGCGGCCCTCGGCAAGACCTCGCGTCGCGGCGTTCCCTGGGTCGGCAACCTGGCCTGGGTCACGGTCGCGGTCGGGATGATCATCGCCACCGCGGTGGCCGACGTCGAAGGCTTCACGATGCTCTCGATCCTCGTGCTGCCCGGCCTGTTGATGGTGCAGGCGATCTACTTCGTGCTCGCGATCGGCGGGTTCCGGCTCCTCGCGCCCTCCTGGCGCTGGCTGTTTCCCGCGCTTGCCGCGGTAACCCCCGTGCTCGGCATCTACGGGACGATCCACCCGTTCCCAGAAGGGCCGATCAGGTGGGGGATCTGGCTGACCCTCGCCGGCATCGCGGTGTGCGCACTGTGGTTCGCGTACCTGACCTGGCGCCGCGCGCCGGCGCTCTCCGTGGTCGAAATCGAGGAGACGGTGGCGGTGCCGGTCCAGGGCACGCATGTCTGAGCCGGCGCAGCTGCACGGCGGGGCGGCGGTGAGCGCAGACCTCTGCGCCGCCGTCCGCGCCGCGGTCAGCGACCGGCGGGGGAGCTCGTCGAGCTCACCTCCGCCCTGGTCGGCTTCGAGACGACGGCCCGCATCGACGCCGCCGAACCGGCCCGCGAAGAGCGGCCCCTGCAGGAGCTGCTGGCGGCTCGGCTGAAGGCGGTCGGCGCCGAGGTCGAGCTGATCGAACCGGAGCCCGAGCGCCGCGCCGAGGAGCCGCAGATGCTCGAGGGGATCCATTTCGACGGCCGTCCCCAGATGATCGCCCGGGTTGCCGGGGACGGCGGTGGGAAGAGCATGCTGCTGAACGGGCACATCGACGTCGTTCCCGCCGAGCCGCGCGCGGCCTGGCGGCGTGACCCGTTCGAGGCCCACGTCGAGGACGGCCGCCTCTACGGGCGCGGTTCCTGCGACATGAAGGGCGGCGTCGCCGCGATGGTCGTCGCGGTCGAGACCCTGGCCGCCCTGGGGGTCTCGCTGAAGGGCGACGTCGTCGTCAACACGGTCACCGACGAGGAGTCCTCGGGGGCGGGCGCCCTGGCCTGCGCCTGGCACGGGGTGCGGGCCGACGCCTGCATCGTCCCCGAGCCGACCAACCTCGAGATCTGGCTCGGCTGCCGCGGCACCTGCCTGGCGACGGTGGAGGTCGACGGGCGCTCCGCCCACGTCGAGATCCCCCAGCCGGACTGGACCGAGGGCGGCGGCGTCAACGCGATCGAGAAGGCGATGATCGTGCTCGCCGGCCTCGACCGGCTCAACGGCCGCTGGGCGAGCGACCCCGAGCACGAGCACGAGTTCCTGTCGCCGGGGACGATCAGCCCGGTCCGGATCGAGGCCGGCGACTGGCCGGTGACGATCCCCCACGTCTGCGAGGTCGACTTCGACGTCACCTTCCCGCCGGCCCTGGCCGACGAGGGCGGCTGGGACAGCCGCATCCGCAAGGAGGTCGAGGCCGAGCTCGCCACCATCGCCGCCGGCGATCCCTGGCTGGCCCAGAACCCGCCGCGCCTCTCGTGGGCGATGGCGACGCCGCCGCTCGAGATCTCGGCGGACCAGGCGCCGGTCCCCGAGCTCGGCTGGGCGCTCGGCCAGGTCGGCCGCGAGCAGCGCTTCTCCGGGCTCGACTCCTGGTATGACGGCGCCACCTTCGCCCGCGTCCACGGCGTGCCCGCGGCCGGCTTCGGGCCGGGGCGGATCGACGTCGCCCACACCCGCGACGAGTACGTCCCGGTCGACGACCTGGTCGACTGCGCGGCGGCGATCGCGCTCGCCCTCGTCTCCCACTGCGGCCTCGCCGACTCCTCGGCGGCGGAGAGCGTCTGATGGGCCCGGCCGCGCACATCGCCGGCGTCCCGGTCGAGGAGGCGCTGCCGTTCGTGGTGCCGGTCTTCAGCGCCTGCGGCCTGGCGATTCGCGCCCACCTGTCCGGGCGCCGCCACCCAGCCCCACACCTTTCCGGACACCCAACAGAGGAGGGAAACGATGCCGATGATCCAATGTGACATCCGGCGAGGGCGCAGCGACGCCCAACGCAACCAGTTGGTCCGCGACCTCTCGAGGATCGTGCACGAGGTCAGCGGCGCTCCACTCGACACGATCGCCGCTGTCGTGCGCGAGCTCCCCGGGCCACACACCTACGAGGCCGGCGAGCCCTCCCCCGAGTACGTCGCCGGCAAGGGCGGCGTCGACGAGGCGGGTCTCGCCGAGCTCGAGGCGCGCCGCAAGGCGAAGGAGGGCTGAGCCGTGCCGATGATCCAGATCGACCTGCAGAAGCTGACCGAAGAGCAGCGTGCCGAACTGCGCCAGCGTACGGTCGCCGCCGTCGCCGAGGCGATCGGCTCGCCCTATCCCTACATCAGCGTGGTGATCCGCGAGTCGGAGCCGACCAACATCGTCGAGGCCGGCGGCTGGGGGCCCTACGACGCGCGCGAGATCATCGACCAGGAAACCGACGCGTGACCCTCCATCCACTCGACCCGCTCTCGGCGGAGGAGATCCGCCGGGTCGTCGCCGTGCTGGAGCGCGAGCGGGGGATCGACGAGCGCTGGCGCTTCGGCTCGATCGAGCTCCGCGAGCCCGCCAAGGAGGACCTGCTCTCCGGCGCGGCGGAGCTTCCCCGCGAGGCCGAGGCGTTGCTCTGGCGCCGTGGCGGCGACGGCGCCCACAAGGCGATCGTCTCCCTGGCTCGCGGCGAGCTGGTCGAGTGGATCCATCACCCCGGCTGCCACGCCGGCCTCACCGGCGACGAGGACGACGAGGTGGCGGGGGCCCTCGCCGGGGACGACGCCTACCTCGCCGCCCTCGCCCGGCGCGGCCTCGATCCCGGCAGCGTCCACCTCGAGGTGTGGGGCGTCGGGGGCAGTGAGATTCCCGAGGCGCACCGCGGGCGCCGGGTCGCGATGATCGACGTCTGGCGACACGACGGCGGTCCCCGGAACGCCTACGCGAGCCCGGTCAGTGGCCTGCACTTCATGGTCGACCTCGACGCGATGGCGGTGCTCGAGGTGCTCGACAGCTTCACCGTCGAGCCGCCGGAGGAGATGGGCCAGCTCCGTCCCGAGCTGGTCCCGGACCTGACCCCGCGCGAGGACCTGCGCCCGCTCGAGGTGAGCCAGCCCGAGGGCGTCTCGTTCACGCTCGACGGCCATCTGCTCGAGTGGCAGAACTGGTCGCTGCGGGTCGGCTTCAACGCCCGCGAGGGGCTGGTGATCCACTCGGTCGGCTACCGCGACGGCGGGCGACTGCGACCGGTCGCCCACCGGATGTCGATTGCCGAGCTCGTCTCGCCCTACCGCGATCCCGGCCCCGACTTCTACTGGCGGATGGCCTACGACGCCGGCGAGTGGGGACTCGGCCTGATGGCCAACTCGCTCGCGCTCGGCTGCGACTGCCTCGGCGAGATCGTCTACATGGACGCGGTCCTGCACGATTCGCGCGGCGTCCCGCGGACGCTCGAGAACGCGGTCTGCATCCACGAAGAGGACGACGGAATCCTCTGGAAGCACGTCGACCCGCTCACCGGCGAGTCCGACGTCCGCCGGCGCCGCCGGCTGGTCGTCTCCTTCAGCGCGACGATCGCCAACTACGACTACGTCGTCTACTGGCGCTTCCACCAGGACGGTGGAATCGAATGCGAGATCCGCGCCACCGGCATCGTCCTCGCCTCGCACTTCCTCGCCGGCGAGACGCCCACCCACGGCGCCGTCGTCGACGAGCGGACCTACGCGCCGATGCACCAGCACTTCGCGGTCGCCCGCCTCGATCTCGATATCGACGGCGAGGCGAACACGGTGGTGGTCGGCGAGCTCGAGGCGCCCGCCGTCGGTCCCGAGGACCCCAACGGGCTCGCCGTCGAGCAACGCCGGCGGCCGCTGCGCACCGAGCTGGAGGGGCGCCAGGACTACGACTGGGCCAGCCACCGCACCTGGACGGTGGTCAACCCGGACGCCAGCAACCGGTTCGGCGAGCCGGTCGGCTACAAGCTGGTGCCGCACTCACCGGTGCCGGCGCTGTTCGATCCCGACTCGCCGACCTTCCGTCGCGCCGCGACGTTCGGCCACGACCTCTGGGTGACCCCGTATGACCGCGAGGAGCGCTGGCCCTGCGGCGAGTTCATCGTCGGCGCCGAGCGGGACTCGGGGCTGCCGGTCTGGACCGCCGCCGACCGCCCGATCGAGAACACCGACGTCGTCCTCTGGCACGTCTTCGGGCTGCTGCACGAAACGCGGCCCGAGGACTGGCCGGTGATGCCGACGGAGTCCGCCTCATTCCAGCTGCGGCCGGTCGGCTTCTTCGATCGCAACCCAAGCCTCGATGTCCCACCACCCGAGCACTGCCGGACCTCGCATGCCTGATGCCGAGGCAGGGCGACCCGACCAAAGGAGACTCAACATGAGCACCGCATCGACCATCAAGCTGCAGAACTTCATCGCCGGCGAATTCGTCGACCCCGCCGAGGGCCGCACCGAGGATGTGATCTCTCCCGCGACCGATGAGGTGATCGCGCAGGCGCCGCTCTCGAGCGCCGAGGACGTCGACCGCGCCGTCGGTGTCGCGCGGGCCGCCTTCGAGCCCTGGTCGCGGACGGTCCCCCGCGAACGGGCCGAAGCGCTGCTCGGGATCGCCGACGCGATGGAAGACCGCGCCGAGGAGCTGGCCGACCTCGAGTCCGCCGACGCGGGCAAGCCGCGCAAGGCGTTCCTCGAGGAGGAGCTGCCGCTCTGCGTCGACACCCTGCGCTTCTTCGCCGGCGCCGGCCGGCTGCTGGAGGGCAAGTCGGCGGGCGAGTACGTCGCAAACCGCACCTCGCTGATCCGCCGCGAGCCGGTCGGCGTCTGCGCCCAGATCACGCCGTGGAACTACCCGATCATGATGATGATGTGGAAGATCGGGCCGGCCCTTGCCGCCGGTTGCACCACCGTCCTCAAGCCGGCCGAGAACACTCCGGTCTCGAGCTTCAAGATCGCCGAGATCGCGGCTGAGTTCCTGCCGCCCGGCGTCCTCAACGTGATCGGCGGGCACGGCGAAACCGCCGGCGCGTCGCTGGTGTCCCATCCCGACGTCGACTTCGTCTCGGTGACCGGGGCCCCGGAGACCGGCAAGGCCGTCGCCCGCGCGGCCGCCGACACGCTGAAGCGAGTCCACCTCGAGCTCGGCGGCAAGGCGCCGGTGATCGTCTTCGACGACGTCGACCTCGAGAAGGCGCTCGACGGCATCGCCGCCGGGGCGCTCTACAACGCCGGCCAGGACTGCACGGCGGCGACCCGGGTCCTCGCCGGCAGCAAGATCTACGACGACTTCGTCGCCGGGCTCGCGAGCACCGTCGGCTCCTATGCCTACGGGGACCTCGATGACGAGGCGACCGTGCTCGGGCCGGTCATCTCCAAGCGCCAGCGCGAGCGGGTGGCGGGCTTCGTCGACCGGCGGCCGAACCACACCGAGCTGGTCGTCGGCGGCAAGGGCCCGGACCGGCCGGGCTTCTTCTACGAGCCGACCGTGATCGCCGACCTCCAGCAGGACGACGAGCTGATCCAGAACGAGATCTTCGGCCCGGTGCTGACCGTGCAGCGCTTCGACGAGGAGGCCAAGGCGATCGAGTGGGCGAACGGCACGCGGTACGGCCTCGCCTCCTCGGTCTGGACCCGCGACATCGGCAGGGCGATCCGGGTCGGCAACGCGCTGCGGTTCGGCGTCGTCTGGCTCAACGACCACTTCACGATCAGCCCCGAGATGCCCCACGGCGGCTACAAGCAGTCGGGCTACGGCAAGGACATGTCGATGTATTCGCTCGAGGAATACACCGAGGTCAAGCACATGATGATCAACCTCGAGTCCTGAGCCGGGATCGGAGAGAGGGGACGATATGGAGGCGATAGTCGCCCGGTCCTGGGGCGGTCCGGAGGTGCTGGTTGGCGAGCGGGTCCCCGACCCCGAGCCCGGCGCCGGCGAGGCCCTGGTCGAGCTGCGCGCAAGCTCGCTGAACTGGCACGACGTACTGGTGAGGCGCGGCCGCGGCCTGCCGCTGCCGCGAGTCCTCGGCATGGACGGCGCCGGGGTGCGCCGCGACACCGGCGAGGAGGTGGTGATCCTGCCCGGGCTGAACTGGGGCGGGGACCGCTCGGCGCCGGGGCCCGAGTTCGAGTTCCTCGGCGACCGCCGCGACGGCACCTACGCCGAGCTCGTCGCCGTCCCCGCCGAGAACCTGTTCCCGAAGCCGGCCCAGCTGAGCTGGGCCGAGGCGGCGGCGCTGCCGACCGCCGGCGTCACCGCCTACCGCGCTCTCTTCACCCGCGCTCGGCTGCAGGAGGGGGAGACGGTGCTGGTGGTCGGCGCCGGCAGTGGCGTCTCGACCTTCGCGGTGATGCTGTCCGCGGCGGCCGGGGTCCGAGTCCTGGTCACCTCCTCGCGGCCCGAGAAGATCGAGCGCGCCCGCGAGCTCGGAGCTTCGGGCGGGGCCCTCTACACCGAGCCCGAGTGGAGCGGAGAGGTCCGCGAGCTCAGCGGCGGCGGCGTCGATGTCGTCGTCGACGGCTCCGGCGCAGCGCTGCCGGAGACCCTGGCCTGCCTGAGGCCGGGGGGGAGGCTGGCGATCTTCGGCGCCTCCGGAGCCAGCCGAGCCGAGCTCGACGTCCCCGGCCTCTACTTCGGCCAGCACTCGATCTTGGGCACGACGCTCGGCGACGCCACCGACTTCGCCGGTCTGCTGCGGATGGTGGGCGAGTCCGGCTGGCGGCCGGTGGTCGACCGGGTGATGCCGCTGGCCGAGGCGGCCGCCGCGCACCGATTCCTCGAAGGACGGGGACATTTCGGCAAGGTCGTGCTCTCGATCGACGGCGATTAAGGCTGAATCTCCGCCCCGCGGCCGACGCTGACGCGCAAAGGGCGGCGGGGCTCTGCCAAGCTCGCGCGCCCAGGCGCTCCGCCGGCTGAGCCATAGCCCCGAGGCGGGGTGGGAAGTTGATCCCATGGCCTCGCAGGCGACAGGAGAACCGCATAGTCTTTGGAAGCTTGCCTCAGAGAGCGGCCCCATGAGCATCCTCGACGACGCAATCCGCGAGCACCTCGCGCTGAAGCGCGCCCATGGCGCGAATGACGCTGAGGTCAAAAAGCTCGAGGACGAGGCGTTTGGGCCGCCGCAGCGGCCGGACGAGCTCGATCCGTTTGCCGAGGCGCCGACTGAGTTCCTCGTCGCTCCGGCCGAGACGGCGGAGGAGAAACCTGCGATTGCGGACGAGGGCGCTCGCAGCGGGCGCCGGCCGAACATCGCCGACCTTCAGGAGCCGCCGCCGGCTGAGCCCGCGCCGCCCGCCGAGCCGCCGGCAGCCGAGCCCGCGTCGCCGACCGGTGCCGGGGAGGCCGGCCCAGGCGTCGAGGAGCACCCCGCGGGCGAGTTGGCGCTGCCGACCCAGGACACTGGTCCCAACACGCAGGAGCGGCACGCGATCGCCGACCAGCCGACCGAAATGTTCGACGTCCAGGCCGAGCTCTCCGGCGACACCTCCGCCTCGCCACCGACCACGCCGCCGAGCCCCAGCGACGACGAGCTCGTCGTCGCCGCTCAGGAGGAGCCGCGGCTGACGCCGGTCGAACCGGAGTCGGGGGAGCTCTCCATAAAAGGACCTGACGCCGAGGTTGCCGGCCAGCCGCCGGCCGAGGCCGCGCCCGATCCCGGCGAGGTCACCGACGAACACGACGAATACTTCAGCGAGCAGCGACTGTCCGACGAGCTCGACCGGGCGCTCGAGACGCCGCTCACCGACGAGGAGGAGCTGCCGGACTTCTCGGCCGCGGCGCCGCCGCCGACCACCGACGACTTCGCCGCGCCAGCGACCGACGAGCATGCCGCTCCTGAGACCGACGAGCACGCCCCTCCGGTCACCGACGACTTTGCCGCGCCGGCGACCGACGAAGGCGCCGTCCCCTTCACCGACGAGCACGCCGTCCCGACCACCGACGAGCACGACGCGACCGCCGCCCCCGAGCCGGCCACGCCGCCCCCGCCGACCGAGAACGACGCTCCGGCGTCCGCCGTCTCGACCACCGAGGAAGGGACCGCGATCTTCGACATCGAGTCAGAAGGCGACGACTTCGCCGAGGACCGCTCGGCCGCCCCCGAGCCGCGCACTCCGGCGCCCGAACCCCTAGCCCCGGCCCCCGAGCCGCGCACGCCCGCGCCGGAGCCGCGCACGCCGCCGCCGCCCCCGGCCGCGCCGGAGCCGCCGGCCGCGGCCGAGACGCGCCCCGACTTCGACCCCGACACCGGCCACGAGGACGTGCTCGAGGACACCCCCGACTTCCTCGAGGACGCGCCCGAGGACGACGACCTCTGGTTCGAGCAGAAGCCCCCGAAGGACTTCGACTTCGACGATTAACGCTGGCGCCCGCGGCCGCCGCTAGGTTGCCCGGATGGCTGAAGCCGCGATCGAGGCCCGCGGGCTGACCAAGTCCTACGGCGAGGTGCGGGCGCTCGCCGGCGTCGACCTCACCGCCGCGCCCGGCACCGTGCTCGGGCTGCTCGGCCCCAACGGCGCCGGCAAGACGACGGCGGTCCGGATTCTCACGACGCTGCTCCCCGCCGACGGCGGCAGCGCCCGCGTCGCCGGCATCGACGTCGCCTCCGAAGCGCCGCGGCTGCGCACCCAGATCGGGCTCGCCGGCCAGTACGCCGCCGTCGACGAGAACCTCACCGGCCACGAGAACCTGGAGATGGTCGGCCGCCTCTACCACCTGCCGAAGGGCGAACCGCGCCGCCGCGCCGACGAGCTGCTGGAGCGCTTCGACCTCGCCGAGTCGGGCGGGCGCCTGGTGCGGACCTACTCGGGCGGGATGCGCCGGCGCCTCGACCTCGCCGCGGCGCTGGTGGCGCGGCCGCCGGTCCTCTTCCTCGACGAGCCGACGACCGGCCTCGATCCGCGCAGCCGGATCGGGTTGTGGGAGACGATCGAGGGGCGGGTCGCCGAGGGGACGACGGTGCTGCTGACGACCCAGTACCTCGACGAGGCTGACCGGCTCGCCGACAGCATCTCGGTGATCGACCGCGGCCGCGTCATCGCCGCCGGCAGCTCCGACGAGCTGAAGGACCAGGTCGGCGGCGAGAGCCTCGAGGTGACGCTCGAGGACGGCGGCGACGCCGAGGCCGCGGCGGCCGCGCTGGCGCCGATCGCCGCCGAGGAGCCGCGCCGCGAGGAGCACGTGCTGCGGGTGCCGGTGGCCCAGCGCCAGGGCACGATCGCCGACGCCGTCCAGCGCCTCAACGAGGCCGGGATCGGGATCGACGACATCGCGATGCGGCGCCCGACCCTCGACGACGTCTTCCTCAAGCTGACCGGCCACGCCGCCGAGGAAGCCGACGCCGACGCGGCCGGGGAGGAGGAGCGATGAGCGGCCTGCGGATGGCGATCTCCGACACCCTCGTGCTGGCCAAGCGCAACTTCCTGCGGATCCCGCGGGCGCCCGACCTGCTGCTCTCCTTCACCGTCCAGCCGGTCATGTTCGTGCTGCTCTTCGCCTACGTCTTCGGCGGCGCGATCCCGACCCCCGGCCACTCCTACATCGACTTCCTGATCCCCGGCATCCTCGTCCAGACGATGTCCTTCGGCGGCTTCGTCACCGCGATGGGGATCGCCGAGGATCTGCGCAAAGGCCTGATCGACCGCTTCCGCTCGCTGCCGATGTCGCGCTCCGCAGTGCTCGCCGGCCGCACCCTCGCCGACATCGCCACCAACGCGATCTCGATCACCGTGATGCTCGTCGTCGGCGTCATCATCGGCTTCGGCTTCAGCACCCCGTTCCTCCACATCGTCGCCGGGATCCTGCTCCTGCTCCTCTTCGGCTACGCCTTCTCCTGGGTCTTCGCCTTCATCGGCCTCACCTCCTCATCGCCCGAGGCCGCCCAATCGCTCGGCTTCATCCTGATCTTCCCGCTCACCTTCGTCTCCTCGGCCTTCGTCCCGCCGGCGACGATGCCCGCCGCCCTCCAGTGGTTCGCCGAATGGAACCCCTTCTCGATCACCGTCAACGCGATCCGCGCCCTCTTCATCGGCGACCCCGCCGGCAACAACGTCTGGGGCGCCGTCGCCTGGTCGCTCGGAATCGCCGCCGTCTTCGCCGTGCTGTCGGTGGCGAAATACAAACGCGCCGTGGTGCGGTAGCGGCCTACAATCGACCCGGAGGGGCCATAGCTCAGTTGGCAGAGCGCCTGCTTTGCAAGCAGGAGGCCGCCGGTTCGAATCCGGCTGGCTCCATAGGGGCGCCGCGGGGATGGGTGATCCGTTCCGCTGTTCCTTTTCCGGGCTATATACGGATAAGGAACAGCGGAAGGGCTGCACCCGGCGCCGCGCCGGGCGGCGCTAAGCCGTGAGGCTCGCGGCGCGCTTGCCCTCGGGGAGGTTCTGGTCGGCGTGGTAGCTGGAGCGGACCAGGGGGCCGGCGGCGACCGACTCGAAGCCGAGGTCGTAGGCGGCCTTCTCGAGGGCGGCGAACTCGTCGGGGTGCCAGTAGCGGACGACCGGCAGGTGGTTCTCGGTCGGGCGCAGGTACTGGCCGACGGTGAGGACCTGGACCTTGTGATCGCGCAGGAGGCCGAAGGTCTCGACCATCTCCTCGAAGGACTCGCCGAGGCCGACCATCAGGCCGGACTTGGTGACGACGTCGGGGCCGCCCATCTCCTTGGCCATCCGCAGGACGCGGGCCGAGCGGGCGAACTGGGAGCCGCGGCGGGCGATCGGGTAGAGGCGGGGCACGGTCTCGACGTTGTGGTTGAAGACGTCGGGGCGCTCGTGGATGACCTTGGCGAGCGGCATCTCCTGGCCGCGGAAGTCGGGGGTGAGGATCTCGACCTTGCAGTCGGGGGCCATCATGCGGATTGAGCGGATGACGCCGACGAAGGCGCTGGCGCCGTAGTCGGGGAGGTCGTCGCGGTCGACCGAGGTGACGACGGCGTGGCGGAGTCCCATCGCTTTCACCTGGTTGGCGACGCGCAGCGGCTCGAGCGGGTCGTTCCAGGTCGGCTTGCCGGTCTGGACGTTGCAGAAGCCGCAGCGGCGGGTGCAGACGTCGCCGAGGATCATGAAGGTCGCCGTGCCGCGCTCCCAGCACTCGCCGACGTTCGGGCAGTTGGCCTCCTCGCAGACGGTATGGAGGTTGTCGGAGCCGATCTCTTCCTTGAGCCGCCGGTAGTTGGGCCCGCCCGGCGCCGGGACTTTCAGCCACGGTGGCTTGCGGGCGCGCCGGAAGGGGATCGTGCCGTCGGCCGCCGAGGCGGTGCCGCCGGGCTTGGCCCGCGAGCGGGTGACGTGAATGCGCTCGGTGGTCTCGGTCATCGCTCTCCTCTGAGCGTACCGACCGGCGCCTCCAGGCCCAGCTCGGCGCGCTCGGCGTCGACCGACTCGCGCTCGAAGACGGCGGCGAAGCGGCGCGCCACCGTCTCGCCGAAGGCCCCGGCGTCCTGCTCGGCGCCGAGCTCGCGAGAGACCGAGGTCATCGCCACACCCTCGATCCCGCACGGGACCACCCACTCGAACGGCTGCAGATCGTTGCTGACGTTGACCGCAAGGCCGTGGGTCGTCACCCCGCGGCTGACGTGGACGCCGATCGAGCCGATCTTCCGCGCCGCGCCCTCGACCCCCGGCCCCGGCGCCGCGCCCAGGGTCCAGACCCCGGTCAGCCCCTCGATCGGCCCGGCCGCCACGCCGTGCTCAGCGAGCGCCTCGATCATCACCCGCTCCAGCCCCCGCACGTAGGCGTGGACGTCGCCGCCGAGCGGCGCCAGGTCGACGATCGGGTAGGCGACCAGCTGGCCCGGCCCGTGGTAGGTGACGAGCCCGCCGCGATCGGTGTCGACGACCTCGATCCCCTGCGCTTCGTACCAGGCCGTCCCCATCGGCAGCTCCTCCGGCTTGGTGCGGCGCCCGCGCGTGTAGACCGGCGGGTGCTCGAGCAGCAGCAGGACGTCGGCGATCTCGCCGCGCCCGCGCCGCGCCGCCAGCTCCAGCTGCAGATCCCAGGCCTCGCGGTAGGGAACCGTGCCGGGACGGAGAACGAGGATCGGAGCGCTCACCTTTCAGATTCTCTCACCCGCCCTACGTAGACTCAGAATCCCGTGATGGCCCAGTCAAAGGTTCTTCGTCCGGATTGGCTTCCGGCTGTCGCGCTGAGCTCAGCGCTGGCGGTGCTGATGCTGATCTGGAGCCCGCCGGTCGGCGACCTCGCCAACCAGGTGTTCCGCGCCGAGCTCTTTCGCCAGGCCGGCCTGGCGATCTGGAACGGCAGCTGGTACGGCGGCCACTACACGCTCAACTACAGCGTGCTGTTCCCGCCGCTCGGGGCGCTCCTCGGGCCGCAGGTGGTCGGCGGGCTCTCGGTCGTCTCCTCCTCCTACCTCTTCGACCGGATCGTTCGCGACCACTGGGGTCCGAAGGCGCGCTGGGCGACGCTCTGGTTCGCCGCCGGCGTCGTCACCCTGATGGCCGACGGCCAGATCACCTTCGCCCTCGGCGTCGCCTTCGGGCTGGCGGCGATCCGTTGCCTGCAGACGCGCCACGGCAAGCTCGCGGTGCTCGCCGCCGCCTGCTGCCCGCTGTCGAGCCCGGTCGCCGGCGCCTTCCTCGCCGGGGTCGTGCTGGCCGCGGCGTGGAAGGGGGGACGCCGCTTCAACCGCGCCGCGCTGGCTGCCGGCGGCGTCGCCCTTTTCCTCACCCTCGCGCCGAACATCGCCTTCCCCGAACCGGGCACCTTCCCGTTCGTCTTCAGCTCCTTCATCTCGATCCCGCTCTGGTGCGCCGGGGCGTTGCTGCTCACCCAGGGCGTCCGCGGCGACGAGCGCCAGCTGCGCCGCATCATCATCGGCTACGCGATCGCCTCGACGCTGGTCTTCCTGACCCCGAACGCCCTCGGCGGCAACGCCGTGCGCCTCGGCGCCCTCTTCGGCGGTCCCGTGCTGGCCGCGGTCATGCTCTCGCGGCGCCCCCGCCCGACCGTCCCACCCTGGTTCTTCTACAGCGTCCTGGCGGCGGCGATGCTGGCCAGCGTCTACTGGCAGTTCACGGCCAGCGTCACCCAGATCGCCCGCTCGGTCGGTGACCCATCCACGAGCGCCTCCTACTTCCATCCGGCCGCCCAGTGGCTGCGCGCCCACGGTGCCGAGGGCGAGCGCATCGAGGTCCCCTCGACCGCCAACCATTGGGAGGCGGCCTACCTCGCGCCCAACTTCGACCTCGCCCGGGGATGGGAGCGCCAGCTCGACACCGCCCGCGACGACATCTTCTACGACGAAGGCCAGCTCACCAACCGCACCTACAGCGCCTGGCTGCGCGACAACGCGATCACCTACGTCGCCCTCCCCGACGCGCCGCTCGACTACTCCTCGGTCGCCGAGCGCCACCTCATCCTCGCCAACCCGTCCTACCTCAAGCTGCGCTTCACCTCTGAACACTGGCGCATCTACCAGGTGCGCGACCCCAAACCGCTGGTGACCTCGCTGAACGGCGGCCGGGCCAGGACCCTCTCGGTCGGCCGTGAAGGCTTCGCCCTCGACGTCACCAAACCGGGCCTCTTCCTGGTGCGGGTCAACTTCACCCAGTACTGGTCGATCTCCCACGGCAGCGGCTGCCTCCTGCGCGCCGGCGATTGGACCCTCGCCCGCACCGCCCACACCGGCATCTTCAGCGTCGACGCCGATCTCTCGCTCGGCAACGCCTGGAACGCGGTCACCGGCGCCCGCAAGACCTGCTGAGCCCGCTTTCGTACCGGGAAGCCGGGATTACGGTTGGCCAGGGGGCAGACCGGCGTCGCGCATCGCCAGAGCGAACTGCGCGAATTCGGTCTGGAAGTGGTGCAGATCGAAACCGTGGCCGGCACCGTCGGTGGCGACGGAGGCAGCTCCCTCGCGAGAACGCCGATCGTCCCGCGCCTGCTTTCGCCAAGCCGCCATCTCGGTGTGGAGGGCGTCGCGTGGCTCGAGGTCCCCGCGTGGCTCTGCCTCCAGCAATACACCGAGGTGCGGAGCTTCCTGGATTCGTTTCGGCATCGCCCGCAGGGCCCGGTCCGGATCGGCCGCGAAGCGTCGCAGGATCGTGGCGATCAGGCTGGTGTGGTCGAACACCTCGTGGGAGACGAACTTCCGCACCCGCGGGCCGACCACGATCGCCGGCACCCTCACGCCCAGCGTCGTGAAGCCAGAGCCGTCGTCGGCGATCGGCGGCGGCGCCACGTGGTCGTAGAACCCACCGTGCTCGTCGTAGACGATGACCAGAACGGTGTCCTGCCATCCAGGGCTCCTGGCCAGCGCCTCGTAGAGCTCGAGGACCAGCGCCTGGCCCGCCTTGACGTCGGAGGGTGGATGGTCGTCGTTCGAGTTCGGATCCAGGACGCTGAGATCGATGAAGTTGGGATCGATCCAGGAGACGTCGCGGAGCTCGCCCTTGGCGGCGTCGTCGAGGAAGCTGTCGTGGGTGACGATCGCCGCCTCCAATGCTTCGGTCACCAGGCTGATCTTCTTGCGGTCGAAGTAGGCGAAGTTGTCGCGGTTGACGTGGTCGAACTCGCGGTAGAGCTTGTCGACGGCGCGCAGGGTCGCGGGATCGTGGGAGTACCAGCGCCATTGGGAGTCCTGCAGCTGGCGGGTGAACGCCTCGACCTCGAAGATCGGCGCCCCCGCGAGGCCGCCGATCACCGGCAGGCCCTTGACCTCGCGGACGATCTCGCCGAGGACGCCCGACCGGTGTCCGATCGACGGGCCGGCGCGGCCGGCGATCGAGTACTGGCGGTTGGGCCAGGTGTCCCCGGGGATCGATGCGTGCCAGGCGTCGCATACGCAGAAGTTGCGGGCGAGGTGGTCGTACACCGGCAGGTGGTCGGCGCCGAAATGGCCCATCGGCACGCGCAGGAACTCGGGATCGAGCTCGATCGCGACGCCGTTCTCGTCAACCCGGCTTTCGGCGAAGTTGCGGACGAAGCCGGTATTCCCATCCTCGAGCTGTTTGTGAACGCAGGCCGGCGAGTGGCAGGGGTCGAGGATCTTCGGCTTGTGCCCAGGGGGCGGCTCCGGCGCCGTTTCGCCAAGCGGCCATTCGAACGGCTTGTATTCCCGGCCGGCCGCATCGAAGTTCGCCGCCGCCGAGTCCAGTCCGTCGACTTCAAGGCCCGCGGATTGGAGGAAGCCGAGCATCTGGTCGAAGGACCGGTTCTCCATCATCAGCACGACGATGTGCTTGACCGCCTGGAGACGGCTCAGGTCTTCTGACTCGTTCACTCCCATTTGGCCGGCCGGAAGGAATCGACTGACTTGGCATCGTGCCACTCCGGCGCGGCGCTGAATGCTCGGGTCCCGCTTCCCGATCCAGGGTGGGTGATGACCGAACCGGAGGCGAGCAGATATGAGCTTGAGGTGCCGTCTTCGCCTGCGGCCATCGCCACCACCGGGTAGGCAGTGTCGTCGTTCGCCAACCAGGCGAGCGATCCGGCCGGCACGGCGACGACGTTGGTGAGTTTCGAACCACTCGCGGGTGCGCTGGCCGAAGCAGTGGAGTCCGCTGGCTTTGGGTCCGCTGCTTTCGGTTCGGTTCCGGCGACGGTCAAGTACGCGCGTGAGGCGATGTCCACCGCCATCACCAAGCAGACCCCGATCAGTGAGGCAGCGACGACTCCAAGCGCGCCGATGACTATCGGGTCCGACAGATCAGTGACACCGGCTGCCTTGAGCCCGGTGACTATCGCAGGCAGGATGACCCCGACCACGAGGGCCAGTTTCTTGGCGTATTGAGTGATGTTGAACTCGGGCGCGACGACAACCGCATGGTCTTTAACCGCTTTATCGTGGTCCTTCGGCGTTCCGACCACACGCCTGATCAATTCGCCGAGCCATTTCACGGTTTGCCCTCCTTGGTCTGAGCTTCGGCCATCTGCTTGAGCATCCAGTCGTGGTTCAGATCGAGAACCGAGCGCAGCTCCGAGGCAACCACGGCGTTGCGGCTCAGGGTCAGCTGGTTGTCCTGTTCGCTCTCGCCGGAAACCGACCAATTGGTTGATCCGGTGACGGTGTAGACGCCATCGACGATCAGCACCTTGAGGTGGGAGATCGCATGGTGGACCGAGGAGGTGCCGATCGCGACCGAGTTGCCGAACGAGGTGTTCGACCATTTCTCGAGGAGCGCCTTCTCGTGGACGCCGCCGGCCTGCGATTTATCGAGGCTGATCTGAACGTAGACGTGTTCGGATTCCAGCTTCGTGCGGATCAGCGCGTCGAAGGCGGGATCGTCGTACCCGTACATGTTGATGACGATCGAGTGCTGGGCGCTGGCGATCAGCGAGGCGAGCAGGGGGTGCAGCGCGTCGCGCGGGGAGAAGAAGCTCCGCTGGTCGTCGGGGTAGCCGTCGAGGAAGCGCTTCTCCGCCTTGTATTGAGCGAGTTCGTCCCAGACGAACTCGGCGGGCGGCGGTTCGGCGGCGGCTTTCGCGTCAGGCATAGGTCGCGAGCCGGATCCGGTCGAAGGCGAGTACGTCGGCGGGGGTCCGTGGCGCGGTACGGACGATCACCGTGACCTTGGCCTCGACGCCGCCGCGATCGAGTAGGGCGCGGACGGGCTCGGTCACCGTCATCACCCGCACCGCCGGTGCGAGCTGATGGGGCGGCCGCAGATCGAAGGGATCGCGTTCCCGCGGGACGTCGCAATGGCCGGCATCGCC
The DNA here is from genome assembly GCA_963839115.1 of uncultured Actinomycetes bacterium. Taxonomy (GTDB): domain Bacteria; phylum Actinomycetota; class Thermoleophilia; order Solirubrobacterales; family 70-9; genus VAYN01. Next base: position 3,217,809 of record CAWITM010000001.1, read on the forward strand.
GAAGCAGCCACCGTGGCCGAGGATGAAGAACGATCCGACGTAGGCCCGGTGCTCGGCGCCCGGGTCGCCGTGGACGCCACGCTGGTCGAGGAACACCTGGGCCTCGTAGGAGCTGCCGGAGTGGTCGATCCCGTAGAAGATCAGGTCGGCTCGTTCGAAGGCGTGCTCGCTCGAGGGCAGCTCGAGCGCGTCGCTGGTGAAGCGATCAACCATGACCGGGTCCGTTCACGGCCGCGGTCGAGGCGGCGTAGTCGTAGCCGAGGGCGGTGACGTCGAGGGTGTCTCGAACGGTCAGCGGGAACGGCGCGAGCGCCCGACCGAGCAGAGCCTGAGGGATGCCGCCGGGTCCGTGGCGCAGCTGCCAGAGGTACCAGAGGCGGTCGATCATGCAGTGGTGGGCCCAGAACAGCGGGTCATAGGCGGCGACCGGGATCTCGCCCATCGTCCCGCCGGTCCAGACGTGGACGCCGTCGTGGATGCTCTCGAGCTGGGTCTGGAAAGTATTGAAGTCGCGGTTTTCGAGGACCGCTTCGACCTCGGGAGGGCTCGGCAGCTGACCGGGGGGTCCGGGCGCGCGGGTGGTGCGCGTCTGGCTCGGCGATTCGCGGCCGGAACTCTGGATCGGTGAATCGAAGAGCGGGTTCTTGCGGCCATTGGCGCTGCGCCGGGCGTAGACGTCGGGGATGCCGGTCGCGTGTTCGACCGTCCAGTCCCACCACGGCAGCGTCACTCCCGGGACCTGTTCCTGCAGCGCCTTCTCGAACAGGTAGAGGTAGGCGCGGTGCCAGGGCAGGAACAGCTCCCGGTGGTGGACGCAGGAGATCGGCAGGGGGAGGCCGTGGATCCCGGCCCAGGCCTGGTAGCCGCGATCGTCGCCGATCGCCTGGGCGGCGGTGATCGCCCCCCGCAAGTCGGCGAGCTGACCGACGCTCAGCCGGCGAGCGCTGCGGCGATGGCGCAGGGCCTGGGGCGCCTGCAGCGGGGAGGGGGACGCCACCGGACTCATGCGCGCCTCCGCGGCAGCTGCGGGCGACGGCGCTTACGCGGACCGCGCCGCGCGATCCGCGCATGGAGCTTCAGCCCGGCGACACCCCCGGTGGTGGCGATGATCGGCGCCAGGCTCAGCGCGGTCTCCTCGACCGGAATGCCGGCGATGTGCGCGACCGGGATCATCGCCGGTGACCCTCTCAGTACCTAGAACGATAAACAACCGTTCCCTACCGGTCTATTTACCGAAAATGCGCGAAGAATCTAAAGCGCCAGCCCAACCGGCTCTTCGAGCAGGCTGCGCACCCGCGCCAGGAACTCGGCGGCGGGGGCGCCGTAGAGGATCCGGTGATCGCAGGCCAGGGTGACGCCGAGGAGGTGGGCGGGGGCGATCTCCCCGTCGCGGACCACCGGTCGCTCCTTGATCGCCCCGACCGCGAGGATCGCCGCCTGGGGGGTGTTGATGACGGCTGAGAAGTTGTCGATCCCATACATCCCCAGGTTGGAGACCGTGAAGGTGCCGCCCGATAGCTCGGGCGGGGTGATCGAGCCGTCGCGGACTTTGGCGGCGACGGTGCGTGAGTCCGCGGCGATCTGGCGCAGGCCCTTACGGTCGGCATCGAAGACGGTCGGGACGACGAGGGCGTCCTGGGCGGCGACAGCGACCCCGACGTTGACCCGCGAGTAGAGCTCGAAGCGACCGTCCCTGTAGGCGCCGTTGGCCCTCGGGTGCTCCCTGAGCGCCAGCGCGCAGGCCTTGACGACCATGTCGTTGAAGGAGGGCACGACCTCGCCCTCGGCGGCCATCGCCTTGAGGCGCTTGCGCGAGGCCACGGCAGCCGACATGTCGATCTCGGCTTCCAGATAGAAGTGAGGTGCCGTCGCCTTTGACTCCGACATCCGCCTGGCGACCACCTGCTGGAGCTTTGAGAGCTCCTCGTAGGTGGTCTGCCCCTTGGCGGTCTCCGGAGCGGGCGGGGAGGCCGCGGGTCCTGTCACCGATGCCTCCCCCGCATCGGCGCCACCGGCGCCCTCCACATCGGCCTTGATGATCCGCCCGCCCGGGCCAGAGCCCTGGATCTCGGCCAGATCGATCCCGTTGTCCTTCGCGATCCTCCGGGCCACCGGTGAGGCCTTGATGCGCTCACTCGGAACCCGCTCTTCGCGAACCTCTTCAACTTCGGTCGAAGGGTCGGTTGCGTCCACCGACTCATCCGGGGGTGGCGCCGATGCGGGGGCCCCCCGCGGCGCGGAGACGGCTCCGCCGTCGAGCACCGTGGGGGAGGCATCGGTGACAGGACCCGCGGATGAGGCGTCTGCGGCACTCCCGTCCCCCACGACCGCGATCGGGCTCCCGATCGGCAGCGTGTCCCCCTCCTTGGCCAGCACCTCCGTCAGCGTCCCCGCGACGTCGGCCTCGTAGGCCATGTTGGCCTTGTCGGTCTCGATTTCGACCAGCTCGTCGCCGATCGCGACCTCGTCGCCGACGCTCTTCATCCATTGGAGGATCGTGCCCTCCTCCATCGAGTCCGAGAGGCGGGGCATGACGATCTCAGCCATTGGCGATCGCCCCCTCGAGGGTCGCCAGCGCCGCGCTCACCACGTGCTCGGAGTGGGGGATGGCCGCCTGCTCGAGGCGTTTGGAGTAGGGCATGTGGACGTCGGCGCCGGTCACGCGCTGGACCGGCGCGTCGAGGTCGTCGAAGGCCTGCTCGGTGATCAGCGTCGAGATGTTGGCGCCGACGCCGCCGTGCGGCCAGCCCTCCTCGACGATCACCGCGCGGTTGGTCTTGCGGACCGAGGCGAGGATCGTGTCGAGGTCGAGCGGGCGCAGGGTGCGGGGGTCGATCACCTCGGCATCGACGCCGTGCTCGGAGGCCAGGATCTCGGCCGCCTGCTCGGCCACGCCGGCCATCTTGAGGAGGCCGACGAGGGTGACGTCGGTGCCCTCGCGCCGCACCGCGGCCTCGCCGAATTTGATCAGGACGTCGTCGCCCTCGGGCACCTCGCCGCGCACCCCGTAGAGGCTCTCGTGCTCGATGAAGATCACCGGGTTGTCGTCGCGGATCGCCGACTTGAGCAGGCCCTTGGCGTCGGCCGGGGTCGAGGGGCAGGCGACCAGCAGCCCCGGCACCTGGAGGTAGAGCGCCTCGAAGCTGTGCGAGTGGGTCGGGCCGAGCTGATGGCCGCCGCCGCCGGGCATCCGGATCACCATCGGCACCCGCGCCTGGCCGTTGAACATGTAGGGGATCGCGGCGGCGTGGTTGACGATCTGGTCGAGGGCGAGGAGGGAGAAGTTGACGGTCATCAGCTCGACGACCGGCCGCAGGCCGCCCATGGCGGCGCCGACCCCGGCGCCGACGATCGTGTTCTCGGAGATCGGCGTGTCGCGGACGCGGCGCTCGCCGAACTCGTCGAGCAGGCCGTCGGTCACCTTGAAGGCGCCGCGGAAGACGCCGACGTCCTCGCCCATCACGAAGACCGCCTCGTCGCGTCGCATCTCCTCGGCCATCGCGTCCCGCAGCGCCTCGCGCATCCGCAGCTCGGCCATCAGTCTTCGCGCTCCTCGCCGCGGTCGGCTTCGACGGTGAGCGCCTCGTCGGCGGGGACGTCGCCGCCGGTCCGCGACGCGGTCCCGTCCTGGGCGTCGCCCTGCAGCGCCGGGTTGGGCCGCGAGCCCTCCTCTTCCTCCTCGGCGTAGGCGGCGCCGGCCTCGGCCAGCGCCCGGGCGGCGTCGGGCATGTCGGCCTCGTGCTCGCCGCGGTGGGGCTCCGGGCTGCGCTCGTCGACCGCGTACCAGCCGCCCGGATAGTCGGTCAGCGCGTAGAGGCTCTCGTACATCGTGTCGAGCGCCGGCTCCGGCGAGGCGTCGGCGAACTCGACCGCCGCCAGCACCGCCGCCTCGGCTTCCTCGCGCGTCTGGCTGACCTCGCGCTCGCCCAGCACCCCGGCCTCGACGCAGCGCCGCGCGAAGCTCTCGATCGGGTCTTTCTCCCGCCACTCCTCGACCTCCTCGCGCTCGCGGTAGACCTCGGGGTCGGCGGCGGAGTGGCCGCGGTAGCGGTAGGTGACGACCTCGACCAGCGTCGGGCGTTCTTCGCGGGCCGACTCGAGGCCGGCGGCGACCGCCTCGCGCACGGCGATCACGTCCATGCCGTCGATCCGCGTCCCGTCGATCCCGTAGCCGTCGGCCTTGCGCGAGAGGTCGGTCTGGGCCGAGTGCCGCTCGACCGCGGTCCCCATCCCGTAGAGGTTGTTCTCGACCAGGAAGAGGACCGGCAGCGTCCACAGCGCCGCCAGGTTCATCGTCTCGCCGAAGTTGCCGGTGTTGGAGGCGCCGTCGCCGAACATGCAGACCGTGACCGCGTCTTCGCCTTTGTACTGGGAGGCGAGGCCGAGCCCGGCCGCGATCGGCAGGTTGCCGCCGACGATTCCGTAGCCGCCCATGAAGCGCTTCTCGGCGTCGAAGATGTGCATCGAGCCGCCGCGGCCGCCGCTGGTGCCGTCGACGCGGCCGAAGATCTCGGCCATCACCGCGTTCGGCGAGGTGCCGCGGGCGAGCGCGTGGCCGTGGGTGCGGTAGGTGCCGATCAGGAAGTCTTCGTCGCGCATCACCGAGGTGGTGCCGACGATCGTCGCCTCCTCGCCGATCGCGAGGTGCAGGAAGCCGCCGGCTTTGGCGCGCTGGTACTGCCGCCCGGCCTCCTCCTCGAAGCGCCGGATCAGGGCCATGCGCGCGAGCAGCTCGTAACAGGCGGCGGCGTCGGGGAGGTCCGGCATCGACCTCACCTTAGCTAGAGGCCGCTGCGGCGACTGCCTCCTCGAGCCGGTCGTCCCCCCAAAAGAGCTGGTCGCCGACGGCCACCGTGGGGACGCCGAAGACGCCGCGCTCGCCGGCCGCCTCGGTGGCGGCGCGGAGGGCGTCTTTGACGCCGGCGGTCTTGATCGCGGCGGCGAGCGCGCGGGGGTGCAGCTCGCAGGCGGCGGCGGCGATCGCGACGTTGTCCGGGACCGAGAGGTCCCGCCCGGCGGCGAAGGCCTGGCGGAAGGCGGCCAGCGAGTAGGACACGGCGCGGCCGGTCTGCTTGGCGAAGATGGCGACCCGCATCGCCGTCAGCGAGTTGCCGGGCCAGGGATCGGGCCAGACGATCGGCGGCAGCCCGTACGCGCCCGCCCGCCGTTCGACCTCCGCCATCCCCTCGGCGCGCGCGTCGGTCTTGGCCCACGACCCGCGCTCGAAGCGCCCGAAGAGCCCGCCGAGCAGGATCGGCTGCCACTCCGGCTGCTCGAGCTCAGCGTCGACGAAGAGCCCCGAGATGCGCTCAGCCGAGAGGTATGCGTAGGGCGAGCCGAGGTCGTAGTAAAAAGTTGCGCGAGCCATCTGAGCCTCCGAGAATCAAGCAGATCAAGGACGCAGGGAAGGATGACGAGGGGAGCGCACTCCTGTGCGTGACCGGAGGAAGCCGACCGAGGACGCCGAGATGCGCCGATTCGCAGGAGGCTCAGGCGTGGATGGCCCAGCCGTCGACGGCCCTAGCCGCGTCGAGCACGGCCTCTGACACCGTCGGGTGCGGGTGCACGATCCTCGAGAGCTCCTGGTAGCCGCCCTCAAGCGCCATCGTCGCGACCAGCTCGGCGATCATGTCGCAGGCGCGGTTGCCGACGATGTGGGCGCCCAGGACCTCGCCGTAGGCGGCATCGACGACGAGCTTGACGATTCCCTCTTTGTCGTCATAGACGGTGCCGGCGCCCTCGCCGGAGATTTTCTGTTTGCCGACCTTGACCTCGTGGCCGGCCTCTTTGGCCTGGGCCTCGGTCATGCCCACCGATGCCACCTGGGGATGGGTGAAGGTGGCACCGACCAAGAGCTCCTGGTCGACCGGGTGGGTGTCTAGGCCGGCGGCCTTCTCCACGGCCACCACACCCTCCTCCTCGGCCTTGTGGGCGAGGGCCTTTCTGTTGACCAGGTCGCCGATCGCATAGACCTTGGGGTTGGTGGTCAGGCCGTAGGGGTCGACCTTGATCTTGGCGCCGTTCTCGGCGAGCTCGACGCCGGCCTCTTTTAACCCCAGGCCCTCGGTGTCGGGGGCGCGGCCGCCGGCGACGGCGAGGTAGTCGACCTCGGCTGACTTCTCGCTGTAGCTGAACTTGACCGAGCCCTCGGAGACCTCGACGTTCTCGACCGGCGAGCCGGTCGAGATCTCGATGCCCTGCTTCTTGAAGGAGCGTTCGACGATCTTTGCGATGTCGCGATCCTCGGCGGGGAGGATCTGCTCGAGCATCTCGATCAGGATCACCTCGGTGCCGAGGCGCGCATAGGCGGAGGCGATCTCTGAGCCCGAGGCGCCGGCGCCGACGACGGCGATCCGCTCGGGCTTTGCGGGGAGCGACCAGGCTCCCCAGGTGTCAAGGACGCGGGGGCCGAACTCCACGCCCGGGATCGGCAGGGCAACCGAGCCGGTGGCGAGGATCACCGCCTTTGCCTCATAGGTCTCATCGCCCACCTTGACGTTGCCGTCTGGGGTGAGTGAGCCATCGCCCTCGATCAGGGTGACCTTGTTCTTGTCCCAGAGGAACTTGACGCCGCCCGATAGCGATTCTGAGACCGACTGCCTACGGGCCTGCAGGGCATCCCAGTCGACCCGGATGTCATCGGTGAGGATCCCGAGGTCTGAGCCGTTCTTGGCGTCGTCGAAGAGCTCGGCAGAGCGCAGGATCGTCTTGGCGGGGATGCAGGCGTAGTTCAGGCAGCGCCCGCCGGGCTTGTCGCGCTCGATGACGGCGACCTTCTGGCCCAGCTGGGCGGCGCGGATGGCGGCCACGTAGCCGCCGGGGCCGCCGCCGATGACGATCGTGTCGAAGGGGTCTGGCATCGATTGGTGAGCCTATAGAAAGGCCCCGCCGGGGCCCGGGCGGGACTTGGTGATCCCCCCAACCGGCCCGAGCCGCGACCTATTGCGGCGGCGCCCGTTCGGGCATCTGGATCCGCGCCATCGCCTTGACCATGTAGAGGAAGAGGGCGCCGGCGAGCGCCAGCAGTCCCACGCTGACCGCAAAACCGGCCAAGGTGGTGGCCTCGACCAGCAGTCCGTAGAGGGCGCAGAAGATGAGGAAGACGAGGACGACCTGGAAGGCGAGTGCCGCCCAGTAGCGGGCCCGCCACATCCCCCAGGCGAGGACCCCGGTGATCAGCGCCGGCGCCGCCACGGTGGCGAACTTGGGCGTCTCGCCGTTGACCTTGACGCCGGCCAGGTAGGTGACGACGATCGAGAGCGCGACCAGCGCCCCGAGCACCGCGCCGACCGTCACCACCGGCGGCCGCTCGCCCGCGGCCAGCGGCTCCAGCGCCGCGCGCGCTTCCTGGTTGCGGACCTCGGCCTTCGCGTAGCCCTCGGCCATGCGGTTGCGACCGCCGCGCTGCTTGCGCTTGCGCGGTTGCTCGGTCTCCTGCTGCGGCCCCTCAGCCACCGGGCGCGACGCCCCTCCGCGACCCCTCTTGCTTGAACGCGCGCCGCAGGCCTTCGGCGGCGGCGGCGGGATCGGGTGCGTCGCGAATCGCCCGCACCGCGCAGAGCCGATCGGCGCCGGCGCGCACCACCTCTTCGGCGTTGCGCGGATCGACACGGCCGATCCCGAAGAAGGGCTTCCTCGCGTGCTCGGCGGCGTAGCCGATCAGGTCCAGCCCGACCGCCGGCCGGCCCGGTTTCGTCGGCGTCTCCCAGACCGGCCCGACGCAGAAATAATCGATGTCGCGCTCCTGGGCGGCGTCGATCTGCTCCTCGGAGTGGGTCGAGAGGCCGATGATCGCGCTCGACCCGAGCATCTCGCGGGCGGCCTCGACCGAGGTGTCGTCCTGGCCGACGTGGACCCCGTCGGCGTCGCAGGCGCGCGCCAGGTCGGGGTCGTCGTTGACGATGAAGAGGGCGCTGTAGGTGTCGGCGACGCGGCGGTAGGTCGAGGCGGCGCGTTCGATCTCGGCCCGCCCGAGCTCCTTCTCGCGCAGCTGGACGATGTCGACGCCGCCGCCCAGCGCGGCCCGCAGCAGGGCTTCGGGGTCCTCGCCGTGCGGGCGCGCCTCGCAGACGAAGTAGAGGCGCGCGGTGCGCAGGCGCTCGCGGAGCAGCGGTCCGGTGCCCTCGGGCGGAGAGAAGCTCATCCGCCAAGTATGGCTGCCAGACGCCGCGAGCGGGTAGCCTTGGAGCGGTAACGGGAGCCGTTCGCGGCTGAGAGGGTGGCATCGAGGTCACCGACCGTCCAGACCTGATCCGGGTAATGCCGGCGGAGGCAATGTCTTGACAGAGAAGCGTGGATTCGATGCGGTGTTCGTTGGCGGCGGCGTCATCGGGCTGGCCTGCGCCTGGCGCGGGGCGCGGGCCGGGGCGCGGGTCGTCGTGCTGGAGCGGGCCGAGCCGCCGGCCGGGGCGACCAACGTCGCCGCCGGGATGCTGGCGCCGGTCGGCGAGCTGACCTTCGGCGAGCGTGAGCTGCTGAAGATGACCATGGCGTCGGCCGAGCTCTGGCCCGAGTTCGTGGCGGGGGTCGAGGCGGCCACCGGGGCGGAGACGGGATACGCGCGCCACGGAGCGCTCCACGTCGCCCTCGACGGTGACGAGGCGGCCGAGCTGCGCCGCCGCCACGATCTGCAACTGGAGCTGGGACTGGCGGCCGAGTGGCTGCCGCCGCGCCGCTGCCGCGCGCTCGAGCCGGGCCTGACGCCTTCCTTCCACGGCGGCGTGTTCGCGGCCGGCGAGGCCTCGGTCGACCCCCGCGCGCTGGCGCGAGCGCTCGTCGCGGCGCTGGCGTCGGAGGGGGTGGAGGTACGGACCGGGACCGAGGTCGTCGACGGAATCTGGGACGGCGAGCGCCTGGTCGGCGTCCGCACCGCCCCGGCGTCCGCCGCTCCTCCCAACTTTTGTAACCCAGAGGGTGACAAAAGTTGGGGGGACGTCGAGGAGGTTCGCGCCGAGGCGGTCGTCCTCTGCAACGGCGCGTGGGCCGGGCAGACCCCCTGGCTCCCCGAGGCCGCGCGGCCGCCGGTGCGGCCGGTCAAGGGCGAGGTCGTCGAGCTGCGCCCGCGCGGCGGCGAGGGCCCGCCGGCGGGGCGGATCGTCTGCTCGGAGCGCGTCTACCTGGTCCCGCGCCCCGACGGCCGTCTGATCGTCGGCGCCACCGAAACCGAGCTCGGCTTCGACACCGCGGTGACCGCCGGCGGCGTGCACGAGCTGCTGCGCGAGGCCTATCGGGTGCTGCCGGACGTCGCCGAGATGGAGATGGGCGGGATGATCGCCGGCCTGCGCCCCGGCACTCCCGACAACCTGCCGATCGTCGGCCGCGGCGCTGTCGACGGACTCGTCCTCGCCACCGGCCACTACCGCAACGGGATCCACCTGGCGCCGCTGACCGCCGACGCCGTCGCCGCGATCCTGGCCGGCACCCCCGTCCCCCCAGCAATCGCCGGGGCAGTTCCGACCCGCGGGTCATTAGACCCCCATAGGGCGACTTTCGACCCCCGGGTCGAAACCACCCTCCCTTCGTCGCTTGTCCCGGATAGGGGAACAACGGGCGAACGGAAAGGCGAGCGTCCGCTGGGGGCCCCGCGATGAGGGTCGAGGTCAACGGCGAGGCTCGCGAGCTCGACGCCGGCGCCACGCTCGACGCCGTCGTCCGCGCCGCCGGTGTCGCCGACGCCGAGTGCCGCGGCGTCGCCGTCGCGCTCGACGGCGAGGTCGTGCCGCGCTCGGAGTGGGGGACGACCGCGCTCCGCGAGGGACAGGCCGTCGAGGTGCTCGCCGCGATCCAGGGCGGGGCCGATACTTGGGAGCTCGGCGGGCGCACCTGGGGCTCGCGGCTGATCGCCGGCACCGGCGGCTTCCGCTCGCTCGAGCAGATGGAGACCGCCCTGGCCGCCGCCGGCACCGAGATCGTCACCGTCGCCCTGCGCCGCATCGACCCCAGCGCCGAGGGCTCGGTCCTCGACGTGATCGACCGCCTCGGCCTCTTCGTCCTCCCCAACACCGCCGGCTGTTACACCGCCCGCGACGCCGTCCGCACCGCCAAGCTCGCCCGCGAGGCCTTTGGCACCGACTGGATCAAGCTCGAGGTGATCGGCGACGACCGCACCCTCTTCCCTGACGCGGTCGAGCTCCTCGACGCCGCCGAGCAGCTCGTCCTCGACGGCTTCACCGTCCTCCCCTACACCAACGACGACCCGATCCTCGCCCGCCGCCTCGAGGAGGCCGGCTGCGCCGCGGTGATGCCGCTGGGCTCGCCGATCGGCTCGGGCGCCGGCATCCGCAACCCCTACAACATCGCGATCATCACCGAACACGCGCAGGTCCCGGTCATCCTCGACGCCGGAATCGGCACCGCCTCCGACGCCGCCCTCGCCCTCGAGCTCGGCTGCGACGCAGTCCTCGCCGCCAGCGCCATCTTCGGCGCCGCGGAGCCCGAGACGATGGCCCGCGCCCTCCGCGCCGCGGTCGAAGCCGGCGCCCTCGCCCACCGCGCCGGCCGCATCCCGACCCGCACCCACGCCGAGGCCTCGACCGCCTACACCGGCCTGCCAGAACTGTCCTGAAGCCGATCGAGCCTCGCGGCTCGCGAAAATGGAGTGGTCGCCACTCTCCGGGGCGCTCAGCTGGCTCCGCGGCGGATCGGTGCCGGGACCCCGTTGACGATCTGGCGATGAGCTCGGCGAGGGGGCCGATCAGGCGACGATCGGCGAGCGCGACGACGGATCCCGGTAGACCGTGGTCCGGTTGCGGCCCGCCGACTTAGCTTCATACATCGCTTCGTCGGCCTGATGCAGGAGGGTGTCGATGGCGTCGGGACCTACTCCGGCGGCGACCCCGGCGCTGACCGTGACCGAGGGAGTCGGCGGGTGGGTGGACGTCAGGAAGCCGACCCGCACCCGCTCGGCGAACGCCAAGGCATCGCCGATGCCGCTGCCCGGCAGCAGCGCCACGAACTCCTCACCACCCATCCGAGCCAGCACGTCGGTGTCCCGCATGTGGGCTCGGAAGGTCTTGCCGAGATGAACGAGCACCAGGTCCCCGGTGGCGTGACCGTGGAGATCGTTGACGCCCTTGAAGTGGTCCAGATCGAAGGTGACGATCCCGATCAGGCCGCTCTCGCGCCGCGCCCGGGCGACCTCGATCATCGCTCGCTCCTCGAACCCGCGGCGGTTGAGAAGCCCGGTCAGCTGGTCGAGCCGCACTTCCGCGGCGAGGCGAGAGTGGAGGACTCGGTTGCGGCGCGTGAGCAGCTCCACCACGGAGCCGACCACGGCAGCCGACACGAAGACATCCAGCCAGCGATCGAAGTCACCTCCTTTCGGACGCGATCGCATGGAGGGAGAGCGCCTGCGCGAAGCCGATCCAAGCGACGATCAGGATCGTGCCCTCGAGGCCGAAGAAGCAGGCCTCCCAGAGCGCCGGCCACATGTAGAGGACGGCGCCGTCGCCGGCGCCTCCGCTGGTCGCCAGGGAAATCGCGATCAGCGCCGCGCCGAGCGGGCCGAGCGCCGCCAAAGCCGCCATCGGCAGCCTTGCTCCCACGATGAGCAGGACGAGGGCGAAGCCCAGGGCCGCCAGACCAGGGACAAGGTCGATCTGAGGGCCGCCTGGAATCGCGAACTCGATCAGGCTGAGGACGCCGGCGCCGCCGTACATCGCCGCCGCGCTCCTGGAGAGCAGCATGCGGCTGACGTCCTGTCGAGGCTGCAGCTTGAGTTTCACGGAGTCCGCTCCAACGGTTGCCCCCGCCTAAGAGCTCGGATCGTGCCGCTTGGCCAGGGTGGCCAATCGCTCGCGCTGCCGGTGCTCGCGCTGCAGCCGCCTGGCCTCATCGTCGCCTGGTGCGCCAGCTTCTTGCCCCTGCGAGCGGACGTCGGCCGCGGAGACGAACAGTTCGTGATCGAGGAGGAGATCCAGCGGGTCGGGACCGGGATCGCTCGCCGTCTCGCCGCTGAACCGCTTGCGCAGGGACTCGAGAATCGTCATCCGCCTGCCTTCCCGACTCTGACTCCGACTTGGTTGCAGCCCGATGGTTGGCAGGAGGGGAGGTCAGACGTCTGATCTGTCATGCGGTCGGGATGGCGATCAGGCTGCTGTAGTTCGCCGCTCCGTTGGCCACGGCAACCGCGCACTGAACGGTCAGCTGGGTTGGCCCCGTCGTCGTTGCCACCGCTTGCAGCGAGGCCGGGATCGCGGCGAGGGCCGGCAGCGTCTTCATCGCGACCTGGTCGAGGGTGATGGCGCCGGCTTTGAGGGCGCATTCGACGCTGTCGCCGGCCCCGGTGTGGGACAGCTCGGTCTTGGCCAGAACCACGTAGTTGCCCGCCGGTACCGCCAGTTCGACCACGGTCGTGGCCGAGACGCCGGTGGGGAGGGCGGTCAAGCCCTGCTTCGCCGCGAGCGGCGAGATGGTCCCGTTCGTTCCATTGGTGCCGTTGACCCCGTTCGTTCCGTTGGTTCCTTTGGCGCCATCGGACCCGTTCGTTCCGTTGGTGCCGTCGACCCCGTTGGCTCCGTTGGGGCCGTTGGCGCCGTTCGCCCCAGCCGGGCCGTTCGCTCCATTGAGGCCATTCGTGCCGTTGGTCCCGTTGCTGCCTTTGGGGCCTTCGGCGCCGTTGGCGCCATTGGCACCATTCGGGCCGTTAGCGCCATTGACGCCGTTGGTCCCCGCCGCGCCTTTGGCGCCTTCGGAGCCGTTCGCTCCGTCGTGCCCTGCAGTTCCGGCGCCGCCGCCGGAGCCGGTGTCGCCTTTGGCACCCGTCGCGCCGGGCGCCCCCAGGCCACCTTCGAGCGAAGCGCGGACCTTCCGGCTCAAGTCCTGGAGTTCGACCCCTCCGTCTCTGATCGCCCTGCTGGCGACCGCGCCGGTGGCGATGTCGCCGCCGTGAACCAGGCCGCTCGCGGCGACCGCCGTTCCACCCAGCGCGACAAAGACAGCCACGCCGGCGAGGACGATCGCGAGCGTTGGTCGGCGCCGCCGTTGTACCTCGGGGTTCCGGGATGAACGCTTCATATCCGAACCGCTCCTTTGGTTAACCGCTTCGCTGGAGCGGAACTGGGGCTTGGGCGATTGCCCTCGCCTACTGGTTCTTCGCCACAAATCGCCCGAGAGTTGACGGTCCATACACCGTTCATACAAAGCGGACGCGGTGGCGATGCGCGGCCAGCCCGAGGAAATCCAGCAGGAATGCTCCCAGTCGCCTAAGTTGGAAAGTGCTCAAGCGATCAATCCGGATGGGCAAGGGGCGAGTGAGACCAGTTGCCCAGACGGATGGAGGTCCAAGATGCCCGAACTCCCCCCCGACTCTGAGGACGACCTCGGCGCCGCCGAAGATCTTCAGACTCTTACCGAAAGCGATCAGACCGGCTCTGACGCCGATCAGACTGCTGCCGAAGAGGACCAGGCGGCTTCGGAAACCGATCAGGCGGCCTCCGATGAGGACCAGGCGGCCAGCGACCGCGACCTCGAGGACGGCGGAAGCGTCGCGGTTCATGACGCCTCCGCCGAAAGCCGCGGCCGCGGCACGATTCGGCGGCTCCGTGGTGGCCATCTGCGGGCCGGCGGAGCGGCGGCCCGCGACTCGGTCGCCGATGCTCGCGACCGGGCCGCCGAGGCGCGCGACCTCGCGGCCGCCGAGCGCGACCGCAGGCTGGAGGAGCTTGACGCCGAACTGGACGCGGACGTGCCCGCGGTCCCCGGGCCCGGGGATCGAGCGGGCGCAAGGCGGGCGCGGATCGCGGCGGATCGGCAGCAGGCGGCCCAGGCGAGGCGGCGGGCCGCGGTCGACCGAGCCCAGGCCGCCGAGGATCGCCGGCACGCCGCCAAGTACCGGATCGAATCCCAGGAAGAGCGGGCGGCCCTGACGGCGGAGGAGCGGGCGACCATGGAGCTGCATACCTCGAACGGATACGAGATCCTTGCCGACTCGAAGAGCGAGCTGCTTCGCCTGGCCGCGACGATTGCCCTCACCCACCACGAGCGCTACGACGGCAGCGGGTATCCGAATGGACTGGTGGGCAAGGAGATCCCGCTCGAGGGTCGTATCACCGCCGTCGCCGATGTCTTCGACGCCTTGCTGAGCGACCGCGTGTATCGCCCAGCGTTCTCGATCCCCGACGCCGTAGCGCTCCTCGAAGAGGGTCGAGCCTCGCACTTCGATCCTGAAGTGCTTGGGGCCCTCCTCGACAACCTCGATGCGGCGCTCGAGTTGACCGGCACGATGGACCCCGAAGCACCTCAGGCCTGACGGGAACCGATGCCGCGTACCCGGTGCGGCTCTCCAGGGAAATGGAGTGGGCATGGACATCAGGGAGCGCCAGAGGTCGGAGGTGACCCAGGGCGACCTCCAGAGGGATGGTTCGGCTTCCCTAGGGCCGGTCAGCCGCAGTCGAGCAGAGCCCCTAGAATTGCCTCCGACCGTGATTTTCCGCCTTGCAATGGGGCGGCTCGGTCATTCGCCCCTGTAGCTCAGCTGGTTAGAGCGGCGGCCTTTTAAGCCGCGCGGCGCGGGTTCGAGTCCCGCCGGGGGCATCTCTCAAACCCCTGTGCTCAGGCCGAATATGGCCAGAAACCGGGTGCTGGGTACCGAGAGCGGGTACCAACCGGGTGTTGATTTCGGCATCGGGCCCAGAAGGTGATCTAGGCTCGACCCAATGGACCTGGGGAGCATCTCGGCGGGCATTGCAGCCGTTGCTGCCCTAGTGACCGTCTACTACGCGCGCGCCACGGTCATTGAAGCGCGCAAGGCACGGGGAGAGGCATCGGGAGCTCATGCGGAAGAGCTGGCCCGCGAGGGCGAGCTCATCGACGCCATCCGTTTGGCCCACGTCGAAGAGGTGGCTGATCGCCAGCTTGCCTTGGAGCGGGAGCTGTGGCTTCAGCGCCTGACGGAAGTCGGGAAGCTCCAAGACCTTCTCTGGCAGGCGTCCGATATCGCACGGCACGAGGTAGACAATCCACCTCCGAGAATTGCGGGTCAGACAGGAACCTGGACTCGCCTGACCGGAGTTCTCTTGAGAGTCGAAGCGGCTCTCGCAAACCTTCAGCAACTCGGAGGTCCGGCGCTACCCGAGATCAAACAGATGGCGAGTAACGGCAAGCAGATCGGGATTCATCCGGGGGAAGTCGTCAGCAAGACTATGAGCGCCCTTGAGCAGACCATCTTTGTCGCGAACAACGATGAGAGCCTCCAACCACCGGGGCGCGGGGAAAGCTAGAGGGCAGCAGACATTGCTTGCTTGGCCAGATCCACCGTCGAGGAGTAGGCACCGGGTCGCGGCGATCGACGGCGATCGTGAATGCCTTACGAATGTGCCAACAGCTTGACCGGCCACCCGGCGCTGAAACACAGGTCGTCGCACTATTTCGGCTCGGCTACCAACCAATCTCTCTGCTGGGTTGGGTGAGCGACTCAGCGGCAAAGCATGTACGGGGTGATTCCGAACTTAAAGGTTCTCTAAATAAAGAAGTGCCGTACATGCAACAAGCCAGTTCTGAATTCTCCTCCCCAGGCAACATTTCACTGCCACCACCATGTTCAGGTGAAACCGAGAAGACACATGCGGTGCTAGCTTCGCCGCATGAAGTGGAACACACCCGAGCGGCCTGAGCCGACGGAAACCCAGCGCGGCCTAAAGCCAGGAGAAGTGGCCGATCCAACACCTGGCGAGGCGGTTGGGCCATGTCGAATGTTGACCTAGGAATTCATCCAGATCCCGGCGCCTGCTCGGCGCGGTCGAGGACGTTTGAATCATGAGCGGGCGGCGAACACGGTTCGTTTCGACGGACCCCACGGCGCATGGACTGCCACGCTATGACGTGGAAGGTATGCGCCGCGGGCTGCCGCCCAAGGTTCCCTGGGTCACTAAACCCTTCGCCGCACGCGGCGAGGTCACATTGGTCTATGGGGTTGCAGGTGCCATGAAGAGTCTGTTCTGCCTGGGCGTGGCGAACGGAGTTGCTACAGGCCGAGATTTTGCTGGGGTGCCGTGCAAAAAGGGTACGGCCGTCTATCTAGACGCCGAGAATGGCGAATATGAGGTTCATCGACGCGTCAGATCTCTTTCTGTCTCGAGAAAGAATCTGGCCATTTACGACGCCTCTGGGATTCATCTCGTGGAGGACTACGAGAAGGTAGAAGCCGCCGTAGCCGAGAATCGCGGCGCGACGCTCGTCATCTTGGACTCGCTTCGCCGTCTCCTCCCAGGTACTGAAGAGAACGACTCAAGCGTGATGGCTGATGCTTTGGGCGTGTGCAAGCTCCTAGCCCAGCGGCTCGATGTAGCCGTGGTTGTCATACATCACGCAAAGAAGGACGGGGAGAATTACCGCGGAAGCTCGGCCATCGGCGACCAAGCCTCCATTCTCTATCGCTTCAAGGCGGTTGACGGAGATCTCGACTTGTCTCGCCGTGTGTTAGTGAACGAAAAGATGCGCATCGCCCCTGTGCCGCGCGACCGATATTTCCGGCTCGGGATAGAGAATGGGAAATGCGTCAGCGGCCCATCCCACCCTCCTGGAGAGGAAGACATCATTGCGGCTGGCACCTTGAGGGAGACCGTACTAGGGGTCAGGGAAAGTCTTCAAGATGGTGAACCACGCTCACAGTCGGAGATTGCCCGCAAGTTAGGGCGTGTCCCGAGTGACGGCACGATCCGTCGAGCCCTGGAGGTCCTGCGGGAGCGGCGAGAGGTTGAGCGCCAGCCTGACAAGAAATGGATCATTGCCAAAAGCCCCTTGCCTAGGCAAGCCGAGTCTGGCAAACGGAAGCGAGGCACCTCCAAGGCCGGGAGCAAAAGTTGACCGGCGGCCGACCTGCTCCAAGGACTTCTCGGGCTCATGAGGTCCCGGAGGGCACCAGCACACTGCCTGGGCGCACCAACGGCGTGTACGGCGCCCCTCGGCCCCTACGGACCCGGCTGCTCGATGCAGACGAACTGGCCGTGCGCTGGAGGGTTCCGAAAGCCCAGGTCTACCGCCTCGCGCGTTCCGGTCAGATCCCGACGATCAAGCTGGGGCGGTACTACCGATTCCGCCTCGACGCAATCGAGGCCTGGGAGGACGAGGACCGATCGAATGCGTAGTCCGTCGCCCTCCCCTGTGTTTATGCGGGGTTGCGGCGTTCGGGTACCGAACCGGGGACCAAATGCGGGACATTTCTCCGTTCAGCCTGGCCTAGGAGCAACGTGTGGGCATGCGCGCGAACGCGGTGGCGCGAGTGCCTTTCGTGTCGGCGGTGCTACGGCAGGGGGCCAGCGTGAGCGCTTAGGCCTGGAGGGCTTCGAGCGTCTGCCAGTCGGCCGCGGAGATCGTATGGCAACTGACCACCCTCCTGCCGCAGAGAACGGTGATGGTGATGCCTACCTGCCCGGCCTGGTCGAGGTCGAAATCGGTTTCCCAGCCTTCCACCGCGATGTCGAAGGCGCTCTCGATGTCTTCTCCGATCACGTGATCCGAGAACGCGATCCTGCGGCTGGTCGGGGGCAGGAGTTGCTGCGTGGGCATACCTCAGATCTTACCTCGATTGCGCTGAAATCGCAGATCAATCAGCCGGAGACGAGCGGGTCCGATTCGGCGCCTCTGCCTCCTGGTAGGACGGCGAGGCGGGTCCTGGCGCCGTCGTCGTAGCGTTGGTTCGTAGCAAAACGCACGAGCCAACACAGGAGGCTGGCATGAACAATCAAGTCGCAGACCAGAAAAGCGCTAAGAAGGAGGACGCGCCCGGAGGGATCGGCATCAAACAGCTTGCAGAAGGGCTGAAGGCCGATCCCCGGGAGCTGAGACAGTGGCTGCGGTCCCAGGGCAAGGGGCTCGGGCAGCGCGGCAAGCGCTACTCCTTCACGCCCAAACAGGCGGATGAGGTCGCCCGCGGCTGGAAGGCGGCGCAGGAGGCATCAACCGAGTGAAGGCTTCCGGTCGCGTCTACATCAGGAAGCGAAAGCGAGCCGACCAGTGGTACGTCCAGTACCGGGTCGGAGAGCGACGTTTCAACCGGCGGCTCGGTCCCGTATGGAAGGAGCGGGGCCGACCGCCGGAGGGCTTCTTCACCAAGCGGAAAGCACAGGAGGCCCTCGACGCGCTCCTCACCGATGCCAGGCGCGGCGAACTCCCCGGCGCCGAGCCGGTACGTGACGCCCATACCTACGGGGAAGCGTGCCGGGAGTGGCTACGCTACGTCGAGCACGAGAAGGCTGGCGCTCCTTCCACGGCACGCGACTACGCCAATGCCGTGCGCGCGCGTCTGATCCCGGCGTTCGGCGAGGACACTCAGGTCGCGTCCATCTCCACGCAGAACATCGACGCGCTACGCGAACGACTCCTTGCCGAGGGCGAGCTCAGTCGGCGCACTGTCCAGAAGCTCCTCGTCCTGAACTACGGCATCCTCAAGCGCGCCAAACGGAAGGGCTGGATACCCGTCAACCCTGCCGAGGACGCAGAGAGGGTGACGGTCAAGCCGACCGGCGATTTCAACGTGCTCGCGCCCGAGGAGGTCATGGCGGTCGCCAGAAAGGCCGACGACGAGCAGGACGCGGCCCTCTTCACCTTTGCGGGATTCACCGGCCTGCGGATGGGCGAGATTCTGGCATTGCGTTGGGGAGACGTGGACTTCACCGCAAGAACCGTCTTCGTACGCCAGAACTGGGTCAGGGGGCGCCTCAAGAAACCGAAGAGCGGAAAAGTCAGGTCGGTCCCCTTGATCGACCAGGCTGCGACGGCGCTTGAGGCGCTGAGCAGGAGGGCTATCTTCACCGAGTCGAGCGACCTTGTCTTCGTCAGCGAGACCGGCAGCTATGTCGATGCGTACGACCTTCGCCAGCGCTTCTACGGGGCGCTGAAGAGAGCCGGCCTTGGTCACAAGCGCGAGACAGATCAACCCCTCCGGTTCCACGACCTTCGGCACACCTTCGGGACGCTGGCAGTGCAGGTGTGGCCGTTGGTCGACGTGCAGAGCTACATGGGCCACGCGAACATCAACACGACGATGGTCTACGCACACCACGTCCCGAAGAGGGATGCGGCGGAGACGCTGACCAAGCTCGTCAGTGCGGCGACCTCGATCGAGGAGGCGACCTCCGGCCCCGACGCCCCCGTAGGAGCAGATACCGAAAACCCTGTGCTGGGACTACGGCAGGCTCCGGCGGGCGCCAGGTAGCGCCGTGGCGGGAACCGGCCGGACCCAAGACCCCGACTGCCTAGAAGGGCTGGTTCTGGAAGTGGTCCTCGATGAGCACCCGGCCCTCCTGAGCATCGAGGAGGTCATTCGGGAGAGTGCGTCCGATCCGGCCAACTTCGGAGATCGCGACGACGCGCGCAACGCCATCACAGGTCTCGTCAGGTCGGGACTCCTTCATCGCAACGGCGCGTTCGTCTTCGCCACGCGAGCGGCTGTCCGCTCCAAGGCATTGGGGAATTGAACGTCGTCAGTAAAGGCCGTCGAGAAGCCGATCGGGCGCTGCCTCCAGTGCGATCAGAAGACGGAGGAGAGTCGTCAGGCGGATCTCACGAACCCCGCGCTCGATCCTTGATACCTGGACTGGGGCAAGTCCGGACGCGTGGGCGAGCTCTTCTTGCGTCCAACCTCTGGCTGCTCGGGCTGACCGGACATTCTCGCCGAAATGCTCGACCGCTCGATCCATGCCGAGGATCGTCGGTTCCTAGAACCAGAACGTCTAGAACCAAAGCGGTAATATTGGGGTCTTGGCCGTTCATCAGACGGGGGGAGCCATGGATGTGAGATGCCTGGCAGTAGCCGGTGCGGCGTTAGCAATCGCAATATCTGGGTGTGGAGGGAATAGTCATCAGGAAAGCCCCCTCCAACGGGAAGTCAAGGCATCGAACGTGCGGTTCAGTGTCTCTGCCGCCGCACTGGCGTTAAGAGAAGGGAAAGCAGGCGAAGCCAGGGCCGATCTGAAAGAAGCCTGCCCAGGATCATCGGTTGAGGAATATCAGGAAGCCGAACTCGCCTTTCGAAGCACTAATCCCGACGATTCCGTCAGCGAACTCAAAGCGGAACTTGAAGAGATTCCATGCAAGGAAGGATCGACGGTTTCGACCGAAGGCTTGGAATTGGAAGAACTTCGGAAGAAGGATGGTGGTCCCGTCGGGAGTCACCCCAAGGCGCCAGCCGGCACCTTGGCGAGATCGCGGGAAAGGCTTCAGAAGACTGAGGAAGAACTCGCAAAGGTGAAGGAAGAAGAAGGGTGATGAGCACCGGCAGTCAGGTGATGGGGTTCATCGTCCTTTTCGGGCTCTTCTTCCTCTGGTTGGCCGTGAAGGTCGGTCGGTATAGGTCCACGCGCTGTGCGCACTGCGGGCACGAGTCAGGACTGTCCGGCATGCAGGCTCCGATCTGCCCTGCTTGCGGTCGGAACAAGACGATCATCAAGGCTCGTCGGGCACGAAGGCGCTAGGTCCTGCCTCCTCGCACTGTAAGACGCGTTGTAAGCTCGAATAGTCCATGTTCGGGTGGGAGTCGTACCACTGGCCTACAACAGGACCGACACCTCGGCGGCGCGGGTGACGGATCCCGCTTCAAGTGAAGTCGATTGGCTTGACGAATCTAGACCGGGACGCGTAGGGTCGTCGAGCGGGCAGGGCGTGCCTCCATCCCAGCGCGTAGCCCGCGCATTCGATGCGACGTCTCGCACCGGCGTCGCTGCTCCCTGTCGATGCGGCGCGCTCGGGTTCCAGGTCTGGTCGACACCCCGAGCGCGTCGTGTTGGCGGTCTGTGGTTCTGTCACTCCGAAGGCGGGAGCCTCGACCCCGGCCGGGACCAATCGAGGCACTCAACTCACCGGATCAGCCGGACTTGACGACCGACACCGACGGCATAACCGTCTTCGAACTGACGATAACCACAGAGATCACCCCCCTCCCCAATTGCTCTGCTTCCCTTACCGTACGACTCTCTTTTAATGCAGTTTTCTCACTTGATGGAGGGGCGATGACGCAGTTTCCTCGGGAAACTTGCTTTGCTTTAAACGGACACGAACGCTTAAGGGAGGCTCAGCAATGAAATTGAGAGTCGAGGACGTAAGCAGTCGGTCGCCAGCGGTCTTGATGGGTAGAGCGCTGTCACACCCGCTTCGCATCCGAATACTCACCCGCATGAACGCGCCGATTAAGCAGATGTCGGCCAGCGATTTCAGCGACGAGTCCGGCGTACCGCTCGGGAACGTCAGCTACCACTTCCGCGAGTTGGTCAAATGCGGCTGCCTCGAAAAAGTGGCGACCCACCCGCGCCGAGGCGCGGTGGAAAACGTCTACGAGCCGGTGCGGAAAGCGCTGGCCTGGGCGCGCGAATGGGAAGACCTCGGCCCCGCGACCCGACAGACGCTCGCGGCGTCAGCGCTGCGTGCCGCCGTCGAAGCGATCGGCAAGGCCATCGACAGCGGCGAGTTCGAAGCGCTGCCCGAGCCCGCCCTGTGCTGGGACACGATGCGGACCGACCCGGAGGGGTGGGCGAAGGTTGCCCGGATCATGGCTCGGGCGACCGAGGAACTGCTCACCATCGAAGCCGAGAGCCGACAACGTCGGGACGACGACCCATCGCTGCCCGACCTCCGAGTGAGCTACCTGTTGAGCACCTTCGGGTCACCCATCGAGGACTGATGGGATCGGCCGAAGACGAGGATGCCATTCTGGCCGCGCTACGACACCCGACACGGCGGCGAGTGCTCATCGAAATGACCAGCACGCCGAATCCGATCAGCCCGGTGGAGTTGTCGAGGGCGGCGAACGAGAGGCTGTCGAACGTCAGCTACCACGTCCGCGTACTCTTGGGCCTCCAGATGATCCGACTCGTCGAGACGCGGCCGGTACGAGGATCGACGCAGCACTACTACGAGCCCGGACCGGCGCTCGACATTCCTTGGGTCCGTAGTGTCCTGCACCTCCCGGCGAAAGACGACGATGGCGCCGTCCGCGAGTAGGAACGACCCCGTCGCCGCCGCCTTCGGCGCGAGGCTGCGCCGGGTCCGACAGAAGGCGCGCCTTTCTCAAGAGGAGCTTGCCGACCGCGCCCTAGTCCACCGCACGGAGGTCTCGATAATCGAGAGGGGTGGGCGGGAACCGCGATACGAGCTGATCCTCAAGTTCGCCGGGTCGCTGGAGGTTGAGCCCGAGGCGCTTGCCAGCGGGATCGACCTGACCGGCGAGGACGCGAAGAACTGATGCCCGGCCGGGAAACGGAGGTCGGCAGGGCGTTCGGCACTCGCCTGCGTGACTTGCGGGAAGCCGGAGACCTCAGCCAGGAAGACCTCGGGCTGATGGCCGGCCTCCACCGGACGGAGGTGGGGATGCTTGAGCGCGGCATCCGCCTGCCCCGGATCGATACGCTCAACCGGCTCGCGGGCAGCCTCGGGGTTGAGCCCGGCGACCTGTTGACGACGCTGCCGCGATACCTGCCCGCCGAGGTCGTGGCGGGTCGCCTCGAAGTCTAAGAAAGCGGTGCCGCTTTCCGATAGGGACGACGCAGCCTCGACTGCTGGAGAGCGCTCCCATTCACCGAGCGGGTACAAGCACCCGATCGGTCCGGGGGCCAGGTGGGTACCGAACTGATCAATTCGGAGCGCAACGGGGCGCATTTGGACGCCTCCCCCTAAACACAGGTAGGCGCAGGGAGACTCCAGCGATCAACTTTTAAGCCGCGCGGCGCGGGTTCGAGTCCCGCCGGGGGCATTGGCGGCGAAGGGCATCTGATGTCGAACCACAGCGTCGTTCGACAATTCCGGTGTGAAGCAGTGAGCGCGTAGTTTCGGTTATGACGACTGCCACGATCCCGGGACCCAGTTGTTGATGACGCCAGAAGACCGTGAGGTGAGGCCGGTGTCCTTCGCATGCCCATGCTGGTCCGGATCGCCCGGCGGCTTCGCCCGCGCAGGTATCGGGCGGGATCCTCGGGCGACTCGAGGACGCTCTATCTGAGAAGCCCACACACGATGTGAACGCCTGAACGACATCCGGGCCCTCCAAGAAGCTCGAGGTTCTTGTCCGTGGGCAGGACAGCTAGGCCCCGCCGAAGCGGAGCTCGCACCCATCCGCCACCGGCCTGGGGCGGCACATCGTCATGCAGTCGTCGCAAGGACTCCCGAGGTTCGCTGTGCTAGGTTTCAGAAATGGAACGCGTTCCGTATGTTAGAACAGCGACGACTCATCAAACATTGAGAGCTCGCGATCGCGGCGAGAGCGCCGATCACGAGACGTCGCTCGGTAAGGGTCTGGACCTGCTTGCGGCGATAGCCGAATTCGACGAGCCGGTAGGTGTGACGGAGCTGGCGGAACGGACGGGCCGGCCGAAGAGCACGGTGCATCGAATGCTGGGAACGATGACGGCAATGCGGGTCGTCGAGCAGGTGGTCGATGGGCGCTACGCGATCGGCCTTCGCCTGTTCGAGATTGGCAGCCGTGCGGCGGTGCGGATCTCGCTGCGTGACATCGCGGCTCCCGAGCTGCGGGATCTGACCGAGCGTCTAGATGAGACCAGTCACCTGGGCGTGCTCGATGGCGACGAGGTCGTATACGTCGAGAAGGTGGAAGGCAGCGCCTCGATTCGCATGTCCTCGCAGGTCGGCCACCGCAACCCGCTGTACTGCACCGGCATCGGTAAGGCTCTCCTCGCCTTCGCTGGTGAAGAGGCAATCGAGGCGGTCTGCAGAGCCGGGCTGGCGACGCGCTCAAAGGGAACGATCACCGACCCGACGGCCTTGCGTGAAGATCTGGCCCTCACTCGTGCACGTGGGTACTCGATCGACGACGAAGAGGTCGAGGCAGGGCTACGTTGTGTTGGCGCGCCGGTGTTCTCCGCCGACGGTGAGACGCAGGCGGCGATTTCAGTCGCCGGGCCGGCCATGCGGATGGGCCTCGATCGTTGTGAGGAGATCGGCCCCGAACTCACCGCCGCAGCGACTCGGATCGGCCGTGCCCTCGGCAGCTTGGGGTCGAACCGAGGTGCAGGGGTATGAGGCTGAATGAGAGCGAGGCGCGTGAAGCCGCAGACCAGCTCAAGCGTGCGGCGGCAGGGGTGAAGGCGATTCCGCCACTGACAGAGCGCTGGCCGGACCTTGGCCTTGCCGAGGCCTACGCGATCCAGGCGCTCGTGATCGACGATCGGATAGCCGCCGGGGCGCGTCGAGTTGGCTGGAAGGTTGGTCTGACCTCGGCGGCGATGCAGCGCCAGCTCGGTGTCGACCAGCCCGACTTCGGTCCGTTGCTCGACGACATGGAGATCCGCACCGGTGGCACCTGCAGTCTCGCCGACCTGATTGAGCCGCGGGTCGAGGGCGAGATCGCCTTCCGCCTCGCCACCGACCTCGAGGGAGAAGGCCTGACCGGCGCCGACGTCCTCGCTGCGTCTGACGCGGTGGTGCCGGCCCTCGAGATCATCGACTCGCGAATCGCCGATTGGCGGATCGCCCTCGCCGACACCGTCGCCGATCACGCCAGCGCCGCCCGCTTCGTCGCCGGCGCCCCGGGCTGTGCTCCCGACGCCCTCGACCTCGCCGCCGCGGAGCTGGTGCTGCGGCGCGACGGCGAGGAGGTCGACCGGGGCAGCGGCGCTGCCGTCCTCGGCCACCCGGCCAACGCCGTCGCCTGGTTGGCCGGCACCCTCCAGCGCTTCGGCGAGAAGCTTCGCGCCGGCGACATCGTGCTGGCCGGCGCCCTCCACGCCGCCATCCCAGCTGAATCCGGAAGCGCGATCGAAGCCTCGTTCGGCGCGCCGCTCGGCTCGGTGCGGGTGCAGTTCGAGCAGGAGGCCGGATCGTGACCAAGATCGGCTGCGCGATCGTCGGCACCGGCAACATCGGCACCGACCTGATGGAGAAGGTGCGTCACTCCGACGCTCTCGAGCTCGAGGCCTTCATCGGCATCGACCCCGAGTCGGATGGGCTCGCCCGCGCCCGCTCCTACGGAGTCCCGGCGATCGCCGAGGGCATCGACTGGCTGCTCTCCCAGCCCGATCCCCCGCCGATCGTCTTTGAGGCGACCTCCGCCGCGGTCCACGCCGCCTCGGCTCCGCGACTGCAGGCGGCTGGGCTGTGGGCGATCGACCTCACGCCCGCCGCAGTTGGTCCCTACGTCGTCCCATCGGTGAATCTCGAGCAGCACCTCGAGTCGGTGAACGTCAACATGGTCACCTGCGGCGGCCAGGCGACGGTCCCGATCGTCGCCGCGATAGCCGACGCCGCCCCCGTCGCCTATGCCGAGATCGTCGCCACGATCGCTTCGCGATCTGCCGGACCTGGCACCCGCGCCAACATCGACGAGTTCACCGAGACGACCTCGCGCGCAATCGTCGAGGTCGGCGGCGCGGCCGCCGGGAAGGCGGTCATCATCCTCAACCCGGCCGACCCGTCGATCATCATGCGCGACACCGTCTTCGCCGCCCTCGACGCCGACGCCGACGAGGATGCCGTGCGCGAGTCGGTCGTGCGCCGCGTCGCAGCGGTCGCCGACTATGTGCCCGGCTACTCGCTGAAGGGAGATGTGATCTTCGACCGCGGCGAGTTCGAGACCCCGGCCGGCATCGTTGGCAAGCGGGCGACGGTCCTGCTCGAAGTCGCCGGCGCCGGTGACTACCTGCCGGTCTACGCCGGCAACCTCGACATCATGACCGCGGCGGCCTTGAGGGTTGGGGAGATGATCGCCGAGCGGCAGCTGGCAGGCGGAGCGGCTCGATGAGCGCGGTCCGGGTCACCGACAGCACCCTCCGCGACGGCTCTCACACCGTCGCCCATCGCTTCACCTCGGAGCAGGTGGCGGCGATCGCGAGCAGCCTCGACCTCGCCGGTGTCCCGGTAATCGAGGTCTCCCACGGCGACGGCCTCGGTGGTTCCTCATTCAACTACGGTTTCTCAGCAGTCGACGAGCGAGAGCTGATCGCTGCCGCCCGGGCGAGCTGCGCGCAGGCGACGATCGCTGTGCTCCTGTTGCCGGGTATCGGCATCGCCGGCGACCTCGGCGCGGTCCGCGACCTCGGGGTCGGTCTGGTGCGGGTTGCCACCCACTGCACCGAGGCCGACATCTCTGCACAGCACATGAGGCTCGCCGCAGAGCTCGGGATGGAGGTCAACGGTTTTCTGATGATGGCCCACATGAGCGAACCGGCGGCGCTGGCCGAGCAGGCCCGATTGATGGAGTCCTATGGCGCCGAGACGGTCTACGTCGTCGATTCCGCGGGCGCTCTAGTCCCGGACAGCGCCCGCGCTCGCGTGGTGGCACTGCGCGAAGCGCTCGCCCCCGAGACCCACGTCGGTTTCCATGCCCACGACAACCTCGGCTGCGCGGCGGCAAATACGCTGGCGGCGATCGAGGAGGGCGCCGACCGCGTCGACGGCTCGCTTGGCGGCCTGGGCGCCGGCGCCGGTAACCTCGCCACCGAGCTATTCGCCGCCTCCGCCGAGCGCTCGGGGATCGAGACCGGACTCGACGTGTTGGCTTTGGCGCGGGCCGCCGAGGACGCGCTGACGATGCTCGACGTGCGCCCGGGCCGGACGCTGGAGAGCACCGTGCTCGGCTACGCCGGGGTCTACTCGTCCTTCCTCCTGCACTCCGAGCGGGCCGGGACCCGTTTCGGGGTCGATCCGGCCGAGATCCTGCTCGAGCTTGGCCGCCGCCGCGTGGTCGGCGGCCAAGAGGACATGATCATCGACGTCGCCGCCGAGCTGAAGGGGACCGTCGCGTGAACGAGGAGGCGCTGTCACAAGAACTGTTCGCGGCCGCCCGCGATGGGCAGCTGGTCGATCCGGTGAGCGACTCCGAGGACTTCGGGGTCGAAGCCGGCTACCGAGTACAGGAGCGGCTGCTCGAGCTGCGGCTGCGAAGCGGTGAGCGCCTGGTCGGCCGTAAGCTCGGCTTCACCAGCCTCGCCAAGCAGCGCCAGATGGGCGTCCATGAGCCGATCACTGGATTCCTCACCGACGCGATGCAGTTGGCCCCGGGGCGCCTCGCGCTCTCCCACCTGCCGCAACCGCGGGTCGAGCCGGAGATCGCCTTCCGGCTCGGCGAGGATCTCGGTGGCGCCGACGTCGACCGTGGCGCGGTCATCGCCGCCACCGCCGAGGTGCTGGCGGCGGTCGAGATCCTCGACTCGCGTTACCGTGACTTCCGCTTCAGCCTCGCCGACGTCGTCGCCGACGACACGTCCGCCGCCTACTTCGTGCTCGCCGGCAGCGGTGTCGATCCCTCCGCTGTCGACCTACCTGGCGAGCGGGTTGAGTTCACCTGCGGCGAGGAGCCGCCGGTGCGGGCCAGCGGCGCGGATGTGCTCGGCGACCCGGCCGCCGCGGTCGCGTGGCTGGCCCGTCGCCAGCCGCTGCGAGCGGGCCAGGTGGTGCTCTCCGGCGGCATGACCGACGCCACTGCGGTGGCGCGGGGCGACAACGTCCGCGCCTCGTTCTCGACGCTCGGCGAGTTGATCTTCGAGATCGACTGAGCGACTTCACGCCGAGGTTTCCTCGCAGATTTCGATCCGTTCGCCGAGTTCGTCGGCGACGGCGCGCAGCGCGCGCTGCAGCGCCTCCTGGGAAGGACTGGCGGTGCGGCCTCTGACCAGGGTCATGCCCACTTTTCGCCGCAGCGTAGGGAAATGAATAGGTATGACTGCGAGCGAGGGGTCGCTGTCGGCGATCAGGATCGGCAGCGCCGCAATCATCTCGCTGCTGACGAGCAACTGCCGGATCGTCGGCATCGAGGTGCATTCGACCCTCTCGGCGGGGATCGTGAGATCGTGGTGGAGAAAGATCTGTTCGAGGTCGCCACGCAGCGCGGTCTCCCGCGGGGGGAGGATCCACGGGTAGGCAGCGAGCTCGTCGAGGCTCGGCGATTTCAGGCTCTGCGCCGGATGATCGCGGCGCGTGACGAGGCGGACCGGTTCCTCATACAGTGGAGACTGGGTGATCCGCGGATCATCGAAGCTGTGGGTGAGCCTTCCTAGGATCAGGTCAGCCTGGCCGCCCATCAGCTCGTTCAACAACGCTTCCGGTGTCGCTTCGCGGACGACCACGGTGATGTTCGGGTGCTGTGAGCGAAGCTGGATGATCGCGCGAGGGAGAAGCAGATTGTTGCCGGCGAAATAGGTCCCGACCGTGACCTGACCGCTTTCGCCGTCCGCGAGTTCGCCGACATGGAGGACGCCGCGCCGAACCTCGCCCAGCGCCGCCCGCGCGTGCTGGATGAATGCGTCGCCGAACGGCGTCGGGGTGGTGCCACGGGGTCCGCGCTCGAAGAGGGTGACGCCGAGAATCGACTCCAGTTCCTGCAGCGAGCGCGTCGCGACCGGCTGCGTCACGTGGATCTGGGTGGCCGCGCCGAGGATCGACCTCTGCTCCGCGAGTGCATCGACGAGAAGCAGGTGTCTCAGCTTGAGGCGACCGTCGATCACGCCTGTGTCTCGCTTCACAGCCGTGAGCGGACGAATCACGATATATGCCAAATAGAGCCGACAAACACCAGTAGCAACCCCACTCCGAGTATATCTCTCGGGGGCGCCCAAAGCAGGCGTCGGTGGCTGAATACGGCATATCGCGGCAGCGAAAAAGCATTTCTCGTCAGTTCGGATCTGGGCTACGGTCGATTATGCGAACGACCGATCGGCAATTGCCGGAGCGGAGGGAACTGCAGATGAGAGATCTCAATGGGCGCGTCGCCGTGGTCACAGGCGGGTCGTCGGGAATCGGCCTCGCCACCGTCCGGCGGCTCGCCGAAAGGGGCGCGGTCGTGATTTCGGGGGATCTCGATCCCCTACCTACCGACCTGCCCGGGAGCTGCCACGGTGTCGCCGTCGACCTCGCGACCAGTATGGGCTGCGAAGACCTGGTCGCGGCAGCGGCAGGCCACGGGGGGATCGACATCGTCGTCAATAACGTCGGCGCCGCTCCCACACGGAACGGCTTCGAGTCGGTCACCGACGAGCAGTGGCTCGATCTCTGGAACTTGAACACGATGAGCGCGGTGCGGACGACACGGGCGAGCCTTCCGGCACTGCGGGCGTCGGCGCATGGGGCGGTGGTGATGATCTGTTCGACCACGGCACGCTTGCCGGAGCCGAACTGGGTCGACTACGCCGCGACCAAGGCGGCGCTCCTGGTCTTGTCGAAGGCATTGGCGGAGGAGGTCGGAGCGGATGGCATCCGCGTCAACGCCGTTTCGCCCGGGTCGATCAGGACACCCCTTTGGGACCGACCCGGGGGCTTCTCCGAGACTCTCGCCGAGCGGTTCGACACCGATGTCGAGACGGCGATCGAGCGCTACATCAGGGAGGAGCGCCGGATCCCACTCGGCGTGCCGGGGCGGGCCGAGGACGTCGCTGCCGCGGTCGCGTTTCTGGTTTCAGACGATGCCGCCCACATCACCGGCTCTGAGCTGAGCGTCCACGGCGGACTGATCAAGACGATCTGACCCTGCCTCTCCGCGGCTATGCGGAAAACACATCTCCAGCCTGACGATAGGTATTTGCTATCGCTCACACAGGGCTAGATATTGACACGGTCACACGCCGAAAAGGAGTAATCGTGCAGGCTCATCCCTTGGTTCCCCTCAACCTCTCGGATTGGATCGAGGCCAACAAAGATCAGTTCCACAAGCCGGTCGGCAACAAGACGATATGGACGGAGGGTGAGTTCATCGCCTTTGTTTCGGGCGGCAACTCGCGCAACGATTTCCATGTCAATCCCGGTGAGGAGATCTTCATTCAGGTCAAGGGCGACATCCGCGTCGACCTCCAGCTCGAGGGGGAGCGGGTGATCAACCCTCTCCGCGAGGGCGAGATCCTTCTCGTTCCGGCGCAGGTACCGCACGCCCCGCGCCGGCCGGAGGGCACGTACGGCTTCGTGGTCGAGCGGCAACGCAAGCCAGGGGAGCTCGACGGCTTCCGCTGGCACTGCGAGAACTGCAACGCGGAGCTGTACCGGGTCGAGTTCCAGCTCGAGGACATCGTCACCCAGTTCGCCGGCAAGCTGAAGGAGTTCGACGCCGACGAGCAAGCTCGCACCTGTGGCTCCTGCGGCCAAGTTCTGAACGTTTACGAAGAGTTCACGATGGACTCTCAGCTCGTCCCGGGTGCACGCTCCCGCTAGCCGTATGCGGATCGACGTCCATACCCACATCCTGCCGCGAATCTGGCCAGACCTGGCCGAGCGGTACGGTGACCAGCGCTGGCCGCGGCTCCAACACCTCGACTCCTGCTCGGCGCATCTCATGGTCGAGGAAAAGGTGTTTCGGGAGGTCACGGATCAACTCTACGTACCCGAGCGCCGCCTCGAAGACATGAGCGCGAGCGGCATCGACCATCAGCTGCTCTCCACCGTGCCGGTGATGTTCTCTTACTGGGCGCCACCCAAGCAGACGCGAGAACTGTGCCGCCACCTGAATGAGCACCTGGCCGGCGTCGTAAGGAAACACCCTGCGAGCTTCTCCGCTCTCGGCACCGTGCCCCTCAACGATCCGGACCTGGCCATCGAGGAGCTCGAGCGCTGCATAAGGGACCTGAATATGGTCGGCGTGGAGATCGGCACCAACGTCGCGGGCCTAGACCTCGATGACCAACGCTTCTTTCCTTTCTTCGAGCGAGCGGCGGAGCTTGAAGCGCTGGTCCTCGTCCATCCGTGGCAGGTTGTCGGCGGGGGCCGGCTCACCCAGTACTACTTCGGGTACACGGTCGCGATGCCATCGGAGACCGCATTCGCGGTCGGGGCTCTGCTGTTCGGCGGAGTACTGGCTCGACTTCCCCGGCTCCGCGTCGTCTTCGCCCACGGGGGTGGTTCGATCCCATTCATCATCGGTCGGATGGAGCGGGGCTGGGAGGCATGGCAGCCTGCCCGCGAGAAGCTCTCGGTGTCACCGATGTCACTGCTCGAAAGTTGCTACTTCGATTCGATTCTCTGGGACGTCGAGAGCTTCGAACTCCTAGTGCGCCGGGTTGGGCACGAGCAGATCCTGCTTGGCAGCGACTATCCGTTCATCATGGGCGAGGAACGCCCGGGAGAGCTCGTCGAAAGTACGTCTCTGTCGCCCGACGAGAGGGACTTGGTCCTGGGCGGCAACGTGATGCGGCTGCTACCAGGAATGGCGGTGCGGGGATCGTGAGCACCAGCGCTGAGGCCGCGCTGACCCGAACTGGCACGGTGTTGCCGGAGTTGCGGAAGCCGTCGGGAATGTACACCGGCAGTGTCACGGTTGGAGAGCTGATCTTCTTCTCTGGTCAGGGAGCCGAGGGCTTCGTTGGCCGAGTCGGCGCGGACCTGGACCTGGCTGCCGGCCGGCGCGCTGCCCGAGCCTGCATGCTCAACCTCCTGGCCCAGGCGCGGGCGGCGCTGGGCACACTCGACGAGGTCGAGCGAGTGGTCAAGGTACTGGGCTTCGTCGCCTGTACCGAGGACTTCACCGAGCTGCCGGCGGTGATGGACGGCGCTTCCGAGCTGCTGCACGAGCTGTTCGGGCCAGACGTCGGCCGGCACGCTCGTTCCACCATCGGCGTCCAGGCGCTACCGCTCGGTTTCGCGGTCGAGATCGAGTTGATTCTCCAGCGGCGGCAATCAGCATGAGCGCTCCGCTCATCGTCGACCACCAGATCGGGGGCGAGATGGTCCCCGCTGCTGACGGTCGCCGCTTCGACAGCTTCGATCCGCACGACGGCAGCCTGCTCGCCACGGTCGCGCGCGGCTCGGTTGCCGACGCGAAAAGGGCGATCGCCGCGGCTCGGGCGGCCGCCGACGACGGGCCTTGGCCGCGAATGGCCACATCCGAGCGGCGGCGCCTCCTGGGCCGATTCGCCGACTTGGTCGAAGCCAATGCCGAGGAGCTCGCTGTGCTCGACGTGCGAGATATGGGCAAGCCGATCGCAGAAGCCCGGAAGATGGACGTTCCCAGGGTGTCGGCGAACCTTCGCTTCTTTGCCGACTACGCCGACCTCGAGGGCGCTGAGGCCTACCCTGCCCTTGGTCGATTGAGCTATGTCGTCTATCCGCCCGCCGGCGTGGTCGTCGCGATCGCGCCCTGGAACTTCCCGGCGATGCAGGCAAGCTGGAAGATCGCGCCGGCGCTCGCCTTTGGAAACACTGTTGTCCTCAAGCCGGCCGAGCAGAGCCCGCTCAGCGCCGCCCGACTCGGCGAGCTCGCCCTTGAGGCCGGCCTGCCGCCGGGGGTTCTGAACATCGTTCATGGGATGGGGCCGGGGGAGGTCGGAGAGGCACTGACCAGGGACCCTCGGATCGACCGGATCACGTTCACCGGCGAGACCGCGACGGGCCGGGCGATTATGTCCGCTGCGGCGGCGAACCTCGTCCCCGTCTCGCTTGAGCTCGGCGGGCGCTCAGCGAACATCGTCTTTGCCGACGCCGACTTGGACCAGGCGATCAGTGGCTGCCTGCGCTCGATCTTCACCAACAATGGCGAGGTTTGTCTGGCCGGCTCGCGGATGTTGGTCGAGGACTCGATTCTCGAGGAGTTCACGGAGCGCTACGTAACGGCCACCACCGAACTCGCCATCGGCGACCCCAAGCGACCCGACACCGAGATCGGCCCTCTTGTCGATCGCGCTCACGTGAGCAAGGTCGATGGCTACGTCCGGCTGGCGGTCGACGAAGGGGGGACCCTGCTTTGCGGCGGCTGTCGACCTGACGACGCATCCCTACCCGCGCAGGGCGCCTATTACTCCCCGACCGTACTGGGCGGGATGTCCAACTCGATGCGGGCCGCCCGCGAGGAGATCTTCGGCCCCGTGCAGGCAATCATGAGCTTTGCCGACGAGCAGGAGGCGCTCGCGATCGCCAACGATTCGGACTATGGGCTGGCAGGAACCCTCTGGACCCGCGACTTGGCACGAGCTCATCGCATGGTAGGCGAATGGCGGACCGGCATGGTGTGGGTCAACACCTTCTTCGAGCGCGACCTGCGCCTCCCGTTCGGTGGCGAGCGCGCCAGCGGCGTCGGCCGCGAGGGTGGGCGCCACTCTCGTGAGTTCTTCACCGAACCGCGCGCCGTCGTCATCAGCCATCGAGATCGGCCCAAGAGATTGGCGACCGCCCTTCCCTCGACGACTTCCGAGGCAGCCGTCGGCTGACAGAGGTTCCTCTGCTGCACAACTCATTCCATCAGTTCAATCGCCACCCCCATTCAAAAGAACCTAACCGCAGGAGAGACACAAATGGTCGGAAAGAAGCATTTCACCGGTAGATGGTTTGCTGTCCTACTCGCCCTCTTTGGTGCCGGCATTGTGCTGGCGGCATGCGGGGGAGGATCAAGCAGCAGTAGCGGCGCCACTTCGCCGAGCAACGCTTCCTCTGAATCCGCAACGTCAGAACCAGAAACCGTCAAAGTCGCGCTATTCACCGACTATCCGCCTGCCGATTTCATCGAAAACGGCAATCCAGAAGGCTGGATGCCCGAACTCTTGAAACCGCTCGAAGAAGAAACGAACTTGCACTTCGAAACTTCGAATGTTCGAGACTTCGAAACCTTCATACCAGGCCTCCAGAGCGGGCGCTTCGACATCGCGGCAGCCAACATCACGGTGAGTAACGAACGGACCGAAGTGATCGACCTGGTGACCATCGATTCAGTCGGAACGGGTTTCGTAGCTCCGAAGGGAAGCGGTATCGAAGTTACCGAAAGCCTTGACGTGTGCGGTAAGAAGGTCAGTGCCTTGTCGGGATCGATCTATCTGCCGCAGCTGGAAAAAATCGACTCCGAATGCAAGGAAGCCGGCAAACCAAGCGCCGAAGTCCAATTGTTCCCAGAAAGCAGTGCTGCCGCGCTTGCAGCAACGACGGGCCGGGTGGAACTCTTTATGAGCTCCTACGCGGAACTCGCCTATTCCGCCGAACACACGGCGAAGCTGGAACTGCAGCCGTATCAGTTCGCGAAGTACCCGGAGGGGATCGCGTTCCCGAAGGAATCCCCTTATCCCGAACGCTTTCAGGAAGCGATCGACAACCTGATCAAGAGTGGCGTGTACGCGGAAGCCCTGAAAAAGTGGGGCGTCAGCGCGATCGCGATCAAGAAATCTGAAATCAATCCAGAAGTAAGCGAAGAACCGTAAACGTCCGACCAGGGAGAGGGAAGCTCAATGACCGAGATGGGAGCCTCCGGGAGCCTGGCCGCGCCGGCGGCCGGAAGCCAGAATCAGCTCGATCCCGGCGGCGCATCGGAGCTCAGCACGTACCGGCGCGTGCGGCCGCCGCTGCATTTCGGCTGGTGGGTTGCCTTTGCCGCTGCGGCTTTCCTTCTCTTTGCTGTCGGCCGGTTGCTGGTCACGAATCAAAACCTCGAATGGAACGTCGTCTGGAGCTATCTCGGAGACACCGACATCCTGATGGGTCTACTTCGGACCCTCGAGCTGACGGCCATATCCATGACCGCCGGGATCTTGGGAGGCATGCTGCTGGCGGTGATGCAGATGTCGCCCGTATTTCTGATGTCGTGGAGCAGCAAAGGGTATGTCTGGCTGTTCCGCGGCACGCCCCTTCTCGTGCAAATCGTGTTCTGGTACAACATCGCCGCGCTGCTGCCCTCCGTCTCGCTGGGGATTCCGTTCGGTCCTACGCTCTTCTCCGAGAGCACCAACGTACTCGTGCCTCCGTTCGTGGCTGCTCTGCTCGCCCTGTCTCTGAACGAGGCCGCGTATATGGCGGAGGTTGTGAGAGGAGGACTGCTGGCAGTCGAGGGCGGACAGACGGAGGCGGCGAAAGCGCTCGGTATGACGCGAGTCCAGACGCTGCGGGTGGTCGTAATCCCCCAAGCATTGCGGGTGATCGTCCCGCCGACGGGGAACCAGGTGATCAGCATGCTGAAGGCGACCGCATTGGTGAGCGTAACGGCGACGCCCGAGCTTCTTTATTCAGTACAAACGATCTACAACCGTAACTACAAAACGATACCTTTGCTGATCGTCGCCAGCATTTGGTACCTGGTTGTGACGAGCATTCTCTACGTTGGTCAGTACTACATCGAACGCCGCTATGCGCGAGGCGACAGGAACACCCTTTCGATGACTCCCTTTCAGAAGCTAAGTGCGACTATCGGACGAGGCCGACTCGCTGACAGTCAGCGATAGGAGGGCAACATGACGAAGCCGATTCTTCGCCTCCAGGGCATCAGGAAGGCATACGGAACCCATGAGGTGCTACGTGGCATCGACCTCGACGTTACTGCGGCCGAAGTTGTGTGCATACTCGGCGCGTCAGGATCGGGAAAGAGCACCCTGCTGCGAACTATCAACCATCTTGAGGCCCCGGACGAGGGCAACGTGTTCCTCGAGGACGAGCTGATCGGCTATCGGGTGGGACACGAGAAGTTGATCGAACTCTCCGACGGGGATCTCGCGCGTCAGCGGTCCAACTTCGGAATGGTGTTTCAGTCATTCAATTTATTTCCTCACATGACCGTGCTGCAAAATGTCACCACGGCTGTGCTGCGCGTCCGCAAGGAGTCTGCTGCCGATGCCCGGGAGCAGGCTTTGGAACTGCTGGGTCAAGTAGGCCTGGCGGATAAGGCTGAGTCCTATCCTCGTAGGCTATCGGGTGGGCAGCAGCAGAGGGTGGCGATATCTAGGGCTCTCGCGATGCGACCCAAGGTGATGCTCTTCGACGAGCCGACCTCTGCGCTCGATCCGGAGCTCGTCGGCGAGGTTCTGGACGTCATGCGCCAACTTGCGCAGGGCGGTACGACGATGCTGGTCGTAACGCATGAGATCGGTTTCGCAAGAGGTGTCGCGGACCGTGTCGTCTTCATGGACGAAGGATGCATTGTCGAGCAGGGTCCTCCGCAGGACGTCATCGGCAGACCAACGCACCCGCGCGTACAGGGATTTCTGGCTCAGGTTCGATAACTGAGAGATCCGCGTACGATGCCCCGATGAGCGTCCCTTCGCCCGAGCATCCGGTGCGAGGAAGCTGTCTCTGCGGAGCGGTGCGTTTCGAGATCCTCGCTCCGTTCCGGCGGGCGAACTACTGTCATTGCTCGCGCTGCCGCAAGCACTCCGGCGCCGGCGCGCTCGCGCATGGACGGGTCCCCCGAGAGGGATTTCGACTTCTTTCCGGCGCCGACCTGATCGAGGTGTATCGGCCGGGCACCGGAATGACGAAGGCGTTCTGTCGTGTCTGTGGCTCGAGTCTCTTTGGCGGACCTGGCCCGG
This sequence comes from uncultured Actinomycetes bacterium, assembly GCA_963839115.1. Lineage (GTDB taxonomy): Bacteria > Actinomycetota > Thermoleophilia > Solirubrobacterales > 70-9 > VAYN01. Next base: position 3,253,940 of record CAWITM010000001.1, read on the forward strand.
CGGGCCGGAGGTTTCGGTCCGTCTCGGCGCCCTCGACGACGATCCTTCGATCAGGCCGCAGTTCCGGACCTTCGTTGCGTCCAAGGCCCCATGGGAGCGGCTTCCCGACGACGGCCTGCCACGCTTCGACGGCCGGAAGCCGGACGCGTGAGGGCCGCGGCCTCATCGGCTTAGTCGAGGCAGACCGGATGCGACCTCCGGGCGCGGGCTCGCGGTGATGACGGGAGGTCGAGGGCGAATCGTCGAGGGGACCAAATTGGTATGCGATCGCGTTGCGGTCGTTGACCCTGCCGGCGGGAGTCGGTAGGACCGATCTGGAATGAGTGTCTGGGTATGACCCGCGGCATCCGCGGTCGTTGGCTTCGCAGTTGCATCGCCGGTCTCGGCGTGGGGGCCGTGCTCGCGCTGTGCGCGGCCTCGTCTTCGGCCGCTGTCGCGGTCGACAAGACCGTCACTACCCACCAGACCTCGGCCGCCGCGAGCATCTCCTCACCGGCGCTGACGACCACGGCGCCGGGCGAGCTGCTGCTCGCCTTCCTCACCTCCGACGGCCCGTCCAGCGGCGGCTCGCAGTCGTTCTCGAAAGTCAGCGGGGGAGGCCTGACCTGGAAACTGCTGCGCCGAGCCAACGCCCAGGCCGGGACGGCGGAGATCTGGACCGCCAGCGCGCCGTCGGTCCTCACCAACGCCGCGGTGACGGCGACGCGAGGCTCGGGCTCATATCCCGGCTCGATCACCGTCGTCGCCCTCAGCGGCGCCGACCTGGCCGCCGGCGGGGCCACCGCGGCGGCGAGCGCCGCCAGCGGCGCGCCGTCGGTGTCGCTCACCACCACCCGCCCCGGCTCGTGGGTGTGGGGGGTCGGCAACGACTGGGACCGGGCGGTGGCGCGCACGGTCGGGACCGGGCAGACCAAGGTCGACGAGTTCCTGGCCTCGGCCGGCGACACGATGTGGGTCCAGCGCCAGAACGGGGCGACCGCGCTCGCCGGGATGTCGGTGACCCTCAACGACACCGCGCCGACCAACGACCGCTGGAACCTGGCCGCCGTCGAGGTGCAATCGGCGGTGAGCGACACCCAGGCACCGAGCGCGCCGGCCAACCTCGCCGCGGAAGGCGTCACCGCGACGAAAGTCCCGCTCACCTGGTCGGCGAGCAGCGACGACCAGGGCGTCGCCGGGTACCGCGTCTTCCGCGGTGGCACCCAGGTCGGCGAAGTCGCCGGGACCAGCTTCACCGACACCACCGTCGCCGCGTCGACCACCTACACCTACACGGTCAGGGCCTTCGACGGCGCCGGCAACGTCTCCGAACCGTCCAACCAGGTGACGGTGACCACGCCGGCGGCCGCCGACACCACGCCGCCGACCGTGTCGATGACCGCGCCGGCGCCGGGTGCGACCGTCACCGGAACCGCGAACCTCACCGCGACCGCGTCCGACGCGAGCGGGATCGCCGGCGTCCAGTTCCTGCTCGACGGCAACCCGATCGGCGCCGAAGACACCGCCGCCCCCTACGAACTGGCGTGGAACTCCACCGGCGCCGCCGACGGCGGGCACACGCTGGCGGCGCGGGCGCGCGACGGCGCCGGCAACCCGGCGACCTCCGCCCCGGTGGCGATCACCGTTGCCAACGGCGCCGGCCCGGCCCAGGTCGGTCAGTGGGGACCGCTGCTCCCGCTCCCGGCGGTCGCGATCCACTCGGCGCTGCTGCCGAACGGCCGCATCCTCCTCTGGCAGGGGGACTTCGCGACCGGCGGCCAGCAGTACGTCCTCGATCCCCAGACCGGCGCGGTGACACACATCCCCGACGCCAAAGCCGACCTCTTCTGCGCCGGCCAGGCGGTGCTCGCCGACGGGCGGGTGCTGGTGGTCGGCGGCACCGCGACCAACGGCGGCCTCGGCGTGCCGGATCTCACCGCCTTCGACTGGACCAACGAAGCCTGGCAGGAACTCGCGCCGATGCACTTCCCACGCTGGTATGCGACCGGCACGACGCTCGCCGACGGCAAGGTCCTGGCGACCTCCGGCTATGACCAGAACGAAACCGACATCGTCAAAGTGCCGGAGCTCTACTCGCCGAGCACGAACACCTGGCAGAGCCTCACGGCGGCCAGCCACTCGATGCCGATCTACCCGTTCATCTACCAGCTGCCGGACGGGCGGATCGCCCACCTCGGTGGCTCCGAGTTCCCGACCGCGAGCGAGGTGCTGGACCTCTCGACCAACGCCTGGACGACGATCGACAGCCGCGTGATCGACGGCGGCAGCATCGCCAACTACGCGCCCGGCCGGTTCATAAAGGCCGGCTCGGCGGCCGACGACGGCTTCTCCGGCAACTCGCTGAAAACCGCCTACACGCTGAACATGAACGAAGCCGGCGCGATCTGGCAGCCGACCGCGAGCATGTCCTTCGCCCGCAGCTTCCTGAACCTCACCAACCTGCCGGACGGCACCGTCCTCGCGACCGGCGGCGGCACCGACAAATCCGGGTTCAACGACGCCAACGCGGTCCTGCAGCCCGAGGACTGGAACCCGGCGACGGGATCCTGGACGACCTACGCGCCGATGAGCGCGCCGCGCCTCTACCACTCGGTTGCCGTGCTCCTCCCCGACGGCCGCGTCTACGTCGCCGGCGGTGGCGGCGACCCCGGCGTCACCGACCAGAAATCCGCCCAGATCTTCTCCCCGCCCTACCTGTTCAAGGGACCCCGCCCGACGATCTCCTCGGCGCCCTCGACGCTCGAATACGGCTCCAACGTCTTCGTCGGCACCCCCGACGCGGCCTCGATCACTCGGGTCTCGCTGATCCGCACCGGCTCGGTCACCCACGCGTTCGACCAGAACGCCCGGGCGACGCAGCTCACCTTCACCCAGGGCGCCGGCGGGATCAACGTCGCGATCCCGGCCAACCGCAACGACGTGCCGCCGGGCTACTACATGCTCTTCCTGGTCAACGGGCAGGGAGTGCCGTCGATCGCCTCCTTCGTCCGCTTCCGGGCGCCCTATGAAACCGGCAGCCCGCCGACCGCACCGACCGAATTGAGCGCGACCGGGGGCGAAGGGTCCGTGGCCCTCAAATGGACCGCCGCCACCGCCGAAAAAGGGGTCAGCCGCTACAACGTCCACCGCTCGAGCACCCCAGGCTTCGCGCCGAACGCCGCCAACCGGGTCGGCCAGACCGCCGCGACCACCTTCACCGACAGCGGCGTCCCGGCCGGCACCTGGTACTACAAGGTCACCGCCGAAGACCCGTCTGGCAACGTCGGCCCGCCCTCGGCCGAGGTGTCGGCGACGGTGACCGGCGGGCCCCCGCCCCCGGCACTGTCGATCGACAAGGTGCTCACCACCCGGCAGAGCACCGGCGCCAACTCGATCTCGGCTCCGGCTCTGTCGACCGCCGGGCCGGGCGAGCTGCTGCTCGCCCTGGTCAGCTCCGACGGCACCACCGGCCAGTCGATCACCGGGGTCAGCGGCGGCGGTCTCACCTGGACGCTGCGAAGTCGCGCCAATGGCCAGGCCGGGACGGCCGAGGTCTGGCAGGCGGTCGCGCCGACGAAGCTGAGCGGCGTGACGATCACCGCCACCCGGGCCCAGGGCGGCTACCAGGGCGCGATCACCATCGCCGCCTTCATCGGCGCCGACACCACCTCCAACGGGGCCGTCGGCTCGGGCTCGGCAGCAACCGGCGCGCCATCGGCGTCACTGGTCACGACGCGGGCCGGCAGCTGGGTCTGGGGCGTGGGGGAGGACTGGGACAGGGCGGCGGCTCGCACCCTCGGGCCGGGCCAGACGCTGGTCGACCAGTTCCTCAGCCCCAGCGGCGACACCTTCTGGAGCCAGCGCCAGACCGCCACCACCGCGGCCGCGGGAACGACGGTCGCGATCAACGACACCGCGCCGACCAACGACCGCTGGGACCTGGCACTGGTCGAGGTGCGGCCAGCCGCCGGCCCCTAGGTTCCCGCCCGCCTGCCTTCGGCGCTCCTTCCCGGAGCCGTGAGGCCTTCGGCGCCGCTGAGGGCCAGCAGGACGACGGCGACGATCGCGACGACGACCCATGCGGCGAGGCCGCCGCAGGCTAAGAAGATCGCCGCCATGGCAATGACCACGGCCAACTCGAAGCGGTTGGTGCGGTCGACCATCCGCAGGCGGAAGGCGGCGTGACCAAGGAGGTAGAGGGCGACCCCACCGCACAGTGCGAGGCGGGCGGCGGTGGGGAGGGAGGCGCTCGGGTCCTCGACGGCGAGGCGGACGCCGACGGCGAAGACGACGATGCCGGCGACGATCGGCAGGTGGAGGTAGCTGTAGCCGTCGGCGGCGGCGAGGACGGCATCGGTTTCGTCGCGGCGCAGGCTCTCCTCGGCGCTGACCGCAAGCGGGCCGAAGTAGGTGCGCCAGAGGCCGATCGTGGCGAGGAGTCCGAAGGCGACGGCGGCGATCAGGGCGGCGGTGATCGGCCGGCCGTCGGCCGCCAGGCCGATCGCGACGATCGACTCGCCGAGGCAGATGATCACGAACAGGCCGTAGCGCTCGGCGAAGTGAGCGACCGCGACCTCCTGGAGGCCACGCAGACGCTCGCGGGTCAGCCAGGCCGGCCCGGCGTAGTCGATCGCCACCGCCGCGGTCCAGAGGACCACTCGGGCGGCGCCGTCGAGGAAGGAGCCGACGACCAGCAGGGTCATGCCGATGCCGACGGTGACGGCGAAACCGGTGATCGCCTCGCGCGAGGCGCCGCCGCGGTGCGACGCGTCGACGTAGAGGCCGAGGTGGAGCAGGCGCACCCCCGCGTAGGTGACGGCGAAAAGCGTCGCCTCGTCGCCGAAGGCTCCCGGCACCGCCAGCCCGGCGACGAAGATCAGGAGCAGCGCACCGAGCAGCGTGACCTGCATCGCGCCCGAGTCCTCGGCCTGGGCGTTGGCCGCCCAGACGAACGCCGACCAGGCCCACCAGACCAGCGCCAGGATCAGCATCGCGTGAAAGAAGCCGCCCCAGGTCAGGTGGCGGACGAGGAAGGTGCTGGTCTGGGTGATCGCGAAGACGAAGGCGAGGTCCCAGAGCAGCTCGACCGGGGTGGTTCGGCGCTCGGCCCCGGTCAGGTCGAGGCCCGGAGCGGGCACCCGCTCAGTGCCGGAAGTGGCGGTGGCGGGTGAAGACCATCGTCACGCCGCGGGCGTCGCAGGCCTCGACGACCTCGCCGTCGCGGATCGAGCCGCCGGGCTGGATCACCGCGGTCGAGCCGGCGTCGAGCGCCAGCTCGGGCCCGTCGGCGAAGGGGAAGAAGGCATCGGAGGCGACCGCCGAGCCGGCCAGCAGCGGGTCGGCCTCGGCGCCGCGAGCGTCGCGGCACTTCTCGACCGCCAGGCGCACCGAGTCGACGCGGCTCATCTGGCCGGCGCCGATCCCGAGCGTCGCGCCGCCCTTGGCGATCACGATCGCGTTCGAGCGCACCCGCCGCGAGACGGTCCAGGCGAAGATCATGTCGCGCCACTGCTCCTCGCTCGGCTGCGTGTCGGTCACCACCTCCATCAGCTCGCGCGGCTCCGGGTCGCCGTCGCGGTCCTGGACCAGCAGGCCGCCGAGCACCTTCTTGACGTCGCGTTCGTTGGGGTCGGCCCCGCGGCGCTCCTCCTCGGCGAGGATGCGGATCGGCTCCTTCTGCTGGAGGACGGCGAGCGCGTCGTCGTCGTAGCCGGGCGCGACCAGCACCTCGATGAAGTTCTTGTGCAGCTCCTCGGCGAGCGCCGCGTCGATCGGCCGGTTCAGCGCGATCACGCCGCCATAGGCCGACATCGGGTCGGTCGCCAGCGCCTTCAGGTAGGCCTCGCGGACGTCGGCGCCGATCGCCACCCCGCAGGGGTTGTTGTGCTTGACGATCACGCAGGCCGGCTCCTCGAAATCGCCGCAGAGCGAGCGCGCCGCCTCGAGGTCGAGCACGTTGTTGAAGGAGAGCGCCTTGCCGTGCAGCTTCGACACCCGCGAGAGGATGTGGCTGCGCGCCCCGGCCTCGGCGTAGAGCGCCGCTCGCTGGTGCGGGTTCTCCCCGTAGGAGAGGTCGAGGACCTTCTCGTAGGCGATCGCCAGGTGTTCGGGGAAGTCCTCGTAGGAGGCCGAGAACCAGCGGCTGATCGCGGCGTCATAGCGCGCGGTCTGGGCGAAGGCCTCGTTGGCGAGCCAGTGCCGGGTCGAGGCACAGACCTCGCCGCCGTTCTCCTCGAGCTCGGCCAGCACCGCGTCGTAGGCCTCGGGTTTGACGACGACGGCGACGCCCTCGTGATTCTTGGCCGCCGCGCGGATCATCGTCGGGCCGCCGATGTCGATGTTCTCGATCGCCGTCCTCGCGGTGACGTCGGCGCCGGCGATCGTCTGCTCGAAGGGGTAGAGGTTGACGGCGACGAGGTCGATCGGCTCGATCCCCTCGCGGGCGAGCGTCGCCATGTGGTCGGGGTCGTCGCGCCGCGCCAGGAGCGCCGCGTGGAGGCGCGGATGCAGGGTCTTGACGCGACCGTCGAGGATCTCCTCCTGGCCGGTGAACTCGGCGACGTCGGTCACCTCGACGCCGGCGTCGCGCAGCGCCGAAGCGGTGCCGCCGGTCGAGAGGATCTCGACGCCGAGCGCCGCCAGCGACCTGGCGAAATCGGCGACACCGGTCTTGTCGGAGACCGAGATCAGGGCCCGGCGCACGCGGACGCGACCATCCTCGCCGGCTCCCGCCGCCCCGTCCATGCCCGTTTGCTCCGCTGCCTCAGTCATCGATCACAACAACCCGAGGGTCGTCGGCGTCGATCCTAACCCGGCCCTCCGCGATCATGCGGATCGCCTGCGGATAGAGCTCGTGCTCGACCGCATGCACCGCGTTTTCCAGCTTCCGCCGGTCGCGTCCCGGCGGCACCGGCACCCGCCGCTGGGCCAACGGCGGCCCGGTGTCGACGCCCTCGTCGACGTAATGCACGGTCACGCCGGTCTCCTCGACGCCGGCCGCCAGCGCCTGGCCGATCGCGTCGAGGCCGGGGAAGGCGGGCAGGAGGGCGGGGTGGATGTTGACGATGCGCTCGCGGAAGCGGCCGACGAAGCCGGGCGAGAGCAGCTGCATGTAGCCGGCGAGGACGACGAGGTCGGCGCCGCGCTCTTCGATCCACGCCGCCATCGCCTCGTCGCGGGCGGCGCGGTCGGCGAACTCGGCGCGCGGGAAGACCGCCGCCGCGACCCCGGCCTCGCGCGCCCGCCCCAGCGCCCGCGCCTCGCGCTTGTCGGAGCCGACGCCGACGACCTCGATCCCGTCGCGCCCGTGCAGCGTGTCGAGAATTGCCTGGAGGTTGGTGCCGCTGCCGGAGGCCAGAACGACGATGCGGAACTCGGCCACGCTCGGACTAGGTGGCGGGGACGACGGCGATGTCCTCGAGTGCGAACTTGCCGTTCGCCTCGTCGGGATCGCCGAGCGGGTAGTCGCCGCTGAAGCAGGCATCGCAGTGCTCGTCGGGAACGCCGCCGATCGCCTCGTAGACGCAGGCCAGCGAGAGGTAGGCGAGCGAGTCGGCCTCGAGCTCGTCGGCGATCTCCTCGATCGTGCGGCCGTGGGCGACCATCTCCTCGCGGGTCGACATGTCGACGCCGTAGTGGCAGGGGTTGCGGATCGGCGGCGCCGAGATCCGCAGGTGGACCTCGCTGGCGCCGGCGTCGCGCAGCATCCCGACGATCTGGCGGGTGGTGTTGCCGCGGACGATCGAGTCGTCGACGACGACCAGGCGCTGGCCGGCGACGATCTCCGGCAGCGGGTTGAACTTCATCCGCAGGCCGTGCTTGCGCAGCTCCTGGCCGGGCTGGATGAAGGTGCGGGCGACGTAGCGGTTCTTGATCAGCCCCTCGTCCCGGGGCAGGCCCGAGGCCCGCGAGAAGCCGGCGGCGGCGGGGTTGCCGGAGTCCGGCACGGCGATCACCAGGTCGGCCTCGACCGGCGACTCGTGCCAGAGCAGCTCGCCCATCCGCCCGCGCGACTGCTGCAGCACTTTGCCCTCGAGGCGACTGTCGGGGCGGGAGAAGTAGATGTGCTCGAAGACGCAGGAGGCGCGGCGGTTGGACTTGACGACCTGGCGCGTCTCGAGGCCGCGCTCGGTCAGCGAGACCATCTCGCCGGGGTGGACTTCGCGCATCAGCTCGGCGCCGATGATGTCGAAGGCGCAGCTCTCCGAGGCGACGACGTAGCGGTCGCCGATCCGCCCGAGGCTGAGCGGCCGGATGCCGTGCGGGTCGCGGAAGGCGACGATCGCGTGCTTGGTCATCACCACGGTCGAGTAGGCGCCCTCCAGTCGCGGCATCACGTCGGCCACCGAGTCCTCGATGAAGCGCCCGTCGTGGGAGGAGAGCAGGGCGGCGATGATCTCCGAGTCGGAGGTGCCGCGGAAGTCGATCCCGCGCTCCTTCAACTCGGCCCAGAGCTCGACCGCGTTGGTCAGGTTGCCGTTGTGGGCGAGGGCGACCTCGCGGCCGTCGTCGCGCCAGACCGGCTGGGCGTTCTCCCAGGAGCCGCCGCCGGTGGTCGAGTAGCGGACGTGGCCGATCGCCATGTCGCCCTCGAGCGCCCGCAGTTTCTGCTCGTCGAAGACCTGGGACACCAGGCCGGCGTCGCGCATCGTGGTGATGTGGCCGCCCTCGGCGGCGGCGATCCCGGCCGACTCCTGGCCGCGGTGCTGCAGGGCGTAGAGGGCGAAGTAGGTGAGTCGCGATACGTCGTGACCGGGCGCGTATACGCCAAAGACGCCACACTCGTCGCAGGGGCCATCGCGGTCGTCGATGAACCGCTCCTCGGAAGTCAAAAGCGCGTATTTCCTCGCTGGGTCGGGGACCTGACGCGCAGGCGGACTGCCTACTCGCGCAGGGTAGCAGCGGGGTGGGACCTGGTCTCCAACGCCGGCAGCCCGTCGATGCTGACCGCGTTCTTCTCGGCCTTGTAGCGCTCGATCTCGGCCTCGCCGCCGACCCGCAGCTTCTTCTCCGCCCAGGCGGGGGCGTGGCGACGCTCGCCCTCGTAGCTCATCAGCGGCACGCCGTAGCCGCAGGAGTCGGCGATCCTGGTGACGTCGACGAGGATGATCGCCCGCTGGACCGCCTCGATTTCGCCGGTCTCGAAGGCGGCCCGCTCGAACAGCGCCGCGAAGCGCTCGTCGCCGGCCTCGACGATCTCGCCGGTGCCGTGCAGGCGCAGGATGCGCGGTGGTCCCTCGAAGGCGCAGAACATGACGACGATGCGGCCGTTCTCGCGAAGGTGGGCGATCGTCTCGGCGCCCGATCCGACCATGTCGAGGTAGGCGACGGTGTGGTCGTCGAGCACCCGGAAGGTTCCCATCGGCCCCTTCGGCGAGACGTTGACGTGGCCCTCGCCGTCGAGCGGCGCGGTGCCGGTGAAGAAGAGTCGCTGGCGGCCGATCCACTCGCGCTGGTGCTCGTCGATCCGGTCAAAGATCTTGCCCATCGACTGAAGGTACCAGCGCTCCCGTGACGGACGAGATGGCGCGCCGCGCGTTCGCAGTTATCCGCGCATGGGACGGATAACTGCGAACGCCGGCTCAGCCCTCGCCGAGGCGCTCGCCGCTGTCGGCGTCGAAGAGGTGGAGTTTCGCGGTGTCCGCCCAGAGCTGGGCCTTCTGGCCGCGGCTGACCTGGCTGGTCGGCTCGAGCCGGGCGACGATCTGCTCCTGGCCCTCGCGCAGGCTCGCCGCGCCGGTCTCCTCGAGCCGCGAGGCGACGAGGTCGGCGAGCTGGTCGGACTGGATCCCCTCCGCCTCGACGTGGAAGTAGGCGTAGAGGTCGGAGCCGAGCGACTCGACCAGGTCGATGTCGGCCTCGAGGGTGACGCCGCGCTCGTCTTTGACCTCGCCGACGATCTCGGCGTCTTCGAAGCTCTCCGGTCGGATCCCGACGATCACGCGGCCGTCGGGGACCCCCTCGAGAACCTTGGAGTCGCCCAGCGCGGCGGCGTCGACCTCGCCGATCGGCAGCTTCAGCGTGCCGCCGGAGACCTCGCCGATCATGAAGTTCATCGCCGGGGAGCCGATGAAGCCGGCGACGAAGAGGTTCTTGGGACGGCTGTAGAGCTCGGCCGGCGAGCCGACCTGCTGGAGGACGCCGGCCCGCATCACGGCGACGCGGTCGCCGAGCGTCATCGCCTCGGTCTGGTCGTGGGTGACGTAGACCATCGTCGTCTTCAGATCCGACTGCAGGCGCGCCACCTCGGTCCGCATCTGCACCCGCAGCTTGGCGTCGAGGTTGGAGAGCGGCTCGTCCATCAGGAAGACGGCCGGGTCGCGGACGATCGCCCGGCCCATCGCCACCCGCTGGCGCTGGCCGCCGGAGAGGTTGACCGGTTTGCGGTCGAGGTGCTGGGTCAGGTCGAGGGTCTCGGCCGCGGCCTCGACCTTGCTGTCGATCTCGGCCTGGTCGACCTTGGCCAGCTTCAGAGCGAAGCCCATGTTCTCGCGCACCGTCATGTGCGGGTAGAGCGCGTAGTTCTGGAAGACCATCGCGATGTCGCGATCCTTCGGCGAGCGGTCGTTGACGACGTCGTCGCCGATCCGCAGCTCGCCCGAGGTGATGTCCTCGAGCCCGGCGATCATCCGCAGCGCCGTCGACTTCCCACAACCCGAGGGCCCGACGAGAATCATGAACTCGCCGTCGCCGATGTCGAGGTTCATGTCCTTGACGGCTTCGTAGCCGTCGTCGAACACCTTGGTCACACCATCGAGGACTATCTCTGACATTGGGGCTCCTTATCCCTTGACGGCGCCGGCGGTCAGCCCGGAGACGATGCGGCGTTGGAAGACGAGTACGAAGACGATGATCGGGATCGTCACCACGATTGCGGCGGCGGCGATCGAGCCGGTCGGTTCGGTGAAGGTGGATTCGCCGGTGAAGAAGGCGAGCGCGGCCGGCACGGTCCGCGAGCTGTCCGAGGAGGTCAGCGAGATCGCGTAGACGAAGTCGTTCCAGCAGAAGATGAAGACGAGGATCGCGGCGGTGAAGACGCCCGGCGCGGCGAGCGGCAGGATCACCTTGCGGAAGGCCTGCCAGGGGGTGGCGCCGTCGACCTGCGCGGCCTGCTCGAGGTCCCAGGGGATCTCGCGGAAGAACGCCACCAGCACGTAGACCGCCAGCGGCAGCGAGAAGGTCAGGTAGGGGATGATCAGCCCCAAGTAGGTGTCATAGATGCCGAGCGCCCTCCACATGTCGAAGAGCGGGCCGACGGTCGAGATCGGCGGGAACATCGCGATCGCCAGCGCCCCGGCGAGGATCACGCGCTTGCCGGGGAATTCGAGCCGCGCGATCGCGTAGGCGGTGAAGGAGGCGAGGACGATCGCGATCACGGTGGTGATCAGGGCGATCGCGATCGAGTTCACCAGCGGGTGCAGGAACGGGCTGCCGCTGAAGCCGCCTTCGAACAGCGACTTGTAGTTGTCGAGCGAGAAGTTGGCGGGGATGAGCCGCCCGTCGGCGATCTCGCTCGGCGGCTTCAGCGAGAGCGACAGCAGCCAGAGCACCGGCACGAGGGCGAAGATCAGCACCAGCGTGATCGCGATGCTCCACAGTGAGTACTCGCGGGCTCCGACCTTCATCTCAGCTCCCCGGTCGTCCTTCCTCGACCTTGACGCCGAAGCCTTTGATGAACAGGAAGGCGAGACCGAACACGCCGACGAAGATCAACACCGAGATCGCCGAGCCGACGCCCAGGTTCAATCGGTTGATCAGCTGTTCGAAGCCGAGGATCGAGACCGATTCCGTGTTCTGGGCGCCGTGGGTCATGATGAAGATCGAGTCGAAGACGCGGGAGGCCTCGAGCACCCGGAACAGCACGGCGACGAGGATCGCCGGTTTCATCAGCGGCAGGGTGATCTTCACGAATCGCTGCCAGGCCGAGGCGCCATCGACCTTCGCCGCCTCGTAGAGGCCGTCGTCGATCGTCACCAACCCGGCGAGCAGGAGCAGCGCCATGAACGGCGTCGTTTTCCAGATCTCGGCCATGATGATCACCGCCAGCGAGCTGATGTGGCCGCCGAACCAGTTTTTTTCGTCGGCGATCAGCGGCAGGTTGTCGATGAAGCCCGATTCGTTGGCGAAGGCGAACTGCCAGGCGAAGGCGGCGACGACGGTGATGATCCCGTAGGGGATGAGGACGACGGTACGGACGATGCCGCGGCCGAAAATCGCCCGGTGCATGACCAGCGCGATCAACATCCCCAGCACCAGCTCGATCGAGACCGAGATCACCATGATCACCACGGTGTTCCAGACGTCCAGCCACCAAAGTTCGGAGCCCAGGACCGTCCCGTAGTTGGCGAGGCCGAGGAATTCGGTCTGTTCGGGGAAGCGCAGATCGAGCTTCTGCAGCGAGAGGACGAAGGCGTAGAGGATCGGATAGGCGGTGACCGCGAGCATCACGATCACGGCCGGCGCGCAGAGCATCCAGGCGAGTTTGCGTTCCGACTTGGTCCGCGGACTGACCTTCGGCTTCGGCGCGTCGGCCTTCGGATCCGGGTTGGCGGGGGTTGGCACCGAGGCGGCCTCCATCAGAGCAGCCCTTCCCGCTTGACCGCGGCTTCGAGGTTTTCCTTCAGTTCTTCGTACTTACCTTCCTCGCCTTCGGCGGGGATGCTTTCCGGTGGGTGCAGGGTGCGCTGGATCGCCGAGGTGACGTCCTGGTAGGCGGGCGTGGTCGGCCGGGGCCCGGCGGCTTCCACCTCTTCCTTGACCAGGCCGGCGAAGCCGGGGTAGGCCTTCTTCACGATCTTGTTCGTGTAGAGATTTTCGTGGGACGGCGGCAGGCCGTCGAGTTCGACCGCGGTCAGCTCGCTCTTTTCGCCGGAGAGGCAGAGCGCCGCTTCGAAGGCCTCTTCCTTATGGCCCGAATAGTTGCTGACCGCGAGGTTGAAGCCGCCGAGCGGCGGTTTGGCCGGGCTCGAGTTGACCTTCGGGAACGGCGCCGCGCCCATCTCTTCGTTGATTTCGGGAGCGTTTTCCTTGGCGCTGGCGAAGGCGAAGGTGTAGTTGGTCATGAAGGCGGCCGAGCCACCCTCGAAGGCGAGGCGTGCGGTGTCCTCGTTGGAGGTCGGGAGTTCCGGCGAGGCGGCCGAGGAGTGGGCCAGCTTGCCGATCACTTCGAGCGCTTCTTCGGTCGGTTTCTGTTCGAGATTGACTTCTTCTGGGCCGGAGAGGATCGAGGTCCCGGCGCTTTCGATCAGCGCGTTGACCCAGACCGTGTAGCCCTCGTAGCGTTCGGCCTGCACCTGGATCTGTCCCGCTTCCGGCAGCCCTTCGGCCATTTCGATCATTTCGTCCCAGGTTTCGGGCGGCTTCGGCACCAGATCTTTGCGGTACCAGAGCAGCTGCGTGTTGGTGTTGAAGGGCACTGCGTACAGTTCCTTTTCGAAGCTGGCGGTCTTGAGCACGCTGGGGAAGACGTTCTTCGACGCTTCTTCTTTCTGTTTGCCGGTCCACGGGGCGATCCAGCCGGCGTTGGCGAATTCGCTGGTCAGGATGACGTCGAGGCCGATGATGTCGATCGAGGAGTCCTTGGCACCGAGGCGCCGCACCAGCTGTTCGCGCGATTGGGTCGCGTCGTTGGGCAGCAGTTCGGGCTTGATCGTGTATTTGCCGTTCGCTTCCTTGGTGCAGCGTTCGGCGGTCGCTTCGATGGTGCCGCCGGGCTGGATCGCGACGAAGAAGGTGAGCGTCGGCGGGCCGCCACTCGAGCCGCCGCAGGCGGCGAGGGTGGAGCCGGCGAGCGCGGTCGCTAGCAGCACTGCGAGCGCGCGCTTACCCGGACGATTTTTCAAAGTTCCTCTCCCATAGCGGTCCTCGCTTCCCGGCGAGGCCAGACATCCCAGTGCCCGCGAGAGAGGTCGTCTAAACGTGCGCTAAAGCGCGGGCGGATCGGGGGCGACGCTGAGGTCGGCCCCTTCGGCGCGGCGGTCGAGCGAGCGCCAGGCCTCGGCGGCGTCCGCGAGGCCGACGACGAGGCTGCGGTCGCCGGCGGCGATCTCGATCTTGGTTCCTCCGACACTGCCGATGACGCGGGCGCCGAGCCCCTCGAGGGTGGCGCGCTCGCCGCTCAGCAGGAAGCCGCCGGCGCCCTCGCCGAAGAGCGCCTCCTCGGGCGAGCAGCCGCGCTCGCGCAGGTCCTGGAGGTCGACGCGCAGGCCGAGCCCGCCGCCGATCGCCGCCTCGGCCAGGGCGCAGGCGAGGCCGCCGTCGGAGACGTCGTGGGCGGAGGCGAGCGCCCCGGCGCGGACGGCGTCGCGGACGATCCGGCAGGCGGCGGTGACGGCGGCGAGGTCGGGCTCGGGCAGGCCGGCGTCGAGCTCGCCGCGCTGCTTGGCGAGCTCGGAGCCGTGCAGGGTCGGGGCGAAGGGGCCGAGCAGGGCGATCGCGTCGCCCGCGGCGGCAAACGAGCTCGGCGCCGTCTGCGCCGGGTCGGGAAGCTCGCCGACCATCGCCACCACCGGGGTCGGGTAGATCGGCCCGTCCGGTCCCTCGTTGTAGAGCGAGACGTTGCCGCCGACCACCGGCACGCCGAGCGCTTCGCAGGCCTCCGCGAGGCCCTCGATCGCCCGCCCGAGCTGCCAGGCCGGGGCCGGTTTCTCGGGGTTGCCGAAGTTCAGGCAGTTGGTCAGGCCGAGCGGCTCGGCGCCGACGCAGGCGAGGTTCTGGGCGCACTCGAGGACCGCCTCGATCGTCCCTGCGTGGGGGTCGCAGGCGACCCGGCGGCCGTTGCCGTCGATCGAGACGGCGATCGCGTTGCCGGCCTCGGGCAGCGCCAGCACGGCGGCGTCGGCGGCCTCGGGCCGGCGCACCGTGCGCGAGCCGACGACCGCGTCGTACTGCTGGTGGACCCAGCGCTTGGAGGCGATCGAGGGGACGGCGAGCAGCGCCAGCAGGGTGGCCTCGGGGGTCGCGCCCGGCACCAGCGTCTCGCGGTTGCCGTAGATCCACCCGGCCGGTTCGGCCGGCTCGAGGTCATAGAGCGGGCAGCCGTCGACCAGCGCCTCGACCGGCATCTCGCCGACGACGTCGGTTCCGCGCAGGATGCGGATCTGGCCGCTGCCGGTGACGACGCCGATCTCCGCCGAGCCGGTCTGCCACTTCTCGCAGATCGCCCGCACCTCGGCGACCCGGCTCGGCTCGACGACCGCCAGCATCCGCTCCTGGGACTCCGAGACCATGATCTCGAAGGGCTCCATGTCTCCCTCGCGCAGCGGCACCGCGGCGACGTCGATGTCGATCCCGACCCCGCCGGCCGAGGCCATCTCGCCGGCCGAGGAGGTCAGCCCGGCGGCGCCGAGGTCCTGCAGCGAGGTCAAGAGGCCCTTCTCGAGCAGCTCCAGGCAGCACTCGAGCACCTTCGACTCCTCGAAGGGGTCGCCGACCTGGACGGTCGGGCGCTTGGCGTCGTCGCCCTCGCCGAGCTCGGCCGAGGCCAGGACCGAGGCGCCGCCGATCCCGTCGCGGCCGGTCGTCGCGCCCATCAGGACGACGGCGTTGCCGACCCCGGCGGCGGCGGCGCGGATCATGTCCTCGCTCTTGGCGATCCCGATGCACATCGCGTTGACCAGGCAGTTGTGCTCGTAGGGCTCCTCGAAATAGACCTCGCCGCCGACCGTGGCGACGCCGATCGAGTTGCCGTAGTGGCCGATCCCGCGCACGGCGCCGTCGAGCAGGTGGCGCGAGCGCACCGAGTCGAGCTCGCCGAAGCGCAGGCTGTCGAGGACCGCGATCGGGCGGGCGCCGATCGCGAAGACGTCGCGGAGGATCCCGCCGACCCCGGTCGCCGCCCCCTGGAAGGGCTCGACCGCACTCGGGTGGTTGTGGGACTCGACCTTGAAGGCGACCGCGTAGCCGTTGCCGACCTCGACCGCGCCGGCGTTCTCGCCCGGGCCCATCAGCACCCGCGGGCCCTCGGTCGGGAGCCGCCCGAGCAGTTTCCGCGAGTGCTTGTAGGCGCAGTGCTCGGACCACAGCAGGCTGAACATCGCCAGCTCGACGGCGTTGGGCTCGCGCCCCAGCTTCTCGACGATCAGCTCGAACTCCGAGTCGGTGAGGCCGAGCTCGCGGTGTTTGGCCATCCCGCCCGCGGTCACGCCGCGAAGCCTTCCAGCGCTTCGAAGACGCGGCGCCCGTCGGTCGAGCCGGTGAGCGGGTCGACGGCGTGCTCGGGATGCGGCATCAGGCCGACGACGTTGCCGCGCTCGTTGCGGACGCCGGCGATGTCGCGGACCGAGCCGTTGGAGTTGTGGCCGTCGGCGTAGCGGTAGGCGATCTGGCCGCGCGCCTCGAGCTCGTCGAGCATCGCCTCGGGCGCGTAGTAGCGCCCTTCGCCGTGCTTGATCGGGATCGAGAGGGCGGCACCGTCGTCGCCGAGGAGGTCGACCTGCTTGAAGATGAAGCGCAGCTCGACGTTGCGGAGCAGGGCGCCGGGCAGGAGGCCCGCCTCGCAGAGGACCTGGAAGCCGTTGCAGATCCCCAGCACCGGGCCCCCGGCAGCGACGAACTCGGCGACCGCCTCCATCGCCGGCGAGAAGCGTGCGATCGCCCCGGCCCGCAGGTAGTCGCCGTAGGAGAAGCCGCCGGGGATGACGATCCCGTCGATCCCCGACAGGTCGCGGTCCTCGTGCCAGACCAGCCGCGCCTCGCCGCCGACCGTCTCGCAGGCGTACACGGCGTCGCGCTCGTCGCAGGATCCGGGGAACTGGAGGACGCCCCAGATCACAGGGTCTGGATCTCGTAGTCCTCGATCAGGGGATTGGCGAGGAGCTTCTCGCAGAGCTCGCCGAGCCGCTCGGTGTCCTCGGCCTCGAGCTCGACCATTCGCCCGACCCGCACGTGCTCGATGCCCTCGAAGCCGAGCGCCGGCAGCGCCCGCTCGACCGCCTTGCCCTGGGGGTCGAGGATCCCCTCCTTGGGGCGGATCAGGACCCGCGCCCTAGCGGCCATCGCGGGACTCCGCCGCCGGGGCCACTAGAAGGTGGTCCCGGTGATGCGCTCGAAGGCCTCGACGTATTTGCCGCGGGTCTGCTCGACGACGTCGGCCGGCAGCTCCGGCGCCGGCGGCTTTTTGTCCCAGCCCTGGGCGGTCGCCCAGTCGCGCACGTACTGCTTGTCGAAGGACGGCGGCGTCTTGCCGGGCTCCCAGGAATCGGCGGGCCAGAAGCGCGAGGAGTCGGGGGTCAGCACCTCGTCGCCCAGCACGACCTCGGCGCCGGCGTCGCGGCCGAACTCGAACTTGGTGTCGGCGAGGAGGATCCCGTGCTCGGCGGCCTGCTGGGCGCCGCGCTGGTAGACCTCGATCGAGACCCGCCGCAGCTCCTCCAGCAGCGCCCGGTCGCCGATGATCTCGGCGGCGCGCTCGAAGTCGACGTTCTCGTCGTGGTCGCCGATCTCGGCCTTGGTCGAGGGCGTGAAGATCGGCTCCGGCAGCTGGTCTGACTCGAGCAGGTTCGGCGGCAGCTCGATCCCGCAGACGGCGCCGCCCTCCTTGTATTCCTTCCAGCCCGAGCCGGTCAGGTAGCCGCGCACGATGCACTCGACCGGGTACATCTCCAGCTTTTTCACCCGCATCGCCCGTTCGGCGACCTCTTCCGGCACGTCCTCGGAGAGGAGGTGGTTGGGGACGATGTCCTCGGTCAGCCCGAACCAGAAGACCGACATCCGGTTCAGCACCTTGCCCTTGTCGGGGATCGGCGTCGGCATCACCACGTCGTAGGTGGAGATGCGGTCGGAGGCGACCATCAGGAGGTCGTCGTCCCAGGCGTAGATCTCGCGGACCTTGCCCGAGGAGAGGAGTTGAAGATCGTCGACTTTGGTCATTGCTTCGATGCTAATGATCGCGGCGGTGGGACACTGTGACGATGCCGCTCGCTCCCGCTATGTCCGCCGACATCTCCGCGCTCCCTCCGGAACCGACCAGCGGCCCGCTGGTGCAGACGCTGCGCTGGACCCTGCGGCCGCTGGCCTTCATGCAGGAGTGCCGCGAGCGGATCGGCGAGTCCTTCAGCCTCCGCTTCCTCGGCTTCGAGCGCCCGATGGTGCTGATCACCGACCCGGTCGCGGTCAAGG
This sequence comes from uncultured Actinomycetes bacterium, assembly GCA_963839115.1. Lineage (GTDB taxonomy): Bacteria > Actinomycetota > Thermoleophilia > Solirubrobacterales > 70-9 > VAYN01. The sequence continues at coordinate 3,272,036 of CAWITM010000001.1, forward strand.
CGCTCTACACCGAGCGCGCCAACGGCCTGCCACCGGGGCGCAACATCGTCCTCGAACCGATCCTCGGCGCCCGCTCGGTGCTGCTGCTCGAAGGCGCCGAGCACCTCGCCCGCCGCAAGCTGATGCTGCCGCCCTTCCACGGCGAGCGGATGCGCTCCTACGAGGGCGTCGTCGACGAGATCGTCACCGCCGAGATCGACTCCTGGGAGCCCGGCGGCTCGGCCTTCCCGATCCACGCGCGGATGCAGGCGGTGACCCTGGAGATCATCCTGCGGGTCGTCTTTGGAGTCTCCGAGGGACCGCGCCTGGAGCAGCTGCGGACGATGCTCTCGACGGTCCTGACCGAGACCGGCCGCCCGGCGGCGCAGCTGAAGAACCTGGCGATGGCCCGGCTCGGGCGCGACCAGTGGTCGAGCTTCGAGCCGCAGCTGCGGGCCGTCGACGAGGTGCTGATGGCCGAGATCGCCGAGCACCGCCGCCGCCCCGACCTGGCCGAGCGCACCGACATCCTCTCGATGCTGATGGAAGCCGAGTTCGAGGACGGCGGGCGGATGGACGACAAAGAGCTCCGCGACCAGCTGATGACGCTGCTGCTGGCCGGCCACGAGACCACCGCGACGGCGCTGGCCTGGACCTTCGACCTGCTGCTCCGCCACCCCGCCGAGCTGGCCCGCCTGCGCGCCTCGCTGGCGGCGGGCGAGGAGGACTACCTGCGGGCGACCATCGCCGAGAGCCTGCGCCTGCGGCCGGTGATCCCGCTGGCCGGCCGCCGCCTCGCCGAGCCGCTCGAGGCCGACGGCCACGTGTTGCCGCCCGGCACCGACGTCAGCGCCGCGATCTGGCTCACCCACACCCGCGCCGACATCTACCCCGAGCCCTTTGCCTTCCGGCCCGAGCGCTTCCTCGATACCGCCCCGGACACCTACGCCTGGATCCCCTACGGCGGTGGCATCCGCCGCTGCCTCGGCGCCGCCTTCGCCGAGTTCGAGATGCGGATCGTGCTGCGCGAAGTCCTCACCCGCTGCGACCTGCGCTCGGCCGCGACGCGTCCGGAACAGACCGGCCGCCGCAACATCACCCTCTCACCCAAGGCCGGGACCCCGGTCTTCGTCGACGCCCGGCGCCCGGCCCGCGAGCCCGCCGGCGCCTCTATTTAGGCACAGACAATTCACACAATTGTGTGTCTTTTTCGCGCCACACGTTGCAACTTATTGTCTACGCTGCTAGACCATGGAGACGATGGCACGAGAGAGCTGGACCGACGACAAACTGGATGGCTTCAAGGAGCGAGTCGATCTGCGCTTCGACCAGGTCGACCAGCAGCTCGACACGACGGACGGGAAGATCGATCTTCTGCGCGCCGAGATAAAAGAAGGGTTCGCGGCCGTCGATAAGAGGTTCGACAAGATGGATGCACGTTTCGAAGCGAACGCCGCGCTGGCCGATGCCAAGTTCGAGAGGATGCACCGACTTCTGCTCTACGTGATGGTCAGTTCCGTGACGATCACCCTCGCCGTGGCGGCCTTCGTCAAATAGAAGTCAGGCGCGCGAGGCGGGGTGCTGCTTGGCCCAGCTGGCGATCGTGCCGGAGCCGGAGATGACCTCGCCGTCGTCGAGGATGAGGATCGGGACCTCGTCGGTGCCAGAGAGCTTGCGGACCTCGGCCCGGTCGTCCTTGCGACTGCCCCAAGTCCAGGGCATCAGCCGGTAGCCGCCGACCGTCTTGATCTCGTACTCATAACCCGCCGCGTCGAGCGCGCTGCCGGCTTTGGCACAGGGGTGGGCGAAGCCGGGTCCCATGGTCTTGGTTCCACACGTGTAGAGGATCATCGGCGCCAGCCTACCCGGGCGCGGCGCAGGAGGAGCGCGACTAGGCCTGCAGCGCTTCGACCCGCTCGAAGATCTCGGGCAGGTGGGTGAGGTAGGCGCCGTAGTCGAAGACCGCATCGAGGTCGAGCTGCGGCGCGGCGGCGCCGATCAGGTCGCGGAACTCGGTACCGGTGTCCCAGGCCTTCTGGGCGTTCTCCTGAACGACGCGGTAGGCGTCGTCGCGGGTCATCCCCGACTCGACCAGCGCCGTCAGCGCTCGCTGGCTAAAGAGGGCGCCGTGGGTGATCTCGAGGTTGGCGCGCATGCGGTCGCGGTGCAGGGTCATGCCGGCGGCGACCTTGGTCGCCAGGTCCTGCATGTAGTCGAGGAGGATCGTCGCGTCGGGCAGGATCACCCGCTCGGCACCGGAGTGGGAGATGTCGCGCTCGTGCCAGAGGGCGACGTTCTCGATCCCGGTCGAGGCGTAGCCACGCAGGACGCGGGCGAGGCCGGTGATCCGCTCGGTGCGGATCGGGTTGCGCTTGTGGGGCATCGCCGAGGAGCCCTTCTGGCCGGCGGCGAACGGCTCCTCGACCTCGCGGACCTCGGTTTTCTGCAGGTTGCGGACCTCGGTGGCGAAGCGCTCGAGGCCGGCGCCAGCCAGCGCGATCGCGCTCAGCAGCGCCGCGTGGCGGTCGCGCGGCACGACCTGGGTGGCGACGTCCTCGCGTCTCAGCCCGAGCCGCTCCATGACCCGCGCCTCGACCGCCGGCGGCACCGAGGCGTAAGTCCCGACCGCTCCGGAGAGCTTGCCGAAGGCGAGCCCCTCGAAGGCGGCGGCGAGCCGGCCGACGTTGCGGTCGGCCTCGAAGGCGAAGCCGGCGAGGCGCAGGCCGAAGGTGGTCGGCTCGGCGTGGACGCCGTGGGTGCGCCCGATGCAGAGCGTGTCGCGCTCGGCCAGCGCCCGCTCGACCAGCGCGTCGCGGTAGGCCCGCGCCCCGGCGACGACGATCTCGCCGGCCCGCACCAGCTGCAGGGCCAGCGCGGTGTCGAGGACGTCGGAGGAGGTGAGGCCGTAGTGGATCCAGCGACCGTGCTCGCCGACCGAGGCGGCGACGACGTCGACGAAGGCGGCGACGTCGTGGTCGGTCACCTTCTCGCGCTCGTCGACCGCCTCGACCGTGAACGCCGCCCGCTCCCGCGCCGCGCTCGCCGCCTCGCCCGGCACCGCGCCCTCCGCGGCCCAGGCCTCGGTCGCCGCCAGCTCGACTTCGAGCCAGGTCTCGAACTTGGCCTGCGGCGACCAGATCGCACCGATCGCGGGACGGGTGTAGCGGGGGATCACGACTTCGACGCTAGACGTTGATGATGCGCGCCGCGAGCACGCCGGCGTTTTTGGCGCCGTCGATCGCGACGCAGGCGACTGGGATCCCGGGCGGCATCTGCACCGCCGAGAGCAGCGCGTCGAGGCCGCCGAGGCTCTTGCCGAGGATCGGCACGCCGATCACCGGCAGGTCGGTGTGGGCGGCGGCGACGCCCGGCAGCGCGGCCGACATCCCGGCCCCGGCGATGATCACCTTCATCCCCCGCATCCGCGCGTTGGTGCAGTACTCGGCGACCATGGCCGGGTCGCGGTGGGCGCTCATCACGCGCACCTCGGAGAGGATGCCCTGTTCGGTCAGGTACTTCTCCGCCGGCAGCATCTTGTCCATGTCGTTCTTGGAGCCCATGATGATCCCGACCAGCGGCGTCTCGGCGTCGATCACGTCGATCTCCTCGCGGACGTCGGTCATCGCCTGCGTCTGCGTCGCCGGCGGCGGCGTCTCCTCCGGCAGGGCGGCGGCGGTCTCGGTGGTCGGCGGCGTGGGGTCCGCTATCTCGCTCATCTGGGGTCCTCTCTCGGGGGCGTGGGGCTGGCTAGCCGGCGACGCGCTCGACGGCGCGGGCGGCGATATCGGTGCGGATCTGCATCCCCGCGAAGGAGATGCGGCGGGCAGCATCGTACGCGCGATCGCGGGCCGCGGCGGGGGAGGGGCCGAGCGCGGTCACGTTCAGCACGCGTCCACCGGCGGTGACGATCTCGCCGTCGCGCTCGGCGGTCCCGGCGTGGGTGACCTCGGCGAGCGCCGCGGCCTCGCCGAGGCCGCTGATCACATCGCCCTTCGAGGAGCTTTCGGGATACCCGGCCGAGGCCAGCACCACGGTCACCGCCCAGTCCTCGTCGAACTCGGCGGTGTGGGTGGCGAGGCCGCCCGGCTCACGCGCCGCGGCGAAGAGCTCGAGCAGGTCCGAGCGCAGTCGCGGCAGCACCGCCTGGGTCTCGGGGTCGCCGAAGCGGACGTTGAACTCGATCACCCTGGGCCCGTCGGCGCAGATCATCAGTCCGGCGTAGAGCACGCCGTGGAAGGGGGTGCCGCGGCGCGCCATCGCCGCGACGATCGGCCGGTGCACGCGGTCGACGAGCTCGCCGACCTCGAGTGGGCCGAAGCCCGGCACCGGCGAGTAGCTGCCCATGCCACCGGTGTTCGGCCCCTCGTCGCCGTCGAAGATCCGCTTGTAGTCCTGAGCCGGCGACAGCGGCACGACGTTCTCGCCGTCGCAGAGCGCCAGCAGCGATAGCTCTTCGCCCTCGAGGAACTCCTCCAGCACCACCACCGTCTCGCCGAAGCGGCGCTCGGTGAAGAAGACGTCGACGGCGGCGCGCGCCTCGGCCTCGTCGGCGCAGAGGATCACGCCCTTGCCGGCGGCGAGGCCGTCGGCCTTCAGCACCGTCGGGTAGGCGACGGTCCCCAGTGCGGCGAGCGCCTCCTCGCGGTCGCGGAAGAGGACGTGGGCGGCGGTCGGCACGCCCGCCTCCTCCATCAGCTCCTTGGCGAAGGCCTTGGAGCCCTCGAGCTCGGCGGCCGCCTGGCTCGGCCCGAAGGTCGGTATCCCGGCCGCCTCGAGCGCGTCGGCTACGCCGGCGACCAGCGCCGCCTCGGGCCCGATCGGCGCGAAGTCGACACCCTCCCGCCGCGCCAGCGCGACCAGCGCCTCGATGTCCTCGACCCCGACCTCTGGAAAGCAGCGGGCGTCGGCGGCGATGCCGGCGTTGCCGGGCGCGCAGAGCAGCTCCGGCGCCTGCGCCGAGCGCGCCAGCGCCCGCACCATCGCGTGCTCGCGACCGCCGGCGCCTACGACGAGGACCTTCAAAGCGGTCGCCGCGCCCTACAGGGCGGCGGAGAGATCCTCGGCGGCCATCGCCGAGAGCGTCTGGCTTGTCATCGTCCCGCGCGAGCCGAGCTCGACCGAGATCTTCGCCATCACCTTCTCGTCGGGCGCCTCGATCACGGTGACGAAATCGTACTGGCCGAGCGTGGCGTACTGGGCGATCACCCGGCCGCCCATCTGCTCGACCTCCTTGTTCACCTCGGCCGTCCGGCCGGGGTTGTTCTTGAGCGTCCGCACGCCCTCGGCGGTCAGGTTGGTAAGCATCAAATACGTCGGCATGTCCCCTCCAAGCTCGCTAGCTGCAAGAGGACAAAGGTACTTGGTGTGGAGGGAGGTTTGCGAGGGGAGGAGCCCATTCCCCCTCTGCCAGAGGCCGTCGCGCAGCTGGAACCACGGCGAGGGTCCCGACCCCCGTCCCTGAGCCTCTGTCAGAGGGGGAATGGGCTCCTCCATGACCCGTCCCGCAAATTCGGCCCGAACCCTTTGATCTCAGATTTCCAGCGGGGCTCGAACCCTTTTATCTCAGCTAAGAAAGGAAGGGTTCACCGCCTCGTTCTCTCCAGGTTCCGAACCTTGGACGTTGGGCGGGACTCTGTGGCTGGGGGTCTGTGTGTCCCCTCCCCGGAGGCTCAAGGACGGGGGTCGGGACCCTCGCCGTGGTTCAGCTGCGCGACGGCCTCCGGGGAGGGGACACACAGACCCCCACTCCGCAAGCCTTCGAACCCTGGGTCTGGCGCTTGCCTAGTACCCGGTCGGGTGCCGGACGACGAACCCTTCCGGATAGGGCGGTTCGGCGTGCCAGCGGGGGCCGGTGCCGGAGGCGTCGCCGACGGTGTCCCAGCGCAGCCCGGCGATCACCGCGTAGGCGTGGGTGGCGCTGGCGTAGATCGTGATCCACTTGCCGGGACCCGGTTCGCCGTAGGACTCCAGCGAGCCCGAGGTCAGCGGCGTGTCCAGCAGGCCGGCGCCGTAGAGGGCGAAGCTGACCGCACCCGAGCAGTCGTAGCCGTAGGAGTACCAGGAGCCGTGGCCGCCGCCCCAGACGTAGGGCGTGGTCGAGATCGAGTTGGCGGCGGCGATCGCGGCCTTGACCGCGGGCGGGGCGGAGGTCGGGGCGCTGGCGAGGCCGTCGGCACCGAGGACGGCGTTGGGGCCGGCGGTTTCGTGGCCGGCCGGCAGCGGGGCGACGCGCCAGTCGACGTAGGAGACCTTGCAGCCGCCTTCGATCTCTTCGGCCTGCTGCATGACCTCGCTGACGTACCACTCGGCCTGGTTGTGGGAGAAGACGCCGGCTTCGAGTGAGCCTTTCGACCAGATCTCGCGCGCCAGGGTCGCGGCGGCATCGGCGATGTCGCCGCGGCGGATGTGGCCGTCTTCGTCGCCGTCGACGCGGTAGCGCTTCCACTCCATCCCGTCGAGGCCGAGCGGCCCTTCTTCGCTCATCTCCTTCTTGGAGAGGGTGCGGCCGAAGTTCGACTCGAGGCGGGCGATCCCGGCGAGCGCCCAGACGCCGCGCTTGCCGAGTTCGTAGCGGGCGGCGGCGCTCTCGAAGGCTTCGAGGTATTCGGCCGGGACCTGCTGGCGCCAGCCCGGCGCCGGTTCGCAGCGCAGCACCTGGATCTGTTGGCTGAGGTCGGCTTCGGTGAAGGCGGGATCGCCGACTTCCTTGGCGTAGCAGCCGGCGTTGGCGAGCACCTCGGAGACGTACCAGTCGGCGTGGTTGTAGGCGTAGATCGCGCCGTAGGTGTCGGCCGGCATGCCGGCGGCGCTGAGGTAGGAGGCGGCGGCGAAGATCGCGTCTTCGGGGTTGTAGGGGTCCTTGATGCCGTCGCCGTTGGCGTCGACACCGTAGGTCGCCCAGGTTTCCGGCATGAACTGCATCCAGCCCTCGGCGCCGACCGAGGAGAGGTTGAGGTTGGTGCCGAAGCCGGTCTCGACCTCGTTGATGCCGGCGAGGACGGCGGGGCCCTGGGGGCCGAGGCCGTAGCTCGCGGCGGCGCGGCGGAAGATCGGGATCAGCACCGGCGGCACCCCGGCCGAGGCGCAGCTCGAGGTCGGCAGCGAGGGGATGTTGAGGGTCGCGTGGGGGAGGGTCAGCGGCCCTTCGCCTAGTTTCGGCGCTTCGCCCTTTTCCGCTTCTTCGGCTTCGGCCGCTTCGAGTTCTTCGGCACTGACTTCGCCGGCGTTGGTGCCGCCGGTCGCCGGCGGCAGCTTCGGGTGGCGGACGACTTCGGGAGTGATCGGCGCGTTGCGGATCGCCCCGCCGAACGCGTCGCCGGCCTGGCCTTCGGAGGCCCCTTCACCGGTTTCGCCGCTCCCGCCCTGGCCTGCCGTGCCGCTTTCGCTGCCTTCGGTGCCCGTTTCGGCGCCTTCCGGCGCTGGTTGGGCGGAGCCGAGCGGGCTGTTGTCGATCGGCTGTTCGACCGTCGCGCCGGCCACCGGGTTGCCGGCCGCCTCGGCGCGCGCCGCGACCAGCGGCACCGCCAGGGCAACGGTTACGGCGGCCGTTGCCGCCACCGCGCGGATCTTTCGGGCCCCGTCTTCCATCTAGCCGAGGACGTTGGTGACTTGCCAGCCGTCGTGCTTGCGCTGTTCCATCTCGAGCCGCAGCTCGCTGGTCACGCCGACCCGCAGCAGGGAGACGCTGACCGTGAAGACCTTGCCCTGCGAAGGGCCGGGGACGATGTTGACGACCTTGGCCCGCGGCACCTTGACGTTGGCGGGCTGCCGCGGCGGCCGTTTCAGCAGCGCGTGGGAGAGGGCCGGCGTGGCGCTGTGGCCGAAGGTCTCGCGGACGTGCGAGTCGATGCCGCCGGTCTCATAGACGACGAAGGCGCCGGCGAAGTCGCGCGCCACCTTGATCGCCTTGGGGCCGGCAGGGGGGCCGTCGAGCCGGGTGGCGCCGCCGGCGTTCGAGTTCCCGGCAACGCCTTCGGTGTCGGCGGCCGCGCCGGCGGCCGTGGCGTTGGCGCTGGAGGCGGTGGCGCTGGCGGCCGGAGTGGCGCCGATCCTGGCGGTGGCGGCGGGAACGTTGGCCGGCTTGATCGCCTTCTCGGTGGCCTTCGGCGCTTCTTTCGGCTGCGCCGCCGCGGTCACGCCGCCGGGCTTGCCGCCGGCGGCCTTGGCGTCGCTGGCCTTGGCCCTGCTCTTCGGTGAAACGAAGACGGGGGCGGCACCGTGCAGGGTGGGTGCCGGCGGAGACTTCGGCTTGCTCGCCGGCGGCGCCACGACCTTGATGGCCGGCGGCTCCGCAGTGGCGGCGGACTCAGAACTGGCGACCGTGACGGACGCGCTCTCGGTAGAGGCAGGTGAGCCGGACCCGCCCGACACCGCGAGCGCCAGCACCGCCACGCCGACGCCGACGGCGAGCATGGTTCCGCCGGCGGTCGCGAGGCGCCCACGGGTGTCCAGCCCGGCGAAGCGATCGGCGATTCGCCAGAGCACCCGCTTGCGCAAAAACCAGGCGCCGTCCTCGACCGGATGCCAGATTGCTGCCGGGTCCAATGCCGGCCCGGACGGCAGCTTTCCCCTGAGCGAAGGTCGCGCGACGCTCAGTGACGGCCGCTTCACGCTCAACGACGGCCGCTTCACGCTCAAGGAGGGCCTCTTCACCTTGAAGGGACGCCTCTTTAAGTCGAAGGACGGGGTCTTCCCCTTGATGCCGAGCCAGGCGCCCCCGAGCGCGGCGCGGCCGCGTTTGAATCTGCCGGGATCCGGTTTGATTGCGCCCTGCTTCGGCTTGCCCATGCGCTTGATTGAGTGTAGGAAGACCATCTGGACCTATGTTTCGGCAGGTCCGGCGTTTTATATGAGCCGTGAATGCCCGAGCGCGCCTCGTGCCCGCCGGTCTGACTTCGATCCCGGCCGGCGTTTTCCCGCCCGAACGCTCGCCCGGGCGGGTCTTCCCGGCCCGCGCCGCTAGATGGTTGATTCCACGGCGACGTATGACTGGGGGCGGCCCTGGCCAAGCAGATCAAGGACGCAGGGCGCAGCCTTTGCCGGTGGGCAAAGGCAAGCCCGAGGACGCCGAGATGCGCAGGGTGCCAGGGACGTCATCCAGGCGTGCGTGGTCGTGGGATCAACCATCTAGGCCGTGGCGGTGACGCCGGCGCGCTCGAAGGCCAGCTCGCCGTCGGCGGCATCGACCTGGACGGTGTCGCCCTCGCCGAACTCGCCCTCGAGGATCGCCAGCGCCAGCTTGTCGACCAGCTGCTTCTGAATCACCCGCTTCAGCGGCCGGGCCCCGTAGACCGGGTCGTAGCCGAGGTTGCCGAGCAGCGTGCGGGCGTCGTCGGTCAGCTCGATCTCGATCCCGCGTTCGCGCACCCGGCCGACCAGCTGATCGACCTGCAGCTCGACGATCCGGCCGATGTCGGCCTTGGAGAGCCGGTGGAAGATCACCGTGTCGTCGATCCGGTTGAGGAACTCGGGCTTGAAGGTCGCCGCCAGCACCTCTTCGATCGCCACGCGGATCCCCTCGTCGACCTGGTCGCCGACGATCCGGTCGGAGCCGACGTTGGAGGTCATGATCAGGACCGTGTTGGTGAAGCTGACGGTGCGGCCCTGGCCGTCGGTGAGGCGACCGTCGTCCATGATCTGCAGCAGCGTGTTGAAGACGTCGGGGTGGGCCTTCTCGATCTCGTCGAGCAGGACGACGGCGTAGGGCCGGCGCCGCACCGCCTCGGTCAGCTGGCCGCCCTCCTCGTAGCCGACGTAGCCGGGAGGCGCGCCGACCAGTCGCGAGACCGTGTGCTTCTCCATGTACTCGGACATGTCGAGGCGGACGATCGCCTGCTCCGAATCGAACATGAACTCGGCCAGTGCCTTGGCGAGCTCGGTCTTGCCGACCCCGGTCGGGCCGAGGAAGAGGAAGGAGCCGATCGGCCGGTGGGGGTCCGAGAGCCCGGCGCGCGAGCGCCGCAGCGCGTTGGAGACCGCCTCGATCGCCTCGTCCTGCCCGACCACCCGTTCGTGCAGGCGGTCCTCCATCTGGATCAGCTTCTGGACCTCGCCCTCCATCAGGCGGCTGACCGGGATGCCGGTCCATTTGGCGACGACCTCGGCGACGTCCTCCTCGGTCACCTCGTCGGCCAGCAGCGAGTTGCCGCCGGCGTGCAGCTCGGCGATTCGCGCCTCGCCGTCGCCGACCTCTTTCTCCAGCGCCGGGATCTCGCCGAAGCGCAGCTCGCCGGCCCGCTCGAGGTCGCCCTCGCGTTCGGCCCGCTCGATTTCGCGGCCGGCCTCCTCGAGCCGCGCCTTGGCGTCGTTGATCGCGTCGATCGCGCCCTTCTCGTTCTGCCAGCGAGCGTTCATCTCGTTGAAGCTCTCTTCGAGCTCGGCCAGCTCGGACTCGAGCGCCTCGAGCCGCGCCTTCGAGGCGTCGTCGGTCTCCTTGCTCATCGCCATCTTCTCGATCTCGAGCTGCTGCATCCGCCGTTTGACCTCGTCGATCTCGGTCGGCATCGAGTCGATCTCGATCTTCAGCCGCGAGGCCGCCTCGTCGATCAGGTCGATCGCCTTGTCGGGCAGGAAGCGGTCGGCGATGTAGCGCTCCGAGAGCGTCGCCGCGGCGACGATCGCGGCGTCGGTGATCCGCACGCCGTGGTGCTCTTCGTAGCGGCCCTTGAGCCCGCGCAGGATCGCGATCGTGTCCTGCATGTCGGGCTCGCCGACCAGCACCGGCTGGAAGCGCCGCTCCAGCGCCGCGTCCTTCTCGATGTGCTTGCGGTACTCGTCGAGCGTCGTCGCCCCGACCGCTCGCAGCACCCCGCGAGCCAGCATCGGCTTCAAGAGGTTGGCGGCGTCGACCGCGCCTTCGGCGGCACCGGCGCCGACGATCGTGTGGAGCTCGTCGAGGAAGAGGACGATCTGGCCCTCGGCGTCCTGGACCTCTTTGAGGACCGCTTTCAGGCGCTCCTCGAACTCGCCGCGGTATTTGGAGCCGGCCAGCAGCGAGCCGATGTCGAGGGCGATGACCCTGCGGTCGCGCAGGCTCTCGGGGACGTCGCCGTCGACGATCCGCTGCGCCAGCCCCTCGACGATCGCCGTCTTGCCGACGCCGGGGTCGCCGATCAGCACCGGGTTGTTCTTGGTCCGGCGCGAGAGCACCTGGATCACCCGGCGGATCTCCTCGTCGCGGCCGATCACCGGATCGAGCTTGCCGGCGCGCGCGTCGGCGGTCAGGTCGCGGCCGAATTTCTCCAGCGCCTCGGCGGTCGCCTCGGGGTTGGGGGTCGTGACCGGCTGGGGGCGGACCTCGGCGACGGCGGCGTCGAGCGCGGCGCGGTCGGGGAGGATCTCGCCGACGGTGGCGTCGGCGGTCAGCGCGCGCAGCAGGTGGTCGGTCGAGATCAGCGTGCTGCCGTCGCGGCCCATTTCGGTCTCGGCGCCGCGCAGCACCGCCGCCAGCGAGGAGGACATGCGCGGCTCCTCGCCACCGGCGCCGAGTTTCGGCAGCGCCGCGACCGCCTCCGAGGCCCGCGCCGCGATCGTCGCCGTGTCGGCGCCGACGCGCTGCAGGATCGGGACGACCAGGCCCTCGGGCTGGTCGAGCAGCGCGACCAGCAGGTGTGGTGGCGCCGCCTCCGGGTTGCGGTGGCTGCGCGCCAGCTCGACCGCTTCGGCGACGGCTTCCTGGGACTTCTGGGTGAATCGCTCGGCCTGCATCAGTGTTGTTTCCCTCCTGCTTCCAGTTCCTTCACTCTCCGCTTCAATTTCTCGACCTGCTCTTCCAGCGCCAGGACCATCTCGACGCCGACCAGGTTCAGGCCCTGCGCGGTCATTTCCTGGATCCGCCGCAGCCGTTCGACGTCGCGCTGGCTGTAGAGGCGGGTGTTCTTGGGTGAGCGCTTCGGCGTGATCAGCCCGCGCGTCTCGTAGATCCGCAGCGTCTGCGGGTGCATCTCGGCCAGTTCGGCGGCGACCGAGATCATGAAGACGCCCTGCTCCTGGTCGAAGCTGGCTTTGACGTGGCGGCGGTAGGTCGCCATCAGACCCCCGCCCTGCGCAGCAGGTCAGCCCGCGGGTCGTGGCCGTTCAGCGCGCTCGAGAGCCCCTCGACCGCCTTCTCCTGCTCTTCGGTCAAGTCCTTGGGGACCTCGATCTCGAGCCGGTAGCGGATGTCGCCGCGGCCGCCGCCCTTGCCCTTCGGCGGGCCCTCGCCGCGCAGCCGCTGGATCGCCCCGTGTTTGGTCCCGGGCGCGACCTTGATCTTCTTGGTGCCCTCCAGCGTCGGCACCTCGATCGTGCCGCCCTGGACCGCCTCGGGGATCGAGATCGGCACCGTCACCTCGAGGTTGCCGTCGTCGAGCCGTTTGAAGACCGGGGACGAGGTGACCCGGGTGGTCACGTAGAGGTCGCCGGGGGGACCGCCGTTCGGTCCCGCCTCGCCTTTGCCGGCGAGCCGGATGCGGCTGCCGTCCTTGACCCCGGCGGGGATGTTGACCTTGTAGCGCTTGGTCTGCTGGGTCAGGCCCGAGCCGCCGCAGGTGGGGCAGGGGTCCTCGATGATCTGGCCGGCGCCGCCGCACTGCGGGCAGGGCTGGCTGATCGAGAAGAAGCCCTGGCTCTGGGCGTCGACGCCGCGTCCTTCGCAGCGCGGGCAGACGACCGGGCCGGTGCCCGGTTTGGCGCCCGACCCGTGGCAGGTAGCGCAGCGTTCTGCCTTGGGCACGGTGACGCTGACCTGGGTCCCGTTGATCGCCTGGTCGAAGCCGAGCTGGATTTCGGTCTCGAGGTCGCGGCCACGGACCTGCTGGGCCTGCCGGCCTCCGCCACCGCGGTTGAAGAGGCCGGACAGAATGTCGCCGAAGTCGGCGCCGAAGCTGCCGGCCTGGGCGCCACCGCCGGCGCCGAACGGGTTGCCACCACCGCCGAAGCCGGCGAAGGCCGGCCCCTTGTCGTACTCCTTGCGCTTCTCGGGATCGCTGAGGACGTCGTGCGCGGCCGAGATCTCCTTGAACTTCTCCTCGGCCTTGGGATCGTCCGGGTTGCGGTCAGGGTGGTACTGCCGCGCCAGCTTGCGGTAGGCCTTCTTGATCTCGTCCTCGCTCGCGTTCTTCGCGACGCCGAGGGTCTTGTAGAGCTCGTCTGCCACTTCTCCTCTTCTCTTCGTCCTAGGCGCTGACGACGACCCGCGCGGGTCGGATCAGCTGCCCGTCCAGCCGGTAGCCCTTCTGCATGACCTCGACGACCTGGCCGCTCGCGACGCCCTCGACGGGAACCGCCGTCAGCGCCTCGTGCTGGTTGGGGTCGAACTTCTCCCCGGCCGGATCGACCGTCTCGACGCCCACCTTCTTCAGCGACTCGCGGAGGTTCCGGAAGACCAGCAGCACCCCGTGCGCGAGCCCGTCCTCCGAGTCGCCCTCGGGGTCGAGCCCGGCAGCCGCCAGCGCCCGCTCGAGGTCATCGAGCACGACGACCACGTCCCGCGCGACCTGAGCCTTGCCGCGGAGGGCAGCCGCCTGAACCTCCGCCGCCATCCGCTTGCGGTAGTTCTCGAAATCCGCCTGCGTCCTGCGAGCCAGTTCGAGGTACTCGTCCCTTTTAGCCTCGGCCTCAGCCAGCAGCTGGGAGATGTCGTCCTGAACGTCCTCGCCGGCGGAGTCCGATCCCTGATCGTCCTCACCCGCGGGTGGCACCGAGGGGGAGCTCCCTGACGGGTGAGTCAGGGAGTCCTCCTCGGTGACAGGACCCGCGGGCCGAGAATCCCGGTCCCTCGGCGTCCCGCCACCCGCCATATCGTCCTGAGGCAGCCGCATCTATTTCGACTCCGCGTCGTCGACCACTTCGGCGTCGACGACCTCCTCCTCATCCGAGGAAGAGCCGTTCTCGGAGGCGCCATCGGCCGGCGCCTCGCTCTGGGCCGCCGCGTAGATCTGCTCCGAGGCGGCGGTCATCGCCGTGTTCAGCGCCTCGATCTTGCCGTTCAGCGTCTCGGCGTCGCCCGAGTCGAGCGACTCGCGGACGTCCTTGACGGCGGTCTCGACCTGGTCCTTGGTCGCCTGGTCGACTTTGTCGCCGGCGTCAGCGATCGCTTTCTCGGCCTGGTAGGCGGCGTTCTCGGCGATGTTCCGGGTCTCCGCCAGCTCGCGCTGTTTGCGGTCCTCGTCGGCGTGCGACTCGGCGTCGGAGACCATGCTCTGGATTTCCTCGTCGGAGAGCCCGGAGCCGGATTTGATCTCGATCTTCTGCTCTTTGCCGGTGCCTTTGTCCTGGGCGGTCACGTTGATGATGCCGTTGGCGTCGATATCGAAGGTGACTTCGATCTGCGGCATGCCGCGCGGCGCCGGCGGGATGCCGGTGAGCTGGAATTTGCCCAGGCTCTTGTTGCCGGTGGCCATCTCGCGCTCGCCCTGGAGCACGTGGATCTCGACCGACGGCTGGTTGTCGTCGGCGGTCGAGAACGTCTCCGACTTCTTCGTCGGAATCGTCGTGTTGCGCTCGATCAGCTTCGTCATCACGCCGCCTTTGGTCTCGATGCCCAGCGTCAGCGGGGTCACGTCGAGCAGCAGGACGTCCTTGACGTCGCCGGCCAGCACGCCGGCCTGGATGCCGGCACCGACCGCCACGACCTCATCCGGGTTGACGCCCTGGTGCGGCTCCTTGCCGGTCAGCTCCTTGACCTTCTCGCGCACCGCCGGCGAGCGGGTCATGCCGCCGACGAGGACGACGTGGTCGATCGCCGCGTCGGCGTCGTCGAGCGCCCGTTTGACCGGGCCGACGGTGCGGTCCAGCAGGTCACTGGTCAGCTCGTTCATCTTTGAGCGGCTGAGCTTCAGGTCGAGGTGCTTGGGCTGCCCCTCGACGGCCGTGATGAACGGCAGGTTGATCTGCGTCTCCTGGGTCGAGGAGAGCTCGATCTTGGCCTTCTCGGCCGCCTCGTAGAGACGCTGCAGCGAGTTCTTGTCGGCCGCGAGGTCGACGCCCTGGTCGCGTTTGAACTCGGCGACCAGCCACTCGACGATCGCTTTGTCCCAGTTGTCGCCACCGAGGTGGTTGTCGCCGGCGGTGGCCTTCACCTCGAAGACGCCGTCGCCGATTTCAAGCACCGACACGTCGAAGGTGCCGCCGCCGAGGTCGAAGACGAGGATCGTCTGGTCGGCTTTCTCTTTGTCGAGCCCGTAGGCCAGCGCGGCCGCGGTCGGCTCGTTGATGATGCGCTTGACGTCGAGGCCGGCGATCTTGCCGGCGTCGGTCGTCGCCTGTCGCTGGTCGTCGTTGAAGTAGGCGGGAACGGTGATCACGGCGCTGTCGACGGGCTCGCCGAGCTTCGCTTCGGCGTCGGTCTTCAGCTTCTGCAGGATCATCGCGCTGATCTCCGGCGGGCTGTACTGCTTGCCGCGCACGTCGACGCGCACGTCGCCGTTGGGGCCGGCCTCGATCTTGTAGGGGACGATGGTCTCCTCCTCTTTGACCTCGGCCTCCTTGCGCCCCATGAAGCGCTTGATCGAGAAGATCGTGTTCTCCGGGTTCATCACCGCCTGGCGTTTGGCGACCGTTCCGACCAGCCGCTCACCGCCCTCGGTGAAAGCCACCACGGACGGCGTCGTGCGCCCGCCCTCGGCGTTCTCGAGCACAGTCGGCTCGCCACCCTCCATAACGGCGACGCAGGAATTGGTCGTTCCCAGGTCGATTCCGATCGTTTTTGCCACTTTTTCCTGTACCTCCAGGGGTTTCGTTGTCTAAGCCTAAGAAATCTAAGTGGCAGTATGGCAGATATTGCAGAGCGGTTCAAGGCCGACATATAGTTGTTACAAGGGCTTTGGGAGGCCCACCAACCACCAGGAGGAACGACTTGATTCACGCCCAGAAGACGCGCCGGCCGCTGCCGGTGCTCGCCCTTGCCGCGGTCGCGGCGGTACTGCTCGCAGCACTGTTCGGCGCCGGCTCCTCAGCCGCCAAGCCGAAGCCGGCGAAGCCGGTCCCGCCCGGGACCGAACTGAAGGTAATGACCCGCAACATCTACCTCGGCGCCGACCTCGCCCCGGCGATCGCCGCCAAATCGCGCGAAGAATTCGTCGAGGCGACCGGAGCCATCCTGCGTCAGGTCACCGAAAACAACTTCCCGGTCCGAGCGAAAGGGCTCGCCAAGGAGATCATCAGCAAGGAACCGGACCTGGTCGGCCTGCAGGAGGTCGCCGAGTGGCGCACCGGCCCGCCCAGCCTCGAAGCGCTGCTCGGTGGGCATGCCCCCAACGCATCTACCGTCCGCTACGACTACCTGGCCGAACTGCTGGCCGCCCTCAACAAGGGCAAGAAGCGCTACCGCGCCGTCGACGTCAACCCCGAGTTCGACTTCGAAGCGCCCGGCGACGAGAACGGCATCCCCGGCGACGGCCCCAACTCGCTGATCAAAAACGCCGAGATCAACGGCCGCCTGACGATGCGCGACGTGATCCTCGCCAAGGTCGGCGCCGGCGTCACCGTCTCGCACCCGCAGAAGGGCCACTTCAAGAGCCTGCTGGTCGAGGAAGTCTCGGGCGTGCCGGTGACGGTCACCCGCGGCTGGGTAGCGGTCGACGTCACGGTTCGCGGCAGCCAGAAGTTCCGCTTCGTCGACACCCACCTGGAGTCGTTCGACCCCTCGACGACGGTGCCGAGCATCCGTGCCCTGCAGGCCAAAGAACTGGTCGCCTCGGGCGGTCCGGCGACCTCGAGCCTGCCGGTGATCCTGGTCGGCGATCTCAACTCCGACGTCGCCACCGAAGTCCAGCCCGGCGACGGCCAGGCCTACTCGGCGCTCCTCAAGGCCGGGATGGTCGAGCGCTCGACCTCCAAGCCGCTCGGCTGCTGCCTCGAAACGGCGCTGCTGCCGGTCTCCGGTGGCGGTGCCGCCAGCCAGTTCAACCACAAGGTCGACCACATCATGACCCGCGACCCCAAACAGGTCGCCCTGGTCAACTCATCGGTCACCGGCCGCAGTCCCAACAACGGCTACTGGGACTCCGACCACGCCGGTCTGTTCAGCACCCTGCGGCTGGCGCCGTAGGGGTCGGCCACCGTTCGCCGGCGGAGGCGCTCAGCCTTCGCCGGCGACGGCGGCGACGAACTTCGCGACTTGCTTGGCGTCCTGTTCGTTCAGGATGCCGGCGGGCATGCGGCCCGGGGTGGCGCTGTTGACGCCGTTTTCGACCGCGTTCAGGACGCGGGCTTCGAGCCCTTCGCGGGTTTTCTGGCCTTCGGCGCCTGGTTTCGCCGGACCGCCGGGGGCGAGCAGTTCGTCGAGGTTGGGCGCGTAGTTGCCGTCGGTTCCGGCCGCGTAGAGGGTGTGGCAGGTCCCGCAGTTGGTCTGGAACAGCGTCTGGCCGTTCTTCAGGTTCGCCGCGACCTTCTCGGCCCCGGTGTTGGCGTCGCCGGTCGAGCGGAAGGCGAGCCAAGGTATGAGGACTGCGAGGACGAGGACCAGCAGTCCGAAGACGATGAAGGTTCTTTTGCTCATCGGGCGGCCGGGATACTACTTTCTGACTTCCGCGAGGGGCTCGCGCTCGGCCTCGGCGCGGTACCAGGGGCACATCCGGCGCAGCTCGCACTCGCCGCATCTCGGTTTCGGACGGCAGAGCGTGCGGCCGTGGCGGATCAGGTTGACGTGGACCTCGTAGGCGTCCTCGGGCGGAACGATCGCCAGCATCTCGTCGTGGGCCTTCTCGAAGCTGGCCTTGGCCGGGAAGAGGCCGAGCCGTCCGCCGACGCGGTGGACGTGGACGTCGACCGGGATCTCCGGGATCCCCCAGCTGAAGATCAGGACGCAGGCCGCGGTTTTGCGGCCGACGCCGGGCAGGCCGAGCAGGTACTCGCGCGAGTCCTCGGGGTCGGCGGTCTCGGTCCAGTCGAGGTCGGGCTCGTCGCCGAGCTGCTCGAGGATGCCCTGGATCCGCGGCGCCTTCTGCTTGGCGAGGCCGCCGGCGCGGATCGCGTCTTCGAGCTCGGCCCGCGGCGCGTCGCGGACTTCGTCCCAGCTCGGGAAGCGCTCGCGCAGCGAGGCGTAGGCGCGGCCGCTGTTGGTGTCGTTGGTGTGCTGGGAGAGGACGGTGTGGACGAGGCAGCCGATCGGGTCGCGGTGGGGCTCGTTGACCGGGACTCCGTACATCTCCTGCAGGCGGTCGCGGATCGCGCGCACGCGGCGCCGGTCGGGTCGCTTCCAGTCCATCGCCCCGACCCTAGATGAGTGGTTCGCCCGGTTACCGGCTTTACAATCGTCGGTCGTGTCTCGCGTGCTGGCCGCCGTCGGTAGGAAGACGCCCAAGGGTTGGGGCGATGCCGGGCGCCAGCTGGCGATCCTCGTCGGCGTCGACGTGATCTACGAGCTCGGCCGCGGCATCGCCGACTCCAGCAGGCCCGACGCGATCCGCCACGGCCAGCAGGTGATCGACTTCGAGCGCAACACCCACTCGCTCTTCGAGCCGGCCCTGCAGAAGTTCTTCCTGCCGGCCCACTGGACGATCGAAGCCGCCAACCAGCTCTACCTCAACGCCCAGTTCACGGTCGCGCTGGCGTTCCTGATCTGGCTCTACCTCTTCCGCAACGAGTCCTACTACTTCGTCCGCAACATGTTCGTGGTGTCGATGTGCCTGGCGCTGATCGGTTATGTCGGCTTCCCGACGGCACCGCCGCGATTGTTCCCCCAGGACGGCTTCGTCGACACGATCACCAGGTTCTCCTCGGTCAACCACGATTCGGCGATCGCCAAGATCTTCATCAACCCCTACGCGGCGGTGCCCTCGATGCATTGCGCCTTCGCGCTGATGATCGGCGCCAGCGGCGTCCTCGTCTGCCGCAACTGGTGGGCGAAAGCGTGGTGGGCGTTCTGGCCGATCCTGATCGCCTGGGTGGTGATCGTCACCGCCAACCACTACTGGGTCGACTGGGCTCTGGGATGGATGGTGGCGCTGGCCTCCTTCGCGATCGCCCAGGGCGCGCTGGCGCGCTGGAAACCCGAGGCCTGGAGCTGGCGGACGCGCTGGCAAGAGGACCGCTCGGCAACCCGCCCCGCGACCCTCTGATCATCTAGCCTCGGACGATGGCTTCCTCCTCGGCGCCTCCCCAGGCCCCCGGCCCGCGTCGCGACGGGCGCGGCGGCGGTCCCCGCAACGGCCAGGAGCTGCGCTCCTATGCCCGCGACCGGCTGATCGAGTCGCGCCTGACCCCCAACGCGATCTCGCTGATGGGCCTGTTCGGCAACCTCGTCGCTGCCTTCCTCGTCACCCAGCGGCTCTTCTTCCTCGGCGGCGTCGCCTTCGTCCTCGGCTCGGTCATGGACACGATGGACGGCCGGTATTCGCGGATGTCCGGCAAGGGGACGCTGTTCGGCGCCTTCCTCGACTCGACCCTGGACCGGATCGAGGAGGGGATCGTGATCGCCGCCGTGGCCGGCTACTTCGCCGTCCGCGGCGAAGACTTCGCCGCCGCGATGTGCGTCATCGCCGTGCTCGGGTCGTTGATGGTCTCCTACACCCGCGCCCGCGCCGAGGCTCTGGGGGTCGAGTGCAAGGTCGGATTGGCCACCCGCCCGGTCAGGGTGGTGCTACTTTCGATTGGCCTGATCTTCGCCAAGGGCGCCGGCATCGGGAATTTCGAACTGCTGGCCCCGGCGATCTACGTGGTCGCCGCGCTGACCATCGTGACGGTCATTCAGCGCGTCTGGCACGTGCGGAACGAGCTCGAGAAGGCGTAACCAGCAAGCGCGGCGGGTGTGTTCACCTGCCTCAGCGCAAACCAGGAGGACTTCAAACTTATGAGTGAGAGCAACGGAGCGAACGGCAGCGGAAACGGCAACGGGATCGCGCGCACGGACGACAAGGTTCGGGTCGCGATCGTCGGCGTCGGCAACTGCGCCAACTCCTTCATCCAGGGCGTCCACTACTACCGCGACGCCGACCCGAACGAGGAAGTTCCGGGTCTGATGCACGTCGACCTCGGCGGCTACCACGTCGGCGACGTCGAATTTGTCGCCGCCTTCGACATCGACGCTGAGAAGGTCGGCAAAGACCTCTCCGAGGCGATGTGGTCGGGGCAGAACGACACGATCAAGTTCGCCGACGTGCCGAAGATCGGCCTCAAGGTCGAGCGCGGCATGACCCACGACGGTCTCGGCAAGTACCTCAAAGAGAAAATCACCAAAGCGCCGGGCGAAACCGCCGACGTCGTCGGGATCCTCAAGGAGACCAAGGCCGACGTCCTCGTCTGTTACCTGCCGGTCGGCTCCGAGGAGGCGACCAAGTGGTACGTCGAGCAGGCGCTCAAAGCCGGCGTCGGCTTCGTCAACTGCCTGCCGGTCTTCATCGCCCGCGAGAACTACTGGGACAAGCGCTTCGAAGAGGCCGGACTGCCGATCATCGGCGACGACATCAAGAGCCAGGTCGGCGCGACGATCGTCCACCGCCAGCTCGCCCGCCTGTTCCACGACCGCGGCGTGCGCCTCGAGCGCACCTCGCAGCTGAACGTCGGCGGCAACATGGACTTCTACAACATGCTCGAGCGCGAGCGGCTCGACTCGAAGAAGATCTCCAAGACCAACGCCGTGACCTCGATCGTCGGCCACGACCTGCCGGCCAAAGACGTCCACGTCGGTCCCTCCGACTACGTGCCGTGGCTGACCGACCGCAAGTGGGCCCACATCCGCCTCGAGGGCAAAGCCTTCGGCGACGTGCCGCTGACCGCCGAGCTGAAGCTCGAGGTCTGGGACTCGCCGAACTCGGCCGGCGTCGTGATCGACGCCGTGCGGCTGATCAAGCTGGCGCTCAACAACGGCATCACCGGTCAGCTCGACGGGCCCTCCAGCTACCTGATGAAGAGCCCGCACTCCCAGCGTCCCGACGACGAAGCGCGCGAACAGACCGAGGAGTTCATCGCCGCCAACAGCCGTCGCAAGGCCGCCGCGCCGAAGGCCGAGTCCCCGGCCCCGGCCGCCACCAAGGCCTAGCTCCAGCGGTAGGAGCCCGTCCGGCGCGGCGGGCTCCTATCCTCTGACCGTGCCCGCTGACGCGCCGCTCACGATCGCCCAGGTCTCGCCGCACCGGCGCTCGGCCCGCAAACCGGTCAACCAGTTCGTCCAGCGGCTCGGCGACGAGCTCGAGCGGCGCGGCCACGAGGTGCTGCGGATCGGCACCGGCGACGCCGTCAAACGAGCGCTCTCCTCGCACCCGCCGGACATCGTCCACGTCCACGAGCCGTTTGCGCCGAGCGTCGCCTCGGCGGCCCTGCGCGCCTCCTTCTCGCTGAACGTCGCCACCTTCCACGGGCCTCAGGAGCGGGTGCTCTCGACCCAGGTGGCGCGGCCTCTGGTCGAGATCTTCTTCGGCCGGATCGACGCTCGCACGGCGATGAGCCAGGCGACCGCGGAGCTCCTGGCGCGCTACTTCCCGGCCGACTACGACGTCGTCTCGCCGGCCGAGGAGGGCCGCGACTGGGGCGCCGTCGCCGCCGACTTCGAGGCGATCTACCGGGGCCTGCTGGCGCGCCGCCACGATCCCGCCGGCGACTCTGAGGTCCGGGCGCGGATCGCCGGTCGTCCCCTGATCGAGGTCGACCTGCACATGCACACCGACCACTCCAAGGACTGCGCGACCCCGGTCGACGTGCTGCTGCAGACGGCGCGCGACCGCGGCCTCGGGGCGATCGCGATCACCGACCACAACGAGGTCTCGGGGGCGCTCGAGGCGCGCGAGATCGCGGCCGGGATGGACGACCTCAAGGTGATCGTCGCCGAGGAGATCAAGACCGCCGAGCAGGGCGAGGTGATCGGCCTCTTCCTCGAGGAGAAGATCCCCAAGGGGCTGACGATGGCCGAATCGCTGGCGGCGATCCGCGAGCAGGGCGGCCTCGTCTACGTGCCCCACCCGTTCGACCGCTTCCACTCGGTCCCCGACTACGAGCACCTGCTCGACATGGTCGAGGAGATCGACATCCTCGAGGTCTTCAACCCGCGGGTGGCGGTGACGGCGTTCAACGAGGAGGCGGTGCGGTTCGCCCGCAAGTACCGGATCGTGCCGGGGGCGGGGTCCGACAGCCACGTCGCCCAGGGGCTCGGCAGCGTGCGGGTGCGGATCCACGATTTCGACGGGCCGGCCGAGTTCCTCGAGGCGATGCGCGACGCCGACATCACCCGCAAGCACAAGAACCTGGTCTACGTCCAGGCGCTGAAACTGCTGCAGACGACGGGCCGTCCGAAGGCCGCCAAACGGCGCGTTCCCGACGCCAAGCCGGTCCGCGGCGGGAGGCCGCGCAAACGCCGATCGGCCAGCAAGAGCTGATGCAGTCCCACCGGCGCAAAGGAGGCGTGCCGGGCTCGTCAAAGAGGTCTGCGCAGATGCATTCGACCGACGACGAGATTCGCGAGAAGTACCTCGAGCGGGCGATCCGCGAGCTCAACCAGATGAGCCGGGAAGTGCAGGATTGCCCGCACTGCCCGCGCGGCAAGCTGATGCCGGTGCTCGGCTCCGGCCACCCCCAGGCCGACGTCTTCATGCTCAAGCACTCGCCGATGGCGGCGGAGATCGAGGAGGGCGTCGCCTTCTACGGCCGCGCCGGCAACGCGCTGATGAAATCGTTCAAGCGCCTCTCGATCGACCCGCTGGTCGTCTACGGCACGCTCTGCGTCAAGTGCCCGATCGCCGAGCCCGACCTGGCCCCCCAGGAGTGCGTCGCCCGCCTGGTCGAGGAGATGGCGATCGTCCAGCCGAAGATCGTCGTCGTGATGGGCGAGGCCAGCCTCCGCATCCTCAACGGCCTGCAGGTGCCGCTGTCGCGCGAGATCGAGCAGCGCGAGGGCGAGATCCAGGCCTTCACGCCGACGATCGACGCGCTCTACACGCCCGACATCGACGACTCGCTGGACGAGGAGGGGGCCAAGCAGCGCTTCTGGCGCTCGTTCCGCATGCTCGGCAAGTGGTACGAGGACCTGCCGCCGTACTAGGCGACAGCGCCCCTCTTGATGCATTTGACCGCCTATAGGCGGCAAAAAGCATCGAGCTTCGATCAGGGCTGGGGCGCGGCGGCTTCGGCGACGGCGATCATCGGGTCGATCTTGGCGCTGGCGAGGGCGCGGACGACGATCGTGTCGAGGGCGGTGTAGCTCTCCAGGGCGGACTGGGCGACGCCGGCGTCGGGGGCGGCGATGCCGACGGTGCCCTCGGGGGCGCCGAGGCGGTCGAAGTGGTCGCGGTAGCCCTTGTGGAGGTCGCGGTAGAACGATTCCTCCTTGGCGAGGCGCTCGGCGGCATCGGGGCCGACGGCGGTGCGGACGTAGCCGAGGACCGGCGGGGTCTCGGGGCGCGACTGGGCGGCGCCCTCTTCGACCTTCTCGCGGGCGCCGGCGGCGAAGTCGGGGGTCATCCAGTTGAAGAAGGCGCCGTCGTAGGAGGAGCCGGCGAGGGCGCACATCTTCGGGCCCATCGCGGCGAGGACGAGGCGGACGGCGGGCAGCTTCTCGCGCAGCTCCGGCAGCGCCTCGCGCATCGCCGTCAGCGGCTTCTTGCTGAAACCGGCGCCGACGCCGAGCCAGAGGCGGGCGGGGTCGAGGCCGAGGCGGTCGATGTCGGCGGCGATCTGCTCGGGCGGCGTACGGTCGATCGCGATCACGCCGACGCCGAGGTCGATCGTCGGCGCGCCCTTGGCGAACTCGGCGAGCGTCTCGAGGCCGCTGGCGCCGGGGTGGTCGTTGGACCACATCGAGACGTAGCCCAGCTCCTGGCAGCGAGCGGCGAGCGGCGCGCAGACCTCGGGATCGAGCCCGGCGGTGACGCCGAAGGCGCGGGAGGCCATCAGGCCTCTCCCTCGGTCGGCTCGGTGGTCGCCGGCGGAGTACTCGCGGACGCGGCGGCCGGCGCGGCACTCGCGGATGCCGCCGCCGCGGTCCGCTCGAACAGCGCCACGCACTCGATGTGGGGGGTCTGCGGGAACATGTCGACCGGCCGCACGCGCGTCAGCCTATAGCCGGCCTCGCCGAGTTGGGAGGCGTTGGGGGCGAGCGTCGTCGGGTTGCAGGAGACGTAGACGATCCGCTTCGCCTCGCACTCGATCACGCGGCGGACGATTTTCTGGGAGAGCCCGGCGCGGGGTGGATCGACGACGACGACGTCGGGTTTGCCGGCCTCCTCGAGCAGTGGCCGCACCCCGGTGCGCGCGTTGGAGGCAATGAACCTGGCGTTCCCGATCCCGTTGGCCTCGGCATTGCGCTCGGCGTCTTCGATTGCCTCGGGGACGATCTCCATCCCCCAGACCTCGCCCGCCCGCGGCGCCAGGGTAAGGCCGATCGTGCCGATCCCGCAGAAGAGGTCGAAGACCCGCTCGCGCCCGGTCAGGCCGGCGAACTCGGCGGCAACGTCGTAGAGCTTCTCGGCCATCTCGGTGTTGGTCTGGAAGAAGGCGCCGTGGGACATCTCGATGTCGAGCTCGCCGAGGCGCTCGCGCAGTCGCTCCTCGCCGATCGCCCCGGTCGGCCCGTCGGTCCCGCCGGAGTCGCCCTCGATCGTCGTGTGGAGGTCGACCGGCGGTTTCGGCAGGCGGTCCGGCGAGGTGACGAGGCGGGTCTGGATCTGGCCGGTGCGCCGGCCCTCGCGGACGACGAGGTTGCGCAGCACGCCGGTGCGGGCGCCGGCGTCGTAGGCGAGGACCCCCTCGCCGCGCGCCCATTCACGGACTCGGTTGCGGGCCGTGTTGCCCCGCTCGGAGGCGAGCTGGCAGTCCTCGACGTCGACGATCAGGTCCCAGCGGCCGCGGGCGTGGAAGCCGAGCGAGACCAGAGCGTCGGCTTCGCCGAAGGAGTACTCGAGCTTGTTGCGGTAGCGCCACTCTTCGAGCGCCGGGACGATCGGCTCGAGCTCGAAGCCCTCGAGGTCGCCGATCCGCCGCAGCGCCTCGGCCACCTGCGACTGCTTCTCGGCCAGCTGGCGCTCGTAGGCCAGCCCCTGCCAGGGCGCGCCGGGACAGGGCTCGCCGCCGTGCAGGCAGCGGTCGGGGAGGCGGTCGGCGCCGGGCCGCAGCAGCTCGACCGTGCGGGCCTCGGCGAAGCGCTTCTTGCTTTTGGTGATCTCGGCGCGGACGCGGTCGCCGGGCAGCGCCCCGGCGACGAAGAGGACGAAGCCGTCGGCACGCGCGACGCCACGGCCGCCGAACGCCAGTGAGTCGATCTCGACCTCGATCTGCTCACCTCGGCGCGGCGCCCGCGGCCTCTCGGTGGTGCCGGCGGCTCCCTCCACCTAGGGGAGTTTCCGACGCGCCTGGCGCGCCATCTTTTCGAGCTCGCCGAGCAGCGAGTCGGTCTGCTTTTTGCCTTTTTTGATCAGCTCGCGGACCATCTTCTCGGCGTCGCCGCGGGTCATGCGGCCGCGCTGGACGGCGTCGTCGACGACCTCCTGGATGCGGTCGCGGCTCAGCGTGACGCTGTGCTCGAGGCTCTCGCGGAACTGAGCGACGCTCTTGTCGAGGCCGCTGGTCGCCGCGCTCGCTTTCGAGCCGACCTTCGCTTTCGCGGTTTTCGGTTTGGCAGTCGAAGATTTTTTCGCTGACGATTTTTTCGGTTTCGAGGCGGCTTTTTTCGGCGCCGCTTTGGCTTTCGGTTTGGCCGGAGCTTTTTTGGCAGCCGGTTTTTTGGCCGCGGCTTTTTTCGGTTTCGCCGCCGCCGGTTTCGGGGCCTCCGCTTTTGACGCGCTCGGCGCGGAACTGGCGCTCGGTTTCGACTCGGTCGCTTTCGGCGCCGGGGTCGAAGCCGTCTCTTTCGGGGTGCCGCCGGCGTTGCTCGAGCTGCTCGACTGTCCTGCGCTGTCCGCTACTTTTTTCTCGTCCGCCATCTAGGAATGCCTCCAGATCAGTGTTTGCCCACCGGGCGCCGGAGTCGAATATTGCAATTCGGCGGAACCTGTGGGGCGAGGCCGCGAAATTCGCCGGGCTCAGCTGGTCAGAACGGGCGGCTCGACCAGCTCGAAGTGGGCCTCGACCGGGGCGTGGTCGGAGAGCCGCAGCGCCCGTCCTTCGTGGTCGAGCTCGCGCTGCTCGGGCGGCCACTGGACCGGCTTGGCGCGCACCTCGAGGCCGCGCACGAGGATGTGGTCGATCGCCCGCGGCGCGGTCGGGGCGGCGAGGCCGAACTCGTCGCGCAGGCGGTCGAAGATCTCCGGGTTCTCGGCCGGGCGCAGGTTGAGGTCGCCGCCGAAGATCAGCGGGCCGCCGCGCGACCACTCCTCGGCCGCCCGCGCCGCCACCAGCACGTCGGCGACCGCCATCGCCGGCACGTCGTTGGTCGCATGCAGGTTGGCGATGCAGACGCCCGAGGCGGTCCGCGTGAAGGCCATTGCCCGGCGCTCCGGCTCGCCCTCGTGGATCGCGATCTCGCGGCGCTCGGCGATCCCCCCGAGCCGGCCCGGCACCCGCACCAGGGTCAGGTTCGAGCCGCCCTCGCCGGAGGCCATCAGGTCCGGGTTCTGGCGCGCCAGGAAGCCGCGCAGGAAGCCGGCGTTGTTGCGCGAGGTCAGCACCCGGTGGCCCTCGGCGCCGCAGGCGCTCTCGAGCGCGCCCTTGAAGCGCGGCGGCGCCTCCTGCAGCATCGCCACGTCCCAGGCGGCGCCGGCCAGCAGGGTCGCGAACTCCGGCGTCAGGTCGCGGTTGACCTGGACGTGGGTGTCGTTTCGCTCGTCGAGCCGGAAGAGCCGCGAGCGCAGCGTCCGCAGGTCGCCGTCGGGCGGGAAGTCGCGGCCGTGGAAGAGGTTCCAGGCGAGGACGGTCAGCTCCACTGGTGCGCTCTCCGGGTGGTCAGGCGGGCGGGAGTGGGGGACGGCACCCTCGTAGTATCTCCGCCTTGAAGCGTGACTTTCTAACCGGCGAAGAGTTCGGCGCCTTCGAGCTCGGCAGGCTGCTCGACCGCGCCGCCGACCTCAAAGCCGGCCACGACTCGCGCCGCGAGGGCGGGCGGCTCGGCTCGGCGAGCCTCGCCGGCCTCAGCGTCGCGCTGGTCTTCGAACGGCCCTCGACCCGGACGCGGATCTCCTTCGACGTCGGCGTCGCCGAGCTCGGCGGCCACGGGGTGATGCTGCGCGGCGACGAAATGCAGCTGGCCCGCGGCGAGTCGGTCGCCGACACGGCGCGGATCCTCTCGCGGATGACCGACGCAGTCGTGATCCGCTCCGGCTCCCACGAGACCGTCGCCGAGCTGGCCGCCGCCGCCGACGTCCCGGTCGTCAACGCCCTGACTCCGCGCCACCATCCCTGCCAGGCGATCGCCGACCTGCTGACGCTGCGCGAGCGCTTCGGCGACCTCGACGGCCTGCGCCTCGCCTACGTCGGCGACGGCAACAACGTCGCCCGCAGCCTGGCGATCCTCGGCGAGCTCGCCGGCGTCGAAGTCGTCGTCGCCGCACCGGCCGGCTACCAGCTCGAGGAGGGCCACGGCGTCCGCCTCACCGACGACCCGCGGGCCGCCGCCGCCGGTGCCGACGCTCTCTATACCGACGTCTGGGTCAGCATGGGCGACGAAGACGAGGCCGCCCGCCGCGCCGCGCTGGCGCCGTTCCGGCTCGACGCCGACCTGCTCGCCGCCGCCAAGGACACCGCCGTCGTCATGCACTGCCTGCCCGCCCACCCCGGCGACGAGATCACCGCCGATGTCCTCTATGGCGAGCACTCGGTGGTCTGGGACGAGGCCGAGAACCGGCTGCACGCGCAGAAGGCCCTGCTCGAGGCACTGCTGCTCCCGTAGATGTACCCGCGCATCGAAATCGGCCCGCTGACCCTGCAGACCTTCGGGATCTGCTTCGCGCTGGCGTTCCTCAGCGCCGGGGCACTGGTCTGGAAGCGCTTCGGTGAGCTCGGCAAGCCCAACGACTGGGGCTATGAGATGGGGTTCGCGGCGCTGGTCGGCGGCCTGGTCGGCTCGCGCGTCTACTTCCTCGTCCAGAACTACAGCGAGGTCAAGAACGACCTGCTCGGCAACATCTTCAGCGGCTCGGGCTTGGTCTGGTACGGCGGCGCGATCGGCGGCGCGCTCTTCGTCATCGCCTGGGCCGCCTGGCGTCGCTTCCTCAACCTGACCCTGCTCGACGTCGCGGCGCCGGCGCTGGCGCTGGGCTACGCGCTGGGCCGCTGCGGCTGCCAGCTCTCAGGCGACGGCGACTACGGCAAGCCCTGGAACGGCCCCTGGGCGATGGCTTATCCGAACGGGACCGTGCCGACTAAGGTGACGGTCCAGCCGACGCCGGTCTACGAGACGCTGGCGATGGGGCTCGGCGCCTGGATTCTCTGGCAGCTGCGCGACCGCGTCCGTCCCGGGGTCCTCTTCGCGATCTACCTGATGTACGCGGGGACCGAGCGCTTCCTGGTCGAGTTCATTCGCCGCAACACGACCGATTCGGCCGGGCTGACGACGGCGCAGATCGAGAGCCTGGTGATGATGGCCGCCGGAGCGCTCTGGATCGCTATCGTGGTCCGCCGCCACGGCGGCATCGGCCGGCCGGAGGCACACGGAAACCTGCAAACTGCGGTCTAGAGGCCGAAATCGGCAGACTGCGGGTTACATAGGGCGCCCCGGATGACCGAGCGCGCGCCACCGAAACGATGTTAGCCTTGCACAAGAACTTTGGATTGATCAACTTACTAAGGGAGGACGGCGGGCGATGGCGGCTGTAGACACTCAAGAGCAGGGACCGGCACGGACCGTCAGCGCGGTCCTCGACGACGCGGCCGAGCGGCTCGCCGCGGCGGGGGTCGACAATCCCCGCAACGACGCGGAAGCGCTGCTCGCCGAGGCGATGGGCGTCAAGCCCGAGGAGCTGTCGGTCGACAGCGCTGGCGAGATCGACGACGAGATCGCGGCGGCGATGGAGGCGATGGTCGCGCGCCGCGTCGACCGCGATCCTCTGGCCTACGTCCTCGGCCACGCCCCGTTCCGCACGATCGAAGTCGCCGTCGACGAGCGCGTGCTGTGGCCGCGCCGCGAGACCGAGCTGCTGGTTGAGGTCGCGACCAAGCTGCCCCAGGGCGCCCGCGTCCACGAGGTCGGGACCGGCTCCGGGGCGATCGCGCTGGCGCTGATGTCGGAGCGGCCGGACCTCGTCATCACCGCCTCGGACCTCTCGCCGGAGGCCGCCGAAGCGGCCCGCGAGAACGCCGAGCGCCTCGGCCTCGATCTCGACGTCGTCGTCACGGTCGGCCTGCCCGACGGCCTCGAGGGCGTCGACATGGTGATCGCCAACCTGCCCTACGTCACCGACGACACGATCTTCGAGCGCTCGCCGGAGATCCAGCGCGAGCCGCGGATCGCCGTCACCGGCGATTGCGGCGAGGACGGCCTCGGCGTCATCCGCGGCCTGATCGCCGAAACGCCATCCGGCTGGACGCTGGCGATGGAGCACGACACCCATCACGGGCCGGCGATGCAGGAGATGCTGCGCGACGCGGAAACGCTGCGCGACTACGAGGGCAACGAGCGGGTCACGGTCGGCAAGGCCCCGTGACCGCGGGGCCTGAGGACGGAGCGCCGGCGGGCGGCGCGCCGGAGGCCGAGGCGCCGGCGCCCGCGCCGGGCTCGCGCGACTCGGCCGAGTCCCCGGAGGAGCGCCGCCGCGCCCGCGTCGAGCGGCTGCGGGCGGAGGGCGTTGATCCCTACCCGCACTCGTTCCTGCCGCGCGACCACGCCGCCGACATCGCCGCCGCTCACGACCCGGAGGCGCTCGAGGAGGGCGAGCATCCCGAGTTCCACTACCGGGTGATGGGCCGGGTCACCGGCAAGCGCGGCCACGGCAAAACCGTCTTCTTCGACGTCCGCGACATCACCGGGACGATCCAGGGATACGCGCGCCGCGACCGCCTCGGCGACGAGGACTTCGACCGCGTCGAGGATCTGGCGATCGGCGACCTGGTCGGCGTCGAGGGGCCGCTCTGGGTGACCAAACGCGGCGAACTGGCGATCGCCGTGGACACCTGCACGCTGCTGGCGCCGGCCCTCCTCGACCCCCCCGACCTCTTCCACGGCATCTCCGATCCCGAGGTCCGCTACCGCCAGCGCGAGCTCGACCTCATGGCCAACGCCGACTCGCGCGAGATCTTCAAGAAGCGCGCGAAGCTGGTCTGGGAGATCCGCAACCACATGAACGAGCGCGGCTGGGTCGAGCTCGAAACGCCGATCCTGCAGCGCCTCACCGGCGGCGCCGCGGCGCGTCCCTTCGTCACCCACCACAACGCCCTCGACCGCGACCTCTACCTGCGCACCGCGACCGAGCTCTACCTCAAGCGGGCGATCGTCGGCGGCTTCGAGGACGTCTACGAGTTCGGCAAGTTCTTCCGCAACGAGGGCATGTCGCCCCAGCACAACCCCGAGTTCACGATGCTCGAGATGTTCGTCGGCGGGGCCGACTGGAACGGCGTCATGGAGTTCATCGAGGTCCTCGTTGCCAACGTCGTCGAGAAGGTGATGGGGACGACGGTGGTCGAGCGCGACGGCGTCGAGATCGACTTCAAGGCCCCCTGGCCGCGCGTCGTCCTGCGCGACGAGCTGCTCGAGGAGACCGGCGTCGACATCTACGCGGCGAGCCGCGACGAGCTGGCCGAGCTGGCCGGCGACGATGCCGGGGAGAACGACGACTGGGCCGGCCTCGTCGACACCCTGCAGGGCAAGCTGGTCGAGCCGAAGCTGATCCAGCCCACCTACATCACCGTCCTGCCGATCGACATCTGGCCGCTCGTCAAGCACCACCCGGACGACCCCAAGGTCTGCGAGGCCTTCGACGGCATCGTGGCGGGCATGGAGATCGTCGGCGGCGGGACCGACATCAACGACCCGGTCGAACAGCGCGAGCGCTTCATCGGCCAGCGCGAACGGCAGGAGAGCGGGGCGGAGGACGATCCCCACCCCCACGACGAAGAGTTCGTGCGGGCGCTCGAATACGGGATGCCGCCGGCGAGCGGCTGCGGCCTCGGGATCGACCGCCTGCTGATGATCATGACCGGCGCGAAAACCCTGCGCGACGTGATCATCTATCCCGCGATGCGAGAGCTCAAAGGCCGTTAGCGGGACCGGACCCCTGTTCACTTTGTCGCCCACAGGGCGACAAACCGGACACGGCGGTCAGAAGGCGGAGCGGAGCATCCCGCCGTCGAGCGGGATGACGGTGCCGGTCAGGTAGGCGGCGCGCTCGGAGCAGAGGAAGGCGACGAGGTCGCCGAACTCGTCGGGGTGCCCGAGCCGCCCGGCCGGCACAGTGGACCGTGCCGCCTCTTCGGCCTTCTCCATCGACCCGGCGTATTCGGCCAGCCGATCGGTGGCGAATTTGCCGGTGGCGACGGTGTTCACCGTGATCCCGTCCCCGGCAACCTCCCTCGCCAGCGTCTTGAGGAAGCCGACCGCGGCCATGCGGTGGGAGTTGGAGAGGGCGAGGCCGGCGATCGGCTCGCGCGTCGAGCTCGAGCCGACGTTGACGATCCGGCCCCACTGGCGCTCGCGCATCGAGGGCAGCGCGGCCTCGGCCAGCACCCGCGGCCCGAGCACGAGCGAGCGGTAGGCGCCCTCCCACTCGTCGAGGTCGTTGCCGAGCGCGCCGCCCACCGGAGGACCGCCGGTGTTGATGACGAGGATCTCGACCGGCCCAAGCGCGGCGGCCACCTCACCCGGCAGCTCGGCCAC
Organism: uncultured Actinomycetes bacterium; assembly: GCA_963839115.1. Classification (GTDB taxonomy): domain Bacteria; phylum Actinomycetota; class Thermoleophilia; order Solirubrobacterales; family 70-9; genus VAYN01. The sequence continues at coordinate 3,303,660 of CAWITM010000001.1, forward strand.
CTGCTCGAGGTCACCCGCGTCGGCGACGAACGGAGTCGCGCCCTCGCCGATCTCCCCAGCTGCCGCCTCGATCCGCTCCCGGCTCCGACTGGCGACCGCGACCCGCGCGCCCTCCCGCGCCAGAGCCCCCGCAATGCCTCGCCCAATCCCCCTGCTGGCGCCCATCACCAGCGCCACCCGCCCCTCGATTCCCAGATCCATCCCGCCAACCTACCCGCGACAACGCTCAGAACCCCTTGCGCGAGTATCGTGCGCCAAGAGCGCCCGTAGCTCAGTGGTCAACGGGTCCTTTCGGGGGCCCAAAGAGCGTCGGTCTTTCAAGCCGAAGGTCGCGGGTTCGACTCCCGTCGGGCGCATCGTCCTCATCCCGAGTAGGGAAGCCAGATCCGGCTTTGTGAGCGGATTCCCGGGCTTCAACGTGCAGCCTGTTAGAGGTCAGCGGAAGTCAGCGCTAGTCAGCAAAAAGCTGATCTCGAGCCCTTTCGGTCCCTTCATGGTCCCTTTGAGAGCACCACCAAGGTCGCCGCTAGTTCTTGAAAAGAGAGCATGGCACCGGTCTCCAAAATCGGCGATTCCAGGTCCGAGTCCTGGCTGCCCCGTCTTTAGAAGGGGCCTCAAGACCAAGAGCTGTCCCGCGGGGATTTGGGCCGTCGCCGCACACTGAGCGCCATGCTCAAGGTCACGGTCGATCTCGACGTCTGGCAGGGCCACGGCGAGTGCTGCCGGGCCGCCCCGGACCTGTTCAGCCTGGACGACGACGCTTGCCGACGTCGACGCGCACTGTGCGTCGCGGGACCCAGTGGCTCATGGCGGATCGCCCTCAACCGGCCATGAAGCCGCCGTCGATCGAGAAGCTCGCCCCGGTCACCCATCGGGCCATCGGCGAGACCAGGTAGAGCACCAGGTGGGAGACCTCGACTGGGTCGGCGATGCGAGCGATCGGGTGGCTGTCGCCGAGCCACTTGTCGAAGTCGAAGCCCGGGTTGTCCTTGAAGTACTCCATCTCGCCCAAGTGCATCGGGGTGTCGATCGAGGAGGGGCAGATCGCGTTGGCCCGGATGTTCGCGGGGCCGTACTGTACGGCGGTCTGCTTGGTGATGCCGATCACCGCGTGCTTGCTCGCGGTGTAGGCGACGTAGGCACCGGCGCCTTTCAGGCCCAGGGTCGAAGAGATGTTCACGAACGAACCGCCGCCGGCCCGCCGCAGCGCCGGGATCGCCGCCCGGGTGCCGCGGAAGACGCCGGTCTGGTTGACGGCGATTACCTCGTCCCACTCCTCGTCCGAGCATTCTCCGACCCCCTCCATCCCGACGATCCCGGCGTTGTTGCAGACGATGTCGAGGCTGCCGAACAATTCCTCGGCGAGCCTGACGGCTGCGTACCAATCGCTGTTGCTGCGGACGTCGAGATGTGTATAGACGGCGGCGTCGCCGATCTCCGCGGCAACCGCGCCGCCGAGGTCGTCGAGGACGTCGCTGACCACGACGCGGGCGCCGTGAGCGGCGAGCACGCGGGCGTGGGAGGCGCCCTGACCGCGGGCCGAGCCGGAGATCAGCGCCACCTTCCCCTCGAGGTCGCCGCTCATCGCCGCGGGGCTGTTTCGGTGCAGAAGGTGCGGGTCATCGTTCCTCCAGGATCGTTGGGGCGGGGCCGTCAGTGTTTCGACCCGGACCGGGAGGGACAATGTGCAGAGCGAGAAAAGGTCGGCCCGGGCTTGCACCCGTCCTCTAAGCATTCAGGAAGAGGCGATGCACGCTCTGTGCAAGCGCGATTCGCAAAACCGCTCAATTTGACACTTGTTAGCCCTTCCCAAAGGCGCCTAGGGTTCCCAAATGGAGCAGCAGTCAGCCCGACCGATCGACCCCGACTCCGGAGCTCATGGTTGAGTCGGCCCAGGCCTCCGCGGCGGTGAGCACCACCGCCCCACCGCCGCCCAGCGTGCGCCGGCGCTTTTCGGAGGCGATGGAGAAGCGGCCGATCGCCTCGATGGTGCTGCGCCGGCTTCTGCTCGGCATCGTCACCATCATCATGATCGCGATCATCGTCTACGCGGCGACCACGGTCCTCCCGGGTGATGCGGCGACGGCGATCCTCGGGCACAGCGCCACTCCCAAGCGGGTCGAAAGCCTGCGGCTCGAACTCGGGCTCGACGAACCGCTGCTGACCAGGTTCTGGAACTGGGCCACCAACGCGATCCACCTCGACTTCGGCAATTCGCTCGGCGAAGCCGCACCGGCGACCTCGCGCGGCACCGTCGCCAGCAACTCGGTCACCAGCCTGGCCAGCGAACGGATCGAAAACAGCGCCGTCCTGGTCGTGCTGAGCGCCGTGATCTCGACCGTGGTCGGCCTGCTGACCGGGGTCTACGCGGCCTACCGCCGCGACGGCTTCTTCGACACGGTCGGCTCGGTCCTCTCCCTCGTCGCCAGTGCCCTGCCGGAATTCGTCGTCGCCATCTTCTGCGTGCTGATCTTCGCGACCGGCGTCTTCACCTGGTTCCCGGCGATCTCGGTGCTCGAACCGGGGGTGTCGATTCTCAGCGAACCGGAAAAGCTCGTGCTCCCCGTGCTGGCGCTGGTGATCGTCGTCACCCCGTACATGTTCCGGATGACCAGGGGGGCGATGATCGAGGCCCTCGACAGCGACTACGTCGAGTTCGCGCGCCTGAAGGGCGCCTCGACCTCGCGGGTCGCACTCCGCCACGCCCTGCCCAACGCGCTCGCCCCGATCATCCAGGTCGTCGGGCTGAACCTCCTCTTCCTGGCCGGCGGCATCGTCCTGGTCGAGACGATCTTCAGCTATCCCGGGCTCGGCCTGATGCTGGTCAACGCGATCAACGGCCGCGACGTGCCGGAGATCCAGTACATCGTCATCCTGCTCGCCGTCTTCTACGTCCTCCTCAACATCGTCACCGACGTCTGCGTCCTGCTGGTGACGCCGCGCAGGAGGTATCCGCGCTAGATGGAGGCCGCGTCGATCCCAGAGTCCGATCTCGACGTGAAGGGCGCCGCGATCGGCGGCCGCCTGCGCCGCATCATCGCCGAGGCGCTGCGGACCTGGCGCGGCAAGGTCGGCCTCGGGCTGACCCTGTTCGTCGTCGCCGTCGCCTTCCTCGGCCCACTGCTCGGAGGCACGGGGCCGCTGGCGCTGAAGGGCTCGCCCTTCGAACCACCGGGGGGCGCGGCGGGGCCGCTGGGCGGTGACGCGCTCGGGCGCGACGTCCTCGCACGGGTGCTCCACGGCGGTTGGCGCCTGCTCCTCGTTGCCGGCGCCGCGACGATCCTGGCGATCGCGATCGGGACCGCGGCCGGAGTCGTCGCCGCCTACCGCGGCGGCCGCGTCGACAGCCTGATCATGCGCTCGGTCGACGTCCTGCTGGGCATCCCGCAGCTCGTCTTCGTCCTGATGCTGCTCAGCGTCATCGGCGCCAAGACCTGGCTCGTCATCCTCGCCGTCGGGCTCTCGCAGGCGCCGCAGGTCGCCCGCGTCCTGCGCGCCGCCGCCCAGGACGTGTCCGAGCGCGACTACGTAAAGGCGGTCGCCGCCTGGGGTGTCCCGCCGCGGACCGTGATCCGCCGCCACGTCGTCCCCAGCCTGCTCAGCCCGCTGATGGTCGAGAGCGCCCTGCGCCTCAGCTTCTCGATCATCCTCGTCGCCGGCCTCGCCTTCCTCGGCCTCGGCGTCCACCCCCCGGCGGCTGATTGGGGCGTGATGATCAACGAAAACCGGGTCGGCATCGTCGCCAATGCCTGGGGCGTGCTGGCGCCGGCGATCCTGCTCGCGGCGCTCGCCGTCGGCACCAACATGTTCTCCGACGCGATCGCCCGCTCCAGCCTCTCCTCCGGGCGCACCGGCGACCCGTCGCTCGAGCTCTTCGCCGTCGCCGCCACCGACCCGGCCGACGCCCAGCCGCTGCGGGAGGTCCCGCAATGAACGCCCCCGAGGCGGGCGCCAAGACGGTCGTCGAGGTCCGCGACCTGTCGGTCCGCATGATCGACACGGAGACCCCGATCGTCACCGGCGTCTCCTTCGACGTCGCCGAACGGCAGACGATGGGGCTGGTGGGGGAGTCGGGCTCGGGCAAGAGCACGGTCGCGGTCGCCCTGCTCGGGTTCGCGCGCCGCGGTCTCGAGATCAGCGGCGGCAGCGTCCGCGTCGGCGATGTCGACGTCCTCAAACTGGACGGCGACGCGCTGCGCGACGCCCGCGGGCACCTGGTCTCCTACGTCCCCCAGGACCCCGCGGCCGGACTCAACCCGGCGCACCGGATCGGCGCGCAGCTGCGCGAGGCCTTCAGCGTCCACGAGAAGGGCGACAAGAAGGTGCTCGACGAACGGATCGCCGATCTGATGACGGCGGTCAACCTGCCGAACGACAAGCAGTTCCTGCGCAGCTACCCGCACCAGCTCTCGGGTGGGCAGCAGCAGCGGGTAGTGATCGCGATTGCGTTCGCCTGCCGGCCGCGCCTGATCGTCCTCGACGAGCCGACCACCGGCCTCGACGTGACGACCCAGCGCTACATCCTCGAGAAGATCAACGAGATGGCTGCCGACTACGGCGCCAGCGCCGTCTACGTCAGCCACGATCTGCCCGCCGTCGCCCAGGTGGCGACCAAGACCGCGGTCATGTACGCGGGCCGGATCGTCGAGGTCGCCAGCACCGCCAAGCTTTTCCGCCAGCCGCGCCATCCCTACAGCGCCGGCCTGTTGCAGGCGGCGCCCTCCGCCGATGAGGCGAACCGCCTGGTCGGGATCGAGGGACGCCCGCCGCGCCCCGGCCACTGGCCCTCCGGATGCAGCTACGCGCCGCGCTGCCCGCGCGCCGAGGAGGACTGCCTGCGCCAGGTGCCGCCGCTGGCGCCGGTCGAAGGCGGCTCGGAGGTTCGATGCCTGCACCCGATCCCGCTCGAGCGCAGCGGCGACCTCGCCCTCGTTGCCGCGCCGACGCCGGTGCCGCTCGAGGGCACTGCCGTGCAGGTGTCGGGCCTGGTTGCCGGATACGGCCCGAAGGAGATCCTCCACGACGTGACCTTCGGCGTTCCGCGTGGGGAGTGCACGGCGGTCGTCGGCGAGTCCGGGTCGGGTAAGACGACCTTGGCGCGATGCCTGGTCGGCCTTCATTCCAACTGGAAGGGCGAGATCAAGCTCGACGGCGAGCCGCTCCGCAACGGCGCCCGCGAACGGCCGCGCGAACAGCTGCGCCGCATGCAGTACATCTTCCAGAACCCCTTCGGCTCGCTGAACCCGACGATGACGGTGACCGAAAACATCGAAGAGCCGCTCCGTCACTTCGAGGACCTCTCGCGCCGGGACCGCCGCAAGAAAGCGCTCGAAGCCCTCGACACCGTCCACCTCGGCAAGGACTTCGCCGACGTCCTCCCGAGCCGGATCTCCGGCGGAGAGCGCCAGCGCGTCGCCGTCGGGCGGGCCCTGATCGTCGAGCCCGAGGTGCTGGTCTGCGACGAGATCACCTCGGCCCTCGACGTGTCCGTCCAGGCCCTGCTGATCGAGCAGCTCCGCGACCTCCAGCTCCAGCGTGGCCTCACGATGGTCTTCATCACCCATAACCTGGCGGTGGTGAGGAGCATCGCGCAGAACGCGATCGTCCTGCAGACGGGGGCGATCGTCGAGGCCGGATCGACCGACAGGGTGCTCGGCGAACCCCAGCATCCCTACACGCGCCAGCTGCTCGAGGATCTGCCGAAAATGGAGCCCTGGGAGCAGGCGGCAGCCGCCGGCTGATCCTCGCGGCGATGCAACAGCTGCGCCCGGTCGACCTCGAGGGCCGCGTCGCCCTCGTCACCGGCGGAACCGGTCCGATCGGTATCGCGATCGCCGACCTGCTCGGCTCGGCTGGGGCCGAAGTGGCGGTCGCCGACGAGCCAGGCGACGCGCTCGAGCGGATGGCGATCCGGCTCGGAGTAGCTACCTTCGAGTGCGACTTCTCCGACGCCACCGGGTTGGCGGCGGTCTTCGGCGCGATCGCCGAGCGCTTCGGCCGCCTCGACGTCTTAGTCTGCGCCCACGGGTCAGTGCCGGCGCCGCGGCCGCTGCTGGAGATCCCTTTCGAGGACTACCGCCGGACCATGGCGGTCAACCTCGATTCCACCTTCCTCGCCGTCCAGGAGGCCGGCCGGGCGATCGTCGCCGGCGGCCAGGGCGGCGGGATCGTCCTCGTCGGCTCGGCGCGGGCGCTCGCCTCGCGGCCGGGCGGGGCCGGCTACGACGCCTCACAGGCGGCGTTGCGGGGACTGATCCGCGGCGCCGCGATCGATCTCGCCGCCGACCGGGTGACCGTCAACGGCGTCCTCCACGGGCTGCTGCGCCCGCCGCCGGCCGACGACGAGTACGAGGAGCCCAACGACGCGGCAGCCGGCGTGATCGGCGCCGCCGGCGAGCCCGAGGACGTCGCCCGGGCGGCGCTGTGGCTGGCCGACCCCGCGAGCTCCGGCGTCACCGGCAGCGTCGTCGTCGTCGACGGTGGCCAGTCTTCGCTGCTCGCGGCGCCGGCCGAGTAAGCGCCCAGGCGGCGCGCCCTGGCTATTGGTGCTGCTCTTCGGCCCGATCGGCCCAGTACTCGTCCTGGCGCTCGTCTTCGATGTAGGCGGGCACCGGGAAGTCCCACCAGCCGGGGACCCAGGGGCCGGCGGCGTCGCGCGAGGTCGGCACCTCGACGACCGCCGGGCCTTCGCTGGCGAGGGCGCGCTCGAGGGCCGGCTGCAGATCCTCGCTCGACTCCACCCTGGTCGACTCCACGCCGAAGCTCCTGCCGTAGGCGGCGATGTCGACCGAGTAGGCCTCCTCGCCGCCGTTGCTGGCGAAGTCGGTGAACTCGCTGAGCAGGTGGCGGTCCATGATCTTGCGCTGGCCGCCGCGGATCGACATGTAGCCGCCGTTGTTCTGGACCAGGAAGACGACCGGGATCCCGTGCTGGGCGCAGACGCCGATCTCCTGGCCGGTCATCAGGAAGTCGCCGTCGCCGACGATGCAGGCGACCTGGCGATCCGGCCGCGCGAGCTTGGCGCCGATCGCCGCGGGCACGGCCCAGCCCATCGAGGAGTAGCCGCCCGAGGTCATGTGGGTGCGCGGCTCATAGACCGGGAAGGACTGCTTCACCGCGCCCTGCGTGTTGCCGGAGCCGGCGACGACGATGCCGTCGCGCTCCATCGCCCGGCGCAGATCCCGCAGCGGTCGCTGTGAGGTGAACGGAATCTGGTCGGAGCCCGACCGCGTCGCCTCCTGCTTCTCCCATTCCGCCCTCGCCGACTCGAGCTCGGCCCGGTACTCGGTGTCCTTGGAGGCGTCGCCCTCGAACGCGGCCAGCAGCTCGGCGAGCGCCGGCTTGGCGTCGGCCAGGATGCCGACCTCTACGGGATAGTTCTTGCCGATCTCGTGCGGCTCGATGTCGATCTGGACCAGCTTGCCGGGCGGCAGCGAGAAGGTGACGCCTTTGCGGTAGCTGGAGGCCGACCAGTCGCTGAAGCGACAGCCGACCGCGAGTACGACGTCGGCGGCGGCGGCGATCGCGTTGCCGCTCGTCGTCCCGGTCTGCCCGATCGGCCCGGCGAAGAGCGGGTGGTCCTCGGGGAAGGCGCCCTTGCCGCTCCAGGTGACGACGACCGCGGCCCCGAGGGCCTCGGCGAGCGCCCGCAGCTCGCTGCTGGCCTCGGCGGTGATCGCCCCGCCGCCGACCGCGATCACCGGTCGCCTGGCGTCGCGGAGAACCGCCGCGGCGGCTTCGATCGCCTCCGGGTCGGGATGGATGCGGCCGGTCGGCATCCGGTGCTCGAGGTCGTGCAGGTTGACCTCGGCGGCCTGCGCCTGGATGTCCATCGGCACCTCGATGTGGACCGGGCCTGGGCGACCGGTCAGCATCGCGCTGAAGGCGCGGTGGAGGACGAACGGCATCTCGGCGACCGTGTTGACCGTCCAGCTGCGCTTGGTAACTGGCTCGACCGCCCGCGAGTAGTCGTTGTCGCGGTGGCGCTCGAGCTCCTGCATCGTGCCGTGACCCTGCATGTGGAGCGGCGGCGCGCCGCTGATCGCCAGCAGCGAGGCGGAGTCGGCGTAGGCGGTGGCGAGACCCATCAGGGTGTTGGCGGCACCCGGGCCGACCGAGGTGACGGCGAGCATCGGCTTGCCGCCGGCGCGGTAGTAGCCATCGGCAAGGTGGGCGGCGCTCTGCTCGTGGAAGACCTGCAGGACGTCGACCGTCGACTCCTCCTGCATGAAGCCGTCGAGCAGGGCCCAGATGCCGTGGCCGGGGATTCCCGCGGCGTACTCCACCCCGTAATTGGTGAGCGTTTGGGCGACGATCTCGCCGCCGGTCAGCTTGGGCACCGGATCTCCCTTGGTCGAGGTCGTCGAAGCTCTCGATGCTCGCCATTCGTGGCTCGCGGCGCAATGGTCATGCCGTGAAACCCGCGGCCACGGTTTGCGCACCCTGGGAATCGCGCCGCCGCGCCGGCGCGGATAGGGTCGGCAGCGTGAAGCGGGTCCTCTTCCTCTACGGCGGCTTCCCCGGCCATCGGCCCTACGAGGTCGCCGGTTGGGCGCGCGGACTGATGGAGGGGCTCGAGTTCGACGTCGAGGAGACGCAGGACCCCCACCGCTTCGAGGAGGACCTGACGGTCTATGACCTGATCGTGCTCGGCTGGACCCAGGCCCAGACCACCGAGGACCTGACCGACAGGGCCGAGGCGCGGCTGATCGAAGCGGCCCGGGCCGGGACCGGCTTCGCCGGCTGGCACGGGATGACCGCCTCGTTCAGGGCCAGCCTTCCCTACCACTTCATCATCGGCGCGGGCTTCGTCGAACATCCCGGCGGCGAGGCGGTGCGGGTCCCGTTCGACGTCGAGATCGTCGACCGCGACCACCCCGTGACCCGGGGCGTCGAGGACTTCCGGGTCGAATCCGAGCAGTACTACATGCACGTCGACCCGGCGCTGCGTGTGCTGGCGACGTCGACCTTCGACGGCGAGCCCGACGTTCCCTGGCTGGCTGGTGTCGCGGTGCCCGCGGTCTACGTCAAGCAGTTCGGCGAGGGCCGGGTCTTCTACGCGATGGGCGGCCACGAGGTCGAAGAAATGGAACGCCCCGAGATGACCCGGCTGGTCAAGCAGGGCATGGAGTGGGCCGCCCGTTAGCGGGGGCGGTTCGCGCGCAACGGCTCAGACGAGGCCGCCGCGCTCGGCGGTCCGCAGCGCCAGTGCGGCGATCGTCAGCGCCGGGTTGACGGCCGCCGAGGCGGGGAACACCGAGCTGTCGGTTATCCAGAGGTTGTCGACGTCGTGGCAGCGGCCGGTCGGGTCGACGACGCTGGTCGCCGCGTCCGCGCCCATCCGCGCCGTCCCGCACTGGTGTGAGGTGGCGACGATGCCGAGGCTCTGGGTGAAGACGAACGGGAAGCCGGCGCCGCGCAGCGCCTTGCTGCCCTTCTTGACCAGCTCGGCATGCGGCTCGAGGCTGGTCGGCCGCCAGCGCAGGCGGATCCGCCCATTTGCCTCGACCTCGACCCGGTTGGTCGCCAGCGGCAGGTCCTCGCTCTGGGCGAGGAAGTCGACCGAGCGCCGGCAGATCGCGGCGAGCAGGCTGGTCGGCGCCCAGGGACGGGCGGCCTTGATCGTCTCCCCGTAGAGCTTGCCGAGCGACTGGATGTTGCCGAGCGGAAAGGAGTTTTCCGGACCGGCGGCGTACCAGTCGTTGATGCCGACGGTCTTCTCGTAGGTGATCCGCAGGTCGCGTCCGGGGCGCGAGCCGATGATGAAGGTGGTGGGGTGGCCCATGTAGTTGCGGCCGACCTGGTCGGAGCCGTTGGCGACGCCGTCGGGCCGCGAGCGGAGCAGCAGCGCGGCGCTGTTGACCGCCCCGGCGGCAACGACGTAGCGGGCCGCGCGCACCCTGAAGGTCGAGCCGCCGCGGGTCACCTCGAGCCCCTCGACCGCGCTGCCGGGCGCATTGGTGAGGATCCGACCGACGTCGGCGTCGGTCATCAGCTTGACGCCCTCGTGCTGCAGCGCCGGGCGCATCGCGCAGACGTCGGCGTCGCCCTTGGCGTCGACCATGCAGGAGTAGGAGTCGCAGGTGCCGCAGAGCACGCAGCGCCCGCCCGCCCGCCAGTCGACCGCCTGCGGCAGCGAGTAGGGGCGAAGGCCCTGGCTGGCGAAGCCGTCGACGACGGTGGCGATCGACGGGTCGTCGGGGAGAGGCGGATAGGGGAACGGGGTCGAGCGCCAGGGCTCGGTCGGGTCGCCGGCGCCGCCGTGGACCCAGTAGAGCTCCTCGGCGCGGCCGTAGTAGGGCTCGATCTCCTCGTAGCCGAAGGGCCAGGCCGGCGAGGTGCCGTCGCGCAGCTCGACGGCGCCGAAGTCGAACTCCCGCAGGCGCGGCAGCGTGGCGCCGTAGAGCTTGCTGCTGCCGCCGACGTAGTGGTAGTTGCCCGGCTGGAATTCGCCGCCGTCGGCGTCGAGCCAGAGGTCGGAGTTTTTGTAGCGCCCCTCGCGGTGGACGGCGCGGGGGGACCAATTCTCGAGCTCGCGGGGCAGGAAGCCGCCCTTCTCGATGACGAGGATCCTCGCCCCCGATTCGCGCAGCGCCCAAGCCAGCGTCGCGCCACCGACGCCGGCGCCGATGATCGCGATGTCGCACTCGACGTCGCCGCGGTGGTCATCGGCGACGACGGCGGGGGCGTCGTCGGCAAAGATCGAGCTGCTCGTCTGGTTCATCTCTCGTGTTCTAGGGGGATCGCGGGGCGGCGGCAAGGGCCGAACCGTGAAAGGCCGACCGGCGCGGTGCATCCTCTGCAGCGGGCGTGGCCCGGCACCGGGTCAGGCCTGGACGCCGCCTTCGGCGAGCAGCATCTCGCGGGCGCGCAGGGCGACGTAGAGCCGCACCCGCAGCTCCGGATCGTCCAGGGAGCTGCCGAGCAGCTGTTCGATGCGCTCCAGCCGGTAGTAGACCGAGCGCCGCTGCAGCTGCAATGCGCGGGCGGTGAGGTTCTTGTTCCCGTTCGAGCGCAGGTAGGCGTCGAGCGTCCCAACGAGCTCGCCGTTCTGGCGGTCGTCGTGCTCGATCAGCTGCTTCAGCTCGCTCTCGACGAAATTGGCCAGCGTCGGGCCGGTCCCGAGCGGCGAGAGCAGCCGATAGAGAACGAGGTCGTCGTAGAAGTGGATGCGCCCTGCGTCGGTCGAGGGGCCGAGGCGGTACGCGGCCCGCGCCTCGCTGTAGGCCTGGGGCAGCTGGGCGACTTTGCAGGGTCGGCTCATACCGGCGTGGCTTTGGCCCGCGTACGGTTCCTCGACGACCCCGTCGAGGATGCTCTCCATCAGCCGCGGCAAGTCGGTGTTGGGGCGCGAGGTGACGACCGCGGTCAGCAGCCCGTCGGCCGAACCGACGACGGCGGGCCACCGCGCCGCCCGCAGGCCCCGCCGCAGTTCGTCGGCGCCCCGCTCGGGATCGGTCTTGTCGGCGTCGGGCCGCCCGGCGACCATCATCAGCAGCTCGCCGTCGAGGTTGACGCCGAGGCCGCCCGCCCGGGCGAGGAACTCCTGGCCGCTGAAGCCCTCCGACCGCGACAGCGCCCCGACCAGCGAGTGTTCGGTGGCGTCGCTGAGGGCGGCGTCGCGCTCGGCCATCAGGTAGAGGGCGACGCTCGCCGAGGCGCGGCCGAGGGCGAGACGGACGGCGTCGTCGAGCGGGGTGTCGAGTTCGATCACGTGGAGGCGACCCCATTCCTCGCCCTTGACGATGATCGTGCTCCACATGCAGCGCGGCGAGCCGTCGACTTCGCGGACCGCGGCGGCGGCGTTGCGCTGGTGGCCCTGTCGTGAGTGCGTCTGCCAGTTACGCAACAGCGAGGTGACGCTTTCGGCCGAGCGGCCGTAGTCGACGACGCGGCGGGCGCCGTCCTCGAGGACGACGGGGTTGTTGAGCCGTTCGGCCAGCAGCTCGAGCACCGCCGACAGCGACGCGCCTTCGAGAATCAGTGTGTTGAGCGCGTCGTCGATCGCGATCGCGCGCTGCAGCGCGGTGTGGGCGGAGCTGATCAGCTCGGTGTGGGCCTTGCGCGTCACCGCGGCGAACGGCACCTCGTTCTCGAGCGCGACCAGAACCAGGCCGCGCTGGGCCGCCTCCTCGACCATCTGGGTCGGGACCGCCCGCAGGCCGCGTCCCAGCTCGATGATCACGCACGCCGCCGCGGCCGAGGCCAGTTCGCGAACGTAGCGGCGCACCTGCTCGGGCCGCTGACCGAGCCCGGTCGCCGCGGTCAGCAGCGCCTCGCCTCCGGACAGGTACTGGGCGATGTCGGCGATCTCGCCGGTGTGGACCCAGCTGACCTGCCGGTTCAGCTGATCGGCACCTGCCAGGACCTCGACCCCCGCGTCGGCGAGGAGGTCCATTTCGAGCAGGTCTCTGATCTGCATTGGGTCAGGGTACGTTCTGGGAACCCCCGGCGACCCTCACATTTTGTGCAATTCACTCGGCAATTCTTCACATGTTTTGCATTCTTTGCCCGGTTCGAATTGCTTCAGGCGGCGGTCTTGATGAAGTCGGCGACCCGCTCACCGATCATGATCGCCGGGGCGTTGAGGTTGCCAGTCGGCATCCTCGGCATCACCGAGGTATCGGCAACCCGCACGTTGGCGAGGCCGTCGACCCGCAGCTCGGCGTCGACGACGTGGCCCATCGCGCAGGTGCCCATCGGGTGGTAGAAGGAGAAAGAGTTGGCGTTGATGAACTCGTCCAGCGCCTCGTCGCCTTCGCCGCGCGGGGAAAGGCCGATCTCCGCCGAGCTCTTCAGGTCGGTTTGCAGCTGTCCCGCCAGCGCCTTCCGGCCGGCGAGCTCCATCGCCATCCGCAGGCCGCGACGGAGCAGCCGCCGTTCCTCGGGGTCGGAGAGGTAGGCGTGCCTGATCCGCGGCTTGGAATAGGGATGCGGATGGCGGATCCCGACCGAGCCGAGGCTGGTCGCGCGGGCCACGTAAGGGCCCCAGGAGACGCCGTGGTCGAGTGGCGCCGCCAGGCCCTCGTCGCGGGTGATGCCCATTGCCGCGTGCATCTGGATGTCGGGGACCTCGATGTCCTCCGAGGATTTGAGGAAGGCGCCGGCCTCGCACCACGCCATCGGTCCGTCGCCGCGCTCGCGGAGCCGCTTCTCCTCGGCGCTCGTGTCGGACCCCAGCATCGGGGGGACGTCGCTGAGGAAGCTGAGGAAGCAGCCGACGTGGTCGCGCAGGTTCTTGCCGACCTCGGGCACCGAGTGGGCCGGGGCGATCCCGGCCGCGGTCAACTCGTCGGGGTCGCCGACGCCTGACTGCAGCAGTAGGTGGGGCGAGTTATAGGCCCCGGAGGAAATGACCAGCTCGCCCTCGATGCCGATCTCCCGGACCTCGCCGGCGTGGTCGACCTCGAGCGCGACGGCGCGGTCGCCGTCCCAGCGGACGCGCAGGGCCAGGGTCGAGTGCAGCACGGTCAGGCTGTCGCCGGCCGGCTCGATGAAGGCGACGGCGCTGCTGCAGCGCAGACCGTCCCGCTGGGTGTGCTGGTAGACGCCGACTCCTTCCTGCTCGGCGCCATTGAAGTCCTCGTTGCGGCGATGGCCCGCTTCGACCCCGGCGTCCATCCAGGCCTCGAGCAGCGGGTGGACCGAACGGGCGTCGCTGACCGTCAGCGGCCCGCCGACCGCATGGAAGTCATCAGCGCCGCGCTGGTTGTCCTCCGAGCGCTTGAAGAACGGCAGTACGTCCTCATAGCCCCAGCCATCGTTGCCGAGCGCGCGCCAGTTGTCGTAGTCCCAGCGGTTGCCGCGCACGTAGGCCATCGTGTTCATCGAGCTGGTGCCGCCGACGGCGCGCCCGCGGGGCAGGTTGGTGCGCCGACCGCCGAGCTCGGGCTCGGGCTCGGTCTGGTAATCCCAGTCGAAGGCCGACTTCAGCTGCTGCGAGAAGAGCGTCGGGATTTCGAACAGGCGGCCGCTCGCCGGTGGCCCCGCCTCGACTACGGCGACCCGGGCGCCACTCAGCTCGGCGAGCCGCCCGGCCGCCGCGCATCCGGCCGATCCCGCACCGACGACGACGTAGTCATAGCTCTCCACTGGCATCTCCTCGGATCGTGTGCTGGGCAACTCGTTCGTCGCTCATGGCGGTCAGCGTAGGAACGGCCGCCCGATCGGCCAATGTGCGAACTGTGCAGACTCCCCGGCAAAGCCTTCGCACGACGTACCTGGCACGAGGTCGAGCCGTTAGGGGAGCATGTCTCTTCCGTGAACCCTCCTGGCCAGAATCCGGTGCCGCCCGACCTGGCGCCGGAGAGCCGCGCGATCTTCTCGATGGTCGACGAGCTCGGGCTGTTCGAGCACGACGCGAGCACGGTCGAGGGACTGCGCTCGCTGGCGCGCGCCGAACGCCCGCTGCTGGGGACGGCGCCCGAGGTCGGCGCGGTCGAGGACCTGGAGATCGAGTCGTCGCGGGGGCCACTGCCGATCCGCATCTACCGGCCGCCGGGGAAGCCTCCGCGGCGGTCGATCCTCTGGCTGCACGGTGGCGGCTGGGTGATCGGTGACCTCGACCACGCCGACGTCGATTGCCGCGGTCTCTGCTCGGAGACGGAGTCGACGGTGGTCTCGGTCGACTACGGCCTGGCACCGGAGAACCGCTTTCCCGAGGGCCTGAACGACGCCTACTCGGCATTGAGCTGGCTGAGCGCCGAGCTCGCCTCAGAGGCCGGCTCGACGCAGCTTGTAGTCGGCGGCGACAGCGCCGGCGGCAACCTGACGGCGGCCCTCTGCCTGATGGCACGGGCGCGGGGTGGCCCGGCGATCGACCATCAGCTGCTCCTCTACCCGGTGACCAGCTACGAGTGCGACACCGCTTCCTACCGGGAGTTTGCCGACGGGTACCTGCTCACCCGCGAGATGATGCTGCGCTTCTGGGACCTATACACGCTCGGTCCCGACGTCGGCCGCCACACCTTCGCCTCGGTCCTGCGGGCGCCCGAGCTGAGAGGCCTCCCCGCCGCCACCTTCGTGGTCGCCGGCTGTGACGTGCTGCGCGACGAGGCCGAGTCCTACGCCGAACGGCTCCGCCTCGCCGGGGTCCCGGTCGACGTCCTCCGCTACCCCGGCCAGCTGCACAGCTTCTGGACCTACCGCGGGGCGTCCGACGTCCCAATCGCGGTCAACGCCGCGATCCGCGAGAGCCTCGATGGCAGCGGCTGAGACCGAGCGCTACGAGCGCCTCCGCGCCGACTGGCGCTGGGATGTCCCGGCCCGTTACAACATCGCCGCCGACGTCTGCGACCGCCATCCCGCCGACGCCCTGGCAATGGTCCACGAACACCACGGGGGCGCTGTCCGCGAGATCCACTGGGGAGGCCTGCAGGCGCTCGCCAACCAGGCCGCCAACCTGCTCGCCGCGGCGGGGGTCGAGAAGGGGGATCGCGTCGCCGTGGTGCTGCCGCCGACCCCCGAGACGGCGGCGGTCTTCTTCGCGACCTGGAAGCTCGGGGCAGTGCTGCTCTCGATGTCGGTTCTCTACGGGGACGAGGGGATCGCCCACCGGCTCGGCGACTCCCAGCCCAAGGTTCTCGTCACCGACGCCGCCAACGCGCCGCGCTTCGAGGGCGCCCCGGTGGAGCGGACGATCGTGCTCGAGCCGGCCCTGCTGGCGGCCGAGAGCGACGAGTTCCAGACCGCCGACACGGCCGCCGACGATCCGGCGCAGCTCTACTACACGTCGGGGACCACCGGCTTAGCCAAGGGCATCGTGCACGCACACCGCTACATCCTCGGCCACAACGAGTTCTCCCTCTGCCACGAGATCGAGTCCGGCGAGCGCTTTCACGGGATGGGGGAGTGGGCCTGGGCGGCGGGCATCGCCCCGCTGCTGGGCCCGTGGCGGCTCGGTGCCGTCCAGTGCGTCTTCCAGCGCAAGGGCGGGTTCGAGCCGCACCGCCAGCTCGAGTTCCTCTCTCGCCACGAGGTCACCAACGTCTTCGCGACCCCGACCGCGATCCGCTCGATGATGGGCATCGAGGACGCCGGCGAGCGCTACCCGCAGCGCTTCCGGATCGTCGGCTCGGCGGGCGAGCCGCTGAACCCCGAGGCGATCCGCTGGTTCCGCCGCCAGTACGGCGTCACCGTGCTCGACTACTACGGCCTCACCGAGTCCTATCCGCTCTGCGGCAACTTCCCCTGGATGGAGGTGCGCGAGGGCTCGATGGGCAAACCGATGCCCGGCTGGGAGGTGGCGATCCTCGACGAGGACGAGCGGCAGGTGGCGAGCGGCGAGCGCGGTCAGATCTGCCTGCGGGCGCGGTCCAACCCGCACTACCCGCTCGGCTACTGGCGGCTTCCCGAGGCGAGCGAGGAGACTTTCGGCGGCGATTGGTTCCACAGCGGCGACGCGGCGAGCATGGACGAGGACGGTTACGTCTGGTACGAGGGGCGGGCCGACGACGTGATCATCGCCGCCGGGTACCGGATCGGCCCCTTCGAGGTCGAGTCGGTCTGCCTCGAGCACCCAGCGGTCGCCGAGGCCGCGGCGGTCGCGGCTCCCGACGAGCGACGCGGATCGGTGGTCAAGGCGTTCATCGTCCTCGCCGCCGGCCAGGAGCCCTCCGAGGCACTCGCCGACGAGATCAAGGTCTTCGTCCGCGAGCGGCTCTCGGCCTACGCCTATCCGCGCCTGGTCGAGTTCACCGACGAACTGCCGAAGACGCTGACCGGGAAGATCCGGCGGATCGAGCTGCGCGAACGGGCCGCCTCCAGCCCCGGCGACTGACCCCGCGGCGGCGGCCTCGCGGTGCACACAGCGTGCACCGCTCTCCGAGCCCTTGTAGCAGTCTGGGCCTTGCCGGAGGGATCGTCGCCAGACGAAGATCGGGCCGCAGTGGACACCGCGGTCAACAGCAGCTTCGAGGCCCTCTTCCGGCCCGGCTTCATCGCCGACCTGGAACTCCGCAGCCGCGTCCTGATGGCGCCGATGGAGAAGAACCTCTGCACCGCGACCGGCGTCGTCACCCAGCGCTACATCGATTACCTGGTCGAGCGCGCCCGCAACGAGGTCGGCCTGCTGCGGGTCGAGGCGACCTACGTCGACCCGGTCGGCAAGGGGCGCCCGTTCCAGCTCGGCGCCCACGCCGACCACGTGCTGCCGGAGCTGGAGCGGATGGTCGACGCCGTCCACGACGCCGGTGGCCTGATGTCGCTCGAGCTGGCCCACTGCGGGCGCCAGAGCAGCTCGCAGATCAGCGGCTTCCAACCGGTCGCGCCCTCGCCGGTGCCCTGCGAGGCGAGCGGCGGCTGGATGCCGCGCGAACTGACGGTCACCGAAATTGGCGAGATCGTCGAGCGCTTCGCCTCCGCGGCGGCGCGGATCGAGAAGGCCGGAGTCGACGTGGTCGAGATCCACGGTGCCAGCGGCTACCTCGTCAACGCCTTCCTCTCGCCCTACACCAACCTCCGCGAAGATTCCTACGGCGGCTCATTCGAGAACCGGATGCGGTTCCCGCTCGAAGTCGTGGCGGCGATCCGCGGCGCCGTCTCGGTCCCGGTCACCTACCGGCTCGATGCCGAAGAGTGCGTCCCCGGCGGCCTCACCCGCGAGGACACGGCGCCGTTCGCCGCCGAGCTGGAGCGCGCCGGCATCGCGATGATCGATGCCGCCTCCGGCACCTACGAGGCGATCCTCGCCACCCAGCCGCCGATGGAGGTGCCGCCGGGCAGCCTGCTTGACCTCGGCGCCGCGATCAAGGCCGCGGTCGACATCCCCGTGGCGACCACCGGCCGCCTCGGCGCGCTCGAGGTGGCCGAGGACGCCGTCGCCCGCGGCGTCGTCGACTTCGTCAGCATCGCCCGCGGCCTCCACGCCGACCCGGAGCTGCTGACCAAGGCCAAGCAGGGCCGAATCCGCGAGGCGCGGCGCTGCATCGCCTGCGCCGAGTGCGTGGCCTTCCTCAGCGAGCAGGAAACCGCCGCCTACTGCGCGATCAACGCGGCGGCGATTCGCGAGTCGGAATTCGAGCTGAAGCCGGCCGCCGCGGCACGCCGGGTCCTCGTCGTCGGCGCCGGCCCCGCCGGATTGGAAGCGGCGCGCGTGGCGGCGATGCGCGGGCATGAAGTGAGCGTCTACGAGCGCGACGAGAAGGTCGGCGGCCGGGTCCGCCAGGGTGCGCTCGCCCCGGGCAGGAACGACTTCGGAGAGTCGGTCCGCTTCCTCGCGCGGGAGCTCGAGCGACTCGAGGTCCCGGTCGCGCTGGCGACCGAGGTCACCGCCGACCTGATCGCCGAGCTGGAGCCCGACGTCGTCCTCCTCGCCACCGGGGCGACCAAGCCGGAGCCGCGCCCGATCGCCGGCCTCGAGCGCGATCACGTCACCGACGCCTTCTCCTTCCTCGCGCGGGTCGAAGCCGACCCCGCCGCGCCCGCTCGCGACGCCAGGGCGGAGGCGGCGCCGGTCGCCGTCGTCGGCGGCAACTGGGTCGGCTGCGTGGTCGCCAGCATCCTGCTCGACGCCGGCCGCGAGGTCACGCTGATCGAGGCCCGCGACGAGCTCGCCCACGACTTCAGCATGCAGCCGGCGATGCCGATGATGGACCTCCTCGCCACCGATCCGAACGTCTCCGTGCACCTGGAGACGACCCTGGAGCGGATCGGCGATCGGGAGATCGAGATCTGGTCGGCCGGCGAGGACGAGACGAGCTCGCTGCCCGCCGCCGAGGTGATCGTCGTCCCGGATCTCGAACCGAACCCGGCCCTGCGCGACCAGCTGGTCGCCGCCGGGGCGGGGGCGGAGATTCACGCGCTGGGAGACTGCGTGTACCCCCGCAAGCTCCAGGACGCGATCCTGGAGGCCGCGACCGTGGCGCGCCGGCTGTAGCCGACACGCGTGCAATCGCGTCCGGGCGCTTGCATCAATTGCGTCTCGTCCGCACCCCTCGAACCTCGCGACACTCACCACAACAAGCTTCGATCGGAGGAATGGAAATGCAGCGCACCGGAGGTCAAATCGTCGTCGACCAGCTGATCCGCGAAGGCGTGGAGAAGGCGTTCGTGGTGCCGGGTCACGGCAACACCGCGCTGCTCGACGCCTTCGTCGAGCGGGCGGGAGAGATCGAGGCCATCCCGGCGATGCACGAGCAGGGCGCCGCCCACATGGCCGATGGCTACTACCGCGCCTCCGGCAAGATCGCCGTCTGCTGCACCTCGATCGGCCCCGGCGCGACCAACACGCTGACCGGCCTCACCACCGCGTTCGCGGATTCGCAGCCGTTCCTTCTGATCACCGGCGCGGTCCACACCTATCAGGAAAACCACGGCGTCCTGCAGGAGATCGACCGTCCTCACGGCGACAACTTCCCGCGCATGTGCGAGCCGGTGGTCAAGCGCTGGTG
Source organism: uncultured Actinomycetes bacterium (assembly GCA_963839115.1). Classification (GTDB taxonomy): domain Bacteria; phylum Actinomycetota; class Thermoleophilia; order Solirubrobacterales; family 70-9; genus VAYN01. The sequence continues at coordinate 3,323,048 of CAWITM010000001.1, forward strand.
GCAGCCGAGCCGGGTCGACCAGATCTCCACCGTCCTCTCGCAGGCCTTCAACACGATGCTCGACGGCCGCCGCGGCCCGGTCCTGCTCAACCTGCCCCAGGACCTGCAGGCGGAGTACGGCGAGTACGAGCCGTCGACGACGGGCAGCCGTCGCGCCTCCGGCCGCATCGCCCCGGACCCGACCCTGATCGAGTCCGCCGCCGAGCTGCTCGCCGGCGCCGAGCGCCCGGTGATCCTCGCCGGCGGCGGCGTGATCGCCTCCGAGGCGACCGCCGAGCTGATCGCGCTGGCGGAGCTGCTGGGCGCGCCGGTCACCCATTCCTTCATGGGCGACGGCGCGATGCCCGCCGACCACCCGCTCTACGCCTGGCCCTGCGGCGACATGGGGTCGATCTCCGGCAACGGGGTGACCCGCACCGCCGACGTCATCCTGGCGCTCGGCTGCCGCTTCAGCGACCGGGTCACCTCGTCCTACCGGCCCGGCGTCACCTTCGACATCCCGCCGACCAAGCTGGTCCAGATCGACATCGACGGCTTCGAGATCGGTCGCAACTACCCGGTCGAGGTCGGGATCGTCGCCGACGTGAAGGCCGCGCTCGACGCCCTCCAGGGCTCGATCGAGGCGCGCGGGGAGCGGCCCGCGTTCGATTCGACGCCCTACTTCGAGGAGCTCCAGGACCTCAAACAGCAGTGGCTGGACCACCTGGCGCCGATGCGGACCGAGGATCGGCAGCCGATGACGAACTCGCGCGCCTTGGTCGAGCTGCGCGACGCGATGCCGCGCGAGGCGATCCTGGTCACCGACTCGAGCAACCCGGCCAACCAGGCGTTCAACGAGTTCCCGATCTACGGGCCGAAACTGAACATCGTCCCCGGCGGGATGTCGGGGATCGGCTTCGGCATCCCGGCTGCGATCGGCGCTCAGATAGCGGCGCCCGACAAGCAGATCGTCGCCCTGGTCGGCGACGGCAGCTTCCTGCAGACCGGGACCGAGCTGGCGACGGCGGCGATGTACGACCTGCCGCTGGTCACCGTGGTCCTGAACAACGGCGGCTGGGAGGCGATCAAAGACCTGCAGATCCGCCTCTTCGGCGAGGGCCGCGAGGTCTCGACCGACTGGCGCCGCAAGGGCGAGCCCTACTTCGCCGACATCGCCGGCTTTGCCCGGTCGCTGGGCTGCCAGGCCGAGCGGGTCGAGGACCCGGCCGAGCTCGCGCCGGCGATCCGGCGCGCCCTCGACGGCGGCAAGGGCCCGGTCGTGATCGAGGCGATGAGCTGTCGCGAAATGCCGTGGAGCCTCATGCACCCGACCGGGTGGTGGGACCTCACGGTCCCCGCCTACCTCGGCGAGACCCGCGAGGACTACGTCGCCAAACGGGGTTTCTGAGCCGGCCGGACTCGCCCTGAGCCGCCGCTCCTCGGGGCGGCTCAGGCGACCAGCCGGGCGGCGGCGAGCAGGTCCGGGACGACCGTCACCCCCGTCGCCGGGGCAGGCGCCTCCGACCCGTGGCGGACGACCAGGATCGGCTCGATCCCGGCCGCCCTTGCGCCGGCGACATCGAGGTCAGCGGAGTCGCCGATGTGGACCAGCTCAGGCGGCTCGAGGCCGAGGGCGGCGGCGGCACGCCTGAAGATCGCCGGGTCCGGCTTCGCCGCGCCGACCGCCGCCGACGTGAGGACGTGGTCGAAGTGCTCCCCAAGGCCCGTCCGCCGCAGCACCTCGGCCAGCGAGACGTCCCAGTTGCTGACCACGGCGAGGCGCAGGCCGGCGGCCCGCAGGTGGGACATCGCCGGCGGCACCTCCGGATAGGGACGGAAGCGCAGCGACGCCATCATCGCCGCCAGCAGCTCCGACGCCGAGATCCGTACGCGGGCCGCGTCGGGCAGGGAGCCGCGGAGCACCTCGGCGCAGCGGTGGCGGAGGTCGGCCAGCGAGGCGTCGTCGCGTCCCTGATCGTGACGCAGGCGGTAGTAGTTCATCTCGGCCGCGAAGGCCTGCCGCGCCTCGGCCTCGGAGAGGGTGAGTCCCCAGCGCTCGCCGAGCTCGCGGGTGAGGTGCGGGGCGGGCGGCTCGAGCTCGAGCAGCGTCCCCAGCGAGTCCAGCAGCACGCCCCGCTTGTGGGGGCGCCCGGAGGCGTCTCGGGTGTGACGGTCCATCCGTCGACATTCTCCACGCTCGGCGATGCACGAATCGTGCAAGTGGAGTCCGGCATCAGCGCACGTTGCCACTTGTTGGCGTGTCGGTGGCTGCCTAGGGTCATCTATCAGCCGGCATTCCCGCACTGGAAGGAGTCTGATGTCCAACCACAGACCGCAACTCCCCGTCAACAGCAGTGAGGTGACTCGCCGCAAGTTGCTGCAGGGCGCCGGGGCCGGAATGCTGGTCGTCGGCGGCGGCGGCCTGCTGGCCGCCTGCGGTGGCAGCTCGGGCGGTGCCACCAGTGCCGTCACCGGAGCCGACGAAGGCAAGCCGGTTGCCGGTGGCGTGCTTCGCGTCGGCGCGCAGGGCGGATCGAATACCGACACTCTCGACGCCCACAACATCCTCACCAACACCGACTTCGCCCGCGGCGCTCAGCTCTACGATTCGCTGGTCCGCCTCAACACCCAGGGGCATCCCGAAAACGTCCTCGCGACCTCGGTGACGCCGAACAAGACGGCGACCGAGTGGACGATCAAGATCCGCAAAGGTGTGAAGTTCCACGACGGCTCGCCGCTGACGGCGAAGGACGTCCTGTTCACCTTCCACCGGGTCATCACCGGTGAATTCCCCGCCGCGGTGGTGCTCGGTGCCCTCGACCTCAAGGGCAGCAAGGTCCTCGACGACGAGACCCTGCTGGTCAAGTTCAGCAAGCCCTACTCGATCTTCTACGAAGCGCTCGCCGGACGCTTCGAATACCTCTACGTGGTCCCGATCGGCTACAACCCGAAGAAACCGGTAGGCACCGGTCCATTCAAACTCAAATCGTTCACTCCCGGGCGCGAAAGCACGATGGTGAAATTCGACGAATACTGGGACAGCCCGAAACCGTACCTCGACGAAATCCGGACGATCAACATAAACGAGGAAACGTCTCAGGTCAGCGCCCTGCAGGCCGGTCAGGTCGATTGCGTCGACTACCTCACGGCCGCCTCGATCGCGACGCTGGAAGCGGCCGGCTTCACCGTCAGCATCGCCGAAACCGGAGGCTGGACGCCGCTCTGCATGCGCGTCGACAAGGCGCCCTTCAACGACAACCGCGTGCGCGAAGCGATGAAGCTGGCGGTCGACCGCAGCAGCATGATCCAGAGCGTCTTCAGTGGCAACGGCAACGTCGCCGACGATTATTTCGGCAAATACACGCCGGCGATCGAAAAACTGCATCTGCCCCAGCACGAACAGGACATCGAAAAGGCCAAGTCCCTGCTCAAGGCGGCCGGCCAGTCCGGCCTCTCGGTCCAACTGTTCACGACCGAAGTCGCGCCGGGCATGGAGCAGACCGCCGAAGTGCTCTCGACCCAGGCCGAAGCGGCCGGGATCAAGATCGCCGTGGTCAAACAGCCGACCACCGAATACTTCGCCCGCAGCTACCTGAAAGTCCCGTTCGGGATGGATTGGTGGCCCTACCAGCCCTACCTTGTCACCGCCGGTCAGGCGACGGTCAGCGGTGGCGTGTTCAGCTACACGAAGTTCAACAACCCCACCTATGACAAGTACTACGCAGAGGCCACCAGCACCCTGGACCGAGCCAAGCAGGAAGAACTGATCCAGGAGATGGTCAAAATCGACTGGGCAGAAGGCGGCAATATCGTTCCTTACAATTTCCCGATCATCGACTCCTGGACGAGCAATGTCCACGGGATCAAGCCGTCGGTGCTCGGGCAGGCGCTCGGGAACTTCCAGTTCCAGAATTTCTGGATGACCTGATCCAGGCGTCGATCGGTCTTGCCTGATTGCACGCTTCGTGCATGGCGGTTGCCAGACCGGCGTAGTTTGCACCTTGCTGGCCGCTCGCAAAGCGGCCTAGGGTCACCTATCCGTCCGTGCCGTCAGCTCTGGAAGGAGCCTAAATGTCCCGCCGCAGTCGCATCGAGCCAATGGTCAACGCAGAGGTAACGCGTCGCAAGCTGCTGCAGGGCGCCGGGACCGGGCTGCTCGTGGTCGGTGGCGGCGGCGTCCTAGCCGCCTGCGGCGGCGGCTCGTCCGGTGTCACCGGCAGCGCCACCGCCGGCGAAGAAGGCAAGCCGGTCGCCGGTGGCGTACTTCGCGTCGGTGCGCAAGGCGGATCGAACACTGACACCCTCGATGCCAACGCCGTCCTCACCAACACCGACTTCGCTCGCGCCGCGCAGCTCTACGACCCGCTGCTCAGACTGAGCACCAAAGGTCACCCCGAAAACGTCCTAGCCACCTCGGTGACGCCGAACAAGACGGCAACGCAATGGACGATCAAGCTCCGCAAAGGTGTCAAATTCCATAACGGCAAGCCGCTGACGGCAAAGGACGTCCTCTTCACCTTCAACCGGGTCATCACCGGGGAATACTCGGCGGCCGTCATCCTCGGCTCGCTCGATCTGAAGCGCAGCAAGGCGCCCGATGACGAAACCGTCGTCCTCGAGTTCAGCAGCCCGTACTCCTTCTTCGCCGAAGCAATCGCTGCCCGTTTCGAAACTCTGTACATCGTCCCCGTTGGCTACAACCCGAAGAAGCCGATCGGGTGCGGCCCCTTCAAACTCAAATCCTTCACGCCCGGACGCGAAAGCGTCGTGGTGAAATTCGACGAATACTGGGACAGCCCGAGGCCCTACCTCGACGAAGTCCGGACGATCAACATCAATGAGGAATCGGCCCAGGTGAGCGCCCTCCAGGCCGGACAGGTCGACTGCATCGACAACCTGACCGCGGCCTCGGTCACCACCCTCGAATCGGGCGGGAAAGTCGTCAGCATCGCCAAAACCGGTGGGTGGACGCCACTGTGCATGCGTGTCGACAAGGCGCCGTTCAACGACAACCGGGTCCGCGAAGCGCTGAAGCTCGCGGTCGAACGCCCGGGGATGATCCAGAGCGTCTTCTCCGGCAACGGCAACATCGCCAACGACTATTTCGGCAAGTTCACGAAAGCGGTCGAAACCGTCGAACTGCCGCAGCACGAACAGGACATCGAAAAAGCCAAATCCCTGCTCAAGGCGGCCGGCCAGTCGGGCCTCTCGATTCAGCTCTTCACCTCCGAAATCGCGCCAGGCATGGTGCAGACGGCCGAAGTTCTCTCGACCCAGGCGGAAGCGGCCGGAATCAAGATTGCGGTGGTCAAACAGCCATCGACCGAATACTTCGCCCGCAGCTACCTGAAAGTCCCGTTCGGGATGGATTATTGGCCCTACCAGCCCTACCTGGTCGCTGCCGGGCAGGCAAACGTCACCGGTGGCGTGTTCAGCTTCACCAAGTTCAGCGACCCCACCTACGACAAGTACTACAAAGAAGCCACCAGCACCCTGGACGAAAACAAACAGGCCGAAATCATCCACGAGATGGTGAAAATCGACTGGGCCGAAGGCGGCAACATCATTCCCTACAACTTCCCGATCATCGACTCGTGGGCGACCAACGTTCACGGCATCACGCCCTCGGTGCTGGGCCAGCCGCTGGGGAACTTCCAGTTCAAGAACTTCTGGATCTCCTAACCCCGGCGAGCTCGGCGGGGAGGCACAGATGAAGATCATCAGTATCGACCACATGTCGTTCACGGTCAGCGACATCGAGGCGACCAACGCGTTCTTCGCCAAGCTCGGTTTCGAACCGGAGAAGCGCTACGTCTCCTCGGGTCTCGCCGCCGACGAGGGCACCGGAACCCCGGACGCCGACGTCGACATCAGCTGGCTGAGGCATCCAGGGGGCGGCCCGAAGCTCGAGCTGCTGCGCTACCAGAACCAACCGATCGGCCGCGCGGTACACAACTCACAGGTCGGCGCCGCCCACCTCTGCCTCCGTGTCGAGGACGTCAACGCCGAGTACGAGCGTCTGAGCGGTGAAGGAGTCACCTTCGTCTCGGCTCCGCACTCCGATGACTTCGGCGTGGTGTGGGTGTACTCGCGTGACCCTGACGGGAACGTCGTAGAGCTGCTGCAGGAACCGTGACCAAGGTCCATCGAACTGTGCAACGTGCCGCTCTGCCCTTCGCACGTTGTGCCTTGCGGACCTTGGCCCTCTGAGACGAGGATCCAACCCGATGGCGCGCTACCTCAAATCCGCCGACAGGACCCCTGTCCCGGTCGATCCCGAGATCGTCAAGGTCGTCAGCGAGATCCTGCTCGACGTCGAGAAGCGCGGGGCGACCGCGGTCCGCGAGTACTCCGAGCGCTTCGATCACTGGGGCCCGTCCAGGTTCACTCTCACCGGCGATGAAATCGACCGCGCCCTGGCCGCCGTCCCGCGCGATCTTCGCGACTACATCGACCGCGCCGCCGAGCAGGTCGGAGCCTTCGCGAAGGCTCAGCGCGGCAGTCTGTCGGAGGTCGAGATCGAACCGGTCCCGGGCGTCGTGCTGGGCCACCGCCTGGTCCCGATCACGTCGGTCGGCGCCTACTCGCCGGCCGGCCGCTACCCGCTGATCGCCTCGTCGCTGATGACGACGGTGGTGCCGAAGGTGGCGGGGGTGGAGCGGGTGATCGCCTGCGCCCCGCCGATCTCCCCCGAGGGGATCGCCCCGGCGATGATCTACGCGATGGCCAGCGGCGGCGCCGACCAGATCCTCTGCATCGGCGGCGCCCACGGCCTGGCGGCGCTCGCCTACGGGATCGAGGACGTCGAGCCGGTCGACATGATCGTCGGCGCCGGCAACGTCTACGTCGCCGAGGCCAAGCGCCAGCTCTTCGGCACCGTCGGAATCGACCTGCTGGCCGGGCCGACCGAGATCCTCGTGATCGCCGACGGGACCGCCAACCCGGAGCTGATCGCCTCCGACATCGCCGGCCAGCTCGAGCACGGCCCGACCTCGGCGGGCTGGCTGATCAGCACCTCGGAAGAGGTCGCCGAGCAGGCGCTGAGGGCGATCGAGCGGCGGATCTCCGAACTGCCGACCGGAAAGGTCGCCCGCGAAGCCTGGGACCGCTACGGCGAGATCGCCGTCTGTGACACCGTCGAGGAGGCGGCCGAGCTCGCCGACAGGCTGGCCGCCGAGCACGTCGAGATCCATACCGCCGAGCCGAGCGTGTACCTGGAGCTCCTGCGCAACTACGGCTCGATCTTCCTCGGCGAGAACACCACCGTCCCCTATGGCGACAAGGGCATCGGCACCAACCACGTGCTTCCCACCGCCCGCGCCGCCCGCTACACCGGCGGCCTCTGGGTCGGCAGCTTCCTCAAGGCGCTCACCTACCAGTCGGCCACCGACGAGGGGAGCCGCAGCACCGCGCCGATGATCGTCGCGATCTCCGAAGCCGAACAGCTGCCGGGCCACGCCCGCAGCGCCCAGGATCGGCTCGACCACATCAGCCTGCCTTCCTGAGCGCTGATGAGCGTGCTGCCGGAGATGACGGTGGAGCTGCCAGCGCGGGCGGTCTTCGGGGCCGGGTCGAGTAAGCGGATCGGCGACGAGATCCTCCGACTCCGCGCCTCCAACGTGCTGCTGGTCACCGACGAGTTCATGCTCTCCTCCGGGCCGGCCGAGGTGGTCAAGGAGGCGATCGAGGCGGCCGGGATCGGCTGCACGGTCTTCGCCGATGTCCAGCCCGATCCCACCGACGTCAACGTCGGCGCCGGGCTCGCGGCACTCCGCGAGGCGGGCGCCGACGCGGTAATCGCCTTCGGCGGCGGCAGCGTCCTCGACGCGGCGAAGATGATCGCGGTACTGGTCACCAACCCCGAGCCGATCCGCAGCTACCGCGGCTACCACCAGATCCCCGACGCCGGCCTGCCCCTGATCGCCGTTCCGACCACCGCGGGCACTGGCAGCGAGGCGACCAGGGTGGCCGTGATCACCGACACCGAGCACGACGAGAAGCTGATGATCCTCGACGGCAATCTGGTCCCCGACGTGGCGATCGTCGACTACGAGCTGAGCGCGACGATGCCGCCTTCGCTGACCGCGTTCGTCGGCGTCGACACCCTGACCCACGGCATCGAGGCCTATGTCTCGGCCCTCGCCAACCCGATCACCGACGCGCTGGCGATCTCCTGCGTGCGGCTGGTCGGAGAGAACCTCGAGCGTGCCTTCGACGAAGGCGGCGACCTCGGGGCGCGCGCCGGGATGGCGATTGCCGCCTACGCCGGCGGCGCCGCCTTCGCCAACGCGAGCGTTGGCCTGGTGCACGGCATGAGCCGCCCGATTGGGGCGGTCTTCCACGTCCCCCACGGGCTCTCCAACGCGGTCCTGCTGCCGACGGTCACGCGCTTCTCGCTGCCGGGACGGCACGGCCGCTACGCCGAGCTCTCACGCGTGGCTGGCTTCGCCGCGCCCGGCGACGACGACGCTGCGGCGACCGAGCGCTTGGTCGAGGGTCTCGCCGGCCTCAACGAGCGCCTCCAGGTCCCCCGGCTCGGCGCGCTCGAGCAGCTCGAGGCCGAGCGCTTCGAGGCGAGCGTCGCCAAGATGGCGGCCGACGCGCTCGCCTCCGGGAGCCCCGGCCGCAATCCGGTCGTCCCCAGCGAGCAGGAGATCGTCGCCCTCTATAAGGAAGCCTGGTAGCTGATGGGTGACGTCTACGTCGGAATCAACCTCGAGTTCACCCGCCCCGAAGGACGGTCGTTCCCCTGGGCGACCGCCAAGGCCGCCGACATGGGCTTTGCCTTCGTCGAGCCGATGGTCCACTGGGGCCGCGAGCTGCTGAGCGCCGCCGGCTACTTCCACAGCGTCTCGATGCTCGACGACCCGCTTTCGATGCGCGAGAACGTCGAGGGGCACGGCCTGCGGATCTCGGCGATCTCCGCCCACAGTCCGCTCTGCCGGCCGGACGTGAGCACCGACTACCTGCGCCAGGCGGTCCGGTTCAGCGCCGAGGCGGGCTGCCCGATCGTGATCACCGACGACGGCCCCGCCCGGCCCGCCTGGGGAGGGCCCGAGGAGCACCACGTGCTGATGAGGTACGCGCTCGAGGAGGCGGTCGCCGCCGCCGAGCCGCGGGGGATCACGATCGGCATCGAGACCCACGCCGAGTACACGGCGACGCCGGAGGCCTTCGCCCGCACCGTCGGCCTGGTCGACAGTCCCGCGATCGGCCTGAACCTTGACACCGGCAACAGTTTCCTCAGTGGCAACGATCCGCACGTCTGGCTCGAAGACTCGATCGAGGAAGTCGTCCACATCCACGCCAAGGACATCTCCAGGGAGGACGCCGAGCGCTACCGCGGCAAGGTCCGGGGGATGCTCGGCTGCGCCTGCGGTGACGGCGTGATCGATTGGGCGCGGATCGTCGAGACCTGCCGACGGGCGCCGCGGGACCTCGTCCTCTCGGTGGAGTGCGGCAGCGCCGAGGACGCCGAACGCAGCCTTGAGCACCTGGTCTCGGTGGGAGCCGCGGCCCGACCCTGATCTTCACCCCCAAAAGGAGAGAGACATGTCAGTTTCGCCAACCGCATCGGGCCCCTCGGTGCTGCCCAACGTCATCGACGGATACTCGGTCGCCGCCAAGGTCGTCGCGACCCAGGTCGTGATCAATCCCTCAACCGGCGAGGAGCTCGCCCGGGTCCCGCTCTCCGGGGCGGCCGAGGTCGACCGCGCGGTCACGGCCGCCGCCGCCGCCGGTCGCGACTGGGCGGCCGTCTCGGTGGTCAAAAGGACGCGGGTGATGTTCCGCGCCCAGAACCTGATGACCGAGGCGACCGAGGAACTGGCCGAGCTGGTCGCCACCGAGAACGGCAAGGCGCTGGCCGACGCCCGCGGTGAGATCACCCGCGGCCTCGAGGTCCTCGAGTACGCGGCCGGGATGCCGACCCTGATCCAGGGCGTGACCAGCACCGAGATCGCGACCGGGGTCGATGCCGAGACGCGCGCCTACCCGGTCGGCGTGGTCGCCGGGATCACGCCGTTCAACTTCCCCGGGATGATCCCGATGTGGATGATGCCGATCGCCCTCGCGGCCGGCAACAGCTTCGTGCTGAAGCCCTCCGAGCAGACCCCGCTGACGGCGATGCGCCTGGTCGAGCTGTTCCGCGAAGCCGGCCTGCCCGACGGCGTCCTCAACGTCGTCCACGGCGGCCGCGACGCGGTCGACGCGCTGCTGGTCCACCCCGGCATCGCCGCCGTGTCCTTCGTCGGCTCGGCCCCGGTCGCCCGTCACGTCTATGAAACCGCGGCGGCCGCCGGCAAGCGCGTGCAGGCCCTGGCCGGGGCGAAAAACTTCCTGATCGCGCTCGACGACGCGCCGCTGGAGGCGAGCGCCGATGCGATCTTCTCCTCGGCCTTCGGCAACGCCGGCCAGCGCTGCCTGGCCGGCAGCGTGCTGCTCAGCACGCCGGCGATTCGCGACAACCTCCTCGCCGCTCTGCAGGAGCGCATCGCCGCGGCGCCGCAGGGCCCCGGCACCGATCCGAGCGCGGTGATCACCCCGGTCATCAACGAGGGCTCCAAGCGCCGCATCCTCGGTTCGATCGAGGCCGCCGTCGACGCCGGCGCGACCGTGGTGGTCGGCGGCGAGGTGGAGGGCGAGGGCGCCGACTGCTTTCTACAGCCGACGATCATCGGCGACGTCGATCCCGGCATGGACCTGATCGGCGAAGAGCTCTTCGGCCCGGTCCTGGCCGACCTCCCGGTCGAGAGCCTCGAGCAGGCGATCGAGATCGCCAACGCCAGCCAGTTCGGAAACTCGTCCTCGATCTTCACCAGCAGCGGCGGCGCCGCCCGCGTCTTCCGCGAGCGGATCGAAGCGGGGATGATCGGCATCAACGTCGGCGTCCCGGCACCGATCGGCTACCTGCCCTTCTCGGGCTGGAAAGGCTCGTTCTTCGGCGACCTGCACGCCAACGGCGCCGACGGCGTCCGCTTCTACACGAAGCTGAAAGCGATCACGACTCGCTGGCCCGAGGACTAGCGATCGGCGGGGTTGGTCGGCGCCTCTGCCGCGGCGACCACCTTGACGTCGTCGACCTCGTCGGTCTTCTCGCCGGTCACGGTCTCTTTGAACTCGCGGATGCCTCGGCCGAGGCCGTTGCCGAGCTCCGGTAGACGTTTCGGGCCGAAGACGATCAGGGCGATGATGAGGACGACGACGATCTCGAGAGGTCCGATGTTTCCTAGCATCGCGCCACCGTAGTCGAGTCCCGCGGCGCCGGACACCCACAGAGTGAGAAGAGGTGCACACGAATCTCTCACCTTCTGCGCCGCTCAGTCTGTGCAGGGCCACCGGCGATCCTTCGCACGTCGTGCCTTGGCCCGGAGCGGCCACTCGACCACGATGGAGGCATCGTTCAGCTCGGCCGCCAAGAGGAGCTCGCAGGGTGACCGTCGCGACGCGAGTCGAGCACGACATGCTCGGGATCCGGGAGGTTCCCGCGGGTGCTCTCTACGGCGTTCACACGATGCGGGCAATCGAGAACTTCCCGCACGGGACGCCGGTGGTCGGCGACGTACCCGAGTTCTGCCGCGCCTTCGTGATGGTCAAGCGCGCGGCCGCCCGCGCCAACGTCGAGTGCGGCGTGCTCAGCCACGAGATCGGCGACGCGATCGTCCTCGCCTGCGACGACCTGCTCGCCGACGCACAGCTGCTGACCGCGAACCTCGTCCTGCCGGTCCTCCAGGGCGGAGCCGGGACCTCAACCAACATGAACGTCAACGAGGTCATCGCCAACCGGGCGCTCCAGATCCTCGGACATGAGCCGGGGGTCTACGAGCACCTCCACCCGAACGACCACGTCAACCGCTCGCAGTCGACCAACGACGTCTACCCGACCGCACTGCGGGTCGCATTAGTGCTTCGCAACCGATCGGTCGAAGCGGCCCAGATCAGTCTTGCCGGCGCGCTCGCTGCCGTCGCCGAGGAGCACCGCGATGCCGCCAAGCTGGGGCGGACCCAGCTGCGCGACGCGGTGCCGATGCTGGTCAGCGAGGAGATCGAGGCCTGGGCCGACGGCTGCCTCCAGAGCGCCGTCGAGCTCGCCGCGGTCGAGCGGGGCCTGCTCGAGGTCCACCTCGGCGGCACCGCGATCGGCACCGGCCTCGGCGCTCCGCGCGGTTATGCCGAGCTGGCCGTCAGCTTCCTCGGGGAGGAAGCTGGGATCCCACTGCACTTGGCGGCGCGACCGATCTCGGCCACCACCGACCCCTCCGGCCCGCTCGCCTACTCGGCAGCGATGCGCTCGACGGCGGTGAGGCTGGCGAAGCTGGCCAACGACCTGCGGCTGCTCTCCTCGGGACCCCGCGCCGGCCTGGCGGAGCTGCGGCTTCCAGCGGTGCAGGCCGGCTCCTCGATGATGCCCGGCAAGGTCAACCCGGTCATCCCCGAGTACGCGAACCAGCTCTGCTTCCGGGTCCGTGGGCTCGACGTCTCGACCACGCTCGCCCTCGATGCCGCCCAACTCCAGCTCAGCGCGATGCTTCCGGCCGCCGCCGCCTCGCTCTTCGAGGCCCAGGACTGCCTGCGGGTGGCCGCCGAGGCACTGAGCGATCGCTGCGTCCCCGGCATCTCGATCGAAGCGGAGCGGCTGCGCGAGTACACTCGCGCGGGGCTGGGGGAGCTGACCGAGGCGGCCTCGGTGCTCGGCTACGAGGAAAGCTCGCGGCTGGCGCGCGACGCCGAGCGGGGCGGGATCTCGCCGACCGAGGTGGTCCGTCGCGAGCACCTCGACGGTGACGAGCGCTGATCGGCGGCGACCGTGATCCTCACCAAACACGTAAGGGTGCGGACCTCGGGCCAGCTCGGGCGCGTCAGCCTCGATCGGCCCTGCGCGATCAACGCCCTGACCCTGTCGATGATCGAGGAGATCGACTTCGCGCTCGACATCCTCGCCGACGACCCCGCGATCGCGACCGTGGCCCTCGACGGCTGCGGGCAACGCGGGTTCTGCGCCGGGGGTGACGTCGTCGCGCTGCGCAGCTCGGCGCTCGACGACGGCGCCCGGGCACGACGGTTCTGGCGGGCCGAGTACCGGCTGAACGCCCGCATCGCCTCCTTCCCCAAGCCGGTCGTCGCGGTCATGGACGGCATCGTGATGGGCGGCGGCGTCGGCCTGGCGGGCCACGCCTCTCACCGGCTCGCGACCGAGACCCTGGTCTGGGCGATGCCGGAGGTCACGATCGGCTTCGCCCCTGACGTCGGCGGGACCCACCTGCCCTCGCGACTGCCGGGCGAGCTGGGAACGTGGATCGCGCTGACGGCTCGGCGGCTCGACGCGGCGACGGCGGCGGCTCTCGGCCTGGCCGATCGCGTCGTCGTTCGGGACGAGCTCGACGAGCTGCTCGGGCGACTCGCGGGCGAGGAGGTCGGGGCCGTCCTCGGCGCCGCCGACGCTGAACGGGGGGCTGCGGCGGCGATCCCCGAGGGCACCCGGCGTTCGGTCGACGCCTGCTTCGCCGGCGACGACGCCGTCGCGATCGAGCGGCGCCTGTCGCGCCACGACCGCATCGAGGCGCTCGCGGCGCTGCGCCGAGGCTCGCCCACCTCGGTCGCGGTGACGCTCGCCGCTCTGCGCAGAGCGCGCCGCCTGCCCTCGCTCGAGCAGTGCCTCGAGCAGGAGTATCGGACCTCCTGCTCCTTCCTCGAAGTCGAGGACTTCAGCGAGGGAATCCGCGCCGCGCTGCTCGACAAGGACCGCCAGCCGCGTTGGCGGCCCGCGTCGCTCGACCAGGTCGGCGCCGACCTGGTCACGAGCATCATCGCCGGACCGGCTGGTCTCGAGCCGCTCTTCGGCGACGCCGACCGCAGGGGAGGGGAGGCGCCGTGGACGTCTGCCTGATGATCGAGGGCCAGGAGGACGTCACCTGGGAGGATTGGAAGGCGCTCGCCGCGGCCTGCGAACGCCACGGCGTCGGCACCCTATTCCGCTCCGATCATTACCTCAGCGTGGTGCCGGGGAGCCGCCGTGGCGCCCTCGACGCCTGGGCGACGATCTGCGCGCTCGGCGCGGTCACCGACCGGCTGCGTCTGGGGACCCTGGTCTCGCCGGCGACCTTTCGCCACCCCGCCGTCCTGGCGAAGATGGTGACCACCGCCGACCACATCACCTCCGGCCGGGTCGAGCTCGGGATCGGGGCGGGCTGGTGGCAGGGCGAGCACGACGCCTACGGCTTTCCGCTGCCGCCGATCGGCGTCCGCATCGACGTCCTCGAGGAGCAGTGCGAGATCATCGCCCGGCATTGGCGCGGCGGTCCCTTCTCCTTCGACGGAGAGCACTACGGCGCCGCGGAGGTCGAACCGCTGCCGGCGCCGGTCCAGCCGGGTGGGCCGCCGTTGATCCTCGGCGGCATCGGCAAGCCGCGCAGCATCGCCCTCGCCGCCCGCCTCGCCGACGAGTACAACGTCCCCGAGATGACCGCCCCGCAGATGGCCGCGGTTCGGGAGAAGCTCGACGCGGCCTGCGAGACGATCGGCCGCGATCCGGCCTCGCTGCCGCTCTCCCTGAACACCGGCTGGATCGTCGGCGAGGATCGCGCCGAACTGGAGATGCGCCTGGGGCGGTTGGCCGACTGGGAAGGCGCGGCGAGCGCCGCCGCCTACCGCGTGGGCCTGCTCGAGAGCTGGATCGTGGGGACGACCGACGAAGCGCTGGAGATCGTCGCCGCGCTCGAAGACTCCGGGGTGAGCCGGATCATGGCGCAGCAGCTCCTGCACCATGACCTCGACGCCGTCGAGCTGCTGGGCCGCCGCTTCGGTCCCTCCGTCGCCGCCGGAAAAGGTCCAGAGCCCGGTTCCCCTTGAGCTCTCCCGGGCGATGGGCGGGTCGCCCGGGAGGGCGCCAGACCGGCCGCTCGGTGCGATGGTGCTGGGCGCGATCGTCTCGGTGCAGTGCGGCGGGGCGGTGGCGACCGAGCTCTTCGACCGGCTCGGTCCCGGAGGGAAAGTATTCCTCCGCTCGACGCTGGGCGCGGCGGTCTTCCTGACGATCGCGCGGCCGTCGCCGCGCCTGTTCCGCCAACCAGGATTTCGCCAGGTGATCGTCTTCTCGCTGGTCCTGTTCGGCATGAACTGCTGCTTCTACGCGGCAATCGACCGGATCCCGCTGGGATCGGCGGTGACCCAGGAGTTCATCGGGCCGCTCGGGATCGCGATCCTCGGCTCGCGCCGCAAGCTCGACTGGTCCGGGTCCTCTTCGCGGCGGCCCGGCCTGATCGTCGGGTCCCAGGGCCTCGACCTCACCGAAGTCGCCGCCGTCTCCCAGGTCGTCGTCGCCAGCGCCGGCGCGCTGCGCTCCGCGAACACGCCGCCGCCACTCGACAACTGAGCAGAGCCTGCGGACGGTCGGGCAAGGGGAGGGGGACCGGCCGGCTCGACCGCCCGTTGAGAGTCCGGGACAGTTGACGCCCTGCGACGAGCGACGGGGTGATGCGCGACGCCGGCGGGAGCGGTGACTCCACACCGGCCGGTCCGCGCTCCACCGTAGCCCTGCCCCCGCGGGCAGACTGTGCAGACCGGAGGCCGCCTTCCGCCACTCCGTGAAGAGCCGCGCTCAGGGCTCCCGGGCGCAGCCGCCGGAGAGGTTCGGCAGGTCTCTGACCCGGTCCAACTGGTCCGCCTCGGTGCCCGGCACGGCCTGGAGGACGACCGCGTCGGCGCCGGCGTTGTAGAGCCGGTCGATCGCGGCGGCGCACTCCTCGACCGTGCCCGAGACGGTCAGCTCCCGGACCACCTCGTCGGTAGCGCCGACGGCCGCGAGGTCGCCGAGCTGGGCCTGCATGGACTCCTCGCCGAGCGCCCTGTCGACCTGGGGTCGCAGGCGGTCGATCGCCGTCGCGGAGTCCGCGTCGACCGAGAACCAGGCGAAGGCGGTGATCCGGGCACCGGCCTCGCCGAACCGGTCGCGGACCTCGCGAACGTAGCGCGGGCCCGACCCCTCGGCGAGGATCACGCCGCCGGCGATCCGCGCGGCGATCTCGATGCCGCGCGGGCGGCGCACCCCGAGGTGGACGAGGGGCGGCTCCGGGGCCGGGTAGTCGAGGGTCACGTCGTCGATCTGGACGTACTCGCCGTGGAAGGTCACCGTCTCGCCGGCGACCAGTCGTTGGCAGACGATGGTCACCTCCTCGAGGCAGGGCAGCAGCTTGCCCGGGTGGGCGCCGACCTGGCGAAGCCAGTCCGGCATCCCGTGTCCCAGGCCGGGGATAAGGCGACCGGGGTGGGCCCGGCACAGCGAGGCGATCTCCATCGCCAAGTAGGCGACGTTGCGGACCGCAGCCGGGGCGATCCCGAGCCCGACCCGGCAGCGCTCGGTGGCGCCGAGGACGAGAGCCGCCTGGGCGATGCCGCCGTTGCGGCCGAGGTCCTCGCAGATCCAGATCTCGTCGAACCCCGCCCGCTCGATCGCCGGCGCCAGTGCCACCACCCGCTCGGTGGCGATGCCGTCCAGCTTCATCCCGATCGCTCTCATGGGAAGAAGCTAGACGCCGGCCACCGCAGGGAGTCGATGAATGACCACGAACTCCAAGGTCCAGACCGCATCCGAGTAGCGGCTATCGAGGGCGAGTTACCCCGCCGACCCGGAGCCGCTCACCTGCTCGAGCTTGATTGCCAGGTGAAGGCCGAGCCGCGTCTCGCCATCAGTGAGATCAACTTCGGCAAGTTCGGCGATGCGGGCAAGCCGGTAGTAGAGGCCACTGCGATGTAGTGAGAGCGCCTTGGCGGTTTCCTTGACGTCGCCCGCGAGATCTAGATAGGCCTCCAGAGTTTCCACCAGGATCCCCCCGCGATCGGCCGCGCGCAGGCGCTCGAAGGCGGGATGCGAGGGCATCTCGTCGTCGTCGGCGAAGCGAGCGAGCATGCGGTAGACGCCGAGATCGTCCCAGGAAGCCAGGCCAGCGAAGCGAGGGACGCGGGCTGCCACCATGGCGGCTGTTGCGGCTTGGTCGACCGCCCCGGGCAAAGCCGTGATCTCCTCGACTGGGGCGCTTAGGCCTACGGTCGCCGAACGGTCGGGGCCGTTGGCCGTGGTGCCGAGCAGCAGCTCGCGGGCGACCCGAAGCAACTGATTGACGTTGTCGCCGCTGACCAGGACGATCGCATGGTCGGCGTTGACCACGCCGACCGTCGTTCCAGGGATGGCTCGCCGACGGACCCACTCCAAGCCGCGATCCAGGGATTGGCGCTGGTCTGGCCTTGCCTCAGGCCCTGCGGCGACTTCGACTAATTGCGCTACGGCAATCGCGGCCACCTCAAAAGGGGCCAACAGGTCCTCATCTCGCAGGGCGGCAGCGGCCTGCTGGCGCCGGCGCGCATCCTCGCTGAGCAGCTGGCGCAGCAACTCGCGCTCCCGATTGCGCTGAGTGTTCTGAGACAGATGGTCGCGATAGAGGATCTCCGCCGCGCGCTCCGCTGTACTCCCGATGGTCGCCAGGCTCTCTTCGTCGAGATCGTTCGCCCGGTCTAGCAGCGTCAGGAACCCGAGGTGGACGTCCCCGTAGCGAATCGGGAAGACAATTCGAGGATCGGCGCCGATGCCTGCGTTCGCGGGCGTCCGCACAGGCGCTGTCGCCTCCGCGAGACGAAGTTCGTGAACCCATTTCCTCGCCGTGGTCGGAACGCCTCGGTGCAGCAGTGCGTCGAGCCGCAGAGGGTCGGGCTCCTCGTGCGCCGCACTGTAGGCCTCGAGATTCCAGTAGCGGTCGTCCACGGTGACGGTGCGCTCCAGACGCTCCGCAAGCTTGTCGATGAGCGTTTGAAGCTGCGTCTTCACTTCGTCACCAGCATATCCGATCTGAACAAATGTCCAGTTCTCCAAGGTCGATTGGCGGCGGCTGTACGTAGCGAGCGCTGACGGGCGAGCGCTTTAATCCGAACCGGTGCTCGCGGATACACAGACCCTAGAGGTGACCCGGAACCGTGGGCTCAAACCGGTGCCATTTGACGGCATCGAGAAGGCGTCCGGCCCATCGGCATCGCGATCAATAGGAGCTTCGTGAGGGAGGTCATCACCCGGTCGGAAGTGCAGCTTCCGGCCGGACCCGAACGGTTCGCTTCCCATGCGGCAGTACCAGGGCGCTACGGGTCAAGGCAGTGGGAGGCAAAAATCGAAAGAGCGGAGAACGAATGATCAAGAGATGGTTGTCAATCCTGACTGTCGTAATCGGCGTGGCGGTGATGTTGAGCGCGTGCGGAGGCTCCAGCGGAGATTCGACTTCCACCTCTGGCACCGCTTCGGGAAGCGGCCCTTCGTCCGGCGATCAGAAGACCGTAGGCGTGGCGGTCCTCGCTTCGGTGTCGTTGATCGAAGAAAACGCCGAAGCGTTCAAGAAAGAGCTGGAAAAGTCGGGCGCGAACGTGAAGTTCGAAGAATTCAACGCCCAGGGTCAGCTTTCCAACGTCAACAGCATTGCGATCCGACTGGCGCAGCTCCACCCTGACCTCACCTACCTGGTGGGCACCCCGCTGGTCGAGGCGTTCGCCAAAGACAGCCCAGAATCGCCGTATATCTTTGGAGCGATGACCGATCCGGTCGGCGCCGGAGTCGCCAAGAGCCTCGAACAGCCAGGCGGCGACGGGACCGGTACGTCGGACAGGGTGCCGGCCAATATCACCTTCGAAGCGATCAAAGAAGTCGTTCCCGGCCTGAAGTCGGTCGGTGTGATCGGCAACACGGCCGAAGAAAATACCGTCGTCCAGTTCGAAGAACTGGAAGAACAGGCGAGCAAGGAAGGCATTGAGGTTCAGAAGCGGACTGTCACCAACACTGGTGAAGTGGCATCAGCGATCCGTTCGCTGGAAGGTGTCGAAGCCCTGGTCATACCCGCTGACAACACCGTTGGCAGTGCGCTGGGTACTGTCGCTCAGACCAGTCAGCAGCTCGGTATCCCGGCGTTCGGCCTCCTTGGCGCCACCGCCGCGGAAGAAGGTCTCTTGGTCGGGCTCGGGGCCGACTACGCCCAGCTCGGCACGAAAGCCGGGGAACAGGCCGCCGAAATTCTCGAAGGCGCCTCGCCGGGGGACATTCCCGTCGTCCTCGGCGCCGAAGAACACGCGCAGATCGGCGTCAATCTCCAGACCGCGGAAGCGCTGGGGTTGCAGATCCCGGCCACCCTCGAAAAGGAAGCCACGGTGGTCGTGAAATGATCGAAGGCGCGTTCAGTGACGCGCTGCAGACCGGTCTTCCACTTTCGCTCGCCTATCTGGGAGTGTGGATGACCTTCCGCCTGCAGGGCGAGTTCGACCTGACCGTCGATAACTCATTCACCCTCGGCGCCGCCGTGCTCGGGACCTGGCTCGTGCACGGCGGCTCGATGCCGGTCGGATTTTTGCTGGCGATCGCCGCGGGTGCCATGGCTGGCCTCGCCACCTATCTGGTCAGGGCCCTGCTCGGGATCAGCCTGATCCTTGCAAGCATCATCGTCGGGACGGCTCTCTTCTCCCTCAACCTGCGAATCATGGGTGAGCCGAACATCAGCCTGTTCGGCACCGGGAACGTCGTCGAATCATGGGCTCACACCATTGCCGGCGGCGACATCACCACCGCTTCGATCGAGCTCTTCGGCCTCATCGCGGTCCTCGGTTTCGGCCTCGCGATGCTGTTTCTGCGCACCGACCTCGGGTTGATTCTGCGTGTCAACGGACTCAACCGCTCGGTGGTACGGAGCAACGCGGGATCGCCCAACTTCCTGTTGATGCTTGCCGTCGTCGCCGGTAACGCCTTGGTGGCGACGAGCGGGGCCCTGTACGCCGAGCAGTCGGGCTTCGTCGACGTCAGCATGGGCATCGGCACCCTGATCGCGGCGGCGACCGCGATCCTCATCGGCGAGACGCTCTTGCGCGCGAGCGGCCCGACTCCACGGGGTGTGCTGGCTGTCCTGGTCGGCGCTCTGGCCTACCGGTTCATCCTCGCCGTCGCCTTCCGGGCCGGAGTCGATCCGACCTATTTCCAGGGTGTTACGGCGCTGATCGTGATCGCGGCGCTGGCGCTGCGCCGCGGTCTCGACCGGATCCCTGGCGGCCGGGCAGCGGAACGGCTGGTGCGAATGCTCCGCCATCGAGGGGCGGCATCGGTCGGGGTGAGCGACTCGATGCCGCTCGACCGGGAGCGCTGAGCGATGCTGAGGCTTTCGGACGTCCGGGTCAGCTACTCGATCGGCGGCTCGGCGATCAACGCACTGGACGGTGTCAGCCTCTCGCTCGACGCGGGCGACTTCTTGACCGTCATCGGAGCCAACGGTGCCGGAAAGACGACGCTGGTCAACGTGATCGCGGGAGCAGTCCGACCGGACGAGGGAACCGTCGTCCTGGCGGGGAAGGACGTTCGCAGGCTTCCCGAGCACCAGCGCGCGAAGCAGATCGCACGGGTCTTTCACCACACCACGGCGAGCATCTGTGGCGAGTTGACGATCGAGGAGAACCTGGTGCTGGCGCTGACCCGGCGCGGTCGACGCTATCCGTGGCGCCTCGCGACCGGTCGTCAGCGGCGGACGGTGGCCATCGATGCGATTGAGCGCTACGCGCCGACGCTGAAAGACCGGCTGAAGCAACGGGCGAATTCGCTTTCGAGTGGCCAAGGCCAGCTTCTGGCGATCGTGATGGCGGTGATCGCTCAACCGGACGTGCTGCTGCTGGACGAGCACACCTCGGCCCTCGATCCGGCGACTTCCGAGGCGGTCATGAAGGTGACCCGGGAGATTGTCGAGAAAGAGCAGATCGCCACTCTGATGATCACGCATCAGATGCGGATCGCGGCTCAGTACGGCGACCGGCTGATCATGATGGGACGGGGCCGGGTCATCGACCAGATCGAGGCCGACGAGGCGGGGCGGCGGAGTGAAACTGCACTCATCGAGCGCTTCCGCTCTTCGGTGAGTGCCGATGTCAGTGACCGAATGCTTGCTTGACGCCGGTATCGACCACACCTCGACAAATGTTCAGAACCACGCTTGGTACCCAGGACGACTGCCCGTGGTGCGGCCCGCCCGTCTCCAGCTAAATATGAGGTGACACGCATTCAAGTGGAGGAGTCCTGCCGTGAGCACAGCTTCAAGTGTGAAACCTGAGATCGCCGAGATCACCCAAGCCTGGGAGGGGGAGCAGGTTCTCAGCCGCTACGACGCCGAGACCGGCGCCTGGATGTTCATCTGCATTCATTCGACCCAGCTCGGTCCAGCCGGGGGTGGAACTCGAATGCGTGTCTACCCGACGCCCGCGGACGCGCTGATCGACGCGATGGGCCTCTCCGAGGGCATGACGCGGAAGATGGCGGCGGCTGGTCTCCCGGTGGGTGGCGGCAAGTCCGTGATCTCGGTGCGCGAGGTACCGGCGCCCGGCGACGACCGTGAACGCCTGCTTTCCCGCTACGCGGAGCTGGTCGACTCGTTGAGGGGCGAATACATCACCGGCCCGGACATGAACCTGACCATGGACGACCTGGAGACGATGAAGAAGCGCACCGATCACATTCTCGGCACCGCCGCCGGAGTGATCGAGGGCCGTACGGTCGCCCACGGAACCGCCCTCGGCACGCTCCACGGAATCCTTGCGAGCGTCGAGTACGCCGACGGCTCACCTTCCCTCGAGGGGCTGACGGTCCTCGTCCAAGGGGTGGGGGAGGTCGGCGGGCTGCTGGTGGGCATGCTCGTCGAGCGGGGAGCTACCGTTCTCGTCAGCGATGTGAACGAGTCTCGAATCCGCCCGCTGGTCGAGCGGTATGGGGTGGAGGTCGTTGAGCCCGACAGCGTCCTCGGGACCGAGTGCGATGTCTATGCGCCATGCGCGATGGGGCGCGTGATCGGGGTCGAGGACGTCGCCGGGATGCGCGCCCGCGTCGTCGCCGGGTGCGCGAACATCCAGCTGCGCTCGCCGCAGGCGGGCGAGGCGATGCGGGAGGCCGGGATCGTCTACGGCCCCGACTACGTCGTCAACAGCGGCGGCGCTCTGCACTGCTTCGGCGGCGAGGCGCTCGGCTGGAGCTCGGAGACGTTGCTCGAGCGCACGGCGGAGATCGAGCAGCGCCTGCGCCGAATCTTCGAGTCCTCCGAGCAGCACGGGATCAGCACCCAAGCTGCGGCTGACCGCATGGTCGACGAGATCCTGGCCGCGGGGGAGACCCGGTGACCGCCATCGTGAGCCCAGCTGCACGAATCGGCCGTGAGGTGACTCTGGACGATCGCTACTCGCTCGACCAAGGCCCGGTCCTGATGACGGGCGTGCAAGCAATCGTCCGTCTGATCTTCGACCAGATGAGCGCGGACCGGGACGCGAATCTCAACACCGCGGCATTCGTGTCCGGGTACCAGGGCTCGCCGCTCGGCGGCCTCGACCTCGAGCTCGCCCGTCAGCGAGAGCGTTGCGAGGAGCTCGGCGTGGTGCACCAGCCGGCGCTCAACGAGGAGCTGGGAGCCACCTCGGTCTGGGGCTCGCAGCTGGCGCCGGGCTTGCCCGGGGCAGAGGTCGACGGCGTGCTCGGCGTCTGGTACGGGAAGGCACCCGGCGTCGATCGGTCCGCGGACGCCCTGCGGCACGGCAACCACGTCGGCGCGCACCCGCGTGGCGGTCTGATCGCCATCTGCGGCGACGACCCGTGGTGTAAGTCGTCGACGCTGCCGTGCGCCTCCGAGGACCTGTTGTCGGCGCTGCACATCCCGGTCCTCTACCCCGGCAGCCCGCAGGAGGTGCTCGAGCTCGGTCGTCACGCGATCGCCCTCTCGCGCGCGAGCGGACTCTGCGTCGCCCTCAAGGTCGTCGCCAACGTTGCCGACGCGGTCGGCACGGTGGACCTCGACCGCGCCTGGCGGGCGCCGGTCGAGCCGGTGCCCGCCGGTGTGCGCTACCGCCACACTCCCTCCGCTGAGCTCCTGCCACCCGCCTCGCTGGAGCTCGAGCGCACGTTGAGGGGCCCACGCAGGGCGCTCGCCACCGCCTACGCCGCCGCCAACGGGTTGAACGGCGTTGTCCTCGACGCACCGGGGGCAACGCTCGGGATCGTTTCCGCCGGCGCCCCGTACTACGAGCTCCGCGAGGCGTTCCGCGCCCTCGACCTCGACGAGGACGAGCTGCGCGCCCGCAAGGTGCGGCTGCTGAAGCTCGACGTGCTCTGGCCCCTCGATCGGGAGCAGGTGCGCGCCTTTGCCGACGGCCTCGACGAGATCCTGGTCTTGGAGGAGAAGGGCTCGTTCCTCGAGGACGCCCTGCGCGCCCTTCTGTACGAGGTGCCGTCGCGTCCGCGTCTGGTGGGCGAGCGCGACGAGGATGGTGCGCCTTTGGTCTCCCCGCTCGGCGGCCTCGGCGCCGAGCGGATCGCGCAGATCGTCGCGCCGCGCGTGCTCCGTGGGGAGGGCGAGGACGCGGTCCTCGCGCGTCTCGCGCGCACCGGCGAGCGCGGGCCGGAGCTCGCCGCCGCCCCGTCCCTCTCCCGTACGCCCTACTTCTGCTCCGGTTGCCCGCACAACCGCTCGACCGAGGCGCCTGATGACGCCCTGGTCGGAGCGGGGGTTGGCTGCCACGGGATGATCACCCTCTTCCCGAAGGGTCGCGGGCAGGTCGCGGGCATAACGCAGATGGGCGGCGAGGGAGCGCAGTGGATCGGCCAGGCGCCCTTCACCTCGACGCCGCACCTGATCCAGAACCTCGGCGACGGCACCTTCACGCACTCCGGATCCCTCGCGATCCGCGCTGCCGTGGCCGCGGGCGTGAACATCACCTACAAGCTGCTCTACAACGACGCGGTCGCGATGACCGGCGGGCAGGACGTCCAGGGCAGTATGTCCGTCCCGGACCTGACGCACTGGCTCGAGCTCGAGGGGGTCAGCAAGGTGATCGTCACGACCGACGATGTCTCCCGCCACCGGGGCGCCAAGCTGTCGGAG
This sequence comes from uncultured Actinomycetes bacterium, assembly GCA_963839115.1. Lineage (GTDB taxonomy): Bacteria > Actinomycetota > Thermoleophilia > Solirubrobacterales > 70-9 > VAYN01. The sequence goes on from CAWITM010000001.1 coordinate 3,346,942, forward strand.
ATCGCGCGGATCGAGCCGCGGGAGCGGCTGAGCTCGGCCCAGTGTGAGCTGCGCGAAACCGACGGCGTGACGGTGCTGATCCACGACCAGGGTTGCGCCGCCGAGAAGCGACGGTTGCGCAAGCGCGGCAAGCTGCCGGACCCGCCTGAGCGCATCGCCATCAACGAGCGCGTCTGTGAGGGTTGCGGCGACTGCGGCCGCAAGTCCCACTGCCTCTCGCTGCTCTCGGTCGACACGGAATTTGGCCGAAAGACGCGCATCCAGCAGTCCTCGTGCAACAAGGACTACTCCTGCATCGATGGCGACTGCCCCTCGTTCCTCGAGATCGTCCCCGGCAAGGGGGCGCCGAGGAGCACGCCCCCTGCCGCGCCGTCACTTCCCGACCCGGAGATCGCTGCCCAGGAGTCGACGTTGCGGCTGATCGGGGTGGGCGGCACCGGCGTGGTCACCGTCGCCCAGGTGCTGGCGATGGCAGCCTTGCTCGATGGCAAGCGCACGGCCGGCCTCGACCAGACCGGGCTGGCGCAAAAGGGCGGCCCCGTTGTCTCCGACCTGCGGATCTTCGCGGACAAAGAGCCCCACTCGGGCCGGGTCGGGCGCGCCGGGGCCGACGCCTACGTCGCCTTCGACACCGTCGGCGCCACGGCGCCGGCCAACCTCGCCACCTCGAGTCCCGAGCGGACTGTCGCGATCGTCTCGACCAGCGAGATTCCGACCGGGCAGATGATCGGTGATCCGGCCGCCGCCTTCCCGCTCCTGGAGCAGACGACCGCGACGATCGATCGCGTCACTCGCGCCGAGGAGAACGTCTACCTCGACGCGATGGCCTTGTCCGAGACGCTCTTCGGCGACCACATGGCGGCGAACTCGATCGTCCTCGGCGCGACTTGGCAACGCGGGCTGATCCCGATCTCGCTCGCCTCGATCGAGCAGGCTTATCGCATCAACGGGGTGGCGGCAGAGCGCAACATCAGCGCCTTCGGCTGGGGGCGCGCGGTCGTCGCGGCGCCGGACTCGGTCGCCTCCCTGACCACTCCGCCGCTTCCCGCGGAGACTGCTGACCCGCAGGTCACAGAGCTCGTTGCGGCGACCGGCGCCCAGGCGGACTCCGAGCTCGGGCGGCTGCTGGCGCATCGCCTCGGCGACCTGTGCGCCTACCAGGGTCGTCGGTACGCGACGACGTATGCGGAGTTCGTCGCCGGCGTGCTGCGATCGGAGGCCGCCACGGGGGGTGGCTCGCTGCCCGTGACGACGGCGGTCGCCCGTCACCTGCACAAGCTCATGGCCTACAAGGACGAGTACGAGGTCGCGCGCCTGCACCTCGACCCGGTCGAGCGCGAACGGATCGCCGCCGAGTTCGGTCCCGACGCCCGGGTGCGCTACTTGCTCCATCCGCCGCTGCTGCGCGCTCTCGGCATGCGGCGCAAGCTGAAGCTCGGACCTTGGTTCGACCCCGCGTTCCGCCTCTTGCGGCGCTTGCGCTTCCTGCGCGGTACGCCCTTCGATCCCTTCGGCTACGCCCGTGTGCGGCGCACCGAGCGAGCGCTGCCGGGCGAGTACCGCGGACTCGTCGAGCTGGCCCTGCCGCACATCGTCGCGGTACCGGACCTCGTGCAGGAGGTCTGCGAGCTGCCCGACCTGATCCGCGGCTACGAGGAGGTCAAGCTCGGCAACGTCGAGACATTCCGCCAGCGGGCCGAGGAGCTCCGCGCCCAGCTGGCCGACAGCGCGGGCACTGCGACCGGCAGCGAGGTCGCCAGCGGATGACCAACCCTCCGGTCACGGTCGTCGTCGACGGCGGGATCGCGCGCCTGCGGCTTGCCTGCGAGGAGCAGGGGAACCGCCTCGACCTCGAAGTGGCCCGCGCGCTTCGCGCTGGCGCCGAGCGAATCCGCGACGATCCCCAGGTCCGCGTCGTGATCCTCTCGGCCGCCGGTCCGGCGTTCTCCTATGGAGGCGATCTCCGCTATATGTGCGCCAGCAACGATCCCGGGGCGGCGGTGCGGGAGATGGCCGTCGAGCTGCACGCCGCGGTGGCTGCGCTGTCGGCGGCAACCGCGCCGGTGATCGCGGCGGTGCAGGGCGTCGCCGCGGGGGGCGGGCTGAGCCTCGCCTGCGGCGCCGACCTCGTGGTGGCGGCCGCCTCCGCTCGCTTCGTCCTCGGTTACAGCGCGATCGGGCTTTCACCCGACCTCGGGGCCACCTGGTTGCTGCCTCGCCTCGTCGGCCTCCGCCGCGCGCAAGAGCTCACGCTCCTCAACCGCAGCGTGGACGCGGCCGAGGCGGAGTCGATCGGGCTCGTGACCCGGGTCGTCGCCGACCAGGAGCTGGACGCGGCCGTCGACGAGCTGTCGCGCCAGTTGGCCAGTGGCTCGCCGGCCGCCCACGCGGCGATCAAGCAGCTGCTGCGCGACTCGGCGAACGCGACGCTCGACGAGCAGCTCGCGCGTGAGGCGCGCACCGTTGCCCGACTCGCCGGCGGCCCTGACGGGCGGGAGGGCCTTGCTGCGTTCATCGACAAGCGACCCGCCCAGTTTGGAGGGAGATGACCAGCATCTCCGCGTTTGATTCGAGAGCCGGCCTCAGCGTGAGAGGTCGAGATCAGGTCTCAGCCGCGCGGCGAATTTCGGTCCCTTTGACGGTGCCTCCAGCTCGGTAGGTCGCCGCACGTCCACTCTCATGGGGGTCCTGAGGAGACAACTCTGGCCTTTCAAACCGAAGGCCAAAGCGCAGCTCCCCCTGGAGCCCAACTGCTTGGGTCGGGCGCTTTCGCGCCCGTGACCCGGCGCGGCGAGGCGGGAGCCGGTCAGGTCGGCGGGGACGGGACCGGCCGGAAGCTCCGAACGGCTTTCGGACCAGTCCCAATCCCCGCTTCGCCCTCGGCTGCTCGAAATCGATCGCCGGATTTGGAGACCAGGGCGCCTTCCGCTCTGGGAAGGACCTTTAGCTGGCGAGGAGCTCTTCCAGCTTTTCGAGCATCTCTCGGGTGCCCTGCTCGTAGCCGCCCTTCACGTACCCTTCCATGCCCTCGCGTTCGGAGAAGTGGGACTCGATCTCCATCGTCGTGCGGCCGTTGCCGGCGTCGGTGAGGGTGACGACCATCCGCTGGAGCACGTCATCCGTGGTCTCCGCCGGCTCACCCTCGCCCGCCTGCCCCTCGGCGTCGGCGTCCCTGATGCTGAGCCGATGCAGCCGCTCGACCTCCTCGATCCGCCACCAGCCGTGGGTCTTCTCCCCGTCCGGGCCGGTGAAGTAGTAGCTGGTGAGGCTGCCTGGGTTGAGGTCGTGCTCGGTGAAGGTGGCCGGGTGATCCCTCGGGCCCCACCAGCGCTCGAGCTGGCGCGGGTCCTCCCATACCTCCCAGACCCGCTCGACGGGCGCGTCGAACTCGGCGACGAGCGTCATCGTCAGGGCGTCGAAGTCCTTCTTCACATCGGTCACTGGCATTTGGGGTGGTCCTTTCAGTCGTTGCTGGAGTTGGTGTCGTCTTCGCCGAGCATCCGGTCGATGCGCTCGACCCGGGCGCGCCAGTCGCGCTCGAGCCGGTCGAGGGCGGCTCGCGCCCGCGCGAGGCCGGCGGCCTCGACGTGGACGATCTGTTCACGCCCGCGTCGCTCTTTCGTCACCAGCCCCGCCCGGTCGAGCAGCGCGACGTGCTTCTGGACCGCCGCGAAGCTGATCGGATAGAGGCGAGCGAGTTCGGAGACTGAGAGCTCTGACTCGCGGGAGCGGACGAGGATGTCTCGCCGGGTGGCGTCGCCGAGGGCCTTGAAGAGGAGGTCTTCGGCTGCGACGTCGCGTGAATTATCTACAACCATCTGGTTGTACGTTAGCAGAGAGCCTGTCGGGGGCGGTTTCGTCCCTGAGGTGGCTGTCCGGCCCGGCCGTGCGGGATCGAGGAAGCAGACGGCGGTGTCCGGGGCGGCGCCGGAGCCGCAGGGTCGTCGACCGCCAACACCAGCGGACGCTCGGCGCCGAGGATGAGCGTCAGCCAGTAGAGGCCGTGCAGTACGGCGAATCCTGCGGCCTCGCCGTCGCTTCGGTCCCCTCGAAGGGACTCGCGCTCGAGTTCGCTACCGCGCGCGGAGAGCACCTGGATGCCGCCCGCTGCCGCCCGCCTGCGCATCTCGGTGAGCAGCCGGGTCTTGATCCCGGGATTCTCTGGAACCACTTGGCCGGAGCGGGTACGATCGGGCCTCGGCATAGATGGTCTCCCCTATGGCGACTCCGATTCCGACCCGCGCAGCAACTGTCCTCCTACTGGCCGCGACGGTCATCCTCACGATCGCCGTCCCCGCCCGCGCCGGGGGCGGACCAACCGTGGTCTACAAAGGGCCCGTGGAACAGGCGCCGGTGAAGGGGTTCCCGGCGAAACCCGCAATCGAACTGTTCGTCCATCCGCCTCGTCCGGGTCACCGCAAGGCGAGCACGACGGTGACCGCGATCAACGTCTACGACATCGCGCTGCGGTGTGAAAACGGGCAAATCGTCGGGGCGGGGGAAGGGCGCGGCAATCTCTCGTTGGTCGAGTTCCTGCCGCGCTATCCGCTCCCCGTGACGGGCGGGAAGTTCAGGCAACCCCCGGCCGAGGCGGCGACCGAAGGGACGATCCTGACGGTCGCGGGCACGGTGTCGAGGAGCGGTGCGAGTGGCACGCTGTCGATCAAGGAGGACATCGGCGATGTCCCCGGCTCCGAAGAAGGGCAGGCGACCGAACACTTCGGCACTTGTCGCAGCGGCACCCTCAACTGGACGGCGCCGCGGGGCGGCTAGGCCTCGAGCCGGGCGCCGGCAACCCGGAGCCGTCCGAGTCGAAACGTCCGAGTCGAAACCTGAGGCTGGCCTTCCTCAAGCCAGGTCTTTGATCGCCTCGCGGTAGCGCCCGATCTGCTCTTCCACGCCGTCGCCGAGGGCGGCGTCGACCACGCCGAGGTCATCGACGACCATCGCCGCCCGGGCGTTGACCCGCTGGAAGTCCTCGCGGGCTCGCAGCGCCGCCATCTGCTCTTTGGAGCCGCGGGCGAGGATGAAGCCGGCGAGGCCGCCGCCGTGGGGGCCGAGCAGCACCACCTCGAAGTCCTCGATCGCTCCTTCCTCCTGCAACTGAGCGTCGAGCGCCAGGGCTTCGGAGAAGACGCCGAGGCCGCTCTCCTCGCGGTTCCGGACCGGCGTGCTCCAGCCGACGAACAATCCTGCATCAGCCATCTTCGACCTCCTGGTTTTTGCTGGGACCTCCGACCCGTTCGAGTCGAGGCTCTGGGCGCTCCCCACGCGCAGACGGCAAGGCGGAAAACTTGAAGACCAACGGCGCCCTGATCCCCTCGCGCAGCTGACACGATGGGCAGTGCCCGCTACGGGAAACCCGCGCAGCGGCGAAGCTGGTCCCACAGCGCTCGCACCTGAACATTCGCTCTCCTCTCGAGCAGCGCGTCAGAGTGCCTAACGTATGCACATGTAGGGATCGGCACAAGGCCGGACGGCCGATTTTGTCGCTAGGAGCGCCTTTTTGAGCCCTCGCGTCGAACCTCCGCGTGGCTCTACACCCGTCCCCACCAGGGCAACGGGTGGGGACGGGCGCGGCGTTTTCACTCCTAGTGACCCGCCTTCTGGCCGTTGGAGTGCAGTGGGTACCAGGAGGCGCCGAAGGCCTTGGAGTCCGTGCCGTTGTCTTCACCCGGCTTCTGGTCCTCGACGAAGGTGTAGAGGGGCCAGCCGGCGTAGGTGATCTGGGTGGTGCCGTCGGAGCGCTTGATCGTCCCGAGCATCGCGGCCTTCACGCCCTTCACCGGTTCGGCTTTGCCTTCGGTGGTGAGCGGCGGCCAGGCTTCGGCGCAGGCGCCTTCGCACTTGGACTTGCCGCTGCCGTTCTGGTCCTTCTGGAAGTAGTAGAGCGTCATCCCTTCCGAGTCGACCAGCACCTTGCCGACGCCGGCGGCGCTGCCGAGCGAGACCGGCGTCGCTTCGCCTTCGGGTTCGGCCTTGGTTTCCGATGCCGGCTTGGCGGCGGCTTCTTCCTTGGCCGGCGCGGCTTCCTTGGTTTCGGTCGGTTCGGCGGCGGTTGCTTCGGTGCTGCTCGAGCTGCTGCCGCTGCTGCCGCAGCCGGCAACAACCAGGCCCGCGATCACCGCCAGGATCGCGATTGCCGAATAGGTGTTCCTCATCAGGTCTCTCCTCGTCGTCAGTGCTTGACGCCGACCCCCAGCCGGCGGCGCATTTAGCTGATTGCGCCCGGAGTACGGCTCGCCGGCCAACTACGTTCACCGGCTGCGCTCGCCGGCCTGACTCAGCGGCCGCCGCGGATGACCCGGCCGGTGGCGCGCCCGCTCAGGCCGAAACGAGTGAGGCGCCGGCCCACTCGGCGGCGAGCCGCACGATGACCCCCGCGGCCGCGGCCATGTCCTGGACCGAGACCCACTCGCGGACGCTGTGGAACTCGTGACCGCCGGCGAAGATGTTGGGGGTGGGGAGGCCCATCGCGCTCAGCATCGAGCCGTCGGTGCCGCCGCGGATCGGGGTGCGGATCGGGGTCAGGCCCTCGGCGCGGATCGCGCGGTCGGCGGCGGCGACGACCTCGGGGACCGGCTCCAGGTATCGGCGCATGTTGGGGTACTGGGGGGTGACCTCGATCTTCAGGGACGCGGTCGGCTCTTCGGCCGCGACACGCTCGACGATCCCGCGCAGGTGGTCGGCGTGCTGGTCGAGGAGGTCGTCGTCGAAGTCGCGGATGATCGCGCGGATCTGGGCCTCGCCGGAGGTGGCGTTGACCTCGTAGACGTGGATGAAGCCCTCGCGGCCGGAGGTCGTCTCCGGCGCCAGGCCGTCGTTCGGGAGGGCGGCGACGATGCGGGCGGCGAGGCGGGCGGCGTTGACGAGCTTGCCGGTGGCGAAGCCGGGGTGGACGTCGACTCCCTCGATCGTGATCACCGCTTCGGAGCCGGTGAAGGTCTCGTCCTCGAGCTCGCCGATCGTCGAGCCGTCGAGGGTGTAGGCGCACGAGGCGCCGAAGGCCTCGACGTCGAAGAGCGAGGCGCCGAGGCCGACCTCCTCGTCGGGCGTGAAGGCGATCCGCAGGTTCGGCCGCGGCAGCTCCGGGTGGGCGGCCAGGTGGGCGAGCGCCGACATGATCTCGGCGACGCCGGCCTTGTCGTCGGCGCCCAGCAGGGTGTCGCCGCTGGAGGTGACGATGTCCTCGCCGGCCTTGCCCGCCAGCTCCGGCATCGCCGCCGGGTCGAGCACCGTCCCCGCCCGCGGCAGGGCGATCACGCCGCCGTCGTAGTCGCGGTGGACGATCGGCTCGACCCCCTCCGCCGGCGCGTCGGGGCTGACGTCGAGGTGGGCGATCAGCCCGATCGTCGGCATCGGCACCTCGCCGCTCGCCGGCAGCGTCGCGGTCACGTAGCCGTTGGCGTCGAGCGCCGCGTCGGTCAGCCCGATCTCGGCCAGCTCGGCGACCAGCATGCGCCCGAGCTCCAGCTGGCCGGGCGAGCTCGGGCTCCCGTCGCGGTCGCGCGCGGCCTGGGTGTCGACGCGGACGTAGCGCTCGAAACGCTCCAGTACGCCGCGCGCCATCGACTCCGCCAGCTCCGAGGTGAACGGCATCGCGGCAGCGTAGACGGAGACGATCGCTAGGCGCCCCAGAGCGCTAGGACTTCGCCTTTTTCGACGCGGCTTTGCCGGCCTTCTTGGCGGTTTTCCCGGCAGCTTTGCCGAGGCCTTTGGCGGCTTTGGCGGCACCTTTCGCGGCGGATTTCAGCTCTTTGCCGCTGGCTTTGGCTTCGTTTTTCTTGCGGGTCGCGGCGCCCTTCTTGGCGGCGGCGCTGCGGTCGGCTTTGGTTCGGGTTGCCATCTGTGGGTCGCTCCTCGGGTAGGGGTGTCCATCCTCCCTACCCGCGGAGAACTCTCGCTAGCTAGGCGCGCGGCGGGCTGGGGCGCCGCCGCGCTCGCCGCACCCGCGCCAGCCGCTCGCGCACCTTCAGCATCGCGATGCCGCCGCCGGCGGCGAGCACGGGGCCGAAGCTCAGGGCCGTCTCCTCGACCGGGATCCCGGCGATGTGGGCGACGATCATCGCGCCGTCACCCCTCTCGCCCGGCCGCCGCGGCGAGCGCGCCTTCGAGGTTGTCGAAGCACTTGTTCCAGCCGTCTTCGTGGTCGCGGGCCGACTCCTCGTCGCGCAGGCCGCTGTGGGTGAAGCGCACCGTGGTGGCGCCCTCGTCCTCCTCGAAGTCGATCTCGATCAGCGACTCCTTGCCGTCGTCGTCCCAGTCCCAGGCCCAGGTGAAGGCGAGCCGGGTCGGCCGCTCGACCTCGGTGTAGGTGCCGCCGCCGCCGTGGTCCTCGTTCTTCTCCGGGTCGCGCATGACGACCCTCATGGCTCCCCCGACCCGCAGGTCGACCTCGGCCACCGGCGTTTCCCAGTCGTACTGGCCGTGGAGCCAGCGCCGCATCACCTCCGGGCTGGTCCAGGCGTCGAAGACCGCCTCGGCGGGCGCCTGGAAGGTGCGCTGCAGGCGGAGCGTCTCGCCGACCCGGATCACGAGGCTCGCCCCCGGGAGCCGCGCTGCGAGGCGGTCGCCTCGGAGAGGGCGTGCTCGAAGACCGTCGCCTCGTCGTATTCGTCGTGGCGGTTCCACCAGCCGTAGGGCTGGGTCTGCGGGTAGCCCTCGGGCGAGTCCTCCCACTCCTCCTGGCGGCCGAGCGCGGTGATGTCGAGGTAGGCCCAGGCGCTCCCGAGCTGCTCGTCGCCGCGCTTGTCGACGAAGTAGGTGCGGGTGATCTGCCCGTCGTCGTCGCGGTAGAAGGCGTTGGTGCCGTGCCATTCGTCGACGTCGAAATCGGCGTCGAAGTCGTCGGTGATCGTGTACCAGGGGATGTTCTCCCAGCCCATCTTCTCCTTCAGCCGGGCGATCTCCGCCTGCGGCGCTCGCGAGACATGCACGAACGTCGTGTCGCGCGCGTTCAGGTGGACGGGATGGGCGACCTGGTCGGCCATCATCGAGCAGCCGCGGCAGCCGGCCTCGGGCCAGCCGTCGACGCCGGGCTCGAAGAAGAAGCGGTAGACGACCAGCTGGCGGCGCCCGGCGAAGAGGTCGAGCAGGGTCGCGGGCCCGTCGGGGCCCTCGAAGGCGTACTCCTTCTCGACCGCCATCCGCGGCATCCGCCGCCGTTCGGCGGCCAGCGCGTCGCGGGCGCGGGTCACCTCCTTCTCCCTGACCAGCAGCTCCTCGCGGGCGGCCCGCCATTCCTGCGGCGAGACGATCGGCGGCATCTTCATTTCTGCTCCTCCTTGAGGTAATCCTCGACGACATCGAACATGCGCTCCCAGAGAGCGCGCTGGCGATCCATCCAGTCGGCCGCTTCCTCCAGCGCCCCCGGCTCTAGCGAGAGCCGGTGCGTCCGCCCCTCGACCACGCGGGTGACGACGCCGGTCTCCTCGAGCACCTTGAGGTGCTTGGTGATCGCCGGCTTGGAGACCTCGAAGCCGCGCGTGACTTCACCGACCGTGGCCGGCCCGGCGGCGAGGCGTTCGACGATCTCGAGGCGGATCGGGTGCGACAGGGCCCGGAATGAATCGTTAACCATCTGGTGAACAATAGCAGCGCTACCCTGGGCCGGGTGACGACCACTCCCGAGACCCAGGTCTTCCGCACCGACAACTTCCCCGACCTCGCCGACGAGGTCACCTATCCGCGCCTCTCCGAGACCAAGCTGAAGTGGCTCGCCAAGCAGGGCGGCGAGCGGCGCACCTACGAGCCGGGCGAGGTCCTCTACGAGCACGCCGTCCGCGAGGCGCCCTTCTTCGTGCTCGAGAGCGGGCGGGTCGAGTTCGTCGAGCGCAAGCCGGGCAAGGACGTCCACGTCGCGGCCGCCGATGCCGGCACCTTCATCGGCGACATCGCGATCTTCACCGGCGAGCCGACGATCAGCGCCTGCGTCGCCGTCGAGCCGACCGAGGTGCTGGCCTTCGGGCGCGCCGAGCTGCGCGACATGGTCGCCCGCTGGCCCGAGTTCGGCGAACTGGTCTTCAAGACGCTGCTGGCCCGCCGCGCCTGGCACGAAGCCGAGGGCCACGGGGTGATGCGGCTGATCGCCCCGCGCGGCTCGCGGCGCGCCTTCGAAGTCCGCGATCTGCTCGAACGCAACCTGCTGCCGGTGCGCTGGTACGACGTCGACACCGACGAGGAGAGCGCCCAGATGCTCGACTGGCTGCGCATCCCCCGCGAGGAGACGCCGGTGCTGGTCCATGCCCGCGACGTCATGCGCAACCCCTCGCCGGCCCAGGTCGCGCGCTCGCTGGGGCTGCGCGCCGAGGTCGACGGCGAGCGCTTCGACCTCGCCGTCCTCGGCGCCGGGCCGGCCGGTCTCGCGGCCTCGGTCTACGGCGGCTCGGAGGGGCTGCGGACCTTCGTCGCCGAGGCCTGGGCCCCCGGCGGCCAGGCCGGGACCAGCACCCGGATCGAGAACTACCTCGGTTTCCCGACCGGCGTCTCGGGCGCCGAGCTGACCCGCAAAGCGACCCTGCAGGCGCGCCGCTTCGACGCCGTGCTGTCGAGCTTTCACCGCGCCGTCGAGCTCGCCGACGGGCCCGAGGGCCTGGTCCGCGTCGACCTCGACGACGGGCAGCACGTCCTCGCCCGCTCGGTCGTGATGGCGACCGGGGTGCGCTGGCGCGAGCTCGAAGCGCCCGGCATCGAGCGCTTCACCGGCGCCGGCGTCTACCACGCCGCGATGTCGACCGACGCCGAGCGCTCGCGCGACCGCGACGTGATCGTCGTCGGCGGCGGCAACTCGGCCGGCCAGGCGGCGATCAACCTCGCCTCGCGCGCCCGCAGCGTCCGCGTCGTCGTGCGCGGAGCGGAACTGAAGTCGACGATGTCCCACTACCTGCTCGACCGGATCAAGCGCCACCGCCGGATCGAGGTGTTGACCGAGACCGAGATCGCCGCCGTCGATGGCACCGCCACGGTCGAGACGGTGACCCTGCGCGGCGCCGACGGCGCCACTGAGACGGTCGACTGCATGGCGGTCTACGTGATGATCGGCGCCGACCCCTGCACCGAGGCCTCCGACGGGATGCTCGCCGTCGACTCCGCCGGCTACCTGCTCTGCGGCGAGGGCGCGAGCGACTGTCCCGGCCACCTCTGCTGGCCGCTCGACGATCGCGAGCCGCACATGCTGGAGACGATCCGCCCCGGCGTCTTCGCCGCCGGCGACGTCCGCGCGGGAGCCTCGAAGCGCGTCGCGGGCGCCGTTGGCGACGGAGCCCTGGTGGTCCGCTTCGCCTACGACGTCCTCTCCGGCTAAGCCGCGTTCCGCTGTTCCTTTTGGTTGCTATGCACCCATAAGGCACAGCGGAATGAACGCGACGGCCCGCCGAGCCCGGCGTTCGCGATCCTCCCGACTTAAGTTGATAAAGTTGATCAACTAAGCCAGGAACTTCTCGGATACGAGGAAGTCCCTCGATAGGAAGGGGAAAGCCGATGTCGACCGAGACCGCCGAAATGAAGATCTACCGGGTGCCGACCAGCGGGCCGCGCCATCCCGTCGACCTGCCGGACCGCTCGGTGCGGGCGATCGTCGTCGACGCCCACGCGCCGACCCGGATCGGCACCGCGGTCCTGCTGCGCAACCAGGGATGGGTGGCACGCTGCTTCCTCGCCGCCAACGTCGAGGAGTCGCTGCGGCTGGTCGGCGAGTACCGGCCCGACGTCGCCCTGCTCGATGTCTCCGAGACCGGGCCGTTCGCCGGGCCGGTCACCGCCCGCGTGCGTGAGGCTCATCCGGGCGTGCAGATCGTCCTCAGCTCGCGCTGCAAGACCTCGCTCGGGGTGCCGCTCGCCGACCTCGGCGCGGTCGGGTTCGTCCCCGCCGGCGCGGCGAGCGAGACGATCATCGCCACCGTCCGCCGCGCCCTGCTCGACGGTGAGGGGACGCGCCGCGACCCGCAGAACCCGCTCGCCGCGGCGACCGAGCTGAGCGACCGCGAGCGCGAGATCCTCACCCTGCTCGGCACCGGCGCCACCAACCGCGAGATCGCCGCCCACCTCCACCTCGGGCCCGACAGCATCAAGAAGACCGCGACCGGCCTCTACCGCAAGCTCGGCGTCCGCAACCGCACCGAGGCCGCGCGGCGCGCCGGCGAGATCCTCCGCTAGGGCTCAGCCCTCGGCGGTCGGGCCGCTGACATCAGATCATCGCCCTGGTGCGCGGTCCGGTCCGGCTTCGGGCGCTCAGAGCATCGCCCTGGTGCCGCGGTGGCCGAAGCCGGGCGGGACGGGGTCGCGAAGTTCGTAGATCAGCTTGGCATAGAGCTCGACCCCGGGGCCGCGCTTGACCAGGTGGCGCAGGCGAACGGTCACGCCGGGGCGCCAGACGCGGCCGCCGCGCCGGATGAAGGCGCGCCCGTGGGCGACCGGTTTGCTGTCGCCGAAGTCGCGCCACCGCAGTTCGCGGAAACCAAAGGAGCGGTGCGCCCCGATGACGATTTCGCCGGGCTCGACGGCGGGGTGGCCGGTCGCGAGGTTGTCGACTACGTAGGCCTTCGGTTCGGGGGGCGGCGGGGCGGCGCCGGGAGTCGCGACGAAGGTCGCCCGCGTGGCCGGGCAGCCGGGCAGCTCGCGTTCCTGGGCGACGACCGTGCCTTCGACCCGGTCCGGCGCGACGAAGGTCGCTTCGATCGTCTGCCCGCGGGTGTCGAGGTAGGACCAGTGGCCGGCGGCGTCGATCGGGTCGGTGTTGGGATTGTGGGATTCATAGCTGCCGCAGAAGCCCCACCTGAAGCCGAAGTGGGCGTTGAAGACGGTGCTGCCGTGGACTTCGAAGGAGACGGGCAGGCCGGCCGAGGTCGTCGCCGACCAGGGGCCTTCGACCGGGACGATCCCTTCGGCGGCCGCGCTGCCGGCCGCCGCGCCGGTGCCGGCAATGGCTGCCAGGCAGGCAAGCAGGATCGCGGGTACCACCCGAGTCTTCATCGCGACCGACCTTCTCAGGCCAAAGCGCGATTGCCAAGCCCTTCTCAACCAATTAGCGGCCGGGCTCGTGGACACCGGTGATGCCCGGCGCCGAGCGAACCTTGTGCCCGGCCAGCGCGCCGTCGCCGGAGAAGCCGGAGAAGATCGCGGCGCTAATCGGGTTCGGACGCGGGCCCGGCGTCGGACTCCGGCCCGGCGCCGCCGCCGAACCAGCGGGCGCGGCGGCTGGAGCCGAACTCGTCCTTCAGCGCGACCTGCTCGGCCGAGGGCGGGTTGAAGGTGCCGATCCGCTCCGGTCCCGAGAGGAAGTCGATGTCGACGCTGCCGACCCGATCGGCGCCGAACTCGATGTAACAGGTGCCCTGGCCGAGGTGGCGGCCGGGCGCCTCGCCGGCGCCGAGCTCGGCGATCAGCGCCTGGCCGACGATCCGCGCGGCGCCCTCGGCGAAGACGCCGGCCTTCGGCACCCCGGCGGTGGCGACGTCGCCGACCGCGTAGACGCCCGGGAAGCGGGTCGCCAGGGTGGCCGGGTCGACCGGGATGTAGCCGTCCTCGGCGAGGCCGCTCTCGAGCACGACCTCGGGGGCGATGTGCTTGGGGACGCCGAGGAAGAGGCCGTAGGCGAGCTCGCTGCCGTCGTCGAGGGCGGCGACGCTGCGCTCGGGGTCGAGCGAGGCGACGCGGCGGTCGGCGATCAGCTCGATCCCGCGCTCGGCGAACTCCGCTTCCAGTGCCGCCGAGGCGGCGGGGGAGGGCGGCACCGGTTTGCCGAACGGGATCACGAAGGAGATCCGGCACCGGTCGCGCACGCCGCGCTCGCGCAGCGTGTCGTCGAGCAGCAGCGCGCACTCGCTGGGCGCCGGCGGGCACTTGAACGGCGCCCCGCAGACGCCGATCACGGCGTGCCCGGGGCTGAATTCGGCGATCCGCGGGGCGAGCGCTTCGGCGCCCGCGACGGTGTAGAACTCGGTCCCGACCTCGGCCAGGCCGGGGGTCGCGTCGAGGTCGTAGTCGGCGCCGAGCGCGACGACCAGGTAGTCGGCCTGGTAGATGCCGTCGTCGGTGGTGACCCGGCGGGCCTCGGGATCGATCATCACGATCTCCTCGCGCAGCAGCCGCACCCCGGGCTTGGCGACCTCGGCGTAGGGCAGCCGCACCGACTCGCGACTGGCGCCGCGGAACATCAGGTCGAGCTTCGAGTAGCCGAAGACGAAGGCGTCGCTGCGGTCGATGACGGTCACCTCGACCGCGTCGCCGAGCCCCTCCGAGAGCACCGTGCTCAGCTCCAGGCCGCCGAAGCCGGCACCGAGCACGAGGATTCGCTTGGCCGCCACAGTGGGCCGATCCTAGTCGGCCCCGGGCTCCCCAGGGCAAAGACGTATGACCTTCGTCACACTCGTTTGACAGAAAGCCGTTCGGTACCTAACCTTTTGGAGCCTAATGAATAACTCAGCCGCCAAAGCCACCGACCGCATCGAGCCCTACGTCTGGAAGATCGCCGGCGTGGTGATCCTCGGGATGATGATGTCGATCCTCGATACGACGATCGTCAACGTCGCCCTCGACACCCTGGGGCGCGACCTCCACTCGACGATCGCCCAGATCCAGTGGGTCGCCACCGGATACCTGCTGGCGCTCGCCGCGGTCATCCCGCTGACCGGCTGGGCGGCGCGGCGCTTCGGCGCCAAGAAGGTCTACCTCGCCTCGATCGGCCTCTTCACGATCGGCTCGGCCCTCTGCGGCCTGGCCGAATCGAGCACGTCGCTGATCCTCTTCCGCGTCCTCCAGGGCATCGGCGGCGGCATGATCATGCCGATCTCGCAGATGATCATGGCCGAGGTCGCGGGCCCGCGGCGGATGGGCCGCGTGATGGGGATCGTGGTGATGCCGGCGATGCTGGCGCCGATCCTCGGCCCCGTCGTCGGCGGCCTGATCCTGCAGAACCTGCACTGGTCCTGGATCTTCTTCGTCAACGTCCCGATCGGGATCATCGCCGGCATCCTCGGCTGGCGGATGCTGCCGGAATCCGACCTCGGCGAGGCCGGCAAGCTCGATGTCCTCGGGCTGATCCTGCTGGTCACCGGGATGCCGCTGCTGGTCTACGGGCTGTCGGAGATCGGCACCCAGGAAAGCTTCACGGCGCCGACCGTGATCTGGCCGATCGTCGCCTCGATCGGGCTGCTTGCCGCCTTCGGCCGCCACGCGCTGCGCACCGCGCGGCCGCTGCTCGACGTCCGCCTCTACGCCAATCGCATCTTCGCCGCCGCCTCGCTGACCACGTTCGGGCTCGGCGCGGCGCTGTTCGGGGCGATGATCCTGGTGCCGCTCTACTACCAGCAGGTGCGCGGCGAGAGCGTCATCGTCACCGGCCTCCTGGTCGGCCCGCAGGGGCTGGGGATGCTGATGGTCGCGCCGTTCACGGCGCGCCTGACCCAGCGCTTCGGCGGCGGCCGCGTCGCCTTCGTCGGCGTCTCGGTCCTGACTCTCTGCTCGCTGCCCTTCGCCTTCATCGGCGCCGACACCTCGATCGCCTTCCTCTCCTTCGTCCTGCTGCTGCGGGGCGTCGGCATCGGCCTCTCCTTCATCCCGACCACGACCGTCGCCTTCGCCTCGCTGCGGACCGACCAGCTCTCCGACGCAACGCCGCAGATGAACGTGCTGCAGCGGGTCGGCGGCGCGATCGGCACCGCGGTGCTGGCGGTGGTCCTGCAGAGGGCGATGGCCGGGGCGACGACGACGTCGCAGATGGCCAGCGCCTTCGGCACCGCCTACTGGTGGGCGCTCGGGATCGCGGCGCTCTCGCTGATCCCGGTGATCGTCCTGCTGCGCGCCGAAGGTCCGAAGGAGAAGCAGCATGCTCCCAGCCCCGCCGAGGAGCGCGCCGAGGAGTTCGTGGAGCCGATCGGTGCCTGAGGCCAGCGCAGCGCAGCCCGTCGCGGCGGCCACCGGCGCCGCTTCCGAGGACCCGCGCCAGGAGCGCCTGACCGAGGTCGGCTTCGCCTTCCGCCACGCCTACCGCAGCCTGCGCCGGCTGCGTGGCCGCGACACCCACCTCGGCGGCGGCGACATCAGCCACGCCCAGTTCGAGCTGCTGGTCGAGCTGCGCGACTGCGGGGCGCTGTCGGCCAGCGAGCTCTCGGCCGCCACCGAACTGAGCCCGGCGACGATCTCCCAGATGCTCGACCATCTCGCCGCCAGCGGCCACGTCGAGCGGGTCCGCTCGGCGACCGACCGCCGCGTCGTCGTCACCAAGCTGACCCGCAAGGGCCGCCGCCGGCTCGACGCCCGCAAGGAGATCTGGCGGGGGCGCTGGCGCGAGGCGCTCGCCGACGTCGACGACGAGGAACTGCGGATCGCCGCCAACGTGATGGAGCGGATCGGCGACGTCTTCGCCGACCCGCCCTCGCCGCCCCGCTAGCGCGACCAGCCGGCGATCAGGGCGAGGGAGGCGCGGCGGGCCCGCTCCTCGAAGACGTCGATCCGGTTCCCCGGTGGGCCCTCAGGGTTGCGCCCCGCCAGAGCCGCGTAGCCGTTGGCGAGGGCGTAGAGAGCGCCGACGAGGTCGATCGCCGACTGGTGGTCGGCGGCGAGCTCGAGGGCGAGCGGGACCCGCAGGTCGATGATCCGCCGCCGCGCTTCCTGGAACTCGGGATGGGCGGCGGCGTCGAAGCCGGCGCCGGCGAGCAGTTCGAAGGCGCCGCGGTTCTCGATCGAGAGGGTGACGAAGGCGACGCCGAAGGTGGCGAGCAGGGTGGCTGCGTCGGCGCCTGGGTCGGCGGCCGCCTCGTAGGTGCGCTGCAGCTCGCCGAAGGCGGCGGCGCCGGCGGCGGCGAGCAGCGCGTCGCGGTCGGCGAAGTGGCGGAAGGGAGCGCCGCTGGAGACGCCGGTCCGGCGTGCCGCCTCGGCGACCGAGAAGCCGCGGATGCCGACCTCGCCGACGATCTCCAGGGTCGCCTCGATCAGCCCCTGGCGCAGGTCGCCGTGGTGGTAGCTGGCTCGTTTGCGCTTGCTCGTGGCCATGTTTGCCGACAGTACCGCGGGGAAGTATGTAAGTATTACTTACATCGACCCACGAGGAGGAAACAGATGAGCGACCAGACTTCGAACACGACCGGCGCGACCGCCGGTGAGGGCGCCGGCGCGACTTCCGCCGGCGCAACTTCGGCTGGCGACGCTACCGGCACCGTCGCCGCGCCCGCGACCGGGCACCTAGGCGACAAGACCGTGCGGCGGATCGGCTTCGGCGCGATGCAGCTCGCCGGTCCCGGCGTGTTGGGCCCGCCGCGCGACCCCGATGCCGCCCGGGCCGTCCTGCGGCGGGCGATCGAGCTCGGCGTCGACCACATCGACACCGCCCAGTTCTACGGACCCGACACCGTCAACGAGCTGATCCACGAGACCCTTCATCCCTACCCCGAGAACCTCAGGCTGGTGACCAAGGTCGGCGCCCGTCGCGACGCCGACGGTGCCTGGCTGCCGGCGCTCGCGCCGCGCGAGCTGCGCGACGCGGTGGAGGCGAACCTGCGCACGCTCGCGGTCGAGCGGATGGACCTGGTCAACCTGCGGGCGATGGATCCGAACGGGGGCGAGGAGTTCAACGAGGGCCTGGCGACGCTGGTCGAATTGCGCGATGAGGGCAAGCTCGATCTGATCGGCATCTCCACCGTCGAGCGCGAGGTGGTCGAATCGGCGCTCGAGGTGACCGATCTCGGCGAGGTGCAGAACTCGTTCAGCATCATCGACCAGGCCGACGCGCCGACGCTCGAGCTCTGCCGCGAGCGCGGGATCGCATACGTCCCCTACTTCCCGCTCGGCTCGGCCTTCACCGGCGGCCCGAAGGCGATCGGCGAAGATGCCGCGATCGCCGCCGTCGCGGCCAAGCACGAGGTGACGACCTCGCAGGTCGCGCTCGCCTGGCTGCTCGCCCAGTACGAGAACGTGCTGCTGATCCCGGGCACCTCCTCGGTGACCCACCTCGAGGAGAACCTGGCGGTCGCCGACCTCGCGCTCGACGCCAAGGACCTGGCGACGCTCGAAGGCGTCGAGCAGCTCGGCGACCCGATGGCGCGCATGCGGCACTGAGCGCGCCCCTACCGCGCGGCGGGGGCGGAAGTAGGGTCGCGGGATGAAGCTCGCGATCTCCGATCCCGGACGGTTCGCGCTGAAGAACGCGGTGCGGGCGGCGATCGTCGTGCCGGCCGGGCTGGCGATCGGGCTGCAGGTCCTCGACCTTCCGGAAATGGGGCTGTTCGCCGCCTTCGGCGCGGTCGCGCTGCTGGTCTTCGTCGACTTTGGCGGCACGCCGCTGACCCGGCTCGGCGCCTACCTCGGGCTGGTCGCGGTCGGCGCCGCGTTGATCGCCGCCGGCACGCTCTGCTCGCAGACGACCTGGCTCGCCGTCGTCGCGATGGCGCTGGTCGGCTTCGCGATCCTCTTCGCCGGGGTGCTCGACGGCTACGTCGCGGCGGCCCAGAACGCGGCGATCCTGGCCTTCGTCCTGGCGGCGATGGTACCCGCCGACCCCGGCGCGATCCCGACCCGGCTGGCCGGCTGGGGGCTGGCCGGGGTGTTCTCGCTGGCGGCGATCTTCGGGCTCTGGCCGCGGCGGCCGCCGGACGGGCTGCGCGAGGGGACGGTGCGGGCGCTCGGCGCGCTCGCCGACCTGCTCGAGGCGGCCGCCACGGTCCAGCGCGATGGCGGCGAGGCCCGCGGCGCCCCCGCCGAGCGGCTGGCGGACCTGGGCGCCGACGCCTACCGCGACGTCGCCGCCGTCCACAGCGGCTTCGTCGCGCTGCCGCACCGGCCGACCGGCGTCGGCGCCCGCACCGCCGCCTTCGGCCGCCTCGTCGACGACCTCGACTGGTTCGACCAGATCGCCCGCCGCCAACCCGCAGCGCTGGACATGAGCGCCGGCTTCACCGCCGAGCGGGTCGAGGTCGAAGCCGCGGTGCCGGCGGCGCTGCGGGCCGCGATGGCGCGGCTCAGCGGCGGCAAGGTCGGGGCGGCGACGCCCGAGCTCGACCGCGTCGATGCCGCCCACGCGGCGATCGGCCGCGCCTTTCTCGCCGAGGTCTCGGCGGCGGCCGCCGGCGACGCCGCGGCACGCGAAGCCGAGGCGGCGCGGCTGACCGCCGAGCTCGACGAGATCTACCGGCTGCGGGCGCTCGCCTACGGCGCCCTGCAGATCTGCCGCCACACCCTGCAGACGGTCGGCGCGCCGGCGCCGCCGGACCCGACGGTGCCGCCGCCGACGGCGCACACCAGGCGCCTCGCCCGCTCCCACGCCAGCCTCGCCTCGGTCTGGCTGCGCAACAGCCTGCGCGGCGCCGCCGGGTTGGCGCTGGCGGTCCTCGTCGCCCGCGTCGCCGACACCCAGAACGGCTTCTGGGTCGTGCTGGGGACGCTCTCGGTGCTGCGCTCGAGCGCGCTGGCGACCGGGGCGACGGTGCTCGACGCGATCGCCGGCACCCTGGTCGGGATCGTCGTCGGTGGCCTGATCGTGGTGGCGATCGGCGTGCACACCTGGCTGCTCTGGGCGGCGCTGCCGTTCGCGATGCTGCTCGGCGCCTACTCGCCGCGGGCGATCTCCTTTGCCGCCGGCCAGGCGGGCTTCACGACTGTGATCGTCATCCTCTTCAATCTGATCAACCCGGTCGGCTGGTCGGTCGGGGTGGTGCGGATCGAGGACGTCGCGATCGGCTGCGGCGTCAGCCTCCTCGCCGGACTGCTGCTGTGGCCGCGCGGCGCCGCCGAGGTCCTCCGCGAGACGCTCGGCGAGGCCTACGTGGTCGCCGCCCGCTACCTCGACCTGACGATCTCCTCGCTGCTCGGCGGCGACGGCGCCGACCGCGTCGACACCGCCGCCCGCGACGCTGCCGAATCGGCGGCGCGCCTCGACGAGACGATGCGCGAGTACCTGGTCGAGCGCAGCTCGGCGCGCCAGGACGTCGACGGCCTCGCCCGCCTGGTCGGCGGCGCCGCCAGCGTGCGGCGGGTCGCCCGCCAGCTCCAGGACGCCCATCAGCTTGCGCCGCTGGCGCCGCTCGACGCCCACGCCCCCTGGGTCGCCGAGGCGTGCGGCCTCTTCGACACCGAGTGGCGCTCGCGCCGCGCCTGGTTCGAGCGCTTCGGCGCCGCGATCGCCGCCGCGGCCGAGCCGCCGGCGCCGGAGCCGGGCGCACCGCCGCTGGCCGAGGGCGCGACCAGCCAGCTCGCCCGCCGGCGCGGTCCCGCCGTCGTCCTCGATCCCAGCGACGCGGCCGGCGCGGTCCCGCCGGGCCTGGCGATCGCCTGGACCGAGCGCTTCCTCGAGTTCCTGCTCTCGCTGGAGCCGCCGCTGAGCGCCGCCGCCCATGGCGCCCTGGACGACCCCGCCAATTAGCAGGTGCGTTTCGACCCCCGGGTCGCTTGTCGCCCTATAGGCGACTAATGACCCGGGGGTCGAAACACGTTGGCCGCGAGCGGGTAGCCTCGGGGCGTGGCCGGTGGGATCTACGCCTCGATGCGCTACGCCGATGCGAAGGCGGGGATCGAGTGGCTGGAGCGCTGCTTCGGCTTCGAGCGCCGGGTCGTCCACGAGGGCGAGGGCGGGCGGATCGACCACGCCGAGCTGGCCCTTGGCGATGGGCTCGTGATGCTCGGCTCCGAGCGGCCGGGAGACGACCAGCGCGTGGCGGGCCGGGGCTGGGCCTACGTCGTCGTCAGCGACCTCGATGCTCACTGCGAGGCGGCGCGGGAGGCCGGCGCCGAGATCGTCGACGGGCCGCTGCACGAGGACTACGGCAGCTTCTACGCGGCGGGCGACCTCGAGGGCAACCTCTGGAGTTTCGGGACCTACGACCCGGCCGCCTGAGGCGTGGGCACCGACTTCCACCAGCTGCCTCCCGACCTGCCGGTGCCGGTCGACGACGGCGCCGCCGACCACCTCGAGGGCATTGCGCTGCCGGCGCTGCGGCTGCCCGCGGCGCGGGGCGGCGAGGTCGACCTGGCCGAGCTCGGCGCCGGCCTTCTCGTCGTCTACGTCTATCCGCGGACCGGGGTGCCCGGCGAGCCCTCCCCGGCGGGTTGGGACGACATCCCCGGCGCCCGCGGCTGCACGCCGCAGAACTGCGCCTACCGCGACGCCGCCGCCGAGTTCGCGGCGCTCGGGGCCGAGCTGGCCGGGCTGAGCGCCCAGGACGCCGGCGAGCAGCGCGACTTCGCCGCCCGCGAGCACATCGCCTACCCGCTGCTGAACGACAGCGGGCTGGAGCTGGCCGAGCGGCTGCGGCTCCCCACCTTCGCGGTCGAGGGGATGACGCTCTACCGGCGGCTGACCTTCATCGCCCGCGAGGGGCGGATCGAGAAGGTCTTCTATCCCGTCTTCCCACCCGACAGCGACTCCGCCCAGGCGCTCGGCTGGCTGCGCCGGCCGGCCGGCTGACCAGGGTGCACCGCGTCGTCGATGCCATGAACGTGATCGGCTCCCGGCCCGACGGCTGGTGGCACGACCGCATCGGCGCGATTGAACATCTCGTCGCCCGGCTCGACCTCTGGGCCGAGGTCCGCGGCGAGCGGGTGACGGTGATGCTTGAGGGGCCGCCGCGTCGCCTGCCGGAGGTCGAGCGCGTCGTCGTCGAGTGGCCGCCACGCGCCGGCGCCAACTCGGCCGACGCCGAGATCGTCCGCCGCCTGGCCGACTGGCTCGCCGAGGCTCGGGCGGAGGTGGCTGGCGAGGGGGCCGGGGCGACGCCCGGCGGCGGCGCGGTCGTCGTCGTCACCTCCGACCGCGATCTCGCGGCGCAGGTGCGCGAGGCCGGCGCCGAGGTCGAGCCGAGCAGCCCCTTTCGCGACGAGCTCGACGCGCTCTAGCCCCACGCCGCGATCCCCGGCACAGGGAATGGCCGGCGGCTGCCGAACGTAGGGGCGATGGGCTTCGATCTCGACAGACTCGAACGGCTGGCGGGCGGTCTCGCGGCCATCTTCTACGCCCTGCTGTTCCTGGCGTTCATCACCGCGGTCATGGGATCGGGGGGCGGCGGGCTGCTGCTGCTCGTGCTCGGCGCGGCTGCCCACGTCGGCAGGGTCGGGCTCGAAGACTTCGTCGAGCGCCGCCGCGCGTTTGGCGACGCCGCGGGGCCGGAGGAGGGCGACGCCGGCGAGCGGGCGATCGGCCTGCACGTCAGATGGCTGCCTGAGCTCCGGCTGCCGCGCCGGATCGACCTGGGCGCCGTCCGGTCCCGGGTTGCGGCTGCGGCCTTGCGGGCCAGGCGTTCGGAGGACACCGGCGAGGAGGCAAGCCGGTCACAGGCCGCGGCCGACAGGATCGCCGGCTCCGGCGAAGCCGCCGGGGCTGCGCTCGGCCGCATCGGATCGATGCTCGCCACCGCCGGCGCCGACGTCAGAACCTCGTTCGCCGCCCTGGTAGCCGAGATCCGTGAGCGGCCCGCCGGCACGCCCCGGCATCCGTTCGATCTTCCCCACCAGGATGTGGAAAATGCATCGGGACCGGACCTCTACGACGACGGCATCGACGAGGACCTCGGCTTCGTCGCCTTCGAGGACGACTTCGCCGCGACCAGCAGCAGGTATGAGGACTTCGAGGTCGCCGACGGAGAGTACGAGGATTTCGAGGTCGTCGACGAGGAGCACGGGGACTTCGCGGTCGCCGAGCCCGAGCCTGATCTCGATCTTCAGCCGCTGGCGGCGGCGCGGCCACGACGGGAGACGGCACCGACCTCAGACGCACCGACCGCTCAGGAACGCTACGAAGCCCGCCAGCGGGCGCGCGCCGAACGCGGCCAGGACGAGCCGATCGTGGCGGCGGTCGAAGCGGCGGAGACCCAACGGCCCCAGCGGGTGCAGCGGCGCCAGCCCGGCGGGCGTCCGGACCCGCTGCGCACGCGCCGACCGACCCGCAGCTTCTAGACCACCTGGACAGAATTTTCAGCGCTTGGCGCACCGGACGCTGTTTAATGGAGCGCTCTGACCGGCGGAAACGGCATCGGTGCAGGGCAGATGCGCTGGGCGCGGCTGGCGCTCGGGATCGCGCTGCTGCTCTTCGCGGTCCTGCTGGCGGCGCTGCTGGCGACCGGTTCGGCGTCGGCGTAAGAAGGCACGGAGCGGGCCGCTCAGCTGTCCTTCGGCTCGTCGCCGTCCGATTCAGGCGCGTAACGCTGCGAGGTTCAGGCGACGGCGGACTCGCGCGGCAGGCGCGCGCACCAGAGGGCGAAGAGGCCGACGGCGACGATCGAGCCGGCCCAGTGCAGGCCGACGAGAACGAAGAGCACGCTGGGAATGCCGGCGAGGACGGCACCGGCAAGGGTCTGGGCCGTCGGCAGGTCGAGGACGCGGGCGGTGAAGGCGGCGCAGAGCAGCCAGGCGGCGGGGCCGACGAACCAGCCCCAGTCGTCGAAGAAGTGGTGGGGGAGGGCCAGCGCCAGGGCGATCGAGAGGACGGCTACCGCGATCAGCTGCAGCAGCGCCGAGCGCCAGAGGATGGTGGTGTCCATCGCGTCCCAGGCTAGTGGACGCTCGGCGCCGGCCGGCACGCCGCGGGGCTATTCGACGACGATCGTGCCGTGCATGAAAGGGTGGATCGTGCAGTGGTAGGCGAACGTCCCCTTCTGGTCGAACCTGACCAGGATCGAGCTGCCGGGTGCGATGTGGCCGGTGTCGAAGGCGCCGGCGCGCGTCGCGGTGTGGGTGACCTTGCTGTCGTTGGAGAAGTCGACCTCCGTGCCGGCCCTGACGTGGAGCGTCTTCGGATGGAACTTGAAGTTGGCGATGTCGACCGACCTGGTCGCGCTGGCGCCGGCGCTGCCGCCCCCGAGCGCGGCCACGGCCAGGGTCGCCACCGCCAGCACCGCCGCGATCGCGATGCGTCCCCTCCAGCTGCCGAGAATCGTCGTCATCGCCCCGGGTTACGGCGGCGGCGGCGCCGAGGTTCAGACCGCCCGGCGAGCTATTCGACGATGACCTTGCCGGTCATGAAGGGGTGGATCAGGCAGTGGAAGACGTAGGTGCCCTTCTTGGTCAGGGTCACCTGCTTCGACGCGCCCGGTTTGATTTTGCCGGTGTCGAAGACGCCCTTGTCGGTGGCGGTGTGGGTGTAGCTGCTCTGGTTCTGGAAGAGGACCGCCGAGCCGGCTTTGACGTGGAAGGTGCCGGGGCGGTAGGTGAATTCCTCGTTGATGACGACCGGCGTCTTCGCCGACCGCGCGCCCGCCGCGGCGACGAGGCCGCCGCCGAGGGCGCCCAGCGCCAGCGCCGCGCTCAGCGCCAGGACGACGAGCGTCCGGCGTCGCGTCGGGCGCGTGCCCCGGCTGGCGGTGAGAAGTCCCATCGCCCACCAACTACGCGCCCGGGGCGCCTTTGGGTCAGCGGGGACCCGGTCAGCAGAGGAATTCGACTTCTTCGCAGAGCGCTTCGGTGCCGGCGGCGATCCCCGACACTTCTTCTTCGAGTTCTTCGACCCGGCTGGCCGTTTCTTCGGATTCTTCGACCCGGCCGTTCAGTTCTTCGATCTCGCCCTCGAGTTCGCCGACTTCGGCTTCGGCCGAGGCGCCTTCGGGTCCTTCCGCGCCGGCCGGCCCGCGCGGGCCGACGTGGCCGCGCGGTCCCTGCTTGCCCGGCGTGCCGCTGGGTCCGGTCTGGGCCAGCAGAGCAAGCCCCGAGCCGATCGCCGCGCTCAGCACGCAGACGCCGAGGACCAGGGCGATGAACTGGTTGCGGGGCAGCGAGACGGACGCCTTCGAGGGTTCCACGGGTCCGGAACTCTCGCAGACCCGCTCACCGGCGCTACCCTGAGCGGACCGAGCGGGCGGTTAGCTCAGTTGGGAGAGCATCTGCTTTACACGCAGAGGGTCGGCGGTTCGAGCCCGTCACCGCCCATCACAGCCGATCGGGGCCGCACGGCGGCTCACTTGATTAAAGGACTGCGCTCCGCAGCCGATGAGATTGGGGCAATTTCGACCTTGTCCCATTACCTCGTCCGAAAACAGGAGAAGCAATGTCCCTCGTCTATCTGCGAAACAAGATTGGTGCCCGGCTCAGCGGAGATCGCGAGGCGGGCTTCACCCTCATCGAGCTGCTCGTCGTAATGCTCATTCTCGGAATCCTCGCCGCCATCGCGCTGCCCGCCTTCTTCAACCAGAAGAGCAAGGCAAACGACGCCCAGGCCAAGGAGAACGCCCACTCCGCCCAGGTCGCGATGGAGACCTGCGGGACGGAAACCTCGTCCGGCTCCTACGCGAGCTGCACGGCCACCGCGCTGACGACGATCGAGCCGACGCTGCCGACGACCACGGCCGCGGCCGGCGTCGAAAGCCTGGCGGTCTCAGAACAGGGCACCGGCACCTACAAAGTCACGATCACTTCCAGCACCGGCGACACCTTCTCGATCAGAAAGGCTGCCGGCGCCACCACGTTCCCGTGCTCGGTGCCGGAAAAAGCGACGAACCGCGGCGGCTGCCCGGCGAGCAACACCTGGAACTAGATGTCGAGAGCGCCGAGCAGGTCGCGGGTGAAGCGGGTGAGCCCCGCCGCGGCCAGCTCGCTCTCGGCGAACCAGCCGACCTCGGTCGTCTCGTCGCCGTCCGGTGTCGGCTCGCCGCCGAGGACCCGGGCCTCGAAGACGGTCGGGACGTAGCCGACCTCGTCGCCGTTGCGGTAGCGGAGGCGGAACTGGGGACCGCCGAGGACGTCCCTGATGCCCTCGATCCGCACCGCCACCCCGGCCTCCTCGAGCGTCTCGCGGACCGCCGCCTCGCGCGGTGACTCGTCGGGATCGATGGCGCCGCCGAGCGTCTGCCAGTCGCCGGTCTCGGCGTCGCGGACCAGCAGCAGCCGACCGGCGTCGTCGCGAGCCAGGACGGCGACCGAGGGGACCATCAGGTAGCGGTGCCCGACGGCGGAGCGCAGGTCGCGGAGGTAGGGGGAGATCGCCATCGCGCAACCCTAGCCCTGGCCGGGTCGACGTCGACAGCGACCCGGCCACCTTCGACTCCTCGAGCGCGACGCTGACGCTGCCGCCCGGCGCCACCGTCACCTTCGCCGGCCCTGGCGAGTGCGCTATTTCAGTTCGAAGACGACGTGGACCATCGCCTTGACCTGAGACTTGCCGGGCTTGGTCGGCGGTGCCGGCGCGCAGGCGCTCCTCCGCGCGGTGCCGCTCTTGATCGGACCGGAGCTCACCGGGCACGGGGCGCCGGCTTCTTCGACGCCGGCGGCCTTGTCGGCGAAGGGCAGCAGTTCCGCGCCTTCGCCTTCTTCGACCGCGACCACCGGGCCGAGCGTCGCGCCGGCGGCGGTGGCGAGTGCCTGGGCCCGCGCCTTGGCTTTTTCGAAGGCGAGCACGAGGACGTGGGTAAAGGCGGCTTCGGTGTTCCCGACCGAGTAGGTCGGGCCGCTGACGTTGGTCGCGCCGGCGGCGAGCGCCTTCTGCACCAGCGAGCCGGCGTTGGCCGGTTCGTGGAGGGTGACGCCGGCCCCCTCGGAGGCGCGGTAGACGATCGTCGCGCCTTCGCCCACGGTCACTTTGCGGACGTTGATGCGGCCGGTCTTGACGTCGCCGTCGCCGACCCCGGGCACCGACTGGACCGCGGCGATGACGCTGTGGAGTCCGGCCGAGGCGGCCTGCAGGGCGGCGCCGCGGCTCTTGCGTTCGCGGCTGACCGCGATGCCGAGCTTGGCGGTGTCGTTGGGCACCTTCAGCGTCGCCGTCGCGCTGACCGCGACCGTCCGTTCGGCGGCCTGGGCGGCCGGCGCGAGGAGAGCCAGGGACAGGAGCGCCGCCAGGGCGCTCACGAGGATCGCTTTGCGTCGCTTCGTCGTGAGGTTCATACAGTCACTACTACCCGGATCGGCTTTCATCACAAATTCCTTGGACGAAGGTTTCCGCCCCGGGCGCGCGGGGCGGCGCGCATCGCGGTTCACGGCGTCACGACGATCTTGCCGAGGACGTCGCCGTCGACCAGCGCGGCGATTCCCTCGGCGGTGTCGGCGAGGGCGATCGTGCGGTCGATCACCGGCCGCAGCCCGGTCGCGTCGAGCATCCCGACCAGGCTCTCGAGCTCGGTCCGGGTGCCCATCGTCGAGCCGACGACGTCGAGCTCTTTGAAGAAGACCCGGGCCAGGTCGGCCGGCGGCTGCGGGCCGCTGGTCGCGCCGGAGACGACGATCCGGCCGCCCGGCTTCAGCGAGCGCAGCGAGTGCGCCCAGGTCGCCTCGCCGACGGTCTCGATCACGCCGTCGACTTTCTCCGGCAGGCGGGCGCCGGACTCGAACACCGCGTGGGCGCCGAGCTCGGTGGCGAAGTCGCGCTTGCGCTCCTCGCGGCTGGTCGCCCAGACGCGCAGGCCGGCGGCGCGGCCGAGGGCGATCGCGGCGCTGGCGACGCCGCCGCCGGCGCCCTGGACCAGCACCGTCTGGCCGGGCCGCAGGCCGGAGCGGGTGAAGAGCATCCGGTAGGCGGTGAGGTAGGCGGTCGGCAGGCAGCAGGCTTCCTCGAAGGACAGCGCCGGCGGCTTGGCGACGAGGTTGCGGCGGGGGACGGCGACGCGCTCGGCGAGGGCGCCGGGGTGGAGCTCGGAGAGCAGCGTGCGTTTCGGGTCGACGGTTTCCCCGCCGCCCCAGTCGGGGTCGCCGATGACGGCGTGGACGATGACCTCCTCGCCGCCTGGGCCGATGCCGGCGGCGTCGCAGCCGAGGATCATCGGCAGCCGCTCCTCGGGTAGGCCGACGCCGCGCAGCGACCAGACGTCGTGGTGGTTCAGCGAGGCCGCCCGGACCTCGACCAGCGCCCAGCCCTCGGGCACGTTCGGCTCCTCGACCTCGCCGACGGTCAGCCCCGCGAGCGGGTCCTCGGGCGAGATCGCGTGGGCGTAGGCGGCGAGCACGGGGTGGAGGCTATCCGCCGCCGCCGAGGCGCGCGCGCAGGCGTGCCCAGGCGGAGGGACGATCGCCGCGCTCGGCCCTTTGCCACTCGTCGCGGGTCGGCAGGCGACCGTCGCGCCGCGCCTTCAGCACGCACTCGGTGTGGGCGTGGCGGCGCTTGGTGCGATCGTCCTCGGGCGCGATCAGGACGTGCTCGGAGAGCGCCGGCAGGTGCTTGCCGCAGAACGGGCAGCGGTAGGTCGCCGGCTTGAGGTTCTGCGCCGGCCGCATCGACCACCAGCGCGGCGGCGGCTGCTTCGGCTTCGATTTCGCTCCGGCCACCACCCAAGCATCGCCGATGCGTTCGCAGTTACCCGTCCATACCGCGGAGAACTGCGAACGCCGGCCGCTGGATCGGCGATCGGCTGCGGCGCTAGGCGTTCTCGGCGCGCCGGGGCTTGGCGAGGGCGACCATCGCGGCGCCGGTGCCGCGCTCGGGAGCCAGGCCGCGCAGGGTGTGGGCGGCGAAGATCTCTTCGAGTTCCTCGCGGCTCAGGGTCTCGCGGTCGAGCGCCTTGCCGGCGAGGTCGTCGAGGGCGGGACGGTTGGCGGCGAGCAGGGCGCGGGCGCGGCGGTAGGCCTCGCGGGCGAGGGTCATCGCGGCGACGTCGACCTCGCGCCGGGTCTGGTCGGAGACCTGCCATTTGCCGACCGGCATCGCGATCGGCGGCGGCCCGTCGTGGTCGATGGCGATCCCCATGCCGAATTCGGTGACCATCTGGGCGCAGATCGCGTAGACGTGGGAGAGGTCGGAGGAGACGCCCGAGTAGCCCTCGGAGAAGACCTCCTCCTCGGCGGCGCGGCCGCCCAGCGAGGTGACGACGTCGTCGAGCAGTTCCTCGCGGGACATCAGGTAGCTGTCTTCCTCGACCGACGGGGCGACGAAGCCGAGCGCCATCCCGCGCGGGACGATGCTGAGGATCTCCGGGGCCTCGCCGCGAACGAGCTGGAAGCAGAGCGCGTGGCCGGCCTCGTGGTAGGCGATGATCCGCCGCTCCTTGTCGTTGATCCGGCGGGCCTGCTGGGAGCCGACCGACTGGCGCAGCAGCGCCTCGTCGAGGTCCTCGCGGGTGGTCGCCGAGCGGCCGGCGCGGCCGGCGATGATCGCCGCCTCGTTCAGCGCGTTGGCGAGCTGGGCGCCGGTCATGCCGGTGGTCTTGCGGGCGACGTCGGTGAGGTCGAGGTCGGGGGCCAGCGGCTTGCCCTCGGCGTGGCTGCGGAGGATCGCCGCGCGGCCGTCGCGGTCGGGCGGCGAGACCAGCACCTGGCGGTCGAAGCGGCCGGGACGCAGCAGCGCTTTGTCGAGCTTCTCGACGTAGTTGGAGGCGGCGATCACGATCACCGTCCCCGGGTCTTTCTCGAAGCCGTCGAGCTCGACCAGCAGCTGGTTCAGCGCCTGCTCGCGCTCGCTCGAGCCGCCGTCACCGCCGCCGCCGGAGCGGGCGCCGCCGACGGCGTCGAGCTCGTCGATGAAGATCACCGCGCGGCCCGACTTGCGCGCCTCTTTGAAGAGCCGGCGGATGCGGGCGGCGCCGCGGCCGACGAACATCTCGACGAAGCTCGAGCCCGAGGCGGCGAAGAAGTCGACCCCGGCCTGGGCGGCGACGGCGCGCGCCAGCATCGTCTTGCCGGTGCCGGGAGGGCCGTAGAGGAGGACGCCGCGCGGCGGCTGGGCGCCGAGGGCGGCGAAGCGCTTCGGTTCGCGCAGCCACTCGGCGACGTCCATCAGCTCGTCCTTGGCGGCGTCGACCCCCTGGACCTCCTCCCAGAGGACCGGCTCGGTCTGGCTCGCCTTGACCGTCTCGGGCTTGGTCGACCCGACCGACATCCGCATCAATCGCAGGAACACCAGGAGCAGCATCGCCATGAAGACGACGCCGAAGACGGGGTACCAGTTGAAGAAGAATTCCTGGACGTTTTCCATACCCGACATAGTTCTCGTCGAGGGTGGCCGGCAACCTCCTATATCCGTCCAGATTCGCCCTCCCCACTAAGGGGGAGGGGCCACGAGTCTGCTCTGACCCGTCCTGGGGACGGGTAAATGCAGACTCGCCGCGCCTCAGCCGCGCTCGACCTGGGAGCCGCCGACGATCGCCTCTTCGCCGGAGTCGCCGAAGACGATCCAGGCCTTGTTGCCGCCGTCGTAGTCGGGCGCCCAGAGCTTCATCGTCGCCGGCCGTCCCCAGACCGTCACCTCCTCCTCGCCGGTCGCGTCGAGGCCGCGCCAGATCCGCACGAAGGGGTTCTCGGCCCACTGCTCGCCGACCGTCGTCGGCTCCTTGTGGCCGGGATGGACGGTCGTCTCCGAGGGCAGCTCCATCAACCGCATGACCGAGGCTTTGAGGTCGTCAAAGCCGCTCGCGCCGGGCGCCATCGTGCCGCCGACCGTGCCCTTGAAGAGGACGTCGGCGGTGAATATGTCGCCGCCCTCGATCAGGAAGGCGAGGTGGCCGGCGGCGTGGCCGGGCGTGTAGATCGCTTTGACCTCGAGGCCGTTGGCGTCGAGGACGTCGCCGTCGGCCATCGTGATCTCGACCTCTTCGTCGAGCTCGGCGGCGGTCGCCTCGTGGGCGACCAGCGGCGGGTTGCCGAGCTTGGCGCGGGCCTCGCCGAGGCCGGCGATGTGGTCGGCGTGCGGGTGGGTGACGAGGATGTGGCTGATCTCGATCCCGTCGCGCTCGGCGCGCTCGAGCAGCGGCCCGAGGTCGTCGTTGCCGTCGATCAGGACGCCGGTGCCGCGCTCGGGATCGGCGACGAGATATGCGTTGGACAGCCAGTTCGGGTTCTCGGTCCGCTCGACGATCAACGGTCTCCTCCGTTTGCTTGCAGTGGTTGTGCGTCTGAACTTACCCGCCACATATGGCGGGCGAACTCAGACGCGGGGGGCGGGGACGGTGGAGCTGCCCTCGAGCAGCAACCGGGCGACCAGCTCGGGGTCGTCCCACATCGGCGTGTGGCCGACGCCGGGGAGGACCTCGTAGTGGGTGCCGGGCGGGATGCGCTCGGGCCGCGGCGGCCCGACCAGGCGGTCGCGCTCGCCCCAGGCGATCGTCACCGGCACGTCGGCCGGGTAGCCGGCGGGGTCGAAGACGTCGGCGCGCATCGCCGCGTTGGCGCCGTCGTAGCCGTCGGCGTCGACCCAGCTGCTGACCATCGCCCGGCCGGCCTCTGCGGGGACGCGCTCGGGGTGGGCGACGAAGGTCGAGAGCGCGCGGCGGCGCAGCCTCGGCACCAGCATCGCCGCCGCGACCGCGGGGCGGTAGCGGCGCGCCAGTTCGCGGGTGCGGCCGGGACGCGGGCCGAGAGCGGAGCGCCAGAGGCCGGCGGGGGACAGCGCCGTCACCGAGGCGGCCCAGCCCGCCCGTCCCATTTCCAGCGCGACCCAGCCGCCGAGGCTGTTGCCGGCGACGTGCGGGCGCTCGATCCCGCGCGCGACGCACTCCTCGTGCAGGGCGGCGCCGAGGTTGATCGCGGTCGGCTCGACTCCGTCGGGAAGGGACGGGGCGCGGCCGAATCCCGGCATGTCGAGGACGATCACCTCGTGCTCGGGCGCCAGCAGCGGCACGACCGGGTCCCAGACCGTGGTGCTGGCGCCGAGGCCGTGGACGAGCAGGAGCGGTTCGCGGACGCTTCCCGCCCGGCGTTCGCAGTTATCCGCCGTATTCCCGGATAACTGCGAACGCCAGGGACGTGCCCCGTCCGGCTCGCCGTTATCTAGTGCCATTCGGGTTTCGCGAAGAGCGCCTGGACGTCGCCGATCCGCCGCTCGCGGAAGCCGGCCTCGCTGGAGCTCAGGTAGAAGTCCCAGAGGCGCCGGAAGCGCTCGTCGTAGCCATCGCCGCGGAGGCGGTCCCAGGCGCCGAAGAAGCGCTCGCGCCAGGCGGCCAGGGTCGGCGGATAGTGGTCGGTGATGTCGTCGAGCCAGATCTCGCGCATCGAGGTCGCCCGCGCCACCGCGGTCGCGATCCGCGCCACCGAGGGCAGGCAGCCGCCCGGGAAGACATGGGTGTTGGCGAAGCTCCGCGACGCCTTCTCGACCTCGTACATGCGGTCGTCGATCGTGATCGCCTGCAGCAGCATCAGCCCATCATCGGTCAAGAGCTCGTCGCAGCGGGCGAAGAAGCGGTCGAAGTACTGCCAGCCGACCGCCTCGATCATCTCGATCGAGACGAGGCGGTCGAAGCGGCCCTCGAGGTCGCGGTAGTCCTGCAGCAGGACCGTGATCCGGCTCTCGAGCCCGGCCTCGCGCACCCGCTCTGTGGCCAGCTCGAACTGGGCCCGGGAGATCGTCGTCGTCGTCACCCGACAGCCGGAGGTCCGCGCCGCGTGGATCGCCAGGCCGCCCCAACCGGTGCCGATCTCGAGCAGGTGGTTCTCGGGCCCGAGCCGCAGCCGCTCGACGATCCGGTCGAGCTTGGCGAGCTGGGCCTCCTCGAGGCTTGCCTCGGCGTGCGGGAAGTAGGCGCAGCTGTACATCATGCGCTCGTCGAGGAAGGCGCGGAAGAGGTCGTTGCCGAGGTCGTAGTGGGCGGAGATGTTGGCGCGCGCGTTGGTCTTGGTGTTGATCGGGACGGCGCGACGGGCGCGGTGGTAGACGGCGCGCGGCCAGGCGACGGCGGCGCGGACGCCGTCGACGCTGCGCAGGTCGCGGGCGGCGATGCGGATGAGGCTGACCAGGTCGTCGGTCTCCCAGAGCCCGTCGACGTAGGTCTCGCCGAGACCGATGCTGCCGCCCAGCGGGCCGCGCCAGGCAGCCGGGTCGTGGATGCGGACGGTGGCGTGGAGGTCGGAGGAGGTCGGCCCGTAGGTGCGGGTCCGACCGTTTTCGACCACCTCGATCTGGCCGCCGCGGACGCCGCGGCTGAGGACGGCGCCGACGCCGGCGCGGGCGACCCTGTCCCTCATGAGCCCGACCTCGTGCGGCGCCGCTTCGGCCGGTGCCACCTCATGGGGCGATGAAGCCCTTCGGCCGGGCACCGTCGGGGTGCGGGAAGTAGCGCGCGCCCTTCAGCTTCAGCCGCGCCGATTGGGCGTAGATCTTGGCGACGACCTGCAGCGACATCGCCGGGTAGCGGGCGAGCAGGCCGGCCATCAGGCGCGGGCTGAGCTCGCGGCGACGCAGGTCGAGGGTGGCGTCGAAGGTCTTTTGCGGCCGGCCGGCCGGGGCGGCGTCGGGCGCGTTCGCAGTTATCCGTCCATATCCCGGAGAACTGCGAACGCTGTCCGGGGAGCCGCCGGGGCGCGATTCGATGTGGACCTGGAGGCGCTCGCCGGGTTCGCTGGCGCGGAAGGCATAGGTCTGGTCCATCCCCATCAGGGGCGAGACGTGGAGGTTCTTGTCGAGCTCGTCGGCCAGCACCGGTCCCACTCGATCGCCCCGCTCGAGGACGTAGGCGTGTCGCTCGCCCCAGGGTATGTTCTCGACGTCGGCGATCACAGCCTCGACCCGACTTCCGTCGGGGTCGAAGCAGTAGTAGAAGCTGACCGGGTTGAAGGAGTGACCGAGGTAGCGCAGGCCGGTCAGCAGGCGGATCGGGCCGGCGGGGCGGGCGCCGGTGGCGGCCTCGACGGTGTCGCGGGCGCACTCGTCGAGCGGGCGCCGCGGGTCGCCCATGTAGTCGGCGCGGCGGAAGCGGGCGGGAGCCCGGCGGCGGGCCGAGTAGAGCGGGTAGGGATCGAGGACGCCGGGCAGCTCGGCGAGGTCGAGGTAGGTGAGGAAGAAGCGGTAGCGGAACGAGTGCTCGATCGGCTCGAAGCGCCGGTGGCGCACCCAGCCCTCGTAGATCGCGGAGTGGGTCCGGGACGGCGGGCGCGGGGGCGTCGGCACAGCGATCGCCGAAGCCTCGGGAGCGACGCCGGCGGGCGCGACGGCCGCGCTCGCGGGCGCTCCGCGCGTGGTCGGGCTCCCGGTGCTCATGCCGCCAGCGCCTCCTCTTCGGGCTCGCTCGCCTTCGGTGCCGGAGCGCCGGCGGGGGTCGCGGCCATCTCGGCGGCCGCGACCGCGGTCGCGCTTGGGCTCGGGCTTGCGGCGGCCCCGGGCGTCCCGTAGGGCGGCCGGATTTCGACCCCGGACGCGAGCCCCTCGACCGCCCGCAGCGCGCTCACCACACCGTCCTCGTGGAAGCCCCATCCCCAGTAGGCACCGGCGAAGTGGACGCGGTCGGCGCCGTTGATCTCGGCGTGGCGGGCCTGGGCGGCGATGCCCTCGGCGGTGTAGACCGGGTGGTCGTACTCCTGGCGATGCAGGACCTTCGCCGGGTCGATCTCCTCCGAGCGGTTCAGCGTCAGGAAGAAGTTGCGCTTGCTCTTCAGTCGCTGGAGGTTGTTCATCCAATACGTGACAGTAGTGGCCGCGGGCGGGCGCTCGGTGAGGTGGAAGTTCCAGCTCGACCAGGCGGCGCGGCGGCGCGGCATCAGCGAGGCGTCGGTGTGGAGGACGGCCTCGTTGCGCTGGTAGGGGATCGCGGCGAGCACTTCGCGCTCAGGCATCGTGGCGTCGGGCCCCAACATCGCCAGCGCCTGGTCGGAGTGGGAGGCGATGACGACGCGGTCGAACACCTCGGCCTCGCAGCCGTCGGCCTCGACGCGGATGCCGTCGGCCAGCCGCTCGACCCGCCGCACCGGCGCGGCGAGGCGCACCCGGTCGCGCCAGGGGGCGGAGATCGCCTCGGCGTACTGGCGCGAGCCGCCGGCGACGGTGCGCCACTGGGGCCGGTTGCGGAGGCTGTACATGCCGTGGTTCTCGAAGAACTCGGCCATGAAGGAGGCCGGGAAGCTCCACATCTGGGCCGGGTCGGCGGACCAGACGGCGGAGGCCTGGGGGACGATCAGCCGCTCGATGAAGTTGCGCGAGAAGCCGCGCTGCTCGAGCCAGACGCCCAGCGAGGGCGCGGTGCCGTTGGCGCCGATCAGCGAGCGCGCCTCGCGGTTGAAGCGCCGCCATTCGCGCAGCATGCCGAGGAAGGAGGGGCTGAGGAGGTGGGAGGGACGGGCGAAGAGACCCCACGGCGTCCCCGAGTACTCGAACCCGCCGCGGCCGTCGGCGACCGAGAAGCTCATGTGCGACGGCTGCGAGGCGACCCCGAGTTCCCCCAGCAGCGCTTCGAAGTTGGGGTAGTTGCGGTCGTTGAAGACGATGAAGCCGGTGTCGATCCACTGCCCGCCGGGGCCCTGGCCGGGCCGGCTGCCGGGCGCAGGCAGGCCCTGGTCGTCCTCGACCCGCACCGTGTGGGTGTGGCCGCCGAGCCGCGCCGCCGCCTCGTAGACGGCGATGTCGTGCTTGCCGTGCAGGTGGTGGGCGGCGACCATGCCGCTGACGCCGGTTCCGATGATCGCGATCTTCATCGACATCTCACTACGTGGTTCTCGGGTGTTCGGTTGAATCGAATCTCCTGACGGGTCGCGAATCGGCCCGGCGCACGGAGCATCGTTCGCACAAAGGCCCGCTATGGGCTGCTTTCTGCGAACGGTCCTGCGCTCGTCCCGACGGTTGCCTAAATCTATACCCGCTGTCGAGCTTTTTCTGCGGGCGGCTCCGGGTTGGGAGTGGTTTCGGCGGGTGCTCCTGCTCACCCGTAGGGGCGGTAGACGATCTTGTCGCCGAGCAGCGCGCTCACCATCTCGAAGCCGTAGCCCTTTGCGCGCAGGGCGTCGATGATGCGGGGGAGGGCGGCGAGCGTCTCGTCGCGGGGGCCGCCGCCGTCGTGCATGAGGATGATCGAGCCCGGCTGGGCGTTGGCGACGACGTTCGAGTAGATCGCTTCGGTCCCCGGCAGCGACCAGTCGCGGGGATCGACGTCCCAGGTGATCGTGTCCATCCCCAGCTCGGCGGCGGTCGAGACGACGCTCGAGTTCACCGCCCCGCCCGGCGGCCGGAAGAGGCAGGGCTTGAAGTGGGTGTATTCCGCGATCCGGTTCGCCGCGTCGGCGATCTGCGCGTAGCCGGGGTATTCGACGTGGTTCTCGGTGTGGTCGCCGATCTCGTCGCCTTCGCCGAGGATCCGCCGCATCGTCGCTTCCCGGCCCGGCATCTCCTGGCCGACCTCGAAGAAGGTCGCGGGGACGCCCTTTTCCTGCAGCACGTCG
Source organism: uncultured Actinomycetes bacterium (assembly GCA_963839115.1). Lineage (GTDB taxonomy): Bacteria > Actinomycetota > Thermoleophilia > Solirubrobacterales > 70-9 > VAYN01. Next base: position 3,382,909 of record CAWITM010000001.1, read on the forward strand.
AGGTAGCGTTCGGTGTATTCGCTGGGGCCGTCGTCGAAGGTGAGGGCGACATCGTTGCCTTCGCGCGGGCCGTTGGTGATGAGGCCGCCGGCGCCGCCGGTGCAGCCGACGGCACGGACCGGGCGCAGGCGGAAGGCGAGGGTCCCTTCCGGCGGCAGCGCCGCGGCGCAGTCGCGGCGGACCTCGCAGCCGTCGCTCTCGAGCACGCGCCAGCGGTAGTGGCCGGGGCGCAGGCCGGCGGCGCTCGGGTCGAGGGCGAGGACGAGCTTGTCGGCCGCGGGGCGCTTGAGCCTGGCCGCGACCGTGCCGCGCGCCGTCGGCATTTCCGCGCCGTCGACGGTGACGAGCCCGGCGCGGCGCTTCGCCTTCGGCCCGCCGAGGCAGAGGCGGCGTTCGCCGCCGCTCGCGGCGAACCCGAAGCAGAGGTAACGGGCGCCGGCGCGGCGGGTGTCGGGATGCGGCTCGAGCTTGGCGATGGCGACGGCCCGGCTGGTGCGGACCGTGAGCACCAGGTCGCGGCCGGCCTGGGACAGGTGCGCGGTCGTGGGATGGTCGCGCGACGTCGCCGCCGCGGGCGCGGCTTCCGGCTTGGCCGGTCCGGCCGGCGGCGCACCCTTCGGCTTCGCCTGCCCGGCCGCCGCCGCGCCGGCCGGCGCGGCGATCAGCGCCAGCGCCACGAGGAGCAGCGCGAGGGCGCACGGGATCTTGCGGGAGGTCGGCATCGCGGGCGAACTCGCTCCCGGGTCGGGAGGCTGTCCATCTTAGGGCGGCCATCCGGGTCGCCGTGGGGCGGCCGCCGGGTCGCCCTCGGGTGTGCGCCGCAGGGCGCCGCGCAGCCGAGTCCCCTCTACCGTGTTCGAGGAGTCGTGAGGTCCCAAGCTGCCCAGATGCGACGCCGCGCGCGGCCCGCGATCTCCGCCCGGCCGGCCCCGGGCATGCCGGCGACCCTCCTCGCGCTCGCCGTCGCGCTCGTCCTCTTCGCCCTGGCCGCCGTCCCATCCCCTGCCTCCGCCGACACCGGCGGCGCCTCCGGGGTCGAAGTCGCGCCGCCGGTCACCAACACCGCCTTCGACCGCCAGGGGATGTGGATCTGGTACGTCTCGCACTCCGAAAACGGCGACGTCGCTTCGATCGTCGCCCGCGCCAAGACCAACGGGATCGGCAGCGTCTACGTCAAGTCGGGCGACGGCACGACGATGTGGAACCAGTTCAACCAGACCCTGATCCGGCCCCTGCACGCCGGCGGCCTCGACGTCTGCGCCTGGCAGTTCGTCTATGGCGACGCGCCGGTCGCCGAAGCCAAGGTCGCGGCGGCGGCGGTCCATCGCGGCGCCGACTGCCTGATCATCGACGCCGAGAGCGACTACGAAGGCAAATACGCCGCCGCCGACCTCTACGTCCGCACCCTGCGCGCCGCGGTCGGCGCCGGCTTCCCGATCTCCCTCGCCGGCTTCCCTTATGTCGACTACCACCCGGCCTTCCCCTATTCGGTCTTCCTCGGGCCCGGCGGCGCCACCTTCAACCAGCCGCAGATGTACTGGAAAGCGATCGGCACCTCGGTCAAAACGGTCTTCGAACACACCTACGAGTACAACCGCATCTGGGGCCACCCGATCTATCCGATCGGCCAGACCTACGAAAATCCCGGCCTCGGCCAGCTGCGCACCTTCCGCCGCTTCGCCGCCAGCTACGGCAACCTCGAGCCGAGCTGGTGGGACTGGCAGGAAACGAGCGAAGGCCAGTGGGGCGCGCTCGGCGCCGCCGCCGCCGGCCGCCCGGTGACCGGCTTCACGCCCCCCGTCACCTATCCCCTGCTGAAGCCCGGCGCCAAGGGCGACATGGTGGTGTGGGCGCAGGAGCGGCTGATCGGGGCGGGGGAGGAAGCGCCGGTGACGGGGATCTACGGGCCGCCGACCCGCAGCGCCGTCAAGGCGTTCCAGGAAGCGCACGGTCTGCCGGTCGACGGGCAGATCGGGACGGCGACCTGGGAAGTGCTGATGCGCTTCAAGCCCTACCGCGAGCAGTGGTCGGCGACGGCGGCGAGCGCCAGCACGGTCGGCTCGGGCGCAACGCCGCGGCGGCCGCTGTCGGCGGGGCTGGCGCCGCGGCGCGACGAGCTCGGGGCGCTGGGCGGGCGCTAGGAGCGGACCGGCGCCCCGGGGCGCGCCCCGCTAGCGCGCGATCTTCGTGACCAGCGTGCCGAGCTGCGGAGAGGAGATCTCGATCTCGTCACCATCCTGCAGCCAGACGCGCGGTTTCCGCACGCTCCCGACGCCGTCGGGCGTGCCGGTGGAGACGATGTCGCCGGGCTCGAGCGTCATCAGCCCGGAGAGGTGCGACAGCAGCGTCGGGATGTCGAAGATCAGGTTGGCGGTCGTGTCGCTCTGCATCTCCTCGCCGTTCAGCGTCAGCCTGATCGCGATCCCGCCCGGCGCCCCGACCTCGTCGGCCGTGACCAGCGCCGGCCCGCACGGCGCGGACCCGTCGAACACCTTGCCGGACATCCACTGCTGGGTGGCGAACTGGAGGTCGCGGGCGGAGAGGTCGTTGAGCAGCATGTAGCCGGCGATGTGGTCGAGGGCGTCGTCCTCCGCCACGTCCTTCGCCCTGCGCCCGACCACGAAGGCGACCTCCGCCTCGTAGTCGACTTTCTGCGAGGTCGAGGGCAGCGTCACCGTCTCGCCGTGTCCCACCAGCGCGTTCCGATACTTGCCGAAGATCGTCGGCGCCGAGGGCAGATCCTGCCCACCCTCCGCCGCATGCTTGGCGTAGTTGAGGCCGATGCAGATGATCTTGTCCGGGTCCCCGATCGGCGCCAGCAGCCTCACCGCTGACACCGGATGCGACGGCGCCCCGCTGTCCCCGAGCCGCGCCCGCAGATCATCCAGCCGCCCACCCGCGATGAGCTCCCGAAGCGTTCCCCGGTGCGGTTCCCCCAGCTCGGCCCAGGCATCCACGACCCGCCCATCGACGAGCACTCCCGCCCGAGCCCCATCTCCCGCGTCATAGCTGACCAGCTTCACGCGGCCACCCTAGCCAACCGCCCCCGCCCCCAGCCCCCGATGCGCTAGCTTTCCCCTCCGGGCCACGGCTCTCCCGTGCCCGCCCGATCCCACTCGGGGGCGTAGCTCAGCTGGTTAGAGCGCCGGCCTGTCACGCCGGAGGTCGCGGGTTCGAGTCCCGTCGCTCCCGCTCTCGTCTATCCGCATTCTAGAGCGGTTTGCGGGGATTCTCAAGCGATACTTCCCGGACCGTCCGCCGCTTCGGCACCAGGTTTCGGTACCACACCGAACGTTTCTGACCGTAACGGCACGCTGCGCGCGGGTTAGAGCGGCGGCGTTTTAGGCCGTCAGCCTATTTGAGCGGTCTCGATCAGCCCGCCGCTTACACGGCCAAATCCGGCACGAGGAGCGGGTTTGCGGCGTTCCGGCGTACTCCGGCGAAGAGGTCAGCGCGGGTCAGCAAACGTCCCTCAAGGTCACGATCTGGCGGGTTTCATTCCCTAGGCATTCCCCAGGATCGAGGTCCTAGCGGTGTCGGCTCTTAGGCCTTGGGGAAATGGGCGGTGACGAAACTCGCGGCGCTCGCCCTCGGGCTCAGACGGCTGGGCGCGCCAAAGCTACGGCGGCTGCCATCGAACCCAGGTGCGTCATTGAGATAGTCACCACAACCTGAAGCTCTTCGGCTCGTCGGCGGACATCCCCATGGAGACGCACCTCCGTGCGCTCCGCGCCTTCCAGAACCTCGATATCGAGCGGATCCCAGCCATCGATCCCCAGCGCCTTAACCACTGCCTCCTTCGCAGAAAGCCGGGCGGCCAAATGCTCGTGCGGCTCATGTCGGGCCTCGGCGTACGCAAGCTCTCCTGGCAAAAACAATTCTTCACGTAGACCGGGGGTTCGCGTCAGTCGGTCCCGGAGGCGATGCGGCTCAAGGAGATCGATCCCGATAAGGGGCACCGTCAATTTTGGCCTGCCTGACGGACATTCCGACAGATTGGCGAGTTTTTGTTGGAAATTCCTGCTACACTGTCGGCTATTCCGACGAAGGAGCATTTCATGGCAGTAAAAGCACCACCGAAAAAATGGACCGCGCAAGAACTCGAGACGATCCTCATAGATCTGCTGGGCAAACTGCTGCACGAAGATTCCGACGCGTTGCGCGAAAAGCTGGAAGCCAAGGGCGCCGGGCTGCCGGTGGACTCGCTCGACATCTTCGACATCCTGGCGGAGTTTCGCACCATCACCGGTCTCACCCTTCCCAAGCGCGAGCTACGCCAAGAAATGATGCGTTCGGTCGCGGCGCTTGCCAAATTCGCGGCCGAGAAGGCGAAAGTTGTGAAGGGCAAGACCAAATGAATGGCGGCGAGAGAGACGAGGACGACGCCGGGAAGCTCGCTCGCAAGCTGCGCGAGGCGAGAGAATACGTAAACCTCTCCCAACAGTTCGTCGCGGCGCAGACGGGGATCCCTCGCTCGGCGATATCCGATATCGAGCGGGGCACGCGGCGGGTGGAGAGCCTTGAGCTCAAACGCCTGGCCGAGCTCTACCGCATGCCGATCGATTTCTTCCTGGGGACCGTTCCCGACCCGGAGGCTGCCAGCGCCGTCGAGGACAAGACCGTGGCGGCCCTGACCAGAGCGGCCGAAGGGCTCGAGGAGGGCTCGAAGGACGAGGTACTGCGTTTTGCTCTGTTTCTGCAGAACTTCGACGGTCCGAAAGAAGCAGAGAAGTGACCACCTGGGCGCAAGCCAATTACAGCGCCGTGGCGATGGCCTCGGAGATCCATGGCGACCTGGAGATCGATCTCGACCAGCCCGTCGACGTCTTCGATGCGATCAAGAAGCTCGGGATCGTCCTGGCCTTTCGCCCACTCGGCCGGGTCTCGGGCGTATATGTACCGGGCGATCCTGCCTCGGGGATCCTCCTTCATGAAGGCCACCCTCGCACGCGCCAGCGTTATAGCGCCGGACACGAGCTTGGGCATCACGCTTTCGGACACGCGGCCGAGATCGACCTTGAGCCCGAAGAGGGCCTACAGCGCGCCGCGACCGAGAAATGGCCAGCCCAGGAGAAGGAGGCGGAGGCCTTCGCCGCCTGGTTCTTGATGCCGCGCCGCCTGCTTCGCAGTGGCCTTGAGCATCTCGGCATCGGCGACCCAAAAGATCCATACGACGTCTACGCACTCTCGCTCTGGCTCGGCACCAGCTATACCGCGACGGCGCGTCAACTTGCTGTCACCCAGATGGTCGACTCGCGGCGGGCGAACGAGTGGTCGGCGATACCGCCCGCAAACCTGAAGAAGGCTCTCGCCGGCGAGATGGTGCCGAACGACCTGCGCAACGACGTGTGGTGGCTCGACGCCCGTCACCACATGCAGCCCGTCGACGCCAGGCCCGGCGACCGGTTGGTCCTGACCCTGCCGGAGATCCCCTCGAGCGGTTTCTCGTGGCGCTTCACCTCGATGCCCGAGCAGATGCGTCTGCTCTCCGATTCTTTCACCGACCACTGGGAGCCGGATTTCGCGATCGATCGCCAGGCGGACCCACGCGAACCCGACTCGGAGATTGCCGGAGGAGGGCCAGATCGCTCATTCGCGTTGGAGGTCAGTGCCGAGGCCGAGCTGGGTGTCGACCATCTGGCGTTGGTCAAAGAGCGGAGCTGGGAAAAGGGGCAGGGGAGCGAGGAGTTCGAGCTCTTGATCTCGGTCAACACGCCGCTGCGGGGGATCCAGCTCTCCGAGGAGCAGCTTGCTATGCCAGACGGCGGCGGGGCAGCTGCGTGATCGATCTCGAAGAAGATCAGAGCCCCGTAGCTGACCAGGGCGACAGGGGAACGTGTGCCGGCTTTGCTGTCGCGGCCGGGCACGATTGGATGGGCAACGAGGTCGAGCTGCGCTCGGCCGAGGACGTGATCTGGGCGGCCCGGCAGATGCGCCCAGGCAACGGCGATGCGGTCTCGGTGCAGGCGGCCCTCAGTGGCCTCGAGGCGAACCAGCATGCCTCCGATCCGGCATGGCCCTACGGCATCCCACCCTGGACGTCGGACCGTCCGGCGGCGGCGCTGGAAAGCGCCAACCGGAGTGTGTTTCCCCGCTGGAGGCGCCTTGCAGCGCCGGGGTTCGGGCTGATCCGCGAAGAGCTCGTCGATGGGAACGCCGTGGTGCTGACGGCGGGGATGGTGCTCGATGCCTGGCAGGAACCCGGCGTATTGATCGATACGCCATCAGGCGAGAAGGCGCCCGGAAATCACGCCGTCCTGGTCGTCGGCGCAAGTGAGGAAGGGGAGCGTGTGGAGGCGCTGAAAATCAAGAATTCGTGGGGATCGAACTGGGGCGACCGGGGCTACGCGCTGCTCAGCCGCGGCTACGTCGAGGCGTACGGCATCTGCGCGCACGCGGTCGAGGGCAGCTGATGGCTCTCGTCGCAAGCGAGCGATACGTCAATGCCTCGACCCTCAGCGAGGGCTGGCTGGGAGCGGCAGCCGTCCTCCGAGAGGCACCGGGCATGAAGGCGGTCCATCTGATGGTGCGCATCGCCGAGCCATGTGCCGAGATCGATGAGATCCGCGCCGCGGCGGCGGCGCTGATCGAAGCCGAGGGCAAGAAGGCGCCCATCGAGACGGTACGGAACACGATCTTCCCGGCGCGCTGGGCCGAGCGCCATCCGACGCCCGAAGACCTAGCGCTGCATTACCGAGCGAACTACTCGGAGCTGCGCGGCTACGCCCAAAACCAGTACGGAACCTACTTCGGCCGAGTCGTCGCCTATCCCCGAGACGGCGAGGAAACAGACCTCGCGGATCAGCTGAACGAGACGGTTCAAAAGCTGGTCGAGGAGCAGGTCAACGGGACCAACAAAAGCTCCCGTTTCGAGATCAACGTCTACAGCGAGCGCCACGATGGCCGACGGGCGTGGGGATTTCCTTGTCTGGCCCACCTTTCGGTGCATATGCACGAAGGGGCGCTGCACATGCAGTCGATCTACCGCAACGAGTTCATCGTCCAGCGCGGATACGGCAACTTCCTGGGAATCGCCGAACTGCAGGCCTTCATCGCCAGATCGGCGGGCCTCGAAGTCGGCGAGCTCATCGTGACCATCGGCCACGGCGAGTTCGACGGGGCGAAGACACGAAGCGACGAGATCCTGGGCCCGCTCTGGGACAAATACGGAGCGTCTGGCCAGACTTCGAGCGAGGGGGCCGAGTAGGCGATTCGCCCCTTCCCGTCGGATGTCTCCGCGAGATGAAAAGCTAGGCGCATGGACCCTGTCGTGCGCCCCGAAGTTCACGACACCTACTGGCGCTTTGCGGCGCGCCGGCACGAGATCTTCCTGAAGCGGTTCGAAAAAGATCCGGAGCCGTGGGGCGAAGACGACATCCTGCGCCGCTACAAGTTCTGCAACACGTACCGCGCCGCCGATCGCGTCTCCCAGTACATGATCCGCGAGGTGATCTACGGCGAGACCGCCAAAGATCTCGCGCCCGAGGACCTCTTCTTACGGATTGTCCTGTTCCGCCTCTTTTCCAAGGAGGCGACCTGGGACGCTCTGGAGGAAGCAACTGGGGGGGTGCGACGTGAGACGCTCGATGTCGAGGCGCTCGGCGATCTGCTCGAGGACATGCGGACCCGAGGGCCGATCTACACCGCCGCCTTCATCCTCGCCGCCCCGAGCACCTTTGGCCACAAGGCCAAGCATCGAAACCACCTGGCGCTCGTCGCCGACATGTTCCGCGAGGGAGGGCTCGGAGCGGACCTCGGCCTTGCGCGATCGCTCGATGACGTCTTCGAGGCACTGACCGCCTATCCTATGATCGGCCCGTTCCTCGGCTACCAGATCGCGATCGATCTGAACTACTCCGCCGAGCTCGACTTCGATGAGAACGAATTCACGATGCCGGGGCCGGGGGCACGTCGAGGCATCGAGAAGGTCTTCGTGGATACCGGTGGACGTAGCCCACAGGAGCTGATCATGCGGATGGTCGAGCGCCAGGAGGAGGAATTTGCCCGCCTCGACCTCAGGTTCGAGGGGCTTTTCGAGCGACCGCTGAAGGCGATCGATTGCCAGGGCCTTTTCTGTGAGACGGACAAGTATTCGCGGGCAGCGTTCCCGGAGCTGAAGAGCAACCGGGTACGGATCAAGCAGGAATTCTCGCCCTCCGGCTCTCCACTGAAGCTGTTCTTCCCTCCGAAGTGGGAGATCAACGACAAGCTGGCTGCAGCCGAAGCCAGGCGCCCAGTGATCCCCGAGCTCGGCGCCGGCGTGGACGTCCCGGCGTCGGTGGGCGCGCAGATGGAGCTCGAGGACTCGGTGCTTCCGGTCGTCCCCGGCACGAGGGCCGGCGAGTCCGACGCGGCGGCGCTTCCGATCGCCGGGCCTCTTCGCCAAGTCGCCGGTTAGCGGGATGCCGGCTCTCGACCGCGACGCGGCACTGGATCTTCTGGCACGGCTACACGCCCATAAGAACGCGGGCTACGGCGATGCCTGGCGAAAACGAGGTGAGCTGCTGTCGATCTTCACCAATCTGGCCCGGAAGTACGACCGGCTGGTGGTCGCGCTCGATCAAGACGTGGATGCCGCCGATGAACGAACGCTCGACACCGCCGGGGACCTCTGCGTATACGCCGCGAAGTATCTGACCTGGCTTGCCGAGCGCTCACCCGCGGACTTCGATTCGGCCTCGATCCCGAGCGCCACGGATTGCGCAGATCGCGGTGGCACCGAGGCCGTCGATGTGGTGCTAGGCGCCATCGAGGTTCCGCCACATGACGTCGCCCGGTCATGGGCTGCGGTGAAGGCTGCCTTCGAACCGTTGGAAGTGGGACTGATCGCCCAGGGCGAGGGCGGTGAGGGTTTGCCTTGGCGCCGGAAGATCGAGCTGGCATGGGAGCTTGCAGGGGCTTCGGCTGGGCTTCTGTTGACGCTCGGCGCGCGGGACCCCGCGGAGGCCGAGAGTTGGCGCGCGGAGATCGAGGCGATGGGATGAGCGGGATCGCCGACGAGCTGATCGCGCAGGCGGCCGCGGCGCTCGGTGCCGGCCGCACCAAGGTGGCCGTGATCGGGCTAGGGCCGGAGGCGCTCGAGGTAATGGCGGCACTCCAAGCCCTCGGCGGGGACGTGAAGATCTACGACCCTCGCCCGACCCTGGCCGCCGATCAGCGGCTGTCGGCCTGGGCCCAGCTTAGGAGGAGCGAGCCACAACTTGTGGTGATCGCCCGTGACGCCGAGAAGGAGGAGTTGCTTCGGGCCGCCGCCGACGTCCTCGACGAAAACGATCCCTTGCCACAGGTGATCCTCGCCGGCCTCGGCCAACAAGGCCGCCCCGACCCCATCTTCGAGGAGCTCGAGGCCCCGGCGATGGTTCCCTCCTACGCCACGGGCAACGCTTATACCCGCGCCCACCTCTACGACTGCCTGCGATCGGCGGCAGCCAATGACCTCGAGGGCGCAGTGGTCGAGCTGGGGGCATTCAAGGGTGGCACCAGTGTCTGGCTGGCCCGAGCCGTCGCAGCCCTTGGACTGGACGACTCGAAGGTCATTGCCTTCGATGCCTGGGACGGCTTTCCACCCAGGCGCTCGTTGCTCGATCTCTACGAGCATCCGCGCTGTGTCTTCCGAGACTTCGACGCCGTCCGCGCCTACACCGAGCCTCACGGGATCGAGCTGGTCGTGGGCGACATCGCCGAGACCGCGCCCCAGCGCCTGGCGTCGGAGCCGATCCTGCTTGCCTTCATCGACACCGATAACTACAGCGCCACCCGCAAAGCCCTGGAGCCGATACGAGACAACCTTGTTATAGGTGGGGCGATCGTCTTCGATCACTACTTCACTACCGCCGACTACGCGTACACCGTCGGCGAGCGAATGGCGGCAGACGAGGCTCTGCGCGGAGTCCGGTTTCTCCACCTGCAAGGCACCGGCGTCTTCGTCAAGACCGCTTAGGCGATCGGCTCGAAGTCGATGGTTCGGGCGGGTAGGTCAAGATGCACCGCCCCACCCCCGTGTTTCATCAACTCACGCCAGATTTCGAACGAGCGCAGAATGGCGTCCTGCCATTGCTTGATCGTGCGGACACGAACCTCGAGGTGGGAAACCATTCCGACGATGGTCCGCAACACCTCCGAGTCGATGTGGCTCTTGCCCTCGAAGAAGTTGTATTCCTTGGCGTAGTTGAAGACGAACGCCGACAGGCCCTCCTCGATGAACATCGCCCGTCCGGCGTCGTCGACCTCGCGCACCTCTGGGTCGCTGTCTCGCTTCAGTCCCAGCAAGGCGCGGAGTAGAGGAGACCAGCCAAGCATCGCCGCGTAGGTCAGATGAAAGGCGTCATGAAAGCGATAGCCATCAGGATCGCGGTTCATGTCGACCAAGGGGTCGCCGAGTTGCACCTCATCTCGGGTCAACACCAGCTTCTTTCGTCCGTCGACCTCTACTTCCTCGAATACAATCGTGAGCTCTCGCGGCAGCCGCTCGGACTCCGGAAACGAGTCGTCGAGAAGCCTCGCCGGCAACTCCTCTCCATCGAGCGGCCAGCGCTCCGAGATCCGCTCAAGGTTAAGCGCGGCGATGGTGTCCAAGTCTAGGTCCAACTTATGGGCAAGATTGGCGACATACCAAAGCACGTCGCCCAACTCCTCTTCGATTCGAACGCTGAACAGTAGGTGCGCGTCTCCATCTCGAACATGTTTCTTGTACTGAGTGATAAGCGAGCCAACCTCTGACGCTATCCCCATCAGCGGGAACACGAGGGCCATCTGATCAGCGTCCTCGGTGGTCGGGCGCTGGTCAGTCAGATTTGCTCTTCGCTGATACTCGTTTAGTTCCACGGATTCCCCTCGATCCCGATCTCAGTGCGAGCGTCAGTCTCGCCACTCGTTTCGTACCTAAACCTAACCGATGACGGAAGCCCTGTGAATCGGGTCCTCTTCAGGGGGCAAAATCAGAGCCCACCTCCATCGCGATCGCCTCCACCAGCTCCGGCCGCTCCTCCAAGAACGCCCTCGCCTTCGCCCGCCCCTGCCCGAGCCGTTCATCGCCGTAGGCGAAGAACGCCCCGCTTCGTTTCACCAGCCCGGCCTGCACCGCGACGTCGAGGACGCACCCGGCCCGCGAGATCCCGCGCCCGTAGTCGATGTCGAACTCGGCCTGCCTGAAAGGCGGCGCCAGCTTGTTCTTCACCACCTTCACCCGCGTCCGGTTCCCCACCGCCTCCTCACCCTCCTTCAGCGTCTCAATCCGCCTGATGTCGAGCCGCTGCGAGGCGTAGAACTTCAGCGCCCGGCCACCCGGCTGGGTCTCCCGCGGCCCGTAGACGACGCCGACCTTTTCGCGCAGCTGGTTGGTGAAGAGCACGGTCGCGCCGGCGGCCCGCACGTGCCCGGCGAGCTTCCGCATAGCCTGGCCCATCATCCGTGCCTGCAGCCCGACGGTCTGATCGCCCATCGCGCCTTCGAGCTCGGCCAGCGGCGTCAACGCCGCGACCGAATCGACAACTACCAGCGCCACCTCGCCCGAGCGGACCAGGAGGTCGAGGATCTCCAGCGCCTGCTCACCGTGGTCAGGCTGCGACAGGAGCAGCGACGAGGTGTCAACTCCGATCGCCGCGGCATAGGTCGGGTCCATCGAGTGCTCGGCGTCGACAAAGGCGCATCGCCCGCCGAGCCTCTGCGCCTCGGCGATCGCGTGGTACATAAGCGTCGTCTTGCCCGAGGACTCCGGCCCGTAGACCTCGACGATCCGCCCGCGCGGAAAGCCGCCGATGCCGAGGGCCAGGTCGAGCGAGAGCGCGCCGGTCGGGATCACCTCGACCTCCCGGCTGGCGCCGCCCTCGAGGCAGACCAGTGCCTCGGCGCCGAAGGCGCCCTCAATCTGCCGTTCGGCGTCGGCCAGTCCGGCCACCGCAACTGCTCCTGCCTTGCTCATCATCATCCTCCATCGTTCGTGTTGTTCTTCTTCAGCGCCCACGGCGCCGGCCACCCAGACCAGAGCGCCGTCTCCAACTCCGCGCAGCCGACATGCGTCAGCGCATGCCGCAGCTCCCGCTCAACCTCGGGCCCGAGGTAGGGCAAGAGCGCCAGTCGGCCCGTGTCGAACAGCCGGTGATGCGTGCGGCAGAGCGGCACGACGCAGTCCGGCGAGTCGCAGCCGCCGAGCCGCCGCGGCACGACGTGCGCCGGGTCGACCGGCGAGCGCCCGCAGACCAGGCAGCCGAGGCCCGCGACCTTCCGTCGCTGCTCGGCCGACGCCGGCACCCGAGGGGTCGCGACCACGGCCCGCGGCCTGCTCGGCCCGGGCCTCGTCGCGATCTTGCGCTTGAGGCTCATGGAGGTATGAGCGCTGGGCGGCGGCGAGTTCGCCCCCCATCGTTCTCAGCCTGTTGTTTTCGGCGTGCGAGCGTGTTGCGCGGTCGGAGCCGACGTACCGATCGCGACCGATCCGGTTTCGCCGCGGTGGCGCGCCCTCCACGACCGCTCCTAATTGCGGCGCCGCCCGAGCGGCGGCGCTATGGGCTCTTAGGTCGTGGAGGGTGGTGTGCCGGATGGCCCTCCACAGCGCCGATCCTTTGAGTTCCCCCTTGCCCTGCACGCGGCCGCCGGCAACACCACGCCGGATTCCAGGTCGGAGTCGTTCGAGACCGACGGTCCCCGACAGCTCAATCGGCGAAAACTTTGGGCAGGAGCTCCATCGTTGTGGGAGGCTCGGCCCCACGCAGCACAATCAGAGGAGATCGTCTTCATGCCCAAATATTTGTTCGAGGCCTCATATCCGCCTCAGGGAGTTCAGGGCATCACCAGCAAAGGTGGGACGAGCCGACGTGAGGCAGTTGCGCATATGGCCGAGGCGCTCGGTGGCAGTCTCGAGAGCTTCTACTTCGCCTTCGGCGAGGTTGACTCCTTCGTGACCGTGGAGCTCCCGGGCAACGAGGCGGCGACTGCGTGTGCACTCGCTGTGAACGCATCGGGGGCCGCCACCGTCAAGACGGTGCCGCTGCTCGATCCGGAGGAGGTCGACGCCGCCGCCAAGCTCTCCGCCGATTACCGCCCGCCCGGCAGCTGAGGCTGAGGGTTTCACTCGAAGAAGGGAGGCAGATGAGCGCACACGTGGTCGGTCCGGCCGACGGCAAGACAGGCTTCCTGGGCAGCATCGGGGTCCGGTTCATGATCGACGGCGAGGAGGCGTGCGGCGACTTCTCGTTGGTAGAACACCCAATGTCACCGCGTGCGCTTGCAGCCCCGCTCCATCGCCACACCCGCGAGGACGAGTACAGCTACGTGCTTGAGGGGCGGATGGGGGCGATCCTCGGGGACGATGTGCTTGAGGCCGGCCCCGGCGATCTGGTCTTCAAGCCGCGCGACCAGTGGCACACCTTCTGGAACGCCGGCGAGGGGCCGGCACGAATCCTGGAGATCATCGCCCCGGCGGGGTTCGAGGGCTTCTTTGCGGAGCTGGTCGAGATGGGCGGCGTCCTCCAGGCGCACCCCGAAGCGCTGGGAGCCCTCTGCACGCGTTACGAGCTCGAGATGCAGCCGGACAGCGTCCCCGACCTGCTCGATCGATTCGGGCTGCAGATGGGCGAGCCCGTTTCCTGAGCCCTCCGGCCTCGGTGTAGTGTCGATTCACACATTCGAGGAAAAGAGGATCGAGATGGCGGTCGGCATCAGGCTCAAGTTCCAAGGAGGCACGCAGGCGAACTACGATGCGGCCCACCGGCTGATGGAGATAGACACTGATCCTCCCGCGGGGATGATCGTCCACTCTGCCGGTCCCATCGAGGGCGGCTGGGGCGTGATCGATTTCTGGGAGTCGCGCGAGGCATTCGACGATTTCGTCTCCACGCGTCTGATGCCGCGCTTGCAGTCTCTCGGCGATGAGGGATTCCCGAATCCGCCCGAGGTCAAGGAGTTCCCGATCCACAATCTCCAGGTGGTCTAGACCAGCATTCGGTATTCGGCTCGACAGAGCCGCCGTTCTGCCGCCCTCTGTCGAGCCCGATCACCGCCTGGAGCTCGGACCCGTGCGGCGAGTGCTCCAGGCTCGGCAACCCCCCGACTCATCCATGACCGCTCTTGATCGTGGCGACGGCCCAAAGGGCCGCGCTACGTGCTCCTAAGTCGTGGAGGGTGCGGTGTGCCGACCTTCACGGAGGCCGGGGTCGGGGCGCGCTCCGAAGTGTCGATTTCCCATCTCCTCGCTCCTCACACGGCGGAACGGCTCATAGGCCCAGTGCGGCCCGCTCAGGCCGATGTGAGGACGACGACCGGGATCGGGCGGGAGGTTTCGCTCTGGTAGGCGGTGAAGCGATCGCCGTTGTTCTCGTTGACGATCTTCCAGAGCCGCGCATAGTCGGGGTCCGAAGGTCTGAGGACCCTGGAGCCCGCCTTATGTCGCTCGTGTCCAACCTGAATCTCCACCTCCGGCTTCGCCTCGAGATTGAGCAGCCAGGCCGGCGGCTCGTCGGAGCCGCCCTTGGAGGCGACGACCTGGTAATCGACGCCGTCACGCGCGTAGACGAGGGCGTTGGTCCGGGTCACGCCTGAGCGGCGGCCGGTGGTCCTCAGCAGCAGGGTGGGGACACAGAGCAACGGATGGCCGATGCGCCCATCGGTTGCCGCGTAGAGCTTCTCGTGGACCCGCGAGCTCGCCGGTCCGGTCGAGGTCGAGGAGCCGCAGCCGGCCGTGACCAACGCCGCCAGCACGACAAGCACACCCGCAAGCATCCCCCTCGCCATGAAAAGAGTCTGACGCCGTAGCCTTGAAGTCGTGGACGGACCCGAACCAGGCGGACGGCGGGTCGAGATCCCGGCGGAGCTCACCAGGCAATTCCGGGACCTCGAGCCCGAGGAGCGACGGCGACGCGTCCTCGCCTTCATGAAGGAGCACGGTGAAGATGTCGCGCCGGTCGACGGCTGGACCCCTTACGGCCCGCAGATCGAGGAGCGTGAGGGCCGATGAGCGGGAGGGCCCGGTTCCTCGGCATCAACCACGTCGCGCTCGAAGTCGGCGACATCGACCAAGCGCTCGAGTTCTACGGGCACATCTTCGAGTTTGAGCTACGCGGGCGGATCGGCGAGAAGATGGCCTTCCTCGACGCCGGCGATCAGTTCATCGCCCTTTCGGCGCCGCGGCGACAGGGTGGCGATGACTCGCGGCACTTCGGCCTCGTCGTCGACGATTCGGAGGTCGTGCGTGAGGCGCTCGAGAGCGAGGGCGTCGAGATCCTCCCCGGCCGCGGCCTCGACTTCCTCGATCCCTGGGGCAACCGAATCCAAGTTGTCCGCTACGACGAGATCCAGTTCACGAAGACCGCGGCGGTGCTCGGCAAGTTGGGTCTCGAAGGGCTGGGAAAGACGCCGAAGGCCGAGGCGGAGCTGCGGGAGAAGGGACTGATCGATTGAGGGGCTCCCGCCCGGGATCGCCGTTTTCCTGGTGTTCTCCCGGTCCACCCCACGAACCTCGGCCGCTGCTGACGCCGGCACCAGAGGGGTCGCGACCACGGCCCGCGGCCTGCTCGGCCCGGGTCTCGTCGCTGTATTGCGCTTGAGGCTCATGGAGGTATGAGCGGTGGGCGGCGGCGAGTTCGCCCCCTCGGGCTTCGAGGCACTTGTTTTAGGCGTGCGACCGCGTCACCCCGGTCGGGCCGTCGTACCGGCTGGATCCACCAGCGAAGCACCGGTCGGTGCCGAGGGGCGTTCCCTACACGACCGCTTGCGATCGTGGCGCCGCCCGGAGGGCGGCGCTATGGGCATCGAGGTCGTGGAGGGTCGGGCGCGCCGGCAAGCGAAGTCGAGCGGTCGGGCGAGGGCTGCGTCGCGCCTGTGGTGCCGACTCAGCCGTCGATCCTGCCCGGGGAGCGGCGGCGCCCGGGTACGGGTCATAGCAGCGCGCTCTGCCGATCGGACCCATCATCGCTACAGACCCGAAGCACTGGCCACGGTGGGCCGACCGGGCGGACCTCGTCGCCGTACTCGAGAGCCATGACCGCGAGCTGGACCAGTCTCGGCATCCCATTGGCGTCGAGCTCGTCCTCGACCGCGAGCTGAACAGGGCTATCGGGCCGGCTTTTTCAGTTCAACTGGTGTGAGCAGGCCGGTAGACAACCTCAACCTTGATGTTGTCGGGGTCACGGACGAACAAGGCGTAGTAAAGACCGCTGTAGTACCCACGAGGCGCGCCCTCATGGGTGAGGCCGTTCGCCTGCACCCACTCCCAGACGGCGTCGACGGACTCCGCGGAGCCGGCATTGAACGCAATGTGATGCAGGCCGACGCGGTAGCGATCAGCAGAGGCGGTGTCTGTCGCAGTGCGCAATCCAAGCGCCCCCATGCCGGGATCATCGCCGCAAGCCAAGTAAACGACGCGCTCCCCGGACTCTCCGACGATCTCCGTCGTGGCATCGGACCTCCATCCCAGCAATCCGAGCAGTTCGACGTAGAAGGTCAACGACCGTCCCAGATCGGTGACGCAAAGATCGACATGCCGGAATGCGCCAACTTCCATAGCGGACGAGAATAGGCGGGCTGCTCTTCTGCGGCCTGGGCTCACACGGCGACGCCGGCCCACGGCCGGATCGAGCTCAACGAGGTCGCTCCGGCTTGGGCGACCGTCGGGGCCATCGTCAGCTGACTCGGGGCCTCCATGCAGAACTCGGCGCGCTAGTCGATCAGCAGAGTTGACGCGCTGGCCGGTCTCTGCGGGTTTTGGTTCCCTCGGCGGGGGCGAACTGCCCCGCCGCCATCACTTGGCCTTTCGTAGACAACAAGTTACCCATACGGAAGGGCGACAGATGAATTGCGTCAAGATGACCGGCCGTCTCACCCGCGAGCCGAAGCTCGAACACATCAAGGAGAAGCGCGCCGTATGTGAGATGCGGCTTGCCGTCGACAACGGCCGACACCCGACGACCTACATCGACCTGAGCGTCTTCGACGCACCGGCCTACGTCTGTGCCGAGCATCTGTCAAAGGGATGCCGGGTCAAGATCGAAGGCGAATTGCGGTTCCGCGAGTGGCGCGATGCCTCCGGTTGGCGCCACCAGCGCTACTCGGTCGTCGGCCGCGCCGAGGCACTTGACCGGCCGCCCGAGGAGAAGGCCAGCCGGCTAGATCTTCAGCCAGCCGGAGCTGCCGAGCCCGCCTCGACCCTCGCATGAAGAGCGACGAAGAGGCGTTCTCATGCCGGCCTTTGCGATCTATGGGGTCTTAGTGCCTGGGCGCGAGGAAGGCCTGTTTCTGTTCGACGACCTTCACGACGCCGAAGCATTTGCGGAGGTCGTTCGCGACTACGGCGACATTGCCAAGCTGAGCGAAGAACTGCTTTACGACCACCAGGACGCCGAGAGGCTGATCAAAGCCGAGGCCGTAGCTGGATCGGCGAGGCTGGCGCTTTTTGAGCCGCGGTTTGGTCCTGCTGGTTGCCCCTACTCGCGGGCGAATAATTAATAACGCTCGGCAGTACCGCGTGTGAAGGCAAAGCAGCGAACCCGCCTGAGAGTCGCCATGGCTCTGGGCGTGAACGCGCTCGATCCGAGGCCAGGCTCGCACCAGTTCGACATTTGGCCTCTGAACCCGCAAGAGGTCCGCTTCGCGCCCCTGACCGGCGACGGCTCAGCACGGGGGCAGGCTGGCCGAAAGCCAACTGCGGCTGCGGCGTCTTGCTTCACGCAGCTCGAAAGCCCATTTTGCGAAGTCGCCACTTCGCCAGCCCTTGAATCGCTCCCGAACGCCAGGCTAGGTTGCCCCCTGCGACCGGGAGGGACCGGCGCCCGCCAGAGCCAGGCGGTGAATCGGTCCCGAGGGTGGCGCTAACGAGCTTCTACGCGCGAAGGCTACGCGCGAGGCAGGCCACGAGCGCCATCACCGGTCGCTTTTTTGTGCCCTTGCACCGACCGCGCTATCCGTTGATCGGCCGCCGGCAACACCTCAGCCACCGATGGGCAACCACCGCCCTCGCAGCACGACTCGACCTTCTGGCGGCAGTCCGCACACCACCAAGCCGAGCGCATCCAGAAGAGCCGATGCGGTTGACCGGTCATCGCGCAGAACACTGGTCCATCCTCCTGCCTCGGGCGGCGGATCGTCCCCGTCTCTCGCGATGAAGCTTCTGTCCGCACCCTCGTTTGACCCGGCGAATCCTCGTGATGGAATCGACCGATGTGGCGGTGGGCGATGATCGGCGTGGTGGCAGGCACGCTCGCGTCGATCCCGTTGTGCCGAGCGTCGCCGCCGTCCCAGGGACCCACTTCTGCGGCAGGGTCGGCCCCTCGGTCGTTGCGAAGGCCGCCGCGCCTAACCCAAAGAAGCCTTCGACCGGTGCCCTGGTGCCTTCGCTTGCCCCGGCCAACGTTTCGACAGTTCGCGGCAATGATGCCTGGGCCCGGCCGCGCTCAGGCCGATGTGAGGACGACGACCGGGATCGGGCGGGAGGTTTCGCTCTGGTAGGCGGTGAAGCGATCGCCGTTGTTCTCGTTGACGATCTTCCAGAGCCGCGCATAGTCGGGGTCCGAAGGTCTGAGGACCCTGGAGCCCGCCTTATGTCGCTCGTGTCCAACCTGAATCTCCACCTCCGGCTTCGCCTCGAGATTGAGCAGCCAGGCCGGCGGCTCGTCGGAGCCGCCCTTGGAGGCGACGACCAGGTAGTCGACGCCGTCGCGGGCGTAGACGAGGGCGTTGGTCCGGGTCACGCCTGAGCGGCGACCGGTGGTCCTCAGCAGCAGGGTGGGGACACCGAGCAGGCGATGGCCGATGCGCCCATCGGTTGCCACGTAGAGCTTCTCGTGGACCCGCAGGACGTTGCTGAAGAGGCTCATCGCGCCAGCAGCCTAGCTCAGCGCGAGGCCCGTCCCATCCTCGACGAGCTAGCGCCCGATCGCCGCCAGCGCGTCGGCGGGATTCGGAAAGTGGACCATCTCGATGACCTTGCCGTCCCGAAAGGTCGTCAAGTTCGCCGTCGGCTCCCCGAGCCCGCCACCCTCGGCGGCGGGGCGCAGGATCACGACCACGTTGATGCCGGCACCGATCACGTCGACGAGCTCGCCTGGCCCCCCTCGGCCGAAGGCCTTGCCCATGAATCTGAGCGCCTGCTCGCGATTTCGGCATGCGCCGGGCGCGTCCGGATCACCGCCATGCCACCTCACATCGGGGTCGAGAAACCCGCGGACGGTGTCGAGGTCTCCGGCGATGGCGGCCCGGTAGCCACGACGGGCGATCTCGAGGTTGCTCTCCATATCTCAGATCGTCCCACCGCCGGAGAGTCGATTGCAAGGCGCCGTAGTGCCTGGTGGCAGCGAACCTTCAAGTCTCATCTAAGCCCGCGCCATCACGGTGATCGCCAGCCCTCGCCGCCACCACTGGCGCGTTCATCCAAAAAGCGCGGCCGCGAGCTCGAGGCCCGAGCCCGCGGCCCTTCACTGCCGGGGCCGCTGGCTCACGCCGCCTCCCGCAGCACCGCCCGTCCCTCGGTGATCGAGCGGTTGACCTTGGTGTAGGTCCAGCCGCGCCGCTCGCCGATCTCGCGGTAGGTGAGGCCGGCCGCCTGCAGCCCGATCGCCGCTCGCTGGTTGGCCTTCAAGGCGCGCAGCCGCCGCCGCGCCTCCTCGAGGTCGACGACCCGCTCCTCTGGCCCGGACTGGCTCCTCTCCGCGGTCTTTTCGGCGATCACGTCCTCGCCGTTGCGGGCCGGCTGCGGCGGCGCCGCGTCCCAGGCCTCCTGGCGGATCCGCCAGCAGCGCCGCTTCAGGGTCAGGGTCAGCCAGGCGAGAGCCGGCGCGCCGTCGCCGGGGTCGTAGTGCTCGATGAACGCCGCGAAGGCGTCGTGCAGAGCCTCCTCGGCATCGGCGTCGCGGCCGCAGTTGCGCCGCGCGATCGCCAGCAGGTATTCCCTCCGCTCTCTATATAAGGACTCGGCGAGCCGCCAGACCGCGCCGGGCTCCGCGGGCTGCCGAGTGGTTGAGTGAGACATCTGGACCTCCGTCCGTCGCTGGGTTGACGGAGGTCGCGCAGCACCGGCACGTGCCGGTGCCACACTGCGCCGGAGTCACCCCAGCGACGGACGGAGGTCAGAGTCAGGACAGCTCGACACGCGCCGGTCGACCGAGCGCCGGCGTCCTTAGCTGTGGGTTGCGAGCGGCACGTACGGCTCTGCGCGCACACCTCGACCACGGACCGGAACAGTAGTTAGAAACAACTACCACACGTTTCTGACCGGCTACCAAAGATCCCTGCAAATAGGGCCTTGACAGGGCACCCGGGAGGTGGTGATCGCGGGTCTGTCTCTCGTGTGGACTGCTTACTTGGGCGCAGCCCGGATGCCGATGCCGAATCCGCCGGCATCACCGACCGGGGCTTGACTGTGACCACGCCGCACGGGCCGCTGCGGGGGCGAATCCTCGTCGGCCCGCGCTTAAGGGTTTGCCGAGGCCACTCCGGCCCGCGCAAGTAAGTCCCGTTCCCGGTCCGACGGCCGCCGCCTGGCCACGCCATCTGCGGCAAGCGATCCCTTCCGATCGTGGCACGGCTCCGCCGTGCGCCGGGAAGGAAATCGCCCGCCACCGCGGCGGGCACCGATCAAGGAGGTCTCAGATGTGTTCGGTCGACTGCGGTAGGACCACCATGCCGACGTGCCCGGAGTGCGGTGGTCATGAGATCGCCGAGATGGTGTCGAGCTGGGTGGAATACCCGGTGTCCGGGATTGGCGCCGGCCAGGCGGAGACGATGCCCGGTCGGAGTGCCTCCGACGGTGAGTTCGAGGGCTTTTCGTGCCGCTCCTGCTTCCTCGAGTCGAATGAGATCGGCGATTTCGTCGCTCCCGATCCGGATTTCAAGCCGAAATACTCGCCGTGGCGCCACGGCGGCTGGTACGTCGACGGAGTCCGGCACGAGAACGGCGGAATCGGATGCGTGAGCCGCAACTACCCCGACCGCAGGTGGCGGATCGTCTGTGACTCGCGCGACGGCGACCACACCTACGAGAGCCGGGATGAAGCCTCCCGCGCGGAGTACGCACTGACCCTCGCCGGGGTGATCCAGTGAGCCCCGCTCGATACGCCGGGACGCAGGAGCAGCGGACCAGGCTGGAGCGGCTGCGACAGATCGCTGACGAGTACACCGAAATGATCTACGACCCCGAGGTCCGCGAGCAGCTGGCCGGGCGCGAGTCGGTCAGCCGCTACGCGGCGGTGACCTCCGAGGGCTCGGCCGAATCGAGTCACGCCAGCAACGGCAACCTGCTGGTCTTCGGCAGCCGCCGCGAAATGGCCGAGGTTCTCAGCGGCGAGGTCACCGAGGGCTGGCTGATCCACGGTCACGCCTGGGATCTGGACGGCGTCTGGGATCCGTGGGGCAACCTGCCGCTCGGCTACCAGGTCGATATCGGTCAGAGCCCCGACGAACCGCTGATCGCGGTCGCCGTCGACGGTCGTGAGGACGGTCTCTACCTGTTCGCTGCCGGCGATGACGCCGACTCGTTCGCCGAGGAGGTGCGCGAGAACGGCGGCAGGGCTCAGGTGTCTGAAGTAGCCGTAAACGACCTGGCGGCTACGCGGCTCCTGATCGAGGCAGAGCGGCGGCGATGAGTACTCGTCCTGCTGGCGAGCGACCCCTCCAACTGTGGCACGGCTGCGCCGCGCTTGCGGTCGGGGATCGCTCGCCCAGTCGGGGCGGGCAGGAACGAAGGAGGCCGACAATGACCACCCAGACGAGGACCCGCGGCAGGGCACGGACCGATGAGGAGCGCGCCGAGCGCCGAGCCGCCGAGCGCGAGCAGATGCGCGAGGCGGTCGAAGCGCTTCGGACCAGCGAGGGCTGGCGGCGCTGGCTGACCGTCCGCCGCCACTTCCACGCCTACTCGTTCCACAATCAGCTGCTGATCGCGATGCAGTGCCCGCAGGCGACCCGGGTCGCCGGCTTTCGCAAGTGGCTCGAGCTCGGCTACGCGGTGCAAAAAGGCGAGCGCGCCATCCGGATCTGGGCGCCGTGCCCGCCGACCAAGAAGGCGATCGAGAAATGGAGGGCCGAGGGACAGAGTTCCGAAGAGAAGCCGCGGACCTTCTTTCGCCTCGTCCCGGTCTTCGATGCCAGCCAGGTCGCACCGCTACCGGAGTTCCCCGGCGAGCCGGTCCCGCTGGAGCCGCCGCACGAGCCGGTCGACGGCGACGGCCTCGCCGGTCGCTTCGAGCCGCTGGCCGGGTTCGGCCGCTCGCTCGGACTCACGGTCGACGTCGAGCAGATCCCCGGCAGCGCCTCGGGTTACCACGAGCCGGCCACCGGACGGGTGGTGATCGAACGTGTCGGCGATGGATTCTCCGCCAACGCCCAGGTCTCGGTGCTGGTCCACGAGCTCGCCCACGCGCTGGTCCGGATCGACCGCCGCGAGGAGGACCCGAAGCTCGACTACGCCGCCGAGGAGGTGGTGGTCGAGTCGGTCGCCTACTCGGTCTGCGCCAGCCTCGGCCTCGACACTGCCGGGGCGGCGGTGCCCTACGTGGCCGGCTGGTTCGAAGGCGCCGAGGGCGATCCGCTCGAGGCCTACGCTGAGCTGATCGACCGGTTGGCGCGGCAGCTCGAGGAGGTGGTCTGCGAGTAGCGGCTCGGGTCGGCGTGAGGCCGTGTTGTGCAGAGCCTGGGGCCGCCGGCCGCTCGCGAGCTCCCCGGCGCGGCGGCTGCGCGTGTCGGTCACCCCGCTGGCGATGACCGCCATGCTCGCCAGAACCCCTGCACCCGTCTCGCACCCGCACCCGCGAAGCTGACCCGGCGTACCATCCGTGCATGGCCGAGCGCACCACACCGCTGCTCTCACCGGGCCACGAGGTCGAGTGGGCACAGATCAACGAGGAAGAGGCACGGCAGGAAGCCGAGTCCGCGGCTTCGCTCTCGATTCCCGAGCGGCTCGAGTTCGGTCAGCGGCTGTGCGACCAGGCATTCGAGCTCGTCAACGCGGTCCGAGCCTCCGGCCATGGCCCCGGACGAGATCCGCGGTCCTGACCTGGCGGGCGTCGTCGCCGACGCCAACGCCGTCGGACTCGACCACGTGGTGATCGGCGGCTTCGCCGTCATTGCCCACGGATACCTGCGAGCCACCAAGGACTCCGACCTCTTGGTCCCCGACGGCGGCGAGGCCGATGCGGCGATCCTCCGCTTCCTCGAACGGATCGAGGCAAGGCGTTTCAGCGACGGCAAGGTGCTGGTCGAGGATGACCTCGCCGGTGGCGATCATCTCCGCGTCGACAGCCGGCATGGGGTGATCGACATCATGCGCGGTGGGCTGCCGCCGCTCGACTACGGCACCGTCTCTTCGCGAGCTATAGAAGGCACCTGGCGAGGCAGCCCGTTTCGCGTCGCCGCGCTCAGCAGCCTCGTCGGTTTCAAGCGACTCGCCGACCGAGGGCAGGATCGGGTCGATCTCGAAAACCTCGAGCGGGTCAACGGCGAGCTCCCGATCGACCCGATCCCCGGTCTCGACAACTGATCGGCGGGCAACGGTCCCGGGTCTGGCGTGAACTGCCGGCTCGATCGGGTCGAAACCGCACGCCGGGCGGTCCGGCCGCCGACCACCCCCGATCCTGGCGCTCGACCGCGCCGCCGTCAACCCCTCCGGGGTCGGGCGCTGGGCGCCCTTGACCGCGGCGCGGTCGAGCGCGGAGTGGCTGGGTAGGTCGGCGGGGAGAGGGTCCGTCGGTGAATCGGCGAGGCATCTCACCCACGCAGCCCGCGTATTCTCGCCCGGTGAGCAACCGCTCCGCCCCAGATGGTCCGGTGATCCCGGTTCTCTCCTACGCCGACGTCGAGACGGCGACCGCCTGGCTGGGCGAGGTCCTCGGCTTCGTCGAGCGGGTGCGGATCGGTCCCGGCCACCGAGCGCAGCTGAGCTTCGGCGCGGGCTCGCTGATCGTCGCCGACACCGGTGGCCAGCGCGCGACCCCGATCGCCGCCGCGGTGAGCCAGTCGGTGATGTTGCGGGTCGACGACGTCGCCGCCCTCTGCGAGCGCGCTCGCCTGCATGGCGCGACCGAGGTCGAGGATCCGAGTGACTTCCCCTATGGCGAGCGCCAGTGCTCATTCCGCGATCCCGGCGGCCACCTCTGGATCCTGACCCAGACGATCCGCGATGTCGCCCCGGAGGAGTGGGGCGGCACGAGCGTCGGTGGCGCCTAGCTCGCGAACAAGACGCCGCCCTGCGGCCGGTCGATATTCGGGAGGTGATCGATCAACTGGGCGGCGCCTATCTGTGCTGACTTGCGGCGAGCCCGCCGACCGGCCCGATTCTGACGCTCGCCGCGCCGCCGTCAACCCCCTGCGGGGGCCGGGCGCTGCGCGCCTGACCGGGGCGCGGTCGAGCCCGGTGGGCTGGTTAGGTCGGCGGGGGAGGAGTGTGCGGTTTCTATCCCGCGCGCTCCTCCCGGTGGCCTGCAGGCCAGTCGGGCCGACCAGACCCCGAGCGTCGCGCTCGCCGCGCTAATGGCCAGCCGCGACCCTCGCCCGCCCAACGAGTCGCGGGCGAGGGACGAGACGGAGCTTGGAAAGGTCCCTAGCTGGTGGCGCTCTCCACGGTTCCCCGCACTTCGCAGGAGCTGGTCAGGTCCCGGGCGTTGACGTTGATCGTCGTCACCACGTTGGAGATCGCGTAGACGATTCGCGCCTCTAGCGAGGTCGCCGGATAGAGGAAGTCCTTCTCGCCGCTGCCCGCGGCGAGGCTTTCCTGCCCGACGCTCGCGGCACCGCCGCCGGTGCCGGAGACCCAGCCGATCTGTCCCGCCGTTGCGCCGCCGACGTTCTGGAAGGCGAGCTCCACGGTCCCGCCGTCGTGGCAGACGGCAAGCAGGCGCAGACCGCTGCCCAGTTCGATCGGTGCGTTCACGCCCGCCGCCGGATTGGCACTGATCGCAGTTACCGGGAAGGCGCAGGTTACGTCGCCTTCATTGCTGATCCCGGCGATCGCCGACGGCGGCAGGCAGCCGGCTTTCAGCTTGCGCTGGTATTCGGCGGGAACCCGGCCGCCGAACCTTTCCGCGTCGGATGCTTTGCTCGCCGTGGTCGCGCTCGTCGCCGTGGTCGCTTTGTCAGCCGTCGCGGCGCTGTTGGCTTTCACCGCTTCGGTCGCTTTCGTTGCCGTACCTGCTTTCGTGGCGGTGTCGGCGCTGTTGGCGTGGTTGACGCTGGCGTTGCCGATTCTCGCGTTGTAGACCTTCGTCGCGATCTTCCCGACCTGCTTCTTCTGCTTGCCGGTGAAGGCACCGGCTGCCAGTGCGGTGCCGCCGCCGATCATCAGGAACACGGCGAGCGTCGCCATCACGTTGGCGTAGGTGAGCTTCCCGCGGAATATCGTCATGCGGACCTCCTCTTGTAAATGGACGGAGGGACGAGACGGGGGCGAGCCTCTCATACGCGGCGAGCGATTTTCCCATCAATGCCGAGCCGGCAGTTCGCACGCCGGCAGAGCCGACGCCAGGTCGCGGCCGTCGATGCACGAGCAGACGCTGAGGGCGCTGAGCAACGCCAACGGTCGGGGCCACGCTCTCGGGCCGATTCCCCAGTTGCCACGGCCGGAGAGGAGCGGCTGACCTAGGCCCGATTGCCCAGGCCGAGCCTTAGAGTGGGCAGGCCGGCTTCCAAGAAGGTGAAACCGCCCGCAACCCGCGGCGCGAGCCGCCCAATCGAGAGGTCCCCATGCACG
The DNA here is from genome assembly GCA_963839115.1 of uncultured Actinomycetes bacterium. GTDB lineage: Bacteria > Actinomycetota > Thermoleophilia > Solirubrobacterales > 70-9 > VAYN01. The sequence goes on from CAWITM010000001.1 coordinate 3,408,572, forward strand.
TGGTCGTCCGGAGTTACTCAGGACAAGGTTCCGCGGAGCTGTTCGACGCGCTGGAGCGAGGCGAGCAGGACGTCAAGGACGTGATCGGTGGGGTGCCGGGCTTCGTCAGCTACGCTGCCTTTCGCACCGGCGAGGGCAGCGGCATGACCGTGACCTCCTGCCGGGACAAGGCGGGAGCTGAGGAGTCCTTCAAGCGTGCCGCCCGATGGGTCAAGGACAACGTCACGGTGGCCGTCGATGCGCCCGCGATCGTCGACGGCATCACCGTTCTCCAGTTCAGCTGAACTGAACCCGCCGACCAGCCCAGATCCTGGCCCTCGCCGCGACGCCGTCGACCCCCTGCGGGGGTCGGGCGCTGCGCGCCTTGACCGCGGCGCGGCGAGCGCGTTGGGCTGGTTAGGTCGGCGGGAAGGGTCTGTCGGTTGCTCTCAGTCCGAGCGGCTCGCCTCGGACTCGGCGCCCGTCGCAAGCCGCCTCGCCTCGCGGAGCGGCGCCCGCTCCTCGTGTTCGCGAGCATCGCGCGACGCCGCCCGCCGGTCCCCTCGCTCGCGCCCGATCCAGCCGCAAGAACAGAGAGCGAGGAAGCCAGCGCCGCGTCGCCGTGCGAGCGCTTCGTGGGCCGGGCGGTAGTCGGACACGGTCTGACGGTAGCGCCGAATCGGCCGCCGCCGCCCCGAGTTCATCGCCTCGCAAAAACGGACCGGCCATTCGACAGATCACCACTCGCCGGTGAAGTTCGTAAACGGCCGGCCCGTCGGGGGCTTCGGTGGTTGCTACGAGCTGGGGCGGAACCGGGATCAACTACTTCGACCGTCCCGACAACAACATCGCTGCGGCTCGGTTTGGCCGGATGGGCGCATTGGGCGATCCAGGCTTGACCGCCCACGGAGTCGTCCGGATAGGGTCGAGGAGACCGACGACCCCGGGCAGCGCGGCCGGGGTCGTTGCGTTTTCTCGTCGCCTCTTCCGTCGAGGGCGGGGGCGAATCCGTCAGCGGCCCGGCTTAGTCGGTCGGGAGCACTTCGCTCCCACCACACCGACGAGAGGACCGAAAGATGAACCAGCTGACGATGACCGGGCACCTGACCCGTAATCCGGAGCTCAAGCACTCAGGCGAGCGAGCGATCTGCGAGCTGCGCCTGGCCGTCGACAACGGCCGCCACCCGACCACCTACATCGACGTCGCCACCTTCGACGGCCAGGCCTACGTCTGTGCCGAGTACCTGTCGAAGGGGCGGCGGGTCGGCGTCAGCGGTCGACTTGCGCTCAGCGAGTGGCGGGCGCCAGACGGCAGCAAGCGCCAGCGCTACCGAGTGATCGGACGGGTCGAGTTCCTCGACCGCCCGCGGCGGGATAGCGGTGGGGTGGACCCGGTCGACACGGTCGAGCCGAGTGGTCCAGTGGCGGAGCCGGCACAGCCGGAGCTTGCCCTGGCGGCTTGATCGCCCAGCCGACGAGCGACCCCGACCGAGCCTGGCACGGCTGCGCCGCGCTGGGGGTCGGGGACCGCTCGCCCAGCCGGGCGAGCACCAAAAGGAGGTTCGACATGGCTACCGCGACCCCGATTCGCCGACCGGCTGTCGACGCGGCGCGACCCGACCTCGAGCAGCGAGGAGCCTCGCCCGCGGGCGAGCGCTTCACCCGTGCCGCGATTCACTGCGAGGCGGGCGAGCTCGAGCTGGCGCTGACCCCGGCCGGCAACTGGCAGCTGAAGCTGCGCGCCCGCGAGGACAACGATTGGCGACTGGCCTGCAGCGGCGATATCGGCGCCGGCAGGATCGCGGTGCCGCCGACCGCGGCACCGCCGATTCGCCTCGGCAAGCTGGTGCTCGACCGACCCGGCCGCCGGCTGGCGATCGACGGCAGCGAGGTCAAGCTCGGGGTCCACATGTTCGACCTGCTGGCGACGCTGGCGTCCCAGCCCGAGCGGGTCTTCACCAAGGCCGAGCTGATGCGCGATGTCTGGGGCTGTGAGTACCTGCGCTCGAGCCGCACGCTCGAGAATCACGCCAGCAAGCTGCGCGCCCGGCTCGCCCGCGCCGGGGCGCCCGGCCTGATCATCAACTGCCACGGCGTCGGCTACAAGCTCTGGCAGGGCGTCGAGCTGGTGCCGGCTTCATGAATCGGTCGGGTGATCGACCTTGGGCGGCGCGGGTCGCCGGCTTCCGCAGTGGATCAAGCGGGACTATGCAGTCGGGAGGACGAGTGGACGAGCTGGTCGAGTCGATTGCTCCGATGATGTTTGTCGAGTGGATTGAACGGGAATCATCTTGATGCTCCTGAACACGAGGGCCGGGTAGGCACTTCCGGAGCACGGGAAAGCAGGAGGGACGAGATGTTCAGATGCGAGCGCTGTGGGACGGGCTTCAATCCGACGGTGGCGGCGACCCTGCTGAGCTGTCCGCGCTGCTGGGCGCGCGACGGTGTGGGCGCCGCGGTCAGCTTCCGGCTGTTCGAGGCAGGAACCCTTCGACCTGCCTCGCCGGAACTGGCTCAGCCCGAGGACCGAGTCGACCACCACGCTCGAACCGAGGCGAGGACCGGCGGCAGCGAAGGCGGCGAGATGCGGGCGGCATCCTAGGGATTCGAACGGCTCGAGTTCGCCTGGGGGCTGGACCTCATCCTCGACGGCCTCGAGCGGCTTCGCCACAACGGCTGGGGGTAGATCGTCACTCCACTCCGCTGGTCGATGAGGTGATCGCCATCGCCGGACAGGCGGCGCCTTCCGGATCAGGTCAGGCGGAGCCCACCGATCACCGTGGCGACATCATCGACGTGCCCCCGGCCAGGAAGAGGAGGAGGAAGCTCTCGCGGCCGCAGGTTCCGAGCAGCGCTAGTCGGAACTCCTCTTACGGTGCTTTCCTCGCGCCGGACATCGAGCGAATCATCGAACCACCCGTCGAGCAGGGCATGCACACCTCAGGGGCAGGCCCGTGGTCGGCGCGGCAATTCAGTCAGCGTGCGCTTTACTTGAGCCCCAATTTCCCGCGGACGGTTGCGCGGATCACCCGGTTCCAATCCCGCCCACCGAGTGAAGGAGAGTGATGTCGGAGACGACCGAGCGAGTCAGCGAGATCCTGCGCTCGCGGCTGCAGGAGATCGAGGCCGAGGCCAGGCGTCTGGAGGGCGCCCTGGCGAGTGTCGGCGGCCGGGCTCGCCGGACCCGCGGGACCGCGAACAAACCATCCGGGGGCACCGCGCAGGGCGCGGGCGCCGGAGGCCGCCGCAAGCGCGCCGCCCCCGGGGAGCGCCAGGCCCAGCTCTTGGAGGCGATAAAAAGACACCCGACCGCCGGCGCGACGGGGCTGGCCCAGACAATCGGGGTGAAGCCGCCCCAGGTCCACGCCCTGCTGGCCAAGCTTCGTGCCGAGCGGCTGATCAGCAGGCAGGGCAAGGGCTACTCAGTGAAAGCAGGGGCGTCGCGCTCGACGGACAAATCCAGGCGGGCGGCCTGAGTCGGGCGGACGGTTAGGGTAGGACAGATGGCGATCAAGCTCCACCGCTGCTCGGCCGAGTGGTTCAAGCTCGGCGTCCATCCCTGCTGGGTCGTGCAGAAGGCGCTCGACGAGGCGAGCATCGACTACGAGCTCGTCAAGGGCCCGCTCCGCAACGGCAAGCGGGACGACCTCGAGCAGCTCTCCGGGCAGCGCAAGTACCCGGTGATCGAGTTCGAGGACGGCCCCGTCTACCGGGCCGAGTCCGATCAGATGGCGGCGCGGATCCGCACCGGCGAGCTCTTCTCAGGCGCGGGCGCCCGTGACGCCGGCGTCGAGGCCTGAAGTGCCTCTGAGGATCCTCGAATCCCAAAATATGCGCTTGCTCGACAGCGCTCGACCGACGTAGGATCGCCAGCGTGAGCGGGCGATCATGAGAAAGCTTCAATTGTTCTCCCTGGCTGCCGCGTTGGCGACCTCGGCCGTGCTCCTGCTTGCCATCTCGAGCGCCGGTGCAGAAGGTGGCGGAAAGACCCTGAAGGCAACCGGGACCGTGGTCGGCCCCCTGGTCAAGATCGGCTTCTTTGGCGCTGACGGAGTGCCGGGCCCAAGGAAGGTCGAACTCACCGTGGCCGGCAAGCAGATCGGGACGATGTCCCTGACCGGCACGACGCCCGCAGGTCACAGTGGCTGCTCGGTAAGCCCCTTCTACAGGTGCGCCGGGACGCTGACGCTGAAGGCGATCAAGGACGTCTCGACCTTCGAAGTGACCTTCGCCAACAGCTCCGGCAGCCCGGGCAAGAACGCCTTCGGGCGCGGCGAGATGATCCTCCATTCGAACAGCACCAATCCGAAAGTGAATCCCAACGAACCGATCGGGACGATCGAGGTGATGGCTCCCTTCGAGAAGTTCGCGATGGCCAACGGGCGCTTCCCCGTGGTCATCAAGCTGAACTCGGCGGCGCGCTAGGAAGAGGTCCCAACGGTCCGGATCGGCCGAGGGGTCCGGTACTTGTGTGCCGGCCAGGAGCACATTAGGCTCTGGCCCTCGGCCTCCGGCCGGGCACCTGACTGGGGAGTGGGCGACAGATGCACTGATCGAGAAAGGCCTCCGATGCCCAATCTCTCCCTCCCGCGCCGAGGTCATCGCGCACTCGCCGTGCCGATCCTGGTCCTGCTCTCGTTGGCGATCTGCGCCGCCGCGATCGCGGCTCAGCCGCTCAAAGGGAAGACCTATGCGGGGACGATCAACCAGTTGTTCAACGGCAAGGTCGTCAACGAATTCCCGTTTAGCTTCAGCGTCTCGGCGAACGGCAAGAAGGTCAAGAGATTCAGCCTGGCGTCCGTCCCGATCTACTGCGAAGGCGGTGGTTTCGGCGGCGTCTCAGGAGGCTCGGCGACGGTGACCAAAGCCGGCACCTTCAAGGCCAAGCTGCCGATCGTCTTCACCCCCACTCACGAACACCAGGGCTTCGTCACGATCACGGGGAAGTTCGGTAAAAGCGGCACCGAGAGCGGCTCGCTCAGCACCGAATTCGCCAAGGCCAGCGTCAAGAGCTGCGATGGCTCGTCTCGGTACGCGACTACCGCGGAATAGGCGCCGGCGAGGGCGAAGTGGCGCTTTCGGCCGAGCGACGCAGACGCTCGCGCGAAGCGGTCTCAGACAAAGGACGGTCTGCGCCGTGCATTCCGGCCGACGATCCCGCCTCAACCACCCACCCCGGCGGCGAGGGAGGCCGAGCGGCGACCGTCGTAGCGGCGGATCTCGTCGATGCGGTTGTGGCGGACGATGTAGGCGTGGTAGATAAAGCTGTCGCCGGGCCGCTCGAGCCCCGGCCGTTCTCCAACGGATCCACGTACCGACCGCGAGCCTTCCGATCGCCCTGCCCACGGCACAAGGACCGAGGTCGTGTAGGGCACGAACCCGGTCGCTTGTGCCAGTTGCGCGGCGCCTCCCAGGGAAATCAGAGACGGCCGGCGATGCCCCTCGAGCGGCTGGGTACCGCCGGGAGTGAGGGACTGCCTGCGGGGTGCCGACAGGCGCACGCAATATAGAGGTTGGAGTCTATAAATAGCAAGAACGTTGCGTACAAACGTCGAGCCGCCGCCTGCCCGGCCCTCAGGGCCGCTCGAGCATGCTGCGGGCGCAGTCGACGACCGTCTCGGCGATCGGCCGCGGTTGCCAGCCGAGCAGCTCCTCGGCGCGAGCGCTCGAGTACTCCTGCTTGCGGCCGAGCTGCCCGACCACGGAGCGGACGCTCGGATCGAAGATCCCCATCGCCCGGACCGCGAGGTCGGGGACCGAGCGCTTGGGCACCTTGGCAGCCTCGGCGCCCAGGGCCTCGCGCAGGATCGCGGCGACGTCGGCCATCCACTCGAACGAGCTGACGGCGATGAAGCGGCGAGCGCCGCCTTCGGGGTCGCTCATCGCCCGGATCTGCAGGTCGACGACGTCGCGGACGTCGACCAGATTGAAGCCGATCCGCGGCGCCCCCGGCATGCCGCGCAGCAGACGGCCGATCACTTCCAGGGAGGGCGAGCGCTCCTCGCTCACCACCGGTCCGAGGATCGCGCCGGGGTTGACGACGGCGAGGCGGTCGGTGTCGCCGGTTGTCCCGACCAGATCCCAGGCCGCCCGCTCGGCCAGCGTCTTCGAGCAGGCGTAGGGCGTCAGCGAGGGGTCCTCGAGGTCGGTCCATTCGGACTCGGTGAGCGGCCGCCCCGAGGCCTTGGCGCCACCGCCGACCGCGGCGATCGAGGAGGTGAGGACGATCCGCGAGACATCTGCCGCCAGGGCGGCGCGGAGCACCCGCCGGGTCCCCTCGCGCGCCGGCCCGATCAGCTCGTCGGCGTTCTTTGGCTGGACCAGCGGAAACGGCGAGGCGACGTGGAGGACGTGGTCGCAGCCGCCGGCCGCCTCTGCCCAGCCCCGATCGCCCATCAGGTCGGCGGCGAGAACCGTGAGGTTGGCGTCGATCTCGGCAGTTGTGTGATCGCTGGCGCCTTCGGCGGGCCCACTCGCCAGCGACCGGACCCTGCCGCGGACCTCCGCCTCGCGCCCGAGGTCGCGCACCGTGGTCCTGACCTCGTGGCCACGACGCAGGAGCTCGGCGACGCACCAGCCGCCGAGGAAGCCCGAGCCACCGGTGACCAGAACCGTCCGCTGCTCCCCCTGCATCGAGTCGAGCCTAGCGCTTTAGCAAAATTGAGAGGAGGACGTATATAAATCGTTAGCTCTTGTGCAGAGGCCATCTAGGCTTGGTGGCGATGAGCCCCCGCAGCGCAACGCCCGTCACCCCAGGACGGCGCCCGATGATCTCACCCGACTTCGTGGCGGCGCATCGGCGCCGGCGCTTCGTACTCGCCGCCGCTGAGATCGCCTCCGACTTCGGCCGCTCCGCGATCACAGCGACGACCCTCTGCCAGGTAGCCCATACCGCCCGCAACACCTTCTATGACACCTTCGAGGGCGTCGAGGATTGCCTGCGCTGCGGCGCCCGCGAAGCCTACGAGGAGCTCTTCGCCCCGGTCCTCGGGGCCGACCTCGAAGGCGAGTGGCTGGTCGAGGTCGAGCGAGCGATCGGCGGCCTCTACGCAGCGGTCGCCGCCGACCCGTTGCTGGCCGAGCTGCTCTTCGTCCACTCCTTCGCCCTCGGCGACGGTGGCGAGGCCGGCTACGAGCGCGGCGTGGCAGCGGTCGTGCAGCTGCTGGCACCGAGCCGGCCGTTGGCCGAAGCGCTCGGCCGCCAGCCGCCGGCGCTCGCCGAGGAGCTGGCGGCGCGTGCAATCGTCGCCCTGGCGGCCCAGAAGGTCGGCCAGGGAGCGGCCACGGAGCTGCGCGCCGAGGCCGCCCCGATGGCCGATCTGGCGGCCGGTGCACTACTCGCCGACAACGCCCCGAGCGCATCGCGCCGAGCTTCGGTCAGCTAGCCGATCGGGCGCGTCGATTCGACGACGCCAGCATCTCCTGCGCGCCCACGCTTATGACTGACGGCCGTCCCAACCGACCCTCTCGCCTGCTCGCGCCCTCATACTCCGGCCAGCAGACCGACCGTCGCCAGGGCCGCCTCGCCTCGCTCACCGCGCGGCGCGTAGCGGTGCTCGAAGCCGCCGCGGCGCTGAACGATCTCCACTGCGGCGATCACGTCGGCGGCGACGAGCGCCCTGACCTGGCGACTGACCTCGCGAAGTTCCTCGCCGCTCTCGCGTGAGAACTCGACCGGGGAGAGCACCCGCCGCTCTCGCAGCAGGAGCAGGAACCCGATCCGCAGCGGGTGGCCGAGAGCCCTGGCGATCGCGGCGGCCTCAACCTGGTTCATCGGCGGCTTTCGAAGTCCTGATCACGGGTCGACGGCCGAGTCGGCTCAGCCACCTGCTCCGGCACCAGCCGGCGCGATGCTACTTATAGGTATGTAGACTGTCAAGTAGCGGTGCGGGACCGTCCTTCCCCTCATGGAGGGCGATCTGCAACGCACCGTCGGCGACAATCTCCGGGCCTACCGCAAGGCGCGAGGTCTGAGCCAGGAGGCGTTCGCCGAGGTGCTGAGCGTCCACCGCACCTACATGGGCGGACTCGAGCGGGGCGAGCGGAACCTGACGCTGGTCAAAGTCGAGCGCATCGCCGAGCACCTGAAGTTGGAGCCGCTGGCGCTGTTGCAACGCGATTCAAGGCTGTAGGCGAAACGATCCCGGCGGAGAGCTGATCGCCCGGCTGGCGGCGGCGCGGCTGCCGGAGGGCAAGCGGCGCAGCTCGTCGGGCGCCTTCGGGCTCGCGCGGTGTCAGGCGCCGGCGAGCAGATCGAGCGTGCCGAGGGCTGCTTTGGCGCGCTTGCCCTTGAGCGAGTAGAAGTGCTCCATCGCCCCGCGCCGCGGCACCAGCTCGGCTGTGACGATGATCTCGGCACTCAGCAGCGCCTTGACGTGATAGCTGACGTTGCCGAGCGGTTCGCCGCTTTCGCGCGAGTACTCAACCGGCGAGATCGTCCGACCGTCGCGCATCGCCCGCAGCAGTTCGATCCGCAGCGGGTGACTGAGGGCCTTGGCGACCGCGGCGGCGTTGGCATCGTTCATCGGCGGCGGCAGCTTAGGCCAGCGGGTTTGCTCTGTGGGCTTTCTTTGGTGTAATCCGAGTAAGCAGTCTTCAAATCGCAGGTGGCCGTGCCCGGGGCCGGCGAGCGACGGGCGCTCCGCCAAGGACGTCTGGCCTCATCGCGACCGCCCGCGATGATGGCGCCGCGACGGCGGCCGTCAACCCCCTGCCGGGGGTCGGCCGCGAGGCGGCCTTGACTGCCGCCGGGCGGCGCGGGTTGGGCGGGTAGGTCGCGAAGGGAAGGGTCTGCGCGAGGGACGCGGCGAGGCAGCCTCGCCGCATCGGCCCGCCCGGGTGGAGGACCTTGATCGAATAGTTCATGCGGCGAGGGGCCTTCGGGCCGCCACTCGGGCAGGGAGGGGCGTGGGCGAGCGATCGGCTGCTGGCGTCTTTGCTCGCGATGGCCGACTACGGAAGCCCGGCCGGCCGCGAGATCCTTCGCTGGTAGCGTCGGAGCATGGCGAGAGCTGGCGAGACGATCGAGAATCCGGTCAACGGCGAGCGCATCACCTGGGTCGACACCGCCTCCAGCTCGAGCGGTGAGCTGCTCGCCTTCGATCTGCGCCTGCGACCTGGTGCCGCGGTCGCCGTGGCTCATCTACATCCTCGCCAGGAGGAGCGCTTCCGGGTCGACGCCGGCGAGGTCGGCCTCGAGGTTGCCGGTGAGCAACGACGGCTCGGCGTCGGCGAGGAGGTTGTCGTCGCGGCGGGGGTTCCCCATCGCTGGTGGAACGACGGGGAGGAGGCGGCCTCAGTGCGGGTCGAGTTGCGGCCGGCGCTCGACTCGGAGACGTTCTTTGAGACTTTCTTCGGGCTCGCCCGCGACGGCAAGACGAACTCGAAGGGGATCCCCGGCCTGCTGCAGATCGCCGTCGCCTATCGGCAACTCGGTGATTCCTGTCCGTCCTTGACGAAGCCGCCAGCCGCTGTTCAACGCCTCGTCTTCACGACGCTGGCGCCGATCGGGAGGCTCTTCGGGCGCCGGGCTGTCTACCCGAGCTACAGCCCGGCACATCGGAGCCTCCCTCACTGAGTCAGGTCGGGACCTCCGTCCACCGGAGGCGCAGACCGGAGTTCGGCAGTCGAATCGGGGACCTGCGAAGGCCACTCCCGGGCGATCAAGAGCTCGGCAGGGCTCGAGGTGACGATCGGCGAGCCGCGGCGGAAAACGGGCCCCGGTTGCTGCTGAGTCGTTGGTGGGCTCAGCCAAATCAGGTCGCGACGCCGTCGGTTCCGAGCTTTCCTCAGCAGCTGTCGGCACCCTGCGACGATCGCCGGCGGCTGGCCCGGCGATCTGTCTACTTCAGCGCCAGCTCGAGTCCGTAGCTGACGGCGGACACGCCGATCGCTGCCAGCGCCAGCTTGAAGACGAGGCCGCTGCGCCGACCGGTGAGGAGCATGTGTATCGCCGCCACCAGGACACCGATCCCGAGGGCGACGCCGGGAAGCCCAAGGACGGCGGCGTCGACCTGCTGGGCGGTGGTGTATGTCGAGCCCTGGTAGTGGCCGCGGAGGATGTGGATGGCGATGAAGAAGGCGATGAAGGTGAGGATCTGGAAGAGGAGCGCGAAGACCAGCAGGCCGATCCGCCCGATGACGCCGGTGTTCGAATCCCCCGATCGCTGGGCGTCAAGTTTCGGTGGCATCGCCGCCGAATCGATGCCGTCGGCCACCCGCGCCTTCAGCAGCCGTCTTCGCCGAGCGGGCGCAGGAGCTCCGTGCCCTGGCGGCGGAATTCAGTCGGCAGCGGGCCCCGCAGGACATAGCGCAGCCGCGAATAGATGGTGACCCCCCGGCACTGAATCTGGTCGCTGAGCCGCAGTGTCGCGGTCGGCCGGTAGGCCTTGCCTTCGGCGCAGTTCGGCGTGCAGCCGCGGACGTAGGCCCGCGCGCTAGCCTTGGCGACCGCGCCGCCGTAGGCCTGGTAGACGATCGCGGTCATCGCGAAGGTGCCGTCGGCAGAGAGGCCGATCGCGTGGGGGCGGTAGGCGAGTTCCTGGCCGACGATGTCGCGCTCGACGTAGACCTTGTGGTTGGCGGCGCCGGCCGCGCTGGCCAGTGCGGCGGCGAGGAGCGCGAGTACCAGGGCCGTGATCGTCAAGCTCCGGAGCACGGCGCGAGCCTACGTCGCCGGACGCTCCGTGGTCAACGGGTCATCGAGGAAAGCATTGGTGTTGGTGGCTGCGTCGGCCAGCTTGCTGGTGGCCCGATTTCGAACCAATGCCGACAGCGATCGCCACTCGCGAGACGAGGCGAACGCCGAAGCCGATTCGGCCTCGACGAGGTCCAGCAGAGGACAGCCGAAGCTCTGCTCGGATGGCGGCGCCGGCGCTGGCGATCTCCGCCGTCGAGCGCTGGCGAGCCGGCCGCTCGGCGAGGCCGAGCCGTCCGGTCATCCCGGTGACCTCGCCGAGGACGATGTCGGTGACCGAGAACGTCTCCCCGAGGAAGCAGAGCAGGAAATGGAGTCGAGCAGCACCAGCTATTCGTAGGGGGCGAGGTCCTCGAGCGGAGCGTCGAAGTCCTTGCCGATCTTGATCTTCCCCTTCAGCGAGCCGAAGCCGTGAGCGCCTGCGGTCTTCTCCAGTGGCACGATCCGCGCGACGGGTTCGAGGCCGCGGCGAACGATGATCTCCTCGCCGGCTTCGGCGCGGCGGATGATCTTTGAGAAGTAGGTCTTCGCTTCGCCGATGGTGACGTCCTTTGGCATCGATCCAGTCAAGCCGACCCGGTGAAGTTGGTCAAGCTGTCGGTGGAGAGTCTCCCGAACACAGTTCCGGAGCCGTGGACAGGGGTGAGAGAATGGAGGCAGTCGAGAGGAGGCGGAGCGGTGGCAACGATCATCGACAGGCGGGTGACGGCGGAGATCGAGGGCGACTTCGTCGTCTTCCTGATCGGCATGCGGGTCAACCGCTTCTGGCGGGTCCAGAAGTGGTTGCCGGTTTTCCTGGCGATGCCGCGGATGATCCGCGAGCTGGAAAGGAATCCAGATGCCGGACTGCTCGGCGCCGAGCTCTACTTCGCCGGACCGCGGCGGCCGATGGTGGTCCAGTACTGGCGCTCCTTCGAGCAGCTCGAGGCCTACGCTCGCGCCAGGGACGCCCGTCACTGGCCGGCCTGGGTCGCCTTCAACAAGCGGATCGGCTCGGGCGGCGATGTCGGGATCTGGCACGAGTCCTACCTGGTCGGAGCCGGGAACTTCGAGTCGGTCTACAACAACATGCCGGCGGTCGGCCTTGGGGCCGCCTCGAAGCTGGCTGCGGCCGCGGGGCGCAAGGCGACGGCGGCGGGTCGCTCCGGCCGTGGCGATGCCACCTATCCGGCCGAGGCGCTTGACGAGGGCATCGAGGTCTGAGGCGTTCCCGAGCGGCCGCCCTGTCGGCGCCGCGCGATTGTGGAGCTTGCCCGGCGGAAGGCGCTGACGCAGTGTCGATGGCCGACCGGCGAGCCTGGAGGGAATCGATGGCCGAGGTTCCGACGCTTTATGTCTGTCACGGTGACGAAGGAGGGCCGAGCTTCCATCCCTGCCGCCGCGTCCAGGATGCCCTTCACCAGGCGGGCATTTCCTACGAGAAGGTGATCGCCGCCCACGGCAGTCCGTTGCCGTTTCTGCGCAAGGGCTCCCGCGAGGAGCTGCGGCAGGCGACCGGCACCGAGAAGCTGCCGACCCTGAAGCTGGCCGACGGCACCGAGCTCTCGCACTCGCGGGCGATTCTGAGCTGGATCAAGGAGCAGCCGACCCGTTCGGCTTGATCCTTGCCCGGCGGCCGTCTGCCGCGAAGTGGCTGCGGGCGGTCTCGGCGGCGACCCTGTCAGCAAGAGGCCCCTAATAGGGGCCGAGTTTCGCGACAATCCGGCGGGCGCCATCGGTGCAGATCAGGTGGTTGTAGTTGTCGGCGGCCGGGACTTCGCAGCGGAAGCCGAGCACTTCGCAGGGGCTGCCGCTGGGCCCGCAGCCGGAGGCTTCGCCCTGCCCGGATTCCCAACGGCCGAGGACCCGGTCGGCTTCGCCGCAACTGACCGCGGTGACCCTGATCGCGGTGAAGGCGCCGCTGTCGGGGCAGTCGGAGGGGGCGGGGGCCCCGCCGTTGGTGAGGCGCCCGCCGGGGCAGACCCGGCGGCTGGTCACCGCATTCGTCGCACAGCCGGCGTACTGGGTCGGGCCGTCGTGGAAGATCCATTCGCCGATTCGCAGGCCTTCGAGATCGACGCCGCCGCTCCGCCAGTGATAGCCGCCGGTGTAGTAGTCGACCGAGAAATGGACGTGGGCGCCTTCGGCGTGGCCGCCGCAGCCGTGGAGTTCGGAGATCAGGCCTAGCGGTTGACCCGCCCTGACCCGCTCGCCGGCATGGACGCGGATGTCGATCAGGTGGTAGTAGGTGGTGTGCCAGCCGCCACCGTTGTCGAGGATCAGGAAGTTCGAGTGCGCCGGGCACGCGTGCGTCGGTTCCACCGTCCCGGCGGCGGCGGCCTCGACGATGCCGGCACCTCTGGTCGAGAAGTCGAGCGAGCTCCACGGATGGCCACCGCGGCAGACAAAGCCACCGTCCGGGCAGCCGTTGGTGTTGTGGGGACCGCCGACGTAGATCCAGGCTTCGCCCTGGGCCCAGGGAAGCTGGAGATCCGGTTGTGGCGGCAGGCGCCGGGTCGAGGAGGCGCCGGCGCTGAGGGCCAAGGCGCCTAGGAAGGCGGCGAGGAGGGCGAGGGCGAGGACCTCCAGGCGCAAGGTCCGACCTGCTCGCGCCTGGATCGCGGCCGAGCTCGAGCGCTGCTGCGGCTGGATCCGGAGCCGGGCAAGCCGTTCTCTCAGCGAGTGCCTCATCCCAAACCGCAACCACGATCCCACGCGGCCCGGCCACGGTCAATCCCGGAGCCCAGCGGCCCAGCCGGGACCTGCTGGCCCGGTTGCCGGGGCGAAGCCGGTGGCGAGGCTCGCCACCGGCGCCGTCCTCGACGCCGACCGATCAGCCGTCCAAGCGGCGTTGACTCCAGGTTTACTTAGGGATAGCTTCGTAACCATGAGCGATGTCAAGCGTGCCTGTCTGGCTCGCCTCGCCGCCGTTCTCCCGGCCGCATTCCTCGCCCTCGCCCTGGCGCCGCCCGCCAGCGCCGAAACTGCGGCTTCGCTGGGTCCGCTCGAACTCTTCGAAGGCACCGGGGCCCCGATCGTCGCGCCGTCGCTGCTCTCCTTCAGCCAGGTGGTCGCGAGCCCCAGTGGCCCGGGCTTCGGCCGGGCGATCGGGGCGAGCGGTCGCACCTCGGTGTCGGAGATCAAGGTCACCAAGCCGGTTGACACCGCTACGCCGCGGCTCGCCCAGGCCACCTCCTCCGGCAAGCACTTCAAGAAGGCCTCGATCGTGCTCTTCAAGAGCGGCTCACCGGTGAGCGTCTGTCTCGAGGATGCCTTCCTCGCCTCTGACCGAGTCTCGGCTACCGCCTCCGACGGCGCCTCGACCGAGGAGGTCCAGATCGCCTATACGAAGGAGAGGCTGATCTACGGCGGCGGCGGATGCGAGAGCTCAGGCGGCCGGGTCCCGAGCGCGATGGCCGTTCTCACCGGGCTTGGCCCCGGCGGTGCCACGATCGGCGCTCGGGTCGACTGCCTGACTAAGCGCTGTCGCGGAAGCCTCACGGTCGAGCTGCCCGGCGGCGCGAGCAGCGGGTCCGGCAAATTCTCGATGGGCGACGGCAGCGTCAGGACCCTGGGGCTGGCCGTGCCTAGCGGCTCGCGGGCGTTCCTACGGGCGCATCCCGGCGCCGAACTGAAAACGCTCCTGTCCTTGAACGGCGGCGGCTCGCCACTTGTCGGCCACGAGCCTCTGGCCCCGGTGGCCAGCAAAATCGAGGGGCTGCCGCCACTGTCGGTGGCGCCTGGCGCTCCGCCGAGCGGCGGCCCGATTCCAACCCCTACTCCGACGCCAACCCCTACCCCTACTCCGACGCCGCTCGCCCAGTCGCTGGCGATCGAAGGCTGCGCGACGACGGTGATCGGCACCCCAACTCTGGTCAGCGTGGATGGCTCGCTCTCCCCGGCCCGCGGCGGCGTCGCCGTTACGCTCGAATACGTCCCGACCAGCGGCCCGGCGCCATTCCCGGCGCCGATCACCGACGCCCTCATGACCGACGCCGCCGGCCATTTCGCCGAGAGCTTCGACCGCCGTCGAGAAGGTCGCGACTACAGCTGGACGGTCACCGCGAGCACCGTGGAAGGCGGCGGCTACCTGGCGGCGCGCTCGCCGGCCTGCTCGATCCCGATTCCCTGAGCGAAGAGAGGGCCTCTGCTCGTGTGGGCGACTGGTTCCCGGCCGATCGGGCTGCGCGGCGCTCGTTCAGCGCCAGGGGCCGAGCGTGCGGATCAGCTCTGAGCGCTGGCGCTCGGTCAGGGTCCCAAGCGGTTTCGCCGGCGAGAGCCGGGAAGCGTCGAGAACTCTTCGGAGGCGGACCTTGCCGACTCCCGGCGCCGCCAGGAGAACCTCGGCGAGGCTCGCGGTCGCCAAGCACTCCGGGGGCTCAGCGATCAGCCCGACCAAGCCGACTTCACCGGCCCGCACCCTCGCCTTCAGCTCAGCGCGCTCGCTGCGCACCTGGTTGGCGCGGGCAAGGGCCGCAAGGCGCTGTGAATTGGCCGGGACAGGCCGCTCGCCGCCGCCGGTATCGCTCTCCCGCACGATCAGTCCACGCTAACTGGAATCGAAGGGGCTCGCCTGGGAGCTCGGTGCTCGCAGCGAGCCGAATGCGAAGATCGCCCGATGAGGGTCGGCACGCCGCTCGGCGAGTACCCGTTCGAGTTCCGCAGGATCGAGCGCCGCGAGGGCGGCATCGCGATCGTCGGCATCGTCGCCGGCCTCGAATCGAGCGTCGTCCTCGGTCCCGACGACCTGCGCGTCGCGGCCAGGCTCCTGGCGCAGGCGCTGGCGGCATCTGGCGCGATCATCTACCTGCGCCGCCGCCGGGCCCGGGCGTAGGCCTTCTTAGCCTCGTCCTCGCCGAAGTAGAACGATACTGCCAGGTAGATCAGGTCGGGGATCGTGACGGCGAAGTCCTCGGCGTCCTCGAGGACGAATGTCTCGACCACGGCAGCCTCGATCGCACTTAGGATGAAGGCGGCAGTTATCGGAGGTGGAGAGTGGCGAGACACCGAAGTCTCGCGGCGCGCGATGTCGATCGCGCGGGAGAGGCGCTCGAACACTTCTTTTCGCTTTTCGCCGGCGGCGCCGCCGGCGACGTGGACCTCAGCCAAGAGGCCCTTGGCGAGCAGCGGCTCGGTGACCGTGAGGCGGTCGAGCACGTCCAGTGCGGCGGCCAGGCCGCCGCGCCAGTCGGGCGCCGCCGCGGCCTCGGCGAGCAGCTCGCCAATCAGGCGGTCGAGGACCAGCGCGTAGGCCTGTGCGTAGCAATCGGCTTTGTCGGCGAACTCGCGGTAGAAGCGGGTGCGGCTAGCGTCGGCCCGATCGAGCACCGATTGCACCGGCAAGCGCCGGTAGCCGCTCTCGCCGCTGGCCTCGAGTACGGCGAGCTCGAGCCGCAGGCGGACCTGCTCATCCTCGCGAGCCTCCTCGCGCAGCGCCGCCAGCGCGCCCGGCGTTTGTGGCCCAGCGGCCCTGTCACCGTCCCGTTTTCGATCTCTCGGCATCGTTCCCCTGGCTCGCCCGGCGCTCGCGGCAGGACGCACGGTCCCTGCCGGTTCACAAACAGGCGCGATCTTTTCATATACCTCGACCTCAATTCATGTCATATTCCCCGGCTCGTGATCGTGAGTCCCGAACGGCCCGGCTCGGGACCCCTATGCGCTAATTCGCCCGAGCGGTGGGTACACTGCCGACGTGGCCCGACTTCCCGCCCATCTCGCCAAGGCCCCGGTCGGTCGCGAGCGGCTCTCGCGCGAGGCGCTCTCCGAACACCAGCGGGCGCGGATCCTCGAGGCGGCGACAGGCGTCTTCGCCAAGCGCGGTTACGCCGAGACGACGATCGACAACATCGTCGCCGCCGCCAAGGCCTCGGTCGGCAGCTTCTACGGGCTCTTCGACGGCAAGGAGGACTGCTTCTTGGCGGCCTACGATCGGCTCGTCGGCTCGGCGCGGGAGCGGATCGCGCTGGCGGTCTCCGCTGGCGAGGGCTGGGCCGAGCAGACCTGCCTCGGCCTGCGCGAGTTGCTCGAGATTTTCGCCGCCGCCCCGCTCGACGCGAGGGTGGCGCTGATCGAGGTCCAGACCGCCGGCCCGCAGGCCACCGCTCGCTACAACGCGGTGATGGACGAGGTCACCGGGTGGTTGCGTCGCGGCCGCGAGGAGTACCCGCTCGCCGCCGAGCTGCCGCGCACCTTCGAGCAGGCTGCCGTCGCCGGCTTTGCCTTCTTCCTCCAGCAGCGGCTGCTCGCCTCCGAACCGCTGCAGGTCGAGGCGCTTCTCGCCGAGACGCTGCAGATGGTGATCGAGCCGATCACCGGCGCCGCCGAACTGCGGCGCCTGCGCGGCGAGCTCGCCGCCGTCCGCGCCTAGCCGGCGCTTCTCAGCAGACCTCGACGAGCGCTGCGGGCGAGGCGGGCTGATGCCTCGGCCCGGCCGGCTTGAGCCTGGCGCGCTCTTCGCCCACCCTCTTGCCGCGGCGGTGATCGCGACGATCGCCGAGCGCGGCTTCGCCGCCGCCACCGTCGAGGAGATGTCCGCTCGCGCCGGCGTCGAGCGGGCCGAGTTCGACCGCATCTTCGACGGCAGGGAGGACGCCGCCGCCCAGGTCTTCGACGCCTACGCCGAGGACTTCGAACGGCGCGCCCAGCGGGCCTTCGATAGCGAGTCGGGCTGGCCCGACAACCTCCGCGCCGCGGCCTATGAGACGACGAGGTGGATCCGCGACTACCCGGAGGGCACCGCCTTCGGGATGGTCGTCTCGCTGGAGGCGGGGGAGGAGGTCCGCCTGCGCCGCGAACGGACCTTCCGCTGGTGCGCCGGCCTGATCGAGCAGGGCCGCCTGGTCGCGCCGGAGCCGAGCGCGGTGCCGGAGGGCGCAGCGCTGATGGCGGTCGGGGCGGTTACCGAAATCCTCGCCCGCCAGGTGCAGGGAACGCTCGAGGCCGATCCGGTCGAGATGGTGCCGCAGCTGATGTACGGGGCGGTGCGCCCTTACCTCGGCGAGGCGGCGGCGCGGCGGGAGCTCTCGATCCCGCCGCCGGCCGACCTGGCGCCCGCCGACTGAGCCCGATCTTTGTGTGCGCGTTTGTATCGGCCGCCGAAAACGTACCCCCGCCGCATAAGCTGGCGGACGTGGGCGAGTCGGAGAAGCGAGCTGGGGGTGAGGGCGGCCTGCCCAGGTTGCCGCCGGGGCGCCACGGCCTGCCGCGCGAGTTCGTGATCAAAAACCAGCGCGACCGGATCGCCGCCGGGATGATCCAGGCGATCGCCGGGCGCGGTTACCACGACACCACGGTCACCGACATCGCCGCCGCCGCCGGGCTCTCGCGGCGTACCTTCTACGGCTTCTACAAGTCCAAGGAAGACTGCTTCGCCGCGACCTACGAGCAGGTCGCCGACTTCCTCTTCGCGGCGATGGCCGAGGCCGGCGAGGCCGAGCGCGGCTGGCCGGCGCGGGTCCGTGCCCAGCTCGAGACGATGCTCGAGATCTTCGCCGCCAACCCCGACCTGGTGCGCTTCGCGCTGATCGCACCGCCGGAGGCCGGGGGTGAGATCGCGGCTGCCTACCGCGATCTGCTCCAGCGGTTGCTGGCGATGCTCGTTGCCGAGCGGCCGAAGAGCGCTCGGCGCCCGTCGGAGGGTGCCGAGCACGGTCTCGTCGGTGGCCTCGCGGCTCTGGTCGTCGACCAGGTAAGAGCAGGGGAGGGGGAGGAACTGCCTGTATTGCTTCCCGACCTGGTCGAGCTGGTGCTGACCCCGTATCTCGGGCGCGAGCGCGCGGTCAAGGAAGCTCGAGCCTAGGCGGCCTTCACTCCTCCCGCTCCGGCCGCCGCCGCGTATACGAGTGAGGGCCGCGGTGGTCGGTACTGCAGCAGGTGGGTCTGCTGCACGGGCTGCGCCCGACGCAGCAGACCGCAGGAGATTGTCTGGGAGCCGGGCCGCCGTCAACCCGCTCGCTGCGCTCGGGGTCGCTGCGCGCCCTGCGGGTGACCGCGGCCCGGCTCAGGGGTCGAAGGTGAGCAGCGCTCGCCAGGTCAGCGGTGGCCGTCTCGCGGCCGGAGCCCGGGTCGAGGTCGCCCTCGCGCTGCGCGGTTCAGCCGGGTGATTTGCCGGGCGCCGCACTGAGTACGCGCAACTTCGCCCTGCGTACCGCGTTGTCTTCTTTGTAGACGAGTCCCTCACGAATGCATTACATTGATCCGTGTCGACCAGGGAGGTCGGCAGGGAAGCAACAGCTACAGGTCGATCGGCGCCGCCTTCGGCGGCGGCCGGTGAGAGGAGCTTTGGTGAAGGCAGCTGACTCGGTTGTGAGCGTTCTGGCCCGTCGTCGCGGCGGTGTCGGGACCTCGGCCGGTCTGCTCCGAGGCAGAGGGGCCGGTGCGCCCGCGCTCCGACTCGCGATCTTGAGCGCCACTCTCACCGCTGCCTTCCTCGCTCTCACCGCCGCCCCTGCCCTCGCCGCCCGCGGCCATGAATTCGACCCGAGCCTCAGCTTGGGCAAACCCTGCACCGAAGTCGTCTGCGCCCCCGGCGAACTGAAGGAACCCTCGGCCGTCGCCGTCAACGAAGCGACCGACCAGGTCTACGTCCTCGACCAGGGCAACGACCGGGTCGAGATCTTTAACGGCGAAACCGGGGCGCTGAGTGGCGAATTCGACGGCTCCGAAACCCCGGCCGGTGAATTCGAATTCCCCGCCCAAGCCCAGAACGGCGCCATCGCCGTCGACAACGCTTGCGCCCTTCACACCCCGGTGCTGACTGGAGCCCAATGCGAAGCCTTCGATCCCTCGGCCGGCGACGTTTACGTCATCGATGCTGAACACCAGGTCGTCGACAAGTTCGAAGCCGACGGCACCTACCTCGACCAAGTCAAAGAAGGGGGCGGGGTGAGCTTCTCGGGCGGAGCGCTCGACGGAGTGGCCGTGGACCCAAGCGGCCGCCTCTCGGTCGACGGCAACACTGGAACGGTCGCTTACCTGTTCGACCACGCTGAAGAAAATGTGTTCATCAAATCTGTGCCCCTCTCCTTCCAAAATTTTGGCGCCCCTGGTTTTGCCGTCGATTCCCCAGGGAATTTTTACGTCCGCGTTAGGCGCGGTGGAACCGAATCAACTATCGGAAAGGATGGGCCGGACGGCACTCTGATCACCAACGAAGTCGATCCGCAGAACTCCTCCGCCGTCGGCGTCGACCAGGCAATCGACACCGCCTACGTTGACAACCTCACCACCGTCGCCGCCTTCAGTCCCGCGGGCACCGAACTCGAACGCCTCGCCAAAGAAGGCGGCGCCGAACACCTCATCGAAGGCGCCGGCGTTGGCGTCGACGCGACCACCCAGTTCCTCTACGTCGCCGACCATGCGGCCGATCGCGTGGTCGTCTTCGGGCCCCAGCTGCCCGGCCCGCCCAGCATCCAAGTGGGCTCGGAGTTCGCCTCCGCGATCACCAGCGACTCGGCCACCCTCCACGCCGAACTGAACCCGCGCTCGGAACCGGGCGAAGGGGCGACCACCTACTTCTTCGAATACGGCCCCTGCGCAACTCCGACCAGCTGCTCGATCTCCCCCTACACCTCGCGCAGCTCCGAAGGTAGCCTCGCCGCCTCCTTCGAACCGCAGGCCGTCTCCATCCAGGTCGGCGGCCTCGCCCCGGCGACCACCTACCACTACCGCGTGGTCGCCGAGAACTCCCACTCGAGCGAACCGACGCTGGGCGAAGAAGCGGCCTTCGCCACCCAGAGCGCCGCGCCCTTCGCCCTCCCCGACGGGCGCCAGTGGGAGTTGGTCTCCGCCGAAAAGCTCGGCGCCCGGATCGAACCGATCGCCGAGGGGGGCGTGGTCGAGGCCGCCGCCGACGGCAGCGCTCTCACCTACCTGACCCTCACCCCGACCGAGGCCAACCCGCTCGGCTACACCAACAAGGCCCAAGTCCTCTCGTCCCGCGACGCCTCTGGCTGGGCCACCCGCGACATCGGCATCCCCCACGTCGCCGCCACCGGCTTCGCTGTCGGCAACGGGCCCGAGTACAAATTCTTCAACCCCCAGCTGGCCCAAGGCGTCGTGCAGCCGTTTGGCGAATTCGACCCGGCGCTCTCGCCCGCGGCCTCGGAATCGACCGCCTTCCTCCACGACCTCAGCGGCGCCTGCGGCTCCGCCTGCTTCCGGCCGCTGGTCAGCAGCGAAAACGTGCCGTTGGGGACCGAATTCGGCGAAGGAGCCCGCTGCACGCGGGCTCCTGGAGGCCAAGCGCCGGGCATCGCCTGCGGACCGGCATTCGAAGGTGCCAGCGAAGACCTCAGCCACGTCATTCTCTTCGCCAATGCCGAACTGACCCCGGGCGCTGGCGAAAAACAGCTCTATGAGTGGTCGGCAGGCGCCTTGACCCAGCTGAGCGTCCTGCCCGGCGGCGCTCCTGCACCCGACCCCAGTCTCGGCGCTGAACGGGGCGCGGCGGCGCGAGGTGCCGTCTCCGCCGACGGCTCGCGCGTCGTCTTCGAATCGGAATCCAGCCTCTACCTACGCGACCTCGCCCTCGGCAAAGGCGGCGAAACGGTCCAGCTCGACGCCGCCGAAGCGAGCTGCAGCGGATGCAGAAGCGGTGGCGGTCGTTTCCAGTTCGCCTCCGCCGACGGCTCCCGCGTCTTCTTCACCGACACCAACAAGCTGACCGAAGGCTCGGGGGCGAGCGGGGGGAAGGCCGACCTCTACGAATGCAGGGTCGAGGTCAACGGCGCCGGTGAAGTCGAATGTGCCCTGACCGATCTCACCCCACCGAACGGCGCCGAAGCAGCCGAAGTCCAGGGCAGCATCCTCGGCGCCTCGGGCGACGGCTCCTACCTCTACTTCGTCGCCAACGGCGAACTCACCGAAGCGCCGAACGCTCGCGGCGAACGGGCGGCGCCGGGGACCTGTGAAGGCGCCTCCTCCAAATCCTTCGCCAAAACCTGCAACCTCTACCTCGACCACGACGGCGCCGTCAGCTTCATCGCCACCCTCTCCGCCGAAGACTTGACGGACTGGGGAGTAAGCCTCCAGAACCAGCCGACCCGCGTCTCCCCCAACGGCCGCTGGCTCGAGTTCCTCTCCTCCCACTCGCCGACCGGCTATGACAGCCGCGACGCCTCCACCGGTCGGCCGGTCGCCGAGGCCTACCTCTACAGCGCCGCCGCCAACCGCCTCGTCTGCGCCTCATGCGATCCGACCGGTGCCCGTCCACACGGCCGCGAATACCACCCGCTCGAACCCGGCTCCGGGGGGCTCGTCGGCGGACCCAGGGACGCCTGGGTAGCCTCGGGGCTGGTCGCCGCCACCGTCCCCGGCTGGACCGAGATCCAAACGAGTCCAGGTAAGGCCCGCTACCAGGACCGCTACCTCTCAGATCAGGGCCGCCTCTTCTTCAACGCCGCCGACGCCTTGGTGCCCCAGGACTCGAACGGCAACTTCGACGTCTATGAGTACGAGCCTGCGGGGGTGGGGGGATGCACCACCTCCGCCTCGACCTACCACGCCCCCGAGCACGGCTGCGTCGACCTGATCTCCTCCGGCACCTCGCCCGGGGAATCGGCCTTCATGGACGCCTCGGAATCGGGCGAAGACGTGTTCTTCCTCACCGACTCGCGCCTCAGTCCCACCGACACTGACAGCCAGCTCGACATCTATGACGCCCACGTCTGCTCCGGCGCCGCACCCTGCCTGCCCGAAGCGGCGCCGGCGGCGGAACCCTGCAGCGGGGAAGCCTGTCAGTCCGCGACTGCGGGTCCCGCAAAATTTACCCCGTCCACTCCGAGCTTCGCTGGCCCTGGCAACACCAGCAAGTGCCCCAAGGGGAAGGTCAAGCACAAGGGCAAGTGCGTCAAGAAGCACAAGCCCAAGAAGACCCACCACAAAAAGAACCCTCACCGGAAACCGCAACGAGCTGCCGGTCACAACCACGGAGGTCACAAGTGAGAGCCTTCACGGCGCCCCGACCTGCCGAACACACCGTGACCAAGGAGACCGACAAGGTGAGCACCACGATCCACCTCCGCCGCCTTCTGCCCGCCGGCCTCCTGGTGCTCGCCGCCCTGCTGCTCTTCGCCGGTTCGGCCTCTGCCAACTCCCCCTGGTGGCACCTCGTCTCCAACTCGCGGCCGACCTACCTCGCCCCCGGCGCGGGCAGCCCCGGCGTCCCCGGGGAACCCGAGATCCAGGAAATCCAGGTCCCGCTGGTCGAAGAATTCGGCCCCTACACCGAACAGGGCGGAATCGTCCTCATCGTCGGCAGCGGGACCGAAGAACAGATCCTCGGACAGTTCTACACCGAACCTCTGGCAGCTGAAGAAGAAGTCCCGGCACTGGACGCCGCCGAACTGCAGGGTGCCCTCGAAGGTCCCTACGGCGCAGACGTGCAGGTCACCGAAGCCGTTGAACCGGGGCTGCTCAGGTTCACTGTCGAAAGCCCACCCACCGACCTGCCGATCGCGGTCGGCGAAGTCTTCAGCCCCGACCCGACGGCCACGATCGTCCAGCAAGGCACCTCGGGAACGCCGGCAGTCCCCGACGGCGAGATCTACGTCACCGCCGCCAACCTCGGCGACGCGAGCTTCGAAGGCGCCAAAGGACAGATAACGCTGACCGACACCCTGCCGCAGGGCCTGCGGCCGATCGCCGTCGTCGCCAGCCGCCCCGATGGCGCCAACTTCCAGGCCCGCCTCTCGATCCCCTGTGAACCGATCGCCGGGCAGACCGTGACCTGCCACTACGGCGGCGCCGTCCTGCCCTACGACGCGCTGGAAATGAGGATCGCCGTCAACCTCGAACCCGGCGCCCACTCCGGCGAACTGAACCAGCTGGCCGTCTCCGGCGGCGGCGCCCCGGCCGCCACCAAATCAGCCCCGATCACCGTCTCCGCCGCCCCGGTCCCCTTCGGCGTGGATGAATACGAACAGGCACTCGAAGAAGAAGGCGGCGGCCCGACCCAGCAGGCGGGCGCCCACCCCTTCCAGTACACCACCCAGATCACCGTCAACCAGCTTCGTAACACCGAACCGTTCGGGGAAAGCGGCGGCTCGGCCCTGCGACCGGAAGTCAAGCCGGCCGGCATCGCCAAGGACTTCACCTTCAAGCTGCCGGCAGGGCTGATCGGCAGCGCCACGACGATCCCCCGGTGCACCACCGCCCAGTTCTTCCGCAACATCGGCGGCAAGGAAAACACCTGCCCCCCCGGCACCGCCGTCGGCGTCGTCATCGTCACCGTCCACGAACCCGCCACCGTCCAGACCTCGACCCTGACGATTCCGATCTTCAACCTCGAACCGAACTTCGGCGAGCCGGCCCGCTTCGGCTTCTACGCGACCCTCGCCGAAACCCCGGTGACGATCGACACCGCGCTGCGCTCGGGCACCGACTACGGGATCAGCGCCGTAGTGCCGAACCTGACCCAGACCGCCTCGGTCCTTTCCTCGACGGCGACCTTCTGGGGCACCCCCGGCGACCCCCGCCACGACGGCCAGCGCGGCTGGGGCTGCCTGCTGCAGACCCGCGGCGAATCCGAAACCACCTACCCCTGCCTGCCGCTCGGCGAATCGGCCCCGAGGCCACTGCTGACGATGCCGACCCAGTGCACCAGCCCGCTGCGCGCCGAAGGCGAACTCGACCAGTGGAACGTCAACCAGGGCATCTTCTCTCCCTTCAGCGGCGTCTTCTCGCCGGCCGGGCTGCTGAGCGGCTGCAACCGGGTGCCCTTCGGCCCCGCCTTCGCCGCCCAGCCGACCGAAAAGGCGGCCGCGGCGCCCACCGGGTTGACCGTCGATCTGAACTTAAAGCAGGAAGGCCTCGACAACTCCGCCGGCCTCGGCGAATCCGACATCAAGCGGGTCACCGTCGCCCTGCCCACCGGGATCACCACCAACCCCTCGGTCGCCAACGGCCTGGGCGCTTGCAGCCTCGCCCAGTACAACGCCGAAGCCCTCGGGGTCCAGAGCTGCCCCGAATCATCGAAGGTCGGCGAAGTCGAAATCGAATCGCCGCTGGTCAAGCAGACGATCATCGGCTCGGTCTACGTCGCCAAGCAGCACGACAACCCGGCCAACAACCTGCTCTCGATCTACGTCGTCGCCAAGAACCCCGAACTGGGGGTCCTGGTCAAGACCGCCGGGGCGGTGACGCCGAACCCGCAGACCGGCCAGCTGACCACGACCTTCGACGAACTGCCCCAGCTGCCCTTCACCCACTTCCACTTCGCCTTCCGCAGCGGACCGCGGGCGCCGCTGATCACCCCGGGCCTCTGCGGCACCTACACCACCGGCGCCGACCTCTATCCCTTCTCGAACCCGACCGTCGCGACGCACCGCGAAGCGAGCTTCACGGTGCCCCAGCCCTGCGCGGCGAGCGCCGCCGCGGAGCCCAACAAGCCGACTCTCTCGGCAGGCTCGCTCAGCCCGATCGCCGGTGCCTACTCGCCGTTTGGCTTCGAAGTCGAACGCTCTGACGGCTCGCAGGCGATCGGCTCGATCACTGCCACCCTGCCCGAGGGCCTGCTCGGCAAGCTCGCCGGGATCCCCTACTGCTCAGAGGCCCAGATCCGCCAGGCCGAATCGCAGGGCGGGGAAGGCCAGGGCGCCGGCGAGCTCGCCTCGCCGACCTGCCCCCCCGCCTCCCAGGTCGGCGTCGTCGACGTCGGCACCGGCGCCGGCCCCCAGCCATACCACGTCGGGGGCAAGGCATATCTGGCCGGCCCCTACAAGGGCGCGCCGCTCTCGCTGGCGATCATCACCCCTGCCGTGGTCGGGCCCTTCGACCTCGGCACGATCGTCGTCCGCACCGCGCTCCACGTCAACGAAACCACCGCCCAGATCCACGCCGTCTCCGATCCGATTCCGCAGATCCTCCACGGCCTGCCTACGGTGATTCGCTCGGTCTCGCTGCAGATGAATCGCCCCAACTTCACCCTGAACCCGACCAGCTGCGCCCCGAAGCAGATCACCGGCTCGGCGATCTCGACCCTCGGCAACGTCGCCCCCCTAACGGAGCGCTTCCAGGTCGGCGCCTGCAACGCCCTCGGCTTCAAACCGAGTCTGAAGCTCTCGCTGAAGGGCGCCACCAAGCGCTCGGGGGTGCCGGCGCTCAAAGCGGTGCTGACCTACCCCAAGGGCAACTACGCCAATATCAAGTCGGTCTCCACGGTGCTGCCGAAGTCGGAGTTCATCGACAACGCGCACATCGGCAACACCTGTACCCGAGTCCAGTTCAACGCCGGCGCCGGCCAGGGCGCCGAGTGCCCGAAGCGCTCGGTGCTGGGCCACGCCACCGCCTACAGCCCGCTCCTCGACAAGCCTCTCAAGGGCACCGTCTACCTACGCTCCAACGGCGGCGAACGCGAACTCCCCGACATCGTCGCCGCCCTCAAGGGCCAGATCCCGGTCACCCTGGTCGGCTTCATCGATTCGGTCAAGAAGAACAAGAACAGCGAAGTCTCGAGGTTGCGGACCCGCTTCATGAACGTCCCCGACGCCCCGGTCTCGCGCTTCGTCCTGCAGCTCGCCGGCGCCAAGCACGGCCTGCTGCAGAACAGCGCCAACCTCTGCAAGGTCAAGAACATCGCCCAGGTCAAGTCGGTCGCCCAGAACGGCAAGACCTATGACACGACGCCGACGGTGGCGAACGACTGCGGGAAGGGCGGCAAGAAGTCGAAGTCGGGCAAGAAGACCCGCAAGCGGTAGCCTGGACGCCGCCGGGCTACCGTCGGGCCGACCTTGGCCCGCTGCTTGGCCGGGCGGGGCTATCACGGCGCTGCAGCGCCGGGGATTGATCGGAAGTCGGTGTCCGCTCGTCGCTGAAACCCGCCCGGCCGGCGGCCGCCTTCGGGTAACCCGCGGCTTGGTGGAGCGGGAGAGCGCGGCCTCGCTGCTCAGTTGGCGTCGGCCGGCAGCAGCTCAAAGGCGCCGCCCTGCAGCGGCTCTACCGCGCGGAAGTCACGCTCGTCGAAGCTCAACAGGCGCAGGGTCCGGTGGCGCTCGGCGAGGATGACGACTGCGCAGTCGGCGAGGCCGAGCTCGAGGTCGGCGTAGCGGCCGTCGAGTGAGGCCAGCGTCGCGTAGTCGCCGGGACCGAGGCAGGCGACCTCATAGCGCCGCGCGGCGAGGTCCTCGAGGAAGCTCCGCCGCGCGGGCTGCCCGAAGCGCTCGCCCAGCATGTAGTCGACCTCGGCGCTGACCGGCGCCGGCAGCACCAGCTCGCCCGGCTCGGCCCGCAGCAGCGCCAGCAGCTCTTCGCGCCTCGGCTCGCGCTCGTCGGCCAGGGCGACGAGCGGGGCGGCGTCGCAGATCAGGGTCACCGGCCGAAGCCGGAGAGCAGCTCCGAGTCCGGAATCTCGGAGATCGGGCGAGGGTCCTCGTCGATCCGCGAGTAGCCTCGGGCAAGAGCGAAGTTGCGATCGCCGCTCTGCGCCGGCTCGTAGGTCTCGATCGCCTCGCGGACGATCTCCGACTGCGGGCGTCCGAGGCTCTCGGAGAGCCTCGCGAGTCGTTCGGCCTGGGGCCGCTCGAGATAGACGCTGGTCTTCAGTTTCGTGCGCCGGCCGCTGCTGGAGTTGGCCGATTTGATGACCCCGCCGGTCCGGGCAGTCTTTTTCGCGACGCCGGTCTTGGCGCCATTGATCGCTTTGCGGCCCGCCGATTTGGTGGACCTTGTCGCTTTCGATCCTCTCGTCTTCGGCATCCCCCGATTGTAGGGCAGATGTAGGGTAGATACCAGAGGTCGGCGCCATCGGAGCCTTTTAGTCGAAGGTCCGATGCGTCGCCCGCGCCGTGGTCATGAGGCACGCGGCGCGGTGTGTCGGGCCGTTCAGGCTGGTCTCGCTGGGTTGGACCTCACTCCCCCAGCCAACGGCGGCGGGATTGGCTGCCGATACGCCGTCAGGCGGCTTACTGCGCTCGAGGCCGACCACCACCCCGCGGGCGACTGTAGCCCGGGTCCCGCGGTCTGCCGCAGATCGGCCTAGTGGTACGCGCAACTTCGCGGTCCGTACCGCGTTGTCTTCTTTGTAGACGCATTCCTCACAGATGCGTTACATTGATCCGTGTCGACCAGGGAGGTCGGCAGGGAAGCAGCAACTACAGGTCGATCGGCGCCGCCTTCGGCGGCGGCCGGTGAGAGGAGCTTTGGTGAAGGCAGCTGACTCGGTTGTGAGCGTTTTGGCCCGTCGTCGCGGCAGCGTCGAGAGCTCGGCCGGCCCGCTCCAGGACAAAGGCACCGGTGCGCCCGCGCTCCGACTCTTTGCTCTGAGCGCCGTTCTCACCGCCGCCTTCTTCGCCCTCACCGCTGCTCCAGCTCTCGCCGCCCGCGGCCATGAATTCGACCCGGGCCTCAGCTTGGGCAAACCCTGCACCGAAGTCGTCTGCGCCCCCGGCGAACTGAAGGAACCCTCGGCCGTCGCCGTCAACGAAGCCACCAACCAGGTCTACGTCCTCGACCAGGGCAACAACCGGGTCGAGATCTTCAACGGCGAAACGGGGGCGGTCGCAGGTGGCTTTAACGGGTCAGCTACCCCTGCCGGCTCCTTCGAATTCCCGGCCGCCGCCCAGAACGGCGCCCTCGCCGTCGACAACTCCTGTGCCCTCCACACCCCAGTCCTGACCGGCGCCGAATGCGAAGCCTTTGATCCCTCGGCGGGGGACGTCTATGTTGTCGATGCCGAACACGGCGTCGTCTACAAGTTCACCGCCGCTGGCACTTACACCGGCCAGCAGATCAGCGACCCGGAACCCAACGTAGGGTCCTTTCGCCCACTCTTCGGAGTAGCTGTCGATTCGACGGGTGACCTTTGGATCTCTAGATCAAATTCGGTAGAACGCTACAGCAACGGCAATCCCAACCAATTCGTCGAACGAGGCTCCGAATTCATTACAGGCCCGCTAATCCCCGGCTTCGCCGTGGAGTCGACCCACGACTTTTACATCCGACACATCAAAGTTGGCTTCCCCGGCCAGGCTCGCGTCGGCAAGGTAACCACAAGTGGCGAAGTCATTACGCAGGAACTCGACGGCGAACAATCGAACGCAGTATCTGTCGACCCGCGCACCGGCACCGCCTTCCTTGACAACCTCACCACGCTCGCCGCCTTCTCCCCCGCCGGCACCGAACTGGAACGGCTCGGCAGAGAAGGCGGCGCCGAACACCTGAGCGAAGGCGCCGGCATCGGGGTCAACGCCACCACCCAGTTCCTCTACGTCGCCGACCATGCGGCCGATCGCGTGGTCGTCTTCGGGCCCCAGCTGCCCGGCCCGCCCAGCATCCAAGTGGGCTCGGAGTTCGCCTCCGCGATCACCAGCGACTCGGCCACCCTCCACGCCGAACTGAACCCGCGCTCGGAACCGGGCGAAGGGGCGACCACCTACTTCTTCGAATACGGCCCCTGCGCAACTCCGACCAGCTGCTCGATCTCCCCCTACACCTCGCGCAGCTCCGAAGGTAGCCTCGCCGCCTCCTTCGAACCGCAGGCCGTCTCCATCCAGGTCGGCGGCCTCGCCCCGGCGACCACCTACCACTACCGCGTGGTCGCCGAGAACGCCCACTCGAGCGAACCGACGACGGGCGAAGAAGCGGCCTTCGCCACCCAGACCGTCGCCCCCTTCGCCCTCCCCGACGGGCGCCGGTGGGAGATGGTCTCCCCGGCGGCAAAGCTCGGCGCCGCGATCGAACCGATCACCGACAAGATGGTGGTCGAGGCCAGCGCCGACGGCACCGCCCTCACCTACCAGGCCAGCTCTCCGACCGAAGGCAACCCATTCGGCTACACCAATCTGGAGCAGATCCTCTCCGACCGCAGCATTACCGGCTGGGCGACCCGCGACATCGGCATCCCCCACGCCACCGCCACCGGTTTTGCCGTCACGCAGGGGCCCGAGTACAGGTTCTTCAACCCCCAGCTGACCCTCGCGGCCGTCCAGCCTTACGGGGAGTTCGACCCGGCGCTCTCCCCCGAGGCCTCCGAATCGACCGCCTACCTCCACGACCTCGGCGCAACCTGCGGCTCCGCCTGCTTCCGGCCGCTGGTCAGCGGCGCCCCGGGCTTCGAAAACGTCCCGCCGGGGATCGAGTTCGGCGAAGAAGGCGCTTGCTCACCGGCTCCCGGCAGAAGCGCGGCGCCCGTTTGCGGCCCCGAGTTCCTCGACGCCACCGACGATCTCAGCCACGTCGTCCTCCGCTCTGGAGCCGAACTCACCCCCGGAGCCGGCGCCCAACAGCTCTATGAGTGGTCGGCCGGGACGCTCTCGCATCTGAGCGTCCTGCCCGGCCCGGCAGGCGAATCCGCCCCTCCCGGTGAAGCCCGGATCGGCCTCGAAAACCAGGGGACCCGCGGCGCGATCTCCGCCGACGGCTCGCGGATCGACTGGTCGACGCGCGAAGCCCTCTACCAACGCGACACCTCGACCGGGGAAACGGTGCAGCTCGATCGGGTCGAAGCGGGATGCGGCGGATGCGAAAGCGGCGGCGGCCGCTTCCAGTTCGCCTCCGCCGACGGCTCGCGCGTCTTCTTCACCGACAACAACAAGCTGACCGAAGGCTCGGGTGCGAACCGGGCAGGGGCAGGGAAGGCCGACCTCTACGAATGCAAGGTCGAGGTCGACGGCACCGGCGAACTCGCATGCGCCCTGACCGACCTCACGCCCAAGAACGGCACCGAAGCAGCCGAAGTCCAGGGCAGCATCCTCGGTGCCTCTGCCGACGGCTCCTATCTCTACTTCGTCGCCAACGGCGCACTCACCGGGGCGCCGAACGCCCGCGGCGAACGGGCGGCGCCGGGGACCTGCGAAGGCCTTATTGGCTCCCAATCCTTCACGGAGACCTGCAACCTCTACCTCGACCACGACGGCACCGTAAGCTTCG
This sequence comes from uncultured Actinomycetes bacterium, assembly GCA_963839115.1. Taxonomy (GTDB): domain Bacteria; phylum Actinomycetota; class Thermoleophilia; order Solirubrobacterales; family 70-9; genus VAYN01. The sequence continues at coordinate 3,439,089 of CAWITM010000001.1, forward strand.
TCGCTTCGCTCTCCGCCGAAGACTTGAAGGACTGGTCGGAACTCGGCAGACAGCCGACCCGGGTCTCCCGGAACGGCCTCTGGCTCGAGTTCCTCTCCTCCCACTCGCCTACCGGCTATGACAGCCGCGACGCCGCCAGCGGCCGGCCGGTCGCCGAGGCCTACCTCTACAGCGCCGTCGCCAACCGACTGATCTGCGCCTCCTGTGATCCGACGGGTGCTCGTCCCGACGGACGCGAATACCACCTGCTTGAACCCGGCTCTGGCGGGCTCGTCGGTAACCCCGGGAACGCCTGGGTCAGCCATGGACTGGTCGCAGCCACCGTTCCGGGTTGGACGACTCTCAATCTCGAAGCCGGAGCAACGAAAGAAAGCCGCTACCAGGACCGATACCTCTCCAACTCAGGCCGCCTCTTCTTCAACGCCGCCGACGCCCTGGTGCCCCAGGACTCGAACGGCAACTTCGACGTCTATGAGTACGAGCCGACGGGCGTCGGCGGCTGCAGCGAATCGAGCTCGACCTTCGGCGCCAGATCGGGTGGCTGCGTCGACCTGATCTCCGCCGGCACCTCGGGCCAGGAATCGGCCTTCATGGATGCCTCGGAATCGGGCGACGACGTCTTCTTCCTCACCTACTCGCGGCTCAACCCCACCGACACAGACAACCAGCTCGACATCTACGACGCCCACGTCTGCTCGGCCGCCTCGCCCTGCCTCCCCGAAGCGGCCCCTTCGCCGGAACCTTGCAGTGGGGAAGCCTGTCAGCAGGCGCTACAGCCACCAATTGAATCCTCGCCCTCGAGCCAGAGCTTCAGCGGCCCCGGCAACCCCAGGCACCACCACAAGAAGCACAGACGCAAGCACCACAGGAAAAAACACCACCACAAGCATCAGAGCAAACACCGCCATCACAACTCGGGCGGAGGCGGCAAATGAGCCGCCATCGCCACGCCGCCGAAGCCCGACCCGCAACCGAGGAGACCGACAAGGTGAGCACCCCGATCCGCCTCCGCCGCCTCCTGCCCGCCGGCCTCCTGGCCCTCGCCGCGCTGCTGCTCTTCGCCGGCTCGGCCTCGGCCAACTCGCCCTGGTGGCATCTGGTCTCGAACTCGCGACCGACCTTCCTGGCCGCCGGGGCGGGACATCCCGGCGTCCCCGGCGAACCCGAGGTCCAGGAGATCAGGGTCCCGTTGGTCGAAGAACTCGGCCCCTACACCGAACAGGGCGGCTTCGTCCTGACCGTCGGCAGCGGCGCAGAAGAACAGAATCTCGGGCTCTTCAGCACCGAACCGCTGGCAGCCGAAGAAGGGTTCACGCCCCTCGACGCGGCTCACCTGAAGGCAGCACTCGAAGTGCCCTACGGTGCGGGCAAGGTGCAGGTCACCGAAACCGGCGAAGCAGGGCTCCTGAAATTCACGGTCGAAAGTCCCGCCTCCAAACTGCAGATTGCCGTCGGTGAAATCTTCAGCCCCGAACCGACCGCGAAAGTCCTGAATCCCGGCACCCCGGGAACGCCCGCAGTCCCCGACGGCGAGATCTACCTCACCGCCGCCAACCTCGGCGACGCGAGCTTCGAAGGCTCCAAAGGCCAGATCACCCTCACCGACACCCTGCCCCAGGGCCTGCGCCCCACCGAAGTCGTCGCCAGCCGCCCCGAAGGCGCCAACTTCCAGGCCCGCCTGTCGATTCCCTGCGAACCGATCGCCGGACAGACCGTCACCTGCCACTACAGCGGCGCCGTCTTGCCCTACGACGCGCTCGAAATGAGGATCGCCGTCGACCTCGAACCCGGTGCGCACACCGGCGAGCTGAACCAGCTGACCGTCGCCGGCGCCAGCGCTCCCGCCGCCACCAAATCAGCGCCGATCACGGTCTCCTCCGCCCCGGTCCCCTTCGGCGTCGACGAATACGAACAGTCTCTCGAAGAAGAGGGCGGCGCGCCCGCCACCCAGGCCGGCGCCCACCCCTTCCAGTACACCACCCAGATCACCGTCGACCAGCTTCGCAACACCGAACCGTTCGGGGAAAGCGACGGCACCGCCCTGCGACCGGAAGTGCGGCCGGCCGGGATCGCCAAGGACTTCGCCTTCAAGCTGCCGGCGGGGCTGATCGGCAGCGCCACGACGATCCCCCAGTGCACCATCGCGCAGTTCTTCGGTGGCGTCGGCGCCAGTGGCAGCGAGGCGAACGAATGCCCGAACGACACCGCGGTCGGAGTGGCACTCGTCACCGTCCACGAACCAGCGACCGTCCAGACCTCGACCCTTACCCTGCCGATCTTCAACCTCGAACCGAACTTCGGTGAGCCCGCCCGCTTCGGCTTCTATGCGATCCTCGCCAACACCCCCGTCTTCATCGACACCTCGGTGCGCTCGGGAACCGACTACGGGATCACCGCCGGCGTCAATAACCTGACCCAGACCGCCTCGGTGCTCGCCTCGACGGCGACCTTCTGGGGCACCCCCGGCGATCCCCGTCACGACGGCCAGCGCGGCTTCGGCTGCCTGCTGAGCGCCCGTGGCGAAACCGGACAGACCTGCCTGCCACTCGGCGAATCGGCACCACGGCCGCTCCTGACGATGCCGACCCAGTGCACCAGCCCCTTGCGGGCCGAAGGCGAACTGGACCAGTGGAACATCGACCAGGGACTCTTCTCGCCGTTCAGCGGCCCCTTCTCGCCGGCCGGTCTGCTGAGCGGCTGCAACAGGGTGCCGTTCAGCCCGACCTTCGCCGCCCAGCCGACCGAAAAGGCGGCGGCGGCGCCAACCGGCTTGACCGTCGACCTGAACCTGAAGCAGGAAGGCCTAAACAACTCCGCCGGCCTCGGCGAATCCGACATCAAGCGGGTCACCGTCGCGCTGCCGACCGGGATCACCACCAACCCCGCGGTGGCCAACGGCCTCTCCGCTTGCTCGTTAGCGCAATACAACGCCGAAGCGCTCGGCGTCCAGAGCTGCCCGGAATCCTCCAAGGTCGGCGAAGTCGAAATCGAAAGCCCCTTGGTCAAGCAGACGATCGTCGGCTCGGTCTACGTCGCCAAGCAGCACGACAACCCGGCGAACAACCTGCTCTCGATCTACGTCGTCGCCAAGAACCCCGAACTCGGCGTCCTGGTGAAGACCGCGGGGGCGGTCACCCCGAACCCGCAGACCGGGCAGCTGACCACCACCTTCGACGAACTGCCCCAGTTGCCCTTCACCCACTTCCACTTCGCCTTCCGCTCGGGGCCACGGGCGCCGCTCGCCACCCCGAACCTCTGCGGCACCTACACCACCGGCGCCGACCTCTATCCCTACTCCGCCCCGACCGCGCCGCTCCACCGCGACGCCACCTTCACGGTCAGCGCCGGGGCGGGTGGTGGCGCCTGCGCGACCCAGGAATCCCAGCTGCCCAACAAGCCGACGCTCGAAGCCGGCACCGTGACGCCGATCGCCGGCGCCTACTCGCCCCTGGTCTTCAAGGTGCGCCGAGCCGACGGCTCCCAGACCCTCAGCTCGATCGAGGCCACCCTGCCCGAGGGCCTGCTCGGCAAGCTCGCCGGGGTCAAGGAATGCTCCAACGCGGCGATCGCCCAGGCGACCTCGCGCTCCGGCGAAGGCCAGGGAGCCCTCGAGCTCGCCAGCCCCTCCTGCCCGGCCTCCTCACAGGTCGGCGTCGTCAACGTCGGCACCGGCGTCGGCACCCAGCCCTACTACGTCCAGGGCAAGGCCTACCTCGCCGGCCCCTACAAAGGCGCCCCGCTTTCGTTGGCGATCATCACCCCGGCCGTGGTCGGCCCCTTCGACCTCGGCACGATCGTGGTCAGGACCGCCCTCTACGTCAACGAAACCTCCGCCCAGATCACCGCCAAATCGGACCCGATCCCGACGATCGTCCACGGCCTGCCGACCGTGGTCCAGTCGATTGCCCTGAACATGAACCGGCCGAGCTTCACCTTGAATCCGACCAGCTGCGAACCGAAGCAGATCACCGGGCAGGCGATCTCGACCCTGGGGGCGGTGGCGCCTCTGCAGGAGCGCTTCCAGGTCGGCGCCTGCGGGGCGCTCGGCTTCAAACCCTCGCTGAAGCTCTCCTTGAAGGGCGCCACCAAGCGCTCCGGGGTGCCGGCGCTAAAAGCGGTGCTGACCTATCCCAAGGGCAACTACGCCAACATCAAATCGGTCTCCACGGTCCTGCCGAAGTCGGAGTTCATCGACAACGCCCACATCGGCAACACCTGCACCAGGGTCCAGTTCAACGCCGGGGCCGGCCAGGGCGCCGAGTGCCCGAAGCGCTCGGTGCTGGGTCACGCCAAAGCTTGGTCGCCGTTGCTTGACAACCCCCTGGAAGGAACCGTGTATCTCCGTTCCAACGGCGGCGAACGCGAACTCCCCGACATCGTCGCCGCGCTGAAGGGCCAGATCCCGGTCACCCTAGTCGGCTTCATCGACTCGGTGCGCAAGAACAAGAACAGCGAAGTCTCGAGGCTTAGGACCCGCTTCCAGAACGTCCCCGACGCTCCGGTCTCGAGGTTCGTCCTGCAGCTCGCCGGCGCCAAACACGGCCTCTTGGAAAACAGTGCCAACCTCTGCAAGGTCAAGAACATCGCCCAGGTCAAGGCGGTGGCCCAGAACGGCAAGACCTATGACACCGAACCGGCGGTGGGGAACGACTGCGGCAAGAGGGGGAAGGGCAAGAAGTCGAAGTCGGGCAAGAAGAAATAGGACGGGGCGGCCGGCGGAGTGGATCGCCCTATCGGGCCGCTCGCACTACCGGATTGCGGTCGATGAATAGGAGCGCCATCCTGATTTGTCTTGCGGGCCTCTGCGGATTCTTCTCGCTGGCGCCGAGCTCAGCGGCTGCCTTTGAACCGGTGCCGCCACCGTATTTGGAAGAACCTGAGGAAGATCCACCTGGTTTACCGGCTCCTTCCCCTGCGGTCGAAGCGCCGGCAGACGAAACGCCGCGGGACACCGTGATCAACCGGGTGCTCGCAGCGCCCGGCCATCGATCCGTTGAGGTCTTCTTCGGCTCCACCGAGGCCGACTCCAGCTTTGCCTGCAGGTTCGACGGTCGTACGCGCTTCGGCTGCCACTCGCCACTCGTCCTCAGACATCTGGGTCCCGGTCACCACACGGTGAGCCTGGTGGCCGTCGATCCGTCGGGCAACGTCGATCCAACCCCGGCGACCTTCGGTTTCAGAGTGCCTGCGCTGCGGACCGCGGGGGCCTACCGCAGCGACTGACCTCGCAGGGGAAGGCGTCGCCTCTATCGATGGCGGTCTTGGCGGCGACTTCGAGTGAGCGCCCAGTCGGGCCGGACCGGCGAAGGTAGCGGGCCGGAAATCGTGCTGATGGCGTCGACTCAGTCCCAGTGAAGGGACTGGCGCTGGCGAGAACCTCGACGCGGCTTCTTCGTCGCTTCAGGTGGCTCTTCGAGTGTTGTCGTCGACAGAACAATCTCGCCGGATTTCAGCTCCCCCTCGAATAAGATACGTCTTCTATCTATTTATAGACGTTAATCTCACAAACGGGTAGTTTCGCTAGGAACAAGCGCCACTCGACCGGATATGACCAAGCCCCTCAAGGATCGAATGCAGGTTCCCCTCGCGCGCTCCCGGATCGAAGCGGTCGAGAGGCTCGCCGGGCGCCGGGAGGAAATCGAGGAGACGATCGGCCTGCGGGCTCTGGCAGTCGCCGAGCCGAGCGGCACCGAGACCCCCGGTTACGCGGAGGGGTTGCGGGCGGCGATCGCCGCCGCCGTCGAGTACGCCTTGGTGGCCATCGAGCGAGGCGCCGATCGTGCCGGTCGGCCGCCGGCCGCTGTCCTTGCCCAGGCGCGGGCCGCCGCCCGCAGCGGGGTCGGGCTGGAGGTGGTACTGCGCCGCTACGCCGCCGGCTACTCGGCCCTCGGCGATTTCCTCGGCCGCGAGACCCGCCACCTCGGCGTGGCCGGTACCGATGCCTACCAGCTGCACCGCGAGCTCACCGCGCTCTTCGATCGCCTGGTCGAGGCGGTCAGCGACGAGTACCGAGACGAGCAGGCGCGGGTGCCGCGCTCATCCGAGCGCCGGCGCAGCGAATTGATCACGAAGCTGCTGGGCGGCGAGCTGATCGACGCCACCGGCCTCGAATACGCCCTCGAGGGACACCACCTGGCCATGATCGTGCTGGGGATCGATGGCGCGCAGGTGATCCGCGATCTCGCCTCGGCACTCGATCGCCGAGCGTTGATCAGCGAAGGCGACGGCGGTCCGCTGTCCGTCTGGTTGGGCGGACGGCGCCCCTTTGGTCCCGAGGAGCTGGAGGTCTCGATCGCATTTCGGTGGCCGCGAGGCGTCTCGGTCGCGGCTGGCGAGCCGGGAGAGGGTCCGCTTGGTTGGCGGCGCAGCCATCGCCAGGCCCGCTCGGCGTTCGCCTTGGCCCTCCGCAACCGTGGCCGGCTCACCAGCTACCGAGACGTCGCTCTGTTGACGGCGGTGTCGGGCGACGAAGATCTGGTCGCGTTCCTGACCAGCGCTTACCTGGCTCCGCTGGCGGCGGAGCGTGACGGCGGCGGCGTCCTGCGGGAGACACTCGGCGCCTACTTCCGAGCGGGTCGCAACGTCTCAGCGGCGGCCGCTGCCCTTGGCCTCGCCAGGCAGACCGTCGCCAGTCGTTTGCAGACCGTCGAGCGGCGCCTCGGCCGTCCCTTGCACGCCTGTGGCGCCGAGCTCGAAACGACTCTCAGGCTGGTTGAGCTCGACGGCTGACGCTCGGCAAGGCCCATCGCAAGCTGACACTTCGCCAACCCTCGGCCTGGTTTCTCACCAAATCAACGACGCCTCGCTCGACGTCGCTTGGGAGCGTGGGGTGGGCGTTCTTCGCGGGGGGGGCGTAGCGGCGGCATGAAGTCGTCGCGGCTCGCGGGGGCGCAAGCCGCTACAGAAGGAGCAGACATGCAGAGACTGAAAGTCCTGGGGCTAAGCTTGTTGGCGCTATGTGCGCTTGGCGCGGTCCTGTCGGCATCGGCGTGGGCAACGGGCGCACCGGAAAACACCGTGCCTCCAACGGTGACCAACACCGCGCCGAAAGTAGGAACTTACGATACCGTGCTGAACGGATCCTGGACCAATAGTCCGACCAAATACGCCTACCAGTGGCAGCGCTGTAACTCCAGCGGTAAAGAATGCCTCAACATCGCCGGTGGGACCGCGAAGAGCTATTTGGTCGCCGAAGCCGATGGCGGGCACACGCTGGTGGCCAGGGTGACGGCCTCGAACGCCTCCGGAGAAGGTGTTGCGTTCTCGGCCCCGACGAGCGTCGTGCCGATAACGGTGCATCCCGAAATCGTCCCTGCGCCGACGGAAACCGAACAACTCAGGTTCGAATCATCACTCGGAGAACTCGCGTTCGAACGAGCTAACCAATCGGAGTACCTCTGTAACGTCGTCGTCACCGGCAGCTTCATCAACGCGACCGAAGCCAAACGGGTGAGGATGTCGTTCTCGAGTTGCACTCAGGGATTCGGCCCCTGGACCACCGAATATCTGACGGGGAAGCTTGGCTATATCAGCGCCGCTTCTCACACCGTGGCGCTGGAGCTGAGCCCGGAAGTAGGGAGCCTGTTCATCAAATCCTGGCTGAACGGGGCGCCCCTCGAAGGCTCCGCCTTCGGGCAGATTACGCCCGTTAACCATAAAACGAAAAAACTGGAACTCAATTACACGTCGGCCCAGGGAATTCAGGGAATTCAGGGATTCGAAGGGAAGACCGGCACGCACCTCACTTGGTCCTCGAGCAAAGAAAGCGTCGCGCTACTCAGTCCGTCTACCAGCCCACTCGCGCTGAGCACCGCACGTGAAGTGGAAATCAAGGGGTAAACGAGAGCTCGACCAAGGCTGATGCACGTGCATTAGCGCCGCCGGAGGGGCCGCCAAAGATGCGGCCCCTCCGGCGCCGTCGACTCTCGCAGCAGGCGCCATCAACCCGCCCCCTCGATGACGCTTGCGTAGCGCTCCAAGTCAAAGATCAGGTTGGCCCGCGACCAGGCCAGCGCCTCCGCGGGCTCGCGCGACTCGAGCAGCTGACCGGCCACCTCGCCGACGTCGCGGACGATGACGAGAGCCAGCTCCTCCGCGCCGAGGTCTCCGTCGGGCTCGGAGGGCAGGCTCGCAACTGGGACGTCGGGCCATACGCCTCGCAGGTGAGCCAGCATCTCCGCGGCGGCGGCCCCGTGATCGTCCTCCACATGGCCCCGACAGAACCGCTGCAACTCCTCCACCAGTGGTGCGATTCGCTCGATCGATCCTTCCACCATGCGATCTCCCTGTCCGGCCGCGCTTTGGTGGCAATTCACGCCACCAAAAGGAGACTACTTGCTTCGAGTGGTGCAGAGGAGCGCAGGCGCGGCTTCGGGCGGGGCCCAACCTCGAAGCGCGGCAGGCCAAACGTTCGATCTCAAGCTCTGGTACTTGATGCCCCTGCGTCGCGGCAGACGTAGACCGCCTTGGTGTGCAGATCTTCATCGACTCCTCGGTCCAGCTCGCCGTCGAGCTCACCGGCGACCTCGACACATCTCAATCCCGCCGCCTCGATCGCCGCGAGGACTTCGGCTTCGGGGAAGTGACGCTGGCGGTGGGTGTGCGCGTTTACGCCAACGCCCTTGCCGTCGAAGCTCGCTTCGAAGGTCGATCCCGGTGAATCCTCGACGGCGGAGCCCAGTCCGCGCCAGACAAAGCGCCTGCCATCACGTTCGACGACGACCTCCTCGCCGAAGAAGCTGCGGTAGGCGGCGAGCGTATTGACGTCGAAGAGGACGACGCCGCCCGGCGCCAGGTTCCGCCTCATCCCAGCGAGGGCGGACTGCAGCTCGGCGGCGCTGAGCAGGTAGTTGACCGCGTCGTTGACCGCCCAGACGAGGTCGAACTCGCCGAACCGCGGCAGCCCCCGCATGTCGGCCTCCGCGAGGGTCGCCTGGTCGCCAACCTTCGCGTGGGCCTCTGCCAGCATCGCCGACGAGATGTCGCAGCCGGTCACCTGAAAGCCGCGTGCCAGTAGAGCGACGAAACTCAGACCGGTGCCGCAGCCAACGTCGAGCAGCCGGTCGCCTTCCAGCCCGGCGGCCTGAGCACGCTCCAAGAGCTTGCCGGTCCAGCGCTCGTACATATAGCAATGGTTGAAATCGTCGTAGCTTGCGGCGAAGGCGTCGTAGGTGAGGCGTGCCGCCGGCGGCTCCGGGCTCATGCGATCTCCTTCTCCTCGGATTTGCTCCTTGCGCAGACCGGGCAGCCGGCCTCGGGGGTCACGTCGTAGGTGTCGAAGGTGAGCGTGCGGAGATCGAGGGCGTAGCCGACGCCGAGCGTTTTCGGCTCCACCACCCCGGTGAGGAAGTGCATCACCTCGGTGCCGATCAGTCCGGCAGTCAGGCCGCAGGCGGGTCCCAGGGTTGGTGCCGGCGAGGGCTGCGCGCGCCGCTGCTCGATCGCCACGTCGAAGAGCGGGTAGGTGCGGCGATAGGAGATCTCCTGGCACGCGAAGCAACCGGTCACCCCCGGCACGTAGAGCGGGCCGATGCGAGCGATCGGCGGTTGGTGGCTCATCGCGATGTAGGGGATCCCGGCCTCAAAGCAGGCGGAGTTGCACCAGTGCTCGACTTCGTGGGCAGGCCAGTCGGCGGCGTCGACCAAGAGGTCGGCGCCGGCGATGAACTCGGCCAAGCGCCCCTCTCCCTCGATCCGCTCGGCGACCGATCTCACTGCGATCGATGAGTTGAAGGCGCGCAGTCTCGTCGCCAAGCACTCGACCTTGAGGTTGCCGATCTCGGCCTCGGTGTACTGGATCTGGCGGTTCAGGTTCGAGAGCTCGACCCGATCGCCGTCCAGCAGCCAGAGCTCGCCCACCCCTATCGAGGCCAGCTCCCATGCCACCCGGCCGCCCAGCCCTCCTGCCCCAAAGACTGCGACCCGGCAGCTCGCCAACTTCTCCTGACAGCCCGCCGGCGTCGGCCCGCGCGAGGTCGTGATGTCGGCCAGGTAGCGCAGCTGGCGGTCGTAGCGCTCACGTACCGCGTCCGCCAAGCAGTCCTCCTCGGCGGCGTCTTCGACCAGACCCATCTCCTCCATCACCGCGAGCGTGTCGGCGACCTCGCGTGCGCCGAAGCTTTCCTCGAGCTCGGCGAGCGGGTGGGTCCCATCGAGCGCTGCCAACAACTCCCGTTCGGACGCATCGGGTTGCCGGACTCGGACATCCTCTCCGGTGGTCCGCATCAGAATCAAGTCGCCGTCCGGGGCCTCGATCCTAACGATGGAGCGTTTCATCCTGGGTCTCATCTTTGGTGGCATATATATCCACCAATTGGCGTCTTTGAAGACCCCAGCCTCTAAGACTTCGCGCAAACAGCGGACGATCGGGTGCCAGTTCGACCCCGAGGCACCCGATCGCGACCGTGTGTTAGTTGGACTTAGACGTCGCTACGGTAGGCAACGTTGAGCCCTTCAAGACCAACTCCATCCGATCACCTCCCTCCCTGCTTTGGATGTTGGAGTTCTAATAGGTGGTTTTCTAAACCACCAAATGACCATCACCAATTTGGGAGGAAAGCCGGCTCAGCGGCTAGGGTGACTCGCCCCGACCGCGCCAAGGAAGCCGGGGTACCGCTTTGACCGACACGCAGACGAAGAAGGGATCTGGCGAAGCGCCAGTCGGAGAGGTGGACCTCGCCACCGCGGTCGGCAATCCCTGGCGATTCCGGATCCTTGAGGCAGCCTCGCTCAGCGATCTGAGTCCCACCGCGTTCATCCGAGAGTACGGCGGGGAGATCAGCAACATTGCCCGCCACTTCCGCCAACTCGCCAAATGGGGCTACCTCGAAGAGGTCGATCAAAAGAGCGGCGGTTCGCGCCGCGGTGGGGTGGAGCACGTCTACCGCAGCGTGCACCGAGCACATCTCGACACTCCGTCTTCGCGAGGCCTTTCCAAGCTGCTTCGCGAGGACATCTCCGAAACGATCTTGGCGGCCTATCTCACAGAGGTACGCGAGGCACTCGATGCCGGCACCTTCGATGCGGATGTCGATCGCCACCTCTCTTGGATGGCGCTGGAGCTGAACAGAGAGTGCTTCCGGGAGCTCGGCGGCTGGCTCGACGAGATTCTTGCCCGGCTGCCAGCTCTGCAGGAAAAAGCCCGCCGGCAGATGAAGAAATCGGGAGAGAAGCCGATCGACGCCACGGTCGGGCTGGCTTCCTTTCAAGTGCCACCTCACTCGCCGGGCGCAAGATCCCGATCGGCGTCTACGTCGTCTAGCGAGTTGTAGTTCCCGAGCGAGTTAAATCGGCCTAGGCCACCGAGCCTCCTCTGCTCGGATCGACTTGGTGGGCCTGACTCCGCAGAAGTGAGAGTTGACCGGCCTGCACTAATGGCGAGCGATCATGGCGGTGAGCTCATGCGCTGCAATCGGCAGGAGAGAGGGCTCAGCCTCCAGTCGTTCGACTCCCAGGGCAACGCCGGCGCCCAGAGCTAACTGCCTACCCGGGGCCGAAACTTTGCCCCCACGGTTCACGGAATGGCCTGTCAAAAGCGCCTCTAGTCTGCCGAGCAGCCGCTCGCGCTCGCCGGCGACGGTCGGTACCCCTGTCGCAACTTCGAGCGTGAAAAGTGCGGCCATCCCAGGCTCCCGAGCACCGAATGCCAGTGCGGCGGCGAGCGCGTTCTCGAGTGCGCTTTCCCCGTTCGGCCGCTCGTCGCAGGCAGCACCGACGGCCTCGAGGAGCAACTTGGAAGCCAGGCTGAAGGCGGCGACGAGGACGTCATCGACCCCGCTGAAGTGCTCGTAGAAGGTGTAGTTGGACACCGCCGCCCGATGCGAGATCAGCCGTGCTGTGACTCCCACCAAGCGGCGCTCGGCGAGGGCCTCCGAAGCCGCGCCGATCAGGCGCCAGCGTTGATTCGCGGCGACCTCCTCGGGGCTGAGGGTATGGCGCCCGCTGGGCAGCCGATGGTCGCCGTAGGAGGTCGGCGCCACCTAGCTCCAGGGAGCTGCGATGACGATCTGCCAGCCGCGCTCGCGGCGAGCGAGAACCAGGCGGGCGGTGTGGTTGGCCTCGAAGAGCTCGCTTGAGGTGGTGCGCGAGCTGCGGGTCCAGTACTGGGTGGCGAGGGCCACCGGATCGGCGACGACGGTGCGGCCGTTGCGGATCTCAAGCTCTGGCTCGGAGGCGGTGAGCTGCTCCAGCAGGGCGAGGATCGATCGCCGGCCGCCAACCTGGGTGCCGTCGGGCGTCAGGAACTGGGCATCGTCGGCGAAGTGAGCGACGGCCGCCGCCGCATTGCCGCCGAGCATCGCTCTGGCAAAGCCGGTTGCCGTCGCCGCGGCGCTCGGCGACGAGTCGGCACCAAAGGCCCCACCGTTGTCGCCTTGCGCGTGCGCCGCTCGCATCTGCTTGATCTGCTCGTCGGCCAAAGCGGATCGGAGTTTTACACACGGTGGTGCTTGTATTTGGAAACGCCATCCTCTAGCCTTGTGCCGTCGTCGCCTGGGAGGGTGGCGACGGGTTGGCAAAACCGTTGCAGGGGGTTGGCCGGGAACGGCTCTCCGAATGGTCGTTCCCGGCCACTGCAGCCCAAGGCAGGAGGAGCAACACAGATATGAGCAGGAACCGTCGCAAGCTTCCGCGCGCCGTCGCGGTCATCGGAGCTCTCGCCGTCTGCGGGGCATTGGCAATCGCCGGAATTGCCCTGGCCGCCGGCGAAGGCCCGGTCACCGTCACCTCGGGCAACCTCAAACTGACCTTCAACGGTGGCTTCACCCCCAAGGCGCTCTCGAAGACGACGCCGACCCCGATCAAGCTCGCGGCCGAAGGGAAGATCGCCACCCTCGACGGCACCCACCCTCCGGCGCTGAAGGAATTCGTCGTCGAAACCGACAAAAACGGCTCCGTGACTGTCAAAGGCCTGCCGACCTGCAGGCTCGGCCAGCTACAGTCAACCACCACCTCGGCCGCCGAAGCCGCCTGCAAGAGCGCCATCATCGGCACCGGCCAGACCTCGGTTCAGGTTCAGTTCCCCGAACAGAATCCGATCGCGGTCCATTCCAAGCTGCTGGTCCTAAACGGCGGCGAATCGGGCGGCGTGATCACCTTTTACATCCACGCCTACTTCAATGCCCCGATCACCGGCGCGATCGTGACCACGGTGAAAATCAAGAAAATCCACAAGGGCCGCTTCGGCACCGAAGCGATCGCGACGATCCCGAAGATCGCCGGCGGCTCGGGTTCGGTCACCTCGTTCAACCTCTCGATCGAAAAGAAATACACCTACAAGGGCAAGAAGGTCTCGGTGCTGGCGGCCAAATGCACCGACGGCAAGCTCGTCGCAAACGGCACGGCGACCTTCTCCGACGGCACCAAGGCCTCGGCGGAAATCATCCGCGCCTGCACCCCCAAGGGCTAACCGAAACTGCCACCCCAATGGCAGCCGCCGCGACCGTCCTCCGCGGTCGCGGCGGCCCCCTGGCCAAAGGCATGACTAGACCCGAGCTTCGGCGCGTGCGCACGGCGCCGGGGACCGGCCGCCGACAGGCTTATCTCTCCCTGGCAGGCGGCCCAGCAGACAGAAGGGGCGGGGCGGTCCGGGCTTCCGAGATGCAACCGGGCCGCCCCGGTCTGTCCCACTACACGGGCTGAGCCGCCGGACCCAGTCGGCGCCCGCCGAGGATCCCTATCGGCCGGTGCTCGACAGCTCCGGGACGATCTGGCAGGCCCAGCTACTGGGTCTCCTGCACCTCCGAGGCCGGCGTCCTGCACGATGTCGATAGCGTCCCCCGCCGGGGCGCGATGGAGCACCTTCACCGTCTCGTCGGCTGAGATCGACCCACCCGGCAGCGCTCTCGCCGGCACCCCAAGCCTGGCACGCGTTCGCGTGCGCTGGCAGGGCACCGGCTCCCGCAACGGGCGGGGCCACTCCCGAGAGGAGGTCGCGATGGCGACCCTGCTCGAAGGCGAGGTGGCGGCCCATCTAGCCGTTCACGATCAAGTCCGGCAGCGCCTGCGCTCGATGACCCCGGCCCAACGGTTGCGCTGCTACCGCGACGGTGGCTTCACTCATCACGAACGCGCCGTCTGGGCAGCCCATTTTCCAGACGAGGTGCCAATGGTCAACGGCGAGCTGGAGTGGATCGCCCTAGCCTTGGCCGACCTCGACTAGGCTCGGGCGGCCCCGTTCTCGCCCATCTTCGCCTCGGTCTCGACCGGCCCGAGGCGAGGTCCCGGTTGCCGGGCCACGCGCTCCTCGAGCCGGCGCAGGTCGAAGTCAGGATCGACCCCGAAAGCTCGCCGCGTCCTCGCCCGGAAGACCTCGTAGCGGCGGATCGCTTCGCTGCGTCGGCCGCGCCGCAGGCTCACCTCGATCTGCAGCTGCTGGGCTTCGCTGTCGAAGGGATCGAGCTCGGCGAGACGTCGAGCCGGCAGCGCGGCATCCTCGCAGTGGCCACTAGCGAGCTGCTGCACGACTAAGGCCTGCAGAACATGGGCGGCGAGTTCGCGCAGGCGCTCGCGCTCCCCGAGCGCCCACTCCGCGTATGGGTCCTCGGTCAGGAACTCACCGCGGTACAGAGAGCTGGCGCGCTCGAGGTGGGGGACCGCGGCGGCCGGATCGCCCTGCTCGATCGCGGCCAGGCCGGCGCCGGCCTCGCGCTCGAACTCATCGGCGTCGACCCAGGCCAGGCTCGAGTCGAAGAGGTAGCCGCCGCGCCGCGAGGCGATGAAGGCCGACTCGGCGTGCCCGGTCCGCCCCGGCTCGAGCCGGTCGCGCAGAGCGTGGACGTGGAAGCGCAGACGATTGCGGGCCTCTTCGGGACCGAGGCCAGGCCAAAGCGTCTCGCTGATCTGATCGCTGGCCAGCAGCCGGCGGCGCTCGCAGACCAGCAGCTTCAGTACCTGCCCCGGCCGCTGCTCGAGCCACTCGCCGTTGATCGGGCCGACGTCGCCTTCGATCTCAAAGCGCCCCAGCGTCGCTACCCGCAGTCGCGCCCCGGCGCCGCCGATCGAATCGCCATGCCAACCCTGGCGGGTGCGCCGGCGCCGATCGCCCGGGCGACCCGGGCGCAGGTGGAAGAGCACCAACGAGCGCTCGCGATCGGCGACGGCGGCGGTGATCCAGGCCGAGGTCTGCAGGCGCTCGCCCTCGAGGTCGATCCTCACCTCCGGCAGGTCGCGCTCGCTGCCGAGCGCCAAAGCCGACATGCAGCCCGTCCCCAGCACCTCGCCGAGGCGGCCGCAGATCAGCTCACAGCACGACCAGCTCCTCTCAGCGGGCTGAGCGCAGGAGGAGAGAATCCGCCTCGCCCGCTCGTTCAGGCCGACGATCTCTCCGGCGGCGGTGGCGAGGGCAAGCCCGTAGGGGAAGCGATCGAAGAGCTCGGGCGTCGAGACGAGGGCCTGGGCGCTCAGCGAGCGTGCGGCATCCAACGGCACCTGGGCCGCCCGCACGCGCGAGCGCGTCGCTTGATCCTCTGATCTCCCCACCTGATTCACACGCGTTGCCGTTCTGGAAACGCTCTCCTCAAAAACCCAACACGAGGGTACGCAAACTGCGGACTTTCGGCAAGTCGCGGTTCTCGGTTGGGCTCTTGGGACCAAATCTCCAACAAATACGCAGGCAAATCTCGATCGCCGCGCCGCACTCTTAGCTGCACGGACGCAAGGCAACTCGGGAGGAGCTGGCTTTGTTGTTCGCAGGGAATCGAGCCATGGGTCCACGCTGGCCGCGTCTGCCGCTCTCGCTGCGGGGGCGGCGGTGAGCGAGCATCTTTTCGCGACGCCGTTCACTCCCGACACGGCGCCGCCCGGGCTCTCGGTCCGTCGTCGCTGGTTCGTGGCGCCGCTCCTGCTGGCCGCCTTCGCCGCCGCCGCGGCGGCAATGCAGCCCCACTTCCCGCAGATGACCTATGAGTACGGCCGCTTCATTCGCAACCTCTCCCAGGACCCCAGCCTGCGGCTGCCCAAGCAGGCCTCGATCGCCGTGCGCCCGCTCTTCGCCTCGCTGCTTGTGCTCTTCGGCCTCTTCGCCGCCGGCACCTGGCGACGCCGCTTGCGCCTGCTGGCCACCTCGCTCGGCCTCTACGTCTCGCTGACGATCCTCAGCGATGTCGCCCTGGCCCGCCTCTCGAGCCTCGGCGGGCCCTCGCCGTTCATGGCCTACGGCAACGTCATCGCCGGCCTGATCGGCGTCCTCGTCGTCGCCGTTGCGGTCTTCGCCAATGCCCGCCTGCCCCGCGACGTTCGCGTCGATCGCAAGCTACCCCGGCGCTGGGCGCCGCTGTTGCTGCTCTGCCTGGCGGCAGGCCTCTCGCTCGCCTGCGCCCTTGCCGTCGAGCATTACTTCGGGCCCTACATCCATGCCCACCTCGACAACCTGCCGCTGCTCGGCGGTGCCGGCTCCGGGGTGGTCGTGTTCTTCATCGTCCTGCCGCTGGCACTCTGCGCCGTCGGTGCCCTCGCCGGACTCTTTCGCCGCCGGCCCGCGCCTGGCCGCTGGCTCACGGTCGCCTTCATCGTCCCGGCCCGCGACGAGGCCGGAATGATCGGCGAGACGATCGATGCGATCGCCGCCGCTGCCGCCGCCTACCCCGGACCGGTCCAGGCGATCGTGATCGAGAACGGCTCCTCGGATGGCACCGCCGCCGAGGCGCGGGCAGCCTTCGATTCCCACCCGCGGCTCGAATCGGTGCTGCTCGAATGCCCCTCGCTCGGTAAGAGCCGGGCGCTGAACGTCGGCCTGGGTCGCGCCGAGGGCGAGGTGATCGTCCGCATCGACGCCGACACCCTGGTCACCCCCGAGCTCCTGATCAAGGCGATTCCGCATTTCTGGGACCGCGAGGTGGGGGGCGTCGGCGTGCTGCCGGTGCCGCGCGAGAACCGCGGCTGGATCGCCCACATGCGGGCGATCGAGACATACTACGGCGCCGCCTTCAAGCGGGTCGCCCAGAACGTCGCCGACTGCGTCACCGTCTTGCCGGGCGCGACCGTTGCCTACCGGCGCTCGATCCTGGTCGAGCTGGGCGGCTTTGCCGAGGGGATCAACGGCGAGGACGCCGATATCACCGTGCGGGTCGGCCGGCTCGGCTACCGCGTTGTCGCCGACTGGCGGGTTCGCACCTACACCGACGTCCCCCACAACCTCTCCCAGCTGCGCGAGCAGCGGATGCGCTGGTCGCGCGGGCTCTACCACATGATCGGCCGCAATCGCTCGGCGATCTCGATGGGGCAGGGGGTGCGGGGCCTCTGGATGCTCCCCTGGGCCTCCTTCATGATGTTCCGCAAGCTGATGCTGGTGCCCTTCGCGGTCGCCGCGGCGGCGATGATCGTCGCCCAGCCCTCGACCCTGCCGCTGCACGAGATCGCCGCCGCCGGGGCGATCGTGATCGGCGTCCAGCTGATCCAGATGATCGCGGTGGTGCTCTTCTACCGCCAGCCCGGCCTAGTGATGGTGCTGCCGAGCTATCTGGTCTTCCGCCTGATCGTCACCTACTACGCGCTGGAGACGCTCTTGACCCTGGCCTTCGAGGCCCCTGAGCCCGAGCTCGCCGAGCAGCGCCCGCTGCTCAGCCTCGTGCCCGAACCCGAACTTCCTCTCCCCGACGAAGTCCCGATCCCGATCCCAATCAACTCGGAGGTTTAGATGCGGATTCTCATTCTCGGCGGCGACGGCTACCTCGGGTGGCCGACGGCAATGCACTTCTCCGCCAAAGGCCACGAGGTGCACGTCGTCGACAACTACATGCGGCGCGAGATGGTCAAGGCGGTCGAGTCCGACTCGCTGATCCCGATCAGCTCGCTGACCGCTCGTGCCGAGGCCTGGCAACAGGTAAGCGGTCGCGAGATCGGCGTGACGATCGCCGACCTCGTCGACTACGACGTCGTCGAGCGGCTCTTCTCGGAGTTCGAACCGGAGGCGATCGTCCACTACGGCGAGCAGCCGAGCGCTCCCTACTCGATGGGCACTCGAGGGCGGGCGATGAAGACGCAGCTGAACAACGTTGCCAACACCCTCAACGTGCTATTCGCGATGCGCGACATCTGTCCCGAGGCGCACCTGATCAAGCTCGGGACGATGGGCGAGTATGGGACGCCCAACATCGACATCGAGGAGGGCTTCATCGAGATCTCCCACAACGGGCGCTCCGACACCCTGCCCTTCCCGAAGCTGCCGCACTCGCTCTACCACTGCTCCAAGGTCCACGACTCGACCAACATCCACTTCGCCTCGCGGGTCTGGGGAACCCGGGCTACCGACCTGAACCAGGGCGTCGTCTACGGCCTGGCGACCCCCGAGACCGAGCTCGACCCGCGACTCGCCACCCGCTTTGACTACGACGAGTGCTTCGGCACGGCGCTCAACCGCTTCTGCGTCCAGGCGGTCATCGGCCATCCGCTGACCGTCTACGGCTCCGGCGGTCAGACCCGTGGCTACCTCAACATCCTCGACACCCTGCGCTGCGTCGAGCTAGCGGCGCTTAACCCGGCTGCCGAGGGCGAGTACCGGGTCTTCAACCAGTTCACCGAGCAGTTCTCGGTCGCCGAGCTCGCCGAGCTGGTCCGCGTGGCCGGCGCCGAGTACGGCCTCGCCTCGGTCGAGATCGACTCCTGCGAGAACCCGCGCACCGAGAAGGAGGACCACTACTACAACGCCAAGCACACCAAGCTGCTCGATCTCGGGCTTGAGCCGCACCTGCTCTCGACCGAGCTGATCGCCTCGACCTTCGAGACGATCGAGCGCCACCAGGGCCGCGTCATTGCCAGCGCGATCCCGCCGCGGACGCGCTGGCGCGACGAGCGCCCCGAGCCGGCGCTGGCCTAGAACCCCGATGGATCCCGCTCCACCGTCCGCCAAGACCCCCCGCCTGTCGCGAGCGCTCCGCTTCGCGCTGGCGGGGGTGATCTGCTGGAGCCTCTTGATCGCGGCGGCGGTCGCGGTGGTCAAGATCAAAGCCAACGAAGCCCAGGCCGAGCGCAGCTCGCTGCCCTCACCGCGGGTCGCGCTGACGCCGCGGATGCACTACCTCTGGAAGCACTTCCCGCACTTCCACGGCGTCATCCCGATCCTCGCCTACCACGGCGTCAACAGCGAGGAAAACTACCTCTCAGTCACCCGCAAGCGCTTTGCCCAGCAGCTGCTGGCGCTCCACACCGCCGGCTTCCACACGGTGACGATGGCCCAGTACGCCCACTACGCGGCCACCGGCGATACCTCCGAGCTGCCGCCGAACCCGATCATGCTCACCTTCGACGATGGCCGCCTCGACTCCTATCGCGGTGCCGATCAGACCCTGGCCCGCTTCCACGACACCGCGGTGATCTTCGTCGTCGCCTCCTGGCCCGAAGCGCGACCCGGCTGGGCGCTGCACTGGTCAGAGCTGGCGAAGATGCAGGAAAGCGGCCGCTGGGAAGTCCAGGAGCACGCCGGCACCGGACATCACCACATCGTCGTCGACGCGGCCGGCAAGAGCGGTGAATTCTATGCCTACCGGCGCTGGCGAGAAGGCAGTCTCGAACCCTTCTCCGCCTACAAGCAGCGGGTCACCCACGACGTCAAATGGGGCGAGTACATGCTGCGCCAACACATCCCCGGCTACCGGCCACTCTCCTTCGCCGTTCCCTACTCCAACTACGGCCAGCGCTTCACCAACGACCCGCGGATCCCCGAATTCTTCTTCCACTTCCTCCACACCCAGTTTCCGGTCGTAATCGACGGCGACTACCTCGACGAGGGCAAGGGGCGCCCGGCCGAGATCAAGGGCCGCGGCGGCCACGCGATCAGCTACCGGATCACCCAGGGTCCCGCCGACAGCCTGCCCGTCCTCGCCTGCCGCCTGCGTGACTTCGTCCTGCGAACGCCGCTCTGGCGCGAGTACGCCTGCATCCAATCTCAGTCCAAGAGGAGCCAGATCCCATCCGTCTATTCCGAGTAGCCGCAGGCGCGTCTCTGCTCGGGGCCGCCATCCTCGTCGCCGTCGTCCTCGGCGCCGGCCTCGGGCACGGGCGGGCTCATACGGACGCCTCGACCCCCAGATCGGCACCGGCACCGAGCAAGCCTGCGCCGCCCCTAGGCCACGTCTCCTGGATCGTCTCCGGCGCCGACCTGGCTTCCCTGCGCGCCGGCAACGCCGGGCTTGCCCGCCGCTTCTTCGACAACGGAGAGACCTTCGTCGTCGGCTCCGCCGCCGCCCAGGATCTGGTCCCGGCCGGCTACCGCTCGATCCCCACCCTCAGCTACACCAGCCTGCGGGCGTTCCAGCACGATCTTCACCTCGGTCGCATCGATCCCCGCATCGCCGCGATCATCTACGACCCCGAGGGCTGGTCGAAGACCCCGGCGCCCGAGCGCGAAGCGCCGATGGCGGCGATGCACCGCTTCGTCCGGCTCGCGGCCCGCTGGGGCTACGGCCCGATCGTCGCACCCGGTCGTGACCTCGCCCTTGACGCGCCAGGGGGATGCGCCAAGCGACGGGGCGAGCTCCTCGACCAGGCCTACCTGCGCTGCCGGCTCACCGAAGGCGCAAGCGGCGCCGAGAACTTCGTCGTTCAGGCGGCGCCTGAGGAGCTCTCCCTCGATCGCCTCCACGGGCTTCTCAAGGGCGCCCGCCAACAGCTCCGGGGCACTGGGCCGGGCATGCTCACGCTGGCCAGCCTCAGCACCAGACCGCCCGGCGCCGACCGGGAGGTCTGGCCGATCGACCTGGTTCGCGCCGCTCGCCTCGAGCTGCGCCATTTCCCGGGACTGATGCTGAACTTCACGCCGGCAACCACCGACCTGGCGGCGAGCTTCCTGCGCGACCTCGAACGGGAAGGCCCGATCAACGATCTGCTCGTCTCGCGTCGCGACTAGCCCTGAGCTTCGAGGAGCTTCAGGAATTCGACCATCGTCGCGCCCTCCCCGTTGCCGACCGTGGTGTAGAAGCCGCTGACATAGGGGAGGGCGGCCCGAGCGCAGGCCGTCATCCGCTGAGCCGATACCGCTCGTCCGTCGGGCGACGGGGCGATGTTGCCGAGCACCACGACCTTGGGGTTCGTCGCTCGTGCCTGTGCCGCAGCGCGGCGGATGAAGTTCCCGTAGGTGCGGGCGCCCCGCCCCTCAAGCGTCTGGGCCTGGATGTCGATCACGTCGGCATAGCGGGCAGCCTCGCCAGCGAGGTCGAGGCTCAGGTAGCACTGCGCGTAGGTCTCATCCCGACTGTGGTCGAGCACGCCGCAGAGGTCCTGGCCGGGGCCGGTGTAGCAGCGCCAGCCGTTGCTGTGAGCGACCGAGCAGAAGCGCCGCTCGTAGTAGCCGGGGCGTCGCTGCTCGCCTAGCGGCGTCTGCGACCAGGCCTCGTTGTCGTAATGGACCACCGTCACGTAGGACGGAACCGCGGCGGTGCGGACATCGGCGGCAAAGGCGGCGAAGCTTGCCCAGCGCTCGGTGTTGGAGCTGTTCCAGCCGGCCGGAGTGGGCCGCTGGCGCAGCGGTGGGCTGTTCTGAACCAGGGTGCTCGGAGAGTCGAACTGACGCTTTGCCTCCGAAGGATTGGCGGAGCTGACGTGTTCGAGAGAGGAACGCGCCATCGCCCAGTCGAGGCTAGGCCCAGCGCTCGACGTGGGTCGTGCCGAGGAAAGGCCGACCGTGGTCAGCAGCGCGGCCGAGGAGACGGCGACAACGGCGAGCAGGCCCGCGCGAGACATCAGCTCGCCCGCGCCCGATGCTGGAACGCAACTTGATCGATCACAGTCGACCTATCGGCCGGCGTGATCGAGCCACTGAGCCCTGGTGAAAATCTGGACGAGTGTCAGTTCAGTGAAACAGACGCGTTCCTGACAGTACGGCGCAGCTCTAGGGCAACGTCGAACTCTTACGAATGCCCGAATTTCGGACGTAGCCGCGCACCCGCAGTCGAGGTGCCTCTGCTCCACGGCAAGTCGACGCGGATGCGTTCAGCCTGGCCGATCCCGATTGAGCCGTGACCGACAGGGGGCGAATGCTGACGTCGGCTCGCTTGAAGGGTGTGTGGACGGCATAACGCCACCCTGCCCCTGCCAGGCGCCCTGGCTGTGCGTGTCGGTCACCCCTCGGGGTGATGACCGACATCCTCGCCAGGGCGCCTTCGGGCGTTTCGAGAGGAGCCGCCAAATGCCGCGGATAAGCAGCTTCTACGGGATCGTGATCGAGATGTACTACGAGGATCACGGCTTCCCGCACTTTCACGCCAAACACACCGACGGCCGGGCGAAGATACGGATCGACACCCTCGAGCCCCTCGAGACCGGCCTGCCGCGGCGCCAGCTCCGCTTTGTTCTCGCTTGGGCT
Source organism: uncultured Actinomycetes bacterium (assembly GCA_963839115.1). Classification (GTDB taxonomy): domain Bacteria; phylum Actinomycetota; class Thermoleophilia; order Solirubrobacterales; family 70-9; genus VAYN01. The sequence continues at coordinate 3,461,383 of CAWITM010000001.1, forward strand.
GAGCTTCACAGGGCCGAACTCGAGGAGAACTGGAATCGAGCCCGCGGGAGTGAGACACTGCGGGAGATCGAGCCATTGAGATGACTCTGCCGCCCTACTACATCACCGAATTCACGATCCTCGACTATGGGGTGCTCCACCTCATCTTTGTCGATGGATTGGAAGGCGAGGTCGACCTCCGAGATCGTCTCTGGGGCCCTGTCTTCGAGCGTGTGAGGACTCCAGAGGGGTTCCGCGAGGCGTTCCTTGAAGACGGCGTCATCACCTGGCCAGGCGAGGTGGACTTCGCACCCGACACGCTCTACGAGCGAGTCCGCACGGGCGTTTGGCCCGAGGCTCTTCCGGCGTAGCGGAGGCGACTTACGGCTGCCCTACTTCAGGCAGTAAGCCTGTGCTTCGGCGGCCGCGGCGCCGCCAGAGTCGCTGGCGATACGGCCGACCCAACCGCTCTCAGCGCCGTTGACAAAAGGCTCTTCGGTGATGATCGAGACCTGGCTGTTGCCTGGATTCGTGATCACCACGCCGCCCATGAGCACCCGTTCGCCAGGCGCGCAGAGCACCGTGATGGGCTTCGATGGGGTCCATTCGCCGTTGTGGGGATCGGTGTCGGCATCGGCGATCGGCGCCGAGTGCATCGTCACTTCCCCCAGCGCGCCGCCGTAGACCGAACCCGGCGCAAGTGCCCCGCTGGTCACCGCATCAGGCCCCAGCGCCCCAGCGCCCACGGCGCCCGGTTTCAAAGCCCCCGCCGTCACTGCCCCTTTTGCCAGCGCCTTCGGATGCACCGCCCCCGGCGCCAGCGTCTTCGCCGTCACCGCGGCCTTGCCGATCTGGCCCTTGCGGACGATCACCGTGGTCTTTGAGAAGGCGGCGGTGTTGCCGGCGATGGCGACGATGAGCGCCAGCGTCCCCAGCACCACTCCGGCGGACGGGCGGCGCAGCCTCGGCTTCTTCATCTCTTCCTCCTTGGAGTTGGTCGCGGAACGATCATCGCCCGCGGCGCCGCGGCCGCACAAGCACGCTCACCGGCTTGGAGTGGCCTTCGACGTAGGGGTAGTGGTCCTGGGTCGGAACGACTGCGCGGAAGCGGTATTCGGTCCTGCGCGTGGTCGAATGGAAGCGGTAGCCGGTTTCGAAGTCGCCGTGGCCGTCGGTGGTGGCGCGGCGGAAGGTGATCCAGCGTTTGGAGCCGACCACGTTTGCCTGCAGGACGACCACCCGCTTGCCGGCGCTCGGCCGCGGCAGCCGGCCCCAGAGCCGCACCCGCGAGTCGTTGCGAAGCTTCGGCGGGTTGGCCTCGAGGCTCGGCGCTGCGTGGGCGTAGTAGCGGACGTCACGGGCGATCTGGGCGGAGTCGTGGCGATAGCCGAGGAGGAGCTCGCGGTCGGGGCCGGCCGGGACTTCGTAGGCGAAGTGCCCCTCGGCGTCGGTCTTGACCGCGCTGACAGGCAACGGCGCCGGTTGCAGGCCGAGGGTCTGCGACTGCACGCAGATCGTCGCCCCGGGGATCGGGTCGCCGGCGTTGTCGTGGAGCTCGCCGGTGACTTCGGCGCCCTTGCCGTAGCCGACCGTGATCGTTTCCCTCTCTGAGCGGGCGAACTGAGCGCTCAGCGCTTCGCCGCCGGCGACCGGCGATTCGGTGCAGGAGTTGTCGACGTCGACCGCGACCGGCGCCGAGCAGGTGGTATTGGGATTGCCGAGGCTGGCGTAGTCGACGGCGCAGACCGCGACGGTGTTGGCGCCGTCGTGGAACGGATAGGCCTGGGTATCGACGGTCCAGCTGGTCTTGAGTTCGGCGGGACACGGGGTGGGGGAGGTGGCGACCCGGCCGTAAACGCTGGAGTTGGAAACCGAGTAGACGCTGCAGGCGCCGAGGTCGGCGGGCGCCGCCGGCAGCCCATTGACCAGCAAGGCCAGGCTCGAGAGTCCGCCACCCCGGTCGTGGGCTTCGGCGGCGAGGGTCTGGTGGCCGCGGATCACCCCACCGGCGATCAGCGAGCCGGCGATTCCCGAGAGGGTCGGCGGGTTGGGGTCGACCTCGGTGGCGGCGATATCGCGGATCGCGATCGTCGGCCCGGCGCCGCAGCCGCCGGCGACGTTGCCGTCGCAATTGATCAGGATCCTGATCCCCGGTTCGCTGAAGTAGAAAGGAGCTTCGCCTTCGGAGTTCTGGAAGACCCGCGTGCTCTGACCGGCGCCGTTCGGCGGCCAGCCCTGTTCGTAGGCGCTGGTGTGATCGTTGCCGGGGCCGAGGCCCGAGGCGGCGCCGGTGGTGGTGATCGATTCGACGTAGCCGCCCGGCGTCGCCGGGATCGCGATGCCCCAGTATGCGAACGCCGCCGCGGTGGGGCCGGTCTCGGCGATCCCGATCGAGCCTCCTGGTTCTGCGCAGCTCTGAAACGGAGTGAACGGCACCCCAGGGTCGACCACGAAGCTGGCCGGCGGCGGCGCGCCCCCCGGCAGCGCCGAGTCGCAGAGCTCATAGACGAAGTGCCCTCCCGTCGGACTCGCCGCACTCGACTCCGCCGGCGCCGCGAGGCCAACGACGAGCACCATCGCCACGAACGTCAACTTCTGACCCCACCGTCTCTGCCTGTCCATCGGAGCCTCCCGTTTCGCCTGCATGTACCTTCACGACGCAAGCCGTACCGATTTGGAGACACCATCCTCGCAAATTGGCTACGAACATGGCTGCGGACACACCGTCCGCAGCCACCTCGCGGCGCAGAGCGGGCGGCGGTGCGTCGGTGACCCTGACCCCGCACCCCCACGATTGTGAGTGTCCGGGGTCAGGTTCACCTCTGGGAAAGGTGGGGTCAGCGAGGTGGCTGCGGACGGTTGGGTGCGGAGTTTGGAGGACAGAGAATCCGACCTGTGATGTGGATAGAAGTATCCGATGGACGAGGTGAGTATCCGTGTACCGTCGCTGGCGGCGCTCTTCGATGCTTGGAGCGTTGAGCCGATCGAGCGACGACCGCTCTCAGACGAGGCGCGCCAGCGGATCGTCGACCGCTGGTCGGAGGTGCCAACGGGCGTCGGCGGCGCCTCGGTGCTGCTGCTTTTGCTGCCCAGCACCGAGCAGACGGAGGGGCTCGAGCGGGCGATCATCGCCGGGTTGCGGCACGACTTCGAGACGATGCGTGTCGACGCCCGTCACCACTGGATCCGGCGCAGCCTCGCACCACGCGAGATCCGGATTGGCGTGCTGGTCTTCTTCGCCGCGCTATTGGCCGCCGGCGCGCTCGACTTCGGCCACAGCGAAGGCAGCCTTGCCACCCTGCTCTCCCAGACCTTCGTCGTTCTCGCCTGGGTGGCGCTGTGGGGACCGGCCTACCGGCTGATGACCGGGGCGTCGTTTCGGCTCGCCCGTTCCTACTTCGAGGAGCTGGCCGCGGCGGAGATCACCATTCGTTGGGACTGAGGACAGCCCGCGATCAGATGCCCGTCTGAACATGCTCGGGTCAAGGATGGCCGGAGCGGACCGCTGAGCATCGATGGTCGTGTTGGCGATGGCGCCTGTCCGGCCGCAGGCCGGATCAAGAGAAGTCGAGTCCAAGTGCTTGCTCTCCCAAGGCCAGGAAACGTTCCCTCGGCAGACGATGTGCCGCCATGGCATCCCCTCCCGTCCCCACCGGGCTCGTTTGCAGCTCCACTCGATCTTGCCCCTCCGGCCTCGCGCGCAAGGTCGCTTCGCTCCCTTCCCCTGCGGTGCGCGCTCGGACCGTTACGGGGCTTTCTCGTTTCACAAGCAAACACCGCCCCGGCGGGAACGAGAAGGAGAACACCATGAACAAAGTCAGCATCGAAGGCCGCCTCACCAAGGACCCCGAGCTGTCGGTCCGCGGCGAGAAACCCGTCTGCGACATGCGCCTCGCGGTCAACGGCCAGGGCAACGCGCCGACCTGCTTCATCGACGTCGCCGCCTTCGGCGAGCTGGCGGCCGACACTGCCGAACTGACCAAGGGCCAGGCGATCAAGGTCGAGGGCGCCCTGCGCTACTCGGAGTGGCAGACCAAGACCGAGCCGCCGCAGCGCCGCTCGCGCCACTCGGTCGTTGCCCGCGAGGTGGCGGTCACCGCCTGAGCCTCGAAGCGCCCCCAGGAGGACCCGGCCGCCGGCCGGGTCCTCCTTTTTTCGTGCCACGCCGAGGACACGAGGGGCTGGACCGGACCCCACACCTGGACTAGTGTGAGCCCGTGCCCGTGCGTCCGTACTCACTGCTCTTCGTGACCATGCTCGCGGTGCTCGCCCTCTCGGCCTTTGCAGCCTCCGTCGCCTCCGCGGCGAACGAAATCGCCTACGACTGCAAACCCCTCGACATCTGCCTGATCGATCCCGCGAACCCATCGGCGGTCACCAACCTCACCGACAACGGCGAAACGAGCATCGACGAAAAGCCGATCTGGTCCCCGGACGGCAAGAAAGTCGCCTTCATCTCCAACTTCGGCGTTGGCGGCAGCACCCGGAACCTCTTCGTGATGGAACCCGAAGCGCCGGAACAGGGGATCAACCTGGCGGTCCAGGTGACCCACTTCACCGCCGGTGTGCCGATCGAGGAACCGGTCTGGTCGCCGGACGGCACCCGCCTCGCGTTTGTCTACGGCAACCAGGAAGCAAACGACAAGGTCGAGGTCGCCAACGCAAACGGCACCACGGCGACGCCGCTGGTTATCGCCGAACACGGCGTCCACCCGAGCTGGGCGCCCGAAAGCGGCAAGATCGCCTACGCCTTCGAAGGACACATCTACATCGAGGAAGCCGGCGGCGCGGGATTCCCGCCGCCCCTGACGGGGGCCGAAGGGGGCGAACCGGTCTGGTCGCCCGACGGCTCGCGGATCGCCTTTGCCGAGAAAGCCAGCTTCGCCACCGCCAACCTCGGGATCGTCCCCGCGTCTGGGGGAACGCCGACCACGCTCACCTCCGGGCTGCAGTTCATCTACCCCTCCTGGTCGCCCTCGGGATCGCAGGTCGTCTACAGGGGCAGCGGTGAAACGTTGCGGGTCGTCAACGCGGACGGAAGCGGCGACCATCCGTTGCCAGGGATTCAGAGCGTCAACCCGAACGGCCCGGCACCTTCGTGGTCGCCCGACGGCTCCGGGATCGTCTATCAGGGCTATTACTACGGCCCCGGACCGGCCACCGAAACCAACGGTGTCTACATGGAGAACACCGACGGCTCCGGCGGGGTGATCACCCTTGTCGGCGGCGAAAAATACTTCACCGCTCCCGCCTGGAGACCGAACCCGATCTTCGCGCCGACGCAGTTCACTCCGGCGGGCGGTTCCGGATCGCCGCTGCCGGTGACCCTTCCGAAGCCGAAGACGGTCTGGATCACGAAACGGATCTTCGTGACCAAGGGCCCCGACCTGACCGTGATAATCGGCTCCTACGGTTGCGGCGGCCCCAGCTGCGGGGTCTCCACCGTAGGCAAGACGAAGGGCGCCTCGCCGGCGGGTCTGACCTCTTCGCTGCGGCTCACCACGTCGAAGGCGAAGGGCAAACCGAAGCCGAGCACGGTCGTGGTCGGCAAGGGCCAGACGACGATCCCCGGCGGTCAGTCGGGCCCGGTCAAGATGAAGTTGACCAAGCCCGGGATCAGGCTGCTCGAAAAGCAGGGCTCCCTGAAGATCGCCGTGCTAATCACCATCACGAGCCCGGGGTTGAAGAAGATCATCGAACACCGCCAGGTGACGGTCGTGCTCAAGAAGCCCACGAAGAAACACCACGCCGGCTGAGCCAAAGCGCACTCTCGAAACTCGTCAACTCCTCAGCGGGTCAGACGGCTCTCTTCGGCTCACCAGCGATACCCGTCATCTCATCCCACCGGGCTCCTTTGCAGCTCCACTCGAGTTTGCCCCGTCGGCCTCGCGCGCAAGATCGCTGCGCTCCCTTCCCCTGCGGTGCGGGCTCGGGCCTCTCGGGGCTTTCTCGTTTCACAAGCAAACACCGCCCCGGCGGGAACGAGAAGGAGAGCACGATGAACAAGGTAAGCCTCGAAGGCCGCCTCACCAAGGACCCGGAGCTGGCCGAGCGCAACGAAAGGCAGGTCTGCGACATGCGGATCGCCGTCAACGGCCAGGGCACCGCGCCCACCCTCTTCATCGACGTCGTCGCCTTCGGTGACCTCGCCACCGAGACCGCAGAGGCCCTCAGCAAGGGCTCCGGAGTCAAGGTCGACGGCAGCCTGCGCTACTCGGAGTGGGAGACCAAGAGCGAACCGCCGCAGAAGCGCTCGCGCCATTCGGTGATTGCCCGCGAGGTCGCCGTCACCGCTTAGAGAGATCAGGCCGCGGGAGCTCCGATTGGGCTCGGGGCTCCCGCGGCACCGGACGGAGATGAAAGGATCGAGAACAATGGGACTGTGGGATGCAAGCATCGGTTGGGTCACCCTCGTCGTAAGGGCTCCAACCCGAGAGGTTGCAGCCGAACTGGCCATTCGACATATCGAGTCCCTAGATTTGGCTGGCGCCGTCGTTTCGCCAGACATCACCGCCGAGTGGCCTCGGGAGCTCAAACCGGACGGGGCGCCAGAAATCCTGGTCGAAGACCTGGACTAGGGACTCGCCGCACTCAGGCAGGCTGGCCGGATTTCAATCGGGGTTCCCGACCGTTGCTCGTGCGGTGGTATCGGCTTCTGACACACCAGCGCATTTGGCTGCAGACGCCGGGCGACTCCTCGCCGTGATCGGGACCAGCCAAGCGGCCTCGAGGCCCTGGAGTTCATCGCCGGCTAGGCCTTCGGGCCTCGGCCGGCAGTCGCGGCTGCGCGGCGACCGCCACCACGCTTCTACGACGGCAGCCTGGGCTACTCGGAGTGGCAGACCAAGCCCGAGCCGCCGCGGCGCCGCTCGCGCCACTCGGTGATCGCCCGCGAGGTCGCGGTCACCGCCTGGGCGCAAGCGCCGAGGAGCCGGCCGCACTGCGCACTTCTTCTGCTGTCGCTGAGACCCCATCTCGACTTCGGCGAATCGGTAAAGGCGAGAGCGCGCCCGGCCGAAATTCAATTGTGAGCCCGAAACCCTCCATGCCCTCGGAGACGAGGCTCCTCGCCGCCCGCAGCGGCGCCCTGATCTTCGCCGGTGCCGGCCTCCTCAGCCTGGTCGAGTCGCGGATCCCCGGCGGCCCCCACCTCTCGCTGGTGCCGGGCCTCGCGGCGCTCCTCTTCGCGGCGGCGATCGCGGCGTTCGGGCCGCGCCTGCCGGTCGCCGCTCTGACCGCGCTTGGCCCGGTCGGCGCCGCCCTGATCGCCGACTCGCTGGCGACCACCCACGGTCCCACCGACGGCGCCGTCCTCTACATCTGGCCGGTGCTCTGGGAGACCTACTTCTTCGGCCGCCGCGGCGCCGTCGGGATCGTCGTCTGGATCGGCTTGGTCCACGGACTGGCCTTGCTCTCACTCCCCGGTGGGCCGGCTACTTCGACCGCTGGCTCGACGTGATCGCCTCGATCGCCGTCGTCGCCACGGTGGTCGAGCTGCTGATGATCCGAAATCAGCGGCTGCTCGGACGCTTGGCCCAGGAAGCCCGCGCCGACAACCTCACCGGCCTCTTGAACCGCCGCGGCTTCGGCGAGCGGGCGGCGATCGAGCTGGCGAGGTCAAAGCGCGAGCACGCCCCGCTCGGACTGGTCTCCTTCGACCTCGACAACTTCAAGGTCGTAAACGACGAGTGGGGCCACGATGTCGGCGACCGGGTGCTGATCGCCACCGCCCGCAGCTTCGAGTCGGAGCTGCGCGAGATCGACGTCCTGGCGCGGATGGGAGGCGAGGAGTTTGTCGCCCTGTTGCCCGGTGCCGAGATCGCCGAGGCGGAGTCCCTGGCCGAGCGGATCCGCGAAGCCCTGTTCGTGGCCCACCATCCCGACCTGCCAAGGGTCACGGTCAGCGCCGGCGTCGCCTCGGCCCGGGCTCCCGAGGACATCGAGCACTTGCTGAAAGCCGCCGACCGGGCGCTCTACGCGGCCAAGGGTAGCGGCCGCAACCGGACCGTCGTCGTCGACCGCTCGCGCGAGCACGAGCGGCTGCTGCGCCGCTGAGGCCCCTGAACAACCCAACGGCAGCAGCACACTTTGAAGTCCCGGCGGCCTGCTCTTCTCTGCGCTGCCTTGGCTCACCCCGATCGCCGCGGCCGGCCTTTGCGGCTAGGCTCCATTTTGCCCCGTCGGCGTTTCGCGCAAGGGGCTTTGCCCCTTCCCTTCGGTGCGCGAACCGCCTCACCGGGGCCTTGGTCGCCGCGCACGCGAAGACCGGACGCCGACCGAAAGGGGAAGCAGATGAAGGCAGAGCAGGAGATCTACGTGAGGCCGATGGCGGGCTCATTCGAGGTGCTGAAGCCGGGCCACCGGCGCGGCCCCACCTTCGCCACCGAGGAGCTGGCGGTCGAGCACGCCAGCGACCTCGCCGCGGTGGTCCTGGTGCTGAACCGGACCGGCAAGGTCGAGCGCGAGCTGCGCGCCGCCGACGACCTCGGCGCCCTGGTCGCCGAGTACTACGCCGCCCTCGACGGTGAGGGCAAGGACCGCGACGGTCACTGGTCGATCGCCGAGCGCTGGTCCTACGGAGAGCATCTCGGCTGGTTCGTCGAGCACAGCGGCTACGGCTCCAACCACCTTGGGGCCGACGACGACGACGGTCCCCACTCAACCGCCGAGGAGGCTCGGCGAGCGATGGCGAGCAGGCTGCGGGCGGCGATCGCGGCGGTGCACGGTCGGGTCGGATGAGCTGCCAGTTGGATTCGGGTCCGGCTTGGCCCTCGGCTGGACCCCGCGGCGAGCGCGAGGTGAGATCGCCTCGGCCGGTGGCCACGAGAGCTGAGCGCAGGTGCGGCTCGGCGTCGATGCAGTCCCCGATTCCCACGCCGCCCCGTCTTGGCCCCGATGCCCCACGGACGGAGATCTGACCGGATCAGCCGGCGCGACCTCGAGGTGCTGGAGTTCATCGCCCGCTTCGGGCTGGTCCCACGGGCCGCCGTGGCCACGTGGGCTGGGACCTCGCGGACCGTCAGCTACGAACGCGAGCGCCGGCTGATCGCCGCCGGCCTGCTCCGCCGCTCGGCCTTCGGCTCAGACCAGCTTCTGCTCGCCGCCACCGCGACCGGGCTGCGGGCCTGCAATCGCCCGGACCTGCGGGTGGCCCAGCCCTCGCCGGCGACGATCCTCCACGACACCCGCGCCGCCCGGCTCGGAGCGCGGCTCGAGCGTGAGGGCTGGCGCCTCCTCTCCGAGCGCGAGATCCTCGCCCGCGAGCGCGCCGAGGGGCGGCGACTGCTCTCGGCCGAGCTGCCGGGCGGTCGCTTCCACCGCGCCGACCTCGTCCGCCTCGGCGGCGAGGGCTCGGCGGCCGAGGCGATCGAGGTCGAGCTCTCGGTCAAGGCAGCGGCCCGCCTCGACGCGCTGCTGCGGGCCTGGCGCTTCGCTGTCGCCGAGCGTCGATTCGGTTCGGTCGTCTACCACTGCGCGCCGGCGACCCGCCGCTACGTCGAGCAGGCGATCGAGCGCACCCGCTCGGCCGAGGTGATCAGCACCGTCGAGCTCTCGGTCTAGGCGGCGGGACGCTTTGGCGCCCGCCCGCGTCTCGGTGCCATGGGCGCGATCAGGGGACTCCACGGTCGCGGCGGCTTGGCTCTCGAGCACGCGACCGCATTCGCCGCCGCCGCGATGTTGCTGCTCCTCCTCGCCGCCGTCGGCGCTGGCCTCGGCGTCGCCCTGGCCCTGCTCCTCCGCCGTCGCCGGCTCGCCTGGAGCTGGGCTCTCCTCGCCTTGGCCCCGCTCGCTCCCCTGGTCGGCGCTCTGGCGCTCGGCGTCGGATCGGCGGCCCTTGTTCAGGCGGTCGGGCTTGCCTTCGGCTTCGCCGCCGCGGCGATCGGCTGGGGCCTCAACGCCCACCTCGGCGACCTGCGGATCGGCGGCGATCGCGAGACCTCGGCCCGCGCTCGCCGTGGCCCGCTCGACGGGCTGCGGCGCCGCCGCGCCGAGCGCGGTTCGCGACGCCGGGCGCTGCTCGGCGACGGGGTTCCGGTCGGCCGCGATCATCGCGGCGAGCTCGCCAGCGTCCCGCGCGGCAGCCCCGAGTCGGGCCGCCACATCCTCGTTCCCGGCGCCACCGGGGCCGGCAAGACCACCACTCTCGGCGCCCTGCTGGCCGACTACGTCCGCCGCAGCGGTTTCGGAGCGGTCGTCCTCGAGGCCAAGAACGACCGGGCGCTGCTCGATGCCGCCCGCCGAGCGGCTGCCGCCCGCGGCACCCGCTTCCATCTCTTCTCGCCTCAAGGCGAGAGCAGCTATGAGCCGCTCGCCCACGGCTCGGTCGACGAGCGCTCCGAGCGGCTGGTCGCGGTCGAGGACTGGGGCTCGGCCGACGCCGACTTCTACCGCCAGGCCGCCTCGCCGTTCCTGCGGCTGGTGATCCGATGCCTCGATGGCAGCGGCGAAGCGACGACGCTGGCGGCGGTCGCCGAGCGCTGCCAGCCCGACGAGCTGGTCAACCTGGCGACCGGGCTCGACGATCCCGAGTTGCTCGGCGAGGCGCGGACGCTCGTCAACGGCCTCGGGGCCGATCAGAAGAGGGCGGTCGCCGGCCTGCAGGCCCGCCTCGGCAACCTCGCCTCCTCCGGCTTTGCCCGCGATTGGCTGGCGCCGGGTCCCGGCCGGCCGTGCTTTGACCTGCGCCGGGTGATCGCCCGGCGCGAGGTCGCCTATTTCCGCTTCGACACCGACCGCACCGGCAAGGTCGGCCGGGCGATCGCCCAGATGGTCCTGCTCGACCTCGGCGCCGCCGCCTCGCAGACGATGGGGGAGGGGACCGGCACCTACGTCTGCGTCGATGAGTTCGGAGCCCTGGAGGCGCCAGCACTCGAGCGCCTCTTCGCCCGTGGCCGCGCCGCCGGCTTCTCGGTCGCGCTCGGCACCCAGACCCTGGCCGACCTCTCGGCCGCCGGACCGGCGGTGCGCGAGCGGATCGGGGCGACGATCTCGGCCCTGGTCTGCCACCGGATCGGCGAGCAGGCCGACGCCGAGTGGATCGCCGGGCTGATCGGCACGGTGCCGACCTGGCAGACGACGATCCGCACCGAAGGCTTCGCCCGCCACACCAAGGAGGGCACCCGGACCCGCGGCTACCGCTTCGAGGTCAATCCCTCCGAGCTGCAGCGCCTCGGCGCCGGCGAGGCCTTCGTCGTTCGCCTCGACCGCAGCAACGCGAGCCGGGCGCGGCGGGTCCGGGTCGTGCCAGCCTGGCGGCGCTCTGGGGCGACGGTCCAATGAGCTTCCGCGCCCCGCTGTCGTCGCCCCCACCGAGTCCCAAGCCAATCCGGCTCCGAATCCTTCGGCGCCGAAAGGAGATCGCGATGAACTCACTGAGCCTGGTCGGCGCGCTGACCAAGGACCCCGAGCTGAAGGGCAGCGGCGAGAGCCGCGTCTGTCGCCTGCGCCTGGTCGAGGCAAGCGGCCCCTCAGACCAGCCGCTCTACATCAACGTGTCGGTCTTCGGATCTCAGGCCGAGGGCTGTCATGCCCACCTGCGGAAAGGCCGGCAGGTCGCGGTCGTCGGCAGGCTGCGCTTCCGGGAGTGGCAGCGCGTCGACGGCGCTCGCCGCAGCGAATATTGGATCGTCGCCGACCGGGTCGACTTCCTCTCCCGAGCGACGGCGCCCGCCCGACCTCCTCGCCGTCTCCCGAGGCGAGTGCGGCGCCGGCCTGAGCGGGGCTCGGTCCCCTCGCCAGGCAACCCAGGGTGTCGAGCATCGCTCGGTGTCGACTCGCCCGCCATTAGGAGACTCGATTTGTAGACGCCTCCCTCATAATTGGGGCCGAAACGGGTATCGCTTTGTCGAGCGACCGCGTCTGGCCGGCACCGGCACCGTTTGAGAGGAGGAGCAAATTGGAGGCAGCCCGGACCCCGACGACCCTGCCGCAGCGGCGGCGCAGGGACCGCTTCACCGCCGAATGCGAGGAGCTCCGCCCGCTCGGGATCGCCTACGTCCTGCGCTACTTCGGCCACGCCCTCGACCGGGCCGACGCCGAGGACGCCGTCGCCGAGGTGATCATCCGCCTCGATCGCCGGGCCGTGGCGGGCCAGTTCCCCGACAACCTCCGTGCCGCCTTCTTCACCAGCGCTCGCAACGCGGCGATCGACCAGCTGCGCTCGCGTGGCGCTCGGCCCACGGTCCCGCTCGAGCTCGTGCTCGAGAGCCCGGCGGCGGCGCCGGCGCCCGAGGAGCGGGCCGAGGCCGGCGACGATCTGGTCCGCCTGCGCGAGGCGATGGCGCGGATGCGTCCCAATTACCGCGAGGCGATCGTCCTGCGCTTCGGCCTCGGCCTGACCGTGCCCGAAATCGCCGAGCGCCTGCAGATCAGCCTGCCGGCGGCCAAGAAGCTGGTGCTGCGCTCGACCAACCAGATCCGCGAGCGGATGGAGGCGATCGGCACCGCCGAGTTCTGCCCGCAGATGCGGGCGGCGGCCCAGCGCTCGCTGTTCGATCGCGACGCCGCTGGCCTCGCCGAGGATGACAAGGCCGCTGCCCTGCGGGCTCACTTCGAGCATTGCGGCCCCTGTCGCACCTTCCTGGCAGCCCTGCACCGAAACCTGAACGAGCTCGGCAGCGGCGCCCTGCTCGGCGGCTACGGGCTGGCCCGTGGCGGTCTTCGGCAGCGCCTCGACGCAGTCTTCGGACGCCTCGGCGATGCCCTGCATGCCGGGGCCGCGCGGGCGCGCCTCGGCGGCTACCACGCCGGCGGCGCGATCGGCCCGGAAGGGTCCAGTCCTCTCGGCGTCCTGGCCGGCGGCGGCCAAAAGCTGGCGGCGATCTGCACCGTCGGCGCCGCCACCACGGCGACCTGCCTGGCGACCGGGATCGTCGGTCCCGGACTCGGAGTTGCGACGGCGCCGTCTCCGTCCGCCCATCACAAGCCCCCGGCGGCGAAGGTCAAGGCGATGGCGCGACCGGCCGCGCCCCTCTCACCCAAGCACGCGGCGCGGTCTCCCGAACCAAGCAACGAATCCTCCGGCTCGACGACGACCGCAAGGTCGAGTGGCGCCGGAGCCGGTCGAGCCCGGCCCGCCGAACCGAAGCCGCGGGTCGCCAGGGCCTCGCGGACGGCGCCCAGCTCGAAGGCGAGCCCGACTCCCTCCGAACAGGAGCAGAGCGAATTCGGCTTCGAACCCGAATCTGCTCCCGAACCGACTGGCCCCTCGGTCGAAGCGTCGCCGGCGAGCGCCTCGGCCGCCGATTCGACCTCCTCCTCGCAGACCTCGAGCGCCGAACCCTCCTCTGGATCCAGCGCGACGCCGAAGGGCAGCGAGCAGTTCGGCTTCGGCGGCTAGTCGACCGGCCGTCAGCTGCCGATCTAAACGGCCGAGGTATCGATTTCATCGCTCTCGCCGTCTCGCCGTCGCAGTGATCCTGACGAAGAGACGAAGCGCAGATGACGTCTTCCTGATCGGCGAGGAGAGCCTCCTCGATTGGGAGCCAGACACCCAACCGGATCTGGCCGTGACCGACCCGGCGACCGCCGAGCCCCTTGCCTCGCCGGCCGCCGCCTCCTCGCCCGCCCGCTCCCTCGGCTCCCTTCACGGCGCCCGCGGGATCGCCCTCCTCGGCCTCGGTGCCGCGGCGGCGACCCTCGGGGTGCTGGAGCTCGGGGGCGGCGGCGGGGCGGCCTCGGTCCACCGAGAGACGCCAGCACGCTCGCCCCTGATCTCCAGGTCGGCAGCGAGCGCACCGACGCGAGTCGAAGTGCGTCGTCCCTCCGTCGTCGATCACCGACACCGGCCACGACACCGGCGCCCTCCCAGGCACCGTCGGGCAGTGGTGATCCGCCCCAGCGAGCCAGCGCGCGAACCCACCCAACCAGTGGCGCCAGTCAGCTCGCCGGCGGAGACCACCCCCGAAGCGCCCGCACCGGCGCCGCCCGTGGCCGTCGCTCCCGCTCCCCCGAGCTCGCCGCCTCCCTCCTCCGGCGGCGGCTCGGGGGCCACGGAGCAGTTCGGCTTCGAGGGCTGATGGCGAGCGCCGCGTCGGATCCCGAGGCGATGCCCGCCCGCCTGGAGTGGGGCTGGCGGAGCGCCCGCCGCGCCCGGCTCGCCGCCCGCGCGCCGCGCTACCTGGCGACCACGGCGCTGCTGATGCTCTGCGCCGCCGGCCTGCACTCGATCCTCTCTCCGGTCGCCGCCGCGACCGCGCCGCTGAGGGTCGAGGCCGGCCCCGACGCCCCCAGCGAGGACTTCGCCCTCCAGTTCGCCCGCGCTTATCTGAGCTACGACGCCGCCGATCCCGGCCGGCGCCAGCGCGCCCTGGCGCCGTTCACCTCCTCCGACCTCGCCGCCGGCGCCGGCTTCACCGCGAGCAGCGGCGCGCGCGAAGTCCTCTGGGCCGATGTCGCCTCCGACCAGCCGGCGCTCGCCGGCGGCCGGGTGATCACCGTCGCCGCCGCGGTCTCCGACCAGAGCGCGCCGCTGTACCTGGCGGTGACCGTCGGCCACCGGCCCGGCCGGCCGCTGTCGCTGGAGGGCTATCCCTCGCTGGTCGGCGCCCCGGCGATCGCCACCGCGGCGACGCCGCCGAGCCGCGTCGCGGTCAGCGAAGCGGCGGTCACCGAGGTGGTCGAACGGGTGCTTCGCAACTACCTCGCCGGCTCGGCGCCGAACCTCCGCGCCGACCTCACCGGCGAGGCCCAGGTGACCCTGCCGACGCTCCGCCTGCGGGTCGGCGAAGTGACCCAGGTCGAATGGGTCGCCGGTCCGTCCTCGGGCGCCGCCCTCGCCACCGTCACCGCCACTGACGAAGCGGGCAACTCCTACACGCTGACCTACGAACTCGGGATCGCCCTGCGCGAGCGCCCCTACGTCGACTTCATCGAGGTCGTCCCGACCCGCAGCTGAACACACCGAACCAGGGAGAAGCCACGATGAGAAGAACTAAGATCGCCGCCCTGCTCGCCGCGCTCGGCCTGCTGTCGGGATTCGGCGCCCTGGCGCCGGCTCCGGTCGGCGCGCCCCTCGCCCCGACGACCGCCGAGGCCGCGGTCACCAAGTCACTGGCCGCCGAAGGCGAAGGCGGCAGCGCTGCTGGCGCCGGAACCCGCTTCGGCAATCTGCTCTCCGGTTGGGGGGTACCGGCAATCACCGCCCTTGCGGGCTTCCTGCTGATCGGCGCCCTCGCCACCCGCAACATCGGCGCCAGCGTCGGCATCATCGCGATCTGTCTGCTCTCGCTGATCTTCCTGTTGGCCCCCCAATCGGTCGAGTCCTTCGCCAAGGGCATCGCCAACGTCGTCTTCTGAGCGTCCGCCGCCGCCCGTGAGCCGGGGTGCGGTGCCCCTCGTCGACGGGCTTGCACGATCGGCGCGATGCGACAAAAGGCTCGAGGGGTTACGGGTCCCAGGCTGGAGCTGCTCCTCTGCCTGCGCGTGTTGGCCACCACCAGGGCAATGGCCAACATGCTCGGCAGAGGCGCCTTTCAATCCTCTGTCGTCCTGTGAGACTGAGGAGTGAAGATGCTGATCGTCGACATCACCGCTGCCGGCGCCGCCGGTGCACGGCTCGGTCGCTACAAGATCTCCGAGCGTCGCAAGGACGGCTCCTTGGTCTTGGTGCCCGAGACCGTCGAGGAGATCGTCGCCGAGACTGCTGAGCGCCCGCTCGACGGGAACGAGTTCCTCGACGCGCTCGATTGCCTCGGCGCGGCGTCTTCGCAGCAGCTCGACTGATAGTCCAACTTTCGAGTTGCAGCCGGGCTTTGCCCGCGAGTTCTCGCGCCTGCCTCGCGAGCAGCAGCGGGCCTTTCGCCAGGCGGTCTCCAAGCTGATCGCCGCGCTGAAGAGCGACGGCGAGCTGCCACGATCGCTGCGCATCAAGCGCGTCCAGGGCACCAAGGACGTCTGGGAGATGTCCTACTCGGGCGATGGTCGAGCGACCTTTCGCTACGGAACGTCGCGTAAGGGGGGAGAGACCCACGTCATCTGGCTGCGCGTCGGTGGCCACGCCATCCTCTCGCGTCCGCATTAGCAATGGCCAGCAGCGTCTTCACTCCCGGGACGTCGCAGACGAGCAGGGAGTCGAGTGAGCCGGCCGGAGACCCGGCACGCCAGCCACCGGTCAGGCTCAGGCTGCGGCTGCGGCGCGAGGTATCGACGACCGAGCCCTCTGCGTCTAGTCAGCGTGTCGACTCCTCCCGCTCAGACCAAGGTCATCCGCTCCTACCGGCTGGTCTTCCGCCGTCGCTGGCGGATCTTCCGGATCCAGAACTGGCGGATCCCGCTCCCCGGCGGCATCGAACTGCGGCTGATCGGCTACTGGCTCGCCTGCCTGGCGGCGATCGCCGCCCTCGCCCGCCTGCCTCTCCTCGGCCTGCCCGTCGCGGCGCTGCCGCCGTCGCTGCGCCTGCTCGTCCTGCCGCTGCTCGGCGCCTGGACGCTCTCGCGCTGGGAGGTCGACGGTCGCGCCCCGCACCGCGCCTTGATCGGGCTGGCGCTCTGGCGGCTGCGTCCACGGACCCTCGCCGCTGGCCGCCGCGTTCCGCCGCCCGGCAGCGAGGTCGCGCCACTCGACCTCCTGGTCCTGGCGCCAGACCTCGGTGCGGCCAGCTATCCACGCGGCCGGGTCGCCGGGCCGGCACGCCTGCTGCTCCGCTATCCGGTCCGCGCCAAGCGTCGTCGCGGTCGCCTGCACCTTCATCCGATCGCCGGCCCCGCACTACATAAGGGGAGGACGCTGGAGGTCCCTGCCGGGCACGCCGTGAGCTTCGAGGTAGGGGAGGGGTGAGACCGTCCCATCACTTCTTCTGGGCCAACCTGATCCTCCGCACCCCGACCGAGGCCTGGGCGATCTATCGGCTCGAGGGCCAGAGCTACCCCGGCCTCTCGGACTCGCGCAAGGTCGAGGTCGGCGAGCGCCTCGAGGCGCTCGCCTACGTCCTTGAGGCCGACTTCCAGATCCTCCGCGTCGCCCGCGCCTTCGACGCCGCCGCCTACGAGCGCCGGGCGATGGCGACCCTCGATCCTCGCCACGGTCGCCGCGAGGCCTTCGCCCGCCACCTCGCCGAACACCGCGACCGCTTCGAGCAGCGGGGCGCCCTGCGCCCCGAGATCTACCTCGCGGTCCGCCTCGCCCCGAGCGCCGGAGCCTCGCCGCTCGCCGGCGTCCTCGATGGCCTCGCCTCGATCTGGCACGCGGTCTCCGAACGCGTCGGCTTCGAAGATGCTCCCGGCATCGGCCGGGCACAGCTGAACTCGATCCGGACCGCCGAGGAGGCTGTCTTCGAGCGCGTCCTCGGCTACCTCGACTGCGAGCGGATCGGCCCGCGGCGGATCGCCGACCTGATCCGCCGCGCCTATACCCGCGGCCTCGGCGAGCCCGACGGAGACGAGGGCTTCGCGCCGCAGGCGCTCGGCTTCCTCGACCCCGGTGGCGAGGAGCGCTTCTGCCCCTACGGCCACGACCTCCTGCGCCTGCACGAGAGCCGGGTCACGGTCGAGCGCCGCGGCCTGATCGTCGACTCCGAGCGCGGCCGCGCCCATCAGGCTCAGCTGGTGGTCGGGGCGATGCCCGAGGAGACGGCGGTGCCGGGTCCCGCCGCCGAGCTTATGTTCGCGCCGCTGGAGCTCCCCTTCGGAGTCGACGCCACCCTCTCGGTCTCCTACTTGCCCAACTCCGAGGCGCGCCGCCTGCTCGCCAAGCGCAAGGTCGACGCCGACCAGATCGCCCGCGAGGAAGAAGCCGGCGAGCACGGCCCCTCGGTCGAAGGCGCCGAGCGCCCGGCCCTGGCCCGCGAGCTCGAGGGCGTCCTCGGCGGCGGCGATCGGCCGCCGCTCCTGCGCAGCGCCCTGCAGCTCTCGGTAGCTGGCCGCGACGAGCGCCAGCTCGAGGAGCGGGTCGAGCGCCTGCGGGAGTCCTACGGCCGGGTGCAGCTCCACCGGCCCGGCGGCGAGCAGCACCGCCTGTTCTGCGCCTCGCTGCCGGCGGCACCGTTCCCGCTGGCCGAGTACCGCGAGCACCTGCTGCCCGACCAGGTCGGGGCGATGGTCCCGCACGCGGTCAGCCACGTCGGCTCGGCGCTCGGCCCCTGCATCGGCCACACCCTGACGGGCTCGCGCTCGCCGGTCCTCTTCGATCTCGCCGAGGCTTCCCAGACCTCGCGGCCGCCGACCTGCCTGCTCGCCGGCAGCCTCGGCTCGGGCAAGACGATCGCGCTCGAGCTGGCGATCTGGCAGGCCTTCCTGCAGGGCTCGGGGCCGATCGTCGACATCGACCCCAAGGGCGATCACCGCCTCGAGGCGCTGCCCGGGGTCGCCGAGTCGCTGGAGAAGATCGAGCTCTCAGGCTCCGAGCGCTATCGCGGCCTGCTCGACCCGCTGCGGATCGGAGCGCCGGAGACCCGCGAGGACCTCGCCTACGCCTACCTGGTCTCGATCCTGCCGGCACCGGTCAAGCCCGAGTGGCAGACCCAACTGCGCCTGGCGATCTCCGAAGCGGCGGCGGCCGGCGCCGACCATTGCGGCGAGGTCGTGCGGCGGATGAGCGAGTCGGGCAATCCCGAGGCGATCGAGGCGGCGCGGGCGATCGAGGTCCACGGTCGCGGTGGCCTCGCCAAACTCGGTCTCGGCGTCGGCAAGGATGAAGGGACGGCGGTCGGCGATGCCCAGGTCGTCTCGATCCGGATCCGCAACCTCGCCCTGCCGACCCCGGGCACCCCCCGCTCGGAGCTGGGCGAGGAGGAGCGGATCAGCCTCGCCGTCCTGCGACTGCTGGCCGCCTACGCCCTGCGGCTCTGCGCCTCAGACCCCGACCGCCACTCCCTGCTCGGGATGGATGAGGCCTGGACCCTCCTCGCCGACAGCCAGGGACGGGCGCTGCTTGAGCGGATCACCCGTCAGGGCCGCTCGGACAACATCACCCCGATCCTCGCCACCCAGATGATCGGCGACGCCGCCGCGCTGAAGCCTTTGGTCGGCGCCCTCTTCGCCTTCGGCGTCGAGACCGACGAGGAGGCCAGAGCCGCTCTCGAGCTGCTTCGCCTCGATCCAGACGACGAGGCGGCGACCCAGCGCTTGATCGGCTTCCGCACCGGGCGCTGCTACCTGCGTGACTTCTCCGGCCAGGTGGCGCCGATCCAGATCGAACCGCCGGGCTGGCTGCTCGAGCGGATCGACACCACCCCGCGGACCGAGACGATGGCGGACTAGCTCAGGCCTCGATCTCCAAGGCGACTTCGTAGCGCTCGACCGCGACCCGCTCGCCCATGCCGCCGCCAGGCGGCGTCATCGAGTTGAGCGTCTCATCGCCCTGGCGGTAGTCCTCCTCGTTCTCGAAGAAGGCGATCGCCACGGCCTTGCCGGCGCCGCCGTCGTGCAGCAGCAGCAACCGCTTGGCCGGCACTCCCGGCGGCGGCCCGCCCTGGGCCTCGTTCTCCTCGCGGATCTGGGCGACGCTCCGTTCAAGCGTCGCGGCGTCCGCGCCTTCCCAACGTGCGACTCGTGCTAACACGGTCTCCTCCTTTGTCCATGCCCTGTCTGACCATACCCCGCGGCTGGACCTAAAGACAAAGATTCCTTGGCAAACGCCGGCAGCGATGAGAGGGTCGGCGGAGGACAACCTCGTCCCGTGACACCTCTATGCAGGGAGAACCGATGAACGCTTCCAGGCCCAACTCAGTCCGGCTCGTGCTCGCCGGCTTGGCCCTTGCGGTCGTCCTCGCGGGCGGCGTCCTCGCCGGCTGCGGCGGCAACAGCAGCAGCAGCGTCGAAAGCAGCGCCAAGGAACAGATCGAAGCCGGCAACAAGAAGGCCGAAGAAGGGATCAAGGAAGGCACCAAGGCGGCCGAAAAGGCCCTCGAAGAAGCCAAGTCCGAACTCAACGGCAGCGCCAAGGAACAAGTCGAAGCGGGAAGCAAGCAGGCCGAAGAAGGGCTTAAGGAAGGGACCAAGGCGGCTGAAAAGGCGATCGAAGAAGCCAAGGGCGAACTGAACGGCAAGGCCAAGAAGCAGGTCGAAGCAGGGACCAAGCTGGCCGAAGAAGGCATCAAGAAGGGCCAGGCACAAGCACAGAAGGGGATCGAAGAAGTCAAGAAGCGGCTCGAAGAAGCCACCGAATAGACGGAGCCGATCGGCCACAAACGAAGGCGAGGAACAACATGGGCTTTCTCAGCAAGGTCAAGGGAACCGCCAAGCAGGCCGCCAACCCCGGCGGCCAGATGAAGGAACGCGACAAGATCACCAAGATCAACGCCGCCGGCGTCGATGCCACCGCCACCGTCGACTGGATGGCCGAGGTGGGCTCGCAGATCGGCGGCGGACACCAGATCGAGTTCGAGCTGACCGTGCACCCCGCCGACGGCGAGGGCGACTACAAGGTCACGACCAGCCAGTCGATGCACGAGCAGACGTTGAAGGGGGTCGAGCAGGGGGCGAGGATCCAGGTCAAGATCGACCCCGACGACCCCCACTCGCTTGCTGGTCTGGGGAGCGGCGGCCTAGGCCGCCGCGTTCGGAGGGTGAGACTGTTGCGGTTCAAGGCGCTCAGCGGATCGTCTTTCAGCCTCCTCCTCGCCGCCGTGGTGCTGGGCGCCTGCTTGGCCCTCGCGGTCCCCGCGGCCGGCGCCGGAAGCGCCTCGATCGTGACCAAGACCACCGAACCCGGGATGGTCGAGCTCGAAGAGAACCCGGCGATCTCGGCCGATGGGTCGACGATCGCGTTCGTGCGCGACTACCTCGGCTCGGCGCTCTTCCTGAAGCGGCTCGGCCACCCGGCGACGGCGGTCGACGTCCCTCCCGGCGAAGAATCCGAAACGGAAGAAAGCGAAGAAGGGTTCGAGGCCGGAAGCCCGTCGCTCTCAGCCGACGGCAGGCTGCTGGCGTTCGCCTCCGAGGACCCCGAACTGAGCAGCGAAGACGTCAACTACGACAGGAGCGCCGCCGGCACCTTCCTCGTCCGCCACATCTTCGTCTACGACGCGCGGACGGGAAAGACCCAGCTGGTCTCGCGCAACACCGGGCCCCGCGGCAGCGCCGCCGCGCGCGACTCGAACCTGCCCTCGATCTCGGCCGACGGGCGCTACGTGGCCTTCACCAGCGAAGGCCCGAACATGCGCCCGCGGGTAATCGGCGGCGTCTACGTCCGCGACCTCGAGCGCCTGACTACGGTCCTCGGCTCGCGCGACAGCGGGCGGCGCGGCAAGCCGACCGAGGGCTTCCATCCCTCGCTCTCGGCCAACGGCGCGCTGCTCGCCTACCTGGTTCCGAGCCGGCCGCGCGGGCGCCTCGAGGTAGCGGTGCGCAATCTGCGCAGCGGCCGAACGACGGTCGTCTCCCGCGCCGACGGCCCTCACGGCGCCCTCGCGGACGGCGACTGCTTCGAAACCGAAATCTCGGCCAACGGCCGCTTCGTCGCCTACGCCAGCAAGGCCACGAATCTCGCCCCGCACCGCACCGATGGCCATCGCAACGTCTACGTCACCGACCTGCGGAGCGGCCGCACCGTCCTCGTGTCGAGGGGGAACGGCGTCGGCGGTGCCGTCGGCAACGACGACTCGACCGGCCCCTCGATCAGCGCCGACGGCCGCCGGGTCGCCTTCGAAACCCAGGCAACCAATCTCGGCGTCAGCGGCGACCATCGCAACACCGACGTCATCGTCCGCAACCTGCGGGACGAACGCGACTCGTTCATCACCTCCGGCTTCCGCGGCAGTGCCACCCATCCGGCGCTGGCGGGCGACGCCCGCTCGGTGATCTTCAACTCGCTCGAATCCAACGGCGTCCCCGGCGCCGGCCCGAACGACTTCGCCCTGTTCCGCGTGGCGCTGGGTCCCTAGTAGTGGCCCGAGAGCCGCGGAGCGGGGCTTGACCAACTCTTCCCCTCGATTCGAAGGTAGTGTCATTCCACACATTCGAGGGAGAGGGATCGAGATGGCCGTCGGCATCAGGCTGAAGTTCGCAGGAGGCACCCAGGAGAACTACGACGCCGCTCACGCGGTGATGGAGATCGACACCGATCCTCCCGCCGAGATGATCGTCCACTCCGCCGGCCCGATCGAGGGCGGCTGGGGCGTCATCGACTTCTGGGAGTCGCGCCAGGCATTCGACGATTTCGTTGCCGAGCGACTGATGCCTCGCCTCCAGGGCCTCGGCGACCGCGGCTTTCAAAACCCACCGGAGGTCAAGGAGTTCCAGGTCCACAACTTCCAGGTCGTCTAGGCCCGCTCCGGGGCCCCTGGCCGGGAGAGACCAAGCGCGGCGCGATCAAATCCACCGCTGCGGAGGATCTGCTTCAGCCCAATTCAATGACGCCGAGGAGAAGCAGCACGACCAAAGTCACCAGGGCGGAGACGAGCAGTGAGCCCGCCCAGCCCAGCCGGTTGAAGAAGAAGACGAACACAAGAGCTATCGGGGGGCTGAGTACCCGAACACCGTCCCGATCAAGCTGATGGTCGGTTTCACCCGGCTCCGGGCTGTCAGGCTCGGGAACAGGCGTGCCCAGCCGCACCTCCGTCGTCTGAGTGCCCCCAGGCCACGGCGCGGCCGACCAGCCGCCCCGACCCCGAGCTAGGCCTCGGAAAGCTCATCGGCTTTGGCGATCAGAAGCTGCACGCCGCCGCTTCGCACTTCGAGAACCTCTCCGTCCTCGCCCAGCCAGCCGCCGCCCCGCTAGTCCTCCGCGTAGGGCGAGAAAGACTCGACCTGCTGTCGGTCCTCGGCCTCGAGGACGAACAGGAAGACGTCCGGTCGTGAGGGCCCCGCTGAGGACGTCGCCGCTCAGCAGCCGACCGCGGACGCTGAGCGCCATCGCCGGCGGTTTGCCCTCGGCGCCGTGGCCGCTGACTTCGATTCCGAGTCCGAGCCAGCCGTGCAGGACGGCGAGGATCTGATCCAGGTCCACGCCCGCAAGGTAGCGGTGGGGACCGAAGCGGCCGGCCGCTCCGTCCTGGCTATGTGCGACTGGGCCACACGTCGAGATCGATCGCCGTCGTTGCGCTCGCCGGTCTGCTGCTCGCACCGACCGCCCAGGCCGCGCACGGCGGCGACGGCGGCCTGCGCGGCGCCGGCAAAGGCCGGCCGCCAAAAGTCCTCGGCACCCACCCGAAGGAAGAAGCCGAAGAAAAGCAGCTGCTCGAACCGCCCGAAGGCGCCACCGAAACCAGCCTCGCATCCGAACTCGGCTCCTCGGGCGCGGTCGACCCCCTCTCCGGGCTCGGCATCCGCAACCCGGTCTGCGACCAGCCGGCCGAAATCCGCTCGCGAGCAACCCGGGTCAGCTGCGAAACGACCGGCACCCCGGAAACCACCTACCCGACCTCCGACTACGGCTTCGACGTCTTCATCCCGACCGGGATCACCCACCCGATCGGCGACTTCACGGCTGCCTTCGTCACGATCCTCAACGGCATCTGGCTGGGGCTGCTCTTTGTCCTCAAGCTATCCCTGACCCTGCTCGGCCTCGCCTTCGGCCTCAACCCGTTCGCGGGCGGGCCGACGATGGCGCGGATCTCCGCCGCCGTCGGCGACATCTACAACGAGGTCACCGACCCCTGGCTCTCGGCCCTGGTCGTCTGCGCCGGCATCGCCCTCGCCTACCGCGGCCTGATCCGCCGCGACGTCGCCGGCGGCGTCGGCGGCACCCTCGCCGCGGTGGCGATGCTGGTCCTGGGCCTCTGGGTCGTCCACGCCCCGCGCGAAACGGTCGGCCAGCTCGCCGGCTTCTCCGACGAAGTCGCCCTGACCGCGATCAGCGCTCCCCAGTCGGGCGGCCTCGCCCACCCGGTCGGCAGCTACGCCGAAGCGATGTCGGCGGTCTGGAGCCGCTTGGTCGAGGTCCCCTTCGCCGGCCTCGACTTCTCCGACGTCAGCTGGGCGCTCGGGCCGCCGCCCGAAGAAGCGGTCAAGAAGGCCGACGAAAAGTTCTGCGAAGACAACGGCGCCCTCACCCTGCTGGCCCAGCTCCACAACCTCGGCCTCGGCGAAGCCGCCAAGGAATGCGGCAAGTTCGCCGAACAGCGCTACGGCAAGCCGAAGCGGGTGATCGACCTCTACCTGCGCTCCTCGCCCGGCTCTGCCGCTCGCGCCGCGCTCTGGGACTACTTCGACGACAGCGGCCAGCACAAGCCCAAAGTGGCGGCCCAGGGCGGCGACGGGGTCATCACCCGCCTCTCGATGCTGGCCCTGTTCGCGATCGGCCTGCTCGGCGCGATCCTGCTGCTCGCCTGGCTGGCGATCCGGCTCTTCACCCAGGCGGCGATCGCCTTCGTCCTCCTCCTCGCCGCCCCCTTCGCACTCTTCTTCCCGCTGCTTGGCGACTGGGGCCGCCGCGCCTTCCGGCGCTGGGGCCTGACCCTGCTCGGGGCGATCCTCGCCAAGGTCGTCTACGCCGCCATCCTCTCGATCGTCCTGCTCGGCATCGTCATCCTCGGCGCCGTCGACGGCACCGGCGGTTCGGCCACCGGCTTCCTGCTCTCGGCCGCCTTCGCCTGGGCCGTCTTCCTCAAGCGCGGGGACCTGATCGGCTGGATCTCGGTCGGCGACCACGAGCACCTCGCCGGCGTCGGGGTCGGCGCGCTCGCCGGCTTCGGCCTCGCCCGCCGGGTCGGCCGAGCCCCGACCCGGACGATTCGCACCGTCTCAAGCCACGCCGCCGAGCGGATCCGCGAGCGCACCGCGCTCGGCGCCGAGGCAACCCGCCGGACCGCCGGTGACGCTACCGACCGATCCGCTCGCGCCCTCGCCAACCAGCGCTACCACGAGGCCGAACGAACGGTCGCCGCCTACGAGGCTAAGCCGAGCAAGGCCGGCGGGGCGCCGACAGCAGCGAAGCGCTCCGGCGGCCGCGAGGCCCTAGCTCGGGCCGGGTCCTCTGGGCGGGCCGCGGCCCTGAAGGCCTCGCGCCGCGATCCCCAGGCGCCGCCACCCGACATCGATCGACCGACGCCCGAGCGCTACCGCGCCGCCAAGCAGCTGGTCGTCACGGCGAGGCGAAACGAGGAGGGTGGGGGAGAGCGCTGGCGCAAGCGCGACCTGGCCCGCTTCGTCGCCGAGGACCGCGAGCTCCTGCGCCACTCCGAGGACCCTGCCGACCATGCCCATCGCGCCGGTTATGGGCGCAGCCGCTTCGAAGCACTGAAGGGGCCCGAGCGCGAGCGCGCCGAGCAGCGAATCGAGAAGGCGCGGAAGCGCGACGTCCAGCGGCTCGAGGTCGCCACCGAGCCGCCCGCCCGCTTCGTCGGCCAGGGCCGCGAGGCACTCGAGCGGGTCCGCCAGAGCGTCGACGGCGAAGCCACCGCGCGCCGGGCCCACCTGCGTGGCCTGCGCCGCGAGCGCCGCAGCCGCGACCACCTGGCTCCGCGCCGCAACCTCAGCCGCGGCGCCTGACGGTGGCCCAGCACTCCCGAGTTGTCCTCTTCGTCGCGATCGCCGCCGCCCTGGTCGCCGCCGGAGTGCTGCTCGGCACCGGAGCTCAGCCCGCCGCGCCGTCCAGCCGGTCGCCGGCGAGGCGGCGACCGAGTTCCCCGGCACCTGTGACCGCCGATCGCGCCGCGGTTGGCCCGAGCGCTCGCCGCTTTCTGGACGCCTTCCTCGACTGCGAGACGGGCGACCGGAGCCTTGAGACTCGACACCAGCTCGACGCCACCGCGACTCCTGCCTTTGCCGCCCGGCTCCTCACCGGGTTCGTGCCGGCCCCCGCGAGGCGACCCGCCGGGGCCGCGCGCCTCGGCCGCCTCGCGATCGTCCCGCTGGCCACGGACCCGCCGTTGGCCTCCGTCACCGCCGTCGCCCATCGACCGAGCGGCCCCGAGCAGCTCTCCTTCGTCTTCGTCAGGCGGCACGGCCGCTGGCTGGCGAGCGCCCCCGGCGAGTGACCGAGCCACGCCCGCGGCAGCGCCGCCTGCTCCGTCGCACCCGACGACTGGTGGCCCGCAGCCTCGGCGCCAAGATCGCCGCCGGCTGCGCCGTCGCGTTGTTCTGCCTGCTCTGCTTCGTCGGCCTCTTCGTCGCCTCGGCGCCAACTCCGGCCGACCAGACCTCGGCGGGGACCTGCACCACCGGCGGCGACCACGGTCAGATCCCCCCCGACTACTTCCCCTGGCTGCCCGAGGCGGCGGCCAAGTACCACCTCGGCTCGAGAGGCGTGTCGATCGTCGCGGCGATCCACTACGTCGAGTCCGACTGGGACCGAAGCCCGCTGCCCGGCGTGGCGCCGGGCACCCAGAACTCCGCCGGCGCCGAGGGGCCCGGCCAGTTCCTGGTGTCGAGCTGGGCCGCCTACGGCGTCGACGCCAACGGCGACGGCCGCGCCGACCCCTACTCGATCCCCGACTCGGTCTTCGCCACCGCCCGCCTCCTCCACGCCGACGGCGCCCCGCAGCATTGGCGCACCGCGATCTTCGCCTACAACCACGCCGATTGGTACGTCCAAGAGGTCCTCGCGAAAGCCACGAGCCTCGATATCACCGCCACCTGCACGCCGGCAACCGGCCCCCTCGGCCCGCTCCCGACCCAGCCCGTCGCCCGCCTCGAATACGTCGCCCGCTGGATCGAATCCCGCCGCATCCACTACTGCTGGGGCGGCGGCCACGCTCCCGAACCCGGCCCCTCGCCCGGCACCTATTGCTGGAGCGCCGCCGGCGTACAGGTCTTCGGCGCTCCCGAAGCCGGCCTCGACTGCTCGGGGGCCGTCCGCTGGCTCCTTGTCCTCTCCGGCTATCCCGACCCCGGCCCGCTGGTCTCCAACGAGCTCGGCGCCCACTATCCGTCCGGCCCTGGCAATGCGGCGACGATCTGGTCCAACATCGACCATGTCTGGATCGACATCAACGGTCGCGATTGGGGCACCGCCACCTCAAACTTCGCCCACGGTCCCGGCTTCGGAGCCCAAGACACCGAAGGGTTCGCGCCGAGCCATCCAGCCGGGCTCTGATCGACGCCACGCCGCATGGCCTCGTCTCGACCTGGACCCTGCCGCACGCCCCGCCCCGCCCTCGCTCGTTCGTCGGCCCTTGCAAACATTTAGACAGGTATTTAGAAACGTGCTCCTCGGTCGATAAGGGAACCACGATGAAGGCGATCCCTCCGAGCTCAGGGCCGGCCTCCGGGCCGCCGCTACCGGCCCCGCCCGGCGCGCTGGCAGACGACGGCAACGAGGACCTGCGGCGCCTCGGCAGGGATCTTCGCTCGCGGGCCTCGGAGGTACTGCGGCTGACGGTCGAGCGGACCGAGGGGCCCGATCACCAGGTCGAGGCGAGCGTCCAGGATCGCTTCGAGCGGATCAGCCAGAGCTCGACGATCGCGGTCGCCCGCTGGCTTGAAGGCGAGGGGATGGGGGTGGCGATCGAAGTCGGTCGGGAAACCTGGGAGATCTTCGGCGAGCTGGCGGTCCACCGGGCGGCTTCGCTGAACGAGGTCACCTGGCGCTGCTTCTGGTGGCGCAACGTGATGGCCGAGGTCTTGGCCGAGAGCGCCGCCCGGCTCGGAGCCTCGGCCGCGTCCCTCTCCGAAGCGCTCAGCATTCTGCAGCTGAGCCTCGAGTTCAGCCTGCTGCGGATGTGTGAGTGCTTCGAGGAGGAGCGCCACCGCACCGACGAGGAGCTCGGCCGACGCGAGGAGGAGCTCTCCTTCCTCGCCACCCACGACGCCCTGACCGGGCTGCCGAACCGCACCCTGATCCTCGACCGCGTCGAGCAGATGCTCGCCCGCTCGCGCCGCAGCCAGACACCGGCGGCGGCGATGTTCATCGACATCGACAATTTCAAGGACATCAACGACACCCTCGGCCACAAGGTCGGGGATGATCTCCTGCAGGCGGTCGCCGCCCGGCTGGACGGTGTCGTTCGCGACGCCGACGCGCTCGGCCGGCTCGGTGGCGATGAGTTCGTCGTGATCTCCGAGGAGCTATCGCTGGCCGCCGCACCCGAGCTCGTCGCCGAGCGCCTGATCGACGCCCTGCGCCATCCCTTCAAGCTCGGCCCCGATGGGCAGACGAGGGTCACCGTCACGGTCAGCATCGGCATCGCGATCGGCGAGCAGACCTCCGCCGAAGAGCTGCTCCGAAACGCCGACATCGCCATGTACCGCGCCAAGTGGGACGGCAAGAACCGCTACTGCGTATTCGAGCGCGGCATGCAGGAGATGGTCCAGCAGCGCATGGAACTGGAGATGGACCTGCGCGAAGCCCTCGAGAAGGACGAGTTCTTCCTCGCCTACCAGCCAACGATCGACCTCAGCGACATGAGCCCGACCGGACTTGAGGCCTTGATCCGCTGGCGCCACCCCGAGCGCGGCGTCCTGCAGCCCGACCTCTTCATCCCGCTGCTCGAGGAGTCGGGGCTGATCACCGAGGTCGGACGCTGGGTGCTGCAGGAAGCCTGCGCTCAGGGAGCCGTCTGGAGGCGGGCCGGCCACCCGGTCAGGATCGCCGTCAACGTCTCCGGACGCCAGCTCGACAGCGACCAGATCAAGGCCGATATCGCCGACGCCCTGCTCGCCAGCGGCCTCGACGCCGCCGCGCTGACGATCGAGGTGACCGAGACGACGCTGATGCAGAACATCGAGGAGACGGTCAGGCGCCTGACCGAGATCAAGGCACTTGGCGTCCAGATCGCGATCGACGACTTCGGCACCGGCTACTCCTCGCTGGCCCATCTGCAGCGCTTCCCGGTCGATGCCCTGAAGATCGATCGCTCCTTCATCTCCGGCCTGAACCGGAACCAGGAGGCCGAAACGCTGATTCGCACCCTCGTCCAGCTCGGCCGGGCGCTCTCGATCGAGACCTTCGCCGAGGG
This sequence comes from uncultured Actinomycetes bacterium, assembly GCA_963839115.1. GTDB lineage: Bacteria > Actinomycetota > Thermoleophilia > Solirubrobacterales > 70-9 > VAYN01. The sequence goes on from CAWITM010000001.1 coordinate 3,490,137, forward strand.
CGTCGAGCAGGAGCAGGAGCTCTCGCTGCTGAAGGACGAGCGCTGCGATCACGGCCAGGGCTTCCTCTTCGCTCGCCCCCTCGACGTCGAGGAAACCGAAGAGTTCCTCAGCGAATGGGCCGACAAGCAGAACCCCGCTTCCGCAGCGACCCTTCCCGAGCTCTGACGCCAGACCGCCGCCCTTCCGAGGGGCGAATCGAGCGCGTCCGCCGCTTAGACACAGAAACCGGGGCGCACTTCGGCGCTCACCGGCACCCCGAGTTTCGCACGCTGGCGCGTGCCGGTCGGGGGCACCGGCTCCCGCAGAGGGCGGGGCCAGAGCGAGAAGGGACAGTCATGAAAGACGCCAAGTACAGGATCACGGTCGAGATCGACGATGCCGAAGGGACCATGCGAACGCCACAGGAAGCGCGCAACTTCGCCGGTACGATCGGCGCCAGCGCCGGGGCTCAGTGGGACGCTAGCTTCAGGCCGAAAGTCGAGATCGTCGAGATCGGGCCCGCCGGGGTGGAGCCCAAGACCGCCTATGAGGAGGGGCTGATCCGACTCAACGATGAAGCGCTGGCTCAGATCCAATGCATCGCCTACGAGGGAGGTCTCCTCGGCGAGGCCGCCGAAGCCGACGGGGCGATCGAGGGCAGCGGCCAAGACGCCCTCCGCGCTTTGACCGCGAAGCTGCAGCGGGTCTGCAACATCGCCGAAGCTCGCGAGGCCGATGAGGACTGGGAGCCGCTGATCGAAGACGGCGAAGGCGACATCGACGGGGATGAGCGGATGACCGGCGGCGTCGGTTCGATCCCATCGATCCTCGAGCCGGCTGGGACGAGACACCCAGGAAGCGAGGCGAAGGAGGTCTACACCGTGCAGGTCGAGGGCCGCGAAGACGGGCTCTACGTCTTCGGCGATATCGGCGACCGCAATGCGTTCGCGACGGCGGTCGAGTCGGAGGGCGGTTTGGCGATCCGGGGAGCAGAGACGCTTAACGACGAAGCCGGGGCGAAGGCCCTGATAGCCGCCGAGGTCGAATCAACGCCGGCCTTTGAGATCAGCGCGATCGTCCGAGTCGACGCCGCAGACCCCGATGCGGCTTATGCGGCCGCATCCCAGCTCGTGCGACTGGCGGCTGACACCGACGGACGTGTGCATCTTGCCCTCCTCGAAGGTGCTGAGAGGGTCGGGTCGTGACGGCGATGAGTTGGTCCGACAGCCCCTTGGCTAGCAGAGCCTCCTCCGGCGGGGCGTACGCCCCGCCTCCTCCGGCTCTGCATTGGGCCAGTCATGACCAACTCATCTCCACAACCACAGAAGCCAACCGATAAGCAGCTCCATTACCTTCGCCACCTCGCTTTGAGCAGAGGCCAGAGCTTCACCCCGCCGACGACCAGATTCGAGGCCTCCGAAGAAATCGAACGGCTGAAGTCCACCCGGCCGCAGCGGCGGGTCGAGCGCCAGGCCGAGGTCTTCGCCTACGGCCGCGGAATCGCCGATCGCTGGGGCGGCGCTACCGCCGTCCGCGACGACGAGATCGAGGGCTACGGCTCGAACGCCCACTGGAGGTAGTCCGGTGGATGCTCAGGGCGCGACGAGGACCGAAACCGCCCCTCGCCCCGTCTTGCCGCTATGGAGCTGACCACACCGCTCGAGGCCGACCGCCCCGACTTCAGCCGCGAGGATCTCCTCACTGCGACCGAGGTCGCCGAGGTTCTGCGGCTGAAGCGAACCACCGCCCTCGACTACATGCGCCGCGGCGTCATCCCGGCCTTCAAGCTCGGTCGCCAGTGGTATGCGTTGCGACCGCGTCTGAACGCCTACATCGCATCCGCGTCCCAGGTATCTGCGCCCCGCTGATCCTCGCCGCTTTCGTCAAACAGCTCCGACAGTTTCGCCACATCGTCGGCCCGTGGCTTGGAGTGCAGGTAGCGCTGGGTGGTGGTGATTTTGGAGTGGCCCATCATCACCTGGACCGCGACCAGGTCGAACCTGCGGATCACCAGGCTGCCGAAGGTGTGGCGCAGGTCGTGAAAGCGCCGCACCCGCAGGCCGGCCGCCTCGAGCGCGGCGACGAATCTCTTGCGAGCGGCGGTACGGTCGACGTTGCCGCCGTCGGGCCGGCAGAAGACGAAGTCCTCGCGCTTGATGAAGATCCCGCGCTCGCGGAGTCCGATCAGGACCTCGCCTGCCTGGCGCGCCAAGGGGACCGTCCTCATCTGCCTTGACTTCGTGCTCGACTCGGTGTCCCAGGAGAAGGCGCGGGAGATCGTGATCCGGCCGCCGAGAAAGTCGATGTCTTTCCAGCGCAGCGCCCGCAGCTCGCCCATCCGCATCCCGGTGAAGGCCGCTACCACGAAGAGTGCCGCGTCCTGCGTGTTGATTCGCCGCCACTCGCGCCAGGTCTCCGCCGAGTAGTTGGAGTGTCTGTAGCCGCCCTTGCCTCGGTGCAGGCCCGCTCTGGCGACCTCCGCCACGCGCATGACTTCCCAGGGCTCGAACACGTCGATCGGCTTCATCCCACCTTCGGGCCGCCGGGTCGTTTCGGCCGCCGGGTTCTCGCGTAGGGCGAAGGTGTCTCGCCGCTTCGTGTACTGGAATATCGAGTGCAGGACCTGGCGGTGCTTATTGACCGCCCGGGCGCTCAACCCCTCGCGGTCGAGATCGCTGAGGAACCGGGCGATGTCCTCGGTCTCGATCTCGGCCAGACGCCGGCCGCCGAAGGTGCGCATCAGACGGGCCTTCCGCGGCTTGCCCCGCCGCTTCGACGGCATCGGCCGGCAGAGCATTCTTCGGTAGCCCTGCATCGTTGCCGGCTTCGCCCGCTTCTCGTTTTCGAGATAGTCGAGCCAGCGCTCGACTGCGTCGTCGAAGGTCGCCTCGGGCTCGAGCAGCTCATGTTCGAGCTCGTCCTCGTGCTCGGCGATCGTCCGCGACATCTCGATATGGGCGCGCCGCTCGTCTAGGTAGCCACGGCGGACCCGACCGCTTCTCTGCTGATAGCCGCCCTCGCACTTTTCGAGCCAGGCCCGTCCAAGCCGACGCTTCCGCTGGGCCCCGCGCGAGTCCCGCCACTTCGCTTCGAAGTAGACCTGTCCATGTTCGCACCGCTTGAGCAGGTAGCCGGCCGGCAACTCGTCTGCAAACATCTTTGAACCTCCATCGTCTTGGTTTTCAACAAGACGAGAGAGGGGCGCCGCCCGGTACCAAATCCGGTACCAATCGGGACCAACTCAGGCGTCGCGAGACCGATCCAAACTTGGTACCGGACCCGCAAAAACACGCGATTTGCAGGGTAAAGGTCCGCCTGTCACGCCGGAGGTCGCGGGTTCGAGTCCCGTCGCTCCCGCTCCTCGAAGTGCCTGCAAATCGGCATGTCGGTTTCGGGCGAGCGTTTTAACCCGTCCGAAATCTGCCACCACTTTCTGGCACGAGTGCCTGAACGGCTCGCTTTCAGCGGCGATTCGGGGGAATCCCGCGCTGTGGAGGCCCTTTCGCTGTCAGACGAGTCGGCCGCTGAAATCCACGGACTGCCCACTCAACTGACATGGGGGCCCTCTGCCCGGCGCGAGCGACGACACGACACGGAGGCGACGTTCCAATCCCGGGCGGGCGGCCTAGCGAGGTAAGCCGAAGCTCGACCGCCACGGCCGCCTCCGGGCGGCGGGGCTGACGGAGGGAAGCGGATCGGGTTCCGACCGTGGGACTCGCGAGACGACCAGCGCGGCGGACCACCGGCTGGCAAGGTGGTCGCCTTGGGCCAGCTCCTCTCGGGGCGTCCCGGCCGTTTCAGAACCGAGCTACTCGGTAGGCGTCAGCAGGATCATCAACCGCGCCGGACCAAGGAGGGTGACGATGATCTCCTGAAGAAAATCCTGGCCGAGTAGAAGACCTCCGACGGCGTCGTCCCCGATCTCGTCGTCGAGATCCTTGCTCACGTTCGGGGTGATGTACTCGCAGGGTCCCCATTGCTCGGCAGAATCGTCGCCTCCCGTCGCGATCTGCGCGAGTACTGCTGCACCCTCGGAAAGGCCGAGCGCCTCGGCCCACTGCGAGGCGATGACGGTGACCGGCAGGTCGGGACGGAGGATCGCCGGGACGATCTGGGTGCCGCCCGCGACGTCGAGGTGGACCCACGCGAGCGGGGTGGTGCCCCGTCCTTCGTAGCGGACGAGTAGCGGCTGGTCCTCTTGTTCGAAGTCGTCGTTCATGCGACGCCGACCACCAGCCGTCGCCTGCGCCGCAGGACCTCCCGCCGCGGGACCCAGAGGAGCAACGCGATGCCCCATCGGTTCCGGATCGCCTCGGCCTGGACCGGGACCGCCTCGGAGTCGATGGCGGGCCAGGTCAGCCCGTCATCCTGGCCGATCGCTGGGTCGGTGATCGTCGCGATAAATGGGAACCCGGCGGCGTCGAGGACCCGGGGCCAGGTACGGCCGAAGCGGCTCGTCCACGAGGCGGATTGACATACCTCGTATCGTCGGTAGGCGAGCGGTTCCGTCCCGCACGGGGACGCCTCGAGGTAGATACCGCAGGCGGCTCCGGGGTGATCCTCGGCATACCGGCGAAGCGTCGCCCGCAGCGATGCCCCCGTCCTTTTCTTCAGCGCGCCGACGGCTCCCATGCCAGTCTCGTACTCGGCGGCGAGCCTATGGAAGCGCTTTCCCTGGAAAAAGAGCTCCGCCGCCGCCTGGTTCGCCTCGCGCTCGAAGATGGCCTTCGCCGACGGAGTGAGCGTCGACTCGTTGTCTGCATAGGCCAAGGCCGACTGCCAGGGGAGGATGTCGTGGCCAACCTCGTGGAGGCGCAGGAACTTTTCGCGCCCGGACGTGTCGATCTCGGGGTCGATGTGGATCGTCCGCTCGCGCCGATCGAGGATCGCGTGGACCCGGCCGGATCCGATCAGCCGGACAGCTTTCTGGAGGTACTTCGGTGCCCGTTTTAGGACGGCGAGGGAAAATGGGGATTCTTCGGTGGAGACCTCGAGCTTCGACGCGGCGACGAGATCGTCGACCCTGGTTGGCCAGTGGCCCGCGGCGTCGGCCTGCTCGAGCAGCCGCTCGCTGTGCCGGGCGATATCCCGGGCGTTGTCGAGATCTCCGAGCATCGAAGTCCCCCAGTCCGCCGACTAGGCGGGACTGCCTTTCTGACTGCGGAACCAGGAGAGGTACTTCGCGAGCTCCTCGGCCTCCTCGTCGGTAAGGTCCTCGCTGGAGAGGGCGTGCGCCAGCACGCTGTCGCCCATCGGTTTGCGCCCGCGCCCGTCCCGCGGGACGACGTACCCGGCGAGCTTCATCAGCTCGGAGTAGGGGACCTTCAACTGCTCCGCCAGCCCGTAGAGCACGTTCGGTGACGGACTTCGCACCCGATCCTGCTCGAGCTTCTGCAGATACGCCGGGGATATCCCGGCCTTCTCCGCTGCCTCCCGCAACGTCCAGCCGCGCATCTTCCTCACCTGCCTGAGGCGATCTCCAAGTTTCTCGGTGTCCATGCGCATTCTCCTATCTCGAACAAGCCAGAAGTATCTAGCGGTGTTCACCGTACACGATAGTTGACAAGATGCAAGGTGTCCGCTACGGTGCTTTCTGTTCACTAAAGTAGACGGCGAAAGGAGCCGCCCGTGTCAACCGCAGAGCAACCTGCAGAGGCAAAACCGAAGAAGGAGCACAAGATCAAGGTCCGTGTGACCTTCCCAATCTCGCCCGCCGGACCCTTCCATGAGAAGGTCGAGCCGGAGACCAGCGCGGGGACGGTGAAAGCGAGTGCGATGACCCACTTCGGTGTCGCCGAGGACGGTCAGCACTCCTATTACCTGAGCCACGCCGGCGCGAAAGTCGAGGACACCAAGACGATCGGAGACCTCGCCGAGGGCGCCGAGGAGGTCAAACTGACCCTCGTCAAGGAACTGGTCCAGGGCTGACGATGGTCGATGTCGAGACCAAGCTGTCGCTCGAGGCCGACGGGCCCGCCGTCCGCGCGGTAGCGGAGGAACACGGTTTCTCCCTCCTTGCGGACGTCGACGACCCTTCCGCTTTCTGGCTTACGCTCTCTCCGCGCTGGGCGCCTGGGGAGGAGTACTTCGTGCGGGTCGCCTGGGAGGACGGATACCCGCACGCGGCGCCTTCGGTGAAGTTCGCCGACCGTGTCGGTGGTCGGCTCGACCTGAGTTCGGCGTGGCCGGTGATCCCCGGGTATCGCGCGGGCGAGAAGGACATCTGCCAACCATTCACCGCCGAGGCCTACCGCGTCCATCCCGAGTGGACAGGGGGACCCGAGGCCTGGCCTTCGACCGGCAACCCGTTCCTCTGGGTCGTGGAACGGTTGATCGGCGACATGGTCGAGAACTATCAGGGGAGGTCGGGATGAGCGCGCTGACGATCCGCGAGGGTGCGGTCGAGCTTCTGTTGGACGAGGTTGAGGCCTACGGGGCGATCCCGGCGGAGACCGGTGCCTTTCTGCTCGGTCGCGAGGATGCCCCCGACGAGCTCTTCGCGGTCGCGGTCCCGGGAACCGACGGCGTGGTCCGCCGCGGCGACCTCTTCGAGGTATCCGCGGAGTCGGTGGCAGGGCTCTTCGACCTCGCCACCGAGCGGGGCCTGGTGATCCGTGCCCAGCTCCACTCCCATCGCCGCGGCGCGTTCCTCTCGCCGACCGACCTCGAACACGGCTTCAACGTCGAGGGGTTCGTGACCTGCGTGGTGCCGCGGTACTCGGACCCACCAAGGGAGCCGGCGCACTGGGGGTGGTGGAGGTTCGAGAGTGGGACCTGGATCGATCAACCTGCCCCGAGGTCGGTCGCCGGTATCTGCGAGCGGGTCGACTTCGCGTCGGAAGATCACGATGGACGTTAGGCACTCCCGTGCGCTGCGGCTCGCCGGCGAGGTGGGCGCCGAGTCCGAGGAGACGCTGCTGGCGCGGCTCGAAGCGAGTCGCGTCGCTGTGGCGGTCGGCTCCGGCGAGGCGTCGGTGCGGACCGCGGAGGTGCTCGTCGACACGCTGCGGCGGTTGCCGATCGGACTCGCCCTGGATCCGGGATCCTCCCTGGAGGCCGCCGAGGTGGCCAGGATCGCGGCCGTCGCCGAGGGGATCGATCCCGTCCGGGGCATCGAGGTCGGCGCTGCTGGCTCGGCCGACGTCCTCGTCGCGGTCGGTCAGGATCGCGCGGACGCGACGGCCGGCGGCATACCGGTGCGCCACGGCGCCCTCGTCGTCTCCGGCAGGCCCCTGGAGGAGACCGCCACGGAGGCGAGCGGGTTAGGGGTTTTCACCTGCGCCGCACTCCTCGCCGGCGAGGTCTTCAAGCGGGTGGCCGCCGTGCGGGCAAAGCGGGCGACCTTTCCCGAGCGCCTCGCCTGGTGCCCCGTCACGCTGGACGACGACCCGTGGTCGACTCCACTTCTCGCCGGCCCCCTCCGGCTCGACCTCGCGCTCGTCGGGTTGGGAGCGATCGGCACCGCGACCGCGCGGATCCTCGCGCTGCTCGACGCCGAGGGCCGCGTCCAGCTCGTCGACCCCGAGCGCTTCGGACCGGAGAACCTCGGTATCTACTCGCTCGGCGGTGCCGCGGACGCCGGGCTCGAACCCTGGAAGGTCGATCTTGGTGCCGCCGCCCTGGAGGGCATGACGGTGGAGACCCATGTCGGCAAGGCGGCGGACTTCATCGAGAAGGTTGACCGAGGGGAGGCGCGCTGGCCGGCACTAGTCCTGACTGGTCTCGACTCCGCGCTCGCGCGCCGCGAGGTGCAGCGCCTCTGGCCCGATCGCCTGATCGACGGTGCCACCGGTGACACCATGTGCGGACTCCACGACGTGGTCTTCGGTCAGACGGCCTGTCTTATGTGCCTTTTTCCCGAGACTGGCGAGGGGCCCGGCGCGGCCGAGCGGCTGGCCGAGGCGACCGGGCTTCCGGTCGATGTTGCAAGCCACGGCGACCGCCCACTCGAGGAGGACGACATCGCCCAGCTCGACCCGGACCGTCGCCGTGCGCTCCGGCCGCTGGTGGGCAAACCGATCTGCGGCATCGCCGAGGCGATCGGTCTTACCGACCTCGCCGCGGGTGACTATCGCCCCTCGGTCCCCTTCGTCTCCCAGCAGGCTGCCTGCATGGTCGTCGGGCGTCTGATCTCGAGTCTCATCGGCCCCGAGGCCCCCGCAACCACCTTCGTGCAGTACGACGCCCTCGTCGGTCCGCAGGCCGCGACCCTGGAGCCGAGGCGGCCGGTGATCGACTGTCACTGCCAGGTCCGGGCCGGCCTCCTCGAGGCGGTGCGCGAGACGCGTCGCGGCTAGCCTCGACGCCAGGCGCACCCAACCGACCGGGCTCTTAAATCGATCTCGAGTGGGGCGGGGCGAGGCTGTAGCCCCGGCGCTGCCTGCCCTCGGCGCGTCGCTCGGCGACGATGGCCCTCGCCTCCGCCACGATCTTCAGGTCGATCTTGGAGTTTTTCGCGGCGATCGCCTTGACGTCCGTCTTGAATCGCTCTTCACCAGCCAACGTAGCGCTCCCTCGTATGTAGGACGACCTGGAAATAGCCTCGCTTGAAGCTGTAGTCCTTGAGCAGATGGTAGTAGCTCTGGACCGCAGGTCCGAGCTCATCATCGGCCCCAAAGTCGTCGATCTGAAGCTTCAGGTCGCGTCGCAGCACGTCGATCGGGATGCCCCGGCTGTGCGAATGCCACCGGTTGGTGTCGTTCAGCCTGCGGGCTATGTCGGCGGCCCGATCCCTCCTCATCTGCGGGGTGACCTTCGTGCCTTTCGACTCCGTCTTCTTCCAGTTCTTGAACTTGTATTTCGCCAGCCATTCCTGCAGTAGGACGATCGAGAGCTCCTTCTCCTGCTCGTACTGGTAGAGCTCCGCCGGGTCGAAGTTCTCGAGCAGATAGGCGAGCTCCGCGCTGTTCAGCCGTTCTTCGTCCGCCTTCCTGATCAACCGGTCGTACTGCTCCAGGTAGCCGAGCGCGGGGACCCAGTTCCCGCTGGTCGTCCGGATCTGCGGATCGATCGGGCCGAGCATCGACGCATAGTCCATGTAGATGAAGTCACCCGACATCACCAAGATCGTGCCGGCCGACAGCGCCTCGCTAGGGACGAGGAAGGCAACGCGTTTGTAGTGGTGGCGGAGGATCTTCGCGATCCGCTCGGCGACGTGGATGAGGCCGCCGGTGGTCTCGAGCAGGACGAGAATCCCCTGCTTTTTTGAGGGCAACGCCTCGAGGGCGTCCTTGAACATGTCGCTGGCCATCGGGTAAATCGGCCCGCTGTAGAAGAGGACGTCTGACTCGGCAACCGCCTCGAGCGACTTAACCCTCTCGGCGAGTTGCTCTTCGATGACGCGGTTCGCGTCCCGCTCGGAGACGGCCGCCGCCGCCTTGCTCTCCTGCCCGCCCATAGGAACAGCAGTAGTCATATCAGGGAATCGGTCTAGTTGAAAACGTACGGCCATCCTCGACCCGCAGTCGGGCAGTTCAGGACGACAGGTCCGGGGGCGGCAGTTGACGCAATCACGTGTTATTAGGCGTCGGGTGGGCGAGTGAACTCGCCTAGCCGCCGAGCGGAAGCTCGACGGTCGTATCGTCGGTGCTGACGCGCAGGACGCGGGCGGTGGCGGGTGGTGCCGGGGCAAAGCCCAGGCTCGCGTGGGACACCTGGACGCCGCCAGCACCGCCGCCGCCGCTTTCGAAGTACTCGGTGCCGACGTCGTCGGTGACCGTAATCGCGGGCTCTTCGCCCCGGTTGATGGCGAAGAACTGTCGCGCATCCATCTCGGCATCGAGGGTCGGTGCGCCCTTGTCGTAGGTGGACTCGACATAGAAGCCGTCCTCATACAGGAGGACGGCGAGGATTGGCCGGGAGGAGCCGGGCCGGCTCGGCGGGGTGAGGGCGCGGACGAATCGGGTGGCGGTGAACTGCCTGCTGCGCTCCATGCGGACCTGCCACTCGGCGCGGAGGCGCTCGCGCTCTGCCTTTTCCTCCTCGCTCAACTTTTCTGGCTCCTCGGCCTTGACGGATCCGAAGCCGGTGACGGTCATGCCGTCGTAGAGGGTGCCGTCCAGCATCAGGCTCCAGGCGGTGGAGCTGCTGCTGTCGAACGGTGCGGAGAGGGAGATGCGATCGGGGCGGATGAGGCTCGCCTCGACCACCGGGCGCCGCGGGTCGGGCGAGGGTGTACCGCCGTTGATCTCGTCGACGATCGCGACAGCCCGCTCGGCCAGCTCCTCATCGCTTCCGAAGTCCCCGCGCAGGCGCGCGTCGCCGAGCAGTCGGAGGGCTACGCGAAGCAGCAGGATGCTCGCCGCTTCCTGCTCGCGCATCCCCTCGTCGAAGTCGGGCTGCTTCACGCTTCCTCCAGATCGATCACGACGGTCACCGATTCAAAGCTGATCCGGATCGTCTCGGCGCTCGACGGGACCGCCGGCGTATAGCTCAACCGTCCCCGCATCGGCGAGCTGTTCATGTCGACGGCGTCGATGTCGACGACCATGTACTCGGTGCCGAGTCCGTCGTCGATCTCGATCGCCGGGAACATCGCTTCCATCCCCGGTTCTACGAACGGGTCCTCGGGATCTTCCGGTCGCATCACGTCCTGTGGCGGCCGCGGCACCAGGTAGTTGACCATCAACCCGGTCTCGTAGAGCGCGAGGTAGGCGACGACGGGACCCTCCGGGTGCTGGCCGGGCGGGGCGGCGACGGTGCGGATCAGGTTCCCGGTGCGAAACCGGGTCTGACCCTCCTCGATCCGCTCCTCGACGGCAGGCTGATCTTCTTCCTGTTCGCGACGGCGGCGTCGAAAGGTCTTGCGGTCGGCGCGCGCCTGGTCGGTCAGCTCGGAATCGGGAACGCCGAAGCCGTCCGTTTCCTCGAACTCGCCGACCCGGCCGTCGGGCCGGACGACGACCGCGACGAAGCCGATTTCCCACGGGATCTGCCGCCGGACGCGAAGGGCGCCTTCGCCTGCGGGCACGAGCCAGATCGTTTGCTCGCCGTCGTAGCGAGGCAGCTCTTCGGCCGCCTGAAAGGCGAAACGCTGTGGTTCCGAAGGGCGCCCCGGAGGCAGATGCTCGATCAGCTTCTCGATGCCGGATCGGTCCTGCGGGAACTCGGCGGCCGGTCCGAGCGCCCCGAGCGGCCAGAGGGCCATCTCGAGCAGTTCACGACGATCGACCGAGTCGGCCACGGTTTCCATTCTGCCGCTTCGGGTTCCGGTACCCGCGTGACACCGCTACGGCCCGAGATGATCCTGTGGCCACGCGGGCGTGCGAGGTCTGGCTGACGACCGCGGATTTACCGGTGTTCCGGCGTCCAGGCACTTCGGTGCGGAGTGCCCGAAAGGCCGACGTCCACGCGTATATCGACGCGGAGAGAGGCTGCGGCCGTCCGGCGGTAAGGCGGAAAAGACCTGCAAATGTTTGCGGACCCCTTTCAGGCACGAGTGCCTGAGAGAAGGTGAATCGCCGGGATTTCGGCCGTTGGGGACTTCGTTACGTCGAACTGGGGGGGGCGACCACTCGCCGCCGTTGTCGCTCGCGGTTTGATTCTCGACGGGACTCGCAGCTGGGAGGACCATGCAGCCTAACTACTTAGCTGCTAGGTTGCGGCCTTCTTACTTTGGGGACCTGAGGAGGAGGGACAAGTGGACGAGATTCTGAAATTCGGGGACCGCGAGGACCCGACTGGATTCACCCGTCGGCGGGCCATGCAGGGCGCGGGCGCAGGCATCTTGCTGGCAGGTGGCGGCAGCCTTCTTGCCGCCTGCGGCGGTGGCTCGACCGGCGGCGCCGCGACCGGATCCGCCCCGGCAGCCTCGGAAGGGCCCCCGGTTCACGGCGGCGTGATGACGCTCGGCGCTCAAGGCGGGTCCAACACCGACACGCTCGACGCGCACAACCAAATCAACGCCACCGACCTGGCGCGGCTCCCCCAGCTCTACAACGCGCTCGTCCGGCTGAACAACAAAGGGCAGCCGGAACTGGAGCTTGCGACCGCCCTCGAACCGAACAAGGACGCAACCGAGTGGACGGTGAAGCTTCGCAAAGGTGTCCTCTTCCACGACCTGACCGAATTCCAGGCCAAGGACGTCCTCTTCAGCCTCAACCGCATCGTCAAAGGCAAGTACCCGGGCGCCCTGTTCCTCGGGCCTATCGATCTTGCCAACAGTAAGGAAATCGACCCCCACACCGTCTTGCTGAAGTTCAGCAAGCCGTTCGCGATCTTCGAAGAAGCGCTGACCATTCACTGGTACCTGTACATGGTCCCCGAGGGCTACGACCCCAACAAGCCGATTGGCACCGGACCCTTCAAATACATCAGCTTCAGCCCGGGCCGGGAAAGCGTGATGACCAGATTCGAGAAGTACTGGGATCACCCGAAGCCCTACCTGGACAAAGTCGTCACCGTCAACATCAACGACGAAACCGCGCAGGTCAACGCGCTGCAGGCCGGCCAGGTCGACGCCATCGACTACCTCTCGGCCGCTTCCATCGCGACGCTCGAATCGAGCGGCCAGACCGTGGTCATCTCGAAATCCGGCGGCTGTGCCCCTTTCACCATGCGCCTCGACGCCAAGCCCTTCGACGACAAGCGCGTGCGCCAGGCATTGCGGCTGGTCGTCGACCGCGAGCAGATGCTGCAGAGCGTCTTCGGTGGCAACGGCCAGATCGGCAACGACGTCCTCGGGATCAACGACAAATTCTTCGATCCCAGCCTGTTCCCGCAGCGGGAACAGGACGTCGAACAAGCCACCTCGCTGCTGAAGGCGGCCGGTTACAGCGAACTCTCGGTGCAGCTGTACACGACCCCGCTCGCCTCCTTCTTCGTCGCGGCGGCGGAAGTGCTGAAAACGCAGGCCGAAGCGGCCGGCATCTCGATCAAGGTGACGAACCAGCCGATCACCGAATTCTTCGCCCGGACCTACCTGAAGGCTCCGTTCGCGATGGACGCCGTGCCGTACCTGCCGTACTTCCCGTCGGTGATCGAGCTGACTCTGAAGGAATCCCCCTTCAACTCGACGGCCTTCGAAGATCCGGCCTACGAAAAATATTTCAATGAGGTGGTGAGCACGCTCGACGAAAACAAACAGAAGGAACTGGCTCAGGAGATGATGAAAATCGAATATGACGAAGGCGGATACATCATCCCGATGTTCTTCCCAGTCATCGATGCGGTGGCGTCGAACGTACGCGGGGTCGAACCATCGGTCACCGGGCAGGCGCTCAGCACCTTCCAGTTCCAGAATTTCTGGCTCGAAGAATAGGGGCGGTGCGGGCGAGCGATGGCCACGGCCGAGGGCCACCTGGAGGTCCCCGAAGAGACGACGATCCGGAGCCCGCATCCGCTCCGATCGATGGTCGTCCGCAGGCTGCTGCTCGGCGTCGGGACCCTCTTCTTCATCGCCGTGATCGTTTATTTCGCGACCACCGTCCTGCCCGGTGACGCGGCGACGGCGATCCTGGGCCAGAGCGCGACCCCGGCGCGGTTGGCGAAAGTGCGGGCCGAACTGGGCCTGGACCAGCCGGTCGTGGAGCGCTTCTGGCACTGGATCAGCAACGCCGCGACCGGGGACTTCGGCTACTCGCTCGGCACGGCGGCCCCGGTCGGGTCGCGCGGTCAGGAGACGCACGAGACGGTCACCGGGCTGGTCAACAACCGGCTGTGGAACTCGGCGGTCCTGATCGGGGTGACGGCGGTCGTCTCGACGCTCCTGGGAATCCTCGCCGGCGTCTACGCGGCCTTTCGCCGCGACGGCTTCTTCGACACCATCGGCTCGATCTCGGCGCTGGTCGCCAGCGCCCTGCCCGAATTCGTGGTCGCGATCTTCGTCGTGATGTTGTTCGCGGTGAACGTATTCACCGTCTTCCCGGCGCTCTCGTTATTGCCTTCGGGGGCCTCGATCCTCAGCAATCCGGAAATGCTGGTGCTGCCGGTCCTGTCCCTGGTGATCGTCGTCACCCCTTACGTGTTCAGGATGACGCGTGGCGCGATGATCGAGGTGCTCGACACCGACTACATCGAGTTCGCCCGCCTGAAGGGAGTGTCCCCCGCCCGCATCGCCTTCTCGCATGGCCTGCCCAATGCCCTGCCCGCGGTGATCCAGGTTGTCGGCCTCAACCTCCTGTATCTGGCGGGGGGCATCGTCCTCGTCGAAGCGATCTTCTCCTACCCGGGAGTCGGCCTCGCGCTCGTGGAAGCGATCAACGGACGCGACGTACCGACGATCCAATACATCGTCATGGTGCTCGCCGTCTTCTACGTGATCCTCAACATCGTCACCGACGTCGGTGTGCTGCTGGTCACGCCGCGGAGACGGTACCCACGATGAGCACCGACGTCGGCGCCCCGCCGGTCGCGCTGCATCGCTTCCGCCCCTTCCGCGGCGGGCGCTTCGGGCGGATCGTCGGCAACGCGCTGCGGACCTCGCGCGGCAGGATCGGCTTCGGCCTGGCCCTCGTCGTGGTCGGGATCGCCTTCCTCGGTCCGTTGCTGGGCGGCCACTCGCCCACGGCTCTCTCGGCGATCCCGTTCGCGCCCCCCGGTGGCAGCGCCGGCCCGCTCGGCGGCGACAAGCTCGGCCGTGACGTCCTCGCGCGCGTGCTGGGCGGCGGTTGGCGACTGCTCTCGATCGCCGGCGCGGCGACGGCGCTGGCGGTGATCCTGGGCGCGATCGGCGGCGTGGTAGCGGCCTATCGCGGCGGCTTCACCGACAGCCTCATCATGCGGTCGGTCGACGTCCTGCTCGGGATCCCGCAACTGGTCTTCGTCCTGTTGCTGCTCAGCGTCCTGGGTTCTCATCCCTGGTTGATCATCGTCGGCGTCGGGGTCTCGCAGGCGCCGCAGGTGGCCCGGGTGCTCCGCGCCGCGGCCCAGGAGATCTCCGAGCGGGACTACGTCAAGGCGGTGGCCGCCTGGGGCGTGCCGCCTCGGACGGTGGTCCGCCGCCACGTGATGCCGAGCCTGCTCACGCCGCTGATGGTCGAGAGCGCGCTGCGGCTCAGCACCTCGATCATCATCGTCGCCGGCCTTGGGTTTCTCGGGCTCGGCACCCAGCCACCGAACCCGGATTGGGGCGTGATGATCAACGAAAACCGGGTCGGCCTGGCCCAGAACGCCTGGGGCGTACTTGCCCCGGCGATCCTCCTCGCCGCCCTGGCGGTCGGGACGAACATGTTCTCCGATGCGATCGCCCGCGCCAACCTCGCCTCGGGCCCGGCCGGCGACGCGACCTTGCAGATGGCTCTGACCGCGGCGCCGGTCGGCGAACCGGGTGAGTCGATCGGGCTCGATGCTGTCGACGAGCCCGATGAGGGGGTGGCGCGCTGATGGCGGAGCAGACCGTCTCGCCCCCCGAGGTCGAGGTCACGGACCTCGGCGTTCAGATCGCCTCCTCCGGCGTCCCGGTCGTCGAGGGAGTCTCCTTCACGATCCCCGCGGGCAAGACCCTGGGCCTGGTGGGCGAGTCGGGCTCGGGCAAGAGCACTATCGCGGTCGCCCTGTTGGGCCACGCCCGCCGCGGACTGAAGATCGCCTCCGGCCACGTCCGGATCGGAGACGTCGACGTCCTTGGGTTGTCCGGCAAGCGCCTCCGCGGCGTCCGCGGCAGCCTCGTTTCCTTCGTCCCGCAGGACCCGGCCGCCAGCCTCAACCCGGCGCACCGACTGGGCGGGCAGCTCCGCGAGGCGATCACCGCCCACGAAAAGCTCGGCGACGAAGAGCTCGAGGCACGGCTCCACGGGCTGCTCCGGTCGGTGAACCTGCCGATCGACCAGATGCTGATGCGCAAGTACCCGCATCAGATCTCCGGCGGCCAGCAGCAGCGCATCGCGATCGCGATCGCCTTCGCCTGCCGGCCGCGGCTGATCGTCCTCGACGAGCCGACGACCGGCCTCGACGTGACCACCCAGCGCCACGTCCTGGCGACGATCGACGAGCTCGCCCGCGACCATGCCGCCGCCGCGGTCTACGTCAGCCACGATCTCGCCGCCGTCGCCGAGGTCGCCGACGAAACGGCGGTCGTCTACGCCGGGCGCATCGTCGAGCGCGCCGCCACCACCCAGCTCTTCGCCCACCCGCGGCATCCCTACGCCGCCGGCCTGCTGGCCTCGGCGCCGGGGGTCGAGGACGCGCACCGGTTGGTCGGGATCGAGGGGCACCCGCCGCGGCCCGGCAACTGGCCGCGGGGATGCGCCTACGCGGATCGTTGCCCGCGGGTGCGGGACGCCTGCCGCGAAGCGGTTCCGGCGCTGCGCCCCGACCTCGACGGCTCGGCCGTGCGCTGCATCAATCCGGTCCCGACGTCCGAGCGCCTCCCGCCGGTCCTCGCGCCGGTCCCCGACCTGCCCGCCGAGGCCGCGCTCAGCGTGCGTTCCCTCCGCGCCGACTACGCCGGCGTCGAGGTCGTCCACGGCGTCGACATCGCGGTGGCGCCGGGCGAATGCGTGGCCGTCGTCGGCGAGTCGGGCTCCGGCAAGACGACGCTGGCCCGCTGCCTGGTCGGCCTGCACTCCTCCTGGAACGGCGAGATCGTCCTCGGTTCGGGACCGGAGCCGTTGCGGCATGCCGCCGCCGAGCGCGACCGCGAGCAGCTGCGGCGGATGCAGTACATCTTCCAGAACCCCTTCGGCTCCCTGAACCCGACGATGACCGTGGCCGAAAACGTCGAAGAGCCGCTGCGCCATTTCGAGAACCTGGGCCGGCGCGAGCGGCGGGAGAAAGCGCTGGCGGCCCTGGAGACGGTGAGCCTCGGGTCCCAGTTCGCCGACGTCCTGCCGGGGCGGATCTCGGGCGGCGAGCGCCAGCGCGCCGCGGTCGCCCGCGCCCTCGTGGTCGAGCCGGAGATCCTCGTCTGCGACGAGATCACCTCCGCCCTCGACGTCTCGGTGCAGGCGCTGTTGGTCGAGGAGCTGCGTGAGCTGCAGCTCCGCCGCGGCCTGTCGATGGTCTTCATCACCCACAACCTGGCGGTGGTGCGGAGCATTGCCCAGAGCCTCGTCGTCCTGCAGCAGGGCCGGATCGTCGAGCGGGGGAAGGTGGAAGACGTCCTCAGCTCGCCCGAGCACCCCTATACCCGCCAGTTGCTGGAGGACCTGCCGCGGATGGAGCGCGCAGAGTCGACCTACTGAACCACCGTCGTCAGCGAGGCGGGCTCAACCCGCTCCGTGCCGAGCCCGCGAACCCAGAGGTGGAGGCGGTTGCCCTTACCGCCCCAGCGCCATCCGAGGCGCTCGTCTTCGTCCAGTTGGAGCAGCATCTGCCAGTCGGCGGCGGGAGCCTCGAGCGCCGCCGCCCGCGGGTGGGAGCGCGGCGGACGGTCGCCGGGGTCGATGCCTTGGCGCAGCAGCTCGCAGCGCAGCGGCATGTCGCCGCGGCGATCCTCGGGAAAGCCGAGCAGGCGGTGGACCGGAGGTCGGGGAAAGGCGTCCTCTGAGGGGACGCCCTGCCGGTCGGCCAGGTCGCTTCGGAGGCGCTGCCAGGCGTCCTGCTCGGTCCCGGACAACTCCATCTCGGCGACCTGCGCCGACCAGGCCCGCGGCAGGACCAGCTCGGACGAGGACGACAGCAGGGCCGCGCCCGCCGGCGGGTCGGCCGGCGGGTGGTGGTCGAACACGGCGACGGACGCGCCCGCATCGGCGTCGATCGCCTGGAAGATCCAGACTCCACTGGCCGCGAGCCTCGCTGCCGCCGCGTGGGCGAGCTCGACGTAGGCGACGAATCGGAGGGGATCGCCGTCTCGTTGCGGCCAGGCCATGCCGGCCGGCAGCGTCGGGACCCCGCCGGCGAAGCCCGCTCCCTCGGTTCCCTGAGGCGAGAGGCGATAGCTGGTCGACGCCACCCCCGCCAGATCCTCCAGTCGCGCGCCGAGGCCGATCTCCTCGGCCAGCGTCCGCAGCTCGGCGGGTGAGATCGACCGGCGGGTCGGGATCGCGACCGGCGGCGGCTCGGCGGGCGGCTCGGACACCGGCTCCGGCTCGGTGGCGTCCGTCAATCCAAGCTGCTCGGAGAGCGGCGCCATTCGCCAGGCGCCCCTGATTCCCTCGCGGACGGCGCGCCCGAGGAAGTCACGTCGGCTCGCCGGAGCACCCATTCTCCGCAACGTAGCATCTAAGTTGCTAGGATTCCCTTCCACTCGGGGCGCGGCCAGAAAGGACGGAGATCTTGAGCGGAGGATTGGGAAGTCGACGGAGGAGTCGGCCAGGTGCGCTACCGCGCTCGGGCGCGAGCCGCAAAGTTCACGGATAACCGATCGCTAAACACCTATAGGAGAGGTCATGTCTGTCACCCCCACACCTGAGGTTCGTCCATTCACCGTCGACATTCCCGACGAGGTGCTCGACGACATGCGCGATCGGCTTGCGCGAACTCGGTTTCTAGCCGACTTCGCGAACAAGGACTGGGACTACGGGATGAGCACCGAGTACCTCGAAAGCATCTGCGACTACTGGCTCAACGACTTCGATTGGCGCGCGCAGGAGCGCCAGATGAATGAGTACTCGCACTTCATGACCGAGATCGAAGGTGTCCCGACCCATTTCATCCATGAGAAGGGGAAAGGCCCGGACCCGATGCCGATCATCCTCGGCCACGGCTTCCCATGGACGTTCTGGGATTTGCGCAAGCTGATCGGCCCCCTGACCGATCCGGCGTCCTACGGCGGCGATCCGGCCGACTCGTTCGACGTCGTCGTCCCGTCGCTCCCGGGATATGGCTTTTCCTCACCTATGACGACCACCGGGATCAACTTCTGGCGGGCCGGGGATATCTGGAACACCCTGATGAAAGATGTCCTCGGCTACCCCAAGTTCGCGGTTCAGGGGGCTGACTGGAGCACGTACACCTGCGCCTGGATGGGCCATAAATACGCCGACAACGTGATCGGCATCCTCAGCCAGATGGCGGCGCCGCTCACGATCTTCCTCGAGCCGCTTCCTGGCGAGGAGGAATACAACGACCAGGAGGAGAAGGATTGGTTCGAGATCTCGAAACACTTCTTCGAGCACGAAAGCGGCTACTCGGCGATTCAGCTGACCAAGCCCCAGACCCTGGCGATCGGACTCAATGACTCGCCCGCAGGTCTCGCTTCGTGGATTTTGGAACAGCGCCGGAACTGGGCAGACTCCGGCGACGGCGACCCGGAGACTCGGTTCACCAAAGACGAGCTCTGCACGCTGGCCACGATCTACTGGGCCACGCAGACCGCCGGCACGGCGGCCCGCTACTACTACGAGTGCACGCATAACCCGCTCGAGTTGGTGCACGACCGGCAGCCGATGGTCGAGGCTCCGACCGCGTTCACGATCTTCCCGGGGGAGGTCTACTTCTTCCCGCGCAAGTGGGCGGAACGGACCTACAACGTGCAGCGCTGGGAGCTGATGCCCAAAGGCGGCCACTTCGCCGCTGCCGAAGAGCCGGAGCTTCTGCTCAACGAGATTCGGACCTTTTTCCGGGACCTGCGATAGGACGGCGGTAGACGCCGACGTGGCAACGTAGCATCTAAGTCGCTAGGATTTCCCTTAGCAACACGCGGGGGAGGAGGCGCGACCAGAAAGGACGAAGAGATCTTGAACGGAGGATTGGCTGGCAAGGCCGGAATCGTAACCGGGGGTGGAGGGACCCTGGGCCGGGCGGTGGCACACAATTTGGCTTCCCAGGGCGCCAATGTGCTGGTCGTCGACCTCGATGGCGCGGCGGCCGAGGAAACGGCCGCGACCGCCGACGCCAGCTGGTCGGGGGCGATCGAGCCGATGTCCGGCGACCTCAGCGTCGAGCAGACCATCATCGATGCGGTCGCCACGGTGGAGCAACGGTGGGGGCGGCTCGACTTTCTTCACAACAACGCCGGCATCGAGCTGATCAACACGCTGTCGGACACCACCAACGAGGAATGGGAGGCGACCGACGCGGTGAACGTCAAAGCCACCTTCTGGGGCTGCAAGCACGCGGTGAACTCGATGAAGAAGGACGGCGCCGGCGGCAGCATCATCAACATGGGCTCGGTCGTCTCGGTCACCGCCGAGGAGACCCTCGGCGCCTACTCGGTCAGCAAGCACGCGGTCCTCGGCATAACCCGCTCGGTCGCCGTCACCAGGGAGGCCGCCGCGGCGGGAATCCGCTGTAACTGTGTCTGCCCAGGCTCGGCGGACACGCCGTTGCTTGAGCATCTCCTCGCCGACGCTCCCGATCCCGCCCAGGCGCGGCTCGACCTGGAAGACAAGTACCCGGCCTCGAGGTTGGTGACTGCGGAGGAGATCGCCGATGTGGTCAGCTTCTTCGTCAGCGACGCCTCGCGCGCCGTCAGCGGGACCTACCTCCCGGTCGACGGCGGCTTCCTGGCGAAGCTCTACTAACCGTGGTTACTTCAGGCAGCGAAAGGGGAGAGGCAGATGAGCAACGACGGCGCTGACACGCAGCTGCACAGGGGGCAGCTCGGCGAACGGATCGCCGATTTGTTGGAGAACGAAATCGTCGCCGAGGAGTGGGCCACGGGCTCACTCCTCCCCTCGGAGGGCGAGTTGTGCGGGCGCTTCGAAGTCTCGAAGCCGATCGTCCGCGAGGCTCTCCGCATCCTCACCTCGCGGGGGCTGGTCCGCACCCACCAGGGGCGGGGCACGGTGATCCTCGAGCCGAACGCCGACTCCTACGCCCACGCGATCCGGCTGATGTTGCTGCGCTCCGACGTCACCGTTGGAAACGTGCTGATGGCACGGGCCATCCTCGAGTCTGCGGTCGCCGCCGAGGCGGCGATGCAGCGCTCCGAGAAGGACATCACCAAGCTGCGGGGCCACCTCGAGGACTTCGCCGGTCACATCGACGGGGGCGATTATGGCGAGGTGCTTCGAAGCCACTCCGATTTCCACGCCGCCATCCTCGAGGCCGCCCACCAGCCGGCGATGGAGGTGCTGCTGGCGCCGATGAACGCGGTGATCGTGCGCAGCTCGGTCCCTGCCAATCCGGCGGATCCGGACCAATGGATCCTCGATCTCCACGTGCCGATCCTCGACGCGATCGCGGCGGGCGACCCCAACGAGGCGGCCAACGCGATGCGACGCCACTTCACAGAGGTGGTGGAAGGGCCCCATTTTAAGGAGGCGGCGACCGAGCTATTCCGCCGGGGGCCTTGGCTCCAGACGCGTGACGAGGATCAGGTCGACATCCACGACACCACCCTCACGGCACCGTCCGGGGGCTAAGACAACCATCCGATTGGAGCGAGCGATGGACCTGATGGCGGACACCAACTCGGACGTTTCGACGGAGGAGATGCGCTTCATCCTCGACGGCGAGGGCTACAAGGAGAGCCTGCGCGACGGGAGGAGGGTCATCGATCACAGGGGAGACGTCGTCGACGACGTGACGACGCATCCGGTCCTGCGGCGCAGCGTCGACGACTTCGCCCGCCTCTACGACCTGCAGGTCGCCGAGTCCACCCGCGACGTGATGACCTACCACGACGATGAGCTCGACGCGAGGGTCAGCATCGGCTGGATGGTCCCCCGCGAGCGCGCCGACCTGGAGGCGAAACGGCGCGCCATGCGCACCGCCGCGCTGGAGACCATGGGCGTCTACGGGCGGCCGCCGGACTACGGCCCGATCGTCGGCATCGGCTTCCTCTCGGTTGCCGACCGGTTGGAGGAGCGCTCGCCGGGAGTCACCGAGAAGCTCGAACGGTTCGTCGCCGACGGCAAGCGCGGCAACTGGACGAGCTCGGCGCTGATCGGCGACGTGCAGTCCGATCGTCGCATCCCGCCCGCCGAGAAGCCCGGTCGACTGCGGGTGGTCGAGGAGCGCAGCGACGGAGTCCTGCTCGAGGGCTCGAAGGCGGCGGCCACGGTCGGGCCGCAGGCCCACATCGCCGCGATCGCAAGCGTGCTGATGCCCAACGGCGATCCGAACGCCGCCCTGCTCGCGGCGGTCCCGCTCGACTCGGAGGGGATCACCATGGTCCTCCGGGAGCCGCTCACCGGCGATAGCGCCTTCGCCGACCACCCGCTCGACTCGCGCGGCGAGGAGCCCGATGCTCTGATCCTCTTCGACCGCGTCTTCGTCCCCTGGGAGCGCGTCTTCAGCTACCGCGACATGGAGGTCCTCGGGCTCTACCGCGAGGTCGCTTCGCTGGCCCACTGGCACATCCTGGCGCGGCTCGCGGTGCGGGCCGAGATCTTCGCCGGGACCGCGCAGCTGATCACCGAGGTGCTCGGCACCACCCGGATCCCGCAGGTGCGGGACCTGGTCACCGACGTGGTGACGTATGCCGCCACCCTGCAGGCGTTCCTGGTCGCCGCCGAGGACCAGCACGAAATCTGGAACGGGATCGCGGTCCCCAACGATCGCCTGATCACGGTCGGGCGCCTGCACAGCCTGACCCACTATCCGCGGATCGTGCAGCTGCTGCGCGAGCTCAGCGGCCAAGGTCTGATCAGTCGCTACACCGAGGCTCAGCACGCACGGCCCGACCTCCAGGACACGCTCGACAGCTACCTGGTCGGGACCGGCTTCTCAGCTGACGAGAAGAACCGGCTCTTCAACTTCGCCTGGGATCTGACCTGCAGCTCCCACGCGATGCGCCTCGCCCTGTTCGAGAACGTGAACGCGCTGCCGCCGGCGCTGATCCGCAACGACGTCTACGAGCGCTACCAGAGCGAGGGTTGGAAATCGACGATCGCCGACTATCTCTCGATCAGCGGCGAAGGCGAGATCTAGCCGCTTGCCCGCCGCCACCGAGGACCGCAATCTGCTCCCCTTCGTGGAGGCGATGGGGAGAGTGCCGGCGAGCGTCTTCCTCGTCTCCTGCGAAATCGACGGCAAACCATGGGCGGTGACGATCAGCGCCTTCGCCTCGATCTCGCTGGAGCCGCCGACCCTGGCGGTCTCGCTCGGTACCCGGACCGCGGCGGCCGGCGCGATCGCTGCCACCGGCCGCTTCGGGGTGAGCCTGCTGTCGGCTGGGCAGACCGGTCTCGCCCGCTTCGGTTCGGCTCCCGGCCAGCCCAAGTTCCTCGACGCCAAATTGCGGGGCGAGTTCGCCGAGCTGAACGGCTGCCTCGTCGTCCGCCACTCGGTGTGCGGGATCGCCTGCCAGGTCCGCTCGCAGGAGCGGGTGGCCGACCACACAGTGTTCTTCGGCGCGGCCACCGGGGTCGAAGTCGGACGCGCGGTGCCACCGCTCCTCTACCGAGAACGTCGCTATCGGAACCTCGGCGGCGACATCGATCACCGGCGTGCGCCAGAGCCAGACCCGCTGTTCGACACGCTTGTCCACGCGGTTTAACGACGATGTGAAAGGTGAGTAGATGGCAGTCGATGCGCTGACGACCGACCTGGAGGGAACCGCCGAGGAGCGTGAGAACGCCGACAGCAATTTCACCATCGGCACGCGGCTGATGTGCGAGAACGAGGAAGTGCGCGTCTGGGAGACGATCGTCCGGCCGGGCGAGCGTTGCCGCTTTCACAAGCACCGTACGAACTACATATGGGTGATCCACGAGCCCGCCAGGATGCGTGTCCGCTCGCTCCAGGGCGACACCCTGCTGTACGACCACGTCGAAGGCGAGGTCACCTTCATCCAGGTGGAGGGCGAGCCCGACGTGATTCACGACCTCGCCAACGTCGACGATCACGACTTCCACGCCACGGTGATCGAGCTGAAGAACAACGACGTCGCGGTGTGGCGTCCGGTCGAGGGCTAGCCTCGCTTGGCGCGCGACAGTCAGCGACCTGACCCCGCGGTGGCGCGCCTCCTCCGGCCCGACGAGGCTGCTCCGCGTCCGCGCCGGATCGCGATCGGCAACTTCGACGGTGTCCATCTAGGGCACCGCGACGTCATCGGCAGCGCCGACACCGTCGTCACCTTCGATCCGCACCCTCTGCGCGTCGTCGGTGGCGGTCGCGGCCCGCGGATCCTTACCGGTCTTGCCCGCCGGGCCGAGCTGGTCGGCCACCTGGGGGTGGCAGAGGTGGTCGTCATCCCCTTCGACGCCGAGTTCGCCGCGAGGAGCGCGCGGTGGTTCATCGACGAGCTGCTCGTCCGGCGGCTGGGGGCGACCCACGTCTCGGTCGGCGAGGATTTCCGCTTCGGCCGCGATGCCGCGGGCGATCCGGGGCTGCTGCGGGCCGACGGTCGCTTCGGGGTGACGGTCGTGCCGATGCGGATGCGGGAGGACGCGGTGATCAGCTCTTCGCGGATCCGCGCTCTGCTCGCCGCCGGCGACGCCGAGCGCGCCGCCGGACTGCTCGGCACCCCGTTCTCGCTCGACGAACTTCGACTCGAAGCGCAGCGTCAGCAGGGAGGGAGCTGGAAGGCGAGATTCGAGCCGCCCGCGGGTCGACAGCTGCCGGCCCCCGGCTTCTACGAGTGTGGGGTCCGCATCGGCCGACGACCGCCGATAGCGGGCGTCGCCGAGGTGACGAGACGCTCGCCGGACGGCCGCGAGATCGTCGAAGTGGCTCTGGCCGAGCGGGTCGCGGCGGAGGCGGAGGTCACGGTGTCGGTCCTGCGCCGGACCGAGCACCGGGTCGAGTCTCCTTCCGCGTACAGCCTCGATCCCCTCGGCGGCATGCAGCCGCAGCTGCTCGGATCCTGCTGCTAACGTCGAGACGTGCCGGCAGCAAGCGTCGCGGTGATCGGCGCCGGCTCGATCGGAGGTCTGCTCGCGGCCGAGCTGGCCGCCTGCGAAGCGGAGGTTCTGCTCTGCGCCCGCCTTCCGCTGGAGCGGCTCACGGTCGAGCGCTCCCGGCTCCCGCGCAGCATCGACCTGCGCTCGGCCGAAGCTCCGATCGAGCTCGTGACCTCGCCCCGCGAGGCACGGAACGTGGAGGTGGTGATCGTCGCCCTGAAGGCGCACGACACCGCCGCCGCCGAGCCCTGGCTGGAGCGCCTGGTCGGTCCGCAGACCACGGTCGTCGTGGTGCAGAATGGGGTCGAGCACGGGCGGCTGCTGCGCCGCTTCCTGCCGCCCGACGGGATCGTCCCGGCGATCATCGACACGGCGGTCGAGCGACGGGCGGAGGGTGACCTGATCCATCGGGCTGGCGATCTGCTGACCCTCGCCGACCGGCCCGGTGCCGAGCGTCTAGGACCGCTCTTGGGCGGAAGCGTTCTACGGGTCGAGGTCAGCGCCGATTTCACCACCGCGGCCTGGCGCAAGCTGCTCGGCAACCTCGCGTCGAACCCGCTGACGACGCTGACCGGGCGGCGGATGGAGGTCTTCGGCGACCCCGCGGTCCGGGCTGCTGCCCTCGGCCTGCTCGACGAGGCGCTGCCGGTCGCGCGTGCGGAGGGCGCCCGGCTCGACGACGAGGCACCCTCCCGGATCGTCGCCGGGCTGGCCGCGCTACCCGCCGAGGGCGGCAGCTCGATGCTCTACGACCGCCTCTCCGGCCGGCCGCTCGAGGTCGACGGCCTGTGCGGCGGCTTGCTCCGGGCGGCCGCCCGGCACGGCATCGAGGTGCCGCTGAACGCCCAGGTCGCCACCTTGCTCGCAGCTCTGCCGGTCAGTAAAGGGATAACGGCCTAGCGGAGCGCCGAGGCGCTGCTCCGGGGGGCAACGAAGGCGCCGACCCGGTCCCGGAAGTCCTCGCCCGCAAGGCTGTGCGAGCGCAGCGCGCGAAGCTCCTCCTCCACCGGCGCGGGCGGCGGCGTCGAGAGCACGCGGATCAGCCGCTTGTTGTCGCGCATCGCCAGCGGTGGTGCGTCGGCGGCCGCGCTCGCCATCGCAAGGCTGCGCTCCTCCAGCTCGGCGGGATCACAGACCTCGCCGACGATGCCGACGCGGCAGGCGTCCTCGGCGCCGTAGGAGCGGGCGCCGAGGAAGAGCTCGGCGGTGATCGTCTCTCCGCAGGCGCGCAGGAAACGGCCCACCCCGCTGTGCGAATAGACGAGGCCGAGATCGCGGGCCGGCATCGCAAAGCGAGAGCCGACGGCGGCGACGCGCAGGTCGCAGGTGATCGCCAGCTCGAGCCCGCCACCGAGCGCAACGCCGTCGATCGCGGCGATGACGGTGGCCGCAGAGGTTTCGATCGCCTCGAAGATGTCGTGGTCTGGGCCGGCGACCAGCGCCTCGGCGGCGGCGACGAACGCCTCGCTGTCGGTGGGCGGGAGGGAGCGCAGGTCATAGCCGGAGGAGAACGCGGGTGGCTCGCCGCGCAGGACTATGGCGCGCGCGTCGGTGCCGCGCACCGCTCCCGCCAACGCCGTCAGCATCTCGGGGTCGAGCGCGCCGCGGCGGCCCGGGTTGTCGAGAGTCAGCACCTCGACGCCCTCGCGCGGCGTCTCGCGGCGGATCGCGCTCATCGCCTAGCCAGCTCCAGGAAGGGCTCCAGCGCGGCGGGTTCGACGAGTGCCTCGGGGTCGAGCACCGCGCCGGCGTCGGCGCCCATGAGGATCCGCTTGATCGGCACCTCGAGCGGCTTACCGGTCCGGGTCCGCGGCACCGCGCCCACGGCGAAGACCTCGTCGGGTACGTGTCGCGGCGAGCAGTCGGTGCGCAGGCGTGCCGCGATCCTGCTGCGCAGACCATCGTCGAGCTCGGCGCCGGGGGCGAGGACGACGAAGAGCGGTAACCACGAGCTGCCGTCGGGACGGTCGACGTCTACGACGAGGGCATCGGTGATCTCCTCCATGGCCAGCACGGAGCGATAGAACTCGCTGGTGCCCATGCGGACGCCGCCGCGGTTGATCGTCGAGTCGGAGCGGCCGTGGACGATGACGCCGTCGTGGACGGTGATCTCGATCCAGTCGCCGTGGCGCCAGATGCCCGGGTAGGTGGAGAAATAGGAGTCGCGCAGTCGCTCCTCATAGGGATCGTTCCAGAAGAAGATCGGCATCGAGGGCATCGGCGCGAGGATCGCCAGCTCCCCGACCCCTTCGGCGAGCGGCACCCCGTTGGGATCGAGCGCCGCCACGTCGGCTCCGAGCGAGCGGGCCTGCAGCTCGCCGCGGTAGACCGGGAGGATCGGCACGCCGCCAAGGAAGGAGGTGCAGAGGTCGGTTCCGCCGCTCGAGGAGAAGAGCCAGACATCGCCGACGCTCTCGTAGATCCAATCGAAGGCCTCGGGTGGGAGCGGCGAGCCGGTCGAGCCGACGGCGCGCAGGGAAGAGAGGTCGCGGCCCGCGGTCGGCTCGATGCCCTCGGTCATGCAGGTGGTGAGAAACCCGGCACTGGTTCCGAAGCAGGTCGCCTGCTCCTCGGCGACGAGGTCCCAGAGGGCGTCCATGGTCGGCCATCTCGGGCTGCCGTCGTAGAGGATCACCGCGGCGTCGGTGAGCAAGGCGCCGACCAGGAAGTTCCACATCATCCAGCCGGTGGTGGAGAACCACATGATGCGGTCGCCGGGCCGGGCATCGACGTGGAGGTGGAGCTTCTTCAGATGCTCCAGCAGGATGCCGCCGTGGCCGTGGACGATCGGCTTCGGCAGCCCGGTGGTGCCGGAGGAATAGAGGATCCAGAGCGGATGGTCGAAGGGCAAGGGCTCGAAGTCCAGATCGGGCTCACCGGCGATGAAGGTCTCCCAGGATTCCTCGCCGACCAACACCGCGCGCTCCAGCGTCGGCAGCGAGGAGACCAGCTCCCTGACCACCGGCCCGCGGTCGAAGTCGCGCCCGTTGTAGCGGTAGCCCTCGACCGCCAGGAGGATCTTCGGCTCGATCTGCCGGAAGCGGTCGAGGGCGCTGGCGGCGCCCATCTCGGGTGCGACGCATGACCAGATCGCGCCGAGGCTCGCGGTCGCGAGAAGCGCCGCGACCGTCTCCGCGACGTTTGGCAGGTAGGCGGCGACCCGGTCGCCGCGTTCGATTCCGGCAGACACCAAGCCGCTGCGGATGCGCCCGGTGAGCTCACGAAGCTCGCCCCAGGTGAAGGTGCGCCTGCCGCCGTCCTCGCGGCGCTCGACAATCGCCAGCTGGTCGGCGGGACGCTTGCGAAAGAAGTGAGCGGCGTAGTTCAGCTCGACCTCCGGGAACCAGCTCGCCCCGGGCATCCTCGGGTCGGCAAGGACCGCTCCCGCGAAAGGTCCTTCGGCGACTTCGTAGCGCTCCCAGATCGAGGCCCAGAAGGCCTCCGGCTCATCCACCGACCACTGCCAGAGGTCGTGGTAGTGCTCGAAGGAGAGTCCGCGCTCAGCCTCGAGCCAGGTTTCGTAGTGCCGCAGGTTGCTCGCCTCGACGGTCTCGGGCGACGGGGTCCAGAGAGGCCGCTCGGCGCCGCCACGGCCGTTGTCCGCAGGGGCGCTCATTCACCCGTCTCCGCACACAAGGTCGGTTCGATCCGCTCGGCGAGGTCGAGCAACAGCGCGTCGCCGCCCGGCGGGCAGGCGAGCTGCAGGCCGACCGGCGGGCCACCAGCGGGTCCGCAGGGAATCGAGATCGCCGCCCAGCCGATCGCCGGGAAGGCACGGGTGAAGGCGCTCGCCTCGGCGAGCGGGGTCTCGGCGCCGAGCGGGGGAGGGAGAAGCGGCGTCGTCGGTAGAAGGAGGGCGTCGAGCCCGTCGATGAGCCGAGCTGCCCCTTGCGCGGCGGAGGCGAGCGAGGCGCGGGCCTTGGCGAGACGCTCGGCGCCGATCGCAGCGCCGCGTCCGATGCCCTCCCGGACCGCAGGCTGGAGCGGGCCCTCGAGACGTCCGGCCCACGCGTCCGAGAAGCGGCGAGCGAAAATCGCCCCGAGGCCGGGAGCGGTGATCGAGCCGGCGAGCGGGATCGTCCCGACGCCGGCGGAGCGAAGGCGGGCAAGAGCGGCGTCGAGGGCCGCGTGGACCACCGGATCGCCGACCTCCTCGAAGCAGTCGGTCAGGACCCCGAGCCGTACCGCGCCGATGTCCCGCCGCGCCGGCAGGCGGCCACCGGTGATCGCGTCGAGGGCGAGGCGGCAGTCGGCGGCCGAGTCGGCGAAGAGGCCGAGGCTGTCGATCCCCGGCACGGTCGGCAGGCAACCGCGCATGTCGCTGCCGCCGGGAGAGACCTGCAGTCCGACGACCCCGCACCAAGCCGCCGGGACGCGGGTCGAGCCGGCCGAGTCGCTGCCGAGCGCCAACGGCACCACGCCGGCGCCGACGGCGGCGGCCGAGCCCGCCGAGGAGCCTCCGGCTCGCCGGCCAGGGGCGGCCGGACTGGCGCAGGCAGGGTGGCCGGGGGCTTCGCCGTCCATCGACCAGGCGAGTTGGTCCATCGCGGTCTTGCCGATCACGATCGCCCCGGCGCGGCGCAGGGCGGCGACGGCGGGAGCGTCGTCGACTGCCACGTGAAGCGTCCAGGGAAGCCCACCTGAGGTCGGCTGTCCGGCCACGTCGAAGCTGTCCTTGACCAGGACCGGGACGCCGCCCAGCGGGCCGAGGTCCTCGCCCGCGGCGACGCGCTGGTCGACCCGCGCGGCGTCTGCGGTGGCCCGCTCGCGGTCGAGCGACCAGACCATTCCGGGCTCGGTGGCGGCGCGGTCGAGCGCCTTGGCGATCAGCGCGGTTGCACTTACCTCGCTGGTGGCGACCCGGGCGGCGATCGCCGCCAGCCTGCTGCTGCCGGGGGTCCTTGCGGCCGCCGCCGTCCCCACCGCCAGATCCTCGTTCTGCTGTGCGTCTCGGTCGGCGGGCATGGTGGCTCGCGCATACTATCCCATTTGGGATACCAAACTGGATACTGTTAGTCGACGCCGATCCCGTAGGCGCGGTCGAGGATCTTCAGGGTGATCCCGCGGAGCTCCTCGGTGCTGTGGACGATGTGCTCGGACATCAATGCCTTGGCGGCCTCCGCGTCACCGTCGGCGATCCTCTTGCCGATCGCCAGGTGATCGGACTCCGATTCGATCACCCGCCGGCGGACCGAGAAGTCGAAAGAGCGGATGACCCGGAGCTGGTCGTTGATCCGGGTCAGGCTCTCGACCAGGTAGCCGTTGTCGCTCTGTTCGGCGATCGCAAGGTGGAAGCGCTCGTCGGCGACGATGTAGCTGCCGTCGAGCGCCACGGTGCGTGAGGGATAGCCCTTACGCCAACCGCTCAGGATCGACTCCAGGTCGACCTCCTCGAGGCGTTCGCACACGAGGTCGATCGCCAGCAGCTCGAGCGTCCGGCGCACCGCGTAGACGTCGAGGTAGGCGGAGACGTCGAGATCGCGGACGAAGCGACCGCCGCGCGCGCGGCGGACCGCCAGCCTCTCGTCCTCGAGCCGGCGGAGCGCCTCCCGCACCGGAGTGCGGCTCACCTCGTAGCGCTCACAGAGCTCCGCCTCCACCAGGCGCTCCCCGGGGCGGAAGTGGAAGGCGAGGATGTCGGCCTTGATCTGCTCGTAGGCGGTCGCGCCGACGAGGGCGGGGCGCTCACTCTTTCCGACTTCGGCAGCCACGGGATACCGGCGAGGATACTGTCGGCGCACGCCCGGAGAGGCAGCGCCGGCGGATACTCTGGTCATGGCTGTTCAACCTCGACCAGAAAGGCGGCGAAGATGGCGGCGAGCGGTCTCACCACCGATCTCGATGGCAGCCCGGAGGAGCGCCAGGAAGGCGCCGGGAACTTCGAGATCGGAACGCGCCTCTTGTGCGAGAACGAGATGGTCCGGGTGTGGGAGACGATCATCGGCCCCGGCCAGCGGTGCCGCTTCCACAAGCACCTCACCAACTACATGTGGTTCATCCACGAGCCAGCCGAGATGCGGGTCCGATCGACAGACGGAGAGACTCGGTTCTATTCCCATGTTGCGGGGGAACTCACCTTCATCCAGGTAGGCGCCGAGCCGGAGCTGGTGCACGACCTAACCAACGTCGACGACCATGAGTTCAGAGCGACCCTCGTTGAGTTCAAGAACAACGACGTCGCGGTATGGCGCCCAGCCGTCTGGCACTCCAACGGGCAATAGCCGCGAGCTTGCCGCGAGTTGACCCGGTCAGTCGAGGGTCAGGTCCTTGCCAAAGTACGGCTCGATCTCCACCTCTCCCTCGACAGGGCCGTCGACAATCAGCGGCGGCGCGTCGGCGAGCGGAGCGGTCGGACTGCGCAGCCAGCTCCAGAGCTTCCTAGCGTCGATGGGAAGGTTGCTCGAGCGACCAAAGTCGTTCTGCCAGTAGTTGTCGGCGCCTTTGTCGAGCCATATGCGTGACTCTTCCCAGCGATCGACTTCTTCGTTGTAGCGACGGTACGCGTCGTCGGTGACGTCGACCGTGCTCTTGTCCCCTTCGATCAGACCGCGGAAGCATTCGAGCGCGAAGCGGATGGTCATCTCCTCGAGGTCGGGAATGTTCAGGCCGCCGGTTCCGCTCGCGTTAGGCCCGTAGACCATGAAGAAGTTCGGGAAACCCGGAAGCATCGTCCCGATGTAGGCGCGAGCCCCGTCCTTCGCCCAGAGCTCCTCGAGCCGGCGTCCCCCCCGGCCGCGGACCTCCATCGGCCAGAGATAGTCGTTGGCTCTGAAGCCGGTGGCGAGAACGATCGCATCGACCTCGTGCTCATCGCCCTCGCCGGTCACGAATCCGTCTTTGGTGATGCGGTTGATCCCAGAGGTGACAAGCGTCACGTCGTCGCGCAGCAGCGCATCGAAGATGTTGTCGTCGACGTCGACCAGGATCGGCCTCGCGCTCAGGGGCGGCTCGGCCGGCGTCATCTTCTCGATCAGATCCGGATGGCCGGCGAGCTTCCGCTCGAGAAACGCCGTGAGGTTGTCGCGGAGCCGTTTGTTCTTCTCGCTCCTGGCTCCGGGCTGGTCGTAGGTCGGGTCGACACCGAATGCTTTCGTGTATTCCGCCGGATGGGCCATCCACTCGGCCCGAAGGCGCATGAAGTTCAGGTGGAAGGGAAAGTTCCGGTCCAGCCAGGAAACCTGGGGCGGGTGCGGTGCGAGATAGCCGGCCGCGTCGAAGCACCAATTGGGCTTGCGCTGCAGGACATAGGTATGCGCCGTCTGTTTTGCCAGCACCGGGACCATCTGGTAGCCGGTGCAACCGGTACCGACCACCGCGACGCGCTTGTCGGTGAGGTCGAGGTCCTCCGGCCAACGGGCCGTGTGGAACAGCTCGCCGCCGAACTCGTCCTGGCCCTCGATCTCGGGGATATTGGGCCGCGAGAGGTAGCCGACGCAGCTGATCACCGCGCGCGCGCGGACGGTCTGCGTACCTTCGGGTCCGACGATCTCCAGTTCCCACGACTCCGTGGAGTCGTCCCAGATGAGCGACCGCACCTCGGTGTCGAAGACGATGTCGTCACGAACCGCGTACTCGTCGGCGATCCAGTTGAAGTAGCGCTCGTTGTCGCGTTGCTCGCTGAACGCACTGCGAAACGGGTAGTCGGCGCCAAAGGTGTACGTGTAGCCGCGACTCGGGGTGTCGACCCGGGCGCCCGGATAGCGGTTCTCGTGCCAGGTTCCTCCCACCGCCGAGTTCTTCTCATAGACGGTGAAGGGGATACCGATGCGCTTCATCTGCACCGCGGCGATCAGTCCACCCATCCCGGAGCCAATGACTGCAACGGAAAAATCGTCAAGTCGGTCCGGCGAGGGCTCCTCCCGCCAGGACACCCCGCGCACCCAGGGGTCCAGCGCGAGCATCTCGACCCACAGATCGATTTCGCCCTCGGGAATGTCGTGTCCGACGGCAAGGCCCACGCTGCGGCGCAGCTGCTCCAGGGAGCTCACCTCGGGCTGCGGAGCGCCTTCGTCCCGGTAGCGCTTGAGGAACTCGACCGCCCGGGAGCGGAGCCACTCGACATCGGAGGGATCCGGCACCGAGTGGGCGTCGAGGAAGGAGAAGCCCCCCGCCACCGGGGCGTTCAGGGTAGGCACGCTGGCCACCTTGTCGTCGCCGGTCAAAAGGTAGAGAAGACCGCGCAGAGCCATCGGATCGGCGTAGCCCACGGCGTCTTCGATCTGCTCGTCGGTCGCGTCGAGCAGCTCCGCCCTCTCCAGAGTCTTTCCTGCGGCCATCGGTTCCTCCTCAGTCATTTCCAAGACCCGTCAACGGTTCAAGGCAAAGCGGCCAATCCACGTAGCAACGATCCGGTAGTGTAAGCTAAGCAATCTAGCAACTTACCTGCTAGGTTGCGGACTTCGCTACTTCGGGAGAGGAGGAGGGACAAGTGGACGAGGCAATCGTCGGAAAGTCGTCGCGGTCACTTCACCAAACGCTGGATGATCGCCCGGCGGGCTTTCGCATCCCCGCGCGTAAGCCTCCGGGCTTCTACTGCTTCGACGCGGGCGACATCCGACTGCTGGCCGTCTCGGACGGCCACATCATGGGCGTCGCGCCGTTCTACGCGCATGGGGTCTCCGAGCAGGACGTGGCCGACTCGCTGCGTCGCCACCGTCACCCGACGGACACCTTGCTGGTCCCCTTCGCGGGGCTGGTCATCGACACGGGACAGCGGCTCATCGTGGTCGATCCCGGCAGCGGGCCGGCCGACCGGCCTGAGGCCGAGGGCGTTATTCCCGCCACCGCGGGCCAGTTCATGGCGAACTTCAAGGCCGCCGGCCTCGACGCGAACGACGTCGACCTCGTGATCATCACCCACGGACACTACGACCACTTCGGTGGCGTCACCGACGGTCGTGGGGCGCTGAACTTCCCCAACGCCGAGGTCGTGATGTCCGAGTCGGAGTTCGTGCACTGGCGCGACCGCGGCGACTTCGGCGCGGGCGCGGGGCCCGCCGTCGTGGAACGCCTCTGCAAGACGATGGGACGCGTCAGCACGGCGGCCATCGCCGACCGGGTGCGCTTCGTCGACGACGGTGACGAGATCGTCGCCGGCGTGCGGGCCATCGCGACCCCCGGCCACACGGTCGGCCACATCTCGCTGCTGGTCGGCTCAGGGTCGAGCGCCGTCTTCGTGGTGGGCGACGCGATCACCCATCACTACCTCGCGCTCGAGCTTCCCGGGCAGTATCTAGGCGCCGACTTCGATCCATCGGCGGCGGTCGCGTCGCGCCGCCGGGTGCTGGAGCACGTGCTGCGTGACGGTCTCGTCGTGCAGGGGTTCCACTTCCCGCTGCCGAGCTTCGGGCACATCATCGGCGACAGCGCCGACCGCTGCGCCTGGGAGCCGGTCATCTGGGTCGACGATTTCGCCGCCCAGCCCCAGGCCGCGTCCCTCGACGAGGAGAGCGAATGACAGACGCCACGGATCCCGTGCGGCGCTCCTACGCGCGCGGGCCCGACACACCGGCACTGCTCGACGAGACCGTCGGCGCGAACCTGCGGCGCATCGCGGCACAGTTCGGCGAGCGTGACGCGCTCATCAGCTGTCATCAGGACATCCGGCTGACCTATTCGCAGTTCGACGCGCAGGTGGATGAGGTGGCGCGCGCCCTGCTGGCGGCTGGGCTCGCGAAGGGCGACCGGGTCGGCATCTGGAGCCCCAACTGCGTGGAGTGGACGCTGCTGCAGTACGCCAGCGCCCGCATCGGCGCGGTGCTCGTGAACCTCAACCCGGCCTACCGGACCCACGAGCTGGCCTACGCCCTGCGGCAGTCGGGCTGCCGGCTCGTGGTCTCGGCCCGCCGCTTTAAGACCTCCGACTACGTGGCGATGCTCGACGAGGTCGCGCCCGAGGTCGAGGCGCTGGAGCGGATCGTGTGGCTCGACGACCCGTCGTGGGCCGCGCTGGTGGCAGAAGGGGCCGACGTCGACACCGAGGCGCTGCGCGAGCGCGAGGCTTTGCTGCGCCCGGACGACCCGATGAACATCCAGTACACGAGCGGCACCACGGGCGCGCCGAAGGGCGCGACGCTCAGCCATCGCAACATCCTCAACAACGGCGCCCTCGTCGGCCGGGGCTGTGAGTACACCCACGAGGACCGCGTCTGCATCCCCGTTCCGTTCTACCACTGCTTCGGGATGGTGATGGGCAACCTCGGGGCCACGACCCACGGCGCGTGCATGGTGATCCCGGCGCCGTCGTTCGACGCGGCCGCTACGCTGCGCGCCGTCGAGCAGGAGCGGTGCACCTCGCTGTTCGGCGTCCCGACGATGTTCATCGCCGAGCTCGACGACCCGACGTTCGGCGAGCACGACCTGACCTCGCTGCGGACGGGCGTCATGGCCGGCTCGCCGTGTCCGGTCGAGGTGATGAGGCGCGTCATCGACGACATGCACATCGCCGACGTGACCATCTGCTACGGGATGACCGAGACGTCGCCGGTGTCGACGCAGACCGCGGTGGGCGACCCGCTCGAGAAGCGCGTCGGCACCGTCGGGCGGGTCCATCCGCACGTCGAGGTCAAGGTCGTCGACCCGGCCGACGGGACCACCGTCGAGTTGGGGCAGTCCGGCGAGCTGTGCACGCGCGGGTACCCGGTGATGCTCGGGTACTGGGAGGACCCCGACCGCACGCGCGAGGCGATTGACGACGACGGCTGGATGCACACCGGCGACCTCGCGACGATGGATACCGAGGGCTACGTCAATATCGTCGGGCGCATCAAGGACATGATCATCCGCGGGGGCGAGAACGTCTACCCGCGTGAGATCGAGGAGTTCCTCTACACCCATCCGGACGTGGTCGACGTGCAGGTCATCGGCGTGCCCGACCTGCGCTACGGCGAGGAGATCATGGCCTGGGTCGTGGTCCGCGACGGCAGCGGCGTGACCCCCGACGACGTGCGCGAGCACTGCCGCGGGCGCATCGCGCACTTCAAGGTGCCGCGCTACGTCAAGTTCGTCGCGGACTTTCCGATGACCGTCACCGGCAAGGTTCAGAAGTACCGGCTGCGCGAACTCGCGGTGGAGGAGTTGGGGCTGGAGGCGGCCGCGAACGTGCGGACGGCTTGATCCCCGGCGGCCCCCTGCCCGACATGTGCCGCGCGGAGTGGCCGTCGACCTCCGACGATCGCCTGATGACGCGTCGCCGACGCAGGCTTTTTCCACCATCACATTCCCTTCCTTCCAACACAGAACACGGAGCGACATGAACCCAACGAACCCTGAGGCCGCGCTCGACGACACGCACGACGCCACCGCGCTGGCCGCTCTAGTACGCGACGGCGAGGTCACGCCGACCGAGCTCGCCGAGGCGGCGATCTCTCGGATCGAGGCGAACGACCCCACGCTGAACTTCATGGTCCACGAGCGGTTCGAGGAGGCGCTCTCCGACGCCGACGGCAAGCTGCCCGATGGTCCGTTCCGCGGCGTGCCGACCGTGCTCAAGGACGTCGGCCAGAGCATGATGGTCGGCCAGCCGAACTACGCCGGCTCCGCGGTGATCCGCGACTTGGGCATCGTCGCCGACTACGACAGCAACGTGGTTCGGCGGCTGCTGGACGCCGGTCTGCTGGTCCTCGGCCGTACCAACGTGCCCGAGTTCGGGCCGACGGTCACGACCGAGCCCGTCGCCTTCGGCCCGACCCTCAACCCGTGGGACCTCTCGCGCTCTCCTGGCGGGTCCAGCGGCGGGGCGGCCGTCGCCGTCGCGTCGGGAAGTGTCCCGATCGCCCACGGCGGCGACGCCGGTGGGTCGATCCGCATCCCCGCGGCCGCGACCGGCCTGGTCGGTCTCAAGCCCTCGCGCGGTCGCCAGTCGATGGGCCCGGACGAGGGCGAGGAGCCGGCCGGCTTCGCGACCGAGTTCGGGATCACGCGCTCGGTGCGCGACACCGCGGCGCTCCTGGACGTCGTGTCGGGCTGGGAGCCGGGTGACCCGTACACGGCCCCGACGCCGGCACGGCCCTTCGTCGAGGAGGTCGGGGTCGATCCCGGCCGCCTGCGCGTCGGGGTCGCGTCCAGCCTCGGGGACTTCGACACCGATCCGGAGTGCTCACGGGCCGCCGAAGAGGCCGGCGCGCTGCTGGCCCGGATGGGGCATGACGTGGACTCGGGTTCGCCGGCGGTGCTGCACACCCAGCGTTCGGAGCTCATGCCGCACTTCTTCTCGACGCTGTCGGCGCTCCTCGCCGCGCGGATGGGGACGCTCGAGGAGGCCATGGGCGCGCCGCTGGACCTGGAGCGCTTCGAGCCCCTGACCCAGGACCACATCGAGCAGGGCCGCCAGATCGGCGCCGCCGACTCGATGCAATCGCGCCTCGTGCTCAACAAGTTCACGCGCACGATCGCCAAGTGGTGGGCCGAGGACGGCTGGGACCTGCTGGTCACGCCGACGATGCCCGTGCCCCCGTTCCAACTCGGCGCGCTGGACTTCGACCTCGCCGATCGCGAGGCGTCGCACGATCGCATCTACGTCGCCACGCAGTACACCGTGCCGTTCAACGTCTCGGGCCAGCCGGCGATCTCGTTGCCGCTGCACTGGAGCGAGGCGGGCCTGCCGATCGGCGTGCAGCTCGTCGCCGCCTACGGCCGCGAGGACCTGCTGCTCCAGGTCGCGAGTCAGCTCGAGCAGGCCGTGCCGTGGAACCGCCGGCGCCCTCCGGCGTTGGCCAATCCGACCAAGTAAGGGCCTATGAACACTCAGGGAAAACACCCTACGTCCAAAGAGGAGAAGAAGATGAAGCGACACACTCTACGCGCGGGGGAGAGATCGAAATGGGCCTGGCTGGCCGTTTGCGCCCTCATTGCTTGCGCCCTGGTACTCGCTGCCTGTGGAGGCGGCAGCAGCTCGTCCGGCAACGAAACCACCGCCGAAGGAACCACCTCCGAAGGAACCACCTCCGAAGGTGGTGGCGGAGACGAAGGAGAAACGGTGACTGGCGAACCGATCGTCACCTGGACCTACACGGACGTGAATACCGAAGGCCTTTCATACCCAAACGTGAAGGAATCGGTCCACGTCTACCAGGAATGGATCAACTCGCACGGGGGCATCGCCGGGCGACCACTCGAAGCCAAATTCTGCGATTCGCGCGGAACTGCAACCGCAGCTGCGGCATGTGCTCGCGAAGCCGTGAGTGACAACGCCGTGGCTTCGGTCAGTTCGTTCAGCTTCACCGGTGATGCGGTCGTTCCGATCCTTGAAACGGGCCACACCGCCCAGCTTGGGTGTTGCGACGTGGCACCATCTGAATTCTCTTCGAAAATCAACTTTCAGTTTGGGAATCAGCCGCTTTATTTGTCCGGTCTCGTCGTGCGGGCGGTCCAGGACGGATGCAAGCAACTCCCGGTCGTTCTCGTCGAAGGCGCGGAACAATTCGAGCCTCTGATCGAAACCGCGGCCAAGTCCGAAGGAGCGAAGATCGAAAAGTTCGTCATCCTTCCGGCGACGCCGCAGGATTACTCGCCGCAGGTGGCGGAAGCAACTTCCGGCAGCCCAGACTGCGTACTCACGTTTTTCGGTGAATCGGAGTGGCCTGCCTGGCTGACTGCATTCCAGCAGTCCGGCTCTGAAGCCAAAATGTACGGGACTCAGGGCAATTTCAACGAAATCGTCGTCAAGGGTTTCGAAGAACTCGTTCAAGGCGATGTCGTGGCCGGCATGTTCCCGGACATCTCGACCGAAGCGTGGAGCGAATACCGCGAAGCGCTGCAACAGTACGAAGCAGACCCAAGCCTGGACTACAACAGCCTCGGCGGGATGGGGACCTGGGCGGCTTTCGAAGTGTTCAAACAGATTGTTGAATCGATGTCCGGCGAAATCAACAATGAAACGTTCCTGAAGGCGGCTGCGACCGCGAAAATCGATTTGCCGGGGATGCTTCCGCCGCTCGACTTCGCCCATAAATGGGGCGAAGACGGCGGACCGAAAGGCTTTGAACGCATGGTCGATCGGTGCGCGGTCTACAGCGAATTCGGCGAAGGAGGCAAGCTGGTTCCCTCCAGCACCGAATTCACCGATCTGTCCAAGGCCGCGGGAGGCACCAAACCGATGGACTGCGGTCCTCCCTTCGGATGATCGCTGCGCCTCGCGGCCCCGGGCTCAGCGCCCGGGGCCGCGGCCGGCTTTGACGTACCGCAACCAGTACCGGGCATCGAAAGAGAGCATCCGTGGAAGAAGTCATCCGTTTTGCGCTACTGGGGTTGGGGATCGGGGCCACCTACGCCCTCGCCTCCCAGGGCCTGATCATCGTCTACCGCGGCTCCGGCGTGCTCAACTTCGCCCTCGGTGCGATCGGCATGGCTGGGGCCTACGTCTGGTGGGAGCTCACCACCAACCAGGGCTGGGCCTTCCTGCCCGGGCTCGTCGCCGGAGTCCTCTTCGCGGCGGTGCTCGGAGCGTTGGTGCATTACCTGATCATGAGACCGCTGCGCCACGCGGCGCCGCTGGTCAGGGTGATCGCCACCTTGGGCGTGTTGATCACGATCCAATCGATCGCGATCCTCCGCTACACGTCGACCTCGAAGTCCGTCCCCTCTGACCTGCCGACGGACATCGTCCACATTCACAACACCATCACGATCTCCGCCGACCGTCTGATCCTGCTCGGGATCGCGGTGGCCTTGACGGTCGTCCTCTGGCTCTTCTACCGCTTCACCAAATTCGGGCTTGCGACCTCGGCCGTGGCCGAGTCCGAGCGCTCGGCCTCGGCGCTGGGCCTCTCGCCGGACACGGTGGCGGCGCTCAACTGGAGCCTCGGGTGCGGGCTCGCCGGCCTGGCCGCGATCCTGATCGTCCCGATCGTCACCCTGCAGCCGGCTGTCCTGACGAACCTCGTCCTGGCGGCAACCGCGACGGCCTTGGTCGCCGGCTTCCGATCCTTCCCGATCGCGCTGATCGCCGGCGTCCTCGTCGGCGTCGCGCAGACCGAGGTCACCCGCTACGTCGAACAGACTGGGGTCGGAACCGCGGTTCCTTTTGTACTGATCGTGATCTGGCTGGTCGTCCGCGGTCAGGCGCTGCCGCTGCGCGACCACCTCCTACAGCGCCTGCCAGCGATCGGCAGCGGCCAGATCCACAAGGTCGGGCTGGCGATCGGAGCGATCACCGGCGTCGTCCTGCTCGCGATCATGTCCCCGATCTGGATCGACGCGATCACGGTCACGATCTGCATCGCGGTGATCCTCCTGTCGATCGTCGTCCTCACCGGGTACACGGGTCAGCTCTCCTTGGCGCAGTTCGCCTTCGCGGGGTTCGGCGCCTGGGTGGGCGGGCGATTGTTGGCGACCACCGACTTGCCCTTCTGGCTGGGCTGCATGATTGGGATCGTCGCCACCGTCCCGCTTGGGGTCCTGTTTGGACTCCCGGCGGTGCGAACGCGTGGGATCAACCTGGCGATCGTGACGCTCGGGCTGGGCAGCGCAGTCGAGCTGGTGCTGTTCGGCAACACCGACTTCACGGGCGGGTTCGGTGGCACCCAGATCGGCGAACCGAACCTCTTCGGGCTCAACATCAACGCCGCCTCGCACCCGACCCGGTACGGGTTGTTCGCGCTCGGCTGTCTGATCGTGGCGACGCTGATGGTCGGCAACGTCAGGCGCGGGCGGTCCGGGCGAAGACTGATCGCCGTGCGCACCAACGAGCGCGCCGCGGCGGCGCTTGGGATCGGCGTCTCCGGCGCCAAGCTCTACGCCTTCGGCGTCGCCGCGGCGATCGCCGGCCTCGGCGGCATCCTGCTGGCCTTCCGCACCCCCTCGATCAACTTCGCCGAATTCACCTCGTTCAACTCGATCACGATGGTCGCCTTGGCGATGATCGGCGGCATCGGCTACCTGTTCGGGCCGGTGATCGGCGCGACGCTGGCGCCGGGCGCCTTCTCCGAACGGCTCATGAACTCGATCGACAGCGGGATCGGGAAGTACATCCCGCTGATCGGCGGCGTCTCGCTGATCGTGCTGCTTCTGATCAACCAGAACGGGATCGTCAAAGAGCAGATCGCTCAGGTGAAGCTGCTGCGCACGCTGCTCGGCAAGTGGATCCCGTTGATCGCTCCCAGGGAGCCCGAGAAGCGGATCTTGCCGGCACCCTCGGGAGAAGGCGACACCAAAGTCAAGCCGATGACCCTCGAGGTCAAGAACCTGACCGTCAGATACGGCGGCACGACCGCGGTCGACGACGTCTCCCTGACCGTCAGGCCAGGCCAGGTGCTGGGCCTGATCGGCCCCAACGGCGCCGGCAAGACCTCGCTGATCGACGCCGTCACCGGCTTCACAAAGATGTCGCCCGGCGGCCAGCAGCTGCTCGAGAGCATCGACATCAGCCGCGCCTCGGCGGTGCGGCGGGCGCGGGCGGGGATCGGCCGCTCCTTCCAGTCTCTGGAGCTCTTCGAGGACTCGACCGTGCTCGACAACCTGCGCGCCGCCTCGGACCCGCGCG
The DNA here is from genome assembly GCA_963839115.1 of uncultured Actinomycetes bacterium. Classification (GTDB taxonomy): domain Bacteria; phylum Actinomycetota; class Thermoleophilia; order Solirubrobacterales; family 70-9; genus VAYN01. The sequence goes on from CAWITM010000001.1 coordinate 3,531,205, forward strand.
ACATCGGCTCCTACATGCGCGACCTCGTCTGGCCGACCAACGTGGCGCTTCCTGACACGGTGCTGAGCACGATCCGCGAGTTCGACCTTGAGGACGACCTCGACCGCCTGGTCGAGGACCTGCCCTACGGCCGCCGCCGCCTGCTGGCCCTGGCCCGCGCGGTCGCGACCGAGTCGAGCGTGCTCCTGCTCGACGAGCCCGCCGCCGGGCTCGGGGACGCCGAGACGGCGGAGCTCGCTCACCTGGTCGGCCGCCTCGCCAAGGAATGGGGGATCGCCGTGCTGCTCGTTGAGCACGACATGAACTTCGTGATGTCGGTGTGCGACGAGTTGGTCGTGCTCGACTTCGGGCGCCAGATCGCCGCCGGCAAGCCGGCCGAGGTCCGCAACGACCCGGCGGTGATCGCCGCCTACCTGGGCGAGGCCGAGGACGACGCTGGCAGCTCAGCGCTGGCAGCGAGACCTACTGGAATCCCGTGCCCGGAAGGCACCTGATGGAGCCGGTCTTGGCGGTCAAGAACATGTCGACCGGCTACACCGGGGACCCGGTCGTGCACGAGCTCAGCTTCACGGTCAAGCCGGGCGAAGTCCTCTGTTTGCTCGGCCCCAACGGGGCCGGTAAGACGACTACCATGCTGGCGCTGGCCGGCGAGCTCCCCCTGATCGAGGGCGAGGTTGAGTTCGGCGGCGTCGGCCAGAAGGCGCCGCTCTACAAACGCGCCCGAAACGGCATGGCCTACGTCACCGAGGAGCGCTCGGTCTTCAAGGGCATGACGCTCAAGGACAACCTGCGGATCGGCGGCGTCGACGCCGAAGCCGCGGTCGCCCTCTTCCCCGAGCTCGGCAAGCGGATGACCGTCCGCGGCGGCCTGCTCTCGGGCGGCGAGCAGCAGATGCTCACCCTGGCCCGCGCCCTCGGGCGCAAACCGCGCCTCCTGCTTGCCGACGAGCTCTCACTCGGCCTCGCCCCGCTGGTCGTCGACCGCCTCCTGCAAGCGGTGCGCCGCGCCGCCGATGAGCAGCAGACGGCGGTGATCATGGTCGAGCAGCACGCCCACAAGGCTCTCCTCTACACCGACCACGCCGTCGTCATGCGCCGCGGCCGCGTCGTCCTCGACCTCACCGGCGAGGAGGCCCAGTCGCGGATCGGCGACGTCGAGCAGGCCTACCTGACCGCATCCGGCGGCTCGGTCGAGGCCGGCGAGGTCGACCTTGCGGCCAAGCACGACGGCCGTACGAAATGAACTTCGACCTCACCGACGAGCAGCGCCTGCTCCGCGACACCGTGCCGGAGTCAGTCTCTCCGCGCGATCTCCCGGTCCGCCATCGTTGCGCGCCAAGGAATCGATCGGCCAGCTCGTCGATTCCTTGACTTGTAGATAACTAGCTGGTTATCTAACCAGTTAGTTAATGACGTCCACAACGCTTAGCGACACCTTCGCCGCCCTCTCCGACCCGACGCGCAGGGAGATCCTTGCCCGCCTCGCTGAGGGCGAGGCGACGGTCAAAGAGCTCTCGGCGCCTTTCGCCATGAGCGGGCCGGCAATATCCAAGCACCTCCGAGTGCTGGAGCGCGCCGGGCTGATCACCCGCGGACGCCAGGCGCAATGGCGTCCCTGCCGTCTCGACGCGACGCCGCTGCGGGAAGTCGCCGAGTGGGCCGAGAGTTACCGGCGCTTCTGGGACGCCAATTACGAGCGGCTCGACGACTACCTCAAGCACCTCAATGAAAAGGAGCAGCATCATGCCCGCTAGCACCGAGACCAACGGGACGACGTTCGAAACGGCGACGGATCGTGAGCTCGTCATGAGGCGGGTCTTCGACGCACCACGTGCGTTGGTGTTCGAGGCCTTCACCAGTCCGGAGCACTTGCCCCACTGGATGCTCGGACCGGACGGCTGGACGATGACCAGTTGCGACGTCGACCTCCGGCCCGGAGGGCGGTGGCGCTTTGCTTGGCAGAGCGACGACGGCACGGCGATGGCGCTGAGTGGCGAATACCAGGAGGTCGAACCACCCGCACGAATCGTAAATACAGAGTCCTGGGGCGACGACTGGCCGGAGACGCTCAACACGCTCGTCTTCGACGAGGAGGAAGGCCGCACGACGATGACGCACACGATCCGCTATCCGTCGCTGGACGCCCGCGACGCGGCAGCGCAATCCCAGATGAAGGAGGGCGCTTCGCAAAGCTTCCTGCGACTGGCCGATTACCTGGCGACGGTCGCCCGATGACCGGCGCGACTTCCGTCGTCACCGGGGTCGACTTCGTCTCGGTCCCGACGCGGGACATCGACGCGGCGATGAAGTTCTACGGTGAGGTTCTCGGGCTTCGGCGGTCCGCGGTCTGGCAACCCCCGGGGCAGGATCCCGTTGGCGCCGAGTTCGAGACCGGGACCGTGACCATTGCCATCCAGGTCGCCGAGAAGCTGGTCGGCGAGTTCCAGGCCCACAAGGTTCCGATTGCGTTCCACGTCGATGACGTCGCGGTGGCCCGAGCGCAACTAGAAGCCCACGGTGTCGACTTCCTCGGCGAGACGATCGACAGCGGCGTCTGCCATCAGGCAATCTTCAAGGACCCAGACGGGAACCTGCTTGATCTGCACCACCGGTACGCCCCGCTTGGTGACTCGTAGGTGTCAATCTGGTCGATCAAAACGAGAGAGATGGTGAGTGAGTCGTGACAATTAGCCGCACCGCAATCGATGCCCCCGGCGCTCCGGCGGCGATTGGGCCCTATTCGCATGCCGTCCGCAGCGGAGACCTCCTCTTCTGCTCCGGTCAAATCGCTCTCGACCCCGGATCGGGCGAGCTGGTGGGGGCCGGTCATCCCGGCGTCCAGGCGGAGCGCTGCCTGAGGAGCCTGGAGGCCGTCTGCGAAGCGGCGGGCGGACGACTCGCAGACGCCGTGAAGTTGACCGTCTACCTGCGGGACATGTCGGCGTTCGAGGAGGTGAACGCCGTCTACGCCCAGTTCTTCGAGGATGCGCCCCCGGCGCGGGTCGCGCTCGCCGTTGCCGGGCTCCCACGCGATGTCGACGTGGAGATCGACGCGGTGGTCGCTCTAAGCGGGCCCTAGCCAGTCATCAGGCCCTCGCCGGGCCCTCGCCCGCCTTTTCCCCGCGGGTCCTTGACTTTCCGATCGCCGCGAATAAGGTGACCAAACCCCATGTGCCAAATCGATTTGGCAACCTCTGATTTGGACAGCAACTCCGTGCTCGGAACCACCATCAGACCCCACCGACTTCGCGGACATCGCGAGCCCTTCGGGAAGATCGTGCTTCCCGCAGTTGCATGAGCAACCAGGGCACGACTGAATCGATGGCGGTCCCGATCTGGCAGCCGACCACGGCGGAGGTGGAGCGCGCCGAGCTGACCCGCTTCACCCGCTGGCTCCGTTCCGAGCGCGGGGTAGAGGCGGGCGGCTACCACGATCTCTGGCGCTGGTCGGTCGACAACCTCGAGGAGTTCTGGCTGGCAATCTGGGACTACTTCGAGGTGATCGCCGACGCTCCGCCGGAGCGGGTCCTCGCCGCTCGTGCGATGCCCGGAGCTGAGTGGTTCCCGGGAACCCGGGTCAATTACGCCGAGCACGTCTTCCGCGGGCGCGACGCCGGCGACTTGGCGATCATCGCTGCCTCGGAGCTGCGTCCGATCGAGCGTCTGAGCTGGGGAGACCTGCGTTCGGAGACAGCCAGGGTCGCCGCCGGCCTGCGCGAGCTCGGGGTGGGGGAGGGCGACCGCGTCGTCGCCTACATGCCTAACGTCGTCGAGACCGTCGTCGCCTTCCTCGCCACCGCCTCGCTTGGCGCTGTCTGGTCCTCGGCCTCACCCGACTTCGGCGCCGACTCGGTGGTCGACCGCTTCGCCCAGATCGAGCCCAAGGTGCTGTTCGCGGTCGACGGCTACCGCTACGGGGGCAAGGACTTCGCCCGCCTCGACACCGTCGCGCGGCTGCGCGAGGAGATGCCCTCGGTCGAGCACACCGTGCTCGTATCCCTTCTCGGCGCCGACGGCGATCTGCCTGGGGCAATTCGCTGGCGGGAGCTCGGTGCCGGCGCGCCGGGCGCCGGGGAGCTGACCTTCGACCGCGTCCCGTTCTCCTCGCCGCTCTGGGTCCTCTACTCCTCGGGGACCACCGGGCTTCCGAAGGCGATCGTCCAGAGCCAGGGCGGGATGCTGCTGGAGCACCTGAAGCACATCAAGCTCCATCACGACCTGGGTCCCGACGATCGCTTCTTCTGGTTCACGACGACCGGGTGGATGATGTGGAACACCGTCGTCGCCGCGCTTCTGACTACGGCGCCGACTGTTCTCTTCGACGGCAATCCCGGCTATCCGGACCTCGGAACTCTCTGGGATCTCGCCGAGGATGCCGGCATCACGGTCTTCGGGGTCAGTGCCGCCTTCATCTCTGCCTCGATGAAGGCGGGAGTGGCGCCCGGGGCTGGTCGCGAGCTGTCCGTTCGCGCTCTCGGTTCGACCGGCTCGCCACTCTCGCCGGAGGGTTTCGACTGGGCCTACGAGCACCTCGGCGAGCGCCTCTGGTTGTTCTCGACCTCAGGCGGGACCGACGTCTGCACCGCCTTCGTCGGCGGCGTCCCGACGCTGCCGGTGTTCCGCGGCGAGCTGCAGGGTCCGGCCCTCGGCGTCGCCCTGGCCGCCTTCGACTCGGAGGGGCGGTCGGTGATCGGTGAGGTCGGCGAGCTGGTCGTCACCGAGCCGATGCCCTCGATGCCGATCCACTTCTGGGGCGATGGGGATGGTTCGCGCTACCGCGAGGCCTACTTCGAGACCTACCCCGGAGTCTGGCGCCATGGAGATTGGATCGAGGTGACCGAGCGCGGCACCGCGATCATCTACGGGCGCTCCGACTCGACGATCAACCGCGGCGGCATCCGGATCGGCACGGCGGAGATCTATCGGGCGCTGGAGCGAGTTCCCGAGGTGCTCGACGCACTCGTCGTCGACCTTCCGCGCGAGGGGACCGACGGTTGGATCGCTCTCTTCGTCGTCCTCCGCGAGGGGTCCGAGCTCGACGACGGACTTACCAAGCGCATGGCGCAGGCGGTGCGCGAACGCTGCAGCCCCCGCCATGTACCGGACGGCGCCTTCGCGGTCGACGAGGTGCCGAGGACGCTGTCCGGCAAGATCCTCGAGGTGCCGGTCAAACGGATCCTGATGGGAGCCGATCCGGAGAAGGTCGTCAGTCGCGGCTCGCTCGGCAACCCAAAGGCGCTCGACGCCTTCAGCGCGTTCGCACGATCGTTCGCCGGGGAGTAACCGTGCAGATCCGTCCGGCCCAGAATCCTGATGTCGCCGCGCTGCACGACATCGTCGAGCGCGCCTACGGCATCTACGTCGATCGAATCGGGCGTCGTCCGGCGCCGATGGACGACGACTACGCGGAGAAGGTCCGTGGAGCCGACGTCTTCGTTGCCGTCGAGGACGGCGAGATCATCGGCCTCGTCGTTCTCCTCGTCGCCGAAGATCACCTGCTGGTCGAGAACATCGCGATCGCTCCCGGGCGTCAGGGCGAGGGCGTGGGTCGCGCCCTGATGGCCCATGCGGAGGCCTATGCGAATGAGCGGCGCATCCCCGAGCTCAGGCTCTACACCAACGCCGCGATGACCGAGAACCTTGCCTTCTATCCCCGGATCGGCTACCGCGAGATCGATCGCCGGGCCGAAGACGGCTTCAGTCGCGTCTACTTCTCGAAGCGGCCTCGACCCAAGCCCGGCGAGTCGAGGACCTAGCCGCCGGCGCCGGGGAGCTCTGAGGCCGGCTTCCGGGGGGTGGTTAGTTTTCCGGAGAAGTCCTGTCTCAACTTCCATGTGCATCTACAGAAGTTCGGAGGGCGTGGCCGCCAACGAGAGCGACAACCGGTCGAAGCTGGGAGAGGACGCCGCCGTGGTGGCGGCCGTCCGCAGCAATGACGAGTCTGCGTTCGTCGAAGCGGTGAAGCGCCATCGGCGCGAGCTCCACCGGCATTGCTATCGGATGTCCGGCTCGCTCGAGGACGCCGAAGATCTGGTGCAGGAGACGCTCCTCAAGGCTTGGCGTGCCCGCAAGGATTTTCAGGGCCGCTCCACGTTCCGCGCCTGGCTCTACCAGATTGCCACCAACGCCTGCCTCGACTTCCTCGCCCGTCGCCCGGTCCGCCTGCTCCCCCCGGACTTCGGTCCGGTCGCCGACCCGGCGGCCGATCCGCCTGACCCTGTGGAGGCTCCTTGGCTCGACCCCTATCCAGGTCGGCTATTCGGGGAGGCCAGCGCAAGCGGAGAGCCGGCCGAGATTGCCGAGGGTAAGGAGACGATCGAGCTCGCCTTCCTCGCCGCCATCCAGTACCTGCCGCCGCGACGGCGGGCGGTGGTGATTCTCCGCGACGTGCTCGATTGGTCGGCGAAGGACAGCGCCGCGGTGTTGTCGATGAGCGTCAACTCGGTCAACAGCACCTTGCAGAGGGCTCGGGACGCGCTTCGAGAGCGGCTGGGACCGCGCCGACTGGACTGGGAGCGACCGCCCGAGGCCGGCGCCGAAGAGTTGGCCCTGCTGCGCCGCTACATGGAGGCACACGAAAACGGGGACACCGGCGCCCTTGCCGGGCTGTTGCGGGAGGACGCGCGAATCTCAGCACCCCCGCGGCCACTTTGGTACGACGGCAAAGCAGCGGTGCTTGCCGCGACCCGTCGCCTCGCTGCATCCGCGCACTTCCGCTACCTGCCCACCAGCGCAAACGGCCAGCCTGCCGCGGCGAGCTACGTGCGGACCGGCGAGGACGAAGAGTTTCGGCCGATGGGGATCGACGTCCTGAGGGTCGAGGACGGGCTCGTGGCTGAGGTAACCGTCTTCCTGCGTCCGGACCTCTTCGAGTCGTTCGGCCTGCCACTCACGATCAGATGACAACAACAGACGAGGAAGAGACTCATATGGAGAAAGTGACTTCTGCCGACGGAACCGAAATCGCATTCGATCGGTTCGGCTCAGGGCCGCCGCTGGTTATGGCAGCCGGGGCGTTCGGTGACCGCTCGGCCACGGAGCCCCTCGGTCGCGCCTTGGCCGACCGCCTGGAGATCCTCAACTTCGACCGGCGTGGCCGCGGCGGTAGCGGCGACAGGCCCCCCTATGTCGTCGAGCGCGAGATCGAGGATCTGCAGGCGCTGATCGAAGCAGCCGGGGGGAGCGCTTCCCTCTTCGGTCACTCATCCGGCGCGAACCTGGTGCTGAAAGCCGCGGCCGTTGGTTTGGACGTCGATCAGCTCGTCCTTTACGAGCCGCCATTCAACGCAGACAACGAGTACCCGACCCTCCCATCCGACCTTTCTCGGCGTCTGACCGAGCTCGTTGAGGAAGGCAAGCGGGGCGATGCGGTCGAGCTCTACCAAACCGTTGCCGTCGGGATGCCGGAGGAGGTGGTCGCCCAGATGCGCACCGCTCCCTTCCGGCCGGGAATGGAGGCGATCGCCCACACCCTCGCCTACGACGCCGCGGTCGTCGGCGACCGGCGCCTGCCCGTGGAGATGCTGGCGACCATCGAAATCCCGGTCTTGGTGCTGCGAGGGGAGGAAAGCGCACCATTCATGCATGCCGCCGCCGGCGCAGTCGCAGCGGCGCTCCCCTCTGCCGAGCTGGTCAGTCTGGCGGGCCAGGGCCACGAGGCCGAGCCCGTCGCGACCGCCGAGGCGATCTTCAAATTTCTGAAGGTGCCTCAGTGAGGTGACCCGGCGAGCCGGACCGGGTCAGACGGATCTGCTTTGGAGGGTGGGGTGTGGGTGAGGGCGAGGCGCCTCAGCCGGCGCTGCCGGGCTCGCCGTAGTGGGCGAAGACCTGGACGACGCGGTCCTCGTCGTCGAGGACCATCATCTCGGCCGAGAGGCGGCGCTCGATCGAGACGTAGTGGAGGACGACGCTGCGGACGCCGGCCATCGTCGCGATCGGCTCGAACCGGAGGTCGGGGTAGCGCTCGAGGGCCCGCGAGAAGTAGTCGCGGAGGGCGTCGCGGCCGTGGAGGCGGCCGTTGGGGTCGCCGGTGACCGCGACCACGACCGGGGACTCGAAGACGACGTCGTCGGCGTAGTGGGAGAGGACGGCGTCGAGGTCACCGGCGTTCCAGGCGGCGTACCACTCGGCCGCGAAGCTGGTGAACCGGTCCTCGGACATCGGCGGCAGATTAGCGGCTGCGACGGGACCAGGCTCCAGCGGCCTGGCGCACCCTCGCCAAACCGGAATCAACCGCAGTTGGTCGGCTCCGTCGCGCCGTGACCTATGGCATTCGGCGATCGCTCACTCGGTCGTTTTCAGCGGGGCGGTGTCGAAGACGAGCTGGTCGGAGGCGATCCGCCCGTCGCGGACCCGGTAGTGCTCCGCGGCCCGGATGGTCCCGAACGGGCCGGTATGCATGTCGTACATCAGGAGGACGCTGTCGCCCTCCGCGGCGGAGGCGATGAGGTCGACGCCGGTAACGGCCTGGGAGAAGTCAACCATCGCGCTCGCGACCGCGTCGCGGCCTTGGAGGGAGGCCATCGGGCTCTCGAACGAGACGTCCTCATGGAGGAGTGCGGTGAAGCGATTGCGGTCGGCGGCCGCCCAGGCGGCGAGGAAATCTTGGGCGAGGTCAAGGTTTGGGTTCATAGCGCTAGTGTAACACTAGTACATAGTAGTGGTATGCAACTGGTCTAAGATGAGCTGGGTGCCGAGACGACGCTCCTATTCCTCCTACAACGACGGCTGCGCGGCCGCCCACGCGCTCGACCTCGTCGGCGAGCGGTGGGCGCTGCTGGTGGTCCGGGAGCTGCTGCTGGGACCGAAGCGGTTCAACGACCTGCAGCGGGACGTGAGCGGGATCAGCGCCACCGCGTTGACGCAGCGGCTGCGGGATCTCGAGCGGCAGGGCGTCGTGGAGCAGGAGGCACTGCCCGCGCCGGCGCGAGTTCCGGTCTACCGGCTGACGCCCTGGGGGCGGCGGCTGGAGGACGTCATCACGGCCCTTTCGATGTGGGGCGCGCAGTCCCCCGAGCTTCCTCGGGAGGCGGACATGAGCCCGGACACGGTGATCCTCGCGATGCGCGCCCACGCCCGACCCGACGCCGGCCTCGAGGGCGACCGCCGGGTCGAGATCCAGCTCACCGACGTTCGCCACGACGACGCGGCGCCCGTCACCTACACGGCCACCCTCGGTCCCGCGGAGTGCTCGATCGTGAAGGGGACGGACCCCGGCGCCGACGCCCACGTCGCCACCGACTCCCGCACCTGGCAGCACCTGGTCTTCGGGGTCACGACCCTGCCGAAGGCCATCGCCTCAATGCGGCTCGCCGTCACCCCCGCCGGTACGGCCGCCCGGCGACTCGCTGCCGCGTTGCTGAAGTCCTGCGGCCCGACCAGCTGACCCGCCGAGTGATTTTCTACAGGACAGGCGACTTCGGATGCCGCAGGATCGGCGCCGATCAGGAACACGACTCGAGGAGGATCTCAATGGGCGCCGTGATCATGCACAACGTGGTGTCAGTGGACGGCTTCATCGCCGATGAGAAAGACGACGTCGGGTCGCTCCATGAGTGGTACTTCGGCGGCGACACGCCGATCGTCGAAGGCGGCCAGGAGGGCTACGACCATTCCGGATCCGGCAGCGGCTTCAGGGTCTCCAAGGCGTCGGCGGAGTACGTGCGGTCGGTGTGGCATGCGATCGGCACGATCGTGATGGGCCGCCGGCTCTTCGACCTGGTGAATGGCTGGGAGGGTCAGCCGCCCGTGGGCGAGCACGTGGTCGTGGTGTCCCACCGGCCCAAGCCCGAGGGCTGGCACCCCGAGGCCTCCTACCACTTCGTCGACAACGTCACCGCCGCAATCGCAAAGGCCCAGGATCTCGCCGGCGATCGAACCATTGCCGTCAACGCCGGCGAGGTCGGCAGTCAGATCCTCGCCGCCGGGCTCATCGACGAAGTGGCGATGGACGTGGTGCCGGTGGTGTTCGGGTCGGGCAAGCCCTACTTCGCCGGCATCGACGAGCAGCTTCTATTGGAGGATCCGCACGTGAACATCCAAGGCGAGCGGGTGCTGCACCTGAAGTTCAAGGTGCGGCGCAGCTGACTGGGATTCTCGGGCCGACACGGCGAGCTTGAACCGCTGGGCGAGATTCGGATCCCCGTCGGGGTCTTGAATCAGGCCGGCGCCGATCGTCACCCCGGTCAGCGTGGCTCCGCGCGCGAGTCGGGGGAGGCAGAGGTCGTGCATGTTGTCGGCCGTTCGGCAGTTTGTAGAGGGCGCGGTAGGAGGCGAGCACCGCGGCGCCGACTTCTTCGCCGGTGGGGTAGGCGGTGAGCCCGTTGGACCACATCACCCGGACGAAGGTCCTGCCGACCTGGCAGCGGTTGGAGTTGCCGCGGTAGATGGAGGGCATCAGCGTCCAGGCATCGACGATGTAGGGGGCCGCCTGACAGCGGGTCGACGCTGGCCTGGGGCAGGCGCCTGATCCGCCGCCACCGGTGGGCGCCCGGGGCCTTGCCTCCCAGCGCGCCGACCAGACGGATCGCGATCGGCGTCGGTCCGTTGACGGAATCGCCAAAGTCGCCGATCAGGTTCACGGTCTGAGCCTCGTCGGACTCATCCGGCGGGAACCGCAGGGCACAGGTGGGGGTCGCGACGCTGCCGTCGCTGCGGAGGACTGGAAGTCGGCGGGCTGGATCGAGACGCGGCGGATGAACCAGTTGAAGGTGACCGGGATGTTGTCGAGCCCCTGCTCCCCGTTGGGACAGCCGACCGCGTTGTCGGTCCCCCAGGAGGCGCTGAGCATCTTCGGCACCGGGCGGGGGAGTGGGCCGGCCGCGCCCGTCGTCGGCAGCGGGTGGAGGAGGAGTGCCCCCAGCGCCGCGCAGGCGAGCGCCGAGACACGAAGCAGCGAAGATCTCCGCGCCACCGTCAGGCCTGATGTTCGACCAGCGTGGCCTGACCTGGGCTGTCGACGGTGAGCTTGACGTCGATCGTCAGGCACCGCCTCACCCTAATCCGGATCTCTGGGCGATCCGCAAATTGTTTCGGATGTCGACGCCGGCCGAGCAAGGGTGCGACGACCACGCCGTGAGCGCGAGACTGGTCAAGCCGGGCCGTCCAGTCCGCAGCCTGCTGGGCCGGCGAGAGCGTAGACGGCGCGGAGACGCCGACGTTGTGAGACAGTCGCGGATGTCCGGGACGATCTGCCCGAAGCTCGGAGGAAGATGACACGGTTCCCGCTGTTCCTCGCCGCACTCCTCAGCTCTCTCGCGCTCGGAGTGGCCCTCTGCTCTGCCGCCCAGGCCGAGCCGGTCGGTGCGGTCGAACATCTGAAGACCAAGTGCGAAGTCGAGAAGCTCCTCGCCGGTCCGGACGGGAACGTGTGGTTCTCCTGCTTCCGGGCGGCCGGCCGTCCTGGTGGCGCCGCCGGTGGGTCGGTCATCGGTCGGATGACGCCGGACGGGACGCTCACCGAATTCAGCGCCGGGATCCCGGCCGGGGGCGCAATCCGCGATCTCGTCGCCGGTCCCGACGGCAACTTCTGGTTCACCTTCGACCCCGGCTTCAGCCGCTCCGGGGCGCCGTCTCATGTCCAGAGCGCGATCGGACGGATCACCCCGGCCGGGGCGGTGACGCTGTTCCGCGCCGGGCTGGGCAAGAAGAGCTACCCGGGTGAAATCGTCGCCGGCCCCGACGGCAACCTCTGGTTCAGCGAAAGCATCGGGCCGGGCGAGGTCGGGCTGGTCACGCCGCAGGGATCGATCACCGAGTTTCCGCTCGGGCTGCAGGAGGCGCTCGGCATCGGCGGCCTCGCCGCCGGCCCCGACGGCAACCTCTGGTTCACCCAGGTCTTCGACCTGCCCCACGGCGACAACGAACCCGGCGGCCAGATCGGGCGGGTGAGCCCGACCGGCGCCGTCACCTCGTTCGGCGCCCCGCCGGCGGCACTCGGGGCGCCGATCGCCGGCCCCGACGGCAACGTCTGGTTCGTCGGCGCCCCCAACGGGCGCACCGCGATCGACCGGGTGACGCCGAGCGGCGAAATCGCCGAGTTCGGGAAAGGGCAGGTCGGCGTTCCGTCCCACCTGGTCGCCGGCCCCGACGGGAACATCTGGTTCACCGCCCAGCAGTCGATCGGCCGGGTCACGCCGAGCGGGCAGCTCAGCTCGTTCACCGACTGCATGGACTTCCGCCAGCTCTTCTCGGAAGCGACCTCGATCATCTCCGGCCCGGGCGGCGACCTCTGGTTCTCCACCGTCACCAGCCGCCAGCTGCCGTCGATCGGCGAGCCACCGACGATCGGCCGGGTCACGCCGAGCGGCGAGATCACCCTGTTCAAAGCTGGGGTCGACAGTCAGAGCTCGCTGATCGCCGGCCCCGACGGCAGGGTCTGGTTCGCCGGCGGCCGAGAGGAAATCGAGCGGATCACGCCGCCGAGCGCCCCGGTCAACACCTTCATTTTCGCGCGCGGGAAAGCCAAGCCGGGCGGCGCCGCCGAAGTTCCGATCGAAGTCCCCGGCCCCGGCAGGGTCGAACTGCGCCAGCTCGCCCTCCTGCTGCCCGGCAAGCGGACGAGGCGGTTGGCGGGCGCGCCCGCTTCCGCGGCTGTCGCCAAGGACTGCGGTCCGACTCCCCTGAAGCTGAGACTGAGAGGCGCCGCCGCGGTCGCGCTCCGCCACGAAGGCCGGGTCCGGCTCAAGGTCCGCGCCACCTTCACCCCGACCGGCGGCAGCGCCAACACCGTGCTGCAGACGATCGAACTGCGCCGCTGACGACGCCGACGCGAGCGGGGCGGGGGAGGCTGAGGTGCGCTCCCAGATCCACAGCCTGCCGGACAGCTGCTACGCCTGAGCCGACTACTTCGGCTTCAACACCCAGAGGAACTTGCCGTCGAGTGCTGCGGACGATTGGCGGAACTAGTCCGGTCGACCGGGTGCCGGACCTCGATGACGGCCGGCCGGCCTGCGCTCAGCCCGGCGTGAGGACGACGACCGGGATCGGGCGGGAGGTTTCGCTCTGGTAGGCGGTGAAGCGATCGCCGTTGTTCTCGTTGACGATCTTCCAGAGCCGCGCATAGTCGGGGTCCGAAGGTCTGAGGGCCCTGGAGCCCGCCTTATGTCGCTCGTGTCCGACCTGAATCTCCACCTCCGGCTTCGCCTCGAGATTGAGCAGCCAGGCCGGCGGCTCGTCGGAGCCGCCCTTGGAGGCGACGACCAGGTAGTCGACGCCGTCGCGCGCGTAGACGAGGGCGTTGGTCCGGGTCACGCCTGAGCGGCGGCCGGTGGTCCTCAGCAGCAGGGTGGGGACGCCGAGCAACCGATGGCCGATGCGCCCATCGGTTGCCACGTAGAGCTTCTCGTGGACCCGCAGGACGTTGCTGAAGAGGCTCATCGCGCCAGCAGCCTAGCTCAGTACGCGAGGCCCGCTCCGTCGGGCCCAGCCAACCGGCCCGGCAAGGACCGTTCACCGAATCGCTACGACTTGATGCCGGAGCGTTAACGGCCCGCCGGACCCTCGTTCATAGCTTTCGGATTGCTTGCCCGTCCAATCCGAAAGGAACCTGAAATGAAGCGAAGCGCGAAGTTGCTCTCGCTCGTCGGAGCTGGGGTGCTCGCCGTGGGAACGGCGGCGATCGGTGTTGCCGACGCCAGCTCCCCCTCGAGTCCAGTCCTGACCAGCGTCCCGACCGCCAACACCCGCTCGGCCGGCTACGCCCCGGCTTCGAAGCTCTCCCCGGAGCTGGAACAGACCGTCGTCGCCCAAGGGTCCAATCCGCTCGAGAATCCCTCGGCGCTGACCTCCTACTACGGCTATGACAACGATGTCCTGAACGAAGCCGGTCAGCCGGTCATGGTGCCCAGCCCGGCCAGCGGCGGGAAAGAGGCCCATAAGACCGAGCCCGACAAGAACACCTACCTGGTCTTCAAGAACGGTCTCACCGGTGCCGACCCGAACTACGACTACGGCACCCACTTCCTCTTCCAGGGCCACGAGGGGGGCGCCGGCGGAGCCGGTTACATCACCCGGGTCAACCTCGACGCCGATCACGCCCACCGGGTCACGCTGATGGCCACCAAAGACGCCTTCGGCAACCAGCTGGCGACGATCGACGGCTCGACCTGGGACCCGTTCGCCAAGAAGCTCCTTTTCACCACCGAGAACGCCAGCGCCGGGACCTACGCGATGACCCCGGATTACCCGCCGGTCGTCACCGACGTCTCCGGTGCGCTTGGCCGCGGTGGCTACGAGGGAATCCAGGACGACTCCGCCGGGGACCTCTGGATCGCCGAGGACATCGGCGGCGCGACCAAGCCTGGCACCAAGGCCAAGTTCCCCAACAGCTACATCTACCGCTACGTCCCGCGCTCGCCCGGGGACTTCCTCCACGGCAAGCTCCAGGCGCTGCAGGTCCTGAACGCCACCGGCGAACCGATCACCGCCGCGAGCCAGGAAGCCGTCAACAGTCCCGACCAGGTGGCGCTCCATACCTACGGGCAGTCGTTCAAAACGAAGTGGATCACGATTCACGACACCGCCACCGAAGGCAATGCGCCCTACGTCTCCGGACCGCTCGCGAAGGCGGCGAAAGCGACTCCGTTCAAGCGGCCCGAGAACGGCGTCTTCCAGCCCGACACCGAATTCACGAAGTTCTTCTTCGACGAGACCGGTGACACCAGCAAGGAAAGCGTCGAGAACGAAAACGGCGGCTGGGGCTCGATCTTCCAGCTCAGCCAGAGCTCGCCGACCGCCTCGACCGGAACCCTGAAGCTGTTCTACAAAGGCGACGAAGCGCACGCCTCCTTCGACAACGTGACCTTCCTCTCCAAGAACTCGGTCACGTTCGTCGAAGACGCCGGGGACACGCTGCACCAGCAGCGCAATGCCTTCGACTCGGGCTGGGTCTTCAACGTGACCCAGAACTACGGCGAAGCCCAGAATCAGCCGGTCCGCTGGCTGGCCCTGGGACGCGACCCCTCGGCGACGCTCGATGCCGACAACGCCGGCTTCGGCTCCAACGAGGGTGACAACGAGATCACCGGTGCCGTCGCCTCCGATGGCAGGACCGGGGTGAACGGGATCCTCGGGACCGAATCACCGGACCTGACCAGCAAGAGGTGGCGCCTCTTCTACACCCAGCAGCACGGCGACAATCGCACCTATGAGGTGCGGCTGCAGAACCGCTGAGCCTCGGGCATCGGCGCAGGACGAGGGCCCGGCGATCGGCGCTCCGGGGTGTCTGAGGTCTAGGCCCCCGGGGTCCGGTGGGCGGCGACCTCGATCCACTCCATCCGCGCCGGCGGCCCCTCGATCCCGGCCTGGGCCAGTGCCGGGCCGAGCCGCTCGGCGAGGAAGCGCTCCTGATCGGCGCGGGAGGCCCAGACCTCGAAGACGACCCAGCCGCCGTCTTTGGCGCCGCCGATGTGGGTCACCATCCCGCTCGGCCAGTCACCCTCACCGCTCTCCATGTCGATGCCGAGCAGCTCGTTCACCTGCTGATAGCGCTCGACGCCGAATCCGTCGAACTCGAGAATCAGACCGTCAGCCATCGCAGCTCCTTCGCTTGGTACCGGGAGGCGACGCTCTCACCGTCTCGGGTCGCCGTCAAGGGCTGGAAAAAGTCACCACTTGGTGAGCCGTCTCTGGAACGCTCCGACACGGCCCTTGGTCCGGTGGCGCCGAGGGCCCATTTTGCGGATTCGCCACTTCGCCAGCCCTTGAATCGCTCCTCGACGCCCAGCTAGGTTGCCCCTGCGACCGGGAGGGACCGGCGCCCGCGAAAGCCAAGCGGTGAATCGGTCCCGAGGGTGGCGCTAACGAGCTTCTAGCGCGAAGGCTACGCGCGAGGCAGGCAACGAGCGCCATCACCGGTCGCGTTTTCGTGCCGGCGTCCGGTCTGGTTCCGCGTCGGCCGGAACCACCACCTCCGCGCTCACGATATTGGCTCCGCCGCCGCCGGCTGGAACGAGCGGCGGTAGGCGGTCGGGGTGGTCGCCGTCGCGCGGCGGAAGTGCTCGCGCAGGGACGGGGCGCTGCCGAACCCCGCCCGCTCCGCGACCGCCTCGATGTCGAGGTCGGACTCCTCGAGCAGGCGGCGGGCCTCGAGGACCCGCTGGGCGAGCACCCACTGGAGCGGCGTCGTGCCGGTTTCCTCGGCGAAGCGGCGGGCGAGGGTACGGGGGCTGACGCCGGCGTGGCGGGCGAGGGCGGCGAGGTCGAGGGGTTCGGCAAGGCGCTCGGCGGCCCAGCGGCGGGTCGGCTCGAGCGAGCCGCTGCCGGCGATGGGAGGGGGATCGAAGAACTGGGCCTGGCCGCCCTCGCGGTGGGGCGGGGCGACCATGTGGCGGGCGACGCGGTCGCCGGTCGCGACGCCGAAGTCCTTGCGGATGACGTGGAGGCTGAGGTCGATGCCGGCGCTGAGGCCGGCGGAGGTCATCACCTCGCCTTCGTCGACGTAGAGGCGGTCGGGTTCGACGGCGACGGCGGGGAAGCGACGGGCGAGCTCGTCGGCCCAGGCCCAGTGGGTGGTCGCGCGGCGGCCGTCGAGCAGGCCGGCGTGGGCGAGGGCGTAGGCGCCGGTGCAGACCGAGAGGACCCGGGCACCGCGCCGGGCGGCGGCGTGGAGGGCGGCGAGGGCCTCGGCGGGCGGCGGCTCGAAGAGGTCGGTGTAGCCGGGCACGACGACGGTGTCGGCGCGGCGCAGGGCGCCGAGGCCGGCATCCGGGCTGACCCCGAAGCCGCTGGTCGTGCCCACTTCGCCAGCGCCCACCGAGCAGGTGGAGAAGCGGTAGCGGGGTTTGCCGCTCGGCTCGGCGGCCAGCGCGAATGCCTGCGCCGGCGCGGTCAGGTCGAAGGCGACGAGGCCATCGAGGCAGAGGGCGACGACACGGTGCATGGCGAGAATCTAGCGAACAATGGCAATCTTGCCTCTGGAATCTCGCTCGCGCCGCGCCAAGATGAGGGCATGGAGATCGCGATCCTCATCTACGACGGGCTGGCCGCGCTCGACGCGGTCGGGCCCTACGAAGTGATGCGCAACACCCCCGGCTGGGAGGTCCGCTTCGTCGCCAAGGAGACCGGCGAGGTCCGCACCGAGGACGGGACCCTCGGGCTCGTCGCCGACGCCGCCCTGGCCGAGGTGACGTCGGCCGACCTCGTCCTCGTCCCCGGCGGTTTCGGCAACCGCGTGCTCATGGAGGACGAGTCGGTTCTGGGGTGGTTGCGCGACGTCGATCGGACCACCCGCTGGACGACCTCCGTCTGCACCGGCTCCCTGCTGCTCGGCGCGGCCGGCCTCCTCGACGGCAAGAAGGTGACCTCGAACTGGCTCGCCCTCGACGCCCACCGACGCTTCGGCGCCGACCCGGTCGGCGGGCGCTGGGTCCAGGACGGCAAGCTGATCACCGCCGCCGGAGTGACCGCCGGCATCGACATGGCCCTGCACCTGGTCGCAGTCGAGGCCGGACCGGAGGTCGCCCAGGCGGTCCAGCTGGGCATCGAGTACGACCCCGACCCGCCGTTCGATTGCGGCTCGCCCGCGAAGGCTCCAGCGGTGATCGTAGAGGCGGTAACCGCGGTCGCGCGAGCCAACGGCAGCCTGTTCGAGTAGCGCCGACGGGCGTCGAGTAACGCCGACGGGCTGGGAGTACCGCATAAGTACCTAAATCGTTGACCTCTTCGGGACCGGCGCTATAGCTTGCGACAAATACTCAACTTATGAGTATTAAGCGAACGTCTCCAACTCACTGGGGAGGGCGATAGTGGACGCGAAGTCATTGGATCGATTGGTCGAGCAGGCGAAGAAGGACCCGCAGTTCTTCCACGACCTGGTCTTCAAGCCGGAGTCGACGCTGCGGGACCTCGATTACCTGGATCGCTCGGAGCGGGCGAACCTGGTCGGGGCGCAGCCAGCGGAAATTCTCGGTCAGCTGATCGGGGGCAAGTTCAATGCGGAAGTCAAAGAAAGCTGCGGCTGGACCTGCAGCGACAGCTGTACCTGGACCTGCGGAACGAAAAGCTGCTCGCACACGACCGGCATCATCGACGAGCGGGTGGAAGCCGCCTGAGGAAGTCGGTGTCCGCAGCGGACACCTTGGCGAGGCGGGAGGCCGAGCTCTTCGCAAAGCCTCTCGCGCGCCTCGGCCTGCGTCCGGTGAAGCGCGGCATCTGGTCCTCCTGCGGTGATTCCGACCGGGTCCAGGGTTGGAAGCTGCACGTCTCCGCGGTGCCAGGCTCGGCGCTGGAGGTGCTGAGCCGGGTCGGCGAGCTGCTGGCGAGCGAGGGCGTCGCCTTCAAGGTCGCCAGCGACCGCACCGTCCTCGAGCAGCTCAACGAGGGCTCCCACGGCGCCACCCAGGTCGGCAAGTTCATGACGATCTACCCGGCCGACGACGGGGCGGCGCGGTGGCTCGCCGGGCGCCTCGTCGAGCTCACCGAGGGACTGCCCGGTCCGGTGATCGCCACCGACCTGCGGCTCGGCGACGTCGTCTACGCGCGCCACGGGGCGTTCACCCCGATCGTCGCCCGCAACCGGCTCGGCCAACTCCAGGCCTCGATCCGCGATCCGGACGGCTCGCTGCGCAACGACGACTACCGGGTGCCGTTCGAGCCGCCCGCCGGGGTCCCGAACCCGTTCGCGGACTGGCCCCTGGTCGCCGCGGGAGGCCCCGCCGCCGGCGGCGCGCGCAGCCCCGAACTGCTCGGCCCCGGCTACCTGCTGACCGAGATGATCGCCTCCCACCCCAAGGGAGGCGTCTTCCAGGCGATCGACCTGCGCAGCCGCGAGGGCGTCGCCGCCGTCGTCCTCAAGCAGGGGCGCGCGCACTGCCTCGAGGACGAGCTCGGGCGCGACATGCGCCACCGGCTGCGGCGCCAGGAGGAGATCCACGCCGAGCTGGCCGGCGTCGTCCCGATACCCCGCGCGAGCCCCTATTTCGAGGCCGACGGTGACGGCTACCTGCCGCTCGAGCTGATCGACGGGCGCAGCCTCGAAGCTCTGGCCACCGCGACGCTGCGCCAGCGGCCCTGGGCCAGCGTGCGGCGGGCGAAGAAGCTGCGGCTGATCTCCCACTTCGCCGCGGCCCTGGCAGCGATCGAGCGCCTGCATGCGGCGGGGTGGGTGCACCGCGACCTCACCGCCTCAAACGTTTGGGTCGGGACCGACGGGCGCGTTCACCTGTTCGACCTCGAGCTGGCTCACCGCGTCGACGATCCCGCCCCGCCGCTGGGGCTGGGGACGCCGGGCTTCATGTCGCCACAGCAGCAGCGGCGCGAGCCGCTCGCCTTCGCCGACGACGTCTACGGCCTCGGCTGCGTCCTCCTGTTCCTGCTGACCGCGACCGACCCGCGGCGGCTCCTTTGGAACGGGCGGGGGATCGAGCCGGCCCGGTTGCAGGGCCTGGCCGGGTCGCTCCCCGCCTACGTCGCCGCGGCGCTGTCCGGCGCGGTCGAGCCGGACGCCGACCAGCGGATCGGCCTGGCCGAGCTGGGCGCGGCGACCGAGCGCTACCGGCGCGAGCTGGCCGGCCCGCCCGCCACCGGTCCCCGGGACGAAGGGGAGGCGCTGACCGGGCCGCTCATCGACGAGGTCCTGGCGGCCGCCCGCGACGGCTTGCTCGAGGGGGTCGCGCGCTCGCCGCGGTCGGGGCTCTGGCTCTCCCAGGAAGCCGCCCACGGCGGCGCTGGCGCCGACGCGGAGTTCCGCCCGCTCACGCTCCATCGCGACGCCAACCGCGGCGTCGCCGGCGTCGTCCTCGCGCTCAGCGAGCTTGCCCGCTTCGGCCTCGCGACGGACCCGCTGCGGCGGCGAGTCGAGGTCGCCGCCGAGTGGCTGATGGCCGACTTCGACGGCGCCGAGGAAGCCCTACCGGGGCTCCACTTCGGCGAGGCCGGGGTCGCGGTCGCGCTCGCCGAGGCCGTCCGCGCCGGTCTCCTCGACAACCGTGGCCGGATCGCCCGGTGGATCCGGGCGCCGCTCGCCGCGCCGCTCGATTGGCCCGACGTCACCCACGGCGCCGCCGGCCAGGGCATCGCGGCGCTGCGCTGCGCCGACGCCCTCGGCGAGCCCGCGCTCGCCTCCCACGCCCGGGATTGCTCGCGTTTCCTGATCGAGACTCAGGGCGCGGACGGCTCCTGGCGGATGCCCGCCGGCGTCGAGGGGATGAGTGGCCAGGTGCTGTCCGGCTTCGCGCACGGCGTGGCCGGGATCGTCTACTTCCTCGTCGAGGCGGCCCATCGCTTCGACGACCCGGCCGCCGACGCCGCCTGGAGGCGGGGCGCCGACTGGCTCGAGGCGGCGGCGATCGCCGTGCCCGGCGGCGGGCTCGCCTGGGCCTACAGCGACGAGTCGGCGGAGCGATGGTCCTGGTGGTGCCACGGCGCGCCGGGGATCTCGCTGGCGTTCCTGCGCGCCTACGAGCGCACGGGAGAGGAGCGCTGGGCCGAGCTGGCCCGCGCGGCGCTGGCCAGCGTCCCGGCGACGATCCGCCATTACAACCTCAGCCAGTGCCACGGCCTCAGCGGCCTCGGCGAGATCTACCTGGAGGCCGGCCGCCTGCTCGGCGGACCCTGGGATCGACGCGCGCGCGATGTGGCGAGGACGCTGGTCTGCCTGCGCGGCGAGGGCGCCGGCGGCGGCGCCATCTGGGTCGTCGAGGACCCCAACCTCGCCACCGCTGACCTCATGGTCGGCTGCGGCGGCATCGCCCGCTTCCTGCTGAGGCTCGCCGTCGGGGCCACCGAGCTGGGGACGCCGCTGCTGTTGGAACCGGTGTCCCAGGGCCGAAAATAGCGAGAACGGAAAGGAGAACCAACTCCTTCCCACCTCAAAAATATAGCGCGGGCGGGGCTTGAAACAAGGCCCGGCCCGTC
Organism: uncultured Actinomycetes bacterium; assembly: GCA_963839115.1. Lineage (GTDB taxonomy): Bacteria > Actinomycetota > Thermoleophilia > Solirubrobacterales > 70-9 > VAYN01. The sequence continues at coordinate 3,552,058 of CAWITM010000001.1, forward strand.
TCCATAATGCCCGGCCGCAGATGGAACCTACGGCGACGGGAGTGGTGAATGAGTGTGTTTTCGTTTGGTGTGTGTTGCGGTGCGGGGCGTGTGTATGAGTGAGCACGCCGTGGTGATCGCCGGCGGCGGGCCGACCGGGATGATGCTGGCGGCCGAGCTGGCGCTGGCCGGAGTCGACGCGGTGATCTTCGAGCAGCGCGCCAGCCAGGCGCTGGCGGGGTCGCGGGCCGGCGGGCTGCACTCGCGCGGGCTGGAGCTCCTCGACCAGCGCGGGGTCGTGGAGCGGTTCTTGGCGGAGGGGAAGACGGCGCAGGCCGCGTCGCTCGGGGCGAGCGTCCTCGACATCAGCGACTTTCCAACCCGTCACCCATACGCACTGGGGCTGTGGCAGAACCACATCGAGCGGATCATGGCCGGGTGGGTCGCCGAGCTGGGCGTGCCGACTCGGTACGGGTCTGGGGTGGCGGGCTTTGCGCAGGACGAGGGCGGTGTCGACGTCGAGCTCGCCGGCGGTGGGACGGTGCGGGCCGAGCACCTGGTCGGGTGCGACGGCGGGCGCAGCCTGATCCGCAAAGCCGCCGGCATCGAGTTCCCCGGCTGGGACCCGACGGTCAGCAACCTGATCGCGGAGGTCGAGGTGACCGAGGAGCCGGAATGGGGCATCCGCCAGGCCGCTTCGGGCATCCACTCGCTCAACCGGATGGAGGAGGGACCGGTGAGGGTCCTGGTCACCGAGCAGGAGCTCGGCGCCAGCGGCGAGCCCACCCTGGCCGATTTAAGCGAGGCGCTGATCGCCGTCTATGGGACCGACTACGGGATCCACAGTCCCACCTGGATCTCCCGCTTCACCGACATGACCCGGCACGCCGCCGAGTACCGCGCCGGGCGGGTGCTGCTGGCCGGCGACGCCGCGCACGTCCACTATCCCGCCGGCGGGCAGGGCCTCCAGAACGGCATGCAGGACGCGGTCAACCTGGGCTGGAAGCTGGCCCAGGTGATCGGAGGGACCTCGCCGGAGAGCCTGCTCGACACCTACCGCGCCGAGCGCCACCCGGCCACCGCCCGCTCGATCCGCCACACCATGGCCCAGACCGCGCTCCAGCGCCCCGACGCGCGCATCGAGGCGCTGCGCGAGGCGCTCGCGCCGGTCGTGGAGATGGAGGAGCCGCGCCGGACCCTCGGGGCGCTGGTCTCCGGCCTCGACATCCGGTACGACCTCGGCGAGGGACACCCGCTGGTCGGGCGCCGGATGCCCGATCTTGATCTCACCACCGCCGACGGTCCGCTGCGGGTCTACTCCCTGCTGCACGAGGCGCGACCGGCGCTGATCAACCTTGGGGCGCCCGGCAGTCTCGACATCGCCGGATGGGCGGACCGGGTGCAGCTGGTCGACGCCACCTGCGACGGCGCGTGGGAGCTGCCGGCGCTCGGCGAGGTCACCGCGCCGGCGGCGGTGCTGGTCCGCCCCGACGGCCACGTCGCCTGGGTCGGCGACGGGACCGGCGCCGGGCTCACCGCGGCGCTGACCACCTGGTTCGGACCGCGGTGATTCCGCGCGCCGGGGTCAGGCGGCGGGCGATACGACGGTGCCGCGGAAGCTCTCGCGCTCGCCGATCCGCTCCGACCAGGCGCCCAGCGCCGGCAGGCCGTCGAGCAGCGCCGGCGCCTTTTCGCGGCAGTTGGCGATCTGCGGGGCGAGGTAGAGATCGGCGAGCGTGAGCGCGGGGCCGGCCAGGAAGGGCTCCGCGCCGACCAGCGCCTCGGCGCGCTCGAGCGCGGTCCGGGCCCCGGCCAGCTCCTCCTCGGTCGGCGTGCGGTCGCGGGGGATCGCGCGGACGACGTCACGGAAGAGGTAGTCGCCACAGAGGCCCATCCAGGTGCGCATGCGGACGCGGGCGAGGTCGTCCTCGGGCTGCAGCGACGGTCCCGGGAAGGCCTCGTCGAGGTAGCAGTTGATCGCCAGGCTCTCGAAGATCGCCGTGCCGCCGACCTCGAGGATCGGGATTCGCAGGAAGGGGTGGAGGAGGGCGTGCTCGGCGCTGCCGTAGGCGATCGGCACGAGGTCGTAGTCGATCCCCTTCTCGACGCAGGTCATGCAGGCGGTCCGCGTCCAGGTCGAGACCGGGAAGCCGTGGATCCGCACCGGCTGGTCTGGCGTCGGCATCGCCGGTGACGGTAGCGCGCCGGCGGCCGGCTCACGCCGGGACACGCCTTTATCGCCGGGCTCTAGCATCGCCCGGTCGAGTCGCTCTACCTTCACAACGGCACCGCTCACGCGATCGGATTGGTCTCGATCTGGGTCTGGGGACTCGGCGAGGCCCTGCTGCGCCTCCGCACCCGCGGCGGGGCCAATCGCTTCGAGTGGACCCTGGCGGCGGTCGCCGGCTGCACCGGGCTCGGGGTCGGGATCGCCTTCCTCGCCGTCTACCGGCACGCCGCGACGATCGGCGGCGGCTGGATCGTCTTCGGGCTCGGCGAGCTCATCTTCCTCGCCGGCCTCACCCTGCGCTGCTGGGCGGTGCTCACGCTCGGCCGCTTCTTCAAAGTCACCGTCTCGATCCAGGCGGGCCACCGGGTGGTCCGCTCCGGTCCCTACCGGATGCTGCGCCACCCCAGCTATACCGGCGTGTTGGCGATCCTGGTCGGCCTCGGCCTGGTGCTCGGGACCTGGATCGGCCTGGCGGCGTTGATCGTCCTGCCGCTGATCGGGGTGCTGATCCGCATCCGGGTCGAGGAGCGCGTCCTGCTCGACGCGCTGGGGGACGAATACGCCTCCTACGCGGCTACGACGAAGCGCCTGATCCCAGGGGTTTGGTGAGAAGTGGGACGCGCCGGCCCGCGAGCTCGGCGGCCGATCAGGCGACCACGGGACCCGGCGGCAGCACCTCGGGATCGTGGCCGGGGATGATCCTGGCGCCGCCGTCGCGCAGCGCCCGCAGCCGCGCCGCCGAGCGTCCCTGCTCCTCGCGGTCGTCGCCGAAAGCGGGGAAGCGGAGGTCGTCGAGGGTGGTGTCGAAGTGGGCGACGTCGATGCCGAGGACGAGATCCTCGCCGACCCGCACCGACTGGTGGCCGGGGGTGTGCCCGGGGGTGAGGAGGAGCTCGACGGAGCCGTCGCCGAGCAGGTCGTGGTCGCCGTCCACCAACCTGAGGTCGGCGGCCTCGGCGTAGTCGCGCGGCAGGAAGAAGTTGCGCGCGATCGCCGCCGGGTCCGCGCCCGCCTCCCACTCGGCCCGCTGGACGTAGACCGGCACCGAGTCGGGGAGGAGCGCCAGGCCGCCGGCGTGGTCGAAGTGCAGGTGGGTGAGGACGACGGCGGTCACCGTGGCGAGGTCGACCAGGTCGGCGATCGAGTGCTCCTGCTCCAACGCGAAGAAGCCGATCGAGGTCCCGGCGCCGTAGTGGCCCTCGGGGTCGGCGACGGCGTCGGGGTTGAGCCCGGTGTCGACCAGGATGCGCTCGGTGTCGGTCTCGATCAGGTAGGCCGGCACCGGGACGCGGCTCGGCCGCTCGAGGTCATCGCCCTCGCGCCAGAGCCCGGCGGGGGCGGTCATCCAGCCGGCATTCAGCCTCTCGACCTTCATCCCGACATCGTCCCGCACCGGCGCGCCTTGTGTCAGCGCGGGACCGCGCAGAGCTCGGCGGCGACCGCGATCAGGTCCTCGCCGATGCTCGCCCAGGCGTAGCGTCCGACCACCTCGCCGCGGGCGCGGCGGCCGCGCAGGCGGCGGTCGGCGGGGTCGTTGACGGCGGCGACCATCGCGTCGGCGAGGGCGCCGGCGTCGTCGGGCTCGACCAGCCAGCCGGTGTCGGGGTCCTCGACGATCTCGGCCGGGCCGCCGCGGTCGACCGCGATCGCCGGCAGCTCGCAGGCCATCGCCTCGACCAGCACCTGGCCGAACTGCTCGTGCGCCGAGGCGTGGACGACGACGTCGCTGGCGCGCAGGAAGTCCGGCAGGGCGGCGTGGGAGTGCCAGCCGGCGAGGAAGACGTCGGGGACGCCGAGGCGCTCGATCGTCTCGGCCGGATGCTCGCCCTCCCACTCACCGGGGTGGCCGCCGACCAGAACCAGGGCGGCGGGGCCGGCGAAGCGCGGGCGGGCGGCGGCGAAGGCCTCGATCAGCAGCGGCAGGCGCTTGACCTCGGTGAAGCGCCCAACGTAGGTCAGCACCGTCCCCTCCAGCGCCGCCAGGTCGGCCTCGGCGTAGGCGACGCTGCCGGCGCCGGCGCCGGGCCGCGAGCCCTGCGGGCTCTCGACCAGGTGGTGGCGCCAGTGTGCGGCGCGGTCGACCGGCGCGGGGGTGAAGCTCGGGTCGAAGCCGTTGGGGATCGCGACGAAGCGCTCGCGGTCCAGCCCGAGCAGCGCGGCCGCGCGCTGAAGGCCGCCGGCGTTGCTGACGACGATCCGCTCGCAGGCCGCCGCCCAGGCGCAGAGCCGCTCGCGCCACTCCTCGGCGTGGGCCCAGCCGGCCGGCGCGCCGGCGTCGATCCGTTCCAGCATCAGCAGCTCGGTCCCGTGGACGTGGCCGAGGATCGGCACGCCGGCGAAATCGCGCGCCGCCGCCTCGTTCAGCGGCGTCAGGTGGTGCAGGTAGAGGAGGTCGGCAGCGGCGGCGCCGGCCCGCTCCAGCTCGCGTGCCCAGGCCTCGACCTGGAGCTCGTAGGCGGCGTCGTCGAGGCGCGCCAGTACCGGATCCTGGGCGTCCGGGCGGTCCTCGTAGGAGCCGTGCATCGGCGCCGTGCCGGGGCCGCCGTGGAAGTTCATCGGGTCGGCGCTCGCCAGCGCCGGGGTGAAGTCGACGGTCCGCAGGTCGAGCCCTGAGTAGAAGCTCTCGGCGACCGCGTGCTCGCCGAGGTCCGAGCGCGAGCCGGCGAGGACCGTCACCTCGAAATCGCCGCGCTCGAACTCCCGCGCCAGCGCCCGGGCGACGTGGGCGGAGCCGCCGCGGGGATAGAAGTAGACGCCCATGACCAGTTTCTTCGAAGTCGAGGGCATCGACTCCGAATGTAACGGAGTTATGAAGGCGGCCCGCGGGGCGCCGTGTTCAGTGGGGGACGAAGCGCAGCGCCGTGCAGACCTCGCGGCCACCGAGCAGCTCGATCCCGTGCTCCTCGCGCGGCGTGTTGACGAGCTCGCCGCCGATCACCAGCGTGGCCGAGCCGCCGCCGTCGAGGTTGATCGCGTCGCGGGCGCCGAGGTCGATCATCGCGCTCGCCAGCTCGGCGATCGAGAGGCCGGCCTCGTCGTCGGCGCGGCCGTCGCAGACGACTGCGATCAGCTCGCCCGCGGAGATCCCGAGCGCCGCCCGCGGGTAGCGCCCGACGGTGATGTCGGAGTCGAACTGGCGGGCGCCGGCCGAGAACCCCTCGCGGTCCTCGCCGCTCTCGATCAGGCTGCGCCCGGCTGCCGCCAGCATCGGCCCGGCCTGCAGCAGGTCGCCGGCGCCGCCGGCCGGCAGGTCGCGCCAGGCGGCCAGCGCGACGTGCCCGTCCTCGCTGTGGACGCAGGCGCGGCGCTCGTCCCAGGGCGCGTCGAAGGGCTGGCTCGGCACCGCCGCGCCGTCGATCCGCAGGTGCCCCAGCGGCGGCCCGCCCGGGCGCATGTAGAAGCCGCCGACGATCGCGTGCTCGGCGCCGTTGTCCTCGCACCACCGCGCCACCGTCGCGCACGGCTCGATCGCGACGACCCGCAGGTCGAAAGCCGCCCGCTCGAAGCGCGCCGCGCGGACCGTCGTCGCGGCACCGTCGGCGAGCTCGACGCGGACGCTTTCGAGCGCCGGCATCGGCACCGTCGCGGTGCGGGATCGGAGGGAGGGGAAGGGGAGGGCTCGCATCGCTGGCTCGGTTTCGCTGCCCCACATGGAAGCGCACTTCCGGGACGGAGTTGTTGTCAGGCCGATACTTGAACCTCATCGCGCAGTCGGTCGTACACCGGCCACCAGACCGACCAGGGGGTATCAAAGTGACCAGGACGACCTACGCGATGGCGCTGCTCGCCGCCGTTGCCGCACTTGCGATCGCCGGCTGCGGTGGCGGCGGATCCAGCTCTTCCAGCTCCAGCTCCGGCTCCGAAGCCGGCGCATCCGGCGCCGAACCCGCCGCCAGCACGGCCGCCGCCGGCGGCTCGACCGTCAACGGGGCCGAAATCTCCGGCCTCGGGACCGTGCTGGTCGACTCGGAAGGGATGACCGTCTACGAGTTCACGGTCGACAAGGGCACCACCTCGGAATGCTATGAAGAATGCGAAGCGGCCTGGCCGCCCTTGACCGCGACCGGCAAGCCGACGGCCGGCGAAGGCGCCTCGGCGTCGGACCTCGGGACGACCAAGCGCAAGGACGGCACCGAGCAGGTCACCTACAAGGGCCACCCGCTCTACACCTTCGCCGAGGACAAGGAACCCGGCGAAGCCAACGGCAGCGAACTCGACGGCACCTGGTTCGCGCTGAACGAAGCGGGCAGCGTGGTCAAAGGCCAGGCGACGGCGGCCGCGGGCGAAGGCGAAGCGCCGGCCGGCGAAAGCGAAGAAGCCTCCGAAGAAAGCTCGAGCGGCCAATACGGCTACTGATCGCGATGAAGGGCGCTCCGCTGGCCGGCGGAGCGCCTGCGTAACATCTGAGGCGATTGGCCCAGGCACCGGCCAGCCGCGGCCCGGGCCGAGCACTTCAAGAGGTAGGACCACGAAGCGCGCGTTGATCGGCTTCGCCGCCGTCGCCGTGGTCGCCCTGTACACGGCGCTGACCTGAACGGCTGGGCGGGCGCCCCCCGCGCCGGGCCGGGGCCCCCTCCCTACTCGATCCCCTCCTGCTTGCCGTCGGGCATCAGCAGCCGGGTGGCGATGTAGCCGACGACGAGGAAGCCGGCGCCGACGTAAAAGGACTTCTCCATCGCCGCCGCGTAGTTGCCGGGGCCGGCAGCGCCGCTGAGGTCGGTGGCGCCGGCGACGATCGAGCCCATGATCGCCATCCCGATCGCCGAGCCGAAGTTGCGGAAGGTTTGGGTGACGCCGGAGGCCTGGCCGCGCATCTCGTCGGGGACGCGGTTGAGGGCATCGGTGTTGAGCGGCGAGAAGGCGAGGCCGAAGCCGGCGCCGGTGATCAGCATCCCCCACATCGTCGCGCTGGGGCTGAGTTCGGAGAGGTTGCCGGCCCAGACGACCATGCCGATCGCGCCGAGCAGGAAGCCGATCGCCACCGGTTTCTTGGCGCCCCCCTTGTCCATCCAAGCGCCGCCGATCCGCGAGGCGACGAAGAAGGAATAGAACATCGTGAGGATCGAGAAGCCGGCCTGGGTCGGGTCCTGGCCGACCGCCACCTGGAAGTACTCGGAGCCGAAGAAGAAGACCGCCAGCCAGGGGGCGAAGATCAGGAAGGTGAGGAGGTTGTCGACCGCGAAGGGCCGGTTGGCGAGCATCGCGTTGACGTCGATCAGCGGGTCCTCGGTGCGGCGCTCGACCGAGACGAAGGCGGCGAGGATGGCGAGGCCGGCGATGATCGAGATCCAGGTCGCCGGGCTGCCCCAGCCCCAGGCGGTCGACTGCTGGATGCCGAGCACGGTCAGCGCCATCCCGGCGACGATCAGGACGGCGCCGCGGACGTCGAGCCGGGCCGGGCGCTTGACGTCGTTGAGGGTGGCGAAGTGGAACTCGACCAGCGAGAGGATCGCCACCGGGACGTTGATCCAGAAGATCGCCCGCCAGGTCCAGTACTGGGTCAGGTAGGAGCCGGCGACCGGCCCGATCGCGGTGAACAGGCCGGCGACGATGAAGAAGACGGCGAGACCCTTGCCGCGCTCGTTGCCGGGGAAGGCGTCGAGCACGAGCACGGTCGCGCTCGGGATCAGCATCCCGGCGCCGACACCCTGGAGGACGCGGAAGCAGATCAGCCAGGCGACCGAGATCCCCGCCCCGTCGGGCACCAGCCCGCACATCAGCGAGCTGAGGGCGAAGACGACGATCCCGGTCCGCACGATCCTGCGGTGGCCGAAGATGTCGCCGAGCCGGCCGCCGAGGGCGACGAAGGCGGCGGTCGAGAGCGCGTAGGCGGTGACCAGCCACTGCACGGCGGTCTCGGAGAGGCGGAGGTCCTGCTGGATCGAGCTGGCCGAGATGCTGACGATCGTGAAGTCGATCATCACCATCGCCATCGCCGGGACGAGTGGCCAGAGGACGCGGTAGCGCTGGTAGTCGGTGGAAGGGACGGCGCTCATTTCGCTCTCATTCATCGGCGATCCGGCGCGCCGGGTTTAGCGCCGCAGCAATTTCCCTGCGGAGCTAGGCGTCGCCGGGGACCGGCAGGCGCCGGGTCGCTCCCCAGACCAGGAGCCCCAGCGCCGCCAGGCCGGCGCCGAGGGCGCAGGTCGCGCCCCAACCGCCGGCGGCGTAGACCGCTGAGGCGAGCGCCGATCCGATCGTCGCGCCGACGAAGGCGGAAACCATGTAGGCGGTGGTGAGCCGGCTGCGCGCCTCCGGCCGCAGCGCGTAGATCGCTGCCTGGTTGCTGATCTGGGTGCCCTGGATACCGGCGTCGAACACGACGATGCCGGCCAGCAGCGCCACCAGCGAGGAGTCGCCGAGGCGCAGCAGTCCCCAGCTGATCACGATCGTCGCCAGGAAGACGCTCTGGGCGAGGCGGCCATGGCCGCGATCGGCGAGGTGGCCGGCGAGCGGGGCGACGCTGGCGCCGGCGACGCCGGCCAGGCCGAAGAGCCCGATCACGCCCTCGCTGTAGCCGTAGTGGGGGCCGCCGAGGAGGAAGGTGAGCGAGGTCCACAGCACCGAGAAGCCGGCGAACTGGATCGCCCCGAGGGCCATGCGCTGACGCAGCACCGGCAGCTCGCGGACGAGGGCGAGGACCGAGCCGAGGGCGCGGCCGTAGGCGATCCGCTCGGTCGGCGGCACCGGCTCGAGGCGGCGGCGCAGCAGCAGTGCCATCGCCAGCATCAGCGCCGCCGCCAGCCCGAAGACGAGCCGCCAGCCGCCGAGGGCGGCGAGCAGGCCGGAGATGGTGCGGGCGAGCAGGATCCCGATCAGCAGGCCGCTCATCACGGTGCCGACGACGCGGCCGCGCTCCTCCGGGCCGGCCAGGTGGGAGGCGAGCGGGACGACGATCTGGGCGACCACCGAGAGCAGCCCCGTCGCGACCAGGGCGGCGGCGAGGACGGCGAAGCTCGGCGCCGCCGCGCAGGCGGCGAGGCTGACGGTGGAGGCGGCGAGGGCGAGGGTGAGCAGGCCGCGGCGCTCGACCAGGTCGCCGATCGGGACGACCAGCGCCAGGCCGACCACGTAGCCGACCTGGGCGCAGGTGACGAGCAGGCCGGCGGTCCCCTGGGAGACGCCGAGGTCTTCGCCGATCACGTTCAGCAGCGGCTGGACGTAGTAGAGGTTGGCGACCGCGGCGCCGGTCACCGCCGCCAGCAGCAGGACGGTGCCGCGACTCAGGCCGCGGCCCTCCGCGGGCGGGCGGCTGGGCGCCGGCGGCGCGGCGGCGCTCGCCGTCTCCTCGCTGCGGGCCCCGGCGCTCAAGCCGTCGCCGGCAGCGTGCGGATCGGCGCGCCGTCGAGGCGGGCGAGGGCGAGGGCGAGGAGCATCGCGCCAATCTAGTGAGCGCGCGGCGGCGGCTCAGGCGGGCTGGAGCGAGTCCGCCCGCCGGCCGACCGCGGGGCCGATGTCGAGCTCGGGCCAGGCGGGCGCGGGCCGGGCCAGGTGGAAGCCCTGGACCAGCGGCGCGCCGAGCTCGCCGACGCAGTCGAGCTCGCCGGCCCGCTCGACCCCCTCGGCGACCAGCAGGCTGCCGACCTTCGCGGCGTAGCCGGCGACGGCGCTGACCAGGGCGGCGCGGTCGCGGTCGGTGTCGATGTCGGCGACCAGGGAGCGGTCGAGCTTGAGGTACTCGGGGAGGACCGAGGTGATCTGGCGTAGGCCCGAGTAGCCGGCGCCGATGTCGTCGATTGCCAGGCGGGCGCCGCGGGCGCGCAGGAACTCGATCGCCTCGGCGATCTCGCTCTCGTTTTCGATCAGGGTCTCCTCGGTGATCTCGACGATCAGGCCGTCGAGGGCGCCGGGCAGGGCGTCGGCGCAGTCGGCGAGGCGCGCTCGCGTCGCCTCGTCGAAGAGCGCCGGAACCGAGAGGTTGACCGAGAGCAGGGTGCCGGCGGGCCGGGTCGGGAAGAGTTCCAGGGCGCGGCCGAGGCAGGCGCGTTCGAGGGCGATCCGTTCACCCAGTTCCTCGGCGATCGCGAACCAGTGCAGCGGGCTGCGGTCGGCGCGGCGGCGGCCGAAGCGGGCCAGCGCCTCGTAGGCGTGGATCGTCAGGCCGTCGATCGCGACGATCGGCTGGACGTGCATCTGCAGGCCCTCGCCGGCGATCAGGCGGTTGAGGGCGAGGCGCGTCGCCATCACTTCCTCCGGGCTCGGCGGCGCCGCCGGCTCGGGTTGGGCCGTACGCGCCGGCGCCGGGCCGGGGTCGGAGCGTTGGGCGACGCGTTCGGCGATGTCGCCGGCGAGCAGCAGCGTTTCGGCGTTTTCGGTTTCGAGGCGGGCCTGGCGCAGCAGGCGGTTCAGCTCCAGGGTGAGCCGGCCGGCGGTCAGCTGCAGGCCGATCACGCCGATGCAGAAGGCGGCGTACTCGCCGGCGACCGACCCGGCGCGAACCATCGGCAGCGCCAGCCCGCCCAGCACCACCGCGCGCCCGATCCAGTGGACGCGGCCGCCGCGCGCCAGCACGCCGGTGGCGAGGGCGACCAGCCAGAGGACGCTGAGGACGTTGACGGTCTGGTCGCCGAGGCCGAAGATCAGGATCGCGGCCGAGGCGGCGAAGGATTCCTCGAGCCGCACCCAGGTGATCTGCAGCGGGGTCAGCTGCGGGGCGGAGGTGGCGAGGATGATCGCGAAGCCGGCGATTCCCAGGGCGGGGTGGGGGAGCAGGCTCGGCCAGCGGAGGATCAGGCCGATGCCCATGGCGCCGAGCAGCAGCCGCGTCAGCGCCGCAGTGCGCCGAGCGCGCTGGATCGGATCGTCGCGCTCGATCGTTGTCTGGCCCTTCGGCATTACTGAAGCCGTTTCGACAAAAGACAGGGAGAACTTGACTCACCGGCCTGGCGGCGCGGCGCCCGGCGGGGCCCGGCGGGCCGGGAGGCACGCCCACCTAGGATGGATGCGTGGACGACTTCCCGACCGCACCCGTTGCCGCCGCAGGCCTGATCGGCGGCTTCGCCGTCGCCAAATACAGCGGCCGGCGCGAGCTCGGCGGCGGCGTGCTGGCCCTCGCCGGCGCCTGGTGCGGGCGCAGCTGGTTGCGGACCTCGGGCCCGGCGGTGGCCGCCGGCCTCGGCGTCACCTACGCCGCCGCCTTCGGTGCCTCCCACCCGCTGGCGAAACGGATCGGCGCCTGGCCCGCGGTCTTCGCGGTCAGCGCCGTCACCGCCGGTGCCGCGTACCTGCTCGCCGACCGCGGTTGACCTCTCCGTTCGTCGCTTGTCCTCCATGGGGGGACAAAGGACGAACGGAGCGCCGCGCTAGCGCCGGTTCTCGAACCAGCGGACGATCACCGGCCAGAAGCGCAGCAGCAGCGCCATCGCGATGACCGCGACGATCACGATCACGCCGCCGCCGTGGAAGGCGTGGCGGAGGAGCAATCGCTGGCCGAGGGCGAAGGGGAGCACCCGGACAGTCTGACCTCCGGCTGCGCTCGACCAGCCGGCTTGCGGCCGCTCGCGGTCGGCGGACCTGCCGACCCGCGGCCCTCGCCCGCCGTCAGGCCCGCGGCGCGGGCTTCTCCAGCACCTTCGCCCGCATCTCCTCGAACTCGCGGCGGAACTTCTCCTGCTCGCCGTCGATCTCCCTCGACCGGGCGTGGAAGAAGGCGCCGAAGGAGCCGGCCAGCGAGGCGACGACGAAGATCGCCCAGAGGTCGAAGACCAGCTCGAGGACCTTGCCGAGGTCGGTCGCCGGGTTGGCGACCGAGGAGCCGGTCAGCAGCTGCGAGGTGGCGAAGAGGAAGGCGTCGAAGAGGCTGTGGATTTCGGTGCCCTTGGCGTGGTGCTCGGTGAAGTAGGTGACCAGCGTGCAGAGCACCGCGAAGACCACGGTGGCGCCGAGGATGATCGCCAGCCGCCGGCGCAGGTGGGTGTGGGTCTTGGTCGACCCGCGGGCGACCGCGAGGATCTCCTGGTGGGTCGCGCGTTTGCCGTGAGCGTGCTCCGCCATCGCGCCACGAGTATGAGGAGCGGCGAGGCGGGATTTCCGGTCCTCGCCGGCGGCCCGCCCGGGCGGCCTGGCGCGCCCACGACCCGGTGCGGTATACGAGGGGCATGGCCGACGACGCCAGCGGGCTCGATGACTTCGCCGCCTACGCCGCCGCCCGCGGCCTGGTCGTCGAAGACGGCGTCCACCTGCCGCGCACGACGCCGCTGCTGGCCGCCGGCGAGCTGCGCTCGGTCGACGCGGTGATGAGCGGCTGGCTCTCCAAGTACGTCGAAGCGAAGCTGGCGCTGGTCACCCGCAACGAGACGACCACCGACGCCGCCGGCGCCGCGACCTCAGGCGCCGCCCACTTCACCGTCGCCGTCACCCACGTGCCGAAGGCCAAGCGGTTCGTCCCCTGGGTGCTCTGCCACCGGCTCGAGGACGAGCATCTGCTCGGCCGCGCCTTCGCCGACCTGGTCGGCGACGAGAACCGCGTCGATCTCGAGAGCGCCGAGCTCGACCGGCTCTACCGGATCCACGCGGCGCCCGAGCGCGACGACGTCTGGCTGCACCAGCTCTTCTCGCCGAGCTTCATCGTCTTCCTGATCGAACGGGCGCCGCAGGGGTTCGCGTTCGAGTACGTCGAGGGGACGCTGTGCGTCAGCGTGATCGGCCGGCGCACGCTGACCGCCGACCTCGACGGCCTGCGCGACGCGACCGTCGAGCTGGTGGCGAAGATCCGCGCCGAGATCCGCGAGGCCCTCGGCCGCGCCGAGGCGGCCCGCTCGGCTCCGGATCCCCCCGGCTTCCCGCCGCCGGCCTGACTCCTCCGCGTTCGCAGTTATCCGCCCATACGCCGGAAAAGTGCGAACGCCGCCGCCGGAAGCACCCGACCCTTATCCTGCGGCGCCGATGGCGTCCCTCGACCACAAGCTCCTGCGCGCGATGCGCACCCGCGGCCACGCGCGCCCGGTTGAGCTCGCCGCGCGCGCTCTCGGCAAGGCCGGCAACAACGGCCTCGGCTGGCTGCTCGCCGGCTCGGCGCTGGCGCTCGCCGACCGCGAGCGTCGCGAGGCCTGGCTCGCCTGCGCCGCCCTCGGCCCGCTGGCGATCGGCCTCAACTTCGGCGTCAAGGCGCTCGTCAGGCGCCCGCGCCCGGTCCTGGAGGGCCTGCCGCCACTCGGCGGCGCCCCGAGCGGCCTCAGCTTCCCGTCCGCCCACGCGACCTCCTCGTTCGCCGTCGCCGCGGCGATGACCCGGGTCGACCGCCGCGCCCGCGTCGCCTTCGTCCCGGCCACCGCGACCGCCGCCGCCCGTCCCTACCTGGGGATGCACTACCCGTCCGACGTCCTCGCCGGCGTCGTCCTCGGCCTCGCCCTGGGGCTGACGGTGCCTCTGCCCGGCGGAGCCGCCCCCGGGCTCGGTTGCAGTGCGGGCGGCGCCTCATGAAGGTCGGGATCGTCGGGCTGCCGAACGCCGGCAAGTCGACCCTCTTCAACGCCCTGACCGAGGGCGGCGCCCAGATCGGCAACTACCCTTTCACGACGATCGAGCCCAACGTCGCCGTCGCCCAGGTGCCCGACGAGCGCCTCGAGGCGGTCGCCAAGACGGTGCGCAGCTCCGAGCTGGTGCCGGCGACGATCTCCTTCCACGACATCGCCGGCCTCGTCAAAGGCGCCTCCGAGGGGGAGGGACTCGGCAACAAGTTCCTCGCCTCGATCCGTGAGACCGACGCGATCTGCCACGTCGTCCGCGCCCACGGCGACTCCGGCGTGCCCCACCCCGACGGCAAGGTCGACCCGCTCGCCGACATCGAGACGATCGAGACCGAGCTGATCCTCGCCGACTACGAGCAGGTCGAGCGCCGCATCCCGCGCGTCGGCAAGCAGGCCAAGTCGGGCGACAAGGAGGCGATCGCCGAAGGCGAGTGGCTGGCCAAGGTCCACACCGTCCTCGCCGAAGGCAAGCCGGCGCGCTCGGTCCCGGTCCCCGACCTCGCTCCCGACGCCGCCCGCAACCTCGGCGGCCTCACCACCAAGCCGATCCTCTACGTCGCCAACGTCGACGAGGGCGACGGCGCCGTCCCCGAGGCGATCGCCGCCCACGCGGCGGCTCACGACGCCGGCGCGGTCGCGGTCAGCGCCCGGATCGAGGGCGAGCTGGCCGAGCTCGACCCCGCCGAAGCCGAGGAAATGCGCGAGAGCTACGGCGTCGAGGGCTCGGGCCTGGCGCGCCTGATCCGCGCCGCCTACGACCTCCTCGATCTGATCACCTTCTTCACCGCCGGCGAGGACAAGGAGGCGGTCGCTCGCGAACTCCACCGCGGCGCGACGGCGCTGGAAGCTGCCGGCACGATCCACACCGAGATCATGGAAGCGTTCATCAAAGCCGAAGCGATCGGCTGGGCCGAGCTCGTCGCCTGCGGCGGCTACGCCGCGGCAAGGGACAAAGGCCAGCTCCGCATCGAGGGCCGCGACTACTTGGTGCAAGACGGCGACGTAATCACCATCAAGGTCTAGCCCACCCACGAGGGCTAAGGTCCCCGAATGGATCAGGGGGCGCGGTTTCCAGCGGTGGCGGCGAAGGCCGGTCACTACGAGAGCTTCTACGTCAAGGCCTGCGCGCCCGAGGGCGGGCGGGGGATCTGGATCCGCCACACGGTTCACAAGCCGCCGGGGGCTGAGCCGACGGCGTCGATCTGGTTCGCCTGGTTCGACCGGGCGGGGGAGGGACCGCGGGCGACCAAGGTGACGGTCGGGCCCGCCGATCTCTCCGCGCCCGTCGGCGGGTGGATCCGGGTCGCCGAGGCCGAGATCGGACCGGGCCGCGCCGAGGGACGGGTCGCCACCGACGCCCTCGCCGCCTCCTGGTCGCTCAGCTTCGCCGGCGACGCCGAGCCCTGCCAGTACCTCCCCGCCGACTGGCTCTACGCGGCGCCGCTGCCGCGGACCAAGTTCGTCGCCCCCGTCCCCAGCGCCCGCTTCGAGGGCGCCCTGGAGCTCGACGGCGAGACGATCGCGCTCGACGGCTGGCCGGGGATGATCGGCCACAACTGGGGCTCCGAGCACGCCGAGCGCTGGATCTGGCTCGAGGGCACCGGCTTCGCCGCCGACCAGGCCGACCCCGGCACCTACTTCGACGCCGGCGCCGCCCGCGTCGCAATCGCCGGGCGCACCAGCCCCTGGGTCCCCTCGGGAATGCTCGTCCTCGACGGCGAGGAGCACCGCCTCGGCGGCCTCGGCGCGGTTCGCTCGGCGCGGATCGAGGAGACGCCGACCGCGTGTGAGTTCTTCCTCCCCGGCCGCGACGTCGTCGTCCACGGCCGCGTCGCCGCCCCGGCGAAGGACTTCGTCGGCTGGGTCTACGCCGACCCCAGGGGCCCCGAGCACAACACCGTCAACTGCTCGGTCGCCGACCTCGAGCTGACCGTCGAGCGCCCCGGCCGCCCGGCCCGCCACCTCACCCTCTCCGCCGGCGCCGCCTACGAGCTGGGGATGCGCGAGACCGACCACGGCATCCCGATTCAGCCCTACCCCGACGGCTGATCCGCCCGGCCGCCGCGGCGCCCCGCCGGAGCGCGGTTAGGCACCGGCCCGCCGGCCCCCCGCTAGGGCCCGAGGACCTTCTGGAAGGTCATCCAGGTCGAGTAGCCGTCAAGGGCGATCTCGAGCTGTTCGCCGCTGACGGTGGTCACGCCGCCGGCCCCTTCGAGCCTCGCTTCGATGATCCGCGGCGAGTAGCCGGTCTTGGTGATGGCGACCCGTTTCAGTTTCCCGTCGATCAGGCTGCCGAGCTTCTGGCTGATTTCGGGGCCGCTGAATTCGAGCGTCCAGCTGTGCAGCGGGCAGAGGCTGTCGTAGGGGTCGGGGACGCCGACGAGGTAGGGGATCGAGGCGCCGAAGACGTTGAGGTCGCTCTCGGTTTTGCCGCCCGAGCAGGCCGAGAAGAGGGTCTCGGCGAGCTGGCCTTCGTAGGTCACGACCTGGCCCTTGGTCAGTTCGGCGGCTTCGTCGGAGGTCGTGTACTCGCTTTCGAGGCCTTTGTAGACCTGGCTGCGGGTGTCGGCATACAGTTCGAAGCCGTCGCCTTCGCGCCCGCCGGTCAGGGCGAAGGAGCGCGAGATGATCGCCTGGGTCTCGAGCTCGGCCAGCGGCCAGGAGGGCGGCGACTCGTTGGGGATGACGCCCTTGACGTAGGCCTCGAGCGGCAGGGCGTTGACGACGTTCATCGTCCCGCCGCCGGCCGGCACCGTCTCGAGCGCGCCGCGGTAGGTGCCGAGGCCGGCGATCGCGATCGTCCCCGCCCCGGCGGCCCGCAGCTTGCCGCCGCAGTCGGCCAGCGGCTTGCCGGCCGAGTCGCGCAGCTTGATCGCGCTGCCGACCAGGTGGGCCTCGTAGGTCTGCGCCGGTTCGAGCTTGACGCCGCAGGCGCTGGTCGCGCGGCTGAAGCCGACGTCGCCGCTGGCGGTGCTCAGCAGCACCCGCACGACGCGCGGCTTTTCAAGCGTCGCGATCGAGGTCCCCCGGTAGTAGTGGCCGAGGATCCAGCGGTAGCCCTTGCCGTGCAGGGCGTAGCCGTATGCGCCGTAGGCGCTGAGCCCGACCCCGTGCCCGAAGCCGTGGCCGTGGACGATCCAGCGCACGCTCGCCTGGGCGCTCGCGGCGAGGGCGCCGGCGGCGCAGGCGAGCACTGCCAGCAGGGCGAGGGGGCGCGCGATTGGAAGGCGTCGGATCACGGTCGGCACCTGACTCAACAGGTTCGGCGCCGCGGAGTCGCGCCCTGCGGGCGCGCGCACGCCTCCCTGCGCCGGCCGGGGTCGGTCCCGCGCCGGGTCGGCCAGCCCCCGGCGCTAGGCTGCGGTCAGGTCGCGAGCACCGAGCTCACGAGGACGAGAAAGAGGGACGGAGGTCGCAATGGCAACGGAGACGGTGAAGGCGGTCGATCACAAGCTTCTGGTCGCCGGTGAGTGGAGCGAGGGCGTCGAATGGGCGGAGGTCAAGAGCCCCTATGACGGGACCGTCGTCGGCCGCGTCGCGATCGGCGACGAAGCGCTGACCAAGCGCGCGATCGAGGCCGCCGACGAGGCCTTCCGCACCGCCGACTTCCCCCAGCACGAGCGCGCCGCGACGCTCGAACGCGCCGCCGCGCTGGCCAAGGAGCGGGTCGAGGACCTGGCGCTGTCGATCGCCGCCGAGGCCGGCAAGCCGATCAAGACGGCGATGGTCGAGGCCGGCCGCTGCTCCGAAACGCTGACCTTCAGCGCCGTCGAGGCGCGCAAGCTGACCGGCGGCACGGTGCCGATGGACGCCTCCTCCTCGGGTGCCGGCAAGCTCGGTGTGATGCTGCGCGTCCCCTACGGCGTCGTCGGCGCGATCAGCCCCTTCAACTTCCCGCTCAACCTGGTGACCCACAAGCTCGGTCCGGCGATCGCCGCCGGCAACTCGGTCGTCCTCAAGCCCGCCGGCCAGACCCCGATCACGGCCCTGAAGCTCGCCGAGATCCTCAACGAGGCCGGCCTCCCCGACGGCTGGCTCAGCGTCATCCCCGGTCCCGGCCGCGAAGTCGGCAACACGATCGTCGAGCACGAGCTGACCAAGGCGCTGACCTTCACCGGCTCGGCTCCGGTCGGCTGGGGGATCCGCGCCAAGGCCCCGCACAAGAAGGTGAACCTGGAGCTCGGCTCAAACGCGCCGCTGGTCGTCAACGACGACGGCGACTGGGAAGCCGCCGCCGACAAGACCCAGGTGGCGGCCTTCGCCCACGCCGGCCAGGTCTGCATCTCGATCCAGCGGATCCTGCTCCACGAGGACATCGCCGAGCGGTTCACGGCGCGGCTGGTCGAGAACATCAAGGGACTGACCGTGGGCGATCCGCTCGATCCCGACACCGACGTCGGCCCGCTGATCACCCCGGACGACCGCGACCGCGTCAAGGAGTGGGTCGACGAGGCGGTCGCCGCCGGGGCCGAGCTACTGGTCGGCGGCGAGCTCGTCGACGAGGGCCGCTGCATGGCGCCGACGCTGCTCGGCTCGGCGCCCAAAGACTCGAAGGTCTGGTGCGAGGAGGTCTTCGGCCCGGTCGCCACGATCGACACCTTCTCGACCTTCGAGGAGGGCCTGGCGATGGCCAACGACTCCAAGTTCGGCCTCCAGGCCGGCGTCTACACCCGCGATGTCGGCCGCGCCCTCGAGGCCGGCCGCACCCTCGAGTTCGGCGGCATCATGATCAACGAAGCGCCGGCGTTCCGCGCCGACCAGCAGCCCTACGGCGGCGTCAAGGACTCGGGCAACACCCGCGAGGGGCCGGCGTTTGCGATCCAGGAGCTGACCGAGGAGCGCTTCGTCGTGCTGCAGGGCTGAGTTGGTGAGGGGAGGTCCGGTGATCCCCCTCTCTCGCAACAGCGGGGAGGCTCGTTCGGGGGATCACCGGACCTCCCCGGGGCCGTGGCGCCGAGCAGACTCCTCGTAGATGGAGCGGGCTCTGGCGTTCGCAATTAACCGCCGTGGGGACGGATAGGTGCGAACGCCGGGTTGCTTCGCGAGGCCTACTCGTGGGGCCGCGCCATCGCGCGGTGGTCGAGGGCCTCGTCGAGGGTCTCGGCCGAGACGCCCTGCTCGAGCGCGACCTCGCGCAGCGGGCGCCTTGAGTCGGCCGCCTCCTTGACGATCGCCGCCGCGGCGTCGTAGCCGATGTGGGGGTTGAGCGCGGTCGCCGTCGCCAGCGTCGCCTCGGCGTGGCGCTCGGTCATCTCCTCGTTGGCCTCGATGCCGCTGACGCATTTCTCGTCGAGCAGTCGCGACGCCGAGGCCAGCAGCTTGATCGAGCCGAGCAAGTTGCGGGCAATCAGCGGCACCCGCACGTTCAGCTCGAACTGGCCCTGCATGCCGCCGATCGTGATCGCGGCGTCGTTGCCGATCACCTGGCCGGCGACCTGGATCACGACCTCGGGGATGACCGGGTTGACCTTGCCCGGCATGATCGAGGAGCCCTTCTGGAGCTCCGGCAGGCGCAGCTCGGCGAGGCCGGCGCGCGGTCCCGAGCCCATCAGCGCCAGGTCGTTGGCGATCTTGTTGAGCGAGACGGCGTAGACCTTCAGTGCGCCCGACAGCTCGACCAGCGCGTCGCGGTTGCCCTGCGCCTCGAACGGATCGAGCGGCGCCGAGATCGCCAGGCCGGTGTCAGCGGCGAGCTTCTCGCGAACCTTGGCGGCGAACTCGGGGTGGGTGTTCAGCCCGGTGCCGGTGGCGGTGCCGCCGAGCGGGATCTGGCCGACCCGCCGCAGCGTCGCCTCGACCCGCTGCACGCCGAGCCGCACCTGCGCCGCATAGCCGCCGAACTCCTGGCCGAGGGTGACCGGGACGGCGTCCATCAGGTGGGTGCGGCCGGCCTTGACGATGTCGCGGAACTGGCCGGCCTTGGCGTCGAGCGCCGACTCCAGCGCGCCCATTGCCGGCAGCAGGTCGTGGGTGACCTGCTCGAGCGCCGCCAGGTGCACCGCCGACGGGAACACGTCGTTGGAGGACTGGCCCATGTTGACGTGGTCGTTGGGATGTGCCCCCTCGCCGGCGAGGTTGGCGATCACCTCGTTGGCGTTCATGTTCGAGGAGGTCCCGGAGCCGGTCTGGAAGACGTCGATCGGGAACTGATCGTCGTGGTCGCCGTTGCCGACCGCGGCGCCGGCGGCGGCAATCCGCTCGGCGACGTCGGCGTCGAGCTTGCCGAGCTCGGCGTTGACCTCGGCGGCGGCGGACTTGATCCGGCCCAGCCAGCGGACCACCGGCACCGGGACGGTCTCGCCGGAGACGGGGAAGTTGTCGACTGCTTTGGTGGTCTCGCCACCCCAGAGCTGCTCGCCGGTGGTGGTCGCTTCGTCAACGCTCAAGGTGATGCCTCCATGAAGTCTTCGGGGGAGACACAAGGGTATTGCGCGCTCGCCTCCGGCGGCTCGCTCGCCGCTCGGAGGGGCGGCGCGCTTGCCGCCGCAGAGCGCGCCGAGCCGCCTCAGCCGCTCGCTTCGCCGGCCGCGACGCCCTTTTCGTAGGTCACCAGGAAGGGCTTGGGGAGCGGCTGGCCGGCGGGCGCGAAGCGGGCGGCGACGTCGAGCCGGCGCAGCAGGATCGAGTGGATGCCTTCGGTGTCGGCGGCACCAGCTTCGGCGGCGCCGACCAGGTAGCCGAGCTCGAGGTTGGCCTTGCCGCCGGGTTCTTCGCGCGCTTCGGCGTTCAGCGCCGTCGCCGCGGCGACCAGAGCTTCGCCGACGTCGGAAAGCTCGCCCGCATCCTGGTTCTGGGCCAGGCATTCGCTGATCGGCTCGGACCCGGCGACGACGACTTCGCCAGGCGCCGCCTTCAGCGCCTCGAGGTAGGCGGTCTTGCCTTCGAGGCAGGCGACCGGCGTCGTCTTTTCATGCCCGCCGCCGCAGCCGGCCAGCGCCAGCAGCGCGCCGAGCAGGAGAAGGACGAGGCCGGGACGAACGAGGGACATCGACCTTCCATCCTATGGATGGGACCACGTCGGCCAACCATCCGCGCGGTCCTGGGCCTCAGTCGTAGAAGTGGGCCGAGAGGCCGCCGGTGATGACCAGCGAGACGCCGCCCTTGGGGCCGCTCGGCAGCGGCGGCCTCGGCTGGGACTTGGCGCGCGGCGTGCCGCCGTTCGGCCCGGCCGGCCCGACCGGGAAGACTTCGACCCATTCGGCCAGTTCGAACTGCGCCGCCGGCGCGTGGTTCCAGGAGAGGTGCAGGTGGTTGCCGCAGCCGTGCCCGGCGTCGCCTTCGTAGCCGACCCAGCGAAACGGCGCGACCGGCTCGTTCTGGACCGGCTCGGCCCACAGCGCCAGCCGCGTGATCGGAGCCCAGTTCAGGTCGCAGACGGGAGTGTCGGGAATCGGGACGAGGTCGACCGCGACGCCGTTGTAGTGGTCGGAGCCGTGGACGTGGCATTCGTCGCAGCCGACGTGTTCCCCGTTCGGCAGCGGTCCCGAGTAGCCGTCGGTGACGTAGATCGGGTAGCGGGCGGCGATCCAGCGCAGGTCGGGAAGGATGCGGCTGTCGACCATGTCGCCCGCTTCGTGCGGGATCGCGGCCGGGATCGGGACGATCGCCCCGGGCGTGTGGACGATCCGCGTGGCGGCGGGCGCCGGTTCGGCGGCGGCGGGCGCGGCCGGAGCCGAGTGCGCCGTCCGGGTCGCGGCGCTCGCAGCGCCGGCACCGCCCGTGGCCAGCCCGAGCAGGGCTGCGCTCGCCAGCAGGCAGGCGACAGTGGCGGAGCGGGTCCTCACCGTCGCTGTATCGGCCGCGAGTCCTTCTCGGCCAAGTCCGCCTGCAAGTCGGCGCCCACTTCCGGTGTGACTTTCAGACGCCATATGTCTGAAAGTCGCACCGGAAGGGCGGGCGGGCCTCCGCTGCCCGCTGGCGGGCGCCG
The DNA here is from genome assembly GCA_963839115.1 of uncultured Actinomycetes bacterium. GTDB lineage: Bacteria > Actinomycetota > Thermoleophilia > Solirubrobacterales > 70-9 > VAYN01. Next base: position 3,573,662 of record CAWITM010000001.1, read on the forward strand.
CTCAGGCAGCTTCGCGCCGCCGCGGATAGGCTGCCGCCGATGCCGACCGTCCGCGAGGCCACCTTCGACCTCTTCCGCGAGGGAGGGATGACGACGATGTTCGGCAACCCGGGCTCGACCGAGCTGCCGATGCTCGCCGACTTCCCGTCGGACTTCCGCTACGTCCTCGGCCTGCACGAGGGCGTCGCGGTCGGGATGGCCGACGGCTTCGCCCAGGCCTCGGGCCGCACGACCGTCGTCAACCTCCACACTGCTCCCGGGGTCGGCAATGGGATGGGGGCGATCTTCAACGCCCAGGCCAACCACTCGCCGCTGCTGATCACCGCCGGCCAGCAAACCCGCGCCCAGATCACGATGCAGGCCAACCTCACCAACCGCGACGCGACCCGGATGCCGCACCCGCTGGTCAAGTGGAGCTACGAGCCGCCGCGCGCCGAGGACGTGCCGCTGGCCCTGGCCCACGGCGCCCACCTCGCCGGCCTGGCGCCGCGCGGGCCGGTCTTCGTCTCGCTGCCGATGGACGACTGGTACGCCGAGCTCGACGAGGCCGACGCCCGCGCCGCCGTCACCCGCAAGGTCACCGGCCGCGCCGTCGCCGACCCGGCCGCCGTCGCCGACCTCGCCGAGCGCCTCGACGCCGCCGCCAACCCGGTCCTCGTCGCCGGCCCCGACATCGACGCCGCCGGCGCCTGGGACCTCGGCGTCGCCGTCGCCGAGCGCCAGCACCTGCCGGTCTGGGCCTCGCCCGCCACCGGCGGCGGCCGCCTCGGCTTCCCCGAGAACCACCCCAACTTCCGCGGCGTCCTGCCGCCGGCGATCGGCCCGGTCGGCCAGACGCTCGAGGGCCACGACCTGATCCTCGTCGTCGGCAGCTCGGTCTTCCCCTACTACCCGCACATGCCGGGACCGCTGCTGCCCGAGGGCGCCAGCCTCGTCGCGATCACCAGCGACCCCGACGAGGCGGTGCGGGCGCCGATGGGCGACGCGATCGTCGCCGACGTCGGCCTGACGCTGGCCGCCCTGCTGGAGGCGCTGCCGGAGTCCGAGCGCCCGGTCCCCGATCCCAACCCCGGCCCCGGCGAGCTGCCCGTCACCGACCCGCTCAACGCCTCGACCGTCCACGGCGCCCTGCGCGAGGTCCTGCCCGAGGACGCGATCGTCGTCCTCGAGTCCCCCTCGAGCACCGCCGCGCTGCGCAACCAGCTGCGGCTCTCGCGCCCCGGCTCCTACTACTTCAGCGCCGGCGGCGGCCTCGGCTTCGGGCTTGCCGCGGCGGTCGGCGTGCAGCTCGCCGAGCCCGACCGGCCGGTCGTCTGCGTGCTCGGCGAGGGCTCGGCCCAGTACGCGATCACCGCCTTCTGGAGCGCCGTCGCCTACAGGACGCCGGTCACCTTCCTGGTCCTGCGCAACGAGGAGTACGCGATCCTCAAGTGGTTCGCCGAGCTCGAGCAGGTGACCGGCGCGCCGGGCCTCGACCTGCCGAAGCTCGACGTCGCCGCGGTCGCCGCCGGCTACGGCGTTGCCACCCACCAGGCCAGGGACCGCGACGAGGTCAGCGGCGCCCTCGAGAAGGCGATCGCCTCGAGCGCCCCGGAGCTGGTCGAAGTCCCGGTCGCGCCGGGGATGTCCATCTTCTAGTGACCGCGGCGCCCGCACCGCTGGTGGTCGCGGCAGAGACGCCCGCCCGCCCGCGCGCCGAGGTCGCCAGGCGATGAGCTCGCTGCTCAGCCGCAGGCCCGCCGCCCTGGCGCCGCCGGCGGGCGCGCCGTCCCCCGACGGCCTCCCCGACTCGGTTGCCGCCGGCACCGCCGAGCCGCTGCGAAGCGACCTCGAGGCGCTGCTCGGCGCCGACCGCGTCCTCGCCCGCCCCGGCGACCTCGTCCGTTACGCCTCCGACGCCAGCCCCTACCGCCTGCTCCCCCAGGCCGTGGTGATGGCCCGCGACGCCGCCGACGTCGCCAAGGTCCTCGCCTACGGCCGCGAGCACTCGGTCCCGGTCACCTTCCGGGCCGGCGGCACGAGCCTCAACGGCCAGGGCCAGAGCGACGGGATCCTCGTCGACGTGCGCCGCCACTTCGGCGGCGTCGCTGTGCTCGACGACGGCGCCCGCGCCCGGGTCGGCACCGGCACGATCCTCGGCCACGCCAACCGCGTCCTCGCCCCGCACGGTCGCAAGCTCGGCCCCGACCCGGCTTCGACCGACGTCGCCACGGTCGGCGGCGTCGTCGCCAACAACTCGGGCGGGATGCGCTGCGGCGTCACCCGCGACAGCTACTCGACGGTTCGCTCGCTGACCTTCGTCCTGCCCTCGGGCACGACGATCGACACCGCCGCCCCGGGCGCCGCCGCGGCCTTCGCCGCCGCAGAGCCCGAGCTCGCCGCCGGCCTCGCGGCGATCCGTGACGAGATCCGCGCCGACGCCGAGCTCGCCGCTCGGGTCCGCCGCAAGTTCGAGATCAAGAACACGACCGGCTACCGCCTCTGCGCCTTCCTCGACGCCGACGAGCCGCTGGAGATCTTCCGCCGCCTCTTGGTCGGCTCGGAGGGGACGCTCGCCTTCGTTCCCGAGGTCGTCTTCGAGACGGTCCCGCTGCCGCCGGTGACGACGACCGCCTGGGTGCACTTCGCCGGGATCGACGAGGCGATCGCGCCGGTCGGGGACCTCGTCGCCTCGGGTGCCACCGCGGTCGAGTTGATGGTGGCGCCGGCGCTGATCGCCGCCGCCTGGAACATGGTCGGGGCGCCGCAGGAGTGGAAGGAGCTGGAGCCGACCTCGGCGGCGCTGCTGGTCGAGTTCGGTGGCGAGGACGAGGCGGCGCTCGACGCGCACGTCGCCAGCGCCGAAGAGCTCCTGTCCGCGCACGAGGCGATCCAGCCGCTCGCCTTCACCCGCGACGCCGAGGAGATCGAGCTCGCCTGGCGCGTCCGCGAGGGCCTCCACGGCCTGATCGGCAAGGTGCGGCCGCAGGGCACGGCGCTGATCGTCGAGGACGTCTGCGTGCCGCCAGCGCGGATCGCCGAGGGCGCCCGCGACCTCCAGGCTCTGCTCGGGGAGCACGGCTTCCTGCCCGGCGTCGCCGGCCACGCCTCGGCCGGGAACCTCCACTTCATGCTGACCCCGGACTTCTCCAAACAGGAGGACCTGCAGCGCTACGAGTCGTTCATGGCGGGGCTGGTCGAGCTGGTCGTCGACAAGTACGACGGCTCGCTGAAGGCCGAGCACGGCACCGGCGTCAACATGGCCCCTTATGTGGAGCGCGAGTGGGGGACGATCGCGACCGAGCTGATGTGGCGGGCCAAGGCGCTGGCCGATCCCGACGGCGTGCTCAGCCCCGGCGTCGTCCTCAACCGCGACCCCGACGCCCACCTGCGCAACCTCAAAACGACGCCGCCGATCGAGGATTCGGCAACCTCCTGCGTCGAGTGCGGCTTCTGCGAGCCGGTCTGCCCGAGCCGCAACCTGACGACGACGCCGCGCCAGCGGATCGTCCTGCGGCGCGAGATCGCCCGCCAGCCGGCGGGCTCGCCGCTGCAGCGGGCGCTGCTCGACGAACAGGGCTACGAGGTCCTCGACACCTGCGCCGCCGACGGCTCCTGCCAGATGGCCTGCCCGGTCGGGATCGACACCGGCGCTCTGGTCAAGGAACTGCGCCACGAGCGCCACACCGAGGTCGCCGAGCGCGCCGCTCTGGCCGCGGCGAAGCGCTGGCGGACGGTCGAGGGCGCCTCGCGGGCCGGCCTGCGGGTCGGCGGCCCGCTGGCCCGGCGCACCGAGCGCGGCCGTGCTCTCCCCGGTCCGGCCAAGGGCAGGCTGCCGCGCACCGAGCGCGCCGGCGCCGCCGCGGTCTACGCCCCCTCCTGCACGAACCGGATCTTCGCCGGCGGCCCGGTCGAGGCGCTGGTCGCGGTCAGCGCCCGCGCCGGCCTGCCGGTCTGGATCCCCGAGGACGTCGCCGGCAGCTGCTGCGGCCTGCCCTGGAGCTCGAAAGGCTTCACCGCCGCCCACGCCCACAAGGCCAACGAGATGGTCGCGCGCCTGTGGCGCTGGAGCGGGGAGGGGACCTGCCGGTCGTCGTCGACGCCGCCTCCTGCACCGGCAGCGTCGCCGATCCGGGCGCCGGCGTGCTCACCGAGACGAACGCCGCCCACCTCGCCGAGCTGCGCATCATCGACTCGGTCGAGTGGGCCCACGATCGCCTGCTCCCGACCCTCGAGGTCGGGACCAAGACCGGCGCCGCCGCGATCCACCCGACCTGCGCCACCCACCGCCAGGGCCACGCCTGGCGCCTCGGCGCCCTCGCGGCGGCCCTGGCCGAGGACGTCTACCTGCCGCCGACGGGGACCTGCTGCGGCTTCGCCGGGGACCGCGGCATCGCCCGTCCCGAGCTGACCGAATCGGCGACCCGCCCCGAGGCCGCCGAGCTGGCGGCAGCCGCCACCGACCGCGGCCGCCATTTCGACGCCCACCTCTCCAGCAACCGCACCTGTGAGATCGGCCTGACCCGCGCCACCGGCGAGCCCTACGAGTCGGTCATCAACCTGCTCGAGCGCCTGACCCGCTGAGCCGGCGCGGCGCGAGCGTCAGCGCGCCACGTTCGCCCCGCCGCCGGCTTTCACCTTCGCGTCGAGGTCGCGGACCAGCGCCTGCGTTTTCGCGTCGCGCTCCATCCGCTTGTCCAGCAGTGGGTTGATCAGGCCGCGGAAGGCGGAGACGTAGCGCCACCACTTCGGCGCGAAGACGCGCGGGGCGCGCTCTTCGATCCCGCGCACGAACGCCGACGCGGCTTCGTCGGGGGTGATCCGCTTGAGCAGGAAGTCGGGGGCGAGCTCGGAGAGGCGGCCGGCGTTCTCTTGGTCGAAGGCGTCCTGGACCATCTTCGTGTCGACCCAGCCGAAGTAGGCGACGGTGGCGCTGGCGCCGTGCGGAGCGAGCTCGACCCGCAGCGCCCGGCCGAGCGCCTCGACCCCGGGCTTGGCCACCGCGTAGGGGCTGTTGCCGAAGCCGTTGGCAAAGGCGTAGACGGAGGAGACGACGGCGACGTGCCCGCCGCGCTCGACGATCTGCGGCAGCGCCGCCCGCACCGTGCGGTAGACGCCCAGCAGGTCGACCTCGAGCACCCGTTCCCATTCCTCGCCGGACATCCCGTAGGTGGTCGCGATCTCCTTCTGGGCGATGCCGGCGTTGGCGACGGCGAGGTCGAGGCCGCCGAGGCGCTCGACGATCTCGGCGACGGTCGCCCGCATCGCGCCCTCGTCGGTGACGTCGCCGGCCAGGCCGATCGCCCGCGAGCCGATCCGCTCGGCCGCCTCGCGCGCCTGGTCGGCGTCGAGGTCGAGGACCGCGACCGAGGCCCCGCGCAGCGCCAGCTGGCGCGCCGTCTCGAAGCCGATTCCACGCGCCGCGCCGGTGACCAGCGCGACCTTTCCGTTCAGATCGAAGGCAGGCATCGCGCCAGCCTATTATCCGCAGCTCGTGCCCGGATTCCGACCCGTCGACCCGAAGCAGTCATTTCCCGACCTCGAGGACGGCGTTCTGGCGCGCTGGCGCGAGGAGAACGTCTTCGAGCGCTCGCTGGCCAACCGCGCCGACGCGCCGGTGTGGAGCTTCTACGAGGGCCCGCCGACCGCCAACGGGCGCCCCGGCGCCCACCACGTCCTCGCCCGCGTCTTCAAGGACATCTACCCGCGCTACCGCACGATGACCGGCTACCGCGTCCCCCGCAAGGCGGGCTGGGACTGTCACGGCCTGCCGGTTGAGCTCGAGGTCGAAAAACAGCTGGGGATCGCCTCCAAGCAGGAGATCGAGGAGTTCGGCATCGCCGAGTTCAACCAGCGCTGCCGCGAATCGGTCTTCGAGTACGTCGAGGAGTGGGACCGGCTCACCGAGCGGATCGGCTTCTGGATCGACCTCGAGAACCCCTACGTCACCCTCGAGGACTCCTACATCGAGTCGGTCTGGTGGTCGCTGCGCCAGCTCTGGGACAAGGGCCGCCTCTACGAGGGCCACAAGGTCGTCCCCTACTGCCCGCGCGACGGCACCCCGCTGTCCTCCCACGAGGTCGCCCAGGGATACAAAGACGTCGAGGACGCCTCGATCTACGTGCGCCTCGAGCTCCTCGACGAGGACGGCGCCCTCAGCGGCGAGTCGCTGCTGATCTGGACGACGACGCCCTGGACCCTGCCCGGCAACATCGCCGTCGCCGTCGGTCCCGACGTCGACTACGTGCGCGCGCGCCTCGACGGCGAGGTCCTGATCGTCGCCGCGGCCCTGGTCGAGCGTGCCCTCGGCGAGGGCGCCGAGGTGCTCGAGCGCATGAAGGGCACCGACCTCCTCGACCGCCGCTACAACGGCCCGATCTTCCCGCTCGCCGACGGCGGCCCGACCGGCACCGAGGCGGGCCGCCCCTTCCGGGTCGTCGCCGGTGACTTCGTGACCACCGACGACGGCACCGGCCTCGTCCACATGGCCCCTCCGTTCGGCGAGGACGACTACCGGGTCGGCGCCGCCAACGGCCTCTTCGATCCGCAGATCGCCGGCACCCTCTACAACCCGGTGCGCCCCGACGGCACCTTCGACCATCGCCTGCATGGCTTCGAGGGCAAGTTCGTCAAATCCCCGGAGGTGACCCGCGAGCTGATCGACTACCTCGCCGCTCACGGCCGCCTCTTCCGCGAGCAGGTCTACGAGCACTCCTACCCGCACTGCTGGCGCTGCGGCACGCCGCTCCTCTATTACGCGACCTCGAGCTGGTACGTCGGCACCGCCGCCGTCAAGGACCAGCTGCTGGCCAACAACGAGACGATCGGCTGGCACCCTGAGCACGTCAAGCACGGCCGCTTCGGCAAATGGCTCGAGAACAACGTCGACTGGGCGCTCAGCCGCGACCGTTACTGGGGCACGCCGCTGCCGGTCTGGCGCTGCGCCGATGCGGGATGCGGCGAGATGGCCTGCATCGGCTCGGTCGCCGAGCTGCGCGAGCGCTCGACCGGCGGCGAGGTCCCCGACGACCTCCACCGTCCCTACATCGACGAGGTCGAGATCGCCTGCGAGAAGTGCGGCGGCCCGATGCGCCGGGTCGAGTCGGTGATCGACACCTGGTACGACAGCGGCGCGATGCCCTTCGCGCAGTTCCATTTCCCGTTCGAGAACGAGGCGGAGTTCCACGAGCGCTTCCCGGCCGACTACATCTGCGAGGCCCAGGACCAGACCCGCGGCTGGTTCTACACGCTGCTCGCCGAGTCGACCCTCCTGTTCGAGGAGTCGAGCTTCCGCAACTGCGTCTGCCTCGGCCTGATCCTCGACGGCGAGGGCCAGAAGATGTCGAAGAGCAAAGGCAACGTCGTCGACCCCTGGGACGTCCTCTCGGCACACGGCGCCGACGCCTTCCGCTGGTACTGCCTGACCACCCAGCAGCCCTGGGCCGGCTACCGCTTCTCGGTCGACAACGTCGGCGAGTCGGTGCGCCAGTTCATGCTGACCCTCTGGAACACCTACTCGTTCTGGGTCCTCTACGCCAACGCCGACGGGATCGAGCTCGGCGACCTCGAGGGCGGCGAGGACCCCGGCGCGCTCGCCGACCTCGACCGCTGGGTGATGGCCCGCCTGCAGTCGACGATCGCGGTCGTCCGCGACCGCATGGACGACTTCGACTGCACGACCGCCGGCCGCGCGATCGCCGAGTTCGTCGAGGAGCTGTCCAACTGGTACGTGCGGCTCTCGCGCCGGCGCTTCTGGGACGGCGACGCCGCCGCCTTCAGAACGCTCCGAACCTGCCTCGTCGCTGTTAGTGAGATGTTGGCTCCCTTCACCCCCTTCCTGGCCGATGAGATCTACCGCAACCTGCTCGGCGGCTCCGCCGGCGAGTTCGGCGCGCGGCCCGACTCAGTCCACCTCGCCGACTTCCCCGCTGTCGCGCCGGAGTGGGAGGACGTCGAGGTCGTCGAGGCGATGGAGGCGGTCCGCCTCACCGTCGAGCTCGGCCGCGCCGCCCGCGGCCAGGCCAAGGCCAAGGTGCGCCAGCCGCTGCGCCGCGCCGTGATCGTCGCCAACGACGCCGAGCGCGCCGCGATCGAGGCGCGCGCCGACCTCGTCACCGCCGAGCTGAACGTCAAGGAGCTCGACTTCGTCAGCGACGAGTCGGAGCTCGTCAGCTACAGCGTCAAGCCCAACTACCGCACCCTCGGCCCGCGCTTCGGCAAGAGCATGCCGCAGGTCGCCGCCGCGGTCGCCGCCCTCGACGCCGACCACGTCGCCGAGGTGATCGCTGGCGGCGGCGCGATCGGGATCTCGATCGACGGCACCGACCACACCCTCATCGAGGCCGACCTGACGATGGCGCTGCAGCCGCTCGACGGCTACGAGGTCGAGGCCGAGGCCGGCCACGCGGTCGCCCTGGCACTGGAGCTCGACGAGGACCTCCGCCGCGAGGGCCTTGCCCGCGAGATCGTCCACGCCGTCCAGATCGCCCGCAAAGACGCCGGCCTGGAGATCACCGACCGGATCGCCCTTGGGCTCGGCGGCGACGCCGGGTTGATCGACGCCGCCCGCGAGCACCAGGCCTACGTCAGCGGTGAGGTTCTCGCGACCTCGCTCGACTTCGAGGACGGCGGCGAGGGTGCCGCCGGGGCGACGATCGACGGCCGCGAGCTGCGGATCGCGATCGCCGCGGTTTGAGGCGCGCGCTCGCGCTCCTGGCGAGCGCCCTGGTGGTGCTCGCGATCATCCCGCCGCTGGCCGCCGCGCAGGGCGGCGAGGAAGCCCCCGGCGGCGCGATCGGCCCCGGCCAGCGCCCCCAGCTGCTGCTCTTCCACGGCGGCTCCTTCCTCTTCGAAGACCCCTACTTCGAACCGCTGACCCGCTCGCGCGCGATCGCCGCCGGCTTCGTCCCCCACTACGTGAGCTACCCGCTGGGCGACCTGCCCGCGGCGGTGACGAGGGCGCGCGCCGAAGCCCGCCGCCTGCGGGAAAAGTTCGGCCTCGACGGCGTCTACGCCTACGGTGCCTCGGCGGGCGGCACGCTGGCGGCGCTGCTCTCCGGCGACAACCTGGTCGGCGCCGCCGTCGCCAAGGCCCCGATAACCAACCTCGTCACCTGGTCGTGGCCGCTCGGCGAGTACGGCCTCGAATACTGGGAAACGGTCCAGGCGACGCCGCTGGAGCGCGAACGCCTGTCGCCGACCCTGCGCCAGCAGCTGGCGCCGCTGCTCGTCGTCCAGGGCCGCGCCGACATGGTCGTGCCGCCGGCGATGAACGAAGAGTTCGCAGAAGTCTATAAACGGGTACACCTGTGGCTGGTCCCGGGCGGTCACACTACGGAGCGACGCCGCCCCTACCTGATCACTCGCGCCATGCACTGGCTCGAGCACACGGCCAACCTGCAGGCGCAGGCGACGCGCGCCGCATCCAAGGCCCAGGAAGGCTCCACCCCCTAAAGTTGACCTATGCAGTCAGGAAATAACCCAGACACCGACGCCCGCGAGAGCGGCAGCCGCTTCCGCCCCGACATCGAGGGCCTGCGCGCGATCGCCATCGTCGCGGTCCTGCTCTGCCACGCCGGCGTCCCCTTCCTGGCCGGCGGCTACGTCGGCGTCGACGTCTTCTTCGTCATCTCCGGCTTCCTGATCACCCGCCTGCTGCTCGGCGAGCTCGACCGCCACGGCACGATCAGTCTGCGCCGCTTCTACGCCCGCCGCGCCAAGCGCCTGCTGCCGCTCTCGGCGATCCTGCTCCTGAGCGTCGGGATCCTCTCGTTCCTGATCCTCTCGCCGCTGCGCTCGGTCGAAGTCTCGGGCGACATCGTCAGCTCCGCCCTCTACGTCGCCAACTGGCACTTCGCCGCGCAGTCGGTCGACTACTTCTCGCAGGGCCTCGAACCGAGCCCGGTCCTCCACCTCTGGTCGCTGGCGATCGAGGAGCAGTTCTACGTCGTCTGGCCGGGCCTGATCCTCTTCGTCACCTGGTTCTCGCGCCGCCGCGGCTATTCGGTGCGGCCGGCCCTCTGGGTGACGCTGGCGGTGATCCTCGCCGGCTCGTTGATCTACGGGATCAGCCTGACCGAACAGCAGCCGGCCTTCGCCTACTTCTCGACCTTCGCCCGCGCCTGGGAGCTTGGGCTCGGCGCGGCGCTGGCCCTGCTCGGCGCGGTGCGCCTGCACCGGCCGCTGGCGCTGGCGCTCGGCTGGGCCGGCCTGGCGGCGATCGTCTACGCCTGCTTCGCCTACACCGCGGAAACCGCGTTCCCGGGGACGGCGGCGCTGATCCCCTGCCTCGGCGCCGCGGCGCTGATCCTCTGCGGCTCGGCGCTGGCCGCCCACGGCGCCGCCGCGGCGCGGGCCGACGGCACCGTCGTCGCCGGCTCGCCACTGGTCGCCCGCAGCTCGCCCGGCTGGCTGCTCTCGCTGCCGCCGGTCCGCTACGTCGGGCGCATCTCCTACTCCTGGTACCTCTGGCACTGGCCGGCGATCATCTTCGCGGCGGCGCTCTTCGGGCCGCGGCTCTCGGTCGCCGGCGGCCTCGCTGCCGTCGCCGTCTCCTGGATCCCGACCGCGATCACCCACTCGCTGATCGAGGACCCGGTCCGCCGCGCCCCGATCCTGACCCGCCTGCCGAACCGGGCGCTGGCGCTCGGCCTGGCCTGCACGGTCCTCGCCCTCGGCACCGGCCTGGTGCTCCGCAACGTCCTGCCGACCGTGAAGCTGGCGCCGATCTCCGACGTCCAGGGCGCCGCCGCGCTGCCGAACCAGCCGGAGCCCCAGGAAAGCGCCAAGGCCCTGCGGCCCAACCCGCTGCGCGCGCGCGCCGACCGCTCGAAGGTCTACTACGACGGCTGCCTGGTCGGGATCGAAGGCACCAACTCCAACAAGTGCCTCTACGGCGACCCCACCGGAAAGCACACGATCATCCTCTTCGGCGACTCCCACGCGATGCAGTACTGGGCCCCGATCAACGCCCTGGCCGAAGAAAACGAATGGCGCCTGATCGCCCTGACCAAGGCCGAATGCTCGCCGGCCGAAGTGCCGCTGCGCAGCATGGTCGCCGACCGCGAGTACTCCCAGTGCGACGTATGGCGCCAGAGCGCCCTCAAGCGGATCGAAGAAAGCGGTCCCCGGACGACGGTGATCATGAGCAGCGACACCGCCTACACGGCCTATGACGCCGAGGGCAACGAACTGAGCGGCAACGAAAACGCGGACGCCCTCCAGGCCGGCTACATGAAGACGATCGCCCGGATCCAGGCAGCCGGCCTCCACACCGTCCTGATCCGCGACACCCCGGCCTCCTCCGACGACGTCCCCAGCTGCGTCTCCGAAGACATCGACCACCTCGCCGCCTGCGCCTTCCCGCTGCCGCAGGAATGGGACCGCAACTTCGACGTCCGCGCCGCCGACGCCTCCCCCGGCACCAAGCTGATCGACCTCACCGCCGAGATCTGCCCCGGCGACATCTGCCGCGCCGTGATCGGCAACGCCCTTGTCTACCGCGACAAGAGCCACCTCACCGCCACCTTCGCCCTCACCCTCGCCCCCTGGATCGGCGAAGACCTCCGCCGATCCGGCTTCCAGTAGCGCTGAGGGGGGAGAGTCCGGCAGTCGCTGCCCTTACTCGGGTGTGCGGCTATCGCGTCACGCCAAGAACAGATTGCGGCGGCTCAAGGCAATTCGTCAGGAAGCCGAATCTGTTGTGGAAAATCCCCTCGGAAAAGACTTCGACCAGTACGGGAACGCGCGCTATCTTGGCTATGTCGGCGGCCAGCTATGCCGCGTCGTGGTGGCTAGCGACGATCCCGACACGATCATCACGATTCACGATAGGAGTCACTTGTGAGGGCCGAATACGACAAAGAAGCAGACGCTCTCCAAATCGACCTCGGCGAGCCGGAACGCCGCGGGTATTCCGAAGACGTTGATGGCGATGGGACCTATTGCTTCGTTGAAGTGAACGATGCCGGCGAACGGGTCGGAGTCGAGTTGCTTCGGGCGAGCGAACACCTCGACCTTCTTGCCTATGCGGCCGAGCAATACGGCCTCGACGCCGACGGCCTCCACGCCGCGGCACGCGCAGCAATCGCCGCGCCGTACCGTCAGGTCACGATCGACGTCGCTTCCGAAGTACCGGCGTAAGCGCCGGAAGCCGCCCTAGTCCGAAGCGGGCTTGGGGATGATGAAGTCGGTTTTGGCGGAGTCGGCGAATTTGACCCAACAGTGATCGGGGGCGACGCCGGCCTCCTCGACCAGCGCGTCCTCGATCCGCTTGGCGATTTTCGCCTTCTGCTCGTCGGTCCGGCCCTCGAACCAGTGGATCTCAACGAAGGGCATCTTGGTGCTCTCTAGACGAGGAGGGCGTCGCGCTAGGCGAGCGCCGGCTCCAGCTCGGCCTCGAGGCGGCGCTTGGGCATCGCGCCGACCACTTTCTTGGCCATCGCGCCGTCTTTGAAGAGGATCATCGTGGGGATCGAGAGGACCTCGTACTCGGCCGCCGTCTGCTGGTTCTCGTCGACGTTGAGGCTGACGATCTTGAGGTCGTCGCGCTCGGCGTCGATCTCCTCCAGAACCGGGTGAACGACGCGGCAGGGTCCGCACCAGGGGGCCCAGAAGTCGACCAGCACAGCACCGTCGGCATCGATGACGTCGCTTTTGAAGCTGGCGTCGGTTACGTCGCTAAGTTTTCCACTCACTGGATATCGCTCTCCCGAATTTGCGGTTCGTCGCTCATTACTTCAGAAAGTATAGCGCCCTGTTTCGCCTCCCTGGAGGAGTCTTTCAGGTCCGGCGGCGAGCCTTCGACATGGTCCCGGCCGAAGCGCAGGCGCGGCACCTTCCAGACCGCCTCGGCGAGGATCGAGCTGTCCATCTTGGAGTTGCCCATGCGGCGATCGCGGAAGACGATCGGCACCTCGACGACGCGGAACCCGCGCTTGACCGCGCGATAGGTCATCTCGATCTGGAAGGCGTAGCCACGGGCCTGGATCGTGTCGAGGTCGATCGCCTCGAGCACCTCGCGACGGAAGCACTTGAAGCCACCGGTGAGATCGTGGACCCCGATCCCGAGCAGGTGGCGGGCGTAGATGCTGCCACCGCGGCTGATCGCCCGGCGCACCGGCCCCCAATCGCCGACGCCGCCGCCGGGCACGTAGCGCGAGCCGAGCACGAGGTCGGCGCTCCGCGTCGCCTCGATCAGCCGCGGCAGGTAGGCGGGATCGTGGGAGAAGTCGGCGTCCATCTCGAGCACCAGGCCGGCGCCGCCGGCGAGCGCCTGGCGGAAGCCGGCGACGTAGGCGGGTCCGATCCCTTCCTTGACCGTCCGGTGCAGCACCCGCACCCCGGTGACCCGGCCGGCGAGGCGGTCGGCGCGCTCGCCGGTGCCGTCGGGGGAGCCGTCGTCGACGATCAGGATCTGGGCGTCGGCCGGCAGGTTGGAGCGCGCCGCTTCGACCAGCGGTTCGACGTTGTCGGCCTCGTTGTAGGTGGGGAGGACCAGCCAGGCGGGCCCGCGCGCATCGGTGGACATCGCTCGCGATGCTAGTGAGGGTGGGGAAACCGAAGCTAAAGACGCGAGCTTTCGGGCCGGATAAGTTCCACACATGACCAATGCCGAGATCGCCGCCGCGCTCGAGGAACTGGGCGTCCTCTACGAGCTCGACGGCGCCGTCAGATACCGCGTCCTCGCCTACTCGACCGCCGGCAAGGCGATCCGCGAGAGCCCGGTCTCGGTTGCCGAGCTGGCCCGCGCCGGCCGCGCCACCGAAATCCCCGGCGTCGGCAAGACGCTGGCCGAAAAGATCACCTTCCTGCTCGACACCGGCGAGATCCCGGCCGCGATCAAACTCAAGGCGAAATTCCCGCCGACCCTGATCGAAGTCACCCGCGTCCCCGGCGTCGGCCCCAAAACCGCCCGCCTGCTGTTCGAGGAGCTCGGCGTCACCTCGCTCGAGGACCTCAAACAGGCCGCCGAAGAGGAGCGCCTCCGCGACGTCAAAGGGCTCGGCCCGAAAGCCGAAGAGAACATTCTCGCCTCGCTGGAAGGCCTCGGCGAGCCGGGCGAGGGCCCGGGCCGCCTGCTGCTCTCGAAGGTCCGCCCGATCGCCGAGGAGCTTGCGGCCGCCCTGCGCGAGCACCCCGGCGCCGACCGCGTCGAGGTCGCCGGCTCGGCCCGCCGCTGGGCCGAGACCTGCAAGGACATCGACATCATCGCCACCGCCGAGGAGGCGACCGCGCTGTCCGAGCACCTGGCCGCCCACCCGCTGATCGCCGCCGCGGGCAAACCGGGCCCCAACGGCCTGCGCGCCCAGACCCACAACGGCGTCTCGATCGACCTGCGGATCGTCGCCCCGGCCGCCTTCGGCAACCTGCTCCAGCACTTCACCGGCTCCAAGGCCCACAACGTGGCGCTGCGCGAAGACGCCGTCGCCCGCGGCCTCTCGGTCTCCGAGCACGGCGTCACCGAGGTCGAGAGCGGCGACGTCACGCTCTCGGCGACCGAGCACGGCGTCTACGAGCGCCTTGGCTATGAGTACATCGAGCCGGAGCTGCGCGAGGGCCGCGGCGAGCTGAAGGCGGCGCGCGAAGGCAAGCTGCCGAAGCTGATCGAGCTCGCCGACGTCAAGGGCGACCTCCACGCCCACACCACCCTCTCCGACGGTCGCAACTCGCTCGACGAGATGGCGGCGGCGGGCCGCGCCCGAGGCTACGCCTACATGGCGATCACCGACCACTCGGCCAGCCACGGTTTCGGCGACCACGTCACCGCTGAGCGCCTCTGGGAACGGATCGAGGAGGTCGCCGCCTGGAACGAGGAGAACGCCAGTCGCAGCTTCCGCCTGTTGGCCGGCTCTGAGATCAACATCGGCCTCGATGGCACGCTCGACTACCCCGAGGACCTCGTCGCCGCCCTCGACTGGGTCGTCGCCAGCGTCCACACCTCCTTCTCGATCTCCGAAAGGGAGATGACCAAGCGCGTCGTAACGGCGGCCGAAAACCCGAACGTCGACTGCATCGGCCATCCCACCGGCCGCCTGATCGGCCGCCGCGAGCCCTACGGGATCGACATCGAGGCGGTCGCCGCCGCCGCGGCCGAGCACGGCACGATGATCGAGATCAACGGCAACCCCAACCGCCGCGATCTCTCCGACCGCCACGCCCGCCTCGCCGCCGATGCCGGCGTGACGATCGTCCTCAACACCGACGCACACGGCACCGACACCCTCGACAACATGGCCTACGCCACCGCCACCGCCCGCCGCGCCTGGCTGACCAAAGCCGACGTCGCCAACACCCGCGGCTGGACCGCCTTCAAGAAGCTGCTGAAGCCCTGATAGGGCTCTGGTCGGCCCCCGGTGTCGATGCTTGTGGTGAGAATTTCGTTGTGTAACGATCCGGCGCTTGTCCAATCAGCGCATCCATGCCGAGAAAATAGGTGCGCCGTTCCAGTTGCTGGCCGCCGTCATGGTGTTCATCGTGCTGCTGGACGGCTCGTTTCTCTCCGCCGCGGCGGTACTGACGCAGCCGGCGTGGCTGGCACCGACCCTTACCCTGGCCGCGGTCGCATACCCCTTGGTGTTCTTCGTTGGACTGTTCGTACTGCAGACGCGCTACCGCGAGCAGCTGCTGGATGATCGACATCTCCTGAAACGCCTCAAGGAGGGCGCCCTGGAGCTGGAGGCCGCGGTGACGACGACGAACCTGGATTTCACCCGCCTCAGCCCGACCAGTCCCGCGCCGAAGCTTCCGGCCAGTCAGCAATCTGACCTGGAATCCCGCGAACTGGAGCTCGAGCGCATCCTGCAGAAGGTCACCTTGAAGGACGTCGAGATGCAGGACAACGCGATTGCCGACGCGTCCCGGGAGCTGGCGCACGCAGCGTTGGCGCGAGGACAGTGGCTCGAGGCAGCCGAGCGTCTCAAGCGATACCTGGAGATCTATCCAGACGACTGGTCCGAGTGGTTTGCCCAAGCGGCCGCATATGCCAATACGCGAGGAGGGCAATCGACGGACGAAGCGGCGCTCAACGCCTGCAACCGGGCCCTGGCCCTGATGCCAGAGGATGCCGACTCCCTGGTACGTGCCCGACTTCACTCTTATCGCGGAGGAGTGCTGAAGCGGCTCGGCCGGCTCGATGACGCTCGGGTCGATCTCGACTTCGCCCGCGGCCTGGCCCCCGCCGGCAGCTATGAGGCAGACGACGTCAGCTACAACGACGCCGCCATCTACGCCATCGAAGGTAGGAAGCCGGAGGCGGTCGAAGCGCTGGCCGCTATCCAGGATCCGTCGTACCTCGATGCCGTGATCGCCCACCAGGACGACTACTTCTCGAGCCTCGTCGGATATGGGCCTTATGAGCAGCTGGTCGGCTCCCGACTGACGGTGGCAGGCGAGGGATTCGTCGCGGATCGCTGACCGGCGCCGCGGCTCAGGGGCTCGAGGTGGCGTGCAGGCGGTCGCTGCGCAGGCCCGGCGTCCGCACCAGCTGGATCGGCCGCAGAGCGGAGTTGGGGACGACGTAGAACTTGACGCCGTCGCGCTGCTCGATCGCCAGCACCGCCCCCTCCCGGGTGTGCCAGGCGAGCGAGACGATCATCGCGTAGCCGGCCCCGATCACGGCGACGCCGGGGAAGAAGAGGCCGAGGACGCCGGCGCCGATCGCCGTCACGGCGATCGGCCAGAGCCGCCCGATCGCGATTCGGCTCGGGGTCTCGGAGGGCAGCGAGGTCGCCGTGCGCGCGTTGGCAAGCGGGACGCGCATGTCCTCGATCGCCCGCGCCGGGCGGCCCAGCCAGAAGCCGAGGATCAGCGAGATCAGCCACCAGGCGGCGGCGACGATGACGCCGGTGGTGCTGACTTCGCCGCCGGCGCCGAGCACGGCGATCGCCGCCAGGACGGTCGCCTCGGCGCCGGTGATGAAGACGGTTACCCGCAGCAGGTCGGTGTAGGGCACGCGCCCCCGCTACCCGGCAAGCCACTCGAGGATCGCCAGCCATCCCTCCGGTCCGGCGACCGCGACGTCGGATTCCTCGCCGATCTCCGACGGGCCCTCGGCGGAGATGACCCCGACCCGGACCGCCACGGTCAGCTCGCCTGCCTCGCGCAGCTCGGCGAGGCGGGAGAAGGCGTCGAGATCGGTGCGATCGTCGCCGGCGTAGACGGCGCGGTCCAGGCCCTCGCCGGCGAGCAGCGAGGCGACCGCCGCGTCCTTGCCGCCGCCGCCGACCGGTCGCAGCTCCAGCACCTTGCGCCCCCAGCGCGGTTCGAGACCGGCGCGACCGGCCTCGACCGCGACCTCGTGGGCGACGGCCTCGGCCCGCCCCTCCTCGGCGGCGCCGCGCCAATGCAGCGCCTGGATCGGTCCCTTGTCCTCGCGCCGCAGCCCCGCCTCCTCGAGCCGCCCGCCGGCCAGCGCCGCGACGAAGGCGGCGGCGTCGCGCTCGCGCCCGCCCAGCGAGGGATCGGCACTGGGCACGGTCTCGCCCGGCATCAGCAGCTCGAGCCCGTGGTTGCCGGCGTAGGCGAGCGTGTCGAGGCCGACGATGCGGCGGGCGTCGAGCGCCTGGCGCCCGGAGACCGCGCCGACCAGCCCGTAGCGCGCGACCAGCGCTTCGAGCACCGCGCGGGCGCCCGCGGGCAGCCCGGCGTCCTCGGCCCGCTCGACGATTGGCGCCAGCGTCCCGTCGACGTCGGTGAGGATCGCCGCCCGCGCCGGCTCGGCGTGCAGCGGCTCGAGCAGCCGCTTCCAGGCCGCGGGGTCGTCGGTGGCGCGCGACATCCCTTCTAGTATCGCCGCATGTCGAGCGACGCCGGCGCCGCGCGCCCGAACGACACCCTGCGGCTGGCGGCGATCGGCACCCTCGCCGGCGCCTTCAGCGGCCTCTTCGGTGTCGGCGGCGGCACCGTCGTCGTGCCGCTGCTGATCTTCTGGTTCGGCTTCGGCGAGCGCCTCGCGACCGGCACCAGCCTGGCGGCGATCGTTCTCATCGGCGCCCTCGGAGCGGTCGCCGAGGGCGGCCTCTACGGCAACGTCCACCCCGTCACCGGTCTGCTGCTGGCGATCCCGGCAGTGTTCGGCGTCCTGCTCGGGACGGCGATCCAGCAGCGGATCCCCCAGCGCGCCGTCTCCTACCTGTTCGCGGCCCTGCTGGTCGGGATCGCGGTGGAGCTGATCCTTTCGTGAGCGAGGTCGCGGCAGTGCTCGTCGCCATCGCCGGCGGCCTGGCCGGCGGCCTCGTCGGGGTCGGCGGCGGCATCCTCTTCGTCCCGGCCCTGACCGTCTTCCTCGGCCTCAGCCAGGTCGAGGGCGAGTCGACCTCGCTGCTGATGATCGTGATCGTCGCCCTGGTCGGCGCGATCCGCCAGAACGGCTACGGCAACGTCCGCCTCCGCGAGGCGCTGATCATCGGCGCCCTCTCGCCGCTCGGCGTCCTCGCCGGCGTCGCCGTCGCCAACCAGGTCTCCCAGCGCGTCCTCCAGCTCGCCTTCGCGGGGCTGGCGCTGTTCATGGCCGCCCAGCTGGTGCGCCGCGCCCGCCGCACCGCCTGAGCCGCGCGGCGCCGGACCGCCTGGGCCCATCCTCTACGCTCACACCGTGGACCCGCTCAAATGGGAAGGCGACCTGCCGAACCTTCGCTCGCCGGTCATGGTCTGCGCCTTTCGGGGCTGGAACGACGCCGCCGCGGCCGCGTCGACGGCGCTGGGCGCGATCGCGACCTCACTCGACGCCCAGCTCGTCGCCCGCATCGACCCGGAGGAGTTCTTCGACTTCCAGAACACCCGGCCGACGATCACGATGGACGAAGGCCAGACGCGCCGCATCGAGTGGCCGGAGAACAACCTCATCGCCGCCCATGTCCCGAGCGCCGACCGCGACCTCGTGCTGCTCGACGGCACCGAGCCGAACCTGCGCTGGCGCACTTTCTCGGAGGCCGTCGCGACCGCCGCCGACGCGCTCGGCGTCGAGCTCGTCGTCACCCTCGGCTCGCTGATCGCCGAGGTCTCCCACACCCTGCCGGTGCCGATCACCGGCCTCGCCTCCAGCACCGCGATGGTCGACGAGCTGGAGCTCGAGCGCTCCAACTACGAGGGCCCGACCGGGATCGTCGGCGTCGTCCACGACGTATGCGGGCGGACCGGGATCGACTCGGCCTCGCTGTGGGCCGCGGTTCCCCACTACGTCGCCGCGGTCCCCAACCCGAAGGCCGCCCTGGCGCTGCTGCGCCGGCTCGAAGGCCTGACCGGGATCGCCGTCGAGGCCTCCGAACTGGAAGAGGAATCGACCGACTACGAGGAGCAGATCGGCCGCGCCGTCGCCGCCAACCCCGAGATCGAAGAGCTGGTCGAACGGATCGAGGCCGAACAGGTCGACCTGCTCAGCCCCGACGGCGAACAGCTCCCTTCGGCCGATTCGATCGCCCGCGAGTTCCAACGCTTCTTGAGGCAGCGCGGCGACCAGAACTAGGACTCGGCCGCCGGGCAGATCAGCCGGTAGTCGCACCAGCTGCACACGCTCGGTGACGGGCGCGGCTCGAAGTCCTGGCCGAGGATCCCCTCGCCGACGGTTACGACGGTGCGCTTGACCCGCTCGGCGTCGTCGGGCTTGGTCGGGGCGACGACCTTGTCGGCGTCAAGGACGTAGTAGTAGGAGCCGAACGCTGCCTCGATGTCCCAGGCCTCGCGGGCGGCGAGGCGGTAGAGCGCCAGCTGCAGATCGGAGTCGAGGTCGGCCTCGGTCTTGCGCTCGCCGGTCTTGTAGTCGATCAGCTCGTAGTCGCCGTCGGGCAGGCGGTCGACGCGGTCGACGCGGCCGCGGACGTGGTGTTCGGCGACCTTGAAGTCGAACTTGCGCTCGAGCCAGACCGGCTCGGACTCGGCGACCCGTTCGCGCTCCCAGTAGAGCCGCAGCGCCTCGCGGGCGCGGTCGCGGTACTGCAGCTCGTCGTCGGAGGTGCCGAAGCCGGTCCGCCGCCAGCCTGCCTCGAAGAGCCCGGTCAGCACCCGCAGGCCGTCGGTCCCCGGCTCCGGCGGCTCCTTGTGGAAGCGCTCCAGCACGTTGTGCATGAGGATCCCGAAGCGCTGGTTGATCGTCGGCTCCTGGGGGATGCCGAAGACGCGGGCAAACTTGTACTTCAGCGGGCAGGTCAGGTAGAGGCTGAGATCGGAGGCCGAGAGGCTCAGCAGGCCGTCGCCGCGGCGCGGCAGGAAGGCCTCCAGCGAGGGCTCCTCGCGGGCCGAGATCATCTGCAGGCGACGGCCACGCTCGTGCTCGGAGCCGAGCAGGTAGGAGTCGAGCGAGGAGGCGTCCAGCTCGGCCTGCTGCTCGGGGGTGGCGACCTGGCGCAGCAGGCCGTTGACCGCGGCGATCGCCTCCGCCGTCCCCTCCTCGCCGGGCCGCTGGGCCAGCGCCGCCAGCTTCAGCAGCTCGAGGTAGCGGGCGATCGCCCGGTTGACGTCGATCGCGGTGTCGAGGCGCGGCTCCGAAAGCTCGCGGCCGGCCTTCCAGGAGGCCTCGAGCACCTGCTCGCGCAGGGTCCGGTAGGTCGCGTGGAGGCCCTCGGCGGGGCCGAAGAGCTCCTCCTCGTGCTCCTCCTCGATCGGCCCGGCCCGATTCGCCGCCGTGCCCCCGGCTGCCTGCGCCGCGTCTCGCGCCGCCGCGAGCGCCCCCTCATACAGCGCCGCCTCGGCATCGCCGCCCGCCCGCGAGAGCACCAGCTCGCTGCGCGCCGGCCAGCCCAGCCGCGCCCAGGCGGCGTCCTCGCGCTCGAGCCCGAGGGCGAAGACGTGGTCGAAGCCCATCCCCTTGACCGCGGTGACCGCCATCGCCCGCACCGCCCCCGGCGCCGGCGGCTCCTCGCCGCCGGCCGGCTCGACCCCGGCCTCGGCGACCGCGCTCAGGTACTTGACGAAGCCGCGGGTCGAGCCGTGCGGCTCGCGCCGCGCCCAGGCGGTGGCGAGGTCGGCCAGCCGCGCCAGGCCGAGCAGCCGCTCCGCGACCTCGGGCTGGGCGGCGAAGAGGCGCTGGCGGCGCAGCCCGACGTTCTCGATCAGCCGCCGCACGAAGACGTCGGCGCGCCGCTCCTCGAGCGCCGCCGCGGCCGCCCCGTAGAGCCGCAGGAAGACGCCGATCCGGTCGCGCGCCTCGGGCTGGAACTGGGGACTGTCGAGCGCCGCTTCGCAGCCGGCGACCATGTCGAGCTTGCGGCGGCGGGCGATCGTCGTCAGCCGCGCCAGATCGCCGGAGCGCAGTTCGACCGGCGGCCGCGTCAGCGCCCGCGCCGCCGCCGGCGAGTCGTCGGGGTCGGCGAGGACGCGCAACCAGGCGACCGCGTCGCGCACCTCGGGCCGCTGGAAGAGTGCCGTCGGTCCGGTCAGGTGAAACGCGATGCCGCGCTCCTCCATCGCCGCCGCGACGGCGCCGCTCTCGCGCGCGGGATCGGCCAGCAGGACGCAGATCGAGCTCGGCGCCGCGCCCCCGGCCAGCAGGTGCTCGACCTCGCGCGCCACCGCCTGCGCCTGGGCGCGCTCGTTGGCGCACTTCCAGAACCTCAGCTTTGGATCCCGGAACCGGTGGGTCAGCGCCACCTGCTCACCTTCAGGGTGAACGTCCCGGTACCAGCCCTCGAGCTCGCCCGCCGCCTCCGGCTCGAGCGCGAAGAGCTGGCTGGGGTTGACCTCTGCGAGCGCCGCGAGCAGCGCTCGCTGGGCCGGCGTCGACTCCTCGAGCTCGTCGACCATCGTGAAGGCGAAGCGCTCGCCGAGCTCGGCGCGGGCGTCGGGACGTTCGGCCAGCAGGCAGTCGAGGGCGAGGAAGACGTCGCCGCGGTCGAGGCTGCCGGACTCGGCGAGGATGCGGTCGTGGGTCGCGTAAAGGTCGGCGAACTCGAGATCGCGGCGTGCCGTCTCGCGGTCAGCCTCCGAAGCCGCCGACGCGGTGGCGGCGCGGGCTCGCTCCTCGAGGCTGGTCGGGCCGACCCGTTCGGCCTTCAGGCGGTCGATCCGGGCCAAAAGGCGGCCCACCAGCCCAGCCGGGTTGCCGCGGATCTCGTGGCGGCGCAGCGGCAGCCGGTCGAAGCGGTCGAGCAGCATCGCCAGCCGCTCGGCGGGCCCCAGCACGTCGAAGAATGGATCGAGGCCGGCGGCGTCGGAGTACTCGCGCAGCAGGCGCTCGCCGAGCTCGTCCCAGCTGCCGATCCAGAGCTCCTCGTAGGGGCCGGGGACGAGCGCCTCGGCGCGCTCGCGCAGGCGCCGCGCGGTCGCCCGGGTGGCGGCCAGGGTCAGCACGTGCTCGGGCGCCGTGCCGTCCTCGACCAGCGCCGCCAGCCGCCGCGCCAGCAGCTCGGTCTTGCCGGTGCCGGCGGCGCCGCGGACGAGCAGCGGGCCCTCGCGATGGCCGATCGCGCGCTGGCGCTCGCCGGCCTCCTCGGCTGCCGTCGTCTCGACCTGGGACATCGTCCGAGGCTAGCGCTCCGTAGAGTCCGGGCGATGGACGTTTTCTCCGCAGACTGGCTCGGAATCTGCCGCCGCTGCGTCGTCGCCCAGGCGGAGATCTTCGCGACGGTGGCGAGCAGCGAGGAACGGACCGTCTACGAGGGGATCGGCGAGGGGGGCGACCACACCCTGGTGATCGACCGCCAGTGCGAGGACGTGGTCTTCGCCGAGCTCGAGCGCCTGGCCGCCGAAGGCGCCTCCTTCGTCGCCGTCTCCGAGGAGCGCGGCGAGGTCAGCTTCGGCGAGGGCGGCAGGGTCCGCGTCGTGATCGACCCGATCGACGGCTCGATGAACGCCCGCCGCACGATCCCGTCCCACAGCCTCAGCATCGCGGTCGCCGACGGCGATTCGATGTCCGACGTGGTCTTCGGGTTCGTCCACGACTTCGGCGCCGGCGAGGAGTTCGCGGCGCGCCGCGGCGAGGGCGCCACGATGGGCCCGGTGGCGGCGCGGGTCGCTGCCGGCAACGGCAAGCTCGAGGTCGTCGGCGTCGAGTCGGCCGATCCCGACTGGACGATCCCGGCGATGCAGTCGCTCTCCGGCAAGGCCTACCGCCTGCGGGTCGTCGGCTCGCTGGCGATCACCGGCGCCTACGTCGCCGCTGGGCGCTTCGACGCGATGCTGAGCCTGCGGCCCTGCCGTTCGGTCGATGTCGCCGCGGCGCAGCTGATCGTCCGCGAGGCCGGTGGCTCGTTCGCGTTCGGCGAGCTCGGGCTCGACGAGGCCGCGCTCGACCTCGACGCCCGCTACCAGGTGGCAGCCGGACGCAGCGATGAAGCCCTGGCCACCGTGCGCGCCGCCCAGGGCGACTGACTTCGGCGACTTGCGCACGTCGGTGTAACCGGATCCCGAAAAGAGTTTAAGAACGTGTGTTCGCAAAAGAACGTATGTTCGCTAACCTCGGAAACGCCCGAGCGTTCGACTTAAACCAAAGGGGATTCCTCCAAAATGGCTACGCAGAGCACCTCCACTAACTCCAGCAAATCGAAAACCCAGGCGAAACGCGCCACCACCGAAGCCAAGAAATCGGCTGGTAAAACCGCGAGCGCGACCAAAACCGCCGCCGCCAAGACCGTCACCGCGCAGAAGAACCAGGCGCAGGTCGTCGCCGAGACCGCTGTCGACATCCCGGTCGGCGTCGTCCTCACCGTCAGTGACCGCATCGGCGACCTCGTCGAGCCCCTGACCTCGCGCACCAAGGCGCAGAAACAGCTCAAGAGCGTCCGCACCACGGCCCGCAAAACCCTCAAACGGACCGAGCGTCGCGGCACCACCGCCCGTCGTCGCGCCACCACCGAGGTCCGCAAGACCCGGCGCAGCGCCGTTACGAGCGTCAAACGCACCCGCACCGATGTCGAGCACCGCGTCCGTCGCACCCTCGACGAGCAGACCTCCCGCGCGACCGGCCTCGTCGGCCAGGTCAGCCAGCAGCTGTCGGCCCTGCGCTAAAAGCCTCCCTCCGACACACCCCAGCTGTACCGACCGCCCCGGATTTTCCGGGGCGGTCGTCGTTTGGCGTCTCAACCGCCGGTCACCGGAAGCGGGCGCGAGGTGCCGGAGAGGAACGGCCAGCCGCCGCTCGGCGGCGTGCGGGCGCGGAAGAGGAAGCGGACGCCGGCGCTGTCGTCGTCGGTGAACGAGTAGGCGTAGCGGAAGCGCCCGCCGGCGTCGGTCTGCAGGGTCCGGAACTCTTCCCAGGGTCGCCCGGGCAGGCGGAACTCGAGCTCGACCGGCAGGCCGCCGTGCGGGATCGGCGCGCCGGGATGGGCGATCCGGCCGCTGAAGACGACCGGCGCGCCGCCGATCCTCGCTCGCGCGGTCGAGACCCGCAGGTGGACGCCGGTGCGGACCGCCAAGCGCAGCTCGCGGCCGGTCTGGCGCGCCAGCAGGCGGTCGCCGGCAAAGACGACGCTGACCCGGCGGCTGGGGCCGGGATCGAGCCGAACGACGAAGCTGCCGTCGGCGCGACTGCGGGCGGTGCTGCGGCGCACCTGGAGGCGGGCGCCGTCGTCGAAGGTCTGGAGGACGGTGAGCGTCCGTCCCGGCAGCGGCGCTCCCTCCGCCGAAAGCAGGCGCCCACCGACGATGGCCCCGTGGCCGGCGGGGAAGGTGCGCTCGGCCGGTCGGCGGGAGAAGGATTCGAGGACTTGGCGGTGGCAGCGCCGCCCGCCGTCGTGGTGGGCGCAGCGCTGCCAGACGAGCCGCCGCCCGCCGAAGCCGAACTGGAGCTTGGACGGCGCCTTCAGCGGTGCCGGAAGGACCATCGCCGAGCCGTCGGAACGGGACACGGTGGCGGTCGAGTTGCCGGCGCGGTCGAAGCCGGTGGCGCGGAATTCGTAGCGTCCGCGCCGGTAGTCGTCGGAGCTCCAGCGGGCGCTGAGGTGGCCGCCGGAGACCGTCGTCGGCAGCGGCTCGAAGGCACGATCGGTGCCGGCTCGCCGAACCGCGATCTCGCCGCGGCCCGGGTCCGGTCCAGAGAGCGAGTCGGCGACCGTCGCCTCGATCAGCTCAGGGTCGGTCGGATCCTGGGCGCGGGCGAAGCTGATGCTGGGGTCGGTGCCGTCGATCCGCACCGTCGCCGTCGCCGGCGGCACCAGCGAGACTCCCGGTTCCCCCGAATTGCCCTCCGCGTCGCGGCCCCAGAGGGCGACGGTGTGAACGCCGTCACCGGAGACGACGGTGGCGACCGCCGGCCCGAACGCGCGCTTGGCCAGGCCGCCGTCGACGGCGATCGCCGTGAACGGGCCGTCGGGTCCCGCCGGCGCCATTCCCGAGAACGAATCGGTGGCGACCGCGGTCAGCGCCACCGGCCGCGGCGACCAGCCTTCCGGGCGATTGGCGAGGGCGACCTCCGGTCGGCTGCCGTCGATCCGCAATGTCGTGGTCGCCAGCGCCGAGCGCATCCCCGAGTTCGACACCGCGCAGACGCCGACCGTGTAGACGCCCTCCGGGAGGTTTCCGAAGGAGATCGAGCGGGCGCCGGCGCTGAGGTCGAGCTCGGTGCGCCGGCAGAGCGTTTCCCCGGCGCAGGGTGCGACGGCACCGCTGCGGCTGAGCGAGATCGCGTAGCCGCTGAGGCCGGAGGGCGACACCGTGGCCGGCGGTTCGATCGCGACTTCGGCGACCGCGCTGGGGCTCAGCCAACCGGGCGGCGGGATCAGACGCGGCGGCGCCGGCACGGCGTCGTCGACCAGCAATGCCACCGCGGCGCCCGGGCCGTACCCGGTCGGGGTCTGGTACCAGACGACGACGTAGTAGGGGGTCGGCGGGTTCGGCCGCGGCACGTGCAGGTTGCCGATCTCGCCGGGGTCGCCCTGGACCGACCATTGACTGACCACTTCGTAGGCGCTGTAGATCCTGAAGAAGGTCGCGATGATCGGTTGCGAGGGCTGCGCTCCGGGGTCCCGACCCCAGCTGACCGTGAAGTCGTCGACCGGCTGCCAGGGCATGTCGCCGACGACCTGCAGTTCGAGCACCGCCGGCCGGCCTTCTGAGTCCGCCGCCCGAGCGAGCCCCGGCAGCGCAGCCAGCAGTGCCACTGCGAGCAGCGCCGGCCCGATGACGCGCCGGTTCATGGGCCGAACTCGCCGGCGGCGGTGCCGGCGGAGGACGAGGACGCGCTCGAGGTGGCGCTCGGCGCCGGCGTTTCGGTGGCGACGACCGCTTCTTCGGGCGGCGGCGTGTATTCGACCGCGCCGGCTTCACTCGGCGGGGGTTCCGGCGCGGGTTCGGGTGACGGCGGCGATTCTTGGCGGTGCTTCGGCGCCGGTTCGGCTTCGTGCTGCGCGGCCGGGGTCGTTTCGGCGGCCGGTTCTTCTTCGGCCGCCGGCGGTTCCGTTTCGTAGGCGGGCGCGCCCGATCCGCTCGGTTCCACGGCGTCGACGAGGTGGCGCACCGGCCGGTGGTGGGCGGGGGCGGGGTTTGAGTGGTGGGGTTGGTCGGGAACGAGGGCGAGCGGGGCCGGGACGACGCCGGCGACGCAGGCGGCGGCGCCCCCGACGGTGCCGGCGCAGACCGCCAGCACCTTGGCCAGCGCCGTCATCCCGGCGCCGCGGGTGCCGCCCCCGGCGGCGACGCCGGCGATCGTCGAGTCGCCGCCGCCGCCGCTGAGGCGGACGACGATGCCGGCGACGGCGTCGTGGGCGCGATCGGCGAGGGAGCGGTGGAGAGGCAGGACCGGCGCCAGCGCCGCCGCCGCGCGCGGGGCGGCGCGGTAGGCGCGCAGGGTGGCGCGGCAGTGGGGGCAGGCGCGCAGGTGCTCGCGGATGTTCGTCGCATCGGCGGTGCCGGCCTCGCCGTCGGCGAAGGCCGAGATCAGCGGCCCCAGCTCGCCGCAGCGCTCGCCCGCGGCGGCGCCGGAGAGGAAGCGGCGGAAGCGCTCGCGGCCCTCGGCCAGTGCCCGGTTCACCTTCGTCGCGGAGTAGCCGGTGATCGCGCCGATCTCCTTGTATGAGTAGCCCTCGGCGAGCAGCGTCAGCGCTCGCAGCTCGGCGGGCTTCAACCGCTGCAGAGCCTCGCGGCTGCGGGCGACGGTTTCGCGGCGCTCGACCTGCTCGGCCGGCCCGGCGCCGCCGGAGGGGATCATCGCCGTCCAGTCCTCGCCGCTCGGCTGCGCCACCGCCGCGGGGCCGGCGAGGATGCGTTCACGCTCGCGCCGCAGTGCCAGCGCCTCGTGCTTGACCACCGTCTGGGTCCAGCGGACCAGCTCTCGGGGGTCCTCGGAGGGCGCTTTGCGGAGCAGGATCTCGAGCCCGCGGCCGAGCGCTTCGTCGGCGTCGTCGGCGCAGAGCGAGAAGCGCAGCGCCGTGCGCCGCAGCGTCGTCTCGTGCCGCGCAAAGGTCTCGACCGCGGCCCGGTTGCGCGCGGCCGCGTCGATCTCCGTCTCCGAACTCATTACTCGGTTCCCCCCGCCCGTTTCAATCTTCTGTATCGAAACACTGCCAGTCTCAGTCGGGGACGTGGGCGAGTTCTCCCCTCTCGGTCACGTCTCGGTGGAGAAAAGCGCGGATTTTGCAATGAATCCGCACCTGGGATGGGGCGCGATAGCATCGTGCCGATGACGACTTGCGTGGTCACCGGCGGTGCCGGGTTTCTCGGCTCTCACCTCTGCGAACACCTGCTGAAAGCGGGTCACCGGGTGATCTGTCTCGACAACCTCGAGACCGGCTCGCTGGAGAACATCGACCACATCCGCGACGACGCCTTCGACTTCCGCCACGTCGACATCACCGAGTACGTCGACATTCCCGAGGACGTCGACTTCGTCTACCACCTGGCCTCGCCGGCCAGCCCGATCGATTACCTGCGGCTGCCGCTGCACACGCTCAAGGTCGGCTCGATGGGGACCCACCACATGCTCGGCGTCGCCAAGTTCAAGCGGGCGCGCTTCCTGATCGCCTCGACCAGCGAGGTCTACGGCGACCCCAAGGTCCACCCCCAGCGAGAGGATTACTGGGGTCACGTCAACCCGATCGGCCCGCGCGGCGTCTACGACGAGGCGAAGCGCTACGCCGAGGCGCTGACGATGGCCTACCACCGCCAGCAGGGCCTCGACACCGCGATCGTCCGCATCTTCAACACCTACGGCCCGCGGATGCGCCCGCACGACGGGCGCGCGATCCCGACCTTCCTGCGCCAGGCGCTGCAGGACCGGCCGCTCACGGTCTTCGGCGACGGCAGCCAGACGCGCAGCTTCACCTACGTCGACGACCTGATCCGCGGCATCGTCGCGCTGGCCGAATCCGACGTCCACACGCCGGTCAACGTCGGCAACCCCAACGAGTTCACGCTGCTCGAGCTCGCCAACGCGGTGCTCGAGGTGACCGATTCGCGCTCCGAGATCGTCTACGAGGCGCTGCCGATCGACGATCCCCAGCAGCGCCGCCCCGACATCTCCAAGGCCCGCGAACTGCTCGGCTGGGAACCGACGGTCGAGTTGATCGAGGGCCTGCGCCGGACGATCGACCAGTCCGGCATCGAGCGCCTCGTCGGCGCCGGCGACTGACCGAGCCACTCCCGGCACCGCCGTCGCGAGCAAAGAAAAGGGCGACCCGCAGGCCGCCCTTTTCGAACTCCGGTGGACCGCGGAACTACTGAGCCTGGCCCGTGAACGAGATCAGGCCAAGCGGGTTGCCAGCGGCAATCGCGTTTTCTTTGAGGACTTGCGCGGCTGCAGGCGCAGCTTCGGCGAATTTCGCTTCAGCTGCTTTTTTCTTTTCTTCTGCAGCTTTGCCTTTTTCTTCTGCTTCTTTCTGTTTGGCTGCCGCTTCGGCGAATTTTCCTTCGCCCGCGAGTTTTTCGGCTTCTTTTTTGTCGGCTTCGGCTTCTGCCCCGAGTTTCGCGGCTTCTTCGCCGAGTGCTTTGGCTTCGAGTTCTTTGCCGCCTTTCACTACTTCGGCATAGACCTTGACGAAGCCGTTCAGGACTTCACCGCTGACCAGCTGCAGGACCGCGGAGCTGTTCTGAATCGAGACGGAGCGCGTTTTCGGATCGGCGATCACGCCACCGATAGTCACGTCCGCAACCGAGCTGCGCCCGAGCGCACCGAGGTTCAGTTCTTTGGCCGCGGTCGACGTCGCGCTGACTTCGACCGTGATGGTTTTCGCCTGCAGGTCGTACCAGAACCCGCCGAGGGTGATGTTGGTATCGAGCGATTTGCCCGCAATCGGCAGTTTCTGGACCAGCGCGAGGCCGCCGGCCGACTGCACCGTGCCGGCCGTGCCGCTCGGCGAGAAGGTGCCGCCAGTGACCGGGAACGAGTACGTGGTCGGACTGAGAACCGTCGTGCCCGTCAGCGGAACCACTTCCGCTTTCACGTTAGACAGCTTTTTCGCCAGTTCGGCGTTCAGGGCGAACGTCATGTTGCCGCCCGGAACCAGGGTGACCGTGCTGGGCTGCTCTGATGACTTGGAGGAGCCGATCAGCTTGTTCTTCAGGAACGGAACCGGCTTGCCGCCGATACCGATCGCCTTGTTCAGCGCGTTGGCACCGGACGGAGTCAGCTTCACCTTCTTGACGGTCAGGTTGACGCCGAAGCCGTTGCGGGTGAAGGAGACGCCGGCCACTTTGCCCAGGGTCGCTTTCTTGCCGTTCAGCTTGCCGGTAAGCACCTTCTTGCTCGTGTTGACTTCGAGCGCCGTGACCTTGGCCTTCTTCTTGCCGGCCTTGAACTGGATGCCGCCTGCGTGGAGCAGCGTCCCCTTGCCGTTGGTCGGGTCGAGGCTGCCGCCGGTGACCTTGAAGGTCGCCTTGGCGCCTTTGATCTTGGCGTTGCCGAGCTTCGAGACCTTGATCCCGAAGGTGCCGAGGTACTTGACGTACTGCTTGTTCAGGGTGATCGTCGTGCTGCCGCTCGCGACCGGATCCGGTGCGGCGGAGGCGAAGGGAGCAAGCGCCAGCAGCGCAAAGAGCGCCGACGCCATGATGGCGACCGGCAACATCTTCCCCCTGGCCCAACGAGGCTGGGTTACATCGGACATATGGATGGTTCCTCCGTTTTTGCCGCCCCCTGCTGTCCCGTGGGGCAACTTGCGGCAAGTTGATTGGTTTCAGAGCCTATTCCCGGCTCTGGTCGTTAACAACCCGTGACCGGGCGCAAGGTCGCGGTGAACGCCAGCCTGCATCGCACGCCGCGACGAGCCGGCGTCGGTCGGCCCGGCCGCAATATCCTCCTCGGCATGAATCCGCCAGAGGGAGCCGCCGAGGACCACCGCACGATCGCGCCGCTGGTCGGGCCCGACGACGAGCGCATCTTCACCGACTCGGGCATCGAGATCGATCCGCTGTATGACGCGGCTGACGTCGGGCCGGGGCTCGAGGAGCGCCTCGGCGCGCCTGGCTCGCCGCCCTTCACGCGCGGCATCCACGAGCGGATGTACCGCGACCGGCTGTGGACGATGCGCCAGTACGCCGGCTTCGCCTCGCCCGAGGACACCAACGAGCGCTACCGCTACCTGATCGAGCACGGCTCTACGGGGCTCTCGATGGCCTTCGACCTGCCGACCCAGCTCGGCCGCGACTCCGACGACCCGCTCTGCTTCGGCGAGGTCGGGCGCACCGGGGTGCCGATCGACACGATCGAGGACATGCGGATCTGCTTCGACCAGATCCCCCTCGACAGCGTCTCGACCTCGATGACGATCAACGCCCCGGCGGCGATCCTGCTGCTGCTCTACGAGCTGGTCGGCGAGGAACAGGGCGTCCCGTCGCAGAAGCTGCGCGGCACCGTCCAGAACGACGTGCTGAAGGAGTACATGGCGCGCGGGAACTACATCTATCCCGCCGAGCCGACGATGCGGCTCACCACCGACATCTTCGAGTACTGCCACGAGAACGTGCCGAAATGGAACACGATCTCGATCTCCGGCTACCACATCCGCGAGAAGGGCTGTTCGGCCGTGCAGGAGGTCGCGTTCACGCTCTCCAACGCGATCGCCTACGTCGAGGCGGCGCTCGACCGCGGCCTGGCGATCGACGAGTTCGCGCCGCGCCTGGCCTTCTTCTTCAACTGCCACAACAACGTTTTCCAGGAGGTCGCCAAGTTCCGCGCGGTGCGGCGGATGTGGGCGAAATTGATGGCCGAGCGGTTCGGGGCCAAGAGCGAGAAATCGATGCAGATCCGCTTCCACACCCAGACCGGCGGCGTGACCCTGCAGGCCCAGCAGCCCGAGGTCAACATCATCCGGGTGGCGCTGCAGGGGTTCGCGGCGGTCGCCGGCGGCACGCAGTCCCTCCACACCAACGGCTTCGACGAGGCGCTGGCGCTGCCGACCGAGCGCTCGGCCCGGATCGCCCTGCGGACCCAGCAGGTGCTTGCCTACGAGTCCGGGGTCGCCGAGACGGTCGACCCCTTCGCCGGGTCCTACTTCGTCGAGTCGCTGACCGACGAGATCGAGCTGCGCGCCTACGAGCTGATGGAGAAGGTCGCTGAGATGGGTGGCTCGGTCGAGGCGCTGGAGTTCATGCAGCGCGAGATCGAGGAGTCGGCCCACAGCTACCACGAGCGCTACAAGTCGGGGCAGGACGTGATCGTCGGCGTCAACAAATTCGTCACCGACCAGGTCGACGACGTCGACATCCTCCGCGTCGACCCGGAGTCCGAGCGCCGCCAGCTTGCGCGCCTGGCGGCCTTCAAGGAGAACCGCGACCAGGCCGACGTCCTGGCCAAGCTGGAGAGCGTGCGCGACGTCGCCCGCGGCACCGGCAACCTGCTGGGACCGATCCGCGCCGCCCTCGCCGCCGACGCCTCGATCGGCGAGGTCTGCGGGGCGATGCGCGACGTCTTCGGCGAATACAAGGGCGGCGCCTTCTTCTAGTGCCCTCTGCCTTTGGGTAGGTGCCCCTCTGCCGCCTACCGGCGCCCGTTAGCGCGAGGTCGCGGCGAGCTTGACGCCGAGGCCGACGAAGGAGGCCGCGAACACGCGCCGGATGCGCTGGATCACCCGCGGGCGCTCGATCACGTGGCGCCGCAGGGCCGCGGCGCCCATCCCGTAGGCGACGAAGACGATGAAGGTCATCGCCATGAAGGTGCCGCTCAGCAGGAGCAGGCGGTTGAGTTCGCCGTCGGAGTGGGGCTGGACGAACTGCGGCAGGAAGGCGAAGAAGAAGACGGTCAGCTTCGGGTTCAGCGCGTTGGCGAGGATCGCGGAGCCGATCACCCTGGCGGCCGGACGGGACGACTCTTCGTCGTCGACGACGAGCGGGGTCGTGTCGCGCCAGGTCAGCACGGCCATGACCAGCAGGTAGACGACCCCGACGACCCGCAGGGCGTCGAAGGCGACGCCGCTGGCGCGCAGGAGCGCCGCCGTGCCGGTGATCGCGGCGATCAGATGCGGCAGGATGCCGAGGGTGCACCCGATCGCGGCGACGACACTCGCCCGCACGCCGCGCGAGAGGCCCGCCGACAAGGTGATCAGGGCACCCGTCCCCGGCATCACGACGATCACCAACGAGGTGAGGAGGAAGGCGACGCTCACCGGCGCAGCCTAGCCGGGAGATGCGCGAAGGCGAGCCCTGAACGGTCTCTCCCAGGGCCGGCCGGGGAGCAGGAACGACGGCTCCGCGGCAGAACGGGCTCCCATGATTGCGGCATCCAGGACCTTGATGAAGTCCGAGCCCGAGCTCGCCGAGCTGATCCGCGAGGTCGAGGGCGTCGAGGTGACGATGGCCGAGAAGGGGTTCGGCACGCGGGTCGAGATCCGCGCCGCCGAGGACGCCGGGCTCGCCCCCGCCGACCTCGAGGCCTTCCTCGACCGCCTCGCCGAACCGCAGCGCCGCCCCTTCGTCTGAGTAGCGGCCCCTCGTTCGGGGGCGCCAGGGGACACCGCTCGCCGTGCCCCCATAGAATCGCCGCGCCGCCCTTTGAAGTCCCCCGGTCCGGCGATCCCAGATGCGCGAGAAAAACCCGATCACCCACGAGGAGAAGCTGTCCTACCTGCGCGAACTGCGCGAGGCGGCTGTCCACTCCGCCTCCGAGCAGGCGGTCGAGAAACAGCATGCCCGCGGCAAGCTGACGGCGCGCGAGCGGATCGACCTGCTGCTCGATCCCGGCTCCTTCGAGGAGCTCGACACCTTCGTGCGGCACCGCACCTACGACTTCGAGATGCAGAAAAAACGGCCCTGGGGCGACGCCGTCGTCACCGGTCACGGGACGATCGAAGGCCGCATCGTCTTCGTCTTCTCCCAGGACTTCACCGTCTTCGGTGGCAGCCTCGGCGAGGTGATGGCGGAGAAGATGTGCAAGGTCATGGACATGGCCGCCGAGGTCGGCGCGCCCGTCATCGGCATCAACGACTCCGGGGGCGCCCGGATCCAGGAGGGCGTCGTCTCGCTCGGCGCCTACGGCGACGTCTTCGTCCGCAACGTCAAATGCTCCGGAGTGATCCCGCAGATCAGCCTGATCATGGGCCCCTGCGCCGGCGGCGCCGTCTACTCGCCGGCGATGACCGACTTCATCTTCATGGTCAAAGAGACCTCCCACATGTTCATCACCGGACCGGAAGTGATCAAAACGGTGACCGGGGAGGAGGTCGAGTTCGAGGCGCTGGGCGGGGCGATGAGCCACAACAGCAAGTCCGGGGTGGCGCACTTCGCCTCCGAGGACGAGGTGAGCTGCCTCGAGGACGCCCGCTACCTGATCGGCTTCCTGCCCTCCAACAACCTCGAGATGCCGCCGCGCTTCGAGCCGACCGACGACCCCGAGCGCGAAGACGAGGCCCTCGACACGCTGGTCCCCGACGACCCGTCGAAACCGTACGACATGCGCGAGGTCATCAAGCGCGTCGTCGACGACGAGGAGTTCTTCGAGGTCCACGAACACTTCGCCAAGAACATCGTCTGCGGCTTCTCGCGCCTCGACGGCTATCCGGTCGGGATCGTCGGCAACCAGCCCGCCTTCCTGGCCGGCGTCCTCGACATCGAGGCCTCCGAGAAGGCAGCCCGCTTCGTCCGCACCTGCGATTGCTACAACGTCCCGATCCTCACCTTCACCGACGTCCCCGGCTTCCTGCCCGGGACCGACCAGGAGTGGAACGGGATCATCCGCCACGGGGCCAAGCTCCTCTACGCCTTCACCGAGGCGACGGTGCCGAAGCTCACCGTCGTCACCCGCAAGGCCTACGGCGGCGCTTACGACGTGATGGCCTCCAAGCACATGCTGGCCGACTACAACATCGCCTGGCCGACCGCCGAGATCGCCGTGATGGGCCCCGAGGGCGCGGTCAACATCATCTACCGCAAAGACATCGCCAGCTCGCCGACCCCCGAGGAGCGGCGCCAGAAGCTGATCGACGACTACAAAGCCCACTTCGCCAACCCCTACTCGGCGGCGGAGCGCGGCTACATCGACGACGTCATCGAGCCCCGCCAGACGCGCCCCAAGCTGATCCGCGCGCTGCGGATGCTCGAGACCAAGCGCGTCCCCCAGCCGAAGCGCAAGCACGGCAACATCCCGCTGTAGACCGGATGCGAGGGTCCGGGGCGGACGCGTTCGTCGCTTGTCCCCTATAGGTGTACAAGCGACGAACGCATGGGGGTTCCCGGCTTATTGGCTAAGCGGCGGTCGTGGCCTCGGCCTCGACGCGGGCGGCGGTGGCGCCTCGGGTCCCGGTGCCTCGGGCGCCGCCGCCGCGACCGATCGTCAGGCCGCCTTCGTCGCTGGAGAGGCGGTGGGCGAAGTAGACGGGGATGATCGAGAGGAGGATCAGGATCACCGCGACAGCGGGGACGACGGGGAGCTCTTTGGGGCGGAAGAGGTTGTGGTAGATCCAGATCGGCAGGGTTTCTTCGCCGGCGCCGATCGTGAAGTTGGTGACGACGATCTCGTCGAAGGAGAGGGCGAAGGCGAGCAGGGCGCCGGCGCCGAGGGCGCTGCGCAGGGAGGGGAAGGTGACCCAGCGGAAGGTCTGCCAGGGGTCGGCGCCGAGGTCGGCGGAGGCCTCCTCGAAGGAGCCCGAGGTGCGGCGCAGGCGCGCGACGACGTTGTTGTAGACGACGACGATGCAGAAGGTGGCGTGGCCGATGATCACCGTCATCAGGCTGAGGCTGATGCCGAGGACCTGGGTGAAGGTGTTGGAGAAGGCGACGCCGGTGACGATCCCGGGCAGGGCGATCGGGAGGACGACGAGGAAGGAGATCGAGTCGCGGCCGAAGAATTTGCGCCTGCCGACGGCGAGCGCGATCAGGGTGCCGAGCACGACCGCGATCGTCATCGCGACGGCGCCCGCCTCGATCGAGGTGAGCAGCGCTTCGCGGGCCGATTCGCTTTCGATCGCCTTGCCGAACCAGCTGAGCGTGAAGCCGGGCGGCGGCCACTTGAGGATGCGGCTCGAGTTGAAGGCCTCGACCACGATCACCAGCAGCGGGATGTAGACGAAGGCGAGGACCAGCGCCACCGCCACCCGCAACCCGATCTTGCCGCGCTTGGAGAGGCGCATCAGACGTGCTCGAAGGCGCCGAGCTTGCGGGCGACGCCGAGGTAGGCGATCACGACGACGATCGGCACCAGGGCGAAGGCCGCCGCGAACGGCTGGTTGTTGGTGATCGAGTCGAAGATCGAGGTGCCGATGAACTGTTCGTTGGAGACGAGTTTCGGTGCCAGGTAGTCGCCGAGGGTGAGCGAGAAGGTGAAGATCGAGCCGGCGACGACGGCCGGGAAGGCGAGCGGCAGGATCACCTTGCGGAAGGTCCGGAAGGGGGTCGCGCCGAGGTCCTCGGAGGCGCTGATCAGCGAGTCAGGGATCCGTTCGAGGCCGGCGAAGATCGGCAGGATCATGTATGGCAGCCAGAGGTAGCTCATCACCAGCCACACCGAGGTCACGCCCTCGCCGGGACCGTGGAGCCCGATCGGGCTGAGCGCCCAGTTCAGCACCCCGTGTTCGGCGAGGATTGCCCGCCAGGCGATGATCTTGACCAGGTAGCTGGCCCACAGCGGCATCAGCACCGCGACGACGAGCGCCGCCTTCGTCTTGCGGCCCGCCACCTTCGCCATGTAGAAGGCGATCGGGAAGGCGATGAGGGCGTCGGTGACGGTGACGAGCGCCGCGGTGCGGACCGTCCGCCAGGCGATCTCGCGGTAGACCGGGACGTTGAGGAGTTCTTCGAAGTTTTCGAAGCTGAGTTCCTTGATCACCGCGCCGCTGAGCGGATCGACCGTCCAGAAGGCGGTGATCAGCAGGACGACCAGCGATCCCAGGTAGAGGACCACCAGCCACACCATCGGGGCCGCCAGCAGCGACCCGATCTGCAGCCGGGGACGACCCTGGAAGAGGCCGGCGAGCCGTCTGCCCGCCGGCCTCTTCACCGCAACCGCGTCAGTCGCCACCGCGACCGTCCGGTGTCAATCGAACCCGGCCCTTCTAGCCTTTGATTTCGGTCCAGGCGCGGACCCAGTCGTTGTAGTCCATACAGTCGGTTTCGCCGCCTTCGCTGCATTCGGCCAGCGGCGTCCGCCAGTAGTACACCCGCTTCCAGAACGCCGGGTCTTCAGCGTGGTATTCGCTGCAGAAGTTCGGGTTCTTGGTTTCTTCGCAGGCCTTTTCCTGGGCCGGCGCCTCACCGAAGTATTCGGCCACCTCGGCGTTGGCTTTCGGGCTGATGATGTAGTTCATCCACATGTACATGCAGTTGGGATGCTTGGCGTGGGAGCTGATCATCCAGGTGTCAGACCAACCCGTCGCACCCTCTTCGGGCAGGAAGCCCTGGCTCGCCGGGCTCGCTTCGACCGGTTCGTTTTCGCCCTTGAGGGCGAAGTACTGGTACTGCCAGGTCGTGCCCACCTGGTTGGAGCCGTTGGCGAAGCCTTCGATCTGCTGTTCGGCGCTCGACCAGTATTCGCCGACGTTGGGCTTCTGTTCCTTCATCAGTTCGACGGCGGCGTCGAACTGTTCTTCGTTCAGCTCGTAGGGGTTTTCGATCCCCAGCTTCGGTTCGTGGTTCATCAGGTAGAGCGCGCCTTCGGCGATCGACATCGGATCGTCGTACTGGGTGATGTGTCCGGAGTACTTGGCCGCGACCTTGGGGTCGAGGGTGATTTCCCAGGAGCTCGGCGCCGGACTGACGTCGCTCTTGTTCCACATCAGGAGGTTGGCGCCGCGGCCGTGGGGGATCCCGTACGGCTGGCCTTCGAAGGTGTTGTAGACCTGACCTTTGAGGTCGGCGAAGACCGTCTTGTAGTTGGGGACCAGCGAGGTGTTGACCGGGGAGACTTCGCCGGCGGCCCAGAGGCGCGCCGTCGCGTTGCCCGAGGCGGAGACGCCGTCGTACTGCCCGGTCTCCATCAGTTTCACCATTTCGTCAGAGGTGTTGCCGACCTTGTCGTTGACCTTGCACCCGGTTTCGGCTTCGAACGGTTTCACCCA
Source organism: uncultured Actinomycetes bacterium (assembly GCA_963839115.1). Taxonomy (GTDB): domain Bacteria; phylum Actinomycetota; class Thermoleophilia; order Solirubrobacterales; family 70-9; genus VAYN01. The sequence goes on from CAWITM010000001.1 coordinate 3,610,984, forward strand.
TTCGGGTTCGACGTAGCCGGCCCAGGAGATCAGGTTCAGTTCGCCCTCCCCTTTGCCGAGCTTCGACAGTTCTTCGCCGCCACCGCCGGAGCCGGACGAGCTCGAACCACCGCCACCGCCGCAGCCGGCGAGCACGAGCATGCACGCGACCAGCCCCGCCACGACCAGCCATGCCGTCCCCGCGGGCGCCGCTTTGCGATTCCTCATGGTGCAACCTCCTCTTTCGTTTGCCTCTCGCCGCGGACCGCGGTCGCGTGCTCCGGCCGCCACCCCACGAGGATCTGTGCTCCCGGCTCGGGCCCCGCGCCGGCGGCGCTGCCCACGTTCTGCCGGACCAGCTGCAGCTCGCCACCGGCGTCGAGCGCCACCGTGTAGCGCGTCACCGCGCCGGCGTAGGCCACGTCGGCGACGCGGCCGGGCTCGGTGTGAAGTCCGTCGTTGGGCGCCCCGGCGGCCAGCAGCTCGATCTTCTCCGGCCGGATCGTGCGGCGCTCGCCTTCGCGCTCGATCACGTTGGAGACGCCGACGAAGCCGGCGACGAACTCGTTGTCGGGGTGCTCGTAGAGATCGATCGGGGCACTGACCTGCTCGATCAGCCCGTCGTTGAAGACGGCGATCCGGTTGCTCATCGTCAGCGCCTCGTCCTGGTCGTGGGTGACGTAGACGAAGGTGATGCCGACGTCGCCCTGGATCGCCTTCAGCTCGGTCTGCATCTGCTCACGCAGCTTGAGGTCGAGGGCGCCGAGCGGCTCGTCGAGCAGCAGCACCCGCGGCCGGTTGACGATCGCCCGCGCGAGCGCCACCCGCTGGCGCTGGCCGCCGGAGAGCTCGGCCGGCTTGCGGTCGGCGTAGCCGGGGAGGCGCACCATCTCCAGCGCTTCTTCGCGGCGCTTGCCGCGCTCGCTCTTGTCCACCTTGGCCACCCTGAGCCCGTACTCGACGTTCTCGCCGACCGTCATGTGGGGGAACAGCGCGTAGTCCTGGAAGACGGTGTTGACGGCGCGGTCATAGGGCGGGACGCCGCTGACGTCGCGGCCGGCCAGCTCGATCGTCCCCGCCGTCGGGTCCTCGAAGCCGGCGATCATCCGCAGCGTCGTCGTCTTGCCCGAGCCCGAGGGGCCGAGCATGGTGAAGAACTCTCCCGCCGCGATCTCGAGGTCGATGCCGGCGACCGCGCTCACCTCACCGTAATTCTTGGTGAGGCCAGTGAGGCGAATGTCAGGAGACGAGGCGCTGATCCCGCGGCACGTTATCCGAGGTGGCGCATGCTCGCAGGACAAATCCGCCCCGGCCGGTTAGCCGGGGCGTAGCAAGAGACGTCCTGGGCTAGTAGCCGGTCGGGTGCCGGACGATGTAGCCGACGTTGTCGCGCATTTCAGTGTGCCAGCGCGGGCCGGTTTCTTCGCCTTCGTCACCGGAGGTGTCGAAGCGGAAGCCGGCGACCGTCATGTAGGCGTGGCCGGAGTTGGCGTAGACGCTGATCCAGCTGCCTTCGCCTTCTTCGCCCCAGGTCTCGAGCGGGCCGGAGGGCAGCGGGCTGGTCAGGAACTTGCCGCCGTGGAGGGCGAAGCTGACCGAGCCCGAGCAGTCATAGCCGGCGTCCCACCATTGGCCGTGGCCGCCGCCCCAGATGTACGGTTTGGTGCGGATCTTGTTGGCCGCGGCGATCACCAGTTTTACCCTGGGCGGGGCGCTGGCGGGCGGCACCAGCTGGCCGTTGGGCAGCAGGCGCGCTTTCGCGGTGGGGGTGCAGATGTCGGTTTCGGCGGGGGTCAGGCCACCGGTGCTGCAGGCGGCGGAGGCGCCACCCGGGGCGACCGCGGCGATCGCGACCAGGGCTGCGATCGCGGCAAGCCCCGTCTTTAGTCTCAAACTGCGCTTCGGCAAACCGATCTCCTTTGGCGGCCTACGGGGTTAGCTGTCGGGCTGGCGCTAAAAGGAGCTGCGCCCCCACCCAGATGCGGGGTGAGTTAGCCCCGAAAACGTGGTTCCCCCGTTCCCGAATGCACTGTGCACGCGGGACTCGGCGTTTCGGTGTCGTGCGGACCGGCGGCAGTCTAGACCATCACCCGGTCAATTGCTCATAAAACGCAAACATTTGCCGCGAAGCGCTCTGGAATGGGGATCGCGGCGGTCTGGCGAGGTCCGGATCGGGACCGGATCGCGACGGATCTCCGTGACCGCGCGGCTGGTAGCGTCAATCGCCATGGACGTGAGCGGCCGAACAGCACTCCTGACCGGGGCGACCGGTGGCCTCGGGCGGGCGATCGCCGCCGGCCTCGCCGCCCGCGGCGCCAGCCTGATGTTGAGCGCCCGCAAGGAGGATGCCCTCGTGGCGCTGGCCGAGAGCCTGCCCGGTGCCGAGAACCACCGCGTCCTCGTCGCCGACCTCGCCGAGCCTGGCGCCGCCGAGGACCTCGCCGAGCGCGCCGCCGGGGTCGACATCCTCGTCGCCAACGCCGGCCTGCCCGGCGCCGGCTGGCTGGCCGAGTTCAGCCCCGAGGAGATCCAGCGGGCGCTGCGGGTCAACCTCGAGGCACCGATGCTGCTCGCCCGCGCCCTCTTCCCGCCCATGCTCGAGCGCGGCGCCGGGCACCTCGTCTTCGTCTCCTCGCTGTCGGGCAAGTCGGCCAGTCCTCGCACCTCCGTCTACAACGCGACCAAGTTCGGCCTGCGCGGCTTCGCCCTCGGCCTGCGCGCCGACCTCGGCCCGCGCGGCATCGGCGTCTCGCTGGTCTCGCCGGGCTTCGTCCGCGAGGCCGGGATGTTCGCCGAGGCCGGCGCCAAGACGCCGCCGCTGATGGGGACGACGACGCCGGCCGCGGTCGCCGACGCTGTCGTCGAGGCAATCGAGAAGGACCGCGTCGAGATCGCCGTCGCCCCGCTGCTCGACCGCGTCGCCGCCCACGCCGGCATGGTCAGCCCGGCGCTGTCGGTGCGCGCCCAGAGCGGCGCCGCCGGCCAGAAGGCCGCCAAAGCCGTGACCGACGGCCACTCGACCGAGAAGCGATAATCCAGACCACGCGGCGCCCCGGACTTCTTCCGCTATCCCCACCCGAAAGGCCTCCCGCACATGAGTAACCCCAGCGACTCCTTCGGCGCCCGCTCGACTCTCGAGGTCAGCGGCCGCAGCTACGAGATCTTCCGGCTCGACGCGCTGCAGGAGCGCTTCGACGTCGCCCGCCTGCCCTACTCGATGAAGGTGCTGCTGGAGAACGTGCTGCGGCTCGAGGACGGGGTTTCGGTTGCTTCGGCGGACGTCGAGGCGATTGCTAACTGGGACGCGAAAGCGGAGCCGAGTGTTGAGATCCCCTTCCAGCCCGCCCGCGTGCTGATGCAGGACTTCACCGGCGTGCCCGCGGTCGTCGACCTGGCGGCGATGCGCGACGCGATGGACGAGATCGGCGGCGACCCCGCCGCGATCAACCCGCTGGTCGACGTCGACCTGGTGATCGACCACTCGGTCCAGGTCGACGCCTTCGGCAACGCCGGCGCCTTCGCCGTCAACGCCGAGCGCGACTTCGAGCGCAACCGCGAGCGCTACTCGTTCCTCAAGTGGGGACAGGAGAGCTTCGACAACTTCCGCGTCGTGCCGCCGGCGACCGGGATCTGCCACCAGGTCAACCTCGAGCACCTCGCCCAGGTCGTCTACAGCCGGGAGAACGGCGGGGCGCTGCAGGCCTATCCCGACACCCTCGTCGGCACCGACTCGCACACGACGATGGTCAACGGTCTCGGCGTGCTCGGCTGGGGCGTCGGCGGGATCGAGGCCGAGGCGGCGATGCTCGGCCAGCCGATTTCGATGCTGCTGCCGCAGGTCGTCGGCTTCAAGCTCTCCGGCCAGCTGCCCGACGGGGCGACGGCGACCGACCTCGTCCTCACCGTCACCGAGATGCTGCGCGAGCGCGGCGTCGTCTCCAAGTTCGTCGAGTTCTTCGGTCCGGGGCTGACGACGCTGGGGCTCGCCGACCGCGCCACGCTCGGCAACATGTCGCCGGAGTTCGGCTCGACCTGCGCGATCTTCCCGGTCGACGCCGAGACGCTGCGCTACCTCGACCTCACCGGCCGACCGACCGAGACGATCGAGCTGGTCGACGCCTACGCCCGCGAGCAGGGGATGTTCCACGACGAGAACACCCCCGACCCGACCTTCTCCGACCTGCTGGAGCTCGACCTCGGCGTGGTCGAACCGAGCCTCGCTGGGCCGAAACGCCCGCAGGACCGGGTGCTGCTGGCCGAGGCCAAGGAGGCCTTCCTCGAGGCGATGGAGGAGTTCGCCCCCGACGCCGCCGCGCAGATGGGCAACGGGCGCGACGAGGCGATCGAGGAGAGCTTCCCGGCCTCCGATCCGCCGGCCGAGGAACACGACGACGAGCGCGGCAAACCGCGCCAGGCGGTCAGCGGCACCGCGACGGCGGCACCGCACGGCAGCGGCGACGCGATCGAGGTGACGCTCGACGGCGAGACCTTCGAGCTCGACCACGGCCGCGTCGTGATCGCCGCGATCACGAGCTGCACCAACACCTCGAACCCGAGCGTGATGATCGGCGCCGGCCTCTTGGCCAAGAACGCGGTCGAGCGCGGGTTGGCGCGCAAGCCCTGGGTCAAGACCTCGCTGGCGCCGGGCTCGACCGTCGTCACCGATTACCTGCGCCAGGCCGGCCTCGACGAGTTCCTCGACGCTCTGCAGTTCAACCTCGTCGGCTACGGCTGCACGACCTGCATCGGCAACTCCGGGCCGCTGGCCGAGGAGATCTCGGCGGCGATCGCCGAGAAGGACCTCGCGGTCTGCGCGGTGCTGTCCGGCAACCGCAACTTCGAGGGCCGGATCAACCAGGACGTCAAGGCCAACTATCTGGCCAGCCCGCCGCTGGTTGTCGCCTACGCCCTGGCCGGCCGCATGGACATCGACCTCAACCAGGAGCCGCTGGGCACCGACTCCGACGGCGAGCCGGTCTACCTGCGCGACGTCTGGCCGAGCGCCGAGGACGTCAACCGCGTGGTCGGCGAATCGGTCGCCCAGGAGATGTTCAAGCGCAACTACGCCGAGGTCTTCTCCGGCGACGAGGAATGGAACGCCGTCGACGTCCCCGAGGGCGACCGCTACGACTGGCCCGACTCGACCTACGTCCGCCGCCCGACCTTCTTCGAGGACATGCCGGCCGATCCGCCCGGGGTCGCGCCGATCGAAGGCGCACGCGTCCTCGCCGTCCTCGGCGACTCGATCACCACGGACCACATCTCACCGGCTGGGGCGATCAAAAAAGACAGCCCCGCCGGCCGCTGGCTGGTCGAGGCCGGCGTCGAGCCGGGCGAATTCAACTCCTATGGCGCCCGCCGCGGCAACCACGAGGTGATGATCCGCGGCACCTTCGCCAACATCCGCCTGCGCAACCAGCTGGTCGAGAAGGCCGGCGGCTTCACCCGCCACTTCCCAGACGGCGAGCAAACGACGATCTACGAGGCGGCGATGGCCTACGCCGAGGAAGGCGTGCCGCTGGTCGTCCTCGCCGGCAAGGAGTACGGCTCCGGCTCCTCGCGAGACTGGGCCGCCAAGGGCACCAGCCTGCTCGGCGTCCGCGCCGTGATCGCCCAGTCCTTCGAGCGCATCCACCGCTCCAACCTGATCGGGATGGGCGTCCTGCCGCTCCAGTTCCCCGACGGCGAGAGCGCCGCCAGCCTCGGCCTGACCGGCGAGGAGTCGATCAGCCTCGGCGACCTGCAGGGCGGCGAGGCCAAATCGGTGACGGTCACGGCGACGAGCGGCGGCGGCGAGGAGACCACCTTCGAGGCCAAGATCCGCATCGACACGCCCAACGAGGTCACCTACTTCAACAACGGCGGCATCCTCCAGACGGTGCTGCGGAACCTCAAGTAGGCGGGCGGGGGAGAGGGGGATCACCCCCTCCTCTCTCAACTTGCTCGCTGGATCGCTCGCGGCCGAGCGAGGTGGCTTTCGGGCGAGAAGTACAAGCCGTTCGGAGGGGGTGATCCCCCACTCGCGACAGCTTGGTGAGGGTTCGGTTCCCCGCGCTTTTTCCCCCAGCTATTACGCGCCGTCCGCGGCCGCCAGGGCCCGCGTAGGGTGCAGCGAGGGATCGCGGGAGGCAGGGGGGTCCGCGCGACCCTCACTGCACCAGCGCGTCGGTAGCCAGGGAGGGATGCCGACGCGGCCGCCCCGGAGCGTTGAAGCCCGGCGGGACAGTCGAAGCTAGCTATACCTGCTGCACTTGGCGCGGTCAAGCGCTTTGAACCGCTTTAAGGGCGATCCGTCGCGCTTTGCGCACTGGCGGGGGGCGCGGCACCCGCCGGTTGGGCTATGCCCCAGCCCTTGCGCTCGATCAGCTCGATGCCGATCACGCTGCCGACCGGGCCGACCGGGGTGAGGGTGGCGGCGAGCAGGGTGTAGGGAGCCTCGTGGCGGATGCAGGCGATCCAAATGACGATGCAGAGGCCGACGAAGCCGATGCCGTGGAACCAGCCGAAGAGCATCGTCTCGGTTTCGAAGCCGGGGGCGAGCCAGAAGAAGATCAGGCCGCTGAAGATCCCCAGCTCGATCCAGGAAAGGCGCTTGACCCAGGTGAAGAGCGGCCCCGGGACCGGCTTCTCGAACGGGCCGAAGCGGCGCCCGGCCATGCGCGCCTAGGCGCCGGGCGTGAGCGCGGTGAGGACGATGCGCTCCTGCTCGAGCGCGTGGGCGCCGGAGTAGCCCTCGCTGGTGCTGGCGCGGCCGGGGCGGCCGATGTAGGTGAGGTCGACGCCCTCGGGCAGCACGTCGGGGAAGCGGCGCGACATGACCTTCCAGGCGCCCATGTTGCGCGGCTCCTCCTGGACCCAGGCGATCTCCTTGAGATTCGGGTAGCCGGCGATCACTTCTTCGAGCCGTTCCTTGGCGAAGGGGTAGAGCATCTCGATCCGCGCGATCGCCACGTTCTCGGCGGCGGCGCGGCGGTCGTTGGCGTCCATGTCGTAGTAGATCCGGCCGGTGCAGAGGACCAGGCGCTCGACCTTCTCGCGCCGATCCGCGGCGGTCGGATCGTCGAGCACCCACTCGAGCTCGCCGCCGGTCAGCTGGTCGAGCGTCGCGGTGGCGCGCTCGAGCCGCAGCAGCCCCTTGGGGGTGAAGACGATCAGCGGGCGCGGCTTGCGGATCAGCGCCTGGCGGCGCAGCAGGTGGAAGTACTGGGCCGCGGTCGTCGGGTAGGCGATGCGGATGTTGCCCTCGGCGCCGAGCGCGAGGAAGCGCTCGATGCGGGCGCTCGAGTGCTCCGGCCCCGACCCCTCGTAGCCGTGCGGCAGCAGCATCGTCAGGCGGCTCGTCTGGCCCCACTTGGCCTCGCCGGAGACGATGAAGCTGTCGATGATCACCTGGGCGGCGTTGGCGAAGTCGCCGAACTGGGCCTCCCAGAGGACTAGGGCGCTCGGGGTCGCCGCCGAGTAGCCGTACTCGAAGCCGAGGCAGGCGATCTCCGAGAGCGGGCTGTTGTAGAGCTCGAACGGGGCCTTGGCGCCGTCGAGGTGCTGGATCGGCGTGTACTTGAGGCCGGTGTTCTCGTCGTGGAGGACGAGGTGGCGGTGCGAGAAGGTGCCGCGCTCGGTGTCCTGGCCGGTGAGCCGGATGTGGACGCCCTCCTTCAGCAGCGAGCCGAAGGCCAGCGCCTCGGCCTGGCCGAAGTCGATGCCGCCGTTCTCCAGCGCGTCGGTGCGTTTGCCGAGCGGGCGCCGGAGCTTGCGGTGCACGTTGAAGCCGTCGGGGGTGCGCAGCAGTTCATCGTTGATCTGGCGCAGCGCCTCGGGCGGGAGCTTGGTGTCGACCGGCGGGCTGGCGGTGCGGTCGAGTTCGCCGGTGCTGCTGGTGATCGTCGGGTCCTCGTACTCGCCCGCCTCCATCTTCTGGCGCAGCGCCTTGAGCGCTCCCGACATCTCCTCTTTGCGCTCGCCGGAGACCTTCTCGACGTCCTCGCTGCTGACGACGCCGTCGGCGACCAGCTCGCCGGCATAGAGCTCGGAGACCGGCGCGTGGTCTTTGATCGTCGCCGCCATCGTCGGCTGCGTGTAGGCGGGCTCGTCGGTCTCGTTGTGGCCGAAGCGGCGGTAGCCGATCAGGTCGATGACGACGTCGCGGTGCCAACGCTCGCGGTAGGCCATCGCCAGGCGCACGGCGGCGACGCAGGCCTCGACGTCGTCGGCGTTGACGTGGATGATCGGGACGTTGAAGCCCTTCGCCATGTCGCCGGCGTAGGGGGTCGAGCGGGCCTCCTCGGGATCGGTCGTGAAGCCCACCTGGTTGTCCTGGATGATGTGGACGGTGCCGCCGGTGCTGTAGCCCTTCAGCGACTGCAGGTTGAGCGTCTCGGCGACGACTCCCTGGGCCGGGAAGGCGGCGTCGCCGTGGAGCAGGACCGCCATCGCCCGGCTGGTGTCCTGGACCAGCTCGGAGCCGTCGAAATGCGATTGCAGGTAGCGGGCGCCGCCGGTGACGACCGGGTCGACGAACTCGAGGTGGCTCGGGTTCGGCGAGAGGCGGACCGAGATCTTTTCGCCGTCGGCCGTCTCGTAGGTGCCGCGGTGGCCGTAGTGGTACTTGACGTCGCCGGTGCCGCCGTGGGGGATCGCCGCGACGGCCTTGACGGCGCTGAGCTGCTTGCCGCCCTCGAACTCGGCGAGGATCGATTCGACCGGCCGGCCGAGGTTGTGGGCGAGGACGCTGAGGCGGCCGCGGTGGGCCATCCCGAAGACGACCTCCTCGGCGCCGCCGCGCCCGGCCAGCGTGACCAGCTCGTCGAGCATCGGCACGACCACGTCGAGCCCCTCGATCGAGAACATCTTCTGTCCCAAATACGCTTTCTCGAGGAAGCGCTCGAACTGGAAGACGTCGATCAGCCGGTGCAGGAGGCGCTTCTTCTCCTCTTCGGTGAGCGGCTGGCGGTGGGCGCCCGTCTCGATCATCTCGCGCAGCCAGATCCGCTGCTGGTGGGAGGAGATGTGCTCGAACTGGTAGCCGATCGTGCCGCAGTAGGCGGCCCGCATCCGCGGCAGCGCCTCGAGCAGGGTTTCGCCGGGGACGCCGATCCGCAGGATCGAGGCGGGGATCCGTTCCATCAGCTCGGGGGTGAGGTTGACGTTCTCCGGCTGCAGCGCCGGATCGCCTTTGGGCTCGGAGCCGAGCGGGTCGAGGTGGGCGGCGAGGTGGCCGTGGGTGCGGTAGGCCTTGAGCAGCGAGGTCGCCGCCTGGACCGCCTGCAGCAGCTCCTCGTCAACCTGGCCGGGAGCGCTCGAGCCTTCGGCGGCGGGCGCGCCGGTGCCGAGCGGCGGCGCCGAGGCCGAGGCGGGGTGGGCGCTGGTGACCGGGCCGGCGTCGATACCGAGGTCGGCGGCGACGGCCTCGTAGAAGCCGTCCTCGCCCTGCAGCAGCTGCTCGACCCGGCGCAGGAACTCGCCCGACTCGGCGCCCTGGATGACGCGGTGGTCGTAGGTCGAGGTCAGCGTCATGATCTTCGAGACGCCGAGCTGCTTGATCCGTTCCGGCGAGGCGTGCGACCACTCCGGCGGATAGGCGATCGAGCCGGTGGCGATGATCGCGCTCTGGCCGGCGAGCAGGCGCGGCACCGAGGCGACGGTGCCGATCCCGCCCGGGTTGGTGAGGCTGATGTTGGTGCCCTGGAAGTCGTCGGCGGTCAGCTTGTTCTCGCGGGTCTTGGCGATCAGCTCTTCGAAGGAGGAGTGGAAGCCGGCGAAGTCGAGGTCCTGCGAGTTCTTGATCGCCGGCACCATCAGGCTGTGCGAGCCGTCCTTGCGGGTGACGTCGACGGCGATCCCGAGGTTGATCGGGCCGTTCTCGATCGCCACCGGTTTGCCGTCGCGCTCGCCGAAGGTGCGGACCATCACCGGGATCTCTTTGGTCGCCTCGACGATCGCCCAGGCGACGAGATGGGTGAAGGAGGTCTTGAGGCCGCGCTCTTTGAGCGCCGCGTTGATCGCCCGGCGCTTGGCGTCGAGGGTGTCGACGGCGATCGTCCGGAACGAGGTCGCGGTCGGGACGGCGCGGCTCTCGTCCATCGCTTTGGCGAGCATCGCGGCGGGCCCGCGCAGCACCTTCTCCTCGCCGAGCGCCGCCGGCGCGGCGCCGTTGCCCGAGCCGTTGCCGGCGCCAAGGACGTCGTCCTTGGTGACCTTCGAAGCCACGCCCGTCCCGCTAACAGCGCCCAGGTCAACGCCGTTGGCTTCCGCCATCCGCCGAGCGATCGGCGTAGCTCTCACGTCGGCCCCGTTGCCCGAGCCGTTGCCGCCATTCGCCCCGGCGCCAGTCGCAGCGGTCTCACCCGTGGGTGGCGTCGAGGGTGAGCTCCCCGACGGGTCAGTCGGGGAGTCATCCTCGACGACAGAACCCGCGGTCGACGGGCTGGAGCCCTCGCCGTCTGCCGAATCGCCGGTCTCCATCTCGAGCAGCGCCTGTCCCACCGCCACTTCGTCGTCGACCGCGGCGATCAGCTTGGTGATCGTGCCGCTCGTCGGGGCCGGGACCTCGGCGTCGACCTTGTCGGTCGAGACCTCGACGACGGTGTCGCCCTCGTTGACGAAGTCACCCTCGGCTACATGGAACTCGAGCACGATGCCCTCGGTCACCGACTCACCCATCTCGGGCATGGCGATCTGAACGGTTGCCGTGTCTGGCATCTCTTCTGCTCAGTCTTACAAACCCCGCCCCCCGGCGGAATGTCGAGATAGTCTGGTACCCGATGAGCTACTTCGTCACCGGCGCAACGGGATTCATCGGCCGCAACCTGGTCGAGCGGCTACTGCAGCGAGAGGGGACGATCTACGCCCTCGTGCGGGCCGGGTCGCGCGGTCGGCTGGAGGAGCTGCGGACCGGCTGGGGAGCCGACGGCGCCCGCATCGTGCCGATCTCCGGCGACCTGACCCAGCCCGGGCTGGCGGTCTCCGAGGAGGACCTGCTGGCGATGCGCGGCGAGATCGACCACTTCTTCCACCTCGCGGCGATCTACGACATCGAGGCCGACGCCGAGACCCAGCAGATCGCCAACGTCGAGGGCACGCGCCACGCGATCGAGCTCGCGACCACGGTCGAGGCCGGCTGCTTCCACCAGGTCAGCTCGATCGCCGCCGCCGGGCTCTACCGCGGCGTCTGGACCGAGGACATGTTCGACGAGGCCGAAAAGCTCGACAACAATCCCTACTTCCGCACCAAGCACGAGTCCGAGCGGCTGGTCCGCGAGGAGTGCCCGCGTCCCTGGCGGGTCTACCGGCCGGGGATCGTCGTCGGCGACTCGCGCACCGGGGCGATCGACAAGATCGACGGGCCCTACTACTTCTTCAAGGCGCTGCAGCGGGCGCGCCGGGTGCTGCCTTCGTGGCTGCCGACGCTCGGCATCGAGGGCGGCGAGATCAACATCGTCCCGGTCGACTACGTCGCCGCGGCGATCGACCACCTCGCCCACCAGCCGAAGCTCGACGGCCGCGCCTTCCATCTCACCGACCCGCGGCCGAAGACCGCCGGCGAGGTCATCAACCTCTTCGCCAAGGCCGCCGACGCGCCGCAGATGGCGTTCCGGCTCGACACCGACGTCACCGAGCCGGCGACCTCGGCGCTGCGCTCGGCGATGAAGCTGCTGCCGGGCTCCAAGCGCGCGGTCAAGGCGGCGCTAGACCAGATCGGCCTGCCGCCCTCGGTCTTCACCTACATCGACTATCCGACCCGCTTCGACTCGACCGCGACCCAGGAGGCGCTCGCCGGCTCCGGCATCGAGGTGCCGCCGCTGGAGAGCTACGCGACGAGGATCTGGGACTACTGGGAGCGCAACCTCGATCCCGACCTCTTCAAGGACCGCTCGCTGGCCGGCGCCGTGCGCGGCAAAGTCGTGCTGATCACCGGCGCCTCTTCGGGGATCGGCAAATCGACCGCGGTCAAGGTCGCCGACGCCGGCGCCACTGTGCTGCTGGTCGCGCGCTCGGTCGAGAAGCTCGAGGAGACCAAGGACGAGATCAACAGTGCCGGCGGCGTCGCCCACATCCACCGCTGCGACCTCGCCGACATCGAGGACATCGAGCGGATGGCCGAGGAGGTGCTGGCCTACCACGGCCACGTCGACATCCTCGTCAACAACGCCGGCCGCTCGATCCGCCGCTCGGTCGCCCTCTCCTATGACCGCTTCCACGACTACGAGCGGACGATCCAGCTCAACTACCTCGGCGCCCTGCGGCTGATCCTGGCGCTGCTGCCGGCGATGCAGGCGCGCAAGTCGGGCCACATCATCAACATCAGCTCGATCGGGGTGCAGACCAACCCGCCGCGATTCTCCGCCTACGTCGCCTCGAAGGCGGCGCTCGACGCCTTCAGCCGCGTCATCGCCTCGGAGGTCAAAGGCGACAAAATCCACCTCACGACGATCAACATGCCGCTGGTGCGGACGCCGATGATCGCGCCGACGCGGATGTACGACATGTTCCCGGCGATCACGCCCGAGGAGGCCGCCGAGATGATCGCCAAGGCGATGGTCAACCGGCCCAAGAAGGTCGCGACCAAACTCGGCAACTTCGGCGAGCTGCTCTACGCGGTGGCGCCGAAAGCAAGCGACTCGATCCTCAACCGCGCCTACAAGCTGTTCCCGGACTCGCAGGCGGCGAAGGGGAAGACGAGCGAGGCGAAGGACAAAGCGCCGACCACCGAGGCGCTCGCGTTTGCGCACGTCATGAAAGGCGTGCACTGGTAACCGCTCCGGCGTTCGCACTTAACCGTCCTATCGGCGGATTACTGCGAACGCCACGGTAGTTTGGCCCCGTGAAGCGGCGGCTCAAGCACTGGGGGTGGGGGTACGAGGACCAGGCACCGACATCGGCGCAGCTGGCCGAGGCGGCGGCGGGAATCCGCGAGCGGTTCGGGTTCGGCGGTGAGGTCGAGGCGGCGGTGCCGCTTGCCGAGGTCGAGCTGCGGGCGCCGCGGTTGAAGGCGCCGGAGAGATTTGGGGACCTCTTCTCGGCTGGCAAGTACGAGCGCGCCTCGCACGCGCTGGGCAAGGCCTACCGCGACGTCGTGCGCGGGTTCCGCGGCGAGTTCCCGGAGCCACCGGACCTCGTCGCCTTCCCGCGCGATGAGTCCGAGGTCGGGACGGTGCTCAGCTGGGCCGAGGCCGAGGGCGCCGCGGTGGTGCCGTTCGGCGGCGGAACCAGCGTCGTCGGTGGAGTCGAGGCGCGGGCCGGGGAGCGGCCGGTGGTGACGCTCGACCTGCGCCGGCTCGACCGCGTGCTGGAGGTCGACGGTGCCAGCCTGGCGGCGCGGATCGAGGCCGGCGCGACCGGCCCGCGGCTGGAGGAGCAGCTGCGTGAGCACGGTCTGACCCTGCGCTTCTTCCCGCAGTCCTTCGAGTACGCGACGCTCGGCGGCTGGATCGCGACCCGCGCCGGTGGCCATTTCGCGACCAAGCTGACCCACATCGACGACCTCGTGGAGTCGGCGCGGGCGGTGACTCCGCGCGGGACCTGGGAGAGTCGGCGGCTGCCCGGCTCCGGCGCCGGTCCCTCTCCCGACCGGATGCTGCTGGGATCGGAGGGGATCCTCGGCATCGTCACCGAGGCCTGGGTGCGGGTCCGGCCGCGACCGGAGTGGAAGGCCTCGGCGAGCGTCGCCTTCGCCGACTTCTTCGCCGCTGCCGGGGCGGTGCGGGAGATCGTCCAGGTCGGCCTCGATCCGGCCAACTGCCGCCTGCTCGAAGCCGCCGAGGCCGAGCTGACCGGCGCCGGCGACGGCTCGGCGCACCTCCTGATCCTCGGCTTCGAGTCCGCCCACGGCCCGGTCGAGGCGGGGATGGACGCGGCGCTGGCGATCGCCCGCGAACACGGCGGCGAGCCGGGCGCGGTGCGAAGCGGGGGCGCCGGCGCGGTCGACACCTGGCGCGGCGCCTTCCTCCTCGCGCCCTACCTGCGCGACACCTTCGTCGCCTGCGGCGTCCTCTCTGAGACCTTCGAGTCGGCGATCACCTGGGACCGCTTCGAGGACTTCCACACGACTGTGATCGAGGCCGCGCGCGCTGCCGTTGCCGAGGTCTCGGGCGCGCCGCGCGAGGGTCGGGGCGCGCCGCGGATCAGCTGCCGCACCACCCACGCCTATCCCGACGGTGTCGCTCCCTACTTCACCGTGCTGGCGCCGGCGATTCGCGGCGGCGAGGTCGCCCAGTGGGACGAGATCAAGGCCGCGGTCTCGGAGGCCATCCTGGCCGCCGGCGGCACGATCACCCACCACCACGCGGTCGGCCGCGACCACCGTCCCTGGTATGACCGCCAGCGCCCGGCGCCCTTCGCCGCCGCCCTGCGGGCCGCCAAGGCCGAGCTCGATCCGGCTGGGATGCTGAACCCAGGCGTGCTGATCGACCCGGCCTGAACCCCCCGTCGCTACCCTGTCGCGAGGAAATTCCTCTCGATCAGGGAATCACCTCATTGACAGGATCACCTCACCGTTCAGCCGCCCCGCGGTCGCCACCTGTGGAAATCATCACCTCCGAACAACCGACCGTGCCGCACCCGGCCGAGGAATCCGCCGAGGAGCCGGTGGTCCCCCGCCGCTCGCCGCTGCGCGCGGCGATCAAGCTCGGCCGCCCCAAAGAGTGGATCAAAAACGTCTTCGTCTTCGCCGGCCTGCTCTTCTCCGGCAAGTTCAACCAGTCCCACGACGTCCTCGAGGCCTTCCTCACCTTCTTCGCCTTCTGCCTGATCTCCAGCGCCGGCTACTACGTCAACGACCTGATCGACGTCGAGCTCGACCGCAAGCACCCCAAGAAGCGCTTCCGCCCGCTCGCCGCCGGCGAGATCTCCGAGAGCACGGCGATCGCGATCGCGCCCCTGCTGGCCGTCGTCGCGATCGCCCTCGGCTTCCTGATCACCTGGCAGGTCGGCCTGATGGTCGTGGGCTACGGGGTCCTGCAGATCGCCTACAGCCTCGGCCTCAAGCAGATCGTGATCATCGACGTGATGACGCTGGCGGGCCTCTTCATCCTCCGCGTCGCCGCCGGCGCCAGTGCCGTCGACGCCCACGCCTCCGAGTGGCTCCTCCTCTGCACCGGCATGCTGGCCGCCTTCCTCGGCTTCACCAAGCGCCGCCAGGAGGCGGTGTCCGAGCTCCACGAGGGGACCTCGACCCGCCCCGTCCTCGAGCACTACTCGCTGCCCTTCCTCGACCAGATGGTGTCACTGGTCACCACCGGCACCGTCATCAGCTATGCGATTTACACCGTCAACTCGCCGCTGATCGGCAGCCAGATGATGCTGACCATCCCGCCTGTCGTCTACGCGATCTTCCGCTACCTCTACCTGATCTACGACCGCAACGACGATCGCTCGATGTCCGGGATCGTCGCCGGCGACCGCGGCATCCAGGGCGCCCTCGTCGTCTTCGCCGTGATCGCTTTCCTCTTGCTCTACGTCTTCAACTAGGCCGACACTCGCGGTCGTTGCGCTGGCGCTCTGTTGCCTGGGAGCGGGCGCAGTTGCGCGGGCCTCGGAGCCCTCGCGGAGTGACGGGGGCGTCGTCGTCGGCGCAGGCGAGGAACCGGTCGGCTGCACCTCGCGGCCGGGCGCGGTCGCCTCTCACGGGCCGGAACCTGCCCGGTCGCGCCCGGGTGTCCGCACAGCCGCCTCTGGGCCAGCCCCGCCCCGCGAGGTCGCGCTGACCTTCGACGACGGGCCCAGCGAGACCCAGACGCCGGCGATCCTCGCGAGCCTCGACCGGCTCGGCGCCCGCGCCACCTTCTTCGAGGAGGGCCGCCACGTCGCCGGCCGCGAAGCGATGATGCGGCAGATCATCGCCAGCGGCGACGAGATCGGCAACCACTCCTTCCACCACCCGCGCGACCCCGGCGCCGCCGAGCTCACTGCGACCGACGAAGCGATCCGCGACGCCATCGGCTTCGAGCCCTGCCTCTTCCGCCCGCCCTACGGCCTCCTCGACGCCAAGGTCCGCGCGGCCGCCCGCGCCGCCGGCCTCCAGCTGGTTCTCTGGAGCCTCGACTCAGGCGACGACATCCACCGCGCCCCCGCAGCGATCCGCTCGACCGTGGTCACCGGGGCCAAGCCCGGCTCGATCATCCTCATGCACGACGGCGGCCGCCACCCCCAAACCGTCCGCGCGCTCCCGTCAGTCATCCGCGGCCTGCAGGCGCGGGGCTTCCGCCTCGTTACGGTCACCGAACTGCTCGGCGGCCGGTTCCTCTACGCGCCGCAGTGAGCCGACGCCATCGACATCGCGCTCGCTAGGCGATCTCGCCGCCCTCGGGAATCCCTTCCATCAGGTAGAAGCGGGCGCGGCCGAGCTCCTCGCCGTTGACCTGGACGACGGCGGCGTGGGGGCCGGCGGCGGAGAAGGTGGCGGTGGCGGCGATCGACATGACCAGGCGCTGCTCCTGGCCCTGGGGCATGCCGGTGGGGCGGCCGGTCTCGAAGTTGGCGGTGAGGCCGTCGCCGAGCTCGACGCCGTCGGGGTCCTGGATGGTGACGACGAGCTCGTGGGGGTTGTTGGTCTCGTGCCAGGCGACGTCGATGCCGAGGCCGATGTGGAAGGACCATTCGTGGGGCAGCTCTGGGAGGCGCAGGACGTTCCAGCCGCCGCCGGTCAGGTAGAGCTTGCCGTTCACCGCCTCGCTGTAGTCGGTCAACATCAGGAAGCCGATGTTCACGAGGCCCTCGCTCAGCCTTTGGCGCCGCGGTCGGCGTCGGGATAGGGGATGAGGGGGAGGTCGGGTCGCAGTTCGACCTTGCCGTCGCGGGTGAACTGGAGGTCGACTTTCTCGTCTTTGCGGTAGGAGCCGAAGAGGCCGAGGTACATGGCGAGCCAGCGGCCGGTGGAGATCTTCTCCTTGACGATCGGGCGGTTGAAGCGGATCTCGCCGGCCACGATTTCGTAGTCGGTGCCCGCGGTCTGCTCGACGCCGTTGATGAAGACGGTGAAGGGGGGCTCGGCGCGGTTCGGCAGCTTGACCCGCTCGCCGGCGGCGTAGCTGCCCTTGGGGATGTCGGTGGCGTCGGGGCTCACGGGTTCTCTCCGCCGAGAGTCTCGCGCACGAGGTCGAACGGCGTCTCGTGGTGGGTCGGGTCGAGCTCCTCGCGGCCGATGCCGCCGCTGAACGGGACGAAGGTGCCGTCGCCGCGGACGTCGACCCCGGCGGTCGGCTTGCGCAGGAAGCCGCGGCCGGTCAGCTGCAGGCGCGCCTGGATCTGGTCGCCGGGTTTGTAGGTGCCGAGCAGCGAGGTCTTGGGGGGCGCCTCGGCGCGGATCCGCAGCGCCGCCTCGCGCATCGCCGCCACCGCCTCGTCGAGGTCGTCCCAGGACGAGGTATCGACGTCAGCGCCGTCGCGGACGGTCAGCTTCCACCGCGGACGGGACAAGCGGTGCGGCTAGGCGCCGCGGCGGGGGCGTTTGGGACGCCGGGCCGGCGGGCCGACGATTTTTTCGGGGCCCTCGCGGTCGCCGATCTTGACGTAGTCACGCTCGCGCTCGCCGGTGTAGATCTGGCGCGGGCGGGCGATTTTGGTGTCGGGATCGTCGCGCATCTCCATCCACTGGGCGACCCAGCCGGCGGTTCGCGGGATCGCGAAGATCACCGTGAACATGTCGGTCGGGATGTCCATCGCCTCGTAGATGATTCCCGAGTAGAAGTCGACGTTCGGGTAGAGCTTGCGCGAGGTGAAGAACTCGTCGTCGAGGGCGCGTTTCTCGAGCTCGCGGGCGATCTCGACCTGGGGGTTGTACTCGGTCGCCTCGAAGACGGCGTCCATGTGCTGCTGGATGATCCGCGCCCGCGGGTCGTAGTTCTTGTAGACCCGGTGGCCGAAGCCCATCAGTTTCTCCTCGCGGTCTTTGACCCGCTCGAGGAAGTCCGGGACGTTGTCGACCGACCCGATCCGGGTCAGCATCCGCAGCACCGCCTCGTTGGCGCCGCCGTGCAGCGGGCCGTAGAGGGCGGCGACGCCGGCGGCGACCGCCGAGTAGGGGTCGACGTCGGAGGAGCCGACGCCGCGCACGGCGTTGGTCGAGCAGTTCTGTTCGTGGTCGGCGTGGAGGATGAACAGGATGTCGAGCGCTTTCGCGAGGCTCGGCTTCGGCAAGTGCTTGTCTTCGGTCTTCTTGAACATCATCGAGAGGAAGTTCTCGGAGAAGCTCAGGTCGTTGTCCGGGTAGACGTAGGGAAGGCCCATGTTGTGGCGGTAGGAGAAGGCCGCCAGGGTCGGCACCTTGGCGATCAGGCGCACCGCCGCCATGTAGCGCTCTTCTTCGTTGTTGATCTCCTTGGCGTCCGGATAGAACGTCGAGAGCGCGCCGACGCCGGCCAGCAGCATCCCCATCGGGTGGGCGTCGTAGCGGAAGCCCTCGAAGAGGTGCTTGAGGTCCTCGTGGACGTAGGTGTGGTGGGTGATGTCGAAGACCCAGCGCTCGAGCTGGGCCGGGGTCGGCAGCTCGCCGAAGATCAGCAGGTAGGCGACCTCGAGGTAGGTCGAGTTCTCGCACAGCGTCTCGATCGAGTAGCCGCGGTGTTCGAGGATGCCGGCGTCGCCGTCGATGTAGGTCACGGCGGAACGGCAGGAAGCGGTGTTGGTGAAGGCAGGGTCGAACGACATCAGGCCGAAGTCGTCCTCGTTGACTTTGATCTGGCGCAGGTCGAGGCCGCGCACGGTCCCGTCTGAGATCGGCAGCTCGTAGGTCTTGCCGGTGCGATTGTCGGTGACGGTCAGCGACTCGTCGCCGGTGGCTCCGGCCGCGTCCGTCGCGCCTGCCTCTGGGGTCTGCTGCTCGGTGGCCATCGCCCTCCTTTGAGCTGGTCTCGGGGAGATCCGAGTATCGCAGTTCGCGGGCGCCGACTGGTTACCGAATAGCGATTACGAGGCCTGGCGGACGCCCTCGAACTGGGTCATCCGCCGCAGCGCCTCGAAGCGCTCGTCGACCTCCTCGCGGGTCAGCCGCGCCACCCGCTCGGTGCCGAACTCCTCGACGTTGAAGGAGGCGAGCACGGTGCCGTAGCCCATCGCCCGCCGCAGGTTGGGCTCGTCGAGGTCGCCGCCGCTGCCGTCGAGGTAGCCGAAGAAGCCGCCGGCGAAGCTGTCGCCGGCGCCGGTCGGGTCGCGGACGTCCTCGAGCGGGAAGCCGGGCAGGGCGAAAAAGCCGTCGCGGGTGAAGAGCGCGGCGCCGTACTCGCCCTGCTTGGCGACGACCGCGCGCGGGCCCAGGTCCATGACCGCGCGGGCGGCGCGGGCGAGGTTTCCCTCGCCGGTCAGCATGCGGATCTCGGCGTCGTTGACGACCAGGCAGTCGACCTCGGCGATCGCCGCCAGCAGCGAGTCTTTGGCGATTTCGATCCACAGGTTCATCGAGTCGAGGCCACTGAAGCTCGCCCCCTGGCACTGGGCGCGGACCTGGCGCTGGAGGTCGGGCTGGATGTTGGCGAGGAAGAGGGTGTCGGCAGCCTGGGCGGCGTCGGAGAGCTTCGGCTCGAACTCGCCGAAGACGCCGAGCTGGGTGTCGTCGGTGTGGGCGACGTTGAGGTCGAAGTCGTAGTGGCCGCGCCAGAAGAAGGACTCGCCGCCGGCGATCCGCTCGATGTCCTCGGTGAGGATGCCGCGGTTCTCGAGCACCGCGAACTGCTCGGCGCCAAAGTCGTCGCCGACCGGGCCGACCGGCCGCACCTCGGTGAAGAAGCTGGCGGCCAGGGAGAAGTGGACGGCGGCGCCGCCGAGCATGCGCTGGCGCTCCCCGAAGGGGGTCTTTACGGCGTCAAAAGCGATCGATCCAACGACGGTTAGGGCCATAGGGGACGGCACCCTATCGGCTGCCCTGCGAGACTCACCGGCTGATGAAGGCGATTCAGATCAAGGAGTTCGGCGGCGCCGACGCCTTCGAGTACCTCGAGCTTCCCGATCCCGTTCCCGGTGCCGGCGAGGCGCTGGTCGACGTCGTCCGCGCCGGCGTCAACTTCGCCGACACCCACTCGACCCGCAACGACTACCTCGCCGAGCAGCAGCTGCCGCTGATCCCCGGCGCCGAGGTCGCCGGGCGCACCGCCGACGGCCGCCGCGTCGTCGCCCTGACCGGCAGCGGCGGCTACGCGCAGAAGGTCGCCGTGCCCGAGGCCAACCTCATCCCGGTCCCCGACGAGGTCGACGACGACACCGCCGCCGGGGCGCTGCTCCAAGGGCTCACGGCGATGGCGCTGGTGCGCCGCGCCGCCCGCGTCGAGGCCGGCGAGACGGTCGTCGTCGAGGCCGCCGCCGGCGGCACCGGCACGCTCGCCGTGCAGCTCGCCAAGGCCGCCGGCGCCTGCGTCATTGGCCTCGCCTCGAGCGAGGCCAAGCGCGAGCTGGTCGCCGGCCTCGGCGCCGACGCCTGCATCGACTCCCGGAGCGACGACCTGCGCGGCGCGATCCTCGCCGCCAACGACGGCAAGAAGGTCGACGCCGTCCTGCACATGAGCGGCGGCGACGCCTTCGACGCCGAGTTCTCCGCGCTGGCGCCGCTGGGCCGCCTGGTCGTCTTCGGCAACGCCTCGCGCGAGCAGCGCGACGTCTCGACCGCGGCGCTCATGCAGGGCTCCAAGGCGGTCATCGGCTTCTGGCTCGTCCACGTGCTGGCGCGGCCCGATCTGGCGGTGCCGATGATCGGCGAGCTGCTGTCGGCGCTGGCCCGGGGCGAGCTTGCGGTTACGATCGGTGGCGTCTACCCCCTCTCCGAGGCGGCCCGCGCCCACGTGGCGCTCGAATCGCGCCAGAGCACCGGCAAGCTTCTCCTCGATCCCTCTTCATGACGAACGAAACGGATATGACGACCGACACCGACCCCACCCCCGACGCCGAGTCCACGCCGGACACCGAGCCGGCGCCCCAGTTCAAGGACCTCGGCCTCTCGCCGGCGATCCAGCAGGCGCTCGACGAGCTCGGTTACGACGAACCGACGGCGATCCAGGCGCAGGCGATCCCTGAGCTGCTCGCCGGCCACGACGTGATCGGCCAGGCCCAGACCGGGACCGGCAAGACCGCCGCCTTCGGCCTGCCGCTGCTGCAGTACCTGGAACCGGACAACCCCGAGGTCCAGGCGATCGTGATGACGCCGACCCGCGAGCTCTGCATCCAGGTGACGCAGGCGCTGCGGGCCTACGCCGAGCACCTCGACATCAACATCGTCGCCGTCTTCGGGGGCGCCCCGATCCGCTCCCAGCAGAGCCAGCTGCGCTCCGGCGCCCACGTCGTCGTCGCCACCGTCGGCCGCATGATGGACCTGATGTCGCGGCGCTCGCTGGTCCTCACCTCGGCCCGCTACGTCGTCCTCGACGAGGCCGACGAGATGCTCGACCTCGGCTTCATCGAGGACGTCGAGAAAATCCTCCGCATGTGCCCGAGCGGCCGCCAGACGGCGCTCTTCTCGGCGACGATGCCGCCGCCGATCCAGAAGCTCGCCGAGGGCTACATGTACGACCCGACGACGATCTCGATCACCCCAAAAACGCTGACGGTCGACGCGATCCAGCAGGCGTTCGTGGTCGTCCCGTCCCGCGACAAAGCCGCCCGCCTGGTCGAGCTGCTGAAGACCGAAGAACCGGAGCAGGCGATCATCTTCACCCGCACCAAAATCGGCGCCTCACGGCTCGAGCGGACGCTGAAGGACAAAGGCCTCGACGTCAAAGCGCTGCACGGCGACATGAGCCAGGGCTCCCGCGACGGCGTGATGATCGCCTTCAAGGACCATCGCGTACGGCTGCTGGTGGCGACCGACATCGCCGCCCGCGGTCTCGACATCGAGCACGTCACCCACGTCATCAACTTCGACGTCCCGAACTCCTCCGAGGTCTACGTGCACCGCATCGGCCGCACCGGCCGGGTCGGGCGGACCGGTCGCGCGATCACCTTCGTGACGCCCGAGGAGCGGGACGAGATCGGCCGCATCGAGCGTGACGTCAAGACCACCATCGGCGAGTGGGAGACCCCCGAGGAGCGCCTCGAGCACGCGCCGCGCCCGCGCCGCCGCGAGCGCGAGAAGCCGTCGATCGAGCACAACGCCCCGGTCAAGGCGCCGGCCGACGCGCCTGCGGCGAAGGTTGCCGACGACGCCAAGCCCGCCGACGACGCCAAGCCGGAGGAATCCGCGGTCGCCGCCAAGTCCACCAACGGCGTCGAGTCCGCCGTCGAGAAGGGCGCCGATGGCGACGGCGCCAAGACCACCAAGCTCTTCGTCAACCGCGGCGAGCGCAGCGGCATCGACGAGGACGACCTGCGCTGGGCGCTCCGCGAGGGCGCCGTCCTCCCCGAGGACGCGATCCACGACGTCCGCGTCCTCCACCGCTTCTCCTTCGTCGAGGTCGATCCCGACCAGGCCGAGCGCACCGTCGAGTTCCTCGACGGGACCAAGCTCAAGGGCAAGGAGATCCGGCTCGAGATCGCCAAGAGCTGAGGACGGCGGCGCGGCTCGCGCCGCGTCGGCCCTCAGCTCACCCCGGCGGGCTCAGTGAACGCCGAGGTGGACGGCGATCGAGTTCGTCCGCTTCGCCGCTTTGGCGGCGATCTGCAGCTGGACCTGTTTGATCTTGTGCTGCTTGGCCTTGCGCACGAAGGCGTTCTTGGCGCCCAGCGCCGGCTCCTGCAGGGTGACCTTCACTTTGCTCTGCGGCCCTGAGAACTTGATCTTCAGCGCGCCCTTCTTGGCCTTGAGGTGGAAGCGGCCCCTGCGGGTGCTGGCGACGGCGACGCCGCGCCCCAGCGCCCGGGGCGAGCTGGAGATGGTGAGGCCGGCCGGCAGCTTCAGGGTCAGGGCGGTGAAGCGGTTGCTCTTACCGACCGCGGCGAGGACGAAGCTCAGCTTCGGCCGCCCCTTGGCGACGCCCTTGAGCTTGGGATGGCTGACTTTCAGCTTCTGGCGCACGATCGTCAGGGCGAAGCTGGTGGCGCCGGCGTTGGTGAACTGATCGGAGGCGGTGACCGCGACGGTGGCCTTGCCGGGCGCGGTCGGGGTACCGGAGATGACCCCGGTCGTCGGGTTGATCGCCAGGCCGGACGGCAGGCCGGAGGCGGCGAAGGCCAGCGGCTGGTTGCCGGAGTCGGCGCCCACCACGCCGGCTTCGAACGGGTGCCCGACGTAGCCCTTGATGCGCGCCGGCGGCGCCACCGTGACCGTGTAGACCGGCGAGGCGAGCGAGCACAGCGAAGCGGCGAGGGCGGAGGCGATCGGGGTGCCGATCCCGGTCGTCATGTCGTAGCCCGCGGTCACCGGGTAGGGCTGTTTGCCTTTGGTCAGTGAGTCGTTGGTGGCGTAGCCGAGTGGCGAGGCGGCGGCGACGTCGTGGAAGTTGGCGGCGTAGGCGGTGCTGCCAATCAGGTAGAGCGACGGGTTGGCGAAGCCGACCGTGCGACCGCGGCAGGTCGGATAGGCGTTGACCAGGGTCGTCATCGCCGCCCACAGTGGCGCCGCGGCGCTGGTGCCGCCGATGACCTGCCATTCGCCTTCGGCGAAGATCACGTAGCCGGTGGCCGGGTCGCCGTCGGCGGAGACGTCGGGGACCTCGCGGCAGGGGGTGGCGCTGGCGCAGGGGGTGCCCGACGTTTTGGCGTTGACGACGCCCAGCGCCGGGGCCGCGGTGGCCTGGTAGCTCGGCATCTGCCAGGCGGCGGAGATGCCGCCGCCGGTGGCGCCGCCTTCGGCGTAGGTGCCGTCGTTCCAGAGGCGCTCGCTCGGCGGCGGGCCGAGGGCGCTCAGGTTGCTGCCGCCGACGCCGGTCACGAACGGCTGGCTGGCCGGATCTTCGACGCTGAGGAAAGTATCCGCCGGGTTGATCCGCGAGCAGGCCTCGGAGCCGGAGTCGCCCGAGGAGGCGTAGTAGGACTGGCCCTGCGCCGCCGCCTCCTGCAGGAGCGTGTTCTCGGCGGAGATGTAGGGGAGCCCGGCGGCCTGCTCGCAGGCGGCCCAGGAGTCCGAGATCGTTTTCGAGGTGTTCTGCGAGACCATCGCCGACAGGATTTCGATCCCGGCCGTGCCGGTGTTCGGCGCCTCGTAGACCTGGATCGACGCGCCCGGCGCCAGGCCGATGATCTGCTCGATGTCGAGCGCCGCCTCGCCGTCTGCGCCGGCGTAGAGCCCGGGGCCGCCGGCGATGTCGACGTTGGTGACGGGCGAGTGGGTCGCGTAACAGGCCTGGTAGGCGGCGATGTCGGCGGGCGAATACGGTTCGAACTCGACCAGGGCGACCGATTGGCCGGTGCCGAAGTCACCGGCGCCGTAGAGGTTGGAGAACTGGTAGGCGGAGGAGATCTGATCGGCGGTGTAGCCGACGAAGCCTTTCGGCTGGCCGGCGGCGATCGCCGCGGCGCAGGGCTGCGGGCCGCCGGTGACGACGTTCGGGGACGGCGACGCGTTGGCGGTCTCGGCGCCGCTCGGCGCGGCGGCGGCGCTCAGTGCCGAGCCGGCGTGGTGGGCCCCGGCCGGGCGCAGCCGGGTCAGGTCGTCGAGGCCGATCACGCCCTGGACGTAGGGCGCCGCGGCGGCGGCCACGGCCGGTGCGCTGGTGTTGGCGTAGGCGCTGCGGCCCGAGGGCAGCTCGACCTTGGACAGCGACGTCGCGAAGGCGGCTTCGACGGCATCGGCGCTGCCGCTCACCGGCAGCGTCAGGTGGTTGGCGGCGACTTCGCCGACCTGCAGTCCCGCGGCGCGCAGGGCCTGCGCGACGGCGGCGACGTGGGCCGGCGCGGCGCCGAAGCGGCCGGCGAATTCGCCGACGCTGAGGTACTGACGGAAGCTCGGCGACCCGGGGGTCGACACGGCGGTGGCGAATTCTTCGAGCTCCGCCGGGTCGCGCGGTTCGAGCGCGACGGTCAGCTGCAGGTCGCGGCCGCCGGCCAGCGCGCCCTCGTTCTGGGTTCCCGGCGGCAGCTGCGGTGCCGCCCCGACCCGGGTCAGCGCCGTCCCGGCGCCGGCCGCCGGGGCCAGGATGACGACGCCAACGAGCACGCCGAGGAAGAGGACGAGGAACGAGGTGGACTTCGCGCGTTGGCTCATAACGGCGCGTACCTTTACAGGATTTTTAGGCAGAGGCGGCTGACCTAACCGCGGGTCAGTTCCTCGATGCTGCCGAGCAGCCGATCGAAGTCGATCGGCTTGGTCACGTAGCCGCTGATCGCGAGGTCCGAGGGGGCGGCGTCGGCGTCGCTGGGGTCCTGGTGGGCGGAGACGATCAGGGCCGGGGTCTCGACGCCCGCCGAGCGCAGCTCGCGCAGCGCGTCGATCCCGGACTTGCGCGGCATCATCGCGTCGAAGAGGAAGAGGTCGTGCTGGCCGTCGGGCCCGCCGGCGACGAGATCGGTCGCCTCCTGGCCGTCGGCGGCGGTGTCGACGTCGTAGCCCGCCAGCTCGAGCCGCGTCCGCATCAGCAGCAGGATCGTCTCCGAGTCATCGGCAACGAGGACGCGGGTCATCAGCTCGGCTCGGCGATCGCCGGGGTGCCGGTGGCCCCGCCGTTGGCCGTCGCCGCGCCGGCGCCGCTCAGCGGCAGGGCGATCCGGAAGGTCGAGCCCTTGCCGACCTCGGAGTCGACCGAGATCGTCCCGCCGTGCAGCTCGACCAGGGATTTGGAGATCGCCAGCCCGAGCCCGGTCCCACCGACCCGCTGGGTCAAACCGGCATCGCCGCGCGTGAAGCGCTCGAAGATGTGCTCGACCTGATGCGAGGGAATTCCAGGGCCGTTGTCGGTCACGCTGATCATCACTGAAGCATCGGCTACCCAGGCACCGATCTCGATACTCGCGTTTTCAGGCGAATACTCATGCGCATTGGTAACCAAATTCACCAGTATTTGGCGAATCCTGTCTCCCTCGACGTTGACCCGCGGTAAACCGGGCTCGATTCGCTCGGACAGTTTCTGGTTCGCGGCCTCGGTCTGCCCCCGCATGGTCCGCACGACCTCCTCGATCAGCGGCGTCAGGTCGGTCGGTCGCGTGCGGATCGCCAGCCGGCCGGCGTCGGAGCGGGCGAGGTCGAGCAGGTCGTTCAGCAGCCGCACCAGGTGGCGGCAGTTGTCGAGGATGATCTCGACGGTCTCGACCTGGCGCGGGCTGAGCGAGTCGCGGTCCATCATCAGCAGCTCGGCGAAGCCCTGGACCGAGGTCAGCGGGCTGCGCAGCTCGTGCGAGGCGGTGAGGACGAACTCGTCTTTCATCCGGTCGAGCTGGTCGCGCTGGCTTGCCTCCTGCTCGAGCTCGTCGGCCATCTCGTTGAAGGCCGCGCCGAGCGCCGCGGTCTCGGAGAGGCCACCGATCTCGACCCGGGCGCTGCGGTCCCCGGCGGCGAGGCGCCCGGAGGCGTCGACCAGCTCCTCGAGCGGTCGCCGCATCGAGCTGATCAGGCCGCTGAAGAGGAGCAGCGCTCCGGTCAGGCCGGCGATCAGGCCGGCGGCGACGAGGATCGCGGTGTCGCGGGTGTCGCCGGAGATGTTGCTCTGCAGTTCCTGGCGGCGGCTGTTCTGGTTGGCGATCGCCGTCCGCTGCACCTGCGGAGCGATGCCTTCGACCAGCTTCACACGCGCCGCCATCTCCAGCTGGTAGGAGCGTTCGATCGAGGTCTCATAGTCCTGGCGCTCGTTGATGAAGCGCCCGACGCCGACGACGGCCATCGCGGTCAGCACCGCGAACCCGATCGCGAAGCCGATCCGGAGGCGCCTCGCGAGCGACGCCGGGAGTCCCTTGCTGGGTCGTGAATATGCTTGCGCGGCTATGGGCAACGAGGCTACAGGCCGTGCCGAGGCCGGCGGGGGGGTGGACGCGGCAGCGGATGGAATCGACCGGGCCGGAGTCGAGGCCTGGTTTGCCGCCAATGTCGCGGGCGCGAAGCTGCCGCTGGAGTTCGAGCGGATCGCCGGCGGGCTCTCCAACCTGACCTACCGCGTCACCGACGCCGGCGGGCGCCGCTGGGCGCTGCGGCGGCCGCCGCTCGGTCGCACCCTCAGCTCGGCCCACGACATGGCCCGCGAGCACCGCGTCGTCTCCTCGCTCGGGCCGACCCCGGTCCCGGTCCCGGTCGCGGTCGGGCTGTGCGAGGACGAGGCGGTCAACGGCGCCCCCTTCTACGTCATGGACTTCGTCGAGGGCCCGATCCTCCGCGGGCTCGCCGAGGCCGACGTCTTCCCCGACGAGGGCGACCGGCAGGCGATCGGGATGCGCGTCGCCGACACCCTCGCCGCGATCCACGCCGTCGACCCCGACACCGTCGGGCTCGGCGACCTCGGCCGCAAGGAGGACTACGTCGCCCGCCAGCTGCGCCGCTGGTACGGCCAGTGGGAGAAGTCGAAGACCCGCGAGCTGCCGGCCGTCGACCGCGTCCACGAGCGCCTTTCGGCCCGAATCCCCGACCAGGGCCCGGCGACGATCGTCCACGGCGACTACCGCCTCGACAACATGATCCTCGCCGACTCGGGGGAGGTCGCCGCGGTCGTCGACTGGGAGCTCTGCACGCTCGGCGACCCGCTCGCCGACGTCGGCACGCTGATGGCCTACTGGCCCGAACGCGACCAGGAGCAGATCTCGCTCGGCCAGCCGGCCAACCTGGCACCGGGCTTCCCGACCCGCACCGAGCTCGCCGCCCGCTACGCCGAGACCTCCGGCCGCGACCTCTCCGAAATCGACTTCTTCCTCGCCCTCGGCTACTGGAAGCTGGCGATCATCCTCGAGGGCGTCTACGCCCGCTACGTCGCCGGCGGCTACGGGAAGGTCGACGACGGCGTCCACGCCTTCGCCCAGATGGTCGACCGCCTCGCCGCGACCGCCGATGCGGTCGAGTCCGGCTCCTAGGCCGGCTCCGCCTCGTAAACCCGTTTATTACTACGGAACTGAGACTCGGTTCGGTTGACGAGCCCTTTCCTTATTGGGAGGGTCGAGCTGTCTAGGTCCCGACCCTCCCCAAATACAAGGAGTAACCCTTGTCACAGATACGCAAACGGCTCACGTACGCCAACGTGATGTCGTCGATCGCCGTGTTCCTCGTCCTCGGTGGCGCGACCGCCTTCGCGGCGTCGACCCTCGGCAAGAACACGGTCGGCTCAAAGCAACTCAAGAAGAACGCCGTGACCGCGGCGAAAATCAAGAACGGCGCAGTGACCGGCTCAAAGCTCAATCTCGCCACCGTCGGCAAAGTTCCCAGCGCCGCGACTGCTGATACCGCGGGCACGGCGAAAACCGCCACCACGGCCAAAACCGCCACCACGGCCACCACGGCCACCACGGCGACCACGGCGACCAATGCTGTCACGGCGACCAATGCGGCCAACGCGGCGCGGGCAACGACGGCCGGCAACGCCGAAAAACTGGGTGGCCAGCCGCCCAGCGCTTTCCAGACCCGCTGGGTCCTGGTGTCTGCCACCGGAGCGATCCTCCGTCAGTCCGGTGGGATCACCATGAACGACACGGGCGGAGGCATCGACCAGGTGGACTTCGGGACGGATGTGTCGAATGGCGATCTTGCCGGCAATACGGTCGACAACGGCACCGCTGGCGGGCCACTTTCCCTGATGTCGTGCGCCGACTCGAACGCGACTGGGTTTGGGAGCTGCGTCGGAGGGGTCAACCCGGACCTGGTCAAGGTCGTGACCACCAACGCCACCGGCAGCATCACGCCGAGGACCTATTACCTGGAGGTCGTCGGCTAGGCGGACCGGTCAGACCATGCGAGTGGGGTGCCGTGGCTCGAGCGGTTCCCCACTCGCTTCGGCTTCGGCGCGCTTGCCCCAGCGGTTGAGCTCGCGGCGGGCGAGGACCATCTTGTGGACCTCGTCGGGGCCGTCGGCGATCCGCAGCATGCGGCTGAAGCGCCACATCGGCGCCAGCGGCGTGTCGTCGGTCATGCCTGTTTGCGGGGACCGTCAGCAGGCTCAACTAATGAGATCCGCGCTTCGCGCCGAACCTGAGACTCAATCCAGCCCAAGGGCCGGCTGAGGTTGGGACGGTCGACTACGGAAAACTGAGACTCGGTCCGGTTGACGAGCCCTTTCCTTGTTGGGAAGGTCGAGCTGTCTAGGTCTCGATCCTCCCAAGCAAGGAGTAACCCTTGTCTCAGATACGCAAACGGCTCACGTACGCGAACGTGATGTCGACGATCGCCGTCTTCCTCGTCCTCGGCGGCGCGACCGCTCTCGCGGCGTCCAGCCTCGGCAAGAACACCGTCGGTGCGAAGCAGTTGAAGAAAGAAGCCGTAACCGCGGCCAAAATCAAAAACGGCGCAGTGACTGGCGCCAAGTTGAACCTATCGACGCTCGGCACGGTGCCCGCCGCCACGAACGCAACCAACGCGGTCAATGCCACCAATGCCACCAACGCTGTCAACGCCACCAACGCTTTGAAGGCGACGACCGCCACTACGGCGGCTGCCGCCGACAATGCCAACACGGTCGGTGGCCACGCGGCCGCGTGCCCCGCGAACACCACGCTCATCAGAGGGCTCTGCTTCGATTCCACTCCGAACCCTGCGGTCTTCTCCGTCTTCAGCGCGTCCGATGAATGCGCCGCGAAAGGTGGCTGGCTCCCAACCCCGATGGCGTTGCGATCGACTGCGGACGTTCTCGATCTCGGAACCGGCTCTGGCAGCGATTCGAGGTATACCGACTCGATCTTCACCGAAGGCGCAAATTTCAAGACGATGGTCGTCGTGGACAACGGTGGATTCACCAGCACCACGACGTCGACCCCGGAGCGATACTTCTGCGTCTACCCCCTGGTTCGCTAGATCCCATCGTCGCGCAACTGGCCGGGCCGGGGGACGCCGGCCCGGCCGCTCGGCGCCGATCTCCTGATCGCATCGCCTGCTCGGGGACTCAGACCATGCGCGCGGCGTGCTTGGGCTCCAGCTCTTCGCCACTCGCTTCGGCTTCGGCGCGCTTGCCCCAGCGGTTGAGCTCGCGGCGGGCGAGGACCATCTTGTGGACCTCGTCGGGGCCGTCGGCGATCCGCAGCATGCGGCTGAAGCGCCACATCGGCGCCAGCGGCGTGTCGTCGGTCATGCCGAGACTGCCGTGGATCTGGATCGCCCGGTCGAGCACGTCCATGACCATGTTGGCGGCGACGATCTTGATCGCCGAGATCGACTGGCGAGCGGCGCGCTTGCCCTCGGTGTCCATCTTCCAGGCGGCGTAGAGGGTCAGCAGGCGGGCCTGGTCGATCTCCATCCGCGAGGCGGCGATCGCCTCCTGGACGAATTGCTTGTCGGCCAGCGGGCTGCCGAAGGCGTGGCGTTCGTTGGCGCGGCGGCACATCATCTCGTGGGCGCGCTCGGCGGTCCCGATCGCCCGCATGCAGTGGTGGATGCGGCCGGGGCCGAGGCGGTCCTGGGCGATCGCGAAGCCGGCCCCGCGCTCGCCGAGCAGGTTGTCCTTGGGGACGCGGCACTCGGTGTAGCGGACCTCGCAGTGGCCGGGACCCTTGTCGTGTCCCATCACCGGGATCGCCCGGACCATCTCGTAGCCCGGGTTGTCGGTCGGCACGAGGATCATCGAGGCGCGCGCGTAGGGCGGCGCGTCGGGGTCGGTGACGACCATCGCGATGGCCAGGTCGGCGCCGACGGCGCCCGACGTGTACCACTTGTGAGCGTCGATGATCCACTCGTCGCCGTCGTCGACGGCGCGGCCCCGCAGCAGGGTCGGGTCGGAGCCCGACACCTCGGGCTCGGTCATCGAGAAGCAGGAGCGGATGCGGCCCTCGAGCAGCGGGTCGAGCCAGCGCTCGCGCTGCTCGGGCGTCCCGTGCTCGGCGAGGATCTCCATGTTGCCGGTGTCCGGGGCCGAGCAGTTGAAGGCCATCGGCGCGACCATCGGGCTGCGGCCCATCTCCTCGCAGAGCAGCCCGTACTCCCAGTTGGTCAGGCCGGGGCCGAAGCGCTCGTCGGGCATGAAGAGGTTCCAGAGGCCGTCGTTGCGGGCACGCTCGCGGACCGCGGTGAGGTTGGCCGGATAGGGAACGCCGGTGGCGACCTCGTCGTCGACCGCCTCCATCAGCTCGCGCTCGGCGGGGTAGATCTCGGCATCCATGAAGTCGAGGACGCGCTCGCGCAGCGCGGCTACCTCGGGGCTCGGGGCGAAGTCCATCGTTTCCTCTCCTGGTCGGCCTGGCTCGGCGGGACCGCCCGAACGCTAACCCATCGCCGCGGTGGTTCAGTGACGGCGTCCGGCGCGCCGCGGCCTCAGCGCCGCCGGTAGCGGGCGAAGAGCTCCGAGCCCTCGGCGAGGAGCCAGGCGAGCTCCAGCTCGGCGACCTCGGGCAGGGCGCCCTCGAGGATCGACGGACCGCCGGCCCCGCTGAGCTTTGGGGCGATCGTCAGGAACAGCTCATCGGCGAGGCCGCCGGCCTGCAGCTGCGAGTGCAGGGTCGGCCCGCCCTCGCAGAGCAGCGCCTCGACCCCGTGCTCGGCCCGCAGCAGTCGCAGGACCGCGGCAAGATCGACCCCGCCCTCCTGGCGGATCAGCTCCAGTTGCGGCGCGACCGCCGGCGGCTCGCGGTCCGAAGCGGTGATGATCAGGACGCGGCTGTCGGCGTCGGCGAAGAGCGGTGCGTCCCAGGGCAGCTCGAGGCGGCCGCTGACCAGCACCACGAGCGGGTCGGCGGAGCGCCCGCGCTCCTCGCGCCCGCGCGCCGGTTCGGGGCCGGCGACGATCCGGCCGTAGCGCTCGGCCCGCATCGTCCCGGCGCCGATCATCACCGCGTCGAAGCGCGTGCGCAGCTCGACCAGCATCGCCGTGTCGGCCGCCGAGCCGATCTTGCCGGAGCGCCCTTCGATCGTCGCGCGCCCGTCGAGCGTCGTCGCGAAGTTCAGCGCCACCAGGGGGCGGTCGACCGGCGCATCGGCCCAGGGGTCGTAGCTGCCGAGCTGCTCGACGATCGTCGTCGGCCCGGGATCGGGCAGGAGACGCTCCACCCCGACAGGCCTAGGAGTAGTCGTTCCAGCCGGCGAACTCGCGGCCGGCGAACTTCTGGAGGCCGGCGACGTCCTCGCCGAACTGGCCACGCAGCTGCTCGAAGACGTCGTCGGGAATCCGCGGCTTCGGTGCCGCCGGCTTGTCCGGGTCGTGGACGACCTTCTCGACCAGCCAGCGCATCGACTCCGGCAGGCGGTCGAAGTTGCGGTCGAAGGAGCGGAAGCCCGGCAGCTTGATCAGCTTCTCCATCAGCTGGTATTTGTCGCCGCCCTTGGCGCTCGACTTCTCCCACTCGCGGTCGAACTGCTCGGAGGTGAAGCCGGCGTCGACGCCGGCGAAGGCGAAGGCCTTGCGCATCGTCGCCTCGCGTTCGGTCTGCAGCTCCTCCTGGGTGATGATCTCGATCTGGCCGCGGTCGAAGTGCTCGAGGTAGGGCTGCAGCTGCATCCAGTACTTGGAGCGGTTGACGTACTGGGTGTTCGGGTCGGAGAGGACGGTGGCCATGTCGCGCGTCTCATAGCCCGCGCCGGTGGCGTGGGCCCAGTGGCTGAGGATGCGCTTGATCGGGTCACGGACCATGTAGAGCAGGCGGGCGTCGGGACAGTGGGTTTGGATGCGCTCGGCGACGCCCTCGTAGCGCGGCCGGTTGGTGTAGTGCGGGGAGGACTCGCCGCGGACCTTGAAGCGGTCGTCGAAGCGGCTCGCGTACCAGTCGAGACCGAGGTCCCAGTTCAGCTCCTCGACGAAGAAGTTCAGCTCCTTCGGCTTCGACATCTGGATTTCGGGATGCAGGCCGAGGTAGTGGTGGATGCTCGTCGTCCCGCACTTGAGGCCGCCGATGATGATGAAGTTCGGCATCTGCGCGTGGCGCTTGCGGCGGCGGCGCCAGGAGCTGGCGCGATCGGCGCTGTAGCGCTCGCGGGCGCGGGCGCACATCGCTTCGTCGGCGGGGTCTCGGGGGAGCTGGGGCGGCAGGGTGTGGGTGTCGGTATCGGTCACGGGCGGGGCTAGTCTAGCTGCGATGCCTCTCGCTGATCTGGCTTCGAGCCTGCATCAATTTTTCAACGCGACCACCGAATTCTTCCGCCACCTGTCGGAAGTGAAGTGGACGCCGTTCGGGATCGCCCTGCTGTGCCTGCTGGCGATGCAGCTGGCGCGCGCATGGGCCTGGCGCAACGTCCTGAAGGCCGCCTACCCGGCTCAGCGGATCCCCTACCGGCCGCTCGCCGCCGCCTACCTGGCGGGAGCGGGGATCAACGCCGTCATCCCAGCCCACGCCGGCGACGTCACCAAGGTCTTCCTGGTCAAACGCCAGATCCCGGACTCCTCCTATCCAGCGGTCACCTCCTCGTTCCTGGTGCAGACCGTTTTCGACACCTCGGTCGGGATCCTGGTCCTGCTCTACGCGATCACCCAGGGCCTCCTGCCGCCGCTCCCGCGCATCCCCGACCTGCCGGCCTTCGAGATCTCCTTCTGGGCCAACCACCCCAAGACCCTGGCGATCACGGTCGGGGTGCTGATCCTGGCGACCGTGGTCGGCATCTACTACCTCGCCCACCGCGTGCGGCGCTTCTGGGCCCGGGTCCGGCAGGGCCTCGTCATCCTCAGCCGCCCGCGCCAATACATGCGCGAGGTGTTCGCCTGGCAGGGGATCGGTTGGCTCTTCCGCTTCGCCGCCTTCTGGTTCTTCCTCGAGGCCTTCGGGATCAAGGGCTCGATCGGCAACGTGATGCTGGTGATGAGCGTGCAGGCGATCGCCAACATCGTCCCCTTCACCCCCGGCGGCGCCGGCGCCCAGCAGGCCCTCCTAGTCGCCACCCTGACCGGTCCCTCGCGGGCGGCGGTCCTCTCCTTCTCGGTCGGGACCCAGATCGCGATGGCCGCCTGGTCGGTGTTCCTCGGCTTCGCCGCGATCCTGCTCGTCTTCCGCACCACCGATTGGCGCGGCTTGATCCGCCAGGCCCAGGAGGAAGCCGACCGCGAAGACGGCGACGGTGGGTCCGGCGATGGCGGTGGCTCGGGGAGCGAGGGCCGAGCGGGCGCCGGCGGCGGTCGGGAAGAGGCGACGCCGACCTCGACGGCGTGAGCTCCGTGGCGAGCTGAGCTTGGCGACTTAGTGTCGTATAGCGAGAGTTTCTCGCCAAGCCGAGCCAGTTGGCTCGGTAACGACCGGCGCGGTCCCGCGTAGGTTGCGGCGTGAGCACTAGGACCCGCATCCTGCTGACAGTCGCCCTCGGGGCCGCCTTCGGCCTCTTCACCTGGCTGGGCGAGGAAGGCTTCTCGCCGTCGCAGGGCATCGTCGATGCCCTGCAGTCGGCGCCGGTCCGCGCTTTGTTCATCCTCGCGACGATCCTCACGGTCATGGCGATCGGTCGCTGGTGGGTCGTGGCCGCGGTGGCCGGCCCCTTCATCGCTCTGCTGGTCCTTCAGCTGACCGGTCATACGGCCCATGAATTGGACGGCTGGGCGCCGCCGCTCAACGTGGTGGCGATCTTCGGCCTGGTCTACGAGGCGATTCTCCTGCTGATCCTCGTCGCCCTGCGCAAGCTGTTCGAGCTCTGCCTCCGCAAGGCGTTGGACGTCCGGCGCAGTCGCCGAGCGACAGCCGCGCACTAGCCGAGAGACGGTCGGTCCCGTGGAGCGGGACATCAGTCCGACCAGCCCGGGTAGCGGGCTTCGATCTGCCACTGCCAGGGCGGCGCTTCGTCGGCCGGGAAGTCGTAGTGGTTGTGGCCGGGGAGGGTCTCGAGTGGGACGAGGGCGGGATCGGTGCTGGCGAGGACTTCGACGCCCGACGCCGCTTCGATGCCGGCCTCGGTCGCCTGCCGGCGCACCGCTTCCCAGCCGAGGGTCGGACGGTAGAGCCAGTAGACGATTTCGACCGTGCCGTCGGAGCGGCGCCGGTCGAGCAGTTGGGTGAAGTCGGTGGTGCGGCGATTGGAGGCGGTGAGGTGGGGGCCGGCGGCGACGGCGCAGCTCTCGCGTCGGCAGCGGCGGAAGTCGACCGGCATCAGCGGCAGGCCGTCGGCGGCGGGACGGGCGGCCGGCGGCGGGGCGAGGGCGCGGGTCAGCCGCGCCAGCGGCCAGCCGTAGGCGGGGACCAGCGGGTGGTGGTGGCAGGCGTCGGGCAGGCGCGGCCCGCAGGCGATGTGGCGGGCGATCGCGGCGCCGAGGTCGCGGCCGGCGTCGACTTCGCCGCCGCTCTCGACCGCGGCGATCGCCGCGACCAGCAGCAGCGCAACGAGCGCCGCCAGCCCGGCGCTCTCGACGCTCGCCGACCCGCTTTCCCACCCCGATGCGCGCTGTCGTCCCATGCCCGGAACGCTAGGGAGGGAAAGCGCGCACGTGGCGCGCCAAGTGTCAAAAGTCCGAGACGGCGACGTGCCGTCTCTGCTTTGATTGATCCATGGAGGGCAGCCCCTTCAATCTCTTTGGTGACCCCGACGAGTTCCGCCAGCGCATGGAGGAGCTCTCGGAGCAGATGCAGTCCTCCCAGCGGGTCGCCTGGGCCGACAACGCGATCAAGCTCGCCGTCGAGATGACCGTCGCCTCGATCAACCGGCTCGACCTGACCGGCAACGCCGACGAACAGGCGATGCAGGTCCGCGACGCGATCCGGGTCCTCTTCCCGGAGTCGGTCACGCTGGTCCGCGAGGCCCGCGAAGGCCTCAGCTAGCGCTGGTCGGGCGCGCCGCCGACTAGAGCACCTCGAAGCGCAGCCTCATCACCGCGCCTTTGCGCAGCGCCGCGGCGATCAGCTCGACCGGCAGGGCGATGATCGCCGCCGGGATCGCGCCGATGACGCTGGCGACGGCGTCGATCCGCCGCTGCCAGGAGCCCTCCGCCGGCGCCGAGCGCGCCTTGCCGAGCGCCCCGAGGGCGACGTTGTGGCCGAAGGTGACGCTGTTGAGGAGGGTCTGCCAGGTCGCCGCCAGGCTCGGTCCCGGCGCCCAGCGGCGCGAGCGGACGACCTGGTCGTCATGGGCGATGAGCCGCCGCGCCGCCTCGACCGTGAAGAGGTAGTGGACGCCGGGTTCGAGGCCGGCCCAGCCGGCGCCGCCGAGCGAGCAGGCCCAGCTGGCGCGGTTGGGGATCGTCGCCCGGCCGCGGTCGCCGAGGCCGGCCAGCGCCGCCAGTGCCTCCTCCGGCCCGGCCGAGCCCCCGACGACGCCGAGGCCGCAGCTCTCGCAGCGGCGCACCGGGGCGCCGAGGTCCTCCTGTCGCGAGAGCCAGCCGAACAGCGGCTCGCCGCAGGCGGGGCAGGGGGGATTGTCGGGACCGGCGCCGGCCTCCAGCGGGACGACGGGGGTGTGCGGCGTTTGGCTCACGCGCTGTAGCGTACGGATCGTGCGGCCCCCCGAGATCATCATCGTCGGCAGTCCTGCCGGCGTGGCCGGGCTTGGGCCCCGCTTCGACCATCACGAGAGGGGCTGAGCTTGCGCGACCGTCGTCGAATCCTGGACTGGGAGGCGAAGTGGGACCGGAAAGTCGGCCTCGTCACCTTCGTGGCGGTCGCTCTGTTCGTCGTCGCCGAGATCATCATCGGCGGCGTCAACGGCTCGGGCAACGCCGCGCTCGCCGAATCGGTCTACGAAAACAGCTCCTCGGTGACGCTTTCGTCGATCCTGCAGGGGATCGCCGCGTGCCTCCTCCTCGCGCCGCTCTACTTCCTGTTCCGCGCGACGGCGGCCCGCAACGACCGCGTCAGGCGCCAGCTGGTCGGGGTGATCATCGTTGCGCCGCTGTTCTTCGGTGTCGCCAGCGTGCTCAACGGGATCGCCACCAACCAAGGCGCCAAGGACTACCACGCCGGCGAAGGCCATCCGAAGATCACCCACGAAAAGGCGACCGAAGAATGCAAGTCGGAAGCCGAAAGCAAGGGGGC
Source organism: uncultured Actinomycetes bacterium (assembly GCA_963839115.1). Classification (GTDB taxonomy): domain Bacteria; phylum Actinomycetota; class Thermoleophilia; order Solirubrobacterales; family 70-9; genus VAYN01. The sequence goes on from CAWITM010000001.1 coordinate 3,647,794, forward strand.
CAAGGAATTCGGCGAAAAGTACGACGCCAAGGGATCGACTCCCAACGCCCAGTGCATCGAAGAAGAACTCGCCGACAGCCAGGCCGGCCAGGACTTCAGCGGGGCCACCCTGCGGCCAGCCGCGACCGGCTTCGAACTGGCCGGGCGGATCGGGCTCGCCTTCGCCCTCGTCTACACCTGTCTGTTCGCGATGCGCGCGGGGCTGCTGACCCGCTTCTGGGGCTCCCTGGGGATGGCGTTCGGCGTTGCCGCGCTGTTCCTCTTCGTGCAGTTCATCCTGATCTTCTTCATCTACTTCGGCCTGCTGCTGATCCGCAAACTGCCCGGCGGGCGACCACCGGCTTGGGCCGCGGGCGAAGCGATTCCCTGGGAAACGCCCGGCCAGCGCGTCGCCACCGAACTCGAAGGCCCGAGCGCGGCGGACCGCGACGAAGCGATCGACACCAGCGCCGAGGACGGCCCGATCGAGGCGCCGGACCCACGCGAAGCGGGCGATGGATCGAACGGCAGCGGCAACTCCGGCGGGCCGCCGAAACGCAAGCGCAAGCGCCGCGAGTAGCGCGGGCCGGGAGTTGCGGGCGGCTGCCGCTGGGCGACGCCGCCGGATTCACCGCGGCGAAGCGCCGCCCCCGACCCACTCCGACTCTGACCTACTCCGACCCTCGCAGCGCCTCCCGCTTACGGTGGGTGCGGATCTCCGAGAGCATCCGCTCGAGCCGCGGCTCGGTCGAGGTGTCGACGTGGCTCATCGCGGCGGCGACGCCCGGGTGGACGGCGGCGATGCGCTCGTGCATCGCCTGGGCGACGGCGCGGTAGGTCGGGTGCCCCTCGCGGCCGGAGCGCAGCTCGATCAGCTGCATCGCCTCGCGGGCGTTGAGGTCGAGCGAATAGCGGATTCGGTAAGCGAGGCTGAGCGCGTAGGGAGCGAGGTCGGCCAGCCCGGCCCCGGCCAGCCGCTCGTACTCGGTCCGCGAGATCCCCAGCGCCCGCTCGAACTCGCCGCCGACCCCGGCCTCGTGAACCTCGGCGGGGATGCCGGCGCCCAGGTCGGGGCCGAGACGCTGCCACTGGACGGTCAGCATCCGGTGGCGCTGCAGGTCGCGGAAGGCGCCGTAGTCGGAGACGATCTCGAACCGGTAGCGGAGCGCCTCGAAGCCGCGCCCGGGACGGTGGCGGCGGTTGGCGCGCTCGCCGACGACGGCGGCCAGGAGGGCGGTGCGCCCGTCGGTGTCGAGGGCGTCGACCCGGTCGAGGATCTCGGCCTCGGGCGCGCTCGCCACCTCGAACAGGCACGAGGCCAGCAGGTCGGCTTCGGAGCCGTCGACGTGGACCAGCTCCACCGCCGGGGCCCCGTCGCCCTCGTCGCGGCGGTCGAGGCCGAGGCGGGCCACCCACTCCTCGGTGCGCTCGCGCCGCTGCCGCAGGAAGGAGATCCACTCGCCGCCACGCTCCGGACGGTCGACGCGGGAGACGAAGCTCGGCATCACCCGCTGCAGCTCGGTCAGGATCATGGCGCCGTAATCGCGGGCCTCCGGCAGCGGCGAGGCCATCAATCGCATGATCAGCCCCTCGTATGACTGGCCGGAGGCGTAGATGCCGACGTGGCTGAGGGTGGCGGCGGGGAGGAGGCCGCGCAGCAGGTCGAGCGCCTTGGCCCGGATCGAGCGCCGCCAGGCACCCTCCGGCTCCCCGTCGCCGCGCGGCCAGCGGCCGGCCGCCCACTCCTCGACCGCGGTCAGCGAGCGCGAGTAGATCGCGAAGATCTCGTCCATCGCGGCGGCGAACTCGGGGCCGAGGTCCTCGTCGCGGTAGAAGCGGTAGCCGCCGTCGGGCAGCGGCTGGTCGTAGGGGATGTAGCGGGTCGACTGCTCGAGGTAGGCGGCGAGGCGGCCGCGCTGGAGCACCTTGGTGAGGACGTTGGAGACGTACTCGCAGGCGACGTGGGCGCCGCCGACCTGGGCGATCGAGTCATCGCCATAGCCGACGAAGACACGCTCGTAGAGCCCGGCGGCGCGGGCGCCCTCCTCGGCGTCGAAGGGCCTGCCGCCGGCCGGAGCGTCGGCCGCGAACTCCTCCAGGTAGAGGCGTCGTACGGTCCCCGAATAGCGCGAATAGCGGGCAAAAAGCGCTCCCTTGACGGTCTCCGGGAGGTTGACGAGGGCGAAGACCGGCCGGTCCAGGTTGGTGAAGTGGGGCGCCAGCAGCGCCTCCTCCTCGGCGGTGAAGTGTTCGGTCGGGTAACGCATGGGAGGGGCATCGTAGACCCGCCTTGGGACGCCGAAAAGGCGCGCTAACCACCACCCGAATGTGCCAAATCAGTGACCTTCGTAAATCCTTCCGCGATGGCCCTTGACCGCCCCGGGGGTGCCGCGCTTTGGTGGCTCCCATGCGCTCCCACCTGCTCCCGGCCGCCACCTTCCTCGCCATCGGCCTCTGCCTGGCGCCTAGCGTCGCGCTGGCCCGGCCGACGGCGATCGTCTCGCTCGGCGACAGCTTCATCTCCGGTGAGGGCGGCCGCTGGCTGGGCAACGGCTCCGAACCGCTGGACACCCGCTCGGGGACCGACCGCGCCGCCTACGGGTGCGACAGCTGGGGCTGCGACTACGACCCGGCCCGGATCTACGGGGCCAGTGAGGCGAACGACTGCCACCGCTCCGACGTCGCCCCGATCGAGAGCACGCCGGCACCGGTCGACGCCCGCGTCAACCTCGCCTGCTCGGGGGCGAAGGCGTCGGATTTGTGGCCTTCGGGGCTTGGCGGCACCTCGCACTTCGGCGAGCCGCCGCAAGCCGACGCGCTGGCGGAAGTGGCGAGGCGCGACCAGGTGCGCATGGTCGTGGTGACGGTGGGCGCCAACGACGTCGGCTTCGGCTCGCTGGTCGCCGGGTGTGCCCTCGACTGGGCGCGGAGCTCCGACGACGACCCGGTCTTCTGTCACCGCGATGCGCAGGTGGAAATCGACGCGGCGCTTCCGACGGCGACGCGGGGGATCGAACGGGCGCTCCGCGGAGTGCGGAGCGTGCTGGCGCAGGATGGCTATGACCGCGGCGACTATCGGCTGGTCGCGATGTCCTACGCCTCGCCGTTCCCGCCGGGGCGCTGGTTCCGCTATCCGCAGGACGGCTGGAGCAGGCTGACCGAAGGCGGGTGCCCGGTCTGGGACGCCGACGCCGACTGGTCCGCCGCCGGCGCCACCGACACGCTCGCGGCGACGATGCGCAGCGCGGCGGCCGCGACCGGAGCCGAGTTTCTCGATCTCCGCGGCGCCTTCGACGGCCACCAGCTCTGCGACCGTCGCGACCGCCGGGTCGGCGAGGAGGGCCCATCGCCGATCACCGCGGAGTGGTTCCGCCGCCTCTCCTTCGTTCAGGGCTCGACCCGCGAATCCCTCCATCCCAACGCCTACGGTCAGCGCGCGATCGGCGCCTGCCTCGGCCTCCTCTTTGCGCGGACGCGCGGCGACTACGCCTGCACTGACACCCCCGGCCAGTTCCTCAGTGGCATGAATCTCGCGGCAATCCGGCCAGCGTCGGCGCCGTGACGCGTGCGCCGAACCCCCGCCGCATGCGGCCGGCGTTTCGCGCTCGCTCGGCGTTCGCACTTATCCGCGGTATTGACGGATAACTGCGAACGCCGGTCGCCGGTCGGCCGGCTCGGGGGTCAGCTCGCGACCGTTCGGACTCAACCCTGGGTGGGCGCTGGCTCGGCGGCGTGGGCAAGGCGCGCTCGGCTCGTCCAGAGTGGGGCCTGCGCTCAGGTCTGGCGTGGCGGTGGGGCGGCCATCAGCTCGATGCGGTGGCCGCCGGGGCAGGCGGCGAGGGCGCGGGGGGCGTTCCAGTGTTCGCGGCTGCGCTCGACCTCGAAGCCGTGCTCCTGGAGGCGGGCGAGGGCCATGTCGAAGTCCTCGACGACGACCGCGAGGTGGCCGCGGCGCGGGACGATCGGCTCCTCGCTGTGCATCAGGTGGATCTGGGTGCCGTCCTTCTCGACCCAGGTGAAGTCGGCGGCGAGGGAGGGGGGCGGCTGCACACGGGCGAAGCCGAGGAGGGTGAAGAACTCCACGGCGCGCTCGACTTCCTGCGGTGCGATCTCGATGCCGGCGTGCTGGAGCATCAGACGAGGGTCGAGACTAGGGCAGCGAGGACGACGATCGCGGTCGACCAGACGATCGCCTCGGCGACGATCCGGTTGTCGAGGCCGTAGGCATGGGAGACGATCATCGCGTTGAGGCCAGTCGGCATCGCCGAGAGCAGGCGGTAGGAGGACGGCAGGTCGATGAAGGGCGCCGCCAGCAGCATCAGCAGCGCCGGCGCGATCGCCAGGCGGCCGACGACGGCCACCGCCACCGGGCGGCTGAGGCGCGGCGGGAACGGCATCTCGCCGTGCTCGGCGCCCTCGGTGAGGGTCGCGCCGACGGCGAAGAAGCCGATCGGCAGGATCGCCACGGCGAGGATCTGGGAGGCGTTGACGAGGAATTGCGGGGCCAGGGCGCCGGGGACGAGGGCTCCTGCCACGGCCGCATAGAGGGGCGGGTTGCGGGTGAAGAAGGTCCGCAGCCTGCCCTGCCAGCCCTCTCCGGCGCGGTTGCCAAACGCGGCGGCGACGCCGAAGGCGCCGAGCATCAGGGCCGGGCCGCTGACCAGAACGTCGAAGAGGACCGAGGTCGAGAGGTGGTCGTGGCCGAGCAGCGCGACGGTGAGGGGGTAGCCGAGGTAGGCGGTGTTGGCGACCAGGACCGAGCAGACGAGGGCGCCGGTCTGGGGGCGCGAGAGGTGCAGGAAGCGGGTGGCGACGAACCAGGTCAGGGTCGAGACGAGGGCGAGGTTGAGGAGGCCGAGGCCGATCCCGATGGCGTTGTCGAAGCTGATCGTCGCCTTGGCGAGATTGAAGAAGATGACGATTGGGACCATCACGTAGAGGATCAGCCAGAGGAAGCGGCGGGCGAGCTTGATCGCCTCGCTCGGGTAGCGGCGCTCCGAGAAGACCCCGGCCGCGGTCCCGGCGACGATCAGCGCGGTGGTCAGAAGGACGCTCATGCCGGGCCCATCCTTGCCGGTTGCAGCTGTCGGTGGCTAGAAGAGCGAGGCGCCGGCGTGCGCCGCGAAGTCGACGAGCGGCTGCGGGATGATGCCGAAGAAGACCGTGACGGCGGCGGCGAAGATCGCCGGACCGACGAGGTAGAGGCGGGTGCCGGCCTCGGGGTCGACCGGGTCGGCCTCCGGGGCGGCGCCGGCGATCGCCGGGGCGCTGACGACGGCGTCGGCGCCGGGCGCCATCCACATCGCCGCCACGACCTTGAGGTAGTAGCCGAGCGAGATCATCGTCCCGACGGCGATGAAGACGGCGAGCCAGGTGTAGCTGCCTTCGACCAGGGCCTCGATCAGGTAGAGCTTGCCGATGAAGCCCGTCGTCGCCGGCAGGCCGGCAAGCGCCAGCATCGAGATCGTCAGCGGCCAGGCCAGGGCCGGTCGCTCGGCGCCGAGGCCGCGGACCGAGCGGACGTCGTCGCCGAACGGCGTTTCGCGCTCGCGGGCGACGACGACGGCGAAGGCGGCGAGGTTCATGAAGAGGTAGGCGGCGAGGTAGAAGACCAGCGAGCTGACTCCCGATTCGGAGGCGACGACGACACCGCCGAGCATGTAGCCGGCCTGGGCGACGCCGGAGTAGCCGAGCATCCGCTTGAGCGAGGTCTGGGTCAGCGCGCCGACGTTGCCGACGACGATCGAGATCGCCGCGAGGACCGCCAGCGCCGGCTGCCAGTCGCTGACCTGGGGGCCGAGGGCGACGTCGAAGAAGCGCAGGAAGACGGCGAAGGCGGCGGCCTTGGTGGCGACCGCCATGAAGCTGGTGATCGGGGTCGGGGCACCCTGGTAGACGTCGGGCGTCCATTGGTGGAACGGGGCGATCGAGGTCTTGAAGGCGAGGCCGACGGCCGCCATCGCGATGCCGACCAGGATCAGCGGATCGCCGACGAGGCCCTTGGCTTCGATCCCGTGGGCGATGCCGGCGAAGTCGGTCGAGCCGGTGCCGCCGTAGAGGAAGGCCATCCCGTAGAGCAGGGTGGCCGAGCCGAGCGAGCCGACGATCAGGTACTTGAGGCCGGACTCGAGCGAGCCCTCGCGGCGCAGGTTGGTGGCGCAGAGGATGTAGAGCGGGATCGAGAGGGTCTCGATGGCGACGAAGAAGGTGACCAGGTTGGTCGCCTCCGACAGCAGCACCATCCCCATCACCGAGCCGATCAGGAGCGCGTGGTACTCGCCGCGGCCGGCTTCCTCGCTGGCCCGCTCGCGGACCGAGAGCAGCACCGAGGAGGCGGCGCTGAGGATCGCGATCAGCGAGATCGCGATCGCCAGGTCGTCGATCCGCAGGGCGCCGGTGATGAGGTCCTGAGGATCGCCCCAGCGCCAGATCAGCAGGCCGGCGGTGGCCGCCAGGGTCAGCAGGGTGAGGCCGGGAGCCCAGCGCTTGGTCGGCGTGAAGACGCCGCTCATCAGGACGACGACGAAGCCGACCGTCAGCGCGATGATCGGCGCGATGCCGGCGTAGTCGATGTGGGGGGCGTTGAAGTTCACGGCGACACCTTTGCGAGTTCGGTGGAGGCGGCCTCCGCGGCGGTGAGCTGGACCTGGTCGCCCGGCTGCCAACCGGCCGCGTAGTTGGCTTCTGGTTCCCCGCCGCCGGTGCCGTTCAGCTGCGAGATCGTCGTCTGCACGGTCGGGTCGGTGCGGTGGAGGATCAGCTGCGGGTAGAGCGCCAGGGCGAGGATGCAGAGGACCAGCGGCGCCAGGACGACGCCGTCGCGGAGGCTGATCTCACGCGAGGCGACCCCGTCGGGCTTCCGATTGTGCATCGTCCCCTGGTAGAGCCGCAGGGCGTAGTAGGCCGACATCGCGACGCCGCTGATCGCGACGATGGCGAAGACGATCTTGGTCTGGAAGAGGCCGTTGAGGATGTAGAACTCGCCGATGAAGTTGGCCGACCCCGGCATCGCCAGGGTCGCCAGGGCGACGATCAGGAAGAGGGCGGCGAGGACCGGGGCCTTCATCGCCATGCCGCCCATCCGCCGCAGGTCCTCGGTGCCGGTGCGCTCGTAGAGGATCGCGACGATGACGAAGAGCCCGGCGACGACGAGGCCGTGGTTGACCATCTGCAGGATCGCGCCGTCGGAGCCGTCGGCCCGCAGGGCGAAGATGCCGGCGGTGATGAAGCCCAGCTGCGCCATCGAGGAGTAGCCGGCGATCAAGCGGACGTTGGTCTGGGTGAAGGCCATCACCGAGCCGTAGAGGATCGAGGCGAGCGCGATCAGCAGGACGACGGTCTGGAACTGGTGGGTGGCCGCCGGGAAGAGCGGCAGGACGATTCGCAGGAAGCCGTAGGCGCCGACCTTGGCAAGCACGCCGGAGAAGACGACCAGGACCGGCAGCGGCGCCGCCCGGTAGGCGTCGGGCATCCAGCCGTGGACCAGGAAGGCCGGCATCTTGACCAGGAAAGCGGCGACGAAGAACCAGAAGATCCAGCGCTGGCTGTCGGTGCTGAGGCCCTGGTGCTGGATCGCCGCGATCGAGAAGGTGAGGTGGCCGCCGTCGGCGCTGATGATCGCCGTCGCGATCGCCGCGACCAGCATCAACAGCGAGCCGATCAGCGTGTAGATCATCATCTTCAGCGTCGCCGCGGCGGCGGTCGGGCCGCCCTCGCCGGTGCGATCGACGCCCCAGGCGCCGAAGAGGAAGTAGAACGGCACCAGCATGAAGTCGAAGAAGAGGACGAAGAGCAGCAGGTCCTGAGCGAGGAACGAGCCCAGCGTCGCCGTCTCGGCGACGAGCATCAGGAAGAAGAAGAGCTGCGGACGCTCAGTGTTGCGGAAGGCGGCGAGGGCGATGCCGGCCGTCCAGAGCACCGTCGTCAGCAGGATCAGGAAGAGGTTGAGGCCGTCGACGCCGACGCTGTAGTCGACCCCGAGGCCGGAGATCCACGGGGTGTCGGTCGTGTACTGCAGGCCGGACTGGCCGTTGTGGAAGCCGATCGCCATCCCGACCGCGATCCCCAGGGTCACGACGGCGCCGAGCACCGCCCACCAGCCGACCGCCCGCTTGGGCAGGAAGAGGCCGACGATGCCAAAGACCAGCGGGGCGAGTAGGAGGGCGTTGCTCATGACTGCTGGATCAGGAAGTAGGTGAGGAGGCCGAGGATGCCGGCGACGAGGAAGAGGGCGTAGGTGCGGACAAAGCCGTTCTGGACCGCGCGGACGACGCCACCGGCGCGGCCAACGGTCTCCTCGGTGCCGCCGGTGATCAGCCCGTCGATCACGAAGCGCTCGAAGACACGGTTGGCGAAGCCGCCGATCGCGAGCGCCGGGCGCACGATCAGGAAGTCGATCGCCTCGTCGAAGTACCACTTGTTGAAGAGGAAGGTGTGGACGGCGCCGAAGCGCTCCTGCAGCTTGCCCGGCAGCTCCGGGCGGGCGACGTAGAGGACGTAGGCGATGCCGATCCCGGCCAGCGAGATCAGGCCGCCGATCAGGAGTCCGAGCCAGCTCGCCGCATCGGACGGGTGGATCCCGGCCAGCGGCGAGTCGGCGAAGACCGGGTCGAGGAACTTGGTCACCGCGTCGTCGACGCCGGGGACCTGGATCAGCCCGCCGAACAGGGCCAGGAACGCCAGCACGCCCATCGCCAGCTTCATCGGCGGCGTCTGCTCGGCGATGTGGTGCTCGGCGCCGGGGAAGCCGACCCCGGTGTCCTCCGCTTCGCCGGTCGCCGGGTTGAAGGGAGCGGCGTGGTGGACGTGGCCGGTCTCGATCAGCTCACGCGCCTCCGGGCAGGGCCGGCCCGGCAGCACCCGGAAGATCAGCCGGAAGGTGTAGATCGCCGTCAGCAGCGCCCCGAAGTAGCCGAGGATCGTGAAGATCAGGTACATCCCGCCGCGCGCCGAGGCGTAGGCGAGGATCTCGTCCTTGGAGAAGAAGCCCGAGGTGAACGGGAAGGCGGCGAGGGCGAGGGCGCCGCAGGTCATCGTGATCGCGGTGAAGCGCATCGCCCGCCCGAAGCCGCTCATCTTGTCGATGTTCTGCTCGTTGGCCATCGCGCTGATGATCGAGCCGGCGGCCATGAATAGGAGGGCCTTGAAGAAGGCGTGGGTCATCAGGTGGAACATCCCCGCCGAGTAGGCACCGATCGAGACGCCGACGACCATGTAGCCGATCTGGCTCATCGTCGAATAGGCGATCGCGCGCTTGAGGTCGGTCATCACCAGGGCGATCGACGCAGCCACCAGGAGCGTCGCCAGGCCCGTGAAGGCGGCGATGTCGGCGGCGGTCGGGGCGAGCACGAAGAGCGAGTGGGTGCGGGCGATCAGGTAGACGCCGGCGGTCACCATCGTCGCCGCGTGGATCAGCGAGGAGACCGGCGTCGGGCCCTCCATCGCGTCGGGCAGCCAGGTGTGGAACGGCAGCTGTGCCGACTTGGCGAAGGCGCCGACCAGCAGCAGCAGGCAGATCGCCGTGATCGTCCACTGGTTGGTGTGGAAGACGTGCGGGGCCTGGGCGAAGACTTCGCTGTATTCGAAGGTGCCGAGCTGCTGGAAGATCAGGAAGGCGGCGAGGGTCAGGCCGATGTCGCCGACGACGTTGATGACAAACGCCTTCATCCCCGCCCGCGTCGCCGTCCCCCGCCGGTACCAGAAGCTGATCAGCGCGTAGGAGGCGAAGCCGACGAAGGCCCAGCCGACGATCAGCAGGACGAAGTTCCCGGCCAGCACCAGCAACAGCATCGAGAAGACGAAGAAGTTGAGGTAGCTGAAGAAGCGGTGGTAGCCCTCGTCTGACTCCATGTAGCCGAGCGAGTAGATGTGGATCAGAGTCGAGACGCCGGTGACGACGAGGACCATGAAGACCGAGAGCGGGTCGACGAAGATCCCGAGTTTGATGTTCAGCCCGGCGACGCTGGCGTAGTCCCAGAGCGCCGAGGCGTGGTGGCGGGCGTCGGGGCTCTCGCCGAGCAGGTTGATCAGTGCGCCGACGCCGCAGACGAAGGCGAGGAAGATCGCCAGCGTGCCGATCGCGCCGGCCGCCTTCGAGGAGATTTTCCGGAAGGTCAGCCCGATCGCGATCGAGCCGAGCAGCGGGAAGAGCAGGACGAGCCAGCCCCAGCTGGTGGCGCTCATCCGCGCAGCTCCCGCAGATCGTCGACGTCCATCGGCAGCTTGCGGCGGAAGATCGCGACGATCAGGCCGAGGCCGACGACCACCTCGCAGGCGGCGATCACCATCACGACGAGGGCGAAGACCTGGCCCTGCTGGTTGCCGACCATGCGGCTGAAGGCGACCAGCGCAAGGTTGCCGGCGTTCAGCATCAGCTCGAGGCAGAGCAGGATGACCATCGGGCTGCGGCGGACGAGGATGCCGATCGCGCCGATCGCGAAGAGCAGGCTCGAGAGGACGATGTACCACTCGATGTTCACGAGGCGGCCCCCTGAGTCGGCCGGCGACGTGGGTCCTCTTTGCGTTTCGCCGCCAGCACGATCGCTCCGACCGCAGCGATGAGAAGCAGGATGGAAGACGCCTCGAAAGGCACCAGGAACTTCTCGAGCAGGAGGCGGCCGATCGCGGCGGGGTCGCCGAAGCCGGCGGGGACGTCGGGGCCGTGGGTGCCGAGGGCCATCAGGGCGGAGGAGAGGACGGCGGCGGAGAGCTCGACGAAGAGGAAGAAGGCCAGCAGGCCGGCGAACAGGCGCTGGCCCGGCACCGGGTCCCAGACCGGTTCGTCGCCGGTCCCGACGTAGGCGACGACGAAGACGTAGAGCACCATCACCGCGCCGGCGTAGACGACGACCTGGGCGGCGGCGACGAAGGCCGAGGTCAGCAGCAGGAAGAGCACCGCCAGCGAGAACAGGTGGGCGATCAGCGCCAGCACGCTGTAGAAGGGGTTGCGCAGGGCGACGACGCCGATCGCACCGCCGAGCGCGCCGATCGCGGCCAAGAAGAAGAGCACCGCTTCCACCGCTATTCGCCCTCCGCTTTCAGCGGCGCGCGCTCGATCGGCTCGGCCAGCAGCATCTCCTTGGTGAAGATCAGATCGGAGCGCGTGTAGTCGGCCATCTCGTAGTCGTGGCCCATCGTGATCGCGTCGAACGGGCAGGCGATCTCGCAGTAGCCGCAGAAGATGCAGCGCGAGAGGTTGATCTCGTAGACCGCGGCGTAGCGCTCACCGGCTGAGACGCGCTCGCCGGGGATGTTCTCGGCGGCGACGACGCGGATGCAGTCGGCCGGGCAGGCGGCGGCGCAGAGCGAGCAGCCGACGCATTTCTCGAGGTGGGAGTCCTCGAAGCGGTGCAGTTTGTGGCGACCGCGGAAGCGCGGGTAGACGGGGGTCTTCTCCTCCGGATACTCGATCGTCAGCGGTCCCTCGATCAGCCGCGACATCGTCGTCTTGAGCCCGCGCAAGGTCTCGCCGAAGGCGCGGTAGGCGCCGCCGACGCCGCCCGGCTCGGGCCCGCGCTGCACCGCGACAACGTCGATCGAGTCGAGGTAGGAGGCGGTCTTCGGGTCGAAGCCGTCGCCCACTTCGTTGTTCTTGGCGCTCACGGTGCCTCCTCGCCGTCGAAGTAGCCGACCGCGTCGGCCTCGCGGAAGTGCCAGCTCAGGCCGCCGCCCTCGGGACGCCGCTCGACGACGCCGACCGAGTTGGAGTCCGGGCGAACGACGATGTCCGGCTGTTGGTTGGAGATCGCCAGGAAGCGGACCGGCTCCTCGGTGCGGTTGACGATCTGGTGGGCGCCCTCCTCGCCGACCCGGAAGCAGGCGACCTCGCCCGTCTCCATCTCGCGCCAGCCCTCCGGCGTGCGCAGGCTCGGCGTGCCGTCCAGCAGCACGACGATCTCCTCCTCGGCGAGGTGGAAGTGGAAGGGGTAGGCGGCTTCGCCCGGCGGCACCTCGAAGAGGCTGAGACAGAGCTTCTCGCTGCCGGCCTGGCGCCCGAGCCGGGCGCGGCGGCAATTGAAGCCGGGGTGCTCGCGAAGCTCGTCGAACACCGGGTTGGCGATGCTTGCGGCGGCGCTCACGTCAGCGTCACCAGGATCGCGGTGACGAGGACGTTCAGCGTCGCCAGGGGCAGCAGCACTTTCCAACCTAGGCTCATCAACTGGTCATATCGAAGCCGCGGCAAAGTTGCCCTCACCCAGATGAAGACGAAGACCAGGGCGAGCATCTTGACGAGCATCCAGATCGGGTCGAGGAAGCTCGGGCCGGGCCCCATCCAGCCACCCAGGAACATCGCCGCGGCGATCCCGGAGACGACCAGGATCTCCATGTATTCGACCAGCAGGAAGGAGCCGAAGCGCATGCCGCCGTACTCGGTCATGAAGCCCTGGACCAGCTCGGCGTCGGCCTCGGGCATGTCGAACGGGGTGCGGTTGGTCTCGGCGAAGCCGGCCAGCATGAAGATCAGGAAGCCGACGATCTGCGGGCCGATGAACCAGACGCCGTGCTGGGCGCGGACGATGTCGACGAGCGAGAGCGAGCCGCTCATCATGATCACGCCGAGCAGCGCCAGCCCCATCGAGACCTCGTAGGAGATCAGCTGCGCGGCCGAGCGCATCGCGCCGAGGAGGCTGTATTTGGAGCCGGAGGACCAGCCGCCGAGCAGGAGGCCGTAGAAGGCGATCGAACCGACGGCGAAGAAGTAGAGGATGCCGATCGGGACGTCGATTCCGTAGAGGCCGACGCCGTCCTGGACGTCGCCCCAGGGCAGGATCGCGAGCGCGAGGACCCCGGAGAGGACCGGGAGCAGCGGTCCCAATATGAACAGCGTCGAGATCGCGTTGGCGGGCCGGAAGGACTCCTTGGAGATGAGCTTGCCGACGTCGGCGAGCGGCTGCATCAGCCCGTAGGGGCCGACCCGGTTGGGGCCGTAGCGGTGCTGGAAGCGTCCGATCAGTTTGCGCTCGACGACGGTGAGGACCGGCAGGATGCCGAAGATCACGGCGAAGATCACCAGCGACTTGGCGACCATGATCCAGGTCGCTTCGGCGAACTGCGTGTCGGCGAGGGGGAACATCGGGGTTACGCCTCGACGCGCTCGAGCTTGGCGATCTCGACCCGGACCGGACCGCCGTTGAGCAGGCCGTTGGCGTTGCCGGCGGCGGTGCCCTCGGCGAGGAAGCAGACGCCGTCGGCGACCCGTTCGCGGATCGCGACCCGAGCCTCGACGTTGGCGTTGCCCTGGGAGACGCGGACGTGGTCGCCGGAGGCGAGCCCGAGGCGGGCGGCGTCGCCGGGGGAGACCTCGAGCAGCTGGCCGGGCTGGAGGAAGTTCAGCGGGGGATTGAGCTCGGTGATCGGGCCGGCCCAGAGGTCGCGGTAGGTGCCGAGGGCCAGCGAGAGGGAGCCGGCCACCGGCACTGCCTCGGCGGACGCGCTGTCGCGCTGAGTGTCCGGCGAGTCAGCGCCGGTGGCCGGGACCCTGGCGTTCGAGACGCTGGTCGCGGCAGCGGTTGGCTTCGGAGCGTTTGCGGCGGCGTCGGTGTCCTGCCAGCGAACCCCGCGGCCGCCGATGTCGGCGTCGGAGATCGAGGCGTAGAAGGGGACCGCCGTGGTCAGAGCTTTGAAGGCGCTCGGCTGGGAGTCGATGCCGGTGTCGAGGCCGAGAGCCGAGCAGAGCTCGGCGAGGACCTGGATGTTGGAGCGGATGTCGCCGGGACGCGAGGCGCTGGGGCGCACGCGCTGCAGACGGCCTTCCGGGTGGGTGACGGTGCCGTCTTTCTCGGCGTGGGTCTCGAGCGGGAAGACGACGTCGGCCTTGGCGGTCGTGGCGGTCTCGAACATCGAGAAGGAGACGACGAAGTCGGCGGCGGTCAGCGCCTCGGTCCAGGCCGGGGTGTCGGGGAAGTCGCGCAGCGGGTCGGCACCGAAGAGGACGAGGCCGGTCAGCTCGCCGCTGATCAGGGCGGCGCGGATCTCCTCGGTCGCCATTCCATCGAGGGGTGCGTTGCCCACGGATTGCGTGGTCGATGCACTCCTCGCTTCGCTGAGCCCCGGGCCGGCGTCCGGGAGGACGCCCGCCTCGCGCAGGCCGCGGGCGTTGGTGGCGTCGGGGATTTCGAGGAGGCCGGCACCCTCCGTCCCCTCGACGCCGAGCGCCGCGGCCAAACCGAGCAGCGCCGCGGCGGCGTCGTCGCCCTCGCGCAGCGCCCGCTCGCCCCAGATGACGATGACCGAGCCGGCGTCGCGCAGGCTCTCGGCCAGCGGCGTCGCGACGTTTTCCTCGCCGGCTACGGCGGCGGCGAGGTCGACGACGAAGTCACCGGCGCCGCCGGGCGCGAAGCGGGCGATCGCCTCGGCGCCGCCGTCGAGCGCGGTCGGCCGCTCGGTCGCGACCGTTAGGCGGGCCCCATTCCGCCGGATCGCCTTACGCACGCGCAGGTCGAGGATCGGCGAGGAATGCAGCGGGTCGGTGCCGAGGACGAGGATCACGTCGGCGTGGTCGATGTCCTTGACGGAGGCCTGCAGGGCCGGCTGGGCCAGCCGCACCAGCGCCTCGCGCCCGGCGCCGCGTCCCGCCCGCGAGTCGAGGTGGGGCGAGCCGAGCGCGTCGCGCAGCAGGCGTCCGACCAGCAGGCCCTCCTCGTTGGAGGCGTCGCCGACGATCGCCGCGACCTTGCCGCCGCGCGCCCGCAGGCCCGCCGCGGCGGCGGCGATCGCCCCGTCCCAGTCGCTCGCGGCGCCGCCTTTGAGCCGCGGCCCGGTGACCCGCTCGGCGGCGTCGAACATCTCGAAGCCGTAGCGGCCGCGGTCGCAGAGCCAGCCGTCGTCGACGTCGGCGTTGTCGCGGGTGATGACCCGTTTCACCTTCTCGTCGCGGATCGTGAAGCTGACGTTGCACTGGCTCGGGCAGAGCGTGCAGACCGAGCCGGCCTGCTCGATGTCCCAGGGCCGGGCGCGGAAGCGGTAGGTGTAATTGGTCAGCGCGCCGACCGGGCAGATGTCGGTGATGTTGCCGTGGAAGGGCGCCACGTAGGGGCGGTCGTCGAAGGTGCCGACGTAGGTCCGGTCGCCACGGTCGAGCAGCTGCAGCTGGGCGTCCTCGGAGATCTCCTGGCTGAAGCGCACGCAGCGGTAGCAGAGGATGCAGCGCTCGCGGTCGATCGCCACCAGCGGCGAGAGTTCGACCGGCTTCGGGAAGTGGCGCTTTTCGTCGATCACCCGCGATTTGCCGGGACCCCAGCCGGTGGTGATGTCCTGCAGCGGGCACTCGCCGCCTTTGTCGCAGACGGGGCAGTCGAGCGGGTGGTTGACGAGCAGGAACTCGACCACCGCGTTCTGGGCCTTCTTGACCGGCTCGGTGCGGGTGTGGACGACCATCCCGTCGCGGACCGGGGTCGAGCAGGAGGTCTGCAGTTTCGGGATCCCCTCGATCTCGACCAGGCACATCCGGCAGGCCCCGACCGGGTCGCCGAGTTTCGGTTCATAACAGAAGACCGGGATCTCGACGTCGCCCTTGCGGGCGGCGTCGTGGAGCATCTCGCCCTCGAGCGCGGTGACCTCGCGGCCGTCGATCGTCAGCGTGACCTCGCGCGGCTCGGCGGCGGGGCTCATACCGACGCTCCCAGGGTCGCCTCGATGCCGCGGACGACGTCGTGGGGCTCGGGGCCGCGCACGGCTTCGCCGGCCGCCATCACTTCCTCGAACTCATCGCGGAACTTGCGGACCATCGCCCCGACCGGCATCGCCATCGAGTCGCCGAGCACGCAGAGGCAGTGGCCGATGATGTTTTCCTGGACCGAGGAGACGATGTCGAGGTCCATCGGGGTCGCCTCGCCGCGGACCATCCGCTCCAGCATCTTCACCGTCCAGTTGGTGCCCTCGCGGCAGGGTGCGCACTTGCCGCAGGACTCGTGGTGGTAGAAGCGCGCCGTGCGCAGCGCCAGCAGCGGGATCGAGACCGTGTCGTCGGCGACGATCACCGAGCCCGAGCCGAGCATCGAGCCGGCTTCAGCCATCGCCTCGAAGGAGTAGGGGAGGTCGAGCGCCTCGTCGGCCTTCAGCACCGGCGAGGAGGAGCCGCCGGGGAAGAGCGCCTTGACCTCGCGGCCCGGCAGCGGCCCGCCGGCCAGCTCGTAGATCAGGTCGCGGGTCGGGATCCCCAGCTCGACCTCGTAGTTGCCGGGACGCCGCACGCAGCCGGAGACCGAGACGACCTTGGTGCCCGGGCTCTGTTCGGTGCCGAAGCCGCGGAACCATTCGGCGCCCCTGGCGACGATCCGCGGCACGTTGGAGAGCGTCTCGACGTTGTTGATCAGCGTCGGCCCGCCGTAGAGGCCCTGGACCGCCGGGAACGGCGGCTTCAGGCGCGGGTTGCCGCGCTTGCCCTCGAGCGCGTCGAGCAGCGCCGTCTCCTCGCCGCAGATGTAGGCGCCGGCGCCGCGGTGGACGACCAGCTCGAGGTCGCGGTGGGTGCCGAGGATGTCGGTCCCGAGATATCCCGCCTCGTAGGCTTCGGCGACGGCGGCGTCGAGGACGTCGGCCTGGGAGTCGTACTCGCCGCGGATGAAGATGAAGGCGTGGCCGGCGTCGGCGGCGAGGGCGGCGATCGCGATCCCCTCGATCAGCTGATGGGGGTTGCGCTGCATCAGCTCGCGGTCCTTGAAGGCGCCGGGCTCGGACTCGTCGGCGTTGCAGCAGAGGTACTTGGCCATGTCGCCGCGCGGCAGGAAGGAGGCCTTTTTGCCCATCGAGAAGCCGGCGCCGCCGCGGCCCCGCAGGCCCGACTCTTCGAGCTCCTTGAGGACTTCGTCCTGCTCCATGTCCTTGTAGGCGCGCTCCATCGTCGCGTAGCCGCCGACCAGGTCGCGGTAGCCGGCGAGGGTCGCCAGGCGCGGGTCCTCGGCGCTTTCGAGGAGGACGCGGGTCTCGAGTGAGTGCGGCATCAGTCGCTGCCTCCGGGGTTGGCGGTGTCGCCGGCCAGCGGGCGCCGCTCCAGCGACTTCTCCGGCAGAACCGGCGCGCCGGCCCGCAGCTGCTCGATCGCGACGCCCGCCTCGGCCGCCTCGAGCGGGCCGAAGTAGCGCTGGTCGATCGAGGCCATCGGCGCGATGTCGCAGGCGCCCAGGCACTCGAAGCCGGTCACGAAGAACTCGGCATCCTCGCCGTCGGTCGCCGCCTTGAAAGCGTCGAGCAGCTCGTCGCCTGCACGCATCCAGCAGCTGATGTTGGTGCAGACCTCGATCCGGTGGGTGCCGACGTGTTCGGTGTGCAGCAGGTCGTAGAAGCTGGCGACCGACTCGAGGTAGGCGGGGGTGACGCGCATCACCGCGGCCGCCTGCAGGATCCCCTCCGGCGTGCACCAGCCATAGCGCTCCTGGACCGCCCAGAGCGCCGGGATAGAGGCCGAGCGGCGGTCGGGGTAGCGCGACATCAGCAGCTCGATCCGCTCCTGCAGCTCCGGCGGGCAGCCGACCTCGTGCAGCTCGGGGATCTGCTCGGCTTCGGAGGCCGGGTGGCGCCCCTCGGTGAGGGCGACGTCGACCGGCAGGTTCGAGTTGAAGGACCCGGCGCCGTCGACGGGGCTCATCGGTCGACCCCGCCGAGGATCGGGTCGAGCATGCCGAGGCTGCAGATCATGTCGGCGACGTAGGAGTCCATCGCCATGTCGCGGAAGGACTGCAGGTTGACGAAGGAGGGGTCGCGGAAGTGGACCCGCGCCGGCTTCGAGGAGCCGTCGGCGAGGACGAAGCAGCCGAGCTCGCCGCGCGGGCTCTCGATCGCGTAGTAGACCTCGCCGGCGTCGACGCGGAAGCCCTCGGTGACGAGCTTGAAGTGGTGGATCAGCGACTCCATCGAGGTCGAGAGCTCCGAGCGCGGCGGCAGCACGTACTTCCGGTCGTCGGCGATGAATGGGCCGTCGGGGAGCGCGGCGAGCGCCTGGCCGATGATCTTGGTCGACTCGACCATCTCCGCCAGCCGCACCCGGTAGCGGTCGTAGTTGTCGCCGACCGTGCCGACCGGGATCTGGAAGTCCATCTCCGGATAGACCAGGTAGTCAAAGGCCTTGCGCAGGTCCCAGGGCTCGCCGGCGGCGCGCAGCAGCGGGCCGGTGACGCCGAGCTCCAGCAGGCGCTCGCGGGAGACGATGCCGACGCCTTTGGTGCGCTGCAGGAAGACCTCGTTGCGGTCCAGCAGGGCCTCGTACTGGCCGACCCGCACGGGCATGTCCTCGACGAAGGAGCGGCACTTCTCCTCCCAGCCGACGGGGATGTCCTCGATCACGCCGCCGACCTGGAAGTAGCGCGTGTGCATGCGCTGGCCGGCCGCCATCTCGAAGAGGTCGAGGATGCGGTCGCGCTCGCGGAAGCAGTACCAGAGCATCGAGATCGCGCCGAGGTCGAGCGCCGTCGTCCCCAGCCAGACGAGGTGGGAGTGGATGCGGTTGAGCTCGAGGAAGATCGTCCGCAGGTACTTGGCGCGGGGCGGGATCTCGAGCCCGACGAGCCGCTCGACGGCGCCGCAGTAGGCCTCCATCTGGAAGAAGTAGGAGACGTAGTCCATCCGCTCGACGAAGGGGATGACCTTCCAGTAGCTCTTGTCCTCGCAGGACTTTTCGATTCCGGTGTGGACGTAACCGATCACCGGTTTGAGGTCGCGCACGACCTCGCCTTCGAGATCGACGACGAGCCGCAGCACGCCGTGGGTGGCGGGGTGATGGGGGCCGATGTTGACCGTCATCATCTCGGTCATCCGGTCCTCGGAGAGCTCGCCGGTCAGGTCGCCAGTCGTGAGCGCCGCCGGGTCCTCGGCGAGGATCGCCTCGGGGATCTGGTGCTCAGCCAAAGCGGGCCTCGTTGTAGGTGAAGGTGACGGGCTCGCCGCCGACCGGGAAGTCGCGCCGCTGCGGGTAGCCGACGTAGTCCTCGGGCATCAGGATCCGGGTCAGCTCGGGATGGCCGCGGAAGGCGATCCCGAAGAAGTCGAAGGCTTCGCGCTCCTGGTAGTTGGCGGTCGGGAAGAGGGAGACGCAGGAGTCGATCTCGGGCTCCCCGGAGGCGCCGTTGGAGCCGCTCGGTCCCGGTAGCATCGCTTTGACGCGGACGCGCTCGACGCGGTCGCGGTTCAGCAGCTCGTAGTGGACGCCGAAGCGCGGCTCGGCCGGCAGGTAATCGGCGACGTGCAGGCTGGACAGGAAGCGGTAGGCCTGGCCGGGGGTGTCGCGCAGCCAGGTCAGGACCTCGATCACGCGGGCGGGATCGACGATCAGCGCCGCCTGGTCGCGGTCGAAGGAGGTGGCGAGGACGGCGCCGGGGTGGTCGACCTCGATTTCGCCCCGGATCAGCTCGAGTCCCGGTGCGTCAGGCAAGGGTCAGCTCCCGGGCGACCTCGTAGGCCTCGGCGGCCTCGGGGCTGGGCTTGGAGGCGGGACCGCCGCGGGCCCACTCCTCGGTGCCGGCGGCGTTGTAGCGCTGGCGCCAGCCCTGGTCCGGTTCGCCGATGATTTTGCGCTGCAGCTTGGTGAAGCCGTACATGACCGCCTCCGGCCGCGGTGGGCAGCCGGGGATGTGGAGGTCGATCGGCATGAACTTGTCGGCGCCCTGGACGACGGCGTAGTTGGCGAACATGCCGCCGGAGGAGGAGCAGGCGCCCATCGAGATCGCCCACTTCGGCTCCAGCATCTGGTCGTAGAGGCGGCGGACGACCGGCGCCATCTTGATCGAGACCCGGCCCGACAGGATGATCAGGTCGGCCTGGCGGGGCGAGGCGCGCAGCGCCTCGGCGCCGAAGCGGGCGAGGTCGTAGCGGGCGGTGACGATCGAGATCGGCGCCTCGATTGCGCAGCAGGCGAGGCCGAAGGTCAGCGGGAAGATTGAGTTGGCCCGCGCCAGGTTCAGCATTTTCTCGAAGGTCGTGGTGACGACTTTTTCTTCGACGTAGCGCTCGAGGTCCTCACCCTCGAGGTCGCCGCGCAGCATGTCGCGGGCGGTGGCCTGCTTGGCCTTGAAGCTGCGGCGCTCTACCTCCAATCCAATGCACCCTTTCTCCACACGTAGACGAAGGCGATCCCGAGCAGGACGACGAAGGTGGCGAGCTCGCCGAGGACGAAGACGCTGTGGGCCGGCTTCATGATCACGCCGACCGGATAGAGGAAGACGACCTCGATATCGAAGAGGATGAAGAGCATCGCCAGCAGGTAGAAGCTGACCCCGAAGCGGAAGTTCTTGACCGCCTCGACCGGGATCCCGGACTCGTATGGCTCGCTCTGGCGGCGGCTGGCCGAGGTCGCGACCGTCGGCTTCTTCGGGCCGATCAGGTGGTTCAGCATCGCGAACACACCACCGACGGTGACGCCGAGGACGCCGAAGACGAGGATCGGGAGGTAGGTCTTTAGCACTGGGGTGGGGGAAGTCTCTGCCCGGCGTCGCTGGCTCGGCGGCAACCGCACCGTCGAGGACGCCCGTAGCCCCTGTTATACAACCACATTGTGACAACTTGCTACATAGTGCTTTTCCGCATCAGTAAGCCAAATTCCGACCGTTGCGGGCGGATATAGACTGTGGTCGGCCTGCATATCGCGGTGGGCTGCGCCGTGATCGTCCTCAACCTCGCCGGCGGGGTCGTCGGCGGGGTCGCCTGGTTCCGCAATCGCCCCTCGATCCCCTTCTGGTACATCCTCCGCTTCGCCCAGGTCTCGGTCTTCGTCCAGGCCCTGCTCGGCGGCCTCCTCCTGATCACCGACCACAAGGCGGAGGAAAACCTCCACTACCTCTACGGGGTCCTGCCGCTGGTGATCTCCTTCATCGCCGAGGTCGCCCGCATCGGTGCCGCCGAGCGCGAGCTCGGCGAGATGGACATCGAATCCTTCCCTGAGGAGGGCCGCAACAAGATCGCCCTCCTGATCGTCCGCCGCGAGATGGGGATCATGGCGGTGAGCTGCGGGGTCATCTTCTTCCTCGCCGTTCGCGCGGCGACGACCAGCGGGTTGTAAGGGGCGAACGGGGCGAGGTGGGATCTCCCTCGCCCGTCCAATCGCCGGTCTAATGAGACCGGCGATTTGAGTATCCGCCCGTGCGAGGGAGATCCCACCTCGCCCCGTTGAGCCAGCGAGGGTCCGGTGTCGCCTCCACCGGCTCGTTCATTGCTAGGGCGTTGGCTCCGGCGTTCGCAGTTCTCCGTCGATATCCCGGAAAAGTGCGAACGCCGACGGCTGGGGCGACTCCCAGTGGCGTCCAGCGGCGCGGACGTCAGCGCTCGATCTTGAAGACCGGGTGATCGGGGGCGATGCGGCGGAGCTCGTCGTCTGATGCGTCGGGACCGACGCCGCCGAAGAAGGCGCCGACCTCCCACTTCCACTTCGTCAGGTAGGCGCGCAGCACCGGGGCGGCGTCGGCGGGGGCGACCTCGATCGCCCTGAAGTCCTCGGTCCGTCGCCCGAGCGCGAGGCGGCCGCCACCGGCGGCGCGCATGTTGCGGACCCACTGGGTGTTGCCGCGCGGGGCGACGAGGTAGCGGTCTCCCTCGAAGTCGAGGAGGTTGACCGGGGTGCGCCGCCACTCGCCCGATTTACGGCCCCTGACTTCGAGGACGCGCGAGCCGGCGACGCTGATCCCGGTCCTGGTCAGCCCGGCAATCGCCTTGTTGAAGACGTTGCGGGTGAACCAGCCCGGCTCCTGGTAGGTCTGCCCGTCGGCCATGCCGCGATTCTGTCATTCGCCGGCACCGCTGGTGTTCGCGCAGCGCATTGTCGGCGAGCCGAATGGGGGCCGCGAGCGTACCCAAGCTCCGAAATCGCTCCGAGTGGATGTAGGGTGCCGACTGCGGGAAGTGAATTCCACCGATCAGGGTGTGGGCAACCGGTTAGGAGGCATTAACACATGGCAGGGGACAGAAGGCCCGGCGGGGGGCCAGAGGGGACGCGGGTCTCGTCACGCAACAAGCGGGCCGAGATCATCGCCATCGCCACCGATTACTTCGGGCGGGACGGCTACGAGGCCACCAAGTGGGCTGACGTCGCCACGGCGGTCGGGCTCGGCTCGACCGCGCTCTACCACTACTTCGAGTCCAAGCAGCACTGCTTGTACGTGATCATGGCGGAGGCGACGGAGGCCGCCCGGGCTGAATTCGAGGAGGTCACAGAGGGCCTCGACTTCAGCGAGGGCATCAACACCGCGCTGCGCGCCCAGTACGAACTGCGCGACGCCGAGGTGCTCCGAAACCGCGTCCTCGTCGCCCAGCAGAACCGGGTCGGCGGCCGCCACACCAACCAGCGCGAGGAGGAGGCCCGGCGCAGCGCCCGCGCCCACCGCGACGAGCTCGAGGTCGCCTGGGCGACCTTCCTCGCCCGCGGCATGGAGGGCGGCGCGATCCCCGAGGCCGACGCCCGCCTGCTCAGCCGCGCGATCCTCGGCGCCTCGAGCAGCGTCTGGCACTGGTACCGCCCCGGCGGCGTGCTGTCGCTCAAGGAGGTCTCCGACTTCTACGTCCCGCGCCTGCTGGCGATGACCGGCCTGATCGGCCTCGAGGCGCTGAAGCCGGCCTGATCCGGGCGACCCTCGCCGGCGTCGGGTTGGCCGTCGTCTCGGCTAGTCCGCCTGGGCCAGTGGCAGGAACCGGCCGCGGTGGAAGACCAGCGGGTCGCCGGCGCCGGTCGCCATCGCGGTGACCTCGCCGGTGAGGATCACGTGGTCCCCGGCAGCGATCACGTCGCGCAGGTCGCAGGCCAGCCAGACCAGGGCGTCGTCGATCGCCGGCAGGCCGCCGCGGTCGCTCCACTCCACCTCAGCCCACTTCTCCGCCACCGGCGCCTTGGTGGCGAAGGCGCGGGCGACCGGCTCCTGGCCGGCGTGCAGGACGCTGACCGAGAAGCGATCGGCGGACTGGACCGCCAGCAGCGTCCGCGAGCCGCGGTCGAGGCAGGCCAGCATCAGCATCGGCTCGATCGAGAGCGAGGCGACGGCGTTGGCGGTGGCCCCGGCGGGGCCGTCCTCGCCGGCGGCGGCGACGATCGTCACCCCGGTTGGCATCGCCGCCATCGCGGCGCGGAAGTCGGCTGGATCGGGTGGCGGCATCGTCGGCGGCTGGGGTGGCCGGAGATAACCGACCGGGTCAAGACAATATGATGCGCGCCGCGTGCGTCCCGTACTGCTCATAGCGATGGTGATCGCCGCCGCCCTCGGGCTCGCGGCCTGCGGCTACGGCGAAGAAGGGCTCGCGGTCTCCAAGACCGAACCCGACTACAACGGTGCGGTCCTCTTCGCGACCCACTGCTCGGGCTGCCACACGCTCTCCGCCGCCGGCACCCAGGGCAGCGGCAACCGCGGCGAGCGCACCCAGGGCCCGAACCTCAACCAGCGCGAAGAGGAATATCCGGACGTGCTCTACGCGATCCAGAACGGCGGCTTCTCCGGGGCGATCATGCCCCAGAACATCGTCGTCGGCAAGGAAGCCGAGGAGGTCGCCAAATTCGTCGCCAAATACGCCGGCGAAGCGGCCGAAAACTCGCCGCGTCCGGAAGCCGAAAAGACCGCTTCCACCTCACCGTAGCCTCGCGGAAATGCTCGACCTTAAGCTGATCCGCTCCGACCCCGAGCGGGTCAAGACCGCGCTGGCGCGGCGTGGCGCCGCCAACGAGGTCGACGAGGTGATCGCTCTCGACGAGCGCCGCCGCCAGCTGCTGCCCGAGGTCGAGGACGCCCAGGCCCAGCGCAACGCGATCTCCAAGCAGATCGGCGAGGTCAAACGCGAGGGCGGCGACGCCAGCGAGCAGATGGCCGCCGTGGCCGACCTCAAGCAGCGGATCGAGGCCGGCAAGGAGGAGCTGGAGACGGTCGAGCTGGCGATCCGCGGCCTCGCCCTCAGCCTTCCCAACCTGCCCGCCCCCGACGCCCCCGACGGGATGACCGAGGAGGACGGCGTCGTTCTGCGCGAGGTCGGCGAGCGCCCGAGCTTCGACTTCGAGCCGCGCGACCACCTCGACATCGGCACCGAGCTCGGCCTGATCGACATGGAGGCCGCCGCCAAGCTGTCGGGCTCGCGCTTCGTCTACCTCAAGGGCGACCTGGTGATGCTGGAGCTGGCGCTGGTCCGCTTCGCGATCGAGCTGGTCCGGGCCGAGGGCCACGAGCCGGTCGTGCCGCCGGTTCTGGTCCGCGAAGAGGCGCTCGAGGGCACCGGCATGCTGCCCGGCGACCGCGAGCAGATCTATGAGATCGAGAAGGACGAGCTCTTCCTCACCGGCACCTCCGAGGTCGGCCTCGCCGGCCTGCACGCCGACCAGATCCTCGACGCCGACCAGCTGCCGCTGCGCTACTGCGGCTTCTCGACCAACTTCCGCCGGGAGGCCGGCGCCGCCGGCCGCGACACCCGCGGCATGTTCCGCGTCCACCAGTTCGACAAGGTCGAGATGTTCTCGTTCGTCGAGCCGGACGAATCGGCGGCCGAGCACGAACGCCTGCTGGCGATCGAGGAGCGGATCCTCACCGAGCTCGAGATCCCCTACCGGGTCGTCAACGTCGCGGTCGGCGACCTCGGCGCCCCGGCGGCCAAGAAGTACGACTGCGAGGCCTGGATCCCCAGCCAGGAGCGCTACCGCGAGCTGACCTCGTGCTCGAACACGACCGACTACCAGGCCCGCCGCCTCGGTTGTAGGTATCGGCCGGCCGGCGGCGAATCACCCCTCGCGGTCCACACCCTCAATGGGACCGCGGTGGCTGTGGGACGGACGATGATCGCTCTAATCGAGAACCGGCAGGAACGGGACGGCGGCTTCTCGCTACCTAATACTTTGCATAGATACGGTTCGCCTGCGAGGATTGCGCCGAGATGAGCCGATGAACACCAGCGTTCGTGAGGCAAGGCGGGTCGTGCTCTGTGACGACCACGAGATCGTCCGCGAGGCGATCAAGGCCCGCATGGCCAACTCCAACATCGTCGAAATCGTCGGCGAGGCGGGCAACGGCCGCGACGTCGTCGACGTCGTCAAAGAGCTCGAGCCCGACGTCCTGATCATCGACGTCGAGCTGCCCAAGCGCGACGGCATCGAGGCGACCAAGGAGGTCCTCAAGACCCGGCCGCGGACCAAGGTCATCATCTTCACCGCCCACGCCCAGCCCGACCTCTTGGCCCTGGCACTGCGCGCCGGAGCCTCCGGCTACGTGCTGAAGTCGGCGCCGGCCGAGGACATCGCCCGTGCCGTCAAAGCGGTGACCAGCGGCGGCACCTTCCTCGGCGGCGATTTCGCCGGCGGCAAGCCCTCCGAGGTCGAGAAACTGCTCGAGCTCTCGCCGCGCGAGCGCCAGATCCTCGAGCTCCTGGCCGAGGGGTTGCGGGTGAAAGAGATCGCCGAGCGGCTGGCGCTCAGCCCGGCGACCGTCCACACCCACGTGCGCAACGCGATCGCCAAGCTCGAGGTGGACACCCGAACCGAGGCGGTCGCGCTGGCCGTTAAGTTCAGCTACCTGGGTGCTGGGGGGACTGCTTGAAGTCCAGCGCGCAGCCGTTGATGCAGTAGCGCTGGCCGCCGGCCTCGGCGGGGCCGTCGTCGAAGACGTGGCCGAGATGGGCGTCGCAGTTCTTGCAGATGACCTCGGTGCGGCGCATGAAGAGGCTGTTGTCGGGTCGCAGCTCGACGTGCTCGAGGTTGGCGGGCTCGGTGAAGCTGGGCCAGCCGGTGCCGGAGTCGAACTTTGTGTCGGAGTCGAACAGCTCAGTGCCGCAACAGACGCAGGTGTAGCTGCCGCTGCCCTTCTCGTTGACGTAGGGACCGGTGAAGGCGCGCTCGGTGCCGGCCTCGCGGGTCACCTCGTACTGCTCGGGGGTCAGCTGCTCGCGCCACTCCTGATCGGACTTCTGGACCTTGGTGCTCATCTTTCTCCTTTCGTCTCTGCATCAAGCGTACGCCTTGCGTGTTACAGGGCCATGACGTACGACTACGCTCAGCGCCGATGACGACGAAATCCGCCAGTCGAGCCCTTTTCGGGGCCTTCTGCTTCGCCCTCTTTGCGGCGGTGCTGCTGGCGCCGGGGGCGGGCGCCCAAGGTGCCGCCCCGGCGCGCGCCGCCCGGGTCCATGCCACGGCCGGTCCGACCACCGGCCCGGCCGCGATCAGCGGGCTGATCGCCCCCGGCCCGGCCTGTCCCGGGCAGACCGACATCGAAGCGCCGCTGCCCGACCAGGAGACGACGATGCGCTGCATGACGAACTACGCCCGCCGGGCCTCGGGGCTGCGGCCGCTCGGCTTCTCGGCGCCGCTCGACAAAGCCGCCAACCACAAGTCCGCCGACATGATCCGCTGCGACGAATTCAGCCACGAAGCCTGCGGTCGTCCCTTCACCTACTGGATGCGGCAGTCCGGCTACCTGAAGGGCAATTGCTGGGAGGCGGGCGAGAACATCGCCTTCGGCAGCGGCCGCCTCGGCAGCGTCCGCAAAGTCTTCGTCGCCTGGATGAACTCGCCGGGCCACCGCGAAAACATCCTCGGCGAATACGAAGTGGTCGCCGACGGGCTGCGGGTCGGGACGCTGGAAGGATCGGTCGGCGCCCACGTCTGGACCCAGGAGTTCGGCAGCGTCGTCTGCTGAGGCGGGACGGGGGTGGCGGCGGCGCGGCGCCATAGGATCGCCGCCGTGCCCGACTCCTTCTACGTGCCCGATGGCGAGGGTTTCCTCGCGACCGAGCTGACCCGCGGTCCCTGGGACCCCGGTGCCCAGCACGCCGGCCCGCCGGCGGCGCTGCTCGGCCGCGAGCTCGAGCGCCTGCCGGACGCCGCCGAGTTCCAGATCTCCCGCCTCAGCTTCGACATCCTCGGCCCGGTCGCGATCGGGCCGGTCGAGGTCGCGGGGCGGGTGCTGCGGCCGGGACGGCGGGTGCAGCTGGTCGAGGCCGAGCTGCGGATTGGCGGCGAGCCGCGGATGCGGGTGACCGCCTGGCGCCTGCGCGTGGCGGACCTCGAGATGCCGGCCGAGGCGACCGCGACGCCGCCGCCATCGGCCGGACCGGGGGAGGGGAGCGTGGTCGGCTTCTTCCCGAGCGGCCAGGAGCACGGCTACCACACCGGCATGGAGGCGCGCTTCATCCGGGGCGGCTTCACCGAGCTCGGGCCGGGGACGGTCTGGCTGCGGATGCGCGAGCCCCTGGTGGCCGGCGAGGAGCCCTCGCCGCTGCAGCGGCTGCTGATCGCCGCCGACATCGGCAACGGCGTCAGCTCGGAGCTCGACTACCGCGGCTTCGTCTTCATCAACGTCGATCTGACCGTTCAGCTCGAGCGCCTGCCGGAGGGCGAGTGGGTCTGCGTCGACGCCGTCACCCTGGCCCGCCCGACGGGTATCGGCACCGCCGAGTCGGTCCTCTACGACGAGGGCGGCCGGCTGGGCCGTGCCCTCCAATCTCTCCTGATCAGCGCCCGCTGATTTCGACCCCCGGGTCGAAACTAGCTCTATAGGTGAGTAACGACCCGAGGGTCGAAATCACCCCCCGACCTGAGGTGGTCAGTCGAGGATGGCGGCGAGGTTGGGGAGGACGTGGTCGGGGGCGGGGTCGGCGTGGGCCGGATCCTCGGAGCCGCCGCCGGAACCGCTGGTGCCGCTGAGGACGAGGATCGTCGCCAGGCCCGCGGCGTGGCCGCCGGCGATGTCGGAGGAGAGGCGGTCGCCGATCATCGCCACGCGCTCGGCGCCGGGGATCGCCGCGAGCGCCATCTCGAAGAGGTGGCGCTCGGGCTTGCCGGCGATCTCGGCGGTGCGCCCGGCGGCGGTCTCGACCGCGGCGAGGATCGATCCCGTCCCCGGCCACTCGCCGCCGGGCATCGGCATCGTCGGATCGCGGCTGGTCGCGACCAGGGCGGCGCCGGCGTCGAGGGCGCGCTTGGCGGCGCGCAGGTGGGTGAACGTGAAGTCGCGGAAACCGGAGACGACGACGATGGTCGCTGCGTCGGCGCCGTCCACGTCGCCGGCATCGAGCAGGGTCAGGCCCGCCGCGGCGACGGTCTCCCGGATCGGCTCGCGCCCCAGCACCAGCGCCCTGCCGCCGGGGGCCGCCTCGGCGGCGAGGCGCGCCGCGACCATGCCGGCGGTGACGATCCGCTCCGGCCCGATCTCGACCCCCATATCCGTGAGCCGCTCGGCGTAGGCCGACGGCGGGCGGCTCGGGTTGTTGGTGACGAAGACGATCTCCTTGCCCGCCGCCAATAAGGAGGCCAGCGCCTCCGGCGAGCCGGGGACTGGATCGCGTCCGACCCAGACGACGCCGTCGAGGTCGACCAGGAATCCGTCGAATTGATCGGCCAGCGGCACGCCCGGCAGGCTACTCAGCGGTTACCGTGGGCGCGGTGAGTCCCGTCCAAAACGGAGCCAGCGGCGAGGAGGTCGTCGTCGCCACCGACCTCGTGCGCCGCTACGGCGACGGCGACACCGCCGTCTTCGCGCTCGACGGCGTCAGCGCCGCCTTCGACCGCGATCGCTTCACCGCGATCATGGGACCGTCGGGATCGGGGAAGTCGACGCTGATGCACATCCTCGCCGGCCTCGATACGCCGACCTCCGGCACGGTCGAGCTCGACGGGGTCGAGATCACCGGGCTCGACGACGGCGAGCTGACCCAGCTGCGCCGCGACAAGCTCGGCTTCGTCTTCCAGTTCTTCAACCTGCTGCCGGTCCTGACCGCCGAGGAGAACCTCGTGCTGCCGCTCTCGATCGCCGGCCGCAAGCCCGACGCCGCCTGGGTCGACCAGCTGATCGACACGGTCGGCCTGGCCGATCGCCGCACCCACCGCCCCTCCGAGCTGTCCGGCGGCCAGCAGCAGCGCGTCGCCGTCGCCCGAGCGCTTGTCTCCAAACCGGCCGTCGTCTTCGCCGACGAGCCGACCGGCAACCTCGACTCGAAGGCCAGCGCCGACGTGCTGGCGCTGCTGCGCCGGGCGGTCGACGACTTCCGCCAGACCGTGGTGATGGTCACTCACGACCCGGCCGCCGCCGCCCACGCCGACCGGCTGATCACGCTGCGCGACGGCAAGATCGTCCACGACGCCGCGCCGGGCACC
This sequence comes from uncultured Actinomycetes bacterium, assembly GCA_963839115.1. GTDB lineage: Bacteria > Actinomycetota > Thermoleophilia > Solirubrobacterales > 70-9 > VAYN01. Next base: position 3,676,805 of record CAWITM010000001.1, read on the forward strand.
GCCGACGACGTCATCGAGCTGATGAAGCGGCTTGACTAGCCTCACCCTCAAGAGCCTCTGGGCTCGCCGCACGCGGGCGATCGCGACGACCCTCGCGGTTCTGATCGGCGTCGCCTTCGTCGCCGGCAGCTACATCCTCACCGACACGATCTTCGCCGCCTTCGACGAAATCTTCAGCGAGTCGCTGAGCGGGACCAGCGTCGTCGTCACCGCGGAGGAACCGGTCGAACAGGAAAACGGCGAAGTGCCGACGATCCCTGCCGCGCTGCTGAAGCGGATCGAAGGCACGCCCGGTGTCAAGCTCGCCTCCGGCGCGATCTTCACCCCCGGCGGCTTCTTCACCCAGAGCGGCGAAAAGATCGGCAACAAATTCGCGCCCAAGTTCATCTCCTCGACGCTGCCCGGCGAACTCGAGTCACTGACCTACGTCGACGGGCACAAGCCGCGCGGGCCGACCGAAGCCTCGCTCGACAAGGCCGGCGCCGAAAGCGCCGGGCTGGGGATCGGCGACAGGATCGAGATCGTCGGCCAGGGCCGCGCCCGCACCTTCCGGCTGGTCGGGCTGACCCAGCTCGGCGGCGCCTCGTTCGGTGGCGCCTCGATCGCTCAGCTGACTCTCCCGGAGGCCCAGGCCGTCACCCACAAGCGCGGTCGCTTCGACCAGATCTCGGTCGCCGCCGAAGCCGGCGTCGCCCCGGCGGCGCTGAAACGCCGGATCAAGGCCGAGATGCCCGCCGGCGTCAAAGTCGAGACCGGCGTCGAATCCTCCGAACGCTCCTCGGAAAAGATCCGCGAAAACCTCAGCTTCCTGCCGACCTTCCTGCTGATCTTCGGCTTCATCGCCGTCTTCGTCGGCTCCTTCATCATCTTCAACACCTTCTCGATCACGATCGCCCAGCGGGTCCGCGAGTTCGGGATGCTGCGGACGCTCGGCGCCTCGCGCGGCCAGATCCTGCGGACGGTGATCGTCGAAGCGGCGGTGATCGGGCTGATCGGCGCGGTGGTCGGGATCGGCGGCGGGTTCCTGGTCGCCCTCGGGATCAACGCCCTCTTCGAACTCTTCGAAATCGACCTGCCGACGACCGGGCTGGTGCTGGAGACGCGGACCATCGTCGTCTCGCTGCTGGTCGGCGTCCTCGTCACCGTCGCCGCCTCGGCGATCCCGGCGCTGCGCTCGACCCGGGTGCCGCCGATCGCCGCCCTCCACGCCTTCACCCCGAAACCGAGCCGGCGCCGGCGCTTCGCGGTCGCCGTCGTGGCGGTGCTGCTGGCGACGATCGGCGTCGCGCTCGTCCTCGCCGGGCTGCTCGGCGGCGGCAGCGTCGGCACTCGCGCCGGGATGATCGGCGGCGGCGGGCTGGTCGTCGTCATCGCTGTCTCGATCTTCAGCCCGCGCCTGGTGCCGCCGCTCGCCAGCGTCGCCGGCTGGCCGCTGCAGCGGGTGCGGCGCCTGACCGGTCGCCTCGCCCGCGAGAACTCCCAGCGCAACCCCGGCCGCACCGCGGTTACCGCGGCAGCGCTGATGATCGGCCTGGCGCTCGTCACCTTCGTGACCGTCTTCGCCGCCGGGCTGAAGAGCACCGTCGCGACCGTGGTCGAAGAAGACTTCGCCGGTGGCCTCGTGATCCAGAACACCGACGGCTTCTCGCCGATCCCCGGCCCGCTCGCCGGCGCGGTCGAACTGCTGCCGGGGGTCGATTCGGTGCAGACGGTGCGCTCCTCCCAGGCCAAGTACGTCGGCAGCGGCGCCGGGGTCAAGGTGACGGCGCCGACGCGCGGGATCGAAGCCCAGGTCCACCTGGAATGGAAGCGCGGCGGGCCGGCGGCGCTGCGCGGCCTCGGCCCGCGCGAAGCGGTCGTCTCCGACGACTTCGCCTCCTCCCACGGCCTCGAACCGGGCGATGCCTTCCGCCTGCTCACCGCGACCGGGGAGCGGCCGCGGTTTAGCGTCGCCGGCGAATTCGAATCGAAGCTGGGCGTGCTCGGCAGCGTCATCGTCACCCAGCCGGTGATGGCGCGCGCCTTCGGCCAGCGCCAGGACACGATCGACTTCGTCGTCCCCGAACCGGGGGTCGACCAGGCGAGGCTCCAGGCCGTCCTCACGAAAGCGGTCGAAGCGGCGTTCCCGATCGCCGAAGTCCTCAACCAGGAAGAACTGAAGGAAAGCCGCGAAGAACAGGTCGACTCGCTCGTCAACCTCTTCTACGCCCTGCTCGGGCTGGCGATCCTGATCTCGCTGTTCGGAATCGCCAACACGCTGGCGCTCTCGATCCACGAACGCACCCGCGAGCTGGGGATGCTGCGGGCGATCGGGATGTCGCGGCGGCAGGTCCGGACGATGGTGCGCTACGAGGCGGTGATCACGGCCCTGATCGGGGCGATCCTGGGGATGGTGCTCGGCGTGATCTTCGCCGCCCTGATCGCCCAGCCGCTGAAGGCCGAAGGCTTCACCCTGTCGTATCCGATCGGCTCGCTGGCGGTGCTGCTGGTGCTGGCGGCGCTGGCCGGGGTGGTGGCGGCAATCCTGCCGGCGCGGCGGGCCTCGCGCTTGGACGTGCTCGACTCCCTGCAGTACGAGTAAGGGCGGGAGCAAGCGCCTCGGCGGCGTACATTTCAACTCATGTTCCGCCTGGGCGACCGAACGCCGCCGACCTCGCTCGGGATCCTTGCGACCTTCGCGGTGGTCGCCATCGCGACCGGCATCGTCTATCCGCTGAAGGAAATCGCGCCGGCGGTCTCGCTCGGCGTCGTCTACATCCCCGGGGTGCTGCTGATCGCGACCGTGTGGGGGCTGCGGCTGGGGATCGTGACCGCGGTGGGGAGCGCGCTGGCCTTCAACTTCTTCCACCTGCCGCCGCTCGGCAAGCTGGGGATCCACGCCGACCACGACGTCGTCGCCCTGGTCGTCTTCGTGATCGTCGCCGTAGCCAGCGGGACCCTGGCCGAGCTGGCGCGGGCGCGGGCCGCCGAGTCCGAGCGCCGGCGCGAGCAGGCCGACCGGGCGCTGCAGGAGGCGGCGGCGCTGGCGGCCGAGCGCGACCGGATGCGCGAAGAGGCGATCGAGGCCGAGGCGCTGCGGCGCAGCGACGAGCTGAAGACCTCGCTGCTGCGCTCGGTGTCCCACGATCTGCGCACGCCGCTGACCGCGATCATCGCCGCCGGCGCCGCCCTCGACTCGCCCAGCGTCACCGCCGCCGAGCGGCGCGAGCTGAGCGAGGCGGTCGTCGAGGGTGGCCAGCGGCTCTCGCGGCTGGTCGAGAACCTGCTCGACGTCTCACGGCTCGAAGAGGGCCTTTCCGAGCCGCACCGTGAGCCGGTCGAGCTGGGCGAGGTGCTGGAGGCGGCGCGCGAGTCGATCGGCGCCAGCGGCGAGCAGGTCCGCCTGACCCTCGACGACGACCTGCCGGCGCTGCGCGCCGATTCGACGCAGCTCGAGCGCGCCTTCGCCAACCTGCTCGAGAACGCCGTCGTCCACGGCGGCGGCGAGCCGGTGCTGGTGCGCTCGCGGCTGGTCGGGCCGCGGCTGGTGGTGCGGGTCGTCGACCGCGGGCCGGGGATCCCGGAGGGCGAGCGCGAGCGGATCTTCGAGCCCTTCTACCGAGCGCCCGGCGGCCGGGCGGGCGGCGGGTCGGGGCTCGGCCTGGCGATCGCCCGCGGCTTCGTCGAGGCCAACGGCGGCGAGGTCGAGGTCGAGTCGCTGCCCGGCCAGGGGTCGAGCTTCGTCGTCAGCTTCGCGGCGCCGAGCCCAGCGCCCCCGGCCGCAGCGCCGACCCCCGCCGCGGAGGGTGGCGGGTGAGCTCGGGCGCCCGCGTGCTCGTCTGCGACGACGAGCCGCAGATCCTCCGCGCCCTGCGGGTCATCCTTCGCGACGCCGGCTTCGAGGCGGTCACCGCCGGTACGGGGGAGGAGGCGCTCGACCTCGCCGCGGTGCGCCCGCCCGAGGCGGCGATCCTCGACCTGATGCTGCCCGACATCGACGGCGTCGAGGTGACGCGGCGCCTCCGCGAGTGGACCCATATGCCGATCCTCGTCCTCTCCGCGGTCGGCGAGGAGGACCGCAAGGTCGAGGCGCTGGCGGCCGGCGCCGACGACTACGTGACCAAGCCGTTCGGCCCGCGCGAGCTGGTGGCGCGGCTGGAGGCGGTGCTGCGGCGGGCGGCGCCCGACAACGCCGAGCCGGTGATCGAGGCCGAGGGCATCGAGATCGACCTCGCCGCCCGCAGCGTCAAGCGCGACGGCGAGGCGGTCCACCTGACCCCGACCGAGTTCGGCCTGCTGCGCTCGCTCGCACGCAACCGCGGCCGCCTGATGACCCACCGGGCGCTGCTGGTCGAGGTCTGGGGAGTCGAGTACGAAGACGACTTCCAGGTCCTGCGCGCCCACATCGCCAACCTGCGCCGCAAGATCGAGCCCTCCGACGGCCCGAGGTACGTGAAGACGGACCCCGGCGTCGGCTACCGCTTCGCCGCCTGACCGGCGCCTGCGTCTGAGTTTAAGTCCCTATAGGGGCCCGAAAACTCAGACGCAGGGGGTGGGGGCCTCTTCACAGGATCTGTATACGGGCGGCGCGGAACTTCATGCGGCCTTGACGGGAGGGGGCGCAGGATGGATTCGTGCTCTCCCTCGCCCACCTCCTCCCGGCCGCCGACCTCTTTCCCGGCGGCGGCAGTCCCGTCGCCGACCTCTTCGCGGTCGTCATCGCGATCGCGCTCTTCGCCCTCCTCTACTGGGCGATCGACCTGATCGACCGGATATGAGCGTCGCCGTCCTCACCGCGCTGCTCGCCGCTCTGACCGGCGCCGACGTCTTCGGTCTCGTCGCCTCGGCGATCGTCTGCGTCTACCTGATCTACACGCTGCTGCGCGGGGAGAACCTCTGATGGCCCAGGGCTGGCTGCAGATCGCGCTCTTCGTGGTCGTCCTCGTCGCCCTGGTCAAGCCGGTCGGGATCTACATGGCCCGCGTCTTCACCGGCCAGCGCGTGTTCCTGAGCCCCGTCGTCGGGCCGATCGAGCGCCTCACCTACCGGGTGCTGCGCGTGAAGCCCGACGTCGAAGGCCAGGACTGGAAGGCCTACGCCCGCAGCGTCATCGTCTTCTCGCTCTTCTCCTGGCTGGCGCTGTACCTGATCCTCCGCACCCAGTCGATCCAGCCGCTCAACCCCGAAGGCTTCCACTCCGGCCCCTGGGACCTCAGCTTCAACACCGCCTCCTCCTTCGTCACCAACACGAACTGGCAGTACTACGGGGGCGAAACGACGCTCAGCTACTTCAGCCAGATGGCCGGCCTGACGGTTCAGAACTTCGTCTCGGCCGGGGTCGGGATCGCTGTCGTCATCGCCCTGATCCGCGGCATCGTCTCCAGGTCGGGGCGGGAGCTCGGCAACTTCTGGGGGGACCTGGTCCGCACCCTCCTCTACATCCTGGTGCCGATCTCGATCATCGGCGCCCTCTTCCTCGTCTCCCAGGGCGTGATCCAGAACCTCGGCGGCTCGTCCGTCGTCCACACTCTCACCGGCGGCACCCAGATCCTCGGCCAGGGACCTGTCGCCTCGCAGGAGGCGATCAAGGAGCTCGGCACCAACGGCGGCGGCTTCTTCAACGTCAACTCGTCGTTCCCGTTCGAGAACCCGAGCGGCCTCACCAACTTCGTCGAGATGCTGCTGATCCTGGTCATCCCGGCCAGCCTCACCTACACCTACGGGCGCATGGTCGGCAGCCAGCGCCAGGGCTGGGCGATCTTCGCGGCGATGTTCGCGCTCTTCATCGTCGGCGTCGTCGTCGTCTACATGGCCGAGCAGCACGGGACCGTCGCCCAGCACGCTGCCGGCCTCCACACCCACGCGTTCAGCGGCTCGACCGGGGGCAACCTCGAGGGCAAGGAGCAGCGCTTCGGCGTCGCCGACACCTCGCTGTGGACGGCGATCACCACGGTCACCTCCTGCGGCGCGGTCAACGGCGCCTTCGAGTCGCTGACCGGCCTCGGCCAGGCAGTCCCCTTCGCCAACCTCAGCTTCAGCGAGGTCGTCTTCGGCGGCGTCGGCACCGGCCTCTACTCGATGCTGCTCTACGTCCTGCTCGCCGTCTTCATCGGCGGCCTGATGGTCGGCCGCACCCCGGAGTACCTCGGCAAGAAGATCCAGGCGCGCGAGATCAAGCTGGTCAGCCTCGGCGTCCTGGTCACCCCGCTCGCGGTCCTCCTCTCCTCCGGCATCGCCTCGGCCAGCGAACTCGGCAAACGCTCGATCTACGCCGGCATCAATCCCCAGGGCTTCTCCGAGACGCTCTACGCCTACCTCTCGCAGGCCAACAACAACGGCTCCGCCCTCGCCGGCTACACCGGCTTCGTCCAGCCCAACCCGCCCGGCAACGTCGGCGCCTACGGGATCAGCTTCGCCGACCTGCTCGGCGGCGCGGCGATGGTCGGCGCCCGCTTCCTGCCGATCCTCTTCGTCCTCGGCGTCGCCGGCGCGCTCGCCGAGAAGCGGATCTCGCCGGCCGGACTGGGGACGATGCGGACCGACAACCCGACCTTCGTCTTCCTGTTGATCGGGATCGTGATCCTCGTCGGCGCCCTCACCTTCTTCCCGGCACTGCTGCTCGGACCGGTCGTCCAGAGCCTGACCACGAGGTTGTTCTAGTGCGCAAGGACCTGCTCACCGGGCTGACCGCGATCGTCGTGATGACGATCTTCCTCGGCCTCCTCTATCCACTCGCGGTGACCGGCATCTCCCAGGTCGTCTTCTCCGGCACCGCCGACGGCTCCAAGGTCAGTTTCGACGGCAAGGTCGTCGGCTCGAAGCTGATCGGCCAGGAATTCAAGGGGAAGGCCTACTTCCACTCGCGGCCCTCGGCGACCGAATACTCGGGCAACGTCACCTACTTCGGCAACGCCGGTCCCAACAGCGTCGAAGCCCGCGAAGAAGTCCGCGAATACATGAAGGCCTACCTCCAGACCGAGAAGCCCTACGACCGGTCGCTGACCAGCGACGGCATCCCCGTCGACGCCGTGACCCAGTCGGCGTCCGGCGTCGATCCCCACATCTCGGTGGCCAACGCGCGGATCCAGGCGCACCGGATTGCCGCCGTGCGCAAGCTGCCGCTCGCCGAGGTCGAAGACCTGATCTCCGCCCACACCGACGGGCGCGGGCTCGGCGTGCTCGGCGAGCCCGGCGTCAACGTCCTCGAGCTGAACATCGCCCTCGAAAAGGAAGCGCCGACCAGATGACCACCGAAACCCAAGCTCGCTCGCTGTTCGACGCGGAGATCCTCCGCCCGGCGCTGTGGGAGTCGGTGCTGAAGCTCGACCCGCGCGTCCAGGTCCGCAACCCGGTCATGTTCGTGGTCGAGATCGGCGCCGCGATCACCACCGTCGCCTGGCTGATCCAGGTCTTCGGCGGCGCTCCGCTCGGCGGCGGCCACTCGCCCTCCTGGTTCAGCTTCTCGATCACGATCTGGCTCTGGCTGACCGTCGTCTTCGCCAACCTCGCCGAGGCGCTGGCCGAGGGACGGGGGCGCGCCCAGGCCGCCAGCCTGCGGGCGATGCGCACCGAGGCGACGGCCAAGATGCGCGACGGGACCGAGAAGTCGGCGGCCGAGCTCGTCCGCGGCGACATCGTCGTGGTCGAGGCGGGGGAGGGGATCCCCGGCGACGGCACCGTGATCGAGGGCATCGCTTCGGTAGACGAGTCGGCGATCACCGGCGAGTCGGCGCCGGTCATCCGCGAGGCCGGCGGCGACCGCTCGGCGGTGACCGGCGGGACCAAGGTTCTCTCGGACCGGATCGTCGTCGAAATCACCCAGGAGCCGGGCGGCTCCTTCCTCGACCGGATGATCGCCCTGGTCGAGGGCGCTTCGCGGCGCAAGACGCCGAACGAGATCGCGCTCGGCATCCTGCTCTCGGCGCTCACCCTGATCTTCATCCTCGTCGTCGTCAGCCTGCGCCCGTTCGCGCTCTTCGCCGGCACCGAACTCTCCGAGGTGACGCTGATCGCGCTGTTGGTGGCGCTGATCCCGACGACGATCGGCGCGCTGCTTTCGGCGATCGGCATCGCCGGCATGGACCGCCTGGTGCGCCGCAACGTGCTGGCGCTGTCGGGGCGCGCGGTCGAGGCCTCGGGCGACTGCGACGTCCTGCTGCTCGACAAGACCGGGACGATCACGCTCGGCAACCGCGAGGCGACCGAGTTCATCCCGATGCCGGGGGTGAGCGAGGCGGAGCTGGCCGAGGCGGCGCAGATGTCCTCGCTCGCCGACGAGACCCCCGAGGGCCGCTCGATCGTCGTCCTCGCCAAGCAGTTCGGCGTCCGCGAGCACGACTTCGAGGGCCACGAGCCGACCTTCGTCCCGTTCACCGCCGAGACCCGGATGAGCGGCGTCGACTTCAACGGCAGCCAGCTGCGCAAGGGCGCCGGCGACTCGATCGCCGAGTGGATCGCCGCCGAGGGCGGTCAGGCGCCGCCGGAGCTGGGCCGCGAGCTCGATCGGATCGGGCGCGAGGGCGGGACGCCGCTCGCCGTCGCCCGGGACGAGCGCGTGCTCGGCGTGATCTATCTCAAAGACATCGTCAAGGAGGGGATGAAGGCCCGCTTCGACCAGCTGCGGGCGATGGGCATCCGCACGATCATGGTCACCGGCGACAACAAACTGACCGCGGCGAAGATCGCCGAGGAGGCCGGCGTCGACGACTTCCTCGCCGAAGCGACGCCGGAGCGAAAGCTCGAACTGATCAAGGAGCAGCAGGCCGACGGGCGCCTGATCGCGATGACCGGCGACGGCACGAATGACGCTCCGGCGCTGGCCCAGGCCGACGTCGGGGTGGCGATGAACACCGGCACCCAGGCGGCCCGCGAGGCCGGCAACATGGTCGACCTCGACTCCAATCCGACGAAGCTGATCGAGATCGTCGAGGTCGGCAAGCAACTGCTGATCACCCGCGGCGCGCTGACCACCTTCTCGATCGCCAACGACGTCGCCAAGTACTTCGCGATCCTGCCGGCGATGTTCGCGGTGACCTACGCCACCGCCGGGCACAGCGGTCCGCTCAACTCGCTGAACGTGATGTCGCTGGGGACGCCGGAATCGGCGATCCTCTCGGCAGTCATCTTCAACGCGCTGATCATCCCGCTGCTGATCCCGCTGAGCCTGCGCGGGGTGCGCTACCGGCCGATCGGCGCCACCGGGCTGCTGCGCCGCAACATCCTGATCTACGGGCTCGGCGGCCTGATCGTCCCCTTCGTCGGGATCAAACTGATCGACCTCGTCGTCCACAACCTGCTGGGCGCCTGATGGTCGGCCCCGCCATAAATGCCGTGGGGCCGGCCGGCTGAGGAGGGCCCGGGATGGCACGCGGCCACTACAAGGTCTTCCTCGGGATGGCGGCCGGAGTCGGCAAGACCTACCGGATGCTGCAGGAGGGCCGGGCCGAGGCGGCCGCCGGCCGCGACGTCGTGATCGGCTACCTCGAGCCGCACAAACGCCAGGAGACGACCGACCAGGCGCGCGGGCTGGAGGTGGTGCCGCGACGGGAGGTCGACGCGCGCGGCGTCGTCGCCTCGGAGATGGACCTGCCGGCGCTGCTGGCGCGAGCGCCGGAGCTGGCCCTCATCGACGAGCTCGCCCACAGCAACCCGGCCGGGCTCGAGCACGCCAAGCGCTTCGAGGACATCGAGGACGTGCTGGCGGCGGGGATCGACGTCTTCTCGACCGTCAACGTCCAGCATCTCGAGTCGCTGAACGACCAGGTCGACGAGTTGACCGGGGTCCGGGTGCGCGAGACCGTGCCCGACTCGGTGCTCGGCGCCGCCGACGAGGTCGTGCTGATCGACCTCACCCCGGAGGCGCTGATCGCGCGCCTTCGCGACGGCAGGATCTACCCCGGCGAGAACATCGACGCCGCCCTCAACAACTTCTTCCGGATCGAGAACCTGGCGGCGCTGCGCGAGGTCAGCCTGCGCCAGGTCGCCGAGGACGTCGAGTCCAAGCGACTGGTGGCCGGTGAGCCCGAGCCGCTGGGGACGCGCGAGGAGCACCGCGTCGCCGCCGCGGTGCCGAAGGCGGTGGGGGAGCGGCTGCTCGCTCTGGTGCGCCCGCAGCCGAGCGCCCAGCGGCTGGTGCGCCGGGCCTGGCGCTCGGCCCAGCGGCTGGGGACCGACCTCGACCTGCTCTGGGTGAAGCCGCCCGGGCTGGCGATCGAGGGCGAGGTCGAGCGCGGCGTGACGGCGCTGCGTCGCCTGGCCTCGGTCCTGGGCGCGACGCTCCTGATCGAAGAGCACGACGACGTCGTCGCGGCGGTCGCGCGGGTGGTCCGCGAGCGCGGCAGCACCTACATCATGGTCGGCGAGTCCTGCCCGCCGCGCGGCCTCGCGCGCTTGCGCGAACCGCTGCCGCAGCGCCTGATGCGGGCGACCCCGCCCGGCGTCGACGTGCGGATCGTCGCCCACCGCGGGGCGAAGGACGAGGGCGAGAACGGGAACGGTAACGGGGGGCGGTCGTGATCGGCTACCTGCTGATCGGCGTCGCGCTGGTCGTCGGCCTCGGCGGCGGCTTCCTGCTCTCGCGGGGGAGGGGCCGCGGCAAGGCCGCGCCGGAGGCCGTCCATCGCATCCTCCTGCCCTTCACCGGGACCGAGATCTCGCGCCGAGCCCTCGACGCCGCCCTGCGCCTGGCCCGCGCCGAGGGGGCGACGCTGATGCCGGCCTACCTGGCCGAGGTGCCGCTGCGGATGCCGCTCTCCTGCGCGCTGCCGAAGGAGGCGGTCGGGGCGATGGCGATGCTGGAGGCGATCGAACAGCGCGCCAGCGCCCAGGGCGTCGCCGTCGACGCCCGGATCGAGCGCGGCCGCTCCTACCGCCACGCCCTCGAGCGGCTGCTGAGCGATGAGACCTTCGACCGCGTCGTCGTCCCGGCTGGCGCCGCCGGCGCCGACGGCCTCTCCGGCGAGGACCTCGTCTGGCTGTTGCGCAAGGCCCCCGCCGAGGTCCTGATCCTCCGTCCCGCCCCCGAAGACCACCGCCTCCTCAGCGCTGCCGGCCCCAGCGCCAACGGCTCCGCCGCCAACGCCGCCGGCAACGGCTCCGGCGTTCGCAGTTAACCGTCCATAGCGCGGATAAGTGCGAACGCCGGAGCGGCGGCTCACCTCGCGTTCGCAGTCAGCCGTCGATATCCCGGATAAGTGCGAACGCCGGGCCGCGCGGGCGGGAGGCCGGCGGTTGGGGCCCGGCGGCGAGGCCCGGCTAGCTTGCCGCGGCGAGGCCCATGCGCAGGGCGCCGGCGGCCTCGAGCATCGCGCCGCGTGCCGTCGGGCTGACGCCGGTGTGGTTGGCGAAGGAGTGGACGAGGCCGGAGTGGCGGCGGATCGCGGTCGGGACGCCGGCCTCGCGCAGGCGGCGGCCGAACTCCTCGCCCTCGTCGCGCAGCGGATCGAAGCCGGCGGTGGCGATGTAGGCGGGGGCGACGCCGCGCAGGTCGCCGCGTTCGAGCATGTGGATGCGCTCGTCGTCGACCGACTCGGGGCCGCCGGGCACGTAGGCCGCCTCGAAGGCCTCCATGTCGGCTTTGGTCAGCAGGAAGCCTTCGCCGAAGAGCTCGCGGGAGCGGGTGTCGCCGACCGCCTTGGTCACCGGGTAGATCAGCAGCTGCATCGCCGGCGCGGGGCCACCGCCGTGGCGGGCGAGGATGCTGGCGCCGGCCGCCAGCGCTCCGCCGGCCGAATCGCCGCCGACGGCAACGCGCGCCGGGTCGGCGCCGAGCTCCTCGGCGTGGGACAACACCCAGCCCAGCGCGGTCGTGGCGTCATCGACCGAGGCCGGGAACGGGTTCTCGGGAGCCAGCCGGTAGTCGATCGCCAGCACCGCGACCCCGGCGGCGGCGCCGAGGAAGCGGCAGACGCTGTCGTGGCTGTCGAGGTCGCCGATCACCCAGCCGCCGCCGTGGAAATAGAGGAGCAGCGGCAGCGCCTCTTCGGCCGCCGGGCCGGCGGGCAGGTGGGGCCGGTAGAAGCGGGCGCCGAGCGGCCCGCCCGGTCCCGGCAGCTCGAGGTCCCGGACCTCCGCCATCGCCACCTTCGGGCGGGGATCGATGACGCTTGCCTTGTAGAGCGCTTTGGCCCGCGCGTCGGCGACCGTGAGTCCGGCGTAGAAATTCTCTTCGCCGGAGGCGCGGGCCAGGGCAAGCAGCGCCTGGGTGTCGCGGGCGAGGACCTGGCCGTCGATCCGCAGTGGCGCGCCGAAGAGTCGCCGGCTCGTCCGCGGGCCGAGCGCGCAAGCCGCCTTGACGAGGCGGTGCTCCTGGGGTGGCGGCAGGCGGGGCAGGTCGGCCATTCGGGCGAGCCTATCCACTACACCGATCGATGCGCTATTCCATCCGTGGGTGAGACATGACGCACACAGTGGCCGGACTGCCGCGGAGTACGGTGGGCGGAGCGATGGAGGCGGCGACCGCGATCCCGGCAGCACCAGCGCCAAGCGCTCCGCGCCGCGGCCTGCCGCCTGGCCCGCGGATGCCGCGGGCGCTGCAGACGGCGATCTGGTCGCGCCAGGCGCAGTGGTTCCTCGAGCAGAGCCGCGCCCGCTTCGGCCCGATGTTCTCGATGAAGATCGCCTTCGAAGGCGACTGGGTCGTGCTTTCGGACCCCGACCTCGTCAAGCAGGTCTTCACCGGCGACCCGCGCGTGTTCCATGCCGGTGAGGGCAACGACCTGTTGCGCCCGCTGCTCGGCGCCAACTCGATCCTCGTCCTCGACGACGACAAGCACCTGGGCCAGCGCAAGCTGCTGCTGCCGCCCTTCCACGGCAAGCGCATGGAGGGCTACGCCCAGACGATGCGCGACGTCGCCGTCCGCGAGATCGAGTCATGGCCGACCGGCGTCCCCTACAAGCTGCGACCGCGGATGCAGGCGCTGACGCTCGAGATCATCATCGAGACCGTCTTCGGCGTCCACCGCGGCGAGCGCCTTGATGCCCTGCGCGGCGCCCTGCGCGCCTTCCTCGACATCCTCACCGACCCGCGCCTGCTGGCGCCGGTGCTGATGATCGGGCCCGACCGCATCCGCGCCATCCCCGGCTACAGCCGCCGCGTCGACCGAGTCGCCGAGCTGATCGGAGCCGAGATCACCGAGCGCCGCGCCGCCGCCGACCTGGAGGAGCGTGACGATGTCCTCTCGCTGCTGTGCGCCGCCCGCCACGAGGACGGCAGCCCGATGAGCGACGCCGAGATCCACGACGAGCTGCTGACCCTGCTGGTCGCCGGCCACGAGACGACCGCGACGGCGCTCTCCTGGGCGGTCGAGCGCCTCGTCCGCCATCCCGACAAGCTGGCGCGCCTGCGCGAGGAGACGATCGCCGGCGAGGACGCCTACCTGACCGCGACGATCCAGGAGACGCTGCGCCTGCGCCCGGTGATCGTGATCGTGATCCGCAAGCTCACCGAGGCGGTCGAGCTCGGCGGCTGGGAGCTGCCCGCCGGCACCCGCGTCGTGCCCAGCATCCACCTCATCCACCGCGATCCGAAGACCTACCCAGAGCCCGAGCGCTTCCGCCCCGAGCGCTTCCTCGAGACCCCGCCGGGCACCTACACCTGGATCCCCTTCGGCGGCGGCGTGCGCCGCTGCCTCGGCGCCGCCTTTGCCCAGATGGAGATGGCGATCGTCCTCCGCGAGCTGGTCGCCCGCCGCACCATCCGCCCGGTCGATCCCGCACCCGAGCGCTCCTTCCGCCGCGCGATCACCGAGACCCCGCGCCACGACGCCGAAGTGGTTCTCTCCTAGCCCTGGCCGGGTAGGTTTCGACGCGATGCCGCAGGGCGATCACAACCGCATCCCGACCGTCGCCGAGGCGGTCCGCGACGCCGCCGCGATCGTCGACCCAGGCGACAACGACGACGCGGTGATGGCGCTGCAGGAGATCTACGAGGACGACGACCGGCCGGCGACGGCGGTCGAGGACCTCGCCGGGGATCTGATCGCGACCGCCGAGGGCATCGACCCCGAAGGCGACGACGGCGCCGTCCGCGCCGCCGCCGCGGCGGCCGCTTGGCTCGGCCACAACCAGCACAACCCCAACGAGGCCCACGAGGGCGACCACGTCCTGCGCGAGGGCGTCCGCCGGGCCTTCGGCAAGCGCCCGCCGCCTCAGGTCACCGCCTTCCTCGAGTCGCGCGGCGTCTCGCTCTAAAGCCGTCTGACGCTAAGGGCGCTGACAAACGTCCTGAGGGTCTAGGACCGAGCGAGAGGCCGAACGCGGCGGAGCGGCAGTGCAACGCACGACGCGCGGCCGCGGGTGGCCTCTCGCGAAGTGTGTCCTAGCCCCTCAGCCGCAGCCGGTGTTGTTGCCGCAGGAAGAGCACGTGTAGCAGCTGCCGGTCCGCTGCATCATGCCCCCGCACTGCTCGCAGGCGGGTCCCAGATCGAGGCCCTTCATCTTGGCCGGGACGACCGGAGGCGTTTCGGTGAAGGCCGCGGACGCCGGCTTGGATGCCGTCGCGCCACCGTTCCCACCGTTGCCGTGGCCATTGCCGCCGTTGGCCGGACCGGCCGTGTCGGTGGCGATCCCGAGGCCCAGCTGGGCGGTCTCCGCGTCCTGCTTGGAGCGGACCTCCTTGGTCATGATGCCGAGTTCCTCGAGGGTTTCGGTGTCGTCGATGAAGCGGCTCGCGACCCAGCGCATGATGTAGTCGGGCAGCGATTTGGCGAAGGGGATCTCCGGGTTGCCGGTGATGCCCTCGGGCTCGAAGCGCATGTAGCTGAACTTGCGCACGAAGTCTTCGAGCGGCACGCCGTACTGGAGGCCGAGCGAGATCGAGGTGGCGAAGGCGTTCATCAGCCCCCGCATCGTCGAGCCCTCCTTGCCGATGTCGGTGAGGAAGATCTCGCCGACCGTCCCGTCCTCGTATTTGCCGGCGGTGATGTAGCCCTCGTGACCGCCGATCGAGAACTTGTGGGTGAGCGATTCGCGCTCGCGCGGCATCTTGCGGCGGGCCGGCGTCGGGGTCTCGTCGACCACCTCGACCTCGTCCTTCTTCTGGGCGTCGGTGCGCAGCGCCTGCGCCGTCTTGGAGCCGTCGCGGTAGATCGCCAGCGCCTTGAGGCCGCCCTTCCAGCCGCGCGTGTAGGCGTCGGCGATGTCCTCGACGGTTGCCGTCTCCGGCAGGTTCACCGTCTTCGAGATCGCCCCCGAGAGGAATGGCTGAGCCGCCGCCATCATGTCGATGTGGCCGGTGTGGCTGATCGCCCGCTCGCCGACCGCGACGTCGAAGACCGGCAGGTGCTCGTCCTTCAGGCCCGGCGCGCCGATGATCGTGTTCCTCTCGGCGATGTAGGCGTTGATCTGGTCGACCTCGGCGTCGTTGTAGCCGAGCGCCTGCAGCGCCAGCGGCACCGAGCGGTTGGGGATCGTCATCGAGCCGCCGCCGACCAGCTCCTTGAACTTGACCAGCGAGAAGTCCGGCTCGATCCCGGTCGTGTCGCAGTCCATCAGGAAGCTGATCGTGCCGGTCGGGGCCAGCACCGTCGCCTGGGCGTTGCGGTAGCCGTGCTCCTCGCCGAGCTCGACCGCTTCGTCCCAGGAGCGCTGGGCGGCGGCCAGCAGGGTGCCTTTGACGCCCGTGCCGTCGACCTCGTAGGAGGCGTCGCGGTGCATCCGCATGACCCCGTTGTGGGCGTCGCGGTTCAGCTCGTAGGCCTCGTAGGGGCCGGTGGCGCCGGCGGCGATCAGCGCCGACTGGCGGTAGGCGCGACCGGTCATCAGCGCGGTGATCGCGGCGGCGACGTTGCGGCCGGCCTCGGAGTCGTAGGGCAGGCCGTCCGACATCAGCAGCGCGCCGAGGTTGGCGTAGCCCATACCGAGTTGGCGGAAGCGGTTGGCGTTGGCGGTGATCTCCGCGGTCGGGTAGCTCGAGAAGCCGACGACGATCTCCTGGGCGAGGAAGACGATGTCGACCGCGTGCTCGAAGTCCTCGACGTCGAAGCTTCCGTCCGCCTTGCGGAACTTCATCAGGTTGAGCGAAGCCAGGTTGCAGGCCGAGTCGTCGACGTGCATGTACTCGCTGCAGGGGTTCGAGGCGTTGATCCGACCCGACTCCGGGCAGGTGTGCCAGCGGTTGATGATCGTGTCGTACTGGACCCCCGGATCGGCGCAGCGCCAGGCCGCCTCGGCGATCTGGTTCATCAGCTCGCGGGCGTCGAGGGTTTTGGTCGTCTCCCCGGTGGTGCGGGCCTTCAGCTCCCAGTCCTCGCCGGCCTCGACCGCCTCCATGAACTCGTCGGTGACGCGCACCGAGTTGTTGGCGTTCTGGTATTGGATCGAGGTGAAGCCGTCGCCGTCGATCGACATGTCGAAGCCGGCTTCGCGCAGCGCTTCGGCCTTCTTCTCCTCGTCGGCCTTGCACCAGATGAAGTGCTCGATGTCCGGATGGTCGACATCGAGGACGACCATCTTGGCCGCCCGCCGGGTCTTGCCGCCGGACTTGATCGTGCCGGCCCAGGCGTCGGCCCCGCGCATGAAGCTGACCGGGCCGCTGGCGGTGCCGCCCTTCTGCAGCTGCTCCATCGAGCCGCGGATGTTTGAGAGGTTGATGCCGGAGCCGGAGCCGCCGCGGAAGATGTTGCCCTCTTTGGTGTTCCAGCCAAGGATCGACTCCATCGTGTCCTCGACGCTGAGGATGAAGCAGGCCGAGCACTGCGGCGTCTCCTCGAAGCCGACGTTGAACCAGACCGGCGAGTTGAAGGCCGCTTTCTGGTTCAGCAGGATCCAGGTCAGCTCGTGCTCGAAGGACTCGGCGTCCTCGGCGGAGGCGAAGTAGCCGCCCTCGCGTCCCCAGTTGGAGATCGTGCCGGCGACGCGGCCGATCATCTGTTTGACCGAGCTCTCGCGCTGCTCGCTGCCCAGCTGACCCCTGAAGTACTTCTGGGCGACGATGTTGGTCGCGTTCTGCGACCAGCTTTTCGGGAACTCGACGCCACGCTGCTCGAAGGCCGGGCTCTCGGGGTTGCCGATCACCGCGTCGCGGATCTCCCACTCGATCTGGTCGAAAGGATGCACTCCGGGCGTCGAAAAGCGCCGCTCGACCGAGAGGCCGCGCAGACCGTTCTTGGGACTACTGGTGGCGGTCTTGGACATCGAACTGCTCCTCTCGCGGGTGCTTTTCAGGGGTTGACGAGAATGGCCTTTCCTCCGGACGGAAAGGAGGCGCGTTTCCGCAAATCGGGAGGGCGAATCGGCTGTCGCTCCCTGGTCACATTGTCTCATTCCCGCATCCTCGGCACTCTTGACGGGTACGCTGCCCTGTCCATGGACGAACTCTTCAGAGGCGGGGATTCGATGGGCGAGCGCGCCCGCGAGGCCAAAGAGGTCGCCACCGACCGGGCCGCCGCCGCCAAAGAGGCGATGGGCGAGCGCGCGACCGCGGCCCGCGAGGCGACCGTCGAGCGCGCCGCCGCGGCGAAAGAGGCGACCGTCGAGGCGATCGCCGCGGTCAAGCCGAAACTGCGCGGCGTCTCCCATGAGTGGGCCTTCTTCGCCTCGCTCCTCTGCGGCGCCGCCCTGATCTACTTCGCCAAGACCCCGAAGGCGACCCTGGCGGTGGCGATCTACGCGGTCAGCCTCTCGGCCCTGCTCGGCACCAGCGCCCTCTACCACCGGGTCAACTGGAAGCGCCCCGAAGTGCGCCAGTGGATGCGCCGCCTCGATCACTCGATGATCTTCTTCCTCATCGCCGGGACCTACACGCCGTTCGCGTTGCTGGCCCTGCACGGCACCTTCGCGACGGCGATCCTGATCGTCGTCTGGGCCGGGGCGATCGCCGGAGCAATCGCCGAGACGGTCTGGATCGACCACCCGAAATGGGTTTCGGTCGTCATCTACATGGCGATCAGCTGGGTCGCCGTGGTCGCCTTCCCGGACCTCTGGAACTCGCTCGGCGTCGTCGGCGCCTCGCTGCTCGCCTTCGGCGGCCTGCTCTACACGATCGGCGCCGTGGTCTATGCGACCCAGCGGCCGAACCCGAACCCGGCGGTCTTCGGATACCACGAGATCTTCCACCTCTTCGTCATCGCCGCGGCGATCGCCCACTTCTCGGTGATCGCCTTCTTCGCCCTCCCGCACGCCTAGCGGACGTCGTCGAGCGGCCAGCCGGGGATCACTGGCCGGCTGGTTCGCCGCGCTGGGCAGGTGGGTAGCCGCGAGCCGTGTCGCCGTCCACGATGAGGAGGTCATCGATGCGTTTGCGTAACCGTCCCCGAGCCACGATCGGCACCGCCGCCGTCGCCCTGATCCTGGCCCTCGCCGTCCCCGCGGCGGCCTCGGCCGCCTGGGGTGCGATCGCCCTCGATCCCCACACCGGCAAGGTCGGCCTCTCCTACGACTACAGCTCCGCCGGCCGCGCAAAGCACCGGGCGCTGAACGAGTGCCACCGCCTGGGCTGCCGCATCGCCGTCTTCGTCCACGACGGCTGGGCGGCGCTGGTCCAGAAGCGCTCCAACGGCTACTACTTCGCCGGCTACGGGCCGTCCAAGGCCGTCGCCTTCCACGAAGCGACGCGGCGTGCCCACGACTTCGGAGCCCGCCACGTCGCCGATGTCTTCAGCGGCTACTGATCGCTAGGCCGGGACCCGCGCCGCCGCGGCCTCCTCGGCCGACGCCACCAGCTCGTCGAGCAGCTCGGTGAGCGCCGCCGACTGCTCCGGGGCCAGCTGCAGGCGCCCGTCCTCGAACTGGTTCTGGGCGTGGGGGACGGGGAATTCGGTCTCGACCACGCGGCCGCCGAGCGCGCCGAGGACCTTGCGGGTCTCGGCCTGCGCCCAGACGCCGCCGAACATCCCGGTCGAGGCGCTGATGACCGCCGCCGGGGTGCCGTTGAGGGCGCTTTCGCCGGCCGGACGCGAGGCCCAGTCGAGGGCGTTCTTGAGCCCGCCCGGGATCGAGCTGTTGTACTCCGGCGTCGCCACCAGGACGGCGTCGGCGTCGCGCATCGCCGCCCGCAGCTCCGCCACTGCGACGGGCGCCTCGGAGGCGTCGTCTTCGAGGTCGGCGTCGTAGATCGGGATCTCGGCCAGCCGCTCGAAGGCGACCAGCTCGACCTCCGCGGGCAGCCGCTCACCGGCCGCCCGCAGGAGGGCGCTGTTGTACGAGTCCCGGCGCAGCGAACCGGATATGCCGAGGACCCTCATGGCTAGGCGTCCTGGCCGACGAGCTCGAGGTCGACATTGATCGCGACCTCCCACTCGAGGACGGTGCCGCCGCTCGGCAGGTCGGCGTTGAACTCGAGGCCGAAGTCGCGGCGGTCGACCGCGGTCGCCAGCGAGAGCGCCAGGCGGGGATTGCCGCCGAGGTCGGCACCGATCTCGCCGAAGCGGCCGGTCGCCTCGACCTCGCGGGTGGCGCCGCGGATCTCGAGCTCACCGGCGAGGCGGACGCTGCCGTCGTCGCCGACGTCGATCCTGGTCGAGTGGAACTTCAGGGTCGGGAAGCGCTCGGTGTCGAAGAATTCCGGCGACATCAGGTGGCCCTTGAGCTGCGCCTCGTCGATGTCGATGCTGGCGACGTCGACGGTGCCCTCGAGGCTGGCGTCGTCGCCGCCGGTGAGGGTCGCCTCGTAGCTCTCGAAGCCGCTGCGGTAGGTGGCGACGCCGTTGTGGGTGATCGAGAAGGCGACGGAGGAGTGGACGGGGTCGACGCTCCAGGTGCCGGTCGGGATCTGGCGGTTGATGGTCTCGGTGCTCATGGTTTCTGCCTTTCGTGGAGGTGACTGCGAGTTATTGGTGCGGTGCGGTCTTTGCCGCTGAAAAGGTTGAGGCAGAAAGCATCATACCAGAAATATTTATCTCTACAACTATTGTCTCCACAATCAACGTATGTCATCATTGCGACATGGCCGAGACGACCACCGCCACCGTGAGCACCGCCGCCGGGAGCACCGCGACCGCGGCGCGCGCGGCCGCCGCTCCGCACGAGTCCCTCGCCTCCTGCACCACCCACCGCGAGGCTTGGCGCTCCCTCGCCCAGGCGCACGCCGCGGTCAGCGGCCGGCTCGAGGAAGCGCTCGCGGCCGCCGATCTGCCGCCGCTGCCCTGGTTCGAGACCCTGGCGGCGATCTCCCACGCGGACGACGAACGGATGAAGATGGGGGAGCTGGCCGAAGCGCTGGTGATCACCCGCGGTGGCCTCACCAAGCTCGTCGACCGGCTTGTCAAGGCGGGCCTGATCGAGCGGACCTTCTGCGAGACCGACCGCCGCGTCGCCTACGCGACCCTGCGGCCGGCCGGCGCCGAGCTGCTGGCGGAGATGTTCCCGATCGTCGCCACCGAGCTCGATTCCGCCTTCGCCGCCAACATCACCCCGCGGCAGGCCGACCAGCTGCGCGAGACGCTCGACCGCGTCCGCGGCACCGCCTGCAACGGCGCCGTCTAGGAATCGCTCAGGCCGGCAGCGCCGCCGACGCGCGCTCTTTGGCGGCGTCGATGACCGCCAGCAGATCCTGCTCGCGCTCTTCGCGGATCAGCTCGATCGGGTCGGGATCGCCGTTGACGATGCCCTCGAAGAACTCCTTGCGTTCGTCGTAGGTCGGCAGCGTGCCCTTGGCCCAGCCGCGGACGTCGTTGAGCATGACCGCGAGGCGCGCGTACTCCTCGCCGAAGAGGTCGGAGATCTGGCGCTTCATGCGCTTGGCCAGGGCCGGCGAGGCGCCGGCGGTGGAGATCGCGATCGCCAGCGGACCGGTGCGGACGATCGCCGGCAGGATGAAGTTGCAGAGCGGCGGCACGTCGACGACGTTGACCAGCATCGCCCGTTTCTCGGCGTCGTAGTAGACGCCGATATTGACCTCGGAGTCGTTCGTCGCGGCGATCACCATGAAGACGCCCTCGAGCTCCTCGGGGCCCTGGTAGACGCGCTTGTCCCAGGCGATCGTCCCCTCCGCCGCCAGGCTCTGCAGCTCGGGGTGGGCCTCGGGGCAGACGATCGTCACGTCGCCGCCGCAGGCGAGCAGGCCCTCGACCTTCTCGAGGCCGATGTCACCGCCGCCGACGACCAGGCACTTGCGGCCGCTGAGTTTCAGGCAGGCGATGTAGAACGGCGTCTCCAGCATGTCCCGCACGCAGGACTGATCGCAGATCCCCTTGCGGAACTGGCAGACGCACTCCTTGCCGGCGTAGGCCTGGGCGGGCATGGCGGAAAGGTTAGTGATGTGGGCTCGGCGGCCGCCCGGCGCGGCGCGCTGGCGCGGGGCCTCAGATCGCGTCGAGCGTTCGGCGCAGGCCGTCCTCGAGCGAGACCCCAGGGCGCCAGCCGAGCTCGCGCCCGGCGCGCCCGGCGGCGAGCGCGATCCGCTGCACCTCACCGGCCCGCGCGGCGGCGAACTCGGGCTCGAAGTCCTCGCGACCGGCGAGGGCGGCAAGGGCGGCGATCAGGTCGAGGACGCTGGACTCGATGCCGGTGCCGATGTTGACCGGGCCGATCGCGCTCGAGTCGGCCGCCGCGAGCGCCGCCGCGACGACGTCGCCGACGTAGATGTAGTCGCGGGTCTGGGTCCCGTCCCCGAACACGGTCGGCCGCCCGCCGCCGGCGAGCAGGCCGCAGAAGATCGCGATCACGCCGGCCTCGCCGAGCGGGTCCTGGCGTGGCCCGTAGACGTTGCCGAGTCGCAGCGACATCGACGACAGCCCGTAGAGCCGCTCGTAGAGCGCCAGATAGCCCTCGGCGGCGAACTTGCTCTGGCCGTAGGCGGAGAACGGTTCGATCGGGGCCGACTCGTCGAGCGGCAGCACCTTGCCCTCGCCCTCGCCGTAGATCGCGCCGCCGGTCGAGACGAAGACGACGCGGTCGCTGCCGGCGGCGCGCGCCGCGTCGAGCACGTTGGCGGTGCCGCCGACGTTGACGGCGGCGTCGAAGGCGGGGTCCTCGAGCGATTTGCGGACGTCGATCTGGGCGGCGAGGTGGAAGACCGTCGCCGGCCCGACCTCGCTCGCCAGCGCGCTCAGCGCGGCGGCGTCGCGGACGTCGATCCGCTCCAGCCGCGCGCCCGCCGCGAGGGCCGCGTCGAGGTTCGACCGGCGCCCGGTCGAGAGGTCGTCGACGACCGTCACCTCGTCGCCGCGGGCGAGCAGGGCGTCGACGAGATTGGAGCCGATGAACCCGGCGCCGCCGGTAACGAGTGCCTTCATCAGGGCGCCGATCCTAAAAGGATCGGCTGAGTCCGGGCGCCCGATCGGCTGGGAGGACGCCGAGAGGAACGGCCGGATGCCCCTGCTACCCTCGCCGCCCCATGCGATTGATCGTCACCGAGAAGAACAGCAGCGCCAAGAAAATCGCCGAGATCCTCGGCGCCTCCAACGGCGGGCCGAAGGCGGACAAAACTTTCAAAGTCCCCTTCTACACCTGGACCGATGCCGACGGCAACGAGGAAATGACGATCGGCCTGAAGGGCCACGTGCTCGGCCCGGCCTTCCCCGAGGGCTACTCGAACTGGCAGAAAACCGACCTGCACGACCTGATCGACGCCGAGCTGATCAAGGAGGCGACCGACAAAAACGTCGTCAAAGCGATCAAGAAAATGGCCAAAGAGGCCGACGAGCTGATCATCGCGACCGACTTCGACCGCGAGGGCGAGCTGATCGGGCTCGAGGCGCTCGAGGAGATGCTCGATGCCAACCCGGCGCTCGGCAACCGCGAGGAAACCGCCGCCGGCACCCTCGACATCCTCCGCGCCCGTTATTCGGCGCTGACCAAGGAAGAGATCGAGCGCGCCTTCTCGAACCTCGACACGCTCTCCTACCCGCTGGCCAACGCCGGCGCCGCGCGCCAGGACATCGACCTGCTGTGGGGGGCGACGCTGACCCGCGCGGTCTCGCTCTCGGTTCGCCGCTTCGGCTCCAACTTCCTCTCCGTCGGCCGCGTCCAGAGCCCGACCCTCGGCCTGATCGTCGAGCGCGAGATGGAGCGGCGCGCCCACGTCGCCAAACCCTTCTGGGAACTGTTCGCCAAGTTCGAGCACCCCGACGGCACCTTCCAGACCCACCACTCGGTCGACAAATTCTGGGAGAAGGCCGAAGCCGACAAGGCGCTCGCCGGGACCGCCTCGCCGGGCACGGTCAAGTCGGTGACGGCGCGCAAGAACACGCGCAAACCGCCGACGCCCTACAACACCACCGCCTTCAGCACCGACGCCTCCAGCCGCCTCGGCATCTCGCCCGCCGCGGCGATGCGGATCGCCGAGGACCTCTACATGGACGGCTTCATCTCCTACCCGCGCACCGACAACACGGTCTACCCGGCCTCGCTGCCGCTGCGCGAGCTGGTCACCTCGCTGGTTCGGGTCAAGGAGTTCTCCGCCGCGTCGGGCCTGCTCGAGGGCGAGCTGAAAGCGACCCGCGGCAAAAAAGAGACGACCGACCACCCGCCGATCTACCCGACCCAGGCAATCCACCCGGGCGCCCTCGACGGCTCCAAGAAGCGGGTCTACGAACTCGTCGTCCGCCGCTTCCTGGCGACCTTCAGCCCGCCGATGATCACCGAGTCGACCCGCGCCGACATCGAGGCCGGCTCGGAGACCTACTTCGTGCGCGGCTCGGTCGTCGTCGATCCCGGTTACGCGGGGATCTACACCTACGCCCGCTCCGCCGACGAGGAGATCCCGGCGCTGAAAGAGGGCCAGACGCTGGCGCTCGAGGGCGATCCCTGGATCGTCGACAAGGAGACCCAGCCGCCGTCGCGGATCTCACAGGCGAAACTGGTCGAGATGATGGAGGAGCGCGGTCTCGGCACCAAAGCCACCCGCGCCGACATCATCCAGAAGCTCTTCGACCGCGGCTACGTCTACGGCAATCCGCCGGTGCCCTCGGAGACCGGCATCGCCCTGTATGAGGCCTTCAAGACCTACGTGCCGCGGATGGCGACGCCGGAGATGACCGCCCAGGTCGAGGCCGAGATGGACCGCATCGCCGCCGGTGAGATGACCAAGGGCGCGGTCGTCGGCGAGAGCCGCGACCTGCTCCACAAAACCTGGTCGGAGATCGACGAAAAGCGCGAGGACCTCGCCAAGGTCGTCTGGAAAGGGATGGACGAAGACCGCATCCTCGGCCCCTGCAAGGTCTGCGAGGAAGCCGGCCGCACCAAGGACGACGGCTCGCCCAACATGCTGCGCATCATCCGCGCCAAAAAATCCGGCAAACGGTTCGTCGGCTGCAGCGGCTGGAAGGCCGAAGCGGAGCCCGACGATCCGAAATCCTGTGACCAGACCTTCCCGCTGCCCCAACGCGGCGACGTCTTCCGGCTCGAGGACCGCTGCTCGATCTGCGACCGCACGCCGCGGCTCAAAGTCGTGCCCTTCCGCGGCCGCTCCTGGAACCTCTGCCTGAACGACGACTGCGAGTCGATGCAGGAGATGAAGAAACGCCGCGCCGAACGCGACGCGGCGCGGGCGGCCAAAGAGGCGATGGACAAGAAGCCGAAGCCCAAAGGCGACGAGGACGCCGTCGCGCCGCCGAAGAAACGGGCCAAAACGAAAGCCAAAGCCTCGAAAGCCGACATCGCCACGCGCGGCGTCAAACGCGCCAAAGCCGGCACCAAAGGCTAGGAGCCTGTCTTGAGGGCGGGCCCTGCATGGCTGGTCGACCGGCGGACTGCCGCCAGCGGCCTCTGAGGTAGGGCGACCGTGTTCATCTCCTTCGAGGGGATCGACGGGTCCGGCAAGAGCACCCAGGCGCGCCTGCTGGTCGAGGCGCTGGGGGAGGACACGGTTGCGATCCGCGAGCCCGGCGGCACCGAGGCCGCCGAGCGGATCCGCGGCCTTCTCGCCGACCCCGCCGTCGAGCTCGAGCCGCTGGCCGAGCTGCTGCTCTTCCTGGCGGCGCGGGCGGACCTGACCGAGCGGGTGATCCGGCCGGCGCTCGAGGCCGGGCACGACGTCGTCTCCGACCGCTTCTCCGACTCCAGCGTCGCCTACCAGGGCGCCGCCCGCGGGCTCGGGGTGGGCGAGGTGATCGGCCTCTGCGAGGCCGCCACCGACGGCCTCTGGCCCGACCTGACCCTGCTGCTGCGCCTCGACCCCGAGGTCGGCCTCGACCGCGCCGCCGGCGATGATCGCTTCGAGGCCGAGGGCATCGAGCTGCAGCGCGCCGTCGCCACCGCCTACGACGAGATCGCGATGATCGCCTCCGACCGCGTCACCGTAATCGACGCCGCCGGCACCGTCGAGGAGGTCCACGAGCGGGTGATGGCGGCGATCCAGCGCTACCGCAGCGAGCCCGCGTGAGCGCCGCCGCAGCGCCCCCGCCCAGCGTTCGCAGTTATCCGGAGTATGGGCGGATAAGTGCGAACGCCAGCGGTGGCCACGCGAGGTTCGTTCCCGGCGTTCGCAGTTATCCGGGATATGAGCGGATCTCTGCGAACGCTGGTATGGGGCGCGCGGGTCTCGGTCCCGGCGTTCGCAGTTTTCCTGGGTATGGGCGGATAAGTTCGAACGCATCGGGCGAGGCTGACCGCGCCATTCGCACCTTGCCCTGGTATTCGAGCCGTACTGTGAACGGTCTCCGAGCCGCGGCCACCGTTCGCACTTTGTCCCGGTATCCGGGGTTCAGTGCGAACGGTGGCGGGGGGGATCGGTGGCGGGGATGAGCGCGGCGCTCGAAGCGGCGACCGAGCACCAGGCTGGGGCGCGAGTGGCGCTGAACGCGGCGTTGGCCTCGGGACCGTCCCACGCCTACCTCTTCCGCGGGCCGCGCGGGGCCGGCAAGCGCGCCGCGGCGCGGGCCTTCGCGGCCGAGATCGTCGCCACCGGTGCCGCCGACCCCGACGACGCTCGCCGCCGCGCCCTGCTCGATCCCTCGCCCCATCCCGACCTCGTCTGGCTCGCCCCGCGCGGCGCCCAGCACATGGTCGACGAGGTGCGGGAACGGGTGATCCGCGCGGCCGCCTACCGGCCCTTCGAAGGGACCGCCCGCGTCTTCGTCGTCGAGGCCGCCGAGGCGATGCGCGACGAGAGCCAGAACGCGCTGCTGAAGACGCTCGAGGAGCCGCCGTCCTTCGTCCACCTGATCCTGCTGAGCTCCGAGCCCGAGGCGCTGCTCGAGACGATCGCTTCGCGCTGCCAGCCGGTTGACTTCGCGCCGCTGCCGGCGGCGGTGCTGGAGGAGCAGCTGGCCGCCGCGCCGGAGGGCGCCGCCGCCGATCCCGCCGCCCGCGCCGCCGCCGCGCGCCTCGCCGCCGGCGACCTCGAGCGCGCCCGGCTGCTGCTCTCCGAGGCCGGCCGCGAGCTGCGCGCCGAAGTCGACCGCGCGCTCGCCGCGGTCCTCGACGGCGACCTCACCGGCGCCCCCTGGAAAGGCCTGCTGGACCGCGCCGCGGCAGCCGGCGAGGACGCCGAAGCTGCCGCCCGCGAAGGGCTCGAGGAGGAAGCGAAGGGCGGCATCAAACGCAGTGCCAAAGAGATCGGCGACGCCGCCAAACGCGCCGGCCGACGGCGCCGCACCGAGATCCTCGACCTCGGCCTCGAGCTCTGCGCGCTGTGGCTGCGCGACCTCGCCGCGGTCGCCGCCGGCGCCGAGGAGGTCGTCTTCGACCGTGACCGGCTGGACGCGCTGCGCGCGCGAGCCGCCGCGGTCGACGCCGCCGCCGCCCGGCGCGGCGCCGAGGCGGTGGTGGAGACGCGCCGCTCGCTCGACCTCAACGTCGCCGAGGAGCTCGCCCTGGAGTCGCTCTTCTACCGGCTCGAGCGCACCCTGCGCGACCCCGGCGCCCTGCGCGCCGCCTAGCCCTGAGTCTCGGCCCCGGTCCGCTCGTCCTCGGCGGCCTGCTCGCGCGCTTTTTCGATCGCCCGCTCCTGGGCCAGCCGCGTGATCTGGGCGGCCTGGCGCGACATGATCACGCTGAAGTTCAGCGCCAGTCCCAGCAGCAGCAGGAGGACGATCGAGAACAGGGCGACGTTGGTGTCGCGCACGCCCATCGCGTCGGCGACCAGCTTCAGCAGGCCCGGGAAGGCGGCGCCGGCGAGCATCGCCAGCCCGGCGGCGAACCAGATCACGCTGTAGCGCTCCTGCAGGCGATCGCGGCGGATCAGCTCGAGGATCAGCAGCATGAAGAGGATCGCCAGGACGGCGGCGATGATCCGGGTCTGCGAGGTGAGGCTGACGTGGTCGGCCTGCGCCGCCAGCAGTGCTCTCACGGTTTGGCCTCGGCATGGCGCGGTTTGAACTGGCCGACGAGGAGGACGACGACGCCCTTGAAGATGAAGAAGGCCGAGCGCAGCGGCGTCAGGAACGAGGTGCCGCCGGCGCGCTCGAGCATCTTCACCGGCACCTCCTCGACCCGCAGGCCCTGCCGCACCGCCAGCTGCAGCGACTCGATCTCGGCGAAGTCGGGTGAGTAGTTCTCGCTGAAGAGGCTCATCACGCGCCGGTTGGCGGCGCGCATGCCGCTGGTCGTGTCGGTGAAGCGCTGGCGCGTCGCCAGGGTCAGGAAGAAGCGGAAGACGCTGGTGCCGAGGCGGCGCGAGAAGGTCGGCCGGTACTCATCGCCGGCGGCGCCGCCGGCGGCGGAGTCCGGGGCGACGCCGGCGCCGATCGGCTCGGTGCGCGCCGCGTAGCGCGAGCCGATCACGAGGTCGGCGCGGCCGGCGACCACCTCGTCGAGCAGGCGGGCGACCTCACGGGCCGGGTGCTGGCCGTCGGCGTCGAGGTGGGCGCAGAAGTCATAGCCCTCGCGCAGGGCGTAGAGGTAGCCGGTCTGCAGCGCGGCGCCGAGCCCCTGGTTGAAGGGCAGGGTGGCGACGATGACGCCGTGCTCGCGGGCGACCGCGGAGGTCGCGTCGCTCGAGCCGTCGTCGACGGCGAGGATGTCGGCGCCCGGGATCGACTCGCGGACGTCGGCGATCACGGCGGCGATCGAGGCCTCCTCGTTCCAGGCGGGGATGAAGACGAGAGTCCGCACCGCGCCGATTGTTCCACGAAGGGGCGGAGGTTCCGGCGCCTCCTCCTGGAGGCGATCAGCGCTTTGTGTTAATAAACGCTAATGACGAGCGGCGGCGGGACTTGATGGCGAACGGCGGCGAGGGGGCGAACTCGAGCGAGTTCGCGAAGCTTGCGGCGGCCGGGCCGCGGATCGGGATGCGCCTCTGGCTGACCGGCACCTTCGCCGCGGTCAGCCTGATCACCGCCGCCACGGTCTACTTCTTCGGCGACAACCACCAGGCGCTGATCGGCGCGGTGCTGATCGGCGTCCTCACCGGCTTCCTGATCGCGGTCGCGATCTCCCACCGCGTGGTCGGGCTGGCGCGGGCCGCCGGCGAGATGGCCGGGGGCTCCTTCGAGGCGCCGCTGAACGCCACCGGGCCCGACGAGATCGGCGATCTGGCGCGCGCGCTGGAGGCGATGCGGGCCTCGCTCAAAGAGAGCTTCGGCGTGCTGACCGCCGACCGCAACAAGCTGGCGGCGATCTTCGACGGCCTGACCGACGCGGTGATCGTCGTCGACAACGAGGGGCCGGTGCGTTTCTCCAACAGCGCCGCCGGGAGGCTGCTGGACGCCAAGGGCGAGCCGCCGGAGGGGATCCGGGCGCAGCTGACGCGCGCCTCGGAGGTCGGCTTCGCCGCCCATCCGGCGCTGCGGCTGGGCGATCGCGCCTACGCGATGACCGCGCGAGCGCTGCCCGACGAGCGCGCCGTCCTCGCCGTGCTGCGCGACCGCACCGACGAGCTGCGCCGCGAGCTCGCCGAGGCCGACTTCGTCTCCAACGCCGCCCATGAGCTGCGCAACCCGCTGGCCGGGATCTCGGGCGCGATCGAGGTCCTCCAGAGCGGCGCCAAAAACGAGCCGCGCGACCGCGATCACTTCCTCCACCGCCTCGCCGAGGACGCCGAGCGGATGAACCGGCTGACCGCCTCGCTGCTGACCCTGGCACGGGTCGAGTCGCGCGGTGCCGCCGAGAGCGAGATCGTCGACGTGCCGGTGGCGATCCGCGACGTCGTCGCGGCGGTCGATCCGCCGCCGATGGTCGAGCTGGTCGTCGACGTCGAGTCCGACCTCGCCGCGACCGGCGACCCGACCCTGCTGCGCCAGGTGCTGATCGGCCTGCTCACCAACGCCTTCAAGAACACGCCGCCGCCCGGCACCGTTACCGTGCGCGGACGCTATGACGGGGGAGCTGAGGTCATTTTGGAAGTAGTCGACACCGGGACGGGGATTCCCACCGCCGAGATCGAGCGCGTCTTCGAGCGCTTCTACCGGCGCAGCGAGTCGCGCAAGCAGGAAGGGTTCGGCCTCGGGCTGGCGATCGCCCGGCGGATGGTCGACGTGATGGGCGGCCGCCTCGGCGCCGAATCGGTGCTCGGCGAGGGCAGCACCTTCTGGGTCCGGTTGCCGGTCGCCCAGCCGAGCCCGACGCCGGTCGCATGAGCGCCGTCCGCGTGAGCGCCGACCGCATCGAATCGCCCGGCGCGCTTGAGAATCCGCTGAGCGGGCAGGAGGGGGGACGATGAGCAGCGGACGCATCCTGATTGCCGACGACGAGCCCTCGGTGCGCGACTCGGTCGGCTACGCGCTGGCCCAGGAGGGCTTCGAAGTGACGCCGGCCGCCGACGGCGACGAGGCCTCGCAGCTGCTCGGCAACGGCATCCCCTACGACCTGCTGATCCTCGACATCATGATGCCGGGGCCGAGCGGCCTCGACATCTGCCGCGACGTGCGCTCGCGCTCGGCCGTCCCGATCATCGTCCTGACCGCCAAGGACGCCGAGGTCGACAAGGTGGTCGGCCTCGAGGTCGGCGCCGACGACTACGTCACCAAGCCCTTCTCGGTGCGCGAGCTGTTGGGACGGGTGCGGGCGCAGCTGCGCCGCCGCGAGCTCGACCGCTCGCCGATGGCCCAGCAGGTGAAGATCGAGTCCGGCCCGGTCTCGATCGACCTCGTCCGCCACGTCGCCACGGTGCGCGGCGTCCCGGTCAACCTCACCCGCTCGGAGTTCCAGCTGCTGCGCCTGCTGGTCGGGCGGCCGGGCGAGGTCTTCGCCCGCGCCCAGATCATGGAGGAGCTGTGGCAGACCGAGTTCGACGGCGACGAGCGCGCCTGCGACGTCCACATCTCAAACCTGCGCCAGAAGGTCGAGCGCGATCCCCAGAAGCCCGAGCTGGTCGTCACCGTGCGCGGCGTCGGCTACAAGTTCGACGGCGGCGGCAACTAGCGGACCCGCGGGCCTCGGTGCCGGCCGCGCCGGGGATCTTCCTCGCCCGTCCAATCGCCGGTCTAATGAGACCGGCGATTTGAGTATCCGCCCGTTCGAGGGAGATCCCCGTCCGGGCCGGCGTTCGCAGTTATCCGCCGATAGCGCGGAGAAGTGCGAACGCCGGGGTCGCTCGCGGACCGTTCGCACTTCGTCCCGGCTAGGAACGCTTACTGCGAACGGTCGGTGAGGAGGCGCTGGAGGTCGGAGAGGCGGGTGTCCCACTCGGCGCCGATCGCGCCGATCCAGGCGGCGGCCGCCGCCAGCGGCGCCGGCTCGAGCTCGAAGCGCGACTCGCGACCGTGGCGCTGGGAGGAGACGAGGCCGGCGCGGCCGAGCAGGCCGAGGTGCTTGGCGACCGCCTGGCGGGTGATCGGCAGCTCGGCGGCGAGGCTCGTCGCCGTCGCGCCGCCGCCCGCCGCCAGCGCTTCGACGAGGTGGCGGCGGGTCGGGTCGGCGAGCGCCGCGAAGACGGCGCCGGCCTGGTCGCCGGCCGGCGGGGTGGAAGCGCGCCCTCGTCCCGCCCCCGCCGGAGCCGGCCCGCCGCCGGCTGGGTGCGCCGCCGCCATCGCCTAGGCAAGCACGAGGCGTCCGAGCGCCAGCGGCAGCCGCCCCAGCGCCACCGCCCAACCGGACGCCAGCAGCGTCGGCGCGCCGGTGGGCGAGAGCCCGGTCTCGATAACGGTCAGGCGGGTGCCGCCGGCGACGGCGTCGAGCGCCAGCTCGACCCGGCTCGGCGCGGCGCCGTCGCGGTGCCAGCTGAAGGCCAGGCGTTCGGCCTCCTCGACCAGCTCGACCTCGCCGCGGCGCTCCTCGCCGTCCGCGAAGCGACAGAGCACGGCGCCGCCCTCGTGGGGCTCCAGCTCGACCTCCGGTGCCAGCCACTCGCTCAGCATCGCCGCCTCGGTCACCGCTTCCCAGACCCGCTCGGGCGGGGCGTCGAGGACGACGGTCCGCACCACCGACTCGGGCGCTTCACTCCGGTCCCTCGCGCGGGCGTCCCGGCCCGCCGCCGGGCGCGCCTCTCGCCCCGTCTCCGCGTGGGCCTCACGGCCGGCCTCCGCGCGCGCTTCGCCGCGTGCCTCCGGTCCAACGTCGCTCCTGGGTAGGGTCATGGGCAAGCTCCTCTCGTCCGCGGTCAGATGCGCAACTCAATGGTTGCACACCTGCTAGGCTGGAGGACACGCAACCGGTTGGTTGCATAACCAAGCTTCGCAGGAACGAGAAACGGAGATCCCATGCCCCTGGTACCGATGGTCGTAGAGCAGAGCGCCCGCGGCGAGCGCTCCTTCGACATCTACAGCCGACTGCTCGCGCAGCGGATCATCTTCCTCGGCGAACAGGTGACCGAGGATCTCGCCAACCTGATCGTCGCCCAGCTGCTGCACCTCGAGGCCGACGATCCCGACAAGGACGTCAGCCTCTACATCAACTCGCCCGGCGGCTCCGCCTACGCCGGCCTGGCGATCTACGACACGATGCAGTTCATCAAGCCCGACGTGCAGACGATCTGTTACGGGATCGCGATGTCGGCGGGGTCGCTGATCCTCACCGGCGGGGCGCACGGCAAGCGGATGGCGCTGCCCAACAGCCGCATCCTCATCCACCAGCCGAGCGGCGGCTTCGAAGGCCAGTCGACCGACATCGAGATCCACGCCAAAGAGATCCTGGCGCTGCGCGAGCGCCTCGACCAGATCTACGTCAAGCACACCGGCCAGTCCGCGGAGCAGATCCACACCGACATGGAACGCGACAAATTCTTCAAGGCCGACGAGGCCGTGAAATACGGGCTGATCGATCGGGTCATCGACTCGCACGAGTTCAAAGAGACGCCGGCCGGGTTCCGCGCCAACGGCGACGGGAACGGCGATAGCTAGACGCCACCACCGGCCGGCGGCGTGAGTCGGTCCGACAGGCCGGAGCGATGAGCCGGCCCGGCAGGCGCATCGGCCTGCGCCGGCGACCGCGGCGGGCGTCGTCCGCCGAGCCGGCGCTGCCGCTGCGTCGGCCGCCGGCCTACTGGACCGTCGCCGGGGTCCGCCTCGACCGCGAGCTCGCCCGCCTGCGCGGGCTGCCGGTCTTCGCCGGCGGGCCGCTGGAGCGCGAGCCGCAGCTGAAGGTCCGGCGCGCATCGACCCGCCCCAATCGGGTCGGCTTCGCCGTCCCCGCCCAGCACCGGCTCTCGGTGACTGCCTATCCCGGGATCCGCCCAGGCGACGTGCTGGAGACGCTGCTCCACGAGCTGGTCCACCTCCACGTCGGCCGCGCCCGCGAGACCCACGCCTGGCACGGCCAGACCTTCAAGCGGACCCTGGCGCGGGCGATGGCCGAGGCCTATGGCGTAGTCGACGTCGCCGCCCGCAGCACCCTGCACGGTGCCTACGCCGAGGCGATCGAGCGGATCCACCGCGCCCAGCTCGAGCTCGACCTGGACTGAGGTGGGCGCACCCAAATCACCGGCGTTCGCAGTTATCCGTCCTATACGCGGATAAGTGCGAATGCTCGTCGTCTGGACTAGGCGCCGCCGAGGCGACGCCAGGCCCAGAGGCCGACGACGGTCGCGGCGCCTCCGGAGGCGGCGCCCTGCGCGGCGGCCCGGCCGGCGGCGGGATCGCGTCCCGCGACCGCGAAGCTGACCGCGTCGGCGAAGTCGACGGCGCTTGCGATCAGCGCGGCGCTGCGCAGCGCCGCGGCGTCGTCGCGGGCGGCGAAGGTGAGGGCGGCGAGGGCGATGTCGCGCGAGCCGGCCAGCCGCGCCAGCGCTCGGCCGCCGGTGTCGGCGGCGGGGAAGCCGAGGACCTTCAGCGCCGGCCCGGTCGCCAGCAGCGCCCCGACCCCGATCGCCAGCCGCCCGGCGGCGATCCCCAGCACCGCCTGGCGCGCCAGCGGGTCGGGCTTTTCGCTTCGCCTCAGCATCGGTCCAGCCTAGATGGTGGGATCACCCGGCCCCGGCCGAGCGCCGAGCCGGCGCCCCCGACCCGCGATCATTGGCGGCGATGGCCGAGGGCGACACGATCCTGCGCGCGCGCCGACGCCTCGAGAAGGCCGTGCTCGGCGACGAGGTCGAGGTGACGGCGCCGAACCCGCGCGGCCGCGCCGCCGGTATCGAGCGGCTCAACGGCCGCACCCTCGAGCGGATCGACTCGCACGGCAAGAACCTCGTCTTCGGCTTCGGCGACCTCGTCCTCCACAGCCACATGGGGATGAGCGGCGGCTGGCATGTCTACCTGCCGCGCGGGCGCTGGGCGCGGCCGCGAGGCTCGGCCTGGGCGGTGCTGACCGGCCCGCGCGCCACCGCGGTCCAGTTCGGCGGCCCGACCCTGCGCGTGCTGCCGGCCCACCGCGTCGGCATCGACCCGCAGCTCTCGCGCCTCGGTCCCGACATCCTCGCCGACGACTTCCACCCCGACGCCGTCATGGCGGCGATGCGCGCCCAGTCCGACCGCACGCTCGGCGACGCCCTGCTCGCCCAGAACCTCGTCGCCGGGATCGGCAACATCTTTAAGAGCGAGGCATGCTGGGCGGCTCGCCTCGATCCCTGGCGGCGCGTCGCCGACCTCGGCGACGAGGAGCTCCGCGCCGCCCTCGACGCGGCCCGCGAGCAGATGCTCGAAGCCGTGCGCCGCGGCCGCAAGCAGTTCGCGATCTACCGGCGCCGCGGCCCCTGCCCGCGCTGCGGCGGGCGCGTGCGCTCGCGCGGCCAGGGCGACGCCAACCGCACCACCTACTGGTGCGAGCGCTGCCAGCTGTGAGAGCATCGGCGCGTGAGTGATTTCGAGGTCAAGCGCGGCGACCTGCGCGAGTGCCGCATCGTCGAGTCCGATCCGCCCGAGGTCGGCGCCGGCCAGGCGCTGCTGCGCGTCGACTCCTTCGGCCTGACCGCCAACAACGTGACCTACGCGGTGATGGGGGAGGCGATGTCCTACTGGGACTTCTTCCCCGCCGCCGATGGCTGGGGACGGGTGCCGATGTGGGGCTTCGCCGAGGTCGAGCACAGCGAGGTCGAGGGGGTCGCGGTCGGGACCCGCGTCTACGGCTACCTGCCGCCGTCCTCGCACCTCCTCGTCACGCCGACCGGCGCCGGGGAGCACGGCTTCCTCGACGGCTCGCCGCACCGCGCCGCCCTGCCGTCGGCATACCACCGCTACCTGTCGACCGCCACCGACCCGTTCTACCGTCCCGACACCGAGGCCCTGCAGATGCTGCTGCGCCCGCTCTTCTTCACCTCGTTCCTGATCGACGATCAGCTCGCCGACGACGGCCTGACCGAGCGCGGCCCGATCGTCGTCTCCAGCGCCTCGTCCAAGACCGCAATCGCCGCCGCCTTCCCGCTGGCGCGCCGCGAGGGGGTCGAGCTGGTCGGCCTGACCTCCGAGCGCAGCCGCGAGTTCGTCGAGGGCCTCGGGATCTACGGCCGCGTCGTCGCCTACGACGCCGTCGACTCACTCGATCGCGGTGCCGCCACCTTCGTCGACGTCGCCGGCGACGGCGCCGTCCGGGCCGCCGTCCACAACCACTTCGGCGATGAGCTCGTCCACAGCATGGCCGTCGGCGTGACCCACTGGGAGGAGCTGGGCGCCGGCGCCGGCGAGCTGCCGGGGCCGACCCCGACCCTCTTCTTCGCCCCCGACCGGGTCACCAAGCGCGCCGCCGACTGGGGCCCCGCTGGCCTCGAGGAGCGCGTCGCCGCGGCCTGGCACCCGTTCTGCGAGTGGACCGCCGGATGGCTCGAGCCGATCCCCGGCACCGGCTTCGACGCCGTTCGTGCCGCCTACCTCGACGTGATCGACGGCCGGGTCGAGCCGACCCGCGCTCACGTCCTCTCGCTCGGCTGAGCGGCGCCTCAGACGTGCGCGATCACGCCGGCCGCGTACCTGGCTGAGGCGAGGTTCAAGCCTGGGGCCGGCTCGAAGGCACCCTCCAGGACCTCGATGCCGTGGATCCTGGCGAGGCTCAGTTGGCGCCAGCCAGGTATCCCCTCCCCGGACGAGGTGGCCCCGCCCACCTGATAGGCGTCCACGGCAATCTCCCCGGTCGAGATCCGGAAGAGGACCTGCGGGTGAACCGTGCGCCACGCGGAGCCGGTCGTCTCATAGCGCAGCGCCAGCGGCGAGCGACTCCGGATGGCGCTTCGAATCGTCCCTTCGGCCGACATCGGAAGCAGTTTCGCGGACCTGAGCCGCGGTTCGCGAAACTGTCACCGAAGTCTCGTCGCGGCGGGGCCGATGGGAGAATTGAGCCATGGGTTCAGACCATGGTGGGATCGGCGATTTCGATGGCGGGCCATTGACGGCGCTGCATGCCGCCGGCCCCGCCGAGGAGTCGGCCGGCGAGCTGATGACCTTCGGTCGCTTCATCGGGTCGTGGGATCTCGTCTGGCACGGGGTCGGCGACGGTGCACAGGCGGTGGGCGAGCTGCACTTCGGTTGGGTGCTCGGCGGCCGGGCGGTTCAGGACGTGTGGATCGTGCCTGGGCCAGGGCAACCCGGTGAGGGTGTCCCACCGCGGGCGTTTCACGGCTCGACCCTGCGCTACTACGACCGCGCCCTCGGCGCCTGGCGATCGACGTGGATCGAGCCGATAAATGGGCGGGTCCGCAAGTTCATCGGCCAAGAAGAGGGCGGTGAGATCGTGCTGGTCAGCCTCGACGGCGACCCACTGCTGCGCTGGCGGTTCACCGACATCACCGAGGACTCGTTCACCTGGTTGGGCGAGTCCTCGACCGACGAGGCCCGCTGCTGGCAGCTCGAGGAGCGCATGGACGCCACCCGACGAGCCCGTCCGGCTGGCGAGTAGCGGGCATTTAAAGCCGACGCGCGGACTTGAACCGCGGACCCCTTCATTACGAATGAAGTGCTCTACCAACTGAGCTACGCCGGCGCGCTGGCTCAATTTAACGGGAAGCGTCCACGCCCGCTGTCGCTGGGTCCGCGGCAGGGCCGATCGGCGAACTTTCGCCGTCCGATCCAGGGTCCGGGCCGAGCGGACCGGCTCCGGAGGTCAAGACGCTCGGCACGGGCCTGTCCCTAGCTCGGCGGCGCGTAGCGGCGGTGGAGCATCAGCGCGTTGCCCTCGGTGTCGTTGAAGAAGGCCATCTTGCAGACACCGGTGTCGTGGTCACCGGTGAACTCGACGCCGCGCTCCTCGAGCTCGCCCCGGCCGGCGGCGACGTCCGGCACCCGCAGGGCGAGCGGCGCCGTGTGGGGCGCGAACTCCTTGCCCATCTGGGTGGGGTCGACGAGGTAGAGGGAGACGTTGCCGGTCTCGATCTCCGGCCAGGTCTCGTCCCAGTTCGGGCTGTGGACGCGGAGCACGTCGCGGTAGAAGGCTTTGGCCCTGTCCATGTCCTGGACCGGGACGGATACGAAGTCGGTGCGTTCGAATTTCATGCCCGGATTGTCCCCGCGGCACGCCGGGACGTCTTGAAAATATGCGACAGATGTCGAACGAGATCGTCACCCCGCGCTCGGCCTCCCAGGTGACGGGCATGGTCCGCGTCGCCCCCGACCCTGCCGTCGCCGACCTCGTCGAACAGCACTGGATCGTCACCTGGGACCGGCGCGGCGAGCCGCCCGCCCGGCGCGAGATGCTGCCCGACCCCTGCGTCAACCTCGCGGTCGAGCCGGCGGGCCGGCTGCTCTACGGGGTCGGGTCGGGGCACGGCGTCCGCGAGCTGGAGGACGAGGGCATGGTGGTCGGCACCAAGTTCCGGCCCGGCGGCTTTTCCGGCTTCCTGCCCGGCCCGGTGTCGGACCTTACCGGCCGCGTGCTCACCTTGTCCGAGGCGTTCGGGGACGCCGGCGACGAGCTCGACGCCGCCCTCCTCGGCGCCCCCGACATCGCCGCCGTGATCGCCGAGGTCACCCGCTTCCTCGCCGTCAACCGCCCCGCCCCCGACCGCGGGCGGCACCTGGCGATGGAGATCGCCGCGGGGATGCGGAGCGCCGCCCCAGGCGCCGGCGTCAACCAGCTCGCGCGCGAATTCGCGGTCTCGCCGCGCACGATGCAGCGGCTCTTCGCCCACCACGTCGGCGCGACTCCGAAGCAGGTCCTCCAGCGCCTCCGCCGCCAGCAGGCCGTCGACCGCCTGAGCGAGCCCGGCGCCCCGAGCCTCGCCTGGATCGCCACCGAGCTCGGCTACGCCGACCAGTCGCACCTGACGCGCGACTTCCGCGCGACCCTCGGCCGCGGCCCGGCGGCACTTCAGTCGGCGAGGCGATCCGACGGTGTCGAATCTGCGCGTCCCCGTTCGTCACCCGGGTAGAGGCAGCCAAGAGGGCTCCGATGAGCGAAGGAGGATCGAGATGGGAAAGCTGATCGCGTCGACGCAGGCCACCGTCGACGGCGTCGTCGACCCGGTCGCCGAGTGGGTGCAGCCCGACGGCGACCACGGCGAGTACTCGTTCGAGCGTCAGGCGAGATCCGCGGGCCTGGTGCTGGGCCGCAAGACCTACCAGGGGCTGGCCGGATACTGGCCCAGCCAGACGGGCAGGTGGGCGGACATGCTCAACGCGATGCCCAAGTACGTCGGCTCGAAGAGCCTGTCCGCCGACCTCGAATGGAACGCGACTCTGCTGGAGGGGGCCGTCGAGGACTCGATCCCGAAGCTGAAGGACGAGGTCGACGGCGACCTGTTCATGCACGGCAGCGGCGAGTTCGCCTACGCCCTCGCCGAGCGGGGCCTGGTCGACGAGTTCGAGGTCTACCTGAACCCGCTCGTCTGGGGCAGGGGGAATCTCCACGTGCTCGGCGACCGCGGGACCGTGCGGCTCGAGCTCACCGACGTGAAGCGTTTCGACTCCGGGGTGGTGCTCCTCACCTACGGACGCTGCTAGCACGCGGTTCCGTCGCGGGCGATCTCGATGATCCGGGGATGGCGCGGGAACGGACGGCGAAGGCGAGGTCGGAGAACGAGGTCGAGTTCTCGCGGATCGTGGCGTTCTCCGACGGGGTCTTCTCGATCGCGATCACGCTGCTGGTGCTGAACCTGCGCATCGACACCGGGCTGCATGGCGAGGAGCTCTCAGAAGCGCTCTGGGCGCAGCGGGAAAACCTGCTGGCCTACGCGATCAGCTTCG
The DNA here is from genome assembly GCA_963839115.1 of uncultured Actinomycetes bacterium. Classification (GTDB taxonomy): domain Bacteria; phylum Actinomycetota; class Thermoleophilia; order Solirubrobacterales; family 70-9; genus VAYN01. The sequence goes on from CAWITM010000001.1 coordinate 3,715,081, forward strand.
CCGTGATCGGGCGGTTCTGGCTCGTGCACCACCGCTTCTTCGCCGAAGTGAAGGCGTTCGACTCGCGGCTCATCGCGCTCAACATGTTGTATCTCGGCTGGATCGTCCTGATCCCGTTTTCGAGCCAGGTGCTGGGTGATTACGGCGGCAGGACGCCCTCGGTCGTCCTCTATTCGGCCAACCTCGCCGGGGTGGTGCTGATCGGGCTGGCGATGACGGCGGATGCGCGACGGGCGGGGCTGACGACGATCGACGCCGAAACCCATCGCGAAGGGAAGATCCGCTCGGGCTGGATCGCCGGGGTGTTCCTGCTGTCGATCCCGGTTGCCTATATCGACGCGCACGTCGCCCCCTACATGTGGCTGCTGCTCTTCCTCGACCCGACGCGGCGGCTCGCGCAGCGCTTCGGGCCCGGCGGCGCGGCGCCCTGACCTATTCGCGCTGGGCCAGGAAGGCGATCGCCCGGCCCTCGGCCGAGCAGCTGACCGAGACGCCCTTGCCGACCCGCACCGCCTGGCAGCGATACCCGCCGGGCACGGTGCATGACCCGCGCGACAGACGGCCGACCAGTTCGCACTGGGCCGCCCGCTGCCAGGCGAACATCGCCGAGCGTGCCGCATCGCAGGGGACGCCGGTGGCGCGCAGAGCCTGGGCATCGACCGCCTGCGTCTCGCAGGACTTGGCCTGAGCCCCCGCGGGCGCGCCGCCGACCTCGGCCGACGGCGGCTTCTTCGCCGGGTTGCCGGTGCCCGCCGCGCCGCCGTTGCCGCCGGAGGTGGTCCCGCCAGCGGTCCCAGACCCCCCGGTGCTCGACCCCCCCGAGCCGCACCCGGCCACCAGGGCGGCGAGGAGCAGGACAACGCAGATCGGGGCGGCGAAACGGGGCACGGGCCGCGAAAGCTATCCCTCGGCGGCCTCTCGCTGCGGCCGGGCCGGCTGCAGGTGCCCGCAGATCGGGCAGTCGGGCTCCGGCACGACCTCGTCGTGTTCGACCTCCATCGTCCGCAGGTCGTAGATGTGAGCTACGCCCTGGGTCGCCGGGCGCGCCAGGCCGGTCAGGTGGTGCATGACCTCCATCCCCACCTGGCCGCCGATCAGGCCGCAGGCGGGCCCGAGCGTCGCCGCCGGCGAGGGCTGGGCGCGGCGCTGCTCGACGGCGACGTCGAAGAGCGGGTACTGGCGCCGGTAGGCGGCCTCCTGGCAGGCGAAGCAGCCGGTCTCGCCCGGGATGTAGAGCGGCCCGACCCGGGCGATCGGCGGGAAGTGACTCATCGTTATGTAGGGGATCCCGGCCTCGAAGCAGGCGGTGTTGCACCAGCGCTCGATGTCGTGGGCGGGCCAGTCGGCGGCGTCGACGACGATGTCGGCACCGGCGATGAAGTCGGCGATCTCGACTTCTGAGCCGAGCCGCCGCGCCGTCGCGGTGATTCGCGCCGCCGGGTTGAACGCCCGCAGCCGCGCCGCCGCGACCTCGACCTTCAACAGGCCGATCTCGGACTCGTTGTAGAGGATCTGGCGGTTGAGGTTGGAGATCTCGACGCGATCGCCGTCGACCAGCCACATCTCGCCGACCCCGCAGGAGGCCAGCGCCCAGGCCGCCCAGCCGCCTAGGCCGCCGACCCCGAGCACCGCGACCTTCGCCTCGCGCAGCCGCCGCTGGCACTCCGAGGGCGCCAGCCCGGTGGGGCCGATGTCGCTGAAGTAGCGCAGCTGGCGATCGAAGCGGGCAAGCTCGCGGGGTTCGATCCGGTCGTCGTCGGCGGCGTCCTCGATCACCGCCAGCTCCTCGAGCTGGGCAATCAGGTCGGCGACCGCCTGCTCGCCGAACTCCTCCTGAAGCTGGGCGAGCGTCCGCTCGCCATCGAGCGCCGCCAGCAGCCGCCGGTCCTCGGCGTCGGGCTTCTCGATCTTGACGTCGCTTCCGGCGCTCGGCCGCAGCAGATACAGGTCACCCTCGGGCGATCCGATCGTCTCGGTCGAGCGCTTGATCCGTGGACGCTGCATTCCACTCACCCCACTTCCCCTGGCTTTATCGGAGGGCCACCCCACGGGGCCGGCCTGCCGGTTAAGACTCCCATAGCGATGAGGAATCCCCCGGTGGTGGAGTTATTTCTCCAAATATTGGGGAGGCCCTAATGCGGACCACGCGCGATCACTTGCGCACCGGGCGCGATTCGCCCTCGGCGCCTACCTGCTCAGCTCGCCGGCGCGGGCGAAGATCGCGTCGATCATCGGCTCGGTCAGGCGGCCGGTGAAGGTGTTCTGCTGGGAGGGGTGGTAGCAGCCGATCAGCGTCCAGCGGCCACCGAGCCGGACCTCGGCTCCGTGGCCGAATTTGGGACGCGGACGCGGCACCTCGACGCCCAGCGCGCGCGCCGCCCGCAGCGCCGCGTCCCAGCCGAAGGCGCCGAGGGCGACGAGAACTCGGGCGCGGTCGAGGAGGTCGAGCTCGCGCTCCAGATAGGGCATGCAGTTGTCGCGCTCGCCGGGCGTCGGCTTGTTGTCCGGCGGCGCGCAGCGAACGGCGGCGCCGACGAAGGCGCCGCAAAGCTCGAGGCCGTCGCCGCGCCGCACCGACTCGGGCTGGTTGGCGAAGCCGGTCCGGTGCATCGAGGCGTAGAGCCAATCGCCGGAGCGGTCGCTGGTGAACATCCGGCCGGTGCGATTGGCGCCGTGGGCGGCCGGCGCCAGGCCGACGACGACGACCCGCGCCGCCGGGTCGCCGAAGCCGCTGACCGGCCGCGCCCAGTAGTCCTCGCCGCGGTAGCGCTTCGGCGGATCGGCGGCCCGCTCCTCGCGCCACGCGACCAGCCGCGGGCATTTGCGGCAGCCGTGGATCTCCTCGGCCAGCGCCGCCAGCGCCACCTCGCGGGCCGGGGTCATAGGGTTGGCCGCCTGCTCATGGCACCGAACCGAATCATGCGGGGCGGCGGGGTGCTCCGCGCCTCCCTGTCCGCGCCGCGGCGCCGCCTCCCGGCGCGCCTCGCGCTCGCCCTGGTGGCGGCGCTCGCGCTGGCTGCGGCGCTCGCGTCGTGCGGAGGCGGGGGAGGGACGACCGGCGCCACCGAGTCGGACCCGGGCGTCATCGCCACGACGCCGACGCCGCGCAACCCCGAAGCCGCCGCCGACGCCGAAGTCCTGGAAAAGGTGCTGACCCGCCAGAGCGCCGCGGTGGGCGCCTACGAAGCGACGATCCCCGGGCTGCCGCCGCGCCTGCGGCCGATGGCGCAGCTGTTCCGCGCCCAGGAACAGGAGCACGTCGATGCGACGACGAAAGCGATCCGCGGCCTCGGCGGCCTCGTCGAAGCGCCCGAGGAAGAAATCGACACCGGAGAACCGAAGACCGTCGCCGAACGCCTCGTCTTCCTCTACGAAGTCGAAAGCGCGACGATCGACGAGGAGCTGGCGGCGGTCTCCAAGCTGGTCGCGACCTGGCCGCGCTCGCTGCTCGCCTCGACCGTTGCCAACCAGGCCCAGCACCTCGTCGTGATCCGCCGCGCCCTCGGCGCCGCACCGCTCGCGGCGATCCCGACGCCGTTTGAGAACGGCACCGAGCCGCCGCCGGAAACGCCCGCGTCGCCGAGTTCCTGAGCGGCTGGCTCCGACCACCCATCAGATTTCCCACCCCAACCGCCTCCCGGTGGTGGATACTCATCGCCGATGACCGGCCCCCTGTACGCGATCGGGCGGTTCTGCTCTCGCCACCACTGGCCGGTGATCGGGGCGTGGGTCGTCGTCGCCGTCGCCCTCGTGGCAATCAGCAGCGCCGCCGGCAGCAAGACCAGCGAAAACCTGACGCTGCCGGGCACCGACTCGACCCGGGCCACCGAACTGCTCGAAGAAAACCTGCCGAAACAGGCCTACGGCTCCAACCCGCTGGTGCTGGAAGCGCCGGCCGGCGCGAAGCTGACGGAAGCGAAGTACGCGACGCCGGTCGCCGAAACGGTGAAGAACCTGGAAGCGCTGCCCGACGTCAACTCGGCGATCAGCCCGCTCTCCAAGGAAGGCGCCAACTTCCTCTCCAAAGATCAGCGGATCGGCTACATCCCGGTCGTCCTCGGGATCGGTCCAGGGGAAATCGACGAAGCCGAGGCGCAGGAAATCCTCGACGCCGCCGACCCGGTCAAGGCGGCCGGCGCCAACACCTCGATCGGCAGCTACGTCGGCTCGCAGCTCTCCAAACCCTCGACCGAGGTCAGCGAGGCGATCGGCCTCGCCGCCGCGGTGATCATCCTGCTCTTCGCCTTCGGCACCGCGACGGCGATGATGCTGCCGATCGTCTCGGCGGTGATCGGGCTCGGCTGCGCGCTCTCGATCATCAAGCTGCTCGAGCACGCGATCGAGGTCCCCGGGGTGGCGACGACGCTGGCGACGATGATCGGCCTCGGCGTCGGCATCGACTACGCGCTCTTCATCGTCACCCGCCACAAACTGCAGCTCGCCGACGGCATGGAGCTGCGCGAGTCGATCGCCCGCGCCACCGCGACCGCCGGCGGTGCCGTCGTCTTCGCCGGCTTCACGGTCGTGATCGCGCTCTGCTCGCTCGGCTTCGCCGGCATTCCGCTGGTCACGACCCTCGGTTTCACCGCCGCGATCGCCGTGGTCGTCGCCGTCGTCGCCGCGGCGACGCTCCTGCCGGCGATGCTCGGCGCGCTCGGCCCGCGGATCGACTCGCTGAGCATCCACCGCGGCAAGGAGTCGCCGGCCACCGCCGAGCCGCACGGCTGGCGGCGCTGGGCCGAACGGGTCGCCGGCAAGCCCTGGCCGGCGGCGGCGATCGCGCTCGTCATCCTCGCCGTCCTGGCACTGCCGATCTTCCAGCTCGAGCTCGGCCAGAACGACATCAGCGCGCTGCCCAAGGACACGACCTCGCGCCAGGCCTACGACGGCCTCAACGCCGGCTTCGGTCCCGGCGTCAACGGCCCACTGCTGATCGCCTCCGAATTCACCTCGCCGACCGAAGCGAAACAGGTGCTGCCGAGCCTGCAGAAGGCGATCGCCGGCACCCCCGACGTTCTCGCCGTCAGCGAACCGAGCTTCGACGAATCCGGCACCGTCACCGTCTTCACGGCGATCTCCAAGTCGGAGCCGTGGTCGGATGAAACCGTCGCGCTGGTCGAAGACCTGCGCTCGACCACCGTCCCGGCGGCGCTCGAGGGGACGAAGGCCCAGACCTTCGTCGGCGGCCAGACCGCCGGCTATATCGACCTCGCCACCCAGATCAGCAACAAGCTGCCGCTGATGATCGCGATCGTCGTCGGGCTCAGCTTCCTCGTCCTGCTGGTCGCTTTCCGCTCGCTGCTGGTGCCGATCAAGGCGGCGGCGATGAACCTGATCTCGGTCGCCGCCGCCTACGGCGTCGTCACCGCGGTCTTCCAGCTCGGCTGGGGCTCCTCGCTGATCGGGCTCGATCACTCGATACCGATCGTCAGCTTCGTGCCGCTGCTGATGTTCGCGATCCTGTTCGGGCTCTCGATGGACTACGAGGTCTTCCTGCTGACGCAGATGCGCGAGCATTACGAGGAGTACGGCGACGAGAAGCGCGCGGTCATCGAAGGCCTCGCCAACACCGGCCGGGTGATCACCTCGGCGGCGGCGATCATGGTCTGCGTCTTCACCAGCTTCGTGCTCAACGGCGACCCCGTCGTCAAGGAGTTCGGGGTCGGCCTGGCGGTGGCGATCGCGATCGACTCGACGATCGTCCGCTGCCTGCTGGTGCCGGCGGTGATGGTGCTGCTCGGCAAGAACGCCTGGTGGCTGCCGCGCTGGCTCGACCGGATCCTGCCGAAGATCAGCATCGAGGGCGAGGAGTTCTTCGCCCGCCGCGACGCCGCCAAACAGTCAAACTGAGCGGGTGTTCCCGCTCAACCTGCCGAATGCGCTCACGATGCTGCGCATCCTCGCGGTGCCCGTGGTGGTCGTGGCGCTGCTCGGCGAGACCCCCAACGGCGACGTGATCGCGGCCGCGGTCTTCGCCGCCGCCGCCGCGACCGACGGCCTCGACGGCTACTTCGCCCGCTCGCGCGGCTCGATCACCACCTTCGGCAAGCTGATGGACCCGCTCGCCGACAAGCTCCTGATCATCGGCGCCCTGGTCTCGCTGGTCAGCCTCGACCGGCTCGCCGCCTGGGTCGCGATGGTCATCATCGTCCGCGAGGTCGCGGTGACGATCCTGCGCACGATCGCCGCCGAGCGCGGCCTCGTCATCGCCGCCAGCTGGCTCGGCAAGGCCAAGACGGTCCTGCAGATCGCCGCCGTGATCGCCCTGATCGCCGCCGATCCCGCCCCGGTCTGGGTCGACGTCCTCGTCTACGTCGCCCTGGCCGTCACGGTTGTCAGCGGCGCCGACTACTTCTTCGGCCTGCGGCGACGAATCGAAGAGCAGCAGCGAGAAAAAAAAGCGCCCGCCTAAGCGCCAGGGGCTTCGAGCCATTCGCGCATCGTCAGGTGATGCGCGCTCTGCTCGCCGCCGGTCAGCTCGGCGCGCAAGTCGCCGAGGGTCCCGTAGCGCTCGGCGACGACGTTGTGGCGGTGGATCGTCTCGAGGTTCTCCTGGCGCGCCATGACGAAGGTCTCGTCGGGCAGGTCGGGGTAGCCCTCGACGACCTGGCGGACCATCTCGCGCACGCAGTCCTCGACGAAGCGCGGGTTTTCGTGGGCCTTGACGACGACCGCCATCTCGTCGGGGCGCTTCATCAGCTCGTAGATCTCCGAGCTCATCGAGGACTCGACGATCCGCAGCAGCTCCGGCGCGTCGATCCAGGCCGGGCCGCCCTCGGGACAACCGACGTGGAGGGTGCCGAGGCCGCGCTGGTTATGGGTGGCGACGGGGACGACGGCGAGGACGCGCTCGATCTCCTCGGCGTCGAAGCCCTCGGCGGCGAGCCGTTCGCGGGAGAGCTCTTCGACCATCCCCTGGGCGCAGGGGCAGGCGGTCATTCCCTGGGCCTGGACGCCGGTCAGCGTCCGCGTGCCCGCCGCCGAGGCGACGGCGGTGCCGAAGAGGACATACATCTCCTGGGTGCTCTGACCGCTCTCCGGGGTCGTCGCCGTCTCCGGGTAGTGGGCGGTCAGCCTGACCTCGGCGCGCTGGCCGTTCTGGCGCTCGCGAATCCGCTCGGCGACGTGGGCGGCGAGGACCTCGGCCTTGAACGCCTCGCCGAGGACGACCTCGTCGATCGCCTCGCCGACGATCTCTTCGAAGCGCGACATGTGGACCCCGGCCTGGCGCGGGTTGAGGTCGACGAAGCATTCGAGCTCGGCGTGGAAGAGGTTCTCGCGCTCCCCGTCCTTGACCCGGATCACCTTCTCGACGCCGGTGACGCCGACGCGGGAGAGGCTGACCTGAGTCGCCGGCACGCCGGCCTGGACGTCGGGCGCCGATCCGCCGACGGTGGTGTTCGTGGACATGATGGAAATCGTACCGGCGCGGCCCCACCGACCGGCCCGGGGCGCCCCAATTACCGCGATGCCGCCCTATACTTTCGCGGGTCGGAGCTTTGGGGCCGGCAGCCCGGGAACCGGGGGGAGAGAGTGTCTACGGAGGCCGATCATCGAACCGTTAAATGCGGTGACGGACGTCATTGAGCGCGAGGAGGGTGGGATCCCGATCGCCGAGAACGAGGAGCTGCGGGGGCTCATAACGCTGGGCCGGGAGCGTGGGTATCTGACCTTCGAGCAGATCGCGCAGACCCTCGAGGAGGTGGAGATCACCAAGGAACAGGTGTCTCAGCTCCACGCGCACTTGGTCGAGCACGGAATCGACGTGATCGCCGAGGACGGCGTCAGCGCATACAAGGAGCAGCGCGGCGGTGAGTCGGAGGGGCGCCAGAAGAAAGAAGAGCTCGACCTGACCGTCGAGCCGAGCCTCGATTCGCTGCGGCTCTACCTGCGCTCGATCGGCCGGGTCGACCTGCTTACGGCGGCCCAGGAGGTCGAACTCGCGAAGCGGATCGAGCGCGGCGACATGCTGGCCAAGCGGCAGATGGTCGAGGCCAACCTGCGCCTGGTCGTCTCGATCGCCAAAGGCTATCTGGGCCGCGGGCTCTCCTTCCTCGACCTGATCCAAGAGGGCAGCCTGGGATTGATCCGCGCGGTCGAGAAGTTCGACTACCGCCGCGGCTACAAGTTCTCGACCTACGCGACCTGGTGGATCCGCCAGGCGGTGACGCGGGCGATCGCCGACAAGGCGCGCACGATCCGCATCCCCGTGCACATGGTCGAGAAGCTCAACCGCGTCGGCCACGTCGAACGCCAGCTGGTCCAGAAGCTGGGCCGCGAGCCGGAGGCGGGGGAGATCGCCGAAGAGTTGCGCTGGCCGGTCGCCGACGTCCGCGACATCATGCGCGTCGCCCAGCTGCCGGTCTCGCTGGAGAAACCGGTCGGCGACGAGGACGAATCCGAGCTCGGCGACTTCGTCGCCGACGAGGCCGTTCTGGAGCCCTTCGAGGAAGCCAGCGAGCACCTCCAGAAGGAGGGCGTGCGCCGCGCGCTCGACGCCCTGCCCGAGCGCGAGCGCCAGGTGATCGAACTCCGCTACGGACTCTCCGACGCCGAGCCGCTGACGCTCGAGGAAGTCGGTCGCACCTTCGGCGTGACCCGCGAGCGGATCCGCCAGATCGAGAACAACACCCTGAAAAAGCTGAAGCGCTTGCCCGAGGCGCAGATGTTGAGGGACGCGAGCTGACGGACCCGGACGGGCGCGGGGCGGCGTCCTCGGTCGCTCACGTGCAGAGCACGCTTCGCTCCCTGCGTCCTTGCCCCGCGGCGTCCGGCCCTCGTCAGCTGGCGTCGCGGGCCGGCTCCAGGACCCATACCGACGGCTCGCGGTCGAGCTCGGCGGCGTAGTCGTCGAAGCCGGCGTACTGCTCGTTGTGGCGGCGCCAGAGGTCGGCGCGCTCGGTGCCGGTCGCGATCCGCGCCCGCACCGCGGTGCGGCGCTTGCCGATCTCGACCTCGGCCTCGGGGTCGGCCTTGAGGTTGTGGGACCAGGCCGGCAGCTTGGCGTTGCCGGCGTTGGTGTCGATGACGACGAAGCGCTCGCCGTCGGCGAGGTAGACGAGCGGCGCCACCCGCTTCTCGCCCGACTTCCGTCCCGTCGTGGTCAGCAGCAGCACCGGCGCCTTGCCGACCTTGCTCATCAGTCGCCCGCCGGTCGCCCGGTAGATCGGCACGTTCAGCTTGCCGGCCCAGCGCAGCCCGGTTACCCCGAGCGAATGCGAGAAGCGCGAGAGCAGATGGTCGCTGGGCACGCCGCGAGTATCCCATCGCTTAGGCTGGGCGCAATGGCCGAGCCGCACCCATTTCGCCGCGCCGCCGAGGCCAAGGACCTCGACCTCCTGCGCGAGTCGCTGCGCGAGGACGTCGTTCTCCACAGCCCGATCCTCTTCCGCGGCTTCGAGGGCCGCGACACCGTCGCCGCCGTCCTCTCCCACGTGATCGAGGTCTTCGAAGATTTCGCCTACCTCGACGAGGTCGCCGACGACCACACCCTCGTCCTGCGCTTCCGCGCCAACATCGGCCGCCGCGAGCTCGAGGGCATCGACTACCTCGAGCTCGACGAGGTCGGCCTGGTCCGCGAGTTGACCGTCTTCATGCGCCCGCTCTCCGCCGTCACCGCCTTCAACGAGCGCATGAGCGCCCGCCTCGAAGCGGCCCCACCCGCCTGACCCAGGCGTCGCCGCCCGCCCGGGCGCCCGTGTCTAGAATCAGCCGCCGTCCACCCGGGGGAGTGTCCGAGTGGTTAAAGGAGACGGGCTGTAAACCCGTTGGCTCTGCCTACGCAGGTTCGAATCCTGCCTCCCCCATACCCAGAACCGCTTCGAGCGCTCTGACGGAATCTTGCCGGCTTGACTAAGCTCGCGCGCTCGATGGCGGGAGCTGAGCAGGAGGGGGAGAGCGCGGCGCTGCCAAAGGCCGGCTGGTACCCCGACCCGATCCGCGAGGGTCGCGAGCAGCTCTGGGACGGGGAGCGCTGGCGGGCGAGGTTTCGACCGGCCGGCGAGGAGCACGACGAGGCAATCCCGGTTGGCTGGTACACGGTTCCCGATAGCCCCAGGAGCGAGCGTCTGTGGGACGGCGAGCGCTGGGTCGGCTCAGGGCGCCCGATCGAGGGACTCCCTGCCCCCACTCCCGCCCCCCGGGCACGGAGGTCCGCTACTTCGACCCCAACCCGCCGCAGCCGATCACGACCCTGGGGAGGTTCGCGATCGGCGCTCTCGGCCTCTCGATCCTCGCCGATGTCGCGACCCTGATCGTCAACCAGAACTACGTCGGCCTCGTGAGCGGCCGCCTTGGCCTCGTCCCGCCTCTCCTGGGGGACGTCGATAGCGCGATCACCGATCTCAAGGTGGCTCACGACGTCTCCCTGGGCGTGTTCTTTCTCGCCGCGGCGCTCTTCGCGGCCTGGTTCTTCCGCGCCTACCGGAACCTGGCCCGGGGCGGCATCCAGGACCTTCGCTTCGGCACCGGGTGGGCGATCGGCGGCTGGTTCGTCCCGTTCTTCAACTGGGTTCGGCCGAAGGGGATCGCGAACGACATCTGGCGCGGCACCGAGGCCCTCGCCGAGCGCCGGGTCGAGGGGTGGCGGGCGCGCCCGGTCCCGGCACTGGTCCACTGGTGGTGGGGCTGCTGGCTGGTCGGGACCATCACCGGGTTCCTGGCCAGGCCGGGAGCCGCGGCGGACGGCGGCGAATTCTTCCGGCTGACCGAGAGATCACTTCGCGACGAGCGCGTCGCCCTCTACTTCAGGCAGGCGGGGATCCTCTTCATGATCGCCGCGGCGGTCCTTGCGATCGTGATCATCTGGCGGATGTCGCAGGTCCAGGACGACGCCCTCATCGGCTTCAGGTTCGAGGACTCGAATGCGTTCGAACCGGTGGCAGGAGGTGTCGCGGCGCTCAGCGCCCAGGCCACCAAGACCTGCCCGGAATGCGCCGAGGAGGTCAAAGCCGCGGCCCGAAAATGCCGGTACTGCGGCTACCGGTTCGCCGAGCCCGCCTGAAGGGCCGAGCTCAGATCCCGAGACCGCCGAGGACCGCGAAGGGATTGGACGGGGCCTCTGAGTTGGCGGCGCTCCACGTTCCCTCGACCTCGACCTCGCTGCCCTCCGGTGCCTCCGCGCGCAGCCGCTCGGCGAGCGCGGCGGCGTCGTCCTCGCTGGCCGCCCCGACCAGCACGAACTTCCAGCGGTGGACGATCGGCAGCCCCTCCTCGCGGAGGCGATCGGCGAACTGCACCGCCTCGTGACGGGAGGGGAGATCGACGCGGACCTCGAATTCGGGCGTGCCGGCCGCCTCGGCCTGCTTGCGCTCGGCCGCCATCAGCCGCTCGTGCTCGGCCTGGGCGTCGGCGTCGACCGGCGCTCCGTCCGGGTCCTCCCAATCCTCGGCGGCGGGGTGCCAGCGCTTGAGGTTCGGATGCATGCCCCAGCTCTTCTGCGCAGCGATCGTGTCGAGCAGCGTCCGGGCGCCTTCGATCTGCTCGCGGCTGCCGGCGTAGAGGAAGACCACGTCGTCGTTGCGCGAGACGATCACTCGATCGTGGAACGCGCCGCTGAGGTCGTGCTCGAGCTCGGGTTCGCCGAGCAGCTCGACCAGCTCATCGGCCCGCGCCGCGTCGCCGATCCTGATTTCGAGTCGCCAGTCGTCGTTCATGCAACCGACCTTACCGCCGTTTCGCCACGCGGTTCGGCCCTCGCCAGGGGGCCTCGGCCGAGGGGGTTGGCGACTTAGTGTCGCTATGCGACACAAACTCGCCACGGCTCGTGCAGCTATCAGCGAGGATGGGCGGAATGGACGACGAGCGGACACTTGCGGGACGGGTGCTGGCGATCGCCGGGGCCGGTGGCGGGCTAGGGCCGACGGTAGCCGAGCGGCTGGCGGCGCTCGGGGCGACGGTGGCGGGCGCCAACCGCACTCAGGGGCCGCTCGACGAGATCGGGGCGCGACTGACCGGCGAGCTCGGGGTCCCGGCCGAGCGCTGGGACGGGCGGGCGCTCGACCTCACCGAGGAGGCTGCGGTGGGGGAGTGGCGCGACGGGCTCGTCGAGCGCCATGGACACGTCGACGGGCTGATCCACCTGGTCGGCGGCTGGCGCGGCGGGCAGCCGCTTCACGAGGAGCCGCTGGCCGACTGGGAGCTGCTCCACGAGCTGCTGATCCGCACCGTGCAGCTGACCACGCGCGCCTTCCACGACCAGATCGCCGCCAGTGCGCACGGGCGCTTCGTCCTCGTCTCGGCCAAGCAGGCGCAGGCGCCGAGCAACACCAACGCCGCCTACGCGGCTGCCAAGGCCGCGGCCGAGGCCTGGACCCTCGCCTTCGCCGACGGTTTCGAGGCGGGCGGCGCGACCGCCAACATCGTCGTCGTCGACGCGATCCTCACGCCCCAGATGCGCGCGGAAAACCCCGGCAAGGAGTTCCCGACTTTCACTCCCGCCGAGAGCCTCGCCGAGGCGATCGCCTTCCTCTGCTCCGAGGCCGCCGCATCGATGAACGGCCAGCGCCTGCCGCTTACCATGGGCCGATGAGCGCCAGGACCAAAGCGCCGCCGGCCCCCGACGGCCTGATGACGATCGGCGAGTTGGCGCGCCGGACCGGGATGACGATCCGCAACATCCGCGCCCACCAGACCCGCGGGCTCCTGCCGCCGCCCGAGGTCCAGGGACGCACCGGCTACTACGGCGCCGAGCACGTGGCGCGGATCGAGCTGACCCGCGAAATGCAGGCCGAGGGGCTGAACCTCGAGGCGATCCGGCGGGTGCTCGAGAGCACCGGCGGCTCCTCGCAGGAGATGGTCGATTTCGCCCGCGCCGTGCGGGCGCCGTTCGAGGACGAGACGCCGGAGATCTTCGAGGCCGGCGAACTGGCCAAGACCTGGCACGTCAAGGCGGTCGACGCGAAGCTGCTGCGCCGGGCCGAGAAGATCGGCGTGCTGCGCGAGCTGCCCGACGGCAAGCTCGAGGTGATCAGCCCGCGCCTGCACCGAGCCGCCGCCTCGCTGATCGAGCTCGGCGTCAGCCCCGAAGCCGCGATCACCACCGCCGAGCGCCTGCGCCGCCACGCCGACGGCGCCGCCCGCGCCTATGTCGAGCTCTTCGTCGAGGAGATCTGGGAGCCGTTCGACAAGGCCGGCCGCCCCGAAGCCGAGTGGCCGCACGTGCGCGAGGCGCTCGAGCGGATGCGCCCGCTGGCCTCCGACGCGCTCCTGGCGATGTTCCAGATCACGATGGGGGAGGCGACCGAGAAAGCCGCCGAACGGACGCTCCGCAACGCCGGCAAACCGGCCAAGAAACGCCGCTCCTCGCGCGCCGGCGCGACCCGCGCCCGGCGCGGCAAACGCCGCTCGGACTGAGGGCGCGCCGCCGGCCTCAGCCGGCGATCGTGAACGCCTTGGTCACCGGTTTGGAGACGTTCTCGGACGTATCGGTTGCCCGCAGCACCGCGACGTAGCGCCCCGGCCGCGCTTTGAAGTGCTTCCAGCGCGCCCCCATCGCCAGCCGGTTGATGCCGATGAACGACTTCCAGACCTTGTAGCCGTTGTAGCGGCGTTGGCCCTTGTGGTTGAGCCGGTAGTACTCGGCGTCGAGCGTCCCCTTGGCGTCGATCGAGGCCTGGAAGCCGATCCCGCCCGGCCCCTTCGCCGCCTTGCGCGCCAGCCTGACCCCGCCGAGGGTCGGCGGGGTCAGGTCGACGTTCAGCGGCGGGCGCGGCGGCAGCAGCGAGTTCGGATCGCCGGGGACGTCGGAGACGACGACCTCGCCGCGGACGAAGGCGTGCAGTTTGCACTGGAAGTAGTAGACGCCCGGCTGGTCGAACTGCAGCGTGTATTCATCGCCGGCGCGGTGGTCGGGGGCGTCGGTGCCGGGGTCGGAGTCCCATTGCAGGTCGTTCGCCGACATCCCCGTCACCGAGTGGGCGAGGTCGGGACCGAGCCAGTCCCAGGTCACCTTCTCACCGAGGTTGACGTGGACTTCCTTGGTCGACCATTCGTAGTTGGCGATGTTGACCCGCGCGTTCAGCGCCACGGCGGCGGCAGGGAGCGCCAGCGCGACGGCGGCGAGCAGCGCCGCCACCAGGATCAGCTGACGACGTACCAACCGTTCATTCCCATGTGGAAATGCATGAACACGTGGCAGTGGTAGAACCAGCGGCCGGGGTTGTCCTCGACGAAGTCGAGCCGGAACGAGTCCGCCGGGCCGAAGGTTTTGTTGTCGACGATGCGCCCGTCGGGTTCGGTCCAGCGGTGGCCGTGCAGGTGGAAGGTGTGGAAGAAGTTGTCGAGGCCGTAGACGTGGAAGGCGACCGTCTGCCCTACCTTGGCGGTGAAGGTCGGCGTGTTGCCGGCATAGGCCCGCCCGTTGATGCAATAGAAGATGTCCTTGAGGCCGGTGGTCGGCGGTTCGAAGGTGTGGAAGGCGAGGAAGTGCTCGACTTCCGGCAGCTTCTCGTCCGGCGCCCGCACGATCAGCGGCCCGAACAGCCCCTTGAAGACCGGCAGCGGGTCCATCGGCCCGTGGTCGTGGTAGAGCCAGGTGCCTTCGGTCCCCGGCCGCGCTTCCCAGACGTAGGTGAAGGTGCGCCCGTGCTGGACGAAGCCGCCGGGGTCGGTGAACTTGCCCTTGTAGGAACCGTCCATCTCGTTCGAGTAGAAGACCCCGTGAGGGTGCATCGTGACCGGCGCCCCGAGGCGGTTGCGGAAGTGGACGACGACGGTGTCGCCGACGACGGCTTCGATCAGCGGCCCCGGGATCTTCGCCGGCCCCAGCGGTTCTTTGAACCCGGCCGAGTAGGCCCGGTAGCCGTAGGCCTCGAACCTGCTCTTGCCCTTGACCTTGGTCGCCATCATCTGGTCGCGGTGGGTGGGGACGATGTCCCACTCCATCTCCTCGGCGGCGATCCAGTACTCGCGCCGGGTGCCGCTGCCGGTGAAGGCGGCGAGCTCGGTCGTCCCGCCCTCGGCGCCGCCGCCGGCCGTCCCGTCGCGGTCGGCCTCGCGCACCTTCGGCGGCACCGGCACCCCCTGCGAGAGCGCGGCGACGTCGACCTTGCCGTCGCTCGCCAGGATCTTGTGCCCGGCGAGCGTGCAGATCAGCGCAGCGCCGCCGAACGAGAGGAAGTCGCGGCGGTCGATCGGGTCGGGCACGTCGGCGCTACTTCTTGACGACGACCGTCAGGTGCATCTGGGTCGGGTGGATCGTGCAGATGAAGTGGTAGGTCCCCGGCGTCGTGAACGTCTTCTTGAAGCTGGCGTCGGTGACCGCGGTCGTTTTGGTCGAGTAGCTGGCTTTTTCTTTCAGCCTCTTCGGCCCGCTCTTGAGGTGGACGTCGTGGGGATAGCTGTTCGTTTCCGACCAGACCCAATTGACCGACGCGCCTTCCTTGATCGTCACCGCTTCCGGCCCGAAGTAGAAGTCGTTGACGGTCACCCGCGCCGGCTTCGGCTTGGGCGCCTGGGCCGATGCGGCGCCGGCGCCCGAGAGGGCGAGCAGCGCCAGACAGGCGAGCGCCAGCCAGGCCGCCCGCCGCGTCCTCCGCCCGCCGCTCAGCACGTCAGTTCACCGGGCAGCACCGGCACTTCGACCGGCTCGTAGGTCTGGAACTTCGGGTGCTGGGCGACCCGCTTGACCCAGGTGCACTGCTGGTTCTGCGGCGGGCTCGAGCCGGCGTAGCCGAGGATCGTTTTCGGGTCGCCGGTGTTTTCGAGGCTGACCTGCAGCCCGGCTTTGATGTCGAGGCTGCGGACCGAGCCGTAGGACACCGGCGCCTGCGGGCAGGTCGGGTAGATCGTGCTGATCGGGACCGTGCCGTTGCCCGGCGCGAAGGTCGAGTTGGGGCTGTTGGCACCCCAGCAGTTGCCACCGCCGGTGTTGTCGTTCCAGATGTCGTATTCGCCGTTGGGGTCGGCACCTTCGCGCCCCATCATGTTTTCGACGATTTCGTTGTCGACGTTCTTGGCTTCGTTGCCTTCGTTGGCGACGAAGGTTTCGCCGGGACCCGAGAACGACGCGATCCCCCACTTGTCGTTGCCGAAGACGCGGTTCTGGCGGACTAGGTTGTGGTCGGAGCCGTAGAGGATGATGCCGACCCCGGTGGGGTAGTTGACGGTCTGGCCGCTCAGTTCGCCGAGGCCCTCGGAGACCGTGTGGAAGGCCGATTTCTTGAGGAAGTAGTTGTAGTTGTTCCAGAACACGTCGTTGCGTTCGATGATCAGCCAGCCGTTCGGCTCATAGCCCTCGCTGTCGAGCGTGTTGGGAGCGATCCCGATGCCGTTGTTGAAGAAGGCCGAGTCGACGATCTTCACGTACTTGGAGTTCGTCCCCGAGTAGCCGAGCACGTTTTCGTAGCTTTCGTCGTTTTTCAGGATCGTCCAGTCCGGCTTGCGCTGGCACGGGGTCGAGCCGTAGACGTTCCAGCTCTTGCTGTCGCAGGGCGTTTCGCCGACGTAGAAGGCCGAGTCGCCCTGGTGGTAGCCGGCCGAGTTGATCATCTTGCCGCCGAAGCAGTTCTTGGCGAAGAGGCCGTAGGAGCGGTTGGCCGAGGCCAGCAGGTTGTTCATCGTGTAGCCGTCGCAGTGCTGGCCGCCTTCGTTGGCGGCGTGGATGAAGAAGCCGTTGGACTGGTAGTTCCGCGCCCACATGTTCTTGAGCACGAGGCCGTCGACGCTGATCGCCTCGACCCCGTTCTGGGCGGCGCCGAGTTCGCCCTTGGCGTTCTTGCCTTCGAGGATCGTCCGCTTCGGGTTCTTGCTGGTGCCCTCGATCGTCAGCCCGTCGAAGTCCTTCTTGCGTTCGGTGCCGTCGACGACGACCCCCTCGACGTACTTGCCCGGTTTGACGGCGACCACCGTCTTCGCCTTCGGGTTCTTGAACTCATACGACCCGGCGGCGTCGACGGCGCGCTGGATCGTCCGGTAGTGGCAGCCGTGCGCGCAGGCTTCGAAGACCTTCGCCGCCGACTGCTTCGGGGCGGGCTTGGCCAGCGCCGCGGGCGCGGCAAAGGCGGCCAGCGCCAGCGCCAGGCAGGCGAGGAGTGCAGGGACGGGCATCCGAAGCTTCATATCTCTCCTTCGTACGTCGATTTTGCGGCGGTCCCGCCTCCAACGGGAGCGAACGCCTGCGGGCCCTGCCGCCCACCGACGCCCCAACGCCGCCGCGGACCATATCGGAGAAGCGACCGGCCCTGGCTGTTCAGCCAGGCACGATCGTCTTCATCGCTTCTTCCAGTTCGTCCACCCCGTAGGCGCCCTCGATCCGGTCCTTGACCTTGCCTTCCTTGCCGATCAGGAAGGTCCAGGGCTCGGTCTCGAGGCCGAATGCCTTCAGCTGCGGTCGGATCCCTTTGGGGATTTCGTTGTTCACGTAGACCTCCTGGTGGATGAAGTCCGCCTTCGGTTCGTACTCGTCGGCGACCTGCTGGGCGACGTCGACGACCGGCCCGCAGACGCGGCTCTGGCAGAGGGCGGGGGTGGCGAAGACGAGGACGATCGGCTGCTTGCCGAGGACTTCGGCGAAGTCGACCTTGTGCATCTGGTCGGGCGGCACCCGGGTGTCGATCTTTTCGAGGTCGCCGCCAACGTCGGCCGCGGTCAGGGTGGTGACCTTCGGCGGCCGCTGCCCGATTTCTGGGATGTTGGGCTCGCGGCCGACCACCGGGCTGGGCACCCGTGAGGCTTCGAGCCCGTTCTTGCCCTTCAGCATCGCCACCGCGATGTAGGAGCCGTTCTCGGGGAAGTCGACCTTGGGCACGACGTAGACCGAGGTCGCCTCGCCGGGGCCGGAGCCGTTCTGGGAGCGGTAGGCGGGCTTGGTCTCGAGCGATTCGAGGTGGGCGGGGAAGGGCCCCTGCACCGCGCTCTTGCCGGTCTTGGCGAAGTAGAGGGCGACGTCGGCGTCGGAGACCTGTTCGTTGCCGGTGGTGAAGACGCCGAACGGATAGCGGTTCGGGCCTTTGACGAAGGCCTGGGCGGCCGGCGCGATCACCAGCTTGGTCGGCTTCGCGCCGGAATCGTGGAGCAGCTCGGCGATCGTCTTGCCCTTGGCCGGCGGGAACTCGGTCGGCGGTGGCGCCGGCTGCGATTCGCCGCCGCCGGAGCTCCCGCAGCCGGCGATGGCGGCGGCGAGCGCGCAGATGACGGCGAGGGCGACGGCAAGCTGGCGGCGGGGCATCGTCGGGAACGCTACAAGGCGCGCTTAAGGGGATCTTAGGCCGGGCTAGGCTTGGCCGGTGCCGAACATCAACGAGCCCAACTGGATCGAACGCGACGCCCCGCCCGGCTTCCGTGCCCACCGCGCGCGGATCGGCTACGAACTGGGTGCCGAGACGGTCGGCGCCAGCCTCTGGAAGCTGCCGCCCGGCGAGGCCGCCTACCCGTTTCACTTCCACTACTCCGACGAGGAGATTCTGATCGTGCTGAGCGGCCGGCCGAGCCTGCGCACGCCGGCCGGGGTGCGGGAGCTCGAGGAGGGCGAGGCGGTCCGCTTCGAGCTCGGCGAGGCCGGCGCCCACCAGCTCTTCAACCCGACCGCCGAGGAGGTCCGCTTCCTCGCCGTATCCAGCCACGGCCGCCCCGACATCGTCGTCTATCCGGACTCGAACAAGATCAGCGCCAGCGAGCGCACCCCCGACGGCGAGGGCCTCCAGACCATCTTCGACCTGGGCAGCGAAGTCGACTACTGGCAGGGCGAGGCGCCGCCGGACGCCGACGACTGAGCCCGGCGAGGAGTCCGGTCGACCTTTGTCGCCCAGAGGGCTACAAAAGTCAACCGGACGCCGACCGCATCGTTCGCGGCGCGACGGGTATCCAGCGGGTATGGGACGACTCCTGGGGATGGTGGCTGCGCTGCTCGTGCTCGGCGCGCTCGCGGGCGCGGGAGCGGCCGCCGCCGACGAACCTCCGGCTGGACCCGCCGCGGCGGAACCGACCTGCGCCGAAGGGCCGCTCCGTCAAGGCGACGAGATCCTCGGCACCCCCTGCGCCGACCACATCGTCGTCCCGGCCACGGTCACCTACGTCGACGGCGGCGCCGGCAACGACTTGATCGTCGAAGGGCCGGCCGGCGCCGCGGTGGCGCCCTCTGCCGTCTGTCCCTCGGGCCAGTGCGGGCTCGGCAGCCAGACCTTCGAAGGCGGCGAAGGCAACGACGTCGTCTACGGCGAACGCGGCAACGACATCCTCCGCGGCAACGCCGGCGACGACCGCCTCTACGGCGGCATCGGCGACGACCAGCTGCTCGGCGGCCCCGGCAACGACTACCTCGAAGGCGGCTTCGGCGCCGACTCGATCGACGGCGGCGAAGGCAGTGACTTCGTCCGTGGCGGCGGCACCACCGATCGGATCTTCGACCGCGGCGGCAACGTCCCCGGCGAAGTCGACACCCTCAGCTACGCCGGCGGGGTGACGCCGGGCTTCGGCTTCAGCGTGGTCAGCGGCGTCGGCGGCTTCCCGAACGGGGAAGAAAAAGCGGGCGAAATCGAACAGGAACGCGGCGTCTTCCTGAACCTCGGCCCCGGCAACCCGCAGCCCAAAGAATTCAACGGCAACAACGGCGGCGCCGGCGCGGGCGGCGGCGCCGACCAGGTCGAAAAGGGAGTTTTCGAGACGATCGTCGGGACGCCCTACGCCGATTACATCGTCGGCGGCGAAGGCAACGAAACGATCTACGGCGGCGGCGGCGCCGATGTGATCGAAGGCAACGGCGGCGTCGACCATCTCTTCGGCGGCGCCGACGGCGACGACCTCAACGGCGGCGGACCGAACGCCGCCGGCCAGGCGGGCGATACCGCCGACGGCGGCGAAGGGACGAACAGCTGCCAGGGGATCTCCGGCCCCGCCAACTGCGCCGAAAACGGAGCCAAGGCGGTGGTGCCGCGCAGCAAAGCGAAAGTCAGCCTCGGGGTGATGGCGACCGGCGCCAGCAACGAGATCTACCTGACCGGCACCAGCGCCGCCGACACTCTCACTGCCAGCTACGGAACGAGCGTCGTCACCCTCCAGATCGCCGGCGCCGGCTTCCAGAAAGCGCCAGGCCAGGTCGAAGAAGGCTGCACCGTCGCCAGCGCCACCACCGCGACCTGCCCGGCCGTCGGCCTCACCGAGGTGGTGCTCGCCGGGCTCGGCGGCAACGACAACATCTCCGCCACCGGCTTCCCGCAGGAAGTCGCGGTGACGATCCTCGGCGGCGAAGGCGCCGACACGCTGACCGGCGGCCAGGAAAGCGAGGACGTCATCGCCGACGGCAAGGGCAACTTCGCCGACACCCTCTCGGGTATCGGGCGCGACGACGCGCTCATCCACCAGGACGGGGCCGACCATCTGCACGGCGGCGAAGGCAACGACCTCTTCCTCTCGACCTCGATCTGCGACGGCGAGACGATCGACGGCGAAGCCGGCGTCGACAACTCCTCGTGGGCGAAGGGCCCGGGAGTCGACGCCAACCTGGCGCTGGACCTGGTCGGCCAGGACGGCCTCGGCACCACCCCTACCTGCAACACCGGCACTACCGATTCGATGGTGTCGATCGAGGACCTCGAGGGCTCCGAAAGCCCCGACCTGCTGGTCGGCAACGCCGAAAACAACCAGCTGCTCGGTCATCGCGGTGCCGATGAATTCTTCGCCGGCGCGGGCGAAGAAGACGTCGTCCTGGCCAACTCCGAAGACTCCGACACCGCGATCAACTGCGGTCCCGGTGCGAAAGACCGGGCGATCGTCGACATCCCGCACCCGGGCCTCTACGAAGACCCGGCGCCGGTCGAATGCGAGAGCGTCCGCCAGGGGATCCCCGAAGAAGAAGAAGTCGTCGCCGAACTTCCCGCCCCGCCGGCGACCGTGCCGGCTCCGGCTCCCGTTCCGGTGCCTCGCCGGGACACCAAGCCGCCGCGGACGACGATCGCCAGGCGACCAGCGAAGCTGGTGCGGGTGCGCAAGCTGCCGGTCCGGGTCAGCTTCCGCTTCAGCGCCAGCGAGCGCTCGACCTTCCGCTGCAAGCTCGACCACGGTCCATATAAGCCGTGCCGCTCTCCGCGCGCCTTCAAGGTCACCGCCGGGCGCCACGTCTTCCGGGTCTACGCGATCGACGCCGCCGGCAACCGCGACCGCACCCCGGCCGCCTTCGCCTTTCACGTCGTCCGCGCCCGGGTCGCGCACCACCGCAAGCGGGCACGGCCCCTTCCCTAAGGTGGACGGGAAACCACTTCGAAAGGGAGCCAGTCGAATGAGCAAGGTCATCTACACCGCTGAGGCGCACGTCACCGGAGGCCGCGAGGCCGGACACGGGGAGACCAGCGACGGAGCGCTCGCCGTCGATCTGCGCACCCCGGCCGAGATGGGTGGCGATGGCGGCGGCACCAATCCCGAGCAGCTCTTCGCGGTCGGCTACGCGGCCTGCTTCGAGGGCGCCCTCGGCGCCGTCGCTCGCCGCAAGAAGATCGAGACCGGCGACGTGGCGATCGACTCCAAGGTCGAGCTGCAGACCGGCGAGGACCGCAGCTTCGGGATCGGCGTCGAGCTCCATGTGACCCTCCCCGACGTCGAGGGCGACGAGGCCGTCGAGCTCGTCCGCGACGCCCACCAGGTCTGCCCCTACTCCAACGCGACGCGCGGCAACGTCGACGTCAAGCTGACCGCCAACGGAGCGCCGGTCGAAGGCTGACGCAGGAGTCGCCGCGGGCGGGGCGAAAAGCGCCGCCGTGCGCTTCTTCCCCCGCTCCGCCTCGCTGACCGCTCTCGCGATCGGCGCCGTCGTCGTCCTGGCGATCGTGCTGCCGACCGCATTCGGCGCCTCGGGCCCGGCGCCGGCGCCGGTCCGAAACGCCCTGGCCCAGTCGAGCCAGGTGGTCGGCGCGCCGGGCCGGACGATGGTACTGAGCAAGGTGACGGTGCCGCCCGGCGTCCAGCTCGCCCTCCATCACCACCAGGGCACCCAGATCTCACGCGTCGTCTCCGGCACCCTCACCTACACCGTGCGCCGCGGCCACGCCGACCTCTACGTCGGCGAATCGGAACCGGCCCACCTCGTCCGCCGCATCGCCGCCGGCCAGACCGCCCACGTCAGGAGCGGCCAGTGGCTGATCGAGCAGCCGAGCGATGACCACGAAGCAGCCAACCGCAGCAGCAGCCCGGTCGTCATCTACCTCTCGACGCTGCTCAAGACCGGCGCGCCGCCGTCGAGCCCGGTGACGCTGCCCTAGCCGCCTAGGGCTGGTTGGGGCGCTGGCCCTGGCCGGGTTTGTGCTGGCCGCCCTGGCCGGGCTGGTGCTGGCCGTTGCCTCGATGCTGGCCGCCACCCTGGTGCTGTCCGCCCTGGTGTCCCTGGCCGCCGACCTGCCCGCCGGGCGCGCCCGGGTCCTTGACCGCCTCGGCGGCCTCCTTGGCCTTGTCGGTGAGGCTGCCCTTGCTGGTGGCGATGTTTTTCAACTCTTCGGCGTCCTCTTTGAGGCTCTCGACCCCGCCCCGTTCGTCGACGATTTTCTTGCCTTTGTTGAAGAGATTCTTGAGGTCCATCCCGATCCTTCCGCTGGCTGTCCCGAGCCCAAAACCTACCTCCCCATTGACGCCGCGAAAAGAACCCGTACACTCGCCAGGCAATGACGACCGCGCCCGCCATGAACGCTGCTGTTCCCGCCGTCGGCGTCGTCGTCGTCAAACTCGTCACGGCCGCGCTCATTACGAGCCCGGTCGGCGTCTGAGTCCCCCAGAACGCCCGCCGACCACAACTTCACAAAAAGGGGACGCGGCGGAGGCGTTGACAGTCGTCCGAACCCCTTCCAAGCACTGGCAAGAAGCGCTGGGCGTTCTCGCCGCCCGTCGCTACCCGCCCCTCGGCATGCCCGCGGGCGGCACGGACGCCAGCTCGTTCCAAAGGTCGGACCAGACCCTCTAAGATCGACCGCTCAACCCGCCCGGATAGCTCAGTTGGTAGAGCACTTCCATGGTAAGGAAGGGGTCACGAGTTCGAGTCTCGTTCCGGGCTTTCCGCTTATCGATGCGGAAAAGCGCGAAATGCAGGGATACTGCGACCGGCTCCGTCGAGTTGAGGCCAGCTCTTCTCGGGCATTTTGGGACTTGATTGGGTCACCGTGACCAGATCATGACCAATTCGCGACGCCTCACTCAGGCATGCTGGGCACCGAAGCTCGCGTCTCGGCTACCCGGGCGATCGCTCGAGTTGGCTCTGGCAAGCCAGATTTCGTTCGAAGTCTCGAACGTAGGACCACTTCCGTATCGCGGAAGGTGTCCCGAGTTAGATACCGATCGAGATTCAGAACGAGCGTTGCTAGCCTCGGTCTGGGATGTAACCCCGGTCCCCCGCGTTAGGGGACACAAGTGCCGAGCCCGGTTCGTGCCGGGCTGCCCGACGGCCTGGTCAATGTCTCTCCCCTACCGGTCGGCCGCGCCGGGTAGGCGGCCGGGAGGGGATGCGGCTCGCGGCGATCCCGTCGCCGGACTCCCCGACTTCGATCGGACGCTAGGAGCTCGCTGCCGACGCGAAGTTCAGAGGCCTCGGCTTCTCGGCGGAGACGCATAACGACCCGAACGATGTAGACGCGAGCTATGCATGAGAGGTCAGGTACTTCCAGCTGATGCACCCGGGCGGATTCCGAACCGCCGACCTGTCGCCGGGTCCAGCCGTCCGGAACCCGCCTTCGTCGAAGGAGGTTGCTCGCGATCGAGGACTCTGCTGCCGTTCACTTCAGGACGCGATTCGCAGCGGCCCGGCCTTACCTCACCAGCCTTTTTATGCGGCGCTCATCGCGAAGATCGGTCTCGCGCCCCTGAGTCGATGGCTTCTCGAACCAGTCAGCGCTCGTGTGTGAATTCGGCTCGGGAAAGACAGATAGCTGTAAAAAACAAGCGATTTCCAGGGCATTTGGATTTCCGATTTGATCGCCGAAATCCGCGATGCGAAGGGATATCCGGGGATATGTCGCCGATTCCGGCACTTCCGGCCAGAAGTGCCTGGGAAACGGAGTGGCGGTTCGGTGGAGGTGATGCGCAGGGATAAGCCGTCGATTTCGGGCACTTTCGCGGCATATGGCTTGGCCAGCAAAGTCCCGCGTGAGGAGAGCCTTAGGGACGCACAACTTCGAGGGCCGCCCCCACCCGCCGTGAATTCAGACTTCGCGGCTACCTTCTTGCCCATCGGGCTCGACGAGGCGTCTCGCAATCGTCTCAAGCTCCTCCAGCGTCTTTCGCGCGGTCGGTTCGGTTCGCACCCACTCCTCGGGTGGTCGACCTGGATTACCTCGATGCTTCGGTGCTGCCGTGACTAAGCCGACCGCGCGAAGATCGTTCAGGGCCCGGCACACCGTCGGCTGCGGCATCTCGAGGCTCTGCTCGAGGTGGCTGGCCGTGACCCCGGACTCAGTGATCGCGCCGATCACCGCACGGTTTCGTCGGTTGTTCAAGACCGAGATCAGGCGCAGGAGACGGGGGGAGACGTCCATGAGGGCAATATAATTCAAAAATATGAATAAAATGGCAGGCCCTAGGGCGCTCCACCGCGAATCCGCCCATCGATGAGCATCGCCACCGTCCGATCTCGCGACAACCGACTCGCTCGCGCCCTGACAGGTAGCGCCCGCCGCGAGTTCTGGGGTCTTCAGAGCACCACGAGGAGCAGTGGCGCCCGCGACACCCCCTTTCAGTATCCGGCGATGATGGTGTCGGAGATGCAAGGCGTCCTTCTGGAGGGCGTCTGCCAGGCGCGCTCCGGCGCTCCGCTGACGTACGACCCGTTCGTGGGATCGGGAGCGACGATGGTCGAGGCGATGCGTCTCGGCCTGCCATTCGCCGGCAGCGACATAAACCCGCTGGCCGTCCTGATCGCGAAGGTGAGGTCGGGCGAAGCGGGACAGAGAGGACTCCTAGCTGGTGTCGACCGGGCGGTGTCCACGGCCCGGGGCCTCCTGACGGAGGTCGTGCCCCCGCTGGAACAATGGTGCCGGCGCTGGTTTCGTGAGGACGTCGCCGTCGAACTGACAGCAATCTCGACTGCGATCCGGCTTGAGCCCCGAGAGCCCCTCAGGCGCCTGCTGTGGGTCGCGCTTGCGGAGGTGGTTCGGCTGACCGGCAATTTCCGGATCAGCACGCCGAAGCTTCAGATGCGGCCGCCGTCCCAGCTGGGCCGTCCGATCGACGCGATCGACAGGTTCGACCTAGGAGCCCGAATGGCAGCAGGAAAGATCGGGGACCTCTCCAGGACGCAGAACCGGGAGGGGTCGCGGCGACACGGGCGATATCTCCCCGGGGTCGACCTGGTGCTAGGAGACGTCAAGGAGGTGGACCCGACCGGAGGTGGACTTGCGGAGCTTGTCCTCACCAGCCCTCCATACGGCGACAACGGGACGACGATGCCTTATGGGCAGGCCTCCTACCTCCCGCTGAAATGGATCGACACCGCCGATATCGGGGCGCCGATCGAGGAGGGGCTCCTCGATGCCGTGCGTACTCTCGACAGCCGTAGTCTCGGAGGGTCCAGACGATTCCGCGAGGACCAAGTCGGTGCTGCCGCGGCTCGATCCTCGACCTTGACCACGGTTCTCGAAGGCGGACTGAGCGACGACGGACGCAAGCGCGTGGCGAGCTTCTTCGCCGATATGGACGAAGCCGTGGAGGCGATCCTCGGCCGCTGTGTCGAGGATGCCCACCTGGTGATCACCCTGGGCGACCGCACCGTCAGTGGTGTACGAATTCCGACCACCCAGATCATCGAGGAGCTCTTCGTCTCCAGGGGGACCGAGGTGATCACCCGGCTCTCTCGACCGCTGCCCCGACAGAAGCGACTGGCGCTCAAGAACAACTTCGCCAGCACGATCAGGACCGAGACGGTGCTCGTGATGAGACGATCACTGGCGTGAGCACCCGCAAAGTCGAAGACGCCAACTTCGACGCCAGCGCTGACATCGTCAGCCGCCTCGGCGCCGAACTCTTCACCGACAGCTCCCAGGCCCTCCTCGAGCTGGTCAAGAACAGCTATGACGCTGACGCGACCGAGGTGCGCCTCGAGATCGACAGCGCCGACGCCGGGGGTGCCGGCCTCCTGTTGCTGAGCGACAACGGGACCGGGATGACCGAGAAGACGATTCGTGAGTCGTGGCTTCGACTCAGCTTCTCGGCGAAGAGAGAGCAGAAGCGCGCGGGGAAGAAGACCAAACGCAAACGCACCCCCTTGGGCGACAAGGGGCTGGGGCGTCTCGGGGCGCAGCTACTCGGCGCATCGCTGGAGATCCGGACCCGCCCCCAAGGCGAGAAACTCGAACATGTCGTCCGCTTCGAGTTTTCCGATTTCGAGGCCGGACGCTCACTGACCGATGTACCCATAGCCTGGGAGGAGGTGGGCGAC
The DNA here is from genome assembly GCA_963839115.1 of uncultured Actinomycetes bacterium. Lineage (GTDB taxonomy): Bacteria > Actinomycetota > Thermoleophilia > Solirubrobacterales > 70-9 > VAYN01. The sequence goes on from CAWITM010000001.1 coordinate 3,741,422, forward strand.
CCGCCGGGGGACTCTTGGCCCTTCAGAGCCAAGCACGGGACTATCATCAGGATCACCGGGCTGCGGGAGACGTCTACCTGGGCCGATCCGGTGGAGGTCGAACGTGCCCTGAGCCGACTGATCAATCCATTCGAGGGAATCGAGGCGTTCGACCTCAGCGCGACGGTCGATGGAGCCGAGGTCGAGCTTCGCCATCTGAGCAGGAATGTTCGCGAGTCGGCCCTGCAGCGTTGGGACATTTCCTACGACGAAGAGTCGGTCAGCTTCGTGGGACTCATCCGACTCCCCTGGTTCCAAGTGAAAGACAAAGAGCAGAATGCGCTCCTCCACGACTCACTCCGAGCCGATGGCGGTGAGCGATTGATCGCGGAACTCCATTCACGAACCAGCGGAATCTCGGACTTCCGGATTTCCGATGCATCCCGTCCTTGGCTCCTCGAGCTGAAGAGGTCTGTCCCGATCGCGCAGGTCGCCAGCTTGCCGAGGCCCGATCCCGACTGCGGACCATTCCGGATGGAGCTCGACGTCGTCGCGCGCGATTTCGACATCGCGCAGGCCGCGTCGCTTTCGGTCTTCAGTGCGGCCGAGGACTATCGCGCCTGGCTTGAAGAGCAGGCGGGCGTCCGCATCTATCGCGATGGATTCGTCGTGGCGTCGGGATACGACCTACTCCGACTGGGGGCCGGTTTCACCAAAGCCGGCAGCTTCTACTCGCTCCGGCCTGCCAACGTTCTCGGCTACGTCGCGATAACGGCCGAGGGCAATCCCAGCCTGGAGGAGACCACCGACCGCGAGGGGTTCCGGGCCAATCCCCCGTTCGAACAGTTCGACGCCCTCCTCATATATGCGCGAGATCAGATCAACCGTGTGATGACGACGGCGGGTCGCGCAGGTTTGAGTCTGGCCAAAGAGCTTCAGAGGGAAAGCGTCGGGTCGGTCGATCCGAGTCCCGAGGGACTGGCGGAAGAAGCCGCCACCGTCGCCGAGGTAGCTGTAGGCGCCCAGGCGGAGGTCGAGAGCGCCACGTTAGGCCTGGGACGCATGATGGACTCCTCGGCCACGGAGTTGAGCAAAGGCGATCGCAAGCTGCTCAGCCAGGCCCGCACGGCGCTTCGAAGTGCCGACTCCGCCCTCGAGAACGCCAAGAGGATCGCCCCCGCAGCCGAGGGCGTCGCCAGGGACTTCGATGACCTCCAGGACAACTTCCAAGATCTCTATGAGACGATCGGCCTCGGGCTCGCCGCCGAGGGGGTGGCACATGAGATCACCCACATCATTCAACGTCTCGGCGAGCGGGCGCGGCTGGCCGGCAAAGAACTGGAGAGCGGAGACGGCAGCGTCGGTCCCAACCTCTCGATACTCGTCGAAGAGGTCGATGCCGCCGCGAGGAGCCTCCGGGGCCAACTGCGGCACCTCGACCCTCAGTTGAGAAGGACGCGCAACCGGAGGCGCAGCGTCGACCTCGGCGATTTCGTCGACGAACTCGGTGCCTACCACCGTCCACGGTTGGCGGAGTCCAAAATCGAGCTAAGGGTCACAAAGCGTCGGCCCGCAGAGGTCTGGTTATCTCCTGGTCGTCTCGCCCAGGTTCTCGACAATCTCATCCTCAACAGCGAGTATTGGGTGCAGCGAGCGATCGAGGAGGGGCGGGCCGACGGATGGATCGAACTCGGCGTGGCCGGCAGGCAGGTGACGGTTTCCGATAGCGGGGCGGGGGTCCCAGACGAGATGGTCGACGCGGTTTTTCAACCTTATGTCTCGATGAAGGCGAGCGGCCGGGGGCTGGGCCTGTTCATCGCACGCCAGCTACTCGGAACCGACGGCGGGACCTTGGAGCTCGCCAAATCCTCGGATGGACGGAACGCGGAGTTCGTGATCGATCTGTCCGGAGCACGCAAAGAGGATCTTCAGTGAACGGTACTGCGGCGGCAGACTGGCCTGTTGCCGCGAAGGAATTCATCGGTCCGCTTCTGAAGGAGCTCGCGGTGACGCGGGTGGTCCTGGTGGACGACGAGGTAGGCAAAGTTACTCCAGGTGTGGTGAAGCAGGCTGAAGTCCCGCAACTCGGGGACGTCAAATGGGATCGGAAAAAAGAGGACTACGAGGCGTTTTTTGAACGCGAGTGGGGTGGGCTGGACGGAGCACAGCAACGGCTGGCGCAAGACCGAGCGATCAAGAAGCGCCCCGATCTTGTCGCGGGCGAGATCGACGTGATGCGGGCGATCTTCGGCGACGTCAAATGGAGCGCTGTCGATCCTGAAGTCTGGCGCGCGGAGTCTGTTCTCGGAGACGATGAGATCGGGCAGACTTTGGTCTTCTTCGACCTCGACCTGGGTGCCAAGGGAGGGCCTCAAGGGGGGGCCGAACTCCTTCGTGCTCATCTCGATGGCAGCACCGACGCTCGAGGAGTGTTGTTGACGAGCACCGTCAGGGCCGATGAGGAGCTCGAGATACCGGAATCCGTTGCTCAGGCTGTCGGCCGGCCTGCTGGCGAAGTCCTGCTCGCCAGCAAGGACCACTTGACCCGTGAGCGGAGTGCCGAGTTCCCGGACCTGGTGCGGCGTAGCCTCACCTTCGAGAGCCTGCGCACCATGCGAACGCAGGTCGTTGCGGCTCTGCAGCACGCCTACGGGAAAGCACTGCAGCGCTTCGAGGATCTCCCCCTCCGGGCAGTCGAGGACATCGTTGTTCGAGCATCGCGGAGCGAGGGGGTCTGGGAGGTCGATACGTACCTTCGGATCTTCGCCATCCTTCATCGCGAAGCTCTCTATCAACGTGTCAGGGGCCCAGGGGACACCAAGCTCCGCGAAGCGATCGCCGTCGCGCGCCGCGTGGCGCAGATCGTTCCCCATGCCAACTACCAACCTTCGGAAGAGCTCGTCACCGGGCTGATGGCCTCGGAGAACTACGCCGCGGGATCGCTGATCAACGAAGCTGGGCTCCCGGTCGAGAACGGCGATATCTTCGACGTTGACGGGCAGGAGTACATAGTCATCATGCAGGCCTGCGATCTCATGTTCCGTGACGATGGAAGCGGCGTCCGGGATCAGATCATGCTCGCGCGGATACTTCCGGTCGGCTGGGACCCGGAAGGCAATGCACGTCGTCGGGGAGCGCCACTTCCACCAGGTCTATCGGCCGCCGTCGATCCCGCCACCGCCCGAAGCGAAGCAACAGGTGCCTATGTGGTCGATTTTCCGGCGGTACGGCATCTCTCGTTGGAGCTCCTCGATCTCTGCTCATTCGATCCTCGAGGCCGCGCCCGCATGGACATCCGGGAGAAGGAAGCGCCGATCCCACCGTTGGTCCCCGGCCAACATGAGCGATTCGACGACCTGGCCGCCAAGGCCCTCAGGTCGGCGAGGTCGAAGCGGGTCGGGGGAACTCGGATCTATCTCAATACGGACGGCGATCTGAGCGTGTCCCCGCGGTGGGCTTCGAACGCCTCGATTCTCAACTTCCGGCTGCGGCGAATCGCTCGGCTCGGTGAGCTGCACGCGACGGAGTTGCTGAATGCGTTCGCTCAGGACGCGTCGCGCCCTGCCGACCTTCCTCCTCTGGACGGGTTTTCATAACAGGTGAGGCCTTCGATGGCCACCATCGTCTCGGGCCTGGTCGGGGAGAGGGGCGCCTGGTCCCCGATTCGCTCGCCCATCTAGAAGCGCTCGTCGCTGAGACGGTCGGCTCGGCGGAGGCGCCGAAGCTCGTAGCCGTAGAAGCCGACGAAGCAGACCGCGAGAGGGGCGAACAACCCGAAGAGGATCCACTTGGTGGGACCGCCGCCGCCGGAGAGGAAGACGATCGGAGCGATGACACCCGCCCCGAGAAGGGCTCCGAGGACGACAAAGAGGAAGTAGAGCGAGGCCGGGACGAGCGTCGCCTGCATCGCCCGGAGGTCCGTCCCGATCTCGGTCGAGCGCGCACGGTAGCCCTCCCACCGGCTCGACACCATCCCGCCCTGTCGCTCGAGCAGTTCCCACACGTCGGCGGGGAGCGCATCGGGACCACGGGGCCGTTCGCGTCCAACGGCCCGAGGACGACCTCGGCCGAGCCGATCTCGCCTTCCTTCCGGACCTGCTCGACCAGGGTGCCGAGATCCAGATTTTCGCAGGCGGCGACGTAGCGGCGCAGCCATTCCCGGGCGTCGCGGAGGACCGGCACCGTCCGCGTCGAGTCCCATCCCGGCGGCTTGTCTCCTTCGTCGAATCCTGAGACGTCGAGGGCTCTCACCGAGCGCCCGAGATATGGCCCGGAACCGGCCTGCTCGTGTTCTTCGGCTTCCCGGGTGGCCGACTCCACAGATTCGAGGACCGAGACGGCGACTCCGTATTCGTCCTTGATGCGGCCGAGCAACGTCTCGCAGTCTTTGCGGAGGCCCGTCCGGACCGGAGCGATCTCCTGCCGCTGGGCGAGGACCCGTTGGACCATGAAGCCGCCGGCGAGGCCGACGATGGCCGCCGTCGCCTGTGCGAGCGTGGAGTAGAACCAGTTGGGATCCGATGCGCCGACGGGAAACAGCACGCGGCGAATCTAGGGCGGCGGGCGGATAGCCTCCTCCGGCGGCGGGTCGGGGCGAGAGGACGTCGTCGGCGGTTCCCCGGCTGTACAGGTCCGGGATTCGGACCTGGTCGGCGGAATCGCCCTGCGGGGCGGTAGCGTCGCGCAGGTGGAGAGACGGATGGTGAAGGTCGACGGCTACGACCCCGAGGAGCACTCGGCGCCGGGTCTTCTCGGCAAGCTGGCGCAGGAGGACGTGGGTGCGGGGCCGTGGGAGATCGAGCTGACGCGACGACTGCTCTCAATGTACGAGGCACGCGAGCTCCTCCGCGACGGTCGGGCCCTGCCGCTCTACGAGGCCTGCGACGCATGCGCCGGGTGCTGGGCCGGCGAGGTCGCGAGGCCGCCCGCCTGGCGGGCGGAGATCGCCGTGCCCTGGATCGGATCCGGATACCGCCGGAGCGGGGTCTGCGCGATCGCGATCAACCTGAACAAGTACGGCCCCCTCGGGGCGAACTGGTGGATCGTCCGTGGACACATCCACGACCGCCTCGGCAAGGGCTCGCGACGCAACTTCGAGTTCCGGGTCGGCCAGTACCTGGCGGCGATCCGTGCAAGCCAGGACGGCCGGCCGATCGAGGCGAGATCGTTCCCGCCCTCGCGGCCCGTGGATGGGAGGACTGCGCCTTCTTCGAGGCGGTCAAGTGCTCTCCGGAGTCCGGTGTCTCCGCGCCCACCGAGGCGATGTGGGCAGAACTGCCCGCCGCGGTACCTCCTCGACGAACTGGAGATCCTTCGCCCCCGCGTCGTCGTCGCGATCGGGGTGAGGGTGGGCGAGTGGGCCAGGCGTCTACTCGCAGTACAGGAGCTCGCGGTCGACCTCCCCGGTCTTCGGCGGGGTCAGGGCCGGTTGGCCGACGGGGAGGTCGACGTCATCTGTCTCAACCACCCGTCGTTCGGCAACTGGAAGCCCTCGCGGGAGGCCCTTCTCGCCACCCTCCGGTCCGAGCCCTGCTCCTGACCACACGACGGGACCGTCGGGCGTCGATCGGCGCCCATCGGGGTCCGGCGGGCCGCGGAAGAGGTTGACAAAGTACTTGGAAAGTGAATATACTTGTTCAAGTGCTTTTGGGGACTCATGAAAGAAGGAAGGAACAATGCCTCTCCGCCTCAGCGCGACAATCGAGCTTTCCGACGATCAGGTCTCGCAGATAGCCGAGCATCTTCGCGACGCCTCAGGTCCGGTGCCGTCAGGCGACCAGAGCGACGACGCCGGGCCCGCAGGTGGGATCCCCGAGGAGTGGCGTCTGGTCGAGGAAAGGCATGGGATCACCTATTCCTGGCCGGAGGAGACCGACGTCTACGACCCGTTCCGCGTCTACGAGGGCGTCGGCATGGGGGGGACGATCCGCCTCGCGATCGGTTCCTGCGAGCGGACGATGGTGCGCGGCGAGGAACGCGAGTACCTCATAGCCGGCCATGTCGCCGAGAGCGGCGCCTTCCGGCCGATCGCCGAGTTCCTCGCGACCGACGACCACGAGCGGAGCGGGGAGATGATCGCGATCATCAAGGGGAAGGAGGGGACGGCGAAGATGTATGACCCGGCCGACGAGTTGCCGGAGGTCTACACAGCGTTCCACACTGAGACCTACCGCGACCGGGTCGACAAGCCTCACTCCTACAACAAGCTCGGGGTCGTCGCCGGCAAAGACGACGTGGAGACGATGCTGGGACACACGTATTTCCAGGCGGTCAGCCGGCTCGGGATCAAGCCGGACTGACAGCCGAACTTCCCTCGGACCCGAGGTTTCGGGCCGAACCGGCCCCAGTCGCGGATCGACCTGATTCCTCGTCACCGGACGTCGGGGCCGGCGGAGCTTCGCCTGCCCGCCGGACCCCCGGATGGCGGATGCCGTCGCCACGACGGCTGTTGCAAAGCGAATGGGCGAGGCGCACGTTCGACGGTTCGTGTGCACCTCCGAGGGAGATCGGAACGATGTGGTCGAGGGTCGCATGGCGGCGCTCGACCTGCTCCCCACAGATCCCGCAGAGCCAGCCGTCCCGCTCGAAGATCGCCTCGCGATCGATCGGCGCCCGTCGGGCGTTCCTGAGCCGCTCCGCCCGACGGCGCTTGGGCGCCTCCAAGACCTCCGCCGGATCCTGGTCGTAGTGGCTCGTACCCGTCGGTCTCTCCGTGCCGTACTGCTTGCGCCAGCTAGCGTCAGCACGGGCACGGCCGGCCGCATAGATGGAAGCGCGCGCTTCCCCATAACAGGGCTTGCAGAACCCGATCTCGTCGCCTTTCGAGCTTGAGAACTCGATGATCGACTTGGTCTTGCCACAGCGTCGGCAGGTTTTTTCGGTCTCTCTGCAACTGCGACAGAACAGAGAGGTGGGTCGGTCTGCGGTCGTGAGCAAGAAGTCTCCGATCGCCTTTCGGCACCTGCACTTCGGGCAGTACTTTTCCCGTCGCTTCACGGACCTATCTTCGCGCGTCTGGGCCCGGTCACAGGTCGGCTCGACCGAACCGACCTCGGACACTGATCTTCCCGACGTCTGATCTCGCCTAGATCGGGATTCATGCCGAATAGTGAGGTGCGGGATCGTCGGGATAAAGGTTCAACCCGGCCCGGACCCTGTGTCCTGTCGGCCTGCGCCACACCCTCGTCGAACTCGGCCCGCTCGGCAACAAGCCACGGAGAGAGAGAATTTTCCCTGGTGACGAGAATCAGCCCGAAGGAATAGGACGAAAGCTCGGCGGAGAGTCTGGTGTTCCAATTCTCTCCCTTGGCAATGTCCTCGGTGGAGACAAAGGGAGTCGCGGAATCAAAGACCAGCGGTAACCAGTCGCGGAGTGCCTCCGCGACTCTCAGGCTCAGTGGCCCCGACCAGTGATGAAGATCTTCATTTCCCCATTCCCGCCTTGCGCCCCTCGGCATTACGGTCAAGTCTTCGCAAGTTGGTACCGGGCGTCCGGCGACGCAGGGACCGGCCGGTCTGCATTAGCTCGTTCTCGGGCGAACATCCTGAGGGGAGCGCTCTGACAAGGCAGCGATTCACTCGGGTTCGTCGTAGGCGAGTCCCAACGAGGATCCGTCGATCTGGTTCCAATCTACCCGCTGAGGCGATCGGCCAGCAGGGTCTCGAAGGTCAGTGCCAGGACCGTCCCGGCCTCGTGTTCCCAGAGCTCTTCTTTCCTGTCGGGGACGAGATGCTTGTCGCTCGAGATCAAGAGATCGGCGTTAGCCGAGAGCGCGGTGTAGAGGATCGGATCGTCTTTTGGGTCCGCCGTCAGCGACGGCACGGCGGAGTCCGCGAAGGGCGGTGCGGCGATTACGCAGACCGCCTCCATCTGGCGTCGCAGGAGCGGGATGTCCTCCTCGCGGAGGTGCGGGTCGAGCCTCGTGCCGACCTCCCTCAACTTCCGCTCGTACTCGTCGAAGAGCGGGCGCGAGCCGATCGCCACCCAGTCTTCCGGCGTCCCGTAGGGGAGGCGCTCCGACAACGCCGCACGGCGATCGCTCGCCCTCTCCAGACGGTCGAGTGATCTCTCGATGCCTCCGACCGCGCCGCCCTCCCGGTCGGCCTGCGTACGGAGCGCCTCGAGTTCCAGTCGTCCGTGCTCGACCTCGTAGGTCAGGGCTCCGAGGGCGAGCAGGATCCACAGCTTGCGCCTGGCGCCACCCGGACTCAGGGTCGCGGGAAGGGAGACGCTCGTGTCGACGACGACATTGGGCATGGCGACCGCCAGCCTAGGTCGCCGTCAGGCGGGTCGGCGAACTACTCCTCCGAGAGTGCGGCGAGGACCTGCTCGTCGGTCACGTCGGTGTTGCGCTCGTCCAGCTCCCGCAGCTCCGCGCCCAGGTCGTAGTTGCCGCGCAGCGACGCAAGAAGGGCACCTTGGGGGATCCGATAGCTGCCGCTCGGCAGCTTCAGGTAGGGGATCGAGCCGGCTTCGATCCAGCGACGGATGGTCTTCTCGCTGACCTTCAACAGGGCGGCAGCCTCGCCGACCTTCAGCAGTTGCGGTTTGGATGCGGTGGTTGCCATGGTCTTTTCTCCGACGCGATCAGATTTGAGCTTCCAGAGTATAGCCGGAACTGGACAAATCTAGACAATCATGGACATCTCGGCATGCACTTGAATTGGTCATGGCCCTGTGATTCATGACCAGAATCCCCCCGAAACCGCTCGGATCCGCCGGTATCAGCGTCTCGGTGCACCAGTACAATCGGCGATGGAAGTAACCCCGATTCCGCTTGTCGAGCGGGTTTGCGGGAGTCCGCTGGAAGCTTTCTCGAATCAGAGCACTTCCATGGTAAGGAAGGGGTCACGAGTTCGAGTCTCGTTCCGGGCTTTTAAGGAAACCGCTCTACGGGGCGGTTTTCTTGTGTCTGGGACCGTAGCGGCGTAGCGCGGACCTCTTGGCGATCTACGGCGGCGGGGTCTTGTATCGGGTTCTGGTAGCCGAATTGACTACTGCGTTTGGGATGCTCGGCTGATGCCGATCGTTAGCAAGGCGAGAGCCGTCGACAAGCGCGAAGCTCACGCATGGCGCATCATCGTTTCCCGGCTAGTTGACGATCGGTGCGGTGCCGCAAACGGACGGACCCAATTCACCTTCCGCGTTGGTTTCGCACCCGACCCGCTTCCCAGCCGCGTTGTAGAGCCAGTATTCGGTCACGTAGGCGGCGCCGGGGTAGTACTGCATGAAGTAGCGGAACCCCCGCATCCAGACGAACTTGTGCCGGAGCCGCTCCGGCGGGAATACGGGATGGACTTCGAGCGAGCTGCCGTCGTTCATCTTCATCTTGATCGTGGTCACTTCGGGTCCCGCGTAGCCGAAGGCGGCGCTTTCCGGCGCCCCACCCGAAAGGAGTCCGGTATAGCCGCTGGCCTGCCCTTTCTCTTGCTTGTGGCTCCCGATCGGGATTTCCTGGCCCGAGCCCCATCCGAAGCCAAGAGAGAACTTGAAGCCGATCTCGAACCTCCAGAGGTGCCTTTGGCGATCGACGTCCACGCTCGCCGTGGCGCTCCAGTGTTCGCCCTGCGGGCTGGTCCCATGGGTGAATACGATCTTCCCCGGCTTGCCGCTAGCAGCCTCCGCGCCACCGGGCAGAACTAACAGGGCGATGGCCACCGCTAGGAAGATGGTCCGGCGCATGTCCCGGGCATACCCAGGGCCGCCGTCCCTCAGTCGTAGCGTGTTCAAAGCGCGCCTCTGGACCCGCCACCGCCTGCGCAGCACCTGAACGGGTTCGCGGGCGCGCCAATCCTCCGGCAGCTCGAACAGCTCGGCGGGGACGATCGAGGGGGGACGATTGACTACCTCGCTTTCGTCCTTTGCCATCGTCGAGGTCGCTAGCGACAGCTCGAACTCCAACGGTCGCGCCCCCACGGATTCGGCCAGTAACGCGGCATCGACCGGTCACGCCGGGATAGCCGCCGAGCTCGAAGGAACGCCGCGATCACCCCCGCCGCACGAACTCGATCCAGCCGCCTACAGAGCGAGCGCTGCCGTCTCCGCTGAGGCCATCCAGTCGAGCACCCAGTCGGCGATGATGCCCTGCGACCGCTTTGTATGCGCCGATGCTGGGACGGCGGGGATCAGAGGGACCGCTGCGCTCGATCGGGATTGCGGTCAGGCCGATCTGCCAGCCCTCACCAACGCGCAGCTCGGTCTCCGACTGGATGCTGGAAGCCATGTCGCCTTCCAGCTTTCCTCCCAGTCGATCGAGTCGAGCCAGTCTACGGCTTTGACTGCGTTCTTTTTCTTAGGCGTGTTTGTGCCGGGGATCAGGTAGCGAAGGCGAAGCCAGAACTGCGGGCGGTGGGCGGCGTAGACGTATTCGAGGACCGTTGATCAATTTGCCCTGTCCCGTTAGGCGGTATTGGTTTGCGGCATCGGTGCGACCGCCTCAAAGTAGAAGCGCGACCCATTGCCGGTCAGCTCGAAGTCGGGGGTGCGTCCCGTCTCAGGGCACCATCGACCGCCAAAGACGACCCGAAAACTTGTGCCGCAGGATGAACGAGGTGGTCGGGATTTCGGAGGTTCTTCCAGGAGGTGAAGTCGCCGCGGCGCAGGCCGCGCGACGCTACTTTGCTTGCGAGAGGGTCGTCTCCCCGGGCAGCGGCGCGAGTCCGACGAGCTTGGAAAGGAATCGATCGGCCTGCTCGGGGAACGGGGGCCAGGGCAGCTCGGGCTCGTTGATCCGCAGGGAGAGCATGCCGATGATGGCCGTCCGCAGGTCTAGCGCGACAGTGGCGGCGTCCCCTGGCGGGGCAACCCCACCGTCCATGCAGCGCTGCACCGCAGCGGTAGTGCGCGTGAACATGATCTCCTTGAAAGGCATGCCGACCTTGCTCTCATGCATCACCTTGTAGACGCCGGGGTGGTCCTGCACCCAGGCCGCCTGCGCCAGGATCCGTGAGCGCAAGCCGAGGGCGGGGTCCTGGTGTTCGGCCTCGGCCTCATCGGCAGCCTGGAGCATCTCCGCGTGGCAGCGTTCCATAGCCGCCGCGACCAGCGCGTCACGATCTGGGAAGTACAGGTAAACGGAGGTCGGGGATATCGACACCGCCCGCGCGACTGCGCGCAGCGACAAGGCCTCGTCGTCGGCAAGGTCGCCGAGCATCTGCACCGCGGCGGAGAGGATCTCCTCCCGCAGCCGCTCCCCCTGCCCGCGCGCGTTGGGGCGGCGAGGGCCAGCAGAGAGACCTGCCGAGGCGGTGTCGTCCATCGGCCGAACTCTAGCTTCGGATGTTTGCGGTGCGGCGGTCTGGCGATATGCTTGTTCATGCAAGGACATCCGTCCACCTAACCGGAAGGACACAATGCCGCTAACGCTCCAAGAGGCTCAGGCAGTCATCACGGGCTCACATGAGCGCGCCGCCGAGATCGCTGTGCAGGTCACGGTCGCGGTCGTCGACGAAGGCGGACACCTGCAGGCCCTCGGGCGCATGACCGGCGCACCGCCGCTCTCAGCCCAGATCGCCGAGACCAAGGCGGCCAGCGTCGCCCTCTTCCGTCGCGACGGCGCCGCATTGCGCCAGATGCAGGAGGCCACGCCCGCCTTCTTCGCCCAGCTGGATCGGGCCGTGCGGGTGCCCATCCTGGCGGGTGCCGGCGCGGCGCTCATCCAGCGGGGGGACACCGTCCTCGGTGCGCTGGCGGTGAGCGGCGGGATGATGCCTGGGCAGGACGACGAATGCGCAGAAGCCGGCCTTAGCGTTTTCGCTTCCTAGGTAGATGCCAGCCCACGTTGTGGGCATGAAGCCTCTGTAATCGCCGAATGGGCCGATCTCCAGCCGATTCCGGGCGCGCGCCCTAGACTGGCCAAGCGTGGCTCGTCCGGGCATCAGTGCGGTGGTGATCGCGGTCGCCTTGCTGGTGGCGATCGTCGCGCCCGCGGGCGCGACGGGGCGGCCGGCGCCGAACGTCGTCAACGGCGACGAAGCCGCGGCCGGGAGCTTTCCCTATCTGGCCTGGATCTACTACAGCGACGGCATCGACAACCGGACCTGCACCGGCTCGGTCGTCGCCAGCAACGTGGTGCTGACGGCCGGCCACTGCGTGCTGAGGAACGACGGAACCAACAACCTGGATCCCGCCCGGTTCGTGGTCGTGACCGGCAACGTTCACCACTTGGCGGAACCGCACACGACCTCGACGGTGAAGAGCTTCGCGGTCGCACCGAATTTCCGGCTCGAACCGGGGGCAAGCCACCCGGCGTACGGCGACGCGGCCGTCCTCATCCTCAATCAGTCGACGCCGTCACCGGCGGTGCGGCTGGCGACCTCGCAGGTGTGGAGCACCGGCACGCCAGTGGTGATGGCAGGCTGGGGCGAGAGCGGGATTCCCAACGCCGGGGACGTCCTGCGCGTCGGCAAGAGCATCGTTCAGAGCACGTCCTACTGCACCGCTCACCTGGGTGAGTTCGACGCCACCCAGCTGCTCTGCATCCAGGACACGGCCGAACATCGCTACTCCGGCTGCCATGGGGATTCCGGGGGCCCGCTGTTGGTGACCGCGCCGGGGACGGTGGACGAACCGCTGGAGATCGCCATCCAGTCGTTCGGCCCGGACAGCTGCACGCCGGAACTGCCGTCTTACCTCACCCGGGCCGACGTGGTCGCCCCCTGGGTCGCGGAAGAGATCGCCGCGAACCCGCCGCCACCACCGTTGCCGGCGCCGCCGCCGGCTCCCACCGGCGACGCGACCCCCCGCGAACCGCGGCCCGTCGTCAGCGCCGGCAAGGCCAAGGCCGAGGCCACCGCGACCCTGCGCCGCCGGCTCGGCGCGCGCTTCGCCGGCCGCCGCGAATACAAGATCGCCTGCGACGAGGTCAACCTCCACAAGCGGAAATGCCGGGTCCGCTGGAAGACCGCCGATGCCCGCTACCGCGGCATCGTCACCGTCTTCGGCGTGTTCGTCTCGGGCAAGGTCGTCTGGGAGACGCCCTTCACCGTCCACGCCACCACCTGCGCGCCGCCGAGAGCTGGACACGGGCCGCCGGTCTGCAAGGGGAAGACGCTCCGCGGTTGAGCGGGCTCGCTGCGTCCTCGGCGGGCCGAACCAGCGGGCCGCAGGAAAGTATTTTGGAAGCGTCAGGCCGAACGAGGATGGAGGCGAACGATGGGCAGTGACGTTGAGCAGCTGGACGATCCGGGCGCGCGGAAGCTGCTCGCCTCACCGCAGCCGATCCGGCTCGCCTACGACGGACTCGACGGCTTTCCGCGTGTCGTCCCGGTCGGGTTTCTCTGGAAGGACGGGCGGATCTACGTCTGCACGGCGACTACGGCGCCAAAGGTCGCGGCGCTGCGCGAGCGCCCGAATGTCGCGGGAGTGATCGACGAGGGCATCTCGTCAAGCGACGCGAAGCAGCTGCTGATCCGCGGCACCGCCGAGATCGAGATCGTCGACGGGGTGGCGCCGGAGTACTTCGAAGCGGCCGCGAAGGGGGAGGGGGGCGCCGACCTCGAGCAGTTCGAAGCGGCCGTCCGCGAGGTCTTCGACCAGCAGGCGCGGATCGCGATCAGTCCCGAATGGGCGCGGTTCTACGACTTCGGGGCAGGGAAGATGCCACCGTTCCTGCGCAAGCTGGCCGGCGGCGGGGACGGCTGAATCGTCCGGGATGCCCGTTGCCGACGATGTCAATCGCCGACCGACATCTCGAGTGGACCGGCTGCTTCAACGTCCGCGACCTGGGCGGGCTGCCGACCGCCGCTGGCGGCCTCACCGAGCGCGGCGCGATCGTCCGTGCGGACTCGCTCTCCCGGCTCGAGTCGCAGGGCTGGGAGGAACTGGAGGCGTACGGCATTCGCACCGTCGTCGACCTGCGAAACGAGAGTGAAATCGGCGACGACGCATCGCCCCGACCCGCCTCGATCGAGACCGTGAACATCCCGCTCGACGTGACCGAGGACCGAGACTTCTGGGACGTCTGGGAAAACGGGCCGCAGTTCGCGACGCCGCTCTACTACCGGCCGCACCTCGAGCGCTTCCCCGGGCGCAGCGCCGCGGTGATCGGAGCGATTGCACGGGCGCGGCCGGGAGGCGTCGTCTTCCACTGCGCCGGCGGCCGCGATCGCGCCGGGCAGATCTCGATGGTGCTGCTGACCCTGGTCGGCGTCGAGCCGGCGGCGATCGCGGCCGACTACGGGCTGAGCGACGCGCGGTTGCGGCCGCTCTACCTGTCGCGAGGACAGGCCGACGAGGCTCCCGGGATCGCCCAGTTCCTCAGCGATCAGGGGACGACGGCGGCGCAGGTGATCACCGAGACCCTGGCCGCGTTCGACGTCGAAGCGCTGCTGCTCGACGCCGGCCTCGAGCGAGCCGACCTAACCGCCCTGCGGGCCCGGCTCCTCGTCTAGGAGGCGGCGCCGGGCAGCAGCGGTCGCAGGAAGCTCCGCTCGTAGCGGCGGACGCAGCCGCTCTCTTCGCGGATCGCGTCGGCAGCGACGAAGTCGGGGTCGGCGCCGAAGAGCTCGCGGTAGCGCTCATAGTCGGCGAAGTTGGGGAAGCTGAAGAGGGCGTAGGCGATGTCGCTCGCGCCCTCAGACGGCAGGAAGTACCCGTGGTGGGTGCCGCCCTCGCGCTCGACCAGCCCCATCCAGGCCCGGGCGAAGCGCTCGAAGGCCTCGATCTGGCCGGGGTCGATCTCGTAGCGGATGTGGCAGGTGATCACGCCGGGATCCTGCCGGGACCCGCGGTCGTCAAAAGTCCAGGGGCATTGAAAAGAGAGCTTTCGAAAGCTATCTTTCGACCCATGGCGGAGAGAAAGACGATCAAGCTCACCGACCCGCGCGCGCTGCGCGCCTATGCCCACCCGATTCGGCTGGCGCTGATGGGGCTGCTGCGGCGCTCGGGGCCGATGACGGCGACGCAGGCTGGCGAGCGGATCGGCGAGAGCCCCGCCAGCTGCTCCTTCCATCTGCGCCAGCTCGCCAAGTACGGGCTGGTCGAGGAGGCCGGCGGGGGACGGGGGCGGGAACGCCCCTGGCGGGCGACCGCGATCTCGACCGAATGGCCGGCGCTTGGGCCGAGCGCCGAGTCCGAGGAGGCGGGGGCGATGCTGTCGCGGGTGGTCGTCGAGCGCTACTTCGAGTCGGCGATCGAATGGCTCGAGCGGCGGCGCGAGGAACCCGACGAGTGGGCCGAAAGCGCCGTCATCAGCGACCACATCCTCTACCTGACCCCCGCCGAGCTGGAGGCCATCAACGCCAAGATCCGGGCCCTGCTCGACCCGCTTCTCGAGCGCTCCGGAGAGGGCGCCGCGCGCCCCGCCGGCGCGCGTGCGGTCAACTACATCCAGCTCGGCTTCCCGCTCGGCGAGGACGGCGCGGAGTCCTGAGGTGCGCCGGCGTGTCCCACCGCTGCTGCGGACCAACCAACCGTTCCGGCGCTTCTGGACCGGCCAGACGATCTCGCTGTTCGGCGACCAGATCTCGCTGCTGGCGATGCCGTTGCTGGCTGTCCTCACCCTCCACGCCGGTGCCGCCCAGATGGGCCTGCTTGGCGCCGTCGAGCTAGCTCCCTATCTGCTCTTCGCCGTCCACCTCGGTGCCTGGGCCGACCGGCGCCGCAGCCGCCGCGCGCTGCTGATCGGCGCCGACCTCGGTCGCGCCGTGCTGCTCCTGGCGCTGCCGGTGGCCGCCGCGCTGGGCGGTCTGTCGATGGGCCTGCTCTACGCCGTGGCCTTCTGCGTCGGCACCCTCGCGGTCGTCTTCGAGGTCGCCTACCAGACCGTCTTCGTCTCGCTCGTCGACCCCGGCGACTACCTCGCCGCCAACTCGCTGCTGGTCGGCAGCCGCTCGGTCTCGATCGTCGGCGGCAAGAGCGTCGGCGGCCTCCTCGTCGCCGCGCTGACGGCGCCGGTGGCGGTCATCGCCGACGCCCTTTCCTATGTTGCCTCGGCGCTCTTCATCGGCGGCGCCGCGGTGCCGGAGCCGCCGGCCGCCGAGCGCGGGGAGGGGGGACTGGCGGCGGGCGCCCGCTTCATCGCCGGGACCCCGCTGCTGCGCGCCTCGCTCGCCGCCACCGCCACGCTCAATCTCTTCAACGCCGCCTTCTGGGCGCTGCTGGTCCTCTTCGCGACCAGCGAACTCGGCATCGGCTCCGGCGCGCTCGGCCTCGCGCTCGGGATCGGCGCGCTAGGAAGCGTCCTCGGCTCGGTCCTGGCCGGCCCGCTCAGCGAGCGGATCGGCCTCGGCAACGCCCTCATCCTCGCCTTCGTCCTCGGCCCGGCGCCGCTGCTGCTGGTCCCGCTGGCGCCGGGATCGCCGGGGTTGTCGATGGTCCTGCTGACCGTCGCCGAGTTCGCCTCGGGGATCGGGATCATGGTCCTCGACATCGGCCTCGGCGCCCTGCAGACCGCGCTGATCCCCGACCTGCTCCGCGCCCGCGTCGCCGGTGCCTACGTCTTCGTCAACTGGGGCGTGCGCCCGGTCGGCGCTCTGGCAGGCGGTCTGCTGGCCGGGGCGATCGGCCTCGAGTCGACGATGTGGATCGCCGCCGCCGGCGCGATCGCCGGCGTGCTCTGGCTGCTGCCGACGCACCTTTCGCGGGTGCGGAGGATCGGCGACGCCGCGCCCGGTGTCTCCCCGGAAGGGCTGTCCAGCTACACTCCTGGGTAAGTTGACCGACTTACTCAAGTAACTACTTTCAGCCGCGTTCACCACGCCCAGGGAGGCCCCGGAAATGACCGTCACCGACACGCTGGTCAGCAACAGTGAGAGCTACGCCGCCGACTTCGACAAGGGCGACCTGCCTCTGCCGCCCGGCAAGAAGGTCGCCGTGCTCGCCTGCATGGACGCCCGCCTCAATCCCTATGGCGTCCTCGGCCTCTCCGAGGGCGACGCCCACGTCATCCGCAACGCCGGCGGGGTCGTCAGCGACGACGCGATCCGCTCGCTGGCGATCTCCCAGAACCTGCTCGGCACCGAGGAGATCGTCCTCATCCACCACACCGACTGCGGGATGCTGACCTTCACCGACGAGGAGTTCGCCGCCAAGCTCGAGGGGGAGACCGGCCAGCGTCCGGAGTGGAGCGCCCACGCTTTCGGCGACCTCGAGGGCGACGTTCGCGCCGGAATCGAGAAGATCAGGTCGAGCCCGTTCATTCCCCGCACCGACAGCGTGAGAGGATTCGTGTACGACGTCGAGACCGGAACGCTCAGCGAGGTCTCCTGACGCGCCGCGCGAGCAATTCTGAGACGAGAGACATTGGAGAGGAGCAGTTAAATGGCGTTGCAGCTTGGCGACACCGCCCCCGACTTCGAGGCTGAGACCACCGAGGGGCACATTCATTTCCACGACTGGCTCGGCGATTCGTGGGCGGTGCTGTTCTCGCACCCGAAGGACTTCACGCCGGTCTGCACCACCGAGCTCGGCTACATGGCGAGCATCGAGCCGGAGTTCGAGAAGCGGAACACCAAAATTATCGGCCTCTCGGTCGACCCGCTCGACAAACATGCCGATTGGGCGAAGGACATCGAGGAGACCCAGGGCACGGCCCCGAACTACCCGATCATCAGCGACGCCGACTTCGCTGTCTCGAAGCTCTACGGGATGCTGCCCGACACTGTGTCCGGCGACCCCGCCGACCGTACCCCGGCCGACAACCAGACGGTCCGCAACGTCTTCGTGATCGGGCCCGACAAGAAAGTGAAACTCATCCTCATCTATCCGATGACGACGGGTCGCAACTTCGACGAGGTCCTCCGCGTCGTCGATTCGCTGCAGCTGACCGCGAAACACAAAGTGGCGACCCCGGCGCAGTGGAAAGACGGCGACGATGTGATCATCTCCGGCTCGGTCAAAGCCGACGAGGCGAAAGAGCTGTTCCCGGACGGCTGGGAGGAGCCCAAGCCCTACATCCGGATCGTCCCCCAGCCGAACAAGTCGTAGCGACCTACGTCGGCATCGACGTCGGCGGGCGGCGCAAGGGCTTTCACGCCTGCGCCGTCGCCGGCGACGGCGCGACCGGCGGAGCCGGGACGGTCGCCGGGGCTCACGTCCTCGCCGGGCCCGAGCGGCTCGGCGAGGTCGAGGCGGCGGCGGCGTGGGTGGCGGCGCGAGAGCCCGCGGTGGTCGGTGTCGACAGCCCGAGGACCTGCGCGCCGCCGCAGGAGCGCTCGCGCCCCGACGAGCGGGAATTCGCCCAGGCGAAGATCTGCAACATCCGCTGGACCCCGCCGGCAACCGAGCTCGCCGGCAATCCCTACTACGGGTGGATCGAGCACGGGCTCGAGCTCTACGCCGCGCTGGCCGCGGCGTTGCCGGGCACCGAGTTGATCGAGGTCTTCCCGACCGCGTCCTGGACCGTCTGGGCGGGTCCGCGCGCCGGCCGCGACCGAATCGCCTGGTCGGCCGCCGCTCTCGCCGCCATCGGTCCCGCCGGCCTGCCGGCTCGCCGGCTCTCCCAGGACGATCGCGATGCCGTCGCCGCCGCTCTCACCGCCCGCCTCCACGGCGAAGGCCGGGCGCGGAGCTTCGGCGAGATCGTCGTGCCCGCCGAGCGGTCGGCCTGAGCCAGGGCGCTCTCGGTTGTTCAGGCCGATCCCGTCCGGGGTACCCTCGCAGCGTGGGACTCGGCCGGCGAAGCAGAGCTCTCTTGGCGGCGACGCTGGCGGTCGTCGCCGCCGCGCTCGCCCCGGCGAGCGCAGGCGCGGTGACGGCTAAGCCGGCCGACTCGTTTGTCGAATCGATCGGCGTCAACGTCCACTTCGGCTACACCGACACGCCCTACGTCGAAAGCTTCGCCACCGTCGAGCAGCGGCTCGGCGAACTCGGCGTCCGCCATGTCCGCGACCAGATAGGCCCAGCGGAAACCGCCCACTACCAGCGCCTCCACGAACTGGCCGCGAGCGGGATCAAGTCGACGCTGATCCTCGGCGACCCCACCGAACCGTCGACGGCGCTGGGGGCAATGCTGGCGACGCTGAAGACGACGCTGGCGGGGTCGGTCGACGCGGTGGAGGGTCCGAACGAGTACAGCACCCGCGGCGGCACCGGCTGGGAAGCGAAGCTGCGCGCCTACCAGGAACGGCTTTGGAACGGGATCAAGGGCGACGAAGCGCTGAGGGCGATCCCGGTGCTCGGGCCCTCGATCGTCCACAACGACCAGTCGAAGCTCGGCGACGTCTCCGCCTTCCTCGACTACGGCAACATCCACTCCTATCCCGAAGGTGGGCCGCCCGAGGAAAAAGTCGGCCAGTACATCGAAAAAGCGGAGAAATTCAACTCGAAGACGAAGCCGATCTTCGCCACCGAGACCGGCTACACCAACGCAACCAGATGGACCCCGACCGGACCCGGTGAAAACAAACCGATCTCCGAACAGGCGGCGGCCATCTACATGCCGCGCCTCTTCCTCGAATACTGGAACGACGAAATCGCCCGGACCTTCTCCTACGAGCTCGTCGACGAGCACGCCGATCCGGAACTCGAAGACCGCGAGGACCATTTCGGCCTGCTGCGCCACGACCTCACGCCGAAGCCGGCGTTCACCGCGCTTCAGAACACGATCGCGATGCTCGCCGACCCCGGGGCACCGGTCCCGCCCGGCGCGCTGGAATACACGCTGAGCAGCGTTGGCGCTCCGCTTCACAGCACGTTGCTGGAGAAGCGCGACGGCAGCTTCTACCTCGCGCTCTGGCGCCTCGAGTCGGTCTGGAATCCCGAAACCAAGCAGCCGATCGCGGCGCCGGTCGAACCGGAGACGGTCACGCTCCCGGCCGGCGTCAGCTCCTACGCGGTCTACGAACCGAGCGTCTCCAGCGTCCCGGTGTGGAGTGGCGGCGCCAGTGAAGCGGTGACGGTCGGCGTCGGCGCCGGGGTGACGATCTTGAAGCTCGTCCCGGCGGCGCCCGAAACGCCCGCCGCGCCGCCGACGACCGCCTCCGCACCCGCCCAGACGGTCCTCACGCCGCCGTTCATGCCGCCGGTCACCGTGCCGGCCGCGGCGCCGCGCTGCCTTGTCCCCAAGCTGAAGGGGCGCCGGCTCGCCGCCGCCCGCCGGGCTCTGCGCCAGGCCGGCTGTGGGCTCGGGGCCGTGAGCAGGCCCGCCGCGGAATCCGCGCCGGGGGCAGCCGCCGCCGGCCCGCCGACGGTCCTCGCCCAGCGCCCGCGCGCCGGCGCCGGGCTGGCGGCCGGCGCCAAGGTCGCCGTCACTCTCAGCCACTAGCTGGGACCAGCCGCAGGCGAGCTCGCCGGCTCGTCCCGGCGTGGCCGGTAGTCTCGCCGCCGTGGACTTCGCCCTGAGCGACGAGCAGCGGGACTTCGTCGATGCGATCCGTGACTTCTGCGACCGCGAGTGCGGCACGCGGGACCAGCGCGAGCGCCTCACCGACGGCTACCGCGAGCACCACAACTTCGAGATCTACAAGAAGATGGCCGACCTCGGCTGGCTCGGTGTGACGATCCCCGAGGAGTACGGCGGCTCCGGCGGCGGCATGCTCGACGCCTGCCTCTTCATGGAGGAGACCGCTCGCGGCATGGCGCCGATCGGCGCCTACGCGACGACCCTGATCGTCGTCGGCGCGACGATGCGCTTCGGCTCCGAGGAGCAGAAGCACGCGATCCTCGGCGGGATCGCCGGCGGCGCCGCCGAGGCGATCGCGATGACCGAGCCCGAGGCCGGCTCCGACGTCGGCGCCCTCTCCTGCGCCGCCACCGCCGTCGACGGCGGCTGGGTCATCAACGGCCAGAAGGTCTTCTGCTCCAACGCCCACGTCTCCGACCACGTCCTCGTCGTCTGCCGCACCACCCGGGGCGAGAGCAAGCACGAGGGGATGACGATGATCTGGGTGCCGAGCGGAGCGGAGGGAATGGAGGTCGTCCCGATCGAGACGATGGGCGGTCGCGAGACCAACCACCTCTACTTCACCGACTGCGCGGTGCCCGCCAGCGCCGTCCTCGGCACCGTCGACCAAGGCTGGACCCAGCTGATGGCCGGCCTCAACGTCGAGCGCCTGATCCTCGCCGCGACCAACCTCGGCATCGCCCAGCGCGCCTTCGACGACCTGCTCGCCTACGTCAAGGAGCGGCGCCAGTTCGGCCGTCCGATCGGCTCATTTCAGGCCCTCCAGCACCGCATCGCCGACCTTGCCACCGAGCTGCAGGCGGCCCGCCTGATGACCCACTGGGTCGCCAGCCTGGTCGACGAGGACCCCGACCGGATGCTGCCCCAGCAGGCCTCGATGGTGAAGCTCCACGTCACCGAGCTGACCAAGAAGGTGACGCTCGAAGGCATGCAGATGATGGGCGGCTACGGCTATTCCTCGGAGTACGACATGGAGCGCCTCGTCCGCACCGCCCTGGTCTCGACGATCTACGGCGGGACCTCCGAGATCCAGCGCAACATCATCGCCAAAACCCTCGGCCTCTAGGCCACCCGAAGCTAGGCCAGCGGGTCGACCCAGCGCAGGCCGGTGAAGCGGCTGAAGTCGTTGTCGCGCGAGCAGAGCTCGGCGCCGTGCTCGATCGCCAAGGCGGCGAGGTGTGCGTCGTTGACGAGGTTGCCGGCGGCCCCGAGCGGCTCCAACAGTTCGCGCAGCACTGCCGCGTGGCGCTCGGTGGGGTGGACCACGGTGGCGACCGGCTGAGCGAGCCATTCGTCGATGAGGTCGAGTGCTTCGACGGCGGTGAGAGGCGTGGTGAAGATCGTCGGGCTGGTGCTGATCCGAGCAAAGCTGGCGAGGGCCGCCCACGCCAAGCCGACCGGCTCAGTGCCGGAGAGGGTGCTCTCGAGCCAGGCGCGCGCCTCGGCCTGGAAAGCGGATTCTTCGTCGTAGGCGTAGAGCAGGAGGTTGACGTCGGGAAGCTTCACTTCCGCAGCGAGATCTTCCTGAGCACCTCTTCGTCCTCGAGTCTGCCGGCGAGGGAGAGTGCCTTGTCGAGGTTCACCCCGGGCTTCACGCCCATTTTCCGTGGACGGACCTTGAACGGAGCCGATTTCGCCTCGGGACTCGCGAGCCCACGTCGCAGGTTGCCGTTGAGCGCCTCCTTGAAAGAGATGCCCCGCTCCCGGGCGTCCGCCTTCAGCTTGGCGGCGACGTCGGGGTCGAGCGTGACGGTGGTGCGCATACGAGCATCGTAGTGCACTCTCATCAGGCATCTTGATGTCTTCCGCATATTTGCCGATACTGCCGGACCGTGCCTCGCCGTCTTCTCCTACTCGCCGCCGTCGCCGCGCTGATCCTCGCCGGCTGCGGCTCGGGCGGGGGATCCTCGAGCGGCGATGGCGGCGTCTCGAACGGCGGGGCGACGGTCGGCAATACCGCCTCCTCGGGCGGGAATTCAGCGACCGGCGGATCGAAGAGCGACGCGCCGTTGGTCGACTGGCCGTTCTTCGGACGCGTGCCGGAACGGACCCACTACCTGCCGCTCGAATCGCGGCCGCTCGACCCGCCGCTGAAGCAGGCCTGGTCGATCAACACCCACGGGCTGATCGAGTTCCCGCCGGCGGTCGCCAACGGCGTCGCCTACGTCGTCAACAAGTACGGCAACGGCAAGGCGGTGCGGCTGCGCGACCGCAAGATCATCGGCGAAACGAAGTTCGGGCCCAACAAGGGCAACCCGACCGACGTCACCGCCCCCGTCTATTACAAGGGCGACCTCTACGGCGCCTTCCTCGACGGGACCCTCGCCGCCGCCGATGCCGGCACCGGCAAGGTGGTCTGGAAGCGGAACCTGGGCGCCCATCTCGAATCCTCGCCGCTCGCGGTCGAAGGCCGGCTCTACCTCGGCACCGACAAGGCCCAGGTGCTGGCGCTGGACTCGACCACCGGTAAGACCGACTGGACCTTCGACGCTCCCGGGGCGATCAAAGCGAGCCCCAGCTTCGACGACGGTCACCTCTTCATCGCCGACTACCAGAGCTCGATGTACGCGCTGAACGCCAAGACCGGCAAGCCGGTCTGGCGCACCAACACCAGCAAGGTCGCCCCCTTTGGCGAGGGCGGCTTCTTCTCCTCGCCGGCGGTCGCCTTCGGCCGCGTCTACGCCGCCCGCGACGACGGCATCGTCTACGCCTTCGACGAGAAGACCGGCAAGGTCGACTGGGCCTTCCCGACCGGCGGCGCCGTCTACGGCTCGCCGGCGGTGGCACGGGTGCCGGGGACCAGGCCGACCGTCTACATCGGCTCCGAAAACGGGACCTTCTACGCGCTCGACGCGACCACCGGCAAGGTCCGCTGGAGCCACCCGATTGGCGGTCCGATCCCCGGCACCGCGACCGTGATCGGCCACACCGTCTACACCTCCAGCTTCAAGACCCAGAACACGGTCGGCTTCGACGTCAAAACCCACCGGAAGACCTTCCAGATCCACCAGGCCGGCTACACGCCGATGGTCTCCGACGGCCGCCGCCTCTACCTGATCGGCTACTACACGCTGATCGGCCTCGAACCGACCAAGCGCTGAGATCCGGGCGCTAGGGTTGGGCCATGAGAGATCGGATCCGCGCCCACCTGACCTACGCCAACGTCGTCGCCACGCTCTGCCTCTTCCTCGTGCTCGGCGGCGGCGCCGCCTTCGCCGCGACGCAGCTGCCGCGCAACTCGGTCGGGACCGGCCAGCTGAAAGCGGGCGCGGTCACCGCCGGCAAGATCGCCAAGAAGGCGCGCAGCCAGCTGCGCGGCAACCGCGGTCCTGCCGGGCCCCAGGGCCCACAGGGCAAGACCGGCAAAGCCGGGGCGAAGGGCGCGACCGGGGCCAGGGGCGCGACCGGTGCGACCGGCGCCGCCGGTGCCGACGGCACCGGGCCGGCCTTCGAAGTCTTCAGCGTCACTCCGAAAGCGGTCGCCACTCCGGTCCCGGTGCTGGCCGAGACCCTCGCCGGCGGCGCCTACGTCATCGACGCCAATGTCGTCGTCCAGGCGACGGCGGCCGGCACCGTTACCTGCAAGCTCCAGGGCGGCGGTGAAGCCCAGTCGGCGGCGACCCTCGCCGCCGGTG
Source organism: uncultured Actinomycetes bacterium (assembly GCA_963839115.1). Taxonomy (GTDB): domain Bacteria; phylum Actinomycetota; class Thermoleophilia; order Solirubrobacterales; family 70-9; genus VAYN01. The sequence continues at coordinate 3,765,378 of CAWITM010000001.1, forward strand.
CCTCGGGAACGCTCTCGCTCTCGATGGCCCGGGCAGTCGCCGCCGGCGGCTCGACCTCGACGATCACCTGCGAAGCACCAGCCGGCGCCACCGTCACCTACTCGAACATCGTCGCGACCCAGGTCAAATCGCAGACCCGCACCGGCATCTAGCCAGCGCACGCCGCGGAGCGGGGTCTTCTCAGGGGGTCAGGAGGCTGGCTTCGAACGGGGTCGGTTTGCCGAGCGCGGTCGCTTCGAGCTCGAGCTGGCGATGTCCGCAGTCCGCGTAGCGCAGGCGGGTCGAGCCGTCCGGTCGCGGCGTCGCCTGCGCCAGCACTTCGCCGCTCGCCAGGTCGACGAGCGACAGCCGGTAGCGGCCGCCGTCCGGTGAGCGCAGCCGAGCCCGCACGCGACCGTCGTATGGGGCGGCGATGGCCTCGGCAAACGAACGCGAGCTCGCCGGCACCGCCGCCGCAAGCCCTTCGCTGTCGGTTCCGCGCTCGACGCCCTCGACCCACGTCGTCCGCTTCGGTTCGACCGGTTCGACGACGTCTTCGCGCAGCTTGCGCAGCGCCGTCGGGTCGGGGCGGAACAGGGGCGAATAGTTCCATTCTTCGCTCGGATCGACCAGCTGGGAGAAGGACTGGGCAAACGCCTCGCCCGGGTTTTCCCAGTAGTGGGCGCCCTCGTTGCCCGGGAAGGCGAGCCCTTCGCGCTTGCGCTCGCAGACGTGCTCGTAGGTGCTCCAGCGCAGCGTCCCGGCGTCGAAAGCCGGCCAGATCCCGGCAGCGCGGTTGTTGGCGATGTGGTGGGCGTACTCGTGGGCGATGACGGAGGCGCGCGAGATCCCGTCGACCTCTTCGTCTTCGCCGTCGATCGTCATCCGTTCCGAGACCGGGTCATAACAGGCCATCCGTTCTTCGCCGCAGAGGGTCGCGACTTCGGCTCGGGTCGCCACGTAGACCTTCAACCGGCTGAGCTCGCTGCCGTGCGGCAGCTCGCCGACGGAGGCGGCGAGCGGCGCCACTTCGGCGCGGTCGTAGGCGAGTGAGGAGACCTCGATCGCCTGGCCGCCGGCAAGGCGGAAGCTCAGCGTCGGAGCCGCCAGGAGCCGCTCCGACCTGGTCGGCGTCCCCTCGGTTTGGGGTCCCGCAAGGGCGTTCGAAGGCAGAAGCACGCCGATCGCGGCGGCGGCGACCGCGAGGAGGGGAGTTCGGCTCCAGATCCGCATGGGGACTGGATCGGACGGTCGCCGCCACGGGCTTAGGAGTGGTCGGGATCCTCGACGGGTGTTGACTGCCGGGGCCGCGCAAATGCACTTTTAGAGCCAAAAATTGATCCAAAGCCGCCCTTGACAGGCGTCGAGCGGTCGAGCACATTCCGGCCAACGAGCAAACTAAAAAGGATCGGAATCTTGCCTCAGATACTTAAGCGAACTGGCCCGATACGGACGATTGTCGTAGCCGGGGTGGTCGCTGCTCTCCTCGGCAGCTCCTTTGCCGTGGCCAACACGCTGATCACCAGCAAGGACATCAAGAACGGGACGATCAAGGTCGCCGACCTCAGCAAGAAGCTGCGGACGAAGATCAACCAGAACCGTCCAGCCGGCGCGGTGACGCCGGGCGCCAACGGCGAAAAAGGCGCGACCGGCGCGGCTGGCGCGGCTGGCGCCACGGGACCAGCCGGTCAGACCGGCCCGGCCGGACCGGAAGCCGGCTCCGACGTCGACCCGGCCTGGGGTGAGCTGATGCGCAACGAGTACGGCTCGCCGACGGCGCAGACGGGAACCACCGCACCGGTGTCTCCCGATGGTGATGGCGCTCTCGTTCTCGCGACCGCCAACAACGAAGAGAAGGCCGAGTACGGAACCGAAACCGAGCTCGCCGGGCTCAAGATCGCCAGCCTGACCACGGTCTCCTTCGAAGAGTTCCTGACCGACAACGATCTGCACACGGGCGCCGAAAATCAGCCGAACATCCAGATCGAGGTCAACCCGAAGGTCGCCGGGCAGACCTACTCCTCGCTGGTCTTCGACCCGAGTCCGTCGAGCGCGGCCAACCAGTGGTCGACGGTAGACGCGGCCGGGCCGGTCACCGGCAACGGCGGTTGGTACTTCAGCAACGGCGCGACCGCGACGGCGACCGAATGCGGGCAGAACGCCGGCGAGCATTTCTGCACGCTCGCCGAAATCCAGGCCAAGGCGCCGGATGCCGAAGTGAGCTATTCGGTCGGCCTCGGCAAGGGTCGCGACCACCAGTTCCAGGGAGCCGTCGACAACCTGAAGATCAACGGCACCGATTACGACTTCACTCAGTTCGGAGTCGTCAAGAAGTAGCCCGCGGGGGAGGCCGGGCGCGAGCAGTTCGACTCGCGCCCGGCATCGGCGCGGCGGTGGCGTCCGCCCCGCTTTGTAGGCGGCCGCCCGAGCCGATTGCCTCTCGCTATCCTTAGTGCAGCCTCGCGCCTCGCGCCCGGGGTCTTTTCTTTGTAACGACCTTTTGCAACGACGACTTTTTAGGCAAGGAACGAGGGGAAAATGGCTCGCGGAGATGTCCGCATCGCGGTGACCCTGGCTTGCGAAGACTGCAAACGCCGCAATTACCAGACCAATAAGTCCCGGCGAAATTCGCCGGATCGTGTCGAGCTGCGGAAGTTCTGCCGCTGGTGCGGGCATCACACCCCGCACAAAGAGACCCGCTAGGGAGCGGTCGGTAGCCCGATGGCAAAAACTCGCGCACAGCGCAAGGCCGAGCGCCGCGCCCGCGAAGCCGAGGAGCAGAAACGCTCTGGCGGCGTCGACGGCGAGCGCTCGCGCGAGTCGCATGCCCAGCACGACACCCAGGTAGGGGTCTCCGGCGACGTCGCCGAGGTTGAAGCGATGGAGCGGGGAATGGGGGCCGGCGCTCCCGAGGCCGACCTCGAGACGCCCGATGCTCCGAAGCCCTCGCGCTCCTCGCGCCGGGCCGAAACCAAAGCTGCCAAACAGGCCGAACGCAAGCGCCGCGAAGACCAGAAGCGCCACGAGTCCGAACAGCTCGCGCGCAAAGAAAAACAGGCCGCCGCCAAACAGCAGCGCCAGAGCGGAGCGCGCGGCGGGGTCATCGGTTTCCTGCTCTCCTGCTGGGCCGAGCTGAAGAAAGTCCAGTGGCCCGACCGCGAGACGCTGGTCCAGGCGACCGCCGTCACTGTGATCTTCGTCGCCGTCGCCGCCGCTTACCTCGGCGCGCTCGACGCCCTCTTCCAGTTCCTCGTCAAGCAGATCCTCTAACCGGATCTCCGAACAAAGGCAACAGAAACTTGTATCGCTGGTACGTCATCAACACCTACTCCGGGCACGAGAACAAGGTCAAGCACAACCTTGAGCACCGCGTGCAGACGATGAGCCAGAACCGCAACGTGCGGCAGGTCGTCGTGCCGACCGAACAGGTCTCGGAGATGAAAGACGGCAAAAAAGAAACCAAGGACAAACGGACGATGCCCGGCTATGTCCTCGTCAACATGGAGATGACCGACGACGCCTGGGGCCTGGTCAAGAACACGCCCGGCGTGACCGGCTTCGTTGGCTCCCGCAACAAACCGGTGCCGCTCTCCAAACCGGAGGTCGATCGCCTGCTCCATCGCGAGACCGCCGAGCGCCCGCGCACCCAGGCCCAGTTCTCGATCGGCGAATCGGTCAAAGTCATCTCCGGCCCGCTGTCGGACTTCTCCGGCGAGATCGCCGAGATCAACGAGGACGCCGCCAAACTCAAGGTTCTGGTCTCGATCTTCGGCCGCGAGACTCCGGTCGAGGTCGGCTACGACCAGGTCAAGAAGATCTAGGCGAGCGCAACTCGCTACGCTGCTCAACCGCTCATGGCCAAAAAAGTCCTCACCGTCATCAAGCTGCAGATCCAGGCAGGCAACGCCAACCCGGCGCCGCCGGTCGGCCCCGCGCTGGGTCAGCACGGCGTCAACATCATGGATTTCTGCAAATCCTTCAACGCCCAGACGCAGGGCGAAGGCGGGACGATCATCCCGGTGGAAATCACGGTCTACGAGGACCGCTCCTTCACCTTCATCACCAAGACGCCGCCGGCCGCGGTGCTGATCAAGGAGGCGATCCGGATCCCGAAGGGCTCCGGCGAGCCCCACATGAACAAAGTCGGGACGATCACCCCGGACCAGATCCGCGAGATCGCCGAACGGAAGATGCCCGACCTCAACGCCAACGACATCGACGCCGCCTCGAAGATCATCGCCGGCACCGCCCGCTCGATGGGCGTCGACGTCAAATAGGAGAACTTCAGTGGCCCACGGCAAACGCTTCCGCCAGCAGTACGGCAAGGTCCAGCGCGATCGCGCCTACCCGCCCGCCGAGGCGATCGCGCTGATCAAAGAGACGGCCAGCGCCAAGTTCGACGAGACGGTCGAGGTTCACATCCTGCTCGGCGTCAACGTCCGCCACGCCGACGAGCAGCTGCGCGGCACCCTGGCGCTGCCTCACGGGCTCGGCAAAGACGTCGTTGTCGCCGTCTTCGCCCAGGGCCAGAAGGCGCGTGACGCCGAGGCCGCCGGCGCCGACTTCGTCGGTGCCCAGGATCTCGCCGAGAAAGTCCAGGAGGGCTGGACCGACTTCGACGTCGCTCTCGCCACCCCGGACATGATGCCGGTGGTCGGGCAGCTCGGCCGCGTCCTCGGACCGCAGGGCAAGATGCCGAATCCGCGCGTCGGCACCGTCACCGAGGACATCGAGAAAGCCGTCGCCGACTCCAAGTCCGGCAAAGTCGAATACCGGACCGACCGCCAGGCGATCGTCCACATGGCGATCGGCAAGGCGAGCTTCGAGGCCGACAAACTCCTCGACAACTACAGCACCGTGCTCGACGAGATCACGCGGGCCAAGCCCGCCTCCTCGAAAGGCAAATACATCCGCTCCTGCACGCTGGCGACGACGATGGGTCCCGGGATCCGCGTCGAGACCGGCAAATCCGCCGACCGCGAGCTGGTCGGCGCCGGGGTCGGAGACGCCGCCGAGGAGCCCGCCGCCGCGTAGTTCCCCGATCCTCCGGGATCGGTTGCTTCTTGCGCTGCGGGTCCCCGGCGAGTTTGCGTCCGTGGGGACCTTGACCTCTTCGTGGAAGGTGATTTCGAGAGGCTGGCCTACGACGTCGCGCTCCGCGGCCTCGACAAGCAGGAGAGCTTGCTCGAAGAGCTGCGAGCGCGGACCGGCGCCCTGCTCGCGGTCTCCTCATTGGCCGCGTCGTTTCTGGGGCAGCAGGCGTTCCGGCACCCCAGCCCGCGAGGCCTTGCCCTGGTCGCGCTCGCATCTTTCGTCGTCTCGGTCGCGGGCGGCATTTCATCCTTGCGCCGGGGACGAACCTCTACTTCTCGATCCGTGGACGCGGGCTCTACGACCGCCTCTACGAGGTGCGCGATGACAGGGCCGAGCTCTATCGGCGCCTCACCTACGACCTCGATCGCTCTGTCGATGGCCGTCTTGATCGGCGATATTCTGGTCTAGCGATGGCAAGCGGAGTCGACACCAAATCAACCGGCGGCGGCCCACCCCCGCCGCCCCCGCCGACCCTCGGGATCGGCCTGCCGGAGATCGGCGACGGGACCGACCCGGTTATGCCCGAGAAGATCGGTGTCCGACTCAAGAGATTTGCCCGGCGGCTCCTGCGACGCCCCTGAACATCGGATCGTCTACACTCCGTCGCCGCTTGCCCGAGACCACCGGCGGGGCACTGCCCACAAGCCCGGTGTAGGAGAGACGATGAACCGCGAAGAAAAGTCAGCAACCATCCAGGAGATCGCCGCCCAGATCGAGGCGTCGGAAGCGATCTTCGCCGTCGACTACCGCGGCATCAGCGTCTCCCAGGCCGCCGAGTTGCGCGGCAAACTGCGTGAGGCCGACTCCAGTTTTCGCGTCGTCAAGAACCGCCTGACGAAACTCGCTGCCGAGCAGGTCGGCGAGGCCAGGCTCGACGAGCTGCTGCAGGGCCCGACCGCCTTGACCTTCGTCAAGGGCGACACCGCCGCCGCCGCGAAGGCGATCACCACCTTCAACAAAGACCACAAAGTCCTCACCTATAAGGGCGGCTTCATGAACGGCACCTCGCTCGACGAGGGTGCCTTCAAAGCGATCGCCCTTCTGCCCGGCCGCGAAGTCCTGATCGGGCAGTTCGCCGGCGTCGTCGCCAGCCCGCTGACCGGATTGGTCCGCGGCCTCGGCGCACTGATCGGCGGCCTCGCCCTGCAGCTCGGCCAGATCGCCGAGCAGGGTCTGGTCACCGGCGAGGCGCCGGCCGCCGCGCCCGCGGAGGCACCGGCGGCCGACGACGCTCCCGGCGCCGAGACCACGACTTCTACCGATGAGCCGGCGGCCGAGCCCGCCGCCGAGGCCGAGGCACCGGCAGCGGAGGAGCCCGCCGCCGAGGCGGAGGCAGCAGCAGACACTTCAGAGCAAGATTCAGACACGGAAGAGGGGTAGCGCAAATGGCAGCAACTAAAACTGAGGACTGGATCGAGGAGCTGAAAGGCATCTCGGTACTCGAGCTCTCCGAGCGCATCAAAGCGCTGGAGGAGGAGTTCGGTGTGTCCGCGACCGCCGTTGCGGCTGCCGCGCCGGCCGCCGGTGGCGGCGCCCCCGCCGAGGGTGGTGGCGAGGAAGAGTCGAGCACCGTCGACGTCCACATCACCGAGGTCGGTGGCCAGAAGTGCGGTCATCAAGAGGTGCGTCCGCAACGCGAGCGGGCTGGGTCTGGAAGAGGCGTAGGGTAGAAGAGGCTATAGAAGAGAACAAAGTAAAGGAAGGAAAAGAGAGAGAAGAGAGAGGGGGGGGAAGTGTAAGAAGAAATAGAGGAAGAAGGAGGGAAGGGAGAGTGAGAAGGGCGTGAGTGATCACCGAGGTCGGTGGCCAGAAAGTGCCGGTCATCAAAGTCGTCCGCAACGCGACCGGGCTGGGTCTCAAAGAGGCCAAGGCCGTCGTCGATGCTTCGCCGGGACCCGTCAAAGAGGGTGTCGACCGCGAGGAGGGCGAGAAACTGAAAGCCGAACTCGAGGAGGCAGGGGCGACGGTCGAGCTCAAATAGAGCTCGCCTTCGCCTGGATCCCTCTCAGGGAGCCAGGCTTTCAGCCGGCGCCGACGGTGTGTTATCTTCATCCGTCGCGCGCCGATTGCAGTTGCCCTGCCCAGATTTGCGCCTTTTAACGTCCCTCTGACCGCCCGAGGAGTCGCCGACTTGGCACGTTCCAACGCTGCCCCCGTAACCCGTAGGAGTTTTTCCCGACTAGAGAATCCCCTCGAAGTCCCACATCTGATCGATATCCAGCGACGTTCCTTTGAGGAACTGACGGATCCGAAGACCGGTGGGCTGCGAGAGACGATCAACGACATATCCCCGATCGAGGACTACACGGGGAATCTCCAGATCGTCTTTGGAGAGTTCAAATTCGAGGACCCGCCGCACTCGATCGACGAGTGCCGCGAGAAGGACATGACTTACTCGCGGCCTCTGACCGCGACTGTCGCCTTCCAGAATAAGGAGACCGGAGAGATCCGCGAGCAGGCCGTCTTCATGGGTGATTTCCCGTGGATGACCGAGCGCGGCACCTTCATCATCAACGGCACTGAGCGCGTCGTCGTGACGCAGCTGGTTCGCTCGCCGGGCGCCTACGTGATGGCGCCGAAGGATCCCGAAAAGCAGGTCTTCATCGCCAACCTGATGCCGGCCCGCGGCTCCTGGCTGGAGCTGGAAGTCGACAAAAAAGGCAAAGTCTTCGTCCGCATCGACCGAAAGCGGAAACTTCCGGTCACCGTTCTGCTGCGCGCGATGGGCTACGTCGAGGACCAGAAACTCCTCGACATGTTCGACAACTCGCTCTACCTGCGGACCACGATCGAGGCTGACACCGAGGCGACCCGGACCGAAGAGGGCGCCCTCATCGAGCTGTTCAAAAAGCAGCGTCCGGGCGAGCCGCCGTCGGTCGACGCCGCCCGCGGTCTGCTCGAGCAGCTGTTCTTCGATCCCAAGCGCTACGACCTCACCAGGGTCGGCCGCTACAAGCTCAACGCCCGCCTCGACCTCGACATCGACCTCGAGACCCGCGTCCTCACCCACGACGACATCATCGCCCTAGTGAAGGAGCTCGTCTCGCTGCCGAAGCTGCTCGGGATCCCCGAGGAGGTCGACGAGGAGAACCCGATCAAAGACTATGCCGCGGAGGCGATCACCTATCCCCGCGAGCCCGTCTACGAGCATCTCGACGAGTACGAGCACTTCGGCAACCGCCGGCTGCGCACCGTCGGCGAGCTGATCCAGGAGGCCTTCCGCATCGGCCTCTACCGGATGGAGCGGGTCGTCCGCGAGCGCCTCACCACCGAGGACTCCGACGCGATCACGCCGCAGACGATCATCAACATCCGCCCTGTCGTGGCGGCGATGAAAGAGTTCTTCGGCTCCTCGCAGCTGTCGCAGTTCATGGACCAGACCAACAGCCTCTCGGGGCTCACGCACCGGCGCCGCCTCTCGGCGCTCGGCGCCGGCGGTCTGACCCGTGAGCGGGCCCCGATCGAGGTCCGCGACGTGCACCCGACCCATTACGGCCGGATGTGCCCGATCGAGACCCCGGAGGGACCGAACATCGGCCTGATCGGATCGCTGGCGTCCTACGCCGAGATCTCCGAGCACGGCTTCGTCACGACCCCGTACCGCTTGGTGGAAGACGGCGTCGTCTCCAAAGAGATCGTGCACTACGACGCCACCCAGGAGGAGGACAAGGTGATCGCCCAGGCGAACTCCGAGTTCGACTCGAAAACCGGAAAACTGAAGGGCCCCCAGGTACTGGTGCGCGCCGGTGAGCAGGAGTACGCCACCGCCTCGCCCAAGGAAGTCGACCTGATGGACGTCTCGCCCTCGCAGATCTGGTCGGTGGCGACGTCGCTGATCCCGTTCCTCGAGCACGACGACGCCAACCGGGCGCTGATGGGCTCGAACATGCAGCGCCAGGCGGTGCCGCTGTTGAAACCCGATCCGCCGCTCGTCGGCACCGGCATGGAGCGTCGCGCCGCCGTCGACAGCGGTGACGTGGTCCTCGCCAAGAACGCCGGCGAGATCGCCCACGTCGACGCCGATCGCATCGTCATCTCACACGCGACGGGCAAGGACGAATACCCGCTCCACAAGTTCATGCGCTCCAACCAGGGGACGATCATCCACCAGCGGCCGATCGTCAACAGCGGCCAGAAGGTGAAGGAGGGCGACGTGCTCGCCGACGGCTCCTCCACCGGTGGCGGTGAGATCGCGCTGGGCAAGAACTGCCTGGTCGCCTTCATGTCCTGGGAGGGCTACAACTTCGAGGACGCGATCATCCTGTCCGAGCGCCTGGTCAAGGAGGACGAACTCACCTCGATCCACATCGAGGAGTACGAGATCGACGCCCGCACGACCAAGCTCGGCGACGAGGAGATCACCCGCGACATCCCGAACCGCAGCGAGGAGAGCCTGCGCAACCTCGACGAGCGCGGCATCGTCCGCGTCGGCGCCGAGGTCGTGTCCGGCGATCTGCTGGTCGGCAAGGTCACGCCGAAGGGCGAGACCGAGCTCACCGCCGAGGAGAAGCTGATCCGCGCGATCTTCAAGGAGAAGGCGCGCGAGGTCCGCGACACCTCGCTGAAAGTTCCCCACGGCGAGGGCGGGGTCGTCATCGACGTCCTCACCTTCAGCCGCGACGAGGGCGACGATCTGCCGCCCGGAGTCAACGACCTGGTCCGCGTCTACGTCGCGACCAAGCGCAAGATCGCCGAGGGCGACAAGCTCGCCGGCCGTCACGGGAACAAGGGTGTCATCTCGAAGATCGTGCCCGAGGAGGACATGCCCCACCTCGCCGACGGCACCCCCGTCGACGTCATCCTCAACCCGCTCGGCGTGCCGAGCCGGATGAACATCGGTCAGATCCTCGAGACCCACCTCGGGTGGGTCGCGGCGAACGGCTGGTATGACGACGGCACCGAGGCCTACAAGCAGGCCCACTCCGACGAGGGCAACGGTCGCGTCTACGTGGCGACCCAGGTCTTCGACGGCGCCACCGTCGAGGACGTCGACGAGGCGCTGGTCAAGTGGCAGGCCGAGAACGAAGAGCGCGGCGTCGACATCGGTGTCGACCCCAACGGTCGCGAGGGCGCCAAGGCGTCCGGCACGGCTCAGCTCTACAACGGCCGCACCGGCGAGCCATACGAGGGCAAGGTCACGGTCGGCTACATGTACATCCTGAAGCTGCTCCACCTGGTCGACGACAAGATCCACGCGCGTTCGACCGGCCCCTACTCGCTCGTCACCCAGCAGCCGCTGGGCGGCAAGGCGCAGTTCGGCGGGCAGCGCTTCGGCGAGATGGAGGTCTGGGCCCTCGAGGCCTACGGCGCCGCCTACACGCTGCAGGAGATGCTCACCGTCAAGTCCGACGACACCGTCGGGCGCGTCAAGGCCTACGAGGCGATCGTCAAGGGGGAGAACATCCCCGAGCCGTCGATCCCGGAGTCCTTCAAAGTGCTGTTGAAGGAGATCCAGAGCCTCTCGCTCGACGCCAACGTCGTTTCCGAGGGGACCGACGTCGAAATCAGCGACGAGGAGGACGACCTCCTGAAAGCGGCCGAGGAGCTGGGCATGGACCTGACCGGGGTCCGCGCTGACGGCAACGGCGATGGGCTCTCGACGCCGGCGGCGTCCGACGAGCAGGAGGAGCAGGTCGTCGCCGAGGGCGAGGCTGGAACTGATGATGGCGCTGGAGAAGCCAAAGAGGCGACTCCGGCAGAGGTGGAGGACTGATGATCGACATCAACAATTTCGACGCGATCGAGATCGGGCTCGCGTCCTCGAAAAAGATCCGCTCCTGGAGTTGGGGCGAGGTCACCAAGCCCGAGACGATCAACTACCGCACGCTGAAGCCCGAGAAAGACGGGCTCTTCTGCGAGCGCATCTTCGGTCCGACCAAGGATTGGGAGTGCTACTGCGGCAAGTACAAGCGGGTTCGCTACAAGGGAATCGTCTGCGAGCGCTGCGGCGTCGAGGTGACGCGCTCCAAGGTCCGCCGCGAGCGGATGGGGCACGTCGACCTGGCTTCGCCGGTCTCCCACATCTGGTTCTTCAAGGGCGTCCCGAGCCGGATCGGCTACCTCATCGACATGGCTCCCAAAGAGCTGGAGAAGGTTCTCTACTTCGCCGCCTCGATGGTCACCTGGGTCGACGTCGAGGCCCGTGACAAGGACATCGGGAAACTCGAGAAAGAGGTCAAAAAAGTCGTCGACTCCTACGAGTCCGAACAGCAGAAACGGACCCAGGAGCTGAACGAGTCGCTGGAGCGGCGGATCAAGTACCTCGAAGAGGGCGAGCAGTCCAAATTCGACGACGAAGATCACATCTGGGCCGACGCGCTGAAACTGACGACGGCGCAGCTGCGCAAGCTCAAAGACGACGAACGCTCGAAAATGATCAAAGAACTGCGCAAACAGTTCGACGCCGAGATCTCCGACACCGAGGCCTACCTCGAAGAGGCCGCCGAGCGGATGCAAGAGGTCTGGAAGATCTTCACCGAGATGAAGCCGAAGGACGTCGTCAACGACGAGACCGTCTTCCGTGAGCTCAAAGACCGGTTCGGCTCCCCGTTCGGCTGGGGCGAGTACTTCCGCGGCGGCATGGGTGCCGAAGCGGTGCGCGACCTGCTCGAGCAGGTCGACCTCGCCGCCGACTGCGAGGAACTCGAGCAGATCATCAACAGCTCGAAAGGCCAGAAACAGGCTCGCGCGGTCAAGCGGCTGAAAGTCGCCTCGGCGTTCCTGCACTCGGAGAATCAGCCGGGTTGGATGGTCCTCGACGCGGTGCCGGTGATTCCGCCGGAGCTGCGGCCGATGGTGCAGCTCGACGGTGGCCGCTTCGCGACCTCCGACCTCAACGACCTCTACCGCCGGGTGATCAACCGCAACAACCGGCTCAAAAGGCTGCTCGACCTCGGCGCTCCCGAGATCATCGTCAACAACGAGAAGCGGATGCTCCAGGAGGCCGTCGACGCACTGTTCGACAACGGCCGCCGCGGGCGCCCGGTCACGGGTCCCGGCAACCGTCCGTTGAAGTCGCTGTCGGACATGCTCAAGGGCAAGCAGGGTCGCTTCCGCCAGAACCTGCTCGGCAAGCGCGTCGACTATTCCGGCCGTTCGGTGATCGTCTCCGGACCGAGCCTGCGGCTGCAGCAGTGCGGCCTGCCGAAGCTCATGGCGCTGGAGCTCTTCAAGCCATTCATCATGGCCCAGCTCGTCGAGCGCAAAGCCGTCCAGAACATCAAGGCGGCCAAGAAGATGGTCGAGTCGATGATCCCCGAGGTCTGGGACGTTCTGGAGGAAGTCATCCACGAACACCCCGTCCTGCTGAACCGGGCACCGACCCTCCACCGTCTCGGCATCCAGGCCTTCGAACCGATCCTGGTCGAGGGCAAGGCGATCCAGGTCCACCCGCTCGTCTGTCACGCGTTCAACGCCGACTTCGACGGTGACCAGATGGCGGTCCACGTGCCGCTGTCCTCCGAGGCCCAGGCCGAGGCGCGGATCCTGATGCTGTCGGCCAACAACATCCTGTCCCCGGCTCACGGGGCGCCGCTGGCGACCCCGACCCAGGACATGGTGCTGGGCATCTACTACCTGACCTACGGAGCCGACGAGGCCGAACTGGTGACCGCCGAAGAGGCGCTCCAGGCCGGTCGCGGCCAGAAGGGCTCCGCCAAAGTCAAGGTGTTCCGCTCCTCACAGGAGGCCGAACTCCTCTACGAGAACGGCGGCGTCGAGCTGCACGACCAGGCCGAGTACCGGCGGGCCGGGCGCGGTCACTTCCTGACCACGGTCGGGCGCATCATCTTCAACGAGAAGATCGAGCGTGCCCTGGCCGAGGCGCTGGAAGGCGAATTCGACCCGGAATCGTTCGAGTTCAAAAACCACTCGCTGAAGAAGAAGGACATCAACGAGATGGTCTCGAGCATGGTCGTGGCCTACGGTGCCCCGGCGGTCTCGCAGGTTCTCGACGCGTTCAAGGACCTCGGCTTCAAATACGCGAGCCAGGCCGGGATCACGGTCTCCAAGAACAACGTTGTCTCCCCGCCCGAGAAGGCCGAAATCCTCGAGCGCTACGAGAAGGAGACGGAAGCGATCCAGGGTCAGTACGACGACGGCTACATCACCGCGGAGGAGCGCCACGAGGCGGTCACCGCGCACTGGAACCGGGCCACCGACGAGGTCGCGAAAGCGATGGAAGACAACCTCGACGAGCTGAACCCGATCTTCATGATGGCCAACTCGGGAGCGCGCGGATCGTTCAAACAGATCCGCCAGCTGGCCGGGATGCGCGGTCTGATGGCCAACCCGAAAGGCGAGATCATCGAGCGGCCGATCAAGGCCAACTTCATGGAGGGGCTGTCGGTCCTCGAGTACTTCATCTCGACGCACGGTGCCCGAAAGGGACTCGCCGACACGGCGCTTCGTACGGCCGACTCCGGCTACCTGACGCGGCGTCTGGTCGACGTCGCCCAGGACGTCATCGTGCGCCAGGAGGACTGCAAAACCAAAGAACACATCGAGATGGACCTGCGCAAGGTCGACGGCTCGCTCAACGACAACCTGTACGGGCGACTGGCGGCCAAGAAGTTCGAGACCGCCCGCGGTCGCGAGCTGCTCAAGCGCAACCAGTGGATCACCCAGGCCGACGTCGAGGAGATCGCCGAGGCCTTCGGTGACGACGAGGTCAAAATCCCGGTGCGTTCGGCGCTCAAGTGCGAGGCCGAATCCGGTGTGTGCCGCGCCTGTTACGGCGTCGCGCCGGCGACCGGCTCGATGGTCGACATCGGCGACGCGGTCGGCATCATCGCCGCCCAGTCGATTGGCGAGCCCGGGACCCAGCTGACCATGCGCACCTTCCACACGGGAGGCGTCGCCGGCCAGGACATCACCCAGGGTCTGCCGCGCATCGTCGAGCTCTTCGAGGCTCGTAAACCGAAGGGCCTGGCGCAGATGGCCGAGGCGGCCGGCAAAGTGTCGATCGAGGAGACCGACAAAGCGCTGAAGGTCATCGTCATCGAGTCGAGCGGCGAGGAGCACAGCTACTCGTTCCCGCTGCGGACCCGCCTCCACGTCGCCGACGGCGACAAAGTCGAGGTCGGCCAGCAGCTGAACGACGGCTCGCTCTACCCGGCCGACCTGCTGGCGATCCGCGGCCGCACCGCGGTCGAGGTCTACCTGGTGAACGAGGTCCAGCGCGTCTACAGCGCCCAGGGCGTCGACATCAACGACAAGCACATCGAGCTGATCGCCCGCCAGATGCTGAAGAAGACGCGGATCGACTCCAAGGGGTCGACCAGCCTCCTTCCCGGGCAGCTGGAAGATCGCGGTGCGCTCAAACGCCTCAACAAGAAAACCAAGGAAGCGGGGGGCACCCCGGCCAAAGGCGAGGAGGTCATCCTCGGGATCACCAAGGCCTCGCTGGCGACCGAGTCCTTCCTCTCCGCGGCTTCCTTCCAGGAGACGACGAAGGTGCTCACCGACGCCGCCCTCGAGGGCAAACGCGACCGTCTGGTCGGCCTCAAGGAGAACGTCATCATCGGCAAGCTGATCCCGGCCGCGACCGGGCTCAAGCACTACCGCACGGTGGCGATCGAACCGGCGGTGGCGATCGAGCCGCCGAGCGACGACGACCTGCTCGAGGAAGACGAGCTGGCCGCCGAACTCGGCGTCGACGGGGTCGAGGCCCCGGTCGAGGGCTTCGGTCTCTCCTTCGCCGAGGAGCTCGAGGAGCTGGCCCAGGAGATCGAGTCGACCTCCGGCGAGGACACCAAATAGTCCTCGCTGACAAGTAGATGTTCGAAGGGTCGTCCGAAAGGGCGGCCCTTCGTCGTTCTGGGGAATTGGCGGGCTCCTTCGATCGCGCTCCAAGGGCTCGCCGCCCCCCGAAGGAGGGCGTGGTCCGAGACTGGGGCGCCCCGCAAGTTCGGCTCCTTCTTCTCCAGCTGCCTTGCGGAACCTCAGGAGCGGGTCGCGTTGCGTGGTTAGAAATCCCCGCATGGGGTGGATAAGTCACCACGTAGCCGGACCCCCACCGGCGCTGCGTGCACCTTCAGCTATCGAAGCTCCCGGAGATCTGCCCTGCGACCTCACTCGCGCATCTCGAACTGTCGCCGAATTACCGGACGCTGTCGAAGAGCCGTGGGGACCCCTCCCCAGAAGGCTCTGGGAGTGGCTGAGGTCTGCACCCTGACGGGGCTCACAGACGGACGGCCTTATGGGGAGGGGTCCCCACGGCTCCCCTCGCAATGCCCCGGAGAACCTGGCCGGCCG